>OY969582.1:0-680000 GCA_963701275.1 uncultured Alphaproteobacteria bacterium
CTGGCGCTCACCGCCGGAAAGTGTGACGCCGCGTTCGCCGACGGGGGTCGCATAGGCGGCGGATGCCGCCTCGATGAACTGATGCGCCGCTGCCTTGCGCGCCGCGTCGCGCACCGCCGCATCGCTGGCCTCGGGCGATCCATAGCGGATATTGTCGGCGAGCGAGGCGGCAAAAATCACCGGGTCTTGCGGCACCAGGCTGATCCGCCGGCGCAGTTCCGCGGGATCGACCGTCTTGATGTCGACACCATCGAGCAGAATCCGGCCGCGGGTCGGATCGTAAAAACGCAATAACAGATGAAAGATCGTCGATTTGCCGGCCCCGGAAGGGCCGACGATGGCGACGGTTTCGCCGGGCATGATCTTCAACGACAGATCATGAATGGCGGCGACTTCGGGGCGGCTCGGATAGGCGAATTCGACATGATCGAAGACGATCTCGCCGCGCGCCGGCACCGGCAGCGGCGCGGCGGGTACGGGCGCGACGATCTTCGGCTTGATCGCGAGCAGATCGCCGATCCGGCCGGCGGCGCCGGCGGCCGCAGCGACTTCGCTCCATACTTGGCTTAGTTCGCCGAGTGCACCGGCTGCCAGAACCGCGTAGAGGACGAATTGCGAAAGAAGGCCGCCGCTCATCCGGCCGGCGAGAACGTCCTGCGCGCCGAGCCAAAGCACCGCCACGACGCTCGCGAAGGCAAGAAAGATCGCACCCGCGGTCACTCCCGCGCGCGCGCGCATCGCCGCGCGAGCCGCGTCGTAGGACTGCTCGACCTCACCGGCAAAGCGCGCATTGGTCGCCGCCTCGGCGCCGAAAGCCTGCATGACCCGGATAGCGCCGAGGTTCTCCGCCGCATAGGCCGTCGCCTCTGCGAGCGTATCCTGCGCGGTGCGCGAGCGTTTGCGCACAGCGCGGCCGGCTGCGTAAAGCGGCAGAACGATGATCGGGATCGCAATCAGCACCAGAGCCGAGAGTTTCGGGCTCGTATAGACCATTAGCGCAATCGCGCCGATGAACAGAAAGAAGTTGCGCAGCGCGATCGATGCCGAGGCGCCGAAGGCGGACTTCAGTCTGCGTCGTATCGGCTGTGAGGCGGGAGACGAGTTCGCCGGTTCGGGCTGAATCGAAGAACGTGGCATCGAGTCGCGAGAGATGCTGGAAAACCTGCATCCGCAAATCCGCGACGACCCTCTCGCCAAGGGTCATGACAAGGTAGTAGCGGCAGCCTGAGGATAGCGCCAGCACGCCGACGACGGCGACCATGGCGGCGAAATAACGATTGACGGTTCCCGCGCTCTGCGTTGAGAAGCCATTGTCGATCATGAACCGCACGGCCAGCGGCACGACCAAGGTTGCCGCCGCGGCCACCGTGAGTGCGCAGAGCGCCGCCGCAATTCTGAGCTTGTAGCGCCAGACATAGGGGACGAGCGCCAACAGGGCACGCGGTGAATATCGCGGCTTGGCGGTTTCTTCTTCGATTTGGGGAGGAACAGCGGACATTAGAATGCCTTTAACCTCAATCGTACGCGCTGGCCAGAAAATCGTGCCGGTTCAAGGGTTCGTTGTGCGTTCGCAGTGAGGAACTGCGGCGTCAGGACGCGGCGCTCGCCGGAGCACCAACTTCACAAAACCGTGGTTCTGAAAAGAGCCCACGCATTCCATAGAAATTGGCCCCTCGCCGGCCGCGTTTGCGGCTGCCGCCCGATATCGCCAGGGTCGCGCGTTTTTATGGCAAGGGTCTGGTTGCCGCCCGCGCAGAACAAATGATATGCCGCCTCGCGACGCGTAACGGCAGATATGCGAGGGCAGCAGCGTGGGCGACAAAGTCTTGGTCACCGGCGCCTCGGGCTTCGTCGGATCGGCTGTCGCCCATGCGTTGATCGCAGCCGGCTATCACGTGCGTGGTCTTGTCCGCCCGACCAGTTCGCGGGTCAACCTTACCGGGTTCGACGTCGAGATCGCCAAAGGCGACATGTGCGATCCGGACTCCGTCGCCCGCGCCATGGCAGACGTCAGGTTTGTGTTCCATGTCGCGGCCGATTATCGGCTTTGGGCGCCCGATCCCGCAGAAATCCTGCGCGCCAATCGCGACGGCACGCGCATCCTCATGCAGGCGGCGTTGAAAGCAGGAGTCGAGCGCGTCGTCTATACAAGCAGCGTCGCGACGCTTTCGGTCTCAGAAAATGGCGAACCGGTCGATGAAACCAAGCCCGTCAGCGTCGATGCAGCGGTCGGCGCTTATAAGAAAAGCAAGGTCCTGGCCGAACAGATCGTGACAGCCATGATCGCGGCGGAACGCCTGCCGGCGGTCATCGTTCATCCCTCGACGCCGATCGGGCCGCGCGACGTGAAGCCGACACCGACCGGCCGCGTCATCATCGAGGCCGCCAGCGGCCGTATGCTAGGCTACGTAGACACCGGGCTCAATCTCGTTCATGTCGATGATGTCGCAGCCGGACATGTTGCTGCGCTGCAACATGGACGGATCGGCGAGCATTATATCCTCGGAGGGCAAAACGTGGGCTTTGCCGCCATGCTTGCGGATATCGCGGCCTTGACCGGCGGTCGGCCACCATGGCTGCGCCTGCCGCGCACCTTGCTGTATCCGCTTGCCTTTCTCGCCGAGGCGCGGGCACGCTTGACCCACCGCGAGCCCTTCCTCACAAGCGACGGTCTGCGGATGTCGAAATATCGGATGTTCTTTTCCTCTGCCAAGGCGGAACGCGAACTCGGCTATCGCGCGAGGTCCTATGCACAAGGTCTTGGCGACGCCCTCGCTTGGTTTCGCGAACACGGCTATCTGCGATGAGCACGAACGTCGAGCAGGCCCAGACGAAGACACACCGCGACGAGAATTTCCCCGTCGCGTCGCGGCTGATCGCGCGCGCGCACAGGCCCGTCATCCTGGCCTTCTACAATTTTGTACGCGGCGCCGACGACGTTGCCGACAGTCCAGTCTTAAGTCCGGAAGAGAAACTCGAAGGCCTGGACAGGTTCGAAGCTGCGCTTCTCGGCAAGGAGGATGGCATTTCGGTCGCGCGGCCATTGCGCACGGCGCTGGCCGAGCGCCGGCTTTCCCGGCGCCACGCGCTCGACCTCCTGCACGCCTTCCGCATGGACGCGACTAAGAAGCGCTACGCAAACTTCGACGAGCTCATGCATTATTGTGCCTATTCGGCAGCGCCCGTCGGCCGTTTCGTGCTGGACGTCCATGGCGAGAGCGAAGCGACCTGGCCGGCCAACGATGCGCTCTGCTCGGCGCTTCAAATCATCAATCATCTTCAAGATTGCGGCGCCGATTATCGCAATCTCGATCGGGTCTATGTGCCGCTCGACGCCATGGCGAAGGAAGGGACCGATCCGACCGCCCTCGCCGCGCCGAGCGCCACGCCCGGCATGCTTGCCTGCCTACACGCCGTCGCGGCACGCACGGAATTGCTGATCCGGCAGGGGAGCGAACTGCCGAAACAAGTGCGTGACCTCCGCCTCGGCCTCGAGACCGCGGTGATCGCCAGGCTTGCACAAACTCTCGTCGCGATGCTGGTTCAACGCGATCCTCTAAGTGAAAAGGTGCATCTGACAAAGCCAGGCTTCCTCGCCTGGACGCTGGTCGGGATCGGCGCTGGCCTCGTCGATCGTGGTCGCCGCGCAACGCTGCGTCATGCGTCGCCCATGAGGGGCGCATGAGCGTCTCCGCGGCTGAACCTTCCGCGCCCACGGCGGAGACGCGGGCGAGCGGAAGCTCGTTCTACGCTGCGATGCGGATTCTGCCGCGCCGGCAGCGCGACGCGATGTTCGAGATCTATTCGTTTTGCCGGGCAGTCGACGACATTGCCGATGACGGCGGCGATGTCGCAACGCGTTCCGCCGCGCTGGCGCGCTGGCGTGACGAGATCGCAGCGCTCAGCGCCGGCAGGGAAGCGCCGCCGCATCTGCGCGGCCTTAGTGAAGCCATCCGCACCTTCGATCTGCAACGCGACGATTTCTTCGCCGTGATCGAGGGCATGGAGATGGACGTTGTCGCCGATATCCAGGCGCCCGACTGGACGACGCTCGATCTTTATTGCGACCGCGTCGCGAGCGCCGTCGGGCGGCTTTCGGTGCGCATCTTCGGCGTGCCTGGCGCAGAAGGTCCGGGGCTTGCCAATCATCTTGGTCGCGCTTTCCAGCTCACCAACATCCTGCGCGATCTCGATGAGGACGCCGCAATCGCGCGGCTCTATCTTCCACGCGAAGCTTTGTTGGAAGCGGGCATAAAGACGACAAATCCGCAGAATGTGCTCGCCGATCCCGCCCTCGGCGAAGCCTGTGTACCGGTTATCGCGCGTGCGCGCGAACATTTTGCCCGCGCCGCCGAGATCATGGCGCGGTGTCCGCGCGCGAGCGTAAAGGCGCCACGGCTGATGGACGAAGTCTACCGCGTGATTCTTGCCCGCGTGGTCGCGCGCGGATTTGCGCCGCCGCGCACCGGGGTGCGGGTGCCGCGCCACCTTGTTCTTCTCGCCCTGCTGCGGCACGGCCTCATCTGATGTCCAAGGTTCACATCATCGGCGCTGGCCTTGCCGGGCTTGCCGCGGCCCTCCGCCTAGCGGAAGGGCCTCGCCGCGTCGTTCTTTACGAGGCAGCGCCGCAAGCTGGCGGCCGTTGCCGCTCCTATTTCGACAGCACGCTCGACATGCAGATCGACAATGGCAACCATCTGCTTTTGTCGGGCAACCACGCTGCGCGGGCATTTTTGCGCGAGCTCGGAACCGAAGATCAGCTTGCCGGTCCTGCGAGCGCCGAATTTCCCTTCGTCGATCTCGCCTCCGGAGAGCGCTGGCAGGTGCGGCCGAACGACGGAGTTATCCCCTGGTGGATTTTGCAAAAGCAGAGGCGCGTGCCGGGAACGTCCGCGCGGGATTATCTCGGCATTCTTGGTCTTCTCACCGCTGCCAAAGGGGCGCCGATCAAGGCCGCCATGGCGTGCAAAGGTCTGCTCTATGAGAGGCTCTGGCGTCCGTTCTTCCTCGCCGCGCTCAACACCGAGCCCGAGGAAGGGTCGGCTTCGCTCGCTGCCACGATCTTGCGCGAATCACTCGCCAAGGGAGGGCGCGCCTGCCGGCCCCTCGTCGCGGCGCATGGCCTCTCCGAGGCTTTTGTCACGCCGGCGTTGCGGCTGCTCGAGGGAAAAGGCGTCGCGATTGCCTTCGAGAGCCGCTTGTCTGCCGTGGAAATTGTGGATAGCAGGGTCAACCGCCTCATTTTCGGCGGCGCGCAGGTCAACGTCGGCGTTAACGATATTGTGATCCTCGCCGTGCCGGCGCCGGTCGCCGCCGCTCTGCTACCGGGCTTAACGACGCCGCAGGCTTTTCGCGCCATTGTAAATGCCCATTTCAAGATCGCGGCTCTAGCTGGGCCTCCCTCTATCCTCGGTGTCGTTAACGGCACGATCGAATGGCTGTTCTCCTTTCCCGACCGGCTTTCAGTGACGATCAGCGGCGCCGACCGCCTGATCAACGTGCCGCGTGACGAGCTGGCGGCGAAAATATGGTCCGATGTGGTACGGGCAATTGGGATTGCACCATCCATGCCCGCATGGCAAATCATTAAGGAGAGGCGCGCGACCTTCGCCGCGACCCCCGAAGAAGAGGCGCGGCGGCCGCATACCCGGACGGCTTTGGTCCAATCTCCTGCTTGCAGGCGATTGGACGGCGACGGGCCTGCCAGCCACGATTGAAGGCGCCGTGCGCTCTGGTTTTACGGCCGCCGAAGCGGTCCTTCATCATGGCTTATGAGCAATTTGCGCAAGGGACAGGCTTGAGTGATGAGTGAACAGGGCTGTTTTCGCCACCTTGCGCGAGCCAAAGCTGGCCGATGTCGAATCGGCAGTCACGGCGGGGACCAAGGCGCTGCTCGACATGCAGCGCGACGACGGGCATTTCGTCTTCGAACTGGAGGCGGATGTCTCCGTCAGTGCCGAATATATTCTCTTCCGCCATCATCTCGGCAACCCGGCTTCGGCCGCAGTCGAGGCGAAGATCGGGAACTACCTGCGGCGCGCGCAGGCCGACCATGGCGGCTGGCCGCTGTTCCATGCCGGCGCCTTCAATGTCAGTTCGAGCGTCAAGGCCTACTTCGCCTTGAAAGCGATCGGCGATTCGCCCGATGCGCCCCATATGCAGCGGGCGCGCGCTGCAATCCTGGCGCACGGCGGAGCGGCTGAGACCAACGTGTTCACCCGCGCTCTGCTCGCCACATATGGAATCGTGCCCTGGCGCGCCGTGCCTGTGATGCCGATCGAGATCATGCTCTTGCCCGCGTGGTTTCCGTTCCACCTTTCGAAAATTTCCTATTGGGCGCGCACCGTACTCGTTCCGCTCATGGTGATCATGACCTTGAGAGGCAAGGCTCGCAATCCGCGCCGTGTGACGCTCGACGAACTCTTCATCGTGCCGCCGGATCAGGTGCGGCGCTGGCCGGACGCGCCGCACAAGCGTTTCCCCTGGACCATGATTTTCGCCGGCATCGACAGGATATTGCGCTTCGCCACGCCTTACTTCCCGCAGGCTTCGCATAAGCGGGCGATCGACAAGGCCGTCGCCTTCGTGGATGAGAGGTTGAACGGCGAATGACGGAATCGGCGCGATCTATCCGGCTATCGCCAATTCGGCCCTCATGTACGATGTTCTCGGCTATCCTCACGATCGATCCGAATGTTTCTATGCGCATACCGCGCGATCGAGAGGATTGCTGGTCATCAAGGACAACGAAGCACATTGCCAGCCCTGCTTCTCGCCAGTGTGGGATACGGCGCTTGTGACGCATGCGCTGATAGAGGCGGGTAGCGACGCCGTCGTTGCGCCGGTTGGCAAGGCCTTGGAGTGGCTGAAGCCGCGCCAGATTCTCGACGTGGCTGGGGATTGGGCCGTGAAGCGGCCATCGACACGGCCGGGCGGCTGGGCCGTTTCAATATGCCAATCCGCATTATCCCGATCTTGACGACACCGCCGTGGTCGTGCTGGCAATGGACCGCGCCCGCAATGCCGGCCTCTGTGCCGCAGGCACCGATTATGCGGCCTGCATCGCCCGCGGCCGCGAATGGATCGAAGGCATGCAGAGCCACAACGGCGGCTTCGGCGCCTTCGACGCCGACAATGACCTGGACTATCTCAACTACATTCCTTTCGCCGACCATGGCGCGTTGCTCGATCCGCCGACTGCGGACGTGACGGCGCGCTGCGTCTCGATGCTCGCGCAGCTCGGTGAGAAGCCGACAACACAGCAAACGGCTTGCCCGCGCCTTGGATTATCTGCTGAAAGAGCAAGCGGACGACGGCAGTTGGTACGGCCGCTGGGGCGTCAATTACATCTATGGCACGTGGTCGGTGCTATCCGCTCTCAACGCCGCCGGCATCGATTGCAATCATTCTGCCGTGAAAAGGGCTGTCGCCTGGCTGAAGGCAATCCAGAACGATGACGGCGGCTGGGGCGAGGGCGGCGAGAGCTATGCCCTTGATTACAGGGCTACGAAAAAGCGCCGAGCACCGCCTCGCAGACGGCATGGGCATTGCTTGGACTGATGGCTGCCGGTCAAGTCGACGATCCAGCGGTGGCGAAGGGCATCCGATATCTGCTGGATACTCAGGAGGGACGATGGGTCTTGGCACGAAGAGAGCTTTACCGGCACGGGGTTCCCCCGGGTGTTCTATCTGCGCTATCACGGCTACTCGAAGTTCTTCCCGCTCTGGGCGATTGCGCGCTTCAGGAATTTGAAGCGAGGCAACCATCGCGCTGTCCTGGTCGGCATGTAAGGCGCGGCGTGATCCTCGCCGTTACCGGCCTCGCGGCGGAGGCGCGCGTGGCGGCGGGCTCGGATGTCATCGTAGTTGCCGGGCGGCGGCAATCGCGCGCGTCTCGAATCGGCGCTCGAAGAGGCGCTGTGCGGCGAATGTCTCGGCCGTCGTCAGCTTCGGCATCGCCGGCGGACTGGCGCCGGGCTTCACGCCGGCACATCGCTCGTGGCGCGCGCGATCATCGCTGAAGACGGCGAGTATTTCGAATGCGATCGCGTCTGGTCGCAGCGGCTGGCCAAGGCCCTGGGCGGCGCCCCGATCGTCGATATGGCCGGGATCGATCTTCCGGTCGCCGATCCGGCGCATAAGCGCGCTCTTCATGTTGCAACGGGCGCCGTCGTGGCCGACATGGAATCGCATATCGCGGCGCGACTTCGCCGCCGCCCGTAACCTGCCCTTCGCGGCGTTTCGCGTGGTCGCCGATCCGGCCGAGCGGCATGTGCCTCCCGCGGCGCTCGTCGGCTATTCGCCAAGACGGCCGGATCGCGGTCGGGGCGCGTGCTGCGCTCGCTCTTGCGCGAGCCGCGCCAGATCCCGCATCTGGTACCGGACGGCACTCGATACGAGAGCCGCCTTCGCCTCGCTATTCCGCGGCCGACAGATGATTGCGGCGGCGGCTTCGGCTTCTTTGATTTCGGCGAGCTTGTGCTCGACGTGCCGTGCGAAGACGTAATCGGCGGGTCGCTGCCCGTCTAGCGGGATATCCGGCGCCATCGGGCCCTCGCGTTACGATGCCCTGCAATGACGACGGCGAGCACCTGCCATGGCTTGGCAAAGGATTCTTCGCACGGCGCGTCGCCTCGAAGCCGCAATGGACCATGCAGTCGGCGCATTTCTCGTATTTGCCGACGCCGTAAGAATCCCAGTCGGTCGTTTCCATCAGTTCGGCGAAGGTCTTGGCATAGCCCTCGCCCAGCAGATAGCAGGGCCGCTGCCAGCCGAAGACCGTGCGCGTCGGGTTGCCCCAGGGCGTGCATTCATAGGTGCGGTTGCCGGCGAGAAAATCGAGGAACAGCACCGATTGGAAGAACGGCCACGCCTTGCCGCCCTTGCCGCGCTCGAAAATGTCGCGGAACAATTGCTTGGTCTTGCCGCGGTTGAGGAAGTGCTGCTGATCCGGCGCGCGCTCGTAGGCATAGCCGGGCGAAACGGTGATGCCCTCGATGCCGAACGTCGCGACCTCGTCGAAGAACTTGGCGACGCGCTCCGGATCGGCATCATTGAACAGGGTGCAATTGATGGTGACGCGGAAGCCCTTCGACTTGGCGAGCTTCAAGGCCGAGACGGCACGATCGTAGACGCCCTTCTGGCAGACCGAGTGGTCATGCATCTCCTCGTCGCCGTCGAGATGGATCGACCAGTTGAAATAGCGGTTGGGCTTGAACCGGTCGATCTGCTTTTCGAGCAGCAGCGCATTGGTGCAGACGGTGACGTATTTGCCGCGGGCGATGGCGCCCTTCACGATCTGCGGCAAGCTCCTTGTGCAGAAGCGGCTCGCCGCCGGCGATCACGACGACCGGCGCGCCGCATTCGTCGATCGCATGCAGGCATTCATCGAGCGGCAGGCGTTGATTGAGGATCGGATCGGGATAATCGATCTTGCCGCAGCCGGCGCAGGCGAGATTGCAGCGGAACAGAGGTTCGAGCATGAGCACGAGCGGAAAGCGCTTGCGCCCTTGGAGCTTCTGGCGCAGCACATAGGCGCCGATCTGCGCCATCTGCAGGACGGTAATACCCATCTAACGCCGGCTCCTCATCAATTTGCTCGGTGGTTTCGATAAAGCTCATGCGTCAAGAAGTTCGGAAGGTAGCCGGAATTCCATATTTTCTTCAACCCCCGGCAAGAGCGCCACTTCAAGCGGGCCGAGCGCCGCAAAGCGTCTCGATAACCTCATCGACCAGGACCTCCGGCGCCGAAGCGCCGGCCGTCAAGCCGATCGTCCCGACGCCTCGGAGGGCGTCGAGGTCAAGATCGTTGATCGGCGATAAGATAGCTCGGAATATCGGCCTCCGCGCCAATCTCGCGCAAGCGATTGGAATTCGAGCTATTTTTCGCGCCGACAACCAGAATGACATCGACAAGCCTGCTCAATTCGCGCACCGCCGTCTGCCGGTTTTGTGTCGCGTAGCAGATGTCCTTGGTTTCCGGTCCGACGATGTCAGCGAATCGGCGTTTGAGGGCCGCGATGATTGACCTTGGTGTCATCGACGCTTAGCGTCGTCTGGGTGACATAGGCGAGTGGCGTATCGGCGGCAAGGTCGAGCGCTGCGACATCTGCTTCCGACTGGACAAGATTGACCGGCCCGGGAATGCGGCCGATCGTGCCTTCGACCTCGGGATGTCCGGCATGGCCGATGAGGACGAGCGCCCGGCCCTGCCGCACATAGCGCTGGCCTTGGGCATGGACCTTGGCGACCAGCGGACAAGTGGCGTCGAGCACCGGCAGGCCGCGGTCCGCGGCCTCCTCCTCGACGGCGCGGGAGACGCCATGCGCGCTGAAGACGGTCGGCGCGCCGCGCGGCACTTCGGCCAAGCTCTCGACGAAACGGGCGCCCTTGGCCTTCAGGCTCTCGACCACATAGCCATTGTGCACGATCTCATGGCGCACATAGACGGGCGCGCCATATTTGTCGAGCGCGCGCTCGACAATCTCGATGGCCCGAACCACGCCGGCACAAAAGCCGCGCGGCTGGGCCAAGATGACCTTCATTGAATACCTCAAGTATAGGATGCTATCGGCCAAACGAGACAAGACAAGTCTTGCTTTTTTCCTTGTCCCAAGGTTTTAGAGATGCCGATCCCAATGTCAAACATCCCAGAATATAAAGCTAAAGCGGTTCAGTTAACGCGCAAGGCGTAAAATTGCCATCGTGAAAATCGATTTTATCCTACGAAGCAACGAAGCTCTTGCAAAGTTGCCACACATTCCCGTCAATTGGTGCTAGGAGATTATGGATACCAAACCCGAAGACGTGGCCAAACCGGCACTAGCGTCACGAACCGGACTGATCGGCAGAGCCATCGTCGGGCTTGTCGGCCTGTGTTCGCGCTTTGCATGGGCCGTGGTTGCAATTGCGATCGTGGTCGGCGGCGCCAGCGGTTATTACGCAGCCAAGCATTTCGCCATCAACACCAATACGAACGACTTTCTGTCGGCGAAATTGCCGTGGCGGCAGCGGCTGGCCGACATGGACAAGGCATTCCCGCAGCGCACCGACGAGATCATCGTCGTCATCGACGGCGAGACGCCGGAGCTGACCGAAAGCGCGGCAGCGCAGCTTGACGCAAAATTGGCCGCACGGACCGATCTCTTCCAAAGCGTCGACCGTCCTGACGGCGGCCCCTATTTTGACCAGAATTCGTTTTTGTTTCAGTCTGTTCCTGAGGTTCAACGCACCGTGGGCGGGCTGATGAAGGCGGAGCCCTTCCTCGCCGCCCTCGCCGCCGACCCGACCCTGCGCGGCGTCATGGACGCGTTCTCCTATATCAACCGCGGCGTCCGTGCGAAGGCCGGCACGTTCGACGATTTCGACCGACCGATGGTTTCACTCTCCTCGGCGCTCGACGACGTGCTCGCCGACCGCCATACATTTTTCTCCTGGCGCGCCTTGCTGTCGGGTGAATCGCCGAGCCCGCGCGAGTTGCGGCACTTTCTAACGGTCAAGCCGATCCTCAACTATGCCGCGCTCCAGCCGGGACGCGTTGCCACCGATTTCATCCGTGCGAGCGCGCGCGACCTCGGCCTCACGCCGGGCCAGGGCGTCACCGTTCGGCTCACCGGCCCCGTTCCGCTCGCCGACGAGGAATTCTCGACAGTTGAAGAAGGCTCGGGGCTCAATGCAGTGCTCACCGCGCTCATCGTTCTGTTCATCATCTGGCGAGCATTGAAGTCTCTGCGCATCGTCGCTGCCGTGGCGCTCAGCGTCGTGGTCGGACTTTGCGTGACCGCCGCGCTCGGATTGACTTCGCTCGGCCTGTGGCACTCGATTTCGGCCGCTATCGATACGCACTGCATCCGATGTGCGTGGACGCTTTTTAAGCCGGGCGCATTAAATTTAATTTCAGTTGCCTTTGCAGTTCTCTTCGTCGGAATTGGCGTCGATTTCGGGATCCAGTTCAGCGTTCGCTACCGAGCGGAGCGACACGAAGAGCCGGATTTTCACAAAGCCCTGCAAATGGCGGCAGCGAAGGCGGGACGGCCTCTGGCGCTCGCCGCGGCGGCAACGACAGCCGGCTTCTATTCCTTCCTGCCGACCGATTATCGCGGCGTCTCCGAATTGGGGCTGATTGCCGGCACTGGCATGATCATCGCCTTCCTCTCGGCGATCACCGTCCTGCCGGCTCTGTTGACGCTCGTTCGTCCCCCCGCCGAGCGTGAGCCGGTGGGATATAAGTTTCTCGCGCCGATCGACAATTTCCTCAGCGCGCACCGCTATGCAATTGTGATCGGAACTCTCGCCGTCGCGCTGGCAGGGACGCCGCTCCTCGCGCATCTGCATTTCGACTTCAATCCGCTCAACCTGCGCAGCAAGAAAACTGAAGCCGTCGCGACGCTTCTGGATCTCATGAAGAATAGCAATGGCGATACAAACACGATCGATATCCTCGCGCCGAATCTCGACGCGACCCCGCCGCTCGTCGCCAAGTTGCAGAAATTGCCGGAAGTCTCTCGGGTCCTGACGCTTTCAAGCTTCGTTCCTGCCGATCAGGACCAGAAACTCCCCATCATCCAACACGCAGCATCGATTTTGCTGCCCTTGTTCGATCCGAACAGGCTGCGCCCCGCCCCGACGCCGGAGGAAGAAGTCGCCGCCATGAACAAAGCAGCCGATCTCTTTTCCAAAACGGCAGGAGGCGTAACCGGCAAAGGCGCCGATGATGCGCGTCATCTCGCCGATTCCATTCGCAAACTCGCAACGGCGTCGGCGGAAAAACGCGATGCGGCACGGGCGCTTCTATTGCCCAGCCTCAAAGTGACGCTCGATCTTCTGCATCGCGCGCTCGAGGCCAAGCCGACCGGCCTCGACGATATTCCGCAATCTCTGCGGCGCGATTGGATCAGCGACGATGGGCAGGCCCGCATCGAAGTCGCGCCGAAGGGCGATCAGAACAACAATACGGTCATGCAAAAATTCGCCCGGGCGGTGGGGAAGGTCGCGCCGGGCGCCACCGGCGAACCAGTCGCCATGCAAGAATCCGGCGACACGGTCGTAAAGGCCTTCATCGAGGCGGGCATCTGGGCATTGCTTTCGATCAGCATCCTTCTCTACATCGTGCTGCGGCGCGTCACCGATGTCCTGCTGACCTTGGTCCCCCTGCTGCTCGCGGGGCTGGTAACCTTGGAGATCACGGTGCTGATCAACATGCCGCTCAACTTCGCCAACATCATCGCCCTGCCCTTGCTGCTCGGGCTCGGCGTGGCTTTCAAGATCTACTTCGTGATGGCCTGGCGGGCGGGGACGACAAACCTTCTGCAGTCGAGCCTGACGCGCGCAGTCTTCTTTAGTGCCATGACCACGGCGACCGCCTTCGGCAGCCTCTGGCTCTCGCATCATCCCGGCACGTCGAGCATGGGCAAATTGCTGGCGATCTCGCTAGTGACGACCCTTTGCGCCGCGGTTTTGTTCCAGCCAGCCCTGATGGGGCCGCCGCGCAAGACGGAGGGCGAGGTCACAACCTAGGCGGAAGAGCTTCGATGGCCGCTCAGTCTTCGAGATGGCCGATGTGCTTCTGGGCGTAGAGGCTGACGCCGACCTGGCGGACCAGCTCTTGCTGAGTTTCCAGAAAATCGATGTGGCCTTCCTCGTCCGTCAAGAGGTCGTCGAACAGCTCCTTGGACACGAAGTCGCGGATGGAAAAGCAATAGTCGGCGGCTTCCGTATAGAGCCGATGGGCGTCACTCTCCGCGGCAAGGTCTGCGGCGAGAATTTCTTCGATGGTCTGCCCGATCCGCAACGGATCGAGAACCTGCAAGTTGGGCAGGCCTTCGAGAAACAGAATACGGTCGACAAAACGATCAGCGTGATTCATTTCTTCGAGGGATTCCGCCCGCCATTTCTTGGCGAGTTCCTTGTAGCCCCAATTGTCGAGCATGCGATAATGCAGCCAATATTGGTTGATCGCCGTCAATTCGCTCCTGAGGCCGCGATTTAAATATTCGAGAACCTTGTCGTCACCCTTCATTTTAGAATTGCTCCATTGGCGGCCGAGAGCGGCACAGTAAGGCCCTCACCCCATTTCCGCAATATCGGCGGTGGGGTCGAGACAGCTACTAGTTATCCAGGAATATTAGGCTCCCCGCTCGGAGCAGGCGCGTCAGTCTTTCGGATCGAAATGATCCGCGGTGCCCGCAGCTCGGCAGCACGCGCAACCGGCCGCACAAGTGCTGTGTTCTTCAGCGGGCGCGCCTTGCGCGGGGTCGGCGTGGCTCGCCCATTCTTCCTTGAAGCGCTTGAGCGTGCCTTCGCGGCTGTGCGCGTGCTCTTCGGCTTGGCCAAGAGCATCCTTGATGATCGATTGAACGGTGGCGTAGCAGCGGCCGCAATTGGGGCTGCAACCGAGGCACTTATAGACTGCACCCGGCGTGCGCGGGGACTTCTCGCTGTGAAGCGAGTCCCTGATTTTCGTTTCGGAAATTGCGTTGCAGGAACAGACGATCATTCGGATTGCCGTAAAATAATTGCGTGCCTCAGCCGGTCGAGGTTCATTATGGCAGGGATCTAATGTCGAACCGGAAATAGAGCAAGTGAATCGGCAAACTTTATAGGCGTTCCAAAGAAGCGCTCGCCAAGTCTTCTTGTTTAAAATCAATATAAACAAGGAAGGTCCAGCAAAGCGGCCGCCTGAGCAGCGGCGACATTGGGCTATTGCTCGTCGCCGCCGATGGGCCGGTCCAAAGTGTACCGATGGAGCCAGCGAAATCCGATGCCGCCAGCCGGGCCCTCAATTTTAGGCCGGCGTCCGATATCGCCAACGCCAAGCTGCGACTGCTCTTCGCAGTCGCGATCACGAAACTCCCGGCGAGCTTCACAATGCCGATCTCACCCTCGATCCGGAGAACGAGGCTTAAAACGGCACGGGCGAAGATCGAGGATTCCGCGGCTCGGTGGCGTTCAAGATTTTCTCAACCGCGTTACCCTCTTATTTCTCGCTCCGAGCGCGCCACAAGCACGATGTCTTGAGTCAGGCGATCGACGAGCAGAGAGGATCGAGGCGAGGGAACGACAAGACGCGCCTGCCCGCTCATAGTCCGAAGAGCAAGGTCGCTGAGGGCGAGTGTTGCGTGCAAGCACCGTGGCGCGCGCACCGAAGAGGAAGAGGAAAAGCCGCGACGCTCACGCAAGGGAGACTCCGTCCGCGGCCTGTCTTAAGCATGAGGCACCATGCAATAGGCCCAAGCGCTCCATATGGCACGGACCCAAAGTGTAATCGGGGTAGGAATTTAGAACTTCCGAAGGTCTGCGAAGATTGGCCGGGAAGCCTCGAGGCTTTATTGCAAAGGCCGTGTTGCCCGCGTAAATTTGACCGCAATACAATCATTGCCCTCGGTCCGCTTTTGCCATCATAATCCACCTTCAAAAGCCAGATGTGGGAGGAAGTCATGCTTGCAAAAAGCCTTGCCGAGCTGAAACAGCAAGTAGCGCTGCGCGAGCGCTACGACAATTTCATTGGCGGCAAGTGGGTCGCGCCGGTCAGGGGGCAATATTTCGACAATATCAGCCCGATCACCGGAAAGCCCGTCTGCCAGGTTGCTCGTTCCACGGCGGAAGATGTCGAGTTAGCGCTGGATGCGGCCCATGCCGCCCGCGCAAAGTGGGCAAAGACATCAGCCTCGGAGCGCGCAAGATTGCTGAACAAGATCGCCGACCGGGTCGAAAGCAAATTGAGCCTGCTCGCGCTCGCCGAAACGGTCGACAACGGCAAACCAATCCGCGAGACGACGGCGGCCGATCTTCCACTCGTCGTCGATCATTTCCGCTATTTTGCCGGCTGTATCCTCGCTCAGGAAGGGACGCTGTCGGAGATCGATCACGACACGGTCGCCTATCATTTTCATGAGCCGCTCGGCGTTGTCGCGCAAATCATCCCTTGGAACTTCCCGCTGCTGATGGCGGCGTGGAAGATCGCGCCCGCGCTTGCAGCCGGCAATTGCATTGTACTAAAGCCGGCCGAGCAGACGCCGATGAGCATCATGGTCTTCGCCGACATGATCGCTGACATTCTACCGCCAGGCGTGCTCAACATCATCAACGGTTTTGGCGTCGAAGCCGGCAAGCCGCTGGCGCAGAACAAGCGGATCGCGAAAGTGGCCTTCACCGGCGAGACGACCACGGGACGGCTCATCATGCAATATGCGTCCGAGAACATCATCCCGGTGACGCTCGAACTCGGCGGTAAATCGCCGAACATCTTCTTCGCCGACGTGATGGCCGAGGATGACGATTTCTTCGACAAGGCGCTCGAAGGCTTCGCAATGTTCGCGTTCAACCAGGGCGAAGTCTGCACCGCCCCGAGCCGCGCGCTGATCCAGAAGTCGATCTACGATCGGTTCATGGAGAAGGCGATTGCCCGGGTCGGCAAGATCAAGCAAGGCCATCCGCTCGATCCGGAGACGATGATCGGCGCCCAGGCCTCGAACGATCAGCTGGAAAAGATCCTCTCCTATATCGATATCGGCAAGAAGGAGGGCGCGAAGGTCCTCATCGGCGGCGAGCGCAACAGGCTCGAAGGCGAATTGGCCGAAGGCTATTACATCAAGCCCACGATCCTCGAAGGCAACAATAAAATGCGCGTCTTCCAGGAGGAGATTTTCGGGCCGGTCGTTTCCGTGACCACGTTCGAGAATGAGGAAGAAGCCCTCGCTATCGCCAACGATACCCTCTACGGCCTCGGCTCCGGCCTATGGACGCGTGACATTAACCGCGCCTATCGCATGGGCCGCGGCATTCAGGCCGGCCGGGTCTGGACGAACTGCTATCATCTCTATCCGTCGCATGCGGCCTTCGGCGGCTATAAGCAGTCCGGCATCGGTCGTGAAAACCACAAGATGATGCTCGATCACTATCAGCAGACGAAGAACCTCTTAGTGAGTTACAGCGCCAAGGCGCTTGGCTTCTTCTGAGACTTTGGTAAGAGTGGCGGCGCGCATGCCGCCACTTTCTATTGTTTAGGAGGCGGACTTGGCCGAACGCGTCACCGCAACGCCGAAGGCTCTCGAACTCATCGCGAAGCTCGAAGCGATGCACGGCCCCGTAATGTTCCATCAGTCCGGTGGGTGCTGCGATGGGTCGGCACCGATGTGCTATCCGCGCGGCGAATTCCGCGTCGGGCTGAGCGATGTGAAGCTCGGCGAGATTGCTGGCGCACCGTTCTATATGAGCGAGTCGCAATTCGAATATTGGAAGCACACGCATCTGACGATCGACGTCGTTCCTGGCCGCGGCTCCGGCTTCTCGCTTGAAGCGCCAGAGTCCGTCCGTTTCTTGACCCGCAGCCGACTGTTCACCGACGCCGAGGTAGCAGCCTTGGAAAGTACCCCTGTCTTCAATGGCGAAGGCGCCGCGATCTGACGCAGCCCCACGGCACCCACGCCGTCGCAAGTGCCGGCGACGTGAGCGCTTTTATTTCGCCTCCATTAACACCGAAATTTCTCCATCATTCGAGAGCATTCACCCGTCCTGACGAAAGAGAGCAGAGACGATGGCTGCCCCGCCTTTCGCACCGGCCTTTCGCGGCGATTCAATCGCCATGATCAGGCGACTTTTCGCCGATCACGGCCGTCAGCATCTGGGCGCTTATCTTCTCGCCGGGCTCCTGATGGCGGTCTCGGCCGCGGCAACCGGGCTTTCGGCCTACCTGCTGAAGCCGGTTCTCGACCATATGGTCGAGACGAACGGATTCCGCGCGCTCGAACTTCTGTCTCTGGCCATCGCAGGGTTGTTTCTGACCCGCGGGCTTGCGACTTATGGCTATCTCGTGCTGCTCGCCCGCACCGGCAACCGCATCGTTGCGCGGGTGCAGGCCAATCTCTTCGATCATCTGCTCGGCCAGAACATGGCCTTCTTTCAGGACCGCCATTCGAGCGACTTCATGACGCGTCTCGGCGTTGCCGCGACCGGCATACGCGATACATTGCAGATTCTGATCATGAGCGCGGGGCGCGACGCGCTCACGTTGATCGGCCTCGTGTTCGTGATGTTCATCCAAGACGCTAAGATGTCGGTAATAGCGCTGGCGCTAATGCCGATCGGCGCCTATGGGCTCTCGCGGCTCATCAAAAGCGTGCGGAAGCTGGCGCGATCCTCTTTCGACGGAACGGCGCAAATCCTCGAAATTATGCAGGAGGCGATCCAAGGCCTGCGCATCGTCAAGAGCTTCGACCTTGAAGGCGTGATGCAAAGACGCATGCGCGCAGCCGTCGGCCATGTCGAGAAGGCCGCCAACCGCATGGCTGCCAGCATGGCGATCGCCAGTCCGCTCGCCGATTTCTTCGGCGGATTGGCGATCGCCGCAGTGATCTTCTATGGCGGCTGGCGCGTCTCGGTCGCGCATGCGGGTGCAGGCTCGTTCTTCTCCTTTCTCGCCGCGCTGCTGATGGCCTATGAGCCGGCGAAACGTCTGGCTCGCCTGCATCTTGAAATTCAGAACGGCCTCGTCGGCGCCAAGCTTGTCTATGAGATTCTCGATCGTCCCGCCGTGGAAGCCGAGGGGGCCGCGCGGCCGCCCCTCGCCATGGCACGCGGGCGCATCAGCTTTGCAAACGTGAGCTTCTGTTATCGCGACAGAGAAATGGTGCTCGACGCGCTCGATTTCGTCGGCGAGCCAGACAAGACGACGGCGTTCGTCGGCCCCTCCGGCGGCGGCAAGTCGACCATCCTCGCGCTCATCCAGCGTTTCTATGATCCTTTATCCGGCCAAATCACGATCGACGGAACAGATATCCGTAGCGTCAACATCTCATCCTTGCGGCGCAAGATTGCGTTCGTCAGCCAGGACGTTTTTCTGTTCCATGCCTCGATTGCCAGCAATATTGGGCTCGGCCGGCGGGCGGCCTCCGATGCGGACATTGTCGCCGCCGCGCGCAAGGCCAATGCGCATGATTTCATCATGTCCTTTTCCGCCGGCTACGCAACGCCGGTCGGCGAACACGGCCTACATCTCTCGGCTGGGCAGAGACAACGCATCGCCATCGCCCGCGCTATCTTGAAGGACGCGCCGATCTTGCTGCTCGATGAGCCGACGGCGGCGCTCGATCCCGAATCGGAACAGGCCATCCAGATGGCAATCGACGATTTGCGGCGCGCCCGCACGACGATCGTCGTGGCGCACCGGCTGCAGACGATCATCGCAGCCGATCGCATCTATATGATCGAAGCGGGCAGCGCAGTCGAAGCCGGCAGCCATGCGGAACTGATCGCGCGCGGCGGCAAATATATGAGCTTCTTCCAAACGCAATTCGAGCCGACGGAAGACTCCGTTGCTATTCAGCTCTCCAGCGCCTGATCCGTCTCTTCGTCATTGACCGGCGCTGGCGGGCGTTTCGCGCGGGGATGACCTTTGAGCAGAAGCGCGAAGGCGATAGCGGCGAGCCCGCTCAGCGTTATCCACCAGAGCTGCGTCGTCTCCGCTCCCAATAACGCGATGACCAAGCCGGCGACGAGGCCGGCGATGAGCGCGGGCGCGGCGTGGGGCGCCGCGCGGCCCGCAGCCAGAAACACGCACGCGCTGAGAATTGCAAAAGCGACGGCGCCGAGAAGGCCGAGCTCATACCAGATCGTGAACAGGATACCGCGTGGCGCATCAGGCGGCAGAACCCCGAGTTCGATCGCGCGCGCCGCGAAATCAAGCCCGTGTCCGGTAATGAGCCGCGGCCAATGCGTCGCGACCACGTTGGCGAAGACGAAAACCGACCCGTTGCGCGGCAGATGCGCCAAGGCGGTGACAGGGAGCGCGAACAAAGCGAAGATCGGCGCTAACAGCACCACGCAGACCATGGCGAAGGCCGCAACCTCGGCAGTGCGCAGCGCCTGTGTCATGGCGATTGCGTAGACGACCGCGCCCACCGCGATCGCCACCAGTGCGATTGGTTCGAAGGCCGTGAGCGCCGCCATGGTGACCACTGCGGCGAGCGCTGCCGCCGTGATCCAATGTTCTCGCAAGGCCAAGGCGCCGAGTGCCGGCCAAAGCAGGATTGACACCGACATGATGCAGCGTTGCGCCAAAGTATAGTCGGGATCAGCACCCTTCCAGAATGTTTGCGGCCCGAAAAGGATAATGAGGGCGGTTACGATGGCCGTAATTCCAACTCCGATCGGCAAAAGATAGAGATTCGAGGCCTTGGTCTTTTCCGGCAGGAAGGCAATCGCGAACAAAACTACTACGCCGGTCCCGAGCGCTTTGCCGAACCGAGCCGCAGCCTCGGCGGAGAACGGTGTCCAGATAAGCGAGAGCGCTGCCCAGAAGGCGAGAAACAGCGCGGTGAGGCCGATCGGGCTGATGAGCTGGTCAAAAAAATGCTCTCGTCCGCGTATGCCACCGGAAAGGGCGCCGGAGATAACCAGAACGCTCGCGCCGACCGGGAGTAGGACGTAGAGCACGCCATGCGCGGCCGTCTCTGCAAGCGGTGTGAGAATCATCAAAATGATGAGCGCCAGTCGGCACAGAAACCGCGCCGCTTCCGCGGCGGGATCACCGAAAGCAGGGCGGGCGGCGAACATGCAAGACACTCTGAGGCGACCGAGTCACACTTGGCCGAAGAGGCGAGGCGCCGCAACTCCCGCGCACTGATCCCGGTGTAAAGTCACAACTGTGATCAATCCGTCACGGAGGTTAGGCCGATGGCGAATGTTCACTTATGTTCTTGCTACTCCAAGGCGATTATGCACTTGACTTAGCACAAGTGCATAATAGCCTACTCCAATCTGCCTAAGCTTAAGTATGTCTCGGCGCCGGGTTCGCGCAGAGCATGCGGAAACGAAGAGAGCGCGTGGCGGTTGCCGCTAAATCGACGCGCGTTCTTCTGCCTGCCGCGTGGAGGGGCGCGATGGTAGTAAGGGTTGCGACGGTTGCCTTCGAGGGGATCGAGGCCAGGCCGGTCGATGTGCAGGTGCAGATCGCCAACGGCAGTGTCGTTTTCACCGTCGTCGGCCTTGGCGACAAGGCTGTAGCTGAATCACGCGAAAGGGTGCGCGCGGCGCTCAATGCCGCCGGGCTGGCTTTGCCGGCAAAGCGCATCACAGTCAATCTGGGGGTCTCCAGTTCGAATCTCCGGTGATACGTCAGCTACTACAATGAGTTAATTGACACATGTTGTTCATTTCTTGCTCTGAAACCAGCTCGGGGCAACATATTGGGCAACGTTTGGACAATTTCGAACCACAACAATCGCACATCTCAAATAAAGCTCGGAAATGTTGCGCAATTAGCACAGCTCTGGACAATCCCACTTTGAACGTCTCGTCCCCCGCAATCTCCATTGTCGGCGCGATCGGCAGCCGTCATTCTCGCCAAGTATTGTTTCCTCCCAAAACTTCACGCCGGCAGTTCGCGCTGCCGGCTTTTTATTGCTCGCGCCCTCCAATGACACCCGAACCCCCGACGATCGCGCATCTCAAAGGCCACGGCCTCGACGGCCTGTTCGTCACCTCCACATGACCACTGCTCAGACTGAAAAACGCACCGATCTTGTCAGGCAAGCTTTCTGGCTGGAATGGCTCACGATTGCTTGGATGATGATCGAGGCCTTTGTAGCGATTGTGTCTGGTGTCGCTGCCCACAGCATTACGCTGCTGGCTTTTGGGCTCGATAGCGTCATCGAACTAATGTCGGCCAGCGTCCTGATTTGGCGCCTCACCATCGAACTGCGGCAGGGGGAGAAATTCTCGGAGGATGCCGAACAGCGCGCCAGCAAGATTGGCGGTGCACTTCTATTTGCGCTGGCGGCCTATGTCGTGATCAGCGCCGGCTGGAGCTTATGGATGCGACGGGCGCAAGAATTTTCAATGCCAGGCCTCTTGGTCGCTTTGGGCTCAATTCCGATCATGTATTTCTTAGCCAAACGCAAGATTGCCATTGCCGAGCAAATCGGGAGCCGGGCGCTAAGAACCGATGCCATGGAATCGGTCACGTGTGGGTGGCTTTCGGTCGTAGTGGTTGTCGGCTTGACAGCCCAATATGTGATCGGCGCATGGTGGATCAACTCCGTCGTTTCGCTAGGGATCGTTTGGTTCCTCGTCAAAGAAGGGCGAGAGGCCTGGGCAGGCGAGGAATGCTGCGATAGCTGCCATTGAAACTGAGCGGGCCGTGAACATCATGCCAGACTGGCGCGCGCATCGGGCGGTCGGCAGAGGGCGAAATACAGGCGCGACATTTTGAGAGGAGTTCGACGCCCATGAGCAACAAGGACGAAGCCTACAACGCGTTGCTGCGCCTCATTCAATGGGAGATGACACCCTGCGAGAATGCCATCACAAATGGCGATACCGAAGACGCTCTGCGCGCCCTGAAGGAAATCAAAACCAAGCTGCAAGGGATCGCCAACCTTGTGCGTTTGATCGATCAATGAGGTCAATTCCTAAAGCCCCTCGTACAGCTCCGGCGACAGCCGCTCCGCTATCGTCACTGAGAGCCGCGCCACGAGTTAAGGGGGGGAGAGACCCAAAGTCGCGCCCTGCTACTTTGGCGAAACTAAGCGACGCTCGCGCCGTCAATTCGCTATGGTATATTGGGCTGAAGCAGGGAGGAATGATCTATGGAAAGCCCAAAGGATGCACTAGCTGGCCTACGCCAACTTTTGAAGGCATTGAAAGCCAAAACGATGAAAATCAGGGAGAATTCGAAGGATGTAACGGACCGGGAGATTGCTAAGTTGAAAATCAACATCAAATCCCTCAAGTCCGCCGTCAAGCAGGGAAAGGTGGAGAATTCAGCGCCGAAAGACAGCAACAAAAAGGTTGCTGCGGCCCGGCAAGCCCCAAGCAAGCACGCATCCGAGTTCATCCGAAAAGCTATAGGAATGCCTAAGGGAGCCCCAACGTTTAATGGTCCGCCGGCGGCGGGAACAGCTCCGGCGACAGGCGCTCGGCGACGGTAATCGACAGCCGCGCCAAGCGCACGAAGCGGCGGGCGAGCCAGAGGCGCAGCTTAGGAAACGCGCGGTTCATTGAATTCGGCGAAGTGGGCAACGTCGACTCGATATTGTGAAGGTGTTAGAGGATTGGGAAAGTGCACAAACTAGCGCCAAGCCAAAAGGTTCCGGTTGTTAATTTTCTTTTTTGCGGACCGTACTTTCTTCCAGGAAAGGCGCATCCTGTCGTCCCGCTACCCCAACCTGTGAAAGGGGGCAGCTATGGACATGGACAGGTTCGTCAACGATCAGAATTTAAAGTGGCTTCGGAAACTTAGGAACGCTGCTACTACTAAGGCTGAGCGAAAAATATTGTTCGGTTTGTTGGCCGAGGACAAAACCAAGTTCATTGAGCTACAGAAGGCCAGATCATCGGTGCACGCGCGCGTCCAAGCGAGATAAAGCGCATCGAAGACGGTCGCGGGCTTCCTTTTCGCGCCCTGTTGCTAAGCGGCCTTCACACATCGGAACCTCCCCCGAGCACTGGCGAGCGCAGGACGGCGGCAATGCAGGCCTTGTTTTGCTCCCCGTCTAACGCGTCGAAAATTCCGCGATCGAAAACATGGGTGAGCATCGCGCGAATGCCGGCAACGGTGAGTGGAACTGTCTCGACTAGCTCATCAAGAGCTGCGTCTTCCGACGCGACCGCACGCTCGTAAAGATCATTTTCGGCTGTGGTGGGCTCTCGGCCTTCCAGTTCCGGGGTTTCGTCTGTCAGCACGCAAACGCGGCTGAACTCGGCCGAGAGCCGTCTATGTTTTTCGATCGCGGCAAAGACGGGATCGATGGCGTCAGATGACTCAGTGGCGGCCGCTGGCGAGGTTTCCAGGCCGGCAGCGGCCCCGAGCACCGCGGCGCCGGCAAGGGCGCGAAGCAGGCTTCTACGGTCAGAGAAAACAGAGGGAGCACCGGCCGGAATGCGGCCCAGCGCTGCGGTGGTTTGAGGCAAGCCGGTAGCGGCGGCCGGAACGGGTGTGTTCGACATTGGGGGGTTGCTCCACTTGCTAAATTATCAAGCGGCATTGAATTTAACATAAGTGGAGAGAAAAGCAAGTGCGGTTGAGAAAAGCTCTAGCCTGCTGTATTCTGTTCTGATGATAAGCGCAGAGCAAATTCGTGGCGCTCGAGCGATGCTCGGGCTTACTCAGGCCGATCTCGCTGAGCGAGCTGGAATATCGGTGACGGGGCTAAACAATATCGAACGAGGATCGTCCGACCCGAAGGCGTCAACTCTTCGGGCGATCCAAGCCGCGCTCGAGGCAGCGGGCGTGATCTTCGTCGCCGAGAATGGTGAGGGACATGGGGTGAGGCTGAGGAAGAAGCGGGCCATAAAATAGTGGGTTGAGGAAGCCAGGCTGTGAAGACAAGCTATCGGATGCGAATTGGCTACCTCGGCTGCGCAATCATTGTCATTTTGGCTGCTTTAATCGCGATCGTCGGGACGAACAATCGAACAGCGAAGAACGACCGGCCTGATCAAACCCGTCCGCTCCTCGTCGGCCGGCCGAGCAGCGCGTCGCCATGAGGCTGAGGAAGAAGCGGAAGTGGCGCGACGGATTGACGCTTTGACGCATAGAAATCTCCATGCGATGCCGCGACAGTGGTGCGAATGATTGGAGGGAGTGGCCAATGTCACAAACCGACGATGCCGAGGCAATCGCAGCAGCTCATTTCATAATGGCAAAGGGCCCCATGGAGCACCTGCAAAGCTATACGGATCGCGGACGGCAGTTCCAATTCATCGAAGCTGATCAGTTACAGAAGCTTTTCTTAGAGCGATTTCATGCGTGGGCGGTCGCTGTGGCAACGGCCGGTCGGCAACAATTGGATGACGTCGAGGCCGAATATAAGCTTCGTGGAATCAGGGCGCCGTTTTCTTTGGTGAAGGACGACATTAAGCGTGTCGTTACGGAAATTGACGATCGCGCAAAACAAATGGACGCCGAGACGCTGCGCGAGATCAATAACGACATTCTCGCTGAATACAGGAACGCCCGAAAATCGCAAAATTGAGTCGTCCGCGCTGTCTTGCCAATTTGGCGACACGGGGCGACGGGTCGGGATTGGCAAAGCACGGTGCTGCTCGAACTCTCGGCCCACAGCGCGCCTCACTGGCGCGTTTTGCAGACCCTCCCGCTCCATGATGGCCTGGAAAATGGCGGCTGTCAGCGGGGCTTATAATGGCAGCGGAAATGAGGATTGATGCCGTGAGGCCGGCGGCCGTTCTAGGCATCTTTCTGTTTGCTCCCCGATAAGATTGATTCGTTAATGATTTTGCCGCTCGTATCCTCAATCCAAGCGTCGCGTCCCATTATTCGCTGCTCTGCCAAGTTTTCCAAAACCTGTGCCGGCTCATCGCAAAGAATGGAATAGACAGCTCCCTCAGTGTCTCTGGCCTTCACATACCACGTCATACCGCACATCCTTCATGTCCCGCGCCAAGCATATATGAGGTGGGGAGCGCAGAGACGATAGGGGATCAAGGGATCGCCAGATCTCGAACTGAGACGCAACGGCCGCTGGCGGCGGAGATGAGAAGAGGAACGCGCCAGCAAGGCGCCGGCCTACGATGATTTCGCGGGTAATCGTGATCGCAATTGCGGGTTTAGCAGCCTTCGGCGCGCATGCCCAAGACGTGCCGCCGGCCACTGACCTACCGCTCAACCCGGCAGTTACTCAGGCGACGATCGGCGACACGATCTGCAAAGAAGGATGGACGAAGACGGTTCGGCCGTCTTATTCGATCAGCCATGAAATCAAGCTGGAAAAGCTTCGCGCGGCCGGGCTCACTGAAGCAGATGAAACCCGCTTCGAACTCGACCACCTGATCCCAATTGACCTCGGCGGTGCCGTCTATAGTCCGAATAATCTCGCCTTGGAGCCATGGGAGGAGGCGAAAAAGAAGGATGCGATAGAAGCCTGTCTTGCCGCCGCGGTATGCTCCGGCATGATAACGCTTGACGCGGCGCGGCAGGCCATTTGGGACGATTGGCGCGGCGCCAGCCGCCTTTGTCCGAATTGAGAGATAGCTGCATCTCCGGAGGCGCCCTTGGGTTATTGGGCGTGCTCGACAGAAATGAGGGCCTCAAATTCCGGATAGAACCGAAATCCCGGCGCGACTTTGACCATATTTTGGTTCGGAAAGTTATCCCAATTTATTTTTTTATAGATCGCCCCTTGTAAAGTTGTAGGAAAGAGCCCGAACTGTCTTGTTATTCCCATAATCGTCAAGAATTGTCATTGTTTGCTCAAATGAGCACTTATCGGCGTCTGCGTTTTCGTCATATACTTCTTTTGTGGCGGCAGGGATCATTTGAAATAAAAATGCCAGTGACATTGTATTTGGTTCTGTGAAAACGTCTGAGCTATTTAATGTTTCATTCAGGAGCCCAAGTTTCTGTATTTCTTGGAACTTATCTAGAAACGTTTTTTGATCCAAATTCATAAGCACATTACACTCGGTGGTCGAAACTTTTGGATCCAAATGAAATCCGTAGCGAGCAAAAATGGCACTTACCATTGATTGCGAAGCCTGATCGTTCGCGTTTTTATTTTGTGCATCTGCCGCAATGGCGGAGCAAACGATGGTGGCAAGCGTAATGACGATGCGACTGGACAACGTGGCGTTCCCCTAAGCCCAGTACTCGCTAAAGTTTCAGCGTCATTCTGCCTCGGCTCGGCGTTCTCGGCAATCCTCGCTCTGCGGCTAGAGTTCCAGCCTCTCGACGACGACGCCAAGGTGTTCGCGCTCGGCATTGCGGATCCGGCAGGCGCAAAGCCACGAAGACGCGCGTTTCGCACTTAAGGATGATCCTTGCTTTGACGCCTGCGGAATTTCTTGAGCTAATCACCAAGCCAAACGTCGAGGAAGCGCTAAAGCATTGCGACGACGCGCGCCGCGCATTCAACGCTTGCGCCAGCATCGAGACGCTGGCATCGCACCTTTTTCATTTTATGAAGGATCGAAAACTCACAGCCCATCGCAATGAAGGAGCATTCAAAGGTGCGCTCAGCGCGCGGTCGGAGGCATTTAGAATAGTCCACGATATAGCTGAGGCCCAAAAGCATATGATTCTCGATCGAAAGGCTGACGAGAGAACCGTCACGCATTCCGCGAGTGTTCGGCCCGAACCACATGGCTGGGACCACAGTCGCTGGGACGAGCTAATCTTCGACGCGCCGAGTGCTATTTCCGTGGAAATCAAGGGTGAACTGAGAACCGTTGCGGCTCTCGCGTCGCAGGCTATGAAATTTCTGGAAGATTCTTTTAAGGTGATCGTCTGCACATCCGGCGGGGAATAGTCAGTAAAGGCTATTCCGCCAAGCGTCAGGACATCGGCCAGCCCAGCGCGTCGGCTTCGTCGGGCGGTAGTGTTGAAGACATCTAATTGTCTGCGGGCACTCGGTAACCGAGCACTGCCGATTTCGGATAGTCCGATATCTTAACTTGGTCGTCCTGATTGCCGCCCAAAACGTCAATGCGATCTCCGTCATCCCGGTAGTAGAACCCGACGTGAGGGATGCCATTGTTCCGTAAGACGACAATGGATCCGTTTTCGGGGTTTTCGGCTGCCTTTCCCCACTTGAGCCATGCCAACGGATCAATGCTCCGAGGCCCAGGCTTCTGCACTTGGTCCATTACCCATTCGACGAAAGGAGACGCCCAATCGGACGATCGGTCTTCTATGTCCTGGCGATGGTGTTTCCCGTCTTTCAGACTGGCAAAGTAATCATTGATACGGAGGTTCTCTTCCGGCCATCTCAGTTCCTTTTGACCGCATTCTTTGGCAGCGATCTGAAGCCAACCGGGGGCGTTCGGACTGACGTCACATTGGTTTGAGGCGATAGGCTGCTGCTGCGCTGCTGATGTATGGAAATGAGTATATATCGCGCCCGCTTGTGCCACGCAGCCGACAAGGAAAACAGTTGCCCAAAAGACCTTTGCGGGCGCTGAGATTCTCGAAGTGAGCCATAGGCCTACACCCCCGAATAGCCACGCAAAGAACAATGCTGACGCAGCCATGGTCATGTCGGCACCAAATGACCAAGCACCAATTGCAAAACACAGCGCGCCCGCGAAGAAAAACTGGCAGCCAAGATCATTGATAAGCTCGACATGTTGCGCCCAAAAGTCGCGCCAACCACTTCGAGGCGGTAGGGGCAATACCCGCCATCCTTCGTCATCGTCTTGCGGCTGCTCGTCCATACCCATATCCCTGACTCTATGCGCTTAATCGCGCAACGAAATTCCGAGTTATGGGAAGGATGAGGCACGATCACGTTAGAGAGCGGCGCCGTCACCTCGCGGCACGCGCGACCTCATGGACCTCACGTCGTAATCGTCTGCGTCGGGCGTCATTTGTCTCGGTCATCCTTGTCGTCATCGATGAAATCGTCCCAAACTTTCTTAAGCTCATGGCCGACCGCCTTCATGAGATGGAGAGCCTCGCGAAACTCTCGATAGTTTGGTCCGCCCCGCAGCATCGCCCCGAAGATCAAACGCGCGGTCATTTCGTGGATTGGTTTTTCTTTGCGCATGGCTGCGCCGCCGAGGAACGAACGCGGCGGAATACCGCGCGACGTGCCTAGTTCCTGCCAGACGGCTTTCATATTATTTGAGCCAACATAACCTACGACCTCTTCCCCTTCGCGAGTGACCGTGTGCTCGATCGAGTTCGCGCATCTCGCCGGTTTCTAGCAGTGGAAAATCGCCGGTTGCCTTGCGCGCAATCGTCTCAGGCTTCAGCCGCGGCCATCCAAGATGATAATGGCCAAGCGAATCCTTGGCCTCTTTCTTGACCATCTGGCAAGCCCGCTCGACCGCTGCCTCTTTCGCCAGCTCAACGTCTGCCTCCATCGTCAGCAAATGCGCGGCCATCCCGGAGAGACTAAAGACCGTCATGCGTGGCCTGCTTCGTGTGCAATGATTTCTCGACGCCGCGCGACAACGAGTTCGCAAAACCCGATCACGAGTCCGTTTGCGATCGTTCTGGAAAGCGCTGGCTGATTGCGCATCGCCTGCTCAAATAGCTCGCGGCTGATTCTTTGAAGCTCAGCGGCAGCTTCAGCATCCTCCATTCCGGCCAGTTCAAGCGCGAAGTTCCGAACGAGATCTTCGGCGCCTCCAAACGATCGTACCGCGCCGGTCACAGTCGCCAGCGCGCGCTTGCCGTCGTCAGATAGAGCAGAGGCGAATGCGCGCATCATGACAATTCTTTCTCAATTGATTGCGGCCGGCGCCAGGCGATGACGCCGGCCGCTGCGCGCGGGGAGAAAGAGAGAGCCGCGCGGTTGTGCCGGCAGATGTCTAGCGGCCGCCGGCAATTCACGCCATAATCCGCACGTGAGGCGAATACAGCTTTTCGCGCGCGCTGGCGCGTTCGTTTGCGGCGAGTGCCGAATTTGCCGGATCGGTGTAGACCGCGGCGAAGCTTTGCTCGGGCGTCAAAAACGGATGGTCGCGCCGGAATTCTATGGCGAGCTTCTCCAGCGCCGCCAGGCCAGTGCCGGGGCTGTTGCCGTATTCGGTCTCTGGCTCAGTCCGCGCGACAGGCGGATAGAGTTTCTGCATCGCGCCGCGTCGCTCAGCCGTTCGCAGTGCGATGTTCGCCGGGTCGCTATAGACTTTAGCAAAGGCCATCTCTTCTGTGAGCTCGGGATGAGCTTTGCGCAGGTTACGCGCCAACCCGGTGAGTGCCACATCGGCTAGGCCTGCGGCTTTCGCAATTGTATCTGTCACTGTCATCTCCCCAGTGTTGCGCTTCATGATTCTCACCCGCGCATCGTCTTGCGCGGGACGATCGACGGCGGAAATCTCGTCAATGCGAAATTTTCGAATAACGCGCTTAAGCATCGGCCGTTCCCTTCCTTATTCTGCAGCGAGCTTTTGCAGGAGCGGTTCGCTCCAACGCGCAATCGTGCCATCAGCCCAACCTGTAACAAACTCGGTGAAGGAGTGCCTCTCGCTAGGTGGGAGATGCTCAAGCTGCAGCGGCGAAGACATCAGGCCGGACTTCAGCGACCTCGTGCCAAGACTATGAAATTGGTGTTCGTTCGGATAGCCACAACCTAGAGCGTTCAGCTCGCGCAGACCGGCCACAGAGGCGTTCGAATGTTCGACAATTGTGGCAAGCGCCTCATCGATCTTTCGTGCATGCTCAACATTTTCGCTGCCGATCTGCAGCGCGCGTTCCGCACAAGTCGAAAGTGCGGCGACATTTGCGGCATGCTCGGCCTCTTGGATGTGCCGGCTCGCCTCCAATATTGCTATTTCCAAAGTTTCAATTTCCGCAACATGTGTTGCGCGCGTTTTGTTTAGCTTGTCCAGCTCTTTCTTCGCCTCACCGCCGTTAGCGTGCGCCTCGAACGCAAGCTCTTGCCGGCGCGCGTCGAGCTGCGCTAGTGCCGCGCGGGCCTCGTCGAGTTGCGTCCGTAGGCTTGTCCGCGTCGCGTTGGCTTCATCAACAGTTGTCATTTGTCATGCCCTCATTAGTTTGTGTTTGTGCATGGCTGCGCGGATCGCCTCACGATCGGCCATAGACAATCCCCTGTCATGCAGCTTGCGGTGCAATTCGGCATCAGTCAGCGGCGTCTCATTTATCGTGATGCCGAGTGCGCGCAACGCCGACAAAAGTGTTGTCGGATACTCGCCCGGCGTTACGTCATCGACCGGCCGCATCCGGATCGCATACCTTCCCATTCCTAAAGCCCTCTCTTGATCGTAAAACCTTGATTGCGTTTGTCGTAATACGCCTGCTCCGCGGCCCATATCGAACCGCTGCCGAACTCCGGCGCCGCCAGATTGAGGAAGATCGGCGCGACCAACGGAACCGTCGGACGAGCGCTGACAATAAGTTCAGTTAGTGCCCAGACAAGCGCGTCAACTCGGTCGGGCGAATAGCCAGCCCGGCTTCGGTCAAAATCGCTTGTGAACGCGCACATCTGTTCTTCGAGCGTTGGCAGGGCGCCCACGTGATGGACCTTCCGCTGCTCGTAGATTGCGCTCACTGGCTCAGCTCGCGCGACCTTGCCGCGACTTGCGTGAACCGGCTTGTACGGCACGCTCGCATCGATCATACGAACGGTTGACTTAACCATCGCGCCGCCTTGGTTTACTTCAGCGACTATCCGATCGGCTTTGTGAGTGCGGTAGGCGTCGATCGCTCGCGCAGCCCATTCTGGCGGTCCATAGCGACCGGACAAATCGTCCAGCACATAGGCATGTTCGTCGCGGCCCAGCCCAGCAACAATGATGCCCGTCTCGTCCGCGCCTTCGCCGCTGCTCACAGCAGGATCGATCGCAACAACAATGCGGGTAAGCTCTGGCGCTTTATCAACGCGATCGCGATCAAGCCAACTCTGCTGCCACAGCGCGCCTGGCGTGTCTTCTAGAAGCTCTGCCTCGAGTTCCTGACGGCCAAGCCGCGTGCCACGGTAGCGTGATACGATTTCCTCGAAGAACGCCGCGGGTAAGTTTGCCCGGTTGTCGAAGGTCGAGCCGCGCGTGACCACAACGCCTGCGCCTTCGCGCGCCAGGAGTTGTTTGACGATCAAGATCGGCTTCGGTGTCGTAGTGACAACAGTGCGAGGATGGTGACCGAGCCGGAGTCCGAGCTGCAAAAGATCCCAGGCGGCTTGAGGGTATCGCCACGCGGCCAGCTCGTCGCACCAGGCTCCGTCAAATTGCGGGCCCCGCAACCGTTCGGGCTCGTCAGCAGAGTAGGCGGTGGCCATCGCTCCATTTGGCCAAGTGAGCCTACGCTTGGATGGCTCATATTCAGGCCGGTCGTGTTTCGGCGAGATCGCGAGGATACCGCTTTGGCCTTCGATCATCACATCGCGAATGTCCGCGGCCGTCGGCCCGACAAGCGCCAATCTGTTGCAGCCGGCACGCAGTTGCGACTTGACCCACTCGGCCCCAGCCCGGGTCTTGCCGAACCCGCGGCCGGCGAGCAGTAGCCACACAGACCAGTCGCCAGGCGGCGGCAACTGGTTCGGGCGCGCCAGGACACGCCAATCGCTCGATAGCCGCTCCGCAAGGCGGCCGAAGATGCCAGCCTCACGCTGCGACATTCATGCCTCCAACGGCCGGTAGGGTGAGCATGGCGCGCGCAGGTTCGGTTGGTTGGCTCTCTTCAAGCTCGTGCAGACCGTCCACAACGGCCGCCAGAGCCTCAGGGAAGCCCGCGAGGCGTCCAATGAGCATTTCCTGAAGCTGAGCGAAGGCCGGCGAATTCAGGAAAACCGCAGTGTTGTTGTTGATGGTTAGGTTGCCGATCCTCTGGATCTCGCCTGTCAGACGACCGATCTCACGCAGAACATCGACAGCGCGCCCCGAAAGGGAGGCCGTGGCCGCACGATCGTTTACGGAGGCCGCCAGCAGCAATTGTTGAATGACGGTGGATCGGACCAGGTTGAAGTAATCAATCAAGCCCACGCCTTCCTCAGCGGCGCGCGCGGCCAATTCCCGCAAGGGCGTGTCGGCAAGGTACATGGCCCTTGTGTCTTCGGTCACGTGCTTTCGGCAGTGCCGCCAGATCGCGTCACGATGCACGCCGAACTTCGCGGCTATGGCCTCAAGCGAGACGCCGGCAACGCGCAGCGCCTCAATGCGATGGCGCTCCGGATGTGCGCAGATCGAGCATCTGGGCTTGCGACTGGGTTTAGAGCTCATACGAAAATCCATCGCGCTCCTCGGTTGCCCTAATGATGCCCGAGATGCGTCAAAACGCAATACGCTCAAACTATCTCATTGTTTAACAGCAAGAAAAATATTCCGGGCACGTGATCAGCTATCACATACCAAAATCCGACACGGCTGAAATTATCAAATTTTTGAATGCTCTCAGACGCACGCCGACCCGCCGCGAAACCTCGGAATTGTCATAGCGTGCGAGAAATAGTGCCTATCGCTCCCGTGCGTGCATGCCGTGGTCCCATACCGATATTCTAGAAAGTACTGCCGGTTTTCGACAGTGGGCTGGTACTGCCGGTTTCCGACAGCGGGGCTCCGCCATTTTCGCTGTCGGTTTTCGACAGCGAAACGGCGCGGAAACCGGCAGCGAAATTTTGTTTTTTGCTCCCCGCAATTTTCTTCCGATCGGCGTTGTGACGCGCTGCGTTGGCGACGGCCTCGGCCGTTTCGTCGGTCTCAAGGCGTCGCCACTCATGCGTCCCGTCGCCGGTTTCGTTCTTCGCGTGCCGATAGGTGATCCGATAAAGGCTCGGCTGCCTGAACTCGGCGTTTCCACCGCAACCGCGTTGTGTCACTTCGATGAAACCTAGTGCCTCAAGTTCACGAACGGCCGGCGCAATGGCGTGCAGATGGATTCCGTATTTTTGAAAATCGGCATAGGTGACCGGAAGCTGGCCGTTGTCGGCGCCGCCATGATGGGCGTGCTCGATCTCGATGCGTGCTAACACTTGGTGTGCGGCTCGGCTCAGAACCCGATAGGCCGGCGACTTCGAGCATGGCGATCGGCCGGGCGGCAAATTGCCCGGCAATCGCATTTCTCTTGTTGTGTCGGCGCCCCATATCATCGGCTCATCACGGCAAATAGCGGGTGAGTGCCGCGATGAGCAGATGCAGGACTTCGGGGCGAACGCCGATACAGGCGTCTTCTTCTTCGTCCCAGCGCCTTTCTTGCCGAACGATGACCGCGCCGAAGGAATTTACATAGACCGCAACTGCCGGCTGGTCGCCTATTACGACATCGGGATCTTCGGGATGCCAACGGCGTTCTTCAGAGCTTGGCTCTGGCTCCGCCGGCCGCGGGGCCGAGGGAAAAAGGGTCGCGTCTTCGAGATGGCTGAATTGCGGTTGGTCGTTCATTGCTCGCCCTCGATCTTCTCGAGGACGAGCAATTGCATCGTTCAGTTGCTCAATGTTGGATTTTGGCGTATCAGAGAAATCGAGCTGCCGCCTAAAGCGCTCAATTCCTCGGGGTCCATGATCGTCGCCACGATCATCGGACCCCGACACATTTTGGGGAGCCATCTCTCATGCGCCTCCCTCTGCCGTGAGGGCCGGTGAGGGCTCTGTGTTCTGCGGTGGAGAGGCACCTTGCCGCGAAACGGGCGTCCAGCCCTTGCGAACTCGCGGGCGGGCAGCGAGCCACGCGTCAATCTCGTGCTCGTGCCATCCGATACCGGCGCCGATCAGCACGGCAACCGGAAAAGTCGGATCGTCCTTGCGCAGTCGATGCAAGGTCTGTCGGGATCCGGCAACGCCTTTGGCTTTTAGGTCTCGGTAGCGCAGAATCGTTCGCATATTTCAATCCTTCGCACACGCCAGCGTTTGCCAGCGTTTCCGAAGGATTGGGCCTGATCAGATCTAATTATACAAAGGGACATGCTAGTTCTTCTTATCGCTACTTTTGTCCCTTTGTCTTCCAAGGAACTTGGCAAGGGCGGCATCCGAGACGGGGACGCGGTGTTCGAAGCTCGCAGACTGCGGCCTCAAATCCCCTAAGGAGCGTTAGCCCCACGCCCTTATATTCGCCGGTTACATCGTCGTAAGTATATTTACTTGCGGTCCCTCGACATACTTCCTCTAGATCGCGCAGCCACGCCACCAGCACATGCCTCTCGATTTCTGGCGGTCCATCTTTGAGCGCGTTCATCTTCTGGCAAGACGCAGCAATCGCACCTTCGAGGCCCTCAAGCGCCTCAATCAATGCCTCCGCATTTTCCTGGATGTCTGGAGCGCCGCCGAGCACTTCAATCCAGAAGAATTCATCGGAGCCGGCGCCCCTGATGTCCTCTCCAAGGCGGAGGCGCTGCGTTTGATTCTTAGCAATGCGTCACGAGACGCTGCGAGCCTCGGCCTTTTGTCCCTCCGAGCCCCCAAGGTTTTCCAGAGGCGAAGAGCGAATTGATCCCTCAACTCGTCATCTGGAGAGGTCCGTGCAAGCAGGCCTTCGGCCTCCGCCAAAAACGGCTCCGTAAGAAGTCTGATGCATTCTTCATGCTCAGTGATTCCGAAGCTCTCGAAGTTCATCGTTGCTAGCCCCTCAGTCGAAGGACTCTCTTATCGCTCGACGGCTCAACGATCGACAAAAGGCGATCGGCCCAAAGTTCAAGCGCACGCCGCTTCTCGTCGCGATACGAGTGCAGGTCGTACACCTTATGCAAGCCAGGCTGCGCATGAGCGATGACCAATTCCGCCACATTGGCCGGCACAGGAAGGCCGCCCAAATGCGTTCGCATAGTGCGGCGTAGATCGTGGAATCGCCAACCAGCAATACCGTTAAGCAGCTTGTCGAACCGCGATTTGGCTTTGCTGAAGCCGGAAATCGGTCGGTCGCCGCCAGTCGTCGAAAAGACATACGGCCCCTGGCTGCGCGGCATGGCGTTGAGAAGCGCGATCATGGGCTGCGATAGCGGGACCTCATGCGAAGCATCGCCCTTCATGCGCTCAGCGGGTATGGTCCAGAGCGCCTTATCCAGGTCGAACTCAGCCCATTTAGCTTGCGCAACTTCGCGGAGCCTCTGTCCGGTCAGCAAAAGCATCCTCGCGAATGGCCCGAACGGCGGGGCGAGTTTCGACGAGGCACGCCAGATCTCTATCAGTTCGCGATCATCAAGCACACGCTGCCGCGATGTTCGCGGTCCAATTAGATCTTCCGCAGATATGCGATCGCACGGCGAGGCCTCAAGGCCATAAATATCCTGCGCGATCGCCCAGCCGAACAGCTTCCGGCAATAGGCCAACACCTGGTAGGCCGCGTACGGCCGATCGGCGGCGATTTCGCGGACCAACCGGATCACATCCGTTCTCAGTATTTGGGCAATAGGCTGATCGCCGAAGCGAGGAATGAGCACACGCCGAAAAGCAGAGGTAACGTTGGCGTTGGAACGCAGTTTTTTGACGTGCTGCGCGATGAACGCGTCCGCGACCACGGCGAAGTTATTCTCCCGGAGACGCATAGCTTCGCGACGCTGCTCTTCGCGCTTCGCCTTTGGGTCGACGCCGGCCTCCATGTCATGCAGGGCAAGTCGAGCTTCTGCGCGAACCTTGCCAAGCTCAAAAGGTAATTCGGCGCCACGCTTAAGCGGAACACGCCAGGCGCTTCCGATGGTCCTCCGCAGCAGTTTGTGATCGACGCGCCGCATCACGATAAAGGTCGCTGAGCCGCGGTCCGTAACGCGCACGCCGAAGGATGGCAGACCTGCGTCCCAGTACATTTCCCGCCAGCCCGGCTTGGCATCTGGCTCTGGCTTGGCCGGGTTGAGCGCCTTCAGCCATCGGTCCGTGAACATCTTAGCGGGACGAGGTTTACGCCGCTTTTTCATCTTTGGTTCCCCCGATCTATCCGCTACGGGAATTCGGGGCAACTATGGGGCAACAAAATCGAGCTGTCAACGGATGATACAGGTTGATAAATGATGTTCACCAGATTGCAGCTAACTAGGTGACAAAACTCACGTATCTTTGACAGACGAGGATAAGCTGCGAAAGAATGATAACGGTAGGCGCATCACAGTCAATCTGGCGCCCGCAGATCTGCCGAAAGAAGGCAGCCATTACGACCTGCCGATCGCGATCGCCGTCATGGCTGCCATCGGCGCGATCCCGGCGGATGCTCTGCAGAATTACACGGTTCTCGGTGAACTCGCGCTGGATGGCACGATCACTGCTGTCGCCGGCGTATTGCCGGCTGCGATCGCGGCCAACGGGCGTGGACACGGCTTGATCTGCCCTCGCGAGAGCGGCGGAGAGGCCGCCTGGGCATCGCAGGACATGGATGTGCTCGCCCCCGCTTCGCTCATCCAGCTCGCCAATCATTTCAAGGGCGTGCAAGTGATGGCCCGACCTGTGCCGGCGATGCGCGGACAAGCCGGACCGCAGCCTGATCTCCGCGACATCAAAGGTCAGGAGAGTGCCAAGCGGGCACTCGAAATTGCCGCCGCCGGCGGCCATAACCTTTTGATGAACGAGCCGCCGGGCGCCGGCAAATCGATGCTCGCGGCGCGCCTTCCCTCGATTTTGCCGCCGCTCAATCCACGCGAGCTTCTCGAAGTGTCGCTCATCCATTCGGTCGCCGGCCAATTGGCGGGCGGCGCCCTGACCGATCGACGCCCGTTCCGCGCGCCACATCATTCGGCTTCGATGCCCGCACTCGTCGGCGGCGGTGTGCACGCGCGCGCCGGAGAGATTTCGCTCGCCCATCAAGGCGTGCTCTTTTTGGATGAGCTTCCCGAATTCCAACCGCAGGTGCTCGACAGCTTGCGGCAACCGCTCGAGACCGGCGAAGTCGCGATCGCGCGGGCGAACCACCGCACCGTCTACCCGGCGCGCTTCCAACCCGTTGCGGCGATGAACCCTTGCCGCTGCGGCCATGCACTCGACCCCGGCTTCAGCTGCAACCGGCAGCCGGTTGCCCGCTGCATCGCCCAATATCAGACGCGCCTGTCAGGCCCGCTCCTCGATCGCATTGACCTCATGATCGAAGTTCCGGCCGTCAGCGCCGCCGATCTCATGCTGCCTCCTGCGGCAGAAGGCTCTGCCGAAGTCGCCGCCCGCGTCGCAGCCGCGCGTCGGATCCAGGGGCGTCGTTATGCCGAACTCGGCCTGCCGACCATCGGCGCGAACGCCGCTGCTCCCGGCCATGTCATCGAAGAGGTCGCCCGGCCGGATTCGGCGGGGGTCGTCCTTCTCCGCGAAGCTTCCGAGCGTCTAAGCCTTTCGGCCCGTGGCTTTCACCGCGTCTTGAAGCTTGCCCGCACCATCGCCGATCTCGATGGCGCCCACACGGTGGGCCGTCTCCACCGAAGCTCTCTCCTATCGCATCGATGCTATGCGGCAATTGCGGGCGGCATGAGCAATTACCTTGAGCCTTCGTCGCGTAAGAGGGTCTTAGGCAGGCCGTTTGCCGGGCCCGCGCTCCGAGGCGGACCGCCTTCTACACAATTCCTGCGCTAATCGATGCTGACTTTCCCCGAATCGGCTCCTATATTACGCAGCGCAATTTCGCATTGCACAATTTGCAGATGCACAGGAGAATATCTGATGCGTACTCAAAAACAGGCGATTTTCGCGATTTTCGGCCTCGTTGGCGTCCTTGCCGTTCCGGTGGCCGCAGTATCGACGTCTACGAGCGTTTTGGCCGCGTCAGTCCTCACCAGTGCCGACACCGATAAGGACGGCACGCTCGATCTCGCGGAAGCCAAAGCCGCGGCCAGTGCCGCCTTCGACAAACTCGACACGAATAAGGAAGGCACCCTCGACGCTAAGGAACTCAGGGGCCGTGTCAGTAAAGAAGATTTTGCCGCCGCCGATGTGGACAACGACAAGACTCTAACAAAAGACGAATATCTTGCGCTCGTCGAGAAGGACTTCAAGGCCGCTGATGTGGACAATGACGGCACGCTCACGGCCAAGGAATTGAAAAGCAAGGCCGGCAAGACACTCGAGCGCCTTTTGAAATAGGGCCGAATCTCGCGCTTTCGGGCAAGGAAATTGCAAGGCCTCGCGGCTAGCTTGCGCACTTATGCGCGAGGCCCTTTCATCTGCCATCATTTCCATGCTCGCTGCCGGCCGCGCGCTCGCGGCAGGAACAATTGTTTGTGCCCTCGGCATCCTTGCCCATCTTGACCCTCGCCTTAAGGGGCACGCCGCGACGGCGCTCGGACGGATCGCTGGCGGTGGCACCACGAGCTTCGACCTCAAGGAGGCGGAAGAGGCGCGCGAGCGCGCCGAGGCTGCGAGCGCGGCGAAGTCGCGTTTTCTCGCCAATGTGAGCCACGAGATCCGCACACCGCTCAATGGCATTCTGGGGATGGCCGAACTCCTGAACGCGACCGATCTCGACCCCGAACAAAGAACTTATGTTGCAGCAATCCGTGCGTCCGGGGCGGGGCTCGCGGCCTTGATCGACGAGATCCTCGATTTTTCGAAAATCGAAGCGGGTAAGCTCGAATTAACGCAAGCGCCGTTCGACCTCGTCGGCCTCGTCGAAGGCGTAATCGAACTCCTTGCGCCCCGCGCGCAAGCCAAGGGGCTGGACATCGCGAGTTCGATCGCGGCGGGCGTTCCCTCCCGCGTCGTTGGCGATGCCGCACGACTGCGTCAAGTGCTCATCAATCTTGCAGGCAACGCGGTCAAGTTCACATCGCGCGGAGGCGTCGGCCTGCGCGTCACCAAATTCGCGGACCACATCAAATTTGTGGTGATTGACACGGGGCCCGGCATTGCCGAGCAAAATCGCAGCGCCATTTTCAATGAATTCGAACAGGCCGAAAGAAACGGAGGCACCGGCCTCGGCCTCGCGATCTCAAGACGGCTCGCCGAGCGCATGGGTGGCAGTCTGCATCTCGAAGCGACATCGCCGCGAGGGTCGGCCTTTGCACTCCTTTTGCCGTTGCGGGCGGAAGCCGGGACGGAGATTTCAGCGACGCACGCCGGCGTTTCCGGACGTCGCGTTCTCATCGTAGCGAACTCGCCTTTCGCGGCGCCTTATCTGACCGAACGATTGACCGAGGCAGGAGCCGGGATTTTCCGCGCCGAAAGCATCGACCAAGGAGTCGAATTTCTCCGCGAAGCGTGCGACGCGTGCCGCGTCCCCGATATCGTCATCGTCGATTGTGCGCTGGGCAACGAGGCGACTCACCGTCTGGGCGAAGCGGCCCGCGCCGCGGGCGCCGGCAGAAGCCTCGTGCTGTTCTCGGCCCTCGAACGCCGCGCCTTTGGGAAAAACTCATTACACGCGTTCGACGGCTGGCTTGTAAAGCCCCTGCGCTCGCGTTCCCTCTTTGCACATCTCGGTGCAGGTACGCGCGCGGCCGAGGTCGAAACGCCTGCCGCCACGCCGGTCACGCTTCACGGCTTTGACATCCTGCTCGCCGAGGACAATGACATCAACGCGCTTATCGTCACGAGCCATTTGGAGAAGCGCGGCGCCAGCATCATTCGGGTCAAGGACGGCGAAGTTGCACTCGCCGAAGCGCAATCGGCCATCGCCGGCACGCGCAAGCCATTCCGCGCGCTCATCCTCGATGTCCGCATGCCGGGTTTCGATGGCATTGAATTGGCGCGGCGAATCCGCAGCGCGGAAGCCGCGGCGCAAATTTGCCCTTGCCGTATCATCGCTGTTTCCGCCGATGCCTTGGCAGCGGCGGCAGAGGCCGCACGCGCTGCGGGTGTCGATGAATTTCTGACCAAGCCTATCGATCTCGCGCGCCTCGATCGTGCGCTGACAGGTCGATCTTAATCCGCCGCATCGAAACGAATTACTAAAGCTTGCGCAGTTCGACCTGCTCGATCGAATGGCTCGCACCTTTGGTCAACACGAGATTGGTCCTGGCCCGCGTCGGCAGAATATTTTCGTGCAGATTGCGCAGATTGATCTTCGTCCAGATCTCGCGCGCGACAGCCTCGGCTTCGCTCTCAGGCAGATCGACATATTTGCGGAAATAGGAACGCGGATCACGAAACGACGTGTGCCGCAGCCGCAGGAACCGCTCGATATACCATTGCTCGAGATCGGTTTCGTCGGCGTGCAGATAGACGGAGAAATCGAAGAAGTCGGACACGAATGGGCTCGCCCGTCCGTCCTTCGGTGCCCTGCCCGGCAGCAGCACGTTGAGCCCTTCGACGATTAGAATATCGGGCCGATCGACGACGATGCTCTCGTCCGGCAGCATGTCATAGGTGAGATGCGAGTAGACCGGCGCCCGGACATTGCGCGTGCCAGCCTTGACGTCCGATAGGAAGCGCAGCAAGGCCGCCCCGTCATAGCTCTCTGGAAAACCCTTTTTTTCCATCAACCCTTCGGCCTCGAGCACAGCGTTGGGATAGAGAAAACCGTCCGTCGTGATGAGTTCGACCTTGGGCGTGTTCGGCCAGCGCGACAGCAAGGCGCGCATGACTCGCGACAGGGTCGATTTGCCGACCGCGACCGAACCGGCGACGCCGATGATATACGGCATCTTGCCATCCTCGGCGCCGAGAAAGCGCTGCGTCGCTTTGAAGAGGCCTTGCGTGGCCGCGACATAAAGCGCCAAGAGACGCGACAAGGGCAGATAGATCGCGATCACTTCATCAAGGGAAATCGGGTCGTTGAGCGATTGGAGCTTGCTCAGATCGTCGAGCGTCAAGGTGAGCGGCGTGTCGGCGCGCAATGCTGCCCATTCGCTTCGCGTGAAACGATGATAAGGCGAAAGGATCGCGGCATCTTGACTGACGCGTTCGTCCATTCATTCCTCGGGCAGCGCCGGCTCTGAACTGATGGCCTGCGTCTAGGATGGCGGGATATTTCTTCCAGACCAGACGCGCTGTATCTTCCCGCAATTTACGGCTTTCGCGAAGCTTTTTCTTCGTGGCCGGAGCGGGCCGTCCTCTGTTCGAGCTCCGCCAAGACCTCCGTGAAGGCGATGCCGCGCGATTGCAGCACGACGAGCAGGTGATAGAGGAGATCTGCACTCTCATGGACCAGCGGCTCGCGTTCGCCGGCGACTGCGGCAATCACCGTCTCGACCGCTTCCTCACCCATTTTCTTGGCCGCGCGGGCGGGACCGCCATCGAGAAGCGACTTGGTGTAGGACGCGCCGGCATCTGCGCTGGCCCGTTTGGCGATGATCGCGACGAGGTCGGTCAGGCTGAAATCGCTCATTGAAGCTTCCAGTTACCGTTAGAGTTTCATGCCGCGGCGGCGACGGTGCAGCCGTCCAACCGCATCGCAACGCCCGCGCGCGCCATATAATGCTTGGCTTCGGCAATGCTGAATTCGCCGAAATGGAAAATCGACGCAGCGAGCACCGCGCTGGCGCCGCCATCGCGTAAGCCTTCGACGAGATGATCGAGAGTGCCGACCCCGCCCGAGGCGATCACCGGGACGCCGACCGCATCGACGATCGCACGGGTGAGGCGCAAATCGAAGCCGGACTTGGTGCCGTCACGATCCATTGACGTCAGAAGAATTTCACCCGCGCCGAGGCTCACGACCTCGCGCGCATAGGCGAGCGCGTCGAGCCCTGTCGGATTGCGTCCGCCATGGGTGAAGATCTCCCAGCGCCCGGGGCCGGTCTCTTTCGCATCGATCGCAACGACAATGCATTGGCTGCCGAACTTTTCCGCCGCCGCGCGGACGAAATCGCGATTTTGCACCGCCGCCGTCATGATCGACACTTTGTCGGCGCCGGCGAGCAGCAAGTTGCGGATGTCTTCGATCGCGCGGACACCGCCGCCGACGGTAAGCGGCATGAAACAGGCTTCCGCCGTGCGCCGCACGACATCGAGAATGATGCCGCGGTTCTCATGGCTCGCGGTAATATCGAGAAAGCACAGTTCGTCGGCGCCCGCCGTATCATAGGCCATGGCGCAGGCGACCGGATCGCCGGCATCGCGCAGATCGACGAAGTTGATGCCCTTGACGACGCGGCCGTCCTTCACATCAAGACAGGGGATGAGGCGCGACTTAAGCAAGATTCTTCTCCGCGGCCGCATGAATCAGCGCGAGCGCGGCCTTGGCATCGAGCCGCCCATCATAGAGCGCCCGGCCGGTGATCGCGCCGGCAAGTTTCGCGCAGTCCGGCATCAGCAAACGCTCCACGTCCGCAAGCGAAGCGAGTCCGCCCGAGGCGATGACCGGTATCGCCACCGCAGCAGCGACCGCCAAGGTCGCTTCGACGTTCAGGCCGCGCAGTGCGCCGTCGCGCGAAATGTCCGTATAGACGATCGCGCCGACGCCGGCATCTGCGAATCTGCGGGCAAGCTCGAGCGCACTCGTCTGCGTAGTTTCTGCCCAGCCTTCGACCGCGACTTTGCCCTCGCGCGCGTCGATCCCCACTGCGATACGTCCGGGATAGCGGCGCGCTGCGGCACGGACAAAATCGGGATCGCGCACTGCCGCCGTGCCGATGATCACCCGCGCCACGCCTTTGCCGAGCCAGCCCTCGACCGTGCGCAAGTCGCGAATACCGCCGCCGAGCTGCACCGGCATTTTGATCCGCGCAAGAATAGCGTCAACGGCGCGTGCGTTCACCGGTTTGCCCGCGAAAGCGCCGTCGAGATCGACGACGTGAAGATATTCGAAGCCCTGCCGCTCGAAAATTTCCGCCTGCGCCGCCGGATCAGAATTGAACACAGTCGCCTTTGCCATGTCGCCATGGACGAGGCGCACACATTCGCCGCCTTTGAGATCAATGGCAGGATAGAGGATCACGGCTGCCATCGCAGGAAGTTGGCGATCAATGCCAAGCCGAGCCTCTGGCTCTTCTCCGGATGGAACTGGGTGCCCACCATGTTGTCACGGCCGACGATGGCGACGACAGGTCCGCCATAATCCGTCGCGGCGACAACCTCGTCCGTGGCGACATTAGTGAAAGCGAAGGAATGCACGAAATAGGCATGCAGGCCGTTCGGCCCGGTCGGAATGCCGGCAAGGACGGGATGCGCATGGGCGACATCGAGCGTATTCCAGCCCATATGCGGGATTTTCAACCCCGGATCGCTCGGCGTAATCGCGGCAACGTCGCCGTCGATCCAGCCGAGCCCGCGCGTTTCTTCGTACTCCAGCCCGCGCGCAGCCATCAGCTGCATGCCGACACAGATACCGAGGAAAGGGCGGCCCTTTTGCTGTACAGCCTCATCGAGCGCGTCGATCATGCCCGGCAGCCGGTCGAGGCCGCGGCGGCAATCGGCGAAGGCGCCGACGCCCGGCAGCACGATGCGCTCCGCCCGTGCTACCTCCTGCGGGTCGCCCGTGACTTTGATGTCGACGGCAATGCCGGCTTCGCGCGCGGCACGCTCAAAAGCCTTATGGGCGGAATGCAGATTTCCGGAGCCGTAGTCAACGATCGCAACGCTCACCGGTGATCCTCCGGCAGCGGGAACAAGCCGATGACCTCCGGGTGTGAAATGGGCTTGAAAGGCGGCGACGGCGTGGTGCCGCCAGGCGCCGGCGGCGACGCCGGCTGTGTCTCGAAGCGACGCTGATAGAAGCTGCGCTCCGCGTCGTCGAGCTTGGTACCCACTGCGACATCGACGAGACGATAGCCGCGCCGCACGAGTTCCCCACGCCGCAGATTATTGCCTTCGAGGCCGAGTAGCGCCTGCAACAAAACGCCGATCCCGACCGCCGCGCCCCACCCCACGTAGCGAGCCCCGAGATCGGTCAGCAGAGAGAAAGCGACCAGCCAAACCACAAGGGCAAGCCAAAGCCTGTGCCAGGCAAGCCATAACGGCCCGAGGAAAAACGCCGCCCTGGAAAAGCATTCCGGCACGAACGCGGCATCAGCAAGCGTCGCTTGCGTCGCCGCAGCATCGACCGAGGCGGATGCCGCCGATCTGGGCAAGACGCGATGCGACGTTTCATGCGGAAAGCTCGGGAGGTGAATCGTATAGACGGCCATGCGTGTTTCCGTCAGCCAGACAACGACCCTTTGGTCGAAGGAATTTCGCTGATCTGCCGCGCATCGATCGCAACCGCGGCCCGCAGCGCCCGCGCGACACCCTTGAAGGCGGACTCGGCGATATGATGGCTATTGTCGCCATATAAGGTCTCGACGTGGAGATTCATCCCCACGTGGGTGGCGAAGGCCTGGAAAAATTCGCGCACCAGCTCAGTATCGAAGTCGCCGATCTTGGCGCGGGTGAACTGCGTCCGGAAGACGAGGAACGGCCGGCCCGAAAGATCGATTGCGACGCGGGTCAACGTCTCGTCCATGGGCAGATGCACATCAGCGAAACGGGTGATCCCGCGCGCATCGCCAAGCGCTTGGCGCACCGCCTGTCCCAGCGCAATGCCGGTGTCTTCAACCGTGTGATGCGGATCGATGTGGAGGTCGCCCTTCGCCGCGACCTCGATATCGATGAGCGAATGGCGTGCGAGCTGCTCCAGCATATGGTCGAAAAAACCGATCCCAGTCGAAATTTTGGCCACGCCGCTGCCGTCGAGATCGACGCGGACCTCGATCGCGGTTTCCTTGGTCTTGCGGGAAACAGAGGCTTTTCGCATCGCTTTGGCTGGGGCTGCTAACGAAGTTCGAGGTTGTGCCGTGCGCTGAATAGCACGTAAATTGCCTGGGCGCTTAGCGACGGCGGACATTAGAGCATTTTTCGGTAAAGAGAAAACCACGACGGCAAAAGCCCTTGCCGTAAAAGGCAAATTGCCGCGTTTTCGCGCGCCGGCCATTTAACCCAGGCAGGTTAACGCCAACGCGGCGCTTTGCCCTTGCCAGGATCGGCGCGACTTCATAGATGGAGCGAGTTCCTGCGCAAGCTTGCGGCGGGGTTTCCGAGAAGGTCACGATGTCCGATCCTTCGCCAAGCCGCGACAGCTGGCATGCGACCACAATCATCATGGTTCGCAAGGGCGGCCGTACGGTGATCGGCGGCGACGGCCAAGTCACCATCGGCCAGACGATCGTCAAGGGCAATGCCAAGAAGGTGCGCCGGCTTGCCAAAGGCGAAGTGATCGGCGGCTTTGCCGGCGCGACCGCCGACGCCTTCACTCTGTTCGAACGGCTCGAAGCCAAGCTCGAACAATATCCCGGCCAGCTCGTCCGCGCTTGCGTCGAACTCGCCAAGGATTGGCGCACCGACCGCTATCTGCGCCGGCTCGAAGCCATGATGCTCGTCGCCGACAAGGATGCGGGCCTGGTGCTCACCGGCACAGGCGACGTACTGGAACCGGAGATGACGGACGAGGGCAGCGTCATGGGCATCGGCTCCGGCGGCAATTATGCGCTCGCGGCCGGCCGCGCTCTGCTCGGACGGATCTCGACGCCGAGGCGATCGCCCGCCGCTCGCTCGAAATCGCCGCCGACATTTGCGTCTACACCAATCGCAATGTCGTCATCGAGAGCATGCCATGATTTCCGACCCGGTGCTGACGCTCGCCGTCGACCGCGGGGTCATCACCGCTCGCTCAAGCGGAAAGCCTGCGGGAACTGGCCCGCGCGGAGGCCGCGGTGCCGCTCGCAGCGCCGCCGCCGTCCTCCCAGCGCTCACTTCTGCAAGCCGCGACGAAGCCGCCGAGCCCGACGACGAGAGACTGCGGTTCGTCACCGGCTTCGCCGATATTTTCGTCACCCTCGGCCTTGGCCTGTTCTTCGGATCGGCGGCCTATTTGATCGGCCTCTATGCCGGCGGCGGCCCGAAATGGGCGATCCTTGCGGTGCTCGCCTGGCTCTTCGCTGAGTTCTTCACGCGTCGGCATCGCATGGCGTTGCCGAGCATCGTGCTTCTCTCGCTGTTCGCAGTCGCTATCTTCAACGCCACGTTCGCATTCACCGATCCCGGGTCCTATTCGGCCTGGTTGCTGCCGTCGTGGGGAACACGGATGTGGTTTACCGACCATGCGCCGAGCATTCTGGCGGCGGCGCTGATGACGGCGGCTTTTGCCGGCGCTGCATTATTGGCGCTTCCGCGTGCCGATCACCATCGCCGCAGGCGTTGGTGCGCTCTGCGCTGCCCTGGTCGCCTGCGCCAATTGGCTGCTGCCGAATCATGAGCGGACATCTCTACGAGGGCTTTCTGCTAGCGTGCGGGCTCGGCGTCTTCGCACTGGCCATGCGCTTCGACATGTCGGACCCGCAACGGCAGACGCGGCGCACCGACATTGCCTTCTGGCTGCATCTTCTCGCCGCGCCGCTGATCGTTCATCCGCTCATCGCGACATTCGAGCACGGCGCGCTCGATACGACGTCCGCGCTCGCAATTCTCGGCATTTTCCTCGGCTTCGGCATCGTCTCGCGTCATCATCGACCGGCGTGCCCTGCTCGTCTCCGGCCTGGCCTATGCCGGGCTCGCCCTCGGCACGCTGCTGCGTCAAACGGAATTCGCCGACAACGCCTGTCGCCGGCGACCTTGCTGGCGCTCGGCCTCTTCATTCTGCTGCTCAGCGCCGGCTGGCGGCCGCTGCGTAATGCGATCCTTCAGCTCTTGCCTGAACCGATCACTGGTCGCACCTCCCGCATGCCGCAGTCTGCACATGACCGATTTTTCTCCCCGCGAAATCGTCTCCGAACTCGACCGCTTCATCGTCGGCCAGAAACAGGCCAAGCGCGCCGTCGCCATCGCGCTGCGCAACCGCTGGCGCCGGCTGCGTCTCGAAGGCGCGATGCGCGACGAGGTGATGCCGAAGAACATTTTGATGATCGGGCCGACCGGCTGCGGCAAGACGGAGATCTCGCGCCGCCTCGCCAAACTCGCCAATGCGCCCTTCCTCAAGGTCGAGGCGACGAAGTTCACCGAAGTCGGCTATGTCGGCCGCGATGTCGAGCAGATCGTCCGCGACCTCGTCGAGATCGCGATCGCCATGGTGAAGCAGGACAAGCGCAAGGCGCTGCAGGCGCGCGCCCATCTCGCGGCGGAAGAGCGGCTGCTCGATGCGCTCGTCGGCGCCAGCGCCTCGCCCTCGACCCGCGACACCTTCCGCAAGAAAGCTGCGCGACGGCGAATTGGCGGACAAGGAGATCGAGATCGAACTGGCGCAGCCCTCGTCCGGACTGCCGATGTTCGAACTGCCGAACATGCCTGGCGCTTCGATCGGCGCCATTTCGATCGGCGACATTTTCGGCAAGGGTCTCGGCAAGCAGACGAAGGCGCGCCGCACACAGGTCAAGGACGCCTACGAGCCGCTGATCGCCGAGGAGAGCGACAAGCTGATGGATCAGGACCAGATCGTGCAGGAGGCGATCCACGAGGTCGAGAACAACGGCATCGTCTTTCTCGACGAGATCGACAAGATCTGCGGCCGCGAAGGCCGCAGCGGCGCCGATGTCTCGCGCGAAGGCGTGCAGCGCGATCTTCTGCCTTTGATCGAAGGCACCACCGTTTCGACCAAGCATGGCGCGGTGAAGACCGACCACGTACTATTCATCGCATCAGGCGCCTTCCACACCGCCAAGCCCTCCGATCTCTTGCCGGAGCTGCAAGGCCGGCTGCCGATCCGCGTCGAGCTCTTGCCGCTCGAACGAAGACGATTTCCGCCGCATCCTCGTCGAGACGGAAGCGAGCCTCATCAAGCAATATGAGGCCCTGATGCGGACCGAAGGCGTCGAACTCACCTTCACCCCGGACGCCGTCAGCGCGATCGCCAAAATCGCCGTGCAGGTGAACTCCAGCGTCGAGAATATCGGCGCGCGGCGCCTGCAGACGGTGATGGAGCGGGTGCTCGACGAGATCAGCTTCACAGCCCCCGACCGCTTCGGCGAGAAGATCAGCATCGACGCGGAATTCGTCGAGAAGAACATCGGCGATCTTGCCCGCAACACCGATCTGAGCCGCTTCATCCTGTGAGATCGTCGGCCATGCGGAGGCCGGTCCGCGAGGCTTGCCACGGCAGCGCGGCAGCGCCATAAGGCGTGCCGAACGTTGTACCCGGAGCCCCTATGGCCAAATTTCAACCCCGCGTCTTTTCCGGCGTGCAGCCGACCGGCAATCTGCACCTCGGAAATTATCTCGGCGCGATCGCCAAGTTCGTCGCGTTGCAGGAGACCCACGACTGCATCTATTGCGTCGTCGATCTCCACGCTATCACGGTGCCGCAGAACCCGGCAGATCTGAAAGCCAGTATCCGCGAGGTGACGGCCGCCTTCCTCGCCGCCGGCATCGATGCCGAGAAGCACATCGTTTTCAACCAGAGCCAGGTCGCCGAACATGCCGAACTCGCCTGGGTATTGAATTGCGTCGCCAGGCTCGGCTGGCTCAATCGCATGACACAATTCAAGGAGAAGGCGGGCAAGGACCGCGAGAATGTCTCCATCGGGCTCTACGTCTATCCGGTCGCTGATGGCGGCGGATATTCTCGTCTATCGGGCGACGCATGTGCCGGTCGGCGAGGACCAGAAGCAGCATCTCGAACTCTCCCGCGACATTGCGCAGAAATTCAATCTCGACTTTGCCGAGTCGATCGCGGCACATGGCCATGGCGACGCCTTCTTTCCGCTGCCGGAGCCGCTGATCCAAGGCCCGGCGACACGCGTCATGAGCCTGCGTGACGGCACAAAGAAAATGTCGAAGTCCGATCCCTCGGATTATTCGCGGATCAATCTTTCCGACGATGCCGATACGATCGCGCAGAAAATCCGCAAGGCGAAGACCGACTCGGACGCTCTGCCGAGCGCGGTCGAGGGCCTCGCGCAACGGCCGGAGATCGACAATCTCGTCGGCATTTTCGCGGCCCTCGAGCAGCGGTCGAAAGCCGATGTGCTGAAAACTTTCGGCGGCGGCAATTTCTCGACCTTCAAATCCGCGCTCATCGATCTGACCGTCGACAAGCTCGCGCCGATCGGCATGGCAATGCGCAAACTCGCGCTGGATCAAGCCTATATCGACGGCGTGCTGCAGCAAGGCGCCGCGCGCGCACGCATCATCGCGCAAGAGAATATGGAGGCAGTCAAAGACATTTTGGGTTTTGTGCGCTAAGGTCCCGCTGTTTCCAGCGAATGTGATGAAGAGTTCAAGATTGACTCAGGAATCACGCGCCTTTCACCCCGCTTCCGTGGCATTGGGGGCCGATGCCGATCGCCTCGCCCCCGATCAGGTGCGGCGTGTTCTCGAAGCTTCGGCGGGCGTGGTCCGCATGTCGCAAAGCCGGCCTCTGTTCATGGGCATCCTCATGGGCAGCGTGGCGCTGCACCTCTGCACGCTTCTCATTCTCGACCTTTTGGAGCGCGCGCCGCCGATCAAACCGGATACGGCGCTGGAAATTCCAATCGAATTGGTGAGCGATGCCGACGCCAAGAAAGGCGAGAAGGGGAATAAGGCGGAAACCGGCGGCAAGGAAGGAGTTAAGGGCGCGCAAGGATTGGCCGGTCAGCCGGGGCAGAAGACCGAGGATAAGGCCGAGGATAAGCCGGAATCCGAACCCAAAGCCACGCCGGCCGAGCAATCCGAAATCAAGCCGCCTTCGCAAGCCGCGGCAAAACCGCCACAGGCTCCCGAAAAGACCGCCGAGGCCAAGCCGCCCGCAAGCGAACCTAAGCCCCCGGAGCCGGCCAAACCCGAGCCCGCGCCGAAGGCCGCCGCCACCCAAGTCGAGCCGCCAAAGCCTGTCGCAACACAACCCGAGCCGCCAAAACCGGTGATGGCGCAAACAGAGCCTCCGAAGCCAGCGCCGCCGCCGCCTCAGCCGGTTGCCGCGCCGACAGCACCCCCCGCGCCGCCCCCGCAATCAGCAACGGCGCAAGCGCCGCCGGCTGCGATGGCGGCGCTTCAACCGCAACCGCCCCGCTCGGCCTCTGCACCCTCACCGTTCGGACTGATGTCGGATTCGTTTCAAGCCGTCGCCGTTCCCACGCCGTCGGCCGACGGCGACGAGGACATGAGCTACAAGACAATCGTGTTCGGCATGATGGAACTCGCCAAGCAATTTCCCGATGATGCCCGCGCCAGAGGCGCGCATGGCACGGCTCGGATCCAGTTCGAATTGAATGACGACGGCACCGTCAAAAACGTCAGCCTGCTGCAATCGAGCGGCGACGCCTCGCTCGATGTCGAGAGCCTGGCGGTCGTGGAGCGCGCAGCGCCCTACCCGAAACCGCCGCCCGGCGCGCAAAAGGCCTTTGCCGCGGTGATCGAATTCGATAACGACGAAGCACCCGCCGCTTCGGGACAATCAGCGCCCTCCACTTCAGCGCAATCGGCGTCCCGTGCCCCGGCGCAATCGGTGGCCACGACCTCGGCACAACCCGCGCCCGCTGCCCCGACAGAATCAGCGCGCTGAGTCGACGATCGTCTCGACCGCCTGCGCGAGAAGGGCGAGATCACTTGGGCGCGACAGGCGATGATCGCCATCCTTGACCAAGGAGACCACCGCGGGATCGCCGGCGAGATGCTCGACCAGCGTCATGGCGTGCTGCCAGGGCACATCTTCGTCCTTCATGCCTTGCAGAATATGGACCGGGCAATGCGTTCTGATCGTCTCGTCAAAGATGAGATGGCGCCGCCCGTCTTCGATCAGAGCGCGGCTGATCGGATAAGGCGAAGCCGAATAGGCCGAAGGAATCATGCAGCGGCCTTCGGTTTCGATCTTGTTGCGCGCCTCTGGCGACAGTTTCTCGAAAATCAGCCGTTCGGTGAAATCGACAGCCGGCGCAATGAGAACAAGACCAGCGAGACGTTCGGCTTCGCCGCTTTGCACGAACGCGCGAGCGGCGAGCAGCGCCAACCACCCCCCCATTGATGAGCCGACCAGGATCTGCGGGCCATGGCTTACGGCGCGGACCAGGGCCAGCGTCTCTTCGAGCCAGGCGCCGATGGTGCCGTTCTCGAATTTTCCGTCGGACTCGCCATGTCCCGAATAGTCGAAGCGCAGGCAAGCGCGGCCCTCGCGCGCGGCCCATTGATCGAGGAAGGTCGCTTTGGTCGAGCGCATGTCCGACATGAAGCCGCCGAGCCATATGAGGCCCGGGCGCGCGGCCCCTTCCTTGGCGCGTGATTCGGACGGACGGTCCAGATAGGCGATACGCCGCGCCGCCGGCGGATTTCCGGCCACCAGGAATTGTGGACGAAGGTGCGTATCGACGATCTCAATTTGCCGCTGCATCGCGTTCGCCTCTATCCTCGCCGCATGAGTCTTATGCGTCATAGAGCCCGGTTCAGCGCGCCGCCGCAAGGTCGCGAGCTTTGTTGCGGCTGATGCGGGAACGACCGAGCGGCAGTGCGAACGGGTTGGGCAGACGCGGCGCGCATCCGCTCGCGGGGCTGACCATCCTTCAGATCGTCCCGGAATTGAACACCGGCGGCGCCGAGACTGCCACGATCGAGATCGCCGCAGCTCTCGCCGAGGTCGGCGCCAGGGCGCTGGTCGCGAGCCAGGGCGGCCGCATGGTGAGCGAATTGCAAGCCAAGGGCGGCCTCTGGCTGCCGTTTCCGGCGCGCACCAAAAACCCCTTCGCCATGGCGCTCAACCAGCGCCGCTTGGCCCGGCTCATCGCGGATGAACAGGTCGCACTTGTGCATGCCCGGTCGCGTGCGCCGGCCTGGGTCGCTTACGGCGCGACGCAGCGCACGAAAACGCCGTTCGTGACCACCTATCACGGTGCCTATTCCGGCCAGGGGACGCTGAAGTTACGCTATAATTCGATCATGGCGTCGGGCGATGTCGTGATCGCCAACTCCGCTTTTACCGCCCGCCGCATTGCCACGCTGTATCCCTTTGCCGCCGGTAATATCCGCATCATTGAACGCGGAATCGATTTTCGCGTCTTCAACCCGCTGGATGTCGCGCCAGCGCGGGTGCTGAGCTTGCGGCAGGCTTGGCATGTCGCCGCCGAGGAGAGAATCGTTCTCCTCGCTGCCCGATTGACTGCCTGGAAGGGCCACAAAATCCTGATCGAGGCGGCGCGCCTTCTCGTCGCAGCCGGTCTCACCGGCACGAAATTCATTCTGGCCGGCGACGACCAGGGACGCTCCGGCTATGTCAAGGAAATCGACGCGGCGATCGCCAAAGCCGGCCTCACTGGCATCGTGCGGCGAACCGGCCATTGCGGGGATATGCCAGCGGCCCTGCTCGCTGCGGCTGTGGTCGTCGTCCCCTCGACCGAACCGGAGGCCTTCGGCCGTGTCGCCGCGGAAGCGCAGGCGATGGGAACGCCGCTTGTTGTCTCCGACGTCGGCGGCCTGCCGGAGATCATCTTGGCGTCCCCCGATGTCGATTCGGCGTTTCAGACCGGCTGGCGCGTACCCGCGGGCGATGCGAAATCGCTCGCCACGGCGATTTTCGAGGCCTTGATACTCGGGGCAGCGGCGCGCGACGCGCTCTCTCTGCGCGCCCGCGCCCACGTCCTGAGCCGGTTTTCAATGGAGCGGATGCAGGGGGAAACGCTCGCGGCCTATGCGGCGCTGGTCCGGCCGCAGAGGTGACGCCTTGCAGGGAGGCGGCGAAGCTGACGCCGGTCAGCCCAGACCGCGACGAGACGAAATTTACTAAAGATTTTCCAAGCAATTTCGGATGACGAGTTTGACGGAGCGGCGCTCCATTGACTTCGCCGCCCAATACAACGATTTTGCGGATGAGTCCGGCAAGGACCGAACGCCGCGCGCGGGGGTTGCGAGCGGCGCCGGGATTGCCGGATTCGATCATTAGCTAGAGGAGACCGCCCCATTCGCCGCCCCATGAAGAGCACTCAGGCCCCGCAAAAGGACGGGCCACGCATCAACCGTGAAATCCGCGCCCGCGAAGTCCAACTCATCGATGCCGAAGGCCATAACCGAGGCATCGTTCAAGCCCTTGAGGCACAGCAATCGGCCGACGAGGCGGGCCTCGATCTCGTCGAAATCGTCCCGACCGCCGATCCTCCCGTCTGCAAGATCCTCGACTATGGCAAATTCCGCTTTCTCGAACAGAAGAAGGCTGCCGAGGCGCGCAAAAAGCAGAAGATCGTCGAGATCAAGGAAATCAAACTGCGGCCCGGTATCGACGAACATGATTACGGCGTGAAAATGAAATCCGTCCGCCGCTTCTTCGAGGAAGGCGACAAGGTCAAAGTCACTTTGCGCTTCCGCGGCCGCGAGATGGCGCATCAGGAGCTTGGATATAGGCTCCTCGACCGGGTGCGGAACGAAACCCTGCCCTTCGCTAAGGTCGAAGCCGAGCCTTCGATCGAAGGCCGCCAAATGGTGATGATTTTGGCGCCTAAATAGGCATCATGCCGGGCGCGCCCGGCTGATTGCAGAAGAAATTAGAGATCAGCGGCAAAAAACCCCCAAGTGAATTTGCCGGAAAAATGCACCGACGCGCACTGACCCTCGGCGGGTTGCATTGCCGGCGGCTTTACGCTTATAAACCCCTCTTCTTGAACCGCCCGGCTGAATAGGGCTGCCGTGGCGGTTCTTTCGCTCGTTCGGCAACGAACGGGAGCGGGAATTTCCCGCTCGAAACAACAATGGTGCAGCAACCAGCGCCACGGAGACGAGCAAATGCCCAAGTTGAAGACGAAGTCCGGCGCCAAGAAGCGTTTCAAGCTGACGGCGACCGGGAAAGTGGTCTATGCCCAACGCGGCAAGCGCCACGGTATGATCAAACGCACCAATAAGCAGATCCGCAATCTGCGCGGCACCAATGTCCTGTTCAAGACCGACGGCGACAACGTGAAGAAGTTCTTTCTGCCAAATACATGAAAGTCTTCGTTCCCGCCCTCCCCTCTTGATGTCGTCAAATTCGGAGATCTGCCATGGCTCGCGTCAAACGCGGCGTCACATCGCATGCCAAGCATAAGAAGACCTTGAAGGCCGCGAAAGGCTTTTACGGGCGTCGCAAGAATACGATCCGCGCGGCGAAAGCAGCGGTCGACCGCGCCATGCAATATGCGACGCGCGACCGCAAAGCCAGGAAGCGCGAGTTCCGCGCGCTTTGGATCCAGCGCCTCAACGCCGCCGCGCGCGAATGCGGCCTCACCTATTCTCGCTTCATCGACGGGCTTGCCCGGGCCGGCATCGAGATCGACCGCAAGGTTCTCTCCGAGCTTGCGATCCGCGAACCCGTAGCGTTCAAAGCGATCGTCGAACAGGCCAAGGCCGCCCTGCCCGCAAAGGCGTAAGCGGCTTTGCGCGCCTTGCATCTGCGTATAGGAGGGGGCTGGCTCTAGTCGCCGGTCGATTTCACACTCAAGATCATGCGCTTGCGCCCTCGGTGGTGGGCGTACGCCAAGTGTCGTCCCCTATGCCTCCCGACATAGCGGAGGCGGTCCGCGCCCGGCGGCACTGCTTTGAGTTGATGCTCGTGCGCCACCGGACCGAACGCGGCCAGGCAGAGGTTATAGGCATCTGCTGCTTCGATCTTTTCGCAATCATTGATCGACGAAGGCACCGCCAAGACTGGCGTCAAAAAGAGCGGCGTCGCGGCCAGACCGAGGCCCAGCGCCATGAAGATCGGCATGACGTGTCGCAAATCTCTATCCTCTCAAGATCGCCCCGGTCTTCGCCGCTACTTCCACGACGATCCTGCCAGCGATCGCGTCAATTTCCGCCTCAGTCAGCGTCTTATCGCGCGGTTGCAAGGTCACGGCAACGGCAATCGATTTTTTGCCTTCCGGAATCCCTTTACCTTCATAGACATCGAACACCGCCACATTTGTGACCAACGCGCGATCCGCAGCCTGCGCCGCCCGCACGATGTCGGCAGCCTTCACCCCGCGGTCGACCACAAAGGCGAAATCGCGCTCCAGCGGCATAAATTCCGAAATCTCAAGTTTCGGCTTAGTCTTCGTCGGCTTAGATTTAGGCACTGGTATGTCATCAAGGCGCACTTCAAAACCCACAAGAGGTCCTACGATATCAAGTACTTCGAGCACGCGCGGATGAAGTTCGCCAAAATGACCGATTACGTTCTTAGGACCGAATTGCAGCGCCCCCGAGCGCCCTGGGTGAAACCAGGAGGGACCTCCCGGCACAATTTGCAAGCCGCCCAGCGGAACCCCGAGCGCGCCGAGCAACGCGAGCGCATCGGCCTTGGCGTCAAAAATATCGGCATTCGCCGCACCCGCGGCCCAGTGCCGCCCGGGCGCCGCTAGCCGGGCGCTGCCGTGGCGCATAGCCCCGGCGGCCATTTTCTGATCCGCCGGATTGGCGCCCTTGAAGACCGGCCCGACCTCGAACAGCGCAACATTGCCGAAGCCGCGGTCGGCATTACGTTTGACGGCGGCGGCAAGACCCGGCAACAGGCTTGGCCGCAGATCGGACAGATCGGCGGAGATCGGATTGGCAAGCATCACATCCTCGCCGCCACCGCCGAACAACGTCGCCTGTTCATGCGAAATGAAAGACCATGTGAGCGCTTCGACGAGCCCATTGGCGGCCAGCGCGCGCTTGGCGGTCCATATCCGCTTCTGCGAGGCGTCGAGCACCGCCGTCGCAACCTTGGTTTCGTCGCGCAGCAGCGGCTGCGCCGTGATCCGCTCCAGCCCCGCGATGCGCAGGATTTCCTCGACAAGATCGGCGTTGCCTTCGATGTCTGGCCGCCACGTCGGCGCTTCGACCACCACGAGATCGCTATTGCCGGATACGCGGCCGAGCTTGAAGCCGAGATGTTCGAGGATCGATGCCATCTCGGAAGCGGACAGTTCGAGTCCGGTCAGCCGGCGCACTTCGCTCCACGGAAAAACGATCCGCGCTACCGTATCCGGCACATGACCGGCCAGCACAATATCGGATGCGACGCCGCCGCAAATTTCGAGGATCAATTGCGTCGCATAGTGGAGACCCGGCAGACAGAAGGCCGGATCGACGCCACGCTCGAAACGGGAGCGGGCGTCCGAGTTGATGCCGAGCCGGCGGCCGCTGCGCGCGATGTTTTTGGGATCCCATAAAGCCGACTCGATCAGCACGTCGGTCGTCGGCTCCGTACAGCCGGATGCTTCGCCGCCGATAATGCCGGCGATCGACTGGACACCGTCATCGCTTGCGATGACGACGGTGTTTTCGTCGAGCGCATAGGTTTTGCCGTCAAGCGCCAGCAAGGTCTCGGCCCCGCGCGCGCGGCGCACCGTGAGATCGCCGTGGATCTTGCGCGCATCGAAAACATGCAGCGGCCGCGCCCGATCGAAAGTCAGGAAATTGGTGACGTCGACAAGCGCATTGACCGGACGCAACCCGATCGCCGCGAGCTGTTTTTGCATCCACTCCGGGCTCGGCCCATTGTGCACGCCGCGCACGAGGCGCAAGGCGAAGGCCGGCGCAAGATGCGCGTCTGCTTCCGTGAACTCGAGCTTTACGCCGACCGGACAGGGAAAATGCCCAGACACGGGAGCAATGGGCGGCGTCTTCAAGAGACCGAGGCCGGCGGCGGCGAGATCGCGGGCGATGCCGGCAACCGCCATGGCGTCAGGCCGGTTCGGCGTGAGGTTGATTTCGATCACCGGGTCGTCGAGTCCCACCCATTCCACGTAAGGCACGCCAACAGGCGCATCCTCGGCCAGTTCGATGATGCCGCCGTGATCCTCGGAAATTTCGAGTTCGGCGCCGGAGCAGAGCATGCCATTCGATTCGACGCCTCGAATGACCCCCTTGCCCAGTGTGACCTGCTTGCCGGGAATATGGGTGCCGGGTGCGGCAAAAACTGACTTCAGCCCCGTGCGCGCGTTGGCCGCGCCGCAGACGACCTGGATTGGCCGATCGCCGCCAGCGTCGACGAGGCAGACGCGCAGCCGGTCGGCATTGGGATGCGGCTTGGTTTCGATGATCGACGCGATGATGAAGTCTTTGAGCGCAGCCGCCGGATCATGGACGTGCTCAACCTCAAGGCCGATCTTCGTCAGCGTTGCGACGATATCATCGAGCGTGGCGTCGGTCTCGATGTGCTGCTTGAGCCAGCATAGGGTGAACTTCATTGCGGTTCCGGTTTCGGCGCGGGTCGCGGCGGGTGTCGTCCGGACCAGCTTGCGCGCCCATTTGCTGAACGCGCTCTATTCTCAACATTGATGGCGAATTCCAGCCTGGTTCTAGAAGCTCCTCGGCTCGGTGAACCGGCCGAATTTGCGATAGCGGATGAGATAGGTCGGCACGAGAGTCTCGAACGATTTCGGCGTGATACCGAGGCCGGCCAGCGTCCGACCCTCGGTCGTGGCTTGCTCCGAAACCACGTTGTCCCGACGTAAAAGCGCGACTTGATCGGGGGTCAGCACGAAGGTTTCCGGCAACAGACCGAGGGACACTTTCGCCGCGAATTCGATCACGCCGCCCATCAGCGTTGCGAGCCAGAACGGGATCGGCACGAGCAGACGCTTGCGCTCCGTCACCGCAAGAATGAAGGCCATGATTTCGCGCAGACTGCGCACCTCCAGGCCGCCGAGTTCGTAAGTCGCGCCGGGAGTGGCCTTGCCGTCCAGGGCGAGCGCCACGGCCGTCGCGACATCGCCGGCATAGACGGGCTGAAGCTTCGTCGCACCGCCGCCGATGAGCGGCAAGACCGGCATGAGCCGCGCCATGGCAGCGAAACGGTTGAAGAATTGGTCTTCCGCCCCAAAGACGACGGAGGGACGCAGGATGATCGCTTGCGGCAGCGCCGCACGCACCGCCGTTTCGCCCGCTGCCTTGCTTCGTCCATAGAGCGCCGGCGAGGCAGGATCGGCGCCAATCGCCGAGACATGAACGAAATTACCGATCCCGGCGTCGCGCGCCGCCGTAGCAAGATTTTGCGCGCCCAGGTGTTGCACGGCCTCGAAGGTTTGGGGGCCGATCTGGCGTAAAATTCCGACCAGATTGACCACGGCGTCGGCGTTGCGAAGCGCCGGCGCGATCGACTCCGGATAGCGCAGGTTGGCCTGCACGGCGGCGATCTGGCCGACGCCACCCGACGGCTGGAGATGAAAGGCAAGATCCGGGCGCCGCGTGGCGACGCGCACCCGCCAATCCTGCTGCGCGAGGGCGCGCACGACATGCCGGCCGAGAAAGCCCGAACCGCCGAAAACCGTGACCAGCCGGTCGGCCCGTTTGATGGATTCGTTCATCGGTCAATAAACCTTGCGCGGCGAAGCGCGCCTGTCGCGTCGTCGTTCTATTTAAGGACGGCGGGTCTGTATAGGTCCCTCGCGCCGAGCCTTTGGCAATGCCGATGCTTGGCCGCGCCAATTGACAAGTGGCCGAGGCGCCCCCTAAGGAATTGCAGCCCCTGCCCTGGTGGCGGAATTGGTAGACGCGCTGGTTTCAGGTACCAGTGGTGAAAGCCGTGGAGGTTCGAGTCCTCTCCAGGGCACCAGCCGGGGCTCCTCTCCTTCGACATCGGCCTGCGCCGCCAACGACATGTGGGCAGGGCGCGAGCGCCTAGTGACCGGCGCGCCCGAGCGTGACATAAGGCGGCATGGCAAGCCCCACCCCCCTCGTCACCGATCCGGGCTTCGGCGTTTACGTGCACTGGCCGTTCTGCCTGTCGAAATGCCCCTATTGCGATTTCAACAGCCATGTCCGGTCCGAGGCGGTCGACGAAAAACGATTCGTCGCCGCCATCAAGGCCGAGCTCAGCCATCGCGCCCGCCTGACCAAGGGCCGCGTGGTGCGGTCGGTGTTTTTCGGCGGCGGTACGCCGTCCTTGATGAAGGCTTCGAGCGTCGCTGCGATTCTGGAGGCGATTGCCGGCCTATGGCCGCAAGCGGGTGAAGTCGAAGTTACGCTCGAAGCCAATCCGTCGAGCGTCGAGGCGGGGCGCTTTCGCGATTATCGCGCTGCCGGTGTCAACCGCGTGTCGATCGGCGTTCAGTCCTTCAACGACGCCGATCTCAAGATGCTTGGCCGGCTGCATACGGCGGCAGACGCGATCGCCGCGCTCGATGTCGCCGCGAAGGTCTTCAACCGCTATTCCTTCGATCTGATCTACGCGCGGCCGCATCAGAGCCTCAAAGCCTGGCAGACGGAATTGAAGGCGGCGCTGGCCCGCGCCTCCGACCATCTCTCGCTCTACCAACTGACCATCGAGCCGGACACGATGTTCGAGCGGCTGTATTTGGCCGGCAAACTTGCGATGCCCGATATGGCGCTCGGCCGCAGGTTCTGGGACGCGACGCAGGAGCTGACGGACGCGGCGGGACTGCCCGCCTATGAAGTCTCCAATCATGCACGGCGGGGCGCCGAAAGCCGGCACAATCTCATCTATTGGCGCTACGGCGAATATGTCGGCGTCGGGCCGGGCGCGCACGGCCGCATCATGACGCCGAAAGGCCGTCGCGCGCAGGCAACCGAGCGGCATCCCGAAATGTGGCTGACTGTCGTCGAGACCGACGGCCAGGCCCTCGTCGAAGACGAAATCCTCTCCAGCGAGGAACAGGGCGACGAATTCCTGCTGATGGGCCTGCGCCTTTCGGAAGGGATCGAGCCGGCCCGTTTCGAGGCTTTGGCCGGCCGCAAGCTCGACCCGGCGCGGATCGCTTCGCTCGTTTCCGAAGGCATGGTCGAAGTGACGCCGGCCGGTCGCCTCAGGGTCAGCGCCGAAGGCTTTCCGGTGCTTGACGCGGTCGTCGCCGATCTTGCGGCGTAATCAGGTCGCCGATGAGCTTGAAGCGAGGTTGCGCGGCGCCGGGCTGAGCGCGGCCGTTGTGCCGTTGTTGATCTGCAAGACCGCCAGCGCGCGCTCATTCTGGCCATTCGGCTTGAAGCGGAAGACGCCATCGGCTCCGTTGAAGCCGGCACGGCTGGTGAGCACGCTTTCGGAGAAGCGGTCCGGCCCCTGCCTGCGCGCCAACGCCACGGCGAGCGAGACCGCATCATAGCCAAGCGTCGCGATCCGCGTCGGATCGGAGCCGAACTTCGCCCGATAGCGTTCGGCGAAAGAAGTGAACCCGCTGTTGTCCGGCGCCGCGAACCAGGCGCCTTGCAGCGTCGGCAGGCCGAGAACGCGCGCGTCGTTCCAAAGGCCGGTGCCGAGGATCTGGACCTTTTTACCATCCACGCCGGCGGCCGTGAGCGCCTTTGCCATGGCCGGCATGGCATCGGCCTGTTCGGGAATGAACAAAGTATCGATCTGATTGCCGAGCGCGGCGATCTTCTGCACCGCCGCAGTCATCGTCTGCGGCTGGTAATGTTCGATCTCCATGACGCGCAAGCCGCGCTGCGACGCGACCTGCTGGAACTCTGCGTCTGCGACGCGGCCATAATCATTGTCGGGAATGAGCGCCGCAAAGGATTTCTTGCCCTGCGCAGCCGCGTAATCGACGATCCGATCGACGTAGTTCTCGATCAGGAAGGAGAGGAGATAGACGCCTGGCGCTGCGGCCGTCGTATCTGTCGAAAAGGCGACGACCGGTTTGTTGGCGGCTTGGGCGATGCGGCCCACTTCCCGCACATTTGGCGAGAAGAGCGGACCAACGATCAGGTCGTCGTTTTCGGCAATAGCCGCCTGCGCCGCTGCGCGTGCGCCATCCGGCGTCGACTGGTCGTCCTTGAACGAGATGGTGACGTCCGTGCTGCCGGTTTCCGATAGCGCGAGACTGGCGGCGTTGCGCAGAGAGGTGCCGACGATGCTCGGAGTCCCCGAGCCTTGCGTCAAAGGCAGGATCATCGCGACATGGACCGGCCCGGTGCCGATTTGGTCGCCGCTGCCTTGCGGGCCGGACAAAGGCTGCGATTGCACCGGCGTGACCGGCGCCGACGCGGAAAAGTCATCGTTGCTGCCGCCGCCCTGGCTCGACATGTTGAACGAGCCACACGCCGCCAGCGCCAAAGCCGTCGCAGCAGCTATGGCGAGCTTGGTCCCACTGGCGCAGAGGCGATGCGCGGCAAGCCGCGCGAGCCGGTTGGAAGAGCCATTGGCCAAGGCGAAACTCCCCTCGGCGCATCCGTTTCGGATTTGCCCGATCGCAACGCATGCCGACATAAACGCCAGCCCATGCCACTGCGCCCAAAGGCAGCGCTCAAGCAGGGACCCGCGCGCCGATATGGTTCAGACATACTATCGCCTTCGCCGCAACCGAAAGCAAATGAAAGCGCTCGGTCTTGTTCTCGTAAAATTGCCCTTGTTCCTGTAAATAAAACATTCGGACGATATATAGAACGGAACCTTGTTGATCGGAGGACGGGCGGCCATGAACGCAGGCGGCGGCAAGAAGCCGGCGGAACCGCAATTTTCGGATACGGAAACGGCGACATTCACCGCCTTCGGCCTCAGGGCGGAGGCCGAACCTCTGGCGCCCGGTCTTCACGTGGTTGCGACGCCGATCGGCAATCTCTCCGATATTTCGCTGCGCGCGCTCGCGACTTTGGCAGCTGCCGACGCCGTCGTCGCCGAAGACACACGGGTCACCAAGACGCTGCTTGCGCATTACGGCATCGCCACGCCGCTTATCGCCTATCACGAGCATAATGCCGCGGTCATGCGGCCGCATCTGATTGCCCGGCTCACCAACGGCGCGGCGCTGGCGCTCGTATCCGATGCCGGCACGCCGCTGATCTCAGACCCCGGATATAAGCTCGTCGCGGATGCTTTGGCGGGAGGTTTGTCTGTTACATCCGTGCCGGGCGCCTCCGCCGTGCTCACCGCACTGGTCGTTGCCGGCCTGCCGACCGATCGCTTTTTCTTCGAAGGCTTTCTGCCGCCGAAGACCGCTGCACGCCGGCAGAGGATCGCCGAACTTGCGACCATTCCCGGCACCTTGGTTTTTTTCGAATCGCCGCATCGGGTCGCTGAGACACTTGCCGACCTTGCCGCGGTGCTCGGCCCGCGCGACGCGGCGCTGGCGCGCGAGCTGACCAAGCTTTTCGAGACGGTTCGCCGCGGCCCGCTGCCGGACCTCGCCGCGGCAGTTTCCGCAGCACCCCCGCCGAAGGGCGAAATCGTGCTTCTTGTCGGGCCGCCATCTGACGGCGTGGCGAAAATCGACGCCGAAGAACTCGATCTTCGCATCGGCAAGGCGCTCGAAACACTCTCGGTCAAGGAGGCGGCGGCCGTCGTCTCAGCCGAGACCGGCCAGCCACGCCGAAAAGTCTATGCGCGAGCGGTTGAACTTTCAGCCCATGCCCGTTGAAGCATGATCCCGAAAAGTTGCAGACTTTTCGGACAAGATCATGCGTCTGGATAGATAGAACGTGATCCCGAAAAGTTGCAGACTTTTCGGACAAGATCATGCGTCAGGATAGATAGAATGTGATCCTGAAATGTTGCAGACTTTCCAGACAAGATCATGCTTTAAACCAGAGACCTTCCGCAACGGCATCTTAAGTGACTCTGTCCCGTACCAGTAGCGAGAAGCGCCGCCGCGACGCGCTTGCATCGGGCCGGCGCGCGGAGGCCGCGGCGGCTTTATATCTGCGCCTCAAAGGCTATCGCATTCTCGCCCGCCGCTATTGCGTCAAGGGCGGAGAGATCGACCTCATCGCCCGCAAGTTCGATGCTATCGCCTTCGTCGAGGTGAAGGTACGCCCGACGCTGGCCGAGGCGATGATCGCGATCGATGCCCGCAAACGGCAACGTATGTCGCGCGCGGCCTCCGTCTGGCTTGCCGCTCACCCCTGGGCGGCGCGCTTGACGCTGCGCGGGGACGCGATTTATCTCGCACCATGGCGACGGCCCCGTCACGGTATTGCTACGGTGGCCTTGGACATCGGATAAGTCGATCTTATTTGACGGGTATGCCTTCACAATCAATGGATGCAGGCGCCGTCCGCGCGCCGACAAGGATGATTGAATCGATGAGCAGGCCCGAACGCGCCTTGCACCCGACATCAGCAGCCTCGGAGCCCGGCGCCGCTAAGACCGCCGGCCCGCAGGGCCTTGAGGCCGCACCCGGCATCGCCGCCGACCTCGTTGCCGTGCTCGTTGCCGTAACCGCTGGTGAACCGCGGGTGCTCACGCTTCAGGATGCCGGCGCGCTGCCTTCCGGTCTGTTCGAACGGACGCATCGCTCGCTGCAATCAGGACTCCGCGCCTGGGTCGAGCGTCAGACGCATCACCCGCTCGGCTACGTTGAGCAGCTCTACACATTCGCTGATCGCGATCGCGGCCTCGGCCCCGATCAGCGGGTCATCTCGATCAGCTATCTCGCCCTGACGCGAGAGCAGGCCACGGGCGATCACGAAACGAGCTGGCACAACTGGTATGCCTATCTGCCCTGGGAAGACCGGCGCGTGGGCGTTCCGCCGATGATCGAGACAGTGCTGTTGCCAAACCTCAATGCCTTCGCCGCTTCGGCGCCAAGTCGTGCCCTGCGCCAAGATCGCACCAACCGAATTGCCGTAACTTTCGGTCTCGACGGCAAGCCTTGGAACGAGGAACTCGTACTGCAGCGCTACGAACTCCTTTACGAAGCCGGGCTCATTCCCGAGGCGCGGCGCGGATCGGCGGGGGTCCGCGTGGACGGCAGGCGCATGATACTCGACCATCGCCGCATCCTCGCCACCGGGATCGCGCGGCTCAGGGCCAAGATCAAATATCATCCCGTCGTCTTCGAACTGGTGCCGGACACGTTCACGCTGCTGCAATTGCAGCGCTGCGTCGAGGCGCTTGCCGGCCGCCTGGTGCACAAGCAGAATTTCCGCCGTCTTGTCGAACAGCAGGAACTTGTGGAGGAAACCGGCCAAATGAGCGCAGACACAGGGGGACGGCCGGCCAAGCTTTTCCGCTTCCGCAGAGAGGTCTTGACCGAACGCGCAATCGTCGGAACCAAACTTCCAATCTCGAGGTCTTGACAAAAGTTATGCTCAATACCAGCATATACTGGAATAATGCTCAAGTAGAGTATATGCAATGGCCGCGACCGCGTTTATGTCCCGTACCGACGATTTCTATGCCAAAGTCTGGCATCATATCCCGGCCGTCGAATGGCAGGTTTTCGCTGCCGACATAGATGCGATTTAAGCGCTTAAGACACGTCGGAACGCCGTCATCCTGGCGCATAATTACCAAACGCCGGAAATCTTCCACTGCGTCGCGGACATCGTCGGCGACAGCCTTGCACTCGCGCGTGAGGCGACACAGGTCGATGCCGATGTGATCGTGCTGGCCGGTGTCCATTTCATGGCGGAGACGGCAAAGCTCCTCAATCCGCAGAAGACGGTTCTCATTCCCGACTTCGACGCCGGTTGTTCGCTCGCCGAGTCGATCACACCCGAGAACGTGCGCGAGCTTCGCCGCCAGCACCCCGGCGTGCCGATCGTCACTTACGTGAACACGTCGGCTGCGGTTAAGGCGGAGTCCGACATCTGCTGCACTTCGGGCAACGCGCGCGCCATTGTCGAGTCCCTGGGCGTGCCGCGCGTGATCATGATCCCCGACGAATATCTGGCAAAGAACATCGCAGCGGAGACGGGCGTAGAGATCATCACTTGGGCCGGCCATTGCGAAGTCCATGAACGTTTCGGGGTCGAGGAGGTCGCTCAGTTGCGCGAGGACCATCCCGGCCTCATCGTGCTGGCGCACCCCGAATGTCCCCCGGAGGTGGTGCAAGCCGCGGACTTTTCCGGTTCGACCGCGGCGATCTCCGCTTATGTCGGCAAGAACCGGCCCCCGCGGCTCGCGCTGCTGACCGAATGTTCGATGAGCGACAATATCGCGATCCAGTATCCGGAGCTGGATTTCATCCGCCCGTGCAACCTCTGCCCGCATATGAAGCGCATCACCCTGCCGAAGATCCGGTTAGCGCTGGAAACGATGCAGCACGAAATCGAGATTGATTCCTTAACCGCGGTGCGGGCGCGCCGGGCGGTCGAACGCATGTTGGCGGTGTAGCGACGATGGATGTGCATGATCTCAACGGGCGTCCACTGATCGTCGGCGGCGGCGTGGCCGGGCTGATGACGGCGCTGGCGCTCGCGCCTGAGCCTTGCGTCCTGCTTAGCAAGACTCCCCTCGGCGCCGAGACATCGAGCGTCCTGGCGCAAGGCGGAATCGCCGCCGCCGTCGGGCCGGACGATGATCCCGCTCTGCATATCGCCGACACGTTGGCCGCGGGCGATGGCCTTTGCGTCGCGCCAGTCGTCGACGAGATCATCCGCGCGGCGCCCGCGGCGATCGCCGATCTTGAGCGTCTCGGCGTTCGCTTTGACCGCGGCGCCGATGGCGCGTTGTTGCTTGGGCTCGAGGCTGCGCATAAGCGCAAGCGCATTGTCCATTCCGGTGGCGATGCTACCGGGTGGGAGATCGTCCGCGCCCTCACGCAGGCGGTGCGGCGGACTCCCTCCATCAGCGTGATCGAAGGCTTGGCCGCGCGCCGCTTGAGCGTCAATGATGGTGTCGTCAGCGGCCTCCTCGCCCATGGTCCCGACGGCACGCTCCTGCTGCGGACGAGCCGTGTCGTCATTGCCACGGGCGGCATCGGCGGCCTTTTCTTGCATGGGACCAATCCTGCAGGCTCGTTCGGCCAAGGGCTCGCGCTTGCGGCCCGCGCTGGGGCGGAACTCGCCGATCTCGAATTCATCCAATTCCACCCGACCGCACTCGATACGCCGGGCTCTCCGTTGCACCTCGTCAGCGAAGCGGTGCGCGGCGAAGGTGCCATCCTGGTCGACGAGACCGGCACCCGCTTCATGGCGGATACGCCGCGCGCTGAGCTTGCCCCGCGCGATGTCGTTGCCAGGGCCGTCTGGCGACGCATGGCCGAGGGGCATCGCATATTCCTCGACGCCCGCCGCGCCCGCGACCTCGATTTCCCCGCCCGCTTTCCAGCCATTACGGCATTCTGCCGCGCGGCGGCGATTGATCCGGTCGCAGATCTGATCCCGGTCCGTCCAGCCGCGCATTATCACATGGGCGGCATCAAGGTGGACCTCGACGGGCGGACGTCGATCGCCGGCCTCTGGGCCTGCGGCGAAGCTGCCTGCACGGGCCTTCATGGAGCCAATCGCCTCGCAAGCAATTCGCTGCTTGAGGCTGTAGTCTGCGCCAATTTCACCGCCGCAAGCATCAAAGCAACGGCAGCAATCCGCCAGCCCGCTGGCCACGTCGAGACGATCATGCCGCGCAGCGACGCGGGTCTTGTGCGGCCGATCCTGTCGCGTGCCGTCGGCGTGCTGCGCGACCGCGACAGCCTCCGTCACGCGGCAGCCGAGCTTTACCCACTCGCGGCGGCCAATGGCGCGGCGAGCGACGCCGCAATCGTCGGCCTGATGATCGTCGTCGCTGCTTTGCGTCGCAAGGAGAGCCGCGGCGCGCATTACCGGGTCGATTTTCCAGAGCGTGACGCGACGGTACGCTGGCGGCGCGAGATCAATCTTGCCGAAGCGTTTGCCGCCGCCTGGGATCTTCTCCCTGAAGCCGTAGCGTGAAGGCTCGATGACCGCGCCGGCCCTGCCGCGGCTGCTCCTTGAGCCCCTCGTCCGCGCCGCCCTTCTCGAAGACCTGGGCCAAGCAGGCGACGTGACGACCAACGCGGTCGTTCCCGCCGAAGTCAATGCCGCCGCCGCTTTCGTCGCGCGTCAGGCGGGCGTCGTCGCCGGCCTCGACCTCGCCAAGCTGAGTTTCAACCTCATCGACCCCGGGATTGCGTTCAGCATCGAGAAAGCCGACGGCGCCAAGAATCGCGCCGGGCGAAATCATTGCGGCGGTCCATGGTCCAGCGCGCGGCATTCTGACGGCTGAGCGCACAGCACTGAACTTTCTATGCCATCTCAGCGGCGTCGCGAGCGCCACCGCTTCCGTCGTCGCAGCGGTCAAACATAGCAAGGCGCAGATCGTCTGCACTCGCAAGACCACGCCGGGCCTACGCGCCGTCGAGAAATATGCAGTGCGCGTCGGCGGCGGCGGCAATCATCGCTTCGGTCTCGACGACGCCGTGCTGATCAAAGACAATCACATTGCGATTGCCGGTGGTGTCGGCGAAGCGCTACGGCGCGCGCGCAGGAACGTCGGACATCTGGTCAAGATCGAAGTCGAAGTCGATTCGCTCGCCCAACTCGCTGAGGCGCTCGAGACCGGCGTCGATGCCGTCCTCCTCGACAATATGGCGCCAGACATGCTGGCCAAGGCCGTGGCCATGGTCGGCGGCCGGGCGATCACCGAAGCCTCCGGCGGCATCACGCTCGAAAACGCCGTGGCGATCGCCGCAAGCGGGGTTGATCTGATCTCCCTCGGCTGGCTCACACACAGCGCCGCGGCGCTGGACATCGGTCTCGATTTTCGCGGGTGAGGCTTTTCAGGGCACGCCTTGAGAGGCGCAAAATTGACTTTTTTCCGGTCTTACCCCTATAAGGCGCGCGGATTTAGAGCAGGATCGCAGCGCGAAAACGCGATCGCGCTCTAAACCTCTGGTTTGACGCATGATCTTGTCGGAGAACTCCGACTTTTCCGGATCGTGCTTGCGGGTTGCGTCTCCCCTTCTTTGTGGCGTCCCTGACTGGCGCGGCCGGATAGCGGATTTTGCGTCAGAGGGGCGGCACGATATGATTATTCGGACGGAGTAGAAACGTGAAGCGGACCTTTCAACCGAGCAAGCTGGTGCGCAAGCGTCGGCATGGCTTTCGCGCCCGCATGGCGACCGTCGGCGGCCGCAAGATAATTGCCGCTCGGCGGGTCCGCGGCCGCAAGCGCCTGTCAGCCTGAGGTTCATTCTCGCGTTCAAGGCCACTCCCAGCCGCAGCCCGCGCGCGAAATCCTCTTGCCAGGCGCTATCGCCGGAACGAACTATGCGGGAGCTCACGACCGACGCCAGCACGGAAAAACCGACGCGGCGGGCCGTGGCGCGGCTGAGAAAGCGCGCTGAATTCGTGAATGCTGCGAAAGGACAGCGTGCTCATGCCCGCGGCTTCAGCCTGCAGGCCGTCAGGCGCCCCGGCGCACCCAGCGACATCGCGCCGCGGTTCGGCTTCACCGTGACAAAGAAGCTTGGGAGCGCGGTTATCCGTAACCGAATCCGCCGCCGCCTGAAGGAAGCTTTACGGCTCCTGCCGGACCTTTCCGCCCGACCCGGCCATGACTATGTGATCCTTGCCCGGCCAGCGGCCCTCGACCAAGCTTTTCCGGCACTGCAAGAAGACCTCGCACGAGCCATTGCTGATATTCATGCGCTGGCGCGCGCTCCCCGCGCCAAGACCGGGCGCTCGGCAAAATCGCGGCCGATCTCCGCTGATTGAGCCAAAAAAGACGAAGGACCAGGTTTCGCGCCATGTCGCAGGACAATAAGAATCTTTATCTCGCGATCGCCCTGTCGATCCTCGTCATCATCGGCTGGAATTATTTCTACGGCGCGCCGCAGCTTCAAAAAGAGCGCCAAACTCAGGCACAATTGCAGCAGCCGAGCACCGCACCGCAGCCGGGCTCTCCCGCTGCGTTGCCGCCGCCGAGCCCGAATGCGCCGCCGCGGGGCACCCCCAGCAGTGAGTCGCCGGCTCCGGCTGAAACGCGCGAGGCGGCGCTGGCTGCGAGCCCGCGCATCCAGCTCGATAGCCCCAGCCTGTTCGGTTCGATCGACCTCAAAGGCGCGCGGATCGACGACGTGTCGCTCAAGGCCTATCGCGAGACGACCGACCCGCACAGCCCGAACATCGTTCTGCTCTCGCCCTCGGGTGCACCGGCGCCCTACTATGCCGAACTCGGATTTGTCAGCAAGGGCGATCCGCCGGTCACGCTGCCCGGACCAGACACAGTGTGGAAGGCCGATGGAGGCAAGCTGACGCCCGAAACGCCGGTCACGCTGACCTATGACAACGGTCAGGGTCTCGTCTTCCATCGCCGCATCGCCGTCGATGACCGTTACATGTTTACGATCACCGACAGCGTCGAGAACAAGACGAATGCCGCCGTGAGCCTTTACCCCTATGCCCTGGTCTCCCGCCACGGAATGCCGAAAACGTCTGGCTATTCGATTCTGCATGAGGGCATGGTCGGTGTCATCGGCGATTCCGGTGTTCAGGAACCGACCTATAGCTCGATCGAAAAGGAGGCTAAGGCCACAAAGAGCCTTAGCGGCACCGGCGGCTGGCTCGGCTTCACCGACAAATATTGGGCGACTGCCGTCATCCCCGATCAGCACGTTCCGGTCGAAGCGAGTTTTTCGGCGCGTGGGACTACGTTGAAAATCTACCAGACCGATTTCCTGAGCGAACCTTTGGACATCGCGTCAGGCGGCAGCGCCGCGTATACCTCGCGGCTCTTCGCCGGCGCCAAGGAAACGCGGACGCTCGATGCCTATCAAACCAATCTCGGCATCAAGAAATTCGACCTGATGATCGATTGGGGTTGGTTCTATTTCATCACCAAACCGATGTTCTGGTTGCTCGACAGTATCTATAAATTCACCGGGAACTTCGGCATCGCGATCCTGATCGTCACTGTCCTCATCAAGGGCGCCTTCTTCCCGCTTGCCAATCGCAGCTATCTCTCGATGGCGAAGATGAAGGCGGTGCAGCCGCAAATGACGGCGCTGCGCGAGCGTTACGCCGACGACAAGGTGAAACAGCAGCAGGAGCTGATGGAGCTTTACAAGCGCGAGAAGATCAATCCGGTCGCCGGCTGCGTGCCGATGTTGATCCAGGTACCGGTCTTCTTCTCGCTCTACAAAGTACTGTTCATCACGATCGAGATGCGGCAAGCGCCGTTCTTCGGCTGGATCAAGGATCTGTCACAGCCGGACCCCACCAATGTCTTCAATCTCTTCGGCTTGCTGCACTACGACCCGACGACATTGCCGCTCATCGGCCATTTTCTCGCCATCGGCATTTGGCCGTTGATCATGGGCGTTTCGATGTTCATCCAGATGAAGATGAATCCGGAACCGCCGGACCCGGTACAAAAGCAGATGTTTACGTGGATGCCGGTGATCTTCACCTTCATGCTCGGCAGCTTCCCTTCCGGACTTGTCATCTATTGGACATGGAACAATCTCTTGTCCGTTACCCAACAGACGCTGATCATGCGTCGCGCCGGTGTAAAGATCGAACTCTGGAACAATCTCGCCAACATTTTTCGCAGGAAGGCGACGACGTGAGCGGGCTTGCCGGCGCATAGTTCCGCTCACGGCTCGGACACGCGATGGATGCTCAAACAGACGCTCTGCAGGATTTTGGCGAGGCCGGGCGCAAACTTTTCGCCTCCGAATGTACTTTCGTGTGGGGCGCGACGGATGCCGCGCAATTGCCGCCGTCCGGCATTTGCGAGATCGCTTTCGCCGGCCGTTCCAATGTCGGCAAATCCTCGCTCCTCAATGCGCTCACCAACCGCAAAACGCTGGCGCGGACCTCGAACACACCGGGGCGGACGCAGGCGCTCAACTTCTTTGCCCTCGGCGGTACCGACAAGCCGCCGCGGCTTCGTCTCGTCGACATGCCGGGCTACGGCTATGCCGCCGCGGCGAAAGACAAAATCGCCGCCTGGACGGACCTCATGCAGGACTATCTGCGTGGACGCGCCGCCCTTCTGCGCGTGTTCGTCCTCGTCGACGGCCGCCACGGCCTGAAACCTCAAGATTTCAACATGCTCGATCTGCTCGACAAGTCGGCGGTGTCCTATCAAGTCGTTCTCACCAAGCGCGACGGCGTGAAGAAGGCGGACCAGGACCGGCGGCTGGCCGAAACGGCGGCGGCGCTGGCCAAGCGCCCGGCCGCCTTTCCCCAGGTTCTCTTCACTTCCGCCAATGCCGGCGACGGCATTGGCGAGCTGCGCGCCGCCATCGCGCGGCTTCTGGCCGAACATGGCGCCTGAGAGGAAGCCCGCGAAGCTCGCCTCGGATTGAGCTTGTCACGCCGAACCGCTACAACCCCGCCGGGTCAGCCGGATGGACGCTATGAAGGACACGCCGCAAGAGAGCGCGCAGAAGCAAGCCGAGATCCTGATGCAGGCGCTGCCGCATATGCTGCACTACGACGACGCGATCGTCGTGGTGAAATATGGCGGCCACGCGATGGGCGATGAAGCCGTCGCCCGCAGCTTCGCCCGCGACATGGTTCTGCTCGAACAATCGGGCGTCAATCCGGTGGTCGTTCATGGCGGCGGCCCGCAGATTGGCGCCATGCTCAGCAAACTCGGCATCAGATCGGAATTTTCCGAAGGACTGCGGATCACCGACCGCGCCACCGTGGAAATCGTCGAGATGGTGCTCGCCGGCTCAATCAACAAGCAGATCGTCGGATTCATCAACGCCGAAGGCGGCCGGGCCATCGGACTTTGCGGCAAGGACGGCAATATGGTCACCGCCACCAAGATCGTCCACACGGTCCAGTCGAATGGCGCGGAAGAGGAAATAGATCTGGGTTTCGTCGGCGAGCCGGCGAAGGTAGATACGACGGTTCTTGATTCCCTGCTCGGTCGCGAACTGATCCCAGTGCTCGCTCCGGTCGCGCAAGGCGGCAACGGCGAGACCTATAACGTCAATGCCGATACGTTTGCCGGCGCCATCGCCGGCGCGCTGAAGGCCAAGCGCCTCATCTTCCTGACCGATGTACCGGGCGTGCTCGATGCCGAACAGAACATCATCAAGGCACTGCGCATGGACGAGATCCGCGCGCTTATCGCCGACGGCACGATCTCCGGCGGGATGATTCCAAAAGTCGAGACCTGCATCTATGCGCTGGAACGAGGCGTCGAAGGCGTCGTGATTCTCGACGGCAAGCTACCGCACGCCGTCCTCATCGAGCTTTTGACCGACCACGGCGCCGGAACGCTGATCACACGGTGAACGACACGACGACGATAGCCAAGGATCAACGGCCGGTCGGTCCGCAACCACCGGCCGAGCCCCTGCCGCGCCCAGCATTGCCGCCCGGCTTTGCCCATATCGACACCTGGGTCTTCGATCTCGACAATACGCTCTATCCCCCCGACTGCGATCTCTGGCCGAAGATCGATCATCGCATCACGCTATTTATTGCCAATCTCTTCGGTCTCGACGGGATTTCGGCGCGGGCCTTGCAGAAATTCTATTACCAGCGCTACGGCACGACGCTGCGCGGGTTGATGGAAGACCATGCGGTCGGCTCGGCGGACTTCCTCGCCTTCGTTCATGACATCGATCGCTCCTCGCTCGTACCCAACCTCTCGCTGGCGAGAGCAATCACCGCTCTGCCGGGCCGAAAGCTGATCTTGACCAACGGCTCGCGCGACCACGCCCTGCGCACGGCCGAGGCCTTGGGGCTCGCCGCGATGTTCGATGATATCTTCGACATCGTCGACGCCGAACTCCTGCCGAAGCCGCAGCTTGCCGCCTACGAGCGCTTCTTCGATAGGCATGCGGTCGATCCCAAGACAGCAGCGATGTTCGAGGATCTCGCTCGCAATCTGATCATCCCGCATCAGCAGGGAATGGTGACCGTGCTCGTCGCGCCGAAGCCCGGGCAACCGGATCATCGCGAGGCCTTTGAGATTGCCGCCGCAACGGCTTCGCCGCATGTCGATTTCGTGACCAGCGATCTCGGGCGGTTTCTCAGCGACATTCTTGGCGCCGAGACAAGCCGGACGACATGAGTGTTTGCCTGCCGTCTCGGCCTACCCATTGACATCGTCGGCGGCGCAGCCGAAACCTCGTCGCGTTTCCGTGCCGGAGAGATTTATGCAGAGCCACGACCTCGAAAAGATCATCCATGCGGCCTTCGAGGATCGCGGCAAGCTTGACCGCACGACACGTGGCGAAACGCGCGATGCGGTGGAGGCGGCTCTCACGCTTCTCGACGCGGGCAAGTTGAGGATCGCCGAGAAAGTAGCCGGCAAAAGCGGGCCCGAATCCTGGACCGTCAATCAGTGGCTGAAGAAGGCGATCCTCCTTTCCTTCCGTCTCAACGACACAGTGCTGATTTCCGGCGGTCCTGGCGGCGCGTTCTGGTGGGACAAGATGGGATCGAAATTCGAGGCCTGGGGTGCCGCGGAATACGCCGCGGCGGCCTTTCGCTCGGTGCCTGGCGCGATTGTCCGGCGCTCGGCCTATGTCGCGCCCGGCGTCGTCCTGATGCCGTCTTTCGTCAATCTCGGCGCCTATGTCGATGAAGGCACCATGGTCGATACGTGGGTGACTGTCGGCTCCTGCGCGCAGATCGGCAAGAACGTGCATCTTTCCGGCGGCGTCGGCATCGGCGGCGTGCTCGAACCGCTGCAGGCCAATCCGACTATCATCGAGGACGGCTGCTTCATCGGCGCGCGCTCGGAGGTTGTCGAAGGCGTCGTCATCGGCGAGGGTGCGGTTCTGGCGATGGGGACATTCATCTCGGCCTCGACCAAGATCGTCGATCGGGCGACGGGCAAGATCCACATCGGCCATGTTCCGCCTTATTCGGTGGTCGTTCCGGGCGCTTTACCGGGCGTGCCGCTGCCTGACGGAAAGCCCGGACCGTCGCTTGCCTGCGCCGTGATCGTCAAGACGGTGGATGCGAAGACGCGCGCGAAGACAGCGATCAACGAACTGCTGAGGGATTGATGGAAGAGCCGCGCTCACGGATGTATTTCCTCTTCCGCTCCGAGGCGGGACGGATCGATGCCGCAACTTGGTGGCGCGGCACGTTCTTGCTGCTCGGCATCTTCGCTGTTTTGACGATCGCCTGGCATCTCATCGAACCCTACGCCGACCGCGACCTCAGCGCGACACCATTTTTCTCGATTTGGATTCTCTTCGCCAATGTCTATCGCGTGCTCTATGGCTTCGCGCTCATCCTGATTCTCATCAGCTATTACAATCTCAGCGCCAAGCGCTGGCGCGACATCGGCCGGCCTGCCGCCTTGGCCGGCGTGCTGCCCCTCCTCGCCTGCATCGCGGGCGCCTTGCACTGGCTCGAACCGCGAGTCGCGCCGGCCATGCCGCACGCAATCCCGATCGCCGCCGATCTCGTGCTGATCGCGGTGTTCGTGTGGAACATGATAGAACTCAGCGGCTTTCGTCCCCCACGAGGGGCTTGACCCTTCGCGTGACAGCTGCAAAGCTCACGTCACAACGGCACTTGGGAGGAGCGCGATGGATTATCAAGCTCTGTTCTTGACCAACGAAGGCCGGCTCGATCGACAGCCCTTCTGGATCGGCGTCATTATTCTCTTCATCATTCTGGTCGTCGCAAAATTCATCATACATATCATCTTCGGACACGGCAGCGGCATCGGACATTTGCTCGAATTGATCGTCGCGCTCGTGCTCCTCTATCCGAGCGTCAACCTCGGCATCAAACGCTTTCATGATCGAGACAAGTCAGGTTGGTGGGTCTTGATCGTTTTGATTCCGGTCATCGGTTGGATCTGGTATTTCATCGAGGCAGGCTGCCTGCCGGGGACGGACGGCCCCAACCGCTACGATCCAAACCCACCTGGCTGAGGCATCGCGCCAAAGCTTCGGGACTGGCGTTTGCGCGGGGCAGGCGTTCCGATAGGATCGCGCCAATTTCCGAATGTCGTGGTCCAATAGAATGTCTGCACGTCCAGTATCGGCGCTCGAACTCTGCCAGGCGCTCATCCGCTGTGCATCGGTCACGCCGAAGGATGCCGGGGCGCTGGCCGTTCTTGACAGTTATTTGACGGGCGCCGGGTTCGCCATGCATCGCCTGCGCTTCTGCGAAGCCGGAACGCCGGACGTTGACAATCTCTACGCGCGGATCGGCACGGACGCGCCCTATCTCGTCTTTGCCGGACATACTGATGTCGTGCCGGCGGGAGATCATGCGGCTTGGCGCTTCGACCCCTTCGCGGCAGAGGTCGCCGACGGCATGGTCTTCGGCCGCGGCGCAAGCGACATGAAGGGCGCTATCGCCGCCTTTGCCGCCGCGGCAACGGCCTATGTCGCCGAACGCGGAACGGCAAAAGGCTCGATCGGCTTTCTGATCACCGGCGATGAGGAAGGTCCCGCGATCAACGGCACCGCGAAGCTCTTGGCCTGGGCTGAGGCGCGCGGCGAACAATTCGATCATTGCCTGTTGGGCGAGCCGACGAATACGGAAGCGCTCGGCGACATGATCAAGGTCGGCCGACGCGGGTCGTTGCACGCCAAGCTTGCCGTCCATGGCCGGCAGGGGCACGTGGCCTACCCGCACCGTGCCGAAAACCCGATTCCGCATCTGCTGCGCCTACTCGACGCGCTGACCGTAACGCCGCTCGATCGGGGCACGCCACATTTCGAACCGTCCAACCTCGAAATCGTGACGATCGATGTCGGCAACCCGGCGATGAATGTCATCCCAGCCAAAGCCGAGGCGCGGATCAACATCAGGTTCAACGATCTATGGACGCCGGCGGCGCTCGAAGCGGAAGTTGCGCGCAGGTGCGAAGCGGCGGCACAGGGCGCGCGCTATCATCTCTCCTTCGAGCCGTGCAATGCTCTTGCCTTCGTCACGGAGCCCGATCGTTTCACCGATGTCGTGACGGGGGCGATTGTGGCGCTGACCGGCCGCAAACCGCAGCTTTCGACCTCCGGCGGCACGTCGGACGCACGGTTCATCCGCGCCTATTGCCCGGTCGTCGAGTTCGGTCTCGTCGGCGCGACCATGCACATGGTCGATGAACATGTCGCCGTCGCAGACATCGAAACGCTGACCGAGATCTACGGAGATATCTTGAAGAGATATTTCGCGTGAGGCTACGGGCCCGCGGCCTCACATCTTGAATTCTTCGCCGAGATAAAAGCGGCGGACCTGCGGATCGGCGACAATATCTTTCGGCAAGCCTTCGGTCAGCACCTGGCCGCTGTGGACAATATAGGCGCGGTCAATGAGGCCGAGAGTTTCGCGGACGTTGTGATCGGTGATGAGCACACCGATACCCCGCCGCTTGAGATGTTGGACGAGAAGCCGGATGTCGCCGATGGCGATGGGATCGATGCCGGCGAAGGGCTCGTCAAGAAGCATGAAGGACGGATGGCCGGCAAGCGCCCGGGCGATCTCGCAGCGGCGGCGCTCGCCGCCGGAAAGCGCGATCGCCGGCAATTTGCGCAGCCGCGCGATGTCGAATTCTTCGAGTAGGGATTCGAGCTCTTCAAGGCGTTTTTGCTTGTTGGGCTGTGTAATTTCAAGCACCGCGCGGATATTGTCTTCGACACTAAGGCCACGGAAAATCGAAGGCTCCTGCGGCAGATAACCGATGCCGAGACGGGCGCGGCGATACATGGGCAAGCTCGTGACATCATAGTCGTCGAGGATGATCATCCCGGAATCGGGTCTGACGAGGCCGGTGATCATATAAAACAAGGTCGTCTTGCCGGCGCCGTTGGGACCGAGCAGGCCGATGGCCTCGCCCCGGTGCACCATGAGGCTCACGCCCTTGATGATCTGGCGCCCCTTGTAGGTCTTGCTCAGAGCCTCGACGATCAGCGATCCTTCTGCGCCGTTTGTCTTTGCGGCCTGCGGAGAGGGGGCAACAGGCTGGTCTGCAACTGCTTGCGACTGCGGTAGACGTTCGGCCGGTACCTCCGGCCCTTTCTCTCGCCAGTGCGAGAGATCCTCGGGCAGCCATGCTGGATCGAGACCGTCGTGTGTCCCGGCGCTCTCCGCTTCAGCGATAAGCCAACCGCCAGCGGCGCTCTCCGCGGCTGGCTGGTGTTCCTTGCGGCCGAACAAAGCGCGAAGCCGCGCGGCGAAGGCCGCGACAACGCTGCGCCGATCGGCCGTCTTTGCCGGGGCGAGATCGGTAGACTTGGCGCGCAATGCAAAATCGCCCTCGGTGCTCAACGTCATTGGATTCTGGGCTCCGGCTTGCCGGCGCCAACCTCGTTCGTCGACTTTTTGTTTCCCTCTTCAGAATCGCTGTTCGGAATGAACATGCTCCGAACATGTCCGGTGACGACTGCCTGGCCGGTGTTGACATCATAGACGATATGGTCGCCCTTAGTCACGTTCGGCCCCTGGGTCAGACTGACGTTGCCGTCGAGATAGACCTTGTTTTCGGCCTTTTCGTAAATGCCCGAGTCGCCTGTGGCGACCTGATCCTTCGAAATGAGCGTGACCGGACCGGCCGCCTCCATTCGCCGCACCTGGCTTGACGAAGAAGGCGGTCCGGACGGCGTGCCGGGTTCTTTTGGGTTGAGGAAGACAACGAGCGAAGGCGTCTTCAGCGTCGTGTCGCCGCGGACTGCGACAACATTGCCGGTATAGATCAGCTTTTGCTCCTTGTCGTAGTAGTCGAGCTTGGCGGCGACGATATTGATCCGTTCCTTGGAACCGCGCTGTGCTGCGGCCCTGACCGGCCCGACCCCGAGCCAGAAAGGACCACAGATGCACAGCAGGAAAACGGACAAGACCGGCACCGAGCGCAAACTGTCGTCGCGCTTCATTTGGCCGCCTCCGCAAGCCCCGTGCCCGGCGCAGCGTCCGCGTCATCCGAATCGATGACCGATTTGACATCGCCTTCGAAGGAGATTTTGTGACCGTTGTCGCTGATGTCCATCCGGTCGGCGGCGATCGAACTGCCCCCGTTCAAGAAGACGATCACCGGCTCCTCGGTCTCGAGCTGGCTGGATTTGAGATCCATCCGCGCGCTCTTGATCCGCATGTCATAGCCGCTGTCGTCGTTCTTGATCCGGACATTGTCGCGCAGCCAGACGATGTCCTGGCTGCTGTCATAGGCCCCACTTTGGGCGGTGATCTTCGCAGTCGTTGCATCGTCCAGGCCGACTTTGGCATCGACACCGACCAGATTGACGATATTCGGCTTCAAGATGTCCTGCGTGCCGGAGAGACCGGTCAATTCGAAGGGCTGGCCGTCTTGGCGGAAGCCCTTCATTTTCGGCGTTTCGAGCGTGACCACCGAGCCTTGAAGGCCGACATTGCCGACAGACAGATTGCGCGGCAATCGCTTGAACGGATCGAAAATGATAGTAATTCCGAGCGCCAACACGGCAAGGCTGCATCCGACGATAATGAAATGCCGCAGATGGCGCACGAAAATCGTGTTCAGCCGGGCCCTGCGGATCGCACGGCGCGGCTTTCCAACCGGCAGATCCAGCCGTCCGCCCGGAACTTTTGAAGCGCGCGTCAGATCAGTCATGCGCAAATCCGTCACTGCCATGTCTTGCAAAGACCGGGCTTCGACTCAATTCGTCCCGCTTCAAGCACCGCCTGCAAAAGCGAGCACCCTTTTTCAGGTCATGCCAGGCAATCCTGCTCTCAAGGGACTTGGCCGCCGTCACTTGGCTCCGTGCTCGCACTCAAGCCTCCGACCGCGATCGGAAAGCCGCTCCTTTTCCCTGCAAATCCTAGTCTATCGCATCTTAATGCATCTCACAGCAGCCGGCCGGCATCAATTTCACGGCATGGCCCTGCCCTCGCCGACTCTGACAGAGCCTGCCGTTAACGCCGGAAAACTACGCCAAGCCATTATAAATACTCTATCATTCGTGCGAGAAAATGTCCGAATCCGGCCAACCCATGAGATCGAGCTTGGCTCGCGTCGGCAGAAAGCGGAAACAGGCTGTGGCAATCTCGCAGCGGCCTTCGCGCGCCAGCATGGCATCGAGCTTGGTCCGCAAAGCGTGGAGATGGAGCACATCGGAAGCCGCGTAGGCGAGTTGCGCCTCGGACAAGGTGGGGGCACCCCAATCAGAAGACTGCTGCTGTTTCGACAGGTCGACCCCCAGCAGTTCGCGAACGAGATCCTTCAGGCCGTGCCGATCGGTGTAAGTTCGCGTCAATTTCGAGGCGATCTTGGTACAATAAAGCGGCTCCGCCATCACGCCGAAGGTCTTATACAGGACCGCGATGTCAAAACGGGCATAATGAAAAATCTTGGTGACGTCGGGATCGGCGAGGAGCTTTTCGAGGTTCGGCGCGTGTTTCTGCCCGGCAGCGATCTGCACGACATCCGCCGTGCCATTGCCGCGCGAGACCTGGACTAGGCAAAGCCGGTCGCGGTAGGGCACGAGCCCCAAGGTCTCGGTATCTATGGCGACACTGTCGCCGAAGGTGAGGCCGTCCGGAAGATCGCCTTTGTGGAGACTTATCGTCATTGAAGGGCTTTGCAGAATCGTGGCTGCGGCGGATCGCTCGCCGGGTAGCACCGGGCGACCACGTTAGCAAGTTTTGCCGCCGTCAAGCCCCCCTTCATACCAGGACCGCGCCTCACATTTTCTTCAAAATAAGCGGCTTGCCTTCCTTAGGATCCTTCAGCCAGCTGCCGTTCGCTTGCAGATCGAGATGGGTCGAATAGCCCCGCCGCGCGATGAGAACGAGACGGCCGTCGGCGAGCCGCCACCCCGCCGGATCGAAAATTATGATGCCTTGGTCGCGACAACCAGGCGCCAGGACTGCCTTGTTGCCGCGCTGACCTTTCGCCACGTCTTCGAACATCAACATGCAGCCGGTGTCCTTATCGCCTTCCCGCTCGATGGAATAGCGACCGGCGACATCGCCGGGCTTCAGGGCCAAGGCGGCGGCAGAAGGTTTTGGCGGCGGCGCTGCAGCAGCTTTGGGCGCCGCAGCGGGAGCGGCAGGCTTTGGTGCCGTCGTGGAAGCCGCTGGTTTTGCTGGCGGCGGCGAGGCTTGCACTGTTTTGAAACCCGGCGCCGCATCGACGTCTTCCTGGTCGAACGTGCCGGTAGCCGCGCCGACTTGGACGAGTCGATATGTTTCTCCGTCGGGCCCGCTAGCGCTGAACGAGGTGCCGGATTTGGCGTTGAAATCGAGAACCATTTTGCCGGAGGCATCGGCAAGGTCGATCCGACCTGCTGGCGGCACGATCCAAGCGCCGACCTTGGCGAGAATCGGCAGGGAGCGCCGGCAGCCAGCCGGCATGTCGACGCGTTGACCAACCTTGGTCTGCGCTTCCAAGGTCATCCGGCATGTCCGATTGGTGTCGCCAAGCGTCATATCCCACTGGCCGACAGCCACTGCGGCGGCGTTTGCCAGCGCGGTTGCTGGTGCGAGGATGACAAAGGCCAGGGTGACCCCGAAAGGGGGAAGGCGCGCTCCGCGGCGGTCCCCACGCATCTTCGTCATGTTCATCCTCCCTTGCAGCGGCGACGCATGCCGGGCCATCTCGATCCTTATGCGATTCGCGACATGACTGTCTCGCCGAACCCGGTCTCAATACATTTCGATAAATTTCGTCCGCGGCGATTTCATGCCGATGCCGCAACAGCACCGGCTGTTCCCGGTTCGAGATTTGTGACGTGGGAGCGCCAAATCCGCAAGGATGGGCCGACTTTATAGCGTGAGATGCGCATTACGCCTGTCCCCAGCGGAAAAGTCTGGCAACTTTTCCGGGACATGCTTTAGGCTTGGCTTGTTATGCACGAGCCGCCGCCAAAGGAAGGGATCATGCTGCCGACGCGGTTTTGGGCCGAGATGAGCTGGAAGGATTTCCAGAGCGCCGACATGGAGGAGACGATCGCCGTGCTCCCCATCGCCGCCGTCGAACAGCATGGACCGCACCTGCCGCTCGGCGTCGACCTTTTCCTCATGCAGGGCTATATCGGCCGGGTTGTCGCGCGGCTGCCGGAAGACCTGCCAGTTCTCTTCCTGCCGGTTCAGGCGATCGGCGCGTCGATCGAACATACCGATTTTCCGGGCACGCTGAGCCTCTCGGCAACGAGCCTCGTGCACCTCCTGACCGAGATCGGCGAATGCGTCGAGCGCGCCGGCTGCCGCAAGCTCATTCTCTTGAATTCGCACGGCGGCAATGTTCCGCTTCTCGACTTTGTCGCACATGATCTGCGGGCGCGCCTCGACATGTTCGTGGTCATGGCGAGCTGGCACAGGTTTGGCTATCCGGACGGACTGTTCTCGGCCGAGGAACAGGCGCATGGAATCCATGCCGGCGATATCGAAACCTCCCTGATGCTGAGTTTCCGGCCCGATCTCGTGCGACGCGATGCGCTCGACAATTTCGTCTCGCAAAGCGCCGCCATCGAGGCCAATTTCACCTGGCTGCGCACCGGCCGGCCCACCGGCTTCGGCTGGATGGCGCAGGACCTCTCCGCCTCCGGCGCCATGGGTAACGCCGCCGCGGCAAGCGCCGAGAAGGGCGAAGCCTCGGCCGATTACGGCGCGACGGCCTTCATCGAGCTTTTGCAGGATGTCGAGAGCTTCGACCTCGCAAGACTTGGCGAGCCGCCAGGTGAATGACAGGCGCGTCATGGCCGGAAAAGCCCGGCTGTGACGGTTCAGCTCTTTCGAGCAAACCGCACCAGGCTCTTCTCGTAGCGCAGGGCGGGCGCACCGTCGGCGTAATAATCCTCGATCCGGCCAGTCCGGCGATAGCCCTGCTTCTCGTAAAGACTGATCGCCCGGCGATTGCGGCTGCGCACTTCGAGCAGCATGACTGTCGCTCCGTGTCGGCCTGCAGCCGCCTCGGCAGCCTGCAAGAGGGTCTTGCCGAAATTGCGCTCGCGTGAGCCGCGCGCGACGGCGATCGAATAGAGCCGCGCCCGGCGAGACCCTTTGCGCAAGGCGACAAGGCTATAGCCCAGGACCGATCCTCTCGCTTCGAAGACGAGCAAAACGGCGTTCGGGGCGGCCAGGAAATAGCGCAGGCTGCGCCGCGACAGCCGATCGTCTACGAATAATTCGCTTTCGATCGCGACCAGCACCGGAAGATCGGACGCGCGCGCTCGTCTGATTGGCATCGGATCAATCCGCGTGCCAGGGATAAGTCCAGGTTTCGGTCAGCGCCCGCGCGCCGGTGCGCAGAAAGGCGCGCAGATCCGTCGACTGCCCGGATTCGAGTTGGAGATCGATGGTCGCGCGAAATCCATTCGTGTGGCTGTTGAACACGATCGATGAGCGCAGGATCTTTCCCTGACTGGTGGTTGGGACGACTTCCACCAGTTGCGGATTTTGCGCGTAAAAGGCGAGGTCTCCGCCGGCAAAATCGACGATGAAGCGGTGCGAACCCGGGGTCACCGGCTCCGGCGCGCCAAGCGCCTGCGCCGCAGTCTGAAACGTGTTGACGACCCGGCCGTTGGGCGACAGCCGCGCAAAGGATAGGCTTGATGTGATGCGATAGCCGAGTTTCTGGCCGGCCTCCGGCGGATCCTTGGGAACGAAGGACGCGACGATATTGTCATTGGCTTCGTCCGTTGTCGGCAGCTCGACGAGCTCGATCTGGCCATCGCCCCATTTGTCATGCGGCTCGACGAAATAGCTCGGTCGCAGTTCATAGGCGAGATCGAGATCCTGATAATGGTCGAAATCGCGGTCGCGCTGCAAAAGGCCGAAGCCCCGCACGTCGTGATCGAGGAAGGCCGAGACCTCCATCTGCGGCGGATTGCGCAGCGGCCGCCAGATCCATTCTCCGGTCCCCGAATTGATGAGCAGTCCATCGGAATCATGCAATTCGGCGCGAAAATCGTCGGTGTAACGGTGGTCATTCTCGCCGACGAAAAACATCGAGGTCAGCGGCGCCAGGCCGAACTTCACGCCCGTCTTTCGCGGGAACAGCGTGACTGTGACCTCCAGTGACGATTCGACGCCAGGGTAGAGATCGAACCGATAGGCGCCGGTCGCAGCCGCACTATCCAGCAGACCATAGATTCTGGCGTGTTCCGCATTGGGCTGGGGCGTGTCGATCCAGAATTCACGGAAAAATGGAAACTCCTCCGCCGGTGTGCCGGTGTCGACAGAGAGACCGCGGGCCGACATGCCGTAGCGTTGGCCGCGGCCGAGAAAGCGGAAATAGCTGGCGCCGAGAAAGGCGATGACCTCGTCGAAAACGGTTGGGGAATTGAGCGGGAAATGCAGCCGGAAGCCGGCGAAACCGAGATTGACGGGCAAAGGGCTGCCGATCTTGGTGTGGCCGTAGTCGAACAGATTGTCGGCATAGGGGATCGGCGTCGGAATGCCGTCCCTGAGCGTATTGACGGTCACCGGTCGGCGATAAAGATGGCCGAGGTGAAACAATTGCAGGCGAAAGAGGCTTCCTGGAAATTTCAGGAAGGCCTTATCGGGCCGAAACCTGATGTCCCGCCAGGCGTCGAAATCGAGCTTGCTCAAGGCTTGCGGCAAAGCCGGCGGCGTGGCCTCGAACGGGACCCCCGCAAGCTCCCGCGCGCGCCGCACGACATCGTCATAATCGAATTTCAGGAGCTGCTGTTGGCCGGGCGCCGGCGCAGTCTGGGCGAAGAGTCGCTTGGCGCCGAACGTCCACGCGCCCGAGGCCAGGAGCCCCCTGCCGACAAGCGAATTGACAAGAAGGCTCTCGGCGAGCTTGCGGCGGGTGAGGTCGGCCATGATCGAGGCAGGAAACTCAGGGTTCGCGGATGCGCGGAGTTATGAAGCGACTGTGCCGACGGGCTTGGCAGATCTCGGCCGCGATGCGTAATCGGCTTTCACGCACCCGGCGAGTCTGCTCATGCCGATATTTAGGAGTCGGAATTGTGGCGCGACCGGCCGGCTAAGCATACGCGCCGCGCGCGCGTGAAAAAAAACGCTTGTAATATGCGCGAATTTTCTTATTTGTTGATCTGCCCATTTTCGCACGTGCCTGTGGTCGTGTGTCGATAGGCGGGGATCCGGACAAGAGGCCGGTTAACCGTCTCTTAAAGATCGACAGCCGGAGGCGAACCGGCGAACCCCGCCAAACGGGGGACGCGACTTAAAGCAACGACGGACCGGGCTTTTTCGTCTCTGCCAGTTTCCAATCCTGGCGTACCGAAGAGGCTTGTCTTTCTTGCCGGGCGTGCGGAACGGGATCTCATCCCATTCCAAGCGAAGGCCATGATGGTTCGAGTGGCAATTCTTGCCGCGCAATTCAGCATAGCCAACGGCGCAGCATCTGACCGCGGACGCATCCATGGGCCACCCATGGCGTGTTGACCGTCGGTCGCCGATGGCGGAACCGTTGAAGCGGCGGCGTCTCCACAACCCACGCCGTATCAGCATTCGCCATCACCCGAAGCTTGGTTCGCTTTGCGCGGCTTGAGCCCGCGCCTTCGAAGGGATGCCGCGATGACCGATCGTATCCACGAATTCCTCCGCAATCGACGAGAGGACGGCCCGTGCCTTGTGCTCGACCTCGACGTCGTGCGTGACAATTATCTCGCCTTTGCCAAGGCGTTGCCGGACACGCGCGTCTTTTATGCCGTGAAGGCGAACCCCGACCCCCAGGTTCTCGAACTTCTGGTGCAACTCGGCTCGTCCTTTGACACGGCTTCGGTAGGCGAGATTGAACAAGTGCTCGCCGCCGGCGCTGCGCCGGAGCGCGTGAGCTATGGCAATACGATCAAGAAGGAGCCGGACATTGCCCGCGCTTATGCGCTTGGCGTGCGCCTCTTCGCGGTTGATTGCGAAGCTGAAGTCGAGAAGATCGCCAGATCGGCGCCGGGCGCGAAAGTCTTCTGCCGCATTCTCTGCGACGGCAACGGCGCCGAATGGCCGCTGTCGCGCAAGTTCGGCTGCGCCCCGGCGATGGCGGCGCGAGTGCTGGAGCACGCGCATCGCCTCGGCCTCGTCGCCTATGGGCTCTCCTTCCATGTCGGCTCGCAACAGCGCAATCCGAAGAGCTGGGACAACGCGCTCAAGGCTTCGGCCGCGATTTTCCGCGACCTCGCCGAGCGCGGCATCAGCCTGCAGATGGTCAATCTCGGCGGTGGGTTCCCCGCCAAATATCTCAAGGATGTGCCGGCGGTGAAGACCTATGGGCAGGCGATCTTTCGGGCGCTGCGCAAGCATTTCGGCAACCGCATTCCGGAGACGATCATCGAGCCCGGCCGTGGCATCGTCGGCAATGCCGGCGTGATCGAAGCCGAAGTCGTGCTGATTTCGAAGAAGTCGGACGAAGACCGAGTGAGATGGGTCTATCTCGACATCGGCAAGTTCAATGGGCTTGCCGAAACCATGGACGAGATGATCCGCTATCCGATCCGCACGCCATTCGACGACGATGCAGTGGGACCCTGCGTGGTCGCCGGGCCGTCCTGCGATTCGGTCGATGTGCTCTACGAGAGAGAGCCCTATCCATTGCCGATCAGCCTCGAGATCGGCTCGAAAGTGCTGATCGAGGGAACCGGCGCCTATACGACGACCTATTCGTCAGTCGGCTTCAACGGCTTTGCGCCGCTGAAATCCTACGTGATCTGAGCCCGCGTCCGGACCGGCGGTTCGGATGCTGGCTCATCGCTCCCCAGATCGACATAACGCGATGGTTGTGGCTCGGCCTTCTTGGAGGCCGGGCCAAGGCGGCACATTGCTGGCCGCTCGAACAGGAATTTGAAGCGCGTTGCGGACGAAGGAGCGCGTTCAGAATAAAGCGGGGCGTAACCCGAGCCGTCGTGGGGGCGCCGCGAATCTCAGCGGGATTAGATCGAGCGCCGGACGTAGCGGTGATTCAGCCGAGATGTTCCGTTTCGTCGAGCGTCATCCGTAATTCGAAGCTTTTGAACTGGGAGAAAATCCGCCAGAGCCACTCCCTGAGGCCGGCGCGCACGACAATCGACATATTGGTCGGCGGCGTCAGCATGAACCGCGATAGCGAGAAGCCCGGCTCCTCTATGATCTGGCGCAACACCGGATCGAGCGCCGCGATCTTGAAAGTGCGCCCTGCGGGATAGCTGCCGAATTCGTCGCCGTTCTCCTGCGCCTGCACGGCGCCTTCGTTTTCGACGATGACGATCTGGACGTCGGGATAGCGGCCGGCGATCCGGCCGGCGATCGCGACCGAGCGCGATGATCCTTCTGCCACATATAGAAGGATCGGTTCGATCGCGAGATTGCGCGCTTCGGCGACAAAACCGGTGTGATCCAGAAGCGTGAAGAAGCCGTCCATCGAGCGATGCCAGAGATCAATGACCTTCGGCACTTCATCATGCACGAGCAGCGGATCGATCAAGGCCATCTGGCCCTGAATCGTGTTGAGATCGGAGACGACGACCTCATGCGGAAAGCGTGCGGCGAAGGTCGGCTCGTGGGCGTCGGTGTCGAAGCCCAAGAAAGTGCGGCCGCTCAAGAGAAAATAATCGCCGAGCAGGCGCGCGGTCATGGTCTTGCCCACGCGGCCAGAGGGCGAACAGACGATGAAGACGGGTGTCCGGTTCTTCATGTCGGAAGGGCCGGGACCCTGCCCGCGTCAGATCGCGGGCGGATGTCTCGCTCCGAAATACACAACCCCGCTCCCCCGAGCGCGTCGTGGTTCAGGTCCTGCCGCTGATGAGATCGAGCAAACGAATTCGGTTGAACTCTTCGGCGTTCTTGTTCTGCCATGTGCGCACATAACCACGCAAAGTGAAAGAATGCTGGGCCGGTTCTCCGGAGGCCGTCTTATTCGCGACAAAAGTGGACAATGGCGTGCCGGCAAGGTCCACCTGCTCATAGGCCATCGCATTGAGCTTCGGGATCGTGACTTCGCCGGCGCTCTTCACCTTGCCGAAATAGGTTTGGACCGTCGCCGGGTCCCAATCGAAGAACGTCGAGTCATTGACGTAGTTCTTGACGAGAAAATAATGCGCGTCCGCGACAAAGGGCGCCGTCTCCGCGATCTCGCCGAGCGAAGCGATCGACGGCCCGAGAATATGGAACAGGACGAAATTGAACTCGCCCGCCTTCGCCGCATCGAGAAAGCCCACATCCCGCAATGCTTCGAGGCTTGTTGTCAGCGCGCCCGCGCGCGTATCGATCAGCGAGACCTTCACCTGCGAGGTATTGAGCGTATCGAGGATGCGCATCTGGTCGGGCGTCTGAGTGATCTCGACGACCTGGGTAATGTCGGGATGAAAGCGGTGCAGAGTGCCGCGCGGATGCTCGGTATCGAACGCGCGCGCGATGACATTATTGCCGGCGAAATAATCCAGGAGAGCGCGCGCCACCGTCGTCTTGCCGACGCCGCCCTTGTCCGCCCCGACCATGATCAACGTTGGCTTCATCTGATTGTGTCCCATCCCCGGCGCCGGTGCGGGATCCGCGGCCGCCGGCGCAGGTTTCACTCTGCGAGCGCCGTGCCTCGCAGGTTTAGTATTACGAGCCATGCGCTGATATATAGCACTTTAGCGGCGACGCAAAATACAGTGAAGGTAAGATTAACGGACAGACGCAGCCGATGAGACCGTCGCAGATCGGCCGCGGCTGACTGCTCCTAAGGCATGGGGCGACATTACTTGTCTTGGCGGGCGGCGACGAGCGATGCGCCGTTCGGCGCCCGCCCGACGAGCGCGTCAATCCGGTCGCGTTCGCGCTGGAACGCGGCGAGCATCTTGCCGTCGAATTCGCGCGTTCGCGCGAGCTTGACCCGCATCGGGTCGACGAAATGGCCGTTTACGAGCACCTCATAGTGAAGGTGCGGACCGGTTGCGAGGCCGGTCTGGCCGAGATAGCCGATAACCTGACCCTGCTTTACCCGTACTCCCGGTGCAATGCCACGAGCGAAGCCCGACATATGATTGTAGGTCGTCTCATAGCCGTTGGCGTGCTGAATCTCGACGCGGCGGCCATAACCTGAATCCCAACCTGCGGAGAGGATGGTGCCGTTGCCCGCCGCGAAAATCGGCGTGCCAATTGGCGCGGCCCAATCGACGCCGGTGTGCGGCCGCGTATAGCCGAGGATCGGATGAAAGCGAATCCCGAAGCCGGACGTCAGCCTGGCGCCGACGATCGGCGTCCGGACCAGGAATTTCCGCGACGATCTGCCATTCTGATCGTAGAAATCGACGAGCCCGTCATCGGGCGTTTGAAAGCGGTAATAGCGGAAGGTCTCGTTGCGCGCGACGATCGCGGCATAAAGCAGTTCGTTGCGCGCTTCGCCATCCTCGCCGTTGTCATAGAAAGCCTCGAACGAATCGCCGCTCGAAACCGATCGCTGAAAATCGACATCATTGGCGAAAATCCGTACCAGATCGTCGATGATCGGACGTGGAATCTCCTGCTTGAGCGCGGTTTCGTAGAGTGAATCGTAAAGTCGCATGCCGTCATCGTCATTATCGTCGGCGGAATCGTCGTCGGACTTCTTCGCTTCGGTTTCGTCGCTTTCCACGCGGACGTAATCGCCGCGATCCGTTATCGCGACCGTCGTTTCCAGCGTTTCGTCGTTGTAGACCGAGATACGGGCAAGCGACATGTTGCGGCCTGATCCGTCGAGATCGGCCATGAGCAGCTTGAGGCGTCGGCCTTCGGCGACCGCCGGCTCGCCGCTTTTTGGCGCAAAAGCCGCAACGATAGCGGCGATGCTGTCCTTGTCGACCCCAGCCGCTTTCAACACATCCTCAAGCGTCTCCCCGTGCCGGACGACGACGAGGCGCTCTTCCATCTGGGTCGGTTGCTGGATCGCCGTGCTGCGCGGAACGATCGTCACGTTTTCCGGCACCATCCGTACTTCAATATCGGAGAACGGCGTCCGCGAGATCGGATCGCCGGCATTGGCGTAGGCGAGAGCGCCGATCGGATTGGCGCGGCTCGTCCGCATCAGAAGCAATTGCGGCGGCAGTGTGAACGGCTGGCTGCCGACCGCGAGAGTATTCTTGATATGTTCGGCGACCTGGGCCTGGACCTCTTCCGGGGAGAGAACAGCCGCCGTCGACAGGTTCTGGACCGGCAGATCGCGGGTTGACCAGGAGACTTCCGCATCGCCCTGCTCGGGCTCGGCCGGAGCATCGACCGGGCTGCGGGCATCGGCGAGAACTTTCAGCGGATTGAAAGGTGGTACTTCATCGGCAAAGCCGGCGCTTACCGTCAGGAGGGGCGTTTCGACATGGGTGAAGGAATGGATTTTGACGACTTCCTTGTCGCCGACCTTGATCGTCGTCGGGCCTTTGAACATCTGTTTGTCGGCGACGATATCGACCGATTTCATCAGCCGGTCGCCCTTGTGTGGATTGATGCCTGCGTCCGCCTCTTTGCGCTGCGGAGACGCAGCCGACGGCGCCTCGGCGAAGTTCGATTGACGGTCGAGCGCGGCATAAATGGCTGCACCAATCAGTGCCGCCCCCGCGAGGCCGGTCAGGATCGTGCCGCAGAGCCATCGAAGGGAGACGCGGCGCCGATCCAACGGCCTCCGCCGGCCGCCCCCCGCCTCTATCGCGGGCTCAAGGCCAAGATCTGAGAAAGCCGCGGAAAAATCCGAACGGCTATGGGCGCTGAGCGTCTGCATACGCCAGACAAGTTCCCCTCGTTTGGCGGGAGGGCCGAGCTTAAACTCAACCTTCCCTCAAAGCTTGCCGGACTGCGAAAACTCAATGCGTTTCGGCTTAACGCCGAAATCGAACTTCTAATTTATAAGCATAGACAAAGCCTTGGGAAGATGGCTCAATTGCGGCGGCCGCAAGACCCTGCGGGGCAGGTTGACAGAAGCGGCGGCTGCGGTTACCTCTGCTGCCGAGCGCGCGGCTAACGCCGCGCTTTTTCATTGGAATCGGCGGTTCGCCGCGGATCTTCCAAGTAAATACCAAGTAGCAACTGTCAAAAAGCCGGCCGCCGGCGGTGAAGGCTTGCCGTCGCAGAGCCGGGATGAACACGAGGCAAAGATGTTCGCAGTCATCAAGACCGGCGGCAAGCAATATAGCGTTGCTGCTGACGATATCATTACGGTGATGGCCTTGTCCGGCGCGCCGGGCGATGCGGTAACGTTCGACAATGTTCTGATGCTCGTCGATGGCGACGCGACGAAGTTCGGCGCGCCCTTCCTCGAAGGCGCGAAGGTCACGGGAACGATCGTTGACCAAAAGCGCGGCCCGAAGGTCTATGCCTTCAAGAAGAGGCGGCGACAGAATTCGAAGCGCAAACGCGGACATCGCCAAGATCTGACTTTGGTGAAGATCGGCGAGGTTTTGGCGAGCGAGAGCAAAAAAAGCGACGCCAACGCTTGAGTTTTGCTTCCGCTGCGCGCGGAATGGCTTTAGGATGGGTTTATTGATGGATTGGCGCCCGTTTGGCGCCGATCCAGACAAAAGATACGTGGAACTGGTCACATGGCGCATAAAAAGGCAGGCGGGTCCTCTCGCAACGGCCGCGACTCGGCCGGGCGGCGGCTCGGCGTGAAGAAATTCGGTGGTGAGTCCGTCGTCGGCGGAAACATTATCGTGCGCCAACGCGGCACCAAATGGCATGCCGGCGCCAATGTCGGCACGGGCAAGGACCACACGCTTTTTGCGCTCGTAGACGGCAAAGTGCAGTTTAAATCCAAGCCGAGCTGTCGAGCTACCGTATCGGTCGTTCCGGCTCAACGCGCCGGAGCCGTCAACTAACGGTGGAGTTCAAAAGGACCCCACCGGCTCCCATGAACCCGGTGGACAGGTCCAACAAGGCCAAATTAGTAAAGGCCTGAGGCAAGTCCCGAAGACCCGGCAGGGTTTTTGATAGGGGAGGTGGGAGAGACCACCTTCCCTTTTCATTTGGGCTCTAGACGAGCCCTAGGGACCGGAGCCTACCATGTTCCCGGATTTGACCCGTGACGATGTCTTCCGCCTCGAAACCAAGCGGCTGTGGCTGCGCTGGCCGCGCACCGCCGACGCCGTGGCCGTCGCCAGTTTTGCGGCAATCCCCGAAGTCGCGCAGATGACGGCCGCCATCCCGCATCCCTACCCGGCGCAAGAAGCGGACCGCTTCATCTTTAAGGCCCGCGCTGAGAATGCCGCGGGCATCGCCCTGCATCTCTGCCTGACCCGAAAGACCGGGCCACGGACGGTTTTCGGCCTCGTTTCCGCCGCCGCAAACGACGAACAGGAGGTCGAGATCGGCTACGCGATCGCGCCGGACATGTGGGGCAAGGGATTCGCGACCGAAGCCGTGAGGATGATGGTCAACACGGTCTTCGCCCTCACCTCGGCGGCGCGAATCGTCGCCAATTCCCGGGTCAACAACCCGGCGTCCCGCCGCGTTCTGGAGAAATCCGGTTTCGCCTACGTCGATACCGGCCTCGACTGGCTCGCCGCGCGGGGTGGCCTTCACCCCTGCGACCGGCTTCGCCTCGAACGGACGAAGTGGCGATGCCATGCCGACATGCGGCGGCTACCGCCGATGACGCATCAGCACCGTGATGGCACCGATGTGCTCCTAAGCGGGCCGGTTGCCGATCCAGCCGGCGAATTGCATGAATGTTGACCACGGGCGCGCTTTTGGCCGAAATGGCTGAAAGCGCGCTTGGTCGATTCAGGCGGCTCCCTTAGAGCATGATCCCGAAAAGTTGCAGACTTTTCGGCCAAGATCATGCGTCAAAACGAAAGCATGATCCCGAAAAGTTGCAGACTTTCCGGATGAGATCATCCGCCCGCTTATGAAAATGCGATGAAATTCCTCGACCAAGCCAAGATCACCGTCAAATCCGGCGCCGGCGGCGCAGGATGCGTCTCGTTTCGGCGTGAGAAATTCATCGAATTCGGCGGCCCCGACGGCGGCGACGGCGGCCGCGGCGGCGATGTCATCGCGCTCTGCGTCGACGGCCTCAACACGCTCATCGATTATCGCTACCAGCAGCATTTCAAGGCCAGGACCGGCGGCCACGGCATGGGAAAGAACCGGGCCGGCGGCAAGGGCGCCGACATTGTGCTGAAAGTACCGATCGGCACGCAAATCTTCGATGCCGAGGACGGGGCTCTGCTCGCCGACCTCACCGAAGTCGGGCAAAGGGTGCGCCTCGCCCGCGGCGGCAATGGCGGCTTCGGCAACGCGCATTTCAAGACTTCGACCAACCAAGCGCCGCGCCGCGCCAACCCGGGCGAGCCGAGCGAGGAACGCGAGCTTTATCTCCGCTTGAAGCTCATCGCTGACGCCGGCCTCGTCGGCCTGCCCAATGCGGGCAAATCGACCTTTCTCGCCACTGTCTCCGCGGCCAAGCCGAAAATCGCCGACTATCCCTTCACGACATTGCATCCGCAGCTCGGCGTCGTCGCCTGCGACGGACAGGAATTCGTCCTCGCCGATATTCCCGGCCTGATCGACGGCGCGCATGAAGGCCTTGGCCTGGGCGACCGTTTCCTCGGCCATGTCGAGCGCTGCCGGGTTCTCCTCCATCTCGTAGATGCCGGCGGAGAACACGCGGGCGAAGCCTATAGGACAGTGCGCCGCGAACTCGAAGCTTATGAAGCCGGGCTCGCAGAGAAGCCGGAAATCGTCGCGCTGTCGAAGATCGACACGGTCGATGCCGAGACGTTGAAGACGCAGATGGCGCGGCTGCAACGCGCGGCGAAGCGTAAGCCGCTCTGTGTCTCCGCCGTCGCCCATCAAAATGTCGAAGAGGTTTTGCGGGCCTTGCTTTCTGAGATTGCGCGCGGTCGGCGTAACGAAACGGCGGAAGCTGCGGAATGGCACGCGTGAGCCGGCAAAGGGGCGTGGCAACTGCGGAGGGACACGCTTCGACCCTCCCCAAGCTTGGGCAATTCCGTCGCGTCACGATCAAAGTCGGCTCCTCGCTGCTTGTCGATGCCGGCAAGGGCGCGGTGAAACGGTCCTGGCTCGCAACGCTCGCCGAAGACATCGCCGCGCTGCATAAGAAAGGCACCGATGTTCTCGTCGTCTCGTCCGGCGCCATCGCGCTCGGACGTAGTGTTCTCGGCCTCACGAAACGCGCGCTGAAGCTCGAAGACAGCCAGGCAGCCGCGGCCGTCGGCCAGATCGCACTGGCGCGCACCTGGTCCGAAGTCCTCGGCGATCATGGGATCACCACGGGACAGATCCTCGTGACATTTGCCGACACGGAAGAGCGCCGCCGCTATCTCAATGCACGAGCGACGATCGGCCGCCTTCTCGATCTGCGCGCCGTGCCGGTGATCAACGAGAACGATACCGTCGCCACCTCCGAAATCCGATATGGCGACAACGACAGGCTGGCCGCGCGCGTCGCCACCATGGCCTCGTCCGATCTCCTGATCCTCCTCTCCGACGTTGCCGGCCTTTACAGCGCGCCGCCGGCGGAAGACCCCTATGCGAAGCTGATCCAGGTGGTGGCGAAGATCACGCCCGATATCGAAGCCATGGCCGGGGGCGCCGCGTCCAACCTTTCGCGCGGCGGCATGCGCACTAAGATCGAAGCCGGCAAGATCGCGACGACCGGCGGCACGCATATGGTGATCGCCGACGGGCGCGTTCCGCATCCGATCGCGCGGATCAAGGACGCAGCGCCTTGCACCTGGTTCCTGACGGGATCGAACCCGATCACCGCGCGGAAGAAATGGATCGCCGGCTCGCTCGAAGCGCGCGGCGCGCTCCATGTCGATGACGGCGCCGTCAAGGCGATCGTCGGCGGCAAGAGCCTGTTGCCGGCGGGCGTGAAAAAGGTCGAAGGTAAATTTTCCCGCGGCGATTGCGTCGTCATTCGAGACGAGAATGGCGCCGAGGTCGGGCGTGGGTTGGTCAATTATGACGCTGACGACGCCGTGCAGATCGCCGGCCGCAATTCACGCGACATTGAAACTCTGCTCGGCATGCCCGGCCGCGCCGCGATCATCCATAGGGATGATATGGTGCTGAAGGGGGATTGAGGCGGGCGTCTGCTATTTCAAACGTCGAAATCGGCTGAATTGGAAACGCTGGATGGTCCCCAGCGGAGTGTGATGAGCGTGGCTGCGGCTCTCAGCCAATTCGAACGATGGACCGAGCATTTGACCGAGCGAAGCGGCATCGTGACGAACGACGGGCAGTCCACTACATCGTTCTGGACCATCCGGAGCGAACGTCCCGATGATGACGTGGCCGCCGGGGCGCACAGCTCGTAAGACCCGCTCGGCATAGGCGGCACGATCATTCGGGTCGGTCAAAAAATGAAACGCCGCGCGGTCATGCCATACATCGTAGGTTTGTGATGGCTCCCAGGCGGTAACATCCGTGGCTATCCACCGTACCTTGGCGCTCCCCGCGCCAAGCCGGGCCTTGGATATTGCGATCGCCTCGTCCGAAAGATCAAGGATAGTGACGGCCTCGAAACCTTCATCCAAGAGAACGTCGGCCAGCCGCGACGTCCCACCGACGATGTCAATGATTGATGCATGAGCCTTCACGTCCGTTGCATGAATGAGATCGAGAGAGATGGCCGGGCTCTCCTCAAACCAGCTAACGTCGCGTTCGCTTTTCGTCTTATAGACGTTTTCCCAATGGGAGCGCAGGTCGAGCTTGTTCATGGCTCTTTTCCTCGCATGGGAGCGCATGTCATGGGCCATAGCTGGTGATGCATGACGCCCGGCGCAACTCACCCGGAGTCGGGCATCTCCCCAATTCTTGAAAACAAAGACCCGGAGATATCTGGTCTTCCAACTCGCAGCAGGCCGGCACAGCTGGCGCGGGAGCGACGACGCTCTCTTCCCAACGCCATGGATCGTGCTAGCATTCATTGTGCAAACGGCGCGAACGCCTGCAAAGCTTGGCCTGCGACGAGGCACAGCCCAAAGCCGGGCGGCCGAACGCAGAAGTGGACGCGGTGAAGATCCGACGATGAAGGAGCACGTCGCGAAACGCTGGCTCTTCGCGTCATAGACAGACACAAAGAATCCTGAAGCATTCGCCGCGAGCGGTAGCCGATGCTATCTTCAATCTATCCGCCCTCGACAGACTCAATGACGAAGAGCATGGCAAGGCCGAATGGTCCGCAGGCATGACTGACAAATCGAAACAGGAAACGCAACGCTCCTGCGGGGCATGTTCTATGTGCTGCAAACTCTTGCCCATAGCCGCGTTGGGCAAGCCACACGATCAATGGTGCACATATTGTCGTCCCGGCAATGGCGGCTGCACGATTTACGAAAACCGCCCACCAACTTGCAGGAGCTTCGCCTGTAACTGGCTCGCTGAGCCCACCATTGGCGACCATTGGTACCCGCTGAAATCCAAAATGGTCGTGCAAATCACGGGTGGCCACGACGACAAATATGATGTCTTCGTGGATGTCCATGTTGACCGTGGGGCTCCCAACGCATGGCGAGCAGAGCCTTATTACTCTGAACTCCAGCGTATGAGCACGGGCAATCGAACCCTAGTGAGGGTGTTTTATGGCAGCCGCACATGGATCATGCTTCCTGACAAAGAAGTCGAAGTTAAGGGTGCATGATTCAGACGTGTATTCCAAGGCAGAAGTGGCGTGTCGCGTGGTAAGCAGGCACTGACAGCCTATGGCGTCCGGCGATCATCGACGATACCGAGGAGAAGGTGAGCAGAGCGAAACGGAGTGGATGCACGCCCGCGTTCTGCCGCCGCCGCTAACGAACGACGCGTTGGCGATGTCGCTCTTCAAAAGATCGACCCGGCTCTTGAGCCAGAGGCATCCAGCGCCATGTACACATGAGCCGCTTTCCAATGCGCCTTAATGATCTGAGCAGTAAAACTTGAGGAGAATGTTTACATGATTACCGTTGAAAAAGCCCATCGCGTCATTGCCGCCGCCGAAGCAAAGGCGAGGGAAATCGGCCAGCCCATGAATATCGCGGTCGTCGATGCCGGCACCAATCTGAAAGCCTTCACCCGCATGGACGGTGCGTGGCTGGGGAGTATCGACATTGCGATCAACAAGGCGTTCACGGCCAAGGCCTTCGACATTTCGACGAAGGAGCTGGGCCAGAACAGCCAGCCGGGCGACCAGTTCTTCGGGATCAATACCTCCAATCATAATCGGGTGATGATCTTCGCTGGCGGAATTCCGCTGAAGGTCAACGGCGAGATCGTCGGCGCGGTTGGCGTCAGCGGCGACAGCGGCGATCAGGATCAGGCCGTCGCGGAGGCGGCCGCAGCCGTGTGCAAATAACCGCCGGAACCAGTCATGGCCGGCTAGCCCGGCCATGGCGGCACTTTCAAGGGGATGCAAGATGGGATGGCATGTTCGCTATGTGGACCTCGGCTTGAAACACGAAATGCTGTCGCCCGAATTTGCGACGGAGGACGAAGCCTTGGAGGAGGCCTGGAAATTGGCGCAGCAGAAAGGCAAGGAAATCACCGCAATCGAGGGGCCGGACGAAGAGATCGTCCCCATGGAAGAGATACAGGCCTGGTTCGACAGGCGTTCCTCGGCAAAAGATGCAGGGTCTTGATGCGACCCGTTTGATGTGGCGCCTTCTGGTTTCATGATCTGAGCGGCGAGAAGCCGCACGCGATCTCGAAGGTTCCAGGCTCGCGGCCCAGAAATAAGCGCTGGAGGTGTGAATCCGACAGGTCGTTTGCAAAAGCAACCTCGAATGAAGGATTTCTGCTCTTGTCAAAAAAGAACAGGCGTCAAACCTCGACACAGCCACCTTTTGCTCTTCAAGCGCAATTGCAGAGCGGATTAATGTTTCATCAGCAGGGCAGACTTGCCGACGCCGAAAGGATTTATGGAGAAATCCTTCAACGAGCGCCAAATCACTTCGGCGCGCTTAATCTCCTTGGCGTGATAGCTTGCCAAAATCGAGCCTATGAGCGGGCTATTCAGTTGATCTCAAAAGCCATCTCGATAAATCCCAATGTCGCATCAGCTTACTCTAATCTTGGCATTGCTCTCAAAGAGCTCAAGCGCCTTGAAGAAGCGCTCGCCAGCTACGACAAAGCCATTGCCCTAAAACCAGATTTCTGAGGATTATTATAATCGCGGCAATACACTCAAAGAGCTCAATCGCATTGAAGAAGCGCTCGCCAGCTACGACAAAGCCATTGCGCTAAAACCAGATTTTGCTGAGGCTTGCTCTAATCGCGGCAGTGCTCTCAAAGAGCTCCATCATCTTGAGGAAGCACTCGTCAGCTACGATAAAGCCATTGCACTAAAATCGGATCCTGACGATTATTATAATCGCGGCAATGTTCTCAAGGAGCTCAAGCGCTTTGCGGAAGCTCTTGTCAGCTACGACAAATCCGTAGCTCTAAAGCCGGATTTTGCCGAGGCTTACGCCGATCGTGGCATTGCTCTCGAAGAGCTCAAGCGGCCCGAGGAAGCACTCGTCAGCTTCGATAAAGCCATTGCGCTAAGGCCGAATTTTGCTGAGGCTTTCTATAATCGCGGCAATGTTCTCAAAGAACTCAAGCGGCTTGAAGAAGCGCTCGTCAGCTTCGATAGAGCCATTGCGCTCAAGCCGGATTTTGCTGACGCTTTCACCAATCGAGGCATTGCTCTCAAAGAGCTCAAGCGGCTTGAAGAGTCACTCGCCAGCTTTGACAAAGCCATCGACCTAAAGCCGGATTATGCCGAGGCTCATTCTAATCGAGGCAATGTTCTCAGAGAGCTCATGCGCCTCAAAGAAGCGCTCGTCTGTTATCGTGCAGCCATTACACTGAGGCCGGACGCGCCTGATGGCTACAACAACATGGGCAACGTGCTCAAAGAACTCGGTCAGTTGGACGAAGCACGAGCGGCCTTTCTGAAGGCTGTCGATCTCGATCCGATGAGCGCCGGCGTTTATTTCAACTTGGCGGATTTAAAGAAATTTGCGCCGGGCGATCCGCATCTCACCGCCATGGGGACGCTCGCCGCGAAACCCGAGGTATTACCCGAAGCCGACCGCATTCATCTCGATTTCGCACTCGGCAAAGCCTACGCCGATGTGAAGGATCATCGTCGTTCATTCCAGCACCTGTTGTCGGGCAATGCCGTGAAACGCGCAACGATTTCCTATGACGAGCAGGTAGACCTCGCAAAGTTCGACCGGCTTGAAACGATTTTCACCCGCGAGTTGATCGCGGCGAAGTCCGGCGGCGGCGATCCATCGCAACGACCCATCTTCATTCTCGGGATGCCTCGCTCGGGCACGACGCTGGTCGAGCAAATTCTCGCCAGTCATCCAATGGTGCATGGAGCGGGGGAATTGGAGACTTTCAAAGAAGTCGCTCTCGCGGTCCCTGGGCCGGACGGCCGGACGATCCCCTATCCCGAATTCGTCCCGGCGCTCGACTCCTCTACGTTGATGAACATTGGAGCGCGCTATCTTGCCACGGTGAATGAGCGCGTGCCCAAAAGCGAGCGGGTGACCGACAAGATGCCGTCGAACTATTATTTCGTCGGCCTGATCCCTCTTGCGCTGCCAAACGCCAAGATCATCCACACCATCCGTAATCCGATCGACACCTGTGTCTCATGCTTCTCAAAACTCTTCGCGGGCCCGCTGAATTACGCCTACGACCTTGGCGAGCTTGGCCGCTATTACAAGCGCTACGAACGTCTGATGGAACACTGGCGCCGCGTATTGCCACCGGACCAGATTCTCGATGTCCGCTATGAGGACGTGGTCGCCGACCTCCAAACGCAGGCGCGTCGCATTCTTGCCTATTGCGAATTGCCTTGGAACGATCGCTGCCTTTCCTTCCATGAGACTGATCGACCGGTACGAACCGCCAGCGCAACGCAGGTCCGCCGGCCGATCTATAAAAGCGCCGTCGGTCGCTGGCACGATTATGAGGAGCTGCTGGCTCCGTTGCTGACAGCGCTCGGCGTCCCGTCGCCGGATGCCGACCGCTGAAGCATTCGCGCGGATGGCCGGTCCAAGCCGGCCATGGCGCAAGCGTTTTCCGTCTCCTCTGGCAGACTCCTCTCGCGGAGAAGGAACGTGCGACCAATCGTCATGCTCACACGCGCTGCTTTTCAGATGCGCGCCTTTTGGGCTTAATGCTCCGAGCGGCGCGGTTTGATGTCACTCGCCGCATTGAGATAGTCACGGACCGTCGTGCGGGAGGATACCTTGGTTCGGAGTTCTTTTGCTCTCATCGCGCTGCTGATGGCGGCGCCGGCCTTCGCTGAGGAGCCTACCGGCTGCGACAAGTTCAAATGGCCGCTTGACCATGAGCGCGCCTTGCTCGCGAACCCTTCTCAGACGGCCTCGGGTAGCGAAGTGGCGCAACCGTTGGCGGCGGCGGTATCATTGACGCTGGTACCCTTCGCCGACGCGAAATTGCCGGTCGCGCCGTCGCGCACGCCGAAGTTTTCCGGCTCCTACGCCGGGTTCGTGCACGTCTCCCCTCCGCCAAAGGCGGGTATTTATCGGATCACGCTGTCGCACGGCGCCTGGATAGACGTGGTTCAAGATGGGCATACGTTGAAGTCCAGCGCGTTCACTGGGGCCACCGGATGTGACGGCATTGCCAAGAGCGTAAAGTTCGAGCTCGACCCTGCGCCCTTCGTCATCGAAGTCAGCGGAACGTCGGCGCAGGCCATCGCCCTTGTGGTGACGCCGGACTGAATAGGAACTCTCGGCTTCCCCTCTCATCCCTTCAAATGCGCGATGCGTTCGGGCACAGGGGGGTGTGAAGAATTGAACAGCGTGTAGAGCCAGTCCGGCGTCAGGGTTGCGAGATTGTCGCGTGAGAGTTTGGTGAGCGCGGAAATCATCGGCTCCGGCCCCATCATCGATTTCGCAAAATCGTCGGCCTGGAATTCGGCGCGGCGCGACAGAAAATTCGTTAACGGAGAAATGAGATGCGAGACCGGTCCCAGCGCGGTCAACACAATCATCAACACCAGGCCCGGATCGTCGGGCAAGCCGAAGGCACTGGCGAGGCCGCCCGCGGCGAAAGCCCAATGCAGAATGACGAAAGCGACGAAGGCAAGCAGCGCCGTCTCGATGATCCGTTGCATGACATGGCCGAATTTGTAATGGCCAAGCTCATGCGCGAGGACCGAGAGGATCTCGTCGCTAGTGTGCTTCTCCAGCAAAGTGTCGAAGAAGACGATGCGCTTCGCCTTGCCGAAGCCGGAGAAATAAGCATTGCCATGGGCTGAGCGTTTCGACGCATCCATGACGAAGAGCCCTTTGGATTCAAATCCGCACTTCTTGAGCAGGGCTTCAATTCCGCTTTTCGTCGGGCCTTCCGCCATCGGCGTGAACTTGTTGAACAGCGGCGCAATGAACGCGGGATAGATCACGACCATCGCGATCATCACCGCCATCAGCGCAGCCCAACTGAGGATCCACCAGACGTCGGGTAACGCACGCAGCAAAGCGAACAGGCCATAGAGCAAAGGAACGGTGAGGATCAGCTGGAGCACGATGCCCTTCACCTGATCGATGAGGAACGTGCCCGCTGTGGTGCGGTTGAAGCCGAAGCGCGCTTCCAGCGAGAAGGTGCGGATGAGGGCGAACGGCAGACTGAAGAGATAGCCGATCGCCACGACTGCGAGCACCGTGACGACGCTGCGGGTAAGGCCGGGCACGATCATCTTGGCCACGTGCGCGTAAACGGGGGCGAGCAGAAGCGCCAGCCAGACCACGGCAAGGACCGTGTCGAAAGCCGTCTCCACCACCGCCAGCCGCGTGCGGGCCAAAGTATAATCGGCCGCTCGGCGATGCTCTTCGAGGCTCACCTGATCGGCAAAGGCGCCGGGAACGCTGTCGCGGTGGGCCACGACGGCCTGGGCCTGACGGCGCTCCAGATACATGTCTAACAGGCCGGAGAGGATAATGGCGGCAAAAATGATAAAAACGACGACACTCATGCAGTGCTTCCCGAGATGGCCCAGGCATTAATGTAGCTCAAATGGCTCGTATTTCGAGTCGATCGTTTTATGATAGAAACGTGCCAGAAGGACCCCAGCCGGCTGTCCGCCGGGGAAGGCCAAAGATGAAAAAAGATATGGATCTCAAAGTCATCCAGAGCGACGAGGCGCAGAACATCCACGCCCTGATGGCCATGCTCGGCCACGCCGCCCGTAAAGCCGCGCATGCGATCGCGCTCGCCTCAACGGACTCGAAGAACAAGGCGCTTAGAGTCGCGGCGAAAAAGATCCGCGAGCGTTCGGCCGAAATTCTGGCGGCCAATGGGCAGGACGTGTCGGAGGCGCAGACGAAGGGAACGACCGCGGCCTTCCTCGACCGCTTGGTGCTCGGCGCCACGCATATTGAAGGCATGGCCAAGGGCCTTGAAGAAATCGCCGCGCTGCCCGATCCGGTCGGTCGGGTTCTGGCGCAGTTCACGCGGCCAAACGGCCTCGTCATCGATCGTGTCACGGTGCCGCTCGGCGTCATCGGCGTGATCTTCGAAAGCCGCCCCTCGGTCGCGGCCGACGCCGGCGCGCTTTGCCTCAAGTCCGGTAATGCCGTGATCCTGCGTGGCGGCTCGGAGAGCTTTCACTCTGTCTCGCTGATTCACGAATGTATGGTTGCCGGCCTGCGCGCCGCCAAACTGCCTGAAGCGGCGATCACGCTGGTGCCGATCAGAGACCGCGCTGCGGTCGGAGATATGCTCGCCGGCCTCTCCGGCGCGATCGACGTGATCGTGCCGCGCGGCGGCAAGAGCCTCGTCGCGCGCGTCGAAGCTGAGGCCCGCGTGCCGGTCTTCGCCCATCTCGAAGGGATCGTGCATGTCTACGTGGACCGCGCCGCCGATCTCGACAAGGCGATGACCATCGTGCGCAATTCGAAGATGCGCCGTACCGGCATTTGCGGCGCCGCCGAGACTTTGCTCGTCGACCGCGCCGTAGCGCCAACGCATCTTGCGCCGCTCGTCAAAATGCTGCTCGAAGCAGGCTGCGCGGTGCGCGGAGATGAGGCGACGCAGGCCGTCGATACGCGTGTAACGCCAGCAGTCGAGGAGGATTGGACGCGCGAATATCTCGACGCGATCATTTCAGTACGTGTCGTCGACGGACTCGATGCTGCGATCGCGCATATCGAGACCTATGGCTCGCATCACACCGACTGCATCCTTACTGAGAACGCCGAAGCCGCAGAACGCTTCCTGCGCGAAGTCAACTCGGCGATCGTCCTCCACAATGCCTCTACGCAATTCGCCGACGGTGGCGAATTCGGCTTCGGCGGCGAAATCGGAATCGCGACGGGGCGCATGCATGCACGCGGACCGGTCGGTCTCGATCAGCTCACCTCGTTCAAATATCGCGTGCGCGGAACCGGTCAGATCCGACCGTGATGATTGAAGCGCGATGCGCGTAACAAGCTTATCGACCGCACTCCCCCCGCATCCGCCAGGACTTAAGATCGGCCTCTTCGGTGGCAGTTTCAATCCGGCGCATGAAGGCCACCGTGCGGCGAGTCTGCTGGCGCTGCGCCGACTCGGGCTCGACCGCATCTGGTGGCTCGTGAGCCCACGCAATCCTCTGAAGAATACGCGCGATCTCGCACCGTTTGCGACACGCATCGCCATCGCGCGAAAGCTCGCGCGCCATCCTCGCATCGTCGTGACCGGCATCGAGGCCGCGATCGGCGCGCGCTATACCTATGAGACCATCTGCTATCTGAAGCGCCGTTGCCCAGGCGTCCACTTCGTCTGGATCATGGGTGCCGACAATCTCCCGGCGTTTGATCGCTGGAAGCGCTGGCGCGACATTGCCTCAGAGGTGCCTATCGCGATCGTCGATCGACCGGGCTCGACGCTCTCAGCCACGCATGCGCGCGCGGCTCTTGCGCTCGCGCCCTACCGGCACGATGAAAGCGACGGCTCGAGCTTTGTGCTGGCAAAACCGCCCGCCATTATCTTTCTGCACGGGCCGCGCTCGACGCTCTCTTCGACGGCCTTGCGCGGCAATTCGGCGACGACGTAGCCGCGCATTCCCATTCAGATATTTTGCTCGAAAAACTCAAGCGTCCGCCGGCGCGCAAGGTCCGCACTTGCCGGGTTATAGCTCGGCCGCTCCGTGCAATTGAATCCATGCTCGCCAGGATAAACATGGATCGTAATGTCCGGATGCGCGCGCCTGATCTTTTCGACATCCGCCAAAGGAATGCTTTTGTCGTGATCGCCGAAGTGGAGCATCACGGGGCAGAGGAGCTGCCCTGCGAGCATTCCCACGATGCCGGCGCCATAATAGCCGGCAGCCGCCGCAAGGCCCTGCAAATGCGCGGCTGCAGCATAGGCGAGCGTACCGCCCCAGCAATATCCAACGACACCGACCGGGCCCGCTTGCGACGCCGCGCCGACAGCCGCCTCGATATCAGCGAGCGTATCTTCGAGCTTCGTCTTGGCACGGATGGCGACACCCTTCGCAATACCGTCTGCGTCGTAGCCGAGCTCCGTATCGGGTGCGACGCGGTCGAAGAGCGCGGGCGCTATTACATGATAGCCCGCATTGGCAAAATCATCGGCGACGTCCCGGATGTGATGATTGACGCCGAAGACCTCCTGCAGCACGACGAGGCCGCCCCTGGAAGTGCCGCCCGGCACGCTCTCATAAGCGCCGATCGTCGCGCCATCCTTCGTCGTGAGCCTGATCCTCTGCCCCATGATGTTCTCCACCGTCGCGATCTAAAAAAGTCTGGACTTATCCAAGTCTTCACGTTGAGGAGCTCCTGAAAGCAGCGTCTCTCGAAGCGTGAGGGCCTCAATGCGCGTTTCTCCACAGCAAGCTTTGGGCTCCCCACTTCTCGATCCCCTGCCCTGCCAGCTTGGCGGCGGCTTCAGCCACTGATTGGCCGCCAAGCCTCAAGCCGGGCGCTATCTCCGCCAGTGGCACGAGAACGAAGGCGCGGTTGAAGAGTTCCTTGTGTGGCAAGACAAGGTCGGGTGTCGAGAGCGGCGCATCGCCATAAAAGAGAATGTCAATGTCGATCAACCGCGGTCCCCAGCGAACCGTCTCCGTGCGTCCCATGTCGGTCTCGACTTTTTTGACGGCGGCAAGCAGCGCATCAGGATCGAGCTGCGTCCGCGCTAGTGCGCAGGCATTGGCGAAGGGTTCTTGTGCGGCATAGCCCCAAGGCGCAGTCTTGTAGATGGAGGAGACGGCAATCACCTCGACCACGCCGCTCTGCTCAAGGAGCTTCAAGGCCGTGGCGATATTGCTGGGGCCGTCGCCGATATTGCTGCCGAGGCCCAAACCGATCTCGACCATTCGGCGCCCCTCGCTGCCCGGATCAGGCCCTTTCGATGGCATCATAGACCTTGAAGGCGGCGACATGTTCGGCGGCATCGTGGACGCGAAAGATTGAGGCGCCCCGCGTCGCCGCGACAAGATTTGTGGCCAGCGTACCGATGAGGCGCCCGTCGACATCGGCGCCGAGAATTGGGCCGAACAGGGATTTGCGCGATACGCCGACTAGCAGAGGCAGGTCATAATTGAGAAAGCCGTCAAGGCCGCGCAGGGCGGTAAGGTTCTGCTCCTTGGTCTTGCCGAAACCTATGCCCGGATCGAGGATGATGTGGCGGCGCGGAATGCCGGCGCGATCCGCCAAGGTCAGCGAATGATCGAAGAAGCGGCGCATATCTGCGATGATATCGATGTCGGCGTCGACGACCTCGCGATTATGCATAACGACCACGGCGGCTTGACCTTCGGCCACAGTGTCGGCCATTGCCGGATCTTTCTGCAGGCCCCAGACATCATTGACGATGACGACGCCCTGCTTCATGGCGTGGCGTGCGACTGCCGCTTTGGACGTGTCGATAGAGACCGGCACGCCGACTGCGTTTACAACATCGGCGAGCAAGGGCTTGAGCCGTGCAAGTTCGACGTCTGTAGGCACGGGGACATGCCCCGGACGCGTCGATTCGGCGCCAATGTCGATGCCGTCAGCGCCATCGGCGACGAGCTTTTTTGCCTGCGCCAGCGCCATCTCGCGCGATTGGAACCTGCCGCCATCGGAAAACGAGTCCGGCGTGACGTTCAAAATTCCCATGACGACTGATCGCGTGCCGAGAAGGGTAAGGAATTGATCTCGTTTTTGCTGCATCGGCCTCAGGCATGCTCAAAGGGCTTGATCGAACCGTGCCGGCGCCATGCCGTTTCACGACGTGGCGCTCCGGATGAACGCGCGACGATAGCGCATTTTAGCGCCGCGAAGCGTGCGTGACCGCAAGCGCCGCTTATTTCGCCGGCGGCACTGTCGACGCTGGCGCTGTCGCCGGGGCCGGGGCCGCTGGGGCAGCCGCCGCCAGCGGGGCCGTTACATCCCATATTCGCGCCGTCGTATCAAACGAGGCAGTGACCACATAATGTCCGTCCGGGCTGAAGCGGGCTCGGTCCACTTCCCCGTCATGTCCTGCAAGGACCATCAGCGACACGCCGGTATCCACATTCCAAATGCGCGCCGTCTTGTCATAGGAGGCGGTCGCGATGCGAGTCCCGTCGGGGCTGAAGCTTGCCGACATGACGGCGCGGGTATGGCCAGCGAACGTCTTGATGTTTGCGCCGGTCTTCGCATCCCAGAGGATGGCCATCTTGTCGGTCGAGCCGGTCAGAACCGTCTTTCCGTCGGGGCTGAAGACAGCGAACTCGACGGCACGCGTGTGGCCGATGAGGGCCACGATCAAGGCGCCGGTCTCGGCATTCCAGATGCGCGCCGTCTTGTCGCTCGATGACGTTGCGATGAGCTTTCCGTCAGGGCTGAACGACACACCTGAAATAATTCCGTGATGGCCGCTGAGCGTGAAGACCAGATTTCCGGACGCGGCATCCCAGACCCGTGCCGTATGATCGCTCGAGGCAGTCACAACCCGCAGACCGTCCGGACTGAATGCGCAGCGCATGACAGGACCCGAATCGCCGGTCAGAACGGCGATCGAGGCGCCGGTTTCCGCGTTCCAGACCCTTGCCGTCGAATCGCGCGAGGCAGTCACGATGAACTTGCCATCGTGGCTGTACTCGGCGTCCTCCAGGGGATCGGTATGACCGGTGAGCGTCATGAGAAGTTTGCCGGTCTTGACGTCCCAGATCTTGGCCGTTGCGTCTTGCGAGGCGGTCACCACGCGGGTTCCATCGGGACTGAACCGCGCCGCCTTGATGCCTGCCGTGTGCCCCGTGAGAGTCTGGAGCGGTGCGCCGGTATGGGAATTCCAGATCCTGGCGGTCTTATCGCTGGAGGCCGTCACCACGAGATTGCCGTCCGGACTGAACTCCGCATCGGTCAGGTCTTCGGTATGGCCGGAAAGGGTAATGAAGTGCGCAGTGGGTGCGTCTTCGGCGCGAGCCGCACTGGGAAGCAGGGGCGTGAGGATGAGGGCTGCCAGCGCAAGCGCCCAACGGGGGAAAGCTGCGCCTGACAGATTGCCTCTTTTGGGGGATCCTGATTGCCGATCGCCGCGAAGAAAGACATTTGTCATTTTTCTGGTCCTTCTGCGTTTGTTGTTGAGTCCTTCTGCCTTTTGAGAAGACCGATCTCGGATCTTTGATATCTTGCGTCCGATCCGCGCCTGCTACTTCGGATTGGTGCAATCCTTCAGTTGGCCGGCCTCAACCGAGAAAATCTTGCCTTCCTCGATGCTGATCCCCTTCGCAGAACAGACTCGTCCATTCTTGAAGGTGATGCGGGCATCATAAGAGCCCGTGGCGACATCTTTGATCAGCAGACGTTCGTCGTCGTCGACGGAGGCGTCCTTGTCGTTCTTGCATTGATCGGGACCCCAATTGGTGGTGCCCGCCGGCGCGAGTTCGAAGTTGACGATTGTGTCGCCAGTAATGTTCCAGAATTTGGTCTGGGCAGCCGCCATGGCGCTCGCCGCGCAAAAGATCGAGACGAGCCCGGCCGAAACGACCATGGCGATCCGTGGCGACGTTCTTCCTGACCTATCGACGAACATTCTCAAAATCCTCATGGCAAATGTTTGGATTGCTTATGGCCTGATCGCGAGTCCCCACGGCAGGCGGCCGACAGGGACGGATTTTTCTGGCTTCACGGACGCGACGTCGACGACGGTCATGTCGTTGGTGAGGCCGTTGGCGGAATAGATCTTCGTGCCGTCCGGGCTGAGCGCCGTATGCCAGGGACGCTGGCCGACGAGAACATAGTCGATGACTTTGTAGGTCGCGGTGTCGACGACCGCCAATCGGTTCGCTTTTCCGAGCGAAATGAAGGCCCGTTTGCCGTCCTTGGTGAAGGTGATGCCGACCGGCGAAATCAACTCCGGGCGTATCCCCGGGATTTCGAAATGGATCTTCTGCACGATCTTACGGGACTTGGCGTCGAGCACCGCGACCGTTCCACCAACCTCGGATGAGACCCAGACGTAGGCGCCGTCACTCGTGAATTCCGCATATCGCGGGCGCGAATCGACGAGAATATTTGCCACCACCTTGTAAGTGGTCGTGTCGATGAAATGCGCCATGCTCGTCGATTCCGACGTAGCGACGACAATGTGCCCGTCGGGACTGACGGCCATTCCCTCCGGCTCGACGCCGATCGGCACTTCTTTCGTAACCTCGCCGGTCTTGAAATCCATGACGGTGACGAGACTGTCATCCTCGTTGGCGATGTATAAGGTCCTGCCTTCCGGATCGATATTGAGAAGTTCGGGATCCGATCCGGAATCGAGCAGCCTGGTCACCTTGAAGGTGTTCGCGTCAATCACGGCGAGCTGCGCGTCGTCGCCGAGGCAAACGATGATGTCCTTATGATCCGGCGTGATGATGATCCCGCGTGGCCTATGGCCGACCGGGATCGTTTTGACGACCTTTAAGCTATCGCTGTCGACGACCGTGACCGTGTCATCCTTTTCATTGCTGACGAAAATCATTGCGGCCTGCGCCCGCGCGACCGAAAATGCCGCCGAGAGCAAGACCGCACAGAAAATGGAGGTTTTGCGAATTGTACTCATCGCCTAGCCTGATCGGTTACTTGGTTAATCGGCATTTCGTCTCCGGCTGATCGAAGCCGAGTGTATCGGTCAAATACTTGGGATGGAGAAATCCTTCCTGCGGCGAGATTGAGACGAGATCTCGTGCGCTCGCGAGAAGGATCGGCTGCCGCAATTGCAGATCCCAGGTCCGAAAGCTCATCCCCTCGCCCTTGAAACCCGCAAGTTCAAACTGGTCGGACAGGAAGTAGGCGCGAATCTCCGCCGTCTTGTTCGAGTTGATGCGGGTGACGGCCTCGCCAAATGCACGGATAGCGAGCCACGCGGAATAGTCGCGTTCGGTCATGATGCGGCCGACTTCGCGCTCGAACCGATTTTGCAACTGGGTGCCGCCATATTCCTCAAAGGAGCGGTGCCAAGCAACGGCAATGAGCCCCTGCGTTCCCACAACGGGTCTTGGATCCCATGTCCGGTAAGGGAGATATTCACCGAAGGTCTGGCTTTCGTCAGCCGCGAAGACAACATCATAGGGAGGCGCGCTCTGAGTGACGAGCGGCATCTGCTGCTGTACCTGCTGATGGCCCGTATCGGTTCGCCTCGAACCCGCGGCATAGGTATAAGTCCGTTCGTCCACGATCTTGGAGCCGAACCTTGCGGCCGCGCGCTTGACGGCGTTCGCATAGCCAATGTCCTTGGGATTCTTCCCGGCAACAAGCAGCCATCGCGTCCATTTCTTCCAGAGAAGATATTGCGCGAGCGCGTCCGCCCGCATCGACCAGCTCGGGAGGATGTGGAAGACATTGGGCCGGCACTCCTCCTGGCGCAGAATGTCGTCGCTCGTCCTTATGTCGAGGATAATCGCGTCCTTGGCCTCCGGCATGTCGGCAAGGGTGAGGAGATCGTCTTTTTCCAGATCGGCGATGATCAGCTTTTGACCGGTGAGGAGAGCCTGCCTCGCCTTGGCCTTGAAGTCCTCGTCAAGGCCCAGGATCATCTCGGAAAGACGATAGTTCTGATTGAGGAACCGCCCCGTCCGGGCGTTTTCCTGGAGCGCGATTCGCGCGCCTTGTATGCCTTGGTCAGTAACAATCTTGTCGAGAAGCGAAAGCGGCGGCGGCTCGACGTATTGCCGGCCGAGATACAAAATATCCACCTGCAGCGGTGCAGGCTGCGCCGGAGCAGGTGCCTCTTGTGAGGCAGCGGCGGTCGGTGTCACGCTGCCGATGAACGGAAGAGCTCCGCCTATCAGCAGCACCAGGGTTCTTATCGCCAACCTGCGCCCAAGGCCAAATAGGCTAAGAGAGAAACACGGCACTCGTCGATATCCGTTTACGTTACCCCGACCGGTCGCCAGTTTCTCCGCCTAGGATCGCCGCGCGGGTACTATTGTTGTTCGCTGTGGGCGTTCTCATGAGCCTGAACCTTGATCCAGGTGACGATCTTCCAAAGATCATCGGGTTTCAGGACGATCTGGCCAAAGGACGGCATCGGCGCGACGATGTTCTCGATCGCCTCTCTTTTATAGCCTTGCTTCTGCAGGTCGACGGAACCCAAAGCGACGAGACGGAACAAAGTGTCGTCGGCATCGCCGTAGATCCACACGCCGTTGGTGATCGGCGGGCACATGCCGCCGCCGCCGCCGCCGCCATGGCAGCCAGGGCACCCATAATGGGCGAAGATCTTATGGCCTTCCTCGGCAAGGGTCGGATCGTTAGCCTTTTCCTGGCTTTCGTAGGGGTTTTTCAGCGTACCCTTCGGCGCTGTCTGAGCCATTTGGTTAGGTGTCTGGGCCGTACCCGCAGCAGCTTCCGGCGTCGCGGCCGGTGCGGCGGCGGGTGTCGAAGCGGCCGGTGCGGCATTATCCGCGGCCTGCGCGCTGACTGCGAACATCGCGCCGATAGCAAGCCCAACACCGAAGACAATTTTGAGTACGCTCGTCACGATAACCCCTCCTCCATCATGTATGGCAGTTCTTGCAGTTTATGCCGGTGGACGATGTAATCGACCACGGAATGCTTTTCAGTTGCTCCCATGCGATGTGTTTGCGTCAAGTTCCACGATTTCCCCGGCGCGAAGCGTAACGGCATCGTGATCCCGCCAAGCCGACCAAGGATCGCGCCTTCCCTCACTTGTTGTTGGATTGTTGCATCAGCCGGATAAGACTGACGACAGTGTCGTTGCCATTTTCGACAGCGATGTCGAGCGCGGTCTTATTCTCCGGCGATCGTTTGGTGGCATCGGCGCCTGATTGAAGAAGCAGCCCCACGATAGACGCGTTGTTGTGCGCCGCTGCAAGCATGAGCGCGGTGACGCCGGAAGCGCTGACCACATTCACGTCGGCGTGGTGGTCGATCAAACTGTGGGCGACCTGCAGCAGATCCGGATAGTTCGGATTGAGCGTGAGCTTCTCGATAGGCTGAGGTCCCGCTTGGAGCGACAGAGAAATCGGCTGTTTGCCCGCTGTGATCATCAACGGCGTCAATCCGGTCTCGCCGCTCGGCGCGTCGACCTTCGCGCCGGCGTTGATCAAAGCGATCGCGGCCGCCAGCTTGTCTTCCAGGATCGCGAACGCAAGCGGCGTGAGGCCATCGGGCGTCCGCGCCTCCACAGAGGCGCCATGGTCGATCAGCACTTTCAAAGTGGGTTTGTCGTCCTGCACAATAGCCTGATGCAAGGCGCTCATCCCGTTGCCGTCGCGGGCGTCCACATTGGCATGGTGATCGAGCAAAAACTTGACTACGTTGGGATCTCTTGAGCCTGCTGCAGTAACCAGCGGTGGCGAGCCCTGCCCGTCGGGCTTGTTGATATCGGCGCCTTTGCCAAGCAGGAATTCGATGCGCTGCATGTCCGATGCAAGAACGGCATTGTCGAATTCTTCATTGACGTCGGCGCCTGCCGCGAGCCACGATTCGAGTTTTTGCATCGAGACGACAGGCTTGGCTTGGCTCTGGTCTACCGGCGGAGGCTTGGTATAGACGCCATGGGCAGGCAGGTCGCCTTCCACGAGACAGTCGCTGCATTTCACCAGCGGAACACCATAGTCGCGAAGAACTTTCTCGATCTCCGCCTTCTTGTCTTCAAGCGCCAAATCGATCTTGTACTTCAAGAGGCGATCGGACATCCGCACGCCGATCCCAAGCTCGAATTCGAGCGGGAAATCGTCCTCCATCATATTGACAGGCTGGATGTCTATCGGCGCCTTCTTCACCGTCTTGTAATAGCCTGCGAAGGGCCCCCATACGCCCGCGATGTCGAGCGTGCCATCGACCACCTGCTGAACCTGATACGCCGGCTGGTCCTCCGGCTTCAAATCGGCGTCATGGCTCAAGGCATGGATCACGACGTTGTCGAAGATGCCGTGCTGCTGCAGCACCTGACGGATCGCGGAAGTTTGATAGACGCCAATCTTCAACTGTTTGAGCCTGGGATCGTCGAGACTTTTGATGTCGTAATGACGATCGCTGCGAGAGGCGAACACGAAGGTCGTCTTGTAGATCGGTTCCGACGAAAGCACCCCCTCATACCCGATCGGCATGTCCAAGAGGACATCGCACTCGTTCTCCTGGAAGCTCTCTCGTGTCAGGCCGCGGGCGATATAGGGCCGCCAATAATAGGTCACCTGCGTATTCATGTCCTCGGCGAGAATGTCGATGATCTTGTTTTCGAAGCCTTCGCGGCGGACGTTCGAGAGCGGCATGTTGCCGGGATCGCCGCAAACCCGGAGCGACGTCAGAGTTTCACGTCGCGCGGCGGCCTTAAGGGCGGCGAGGTCACCCGAGGTCAGCTGCTGCTGCGAATCGATTTTGCGCAGCGCGCCAGCGAGAGCCTTCTCTTGCTTGGAGGCGTCTTGTGCACTTGCGGGAATGGCACAGGCGCATGCGACGGTGATGGTGCAGACTGCGAGCGCCGACTTGACGCTCCTTGGTGGGAATGGGGTCATCTTCATGCGACGCGACTCGAGGGCGTAAACGCGGCCTTTGTGTGGAAAAAAGGATTGACGCCCGAGCCATAGGCCCGGGCGTCAACAGAGCGATCGTAGATCCTCTTATTCGTAGACGCGGAACGTCGACAGCATGCCGCCTTGCGGGATCACGCTGAGATTCGCGGCTTTGGTCATCGCCGTCGCGCCGATCGCACCGAACTTGTCGTTGAGATCGAGGCCAGCGGTAACCGGAAGGCCGATCCAGCCGCCGATGCCCGAGAGGACCGACACGTACTGCTTGCCTTTCACCCTCCAGGTGATCGGGTTGCCGATGATGCCGGAGCCGAGCTTACGCGACCACAAGATCTTACCGCTCTTGCGATCGACGGCGCGGAAGTCACCGCCAAGGCTGCCGTAGAACACGAGGCCGCCGTCGGTATTGAGAGTGCCGCCCCAGTTCGGATACTGGTCCGGGATCTCCCAAACGGTCTTGCCGGTCAAGACGTCGAACTTCTTGACCTTGCCGGTAACGCCGGGCTTCTCAGGATACATGAAGACGTTGGCGAAGACATAGACGACGCCCTGCTGGATGCCGGTGCGTTCTTGCGGCTCGTCTTCCATGCACCAGTTGTTGGTGGGCACGTAGAAGTTCGCCGGATCCTTGGGATCCACCGACGCCGGCTGCTGGTCTTTGCCGCCCATCGCCGACGGGCAAGCTTGGGTGTTCTTGCCGACTTCGAGAGGCGAGTGCTCTGGCACCTTGATCGGACGGCCCGTCTTCATGTCGATCTTTTCTGCCCAGTTCACCGTCACGTACCTGTTGGCGCGGAGCAGAGTGCCATCGGTGCGATCGAGCACATAGGCGAAGCCGTTGCGATCGAAGTGCACGAGGGCCTTGTGACCGTCCAGGTTGTTGACCAGAATGTTCTCGTTGATGCCGTCATAGTCCCACTGGTCGAACGGCGTCATCTGATACGCCCAGACCGCATCGCCGTTATCAATCTTGCGGGCGAAGATGGTCATCGACCACTTGTTGTCCCACTTGCCGGAGTTGCAGCCAGCTTGAGTAAGCGGCTTTTCTCCGCAGCGGTAGCCGGGGCTCCACAGACCGGGGTTACCGGTCGAGTAGTAGACATAGTGAAGGTCCGGATCGTAGCTGTACCAGCCCCAAGCCGCGCCACCACCGATCTTATAGTCGTTGTCCTTCGGGAAGGTGTTGATGCCGAGATCCTTGCCGGCAGTGCCGTATTCCGGATGGGCCTTGTTGGTATCAGCCGTGAGACCGACATCCGCGTCGGAGCCCGTGCTGTATTTCCGCCAAAGCTCTTTGCCAGTCTGCAGATCGAAGGCAGCGAAGGCGCCCCGAGCCGCGAACTCGTCGCCGCCGAAGCCGATAAGCACTTTGCCTTCGGCAATGAGCGGCGCCGGCGTGCCGGTCTCGCCCTTGTCTGGATAGGCATTCTTGGTGACCCATACCTCTTTGCCGGTCGCCGCGTCGAGCGCGATGATCCAGCCGTCGAGGGTCTGGTAGACGATCTTTCCGTCGCCATAGGCGCCGCCACGGTTGACGGTGTCGCAGCAGGCGCGCGGCACAGCCGATTCGTCGCGGTCAGTCTTCTTGTTGTAGTTCCAGAGTTCCTTTGGATTGTCCGGATCGGAGAGATCGAGCGCCTGAACGATGTTCGGCCATGCGCTGAAGATGTACATCATCGGCTTGCCGTTGACGTCACTGATGACGAGGGGCTGACCTTCGTGGCCACGCAGCGCGCCGGTCGATTGGTCCCAAGCGAGCTGGAGCTTGGAGACGTTGCTGGGGTTGATGTCGGACAATTCGCTGTGACGCTGCAACTGGTTGTTGCCGGCGGGCGAAGCCCATTGATTCGGATCTTTCGCGCGCGAGTTACCATCATCTTCGGCGGCGTACAGGGCACTTGAATATGCCCAGGCGCCTACCAACCCAACGCAAATTGGCAGTAGTTTTCGAAGTCTCATGCTACTTCCTCCCATGCAGACTGCACATTTTCGGCAACATGCCATCCAGCGTCCCGCGCGCCGCACCAATGACGATGCGGGCATGCGAAAACGCAGGCCGAAAATTTCCAAATTTAAAGTTGTGAGGGGCCTCCCAGCATTCCTCAGCTTAACCGCGAGAACTTTCTGAACCCGTCCTCCAACAGCTCAATGTGAGCTAAAGCTGGAAGTCGCCTCGCTTTTCTTTGGTCGGAAATAAAGAACGAGAACCTCCGGAACACCACGGGACTTCTTCCCGATCGCTTTCGGGAGGCTTTCCCGATCGCGACGAAGCGCGGATCGGCGCGCCAATGTGGAAGAACTTGTCTGAAAACCGCAAAAATAGCACCGCCTCGCGCCCCAAAACGCAGCGCGTCTCTGCTCGAAAAATCGGAGCCCGGCTAAATTCAGAACAATTGTGCAGGGCGGAAGCGCCGCAACGCCGACTTTGCAACGCATCGCAACGCAGATTCGCGCCGACTGGCGCGATCTCAGCGCACGAGTTCGGAGATAATCGTCGAATGATCGGAGCCCAAAAGTTTGATGCGCACCAACGTATCGCCGTCAAACCACAGATCGCGATCGAGATCGCCGCTGATCTTGTAATGGTGGGCTTCGATCTTCGTGCCGTGCTGAACCAGCGCCTCGTCGCCGAGATCCTTCACCTTGATCGTGAGTTCCTTGCCGGTGTCCGAATCGAACATATTCGTACGGTCGACGAAATCCTTGCTCCATAGGCTCGCGGGGATGAGATCGCGCGCGGTTTCGCTATGCGTTCCGTCCACATCGAGGGCGAGCTTATCGCCGTCGGCGACAGCCAAGACGCTGTGCTTCTTCCCATTGTCGTCCGTCATCGATTTATAAGAAACGAGCTGACCGCCCGTCCAAGTTTCCGTAGCGGAATGATCGAAGCGATAGGCTTCGATAAACATAATGACGACCGAAATATGCGTCGTGAGTTTGACGTTCGTCGTGTCGTCCTGCCTGTCGATCTCGACGAGCTCCCGTTCCGATCTTGTTGCCGTCGCGACTTATGTCGAACATGCGGCGCTCCTTGGTAGGCGCCGAAGGGATGGCCAAGGCGGCGGCTGCCGATTGTTTTGCAGGACTGGTCGCCGAGGGTTGCGCGGCGGCAGGAGCAACGGCAAGCGCGAGAGGACCGAGAAAAACGGCGAGCTTTCCGAGCATGGCTCTCTTCTTTCGCAACGGCTTTCGCCTCGCCGCCTGGTGGGCGTTTGGGGGCAGGGGCGCGGTTTTCGCAATAGACCGATCAGATCCCGACTCGGAGGTTGGAACCTAGCCGGACGACCGACTTCTTCAATAGAAATTTGCCGATTTTCAGCCTAACCCGGCGCGGATTTGCGGCAAGCTCTCTGCGCCTCACTGACCGCAGCCAGCTGAATTCGCCCATAATTCCGTCGCCGGACCGCGACTGGTCCCCTTATGTTCGGGTCTAGTCTCGGCGAACTCGACGTTTCGGTTGTCGCCGGCGCGGTTGCGCGCGCCGGCTATTGCTGCGCCTGCCAGGATGCGAGTGCATCGTCGATCGCCCGGCCGCCGGAGGTGTTTTTCTCAAAGGTCAATTTGGCGACATGACCATTACCAAGCAGAATCGGTATATCGAACCATTCGCGTTGCTTGATCAAATCAAGGTTGGTCGCTTCCGCATCACCTCGGCTGAGGCCGATCAGGAAAGAGTTTTCCATGATCGGCACCAAAATTCCTTTCAACGCTTCACCGTTTGGATTGTCCTCGCGCCGCAACTGCGGAATGCTGATCTGCTTGATGTTACCGGTCGGACTATCGGGCTTCACCGTGAAGACGATCGTGATCGTATGCGAGGCAGACAGGCTTGCATCGGTATTCTTTTGAATGGTCATGCTGGCCTTGAACTTATCGTCGGGAATGTCGACGTCGGCGCGCACCGCCGTGCCGGGCGGCTGACCGGAGTCGCTACTGACGTTGTCGAGCTGCCAAATCACCGTGCCGACATAAGTCTTCACCTTGTTCGGTTCATCCGGTGCCTCGACGAGCAGCGCGGCGCGATAGGCGACGGGAACGGTGGAATTGGAATCGGCGGGCTTTTGAGCCGGCACCGCGGCCGTGGTTGTCGTTGGCGCACCAGCGGCAGTCGCGGCCGGGGAAGCGGCCGTAGTTGCTGCTGGGGCCGCGGCTGTCGCGGGGCTGGCGGCCGGCGCGGGCGTGGATGCGTTTGCCGGCGCTTCCTGCGGCTGCGGGCCGCCGCCGATACGCTCGACGATCTTGCCGGCGCCCTTATCAGTGTGGCTTTGCGCCGCCGACTTGAACGCTGCGAGATCCTCCGGCCGATCACGTAATTTCCATGCTGCGGCAGCGACCCCCCCGACGATAAGGACCACGACAGCGATGACGATCCAGAGCCGGCAACTCTGTGGCGCATCGTCGGTTTCGAGCTGCGGCGCATAGGGCCGCGAAACTTCGGAGCGCAACGTCTCCGGGTGCAATCTCGGCGGATCTGTTGCAACCGGTTCTTCGGCGCTCCCATTTGTTTCGGGGCTGCGCAGTTTTGCCGGCCCCATGCTAACTGTCGGCGGCGGCCCATTTGGGCGACGTTGAGGCAGCGGCGGCCGCGGCGGCGCAGCGCGGGGCGGGCCCGGGGGTTTCCTATCGGTCGCAGGCGGAGCCACTTTGACGGACGCCATGGGCGCGGCCCCTGGCGAACTCTGCGGCGCTTCTGCAGCCGACCCATTTGGCGCGGTCAATTCAGCCTCAAGCCTTGCCACAGCAAGATCGAGCGCCTGCGTCTCGTGTGCGATATCGGCCTCAGGCACCGGCGGTTGGAGCGTCTGCAATTGAGCGAGAAGCGCCTTGCGAGCGCGCTCGTAAACCGCGCGCCGCGTATCCGGCGTAGAGTTCGGCAGGCCGGCGATGGCCTTGGCAAGCAGCGGATAATATTCAGCCATTGTGCGTTCTGACCATTCCTCAGCCCGCCCGTCAACTCGCTGACCGCTCGATCATGCGAGTGCCACGAAATTGAACGGGCGGGACGCGAGATCAAGGACCTGCGAACCGGCTTCGTTCCCGGTCAGAGCCGCCTTCGCGGTAGACCGGTGCGCGCGTTCGACAAATTCTAGCGGTCTTGAAAGGGATTATGAACCAGAATTGTGTCCTCCCTCTCAGGACTTGTCGAAAGCAGAGCCACTGGCGCCTCGATCAGTTCTTCGATGCGCCGCACATATTTGATCGCCTGAGCCGGCAGATCGGCCCAGGAGCGCGCGCCGGCCGTCGTCTCCTGCCAGCCCGAGATCGATTCATAGATCGGGTCGAGGCGCGCCTGAATCGTCTGGCTTGCCGGCATGCGGTCGATGTATGTGCCGTCAAGCCTATATCCGACGCAGACTTTGATCTCTTCGAATCCGTCGAGAATGTCGAGCTTGGTCAGAGCAATGCCGTCGATTCCGGAGGTCTTGACGGCCTGCCGGACGAGAACTGCATCAAACCAGCCGCAGCGCCGCCGGCGCCCGGTGTTGACGCCATATTCCCGACCGCGGTCGCCGAGCAATTGGCCGATGCCGTCGGTGAGCTCGGTTGGAAACGGACCGCCCCCGACCCGGGTGGTATAGGCCTTCGCGATGCCGAGGACATAGCCGATCGCCCGGGCGCCGAGCCCCGAGCCGGTCGCGGCATTGGCGGCAACCGTGTTCGACGACGTGACGAACGGATAAGTGCCGTGGTCGACATCGAGCAGCGCGCCTTGGGCGCCTTCGAACAGGATGCGCTTGCCTTCGCGGCGATAGGTCTCGAGAAGATCCCAGGTCGCGTCCATGAACGGCAGGATTTTTGGCGCGACCGACAGCAGTTCTTCGCGAATAGCCGCAGGCGTGACCGGCGGAAGGCCAAGCCCGCGCCGCAAAGGCTCGTGATGGGCGAGCAAACGGGCGATCTTTTCGTCGAGCGAGTCGGGATCGGCGAGATCCATCAGCCGGATCGCACGGCGGCCGACCTTGTCCTCATAGGCGGGCCCGATGCCGCGTTTGGTGGTCCCGATCTTTACCCCTTCGGCGGCGGCCGTTTCGCGGTGGGCATCCAGCTCGCGATGCAGCGAGAGGATCAGCGGCACGTTTTCGGCAATCTTGAGATTGGCGGGCGAGATGGTCACGCCTTGCGCCGCAATTTTCGCGATCTCGGCGACCAGATGATGCGGATCGAGCACAACGCCGTTGCCGATCACCGAAAGCTTGCCCGGCCGCACGATACCCGACGGCAGCAGCGCCAGCTTGAAGATCTCGTCACCGATGACGAGCGTGTGGCCGGCATTGTGGCCGCCTTGAAAGCGCACGACGACGTCGGCTTCAAGCGATAGCCAATCGACGATCTTCCCTTTTCCCTCGTCGCCCCATTGGGCGCCGATCACCACAACATTCGCCATTAGGCCGTCGATCTTTCCAGCAGCTACGCGCAACCGCACGAAGAAAACCCCGGCGCGACCTGCAACGGCTGCACCGGGGCTCATTGCGGCCATGGAATACACGACGGGAGAGCCGCAGTCAAAGCGGTCGAGAGAGGTCTAAAATCGCTCCGGCGAATTGTCTGGCAGCCAAATATCGAGTAGTCGAGCGAGATCAATTCCGCTGCGTTGGACCTTGCCCAAGCAGCTAACCCGCCTGCGACATCCCCATGGCACCAGATCAACGCGTCGACGCTAAGACTCGGCAAAATTTAACGCGCGCCGGGCTTGCCGCTCTTGGTGTTGTCTTCGGCGATATCGGGACAAGCCCGCTCTATACGCTGAAAACAGTGCTGGCCATGACCGGCGCGGGAAGCCAGCACACGGTGCTCGGCGTTCTTTCGCTTGATCGTCTGGACTTTGATCATCGTCACCTCGGTCAAATATGTCGCCTTCGCGATGCGCGTCGATAATGACGGCGAAGGCGGCATATCTTGCCCTGATGTCGCTTCTTGGCGTGAAGCGGCATCACAGGCCGACGATCGTTGCCGTCGGTCTCTTCGGCGCCGCCTTGATCTATGGCGACGGCGCGATCACGCCGGCGATCTCGGTCCTGTCGGCGCTCGAAGGATTGCAGATCGCGACGCCGTCGCTTACGCCTCACATACTGCCGGCGACAGTCGTCATTCTCGTCGCGCTCTTTGTGATTCAGCCGCTGGGCACGGCACGGATCGGCCGTGCCTTCGGGCCGATCATGCTCGTCTGGTTTGTCGGCATGGCGGTACTGGGAATTGGCGGCATCGTCCGCCATCCGTCCGTGCTCATCGCACTCAGCCCCTATTATGCCGCCAACTTTCTTGTGCACGGGGGCTGGCTTTCCTTCCTCGTGCTCGGCGGCGTGTTTCTCTGCGTCACCGGCGCCGAGGCGCTCTACGCCGACATGGGCCATTTCGGCGCCGGACCGATCAGGATCGCATGGTATGCCGTCGTATTCCCTAGCCTGATCTTAAATTATGCTGGCCAAGCCGCGCTCGTCGCCGACGGCGCGCCGATCGAACAGAACATCTTCTATCAGCTTTGCCCGCAACCCTTGCTGCTGCCGTTCATCGTCCTCGCCACCTTGGCGACGATCATCGCAAGCCAATCGATCATCACCGGCGCCTTCTCGATGACCCGGCAAGCGATCCAGCTCGGCTGGATGCCGCGCATGCGGATCACTCAGACATCGAAGGAGGGCTACGGCCAGATCTACGTCGGCGCGGTGAACTGGACTTTGATGCTGGCGACGGTCGGCCTCGCTCTCGGCTTCAGGAAATCCGACAATCTCGCGTCCGCTTATGGCATCGCCGTCTCGGCCACCATGCTGATGACCACGGTGCTGCTGTTCATCGCAATGCGCGAAATCTGGAAGTGGAATCTTCTCGCGAGCGGCGCCGTATCCGCCCTCTTTCTTATCGTCGACGGCAGCTTCTTCCTCGCCAACATGACGAAGGTCCGGGAAGGTGGCTATGTGCCGCTGCTGCTCGCCGCCGCCGTCTACTTCATCATGTACATCTGGCATCAAGGCGTCTCGGCGATCGCCGAGCGGATGGCAGCGACCGCTACGTCGATGGCCGATTTCCTCGACGACATACGGCGGAGAGGAGTGGCCCGCGTTCCGGGGACCGCGATCTTCCTCACCCGCGCGCGCAGATTCTGCGCCGCCGATCATCATCTGGCACGTCAAGGCCAATCGCAGTCTGCACGAGCAGGTGATTGCCATCACGTGTGTGACGGAATCAGTGCCCTATATCAAGGCAACGGACCGCGTCAGCGTCGAAGAGGTCGGACCGAAGTTCTGGCGCGCCATCGCCCACTATGGCTTCATGCAGCGGCCTGACATGCCGCGGCTGGCGCTCGCCATCCAGGCCAAAGATCCGAAGATCGATCTTACCGACGTGGTCTATTATGTCGGCGTCGAAACGATCGTGCCGCGCAAGGACCACAAGGGCCTCCCGCGCTGGCAGGAAGCGCTCTTCGCGGCAATGGATCGCAACGCCGCCCATATCACCGATTTCCTGCAACTGCCGCCTGACAAGGTCGTCGAGATCGGCCGCCGGATCGCGATCTGAGCGGCGCCCGAAGCGCTACTTCGTCGAAGCGTTTGCCGGTTGCGCCGCGCCCGCTGGTTGCACTTTCGGTACCAGCGAGGGCGAGTCCGCGGTGCGCAAAGCCCCGAGCAATTTCCTTTGCTTGGCGACTTTGTAATAGCCGCCGCTATAGAGCCGCATCGTGCGCGCCTCGTTGCCGCCGGCGAGCTTGATAGGCATTGGCGAGATAGGGAACGCCGTAGGTCAGATTGACCTCGGGATCGAGCAGGCCCTTCGGATCTCCCCGATAGCCCATGCTGCGCGCCGTCGAAAAGGTGATCTGCATCAATCCATAAAAGCGCCCAGGAGAGCTCGTCGGATTGTAGCCGCTCTCACGCGCGATGACGTGATGGAGAAGCGATCGGGAATGCCGTGACGATGCGCATAACGCGCGATCAGCTGGTCAAACGCCTTGGTATGATGTGCGGATGCGGCGAGCGCTCCCGAACATGAACACACCAGAGCTAAGGCGCAGGTGAAGCTTCGTTTCATTCCCGCAATCCAGAGACGGCGCTTAGTCGCCGCCAAATGCGGCGGCGACGCGGCAGCTCGAAGATTGCTGGGAACCGCGATCCGGGCCTTAGGTTCCGCGAAGCTTGCGCCGATTAGAGCTGGCGCTCGATCATCATATCTTTGATGTCGGCGATCGCCTTTGCCGGGTTGAGTCCCTTCGGGCAGGCCTTGGCGCAATTCATGATCGTATGGCAGCGGTAGAGTCGGAACGGATCTTCGACATTGTCGAGCCGTTCGCCTGTTGCCTCATCGCGCGAATCGCTTATCCAGCGATAGGCCTGAAGCAGCACGGCCGGCCCGAGATAGCGGTCGCCGTTCCACCAATAGCTCGGGCAGGAGGTCGAGCAGCAGGCGCAGAGAATGCACTCGTAAAGGCCGTCGAGCTTGGCGCGGTCGGCCGGCGATTGCCGCCATTCCTTCTCCGGCGCCGGCGTCACCGTCTGCAGCCATGGCTTCACCGAAGCGTGCTGCGCATAGAAATTCGTAAGGTCGGGCACGAGGTCCTTGACCACGCTCATGTGCGGTAACGGATAGATGTTCACCGCGCCCTTCACGTCGGCGATAGCCTTGGTGCAGGCGAGAGTATTGGTGCCGTCGATGTTCATTGCGCACGAGCCGCAAATCCCCTCGCGGCAGGAGCGGCGGAAGGTCAGCGTCGGATCGATCTTCGATTTGATGAGGATCAGAGCATCGAGCACCATCGGCGAACAATCGTTGGTGTCGATGCAATAGGTATCGACGCGCGGATTGGCGCCGTCGTCCGGATTCCAGCGATAGATGCGGAATTCCTTAAGAGTTGCCGTGGCCTCAGGCTTCGGCCAAGTCTTGCCGGTGCCGACGCGGGAATTTTTAGGAAGGGTGAGTTGCACCATTGTTTCGCCTTTTACATCCTCGCTACCCTGGCCCCCTTCCCGCAGACGAGAGGAGGCATCAGATCGTCAGTACACCCGCGCCTTGGGCTCGATATAGGGTATTTCATTCGTCATCGTATAACTATGCACGGGCCGGTAATCGATCGAGACCGTGCGCTTTTCGGGGTCGATCGAAGCGAGCGTATGCTTCATCCAATTCTTGTCGTCGCGCTCGGGATAATCCTCGCGCGCATGGGCCCCGCGTGATTCCCTGCGGTTTAGGGCGCCATCCATGGTGACGACCGCCTGGATGATGAGATTGTCTAGTTCCATCGTTTCGACGAGATCGGAATTCCAGATCAACGAGCGGTCGGTGACGGAGACCTGATCTCGCGCGGCCCATACATCGTGGATGAGCTTCGAGCCTTCCGTGAGCGTTTCGCCAGTGCGGTAGACGGCGCAATTGGCCTGCATGACTTTCTGCATGCGGAGCCGCAGTTCGGCCGTGCCGATGGCACCCTTCGCATAGCGGAAACGATCGAGCCGCGCGAGCGCAGGCTCGGCCGAATCTTTCGCGAGATCCGCCGGGTTGGCGCCGGGCGTGACGATCTCGGCGGCACGCAAGGCAGCGGAGCGGCCGAAGACGATGAGGTCGATGAGCGAGTTCGAGCCAAGCCGATTGGCGCCGTGGACCGAAACGCAGGCGGCTTCGCCGATCGCCATCAACCCGGGGACGACCACATCGGGATCGTCGCCACGCTTGATCACAACCTCGCCACGATAATTCGTCGGAATGCCGCCCATATTGTAGTGGGCCGTCGGCAGCACCGGGATCGGCTCCTTGGTGACATCGACGCCGGCAAAAATCTTGGCGCTTTCGGAAATGCCGGGCAGCCGCTCATGCAGCATCCGCGGATCGAGATGGTCGAGATGCAGATAGATGTGATCCTTGTTGCGGCCGTCGCCGCGGCCTTCGCGGATCTCCACGATCATGGCGCGTGAGACCATGTCGCGCGGAGCAAGGTCCTTCACAGAGGGCGCATAGCGCTCCATGAAGCGTTCGCCCTCGGAATTGGTGAGATAGGCGCCCTCGCCGCGCGCGCCTTCGGTGATGAGGCAGCCGGCGCCATAGATGCCGGTCGGATGGAATTGGACGAATTCCATGTCTTGCAGCGGGAGACCGGCGCGCAGCACCATGGCATTGCCATCGCCAGTGCAGGTATGCGCCGAGGTCGCCGAAAAATATGCGCGGCCATAGCCACCGGTCGCCAGCATGACGAGCTGTGCGCGGAAACGGTGGATCGTCCCGTCATCGAGCTTGAGGCAGATGACGCCGCGGCAGCGGCCATCTTCCATAATGAGATCGATGGCGAAATATTCGACGAAGAATTCGGCGGCGTGGCGCAAGGCCTGGCCATAGAGCGTATGGAGCAGCGCATGACCGGTGCGGTCGGCGGCAGCGCAGGTACGCTGTGCCGGCGGTCCTTTGCCAAAATCCGTCGTCATGCCGCCGAAGGGGCGCTGATAGATGCGGCCGTCCTCGGTGCGCGAGAAGGGGACGCCCCAATGTTCGAGCTCGTAGACCGCAGCGGGTGCGTTGCGGCAGAGATATTCGATCGAGTCCTGATCGCCGAGCCAGTCCGATCCCTTCACCGTGTCGTACATGTGCCATTTCCAATTGTCGGGGCCCATGTTGCCGAGCGAAGCGGCGACGCCGCCCTGCGCCGCGACCGTATGCGAGCGCGTGGGAAAGACCTTGCTGATCGCAGCGGTGCGCAAGCCCGCCTCCGAACAGCCGACGATGGCGCGCAGCCCGGCGCCGCCAGCGCCGACGACCACGACATCGAAATCATGATCGATGATCGGATAGGCCGTGCCGTTATAGGCCGGTGCCGCGCTGATTTTTGACGTGGCCTCGCTCGTCATTTCCAACCTTCCACCGATTTATCTTTATTCAACATCACACGAGACTCAATTTAAGAACGGCATAGATGGCTGCGACGCCGAAGCCGACGGAAAACAAGACGTTGGCGATCATCGTCCATTCCTTGAGATGCGCCGCATGGATGTAATCGTCGATGATCGCCTGCATGCCAATCTTCATATGCACAATGCTTGCGAGGATGAAGAGAAGCATGAAAATCGCCGTGCAGGGATGCGCGAACTCGGCGCGCACGCCGGCCTCGTCCTTGCCGACAAGCGACAGGACGATACAGATGAACGCAATCGCCAGCGGCAGGAGCGCAACCGTCGTGAGACGCATCACCCACATGTCGCGGGTACCGGCTTTCGCCGCGCCGAGATAGCGGACATGACTTGCCGTTGTGTGTACCGAGGCAGGATCAGAAGTCATGACGCCGGACTTTCCTGTGCACGCGGCGGGGCGCGACGATTGCCAATACGCGCTCAGCCAATGAAGTGAGCCGCGGCGAAGAGGATCAAGGTGAAAGACACGCTGGCGATGAGCGTAGCCGCGGCCAGCCATTCCCGCATCGGATGGCCGAATCCATAGCCGGCATCCCAGATCATATGCCTGACGCCACCGAAGAAATGATGCAAGAATGCGAAGGTGAAGCCGAGCAGGATGAACTGGCCGAGGATCGACCGCATGAACCAGGAGGCGAACGCGAAAGCCGTGCCGCCGGACGCAGCCGCGAGGAGATACCAGACGAGAACAAGAGTTCCGATATAAAGCGCCGCTCCCGTGATGCGGTGGGCAATCGACATCAGCATCGTCAGCATTGGACGATAGATCGAAAGATGCGGCGACAACGGTTGCCGCGCCGCGAGATCGCCCTTGTTTATGTCGAACTCCGCCATCGGCCCCAGCGTCCCTCCCGAACGAACCAATTCTGAGTAATACGCCGCCCGTTGTTGTGCAATGCGACATTCTTAGTCGTACGTTTGAGCTTATTGCACATCCTCACCGCCAGACGCGCCTTCCCAGGCCTTGGCGTCGAATAGAAACGCAAAATGCGCCGCATCGCCTCGTAGATTTGCTTGAATAAAGGCCACAGTGCTTTTGAAAATCAAGCCGGGCGATCTCACGCCTGCGAAGTTGCTGAGGTTTTTCCTACAAAACCATATCGAGATCCGAATTGTGGCACACCAAATACTGGCGTGCCAGATTCCCGCCTGTGCGACGTGGCGTCGAGAAAATTCCCATTTCCCGCGCGATTGAAAAAACTGACGAATTACGCCATCTTACAGGAAGCGCGTTGGGCGCGGCGTAGGAGGATCGAAGCACTGATTTCGACAATTCCCCGTGAAACGGTGGTTCTACCGTTTCCTTCGGTTCCGGGTTCGGATGAACTCGATACCGGTCTCATGGTGCAGACTATTCAGGCACGTCTTCATGATGCAAAGGCCGAAGACATCGTCTGCATCGATCTCCGTGGCAAAACTGCCCTCGCCGATACCATGATTATCGCAACCGGCCGTTCCAACATCCATGTTGGCGCGATCGCAGAGCGCGTCATCAAGGCCGTCAAGGGGTCTGGCGTTCAAGCGCCACGGGTCGAGGGGCTGCCGCATTGCGATTGGGTGCTGGTGGATGCCGGCGATGTCATCGTCCATGTGTTCCGCCCCGAAGTGCGCCAGTTCTATAATCTCGAAAAGATGTGGGGGAAGGATCGGCCCGGCGAACGTCACGCCGGCTGAACTCGGCTCCAATGCGTCTTCTTCTCGTCTCGATCGGGCGGAGCAAGGCCGGCCCCGAGCGGGATTTGGCGGAACGTTACCTTACGCGCGCCCAAACAGCCGGGCGCAGCCTGGGATTCAGTGCGGTAGATTATCGCGAAATCGACGAAAGCCGGGCACGTCGCCCGCAGGAGCGCAAGCAGGAAGAAGCGAAATCAATTCGCGGTGCGCTCGGCACCGCGGCTCGGATCATCGCCTGCGATGAAACCGGCATAAATCTTTCGAGCGGTGATTTTGCCGCCGAACTCGGCCGCAGCCGCGGCCAAGGCGTCCCGACTTTGGGTCTCGTGATCGGCGGCCCAGACGGACTCGACCCTGATTTCCGCGCTACGGCCGATCTCGTCCTCGCCTTTGGCGCCATGACATGGCCGCACCAGCTGGCAAGAATCATGGCAGCCGAGCAGATTTATCGCGCTGTGACGATCCTTGCGGGGCACCCTTATCATCGGATTTGAGCGCTTTGGCGCTCCGAAATGCTCCGTAGCGCCAGACTTCTGCCATTGCTAATTTCGCAAGCTGGCGATTCGCGCGGCAGGGAAAATGATCGAGCGTGGGTTCGGCATAACAAGGCATACCGCACGCTCCGCGCCGAGACTCGCGCTTTTGGCGGCTTTTCTCAGCGCACTGGCGACGCCGATTGCCGCGCAACAGCCGTCGCCCGCGGCGCCTGCCGAAAACAAAACCAACGAGCCCCCGGCGACGGCGACGATCGAGGACAAGACCATAGATCTCTCGACGCACCGGACCGAGCTGCAAGGCATTCAGGATACGATCCAAGCTTCCCAAGCGCAGCGGCAGAAGATCGAAGCCGAGATAGAGAACTTGCGCGGCGACAGAGCCCGCCTCGCTGCCGCTTTGATAACGACGACGCAGCAGGTGACCAACAACGAACGCAAGGTCAGCGAGGCCGAAGCCCGGCTCGATACGCTGAACGGCCGCGAGGAAGCGATTCGTCGCTCGCTCGAAAGCCGGCGCACCGTCATCGCCGAGGTTCTCGCTTCGCTGCAACGTATGGGGCGAACGCCGCCGCCGGCTCTATTGGTTTCGCCGGAAGACATGCTGCAAGCGATTCGCACCTCGATGCTGCTCGGCGCTGTGCTGCCAGAAATGCGGGCGGAGGCTGAGGCGCTCGCGAGTGATCTCGCCGATCTCGTGCAATTGCGCAAATCGATGACGACCGAGAAGACCCGGTTGGCGCGCGAGGCGGCGGATCTCGGATTGGAGCGGCAAAAACTCGCAGCGCTTGTCGATGCGCGGCAAGCGGCGCTTGGCGTCGCCGAGCAATCGCTCGCCGCCGAACGCAACCGCGCCGAGGATCTCGCCCGCCAAGCTTCGAGCCTGAAACAGTTGATCGGCCAGATGGAAAGCGAATTGGACGGAGCCAAACGCGCCGCTGAGGAAGCCAACAAGGCCGATGCAGCACGAAAAGTTGCAGAGGCGGAAGCCGGCGAAGGCAAACAAAAGCCCAATTTATCCCCCTTCAAGGACCCTGGCCGGCTCGCACCTGCCATGGCCTTTGCCGATACGAAGGGATTATTGCCGATGCCGGTTGCCGGCACGATCGTCAGGTCCTACGGATCTCCTGACGGCTTTGGCGGAACCGAAAAAGGCCTTCTCGTCGCCACACGGCCGAGCGCCGTTGTCGCCGCACCTTATGATGGCTGGGTCGCCTTTTCGGGGCCCTACCGCAGCTATGGACAACTCTTGATCATCAATGCCGGCGGGGGCTATTATATGGTCTTGGCCGGCATGGAGCGGATCAACGTAGAGGCAGGACAGTTCGTCCTCGCCGGGGAGCCCGTCGCGAATATGGGCGACGGGTCGGTCAAGACGGCCGCCGCCATGGCAATTGGGGCGGCTCAGCCCGTTCTCTATGTGGAATTTCGGAAAGACGGGGCGGCGATCGATCCGGGCCCATGGTGGGCGAAGCCGGACATGCAAAAGGTTCGCGGATAATGCGCAAAATCTCACTTTTATTGGTCGGCGTCGCATTCGGGGCTTCCACCGCCTTGGTGGGAACGCAAACGCGCCTGCTCTCGGGCGATACTGCCCGTGCCGCGGCTGCGGATACCTATCGTAGCCTCAATCTTTTCGGCGACGTCTTTGAGAAAATCCGCTCCGACTATGTGGAGAAGCCGGACGACCAGAAACTTATCGAAGCCGCGATCAACGGGATGTTGAATTCGCTCGATCCGCATTCGAGCTACATGGACGCCAAGAGCTTCAACGACATGCAGGTGCAGACTCGCGGCGAGTTTGGCGGCCTGGGCATTGAAGTGACGCAGGAAAACGGGTTGATCAAGGTGGTGACCCCGATCGATGACACGCCGGCGTCCCGCGCGGGCATCCTTTCGGGCGACATTATTACGGCAATTGACGGCGAAGCCGTTGACGGCATGACGCTCAACCAGGCCGTCGACAAGATGCGAGGCGCGCCGGACTCCACGGTGACCCTGAAGATTCTGCGTGGCGCCAAGAAGGATGCGCAGGACGTCAAGCTCACCCGCGCCATCATCCAGATCAAGTCTGTGCGCGCGAAGCAGGAAGGCGATGACATCGGCTATATCCGAATCACCCAGTTCAACGAGCAGACCGCGGATGGCGTCCGCGACGCGATCTTGAAATTCCAGAGCGACATGCCGGGCGACAAGCTCAAGGGCTATATCCTCGATCTGCGCAACAATCCTGGCGGGTTGCTCGATCAGTCGATCGCGGTGAGCAATGCCTTCATCGACCGCGGCGAGATCGTTTCAACGCGAGGCCGCAATGCGGACGAGACAATGCGCTACAATGCGCGGCCGGGCGATCTCTCCAAGGGCAAGCCGCTGGTCGTACTGATCAACGGCGGCTCGGCTTCGGCTTCGGAGATCGTCGCCGGGGCGCTTCAGGATCACAAACGCGCAACTATTATCGGCACCCGCTCCTTCGGCAAAGGCTCGGTTCAGACCATTATCCCGCTCGGCCAGACCAACGGGGCGCTGCGTCTAACCACCGCGCGCTATTACACGCCGTCGGGCCGGTCGATCCAGGCCAAGGGCATCGACCCCGACGTTGTGGTGATGGAAGATGTGCCGGAGGACCTCAAAGGCAAGGATGATACCAAAGGCGAGGCTTCGCTGAAGGGCCATCTCAAGAACGGCACTGAGGAAGAGCATGGCTCGCAGGCCTATGTTCCGCCGGATCCGAAGAACGACAAACAGCTGATCGCCGCTGAGGACCTGTTGCGCGGCGTCACGCGGGCAGCGAACGGCCCTGTGGCTCCCGCGCCGGCATCGTCCGGGTCACCTGCGGCGACGCCTGCGACGGTGACGTCGCCTTCGACCGCTCCCTCGAGCGAAACGGCACCGGCAAGCGGAACGACGCCTGCGACGGAAACGGCTCCTGCGAACGGAGCGGCGCCGGCGGGCGAAACGGCCCCGGCAAATGGAGCTGCGCCGTCGGACGGAACGGGCGGGACCTCCACGCCGCCGGCCAGCGACGGCGATCACGACACGCCGCCGCACTGAGGCGAATAGCTTTGGAAGATGATTTGGTCCCGCGATCGCTGCCGATTGCGGGACCATTCTTTTGGGCTTAGCCCATCCGGCCGATGTCGGCGGTTTGGGGGAAATGTGCGCCCGTGTATGATGAAAGCGCATGTGATTCGCCGCACTTAAACGAGTTCGAACTCGCGAACGGAGTTGGTGACGCAAGGATGCCGGCGCGATGGCGGGCGATGATTTCAATGATCCTTTGGGGCTCGACCGGAGACTCCGTTCGACGGCCGAAGCGTCTGCTACCGCTGCGCCTGATCGCGCTCGGCGCCCTGTGCCTCGCGGCGCTCTTGTCTTTTGTCCTGCTGCGCGTCCGCGGCGATCAGTCGGGCGGGGATCCCCAGGCCATTGCCGCGATCGGTACGGAAAAGCCCACCCAGCCTGATACGGCCGCACAAAAGCCAGTCGGCATCGCTCTCGCTGACAAGGACAAGGCGGGCACGAAGCAGAGTGCGGTCGAGAACGCCGCGGAGCTTGAGCAAATGAGCGGCGTCAAGGTCGTGCGCGCGGGCGGCGGCGCTGCGCCCGCCGCGACGATCATCGAAGTGCCGCGTGATCTCGGCGTGGCGCTAACGCCAGCGCCCGACAGGCGGCTTGTCGAGAACAGCCGCTACGGACCGCTTCCGCGCATCGGCACCAATGGCGAGCGGCCTGCGGATGTCTATGCCCGGCCACTCGTGATCGCGGCGGCATTGAAGGGGAATGCGCCGCGCATTGCGCTCGTCGTCGGCGCTTTGGGCCTCAACTCGGCAGTCACCGAGACGGCGATCACCAGCCTGCCGGGCGCAGTGACGCTCGCCTTCGCGCCCTATGGCAAAAATCTGGACGTGGCCGTCGCCGAGGCCCGCGAGCAAGGCCATGAGGTGATCTTGCGGACTCCCGATGGAGCCGATCGATTATCCGCAGACGAACCCCGGTCCGCATGTGCTGCTTACGACTGCAAGCGCGGCCGAGAACACGGACAATCTGCATTGGCTGCTGAGCCGCTTTACCGGCTATACCGGCGTCGCCAATTTTCTCGGCGCGAAATTTACCGCTGATGCGGATGCCTTTTCGCCGATTCTGAACGAGATCGCCGCGCGCGGGCTGATCTATGCCGATGACGGATCATCCCCTCGCAGCCTTGGCCCGAAGCTTGCCGCCGATTCCGATCTCCCCGCGGCAAGGGCCGACGTCATCATCGATGCGACGCCGGGAGGAATCGATGCCGCGCTCGTCAAGCTCGAAGCCATCGCGCGCGACAAGGGCATTGCCATTGGGATGGCGAGCGCCGTGCCTGCAAGTCTGGATAAGATCGGCCGCTTCGCACGGACGGCAGAGGCCCATGGCCTAGCCCTCATTCCGCTCAGCGCGGCCGTCGGCAAGACATCGACTCTCGTCAACAGCGACCCCTGAGAGCATGACGGATTTCGCGAACTACCGTCCCGGCGTCGGCATCATGCTGCTCAATCGGCAGGGCCATGTATTCATCGGCCGACGCAAGAGCCATCGGGCTGAAAGCCACGCCCCCCCGCATGCCTGGCAGATGCCGCAAGGCGGTATCGATCAGGGCGAAGACGCTTATGACGCGGCGCTGCGCGAATTGCTCGAGGAGACCAATGTCGCCTCGACACGTCTGCTCGCCGAGGCTCCGGATTGGTACACTTATGATCTGCCGCAAGACTTCGCGAAGCCATCGTGGAAGGGGCGGTTTCAGGGGCAAAGACAGAAGTGGTTCGCCTTGCGCTTCGAAGGCAATGATTCCGAGATCAACATTTCCGCCCCGGCCGGTGGCGCGAAGCCCGAGTTCGACGCTTGGCGCTGGGAGAAGATGGATCGGCTTCCTGAACTCGTCGTTCCGTTCAAGCGCCCAGTCTATGAACGCGTGATCGAGGCCTTCCGGCATCTCGCCGGGTCGGAGTGATTCCCGAAAAGGTTCAGACTTTTCGGAAAAGATCATGCCTCAAAATGAAACTGCGCTCCCCTACCAGACGAAGAACAGCAAGACCCAGCTACCGACCCCGATGCCGACCGCAAGGCTCACCGCTGCCGTGGCAGCGGCCTGACGCAGCCGGCTTCTGCCTTCGAGCCCCGCGATCTTCCAAGCCAGGATCAGCGACCAGAGCCCCGCGCCGCTGAGCAGCGCAATGCGCAGCGCGGGGACGAAGCTCAAATCGATGCCGTCGTTACGGAGCAGCGTAACGGTCAAAGCACTGAGACCGAGGAATACGCCGCAACCGGCGACCGGGATCAGCGCTTGCGCGAGATGATGGAATTTCGCCGCCGACCAGGGGCCGAGGCAACGCATCGCGGCGGCGAGCGAAAGACTCAGCATCGCGCCGATCACGAGCGCGGTCGCAAGAATATAGGCGACGAGCACGGCGCCATCGAGCAAGGTCATCGTGTCGTTGCGCGCAGGATAATCGGTCAATATCCACCACGGCGGCTGGAACGCCACGAGCCAAGTGAGGCCGTGATCGATCAGCCATTCGGCGGCGGCCTGTTTCACCGTAATGAACCAAGGGCTCGCGCTCCAATGGAAGGCGCCAGCGCCGATGCCCATCAGGCCGAAGAGGATGAGCATCGTCTCCCAAGGCTTCGGCGTGTCGCCGGCGATATGCACGATTTCCTCGGTCGGCGAGCGCAGCTGCAAGGTGATCGCGCCGCGAAAACCTTCGCAACGGCCGCACATGTGGCAATCGCTGGTGCCGCGCATCGTGCGGATCGGAACCAGCGGCGCGCAATTGATCGACGCGAAGCTCGAATGGCCGCTGTTATGGCTCGTCTGGCGCGAACGCGACCAGGCCTCCTTGTCGACATTGAAATGCAGCGGCGCGAGTTTCGACAAAAGGCCGAAGACTCCATTCACCGGGCAAAGATAGCGGCACCAGACGCGTTTGTTGCGGCCGTAGAGAGCGCCGATTGCAATCGCCCCCGCCGTCGAGCCGCCGAGGATGAGCAGCACGGGCTTGGGATATTGATAGACGCTGATCATCTGGCCGTAGATCGTGGTGCAGCTGAAGGCGACGAATGGCCAGCCCTTCCACGTGAGCCAGCGTGGAATCGCAAGGCCCCTGCTATGCCGCGCAACCGCTTCCGTCAATGTGCCTTCCGGACACAGCAGGCCGCACCAGGCGCGGCCGACCAGAACCATGCTGAGAAGTACGAAGGGCCACCAAAGACCCCAGAAGCAGAATTGCGCGAAGAGCGTGAGATTGGTCCAGAGATGCGCGAAGCGGCCGGGCAGCGGCAGCGCTGCGGGCACGGCAATGAGCACGAGATAAACGCCGACGATTACCCATTGCACTCTTTGAATTGTACGCTGATTGCTCTTCAGCCATTCCCCGACGCGCGCGACAGCCGCGTCAATCGCCGCGCGGTCCGACGGCGGCGGCGGTTGCGGCCACTTCTTTGCCGGATTTTGCAGAGACGAAGATAAAAGCGTCATGACCTATTTCGCCACCAGAACGGCCTTTGGCGCGTCCGGGTGGAAATCGTCGAAGAACGGATATTGTCCGGGATCGAGCGAATGGAACACGAGGACCGAGCCGCTGTTCGGCGCCAGCACTTTTTCCTTATGCAATTCGTTACTCTCGAACTCCGCCGGCGTCGAACCCGTGTTGTTGAGTTGCAGCCTGAATTGCTGATTGGCCGGAACTTCGATGCGCAGGGGCGCGACCTTGCCGTCGTGAAACTCAATCGTGAAGGTGGGCTCGTCGCCGGCCCGCGCGGCGGTGACGATCACCAGTCCGCCGAGCACAACTGCGAGCGTGAGGAAGGAAACACGGGTTCGCGGTGCAAAAGCCAAGTCAATAGGCTCCTTTCTTGCCAGTGCCGGCGTAGACGAACTCATAATCGGCCGAGAAGGTCGAAAACCACGGCCCGACGCCTGTCTCTTTATCGACATGACGGCCGAAATGCGCATGCGGATTGGCGCTCGGCGGCGAAACTGTCAGCGTCAACTTGTATTTTCCCGGCCCCATCAATTTGACGTTGTCGCCGTAATGCGGACCGTCGTCAGCGACCATCGGCATCAGGTCGCCTTTGATCGATTTGGTGTCGTCGAGCTTCGTCAATTCATACTTTACGACGAGATAGGGCATCCAATCGCCTTCCGCGAAACCGTTCGGGTTGCCTTTCGCCGCATGGATGTCGGCCTCGAGATGAATGTCTGAGTCGGCCGCCGCCCGCATCACATCGGGCGGATCCATCTCGATTGGCTGCAAATAGACTGCGGCCACTTCCATGCCGCCTTTTTGCTGCGGCGTGCCGATCGGATATTCCTTTGCGAAAGCCGTTGCCGGCCAAGCCGCGAGCGCGAAAAGGAACGCCATTGCGGCGCGATTGCCGATGGTCATCAAGCTTTTGTCCATGAGTTTTGTAACACCTCTGAAGTGCGGTCGTGGATACATCGGATAAGACGATGAGACTATAACGAACCGCAAGAGTAATGGCGATTAAATATCGCGATCGGATGACGCAGATCAAAACTTGAACTTGCCGGCGAAAGCAAGTCTTCGCGTCAGTAAATTAGAATTTCTATAAATACGTTGTTTAGAGACGTTATAATTATGCGGTCTCCGATCCCGACGTTTTCGCATAAGCCGCGGCGTCGTGATGCCCGTGTGATGCCCCCGCATAATAGTGCCATCCGTCAATCGCGCGCCTTGCGGACGCGGGTGCGGAATGCAATGACACTGCGTCGCACATCGAAGCAGCCCCGGACGAATCCGCACATGGCGTGGTCGCCGCAACAGGATGCGGCGCTCAAGGCGGTCAGCTTTTGGCTGAAGCGCGGCGAGCCGCAAGTCTTCCGCCTCTTTGGCTATGCCGGCAGCGGCAAGACGACGCTCGTCCGTGCGATTGCTGATGATTTCGACGGCGACGTGGCGTTCGGCGCCTTCACCGGCAAGGCGGCGCTGGTGATGCGTTCCAAGGGCTGCAAGGATGCCCGCACCATCCACAGCATGATCTATCGCGCCCGCGACAGCGACAGCGAAGAACCGGTCTTCGAACTGAATGAAGATGGGCCGGCGGCCAAGACTCGCCTTATCATCATTGACGAATGTTCGATGGTCGATGAAGAACTCGGCCGCGACCTTCTATCATTCGGCAAGCCGGTGCTCGTGCTCGGCGATCCGGCGCAGCTTCCGCCGGTCAAGGGCGCCGGCTATTTCACCGCCTGCGAGCCCGACGTAATGTTGACCGAAGTGCATCGGCAGGCGGCAGACAATCCGGTCATCAAGCTCTCCATGCTTATCCGCACGGGTGGCCGGCTCAGCCCCGGTAAATTTGGCGAGAGCCGCGTGGTCCATCGCGATTTGATCGACGCCGATCAGGTGACCAAGGCCGACCAGATCCTTGTCGGTCTAAATCGCACGCGGCGCGCCTACAACGACAGGCTACGCGCTTTGCTTGGGCGCAGCGGCACGCTGCCCGAAGCAGGCGACAAGCTCGTCTGCCTCAGGAACGACCGGAAGAAAGGACTTCTCAACGGTTCGCTGTGGACAGTGCGGACGATGGGCTCGATACGGCGGAAAAAACTGCGGCTGATTGTCGTCCCCGAAGAGGACAGCAGCCACAAGCCGGTGCGGATTGGCGTGCTCCCGGAATTTTTTCTCGGTGGTGACGACGAGATTCCCTTTGCGCTGCGCCGCGACTCGGACGAGTTCGACTACGGCTATGCGCTGACCGTCCACAAGGCGCAGGGTTCGCAATGGGACAACGTGGTGCTTTTCGACGAGAGCGCCGCCTTTCGCGACCATCGCGCTCGCTGGCTCTACACCGGCATCACCCGCGCGGCGGAGCGTCTGACCGTGGTTTTATGACGCCGGGCACAACCGCAAAGTTGCAGAGCTTCGGGATAGATTCCGCCATGCAGGACCTAAAAGTTGGACGTGATTGATCTGAGGTCGCGCGAGCCCGGAAAATCGGGCATCATGAGGGAAGTGAACGCGGACGTAGCCGATGAAGTCGATTTTGATCCCCGTCGAAGCTCACGCCGCAATGTCGGCGGTGCTTGAGACAGCCCGCCTCCTTGCACAGAAGTTCGGTAGCTACATGGAGGGCGTTGCCCTCGGCCCCGATCTCACGCAAATCGTCGCCGCCGATTTTTCGCTCGACGGCGTGGTATTCGACGATACCGTACGCCGTGACATCCTCGATGATGCGCGCGCCACTTTCGAGACCTTCATGCATGACCATGCGATCGAACCTCAATCGGCTCAAGCGCAAGGGCCTTGCTACTCCTGGACGAAAGAAACGCTGATCTCCGACAATGGCGTCGGCGAATATGGCCGTGTTTTCGACATCATCGCGGTCGCGCGCCCAGGCACCGGGCCACAGCAGCCGCGGAAATCGACGCTCGAATCGGCGCTCATCGAAAGCGGCCGCCCATTGCTGATCGCTCCGCCGCGGGCGCCAGCCCAACTCGGCGAGTGTATCGCGATCGCCTGGAACGGCAGTTCGGAAACGGCGCGCAGCGTCGCCTTCGCGATGCCGCTGCTCCTCGCCGCCAAGGACGTGCCGGTCTTTTCCATTCCCGGCACCACCCTGCCTGGCCCCGATGACGCGCAATTGGTGAAAAATCTCCTGCGTCATGGCGTGGCCGCCCGCACCATTGCCGCTCATGCGACGGCGAAAACGCCCGGCCTCGCCGTGCTGGTCACCGCCAGATCCGTCGGCGCCGACCTTCTCATCAAAGGTGGCTATACCCAAAGCCGCCTGCGGCAGCTGATCTTCGGTGGCGCGACAAACCAGATCCTCGCGGAAGCCAATCTGCCTGTATTCATGGCGCATTAGCGCGACCCGCAAGAGTGGGCCATGATGGCCCACACCCTCGGGCGGCGGTTATCGATTTGCGCTCGGTTTGAAGGATGGGCTTATAATATTCTGCATACTCGGCCGCGGATCGTAGACATTCGACGGGGGAGCAGATGCTGGCGATCATCAAAAAGACCGCATCCTTGCGGACCGCCATGGCTCTCGCTCTTCTGTTGCCGCTTGCCGCCTGCGAACCACAGAACACTTATGTGGCGCCACCGCCGCCAAAGGTCAGCGTCGCGCATCCGGTCCAGCAAAAAGTGACGCCTTTTCTCGAAGCGACGGGGAATATAGCCGCCGTCAACAGCGTCAAGCTTGTCGCCCGCGTCCAGGGATTCGTCGAAGGCATCGAATATCAGGACGGCGCCCAGGTCAAAAAGGGGACGCCACTCTTCATCATCGAGCCCGAGCCTTACCAGTTGAAGGTCGATCAGGCGAAGGCTGCGACGGAGGGCGCCAAGGCGCAGCTTGTGCAATCGCAAGCCGAGTTCGACCGCCAGTCAGCCTTGCAAGAGCGACAGGTCTCGACCCAGGCCAATCTCGACAAAGCGCGCGCACAGCGTGATCTGGATAAGGCCACGGTCGAGCAGGACGAAGCGAGTATCCGGCAGGCCGAGATCAATTTTGGCTATACGCAGGTCACGGCGCCTTTCGACGGCACCGTCACGCAAAGGCTCGTCTCAATCGGCGAACTCGTCGGTACCAATTCCGCGACCGAACTTGCCACCATTATCCAGCTCGATCCGATCTGGGTGAACTTCAACATCAGCGAACGCGACGTCCAGACAATTCGCGCGAGCATGGCCGAGCGCGGTATCACCACGAAGGACGTCGTCAACAAAGTTCCGGTTGAGGTCGCACTGCAGACGGAATCGGACTTTCCGCATAAGGGGGTGATCGACTACATCGCCCCGTTCGTCGACCCCTCCACTGGCACGCTGGCGTTGCGCGGTTCGTTTGACAACAAGGATGCACGGCTCCTGCCCGGCTATTTCGTGCGCGTGCGCGTACCCTTAAGGCCGGTGGATGCTCTGCTCGTGCCGGAAGTGGCGATCGGCAGCGATCAGAGCGGCCGCTACGTCCTCGTTGTCAACGCCGATAATGTCGTCGAGCAACGCAAGGTGATGCCCGGTCAAGTATTCGGCGATCTCCGCGTGATCGAAAGCGGATTGCAGCCGCAGGACCGAGTGGTCGTCAACGGCCTTCTGCAGGCGACGCCTGGACAGAAGGTCGAGCCGGAAATGCAGACGGCTTCGGCCGCCCCCAACACTGATACAAAATAGCGGGCACGCCGATGATCTCGAAATTCTTCATCGAGCGACCGGTCCTCGCCAATGTCATCGCGATCCTTACGTTGTCGTCATCGGCGGCGTCGCGCTCTTAGCGCCTGCCCGTCTCGGAATATCCTGACGTCACGCCGCCGACCATCCAGGTGACGACGAGCTATCCCGGCGCCAGCGCGCAGACGCTGGTCGAGACTGTGGCCCACCGATCGAACAGCAGGTGAACGGCGTCGAGGGCATGATCTACATGCAATCGAACAGCGGCACTGACGGCACCTATACGCTCACCGTCACATTCAAGATCGGCACCGATATCAATTTCGCGCAGATTCTCGTCCAAAACCGCGTAGCCAGCGCGCTCGCCTCCCTGCCGCAGGCTGTCCAGGCGCAGGGCGTGACCGTGCAGAAGAAATCAACCGCGATTCTGCTCTTCGTCACGCTCGTATTCGCCGGATGGACGCTACAATTCACTCTATCCTCGCCAATTACGCGACGATAAATTTGAAGGACGAACTCTCGCGCGTTGCCGGGCGTCGGCAATGTCAATGTTTTTGGCGCCGGCCAATATGCGATGCGGATCTGGCTCGATCCCAACAAGCTTCATGCACGGTCGCTGACGACGCAGGACGTTATCAATGCCGTCCAGCAGCAAAACGAGCAGGTAACCGCGGGCCAGCTCGGCATGCCCCCGGCAAGCGCCAACCAAGCATTCCAATATACGCTCAATGTCGCCGGGCGGCTTACGAAGGTCAGCCAATTCGAAAACATCATCGTCAAGACCGGGCAGGACGGCGCCGTCACGCGCATCCGCGACATCGGCCGCGTCGAACTTGGCGCACAGACCTATAGCCAATCCTTCTCGCTTGATAGGCAGCCAGCCGCGGGTATCGCAATCTACCAATTGCCGCGGCGCCAATGCGCTCGACGTGGAGAGGCGGTCGAAGGCCAGGATGAAGCAATTCGCGAAGAGATTTCCCGAAGGACTCGCTTACACGAGTGCCCTTCGATACGACCACATTCGTCAGGCCTCGATCAACGAAGTCTATAAAACGCTCTTCGAAGCGGCGATTCTGGTTCTCATCGTGATCCTGGTATTCCTGCAGGATTGGCGCGCGATGCTGGTGCCCGCCACGACCGTGCCGGTCACAATCATCGGCGCCTTCGCCGCAATGGCCGCGCTCGGGTTCAGCATCAATCTCTCGACCCTTTTCGCCATCATCCTCGCGATCGGCATTGTGGTCGACGATGCGATCGTGGTCGTCGAAGGAGCCGCGCACAATATTGAATTGGGCATGACGCCGCACGACGCCGCGATCCGCGCGATGCAGCAATTGCTCGGCCCGATCATCGGCATCACGCTGGTCCTGATGTCGGTGTTTCTGCCGGCGGCCTTCCTGCCGGGCCTGACCGGGCGCATGTATTCGCAATTCGCTCTGGTGATCGCCGCGACGGCGCTGATCTCCGCAATCAATGCCGTGACGTTAAAGCCAACGCAAGGCGCCCTCTGGCTGCGCTCCGGCGCCGCCGGAAAAGCGCAATTTCTTCTACCGCGGCTTCAATGCCGTTTATGCGCGCACGGAGCCGATCCTATGTGGACTCGTCCGCCATGTTGGCGCGCCACAGTGGCGTGACGGTTACGATCGGGCTCGCGATCATCGCCGCCGCCGTCTATGGCATCGCGCGCGTCCCGACCGGCTTCCTGCCGACCGAAGATCAGGGCTATTTCATCGCCGCCGTACAGTTGCCGGATGGCGCCTCGCTTGAGCGCACCAGCAGGCGCTCGCGAAGGTGAGCGAGATTGCCGGCAAATTGGACGGCGTCGCGCATGTGGTTGCGGTCTCCGGTGTCTCGGTGTTCGACAATAGCGCGAGCCTCTCCAATGCCGGCGTCGCCTATATCATCTTGAAGGATTGGAAGGAGCGCGGCAGCAAGCTGGGCCTACTGCCAATGTTTCAGAAACTCGGCAGCGCGCTCTCCGGCATCCAGGAAGCGCGCATCACCGTCGTCCCGCCGCCCCCTATCCAGGGCGTCGGCAACGCCGGCGGATTCACCATGCAGATCGAATTGAAGGACGGCAGTTTCGATTTCGCGAAGCTGCAGAGCATCACCAATACCATCGTTGCCGATGCGCAAAGCCAAAGCGGCCTGCAGCGGGTATCGACATCGTTTCGCTCCAGCGTCCCGCAACTCGCCGTCGAGGTTGACCGGACAAAGGCTGAAAGTCTGCGTGTCACGGTCGAGCAAGTCTTTTCGACGCTCGCTACCTATCTGGGCTCGAGTTATGTCAATCAGTTCAATAAATTCGGCCGCACCTTCCAAGTTTATGCTCAGGCCGATTCGCAGTTTCGCCTGACGCCGCGAGATGTCTCCCTTCTTCCGGTGCGCAATCAGAACGGCGATATGATTCCGCTCGGCACCATCGTGCATCTGCTTCCCGACGTGGGCCCGGCGCTGGTGAGCCTCTACAATCTCTATCCGACGTCAACGATCATCGGTTTGCCCGCGGCGGGCTTCAGCTCCGGGCAGGCCATTCGGCTCATGGAGGAGATTGCCGCGAAAACCCTGCCGCCGGGTACAGGCTATGATTGGACCGCGATGTCCTATCAGGAGAAGATCGTCGGAAACCAAATTTACTTCGCCTTCGGCCTTGCACTGCTCTTGGTCTATCTCGTGCTCGCGGGCCAATATGAGAGCTGGATCGCGCCAATCTCGGTGATCTTGGCGGTTCCATTGTCGCTCGTCGGGCCTGTTCTTGTCTTCAAGGGCCTCAACATCGACAATAATCTCTACACGCAGATCGGCCTCGTCCTGTTGATCGCGCTCTCGGCGAAGAATGCGATTTTGATCGTCGAATTCGCCCGCGAGCTGCGCGCCGAAGGAAAGGACCTCGTGGAGTCGGCGCGCGAAGCGGCGCGGGAACGGTTTCGCCCGATCCTGATGACATCCTTCGCCTTCATTCTTGGCGTCGCGCCGCTTGTCGTCGCCCAGGGCGCCGGGGCCAACGCTCGCAAGTCGATCGGCATCACCGTGTTCAGCGGGATGATCGCCTCGACCTGCCTCGCCGTGCTCTTCGTACCTTCCTTTTTCGTCCTCGCGCAGCGTCTCGAAGAGTGGCGGCGAGCGCGCAAACGGACAGCAGAAAAGCTCGCGTCGGTGGCTTAAGGGGTGCAAGGCACGCCCGAGGGTCGCAATCAGAAATCGATGAGAGTCAGCAATTGCCCCTCTTTTTATTTAGAACAATTACAGTATACGTCCTGTCTTTTACTTTAGAATAGTTATCTTCTTCTACTGACTCCGTTGACCAGCCAAATTTAGTGACCTAGCAGTACTTTCCGTACCCGAAATCGGGGGTACGGACGGTATCAGAAAACTTCATCCCAATTACAGAGACGGTTATGACGGGGCGTATAGGGGGCAAGCGCGGCTCACGCAGCTGCATAGCATTGGCCAGAATGGGAACAACAGTCGGGGGTCTGCTGCTCTTAAGCACAGGAGCTTATGCCGGTTCAAGCCAGCCTGGCGCTGACACGGCAAGCAATGCGCCTCCGCCAGACCCGGACTTCACGACGGGGCTCTTTGCTTCCTCGCGTAGCACCTTGCTTGGTGACGCTGGCGGTCTACGGACCCTGCTCGGCAAATATGGCGTCACCGTCTCGCTTGTCGAGCAAAGCGAGGTCTTCGGCGACGCGACCGGTGGCATCCGCCAAGGCGCGGTCTATGAAGGCTTGACTACGGGCACGGTTCAGATCGATACGCAAAAAGCCTTCGGATGGACGGGCGGCCTCGTGAACGCCAGCGCCCTCCAGATTCACGGCGACAACATCAGCGCAGAGAACCTGCTCACGCTGCAGACAATCAGCGGGATCGAAGCGAGTCGTGCGACGAGGCTCTGGGAGCTTTGGTATCAGCAGTCCTTCGCCGACGGCCGGATCGATGTCAAACTCGGCCAGCAAAGTCTCGATCAGGAATTTATCACGAGCACTGGCAGCGCGCTCTTCATCAACACAATGATGGGCTGGCCGATGGTACCCTCCGCCGATCTCTATGCGGGCGGTCCAGCCTATCCGCTTTCGTCACTGGGCGTGAGGATACGCGGGCAGATCGTCCCGAACGTGACGGGCCTTCTTGGCGTTTTTGACGACAATCCCCCAGGCGGAACGTTCAACAACGATTCTCAGACCCTGGGAATCGAAAAATACGGGATTCGCTTCAATGTCAATACTGGGGCGCTCGTCATCGGCGAATTGCAATATGCGTTGAACCAGCCTCCGGCCGGAGATGTGGTCAAAAGTGAAAACAAAGGCCTACCCGGTACCTACAAGGTTGGATTCTGGTACGATACAGCGCAATTCCCGGATCAGCAGTTTGACACGAACGGCCTTTCACTCGCCGACCCCGCGAGCAACGGCCTCGCCGCGCAGCTGCAAGGCAATTTCAGCGTCTATGGCGTCGCCGACCAGGTCATCTATCAGCCAGACCCGTCTCAGCCGCGCGCGCTCGCTGCCTTCTTGCGCGTCATGGGGGCGCCGGACGACCGCAATCTCATCAGCTTCAGCGCCAACGGCGGCCTGACGCTCAAAGCGCCGATCGAAGGTCGGGACAACGATACCGCTGGCCTGGGCTTTGGCTTTGCCCGCGTATCCGATGGCGCGCGCGGGCTTGACCAAGCCGAGGCATCCTTCGCAGGACCGAGCACGTTTTCTCCGGTTCGCAGCTCCGAGACATTCATCGAAGCGACGTACCAGATTCAGCTCGCGCCTTGGTGGCAGCTTCAGCCCGACATTCAATACATCTTCAACCGGGGCGGTGGCATCGTTAATCCGATGAATCCAAACACACAGATCCACGACGAAGCCGTGTTCGGTGCGCGCACGACGATTACGTTCTGAGCGATGTGCGCGGAATGGCACCGCAAATCTCTACTTGGCACCGGTCTCGCCAAACACGACAAACAAAAGACCACGAGGAGACTTCTAATGCGAGCACTCAATCTGGACGGGGGCGGCGCGCTCGCGTCCGCCCTTAAGGCGACCTCCGTTTTGACGTTCCTGTCAATCGGATTTGCGGCGACGAGCGCCCAGGCTGATGGCGCGGCCTTTCTCTCGACGCTGCAGAAACAAACGCAGATCGTCTCGACTGTTCCCGACAACGGCGACGTCAATCCTTATGCCGTCATCGTAGCGCCCGTTTCGATGGGCAATGTGAAGCGCGGTGACGTCCTCGTTACGAATTTCAACGACAAGAACAACCTCCAGGGTCTGGGCACCACGATCGTCGACTATCGCCCTGGAGCAAGCGCAACAACCCTATTCGCCTCCGTCCCGCGCCAACTGCAGCAATGCCCGGGCGGCGTCGGATTCACGACAGCGATGACGATGCTCAAGTCTGGGTATGTTATCGTTGGAAGCCTGCCTTCAAACGACGGCACGATGAAAACTGCAGGCCAAGGCTGCCTCATCGTCTTCGACGCCAACGGAAAATTCGTGAAGGCCCTCGCTGATTTAAATATCAATGGTCCCTGGGGCAACATCGCTGTTGTCGATCGGGGAACAAGCGCGACGCTCTTTGTCTCCAATATCGGAGCAGGACCGCATCCGTCGGGGATGGCAGGAACCCAGCAGGCAAATGTCGTCAGGATCGAATTGGCGATAGCGAATGGCGCGCCGACTATAAAAAGCGAGACGGTCGTCGCCAGCGGCTTTACCGAGCAGCCCGACAAGGATGTGTTCGTGATCGGGCCGACCGGGCTTGTGCTAGACCAGAAGGGCACACTTTATATCTCGGATGCCAGCAGCAACGCGATTAAAGCCATCCCCAACGCACTCACGCGCAAGGACAGCGCCGGTACTGGCACACTCGTTACGAAAGATGGCATGCTGAAGCGGCCGCTCGCGATGGCATTGGCGCCAAACGGCGACCTCCTTGCCTGCAACGGCCAGAATGGCGAAGTTGTCGAGATCAATCCCTTGTTGCATACGCAGGTCGCTGCGCGATGGGTGAACGTCAACAAGGCGCAATCCCCACCAGGCAACAGCGATCTCTTCGGCATTGCCATGACTCTTGATGGCAAGGGCTTCTATTACGTCAACGACGACGTCAACCAACTCGCTGTGGCGCATTGAGAGTAACGTGGACGATCGCAAAGATAAAAGAATGCAAAGCTCCCGCCGGCGCTTCCTTGTCGGCGCCGGTGGGATCATTGCCGGCAGTGGCCTAATAGCGCGAGACGCGCCTGCAGCCGTTGCACCGACCGAGGCCGCAGCGACGAGCGAGGTCGAGCCGTTCTTCGGTCCGCATCAGGGCGGAATCAGCACGCCGACCCAGGCGCAAACCTATTTCGCGGCGTTCGACCCGCAGACCGAGAAAGTCGACGATCTCGCGGCGCTTCTGCGAAAGTGGACGGAAGTCGGTGCACAGTTGACCTCCGGGGTCGCAGCCGCCAGCCAAGACGCGGAAGTACTCGCCTCCGATAGCGGCGAGGCGCTCGGACTCGGCCCGGCGCGGCTCACATTGACTTTTGGCTTTGGGCCATCCCTCTTCAAAAAGGATGGCAAGGACCGGTATGGGCTGGGGGCTAAGAGGCCGGAGGCCTTGGTAGACCTGCCGCGATTTAACGGCGACCAATTGGTTGACGGCCAAACGGACGGCGACATCTCGATCCAAGCCTGCGCGGATAATCAGCAAGTGGCCTTTCACGCGGTCCGCCAGCTGGCGCGGGCCGCCGACGGACTCGCGTCGATACGCTGGGCCCAATCTGGATATTCCGCAAATCTCACCGATGCCACGCCGCGCAATCTGATGGGTTTCAAGGACGGTACGATCAATCCGCCGATCTCATCGCCCGAGGCGATGGACAAATTCATCTGGGTCGGCGATGAAGGACCCGCGTGGATGCGCGGCGGCGCCTATCTCGTCGCACGTCGAATCCGCATCGCGATCGAACATTGGGACCGCATGGACGTTGCGTATCAGGAGGCGACCGTCGGACGACGCAAATATTCCGGCGCGCCGCTCGGGGCCACGCGTGAAACGGACCCACTCGATCTCGATGCGCGCGACAAGGATGGCAACAACGTCATCCCGCTCTCCGCGCATGTGCGATTGGGCGCTCCTAGCGCCAACGGCGGCGCTTCCATTCTGCGTCGGGGCTATTCTTACAACAACGGTGTCAGCTTCACCGCCGAGCGATGGCCGCCCTGGCACCAAGGCATTGAATATGACGCAGGCACCTTCTTCATCTGCTATCAGCGCGACCCGCGTATCGGCTTCATCAAAATCTTCGACAAGCTCTCAAAGCTTGACGCGATGAACCAATTCGTCACACGTGTCGGCGGCGGGATTTTTGCGTGCCCGCCGGGAGCAAACCGGGGCGAGTTCATAGGCCAGCGACTTTTCGAGATCGGTTAGGGCGCCGCCCGCTTCAAACCGGTAGGCGAATTCGCCATCGCTGCCCGCGCGGACCACCGGTATGGAAAAATGCCCGATACACTGGGAAAAATTGAATAAGGCGCGAAAGTGCTTGTGCTGGCATACTGGCGCGCTATACGCGCCGGCTTGTCACGTTGATAATGCAAAGAACTGTCTTTGTGTGAGAGAAGCGAATTTGAAATCCGTCGCTCGACAGCCAGCGACAAACGTAAGGACGTGGGAATATGCGGTCCGTTAGTAAGCGTCGAACGATGGCGTTGCTTTTCGAGATGGGCGCGCCGGCCATATGCCTTCTCGCACTGATGGCGATGCCCCAAACTGGCTTCGCCCAATCGGCGGCGCCGCAACAGGATGCGGTTGCGCCGACTGCAGCCTCCCTGCCCACCGCGGCGGCCGCGCCGACGGCGCCTTCCGCTGCCGCGCCCGCAATGCCTGCGGCCGCCGAGCCAACCTCGCCGCCTTCGGCGACATCAGCCGCACCGCTACCGGCCGTCCCGGCCGCAGGTGAACCGAGCGCAGCGCCGGAAGAACCTAGTGGACCCGTCAGCGCGGCGCCGATCCCGGCGCGGCTGTTGCCGCATGATCTCTCGCCCATGGGCATGTTCCTCTCCGCCGACATCATCGTCAAAATCGTGATGGTTGGTCTGGCCTTTGCGTCGCTCGTCACCTGGACCGTTTGGCTGGCCAAGAGCATCGAGCTTTTCACCGCCAGGCGGGCGGCGCAACACCAGCTGGGTGTGCTCGCCCGCGCCACGACTCTCAATGGTGCTGCGGCAGATCTCGGCCATTCCAAAGGCGCAGTCGTGCGGATGGTGGCGGCCGCGGCGGCCGAACTCGATCGTTCCGCGGATCTCAACGCCGAAGGCATCAAGGAGCGCGCCGCGGCGCTCATTGCGCGGATCGAGGCGCGCGCCGGCCGGACGATGAATCGCGGCACCGGAATTCTGGGAACGATCGGCGCCACTGCACCCTTCGTCGGCCTCTTCGGCACCGTCTGGGGCATCATGAACAGCTTCATCGGTATATCGAAGACCAACACGACAAATCTCGCCGTCGTCGCCCCCGGCATTGCCGAAGCATTGCTTGCCACGGCATTCGGCCTCATCGCCGCTATCCCGGCGGTGATCATCTATAATCTCTTCGCCCGCAGCATCGCCACCTATCGCGCCACGCTCGGGGACGCGGCGGCCGAAATTCTGCGGCATTTGTCGCGCGATCTCGACCGCGGCGCGCCCGTTGCCCAAGAGCAAGAGTGGCATGTCGTCGGCATGCGCCGCTCGGCGGAGTGACCGAGATGGCCGTCAAGCTTTCCACCAGCGACGCCGAGCTCGAGGAAACACACGAGATCAATGTCACGCCGTTTATCGACGTGATCCTGGTGCTTCTGATCATCTTCATGGTGGCGGCGCCGCTCTCGACAGTCGACGTCAATGTCGACTTGCCGGCCTCGACGGCGCAGCCGAGCCAGCGGCCCGAGAAGCCTCTCTTCGTCACGATCAAACCGGATCTTTCCCTGTCGCTGGGCGATACCCAGGTTCCGCGCGAAGCTCTGGGCGCGGCGCTCGACGCCGCAACCGGCGGCGATAAGAGCCAGCGCATCTTTCTCCGCGGCGACAAGACCATCGCCTATGGGTCGGTGATGGAAATGATGAATGTTCTGCGCAGCGCGGGCTATCTCAAGATTGCCCTGGTCGGCCTCGACGCCGGCCAGGCGGCACCCGCAGCTGAACCGTCGGCCGCCCCTGCACCAGCCCCATCCTCGCCATGAGCATGTTCGCCGACACGATTTTGCCGCGGCGTGAGGATCCGGCGTTGCGGCGCTGGGGCATCGCCGCGCTGGTCGTCATCTTTCTCCATGTCTGCGCTGGCATCGGCTTCCTGCTCATGCGGCAACCGGACATTCCCCCTGGCAATCCGCCCGATGCGGTGATGATCAATCTGGCGCCGCTCGCTGTCGCACCGCCGCCTCAGGATGAGGTGGAGACACCGCCACAGCCGGATGAAGTGCAACCCGATACGCCGCCGCCACCGACGCCGATCGAGCCGCCGCCACCCGAGCCGCAGCAACCTGTGACAGCCACGCAAGCCCCGGTAGCGCCGGAGGTGCTCCCGGCTCCACAGCCGGAGGTCGTGATGGCGCCCCCGCCACCACCACCGCCGCCGAAAGCGGAAGAAAAGCCGATCGAAAAGAAGCCACCGCCGAAGCCGGTGGTGAAACACGAGGCTAAACCCCGCGCGGAAGTGAAGTCGACCCGCTCGGACCTCCCGCACGCGGCGCGTGAAGCGGCACCCACACCCGGCCTCAACGGCGCTTCCGTCGCCGACTGGAAGAGCGAGATTGTCATGCGAATCAGCAGCGTCAAACGCTACCCCGAAGCGGCGCGCTCGCAAGGCACCAGTGGCACGGCGACCGTGGCCTTTTCGGTCGATCGCAGCGGCCGCGTTGTATCGGCCAGGCTGAGCGCGAGTTCCGGGTCATCGATCCTCGACCAAGAGGCCTTGGCGACCGTGCGCCGCGCCAATCCGCTTCCCGCCCCACCTCCGGGCGTTCCGGGCGGTAGCTTCACAATCCCCCTGCATTTCAGCGTCAGGTGAGGCGTCACGTCAGCTTACGGGCGTGAGGAGCCTTCCGCCGACCCAGACCATAGGTGCGGCCCTGCTCGCGTTGACTTGCCCGCGCGGGACGATTACGACACGCCGATTTAGGGCGAACCTGCTCGCTTTTTCAATCGATCGATGAACCCGGTGCCCTTCTCCCGATCGGTCCTCTTGGATGAGACCTAATGACTGAAGTCAACAAAATCGGAATCATCGGCGCCGGCCAAATGGGAGCCGGTATCGCCCAGGTCTGCGCCGTTGCCGGCTTTGACGTCGCCCTCAATGATATTTCCGAAGAGCGGATCAACATGGGCGTCGCCGCGCTCAGCGCCCATCTGATGCGTCTGGTCGAGCGCAAGGCGCTTGACGAGGCCGCGCGGCGCGCGGCGCTGGCGCGGGTCAGGCCGGCTGTCGACTACGAGGCTTTCGCCGATTGCGATCTCGTCATCGAGGCCGCCTCCGAAAATGAAGAGATAAAACGCAAGATCTTCACGAAGCTCTGTCCTGCCTTGCGGGCAGACTGCATGCTCGCGACCAATACATCGTCGATTTCGATCACTCGGCTTGCCTCGGTGACCGACAGGCCGGAGCGATTTATCGGCATCCATTTCATGAATCCCGTGCCGCGCATGCAGCTCGTCGAGATCATCCGCGGCATCGCGACGGAAGACACGACCTTCGAGGCAGCCAAGCAACTCGTCGCTCGGCTCGGCAAAACGGCGACGGTCTCGGAAGACTTTCCGGCATTCATCGTCAACAGAATTCTGCTGCCGATGATTAACGAGGCGATCTATACGCTTTACGAAGGCGTCGGCACCGTCGAGGCGATCGACACCGCGATGCGGCTCGGCGCCAATCATCCGATGGGGCCTTTGCAACTGGCCGATTTCATCGGTCTCGATACGGTTCTCTCGGTGATGCAGGTGCTGCACGAAGGACTGGCCGATTCGAAATACCGCCCCTGCCCTCTACTCGTAAAATACGTCGAGGCCGGTTGGCTCGGCCGCAAGACGCAGCGCGGCTTCTACGATTACCGCAGCGGCACGCCCATCCCGACGCGCTGAAGGGGACGGGCCGAGCCGCAGCGGCCCTTCACATTGCCGTCATCGAGCCATGGGAGGTGGGGGCAAGCGATTTGCCTTAGGAACGCAGGTCATTTAGAGGATTTCCAGGGTATTGGTCGCGGCGCGGACCGCCGCCACGGAGATATGTTGAGAGCCAGAGCGCGTGCGATAAAAGCGGACTGAGGTTCCGTGTTCGACGCGCTCTAGCGAGCGAGGTGCCAGGTTTGACGGTTCACTGCCAACCCATGGTATCGCCGGAAGGCTGTCCGGCGCTGGTACTCAACGCCGACTTTCGGCCGTTGAGCTACTATCCGCTATCGCTCTGGTCCTGGCAGGATGCGATCAAGGCGGTCTTTCTCGATCGCGTCAACATCGTCTCACACTACGAGAGAACGGTGCGCAGCCCGAGCTTCGAAATGCGGCTACCCTCGGTCGTCTCGCTTAAGACCTATATCAGGCCCTCGCGCCACCCAGCCTTCACCCGATTCAATGTTTTCCTGCGCGACCGTTTCATCTGCCAATATTGTGGAACGCGCGAGGAACTGACCTTCGATCACGTCGTTCCACGTTCGAAGGGCGGAACCACGACTTGGGAGAATGTCGTCGCCGCATGTTCGTGCTGCAACCTGCGCAAGGGCGACAGGCTTGCGAGCGAAGCGCATATGTGGCCGGCGCGGCATCCCTATCAGCCGACCGTCAATGATCTGCATCAGAACGGGCGGCTGTTTCCGCCCAACTACCTCCACGAAAGCTGGATGGACTATCTCTACTGGGATTCCGTCCTCGAACCGTGAGCGTGGGGGTGCGCTTCACCGGTATAACGCACCCCATAAGACCATCTTTTACCCAATAAAGCGGCCATCGCGCATCCGATCATGACGTAACGCGGGTCGATGCGCCCGAGGCCGCTCGGGCTTTTAGCATCATCAAAGCCTCGCTCGCCCTGCCGACTTAGAATTTGCAGCAATCGAGGGCGATGATGGTGCACCTATCGGGTTGATCGAAAACGGATATTCTTCGGCCCGATTTCGACCGCGCCTGCTATCCTTTGCGTCGTTTTAGAGTTCATCTGGAGAATGTCACTTTAAAAGAAAAAAGCATGAAAAAAGAATACTGGCCGATGCTCGCCACCCTTGTCGATAAGCCGTTCGATAGCAAGGATTGGGTGTACGAAACCAAGTGGGACGGCTTTCGGCTCATCGCCGAGGTGAAGCGCGGCTCGGTACGGCTCTTCTCCCGTAATGGCATCGAGGTGACTGCCCGCTATCCCGCCATCGCACAGGCACTGCGCGCCATCACAGAGCCTTGTGTCATCGACGGCGAGCTGGTGGCGCTCGATGCGAAAGGGCGGTCGCGCTTCCAGTTGCTGCAGAACGCGCTGCACGATGAAGCGACAAGGCTGCAGTACTGCGTGTTCGATCTCCTCTTCCTTGGCGGGAAAGACGTACGCGGCAAGCCGCTCCTCGAGCGTAAACGCCTGCTTAAACAGGTGCTGCCCCGCACTAAGCTGCTGCGCTACAGCGGGCATATCAAAGAAAAAGGGATCGCCCTTTTCAAAAAAGCCAAGCGCGCAGGGCTTGAAGGCGTGATGGCCAAGCGCGCGGCGGGGCTTTACTATTCCGGGAAGCGTACGCGGGAGTGGCTCAAATTCAAGGCGGTGAACGAACAGGAGGTCGTCATCGTGGGATATACAACCCCACGGCGTTCGCGCAAATACTTCGGCGCCCTCGTGCTCGCCGTGCGCAAAGGCTCGCGATGGCGGTATGTGGGGCACGTCGGAACTGGTTTTGACGAAGAGATGCTTCAATCGCTGTATGTAAAGATGCAGCCTCTGAAGACGAAAGCCAAGCCCATCGCCGCTGAAGTCAAAGAAGAAGCGCAGACGACGTGGCTGCGGCCCCGGCTCGTGGGTGAGGTAAAATTTACCGAGTGGACGGACCGTGGCGAGATGCGCCACCCGGTCTTTCTAGGCTTGCGCAGCGACAAAAAAGCGACGGACGTCATCGCCGAAGTGCCAACATGAAATTAGGAAAGAAGAACTGCTCTCCGCCGGGCTTGGACTTCTCGCACCTGGACAAAATCTTCTGGCCGAAAGAAAAGTACACCAAGGGTGATGTCATCGAGTACTACCGGAAGATAGCGCCGATGATACTGCCGTATCTTAAAGATCGTCCTGAGTCGCTCAACCGGCACCCCGACGGGATCGCCGGCCCCAGCTTCTACCAGAAGGACGTCGGGCGCGAGAGCCTGCCTGCCTTCATCAAGACCTGCGCGCTTGAAGCCAAAACGACCGACAAGAGCGTGCGTTATCTCGTGTGCAATAACGAAGAGACGCTGCTTTGGCTCGCGAATTTTGGCTGTATTGAGATGAATCCCTGGGCTTCCCGCATAGGATCACTCAAGCGGCCCGACTTTTTGACAATTGACCTTGACCCGCACGGCCGAAGCTTCGACGACGTGGTTACGGTGGCCCTGACACTGCATCGCGTGCTCGACTCGCTCAAGGTCAAGAACTTCATTAAAACGTCGGGCAAGACCGGCATGCACGTGATGGTTCCCCTCGCAGCGAAGTACGATTATGAGGAGGTGCGTGCATTCTCACGGCTGCTGCTGGCAAGTGTGGAGAGGCAGATCCCAGATCTGGTGACCACCCAGCAGCGCCTCGCCAAGCGGCGCGGCAAGATTTATCTCGACATGGCGCGCAACGGCGAGGGCCAGACGGTCGCAGCACCCTATTCGCTGCGCCCCTACCCCAGAGCTACTGTCTCTGCTCCCCTCGAATGGAAAGAGGTGAGAAAAGGTTTGCGTCCCTCGCAGTTCACCCTCAAGACCATCTTCCCGCGCCTCAAGAAAAAAGGAGACCTGATGAAGGGTCTTTTAGGTAGAGGTACTGATCTGAAAAGAGCGGCAGCATTGTTATCGCGACGCAGCACGCTCAGAAGTGCGGCCTGCATATAAGACACGCGCGATCCTTGATCGGCTTGACTCTATCTTCGCCAGCAAATGGTTGACGAGGTCACGCGCGAGGAACTGGTAATGTCTCACCAGCGCGGGGGCGGCGCAAAATAGCGATGATTTATGCGGCGAAGTTGGGTGCTTCCGCATCTCAAAAATGCCCGGACAAAAAGACTTACAAAATTGCAGGGCGGAGAGCACGTTCAAACACTGAAATTCTGCGGGCTATATACGACGGCGACATCAACGTGACTTATTTTGACCCAAAGCCGTGGGACTTAACAAAATTCGCCTTTACAATGAAGCCTTCATAAATGTCTCGAAAATCGTCCGTACGCTTCCAGGAAAGCCTAAGGTTGAACCGGAGGGTGATCCATCAAAAGCTTGAATTTTGGCGTCATCGCTTGGAGAGGATCTCGAAGCACTGGGCTCTGGTTTAAACTCCCAATCAATTCGGTATCGAAGAGGGCTGGTACTTAGTACCGGCCCTTTGTTATGCTCGCTTACAGGTGACACATCTGAGTTATGTTTCAACCTCACTCTTTTATGAGGTGCAATCAGCTGTCAATTACCATTAAATGGGATGACTTTACGATGGCTTGTCGGATGCGACTCAGCCAGAAATCAAACACCTAAGGTGTTCCCGACGATCGCTTTATGGGTGCGCTACACCGGTGCCATAAAATGCCGAGGCTACGGAAGCTCTTCTTGGTCATCGCAAACACGGTCATCGTGCTCGGCTGCGCCGGGGGCTGGTTCACTCGAGACTGCCTGGCCGCAGAAACTGCGAGCCAACCAGGCGCTGAGACCAAGATCGAAGATAATCTTGCAGACAGGACCCTGAGCGACCAGCAGCGGGAAATCATCAGACGCTACGTGCTGCGCGGGGCAAATGTCTCGATCATCCCTCTTGTGGGCGGAGAACCCGAGGCATTCGCGATTGAAATAGCGTCCGCTCTAAAGGACGCCGGGGCAGCCGTATCGTTTGGAACGGGGCCGCCCATCCAAGATGGCCAAACGGGCGTCACCGTCTTTTACGACCATACGGTGCCGCCAAATGCCTCTGTCTTTCTCGCGCTCCAGAGGGCCGGCTTAAAGCCTGCGGACCATGATATCCCCGGCGTGCCGGTTGTGAATATCAAGGTCGGTCCAAGGCCCTAGCAATTCTGACGCTGCAACCGTCACCAGCGGAAAAGTCGGCGCGACTCAGATCGCGCGCGTGACGCGGCCGCTGATTCCGTCAAAGGCGCCTTTGCTCAGCGCGCAATAAAGCAGGCGTTGCGGATCGACGGGCCCCGGAAAGACAAGCCTGCCCTCCGGCACCGGTTGAAAGCCCATCCGTTCATAATAGGCCATGTCGCCGACGAGCAGCACGAGCCGATGCCCGGCGGCGCGCGCCGCCTCCAGCGATTTCGTCACCAGGGCCTCGCCGATCCCTGCAGAGCGGAACGCCGGCTCGACGCTCAGCGGGCCGAGCAGCAACGCCGGCTTGCCGCCGCAGCAAATCGGCGTCATGCGATTGGCGCCGACAAGAAGCGTGCCGACCCGCGCGACATAGGAGAGACTGTAATCCGCCGCGACGCCTTCGCGCAGCCTGTAAGCCGAGCGAGCGAACCGGCCGGGTCCGAACACCCGTTCGTCGAGTTTCTCGATCGCAGGTTGATCGGCTGGCACTTGCGGCGCGAGAACGAGTGATAGATCCGGCATGGCGATGCCTCTAACATCGTGAGCTTGGTGTCGCAAATTCCTCACAAGACAGCTAAGCCCAAAAATGCTGCCTCGCCGCCTGGAGTCTTGCCGCGTGAGCCTTGTCCTTGCCCATCTGTCCGATGCCCATATCGGTCCGATGCCGCGCCCGCGGAAGCGCGAACTCCTCGGCAAGCGGCTGACTGGCTATCTCAACTGGACGCGCGGCCGCGCGTTCGTCCACGACATGGATGTGCTGAACAGGCTCGTCGCCGACATCAAGGCGCAGCGCGCCGGCCATATCGCCATGACCGGCGACATTCTCAACATCGGCCTCAAGGCCGAATTTCCGCTCGCCCGCGCCTGGCTCGAAACGCTCGGCCGCCCCGCATGACGTGAGCTTCGTGCCCGGCAACCACGATGCCTATGTGAGGGCGGCGCTGCCCTACCTCGCCGCGACTTTCGCGCCCTGGACCAAGGGCGATGCGGGCGAATCGACCTTTCCCTATCTGCGGGTGCGCGAGGGCGTCGCGCTCATTGGTCTGTCCTCCGCCGTGCCGACCCCGCCGCTGATCGCCTCCGGCCGGCTCGGACCGCGCGCAATGCGGCGCCTGCGCCGACGCTGCTGAGCCAGGCCGCCCGCGAAGGGCTGGTCCGCGTCGTCATGATCCATCATCCGCCGCATCGGGGCGGCGCGAAATTCGGCCGCACGCTCGTCCGACGCGGCCCAATTCGAGGCGATGATCCGGCGGGCCGGAGCCGAACTCGTGATCCACGGCCACAACCACCGTCTTTCGGTCACGCATCTCGCCGGGCCGGGCCGCAAGGTGCCGGTCGTCGGCGTCGCATCGGCCTCGGCCGACCACGGCACGGCGCGATCACCGCGCCGGCTATAATATTTTCGAGATCGAGGGCACGCCAAAGAGCACCACGATCAGGGCGCGGATGCGCGGCCTGCTGCCCGGCGGGCGCGAGATCGGCGATCTGCGGCTGATCGTGCTTTGAGCGCCGTCAGCTATCCGTCATTGCGAGAAGCAAGGCGACAACAACGTCGCCCTAGCCGCCGAGCTTGGCCTTCACCGCGGCGCTGGCCTTGGCGATGTCCATCCGGCCGGCATATTTCGCCCTGCAGCACGCCGACGACCTTGCCCATATCCTTGATCGAGGTGGCGCCGGTCTCGGCGATGGCCGCAGCGATGGCGGCCTCCGTCTTCTCGCGCGCTCAAGGGCTGCGGCAGGAAGCGTCTGGATGACGGCGATTTCTTCCCGCTCCTGCGTCGCGAGATCGACGCCGCCCGGCCTTGTCGTAGATTTCGACCGATTCCTGGCGGCTTTTCACGAGCTTCTGCAGGAGCGCCAGGATGTCGTCGTCGGAGACGGTTTTGCCCTGGCCCCGCGCCTCGATATCGCGATCCTTCAGCGCGGCATTGACCAGGCGGATCGTATCGACGCGGCGCTTGTCGCCGGCCTTCATCGCCGTCTTCAATTCGCTCGTCAGTTCCTCGCGTATCGCCACGTTCGACCCTATCTAAGGAATACCTGGATTGACCCGGCGGCGCGCGGCGGGCCACTTAGACCGCGCAGGCGCCAAATCTTCATGATCTGGAGGGTGTAAAGCAGGCATGACCGGGCAGCAAGACCAAGAGAACGGCTGGACCAAGCCGCTGAAGACGGCGCGGCTCGTGCTCGCCGACGGCACGGTGCTCGAAGGCTTCGGCCTCGGCGCGACCGGCGAGGCCGTGGGCGAGGTCTGCTTCAACACGGCCATGACCGGCTATGAGGAAATCCTCACCGACCCTTCCTACGCCGGGCAGATCGTCACCTTCACTTTTCCGCATATCGGCAATGTCGGCACCAACGAGGAAGACATCGAGACGAGCAATCTCGCCGCGGCTGCCGCCGCCTGCGGCGTCATCGTCCATGCGCCGATCACCGACCCGTCGAACCATCGCGCGACCCGCCATCTCGACGAATGGCTGAAGGCCCGCGGCGTCGTCGGCCTCTACGGCATCGATACGCGCGCGCTCACCGCCTATATCCGCGACAAAGGCATGCCCAATGCCGTCATCGCCCATGCGCCGGACGGCAAATTCGACATTGCCGGCGCTGAAAGCCAAGGCCGCGCATTGGCCGGGCCTCGTCGGCATGGACCTCGTGCCCGAACGTCACACGCGCGCAGCGCGCGACTTGGGACGAGACGAGCTGGGAGCCGGAGATCGGCTATGGCCGCAGACCGAGCCGAAATATCACGTCGTCGCCATCGACTATGGCGTCAAGCGCAACATCCTGCGCCTGCTCGCCGATCTCGGCTGCGCCGTCACCATCGTGCCTGCGACGACGACGGCGGAAGAGATCATCGCGCTGAAGCCCGACGGCATCTTCCTGTCGAATGGTCCCGGCGATCCGGCCGCGACGGGCGAATATGCCGTGCCCGTGATCCGCGAACTGATCGACCGGCGGATCCCGACCTTCGGCATCTGCCTCGGGCCATCAGATGCTGGCGCTGGCCATCGGCGCCAAGACGATGAAGATGCATCAGGGCCATCACGGCGCCAATCATCCGGTGATGGATTTCACGACCAACAAGGTCGAGATCGTCTCGATGAACCACGGCTTCGCCGTCGATCGCGACACGCTGCCGGAGAATTCGCGACGGAGACGCATGTCTCGCTCTTCGACGGCTCGAATTGCGGCATCGCGCTGAACGACCGGCCGGCCTTCTCCGTGCAGCATCATCCCGAAGCCTCGCCCGGCCCGCAGGACAGCCATTATCTCTTCCAGCGCTTCGTCGATCTGATGGCGAAGGCGCGCGCGGGGGAAACCGATCGCTCGGCTGGATAGGGGTTTCCCATGCCAGACGGAATTTGCTTCCTGAAGGAAAGCGGCACTGGGAAGGATATTGCAGTTAACGCTCAGCTTGTCCGTCTCGTGATGGAAATCGACACGGGGAGAGTCGCGATCGTTTTCGACAATGATCTGCAAATTACTGTTGATGGCACTGTCGCTTCGATTGCCGATGCACTCCGAAGATCGAAGTGGTGAGGACCAAGCAAGCCTCGCAGGACGCAGGACAGCCATGACCTCTTCCGGCGGTTCGTGGCGATGATGGAGAAGGCGCGCTCAAACGAGGCTACCGAGGCATAGTTCGACGCCAGAGCAAATCCTGTATAGAGATTCGTTGAGAAGCCGGAGGTCGAACCATGGTCTCGCAGATTGGATCCATTGGCCGCAGCGTGCTTGTGTTCCTGGGGCTGATGCTCCTGCCGGCCGGCGCTTTCGCGGCCGATGCGGCAAAAGGCGAGGTCATCGCCAAGCGCTGGTGTGCCACCTGCCACCTAGTCTCGCCCGATCAGACGACGGCCAATTCGGACGTGCCGAGCTTCGCGTCGATCGCCCAGCGAAAGTTATCTTCGGAAGCGCTCAGGGCCTTCCTCAGCAATCCGCATCCCAAAATGCCGGACATGGATCTCACGCGCAGCGAGATCGCGGATATCGTGGCCTATATCAGGAGCCTCGGTCGATAGGGCTCGCGCCACGTTTACTTGACGACGCGGCACCATGCGCCTAATAAGGCGCCACTCTTGAAAGAGGTACAATATTTTCAACCGACCCGCCCGGGAGGCCGGCGGTCATCGTCCGGCAGCGCGTTGCGCCCCCGGGCGCATTTTGCATTGGCGCTGGCGGCTCCTCAGCATGAGGGCTTCAAATGGATCGGTTACCTAGCCCCTCACCCTGAGGAGCTTGCGAAGCAAGCGTCTCGAAGGGCGAGGGCGACGGTAGCAATCTTTGCGCCGACGCATAAAAGTCGAAGACAGGCGTTTGCTTGAGGTCGGCTCAAGCTGAAGGATAAACAGCATGTTCGAAGGGCTTTCGGAAAAGCTCTCAGGCATATTGGACGGGCTGACGCGGCGCGGCACGCTCTCCGAAGAGGACGTGAACCTCGCGCTGCGCGAGGTGCGCCGCGCTCTGCTCGAAGCCGATGTCGCGCTCGATGTCGTGCGCTCCTTCATCGACAAGGTGCGCGCCCGCGCCGTCGGCGCCAATGTCGTCAAATCGGTGACGCCCGGCCAGATGGTCATCAAGATCGTCAATGACGTCCTGATCGAGACGCTGGGCTCCGACGCGCAGCCGATCGATCTCGATGCGCCGCCGCCGGTCGCGATCATGATGGTCGGCCTGCAGGGCGCCGGCAAGACGACGACCACGGCGAAGATCGCCAAGCGCCTCGCCGAGCGGATGAAGCGCCGCGTGCTGATGGCCTCGCTCGACGTGAAGCGCCCGGCCGCGCAGGAGCAGCTCGCGGTGCTCGGCCGCCAGGTCGGCGTCGATACGCTGCCGATCATCGCCGGCCAGACGCCGGTGCAGATCGCCAGGCGCGCCGAAGAGGCGGCGCGGCTGCAAGGCTATGACGTCGTGATGCTCGACACCGCCGGCCGCACCCATATCGACGAGGCCTTGATGGCCGAGATGGTGGAGATCAAGCGGCGCCGCCGAACGCCGCATGAGATCCTGCTCGTCGCCGACAGCCTCACCGGCCAGGACGCCGTCAATCTCGCCAAGAATTTCGACGATCGCGTCGGCATCACCGGCATCGTGCTGACCCGCGTCGATGGCGACGGGCGCGGCGGCGCGGCGCTCTCGATGCGCGCCGTCACCGGCAAGCCGATCAAGCTGCTCGGCACCGGCGAGAAGATGGATGCGCTCGAGGATTTCCATCCCGACCGCATCGCCAACCGCATTCTCGGCATGGGCGACATCGTCTCGCTGGTCGAGAAGGCCGCGCAGACGATCGATGCGCAGAAGGCGCAGAAGATCGCCGAGAAGATGCGCAAGGGCAAGTTCGATCTCGAGGACTTCGCCGATCAGCTGGCGCAGGTCGAGAAGATCGGCGGCCTCGGCGGCATCATGGGCATGCTGCCCGGCATCGCCAAGATGAAGGATCAGATCGCCTCGGCCAATCTCGACGAAGCAGTCATCAAGCGCCAGCGCGCGATCATCCTCTCGATGACGCCGCGGGAGCGGCGCAATCCCGATATTCTCAAAGCTTCGCGCAAGAAGCGCATCGCGGCGGGCTCCGGCACCAAGGTCGAGGACATCAACCGGCTGCTGAAGCAGCATCGCCAGATGGCCGACATGATGAAACAATTGGGCGGCGCCAAGCGCGGGCCGCTTTCGCCAGATGGCCTCGGCCTTCGGGCTTGGCGGCGGCATGCCGATGCCGAGCCCGGAAGAGATCGCGGCATTGCAAAAGCAGGCGGCCCAAGGCGGCGGCGGTGCCGAAATTGCCGGAGATGCCGTCCGGCCTCTTGCCGCAAGAGCGCCGCGGTTTCCCGGCACGCTTCCTGGTCTCGGCGGCGGCAAATTGCCGGGCCTTGGCGGCGACGGTTTCAATCCCTTTGGGGAGAAGAAGAAGTAAATGCATTCGGCCGTCATGGCCGGCCATGTCCGGCCATGACGCTCTATGAACCTGATCTAGAAAGGAACACACATGTCACTGAAAATTCGTCTCTCGCGCGGCGGCGCCAAGAAGCGCCCCTTCTATCGCGTGGTCGTCGCCGATTCGCGCTTTCCGCGCGATGGCCGTTTCATCGAGAAGATCGGCATTTTCGATCCGCTGAAGGCCAAGGATGCCGCCGATCGTCTCGTGCTCGATACGGAAAAGGCGAAGGCCTGGATCGCCAAAGGTGCGCAGCCGACGGATCGCGTCGCGCGGCTGCTCGATACGCTCGGCGCGCTGAAGCGCGAGCCACGCAACAATCCGCAGAAGGCGCAGCCGAAGAAGAAGGCGCAGGAGCGCGCTGCCGCCAATGCAGCCGCCGCAGCGAAGGCGGCGGAAGCGCCGGCGGCTCCGGCGGCCTGATCCAATGCAGAAGGACGGAGTCATTCGCTCTCCGTCGGCCTCCGATAAGAGGCACGTCCTCGTCGGGCGCATCGGCGCGGCCCATGGCGTCAAAGGCGAAGTGCGGCTCGTTTCCTTTACCGAGGACCCGAAGGCGATCGGCAACTATGGTCCGCTGAGCAATTCGCGTCGCACGCGGCGATTCGAGATCGTTGCGCTGCGGGCGTTGAAAGACGATCTCTTTGTTGCGCACTTTGCCGGCGTGACGACGCGCGATGCCGCCGAAGCGCTGAACAATATAGACCTCTACCTCGCCCGCGATTCTCTGCCGGCGGCGGCAGATGATGAATTCTACCATGCCGATCTCATTGGTCTCGCGGCGATGAGCGAGGTTGGCGAACGGTTGGGCCGTGTCGTGAACGTGCTGAATTTCGGTGGCGGCGATATTTTGGAAATCGCGCCCGCTGCTGGCGGCGAGACTTTGCTTCTGCCCTTCACGAAAGACGCGGTTCCGGTCATCGATCTCGAAGCTCAGGAAGTCATCGTTGTACCGCCGGTCGAAATCGAAATAGACCCGTCGTCGGCGCAGACTTCATCCGCGCAGCGTTAAGCTCATGTGGCGCGCGACCACCTTCACGCTTTTCCCCGAGATGTTTCCGGGTCCGCTCGGCCTGTCGCTTGCTGGCGACGCGATGACGCGCGGCATCTGGACTCATGAAGCGATCGACATTCGCGCGAGCGGCCTCGGCCGCCATCGTTCCGTCGATGACACGCCAGCCGGCGGCGGCGCCGGCATGGTGATGCGCGCCGACGTGCTGGCGGCAAGTCTCGACATGAGCCTTAAGCCCCACGATGTGCGGCCGCGCCTGCTGATGAGCCCGCGCGGCCGTCCCTTAACGCAAGCGCGCGTGCGCGAGCTGAGCAAGGGCGAAGGGGTCGTGCTGATCTGCGGGCGCTTCGAAGGCGTCGACGAACGGGTGATCGCCGCGCGCAGATTGGAGGAAATCTCGATCGGCGATTACATCCTCTCTGGCGGCGAAATCGCTGCGATGGCGCTGCTCGACGCCGTTGTGCGCCTGCTGCCCGGCGTCATGGGCAAGGAAGCGTCCGCTCATGAAGAGAGCTTCGAGAAGAACCTCCTCGAATATCCGCACTATACGAAGCCGCGCGATTTCGAGGGACACAGAATCCCCGAAGTTCTGCTATCCGGCGATCATGCCAAGATCGCCGCCTGGCGGAAGGCGCAGGCGCTCGCGCTGACCAAGGTCCGGCGACCGGATTTACTGCGGGATGCAGACGAAGATTCCAGGAAGAAGCGCTAAGACGCAAACTGCGTCATAGCCCGGGGAAGCCCCTGCGTGACGATGTCGCGACGCCTATTCTCCTACGACATGCAGCACGATTTCCCGCCGATGCGCCGCGCGGCGGTGTTCAAAAAGGTAGATGCCTTGCCACGTGCCGAGCAGCATCCGGCCCGATTCCACCGGGATCGAAAGCTGGACCTGGGTCAGCGCCGCACGGATATGCGCCGGCATATCGTCCGGCCCTTCCGTGTCGTGGATGTAGAGCCCCTTTCCTTCCGGCGCGAGCCTCTTGAAGAAAGCTTCCAGATCGGCGCGCACGTCGGGATCGGCGTTCTCCTGAATGAGGAGCGACGCCGAGGTATGCCGGCAGAACAAGGTGAGAAGCCCGGTCGCGACCCCTTGCGCGGCAAGCCATGCGCGGACCGGTTCGGTGAGTTCGACGAGTCCCATGCCATTCGTCGCGACGACGAGGCGGTGCAGCGCTTGTCGCATCACTCGTCTTCGCCGAATTTCTCGGCGACGAGAGAAGCAATGGCGTCGAGCACCTCAGCGGCGGCGGGCCCCCTGGCCGAGACAATGATCGTCGAGCCGGGGCCTGCGCCGAGCGTCAATATGCCCATGATCGAGGTGCCGCCGACGGTCTCCCCGCAACGGCTCACCGTTACTTCCGCGGCAAAGCCTTCGATGCATTGGACAAGCTTAGCCGTTGCGCGGGCGTGCAAGCCTCTTCGGTTGACGATCTCCAGCTCGCGCTCCAGCGCGCCGTCAGCCGCCGAACCCGGCGTTCGGCAGTCTTCGATTTCGGGAACCTCCCCACCGGTTTTGTTCATTTTCCGCCGAGCACGCGACTTGCCACGTAAATATACTTGCGGCCGGCATCCTGGGCTTGCAAGACCGCTTGTTCGAGGTTCGCCGCATCGCGGATCGAGGCGAGCTTTATGAGCATCGGCAGATTGATGCCGGCAACGACTTCGACCTGACCGCCGTTCATGACTGAAATGGCCAGATTGGACGGCGTGCCGCCGAACATGTCGGTCAAGACCACGACGCCGACGCCACTGTCGACATGCTTGACCGCCGCGAGAATCTCGCGTCGGCGCTGCTCCATATCGTCTTCTGGACCGACCGATACGGTCGCGATCTGCTTCTGCGGGCCGACGACATGTTCCAGTGCCGCGCGGAACTCCGTCGCCAAATGCCCATGGGTCACGAGGACCATTCCAATCATCGAAGGCCCCGGTTCATTCAGCAACTCCGTGCGCAATCGAGGCCGATATGAGACGTTGGTCAGCGATCTTGCCCACGGGCCGGACGGCATTGGCCGCCGGTGCCAGCACCGATCGTTTCCTGCCCCTGCGAAGACTAGATTGTGGACACAAGGCGGAGTCCATTTTTGGCTCGACGCGTTTTGGGGTTGCCATCTTGTGCACTGCAGTGAAATTCGCAAGCAAAATGACGATGCGTTGCGTCAGATTGTCTCGACTTGCTGAAGATGGGCGAGGATGACCAGGGCAAAATCATATGAGGCCATATCCTTGAGCTGAGCCAGGAGGGGAATTCTTACACCGCAAAGTGTGATGTAATCATTCATCTCTTCCGGATACCGCATCGCATCCTGGCGCGCCAGGATGTCGACGACGAGCCGGGCGACCACGGCCGCCTCGTAGGCTATATGGAGGATGCCCTGGCCGCGCCGCTCCACCATGCCGCGGACCAGCGGGTGGCTGCGGGCGATGAGACGGCCGCTGCGCCGCCGGAGTTCGATCCGGTCGTCGCCGACCAAACGGGCGAAGCGAGCCCCACGTTCCGCGGCGGTGATCAAGCCCAAGGCCAAGCTGCTCTTGCCGGCGCCCGCAGGGCCGCGAATGATGATGCCGGCCTCGCCGATCGCTACGGCGCTGGCATGGATCGAGATCGACGCCCCTTCGTCATCTGCTGAGCCGGGAGAGGGCCTGGCGCTCACGTTGCTGCCCGCATCCAGACGATGAAACGGGCGCCGAGCACGACGGCTGGCCCTTGATCTTTGGCCGGAGCAAGCCGGTTCAGCGCGCGGATGCGCCCGCCATGCGCTTCGATGATCTGACGGGAGATCGACAGGCCAAGGCCGGAATTCTGGCCGAAGCCCTGGCATGGCCGGTCGGTATAGAAGCGCTCAAAAATGCGCTCGAAGGCATCTGCGGGGATACCTGGTCCGTCGTCGTCGACGATCAGTTCGAAGCCGTCGCTCGGCGCCCCGTGGTCGAACGCGCCTTTGGCCGGGCGCAGGGCGACGCGCACGCTGCCGCCGGCCTCGGAAAAGGACTTGGCGTTGTCGATCAGGTTGTTGAACACCTGACCCAACCGCGAGTCGTGGCCCATCACCTGGAAGCCGTTCTTACGGCTATCCTCGTTCTGCCAATTCGGCGCGATGTCGAGCGTGACGCGGATGCTGTCGCGTTCGACGTGGTTCGCCATTGCCACCACGGTACTGACGATGCGGGCAAGATCAACCGGCGCCATGTCGGCGCGGGCGAGTTCGGCATCGAGGCGGGAGGCGTCGGATATGTCGCTGATCAGCCGATCGAGGCGGCGCACGTCGTGCTTGATGATGGCCAACAGGCGTTGATGCGATTCCTCGGTTCGGGCGATGGGCAGGGTTTCGACCGCACTGCGCAGTGATGTCAGCGGATTTTTCAGCTCATGCGCGACATCGGCGGCAAAGCTTTCGATCGCCTCGATTCGGTTGTAGAGCGCACGCGTCATGTCGCGCAGCGCGCCGGAAAGATGACCGATCTCGTCGCTGCGGGCGGTGAAATCGGGGATCTCTTGCCGTGATTTGATGCCGCGGCGCACGCGCTCCGCCGCTTCGGCCAACCGGTGCATGGGACCGGCGATCGTCCCCGCGAGGAAGAACGACAACAGCAGCATGATGGTGGCCGAAACCAGGAACACCCGCAGGATCGCCCAGCGCTCCGAGGCGATGATGGAGTCGATGTCGCCGCCCCGGGTCGAGAGAAGCAGTGCGCCACGCACGGTCCGCAAAAGCTCGATCGGCACAGCCACCGAGACGATCGTCTCGCCCTTGGCATTGACGCGCACAATGGATTGCGCGCTACCGTTCAGCGCCCGCGACACTTCCGGATAGGCGCGGCCGTTGGCCACGCCAATATCTTCATAGAGCGGCAGATCGCTGTGGCTGAAATGCCCCTTAACCTGATCCCAGGCGCGCTCGATCCGAGAGGCCGGATCCTCGCTCTGCGCCGCCGGCAGGTCGTAGCGCAGAATGTTGTCGCGATTGATCAGCGACCGCGAATCGAGCAACAGATAGCCGTCGCGGTCGTAGATACGAGCGCGCGTCCGCGTCGGCGAAACTAGACGTCGCAACACCGGGCCGATCCGATCGGGGTTGATCGAGAATTCGAGCGACTGACGAGTTTCATCGCTCACGCCGTAGCTTTCACCGGGCGCCAACTGGAGAAGCTTTTCGGGATCGATGGTGATCGAATCGGTATCGACCGTGGCCGAGGCCGCCACGGCGGCCGCGATGATCTCGCCCTGCGTTTGCAGGCTTTGCACACGCGCGTCGATCAAGCCTTCACGGAACTGGTTGAGATAGAGGAACCCGACGAGGAGCGCGACGAGACCGCCGAGATTGAGCACGACGATGCGGCGGGTGAGCGACGACGAGAATCGCATCGCTATGGCGTGTTCGACCGCGCGGATGCGGCGTAGAAAGCGCCAGCCGAGACTACGCCTCAGACCTCGCGCCTTGCGCGGCGCGTCGATTGTTCTATCGAACTGGGTGTCGTCCTGCGCTTCGACGCTCATTCAGTTTTGAACCTCTAGAGCATGACCCGCAAACTGGGCACCGGTTCTACGCAAATATCAAGCGATACCAGGAAAATTCTCAAGCAGAATCGAGTTCAGCGGAAACCCTCCTGCTTTAGATCCATTCCTTGAAACGATAGCCGACGCCGTAGAGCGTTTCGATCATTTCGAAAGCATCGTCGACAGCCTTGAATTTCTTGCGCAGCCGCTTGATGTGGCTGTCGATGGTCCGGTCATCGACATAGACCTGATCGTCATAGGCGGCATCCATCAGAGCGTTGCGGCTCTTGACGACGCCCGGCCGCGCCGCCAAAGCCTGAAGGATCAGAAATTCGGTGACCGTGAGCGTCACCGCTTCGTTCTTCCAAGTGCAGGTGTGACGCTCCGGGTCCATCTTCAATTGGCCACGCTCGAGGATCTTGGCCTCGGATTCCTTCTGCGCCGCCGCTTCCTTGGGATTGGCGCGCCGCAGGATGGCCCTGACCCGCTCGACGAGAAGCCGCTGCGAGAACGGTTTGCGGATGAAATCGTCGGCGCCCATCTTGAGCCCGAACAATTCATCGATCTCCTCATCCTTAGAGGTGAGGAAAATGACCGGCAAATCGGATTTTTGTCGCAGTCGTCGCAGCAATTCCATGCCGTCCATGCGCGGCATTTTGATATCGAAGATTGCGAGATCGGGCGGATTAGTCTTCAGCCCGTCGAGCGCGGTGGAACCATCCGTATAGGTTTGCACACGATAGCCTTCTCCTTCGAGGGCGATCGAGACGGACGTGAGGATGTTGCGGTCATCATCGACCAAGGCGATCGTCGGCATTAAGACTCCTAACCTTCGAAGATGAGCCTGCTTCTGTTGAGAGGCTTCGGGGGCGCCCGGTTTGGGCGCGGTGCGATCGTCGGCACACGGACTGCGCCTGCGTCCGAGACCACGCGAAGTCGGGGGGACGCATTGCGAAAGCGAGCGAAACTGTTCGAGCTTGAGGGCCGAAATGTGGCCAGGCCCAGGTTCTTTACCAACGCATACCATTATAACTATAGGAGAATTTACCCCTTGGGCGATTTAAATCGCCGCCCGGAACCGGAAAACCCACCATTCCCCGTAGGAAAAGGCACAGTTCATGGTTGCTTCCAGCGCAGAAGACACACAGGTTGAAGCCCCAAAATTCGACCCTGTGGCCGAAGCCAAGCTGTTGCTGCGCACCACCCGCTCGGCCGCGCTCGCCACCCTCGTGCCAGAGACAGGGCAGCCCTTCGCGACACTTGTGAATGTCGCGACCTCGCCCGATGGCAGCCCGATTCTGCTTATGTCGCAACTTGCCGCGCATCAGCGCCATATCGCCGCGGATCCGCGGTTGTCGCTGCTTTTTTATGTGCCGGGGCGCGGCGATCCCCTCGCTTATCCGCGTCTCACAATCCTCGGCCGAGCACACCGAATAGAGGATGCGGCGCAGCGCGCATCATCGCGGGCAAGATTTCTTGCCCGGCATCCGAAATCGGCGCTTTATGCCGACTTCCCGGATTTTTCCTTCTTCCATGTCGAAATCGAAAATCTGCATCTGAACGGCGGCTTCGCGCGTGCCGGCACCGTCACCGCCGATCAAATCCGAACATCGATCGAGGAAGCTACGGATCTCATCGCCGGGGAGAGCGAGGCAATCGACCATATCAACACCGACCATCCGGATTTCGCGGGTCGTCTTGTTGCTGCATTCGGTGGCCCGGCGGCAAAGCGCAATTCAGAGGGTAATCCCAGCGGGTGGCGGGCGATCGGCCTCGATCCCGAGGGTGTCGACTTAGGCAACGACGAAACGATTTTCCGTGTTCAATTCCCACGGCCGGTTTCGACCCCTGGAGAGCTGCGGCAAACTCTCGTGGAACTCGCCGCCGAGGCACGGCGGGGCGGGCCGCAATAACGACATCGAGCCGACATCGACGCGGAGGCTCACACCATCTGAGGCATTGCCAGGCAATTCTTCCCGTGATCCAGTTCAACTACGCAATCGACGGAGGAGAACATGATCTTTCGTCAAATGTTCGAGCCCGTGTTCGGCACCTATTCCTACCTCCTTGCCAGCCGCTGCGGCGGGGAGGCGCTGATCATCGATCCGGTGCTGGAAAAAGTGGACCGCTATCTGCACCTGATGCGGGAACTCGATCTCCGGCTGGTCAAGGCGGTGGATACGCATTTGCACGCCGATCACATCACCGGCCTCGGGGCGCTGCGCGATCGCACGCGCTGTATCACGGTAATGGGCGAGCAGAGCGATGTGGATGTGGTTTCGATGCGCGTCGCGGATGGAGATCGATTGGAGATCGAGGGGTTGGCGTTGGGGGTCATTTACACGCCAGGGCACACGGATGATTCTTACAGTTTCCTGTGTGGAGATCGCGTGTTCACGGGCGACACGCTTTTGATCCGCGGCACGGGGCGGACGGATTTCCAGAATGGCGACCCGCGTGCACAGTATGAGTCGCTCTTCGGCCGTCTGCTGAAATTGCCGGATGAAACGCTGGTCTATCCAGCGCACGACTACAAGGGCGATACGGTCAGCACGATCGGTGAGGAACGCGCGCATAATCCGCGCCTGCAGGTCAAATCTGCGGAGGAATATGTTGAGCTGATGAACAATTTGCATCTCACCAACCCGAAGATGATGGACGTGGCGGTGCCTGCGAACATGCGCCAGGGCTTGGCGCAGGAGCAGATCGCGCAACTGGGCTGGGCGGTCAGCGCGCAAGAAGCGAAGACATTGATCGGTGAGGCTCACGTGACGTTGATCGATCTGCGTGAGAAGGGCGAACGCGAGCGGGATGGCGAAATCCCCGGTGCCCTGCATCTTTCCTATCACGACCTGCAGGAGAACATTTCGCCGAGCGGTGTGCTGCACATGCTCGCGGCAACGCCCGGCAAAATGCTGCTGTTCTATTGTGCCTTCGGTGAACGCTCCGCGATGGCGGTGCGGGCGGCGCAAGACGCGGGGCTTTGCTCCGCGCGCCATATAGAGGGCGGCATCAATGCCTGGAAAAAAAACGGTGGTGCGTTGGTCTGAATTGTCCTTGAGCTCCGCTGGCCTTCGAGGCGCGCACCTCGGGATCAGCGTCGCGCTTTTTCGATTTCCGGCAGGATCGTCTCGCGCAGCGACTGATCGCTGATAGGGCCGACGAACTTATAGGCGATCGTTCCGTCGCCCTTGACGATGAACGTCTCCGGCACTCCGTAGACGCCGAAATCGATGCCGGTGCGGCCGTCCTCATCGATGCCGATTCGCGAAAATGGATCGCCCGCCTGGCCAAGAAAGCGGCGGGTATTCTCCGGCTCGTCCTTATAGGCGATGCCGACAAGCTTCACGCCTTCTTTCGCGAGGTTCTGGTTTTCCGCCAAAGCAAGAAGCAGAGGAGTTTCCTGATGGCAGGGCATACACCAGGAGGCAAAGACATTGACCAGCGTCACCTGGCCTTGACGCAGGTCTTGGTCCGCGAAGCCGGGCCGCGAATTGGCAAGACCTGGGAGCGGCGGCAGGTCGAAGTGCGGGACTTGCTTGCCGATGAGCGCGGACGGCAGGCGTGAGGCATCGCCGGCGAAGAGTCGCAGCAGAAAGAGCACCGCCAGCGCGGCGAAAAAGAAAAGTGGCAGAAAGGCGAGAAACGAGCGGGAGGGTGCAACGGATCGTGCAGCTTCTTGCGGGTCAGCTTCCGGCGCCGTCACGTTCGGCGGCGAAGCGCTCATATCTTCCATTGAAACCTCGACAGCTCGAACTTCATTTGCGGTCGTCAATGAGCCGGGCCGTTCGGTCGGCGAGCCGCGCGAGATCTTTCTTGAGACCAAGATAATCCGCAACGGTCGCGACAATCATGCCGGTGATGACCGCGAAGGCGAGAAGATAGGCGGCGAGAACGAAGCCGGAATTGGGATCGTTCATTGAGCCGGTTCCGCAAAAATGGCCGGGATGCGGGCTTCGTCTTCGCCGGCGCTGGCGGCGAGCATCGACAGTCGGCGGATGCGCCGGCGCAGAATCTCGTTGCGGATCGCCATCATGTGCAAGGTCAAAAACAGCGTCGTGAAGGCCAGAGCCATGACGATGAGCGGCCATAACATGGAGAGAGCGATCGTCGGGCCACCCATACGGAAGACCGAAGCCGATTGATGCAAAGTGTTCCACCAATCGACGGAAAACTTGATGATCGGAATATTGACGGCGCCGACGAGCGTGAAGACTGCGACAATCCGCGCGCCTTTTCCGGGGTCCTCGATCACCTGCCAGAGCGCAATAATGCCGAGATAGATCAGGAACAGCACGAGCACGGAGGTCAGCCGCGCATCCCAGACCCACCAAGTGCCCCATTCCGGCTTTCCCCAGAGAGAGCCGGTGACGAGGCAGAGAAAGGTGAAACCCGCGCCGAGTGGCGCCGCCGCCTTTTGCGCCGCATCGGCCAGCGGATGGCGGAACACCAGCGTGCCAAGCGCGGCCGAACTCATGACGAGATAGACGAACATCGCCATCCAAGCTGAGGGCACATGTAGGTACATGATCCTGACCGTCTCGCCCTGCTGATAATCGGGCGGCGCAACGATCAGAGCACCATAAAGTCCGACAGCCAGCAGAACCGCCGTCAGCACAGCCGTCGCCGGCAGCGCGACGCGGACAAGGCGAAGGAATTCTGTCGGATTGGCGTAGTTTGGCATTGCTCTCATCTAGGCGTGTAACCGACGCAAGGCAAATTTTTCCAATTCTTCTCACGCCGATCAGGAATGCCGCCTACTGGTAAAGACCGTCTTTACTTGGCCGCTGCGCACCGCCTCGTCGAAAAGCCCTCGCAGGGAGTCTTCTCATTTTACCTCTTTGTTTTACCGAGAGAATCGCTCCACGAGATGCCATCGTTCTTTTAGCGAAGACAGCGGGTAAAAACACGCCGATTCGCCCCGCCGGCTAACCTTGGTCATCGCCGTTTGCTTGGAAATAAGATATTACGTCCGCTTGCAAAGGGTTCGGCCATTCGTTCGACGAGCAAAGCGGTATTGTCGATTAAACAGAAATTGATAGGGGCAACCCCAGACTGGGCATTCGCGATCTGGCAGCATTGGAAAGCCCATGGCGAGTTTCCCAGAATAGTCCGGCCGAAGACCTTCAACGATAAAGTTCTGCATCGCGTTATCTTCGATCGACGGGAATGGTTGACCGAAACCACAGATAAATATCGCGTGCGGGCCTTTGTGCAGAAGCGCCTGGGCCCGGACATTCTACCAAAGCTTCTCCATGTCGCGGACGATCCCACGACGATTCCTTTCGACGATTTGCCCAACCGTTTCGTGGTCAAACCGACACACGGGTCGGGTTGGGTCGCTATCGTGCCCGACAAAGCGGCGCTGGACAAAGACGAGCTGATCAAAGAATGCCATTCCTGGCTCAACCAAAGTTTCTACAGGCTAAACAGAGAATGGGCTTACAAAAACATCGTTCCACGCATTCTGGTGCAAGAATTCATCGACGATGGCAGCGGGCCCGTGCCGAGAGACTATAGGCTATACGTCTTCGGAGGCAGGGTTGAGTTCGTGATCGTGGATTGGAAACAGTGCGACGAGGACCGCAGCAGCTTTTTCAACTTGTCCTGGGAACGGATGAGCGTGTCCAATGGATTTCCAGAGATCGTTGGCGATATCGCGCGGCCCAAGCATTTTGAGGAGATGGTCGCCGCGGCTGAGACTTTGGCGCGAGACATTGAATTTGTGAGAGTTGACTTCTTCGACACCGACGGCAAGCTCTATTTCGCCGAGCTTACGTCCACGCCGAATTGTGGTTTTAGACCGTTCCAGCCGGCGGAGTTCGACCGGTATCTCGGCGATCTCTGGAAGCTCTGAACACGGCCTCCTTGCGCGGCAAATCCCTATTCCGCCCCGTGCCGCAACGCCGAGGCCGCGGCAAAGGGTGCAAGGGCGAGTGCCGCCAAAGTGAGACCGCAGAGGATCAGGAATGGCGTCGCGAAGGTGATCGCCCCACTCGCAGCGGCCACCCCGAAAATCAGGATCGGTATCGAGAGCGGCAGGATCAGGATGGCGAGCAGTAGGCCGCCGCGCCGGAGCGTGACGGTCAAGGCCGCGCCAATCGCGCCGATCAAGGTGAGCGCCGGCGTGCCGACGAGGAGCGATGCCACGACAGCCGGCAGCGCATTGGGCTCGAGCCCAAGCATCAGGCCGAAGAACGGGCTCGCGGCGACAAGCGGCAGCCCGGTCAGGAGCCAGTGCGCCACGCATTTGACGAGAACGATCAGTTCGAGCGGCGTTTCGCTCAAAAGGAACAGATCGAGCGAGCCATCTTCGGCGTCGGCCTGAAACAGCCGATCGAGGCCGAGCAAGGTCGCAAGCAGGGCCGAAATCCAGAGGATCGCCGGCCCGACACGGGCGAGAATCACCTGGTCCGGCCCCACCGCGAAAGGCGTGATGGCGACGAGGCAGAGGAAAAAAACCACGCCCATGCTCGCCGCGCCGCCAATTCGCCGGCCGATGCGAAGATCGCGCCGAAGCAGCGCGGCCAGGCCCGATCTCGCTGCCGCGTCTTTGGCGCTCTGCCTCATCACGGGTCTCTCGTTGTGCGGCCGAGCACGAGTTCGGCGGCTTTGATTGCCAGGGGCGCATGCGTCGCGGCGATGATCATCCCTCCCTCCCCCAGATGGGCGGTCATGAATCCTCCACGACGGCCTGCGACGCGCGGTCGAGCGCCGTCAGCGGCTCGTCCAGGAGCCAGATCGGGCGAAAAACCGCGATGAGCCGCGCGAGCGCGACGCGGCGCTTCTGCCCGGCCGAGAGATAGGCGGCCGGGAGGTCGCTGACGCCGGCAAGGCCGAGTCGCGCGAGCGCATCCTCGACGGTGGCGGCGGCGGCGGAGTGCGGATCTCCCATTGCAAGCAGCGCGGCCAAGAAGGAGAGATTTTCCGAAACCGTAAGACTGGGCTTCAAAGCATCGGCATGTCCGATATAATGGCAGAGTTCCGCGCGCCGTGCGTCGGACGCCGGCATGGTTTCGATCCGGCCCGCGGCGAGCGGCAAAAGCCCGGCGATAGCGCGCAGGAGCGTCGACTTCCCTGCGCCGTTCGGCCCGGTTACGACCAAGGCCTGGCCTGCTTCAAGCCGGAAGCCGAGATCTACGAAAACGATGCGGCCGCCGCGTTCGACGCTGAGTGCCGAGACCTCGATCTGCATGGTCCTAGAAATCGCGATTCCTCGGGTTGAACCAGGCGGATGCTGCGACCATTCCAACACATCGGATATAACCGATGTGTCACTTGGCCATGTAGCCCCCACCTTAGAATTTATCTATAAGCCGCCGTTTCAGATTTTCCCACCTCAGCACCTGGACTTAAGCCGATGACCTCGCTCAACTCCTTCAAATGCCGCAAGAAACTCAGCGTCGGTAGCAAGACCTATCATTATTTTTCGCTCAAGGCGGCAGAGAAGAATGGTCTTGCCGGGATCTCGCAATTGCCCTTCTCAATGAAGGTGCTGCTCGAAAATCTGCTGCGTTTCGAAGACGGGCGCACCATCACCAAGGATGATATCCAGGCCGTCGCCGCTTGGCTTACCAACAAGGGCAAGCAAGAGCGCGAGATCGCCTTTCGACCCACCCGTGTGCTCATGCAGGATTTCACCGGCGTGCCGGCCGTGGTCGATCTCGCCGCCATGCGCGACGCGATGACGAAGCTCGGCGGCGATCCGCAGAAGATCAATCCGCTCGTGCCGGTCGATCTCGTCATCGACCATTCGGTGATCGTCGATGCCTTCGGAACCGCCAAGGCCTTCAAGACCAATGTCGATCTCGAATATAGTCGCAATGGCGAGCGCTACCGCTTCTTGAAATGGGGGCAAGGCTCCTTCGCCAATTTCCGCGTCGTGCCACCCGGCACCGGCATCTGCCATCAGGTCAATCTTGAATATCTCGCCCAGACGGTCTGGACGCGGAAGGAGAAATACAAGCCCGGGCGCGGCAAGGAAGTGACTGTCGAGGTCGCCTATCCTGATTCGCTCGTCGGCACCGATTCTCACACGACGATGGTCAATGGCCTCTCGGTTCTCGGCTGGGGCGTCGGCGGCATCGAGGCGGAAGCCTGCATGCTTGGCCAGCCGCTCTCCATGCTTCTGCCCGAAGTTGTCGGCTTCAAATTGACCGGCGAATTGAAGGAGGGCGTCACCGCCACGGACCTCGTGCTGACCGTCACGCAGATGCTGCGCAAACAGGGGGTCGTCGGCAAATTCGTCGAATTCTATGGCCCCGGTCTCGCGCATCTCTCGCTCGCAGACCGCGCAACCATCGCCAATATGGCGCCGGAATATGGCGCGACTTGCGGCTTCTTCCCGATCAATTCCGAGACGCTCACCTATCTTTCGACCTCGGCGCGGGCGCCGGCGCGGATCGCACTTGTCGAAAAATATGCCAAGGCGCAAGGCCTCTTTCGCACCCCAACGACGCCCGACCCGATCTTCACCGATACTCTTGAGCTCGATCTTGCCAACGTCGTCCCCTCTATGGCCGGCCCCAAGCGGCCAGAAGGGCGCCTCGCGCTCGAAGCCGTCGCGTCGGGATTCAAGACCGCGCTGGCCTCGGAATATAAGAAGACCGCGGACACCGGAAAGCGCTACCCCGTCGCCGGCAAGAACTATGATCTCGGCCATGGCGATATCGTCATTGCGGCGATCACTTCCTGCACGAACACATCCAACCCAAGCGTGCTGATCGGCGCGGGGCTACTCGCCCGCAATGCGCTCGCCAAAGGCCTGTCAGTCAAGCCCTGGGTCAAGACATCGCTGGCGCCGGGCAGTCAGGTTGTCGCCGAATATCTCGCCAATTCCGGCCTGCAAAAGGATCTCGACAAGCTCGGCTTCAATCTCGTCGGCTTCGGCTGCACGACCTGCATCGGCAATTCCGGCCCGCTGTCGCAGGAAATCTCCGACACGATCAACGAGAACGGGATCGTCGCGGCGGCCGTGCTCTCCGGCAATCGCAATTTCGAGGGCCGCGTCAGCCCCGACGTTCAGGCGAACTATCTCGCCTCCCCGCCGCTCGTCGTCGCACATGCTATCGCCGGTACGGTGACGAAGGATCTGACCACCGAGCCGCTCGGGCACGACAAGAAGGGCAATCCCGTCTATCTGCGCGAAATTTGGCCGAGCACGGACGAGATCAACGCTTTCGCCACGAAATTCGTGACCAAGAAAATCTTCAAGAGCCGCTATGCCGATGTCTTCGAAGGCGACGCGCATTGGCGCAAGGTGAAAGTGCCGGCGGGCGAGACCTATCATTGGGACATGGGCTCGACCTACGTGCAGAACCCGCCCTATTTCGACGGCTTGAAGATCGAGCCCGATCCGGTGCACGATATCGTCGATGCACGCGTGTTGGCGCTCTTCGGCGACAAGATCACCACCGACCACATTTCGCCCGCGGGCTCGATCAAGGCAGCCTCGCCCGCCGGCCAATTCCTGCTCGAACGGCAGGTCTCGCATGCCAATTTCAACCAGTATGGCACGCGGCGCGGCAATCACGAGATCATGATGCGCGGCACGTTTGCCAATATCCGTATCAAGAATTTCATCCTCGCCAAGATGGACGGAATGGTGCCCGAAGGCGGCATGACGAAGCACTGGCCCGACGGCACCGAAATGCCAATCTACGACGCGGCAATGAAATATCAGGAAGAAGGCGTGCCGCTCGTCATCTTCGCTGGCGCCGAATATGGCAATGGCTCATCGCGCGACTGGGCCGCCAAGGGCACAAAGCTGCTCGGCGTGCGCGCGGTCATCGCCGAATCCTTCGAACGAATTCATCGCTCGAATCTCGTCGGCATGGGCGTGCTGCCCTTGACCTTCGAGCCGGGAACGAGCTGGAAGACGCTGGGCTTGAAGGGCGACGAGCAGGTCACGATCCACGGTCTCGGCAAGGAGCTGAAGCCGCGCCAGATGATGGAAGCGGAGATCAAATATTCGGATGGCAGCGTCAAAAAAGTGCCGCTACATTGCCGTATCGCGACGCTCGACGAGCTCGAATATTTCAACAATGGCGGGATCTTGCCCTATGTCCTGCGCCAGCTTGCGGCGTGAGCGACGAGCTTGAGATTAGAGCATGATGCACTCGAAACGAATGTGCATCATGCTCTAGTTTTCTGAAAACGCATCGTCTGCTGCGAAAAAGCGCGCGCGCTCTTCAATCACGATGCTTGAGCCTCGTTCATTCGGCCGGCTCGTGCGTTACGGTCAGAGCCGCCGACGCGGCCGTGGGCGCCTTGTGCGTAGTGTAGAGCGCCAGCCCCGTGAAGACGAAGCCGCCGACCAGATTGCCGAGCGTGACCGGAATCTGGTTCCACACCAACCATTCGGAGATCGTGATCTTGGCGCCCAACATCATGCCCGTCGGTATGATGAACATGTTCACCACCGAGTGCTCGAAGCCTTGGGCGAAGAAAATGAAGATCGGCATATAGGCGCAGGCGATCTTGCCGATCGTCGATGTGCTGGTCATTGCCGTGACGATGGCGAGGCAGACCATCCAGTTGCAGAGCATCGCCTTGACGAAAGCGGTGATGAGGCCGGCGTACCCGATCGCCTCGTAGTGCAGAGTTTTGAGTTCCGCGATGGCGATGATCTTCGTGGCGACGGCGGGCAGCGTGGTGGCCGTACCGCAATAAGTGAGCGCGATCGTCAGCAGGGCGCCATAGGCGACGCTGCCGATCAGATTACCGACGAAGACCAAGGCCAAGGCGGTGAGTACGGTCTTGGCGCTCGCCTCCTTCTCGATCCAGGGCAGCGGCAACAGGCCGAGGCTGCTGGTGAGGAGCTCAAGACCGAGCAGAACGATCAGGATGATGCCGACGGGAAAGAGCATCGAGCCGACCAGATAATTGGTCTCCACCGCGCCGGTGAAAGCAAGGCTGGTCGACACGCCCAGGATTGCGCCCGAAAGACAGCCGCGGACAAGCACTTCCCCCGGCGATAGCTCTAGCTTGTGGCGTGCGGAATTGATCATGGCGGACGCGACGTCCGCCGGCTTCACGTAGTCCATGTTCAGTCCCCCCTTGAGGCGGACCCAGGCGCCTTTGCGGTGCCAACGGTCGCCCTCTCCTCACGTCTTTTTGTTGCGTTGAGGCGCAGTGTACTTAACAAATTCCACATCAGTGCGGTTATAGGTCGTATTGTCGCTTGCGACCGAACTCGGTTTTCATCGGTGCTGCGTCCGGCGACGACCAAAGCGCAGAAGACGGCGGAACATCACCGGGCTTCGCTCTCGGGCGGACCTGCTCTTCGCAATGCGGTGCGACGATTTTACGCCCCGAACCTCCAGCGCGGAGCGAGCAGCGCTACGCGTATTTGCCGACCTCGAACGTTTTGCCGGCCTCTGCCATTCGCCCGAGGGCTCGCGCAACGTCGTGATCTGGCGCTCGAACGACATCTCGGCATGGGGCAGCCCCGAAAGTGATTGGCGCCATAGTCGAGACCGCGACGTGGATGGGAACTGGCGCTGGCTGCACCCCGACATCGGCAGCAATCACCATAGAGAAAGGCGAGCTTTTAGGCGCGCGGCCAATGTTTGAGGTTTTTCTCGCGTTAAATGGCCGCTGACTCCCTCCCCGAAGGGGAAGATCTTCGCCGTCTTGTCCCCTACCGTCCGACCTGCTTAAAGACTTGCCGAGAAAAGGAGTCAGAATGCCCACCTATAAACTCTTTGTCCTTCCGGGCGATGGCATCGGCCCGGAAGTCATGACGGAGGTCGAAAAACTCGCCGCCTTCTTCACCAAGGAGGGGCTCGCCCGCTTCGAAATCGAAAAAGGTCTCGTCGGCGGCGCGGCCTATGACGCGCATGGGCAAGCGATCAGCGAATCGGATATGGCCCGCGCTGCGGCGGCCGACGCGATACTCCTGGCCGCGGTCGGCGGACCAAAGTGGGAGAAAGTGCCCTATGACGTGCGGCCGGAAGCCGGGCTCCTGCGGTTGCGCAAGGACTTCAACCTCTTCGCCAACCTGCGCCCGGCGATCTGCTATCCGGCGCTGGCCGATGCTTCGTCGCTGAAGCGCGAGCTCGTCGACGGGCTCGACCTCATGATCGTGCGCGAACTGACCGGCGGCGTTTATTTCGGCGCGCCCAAGGAGATCATCGATCTCGGCAACGGCCAGAAGCGCGCTGTCGATACGCAGGTGTACGAGACCTATGAGATCGAGCGCATCGGCCGCGTCGCCTTCGAGCTCGCCCGCAAGCGCCGCAACAAAGTGACCTCGTCGGAAAAGCACAATGTCATGAAATCCGGCGTGCTGTGGCGCGAGGTGATCATCGCCCTGCATAAGCGCGAATTCGCCGATGTCGAACTCGAACATCAGCTCGCCGACGCGCTCGGCATGCAGCTCGTGCGGCGCCCGAAGCAATTCGACGTCATCGTCACCGACAATCTCTTCGGCGATATGCTGTCGGATGTCGCCGCGATGCTGACGGGCTCGCTCGGCATGCTGCCGTCGGCATCGCTCGGCGCGGTGGATGCCAAGACGGGGCACAGGAAGGCGCTCTACGAACCGGTGCATGGGTCGGCGCCGGATATCGCCGGCAAGGGCCTCGCCAATCCGATCGCGATGATCGGCTCCTTCGGCATGGCGCTGCGCTATTCCTTCGGGCGCGGTGATCTCGCCGACAAGATCGAGGCGGCGATTGCGGGCGTGCTCGCCAAGGGGCTGCGCACCGCCGACATCAAGGGCGCCGGCGAGAAGTCTGTCTCGACCGCGCAGATGGGCGACGCGATCCTGGCGGAACTTCGCGGGGCGTGAACGATCCCTCTTCCGCAAACGGGAGGGGGTTGTTCCTCACCCGAGCAGCGGACCCCAGGCCGGGTCGGACGCGTAGGAGGGAGACGGCACCTGAAATTCGGCACGCCCGAAGACATCCATCATGAAAATATGCGGGCCGGACTCGCCGCCGGGATCGCGGAAGAACATAAGGAAGAGCCCGTTCGGCGCCCAGGTCGGACCTTCATTATGAAAGCCTTCGGTCAAGATGCGCTCGCCGGACCCGTCAGGCTTCATGACACCGATCGCGAATTGTCCTTGGGTTTGTTTCGTGAAGGCGATGTAATCGCCCTTCGGCGACCAGACCGGCGTCGAATAACGCCCGTCTCCGAACGAGATCCGCTGCGCCGAGCCGCCCGCTCCTGGCATGACATAGATCTGCTGCGAACCGCCGCGATCGAACTCGAAGACGATCTGACCGCCGTCCGGCGAATATGACGGAGACGTATCGATCGCCGAGGAATCCGACAGCCTTGTCGTCGCCCGCGAGCGGATGTCCATCGCATAGAGATTGGAAGCGCCACCCTGCGTCAGCGACATCACAATTCTCTGTCCGTCAGGCGAGAACCGCGGCGCAAAGGTCATGCCGGGAAAATTTCCTACGACTTCGCGCTGTCCGGTCTCGATGTTGAGAAGCAAAACACGAGGATCCGTTCCCGTTCCGAAAGACATATAGGTCACGTCCTGGGACGACGGCGAGAAGCGCGGCGTGACGACGAGATCGTCGCCGTGGGTCAGATAGCGCACGTTGCCGCCATCCTGATCCATGATCGCCAGCCGCTTGCGACGCCGCTCGGCCGGTCCCGTCTCATCGACGAAGACGACGCGCGTGTCGAAAAATCCTTTTTCGCCGGTGATGCGGGTGAAGATCGCGTCGGAAATGATATGCGCGACGCGCCGTGCATTGTTCGGATCGGTTACGTATTGCTGGCCAGCCACCTGCGCCCCCGAATTGACGTCCCAAAGGCGGAAGTCGGTCTGCAGCCTGCCGTCCGGACTGCGGCCGGTACTGCCGGTGACGACGAACTGAGCGTTGAGCGCCCGCCACGTATCCATCTGAGGCGGCTGGTCCGGATTGATCACCTGATTAGGGAAAGTCTGCGGATCGACCGGCGCGAGAAAGACGGAGCGGCTGAAATTATTGTTGATGATGTCCGTGAGCTGCGCACCGGCGGTGTCGCCGGCAAACTGCGTCACCGCAATCGAGACCGGCTTGAACGCGGCGCCGGGCCGCACGTCGAAGTAGCGGTCCTGGGCAAAGGCAAGCCTGGCGGATGCAACACTCGATGCCAGTCCGAGAAGAAGCGTGGAGGCCGATCGTCGGGTGATAGATGGCAGCATATGTTTTGCGTCCGCTCAATTCAAAGGGTGGCCAGTTTCGGTTTTTGCCATGACAGGGTTGCGAATGGAGATGGGTGGCGAGTTCATGAAGCGCGGCCGGTATGCGCGGTGGCGTTACAGGTCGTCATCCTTGAACCGAACGATCCGGTCCCTCCACTCCTCGTAATAGGGCTTGAATTGAACCGGGACCGGCAGGGGATCGCACTTGCGTACTGCCCGCATTGCACTCTCTGCCAGCGGGCGCCACGCAGGATCGTCAGGCGGATTGAGCAATGTCGGATCCGCGGCGAGCGAACCGTCGAGGTTCAGGGGCACGCAAATCATCGGAACATATTTGGGGCCGGCCGGCAGCGTGATCGGCTGCGTCCAGCAGCCCTGGAACCGATCCTGGAACCAGCCTTCCATTTGCGCCAACAGCGACGGCGACATTTTCTCGGCACTCGCAGTCGGCGAGCCGAGCGCGGCGACCTGTTCAAGCTGCCGCCCGGTTGCCGCCTTGCGCTGCGGCGCTTCCTTGCTCAGGAGTCTGCTGATGTCGCTGAGGTCGAACTTGCGTGACGGCTCTTGGGTTTCGTCGCCGGACTTCGGCTTCGAGGCCGGCTTGTCGAGCGGTTTCGGCGCGTCCTTCGGCTTATCGTTTGCGAGCAATTTGGCGATCTGATCCAATTTGAGCTTCGGCTCCGGTTTCTTCGCGTCTTCCTTCTTTGGCTCGTTCTTTGCCTGCTCGAGCTTGGGACGCGGCACAGGTTCGGGCGTGACCGCCTCGGCGTCATCCGGCAGTGGCTTGTCGGCGATCGGCGGCGGCTTCACTGGTTCCGGCGGCGGCGGCTGCACTGCAGCGGTCTGTTGCAATGGTTTTGGCGGTTCGACTTTGTCGGCGTCGCCCGGATCGTCGATCCGCTTCAGTGGCGGTGGCGGAGTGGGGACGTCGCGCTTTGCCTCGGCAAGCGCGGGCTGCGGCTTGGTTTCGGCCGTATCGGCGATCTTGTCGGCCTTTTGCAGAGGCTTGATCTCCTTCGCCGTCTTTTCCCCGCGCATAATTTGATTGAAATCCTGTGTCGTCACCATTTCGATCGGAATCGTCTCCTGCGCATCCTCGAATTTCGGGTTTCCGGAAAATGACAGCAAAGCCAGCAAGAGCAACGCCGCATGCGCGGTGCTCGAGAGAATAAAACCGGGCTTTCCCGATGTGTCCATCAATGCTCAATTCTTGCCCGGCTCAGTGACGAGAGCGACCTTCTTGTAGCCGGCGGTGGTGATGATCGACATGACCTCGGCGATCTTGCCGTAATTGACCTCGTTGGAGCCCCGCACATAGATGCGCTGGTCAAAGCCGTCGTGGGCCGCGTCCTTCAGCTTGTCGGCAAGCTGTCCGACCTCCACTGGCTCATCCATGAGAAAGACGGAGCCTTTGTCGTCAATGGCGACCGACAACGGCTTTTGGTCGATATTGAGCGCTGAGGCCTTTGTGCGCGGCAGATCGATCGGGACGCCGGTCGCAAGCAAGGGCGCGGCAACCATGAAGATGATCAGCAGGACGAGCATGACATCGATGAACGGCGTCATATTGATCTCGCACATTGCCCGGTAGCGGGGCACGCCCCGACGTTGGCGGCCACCCCCGCGTTGCGCTGCGTTCATGCCCATGCAGTCATTCTCCTTCGGCTCGGCCCGCACCCTCTATCTGTAGGGAAAGGGTGGCCCACCTAGGCCGCCCGGTCGCGGCTGCCATGCTGATCGATCTGCCGTGACAGGATCGAGGAAAATTCATCGGCGAAACCTTCGAGACGCGCCTGTTTCTTCGCCACGTCGCCTTGCAGCTTGTTGTAGGCGATGAGCGCCGGCACCGCCGCGATAAGGCCGAGGGCGGTCGCAAACAGCGCTTCGGCTATGCCTGGCGCGACGACGGCGAGCGAGGTGTTCTTCGAGGCGGCGATCGAGCGGAACGAGGTCATGATGCCCCACACCGTGCCGAACAACCCGATGAAAGGCCCGGCGGACGCGACAGTTGCGAGCACCAGGAGATGCGATTCGAGCTTTTCGACTTCGCGCGCGATGGTTACGTCGAGCACTTTCTCGATCCGCGTCTGGAGACCCATGAATGAACCTGTCGCCGTCTGAACCGAGCGTTTCCATTCGTGCATCGCGGCGACGAAGAGGCTGGCCATGCCGCTCGTCGGGCGCGCCGACAAAGTGGCGTAGAGCTCCTCGAGCGAATTGCCAGACCAGAAGACCTGCTCGAACCGGTCCATGGCCTTCTGCACCTTCGAGAACAGCATCGCCTTGTTGATGATGATGGCCCAGCACCAGATCGACGCCCCGAGCAAACCGAGCATGACCAGCTTGACGACGAAATGCGCCGACAGGAACATGGTCCAAAGCGTCACTTCCGCGCCCGGCCCGGCCAATCCGGAAGCAGCAACGTCGACAGGATTCATGTCATTCGTCCTTGCAAAACGGCGGGTAAAAACTTCGGGGGACCGCAGCAACTCCGGCGCGCCGATGCCGAGGCCCCGGTTCGTCAGCTGCGCCCGCCATTTGAATTTCGCCCCGATCGGAATAGCGAAGTCAGGAGAATTCCCGTGATAGAACCGCTGATTATGCCTGTCCTCACCCGTAATTCGGTCATTTCTTGGGCTTTCCAGAGGGATCGGCAGTTTAAATGCGGCCGTTACAGTTGAGCCATCCTCAAGGTTAACACGGGGTTACGAGATCTAGGGCCTCCGGGGTTTCGGGAGCAGCCCGAGTGCATTCGCAAGTCGCGCGCCGCCCGCGCTAGGCGCGCTCAAGGCGATTCCGACCCCCCGGGCGCCGGCCCTGCCACGCCCGCGCCGGCCGTTGCCTCAGGACCCGTTGCCGCCAAGTCCGGCGAGGATCGCCGAAGGCAGGCGTTGCGCTTTGCCGGCCGCGACTGCCGCGATGCGGACATGCGCGAGCGTGAGCACCTCTTCGCCGCGCAGGATGCGCTGCGCCATTTCGATCGACGCGCCTCCGACCTTGGTGACGCTGGTCTCGACGCAGAGTTCATCATCCATCAGCGCCGGTTTCACATAATCGACGCTCATCTTGCGCACCGAAAAGACGAACGGTGCCCCAGCGGCGAAGAGCACCGACTGGTTTATGCCGCGCGCCCGCAGAAATTCAGTGCGGCCACGTTCGAAAAAACGCAGATAGGCGACGTGCTGGACGACGCCGGAGAAATCCGTGTCTTCGTAATAGACGCGGACGGGAAGGAGCTGCGGTGGGAGAGTCTTTGACACGGTGATCTTGATCTGGAGCCCAGCGGAGGTAGGGCGAGCTTATTGCACAGGCGCGGAAGCTCTCAAAGCAGCGGCGAGAGGCAGTCCCTGCCTTCGGACTGCACGCGCCGAAGGCACTGCAAAGCAGCCACAGTTTTGCCCAAAATGTGACGCTGCGGAAACCTTGATTTTGTCATCTGCCGATAGGGGAAATTTGACAGTTTCATTGGAATGCGGGACGCAGATTGAGCCGAAGCCGCGATCATCTTCGCGCCAGCATCACCCGGCCGCCTCTGCATCTCTCGCGACCGCTTTTTCATGATCGCGAGCGCATCACCCAGCGGCGCGCGCGAACAGAAATCTGAAACAACTCCTCGACAATTTGGTTCGCCTCTATTGTTCGAATGCGTTCAAATGGCTGAGAAGATCCGACACCTTGCCGATAACTCCAACGAAGTCCGTCGGGGGCAAGGCGAGCGAGCCTTCGAACGGGAAATCGAGAAGCCGGGCCAGGACGAGAATGCTGGAAATTCCGGCGGCGAAGCATGCCGCGATGGCGACGGCCGTGGTCCTGTATTTGATGTCTGAGAGCGACACGAACAGCGTCAGTATGAGCGTGAAGGCGATCAGCACCGTCCACAGCGGGATAGGTATGCCGCTGCTCGCTTGGAAGATCCGTGTCTCGCGCTGCGTGTGGGCCTGCGCCAGGAGCGACAGCATCTCGGCCTTCTTGTCGCGCTGACCGGGATCAGGCAATCGCAGATTCGCCACAGCCTGGATCAATACTTGCAGCTTCAGGTCGGTTTCGACATCTTCCGTGCGGCTCCGGGCCATGACAGGCCATTCGCTATAGACGACGCTTTCGAGATAGGCTCGCTCCGCAGTCAGGATTGTCTTGGCTTGTTCAGGATCCAGCGTCGCCGCTATCATAGCAACGCCGTGCATTGCGCTGACCTCAAGATCGATGGCTTGCGCCGCTTCGTTGTATTCGCCCCAGGCCTCGCTGAACACAAAGGCGAGTAGCACGGCGAACACGACGCCGAGCTGGAGAAAGACGACGGAACCGACCTCCCGATGATCGCGGCGAATATCGATCTTGACAGAGCGCTGGATGAAGAGGGTTGCAACCGCCGCGGCGATACTCGCGATCAATATGATCGAGATGGCCGCGCCGTACCCCATGCGCGTTCAGCCTGTCGGCGCGGGAAGCGCAAATCGCAAGAGAAATTCTCCGCCGGCCGATTTGAATGCGGCAAGGCGGCAATACCTTCCGCCGGTTGCGATCAGGCCGGGCTCTAAAGCCGTTGCCTTTTTCCCGCGCGATGCCATTCGAATAATTTGGCTCAGTCCACTCCCCTTGTCCACCCATGGAACCAGGGAAGCGCTTTTCGGCGACTGCCGGGGACGCGCCAGGCGATCTGCAATCTTGGTCAAAGATGTGTGAGAGGAGGAAAGCCCTCCTCTCACGAGTTGGTCCGGCAAGGGGGAATTCTTACCGGACGAGAATTTCCTTCCCGTGGCCCGTAAAGCCGGGAACGATGGGCGCGATAAATACGGTGTCGGATGATCAATTTCGCGCTTGCTTACATTTCATTCCTGGCTGCCCATGCCATCCCCGCAGCGCCTGCGCTCCGTCGCAAGGCAATCGACGCGTTGGGTCGGCAAGCATATCTCATCGCCTATTCGGCGCTTTCGATCGGGCTCCTAATCTGGTTGATCGCGGCCTTGCGGCGCCGAGAGCGACCTTATGGACGCTCTCGCCCGCGCTCGCCCTCGTCCCCATCGTCGTGATGCCGGTCGCCTGTATCCTGTTCGTCGGCGGCGTTCTCACGCCAAACCCGCTTTCCATTTCCTTACGACTTCGGCCCTTCGATCCAGCCCGGCCTGGATTCATCGGGATCACACGACATCCCATACTCTGGAGCTTCAGTCTGTGGGCGGCGTCGCATATAGCACCGAATGGGAACGTGGTTGCCGTTTCACTGTTCGGCGGCCTCGCGCTCTACGCGCTTGGAGGAATGTGGTTGGCTGATCGTCGCGCCCGATTGAGGCTTACTCCGGCGATCTGGGCACAATTCGCGGCAAAGACGTCGGTTTGGCCTTTCGGAGCACAGATCAGCGGTCGCGCTGAATTCCCCAAGTTCGGGGAGCTTCTGCCAGCTTTGGTGCTCGGGCTTTCGCTCTACGCTTTGGTGCTGCTGCGCGGACACGAATGGCTGATCGGCGTGGCACCCCTTGATGCGTTGTGAAAGAGCCAGGGGCACACCGATGCTCATGGCCAGTCTAGCGCGTAGCGAAGAATAGGTGAGTGATTTGTTCTGGCGCAAATGTGGACGTTGAGCACGTGCCTAAGCTGCACTGCGGGAGCGCATTGGGAATGCGGATAATTGCTTGGCCTCCTGAGACCACGGCCTTCGGGGCCTCGACTGATGTTGCCTACGATGCATGACATTATTCTTGCGCGCGCGCTCCATGTTCTGGGGGTGGTGATCTGGATCGGTGGCGTCACCATGGCGACGACGGTTGCGCTGCCCGCGGTGCGGCGTGGCGATCTCGGTCGAAACTGGCTTGCAGCGTTTCAGGCGATCGAACGCCGCTTCGTATGGCAGGCGCGGACCGCTGTCATCGTGGTTGGACTGACAGGCATCTATATGACCGCGCGGCTCGATCTTTGGGATCGGTTTCGTTCGGCCGGCTTTTGGTGGATGCACGCGATGGTCTGTGTGTGGATCCTCTTCGCTTTCGTTCTATTCATAGGTGAGCCGTTCATTCTCCATCGCCATTTTCACAAGTGGGCGACCACGCGGCCGGATGTCGCCTTCGCGTGGCTGCAAAGGGCGCATTGGGTCCTGCTCGCGCTGGGCCTCGCTACGGTGTTCGGCGCGGTCGCAGGAAGCCAAGGCTGGTCGGTGTTTTGACGCTTGCGGCAGGATCGCGCGCGATGCCTCGCGCGCCAATCCACGCGCGACTGCCACGATTGACTCGGCTGTACTTGTCTGTCGGCCGCGCCCGAAGTTAGCCGTCCACAAACAGGGCACTCATTCAGTGATAGCCGACATCTCCGCGGACCTTGCCGCGGAAGACCCAATAGGACCAGGCAGTGTACATGAGGATGACGGGCAGCAGGAACAACGTGCCAATCAGCAAGAAAGCCTGCGTTCCAGGCGAGGAGGCCGCCTCCCAGAGCGTATAATGATAGGGCACGACCATCGGCCAGAGGCTGATTGCGATGCCTATGAACGACATCAAGAAGAGCCCGATCGCCGCGATAAAGGGCAGCATCTCATGATCGTGCCCCAGTGCATACCATTCCGCGGCGGCGATCAGCAGGGTGATGATCGGGACAGGCGATAGGAAAACGATGTCTGGCCACGAGAACCAGCGATGAGCGATCCCCGGCTCGGCCAAGGGCGTCCAGATACTCACGCCGAGGATAGCGATTAGAACGGCGATCAGGCAGATACGCCCCGCCCGCCGTGCCCAGAGCTGTAGCGCTCCTTCCGTCTTCAGGATGAGCCAGCCCGCGCCGAGCAACGCATATCCGAACATTAGAGCCACGCCAGTCAAGAGGGCGAACGGCGTGACCCAATCGAACGACGTGCCGGTGAAGTGCCGGCCATCCACCTTGAAGCCCTGAATGAAAGTGCCGAGCACGACACCTTGGGCGAAGGTTGCCAAGGCTGACCCGCCGCAAAACGCGCGGTCCCAGAAGCGCTGTAGACGTGGCCGTTTGAACCGGAACTCGAAGGCGACGCCGCGGAATACAAGCGCGAGAAGCATGATAAGGATGGGAAAATAGACGGCTGGAATGATAATGGCGAAGGCAAGGGGAAAGGCTGCGAGCAGCCCGATCCCCCCGAAAACCAGCCAGGTCTCGTTACCGTCCCAGACCGGCGCGACGGAATTCATCACCGCACTCTGCGCGAGTTCATCGGGCGCGAAGCCGTAAAGAATCCCGACACCGAGGTCGAAGCCGTCGAAGACGACATAATAAAAGACCGCCAGGGCCAGAAGGAGGGTCCAGATCGGAACAAGATCGAGTACCATTGAACCTTCCCCTCTAGTGTTCGGCGGCCGGACGGGCGGCCTGCTCGAACGGCTGGTCAGGCAGTCCACCTTCGACCGGCGAGGGTTCGAGATCCCCCTGCGGACCTCTGCGCACGAGCCCGGCCATAAAGGCGATTCCGGTTGGGAACATGATCAAATAGACGATGACATAACAGACCAGCGAAAGGACGACATCGGTCCCTGTGAGAGATGGCGATACCAAATCTGCCGTTCGCAGGAGGCCATAGACCGTCCAGGGCTGTCGTCCCACCTCGGTTGTCGTCCATCCGGCGACAACGGCGATAAATCCCAGGGGTGCGATCAAGGGACAGAGCCTCATGAACCAGCTTGAGGGAAAGAGTTGGCCCCGCACGCGCATAATCTGTCCCGCGATGACGACGAACAGCATGATGAAGGCAATGCCGACCATGATACGGAACGCGTAGAAGGGCGGCCCGACGGGGGGACGTTCATCGGCGGGCCAATCCTTCAGGCCCTTAATCTCACCGCTCCAGTCGTGAGTCAGGATCAGGCTGCCGAGATGCGGAATGTCGATGGCATCATGCATCACCGCGTCCTTATCGTCCGGGATGCCGAACAGAGTCAGAGGTGTAGGTTCAACCGTGTCGTAGCGCCCTTCGATCGCGGCGAGCTTCGCCGGCTGGTATTTGAGCGTGTTGAGACCGTGCATATCGCCGAGGACTATCTGCAGGGGGACGAGCACGATGAGAAGGTCCAACGCCATGCGCATCATGAGACGTGCCTCCTCCACCGACTTTTCGCGTCGGATGAGATAGGCGCCAACCGCCATTACAACGAATGCGGTCGTGATGTAGAACGCTGTCACATTATGCGTCAGACGGTAAGGAAAGGATGGATTGAAGATGATTGCGAACCAATCGACCGGCTCAAAGCGTCCCTCGACGATTTTGTAGCCCTGCGGAGTCTGCATCCAACTGTTCGTGGCGAGGATCCAGAACGAGGACAAGAGGGTACCGAAGGCAACCATAATCGCTGCAAGGAAGTGAGCCCAGCGCGGAACGAGTCGGCGGCCGAACAACAGAACGCCCAGAAAAGACGCCTCCAGGAAGAAGGCCATGAGACCCTCATAGCCCATCAGCGGCGAAAGAACATCGCCCGTTGCATCGGCGTACCGGCTCCAATTCGTGCCGAACTGGAAGGGCATGATGATGCCGGAGACGACACCCATGCCGAAGGATACGGCAAAGATCTTCGTCCAGAAGCCGGAGATCCGGAACCAGATCTCTTTCCTGGTGAAAAAATAGAAGCCCTCGAGTACGGCGATGTAGGAGGCAACGCCGATTGTGAAAGCGGGAAGCAATATATGGAACGCGATCACCCAGGCAAATTGCAGGCGTGACAGGAAAACGGGATCAAAATGCACGAGTACCTCCTGCCAACAATGATTGCTTGCCAGTGCATATCGGCCGCGACGGAGCTTGGCCTTTCTGAGACATTGAAGTTTTAGCGCGTTTCGCCACCGGTCACCCTACCTCCATTCGATCTCAACTCGCCAACTCTTGCGATATTCATTGAGGATAGTGACGCGTAGCGATGCGTTATTTGCGCTACATCAAACCACCGACGGAGCAGGACGAAGGATCATCTGCCTGCACTTGTTTGGACTGCGACGGCGCTGGCGAGCTCACATCGTGTACGCTTTCCACATCATGATACTGGCCCCCGTTGATCAGGATTCAAATGAGGCGCTGACATTGATAAATCCACGAACAAGAACGATCATTTCAAGTGTTCTTGACTTAGATCAAGGCCAGAACCTTTTGCGAGAGCGTTCCTTCTCACTTTAAAATAGGGAGTGCATCATGTCGACGCTAAAGGTGGTCGAAGTTCTCGCCGAATCGGAAAAGAGTTGGGAGGATGCCGCACATAATGCGATCTCTCGTGCAAGCACAACTGTCCACAACGTAAAATCAATTTATGTCAAAAATTTCGAAGCGACGGTCGAAAATGGACAAATCGGCAAATATCGGATCAATGCGAAGATCTCTTTTATTTTGGATTGACGGGTTTACGTATCTCCTTAAAGCGGAATGCGCCGCTCTGCCGAGGATCCTGAAATCTTGGAACTCATTCGGCTCTGGTTCACGCAAAAGTACCGAGATTTATTGAGCTCGATCTACGACGTCGGGCGGCAGCATTCCCAAATGCCAACACAGCTGTCCAAAAGCTTAACCTGGACGCGCGGGTGACAGTTATCTCAGTTTGATATTTTCGAATTTATCGCCGGCAAAATGGCGGGCCGAAGCGTTTGCGACTGATCCGAGATGCGTCGCGGCGCTTCATTTGCGTTCGACATCTCCGGGTTTCAAAGGTCTTATGCCTGAACCGATCTAAGTGGCTGGCGCGGCTGCGCCGATCGTGGCGAGCGTATGTTGGGCGATCATCGCCTCCTCATCGGTCGGGATCACCCGGACGGCGACGCGACTGTTTGGCCTGCTAATGATCTCAGCGTTGCGGATATTCGCGTCCCGGTCGATGAAGACTCCTGCCCAAGAAAGGCGCGCGCAAACGAGGGCGCGAATCTCCGGCGAGTGCTCGCCTATGCCAGCGGTAAAGACCAGGCCGTCGAGGCCGCCGAGCGAGCTTATAAGCGCGCCGGCCTCGCGAGCGATCCGGTAAACGAAGAGACTGATCGCCTCCATGGCGCGCGGGTCCGGACTGGCAAGCAGAGTGCGCATATCGCTTGCAATCCCACCGGAAACACCGAGAAGGCCGGATCGCCGATAGAGCAGGTCTTCGACTTGTTTCGCGCTGAAGCCGCGCTCTTCTTCAAGATAGAGGATTACCCCGGGATCAATATTCCCGCACCGTGTTCCCATCACAAGGCCATCAAGCGCGGTCAATCCCATCGTGGTGTCGATGCTGCGGCCCCGCTTCATGGCGCAAAGGCTTGCGCCATTGCCGAGATGCGCGGCGATGACGCGCCCATTGGCCAGGTCAGGGGCGACATCACGCAGCTGCCGCGCGATATATTCATAGGAGAGACCGTGGAAGCCATAGCGCCGCACGCCCTCGGCTTCGTACTCGCGCGGCAGCGCAAAGCGGGTCGCGACAACCGGCATGGTATGGTGGAAGGCGGTATCGAAACAGGCGACCTGGGCCAGGTTCGGCCGCGCGGCGGCGATGGCGCGGATGGGTGCGAGATTGTGCGGCTCATGCAGAGGTGCGAGCGGCGTCAAGCGATCAAGCGCGGCGAGAAGATCTGGCGTCACCCGTTCCGGTCGGTCATGATCAGGGCCGCCATGGACCACGCGATGGCCGACAGCGACGAGCGTGTCAGCGCCGAGATGGGTTTCGGCCCAATCGATCACTGTCTCCAAGAGCGACTGGAAGTTTTGATCAGGATCCGGCCAGCGCTGGTCCGCCAGCACAAGGTCCGCCGAATTCCGTGCGAAAAAATGCGGCGCCGAGCCGATCCCTTCGATCTCGCCCTTGGCCACAAGTCTCAGGTGGTCGGGTCGATCCAACTCAAAGAGCGAGAACTTGATGCTCGATGAACCCGCATTGAGCGTCAGGACGGCATCCGCCACGGTCAGACCCCGATCGCTGGTGCCGTTGCCGCACGCCTGCGGGCGATCAGCACCGCGACCGCACAAGAGGCCATGCGCGTACGCTCGGCATCGGCGCGGCTTGTCAGGATGATCGGTACGCGCGCGCCGAGCACAACTCCAGCCGCGTCGGCGCCCGCCAGAAACGTGAGCTGCTTGGCAAGCATATTGCCGGCCTCGAGATCGGGAACGACGAGAATATCGGCCTGCCCGGCTACTTTGGAGACGATCCCCTTCTCCGCGGCCGCGGCCGGGTTCACTGCGTTGTCGAAGGCAAGCGGCCCATCGACCAGACCGCCGGTGATCTGACCGCGATCTGCCATCTTGCAGAGCGCCGCCGCATCGAGCGTCGAGCGCAGCTTCGAATTCACGGTCTCGATGGCTGAGAGCACAGCGACCTTCGGCGTGGCGATCCCCATAACCTGGGCGAGATCGATGGCGTTTTGGATAATGTCGCGCTTCTGTTCGAGATCGGGAGCGATGTTGATCGCGGCGTCGGTCACGAGTAGCGGCCGCGGATAGCTGGGCACGTCCATGAGATAGACATGGCTGAGACGGCGACCCGTGCGCAATCCGCTCTTTGGGGCCAGCACCGCATGAAGCAGCTCGTCGGTATGCAGCGAGCCCTTCATCAGCAGCGCCGCCTCGCCCTTTTGCACCAGGGCCACCGCCTCAGCGGCTGCAGCTTCGCTATGCGGCGCATCGATCAGCCGAAAGCCCGAGATATCGACCTTGGCAGCCTCCGCGGCTTTGAGGATCTTGGACTTCGGCCCGACCAGGATCGGCACGATGAGGCCGGCGTGCGCCGCCTCGACTGCCGCGCCGATTGCATTGGCGTCGCAAGGATGGGCAACCGCCGTGGGCAGAGGTTCGTGCCCGGCCGTCGCGGCGAGGAGCGCGCGGAATCTCTCGTGCCGGCTGAGCCGCACTTCCGGCAGTTCGACCCGCGGCTGACGTATCTTCTTCGTCGGCGCCCGTACATGCGCCGTTCCGCTGATGACGAGTTCGCCGCTCTGGTTGGTGCAACGGCAGTCGAGCAGCAGATCTCCCTGTTCCGGATGTTTCTCCGTCACCTTCAGAGTCGCCGTGATCGTGTCTCCGATACTCACCGGACGAAGAAAAAGGAGATCTTGCCCAAGATAGATCGTGCCAGGCCCAGGCAATTTGGTGCCGAGGACGCTGGAGATTAGGCCGGCCCCCAGCATTCCATGTGCAATCACCTTGTGGAAGATGTCGGTCCGCGCGTAGGCCAGGTCCATGTGGGTGGGGTTGACGTCGCCTGAAACGACGGCGAACAGGTCGATATCCTGCTGGGTCACCGTGCGCGAAAGACTGGCGCTATCGCCGACCGCGATCTCGTCGAAAGTTCAATTCTCGATCATTTCGTCGGATGCAGGCGACGTCGCGGGGTCCATTGGAGCTTGCCTCGCTCAGGTCTCGCGCACATAGGTGCCGGGCGCATCGGCGACGACGGAATAGCCCTTGGCAGGCGCCCCGAGGGGCGGCGGGGCGATCGGATCCCCGGAGCGCTCGCTCAACCACGCGACCCAGGCAGGCCACCAGGACCCATCATGTCTCTCGGCAGTAGCCTCCCACTCTTCAGGCGAGACATAGGGCACCAAGCTTGCCCGGTGGGCGAGGCGGTAATGCCGGTCCGGGTGCCCCGGTTCGCTGACAATTCCTGCGTTATGGCCGCCCGAGGTAAGCACGAAAGTGATATCGCCTTCGTTCAGCAGATGGATTTTGTAAACGGAGCGCCATGGCGCGACGTGATCCCACTCGGTGCTCACCGCGAAGATCGGCGTATGGATCTCCGAGACGGCGATCGGCCGCCCGTCGACACAGTACCGCCCCTCCGCCAGATCGTTGTGAAGGAACATCCGGTGCAAATACTCGGAGTGCATGCGGAACGGCAAGCGTGTCGCATCCGCGTTCCAGGACATGAGGTCATTGGGCTGTTCACGGACGCCGAGGAGATAGGTCTTGATGATGCGTGACCAGACGAGATCGTTGGACCGGAGCATCTCGAAAGCGCCGGCCATCTGGGTGCTGTCCAGATAGCCCTGCTGCCACATCACGTCGTCGAGGAGCGCAATCTGGCTCTCGTCGGCGAAGAGTTGTAGTTCGCCAGCTTCGGTGAAGTCCGTTTGGGCCGCAAACATCGTAAGGGTCGCGAGCCTGTCGTCACCGTCGCGCGCCATAGCCGCAGCCGCGATGGCGAGCAGCGTGCCGCCGAGACAATAGCCGCAGACATGTACCTTGTGTGCGCCACATATCCCAGCGACCGCATCGAGCGACGCCATCACCCCGAGCCGCCGATAATCGTCGAGCGAGGTCTCGCGCAACTCCGGACCCGGATTACGCCAAGAAACGCAGAAGACCGTGTAGCCCTGAGAGACGAGATAGCGGATGAGCGAATTGTGCGGCGAGAGGTCGAGAATATAGTATTTCATGATCCACGCCGAAACCACCAGGATCGGCTCCGGGCGAACCGTTCCGGTTGTGGGCTGATATTGGATAAGCTCCATGAGCTCATTGCGCAGAACAACCTTGCCCGGCGTCACCGCGACGTCCTCTCCGACGACGAAGCCCTTGGATCCATCGAGCGGAAGGCCGTTCGCCGACCGCTGCAGGTCTTCGAGGAAATTCTGGTAGCCCTTAGCGAAGTTCCACCCCAACTGCGCCGCCGTCGCCCTCAGCACTTCCGGGTTCGTCAAAGCGAAGTTCGAGGGCGCGAAGACATCGAGCATTTGCCGGGCCGCGAAGGACACGATGTCGCTATGAGATTTTGTGACCCCAGGCAGACCGGCCGTAGCGGCGCGCCACCATTGCTCAACGAGAAGGAACGATTGCGCGATCGCGTTGAATGGCGGATGCGTCCAGCTCTCGCCGTCAAAGCGGCGATCTCCAGGCAGCGGTTTCGTCCACCGGGAAGGCGCGGAGAGCCGCGTCCATTGGTGCGACGCCAGCTCGAGCCAATTCGAGCCGCCGTCCAGGTGCGTTGGCGAGATGCAGGATCCAGTCTAGGTACGCGAGCGTCAGAGATATGAGCGATAGCGAGCCGGTGAACCGGGCCTCGCGCGCGTGAAGTAGACGATCAAGCGAACCTTCCTCCGTTCCGGCGGGCGCGTCGGGAATCGGATGTTCGAGAGCAGGCGACATGGTGAGGTCGCCTGGGGCGACAGTATTCCTACTTTCCATTGCCCGTGAATTCTCGCTCGCCATTGGAGTAGCGCGCTCTCCGTCCGTCATCGCGGCGCTCATGCTGTTCGCTCCAGGGCTCTCAGTTAAGGCAGGAATAGACTCGTCTCTTTGCAAAGCGTGACTCCGGCATTCTGAACTCCTGAGGGTATCCTGTTCGAGGCGGCAGTCCAAAGCCGCAAGCGATATGGCTTAGTTCAAGAGCCTTATATCTGGGATGTCGGGCAGCGGATTTGATTCCGATCAAGGAGTTCGCGGCCTCCGTTGCGTGGCAATAGGCCGCCGCTGCCTTGATCGAGATCAAACCCGCCGCCAAGAGTGCGTGCCAACATTGTGACGATCGTGCGACGCCCAATGTCCTCGGCGCGCGCTGGCCCATCACAGTTCTTCAGGAGGATAACATGCTTGATATACCACAAGCCGAAACAAAGACCATCGAAGCAGAGGCGCAATTTCCGGCTAATCTCATCAAAGCACAGGAGCGCGGCGCCGAGCTCTTTACCCGATCAAACGAACTTATCGTCAAAACTGTGCGCGCCATTTGGGAAAGCCAGACCGAGTTGCTACGGCTCCAGACCGAGCAAGCGGCCAAATCCTTATTTCCCCTGAAGGTCGCCGAAGATCCCGGAGCGACGCTTTGCGCCTACTGCCATCAGGCGCACGAACAGACCGATCGCATGATCGCTCAGATGCGGCATGTCAACGATCTCTTCAGGGACTGTGGGTGGCAGCTCTTGACGATCTATGCCGATGGCCTCCGGCAACGCACGAACAAAACTTAGACATCGCGCGGCTCGCACCTGCGCCTTGAGCATACGAGCCTACCGAGCGACTGATGTGCGATCTCTCCGTTAGCAGCGTCGAGTTCGAGCGGCGCTCTGGAGTGGAGCAGGATAGTTGCTGCGCTGCTGCCGCAGAGCCAAAATGGACGACCCGAGAGAGCATTCTCGAGGCCTATATTCTCGGGGGCGGGGAACTGAGACAAGATTGCGCACCTCATTGCAATCGTGGCAGCGCGATCGATTGATTTAGATCAAAGCTGGAGCTTGATCCATGTTCACATATTTAAACTTCAAAGTTCTTACGTCGATTTCTCCAAATTAGGTTTCCCGCAGTGGAAGCGCAGCCGCAAATCAAAAAGGTGCTCTGGCCCAGCGAGATGGTTTCCGCAGTGGGCCTTTTCCTTTTCGCGCTCTTCGCAATCCTCGTCGCGGCGAAGGCCTATGATCCCGGCTATGCCTTCCATGCCATGCTCTTCGCGCTGGCCGCAGGCGCCGGCGTATTCGCGATCGTCAATCGCTATTTCGCGCGTCCAGCAGAACCGCCGCCGCAGGTCATCGACGGCAAGCCGAACTATAATTTCGGGCCGGTCAAATTCGCCACGGTGGCGGCGATCTTCTGGGGCATTGTCGGCTTCAGCGTTGGCCTCTACATCGCCCTGGAAATGGCCTTTCCTTTCTTGAATTTCGATCTGCCGTGGATCGCTTTCGGTCGTCTGCGGCCGGTCCACACTTCGGGCGTGATCTTCGCCTTCGGCGGCAATGTTCTTCTCGCCACTTCTCTCTACGTCGTGCAGCGGACATCGAGGGCACGGCTCGCCGGCGATCTCGCGCCCTGGTTCGTTGTCCTCGCCTATAATTTCTTCATCGTCATCGCCGCCTCAGGCTATGTCCTCGGCATTACTCATTCGAAAGAATATGCCGAGCCGGAATGGTATGCCGATATTTTGCTTGTCATCGTCTGGGTAACCTATCTCATGATCTTTATCGGTACGCTCATGAAGCGGACCGAGCCGCATATCTATGTCGCGAACTGGTTCTATCTCGCTTTCATCGTCACGATCGCCGTGCTCGTGCTCGGCAACAATGCCGCCGTTCCTGTCTCGATCTTCTCGTCGAAATCCTATGTGCTCTGGTCGGGCGTCCAGGATGCGATGATCCAGTGGTGGTACGGACATAATGCGGTCGGCTTCTTTCTGACCGCCGGCTTCCTTGGGATCATGTATTATTTCATCCCGAAGCGCGCGGATCGGCCGATCTATTCCTATCGGCTGTCGATTGTGCACTTCTGGTCGCTGATCTTCCTCTATATCTGGGCCGGCCCGCATCATCTCCATTATACCGCCCTGCCTGATTGGGCGCAGACGCTCGGCATGACCTTTTCAATCATGCTTTGGATGCCGTCCTGGGGCGGCATGATCAATGGGCTGATGACGCTCTCGGGTGCCTGGGATAAGCTGCGCACGGATCCCGTCCTGCGCTTTCTTGTCGTGTCGGTCGCCTTTTATGGAATGGCGACCTTTGAAGGCCCGTTGATGTCCGTCAAGTCGGTGAACGCGCTCAGCCATTATACGGACTGGGGCATCGGCCACGTCCATTCGGGCAGTCTCGGCTGGGTCGGCTTTGTTTCTTTCGGCGCGCTCTATTGCATGGTGCCCTGGCTGTGGAACCGCAAGGGTCTCTATTCCTTGAAGCTCGTCAACTGGCACTTCTGGATCTCGACGATCGGCATCGTCTTCTACATTTCGGCAATGTGGGTCGCCGGCATCATGGAAGGTCTGATGTGGCGCGCCTATACGAACCTTGGCTTCCTGGAATATTCCTTCGTCGAATCGATTGAGGCGGTGCATCCGCTCTACATCGTTCGTGCGCTTGGGGGCGCCATGTTCCTGCTTGGCGCGGTGATCATGGCCTACAACCTCGTCATGACGATGATATCTCCCGACGCGGCCGATGTGCCGGAGGAGCGTCCCGTCGCGCCCCTCCCTGCCCTGTCGCCAGCCGAATGAGGATGTTTCCATGGCCAGTTCGGTTGAACGCCAGTCTCTGTGGGATCGGCATAAGGTCCTCGAGAAGAATTCGATCCTTCTCCTCATCGGAATATTGGTCGTTATTTCGATCGGCGGCCTTGTCGAGATCGTGCCGCTCTTCTACCTGAAGAGCACGATCGAAAAGGTCGGCGGCGTGCGACCTTATACGCCGCTCGAGCTCGCCGGCTTCGACATCTATGTGCGGGAGGGCTGCTATCTCTGCCATTCGCAAATGATTCGGCCCTTGCGCGACGAGGTTGAGCGCTACGGCCATTATTCGCTCGCCGCCGAAAGCATGTTTGATCACCCATTCCAATGGGGATCGAAGCGCAACGGTCCGGATCTTGCCCGCGTCGGTGGAAAATATTCAGACGGTTGGCACAGGGATCACCTGCGCAATCCGCGCTCCGTCGTTCCCGGCTCGATCATGCCCGGCTATCCCTGGCTCGAAAACACACCTCTGAATACCACGCATATCGCCGAACATATGGAAACGCTGGCGATGGAAGGCGTCCCTTACACGAAAGAGATGATTGCCGATGCCCAGGTCGATCTGCGCGCGCAGGGGACAGCGGACGATCCCGCTGCCGCGAGCCTGAGGAAACGCTACCCCGATGCGATCGTGCGCGACCTCGGCGCCGACAAGGGTCAATTGACCGAAACCGACGCGCTCATCGCCTACCTGCAGCAGCTCGGCACCCACGTCAATTTCAAGCTCTACGACGACAAAGCCAACGTGAGGTGAGGCATCGCTATGTCGACTTATGAAACCTTGCAGCGCTTCGTCGCCTCCTGGGGATTTATCTATTTCGGGCTGATCTTCATCATCGCGCTCGTCTATGCGCTGCTGCCCTCAAATCGCAAAAAATTCGACGACGCGGCTCGCATCCCGCTCGAAGAGGATTGATCATGTCGCAAGACAAGGACCAAACGATTGATGCCGAGAGCGAACCCTCGACGACGGGCCATGAATGGGACGGCATCAAGGAGTTCAATACACCACTGCCACGCTGGTGGCTCTATACGTTCTATGCCACGATCGTGTTCGCCGTCGGCTATTGGCTGGCCTATCCAGCATGGCCGCTGATCGGCAGCTATACGCATGGCATTCTCGGCTGGCAGTCGCGCACAGCGGTCGTCACCGATGTGAAAACGCTTCAAGCGCTGCGCGCTCCGATGAACGCCAGGATTGCTGAGGCTTCTCTCAAAGACATCGAGACCACGCCGGACTCCTCGCCTTCGCGCGCGCGGAGGGCTCGGCGGCCTTCGCACAAAATTGCGCTCCCTGCCACGGCGCCGGCGGGCAAGGCTCGCACGGCTATCCCAATCTCAATGCCGACCGCTGGATCTGGGGAGGCACACTCGATGAGATCTACACAACCATAGAACATGGTGCGCGTTGGACCGCTGATCCCCAGACCCATATGATGATGATGCCGGCTTTCGGCCATGAGGGCATGCTTAACCCGCAGCAAATATCCGATGTCGCCGATTATGTCCGCACGCTGTCGGGAAATCCTGCGAGCCCCGGCGCCGATCCCGCCAAAGGCGCAAAAATCTTCGCCGACAATTGCGCAGTCTGCCACGGTCCCCACGGCAAGGGGAACATCAAGATCGGTGCCCCGAATCTGACAACCAAGATTTGGCTCTACGGCCCAACCAAAGCCGATATTATGAGCCGGATCGAGAACGGGGGCGGCGGCACAATGCCGGCTTGGCACGATCGTCTCGACGAACCGACAATCAAGGCGCTCGCCGTCTTCGTTCATAGCCTCGGCGGTGGTAAATGAGCGCCGCAGGAGCATCGGGTACGGGTCGCTTGCACGGAGACGTGGCCGGCAAAAGCCTTTATGCCGCCGCGCCCAAAATATACCCGCAGAGCGTCCACGGCACGTTCCGCCGCATCAAATGGGCACTGCTCGCCATCACACTCGGCATCTACTACTTCATTCCCTTCCTGCGATTCGATCGTGGGCCCAATGAACCGAGCCAGGCCGTGCTCGTCGATCTTGTTCATCGCCGTTTCTATTTCTTCTTCATCGAAATCTGGCCCCAGGAAGTTTATTATTTCACCGGCCTCTTGATCCTAGCGGCGCTGACACTGTTCCTAATGAATGCGATTGCTGGACGTGTCTGGTGCGGCTATCTCTGCCCGCAGACGGTGTGGACGGATCTCTTCCTCGCCGTCGAGCGCTTCGTGGAAGGCGATCGGCGTGAGCGGATGCAGAACGACGCTCTGCCACTGACGCCGGTGCGCCTCGCACGCAAGGGACTGAAACATTTCATCTGGCTGGTGATCGCCTGGTGGACGGGGGGCGCCTGGGTTCTTTACTTCGCCGACGCACCGAAATTGGTGCAGGATCTTGCCACCTTTCAAGCACCTGCAGTCGCCTATATTTCGATTGGCATATTGACCTTCACGACCTATTTGCTCGCAGGACATATGCGCGAGCAGGTCTGCACCTATATGTGCCCATGGCCGCGCATTCAGGCGGCATTGACTGACGAGAATGCGCTTAACGTCACTTATCGCTACGATCGGGGAGAGCCCCGGACATCCTTGAAAAAAGCCGCGGCACTGCGCGCGGCGGGGACGCCCGCCGGCGATTGCATCGACTGCGCGCAATGCGTTGTGGTCTGCCCGACGGGAGTGGACATCCGACAAGGCCCCAGCCTCGGGTGTATTCAGTGCGGGCTTTGCATCGACGCCTGCGACAACGTGATGAACAAAATCGGCCGGGCGCCGCGGCTCATCGCCTATGACACAGATGTCAACATCAGGCGCCGGCTCGCCGGGCTTAGCAATGTCTTCCGGCCGATCCGTATGCGAACCGTCCTTTATACAGCCATGATCGCCTTGGTTGGCGGCGTCATGCTCACGGCGCTGGCAACGCGCAGCCATCTTGGTGTTGCAGCACTACACGACCGAAACCCGCTTTATGTTCAGCTCGCCGACGGTTCGATCCGCAACGCTTATACGGTACGTATCCTCAATCGCAGCGCGGCGACGCACAGCTATGTCTTGAAGGTCGCGCCCTTCAGTCCGGCAAATGTGACGGCCATAGGAACGACCAAGAACGCTGTGGGCTGGCCCACGGTCAAGGTCGGCCCTGACCAGACCTACGAATTACGCGTTCTCATTACTTTGCCCGCGGCTGAAGGCGAAGCTTGGCACGATGTGACCTTTGAAGCGACCGACGAGACATCGGGAGAAAAGGCCACGACACGCGACCACTTCCTGGTGCGCTGATGATCGTTCGCGCGAGGCGATTTTGAGGAGAAGGCAATGGCCGGAGCGAAAGTCGCCTATCCAGACACCGAAAGCCAGGCTGGCCGGCCGATCACAGGTGCCCTGGTTCTCGCCACGCTTGTCGCCTTCTTCGGAACCATCGCCTCGATCAACGGGACGATGGTCTATTTCGCGCTCTCGACCTTCCGCGGTGAAGTGGAATCGCACCCCTATGAGCACGGCCTTGCCTATGACAAAGATATAGCCGCCGCACAAACGCAGGACAAACTTCGTTGGCGCGTGGCGGCGCAAGTCAGCAGCGTCGACCCCATCGGGATCAAGACGGTCGAAGCAATCTTTCGTGACAGCAATGACCGCGCTCTGGCCGGCCTTATCGTGGCGGGGCGCCTCGAATTCGCAACCGACATGGCGCGCGATCGCACCCTTACCCTCACCGAGACGGCACCCGGCGTCTATCGCGGCGCGATCGCCGTCGCGAGCGGCCAATGGGATCTCGTCATCGAGGCCAATCGCGGTGCGAGGCTTGTGTTTCGCTCGCGCAGCCGCATCACCATTCCTTGACATTCCAATTCCCGGCAGCGGCCATGACGCCACAAGCTGATCTTTCGGTTTTCGTCAAACGGCATGCGGACGGTACTGCAACATTGGATCTCGCCGTAGACGGCATCACCTGTGCGGCCTGCATAGCCGACATAGAAGGCGCGTTGAACAGCTTGCCCGGAGTTACGCGTGCCCGGTTGAATTATACGAGCCATCGGCTCACCCTCGAATGGAGTGATGACAACTTCCATCCCGCCGCGGTCATCGAGGCGCTCGCTCGCATCAATTATCGCGCCTATCCCTTCAGCTTCGATGAAGTCGAGGAGAAGGAGGCACGGCGCGCCCGACATCTCTTGCGCTGCCTCGCGGTCGCGGGCTTTGCGGCAATGAACATCATGCTGCTCTCAGTCTCCGTCTGGGCCGGCAACGGCAGCGACATTACGCCGGAGACGCGCGATTTCTTCCATTGGCTTTCGGCGCTTATCGTGCTGCCAGCAGCGGGTTTTGCTGGCCAGCCATTCTTTCAAAGTGCGGTCGGCGCGCTGCGGGCCAAAAGCCTCAATATGGATGTGCCGATCTCGTTAGGGATTCTTCTCGCGCTGGTCATGTCGGTCGTCGAAACCGCGCGGCATGCTCGCGAGGCTTATTTCAATTCGGCGATCATGCTGATCTTCTTTCTGCTGGTCGGCCGCTACCTCGGTCAAGCAATGCGGCGAAAAACGCGCTCGGTCGCAGCTAATCTCGCAGCACTACGCGCGCCTATCGCCACGCGTATCAGTAATACAGGCGAAAGCGAGATCGTCCCCGCGGCCAGCCTCGCACAGGGCGATCATGTGCTTGTCAAGCCAGGCGAGCGCGTGCCGGCCGATGGCGTCGTCATCTCTGGCCAGTCCAAGATCGACGCCAGCATATTAACTGGCGAAACGATTCATCAGGCGGTTGGCCTTGGCTCTGAAATCTATGCTGGCATGCTGAATTTCGATGGCCTGCTCCGCGTGAAAGTCACAGCTGCCGGCAGCGGGACTTTGCTCCATGAGATCGAGGATCTCACGGAAAAGGCGATTGCCGCGAAGTCACGCTATGTTTGCCTTGCGGACCGCGCCGGCCGGCTCTACGCGCCCCTGGTCCATGCGACCGCTGCGGCAACCGGCGCCGCGTGGATGCTGGCCGGTGCCTCCTTTCACGACGCCGCCATCATTGCGATCGCGGTTTTGATCATCACCTGCCCTTGTGCCCTCGCGCTGGCCGTCCCCGCGGTCCAAGTCGTCGCTGCGGGCGCTCTGCTTCGTTCCGGCATATTGCTCAATGCCTCCGATGCAATCGAACGGCTCGCCGCGGTCGATACGATCGTCTTCGATAAGACGGGAACGCTGACACTTCCAGAACCTCTTGTGGTCAATGCGGGCGCTATCGATCCCGCTACCTTAGAGCGTGCGGCACAGCTCGCCGCCACGAGCCATCATCCTTTGGCGCGCGCGCTCGCCGTCCATGCGCAGGGCACCGGCAGTTTCAGTGACTTGGCGGAACTGCACGGCTGCGGCGTGCGCGCGACGATCGACGGAACGCAAGCCCTTCTCGGCAGCCCCGCCTTTTGCAACCTCGAAGCGGAGGCCGCGGCAGCCAGAATTGATGATCCCGACGTGTCTCAGCTTGCCTTTCGGCATGGCGAGACCACGGCCGTCTTTCTCGTTCGCCAGGCTCTGCGCAAAGATGCGCGCTCCACAGTCGACGCATTGCGAGCGCAAGGTTTCTCCGTGGCACTCCTCTCTGGCGACAATCGTGCCGCCGTTGCGGGCGTAGCGCGTAAGCTCGGCATCGCCGATTGGGGGGCGGAAATGAGGCCTGCGGACAAGATCGCAAGACTTGATGCATTGAAGGGGCGCGGCAAGAAGGTGTTGATGGTAGGCGATGGTTTGAATGATGCACCGGCACTTGCCGGCGCTTTCGCCGCACTCTCGCCGATCACAGCCACTGATCTCGCGCAGGCTTCAGCCGACGCCGTTTTTCTAGGTGAGCGGCTTGCATCTGTGAGTTCGGCACTCGCGATCAGCCGCAAGGCGCATCGACTTATGCGGCAGAACCTCGGGCTCGCCGTGATTTACAATGCGATCGCCGTGCCGCTCGCGATGGCGGGGCTCGTCACGCCCCTGATCGCAGCATGCGCGATGTCCGGCTCTTCGATTCTCGTGACCGCCAACGCACTACGCGCGAAGAGCGCGGCACAACCGCGGTGCGCTCAAGGCAATTCCAGCGAGACGCCTTGCTCCTCACCGATCGCAACGGAGGCGCAGTCATGACCATATTGCTTCTGCTCGTTCCCCTTGCTGTTGGCCTCGGCGGTCTTGGCCTCCTCGCCTTTCTCTGGGCGCTGCGCAACGGCCAGTATGACGATCTTGACGGAGCGGCGGTGCGCGTTCTTTCCGACGATGATCTGCCGTCATGAGCTTCGTCGATCTCGAACCTTCCAAGGCTCGCGCCGGCCAGCTCTTCTGCGCCTGCGAGGATAGCGGCGGCGGAAAAGACACTTTTGCCGAACGCCCGGCACTGGCGCGGATCGCGCTGGGTTTCGGACTGACCGTGATCGTTCAATCGCTTTATACTGCCGTCCTGCCCATCGCCGGCGCGCAGATCGCAGACTGGCCGGCTCTCGCGACTTTGCCCTATGCGCTGACCCTCGTCGGCGCGCTTGCGGCCTCCCTGCCCGCAGCCATACTCACGGACGCCTTTGGTCGCCGATCGGCCTTTGCGCTCGGCGCAAGCCTCGGCCTCGCCGGCGCCTGTCTCGCCGCCTGGAGTATCGCTGAACGGCAATTCGCCGGGCTCGCGTTAGGCGGCTTCTGGCTCGGCATCGCACAAGGCTTCGGCTTCTTCTATCGTCACTCCGCTGCCCTTCACGCGGCGAACAAGGCAAAGGCCATCGCTATCGTGCTGGGCGGGGGCTCGGCTGCCGCTATTGCCGCGCCGCCTTTGGTGAGCTTCGCGCAAAATGCGGCAGGCCCACTCGCACCCGCCGCGACCTTGCTGATTGCCGGCGCGGCGCAAATTGTTCTTCTGGCGCTTTGCCTCACGTTGCCTGGAAAAAGTATTGCCGCAGTTCAGGCGCCGCAGGTCACTAAAATCGATAACGCCTATCTCTGGGCGACACTCGCAGCCGCCCTCGCATGGACCGGCATGGCATTGGTAATGGCAGGAAGCCCAGGCCTGATGAAACTCTGCGGGATTGGTCTTGCAGGCCGATCGGAAGTCATATCTTGGCACATTCTGGCGATGTATGCGCCGGCCGCGATTCTTGGCCTTTCTTTGCCGAATCCCAAAGGCGCAATTTTTTGCGCGCTAGGCATTGCCCTTCTCGCGGGCGCCATTGCCGTACTGACAAAACTCACGAGCTTTCTCGATTTCGGCGTCGTGCTTGTTATCGCCGGCACCGGCTGGTCGCTGGCCACGTTTGGCGCGACCCTCGCCATCCACGCCAAGGGCAGCTTGTCACGCACACTTCTAGCTTTACACGACGCAGCGCTTTTCGCCGGCGCAATCGCCGGCGCCATGGGAGCCGCTTTCCTGCGATGATTTCTGGAAGGACTCTTCGCTTCAGCTCCAACGCTGAGGACTATGGCCTTTCTCCAAGGAAAGCGAAGGCGCCAACCTGGCCGCACAGAGAATCGGCAAGTATCGACGGAGGAAAAGGCAATGAATGAGATTGCGTCGGCCGAATGGCTCGGCAAGTGCCCGCTGACGACCGCGGAATTCGAAGCAGCGATTCGCGCGGTTGGAGTCGAGCGCTATCACGATAAGCATCCATTCCATAAGCTCCTGCACGGCGGCAAATTGAGCAAGGGCCAAGTCCAGGCCTGGGCGCTTAATCGCTATTGCTACCAGGAAGCCGTGCCACGCAAGGATGCCGCCCTCATGAGCCGCGTGCATGATCGGGAATTGCGACGCCAATGGATCCATCGCATTCACGATCACGATGGGCTCGGTGAGGAAGCGGGGGGAATCGAACGCTGGCTTGTGCTGACTGACGGCCTCGGCCTCTCGCGGGATTATGTGACCTCAAGGCGCGCTGCACTGCCGGCGACACGTTTCGCCGTCGAAGCCTATGTGCACTTCGTCGTCGAACAGCCTCTGGTCGTTGCCGTCGCCTCATCGCTCACCGAACTCTTCGCTCCCAGCATTCATCGCGAGCGGATCGACGGAATGCTGGCGAATTACGACTTCATCGACGACCACGTTATGGCTTATTTCAAGCGCCGCCTGAGCCAAGCGCCGCGCGACGCTGAATTCGCTTTGTCCTACGTCGTCGCGAACGCGCACACGCGAGCGGAGCAGGAAGCCTGTATTGCAGCGGTGAAATTCAAGTGCGATGTCCTGTGGGCACAACTCGACGCATTGCATCATGCCTATGTAACGCCCGGCTCGATCCCGCCTGGAGCGTTCCGACCCGGGGAGATTCGCGGGTGATGTGTTTGGATACCCCGCGTTGCCGTTACGGCGTGGGCCAATCCCGTTCATATCCTAAGGACCAATTATCTCGCTGCAGCGCAGACGTCAGCGCAAAATCAAAGTTGACGTCAGGGCACAAAATTTTGATCGCTGAAGGGAGAGGATGTCGGTGTCCGAATAACGATAAATCCGACTTGCGCTGCCTGATGGCACGTGTTGCATGCTGCTTGCAGATCAGCGAAGCCCTGCGCGAATTTCGTAACGTCTTTCGCTTCTGCCGCTTCGTGAAGCGCGAGAAGCGGTTTCTCGACCGAAGCAATATATTTTACGGGTATGTTCATATAAAGCATTGCCGCCTTATCGAACGTATCCTTAATTTGCGTGAGCTCATAATTCACGAGTTGCCAGTTCTTGTTTCTGCCGGCGTACCAAAGCTTGATATGGCGCAATTGCACCAATCCCATGATGTCGCCAAGGCTGCTGTAATTGGTGTCATTTGCTGCTCCGGATCGAGCGGGCGGAGGCGAGGCGAATGGCACTTCATCGCCAAGCACGGGCATTACAGCGACAACCGCGAAAATAATTCCCAGTGGGAGACGCATGACAATCCCTTCCCGGCGCCAATCATTGACCCATATTCCAGCGGTGACCGCCAAAAGCGTCGATTCGATGGGCCGCTGTTCGTCATGACAGAGCCGTTGCAAGACGGCACATGCCATGATCTAAATCAATGAGCCTCATCTTGTCGCCAGTATGATCTTTTCCGCTCCGGCCGCGCAAAAGAGCGTACCAATCACAGGAGGACGAGATGAAGGTGAAGGATGTCATGCACAAAGGCGGAACATGCGTCGAGCCTAGCACCCCAATCAAGGAAATCGCAAAGCGCATGCGTGATGCCGATATTGGCGCCATTGCCGTTAAGGCCGACGATCACCTGGTAGGGATCGTCACCGATCGTGACGTCACCTGTCGTGCTCTCACGCATGACAACAATCTGGCCAAAATGACAGCTAAGGATGTCATGACGAAGGACGTCGTGTGCTGTTCGCCGGATGACGATGTTCAAGTCGCGATTGAGGTCATGGAAGCGAAGAAAATCCGCAGACTACCCGTAACGGATGGTCATAAGACCATGGTGGGCATGCTGAGCCTCGGCGACATATCCCACAAGGTCGGCAAAGAACTTTCCGGCGAGGTTTTGCGAGCGGTCTCGGCACATCATTCATAGCCAAGAGCCGGCTGTGAAGGTCCCGCGCTACGAAGGTGGCAGATCAGGGCTCTGAAGGCCTCCATGTAAGCGGTGTGCGCGGCAGCTGACCATCTCGTAGTGAGCGGCAATATAGCCTCGGCCGAAGGTGCCTAGAAATCCGAGAATCTTATGCGGTTGCTTCAGATGAGCGATCGCTCGGGCTCAATGGCGTTTCAATATTAGCTCAGCCTCGACCCGCTCAGTCTGCAGCCCAACAAAAACCAGCCGATCGCCGTCGCACGCGAGGCATGCATCGATGCCGTATTCGCGACCAAGTCGTCGGACTAAAGCATTCAGCGTTCGCCCATCGCCACGCACGATGGACGATCCACAATGGGTAAAGATGGCGTGGCAAATACCAGCCCTTTTGCACCAGCCAAGTTGAATCATGATCGGGGCGTGACCGATCAATGTTCCGCCCTTGTGGCGCACCATTGAGCGTCTGATTGCTGCGCCGTCGCCGATGTAGACATCGATCCCGCGCAGCGCCTCTGACGCCTGCGGAATCCTAGCCACGTCGGGCAGGTAGAAGAAGCAGCTCCCTTGCGCCGAAACACGATAAGCGACGGCTGGTGCACGGATCGAATGCTGGACCGGAAATGCCTTGAATCTCATTCCGCCGATTGTCATGGATTTCCGCACTGGGACCCTGCGCCAGTCGCAAATAGGAAGGTGGCGAAGCAACTCGAGCGTTTCTGAAGTGGCGTAGACCGGGCACGGCGCTCCCTCAGCGAGGCCGGCGGCATGATCGGGATGGGCATGCGTGAGTAGGATCGCGGTCGGCGCGATGGCGTCGAGCCTACCGAGCCAATCCGCGCCACAATCGATCATGACGCGATCGTCATTGCGCCGAACGAGCAACGCACTGTGACGTTGATGTAGACGAGAACGGATCTCAATCCCACCGCGCGTGCCAAGAAACGTCAGCTCCATAGTCGCCGCGATTGCTTCATTTCGATCGAAACCGATGGAGGATATTGCGCGAGACTAGCTCGGCCCAGGAAGTGCACGAACGAGGTCCTTGAAATGGCTCCATTCCGTTGCTGCCCAAATTTCCGTCTGAGCGTGACCAAACGTGCGGATCAGCGTTGAAACACGGGCTGCCATATCGACGTCATTCGCTCTAAAGATATCGAGATAGTCACAGGGCCCGAGCACCGCATAACTGCTGAGCCATTCTACGTCTGGACACTCCTTTTTCACGCGTTTCATGGCATCGCGTTCGAGTTTCTCGAGTTCCCTCGGCGAGCGAACGGCATCAGGATTCAGGCGCGTCAACATGATGAAGATCGGCATGACAACACCCTCCCGTTCCGGAGACCTGTGAACGTGCGATTGAGTGCGGTTCGATTCATAACTCGCGCTATCGGCCCGCAAAATCCCCCGTGTCCTCTTTGAGTGGCGCCTCCACGCGCTCGGTTCGGCCGCTGATGTGCGTAGCCGAGCGACAGGGCCGCACTTTGCCGAATTGAAACATCCCTAATCGCAGGGATCGCATCGGTCCTTGCGATACGTCAATTGCGCTGTCCGCCATTTATCCAAATCGATTATCTTGATTTAGATCAACGAACTTCGCCGGTTTCCGCGCTCAGATGTTTGAACTGTCGTGTGGAGGCAAGATTGGTGAAGTACGGTAGTGAAAACGTCTACGGGCGCGGGATCTGCCTAGGCGACGAACCAGTCTACCAATGAAGCACGGCGGAGGGGCCCGTGACTATCCTATTCGAGCACCCGGGAGGAGACTCCGGTCAGACGGATAGGAAGCGCGGGCCCCGCTTTATTCGGAGCCGACAATTTTGCTCCCAAACCTGAGCAGGTCTTTTTTCAAAGCGAAGCAGTACTCGATGGCAAAGGATTCGATATCGGCACCAGAACGCGACACATTGGCGGATGCCAATGACCTCAAGCGCATCATCGGGGATTTGGATGACGCCAAAGTGTTGGACATCTTGGCCCTGCGGCCAACCATCCTTGATGTCGAGAAATCCTTCATGTGGCTCTCCGGAGATACAGATGTCTTCGGTGCCGGGGAGCCGCTTGGCGGTGTGGCTGGTGACATCATCGCAATCCTTACAACCGACGAAGAGGAAGAGCAGACACGCTCGCCATAGATCTGGGCGCTTTTGGAGAGTTTGGATTCCGATGCAGAGTTCGTCGGAGGCGCAAATGCCCGGGAAGAAAATCGATGTAAAGGCAGGTTGAAGCCTGCGAAGTTGAAGCATGCCTGCTGTCAAGACGCCAATGAGCAGAGAGAATGCAATCCTATCCCGTAAATACCGATCCTGAGCAGATTGTTCGTTGGGTCATCGCAGAGTGTGAGGTTGCGCCGTCGACCCTGAAGACGCTCGCGCGACGCACAAGTGAGGTGCGCGAGATCCCAGTTCGGCGGGAATTTCATCTTGGCGATGAGGAACGGGAAGAGTTGAGCGAAGTCGCCACAGTCGCGACTCTGGAAATCGCGCCCACTCACGCAGCGGACGGCTGGGTTCTCACTGTCGCGGTCGAGGACGAGGTCGGTCCGCGCAGTTCTCAGGAGGGGCAAATTGATCTTAGTACCGCGGGTTACACGCGAGGTCATGATTGTGGATCGACCCCTAAATTTGGATCAGTCCGCCGGACAAGAGCGCGAGCTGCTCGCGGTCGTGGAGGGGCTGGCGCGTGAACTGCAGGCCCGGCGTGCGGCCGAAATTTCCATTTCCCTGGTGAGCCGGCTTGACCGGGACCTGGGAATTGACAGCCTTGGACGCACGGAACTGATCTTGCGCATTGAGCGCGCGTTCCAAGCGCGCCTGCCGCCAGATACCGTTTCGGAAGCACAAACGGTGGGCGATCTTCTCGCGGCGCTGCGGCACGCCGCCCCTTTCGTTCGCCAAACTCACGCGATTTTTCCTGCACCGACATCTCTGCCGACAGTTTCTGCTCCGACCGATGCGGCAACTTTGATCGACGTGCTCGAGTGGCATGCGAACGGGTGTCCCGATCGACTACACCTCACTCTGCTGGAAGACGAAAGGACCGTGCTTGGTACAATGACCTACGGCGAGCTTGCGCAGGCCGCACGCGGGGTCGCCATGAGTCTTATTAGTCTTGACCTGGTTCCCGGCGACCGTGTCGCGTTGATGCTGCCAACCGGCATGGATTTCTTTGCCGGGTTTTTCGGCGCGATTTATGCAGGAGGAGTGCCGGTACCCATCTACCCGCCAGCACGGTTGGCCGTGCTTGAGGAACATATGCGGCGTCAAGCCGGCATTCTGCGTAATGCCGGCGCGCGCGTTCTGATTACGATGCCTGAAGCGCTGCGCTTTGCTTCGTTCCTCCGCGGGCAGGTCGAGACCCTCGAGTCGGTCGAAACCGTGGCCAGCCTACACGAGCGAGGTATGGTGGTCCAATTGCCTCCTACTCCGGACGCGAACGCAACAACGTTCATTCAATATACGTCGGGTGCCACCGGTGACCCAAAAGGAGTCGTGCTCAGCCATGCCAATCTGCTCGCCAATATCCGTGCGATCGGTAAGGCAGTTGAGGCGAGCCCCGCAGACGCATTCGTCAGTTGGCTGCCGCTCTATCATGATTTGGGATTGATCGGCGGTTGGCTGGCGTGTCTTTACTACGCTGCTCGGTTCTATGTGATGTCTCCGCTGAGCTTTCTCAGACGTCCGGAAAGTTGGCTATGGGCGATTCACAGCTTCCGCGGCACGCTTTCGGCATCCCCCAACTTTGGGTTCGAAATGTGCGTCAACCAGATCAATGACGCTGATATCGCAGGCCTCGATCTGAGCTCGCTGCGCATGGTCGTAAACGGCGCCGAGCCGGTGAGTGTTCCGACCTTTCTTCGCTTCATCTCCCGGTTCAGCCGATATGGATTCAGGCCGGGGGCAATGGCGCCCTGCTTCGGTCTCGCCGAGAACACTGTTGCTCTTACCATTCCGCCGCTGGGACGCCCACCGCTCGCTGATCGCGTAGACCGTGACGCGCTGAGCGGCCAAGGTATCGCCGAGCCCGCGAAGCCCCATGACGCCAGCGCTCTGGAAATAGCCTCTTGCGGCCAGCCGCTGCCGGGGCATGAGGTGCGCATTGTCGATGAGCTGGGTCGAAGGCTAGAAGAAAGACACGAGGGGCGGCTCGAGTTTCGTGGTCCTTCGGCGACGTCTGGCTATTTCCGAAACGAGTTTGAAAGCCGCGAGCTGTTTCGCCATGGGGGATGGCTCGATAGCGGCGACCTTGCCTACATGGCCGGCGGCGAAGTTTACGTGACCGGGCGTGTCAAGGACATCATCATCCGAGCCGGGCGCCACATTTATCCGCAAGAAATCGAGCAAGCTATCGCCCAAGTTCCCGGCATTTTCAAGAATGGGGTCGCAGCTTTCGGCGTCAGGGATACCTCACAAGGAACGGAGCGAATTGTCGTTATCGCTGAGACTGCGGAGAGAAACCCGATCGAACGCGCGGCATTGCAGAGGCGAGCGCAAGAGGCCGCGGCCGACATCCTTGGCGTACCGCTAGACGAGATGATTCTTGTGCCACCGCAAACTGTGCCGAAGACAGCTAACGAGAAGATTCGACGCAGCGCAGCCAAGGGTCTCTATGAGAGTGGCCGCATCGGCGAACAGCCGCCATCGTTTCGCCAGCAAGTGGAACATCTGTTGCGGGAAGGCGGACTCTCGCAAGCTCGGCGTCTCGTCAAGTTCGTTGGGCCGGTTGTCTACGCCGGCTGGTGGTGGAGCGTCGTCGCGGTCATATCGACTTTGGCCTGGTTGGCCGTTATGGTTCTCCCAAGACTTGAATGGCGCTGGGCCGTTGTGCGTGCGCTTGCACGCGTTGCCTTGATGGCGGTTGGTGTCCCGCTTTCAGTCACTGGCGCTGAGCACTTGCCCACTGGCAATGCCCTACTTGCGTTCAATCATGCGAGTTATGCGGATGCGCTGGTCATCGCCGCCATACTTCCCGGGGCGCCAGCATTCGCTGCAAAGAGGGAACTCGCCGGCCAGTTGCTTGCCGGCCCGTTTCTACGCCGTTTGGGCGCATGTTTTGTCGAGCGCTATTCCGTTCTTGACAGCCTAGCCGATACCGAAGTCCTGGCGCAGGTCGCCAAGGCAGGCCTTCTCTTGGTATTCTTTCCAGAGGGGACTTTCACCCGCAGAACCGGTCTTTCTGGATTCTATCTTGGTGCATTCGAAGTAGCGAGCAGGGCTAAACTACCGGTTATCCCGGCGGCCATTCGCGGCACGCGCTTGATGCTTCGCGGAGAGCAATGGTTTCCGAGGTGGGCGCGCGTGAGCGTCGAGTTTGCCGAGCCGATCTCGCCGAACGGCGCGGATTTCTCCTCCGTGGTCAAGCTGCGCGACGCGGTACGCAAAGCAATCCTAGCGCGATGCGGCGAGCCGGATCTCGGCGAGCTCACAAAGCCAGAACCTCCCGCGCCGAGACGGTGAATATCTGATGCCCAATGACATGCAACGCCCCTGGTCAGAATTGGATGCCGAACCTCCCCGCGAAAAGGGCAAGAACGGAAACAACCATGGAGGGTTCGAGCCCCTGACTGGCGACTGAGGCCTCGAACAAATCTCTCATTTTGGGTGTTGCGCCTTGGTGAGCGCCGCGCGAAGTGCTTCACTCGGTGTTCGGCCTTCGCCGAATTCGAAAAATCTGGTTTTGTTCGCAACATTTGCACGCCAACGACCCCCGATTTCAAAGAGATTATTGATGTGTAGTCCTCTCCCATGCGCCTTTTCGATCAAATCATCGATGTCAAGCCGCGCGTGCTGCGTAGTCTTCGCTCGCACCACCCTACGTCGAGGCATGTCTTGGCGATCCGTTTGAGCCAAATTTTTTCCTCCCGCCAAAGGATGATTTGGCATATCGCGACAGGCCGGCTTTGATCCGGATCAAAACCGTTTGTCAGTCTCCGTGCCACTTTTTGTTTCCATCTTGCTGCATAGCGGCAGGTGAAATGACGCACTTCAAATTAGGAAGGGGTACGGACGATGCCGGTCCACAATGCCGAGATCGCGGCAATGTTCGGCCAGGCCGCAGAACTTCTCGAGATCAAGGGTGACAACCCTTTTCGGACGAGAGCTTACCGGCGCGCTGCGCGCACCATCGAAGGATTGCCGAAAAGCGTGGTCGTTCTTCTGAATGCTGGCGAAGATCTATCGGAATTACCGGGCATCGGCAAGGATTTGGCTGGCAAGATCGCAACCATTGTCAAGACCGGAAAATTCGATCTTCTCGAAACTCTAAAGCGCCAACTGCCTGGCGCCCTCGGCGAAATTGCCGCCTTACCGGGTCTGGGCCCGAAGCGCGTCAAGCTCCTTTATGACAAGCTTGGCATTCGCTCGATCGAGGATCTCCGCCGCGCTGTGAAGGCAGGTTGCCTGCGCGAATTGCGTGGGTTCGGGGCAAAGAGTGAGGCAAAGCTGCTCGCGGCACTGGCCAAGCCGCCAACCGAGAAGCGGTTCAAGCTCGCTGTGGCGGAAGCCGAGGCTGAGGCGCTCGTCAATCTCCTTCGCAAGGATTTGGGCAAGGGCCAGATCATTGTGGCGGGCAGCTATCGTCGGCGGCGCGACACGGTTGGAGATCTCGATATTCTTGCAACCGCGCGCGACGGTGCCGGCGTGGGCGATCAGCTCACCAAATACGAAAATGTAGTCAACGTCTTGGCGCATGGGCCTACTCGGACCACGGTCATGCTGCGATCAGGAATTCAGGTCGATCTCCGCGTGGTGCCAGACGAAAGTTATGGCGCTGCTTTGATGTACTTTACTGGCTCAAAGGAGCACAACATCGCGCTACGCGAAATCGCCAACGAATATGGTTGGAAGCTCAATGAATACGGCCTATTCGACGGCGAGCGTCGGATTGCTGGCGCCACGGAGGAAGAGATCTACAAGAAGCTAAAATTAGCTCCTATCCCGCCGGAGTTACGAGAAGACCGCGGTGAGATCGCGCTCGCTAAGAAGAAATGGCTTCCTAAGCTTGTGTCCCTTTCCGACATTCGGGGTGATCTCCACGTCCACTCAGATTGGAGTGACGGAACGGTTCCGATTGCTGACATGGCTGCGGCTGCAAAGCACCGCGGCTACGCCTATATGGCTCTGACTGATCACAGCCAGAGAGTGACAATAGCTCACGGCCTTGATGCTGCGCGGCTTGCGAAACAGATCGGCGAGATCGACCGCCTCAATGACAAACTCGATGGTTTCGTGATCCTCAAGGGTATCGAAGTTGATATTTTGGCTGATGGTCGCCTCGACTTGCCGGATAAAATCTTGTCTCGCCTCGATGTGGTCGTGGCGGCCATCCACTATAAGTTTGATCTTTCACGAACCGCCCAAACGGAGCGGATCATTCGAGCGATGGACAACCGCCACCTGTCGATCCTAGCTCACCCCACCGGGCGGCTGATAGGAGAGCGCGAGCCTTACGAAGTCGATATGGAACGCATTTTGGCGGCCGCGCATGAGCGTGGTTGCTACCTTGAAATTAACGCCGAGCCGGATCGTTTGGATCTGACCGACATTCATGCGCAGGCGGCGAAATCCATGGGCGTCAAAGTGGCGATTTCGACCGACGCTCACTCGATAGCGGCGCTTGATTATATGCGATTTGGTATCGACCAAGCACGTCGTGGCTGGCTTGAGCCGGCTGATGTCCTCAATACGCGGCCGCTTTCGGCATTGAAGAGGCTCCTTAAGCGCTGAGAGCATCGCGACGCTGGCTTTCACAAGCGTTTGTCGCAGTTGATTGGTCACTTATCCAGCGCTGAAAGTTGACCTATCTCAAGGACCTCTTCCGAATTCTGAGAGAAAGTCTGTGGGATACCACCATTAGGCAGACTTGGGGTGACAGTCATGGCTTCAATATCGGGCCAAACCGGACTTCCGGATGAGACAACGCTCACGATCTCACCGGAGAAGGTCTGCTTTCTTATCATCAAGGCCCGCGAGTTTGACGTCAAAGATGAAGTGACGGAGGACGACCCGGGATCGAACCCTTCAGATGACATGGACATCGAGATCCTCGAAGACCATGGGGACGATCCGGTCGTGGAGGAAATCACGTCTCTCATCAATTCCTTGTCCAACGATGAGCAAATTGATCTCGTGGCCCTAGCCTGGCTGGGCCGAGATGATAATGCCGCCACAGATTGGCCAAACCTGCGCGCGGAAGCGGCTCGCGCCCACAATGATCGCACGGCCGAATATCTTCTCGGCACGCCGCTCCTGGGTGACTTTCTGGAGGAGGGCCTTTCGCTGCTCGGCTACTCCTGCGAGGAATTTGAAATCGGGCGGCTTTGATATCTACCCGGTCTGTATAACTCTTGGGAACGATTGCTGCGGGTACGACGGTCGGAGGTTGTCATGATCGATCATACGGCGCGAGCATTCGACATTGAGTTGGGTGAGCTTATCCGCAAAATCAGAGAAATGAGCGACCTGAATGCGAAGCAGATCGAGGGTGCGATCGATGCTCTGAGCAAACATGACCTTGCGAAGGCCAGAGAAGTCATAACCATGGACGAGCAAGTCGATGCGTTACAGCACGACCTGGAGGAAGAGGCAATCGTCACGATGGCACGACGCCAACCCATGGCAGTGGATTTGCGGGACATCGTAGGCGCGTTGCGCATCTCCTACGATCTCGAGCGGATCGGCGATTCTGCTGAAAATATCGCAAAGCGCGTATTGTTGATCGGAGATCTGCGCATCAATGAAGTTACGCTAACTTTTGGGCAGATGGCGCAACTCGTCCTCGACCAATTCGGCCGCGTGATCCAAAGCTATGAACATCGTGACGCGGCGGCGGCGCTCGACGTGTGGCAGAAGGATCAACAGATCGGCATCATCAACAATTCTTTGTTCCGTGAGCTCCTCACCTACATGATGGGAAATCCCGGCACCATTGCCTTCTGCACACATGTCCTCTTTTGTGCAAAAAACCTCGAGCGCATCGGCGACCATGTGACAAATATTGCGGAGACAGTTCATTACATCGTGGTTGGGCACCCGCTGCGAGCCGAGCGCCCCAAGGCCGACATAAAAACCGGCGTGCCGCTTCTGTAAGTGCCCTGCTTTGATGTGAATCAATCCATGGCCTTGCCATGTGCTTAGGATGAAATCTTTCGGAAGTGGAGAATGAAAATGTCTATCACGAATTCGGGCACTAAGTTCATTGCGCCATTCGAACTATTGTTGACGTCGCTTAAACTCCCACTCACTCTGATTTCAGACTCTTTGCACTTCGCGGGCGCACGCCTTGAGGCGCAAAGCGAATATCTTGCAACCTTGGCCGGATGCCGCACCGTTCCAGAGGTCGTCGAAGCCCAATCCGAATTCATCCGCAAAGCCGTCGGCGATTACACTAACCAAGCCGGTCGGATCGTGGAGGATGTCCGCACCAACATGAGCAAAGCGGCGTAGTGACCCCAGCTTCGAAGAACGCAAATCACCGGACTAATGTTCGAGGGTCGGCATGGAACTCAAGGAAGCGATCTATAGGCGCCGCTCGGTCCGAGAATTCACGACCGAGCCGGTGGATCAGGACATGCTTCGCGATCTCATAGATGCGGCCGTGCAAGCGCCGAGCGCAGTCAATCAGCAGCCCTGGTCATTCTGCGTCGTGCGAGACAGGACTTTGCTCGCGCGGATATCGCTCGAGGCAAAGGCGCATATGCTTAGAAGTCTCGCCGGTAGGCTTGTTATCACATCATTTTCTGGAGACGCTGAACGACCTAACTTTTGATATTTTCTATCACGCTCCCGTTCTCATCGTTATTTCGAGCACCGTGGAGAGCCCCTGGACCGTCGAGAACTGTTCCCTGGCTGCGGAAAATTTGATGCTGGCGGCCTGTGCCGCGGGGCTCGGAACATGCTGGATAGGATTCGCCCAGGCATGGCTCAGGACGCCCGAAGGGAAGGCAGCGCTCGAACTTCCATCAAGCTACGTTCCAGTTGCTCCCATCATTGTTGGGCGCCCAAAATCGGTGCCTCCAGCGGTTCCCAGAAAACAGCCGGAGATTCGCTGGGGCGGTCCATGAGCCGCGGATAGATGGCAAATCGAGCCCAACCATAGACCCGCACCGCCTGCGACGTGCCCCATTACTAGGAACCCGCGAACTTCGATCCATTACGGGAGTTTGTCAAGTGTTAACTCAACTCACCAGCAATCAGGCCCGTTTCATCGCTCTTTTGGCCGAGACGGCGCGCGCGCAACGGGACGAGCTCCTTGGCAATGTCGCCGAAAGAGAGCTGGGGGGCTCTGAGCCCGCACGGGGCGAACATAATCCGACTGCCGAGCTTGGCTATGAGCCGCTTGCTCTGGACTCCGCACAAATGACCGCCCTACGCGAGGCTATCGGAGCACTCTCTTCCGCCGCGCGCGTCGAGCTCTACATTCTGATGCGAATTGGCCAAGGCGATCTCGCCGCGCAAAAGTGGGATAGAGGCGTTTCGGAAGCAGGCATGTTGGGTGAGGGCACCATCATTGCGACACTGATAGAAGACGCAGACTTGCACGACCACCTACTGAAAGGTCTCTACGAAGCCGAAGCCGCATAACGCCGGCGGCAAGCATCCCGTGGCATCAGGTTGATGCAAGTCATGGCGAATCCTGCACTTTTGAAACCTTGTAAGAGGCGTTGCAACGGAGGTAATTGTGGAAAGTGCTACCTTTCGCAAATGGCTGGCCGAGCACGGCTGCCGCTTCGAAGCCGGCAGGGACACTGTCGAAGCCCATGGACATGCCTATGTGACGGTTCATCGGGGAGACAGGAAAGCTGTTCTTCCCGAGATCGGTACGAAAAAGGCCCTCAATTCGCGGCTTGTGCGCCAAATCATCAACGACCTCGGTCTCGATTGGAACGAACTGCCCGGACCGATGTCCCGTGGCTGATCGACACCTCAATACGGTTCTCTATGGAGCCGCCCGGCGTTGAAGGAAAGCTCTCCGCCGGCAGGCGCGAAAGTGCGAGGTTGTGGCTGCGCAGGGTGGTTCAGCACGTGACATGCATGAGTTCGATCTTCCTCTCACGCGATTGGTTGAAGGTTTGGATGGCATCAGGAGTTGGCTGCAAGACAACTTCGCAGCCTCTCTTCTCAAAAAATTCTTTTGCCTCAGGGGACAAACGCACATTGTCAGCCTGACCTGTGCCCACGACCAGCTGATCGCAGCCGTCTTCGAAGACATCTTTGGCCTCAGCTTTGGAGATTATGTGCGATGTTCCATATTTTTCCTTCGACAACTTCTTGTGGCGTTTCCCCACTTTGCCTGAGAGGCGTATGACCACATCATGATCGTAGGTCTTCCCGTCGATTGTGATGTTTCCGAATTCCGTTCTTTCTATCCGCATTTGATCGCTCCAATATTCGGACGTGCGGTCGCTGAGCACTGATGAGGCGCGCCAATACAAAAGCCCAACTGGGGCAATCGCGAGGAGAGCCTCAACGCTGCGCCGCTTGTGGCCACAAACCGCGCAGCGGAACAGGCAGCGTATCAATGACTTTCGCGATTTCGCCGGGATCGAGCTCTTTCCACAAAAGGTCGAACACGGCAGTGGTGACGCCGAGCGCGTCCCGTGGAAACGCGGGCGGAAGCTCGGCATTCACGCGTGCCAGAAATTCCTCGACGTGCCGGTCGACGGCCGGCTTTTCAGCAAGATGCCAACCCTCGTAATAAATGCCGCGCACCAGGAGAGGTAATTGGGCACCGAAATGCACGGCCTGTTGCGCGGTCAGCCGATCACGCAGCGCATGTAGAACTGCTCGCAATGCACTATAGGCGTGATGCCGTTCCCCGAGATGGTGCTCCTCAGCTAGCTTCTTGAGCCAGACATTCGTCAGCTGAATTGTGTGATCGAGGACAGGTAATTGAGTCTCCATGAACTCTCCTAAGCCCAATTAGAATAGCATTTCACAAAATCGGAAGCTCGGTTTGACCTTCGCGTTCATCGTCGATGTCTGCCCGCACGCTGGGACCTTCAGAGCCCTTCACTCGCAGCGCAGCGCTTCGATAGGATCGAGGCTGGCACGCTTCCCCTAGTAATAGCCGAAAAGGAAGCCTTCGGTCCCGGCCATCAGTGAAAACCGTGCAGGTCTTGATTTTGAAAGCCGGGGGCGGAACGATAGCTGGCCCCACGAGCATCAGGGTTTTATTGCATTGCACAATTTTTATTGACACCAATTGTGCGACGCACTACATCTTCTTTGCTGGCCTCGGGGCTCTATCGACGCACCCCTCCCGCAAAATCCACGCGCCTCCCTTCAAAGGAGTAGGGATCATGAGCAATAATTTTGACGAGTTCCAAAAATTCGGAAAGGAACAGCTTGAGGCTGCGAGCACGGCTGCCGCCTCACTTACCAAGGGTTTCCAAACGATCGCCGCCGAGACGGCCGATTATTCGAAAAAGTCGCTCGAAACGAACTCTGCGTATGTTGAGAAGTTGCTGGGGGCTAAGTCACTCGACGACGCCATTCAGACCCAATCCGAATATGCCAAGTCGGCTTATGAGGGCTTTCTCAGTCTGACGACGAAAATCGGCGAAATCTATACCTCCCTCGCCAAGGAAGCGTTCAAGCCTGTCGAGAGCGCCATTGCAAAAGTTCAGGCTGCCGCCGACCAAACGAAGGTTTCGGCAGCCGCCCCCGCCAAAGTTTACGCTGCCTCCGTCCGCAAGTGATTTGTCCAGCCGTCGGTAGTGTCTCCAAACTGAGACACTGCCGTCTGCTTTGCGGGAGTCGTGGTCTCGTTGTTGTACAGCAAATCGGATATGTGGTGCGCTCCCGATGGCGAAGGCGAAGGTCTTGAGATCCTGGATCCGACATCGACGCGATAAGGCCGCAGCGGGAGAGGACACGTTTTAGAGGTCGACGAATTGACGGTCCGCAGCACGACGCTCCGCCAAACCAGACCCCAATATTAAGACGAGGGAGACCGAAGAATCGCGGTTGATAGCTGCGTGCCTGAAAGCGCTGCGCCGTGCGCCGTTCTCAAAACGCTGTCGGGCTGTTCTCGGCTTCAACGCGGCATTGCTGGCTCTTTCCTCCATGCTGGAACCCTAGGCGAGCTTTACCGTTGGGTTCTGAAATGCCGACCGAGGCGCATTGAAAATTGCGCGCGGGGAGGAGACCAACATGCTTTCGACCGTCCTGATCATTATTCTTATTCTGTTGCTGATCGGCGGCTTGCCAACCTGGCCTTATTCGTCGGGCTGGGGCTATTACCCTTCAGGGGGCGTCGGGCTCCTCCTCGTCATCATCATAATCTTGGTGTTGATGGGTCGGTTGTAACATCGAAGAAATCAGTTCGCTCCGCTTGATTTCACGGCTGAGCTATCGCGGGCTCGGGTTGGAAGCATGAGCGAAGGCTCGAACGTGCGCCGCAAGATTGCTTTGCTTTTTGGTTCGCTGTTTTAGCGATTAATTTTATCGAGAAATCCGTCAGCGGAACTGAACTGCTCTCCCGTCGTTCCGCTCGGACTGGCCGCTCCAGCGGCCTCACTTAGAGGAGAGGAACATGCATGTGATCGGCAAATTGGCGCTCGCCGCAGGCGCGATCCTGTGGATCTCGGCGGCCGCCGCGCAGGACGATACGACAACGACGACGAGGACTACTCGGGAATCGCCGCCGCCTGGGGCCTTCGTCGGCGTGCCGGGCGTCGCCGGAGTGCAGGTCGGCCCAGGCGCCGGGTCGCTCGGTGGGTGCGAGTCCCGCAGCAAGACGGTAACGGATGAAGAGACCGGCGAAACGCGCTCGAAGTCCGAGACCAATTGCTAGCCGTCAAAGAACGTCCGACGATCAGCGATCGCTACGAAAACTCCGATGGCTTGTGCCGCAAAGCGCGAGCCGTCCCAGCGTCGGCAAGGCGGTCGGCAAGCTCGATAATTTTGGCTCAGCGCCACCGCAAGCCTGTCGTAGACCCAGCGATGCGCCGGATTCAACAGCCACGCGTCGCCGTCTTTTGGTCGGGATGTTGGCAGCGGTTTTGACCTGAGTGAAATATTGCGGCCGCCAAGGATCGGCTTCACATATCGGCATGGTCAGACGACGGGCAACGGACGACACAGGACGGATTTGGTGAACAGAAATCTGTCATCCCTCATCGGTCGTCGCTCGTTCGATTAAAGGCGAGCGCGTGCACGCAGAACAGCCCGTCCGTCCAAGCATTGAGCGGCAGCCAGCCGGCCGCGCGCGCGAGCGCCCGGAAGGAGTCGATCGTGTATTTGTAGCTGTTCTCAGTGTGGATTGTCTCTCCTTCCTGAAACTCGATCACCGTGCCGTTCAGTCTCACCTTCTGTCGCCTGGTGCTGGCAAGGTGCATCTCGATACGACTTTGCTCGCTATTGTAGAAGGCACGGTGCTCGAACGCGGCAAGATCGAAATTGGCTCCGAGTTCGCGGTTGATGCGTGCGAGCAGATTGAGATTGAACTCTGCGGTCACTCCAGCGGAGTCATTGTAGGCGCGATAAAGGATGTCCGCTGCCTTCACCAGATCGACGCCAATCACAAGCACCGAACCGATGCCAAGCATTTCCCCAGCATTGCGCAGGAATTCCGCCGCCTCGTGCGGTTCTAAATTGCCAACGGTGGATCCCGGAAAGAAGCCGACACGCGGCAGTGATGCGACGGCAGGCGGGACATTGAACAGTTTGGTGAAATCAGCGACCAGGGGATGAATCGCAAGGCGCGGGAAATCACGGCGCAGTCGCGCCATGTCCTGTTGTAAAAAGTCGCCGGAAATATCAACTGGGGCATAGGCGTCGACGCTCGCCGCGACGCCGAGCAGGATGCGCGCCTTGCAACTCGATCCGGCGCCAAATTCAATCAACGCACAGCCGGGAGGAAAGAGCGAAGCGATCGCTGGCGCGTTGAGGCGCAGAATGCCGAGTTCGCAGCGCGCCGGGTAGTATTCCGGCAGTCGCACGATGTGGTCGAACAGCACGGAGCCCGCAGCATCGTAGAAATATTTCGGCAGCAGCCGTTTCGGCTTCGCTGCAAGGCCAGCGACCACATCGGCGGCAAAGGAATCCGCCGTCTCGATAGACGGAGCCGCTCGCGACGCGGTTTGCACACCTGACGCCATCTGACCCTTAGTCTTCGTATTCCGCCAGGCGCACCCCACTAAATTGCCAGCGCGCGGACGGATAAAAGAAATTGCGATAGCTCGGACGCGAGTGGCCAGAGGGTGTCGCCAGCGAGGAACCCCGCAGCACCATCTGATTGACCATGAACTTCCCGTTGTATTCGCCGAGCACGCCGGGCACGGCACGATAACCGGGATAGGGCGTGTAAGCGTCACGCGTCCATTGCCACACCATGCCGAAGGCATCACGAAGCGCGCCGCTCTTTGCTGCGACCTCCCACTCGCCTTCCCTCGGCAGGTCCTTACCCGCCCAGCGCGCAAAGGCATCGGCTTCGTAGTAGCTCACGTGGCAGACAGGCCTCGTGGGTTCAGGCGCCGCAAGCCGCCGAGCGTCATCGAGAACCAGTCACCGTCGATCTCGCGCCAGTAACCTGGAGCACTCCAACCTTGCGCTTCGACGGTCGCCCAACCATCCGACAGCCATAAAGTCGGCCTCGCGTAACCGCCGTCAGTCATGAATTCCAACCACTCGCCGTTGGTGACAAGCGAGGGCGCAAGCCGCACCGGCCGTAACGCCACCTGATGCGCCGGCCGCTCGTTATCGAAGCAGAACCCGGCGCTATCGTGCCCGATCATGTGAACACCAGCGATGGGAGCGCCCGGCGCGGCGCATGTGCTCCCGCACTGGGGCCATTGCCAATCGGCATCATAGACCGGATGGGTCTCGTTGAGCGAGAAAGCGTGCAAAATGTCCGTGAGAAGCAATTCCTGGTGCTGTTGTTCGTGATTGAGCCCGATCTCGATGATCGGAATGAGTGGGCTGAGATCATCCGCGGATTCGATCAAAGCCGCCACTGCGGCATCGACGTGCGCGCGATACGCCGTAACCTCGGAAGTATCGGGCCGCGTAATGAGACCGCGTTGTGGACGCGCCTGCCGCGGGCCCGCCGACACGTAATATGAATTGAAGAGATAGGCGAAGCGTTCGTCAAAAACGCGATAGTCGGGCGCACACGAGCGAAGCAGAAACTGCTCGAAGAACCACGTCACATGAGCGCGATGCCATTTGGTTGGGCTCGTATCCGGCATCGACTGGACGACCTGATCCTCAGGCCCGAGCCGCGCGGCGCGGCGCTCAGTCTCGCTACGCACCCCCCGAAAGGCGTTAAGCCAAATTCGGCGCGGATCACCGTGTGACCCTTCGGCCCCGATGCGTTCACGGGCTGGCTCCGGCACCCGAATGAGCGGGGAAGCGGCAGAGGGCGGCATCACAAAATCCAAAAACCGGGGGACGCTAATGACTGAGGTTCAAGGCTAGGCTCGACTGTAATCAGACTGGAGCTAGATAGTTCCATGATTGATCCATTCGCCGCAGAGTAGAACGCAATTCTTCCCCTCCTACGGGCACCGCGGCGGCTCGGCTCAAGCTACCGGGTAGCTGGATACCATCACGTTCGACGGGACTGTGGCATAGCACTCCTGGCTCAAACGCCATGGCCCCTAAACTTCGGCCCAGCGATTGGACCTGCTATCAATATCGCTAATCTGCGCGCAAACGGCCGTTCCGCCCGGCAACCCAAAAAGCAAGAGCAATCCAGAACGTCTTGGGCATTGATCCGCCCACGCTAAGAAAAAAAGTGAGATGAGGGAAGGGGTTTCGATCCTTCAGGCTGCGGGACTTCGATACTTAGGATCCGTGACAACCATACGACCTTAACCTTGGAGGGCTTTGCTTTATGCGATTGATTTCTCCGATTGAATTTCGTGAAGATACAAACATTCGAGCTTAGAACGTGAGATTGCTGATTTGCATTTTGCAGCGCGCGGTGATTCTGGGCCTTGGTGCGCTGAGTGTCTGGTTGATCGTCTTTGTGGTCTTCGATTTCGCGAACCAGAAGCTACCCTGGATCCTGGCTCTCAGCATTACGTATGGAATAGCTGCGTATATCATCCTCCCTTACGCCGTTCGCATGGGTCTGAAAATCCTCCAGCGCAGACGTGTGCCCCAGTACACGATCACAGCCGATGGGCTGCCTGGCGATCCCGTCAACGTGGCGTTGGTCGGCACCTTCGAGCAGCTTTGCGCTGCGTTTGCCACTGCAGGCTGGGCGGAGGCGGACCGGTTAGACCTGGCAAGTTCGTGGCGCATGGTTCGCGCTTTTGTATTCAACAAGCCCTACGCTACCGCCCCGTTCAGCACGCTCTATCTTTTCGGCCGGGGCCAGGATGTTGGATTCCAGCAAGCGATCGATGACAGTCCACGCAAAAGACATCACATCCGCTTTTGGGCTAAGAGCCTCTCGCACGTCGAAGCGGGTGTTGTTTCAGCCAGCTTCTGGCTCAACACCGACCGACCGGCCAAAGACGAACGCGTGATTTGGGTGGGGGCAGGCACAAAGGATACCGGATTCTCCCTGGCCCGGATGACCTTCCAGATGACACACGCTACGGATTCCGACACCAACGCGGAACGGACCTATATCATCGACGCGTTGAGGCGATGTGAGGTAATCACAGACGCGACTTTGTATCGAACCGGCGACCAGTTGATCACCGAGCATGTCAACCACTACGTCACCGATGGTGAAGTGATGGTGGCTGGACTGGTAGTCCGAGGCCACCGGACCTAGCTACAACTAACGCGACAGCGGACGACGTGCCGCTGACGGACATGCGCGCGTATGTGAATGCGCAAATGAGAAGCCGCGCCTACCAAGATGAAAATGCTACGCGGCCTTTTTTGCGCTAGTGACCTGCGGGGGTGACCCGGAACGCAATTGTGACGCGGTTCCATCCGTTGATCGCCACGACCGCAGCGGTGAGGTCGACGAGTTCCTTTTCCGAGAACTGCCGCCGCGCCTCGTTATAGACCTCGTCAGGTACATGAGTCCCGCTGATGAGCGTAACCGCCTCCGTCCACGCGAGGGCTGCGCGTTCGCGTGCGCTGTATACGGGGGCTTCGCCGCTACCAACGCGGCAGCGGCCAAGGTCGGCGGGCAACATGCTGTTGCCGCAAGTTCTTTCACCGTGAGATTTCGCGATCGGCGACCAGCAGGCTGATTGAAATTCGATAGTCTCCGCGCATTGTTCGTGCATCGTTGACCGAGTCCCCACGGGCGGTCGCCGCCACCTGCACGCTATTCAAAAGCCAGAGGCCGATTGCGTAAGAGCTGAATCGGGCAGATCATCAGCAGCGCTTTTCTTCTTGCCGATCCCGTAAGGAAGATTATCGTCGGCTCCTCAACGCTGACGGGAGCATCCGGCAACCGTGCGATCTGCACGGAACCGCGGGCGGCCAAGCCCTGATTGAATACTTTCGACCTGCCAAGCTTAAGGGAGATGGATTATGTCCATGTCACTCGAAGCTGCCTCCGAAATGATGCGGGCGGCGATGCGCGAAACGGTCAAGCGGCATTCTCTTTGGTATCTTTTTCAGAGTGGTTTGATGATTCTCGCTGGGATCCTGGCGCTGATTCATCCGGCAATGTCGTCGGTTGCGCTGGTTGTCTTCCTAGGGTGGCTCTTCATCATTACCGGAATTGTCCAGGGCATCAGCCTCATAGGTGCGCGGGCTGTGCCGCATTTCTGGCTTCAGGCCGTATCGGTCGTTCTGTTCGTGATCGTGGGAACGCTCTTCCTCCGCAATCCCGGCGAGAGCCTTCTCACTCTGACGCTTCTCCTAATCGTATTCTTTATGGTCGAAGGTATTTCGAAAGTTGTTTTTTCGCTCACGATTCGGCCTTTCCCGAACTGGGGTTGGATATTTCTCAGCGGAGTTATCGGAATTCTCCTGGCTTTCTATCTTTGGGCCAACATCCCAGTAGCCGCAATTTGGGTGCTCGGCGTGCTGTTCGGCATAGAGCTCATCAGCGAAGGGGTTGCTCTCGGCTATTTGTCCTGGCAGGCGCGCAACAGTTGATACTTCGCCACTGCACCACCGCGGACCAAGAACGATCAAGCACTCACATTGACGGGTTCTTCGCCAAGAACCTCATCATCTTTCTACTGCACAACGCGGTCGCGTGGCTACTCGAATGAGGATTACGTCCTACGCGAGCAGGCGTTTCCGATCACAAGACTCGGCGCAGCATTTCCTCGAGCTCGCGAGATGCTCGTTCATCCAAAAAGGCGCCGGGGCTATAAGCCTCCTCGCTACCACCATTTGCGCCGCGCGAGGCGGCGAATGCAGCGGCCCGCAAATCCTACTTCATGCAGGTGCCCTTCTTCCCACCCGAGGGACATCATCAAATCCCATTGTGCGCCGCGATCTACGCGTTTGCATCAGGTGCCGCTTAGATCACCGGTCGGAGCGTCAGCGGCAATTTCTACGCTCGCAACCTAGGTGTTGTTGCAAAGCTCTTCCCGCCGATTCAAGATATCCAGCACTCGCGGCGCCATGGCAGGGAGGGCGCCGAGCATTGGTTGTCGTGTCGGGCAATTCTCTTGAAGACAACCTAAAAGCCAGCGCGGTGTGATCCAGAACGAACTCGGTAGCAAAAGGGGCAGAAGATAACCCGATGGCAACGGGCGACGAGAGTCGAAGCGTCGATTTTAGACACTTTGTGCTGAGGAGGCGGCCATGATCGAACGTCGTGCGGTACTTAAGGGCGGCGCCGCGGCCGTCGGACTAATTGGGGGCGCCGCGCCCGCCGCCGTGCTCACCGGTTGGGAACGGGCTTCTGCCGACACCACACAGTCGCAGCTGCCGAACGAAATCGTCACGGCTATAGAGCGCTTCCGCGCAACCATTCCAGCCAATTTCGATCAGGATTACGTCGAAAAAGCTGTCATACCATTTTTCTTGACGAGCTTTTACGAAGGCGAGCGGCCGCTGCTGCCCATGATTGACGTAAATCTGACCAAGGAGAATGCGCTGCCGTTCGATCTGTGGGGCCTTATTTATCGCGACTGGCGGCCTACTCCCCAAGATGGCGTGACGGTCTTTCTACAGGGTCTCGACAATCGGGGCGACAACAATCTCCGCAAAAGGATCTATTTCTCGGCCGTAACGCCGGATCTTTATAAACCAATGTATAGCGAAAAGGTCGTGGCGTTTTTCGACGAGATTTTGGATGCGCGTTTCGCGAACAAGCCGTTCATGCGGCATTATCTCGATTATTATTTCGACATTTATTGGGACCTTCATCTTGGAGTGAAGGGAGAGGCGATTCCGCCCGAGGTACGACAGATTGGTGAAGCTTTTAACACCGTTCTTGCCTACCGAGATCCGCTGCTGCCTATCACGCACGATAACTATATGAAGGTCCGCAAACTCCTCGACTTCCTCAAGGCTTGGATCGACGATCGGATCGGCGATATCGGCGCCGGACGGATCGCGCATCCTGAAAAGACAATGGCCTATTACTGGCTGAAGAATGCAGGAAATGGTGATCACTTCAGCAAGAAAGATGTCGTTTTCGAGTGCTTCCACAATTTCGTTGCGCTGAGTGCAGTGGGGCAACACGATTTTCGGGATCATGTCACGCCTGTCCGAAGATGGCGGCGACCCTGCGATTCGCGCTTCCTTCCAAAATACGATGAGCGGAGATTACGATAATGCCAACGGCGCGCCCTTTACGCCGTTGGAATTGCTGGTCATGGAGTTGTTCCGTACGATTTCGCCGAATGGAGGCAGCATCTCGGCGATCCATGACGCCAGAACGAGCGCTTACGGCGCGTCTCCGCACGAGCGATTTGGCTCACCTCTGGAGCGCCACAGCTACATCAGTACGCCGCACACCAGCACCAGCATGGATCCGGTCCACTGGAAAGATCCTGAGGTATTCGATCCTGAGAGATACCTTCATGTTCCTACAAGCGCCGAGATAAACGACGAAAAATGCCGGCAGATAGGACTCGCTCGTTGCCCCTTCGACATCACGAACTTCGATGTGAAGGATGGGCGCAAGGCTGAGATCACGAACAGTGGCTTCGGGACCGTCTTTGGGGTTGTGGATGGAACCAACCATCCCGTTTGTGACTATGCCGGCTTCGCCCCCTTTGGCTTTGGATACAGACGGTGTCCCGGTGAGCAACTGACAATCCAGGTTTTCGAGGATTTCCTTCGCAAAGTGTGGAGCGACAAGATCGTGTTTCACAAGCTCAATATCGAGAGTCCTGGCAGCGTTCCGATTGGGCCGAATGCTGTGATCGCGGACAATCTCGGCTTTTCGAGATCGGCATGACTCTCGAACAGCAATGTTTGATTTGCGCGTCGCTCGCTGTTACGGCGTTAGCGCCGATGCCGCCGATGTTGCAGCACCATAGCTCCGCACTGACCCGACTTCGCGGAAACTAACCGGTCTCCTTGAAAGGCAATCCGGTCTGTGGGTTGTCCCCCGCTCCCAAACGGAGATCGGGGAAATGCTGGCGCATACAACTGCCTAAAATCTTACCCCGAGACTCAACGGCTTGAGTCGGTCAAGGAAGGATTCGCCATAGTTCGCTATAATGCCCACGACGATACGGTTGGACAGCGCACCCTGGTAGCGTTTCAGCTGGTGGACCAAATGAATCGAACGAAAGTTTCAATCGGCGTTTTGCTTGCAAGCGCTGTGCTCGGAACAAGCATTGCATCCTACGCCGATCCCGATCTCAAGTCGCGGTCGGTCCTTTCCTATCACGGTCACGCCGATCGTAGCGGGAATTTCGTCGTGCCGGCGCTGACTTGGGATCGAGCCCGCTCGCTTCGCCTCGACGAAAGTTTCCGCTCGCACATCCCCGGACATGTCTATGCGCAACCACTTTATTGGCGTGCATCAGGATTGCGATCGGCGATCCTGCTCCTTGCGACCGAAGACAATGTCGTTTACGCGCTCGATGCGAGCACCGGCAACGAAATCTGGAAGCGGTCGCTCAGCAGGCCCGTGGCGCGGTCGTCGCTGTCGTGCGGCAATATCGACCCGCTTGGAGTCACGGGCACACCCGTCATCGATGAATCAACCGAGGCCGTCTATCTCAATGCCGCGGTCGACGGCCCATCGGGGCCCCGCCACCTCGTCTTTGCGTTGTCGCTGAAAGACGGCTCGCCACTCCCGGGCTGGCCCGTCGATGTCGCAGATGCGCTCAAAGCAGAACATCAAAATTTTGTATCGCGTGATCAAAATCAGCGCGGGGCGCTGGCGATATTCGGCGGCATGCTGTACGTGCCGTTCGGCGGCCATTTCGGCGATTGCGGCCGATATCACGGCTTCGTTGTGGGCATTTCTCTTTCCGATCCGCAGACAGTGAGAAGCTGGGCGACGCGCGGGCGCGGTGGGGGCATTTGGGCCCCCGGCGGGATCAGCAGTGATGGAAAGTCATTATTCGTAGCAACCGGCAACACGCTTGGCGCCGCGACTTGGAGCGACGGCGAAGCGATCTTGCGGCTCGCTCCGGATCTGCATCGATCCGATGATAAAAGGGATTTCTTTGCGCCGTCGGATTGGGCGGCTCTCGATGCGCGCGACGCCGACCTCGGCGGGACTAATCCGCTTCCGTTGGACATCCAAACGCAAAACGGCAATCAGGCACTGATCCTCGCGCTCGGCAAGGACGGAAAGGCCTATCTTCTTGACCGCAATAATCTCGGCGGGATCGGTGGCAGTCTTGCTGTCGAGACCGTCGGAGCGCGTGCCATCAGAGCCGCTGCGGCTGCCTATCCTTCGGCCGACGGCGTTTTCGTCGCCTTTCAAGGACAAGGTGCGCACTGTCCGACCCCAGGGCGAGACATCGGCCTCACCGTGCTAAAAATCCACCCCGGCTCGCCGCCCACTATGACCACGGCTTGGTGTGCCCCATTGCGTGGAGCGGGATCCCCGATCGTGACCACAACAGATGGTCATTCGAACCCGATCGTGTGGATCGTCGGTGCCGAAGGCGATAATCGGCTCCACGGCTTCCGAGGTGACACCGGGGAGCCCCTTTTCACCGGGCCTTCTCAGGCGATGTTGGGCCTGCATCACTTCCAAACTCTGATTGCGACTGAGCAACGGATCTATGTCGGCGCCGATGAAGGGATCTATTCTTTCGCTTTTTGATCAGCAGAGGATGTGTTTCTTCCGGCGTTGATGAGCCGGCGGCTCGACGAGCATTCGTTCAAGGAGGCCTCGGGTCACTTGGCTATTTGCGCAAGACCGTCAAGCGCCCCGCAGACTGCAACCGAAGTCAATCTGGAGATGAGCGGCCAGCGTCGCGAGGATTAGCGGCTATCTTATTGCTTCGCTGTGCCGCGCTTCGCCTTTGGGCGCGCCACACCCGCTAAAAAATACTGCCGTTCGGGAGCGCTCTATGACTTGCGCGCCGTCTCGCAGCTGAATTTCATCTTCCGGATAAAGATCGGCAATCGCCCGGAACACGTCCCGTGCAATTGGAAGCTCGGCAGCACGCGCGAGAATCTGAAAGCAAGGATCATCTCGTACAACGGTGAAAGGCAATTCTTCCCCCATGAACGCACAAGGACAAATATAGAACTCTAGGTCAAAATTACCGCGGTCAAGTTACAAACTTTCTTCTTTTTTCGGTGCGCCTTGGCCTTCTCAGCCTTGGGCTTCGTTTATCCCACGTGGCAATTTCGCCATTACGTCAACGGCCTGCTCAAAATGTTCCCATGCGTCGTCCTCGAAGTCGAGTCCCGCCTGTGGATAAGGTGTGGACAATTTGTCCTTAGTGTTTTGACCCGCGGGAATTGTTTCTTTGTTTCGCCCCTGTGGTCAACCTTGTGGAGTATGTGCATCAGCCGCATCCGTTCGAATACTGCGAGAACGGCAAAGGTGACCGCCTGGGAAATGACCCCAAAAAGACCGGCGTATTATCGGCATTCGCCTTCATGTATTGCTCGTTAACGTGTCAATGCCTCCATCCATTAGCTAGACACGCCGGGCGGCCGCGGCATGCGAGTGCTCGAGAAAGAAGCGGAGCATCTCCCGCGTAGCGTCGGGCCCTCGCGGATCGGTGAAGGACCCGGCGGCGCTGCCGCCCGACCAGGCATGGCCAGCCCCGTGGATGACCCATTGCTCAAGGATCACCTGCCCGCTCACATCGGCGTGGAGGGTGCGGCTGTAGGCGTGCCCGCCAGGCACCCGACCGTGCTCCACTCTTGTGCGTAGGTCCGTGGGCGTCGTTGTTGTCGACTGCGCGATGACCAGATCGCCGTTGCGGGGGTGCACCGTGGTGTCCCGATCTCCGTGGAACACAATCGTCGGGACCACCCGCCGATCTTCCCCAACACCCCGCGTGCTGCTGGAATGCACGCCAGCGGCAACGGGCTTGCCCTGCCGCATGGCAGCAAACGCAGAGGGGAGGTCGCTGGCAGCCCCGCAGGTGAGGCCGGAATGCACGCCAATCGCGGCGTAGAGCTCGGGGTAGGTCATCCCCATGATGGCGGCGGCCGCCGCACCGGCCGAGAGCCCGGCGACATAGACGCGTTGCGGGTCAACCGAGTAGTCGCGCATGATTTGGCGGGTGATGCCCGCGATCAGCGAGGGCTCACCTTTGCCGCGCTGCTGGTCGTTGCGTCTGAACCAGTTCCAGCACTTCGAGGAGTTGGCGGAAGCGGCCTGTGCAGGATAGACGACGAAGCAGGTGTGCTCTTCGGCCAACACATTCATGCGCGTGCCGGCGGCGAAGTCATCAGGCGACTGGGTGCAGCCGTGCAGCATGACGACCAGTGGGAGCGCCTGGCCATGATAGCCACTGGGGATGTAGAGCTTATAGGCGCGGCTCCCGGCTTGGTTGCTGTAAAGCCCCTTCACGAATTGTCCGCCGTCCGGCACCAGGTCGGGCGCAGGCGCCTGAGGCTGCGTCACCAGGCCGGGTATTCCCGTCTCAGAGCCGATCCGGTTGATCCGCTTGAGGAAGCTGCGCGGCACTTCGGGCGCGTGCGGCCGAGCCTCTCCTTTCGCGCTGTCGGCGGGCCGCCTGCGGGCGCCGGTCCAGAATGCCTTCCCGTTGCGCCACGATGGCTGGGGAGCTGTCACCTCGACCGTCGGGGCTGCAATCTCGTTGATACGCGAAACGCGTGCGCCAGACCTGTTCACGATGTCGCGGATGGTACCGGAGGTCGGCTGAGGCGCCGCCGCCTCGCCTCGAAGCAAGCGTTGCAAAAGCCTGGTCGCTTCGATGAGTCGGCCTGCGCGGGTGAGGCGCGTCGCATCCAGCATGCCGGGACGCAGTCTGTCGTTCATGTCAAGGCGTCCTGTACTTGGAAACAGTTCGAGCGTCCTGACGAGGAGCCCAATCCGTCTTCCGGTTGAGAATGTCGATAGAGCGCGATCTGATAGCGTCGGTGGCCTCATCTGCGCTCGCATCAGCTCATAAGGGGCGCGGCGGCGTGAACGGCGAGCGGTCACCGAACCCGGTCGGCCAGAGCGGCCTTGACCGCCGGGCTCGCTTGCAGCGCTCCCAGCACGGCGAGCGAGGCAATCGTCGCGCGGGCAAGCTCGGGTGTGACGTCCTGGGCAATGCTGGCAAGCCCCAGCACATGAATGTGAAGCATCTGTCCGGCTGCACGGACCGCCTCGAGATCTTCACGAGTGTAGTGCCTCAGACCGAGATCCAGGCTCTTTCGGACTACGGTCTGGTTTACCACCTCGGCGTGTCGTTCGAGTTGATTGCGAATTGCGGTGCGGATGAAGTCGGTGCGGTTCGAGTAAAACCCCTCCTGCACCATCAGGTCGATGTGGCCGAGGTCGACATATCCGAGGTTGATCGTGATCTTCTCGGTCTCGCCGCCCTTCGGTCGTAGTTCATGCACGTTGTCGACCATCCTGTTGCCATCCTATTACCATCTAATTGGATGGTACAATGCGCGACCCTGGGCTGTCAAGAGGGAACGCAGTTCGATCACGCGTGTTCGCCAGACCGTCGCCAAGCCTACGAAGGAGGCGACTCCACTCGCCCTCGACACCTTCCGTCGCTGACGGATCTTTACGCGTGCTATCGCGCCTGGAAGGGCCTGACGCCCGAAGCCGAGCAGATCGTCCTTCAAAACTATTTCGACGACGGCAGCGGGAAGATCAGCGCTATCATGATCCTGGCGCGACCCGCGCAATGACATGGAAAAAAGTGCCGGTAACGCAGCCGCGTCGGCCGCCGCCCGTACTAAGCGAGCGGTTTTGGCCATCGGTGAGATCGACAAGCGGCTCGTCCTTCCCCGCCGCGATTAGATGAAGCGGCTGCCCAATGTCGCCGCCAAGATGGCGCTGCATGTCCTCGCCTATAATCTTACCCGTGTCATGAATATCGTCGGTAGGGAGAGCCTGATCGCCGCCATCAGGGCTGGCTGAGATCGAGGATGGCCTATCCAAAGCATCAGTCTTGAAAACTCGCGGCAGCCAACCCGACACTCACAACCACTGACCAGGAAACGGCCGCGCGTTTTGACACAACCAAGACCCAAAGCGACGAAGGCTCGCCCCTCAAACGGTATGGAAATTTCCTCGCGCTGCTGCCGTCGCAGGTTGACGCTTGCGGCGAAAACGGCGAGCTTCATACGTTCGTTTTCGGCGGCCTGATATTCAGGGATGAAGTGAAGTTTTCCCTCGGCGAAATCGTCCGTCGTGGTTCCTTTTGGTTTTGCGACCTGGTGCCGGAGGGATGAGACCAGAGATGGATATGCTCAAATCTCGAAGGCTCGCGATGCCGAACGATATGCTGAAAACATGACGCCGCCGGCGACCACTGCGGCGCGGCGCATCGTCTCGCTCCTGCCCTCTGCCACCGAGATGGTGTGCGCGCTCGGTTTGGGCGACCGGCTGATGGGCGTCACCCACGAGTGCGATCATCCGCCGGAGATCAAGGGCAAGCCGATTGTAGTCCGTAGCGCCCTGCCAACCGAAGCTATGAGCCAACGGGAGATCGACACAGCCGTCACCGAGCGGTTGCGGCAAGGCCTGAGCCTCTATTGGGTGGATGAGGCCCTGATGTTGAAAATCGCCCCCGACCTGATCTTGACGCAGGATCTCTGCCAAGTTTGTGCGCCTTCAGGAAACGAGGTGTCTCAGCTGTTAATGCAGCTGCCTACCAAGCCGCAGATTCTCTGGATGACGCCGAAATCCCTCGGCGGAATAGAAGATAATCTCCGCGAGCTTGGTGAGGCGACGGACCGCGTGCGGGAAGCCGAAGCGTTGATCGCCGCAGGCCACGCCAAGCTGAACGAGATCGCTGCCGTGGTGCGCCGGATGTCGCGCCGGCCTCGGGTTTTTTGCATCGAATGGATCGACCCAGTCTATTGCAGCGGCCACTGGGTTCCTGAAATGGTCACTATCGCTGGCGGCACGGACGAACTCGCACGGGAGGGCGTCAATTCCGTCCGCATTCCTTGGGAGCAGGTCCTCGCTTGGGCACCCGAAATCCTGATTATCATGCCTTGCGGCTGCGATTTAGAGACGAGTGCGGATCATGCGCGAAGCCTATTCTCGTACGCCGGTTGGTTCGATCTTCCGGCAGTCCGAGAAAACCGCGTTTATGCCGTGGACGCGAACTCCTATTTCGCGCGTCCGGGGCCAAGGGTTATCGAAGGAACGCAGCTTCTGGCTCATCTCCTGCACCCTGAGCTCTTCGACTGGAAAGGATCAGGGCAGGCGTTCCGGAGGCTGGGCGCCTTTCCAGCCCCGGCTGCAAAATGACCGGAAGGTGCTTTTCTGGGCGCGCGGCGGTCGTTCGACGCAAACGCCTTATTGCGCTTGCTAACCCTAAGCGGAGACGTTGAGCCGCGTTCTAGGAACGTACCCGTCGCAGTCCACCAGCCGATCCGTCTGCGCTACCGCTCCGCGCCAGATAGGCATGAAGAGCGGACACTACCTGGGCGCCCTCCCCGACGGCGGCAGCAACCCGCTTGACTGAACCCGAGCGAACATCGCCGATGGCGAAAACACCAGGGCGGTTCGTTTCAAGTGAGTGACGTTTTTCGCCGGACTCTTCACCTGTGCGGACAAATCCCTTCTCATCTAGCGCCACATCAGATTGCGCGAGCCAATCTGTATTCGGCTCAACTCCAATGAAGAGAAACAGGTGATGTATTGGATAGGTCATTTCTTCGTTGTCTGCGCCTCGGCGCCAGCGGATCGCTTCAAGATTACCTTCCCAGCCTTCGAGCGCCGTGACTTCGGATTGGGTCAGTACCTCGATATTTGGTTGCGCCTTGATGCGCTCGACAAGATAACGGGACATCGTCGCCTCCAGCCCTTCGCGGCGCACCAGCAGCCACACCTTCTTGGCGTGGCTCGCGAGATAGACCGCGGCCTGTCCAGCCGAATTGCCCGCCCCAACCAGCGCCACTTCCTGATCGCTGCAAAGCTTCGCCTCGATCGGCGACGCCCAGTAGTGTACGGACGATCCTTCGAATTCGCCGAGATTTGGCACATCAAGACGACGATAACGCGCACCGCTCGCCAACACCACGGCGCGGGCTTGCAAGGTCTCGTCATCACCAACACTTAGGACGTAGCTTCTGCCATTTTCAATTGTCCCCTCGTCCAACTGATGCGCTTCTTCCGGAATCACCATCTCCACGCCGAACTTCTGCGCCTGACTATAGGCGCGGCCCATCAACGCCATCCCAGAAATGCCGGTGGGGAATCCCAAATAGTTTTCAATGCGTGAAGAAGCGCCGGCCTGGCCTCCGAAGGCGCGGCAATCGAGCACGATCACCTCCAAGCCTTCCGAGGCCGCGTAAACGGCAGCAGCCAATCCGGCAGGCCCCGCGCCGACGATTGCAACGTCATAGACTTTCGTAGAATTGATCGACCGTACCTGCCCGATACAGCGCGCCAGCTCGTTCTCGCTCGGGTTGCGCAGCAGTTTGCCGTTAGGACATAACACTATCGGCAAATAGTGCACGTCGACGTTGAAACGCTCAATCAAAGTCTTCGCGCAAGAGTTGCTGTCGGAATTGAGCACGCGATGCGGCAGGCCGTTTCGGGCAAGAAATCCTTCCAACCGCACCACGTCGGCATGAGTTGCGCGCCCGATGATGATCGGCCCGGCCGCGCCGCTCTCGAGCAAACCGACGCGACGCAAAATCAGTGCCCGCATGATGCGCTCGCCGAGGTCTGCCTCCTGCACCAAGAGATCACGCAGTCTCGCCGACGGAATGACCAGCGCTTGAACATCCTCCACCACCTCGCCGTCCACGAGCGACGGACGGGAGGAGAGCTGTGCCAATTCTCCCACGAATTCTCCCACCTGATGCGTGACGATAATTTCGCGCTGATCGGTCCCGAACCCCTGGGTGATTTCCGCTTTGCCCGAAAGCAACAAGATCAATCCTGGAGCGACCTCACCTGCTCTTAGGACACGTTCTCCTTTTTTGTAAGACTTTGATTCGCCGAAGCGGCGAAGGCGATCGATATCTGCTTGCCCCATCGTGGGAAACATCTGCCCCCGGCGGTCCTCAAGGATACGATGCGCAGGCTGAGACATGGTCTTCTCTAGGCCGTCCATCCAAACGGACGTTCAAGATTTACGCGTGCGGTTGACGTGACAATGCGCCCTCGATCGCACCGTTGCTACATCAAATTTGGATACCCTGCAGTCATAGCGCGTGGCAATCTTCGGCGCTGCTTATCCAACCGCGGTGCGACTTATACCCGAAACTCCGAATGTGAAGCCTTTGGCTGGCGCGCGCCCTAATCGACATCAGAGAGATCGGCTGAAAGATCTACGCTAAAGCGCGTCTTTTGCCACCCAATCGGAGCCCATCTTGCGATATTGTTTCTTGACCGCGGCCCAGGCTATGCGGAACGCGGCCTCTTCTTGACGCGGGTCGCCGGCGTGAGCGGCAAAAGCCGCATCGAAGGCGGCGCGGAAAATGTCCTGCGCATGGCTGGGCAGATGGTCGCGCACAGAGGGCGGTAGCTCATCATTGCTCGCATAAGGCACGATTGACCTCCGAAGCAGAGTTCAAGATGACTGTCTGATATGTCGGCTATATATCATCGGACATTCCCCCGATGACCAAGAAGGTTGAAAAAAGTCCGCAGCAGTACCCTGACGCTTAAGCTTCCTTCTGTGAGCTGCCGCTCGCCGGTGCCCCTTGCGTCAGCAGCGAGTGCTGAGCCCGGTCTTTTGAAGCGTTGCATTTTGCGCTCCCTACATCGGGTCGGCTGAGGCGATTTCTCGACGCGCCGCGGTGCGATCTGATCTCACGTTTCCATGCGCATAGTCGTTCTCCATTCCCGGTTTGCGCTTTCTCGATTGACGCCAGACAAGCAAATGGCGGCGAATCCAGTGGGTAGTGCCGAGAGGTCTTGGCGACTCGCGAGCGTTCGGCAGAGGCCGAAAGAGGTGAGGTCGTGGCGGAAGGAATCTCGCAGCAGACGTCAGGCGAACAGGCCGTCCCAGCTCTCACCAGTCGCGCCATTCTCGGCGCCACCATCGGCAATATGCTCGAATTTTACGATTTCATCACCTATAGCTTTTTTGCCATCCAGATTGGCCACACCTTCTTCCCCTCGCACAGCCAATTCGCCAGCCTGATGCTGTCATTGGCAACGTTCGGCGCCGGATTTGTCACCCGGCCGCTCGGCGGGCTTGTAAATCGGTGCCTATTCCGACCGTGCGGGGCGGCGGCCGGCAATGATGCTGAGCTTCGGCATGATGGGCTCGGCCGTCATTGTGCTGGCGTTGATACCCTCCTACGCTGCCATAGGTATCGCGGCTCCGATCCTCGCCATCGTCGCGCGCTTGGTGCAGGGTTTCTCGCTCGGCGGTGAGGTCGGACCCACCACGGCTTATCTGACCGAAGCGGCCGCGGTGGACAAGCGTGGGCTCTCCGTTTCGTGGCAACCGGCCAGCCAGCAAATCGCCGCGACTGCCGGGGCGCTGGTGGGCGTGGGACTTTCGCAGGTGATGACCAGCACGGCGCTTGATTCCTATGGCTGGCGCATCGCCTTCCTCATCGGCGCGATCACTCTGCCCTTCGGGCTGTGGATCCGTAGCAGCCTACCCGAGACGCTGCATTTGCGCGAGACCGGCATGGACATGGCGCAGGCGGCCGGCAAAGGCCTTGGCGTAATGCGCGCTCAAGGTCGCATCATCATGCTCGGTCTGCTGATCCTAGCGAGCGGCACCATCATCACCTACGTCACCGATTATATGACGACCTACGCGGAGAACACGCTGCATGTGGCGACCGATCTCGCCTTCGCTACCACGGTCGTCAGCAACGGACTGGGCATCGTCGCTGCCCTTTTTGGCGGCTGGCTTTCGGATCGCGCCGGGCGCTGGCCGGTCATGGTCTGGCCGCAGCTTGCAGCGCTTTTGCTGACCTATCCGGTGTTCCTTTGGATTGTGAATACACACAGCGCATTGGCGCTCTTGGGCGGGCTCGGCATTCTGTCCCTGGTCGGCACCATTCCCTACAGCGCCTTCTATGTGGCTCTAGCGGAGGGCTTGCCCAAGAACATCCGTGGGGGCGCTTTCGCCACGCTCTATGCTGTCGCCATCGCCACCTTCGGCGGCACCGCGCAATTGATCGTCACTTGGCTGATTCATATTACCGGCAATGCCCTAGCGCCGGCCTGGTACATGTTGTTCGCGAGCGCCGTCGGGCTGGCCGCCATGATGATGATGCGCGAGACCGCGCCGCTGAAGCTCTCAACAAAGGCGGGAGGAGTTCGTTGAAGTCGATGGCACGCTGGGGGTCAACACGTCGGCTGTCCGCTTGGCGGATGAACCGACGGTCGCAGTTTGCCCCACAACGGATGTTTGGAAAGAGCCGATTGAAGTTCTAGGCGAGGTCAGGCACGTCTTGCCAAGTAAGGAGTAGATCGACCTCGGTGATTGAGCTCGCTCAGGCCTTTACAACGCGCCTCTGGTGGAGCTGACGGACCTGCGTACATCTGCGGCGGAGTGCCTACGGCAGATTTTTCAATGAATTCAAGGGACGCCAGGAGCTTGGCTGACGACGCAGTCCACCGGTAACCGGTCTCCCCTGTTACGCCCTGTTCTACCCTGTTATTGTCGGGAAAACGGGCGGTCTTCTCTTCTTGTGGACCGGCCTGCGGCCAATATTGTTTCGTCTTTTTCGCGGGTTACAATTTTTGCAGCATCCGTGCAGGAACAGGGATTATTCCAGCGCGAAACAGGGATGCCTTTCAATTTTTCAGGGACGGTTGACTCAATAACAGGGAAGCAACCCCGAACAGCCGTCAAATCGGGCACCGAGTCTTCCCCGCGCCTTTCAATTGACCTTGCAGCGGGCTCCCGGGCCAACGCGCGACGGCCACCATTCAACTGCCGCCAGTCAAATGCATTTTGGGAGTTGAGCTTGGGCCCGACGGGTGGCTTGACAAACGGGAACATATTAGGAACATATACTTCGCTTCGCAATCGGCGCGACGCATCAGGCGATCTGCCGCAACGCTGATTCTTGGCTCATTTCATATCGGGGCAATTCGGTTTTTGAGGGCCGGCATGCGTCAATTCACTCCCACGATTGAGCGCGTCTGTGTTCAATCGCTCAAACCTTACCCGCGCAACGCGCGACGTCATAGCAGGGCTCAGATCAAGCAGATCGCGGCGTCGATCGAGCGCTTCGGTTTCAGCAATCCCGTGTTGATCGCCGACGACAATGAGATCGTCGCCGGCCATGGGCGCGTTGCCGCGGCGAAGCTCCTCGGCATCGACATGGTTCCAGCCGTGCGCCTGTCACACCTCACCGAGGCGGAGCGGCGCGCCTATGTGATCGCCGACAACAAACTCGCGCTCAATGCGGGCTGGGACCGCGAATTGCTCGCTATCGAATTGCAAGGTCTTGTCGACCTCGATTTCGAAGTCGAATTGACCGGCTTCTCGCTGGCCGAGGTTGATATCGTATTGGATGAGGCGCAGGAGAGCGCACCGGATGGCACCGATGCCTCAGTCGAGGATACCATACCGACCTATCGGCACGATCGGCCTGCCGTAACGCGGCCGGGTGACCTTTGGATTCTCGGGCGTCACAAACTCATCTGCGGGGACGCGCGCAAAGCCGGCGCCTATGCGGCGCTTCTCGACGATGAAGTCGTCGACCTGATCTGCACCGATCCGCCTTACAATGTTCCGATCGACGGTCATGTCTGTGGTTCAGGGCGCATCCGCCACCGCAACTTTGCGATGGGCGTCGGTGAAATGAAAAAGGATCAATTCGCGGGTTTTCTGGTCGACACCCTCGGGCTCGCGGCGGCGCGATGCCGGGATGGCGCGATTGCCTTTGTGTTCATGGATTGGCGCCATATGGGCGAACTTCTGGACGCCGGCGAGCAAGTCTTTTCGGAGCTGAAAGTCTTTGCATGTGGAACAAGACCAATGGCGGTATGGGGACTTTCTATCGGTCGAAGCACGAATTGATTTTCGTGTTCAAGGTCGGGACGGCACAGCATGTGAATACGTTCGGCCTCGGCGAGACTGGTCGATACCGGACCAATGTTTGGGATTATGCTGGCGTCAATAGTTTTCGCGAAGGACGGCTCGACGATCTCGAACAGCACCCGACCGTCAAGCCGGTCGATCTCGTCGCTGATGCGATCAAGGACTGCAGCCGACGCGGGGCGATCATCCTCGATCCGTTCGGTGGTTCCGGCACCACCATGATCGCTGCGCAGAAGTCGGGGCGCGTTGCGCGCCTAATCGAATACGATCCGGCCTACTGCGATGTGATCCTCCGGCGGTTCGAAGCTGTGACCGGGACATCCGCCATTTTGGCGCGGACCGGGCAGACGTTTGAAGATGTCGCGGCCGCAAGCGCCCGGCAGGATACCTCGCATGATCCGACCGAAGGTGGCTCCGCGACGCCAGCGTCTGGAGAATATGTTCAATGAGTGACTTGAATGATCCCGCGGAAAAGACACTGCGCCCCTATCGGAACCCGCCGGTTGAACATCGTTTCCGCAAGGGCTTCTCTGGTAATCCCAAGGGACGACCGCGCAAGAACCCTGCGCTTGTCGGCACCAAAGTTGACGGCAAGCCGGGGATTGGATTTGAGGATCGGGTTAAATCGCTGGCGATTAAGGAGGCATATCGACCCATTACAATCCGTGAAGGCGATCGCGTCGAGAGGATTCCGGTCATACAGGCTATCCTTCGCAAGCTCGCGGTCGCGGCGGCAAATGGCAATACTCGTGCGCAACAAAACTTTCTGACCCTGCTGAGCGGCGCCGAAGCCGATCGGCGCATGGCTTCCATGGAGCTTCTCCAGGCCGCTGTCGAATACAAGGAACGTTGGCATCATGTCTTCGCTGAGCGCACCCGCAATGGCACGACGGGGCCAGAGCCAGTTCCTCATCCGGACGACGTCATCATCGACTACAAGACAGGAGAGGTCAAAATCGATGGGCCGGTTATGGAGGAACAAAAAGAGGCATGGGATAAGTTGCGCGCCATGTGGCCGAAACTCGAACGAGAGCTAATGGAAATCAACGAGCAGATTGAATCTGATCCGAACGATCTAGCCCTGCACAAGCGAAAGAAAGAATTGACGAAGATGGTCACCTCGCTCCGCAACGACGCACTCAAACGTAACTTGCGAAACGCAATACGAGCGACGTCGAGGAAATCATCTAAGAATTGAAGCGCGAGAGCAAAGCGTTGATCGTAGCCGGCCCAAAAGGAACTTTGGTTTTATCCGACGTCGCCCAATCTTACGGCCAAGGCGTTCAGGACCTCCTCCGCAGCTCTCTCACTTTACCCTTCACTGCGAATTTGATTTCCGCTACAGCAATCGCTCCGCGCTCGGTGTCGAGGACGTAGAACGCGTCTCCAAGATTGCAGCGGGGATTTCCGGCAAGCGCCATATCGGCAGCCTAACGAGGCACGCTTAGACAACAAGCGCGCGCCTTCCTTCGCTGGCGCAAGAAGAAAGGCCGAGCATGACACTCGGCCAGCACGCGCCCGCAAATACCACGTCGAATTTGCTCTCTGCCGCCGAACGCGCTTCCAAATAATTTTAGACGAAAAAACTGAAAATATCGCTCGATTCGGCATTCAAATCTCCAATCGCCCCGTCAAACCGCAGTAAATGGCCGCAAGGAAAATACGAGAAAGATTTACTTCTGGTTCCGGGCCGCTAGGTGATTGCATCGTCCCGGAAAATGGGACATGCCTTAAGGAGTGACTCGATGATTGAACGAGAAATACTTCAGCACCTCGAACGCGCACACCACAATCTCGGGGCCGTCACGCTGCGCATGGGTATCCAACATTTGATCGAACCAGATTTATCGAAATGTGAGCAGCAGATAGACGACATCATAGTCTCGCTGGTCCAAGCGAAGGAGAAGACCCGGCTGGAACGGCGGAAAGCGCGCCAACTGTAAACATACCTACGCGTGCCCGCCCTTCCTTGCCGCAGGCTTACGCTTCTTGGATTGCGCGGACACGCCCTTGAGACTCTTCCCAGCTTTCTGCCTAGCTAGAGCTTCAAGCCGCCTGCGACATTCGCTTTCTTCGTGGTTGTAAGTTTGGCGATGAGCGACACCCGGCCATGGTTTGTTTAGTGCGTGACATCAAGACAAATGAGCCACAAGGCGTTCACCGAACGGCGCTCACGCCGGACGGGAATAAGATCATACGCGATGGCAAAACGCTGCGCATGAGTCTCGGCCCAATTACCGGCGGCGCAATCAAGCTCGATGCCGATGAAGATGTCATGCAAGGGCTTTGCATCGGTGAGGGCGTGGAGACATGCTTGACTGCTCGTCAGACAGGACTGCGCCCTGTTTGGTCCGCAATTAGCAAAGGCGGGATAGCAGCGTTCCCACTCCTCGCTGGTGTCGATGGCATCCATCTCCTTGCAGAAAACGACGAGAACGGAGCGAGCGCCAAGGCGATCGAGGAATGCGCGCGGTGTTGGTATGAGGCTGGGCGCCAAGTAATCATCATCAATTCTCGCTGGGGAAATGATCTCAACGATGCCTTACGGTGGGAGGCGTCGAAATGACAGAGATCATCCTTCCTCCCGAGCTTGGACGCATTGCCGAAGCACGAGAGTTCGAGCCCGAGCTAGTTCCTGGGATCAAAGGCCGCAAACCGAAACCCAATGGCTCGGCTGGGGGTGAGGACCAGCCCGTTGTCACTTTAAAGTGTGCAGCGGATATAGAGCCTCAACCGATACGTTGGGCCTGGAGGGACTACCTCGCGAAAGGCAAGCTACACATTATCGCGGGTGCGCCTGGAGCGGGCAAAACAACCGTTGGGATAAGTTTCGCAGCGACCATGTCTGCCGGCGGCAAATGGCCGGATGGCTCAAGATGCGAGGCGACCAACGTCATCATTTGGAGCGGCGAGGATAATCCAGCAGATACGCTCGTTCCGCGCCTCATAGCGGCTGGTGCTGATCTCAAACGTGTTTTCATTGTCGATGAGGTCATAGACAGAGGCAAGAAACGGCTTTTCGATCCAGCCAAAGACATGGACTCGCTTAAACGAGCAATCCATGCCTTCGGCGGCGCAGGCTTTATCATGATCGATCCTATCGTGTCAGCCATTGGTCGCGGCAGCGATTCTCATAAGAATGTCGAGACACGAAGGGCACTACAGCCTCTTGTGGACCTTGCTACGCAAGTTGGTGCCGCTCTTTTCGGCGTAACACACTTCACGAAAGGAACGGCCGGAGAGATCCAGTTGAACGTGTCACCGGATCGCTCGCATTTGGCGCGGTCGCACGCTTTGTGTTCATCGCCGCCAAAGAAAAGGATGGGCACCGCATCTTCGCTCGCGCCAAGTCTAATATCGGCTTGGAAGGCGGCGGCTTCTCCTACACGCTCACCACAGTGCCCTTAGACGACAAACCCGATGCCATTCGCGGTCTCATCGTGAACTGGGGTGAACCGATCGAAGGCAGCGCACAGGAAATGCTGGCGGCCGCCGAATCCGACGATGATGGAGAGATCAATGCCCTCGACGAAGCCAAGGAGTTCTTGCGCGACCTGCTGAAAGACGGCCCCGTACCCGCAAAGCGGTGTAAGTCCGCCGTATCGGAAGCGGCATTGTCGTGGACCACCGTCAAACGGGCGAAACAGGCGCTCGGCGTCTTGTCGATCAAGGGCGGAATAAAAGAGGGCTGGCAGTGGCAACTTCCCGAAGGGGATCGAACGGGATCATGATTACCGAATACAAAAACAAGAGCCCCTTCGGGGAAAATGAGCCGCTTCGAAGGGGATCATACCCAACAGGATTTCCCGCGAAGAGGATCATCTCTCCCTGGGAAGGGGATCATGTATACCGAAGGGGATCATACTTTTTGTGTAATAGGCATTGATCCCCTTCGCGGGAAGCTTAGCCATCGTGGCCGGCGTACTAACCTTTGGAGACGGGCGCGTCGCTTGATGTCCGTTTCGTTCTTTTTGGACTTTCATTCGGCGCGCCCGTTTCACCTCGTCACATAGAGTTGCTTAGGAGTTCAGCACATGATCAAACCAGAAATGTATGACTTCGTAGGAACCGACGCAGACTACGACGAGCTTGCCGCCATTGCTGCACAGGGCTCGGTCGATGACATCGTCTGCGTAGGGCCATTAGTGTGGCAACCTAGCGATGGCCCATTAGGAAAATCCTGGTACTTCGTTAATGCTATTTGCCAGGAAACAGGCCTCAGTACGGGCACGATCGCAATCGGTGATGAGATAAATCCTGGCGAACCGCGCGCTCGCTTCATCAAAGCCCTTGAGCGTTACCGGCCAAGGCTCACTGTTCTTTCAATGCAGGATGAAGTTGATGCGGCTCGGCTATGTGAGACGCTTTGGCCGAGCAAGGAAACGACGGCGCTCAGGCGCGATGTCGAGAAACAGCGCAAAGCCGATCGCCGCAAATACGGTGACAAGATCGTAGCGTCGTGGGCGCATGAATGAACAAGCCTCACGATCACAGGCCAGCAACACAGCCATTCACGAGGGAGATCATTCGCCGTCGTCTCGATACCCTTGAGCTTGCACGGCCACTGGGAGGCTCAGACAGTAGCGAACATAATTCGTCGGTCAGCGTCGGCGAGACCGACTGGCGGCAAGCGATCAATGACGCCCGCCCGTTTCTGGACGCGTTTGGCGAGCGCGGCGGAATTGGGCTGGACCGCTGGCGAACTTTTCGACGCTCCGCGCAACGGCGGCCCGGGCGGCCTCGTGTGGTTTTGTGCTGGCGAGCCGGTGCGCGCTCTCGGGCCGGAACACGCCGTTACGACCTCGGGCCGCATCTTTGAGCGAGCTTTCCAGAAATCAGCGGCCGGGAATTAGAGAGATCCCCGAGATATGAAAATGAAGCACTTTCTCGTCTCTCACGCACTGCGCCCTCTAGGCGAGAACGGTGCACTTGGCTCAGACGATCTGCAATGGATTCTTTACCGGGCAACGCGTCCTAACCCGTCGCCGGACAATCCGCTTCGCGGTAACTGGCAGGCGGTTTCCTTCGGCGCTCGAGCAAGGCCGTACTTCTGCGCTGTATCCGCGAGAAGGGAAAGCCGTTTTAGAGCCAAGCGCCGCGCCGGCGAGCTGCTAAGAGAAATGGCGGATGCCGGCGAGCGTGATTCGCTGGCGATGACGCCGGCGCTCGAAGGCAATTTGGTCCTAGCTATTTGCGGTCAAATCCAATCCTCGCTTCGCGAGGGCGCCGATCAGGCTGTGGCGTCGCTGGGCAGTCTCAGTGCTGAAACAGCGACGTGTAAAGGAGCGCTGCCCCGCAAACAGCCATGACTGCGAAGGTCAGCCAGACAAACACTCTGGACCAGGGGCCACCCCGATGCACGCCCAAAATCCGCGCATTCCCATTGATTTTGGCGATGAGGAACAGGAGTGGCACCGCGGCAATACCATTGAATACGGCGGTCAAGACCAGTGCCTTCATCGGATCGATCCCGATGAAGTTCAACAGCAGGCCGAGCCCAGTCGAAGCGACGATGACGCCGTAAAAGCCTCGCGCTTCGATGAATCTTTTTGAGAGGCCCTCCCGCCAGTCGAAGGCTTCCGCAAGCGCGTAAGCGGCAGATCCAGCGAGCACCGGGATGGCAAGAAGGCCAAGACCAATGATGCCCACTGCGAAAAGATCGCCTGCGAGCAAGCCGGAATTTGGAAACGAGCTAACCAAAGGCTGAAGCGCCTTGGCTGCATCGGCGGCCGTGTTGATGGTCTTGATCCCATGGCTGAACAGAACCGAACCAGTCGTGACGATGATGAACCACTGCACAAGCTCGGACGAGACCATGCCGATCGTCGTATCGATGCGCATGTCGCGGATGGAGTTGCGCAGGATCAGAGGTTTGCCGCGCTTTCCGGTACGAACGCCTGCAGCGATCTCTTCTTCGACCTCTTCCGAGGCCTGCCAGAAGAACATGTAAGGCGAGATCGTCGTGCCGAACACGCCCGTGATGATGAAGAGGAAGGCGAACGTGAATTCAATATGCGGGACGATGGTGGCGCGCAGGATCCCGGCCCACGGTTCTGCGATGATGAAAGTCGTCGCCGGATAGGATAGAAGCGCGAGCGCGAGCCATTTGAGAATTTTCGCGTAGGTCTTGTAGGTCAACCAGACTTCCAGCGTCACAACCACCACCGTAGTGAGCGCCGCGTAGAGCACGAACGGCGCGGGGATGACGAGTTGCGCCGCGGCGGCGACTGCGCCGATGTCGGCGCCGATGTTGATGATGTTGGCCGCCAGCACGAGGAGCACCGTGCCAATCAAGATGGAGCGCGTGTAGTGCTCTTTGATGACGCCCGCCAGGCCCTTGCCGGTCACCATGCCGATGCGGCCGCAACATTCCTGAACGGCGAGCAGCAGCGGGATTTGGTAGAGCGCCGTCCAGAGTTGGCCGAACCCGAACTGCGCGCCCGTTTGCGAATAGGTCGCAATGCCGGATGGATCATCGTCGGCGGCGCCGGTGATCAGGCCGGGCCCCAGAATTTTGAAGAGCCAGAGAACGCCGCTTTTCGGGGTTTCGGCGCGGCGCCAGGCTCGGGAGCGATATCTTATGGAGAATCGGCGCAAGGATCCCCGCTGTCTCCGAATTTGACATTCTTCATCTGGCAGGAACGGTCAGAGCCAGCGCGTTCTGAATGCAAGGTGCATCGGAACGCGATTTAACCCGCAGAATTGGCGCTCGAAGTCGCTCTCCCATGTTCAGGCATTGCGAGCGGCCTCATCGTCATCTCGACCCGCACCTCGATCAAGAACCCGACCATTTATATCGGCATGGCGCTCGGCCTCATCATGGCGGAACGAGCCACAAGCGAAACAAACCGCGTCGGATGCTCATAAGGTCGCCTGCCACTCTTCCTGCGGTGATCGAGGCGGGGGCGGACGACAGCCGCCCCCAACGGCCCTAGAGGCGAAAAGCGCGCTCACAAATCAATATACTGCTGGTCGCCAAAATGGCGACGAGCAAAATCGATTTTCGGATATTTCTTGCCATCCTTGCCGGGGCGCTTCTTAGGTGCCGCACGTGCGGCACCTGACTTCCGCCGCGCGCGACGCACCGTGGTCCGCCCAACGCCGAGGTCTTCGGAATCGCCCGATCCGACTTTTCCGGATTGGCGGCGACGGCCTTGGCTCCCGAAGGGCTCTCGCTCCGAACTAGCGGAGCTGCCGCCCCGCGCCGATCGCACGGTGCGCGCGCCAATCCGGCATGATGTTCGCTGTCCGGGCGCCGCATTGCGAGCAGACCGGCTTCCATGCCTAGGCTTGCCTCGCGGCGCTGGATAAATGGCTATACGCCTCCGCGTTATGGGCTTTCAGTTTGCGTGAACTCTCTCGCAAAGTTGCTCCGGCGCAACCCGCCAATCCTCGACATGGTGGATTTGGTCTATTCCGTCTGGAACGGACGAAGTTTTGACCAGGTAAAGGGTGGTGGTGCCACCTCGGAGCGCTTCGTGGGCTCGGACAACGCCGACGAAGTCGCCGCATTTTCTCGCCGCCGCAGGCCGTCGGCTTCATCAAGAAGGTAGTCCGTCAACTCTTCGATGGTACGCACGGCGCGGCTCATCCTCTCTCCGTCGGCTTGCCGATCTCGGCGAGGATGTCATGCTGCGCTTCGGCGACATAAGAAGCCGGAATTTTGTCGTCGCCCACTTCGAGCAAGTAACCGACAATTTCCGCCGCGCGCCGGAAGGCGGACTCGCGACATGCGGCGAGGGCGGCAATGTCATCGGCTCGATCGGCGAGGAGGTCGAATACTTCTTCACGCGCAGCGCCCCAGCCTTTTTCATACGCCGCCTTGGCCATTTTCGCGGCGTGCTCGTCGCTGATGTGCCTAGTCATGGCTTACCTCTTGTACAATATCGGCTGGTGGCGACCGCGGCCGTGGTGCACGGCGTATGGCGCTCACATTCTGCGCATCGCAGCGAGGCTATGAGGGAGGCGGGGGCGCCGCGCAACGCTCGGTGGCCAGGACCGTCAGATATTGCTGGCGCGCCTGAAGGGCAGCGACTTCCTTACCGGCGGCGTCCTTGAAATCCATCCCGAACCAAACTGGCCAGATGACGATTCCTACAACACCCGCTCCGACGTTCTGCGCGACCTTTAGGCCTTGTTCGTTTGCGAGCTGTTTTGCTTTTTGATTGTTGGCTTCGATTTCAGCTCTGATCTGGGTGCAATCGGACGTTTGGTCTTGTGGCTGAACTGTAGCGACCGGCTGCGGGTCACGGCCGGCGCAGGCTGACAGCGCGAGCGCGACGGCCATCGCCGAAAATATCTCACGCATCGTCAGGCCTCCCTCACTCCGGACTGAGATTGGCGTCGCTGGAGGGCAGAGCGAGAGCAGTATCACAAGATATTCGATCGCTGCCAGTCCGAACTAGATCTAGTCCACTACTTAATACTGCGATGTGATGAGGGCCCGCGGCTGATATGCGATGATGCAGCGGCCCTTCCTATGGTTGGCTCACTTATGACGCGATCGCGAAAGCACCGGCTCCGACCAAACCATCAAGTCGGCTATTTAGGCCCACGATGATCGAAGCCACTTCGGTCGGATCGAGCGCTGGCGTGAACGGGTTGGGCGAGCCGTCGTCGCGCTGCGCCCACGCGAGAAGCTTGTCCTCGGTGTCTTCCCACTTTTCCAGTTCACTGTTCAGAAAGATGGCCTTGTCGCCATCGTCAGAGCGATTCTCTAGGCCAAACTCGACAATCTGCCGAAAAATTTGGTCCAAATCCGGGTGGGTAATATCGCTGCTTTCATTTCGCATTTTCGTCTCCAGGGTTCTATGGCTTCAAAGCATTTCCCTTACTGATCGTCAGACTCTCTCGGCCAGGCATTGCACCATCTTCCCGATGCCAACGCGGTCGAACTCGAGCCGGGACGCTCCCCCTTTTATAGGACGGAAATATTCATCCCAAGCGCGTGGCTGCTCGGCACACAACGCTTGCGCGCGCCCCATGTTCTTCCGTTGAAATAAGAGCGAACCATGCCGAAAGGACTTTACCGCGACCGGGAATGGGTCATGGTTGACTATGGAGACCATCAAGCGCTGATTTCACGGGATCAATACGAAGCTACTGGGTACCAACCGCCATACGACCAGCTCCCCACCAAAGAGCAATATGAAGGTTCTGAGGAAACCGAGTGATGCCCAAAGGCCCCAAAGGCGAGCGCCGGCGTCGGTCGGCGCTACGCTGGGCATGGTGCGGTCGGCCGAAGGCTACCATTCCCCCTCAGGCCTCTGGTGTGCCAGCGTGCCGCCGCTGGCAATCGCAGATCGGCCGACTCGCTTGCAAGCTGAGGCTGCTTTGCGACAATGATCGCTCTACTCGCACTACATGTCGTTTCAGCCGTCATCTGGGTCGGCGGCATGGCGTTTGCCTATTTGGTTCTCCGCCCATCTGTCGGGCCGCTTGACCCCGCCACACGTCTCGCGCTCTGGCGCCGAGTCTTCAGCCTGTTTTTCCGCTGGGTGTGGGCCAGCATCGTCGGTCTCCTTGTCAGCGGTTACGGCATGATCCTGGTTTATCTCGGTGGCCTCCGCGGAGTTGGCGTGCATGTCCACGTGATGCAGGTGATTGGTATCATAATGATGTTGCTCTTCATTTACCTCTTCGTATCACCCTGGCGGCAGTTTCAGGCGGCAATCGACAAAGGGGCAGTGCCCAAAGCGAGCGCCGTGCTAGAACGGATTCGCCTTGTGGTCGCGACCAATCTGATTCTCGGCCTCGTCGCGGTCGTCGTGGGCGCGACGGGACGATATTGGTAAAGAACTCGATCTCTCTGCTCGCCCGCTCCGATGAGGTGATCGACTGCGGCGGCGCTGGATCGATAAGCGCACCGAAGAATCGATGGCAGCACAAGATTTTGCATCGTCGCTCAATATTGACGAATGTTCGCGTTTGGATGCGGCGTTTTATTGGTTATCACTGATTGGACCTTGGTCGATTAGGCGGCCTTTGTTCTCAATCTGAGGCGATTCCGGTTGAAACCGTTCCGTGTCGTTTTGCGTTATAAGGTTTGCGGAAGGTCATGGAGTATCGAGCCATGGATCAGAAAGTATTTTTTGTGCTCGCTGGCGTGATCTTCGCGTTAGTGGCACTACTGCATGTGTTGCGGATTTACATGGGCTGGTCTGTTGTGATCGGAAGCTGGACGGCACCGATGTGGCTGAGTTGGATTGGCCTCGTGGTCGCGGGAGGCTTGAGCTACTTTGGATTGCGTCTCGCCACGCACAGTTAGCTTCTGCCACAACTTTTCCTAGCGCAACCAACCACGCGCCATCATAGGTTCCGGCAACAAGATCTGGATGCTCTTTGGATTTGAACTCTTCGCGTCTCTGAGAAACGGTCTCCAGGCCGAGATCATGGAGGTGTACCCTTTCGCCATCGTCCGCGCGCTGGTCCCGACGTGTGAGCACAAGTCGACGGAGCAAGGATACCAAGACCAACTTGTGGCGGTTGCTGCACGAACGGGATGGGAGCCGCAGAAACTGGAAGCGAGGCTAAAGGCGACAGTGCCCGGAAGCCGACACGATCGGCTAGACGCATTCATGGCGGCCTGGACCGCCAGCCTCCCCCCGGAGAAACGACACACGTTCGGCGATGCCCGGCGCCCTGATGACGCTATTTGGGTGCCTTTGTGAGTCTCCAATGGTGGTGCGGTCAGAATGTATGCGGAGAAATAATGAAGGTTCGCCTTGCTCGAAGCCCGACTTTATTCACCCTCGAAAAATTTCGTGGCGATCGGCGTCAGTCAAATAAGCTGACTGAAGCCTAACGAGTGCGCTCGCGCCCGTAGCTAACAAAAGATCACCACGGCCGAGCAAAAACTCGGCTCCGCTCTGATCGAGCACAACTCCTGATTCGACCCGATTGGAGACTCTTAACGCAATCCGACCAGGAATATTTGCTTTTAGGACACCGGTCACGACCTGTCGGCTCGGGCGTTGAGTCGCGAGCACTAGGTGAATACCGGCGGCGCGGCCCATTTGAGCAATTCGCACGAAGCCAGTTTCAACTTGCTCACGGTCGGCCTTCTTTTTAGTGCCCATGAGAAGTTCCGCATATTCGTCGACGACGCAGACGAGCCGTGGGAGTCTGGAGTCCAGCCTTTCGTTGAAAATCAAGAAGATCGTCCGCTGATACTTTTGCGAAACACTCATAACGATGCTTCATCTCCTCAATCAGGTGAGTGAGCACCTGATTGACTCGCCCTTCCGGCGTGTCGATCAGCGAGTCCGATCGCCACAAATATTGCGAGCCTCTGAGTTCGCCGAAAGCATTCTTTTTCGGGTCGATAAGGATCAGGCGAACCGTATTTGGCGTGTTTGTGACCATGAGGCTCGCGACCGCGGCACGCAACCACTCGGACTTGCCGCTCCCAGGAACACCAGCGACCAACAAGTGCGGCACGTCCTTTGCGAGATCGACGAATTCGATCCGCCCTGTCAGGTCGACCCCTGCAAGCAGACGCGAATTGCCATCGTCGCCCCTTTCGGCGCTCAAACGGTGGCGCAGTTCACTAAACAATACAAATTCCCGGTCTTTCCGTTGAACGTCGACAGCGATGCCGCCACCCGCGCGACTGATCATTGGCTCCTCGTCAAGCCGCAGGCGAACTTGCAAATTAGCTCCCTGACCTTCAATCCGCTTCGCCGCAACGCGGCGCCCCGGTTCAAGCAAATATCGAACGAATGTGGGGCCGACTAAAGGGTCGCACGCGAGCGAAGCGCCCGCATTAAATTCCTTGAGCGTTTCTATTAAACGGGCCGCCTGATCTCGCTCACTCTGTCGCGCCTGCTTCGGCCACGTCGCTTTAACCTCACAGATCGCGGGTAGCTGAGATTGTCGGTTCGTTACTCCAGCGAGAAGATCCGATCAACTCCATAAGCTTGGGACGCGCTTGGCCGATCCATTCAGCCGAAAGCACAATTTGTTTTGGTTCGAGACTTCCATCGAAGAGGACCAACGCCGCAGACCCGACGCCTCCACCCAGCAGTTCATGGTAAAGGCAAGCCTGAGCAGCATCAGCCTCGGCATGGCCGCCGCCAAGCTTGAATTCGACAACGCACCACCGATTTTGATCGACTTCTGATCAAATGATCAGCGCGGCCGACCACGGTTACTTCAGCCGTCCAATGAGGTTCCCGCAATGTTGCCTCGAGATCGCATTCTTGGTCGAACAAGGTGTCAGCGCCGAGCCAACATTCTCTCCGAGAATCGTATTCGATCAGATCGCGTGTTACGGCCTCAGAGAGCAGTCCGCAAAACCAGCTCGCAAACGAACGAACAGCGCACCAAAGCTGCCAAACTTCCGAACCGCTCTCTCGGAGGGCCGATTGCGAGTTCGTCAGCTCCGGACCCAGAACTTCGTAATACAGCTTGTGCGCCCATTCTTCGGCATCCAACTCATTCGTCAGCTCGGATTGCCAAAATGCTGGGTGCCCGCTACTGAGTGCGCAATCTGCTACCCGATGAAATAGTTGCCCTGGCAGAGCACCGATCCCACGCGAAGGCTCATCAGATACCTCAAAAATCTTCTGGCGGATTTCGCTCACAGTGAGCCTGATCGGGCCGGGAGGCATGAGATTCCCTAGGCTGGCCGCGTGGCCACGGCGAGACAAACCACGGGCTGGTCGCCGCCGAAGAAGCAGACGCGATCCGGATGGCGGCCTGCGAACGCCTTGATTTTCTCCACGGTGAGTTCTGTTAGACGAAGGGCTTCGTCTAGCGGCACTACCTTGCGATTTTGCAGAAGGTCCAGCAGTGCGTCCGTTTGGCAATCGATGGAGGTTGGAGCCTCTTCACCCGTCAGTTCTCCAGCTAGATCGATAACTTGCTTCGGCAAATTTCGTCTGAGCCAATCGCGGACTGTTGTACCCTCCACCGTATCACCGCCAAGGCTCAAATCTCCGCTCGTCGCAGCTGCTAAAAGGTGTCGCATTGCATCTAGGGCAGCGAGCGCTTCGGCCTCTACCCGGACCAGCCGGCCACCCTCTTTCACAATGGCTTCGAGCCGTTGCCGTGTCACCCTGGCCGTCGGCGAAATTCCGAGCCGCGCATCGCGGATGATGCACAAATTTGGTGCTGCCTGCTGCGCAATTTTTCCGAGCCATCTTGCAAGACTTGTCGGATGCACATGATTGCCGAAGGCGATCTGAACCGTTGAGCTTCCGTTGGCTACAGCCAGGTTGATAAGTTTCGACGGTTTTTCCTCAGTATCCTTTCCAAGCAGTTGCAGTGCTATCGGCAAGCTGTGCGCCAGCACCGCATCAGTGTCGGTCGAACTCTCTGCCGACGGGTGATTCGCCCCATAGCCGCTCGTACTCGGCGGATAAAAATTCATCGACCGGGGGCGGAGGCGAGGATGGCTCGCCCCGCGACCATTCGTCGAAAAGCTGTCGCGCTTTATGAATAAGGCTTCGCGGCGTCGCCGCGCCACGGTTTAAGTCAAAGAAAGCACGCAGATCGTCCTCATCAATCGCCGCTGCTGCCCCCGGAACAAGCGCGAGCCGCGCATTCACCAATTGCCGGCCGAGGCTGAAGTCGAGTGGCTGAAGATCGAGCTGATCTTTGGAGATACGCTGAAAATCGGCATCGTGAGACCCCGACTTAAGATCGCCCAGGAAATCGATATTGATGGTCGAAATCAGCACCGAATTTTGCGTTGTATCAACAAGACTGGCGCCCATTCGACAAAAGAAGCCGTAGTTCTTTTTTTCATGGGAAAGACCAAGTGCCTCGATCTGATCAAAGCAAAAAACGACAGGAAATGGCGCGGCCAGGCGAGTGACTGCTCCGACGAACTTTCGTGCCTCGTCTTCTGCCCAATCCTCTTCAACGCTATCCACCGGATATTGCGGCAGGTTTAGCAGCTCAAGTTGATTTTCTGAAAGGCGATCGCCCTTTAGCCATGCCAGGCACAATCGATGATGCTCGTTGCGGTCATAAGCCTCTAGAACTTGCATCAGCTCTTGGCCGCAGTCTTGAACTAATGTTCCTTCGAAATACTCGCAGAGATTTCCATGAGCGGACACAGCCAAGTGATGAAGAATAGCTGCGAGTTGCGTCACATCATTGGCGCGCGGCCGTAAAAGCTCCTCAGCAAATCGCCGACGAAGGTGCCGCCAAATCATTCCGGGGCTTGTTTCCATCCGCACCGCTATGAATAGCGCTGGCGGTTTCTTTGGGACCGCATCGAGCTCGGAGCACAGCCAACGACGCAGCCGGCTTAGAAGATGAGTCTTTCCACATCCCGCCGCTCCGTTCAGAAAAACCGACCACGAGCCCGTTCCGCTCGCGACACGCTCATACGCATCCCGGCAAAGATTAAACGCACTCTCATTGATCCGCGGAACGTCGACCGGTGCTGACGCGGCTGCATCGACAACTACATCACTGTCGAACGGGTTTGACAGTATTTGTCGATCGAGCATTGGGCTCTCATTCGTTGCGGGGTATCGCTACGCCGATATATAGTTGTCGCTCTGCATCCTCGAGGTAGCGCGCCTTTTCCTCGTCGCTCTCAGGCCTCGGTCCGCCGTAGTGACCCAAGATCAGCTTGCGCTGGTCGGCAAGCGAGATGATTGCTGCATCCACGAATTGCCGTAACTCTCGTGATTTCCGCAGCTCGTCAACCCTCACGAAATTGCCGGGTCCGGTCTGCAGTCCCCTTATGGCCGCAACAATCAGTTGCTCCATTATGTCGGCAGCCGATTTGGCCGGAACGAGGCGCCCAAGATAAGAGATTGACATGTATACGACAGACTGTCGATTGACCGGCACTTGTATGATTTTGCGAGCCGCGGCTAGCTTAGGCGCCACCTTTCGCAGTTCGGCGAGTACAGTGTCTTCGGACACACGACCGAGAGCCTGACTCACAGGCTTTGCAGCTTTGGGGATGGTGAGCGGCGCCTCGTCAAGGGCGGCGACGAACGCATCTTCGACTGCGCTTCGCAAGGGCCGGTTGTAGAATATCTGTGACCTCCTATAGGAGGGCCACTCATAAATTACGGCTTGGCCAGCAAGTTGCTTTAAGGCTTTTACCAGCTTCGCATGCGACCTAGAGCGACCCAAGCATGCCGCGCCGATTTCGGTCACGCTCATCGGCTTTGACGCGTTCTCGATCGCCGCCAAACAGGCATTACTCAGTTCAGAAGCCATTCTGTCATTCCCAATCGGGGGGCTTATGTCGTAAGCATTACGCAACTGCGCCCGACTGGCAATCGGCGGAATTAGACTATTACTAAGTGAGTTTCCCCTAGCGATTCCACACTAACAGGCTGTTGAAAAACCCGATGGCACCGCGCGGAGGGGCATGATTCAATCGGCCGAATGATTTGGCCGAGGGGACGATGCGCGGGACGGACAAGCGATCGGGGGAGTTGTTCTCCTACGTTGATCTGGAGGATCGGGTACGGCGGGATCATCCGCTGCGGCCGATCCGGGAGATCGCCAACGTGGCGCTTAGCGCGCTGTCGGGCGACTTCGCGGCGCTGTATTCGGGGACGGGGCGGCCTTCCATCGCGCCGGAGATGCTGCTGAGGGCCATGCTGCTGCAGGCGTTCTATTCGATCCGGTCAGAGCGCCAGTTGATGGAGAGGCTGGAGTTCGACCTGCTGTTCCGCTGGTTCGTGGGGTTGGGCGATGATCCTGTTTGGGATCATTCCACATTCTCCAAGAACCGCGACCGCCTGCTGGAGGGTGACATCGCCGCCAAGTTCCTAGCCGCCGTGCTGGCCCAGCCCCGGGTCAAGCGGCTGCTGTCGAGCGAGCATTTCAGCGTCGACGGCACGCTGGTCGAGGCATGGGCCTCGATGAAAAGTTTCAAGCCCAAGAGCGCGGGGAAGGATGACGGCGGGGGTGGCGGTGGGCGCAACGCTCCGGTCGATTTCCGGGGCGAGAAGCGGTCCAACGAGACCCACGAGAGCGCCACCGATCCCGACGCCATGCTCTACCGCAAGGGGCCGGGCATGGAGGCCAAGCTGTGCTTCATCGGCCATGGCTTGATGGAGAACCGCTCTGGCCTGATCGTCGACACCAGGCTGACCCGCGTTTCCGGTCATGCCGAGCGGTTGGCGGCACTCGACATGATCGAGCCGCTGGGCGACCGGCCACGCGCCATCACTCTGGGCGCTGACGGGGGCTATGATGCCGCCGAATTCGTCGAGGAACTGCGGACGCTCAACGTCCGTCCCCACGTGGCGCAGAACGCCAATCGACGGCGCTCGGCCATTGACAAACGCACCACCCGCCACCCTGGCTATGTTGCGTCCTTGCGCATCCGCAAGCGCATCGAGGAAGCCTTCGGCTGGATCAAGACGGTCGCCGGGATGCGCAAGACCAAGCTGCGCGGCTTGGACAAGGTGGACTGGGCCTTTGCCTTCACGGCAGTTGCATACAATCTTGTAAGGCTGCCAAAGTTGCTGGTGGGATCGCCATGACTGATTTGTAAGCGTCGTTGTGATCCCGCCTTCCCCTGACATTGGTGATCGGCGAGTGTGACGATCTCTGAAACGGGGATCGGCGTGTGTCTACGCTTGACCATACGCTTGAGCCGGAGGTGACGACTGTTCGCCGGCTGGAGGTGATCACTGGGACCGGCAGACGGCGCCGGTTTTCAGAGGATGATAAGGCCCGTGTCGTTGAGGAGACACTCGCGCCGGGCGCGGTCGTGTCGGACGTGGCGCGCCGGTACGGGTTGACGCCGCAGCAGCTGTTCACCTGGCGGCGGGAGGCTCGCGAGCGCGCCGAAGAGAGCCGGCACGCTTCGCAGCTGCTGCAGGGTGAGGCATTGGAGCTCGAACTTGAGACAACGCTGCAGATCAATTTCCCAATGGACAACATCGAGCCTGTCAAAAAAGGCGAGTTAGGTGGTGATGTGCTTCACAGGGTTTGCGGCCCGATGGGCCAGTCCTGTGGGTCAATTCTCTGGGAATCGAAAAGAACGAAGAGCTGGAGTGACGGCTGGCTGGCCAAGCTACGCGCAGATCAGCGCGTTGCAAATGCCGACATGGCCGTCTTGATATCTCGTGCTCTGCCCAAGGATATCGACAACTTCGGACCTATTGATGGCATCTGGGTTACTGACCCCCGCTTCGCAATACCGTTGGCGATAGCACTTCGGCAAACGCTAATCGAAGTCGCCAACACCCGCCAGACCCAGAATGGCCAAGAAACAAAAATGGAGCTTGTCTATCAATATCTGACAGGCCCAAAATTTCGGCATCGCGTGCAAGCGATCGTCGAAAAGTTCTCTGACATGCAAGCCGACCTAGACCGGGAAAAAAGGGCAATGACACGCCTTTGGGCAAAGCGTGAGGCTCAGATCCAGGGCGTCATCGAGTTCAACTGTCGGTATGTATGGCGATCTGCAAGGCATAGCAGGCCGGGCACTTCAGGAGATCGAAGGACTAGAAGTGCCTGTCCTGGAGGGGGAAATTGAAGGGACAATCATGGAAGAAAGCGCGTCATAAAGGCATGCGCTATGTGGTGGTGAGAAGACCCGCGAAGGCGGCGGTCTGGCTCACGCTGCAGAAATTAATTCGTTCTCTTCCTCTTCGGTCTCCTCCGGAGCTTCCTCCGTCGTTGGCATAACAAGCAATTGCTTACCCATCACTCGTTCTATCAGCGAGAGCAATGCAGCTTTTCGCGCTAGATAGAAGGCGTCGAAGTCATCCGCACTAAGCTGGCCGCGGAAATCGAATGGCTCTCAAGAATGGCGCTCATGTCGGAATCGCTAAGTTGCACTTGCCGGAGGTGTTGAATTTTATGGAGGTATTCGGAGGGCGCCGCGCCGCCGATCTGGCCTGCACCCGGTTCGGTTGACACCCTGCCTAAGCTAATCCGGCCTGCATCTCGAACTCCAGGGGGCTCCTGTAGCCGATAGTCGAGTGCCGCCGTTTAGCATTGTAGAAGCATTCGATGTAATCGAACACATCAGCTTTTGCCTCATCACGCGTGCGGTATGTCTTGCGTGCGGTACGCTCCGTGTTCAGCGATGAGAAGAAGCTTTCCATCGCCGCATTGTCCCAGACGTTGCCGGAACGGCTCATCGAGCAGATGACGCCGTGATCGGCTATCAGCTTCTGGAACTGCTCGCTGGTGTACTGGCTGCCGCGATCGGAGTGGTGCAGCAGCGCATCCGGTTTGCCGCGGCGCCAGATCGCCATCACCAAAGCATCGGTGACCGGCTGGGCCGTCATCGCCGCGCTCATCGACCAGCCCACCGCGCGCCGGGAGAACAGATCGATCACGGCAGCCACATAGAGCCAGCCCTCCGCCGTCCACACATACGTGAAGTCAACAATCCATTTGCGGTTCGGAGCGGGCGCCGCGAAGCTGCGGTCGAGCACGTTCGGGGCGACGGCGGCGACCTGCCGCTCACCCAGATCGGGCGGCAGGCGACGCCGGCGCGGACGGGCTTTGAGAGCCTGTAATCGCATCGATCGCTCGACCCGATGCAGCCCACACGACATCCCTTCGGCAAGAAGGTCGTGCCATACCCGCCTGGCACCATAAGTTCGATCGCTGGCGAGGAAGCTCGCACGAACCTTAGCGCCGAGTTCCTCATTAATCCGGCTGCGGCGACTGCGCGGCCGCTTCAGCCAGGCATAGAAGCCACCCCGCGAGACACCGAGCGCCCCGCACAACCAGTCCGCCGGCCAGATCCCCCGGTGCTTCGCAATGAAGGCGAACTTCACGTCGATTCCTTCGCGAAGTAGGCCGCGGCTTTTTTTAGGATATCCCGCTCCGCCTTCAGCTTGATCACCTCGCGCTTGAGCCGCGTGATCTCCAGCTGTTCCGGCTTCATCTGACCTCGGCCAGGAAACGCATGCTGCGAATCGTCCGCAAAGGCCGCCTTCACCCAATTGCGCAGCTGCGTCGGATGCACGTTTAGGTCTTGCGCCGCCTGCGCGTACGATACGCCACGATCCCTGATCAGCCGAACAGCCTCAAGCTTGAACTCCCGTGTAAACCTTCGTCTCTCCATGACCCACCTCCGGTCCCATTAAAACACCTAACTTGGTGTCTTCCGAACCGGGTGCAGGCCACCCGTAAATGCTGTTGACAACGAGGCGCCGGGCGAAAGACGAGCCGAGAGTGCATCATAGCGAGCGGCAAGTTGAAGATTGTACTGTTGCTCAGCCCATTCCCGCTTCTTGTCGGAATCGATTCGAGCGGGGGCGTCGGCGATCAGGTCCCTTTTGCTCCTGGGTCCGGCGAACAACCACATCTCCGGCTTGTTGCGTAAATGCGCTGCCACCGCGGCTCAACCCGCCATGCCGATCGGCCGCGAGTGGGACGGGCCGGGACGCAGCCACTCCTGCAGCTTTGACCAACGCCTCCGGCCCGAGACGTTGCGCACCGCGATGGCGATGGCCTTCTTCTGTCCAACCAGAACGACAAGCCGCTTGCCACGGGTGACGGCGGTGTAGAGCAAATTACGCTGCAGCATGGCGTAGTGCTGCGTCATGACCGGAATGACCACGGCTGGATATTCTGAGCCTTGGCTCTTGTGGATGCTCGCGGCGTATGCCGGCACTAGGGCGTCGAGCTCGCCAAAGCCATAGCTGACCGAGCGTCCGTCGAAGCTGGCGGTGAGTTCGCCTTCCTCAGGCTCAACGTCCGCCACAAACCCAATGTCGCCATTGTAGACCTCCTTGTCATAGTCGTTCTCGATCTGCATGACCTTGTCGCCGGGCGCAAAGGTCCAGCCAAATCGCTCGACCTTGCGCTCGCCCGCCGGATTCAATGCGGCCTGGAGCTCAATGTTGAGGGAGCGTGCTCCAACGCCGCCTCGGTTCATCGGGCAGAGAACCTGGACATCGCGGATTGGATCGAGACCGAAGTGGCGCGGGATGCGGGTTTTGACCAACTCGACGATGCGCGGAACCGCGGTCTTGGGATCATCAGCCTCGACAAAATAGAAGTCGCTCTCGGCTTCGGGTTTGCGAAGATCCGGCATGACCCCGTGGTTGATGCGGTGTGCATTGACGATGATCTGGCTTTGGGCCGCCTGCCGGAATACTTCGGTGAGGCGCACCACCGGCATCGCGCCGGATGAGATGACATCGGCCAGCACTTGGCCGGGGCCAACAGAAGGAAGCTGGTCGATGTCGCCAACGATCAAGAGGGCGGCTTTGTCCGGCACCGCCTTGATGAGCGCCTGCATCAGCATGACATCGACCATGGAGGTCTCGTCGACAACCAACAAGTCACAGTCCAGCGGGTTGTCGTCGCCGCGCTTGAACCCGCCGCCCTTAGGGTCGACCTCCAGCAGCCGGTGAATGGTCTTAGCCTCGAAGCCAGTCGCCTCGGTCATACGTTTCGCAGCGCGGCCGGTCGGAGCGCACAGCAGAAGGCTGGTGCCCTTCGCCGCGAGGATGCGCAGAATGGCATTGACGATGGTAGTTTTGCCAACGCCGGGGCCACCGGTCATGACCAACACCTTGGAAATCAGTGCGAGCCGGATCGCCGCGACCTGGCTTTCGGCGAGGGCAAGACCGATGCGCCCCTCGACCCACGGTAAGGCCTTGTCCGGATCGATCCAGGGCCAAGGCAGCGTGCCATTTGCAAGCCGCATCAGCCGTTCGGCGATGGTGCGCTCCGCCCGATGCAAGCCGGCCAGAAATACACACGGCGTTTCGCCAACCCGGTCGGCGACCACCGTGCCCTCCTGCAACTCCAGGTCCAGTGCGGTTCGGATGCGTTCCTGCGGGACCTCGAGCAGCTTTTCAGCAAGCGGTATCAGCTCTTCTGTCGGCAAGCCGCAATGTCCCTCATCCATGGCCTCGGTCAGCGCATAGGAAATCCCCGCGCGGACCCGCACCATGGCGGTCTTCCCAATGCCGAGCTTCATCGCGATGGCGTCGGCCGTCTTGAAGCCGATGCCGCGGATGTCGCGCGCCAAGCGATATGGGTTTTCGGTCATGACCTGGATGGCGTCGGGGCCGTAGGTCCTGTAGATGCGCACCGCCCGCGCCGTGCCGACACCGTGGCTGTGCAGGAACACCATGATTTCCCGCACCGCCTTCTGCTCGGCCCAGGCGGCGACAATGCTGGCAGCGCGGACCGGCCCGATGCCATCGACCTCGCGCAGCCGGTCCGGTGTCGCCTCGATCACGTCGAAGACCTTCTCGCCGAAGGCGCGCAGGAGCTTCTTGGCGTAGGCCGGGCCGATGCCCCGGATCATGCCCGACGAGAGGTACTTCTCGATGCCGTCGGCCGAGGTTGGGGGCGATGTGCGCAGGAACCGCGCCTTGAACTGCTGGCCGTGTGTCCGATCGTTGACCCATTCGCCTGACGCCGTGATCCACTCGCCGGCAGAAATGGTTGCGGCATGGCCTACCACGGTCACGACGTCACGATGCCCACGCGCCTTGGCCCGCAGAACGCAGAAGCCGTTCTCGGCATTATGGTAGGTGACGCGCTCGACGAGACCGGCAAGAACCTCCTGTGGCTGATTCTCGGACGGGTGTTTCATGGTCGGCCCGGTAAAGATCTAGGGGACAACAACTGCCTTTTCGCCGCAAATGGCAAGAAGGAGTGACCTCAATGTGTGATTACAGCTTGCACAATGTCGCATCTCGGCCAGCAAAGGTTGGAGACGAGCTCCTTGACCTGCGTGGTCGGGGCCTCTGGCGCCAGGCTGGCGATTGCTTTGCTACCCGATACGAGATCGAACGGCATATAAATAGATTAAACCCGTTATATGGACTGTTATCGAGACAGCGCGCATAGAGCATCTCAAGATCGAAACCATCAAAAAATAAGGAGGCACTCACATTGAGAGAATTCCAACCGTCGCCAGATAAGTTCGCTGCGTTCAGGATACCAGCCGAGATCCTAGACAAGGTCGACCTCGTCTGCGAGCAGCAGGATCTTACACGCTCTCAGTTCATGCGACGCTCTGTCGTGGAGTTGCTCAAGCAGCATCCAGTCGATTCCGATGATTCAAGTGAGCCGAAGCTGACATGGTCCGATCACTGGAAGAGGCGACTGCAGCCGTGATCGGCAAGAGACCGGAGATCAAGACCGCCAGCCAGCTGATCGAGGCATCGCGCCAGCTCAAGTTGAAACGGAGACATACGCCTAACGCGGACCGCGCGAAAGATGTTTCACGACGAGTGCATGTCACGTTTGGCTGAGACCGGCTGCGGCAGCCGACCGGCGATTATGCCCAGCCTGCGCATCGGCGGCTTTGGTGTGGTAGCGCTCGATGTGATACAGGACGTGGAATTGCCGTTCCAAAGCGCCGTTCCACGGCGTCGAAAAGTGCAAGACCCTCGTTGGCGGTCGGACGCAGTCCGGCGAGGGGCAGCACTATGAGCGTCACGAAGGCGAGGCCGCCGATCCAATGAATGACTGCGAGCACATGTAGCGCCAGGGCGAGCGTGACGTCGTCCACAATGAGTTTCCATGCGAGGGTTCGGCTAGTTCTACGCGATTGTCGTTTTCATCGCGCGTCTCCCATGCCGAATTACTAATCGCGCCCGTCTTGTCTGCATCCATCGGACGCATCTGAATGGAGAATTCCTCTTCACGCGGATTTCGGTCGCCAACGAGTTCCTTTGAACGCGTGTAAAGGTTTTGCTCCCCGACGCGGACACTCTCGCGGAACGCCGGTGGCGTCGGTTGGTTTAAGATTTTCACACCACCACCAGGGCCGCACGTGACCTCTATACGATAGAGCCCGGGACCGGCCTCCGTGGTACCGAGACTGACGCCCCATACTTGTCCGGGCGGGGGCGGATCGCTCTCGATGGCTTCGTCGCTATGGAGTTCTGGCGTGGAGACGAATTGCTCAACGCCCTCCGCGCCCAGAATGTAGCTGAAGTGGGTGTTGCGGAACTCGCTCTTGAAGACACGTCTCTGCTGCTCTTTGACGCGTCGACGGGACTCCAACGCCATCCGGATGATCCACTCAAGATCCTCATCGGGCACGGGCATTTCGGGGTCGGGGAACAGCAGCTTGGTGAGGCCGCTGACGGTCTTGTTGACCGCCTCGATGTCACGGCCACTGAGCGCGCCGCCGAGATGCACGCGTCCTTGCATGACCGAAACACAATTCCCTGTCCGCAGCCGGCTCCAACACTCACTGAGGAAGTCGCTAACCAGACCGAAGTGATCCGTCAGATGCTCGCTCGGCTTTAGCTTGGGATAGTCCCAGCCCGATGCGCGCCGGTCGAAAAGTCTCGAAGTGCTGATCCCAATTCTCTACCTCGAGGGCGTTTCTAGCGGCGACTTCGCGGAGGCGCTGGTCGCTCGGTAAGGATGCTGGCGGGCTCTCGGCTTCGACCGTCGCGCGGCTCAAGGACGCCTGGTCGGAGGAACACGCGCGCTGGAGCAAACGCGATCTCTCAGCCAAGCGCTACGTCTACGTCTGGGTGGACGGCATCCACGTGCAGGCCCGGCTCGAGGACGCCGCGCAGTGCCTGCTGGTCATCATCGGCGCCACGCCCGAGGGCAAGAAGGAGCTCGTCGGCTTGATCGACGGCGTGCGCGAGAGTGCGCAATCCTGGAGGGAGTTACTCCGCCGATCCTCGTCGTTCTGTTGTCCACGACGGAGTGTGTCCGTTAAAGGCTGAGGGGCGCAAGTGCGTGGCGCAGTGGCTCGCTGGAAATGATCATAAGGCCCGTGAATGGCTGACTTAGCTCGAGGATCAGGAAGATCGAAGCAGATGCCGAAAGCGCGAAAATGACCAAGGCGACAATCGTGGTTGCGTTGTTGTCGGCGAAGAGGCTGAAGCTCGCAAATATGATGGCGAGCCAGGAAACCAGTACCACAAGGAAGGGCATGGGCATTGTCCTCCCTGCCTCGGCGAACAAGAGTAACCGCGTCTTCGTGAGATCTTGGGCGGTGTCCATTGCCTTGGCTTGGAGAGAGCGTTGCGTCTCGTTCCGCGGCGCCAGTTTCAGAATCTCATCGTAGAGTGATAAGCCTGCAGCGCTCGCTTCGAACGGCGCCGCCTTCCCAGAACCAGAACCGTTCTGGCGCCAAACTCGATCGGCCACAGAGGCGACAACGCGACGCAACAGATTGCGGGCGGAATCTGTTTCCGGCCCGTACTGCGCTAGGATGCGGTCGAGCACAACGATATTGGCGGTCAACTGCTGGACTTGACTGCTCTGAGTTTCATAAGTGCTATTTGCCGAAGCGATCAGCAATCCGAGCACGAGAGCGGCGATCGTCCCAATCAGCCCTGTTCCCAGTCTCACGACATCCTTTGTAGCGCCGCTCAGATGATGCTCCGGCAAGCTGTTGTGGAGAAATATGCCGACAAACGCCCCGCCCAAAACGCATGCAAAGACAATGACAGACATCGACAAAGGACTCACACTCACCCTCCAGTCTTGGGCGAAGATCACCCTCGCACTGTAAGCGCCACCCAATATCACGGCCTAGCCCAATCCATCGACACACCTGCCCGCGAGGGGTGGCGTCACGGGGCAAAATATTGGGTGGCGGTCTCAGCAGCTCGGAAGCGATATGAGGTCTCAAGGCATTCGGGCTGCCGCCGTTAGGCATTCCAGGCCAGCCTCTACCTTATTTGGCCATCGATGGCCGTCGCCGTGCTCAGCGAGCAACACGGTTTTGCTTTCTCGATCCGGCGGACAAGATTGGTAGATTTGGTCTTGATAGGCCAATTCACGGGCCGGATAGTGTCTAGGGAAAAATCGGGGGCATAAGAGGCGCCTTGGCAAGCCCAGCCTCGATCGGATCCCTGCACGGGGCTGAAGCCAGCCGCCATTTTGCAATGTCCGGAATTTTTGTCCGGCGCGAGAAGAGACCGGTTCGATTCGGGAGGAGACTGGTTCTCTCCTGCAGGCGCTCCTACGCTGCGGCGCGAGCGGGTCTGGCCTACATGCAACGGTCGGTGTCGTGAAATTTCAAATCGGCCTCAGCCGATGCCGAGCGTTTGCTCTTGTGCGGACCAAGTAAGAGGCAACGCCCGTGTGAGGAGCGAGACAGTCAGGCCAGCGGGAGCGGTGCCGTCGGCGATCGCCTGGACGATTTTGGGTGAGAGGAAAGCAAGAACGGCGAGGCGCCGAACATGGCGTTCAACAAGACCTTCGGCGGAGGCGATCTCTTCGAAGGATGCTGCCTTGCCGCCAAGGATCGAATCCATCCAATCCCGTGCGCGTTTGATTGCATGCAGCAGCGCGTCACGTGTTCCACGGGCGAGGGCGTCCCGATCGACCGGTGAGCGCGAGATCCCCTTGGTCAAGGGAAGATTTGGAGTGAAGGCGATCCCAAGAGAGGTTGGAACATCAGCTCCGGTCTCTTCTTCTTCGCTTCGGAGCGTTATCTCCAGGTTATTGGCGTAAATCGTGACCTGCTTGACGTACTGCCGGATGAGGTCGCCATCATAGATCTCGTCGTTCGTCTTCAGCGCCTCGCGCAGCGCCTTGCAGACGAGCGCCTCGACATCGGGCGCCGACACACGAGTGATAGTGCCAGCTTCTGATTTGCGATTCTGCAACAATGCCTGTGAGACGTAATAGCGGTAACGGACGCCCTTCTTGTTGGCGTGGCTCGGGCTCATTCGGTTGCCGCGGTCGTCGAAGAAGAGGCCGGTGAGGATCGCGGGGGACTTCGATCGCGCGAGTTTTTGTTGAACGACCCCTTCTGCCAGACGCGCCTGGACGGCCTCGAACAGACCCCGGTCGAGAATCGGCTCGTGTTCCCCTCTGTGCGTCTCGCCGCGATAGACGATCTCGCCAATGTAGAACCGGTTCTTCAACATGTGGGCGAGAGGACCGACATAGAAACGGGTGGCCGCGATGACCCCGCCGTTCGCGAGCTTTCTGGGTTTTGGTCTAACACCTTCACTGTTGAGGGCAGCCGCCAGCTCGCCGATCGAGCCGAGCCGCAGATAGTCCTCGTAGATTTTGCGGACCAGAGCCGCTTCTTCCGGGACAATCTCGAGCTTTTTGTCAATGCTCCTATAGCCGAGAGGGACGGGGCCGCCGACCCAGAGGCCCTTGCGTTTCGAGGCGGCGATCTTGTCCCGTACCCGTTCCCCGATAACCTCCCGCTCGAACTGGGCGAAGGAGAGGAGGACGTTGAGGGTCAGCCTCCCCATGCTCGACGTCGTATTGAAGGATTGGGTCACCGAGACGAACGAGACTTCATGTTGCGTCGAAGAGCTCGACGAGCTTGGCAAAGTCGGCCAAGGACCGCGTCAGCCGGTCAACCTTGTAGACGATGATGATATCGACCTTTTGGGCCCGAACCTCCTCCAGAAGGTCCTGCAACGCAGGGCGATCGAGGGAGGCACCGGAGAAGGCACCGTCGTCGAAGTGATCCGGGACAAGCCTCCAGCCTTCGTGGGCCTGGCTCTTGACATAGGCTTCGCAGGCCTCCCTTTGGGCATCGAGAGAATTGAAGGCGAGATCGAGATTATGCTCGGTCGATTTGCGCGTGTAGATCGCGCAGCGCTGCGCCTTGGGGGCGACCGGCTTCATGCTGGACCCTCGAGGTCTTTGCACGGGGGCCCAGCTGAAATCTGGCCTTGACCAAATCGGATCGTGAGGGCGGCTTGGCACTGGCTGTCGTTCGTCTTGGAACTACGACTTCTGGAGCTTTTGGCTCCTCAGCGCCGCGCAGGCCGAAGAAACGGGGTCCGTTCCAGCTCGTACCGGTGATCTTGCGGGCGATGGTTGACAGGCTCGCGAAGATCTGTCCCTGCCAGCAAAAACCCCCGGACACGACCAGAACTTCATGGAGCTTGCCCTGGTGTTCCCGGACGATGATGGAGCCGGTCTTCATATGCCGAACAGGCGCTCCGACTGTCTTGGATGACGAGCCGAGAAGCCTGCGGAGCTGCGGGCTAAGGCCGCCGACGTCTTCTTCCTGAAGCCAATGCGCGAGAGCGCGGGCCATTAGGTCTTTGGTGAACGCCGCGGGTGGTTCCTGCCCCAGCCTATGACGCCACAGGTCCCGAAGTTCATCGACGTTCATTGCGGCGATACGGGCCAGCTCGGCATCGAGATCGGCAGTCGGGGCATGGGCCTTCTGCCGACGTTTGGTTGCTCTCGCCATGAAATCAGGCCTGGGCCGAGACTTTCGAATCGCCGACGATCCGATAGAGCGATCCCTTCGTTTCGTGGAGGGTCCGTTCGATTGCAAAGCCTCGCTTACGAAGACCTGTCATGGCTGCGCGAGTCGTATGGGGGAGCCAGCCCGTGGCCTTGATCAAAGCGTCGAGCGTCACGCCCTTGTCCTTCGACAACATCGCGACGACCAGCGCCTGCTTCGAGCCGGCACGGGGCAGGCCGCCGATGGGCGGATGCTCTGTATCTGCAGGCTTCAGCTTGTTGCTCTTCGTGCCGACCGGCGGCTCAGCATCGCTTCCGTCATCCGCGACGCCAATCGCATCGCGACCCGCTCGGGTCATGATCAGGCTGATATGCCGCTTATCTTCGTCCTCGCGCCAGATCGGCATCCCTGGCTTCGAGCGGATCTCTCGCATCAGCTTGCGACCGACGAGGCTCGATCCGACCTTCGCGGCGGCCGCCCTGTTCATCCGATCAGGAACAACCGCCGCACCATCGTCTCGGGCAGCCGCCTTCGAAAGCACGATCAACTGACTGTCTGTGAGTTTGATCATAATCTCCTCCTTTGCTTGCGACAGCATCCGCCGTCACCAGCACGACCCCCGCAATGGCGCAATGGCCGGCGGGGTGGAGGACAAGGGCGACTTTGAGGCCCTAGACGTCGATGCCAAGCAATGCTCTGGCACGCGCGGAAGTCCAGCCCGTCAGCAGGGATCACGGCCTGCGATGTGCCGATGAGCACTAGTACCGCAAATCGGACGTTGCGACCGAAAGTTGCCTGTTTGAACTTTGCCTCCTCCAAGAAGGACGCTAATTCGAAGCCGACATTGTCGCCAAACTCGGCGTAAGAAAAATCAGCCGGCGCTTAACGGACCAGTCTGGCGGAGGCCTTGCGGATCGCCCGCAGATTGCTAGTTTTGTCGGTCAGCTTTGAGAATCTTCGCCCGCGGGGACTTCCTCAACCCAATTGCAGTTGCACAGTTTCATCCCGCAGAACATCTCAACCGGATTTCGTGTGCGCCGATGACATAGAGTGTGTGATAACAACTTTCTTGGCCGAGGACACAATCGCGCTACGCCGGTTGATTCTTATTTCGCGATGGTCCATTTCGTGACAGCTCCATCTTTCTTCCGGCTCGCCCTGTCGCTGCCAGCAACGTTTGCCGTCAGGACCCATTCCATCGCGAACGGAGCTGCGGCGGTGAGATGATCGCCTTCATAACAAGAACTTCGATCCCGTAGATCTTGGCCGTGTCGAAAACATGACTCCGCGCTTGACGGCCAACCGAAAGAGGGCAACGCGCCGAGCCCGGCTCGTCGAGCGAAAGGAGTTAGCGCTTGCCGCGCGGCAGCGGCTTGGGACCTGTCATATGCGCGGCATCTAGGAGCTGCGCCACTAAGGTCGGATCCAGCCCTTCAGCGAGCGCAACTTCGCGAATGGTGCGCCCCGACAGGAGCGCCGATTTGGCAATCTCGACACAGCGTTCATAGCCGATAACCGGAATCAGCGCCGCCGCCAATGCAGTACTTGCTTCCGCGCCGGCACGGCAGCGCGCTTCATCGGCAGTAATCCCTAAGACGCAGCGCGTTGCCAGGGTGTCCATCGCGCGAGCGACCAGTCGCATCGAGCTCAAAATGTTATAAATAATCACGGGCTCGAAGGCATTGAGCTGCAATTGCCCCGCTTCGGCCGCCATTGTAACGGCGAGGTCATTGCCAATGACCTGGAAGCAGATCTGATTGACGGCCTCAGGAATTACTGGATTGACTTTGCCCGGCATGATCGACGACCCAGGCTGCATTGGCGGCAGGCGAATCTCGCCGATGCCAGCGCGCGGCCCGCTGGATAAAGTCGCAGATCACTGGCGATCTTGGAAAGCTTGACTGCGATGCGCTTGAGAACACCAGAAAAGAGGACATAGGCGCCGGTGTCCCAGCTCGCCTCGAGAAGATTTACTGATTGTACAAGCTTCACGCCACTGATCTCTGACAATGCGCCAACGGCACGCGCTGCATAGCACGGATCGGCATTGAGACTCGTGCCAACCGCCGTGCCGCCGAGATTGACCTCGCAGAAGAGATGCGCAGCTTCCGCAATGCGCGCCTCATCCTCGCGCAGAGTAACAGCATAAGCGCCAAACTCTTCGCCCAGCCTAATCGGCACGGCATCCTGCAATTGCGTGCGGCCAATCTTGACGATGTCGGCGAACTCTTCGGCCTTAGCGCAAAAGGCCGCAATTAGAGTTTCAAGTGCTGCGGCAACCTCGCGACTGCTCATGATGATCGCGAGACGAACCGCCGTAGGGTAGGCATCATTCGTCGATTGCGACATGTTGACGTCGTCGATCGGATGCAAAGCTGCGTAGTCGCCACGGGGCCGGCCTAGGTAATCGAGACCGCGATTAGCAATGACCTCGTTCATGTTCATATTGACCGAAGTGCCAGCCCCGCCCTGGAGCACATCAACGATGAAGGATGAATCCAGGGTACCAGCAATGACATCGTCGCAGGCGGACAGGATCGCAGCTTCTTTGGTCAACGGGAGCAGGCCGCAGGCGCTGTTGGCGATGGCGGCGGCTTTCTTCACCATGGCGAGTGCTTGAATAAGCGCTGGGAAATGACTGATCGGCAGATCCGTGAAATGAAAATTTTCTGCGGCACGCAAGGTTTGAATGCCATAATAGACATCTTCAGGTACATCGCGCTCGCCAAGGAGATCGTGTTCACGGCGCACACGAGGCGCTTGACCATCAGATAAAGATGTCATGGGCTGTCCCGAATGGTTTCCTATACCGACAAAGCGATCTTGGGCATGCTTCAACGCTGATTTTACGGCACGATTGAGTTCACCTTGATCGCGCACGCATACGCGAAACCTAACCTAGCGGCCCGGAACCAGAAGTAAATCCTTCTCGTATTTTCCTTGCGGCCATTTACTGCGGTTTGCGCTTGTTGTCTAAGCGTGCCTCGTTAGGCTGCCGATATGTAAGGCGCTTGCCGGAAATCCCCGCTGCAATCTTGGAGACGCGTTCTACGTCCTCGACACCGAGTGCGGAGCGATTGCTGTAGCGGAAATCAAATTCGCAGTGAAGGGTTAAAGTGACAGAGCTGCGGAGGAGGTCCTGAACGCCTTGGCCGTAAGATCGGGCGACGTCGGATAAAACCAAAGTTCCTTTTGGGCTCGCTACGATCGACGCTTTGCTCTCGCGCTTCAATTCTTAGATGATTTCCTCGACGTCGCTCGTATTGCGTTTCGCAAGTTACGTTTGAGTGCGTCGTTGCGGAGCCCCCCGCGAAGGCGCCTTCTGGCGAGCGCGCCGGCATTTGCGCAAACCAACTGGCGCGCGATGCATATCGTTTGCATATGCAATTGCATTGCTCTCGCCGGTTGGCGCAAACGACCCGCGTCGAGATCGGCCACATCCGCATTGGAGCGGCCGGAACGGCCGCAGCAGTTCGCGCGGATCGGGATCGTCGCTGAGCCATCGCGCATAATCGCTCGGTGCAGTGATCAACGGCATGCGATCCTGGATCTCGGCCACCAATTCATTGGCATCTGTCGTGATGACCGCAAAGGTCCGAAGCCATTCGCCCGAGGCTGGGTCTCTCCAGTTCTCCCAGACTCCGCCGAGCCCGAACGGACTGCCGTCTTTCATGGTGATCGCGTAGGGCTGTTTGGCTTTCTGCCCCTTCATCGCCTTCCATTCAAAGAAGCCACACCGGAACGATGCAGCGCCGCCGGGCATAGGCGTCTCGGAATGTCGGCAAGGTGCGCACGGTCTCGCACTTGGTATTGATCGGCTTGCGCGCGCCTTTCGGGTCCTGGCACCAATGCGGAATAAGACCCCAGCGCAATCTGGCCGGGCGCGGCGTTCCATCGAGGCGGGTGATTGTGGACGCGGCTATCGCGCACGCTCATGCCATCGACGAAGAAATAACGGAGCGGTCCGCTGCTTTGGATGATCCTGCCGCACATTCTTATTCAAGCAGTAATCCCGGAGGGTCTTCCACGACCGTCCACTCCACGATGTTGTTTTGAGGAATTTCGAACCCTTGGGCGCGCAGCGCGTCAGCGTCTCTCGGGTGGAGCCGCCCTCTTGTTCCGTGGCTCGCTGTCCCATCGAAATGGACCGCGACAAGCTGTTGCTTCGAATTTCGCCCATAGACGTGAGCGTGCTGCTGCCCCTCGCCATGACGATCGGTCGGCTGGTCGATGCGAATGTTTCCGTGGAACCGGCCGCTGACCCATCTGCCTTCCCGGAGCTGTTGGAAAGTCTCGTCGTCGCCGGTGAAGAGAACATCTGTTATCCATTCGAGGCGGCGCGGAGCAACTCGCCGAAGCACCTCTCTCAGACCTCTGACCATTTTGCCTCTCTTGTTTGAAACCGCCTCGTCGAGTGCATGCACGCCGGTTGCCGAAGCCGGTGGAGCAGCCCCGTTGTCAATCGAACAATATCCCTGCATGCCCGCCCACATTAGTTCCAAAACGCAATTCAAGCTTTGAGCATTTTGGGCAACGGTAGTGTCCATCGGTAAGCGTGAGATCGCCCCACCTGTCGCGCTCTTCTCCATCCCCTTTCCAAATACTGGGATCAGTAAAGGGTAGCACGTCAGTCGGCTTGCCGCCCGCGGATTGATGTCGATATTGGCGCCCGTAGTATGATCGCCCATGAGTTTTTCTTCGGCCGGGGTCGGCGGATAGGCCACAAACCGCATAACGTCGGTTCGACGCCATCGAGCTTGCACCAGATCCAAAATATGCCCGTGACGATAGCGGGCAATCTATCGGTGATCCGCTTATATAAATCGAAGTTCGAGTCAACGATTTCCTGGATGACACGCTCAACCTTCTGATCGAAGGTGAGGCGCACGTTCTCTCGTGTGTTCGCTCGGGCAGCAGCGTCTAGCGCTGTGTCGCCATCCAGCTTTTCCGTCATCTCAACGCAGTTCTCTATAGTTCTCCATTTCGATGTGCTTCGTTGTGACCCTCCTTGATAAACATCATCGATGGTCATACGTAACAATCAATTGGCACTTGTGCCCAAACGGCGCGAGTATCCGCGCGCTGCAACGTCAGCCTTCGGGGGAGGAGCCTGCAAAGGAGGAGCTTATGGCTAAGATCATCGCCGTTCTCTATGACGACCCTGTCGACGGCTATCCCAAGACTTACGCCCGCGACAGCATTCCCGTGATCAAATCCTATCCCGACGGTCAGACCACTCCGACGCCCGAGCATATCGATTTCAAGCCGGGCGAACTGCTCGGCAGCGTCTCCGGCGCGCTGGGCTTGAAGAAGTGGGCGGCCGACAACGGCCATAAGCTCATCGTCACCTCCGATAAGGAGCCGCCCAACTCGACCCTCGACCGCGAGCTGCCCGATGCGGATGTCGTGATCTCGCAGCCCTTCTGGCCGGCCTATATGACGGCCGAGCGGATCGCCAAGGCGAAGAAGCTGAAGCTGATCATCACCGCCGGCATCGGCTCGGATCACACCGATCTCGAAGCCGCCAGCAAGCACGGTGTCACCGTTGCCGAAGTCACCTATTCGAACAGTATCAGCGTGGCTGAGCACGCGGTCATGATGATCCTGAGCCTCGTGCGCAACTACATTCCGTCGCATGACTGGGTGCGCAGGGGCGGCTGGAACATCGCCGATTGCGCCGAGCGCGCCTATGACCTCGAAGGCATGCATGTCGGCACCGTTGGCGCGGGGCGTATCGGCACTGCCGTGTTGCGTCGGCTGAAACCGTTCGACGTCAAGCTGCACTATACTGACCGCCACCGCCTCCCCACCGAGGTCGAGAAGGAACTCAACGTCACGTTCCACGAAAATATGGAAAGCCTGCTCAAGGTCTGCGACGTGGTCACCCTTCACACTCCGCTCTATAAAGAGACGGAACACATGATCAATGATAAGACACTCGCGCTGATGAAGCGCGGCACCTATCTCGTGAACACCGCGCGCGGCAAGCTTTGCGACCGCGACGCGGTCGTGAGAGCGTTGAAAAGCGGCCGGCTCGCGGGCTATGCCGGCGACGTCTGGTACCCGCAGCCGGCGCCAAAGGATCATCCGTGGCGGACCATGCCGCATGAAGGCATGACTCCGCACACGTCCGGCACGACGCTCTCCGCGCAGGCACGCTATGCGGCGGGCACGCACGAAATCCTGGAGTGCTTCTTCGGCGGGCGTCCGATCCGCAACGAATATCTTATCGTCCAAGGCGGCCACCTGGCGGGTGCCGGCGCGCATTCCTATAGCCTGGCCTGAGCATTCCGGATCGACCGAAAGAATACCGGAAGGCGGCGCAAGCCCCCCTCCGCGCGCCGGGCTCGCGTTCATTTGAGATGAATTTTGTCGCTGCCAAGCCGATGCTGCGTGAGCAGCGAACGGCAAGGGACTTCTCGATGATCCGCGATTTCCTCCGGGCCTGCGAGCTCCGAAAAAGGCATGCGGCTGTTGAGAACGGCGAAAGGCCAAGAATGAGCTGGTGAAGCTAAAGAACCGTCGCGCAAGGTTGGAACACCGCGAGAAAAAGTGATGCCATCTTCGTCGCGCCTGCCAGCACAGAAGGTGCTATGTTTTGAACGTTGAACGCAGGAAGCGCTGGTGCAGTTTGCCGTCGGTTTCAAGGTGCAAGGGAAGAAGGGCCACGTTGTCGTGGACGCGGAAGATGCCTTGATTGCCGCCCTCAAAGTTAAGATGCAGCGTCCCGAGGCGCTGATCCCTACGTCCGCCGGGAAAACAAGCGAGGTGACACCCGTCATCCAATGGGCGGACTCGGCAGCGATAGCCTTTGACGGTCAATCATTGCTACTGGCGTGCGAAGGGGTGCTACCCGTCCACCAACTTCACGGCGTGAATTTCGAAACCCGAAAGATCGGCAGCGGGCCATAGATTAGTGCGCGCAACGATGCGGGAGATCGTGTTCCAAGAAGGGGCCATTGAGGTCGACGCCCGGGTGCTTGCTCGGGGGCTTGGCCTCGACGTGGCATCGCTGCAGGCATTCATGCGAGAAGGCAAAATCACCAATCTGTGCGAGCGTGGCGTCGATAATGATCTCGGCCGGCACCGCCTGACGTTTTTCTATGGAAACCGCCGCTTGCGCCTCGTCGTCGGGCAAGCGGGAAACGTCATCTCGCAATCAACGATCGACTTCGGCGACCACCCTCTGCCAGCCGCAATGCACAAACCCGGCCCGTAACCGGGTGCCCGATTGCGCGCCTGGTTTCCTCTCGTGCATGCTCTGTGAAGGGAAGGCGTCGATATTGTCTTGCAAATAAGGTCCGAACGACGATCACCGAAAATCTGGGTGAACAGAACAATGACGCGAGGGAAGGTGACCGTTTTCGGCGGGACTGGCTTTCTCGGCCAGCGCGTCGTCCAGCGTCTGCTTGAGCGTGATTTTTCGGTGCAGGTCGCAGTGCGGCATCCAGGACGCATTGCAGCGCTTTTCCCCGGCGTTCAGCTCAAGGCGATCCATGCCGACGTCAATGATGATCGCTCCGTTGCCGCTGCCGTCGCGGGTGTCGAGGGCGTCCTCAATGCCGTGAGCCTCTATAGGGAGAGCGGGCCACCGACCTTCCATTCCGTTCATGTCGAAGCCGCGGCACGCGTCGCCCAGCTTGCGCGAGAAGCAGGCGTCGAGCGGTTCATCCATGTGTCCGGCATTGGCTCGGATGCCGGATCCGCCTCGCCGTACATTCGCAGCCGCGGGGAAGGAGAAAAAGTTGTTCGCGAGGCTTTTCCCGCTACGACGCTCATCCGCCCTTCCGTTATGTTCGGGCGAGGCGATGCCTTCCTGATCCCGATAGCGAGAATGTTGCGTCGTCTCCCCGCTTTCCCCCTATTCGGACGCGGCCAGACGCAGCTGCAACCAGCCGATGTCGAGGACGTTGCCGAAGCGATTGCCAAGCTGATGCAAAACCCCCGGTCCCCGATGTGCTACGAGCTCGGTGGGCCGCGCATCTACACCTACAGATCGCTGCTCGAAGTGATTGCGCGGTACCTAGGCAAAAAGCCGCTTCTGGTTCCGATGCCATTTGGTCTCTGGCACGCGCTCGCCTCCGTCGCGGAGATGCTACCCGAGCCGCCCATCACGCGAAATCAGGTCGAGCTCATGCAATTAGACAATGTGGCGTCGCCGGCTGCACCAGGGTTCGCCGACTTGCGGATTTCAGCGACATCTCTAGAGGACGCGCTTCCCGCGATCGTGGGTCTAGCGGGCGGGCTCTCCCGCGCGCCACCTGTCCCATAGTGCTGAGCACTCGGACGCGCTATACCGAACGGCGTTTCTCCCCTCAAAGATTTCATAGTTTTTTGAGCGAAGGGCCCTGATTTTTGTTCAGCGCTTCCGTATCAAAGGTTGAACCTTTGGGCTCGCCGTTGCCGCATTACAAAGCCACGAAAAACGGTGGGATGCCCAACGATGTTGTTGTTTGGTGGATGACGAGTGAAGCGGCTGCGGACCCATTTGAAAGGCGTCGAGATCTGGCTCGCTGATGATGAAATATGACCTTCTCACCAGATGAGATGAGAACGGTGGGATATTTCTGCCCACCGACCGCTATTCTCGGTTGATAGTGGAATGGCGAACCGGAGAAATTCCCATGGCCAAGAAAACCAAGACCAAGACGCAGAAGGCCGAAGAGGATGCGAACCTCGACGAGGCGCTCAATGAATTCTTCCCGGCCAGCGACCCGCCCTCGATGACCCAGCCCCGGACCGCGGCGGACGTGACGCAGAGACGACCGAGGAGACATCCGGGGAAAACAATTACGGCGGCGCAGTGAAACGGCTAAATGCCGTCACTGCAGAGCTTGCTGAACTCGACTTTGCCGAAGGGCCGGTTTTCCGCATCAATGGGTTGAAGCGGGAAGAATTGATCGCGATGAATTCGATGATCCTGCACGAAGTCTATTTCGATGGATTAGGCGGAGGCGGTGCGCCGTCCAGGCTCTCGCATGCCAGATCGTTCACAACGCTGGCGCGGAGGGCGCCGTGGTGGTCGGCAAATTGCTCGAAGCCAAGGAATATAGCTACGGCTACGATGCGCAAATCGGCGAATATGGCGATCTCGTCGCGCTCGGCATTATCGATCCGACCAAGGTCGTCCGCACGGCCCTTCAGGACGCCGCGTCGATGCCTGCACTTGGCTGCCGCAGGGACGGGGATGCAGCTCCGCTCTTCGAGCAAGGAACCAACGACGAGCGGCAACGGTTCCTTCTACTCACGTAACAACGGTCGAGGACTACCCCAAATGGCAAAAGACAAGACGCTGAAAGACCTATTTCACGACACGCTCAAAGACGTCTACTCCGCGGAGAAGAAAATCCTGACCGCCCTGCCTAAAATGGCGAAAGCCGCCCAAAATGAAGCACTGAAAGCAGCCTTCGAGAAGCATCGCCGCGAGACCGAAGGCCAGGTCAAGCGCTTGGAAGAGGTGTTCGAGCTCCTGGAAGAGAAGCCGCACGCTAAGACCTGCGAAGCCATCATGGGCATCGTGAAGGAAGGCGAAGAAGTCATGGACGAGTACAAGGGCTCGCGCGCGCTCGACGCCGGTCTAATCGCCGTCGCTCAGGCCGTCGAGCATTACGAAATTTGCCGGTATGGCACCCTCAAGACGTGGGCCGGGGAACTCGGTCTCAACCAAGCCGTCAAGCTCCTCGATGCCACGCTGGGGGAGGAGAAGAAGACTGACGCGGCGCTCACCCAGCTTGCGGAGAGCGCGGTCAATCTGGAAGCCGAAGCAGCGTAACCTCTTTCGACCGATCATTGGACCGCTCGCGGCATTTATTATGAGGCTTGGCATCTTGCCGAAAAGCCGGCCAACGACCGGCAAGTCGACGAATTTCTGGCACGCGTGAAGGCCGAGCTTCCGCCCGCGTTTCCACGGGACGCGCTCGGCGTCACCACTGCCGTGTTCGACCTTTTGTGGAAAGAGCTCGATCCCGGCGAAATCGCGAAAGTCATTGATACGCTGCCTGTTCCGCTGCGCGGTTTGTGGCCGCAAGCGGCGCAGCGTTGAGGCTCTCCTCGCGATTGCCCCAGTTGGGTTTTTGTATTGGCGCGCCTCATCGGTGCTCAGCGACTGCACGGCCAAATATGGGAGCGGTCAAATGCGGATCGAAGGAACGGAATTCGGAAGAATCACGATCGATGGGAAGACTTACGATCATGATGTGGTCATACGCCTCTCAGGCAAAGTGGGGAAACGTCACAAGAAGTTGTCGAAGGAAAAATATGGAACATCGCACATAATCTTCAAAGCGGAGGCCAAAGATGTCTTCGAAGACGGCTGCTATCAGCTGGTCGTCGGCACGGGTCAGGCCGGCAATGTGCGTCTGTCCCCCGAGGCAAAAGAATTTTTTGAGAAGAGGGGCTGCCAAGTCGTCTTGCAGCCGACCCCCGACGCCGTCCAAACGTTCAACCAGTCGCGTGAGAGGAAGATCGGACTCATGCATGTGACGTGCTGAACCACCCTGCGCCGCCACAACATGGCTTTCTCGTCTGCCGGCGGAAGGCTTCCCCTCAACGCCTGACGGCCCCATAGAGAACCGAATTGAGGTGTCGACCAGGCACGGGACATCGGTCCGGGCAGTTCATTCCAATCTAGACCGAGGTCATCGACGATTTGGCGCACAAGCCGCGGATCGAGCGCCTTTCGAGAGGCGCGGGGCTTCCCAGCATGGGCAACAGGGCATGGACCGACCCGGTGATCATGCGGCGGGACGCGGAGCTTTCACGAGTTCGGCAAGGTCTGGCTCGCCGCAATGCGCCAAAATGACCTGGCGCACGCCGTCGCGCAGGCGCACAATCGAAGCGAAGTCCGTTCCAGATGGTCTTATGGCCGCTTCGATCCGCAGACTGATCGGCGTCCACCTCGGAAACCATTGATCGGCACGCAACATCGTGCGTGTTCCATGTAAAATGCCGGGCAATACCGGAAAGTCGGCTTCGGCGGCGACTTTGAAGGCGCCGAGGTAGAACCCGGAAAGGCCGGCTCTGCGGGTGAAAGTGCCCTCCGGGAAAAACACGAGATTGCGGCCCTGTCGCGCCGCAGCAATGACTGCCTCGGTGTCGGCGAGGCTGCTCGCTACGTCGAAACGTTCGACGAATAGCGTGCCCATGCGGCGCAGGAACGGACCAATGAAAATCTGCCGGGCAAATTCCTTTTTTGCAACGAAAGCCGGTTCGCCGGGCAGAACCGCGACGAGGACGACTGCATCCATATAGCTCGAATGGTTGAACACCAGCATGGCATTGCCGCGCGGTACACGGCCGATACCGCTTACCGAGATGGGGACGCGCAGGGCGGCGAGACCGACGCCGGCAATGCGCCTCACGATGGTCCAGCGCCAGGCCAGTTGCGGTATGATCATCGCGGCGATCCACGCCAGGAAGTAACCGAACGCTATGACGATCCACCACCACAGGGCATAGAGCGCATCCTTCGTAAGCGCGGTGAAGCGAGACAATTGCGGGCCAAAGCCGGCGAGTGACAGACGCAGGATCTGCCACCATAAGGCGCGCTGCGGCGCACCGATGCGGCCGCTCTCATAGAGTTCCCGGGCGGCGCTTCGGCGAATCTTACCGCTCGATGTCTTGGGCACTGTTCTCGGTGGCGCGAGGACGATCTCGTCAGGCGGCGTGCCGCCGATATCGATTGCTGCCTGTTGCGCACGAGACTCCAGCTTGGCACGGACCGCGGCATCGGTTTCGTCCGTCTCCGCTACGACGATCACCCGTTCTGTGCCCGTGAGCGGATCGGGAACCCCGAAAACGGCCACGCCGCCTCTGCGGATGCCCGGAATGTCGGCAATGACTTCCTCGATCTCCTGCGGATAGAGGTGGCGGCCGGCGCGGATTATGATGTCCTTGAGCCGTCCGGTGATATAGACATCCCCGCTCGCCATATAGGCCCGGTCGCCGCTGTCAAGCCAGCCGTTGTGGATGAGTTCACGCGTCTTCGCCTCGTTGCGAAAATAGGCCGATGTCGCCGAAGGGCCCCTAAATTCCAGCCGTCCCTCATGCCGCTCCGCGACTTCATGTCCGGCCTCGTCGACGATCCTTATGTCGTGCAGGGCTAAAGGCTGGCCGCAGGCAACCAACTCGAGCGGTTTCGGGTCGTCGGGTTTCGCCGGTTCGGCCACGCCGCGGCTCATGAGCACAACGCGGTCGATTCGATCGATGAGGGGCGCGCGGCCCGGCGGGGGAAGGGCAAGTCCGACCGCGTTTTCCGCAAGGCCATAAGCGGGAGCCATGGCTTCGCGGTGAAAGCCATAGGGCGCGAATTTTTCAAGGAACCGGCGCAATGTGTGCACGCTGACCGGTTCCGCGCCATTCGCCACCATGCGCAGCGAGCTGAGATCCAGACCTTCGAGATTCGCCGCGTCGATCTTGTCGAGGCAGAGTTCGAAGCCGAAATTTGGGGCCGCGCTCAAGCTCGCGCGAAACGTGTGAATTGCCCAAAGCCAGCTTTCCGGGCGGACGAGAAAGGTGAGCGGAGACATGACGTAAATTGGGGCGGCGAAATAAAGGCACCCAAGCCAAGCGCCGATCAAGCCCATGTCGTGATAAACCGGCAGCCAACTGACGAATATATCCGCGGAAGTTGCCGCCATGGCGACGCCCAGGGCTCTCAGGTTGGCAAGCAGGTTGGCATGGCTCAGCACCACGCCCTTCGGGTCGCCCGTGCTTCCCGACGTATATTGGATCAGGGCGGTCGAATTCTCGTCGCTCGCCGGCAGAGTTGTATCGACGACACCGGCGGTCACGCCGGCGACGCTTTCGACGGCAAAGAGGGTCTCAACCTGCGCCCGCAGGAGAGCCGCGAGGCCCAGGCCTTCTGGGACAGTCAGCAGAATGCGGGCACCGGCATTATTCAGGATGCCGGCCTGACGGCGCAGATGTTCTTCGAGCCGTGCAAGCCGCAGCGGGGGATAGATCGGCACCGGCACGGCGCCGGCATAGAGGATGCCATAGAAGGCGACGAAAAATTCGATGCTGGTCGGCAGCATGAGCGCGACCCGGTCGCCGGGGGCGATGTCGCGGGCGATCAGTCCTGCAGCAACCTGGCGCGCTTGCGCCGCAAGTTGGCCATAGCTCAGCGTCCCGAGGATCGTCACGTCATCTTGCAACAGGGTCAGATGAAGCCGGTCGGGATGCTGCGCCACGTGCCAATCAAGGACATCGATCAAGGTCAAAGCTTCGCTCGCGGCCGACACGAAGGGTAAGGACGGCGCTGCGGGCGCCTCGACGCGCTTGAGCGCCAAGCCCGCATAAGCTTCTTCAAGCGCCTGAAGAAGATCCGCCACCGTCTCGGCCTCACCCACGATGCCGATAGGGAGGCGCACATGAAAAACGCGCTCGACCCGCAAAACGAGTCTCCGTCCGGGCGAGACTGTCGATCCCGAGATCTTGTTCGAGGCGGCTCGTTAATGAAATTTGGGATGTTTTCGTCCGTTGTGGATGAAGTTCGCGCGTCAGAGCTTCGACGACCGCCATGAGATTCTGCTCATGCGATCCCCGATCGGGTAGCGGCTCTTTCGAGCCGTACTTTTCGACACTCGGTTCCACGTGGCGAAACCTAAGTCAAATCGGCCAAAAGGCACGCAATTCTTTTGGCGTGACGGCTTTCACATCTTCGAGTTCTGATGCCGGCAAATGCGCCGCAAGCAGGGCGAAGACTGCATGCGCCACTTGCTCGGCATCGATACCTGGATCGCGATGCACGCCTTCGCGAATACGCTCGAGGAATGCATCGCGACTTGTCTGCTTCGCAGAGTGCCAACCCTCGTAATAGAGGCCGCGCAGCAAAGTCGTCAGATATTCCCCCAGGAAAACCGCTTCGGGCGGCGGTAAGCTGTCGCGCAGCGCGTGCAAGGTCGCGACGAGACCCAAATAGATCTTCTCAGGATCATGCCACCCCCAGGAGCCGTGCGAGATCTTCGATCCACCGGCGGTCATTGATGAAGAATCACGATGTGGTCCGCAGTCCTATTTGCTTCGATTCGAATTCGTCATCTGCGCAGGGGCGCCGGGAATTCGCTCCTCTTAGAGCATGTCCCGAAAAAATTGCGCGACTTTTTCGATTCCGACATACTTCACAATGATCGATAGCCGCGAATGTGCGTTGCGGCAGATCAATGCGCGCGCGAACGGTGGGATGGTCTCGCGTGCCGGGGCGGCGTTCGGGTACCTTCATGTGTTAGCACCCGGCAAGTGTGTTGAGGGGCGCGTGGGCGCGGAATTGTTCAATCTCAACCGAAGTCGTTTGAAGAGTGGCCAGGGCGCAAGCACCAAAACAAAGGCCAGTGCTGCCAAGCCAACCACGATGAGCGCGCGGCGTGGCCAAGCACCAAAGGCTTCCACAAGGGCGGGAATTCGGCTCCCCGGCGCCGGGTTGCCAACGAAGCCGTAATTCGATCCGAGCCACAGATCGACCGGCACTATTAAAGCGATGTAGATCGCGCTTGCTACATAGGCGCGCCCAAGGTCGCTCCAGTTCGGCCGAAAGCCAAGTACCGCCACGTCATAGACTGCGCAGATCATGACGATCGTATGTGCCGCCCAAAAGGCCCAAAAACCAGCAAAGGCGGGCCCGGCGGTCAAAAGCGGCTGAACGAAAGCTTGGACCGTGAGGGCGAAAGTCCAGAAATAAAGCGTTGCCCTAGCCCAACGGTTGTGCGTCAGGAGGGCAAAGGGCGCAACTATGCCATTGAGGTCACAGATCTGCAGCGGCAAGCCGTTGAGAAGATCTACACCGCTCCAGTTCCACCAAGCATTGTAGGCGACCCAATAGCAGAGGGCCGCGATCGCAATTGACCACCGCAGCTTCACTTCCGCCTCTGTCGAGCGAAGCGCGCGACCGAGCATCGCCGTGGCCGCGATCACCGATAGGCAGACGGCGACCGACGCCAAATGCAATCCGCTGTAGGGAACGAAGACACCCCACGAATTGAGACTTGGGAGCGGACCCGTTGACGGATCGAGCATAGGCTTCTCCGGCTGGCAGGCGTGCGGCGTGGCTGCTCGCCGGGCGGCTAAGCCTCGGCATGGGGACGGCGAGATCGACCTGCTCGGAGAATGCCAAAGAGCGTACTTACGGGCTTTGCTTCGATCAGACCGCGTCGGCCGCGCCGTCGGCCGTTTGATCGCAATGCGTACGTGGCCGTTTGACGTAGTCGGTAAGCGCCTGCTGAACGTCCTCGATAAGAACCTCTGAATAGTGAAGTTGAATCACGATAGAGCCTCTCCGCTCCATAGCCGCGCGATGGGCCGCAGCGCCGCATTGTCCCTTTTTCCACCGCGTGTGTTTGAGCGGATGCCTAGATGAGGATGTGTTTGAGCAATGGTCACCCCCTCGCGGTCCATATCGTTCTTTCACTCAGGGAGCGTCGGCGGTTCAGTGCTTGCTGTTGGCTTCAACCATCCGCTGAACGTCTGAAGAAAGGTGAGCAAGAAGATACGAGCTATCATCGACGAGATTGCCCGGTGCGTCCAGCGAATTGCTGACATTCCGATATAGGCCTCGGTCAGCTACAGCGTTGTAACACTGACGAATGCCAGTGGCTGCGCAGATAGCGTTTGACGCCAGATCGGCCGATTGCGCCTGCACTCCCGCGTATAATTTTGAAAACTCGAGACCGCTAGGCGCGACAAATTCCTCACGTGGTGTCAGTAGAAAGCCTTGTCGCGGCCGGCGCGGCGCAGCTTTATAGAATTGCTCGCTTTGAGCGAATTGGGCACAGGACCGATAGCCCTCGCGGCGCCCGTCCCGCGGCGTTTCTTTTCGATGAGCACCGGACCAGGTCGCGGCGGCGTCTTCAGGTGCTTACGTCGCTCCCGACCTCTTTTACCGTGCGCTGCTCCGTATCGGTCACACGAACCGCCAATATTGGAAAAGCCTCCGATATCCTCCGAGCTTCGTTCTCGGCCGCCTCACGGCTATCAAAGCTGCTCTTTGGTTGGTGATCGACGGACACCACGTAGCGAGCCAGCTGAACCCGTTTGGCACGTTGGCGCGGCGGATCTTGGTCGTTTGGCATTATTCCATTTCCCTTTCCAGAGGGGGCATCATTCCAAGTGGCCAGTAAAAGGTGATCCAGGCCTCCGAGGAGGTTATCCCATATCGACCGATGGCGAGGTCAGAAAGGCGACATTGCCGTCAAACTCGATCAGTTTAAAAAACGATCAGGCCATAGGGGCCAACTGGGCTTTCCCCGAATTCGGCTCTTCAAGAAATCGAACTCGCTGCTGTGTTGAATTAATGCCCTGTCTGTTCCGTAGGGAATTCTGCGCCTAGATCAAGATTTCAGAGGGAGTTCCGCACAGACAAATTTGGCGGTGGCCGAGATTCTCGAAAACTCCCTGTATTTCTCCCCGTTAGCACCCCGCGATGGCGCTTCGGCCGGCGGGGTGAGGAGAAGGGCCTCCTTGAGGACCTAGCTAACGGACAGTCGGCGTCAAACTGGCTCTATGACGAGTAAAACTTGCCAACGTGACAATGCCAACGCGCGGGCTCCTGGATCCGCGAGGTCAATCGTGGAATTGGCGGTGGCGCCGCCCCGTTGCGGAAGCGGCGGAAGCTATTATCTTGGGCCTAACGCTGGTGGGCACTCCCGCCTTTGATTTGATTTCGGCCCTGTGAAACCGAGAAAGACCTGTCATGTACGACCGTGATCCGCTCGAAATTCACGCCAATTACCTGATCCCTCAGGTCATCGAGAACACCAGCCGCGGCGAACGCGGGTTCGATATTTATTCGCGGCTTCTGCGTGAGCGGATCGTCTTCCTCACCGGGCCGGTCGACGATCACGTGGCCTCGGTCATCGTGGCGCAATTGCTCTTCCTCGAGGCGGAAAACCCGAAGAAGGAGATTTCGATGTACATCAATTCGCCGGGCGGCGTCGTCACGTCGGGTCTCGCGATCTATGACACGATGCAGTTCATCCGTCCGAAAGTATCGACGCTCTGCATAGGGCAAGCGGCCTCGATGGGCTCGCTGCTTCTCGCCGCTGGCGAAGCAGGCATGCGCTACGCGCTGCCAAACGCGCGAATCATGGCGCATCAGCCTTCCGGCGGGTTCCAAGGGCAGGCCTCGGATATCCTGCGCCATGCCGAGGACATCATGAAGATCAAACGTCGGCTCAATGAAATCTATGTGCGGCATACCGGCCGCGATTATGATTTGATCGAGGGCACGCTTGACCGTGACCATTTCATGTCGGCGGAGGAATCCCGGGATTTCGGGATCATCGATCGGGTGATCGACAAGCGTCCGGACGAGCCGGCGGCGGGCAAGGCTGCCGCGTAAGGACAGCGACTTCGGAAAAAAGGCAACTCCCGGGCCGTTGCGCGTTGAATGTGTTGTAAACGGCCGCGTGGACGGAAACAAACCGCTGAGCCGATTTGGCTGATTATCGCTTGGCTACCCTTTACGAACTGCAGAGATCGATCGGCGTATAAATAGATCGAACCGATTATGTGAACGGTCATCGAGACAGTGCACGTAGAGCATCTCGTCTGGTGTCATGCGCTCGTAGTGGGTTTCGCACTCGCTGAAATCGACAAGGTTCTTGTCTAGGAACTCCTCAACGAAGAGCCGGCGTGGGGAGGATGCATCGCCGTCGCTCACGGTGGCATGTCCAGCCTATCGAAGAGCGTGGCACGATAGAACTTCCCGGGAGCCCTTGATTCCTTAGCGCCAAGCGTTAGATGACAGCTATGCCGCGATGTCGACTCAGCTCTACAGCGGATGTTTACATACAGAGAAGCAATGGCGTCGCATCCGACACAGCCCCGGCCGCAGATTGACCGGGGCTTCATACCCCGAGGCCCATTCCGTCAAAGAGATACTAATGTCGCATAACCTGCGTCCGACGCGCGCCGACACCACGCGCATAGTTACAACATGCGAGAGCCTCTGCGCCCGCGCCGAACGCAGCTCTATCTGGAGTGTTAGTTTGTGGCCGCCGATGGCATCACAGCTGCCAGTATACGGAAACTTCCGCACGTCGCAGCTCTCAGACACGCGACCGCACGCCTGCGCTAACTAAGGATCCCAGACGTAAAGAACAATAGAGGATTAAGAATAAAGTCTGAGCAAAATGCGCTTGGCGTCGTCGTATCGGCCCGAAGAGTCCGGAGCAATTTGTTCTGAAGCGATTTCAACCCCAATTTTTTGTCGTCTTGGCCCGAGGCCGGAGCCTGCTCCCCGATTCGCTTCAATACGGCAATCGGCTCCAGGCCGCCGGTTTCATGCGCGGATTGCGTCTATCAATTCGCCAACGCTCAAGTCCTGAAAAGTTCGCTACAATTGCACTTACGGACCCCTTCGTCGCGTCGGCGTCCCAAGTTGGGACCGTTCCTCCCCGCAACTCAGAGCACCCGCACTACCGAGGCGTTGGAACGCCCAATTCCAAAAGCGCGCGCCTTGATATGCGGGCGGGATTGCGCTCGCCAGTTTGAACGACCTCGATAATTTTCTTCGCGATCACTTCGGTTATTGGATCGGCTTGGTCGATCAAGCCGAGCTTTTGCAATGCTTGCTCATACGCCGCTGTCATTGGCCTGATTTCCTCCGGGCTGAGCACCAAATTTTTTAAAGCCATGATTTCTCCGTTTGGATGATGCCGGCAGAATAGGCGCGCGCATCTCATTGATCCAATCGATTGTCTCGCTTAAAACGATAGGCAGCGCCGATTGCTTTCCTGCGGCGCCCCTTGGACCAGCATGAATTTGCGAGACCTTCGCTATATCGCCACCGCCGGGCCGGTGATCGTGCATTCACTCACATGAAAAGACATTGACGGCACGGCCAGGACACTTAATGCCAATCTGCTACGCAACTGGGACCAATCAGGCGCGAGCTTCAGGGAGGAAATGTGCCATGACAACGTACATCATGCTCGCAAATCTCACCGATGCTGGAGCCAAGAGTGTTAAGGAATCACCTAGTCGTCTCGACACTGCGAAGCGCCTCCTGAAAGACATGGGCGGCGATTTCAGATCATTCTTCCTAACGATGGGCGAGTACGACTTCGTCGCGGTCTACGAGGCGCCAGACGATGCAATCGCAGCGCGGTTCACACTGCAACTCGGGAGCCTCGGCAACGTGCGCACTAAAACGCTCAAGGCTTTCCCCGAAGCGGCCTACCGGGAAATTGTGACATCTCTCGGCTGAAGAGGTTGGGCGCGGTGTCGCCTTGCCGGGTGGTCAAACAGAGTACGACTTCCCGGTGACAATAAGCCAGATTACCCGATCTCGATCACGAAAGGTCGGGCGGAGCCGGCGCTCATCCTCACCGACGCCAGACGCTCGCTAGCCAAGGCTGCCTTTCGCGCGGCAAGCCGGCAGGTCGGTAATAGTGGGTGAGTTCAACGAACCCCGCCGCTGACAGATAGCGGCGCCAAGTATCAAGATCATGATACACGCCGTAGCGCCCACCGTTCCAGCCTTCCTCATTATGGCCGTGCGGGTTCGAGCTGAATAGCACACCACCCGGCTTCAGACTTGCATGGAGTGCCAGCAACACGCGCGGCAATTCCTGGCTGGGTACATGAAAAAGCGCGGCGTTGGCGAATACTCCATCGAAATGGTTATCCGGCAGATCGAGCTTGAGGAAATCCTGTTGCCATACTTCGCAGCCGCTGTAGGCACGCGCCATGTCGGCGAAATGCGCGGCACCTTCCAAACCGACCGCGATGTGACCGAGTTCGGCAAACACTTTGAGGTCGCGCCCAGGCCCGCAGCCAAATTCGAGTATTGTGAAACGCGGCTCACCCTCGATGTATTGCAACATCGTCGCGATGTTCTGGCTGACATCGTGATCGCGCGTGCCTTCCCAGAACTCCTCGGCACGCTGGTTATAGTGTTCGAGCGTAAGGTTGGCGATTTTCGTCAGGTCTTGTGAATTCAATTTCATATTCTATCTCGTCGCGAAGATTATGCGATCACGCGCGAAATGCACGAGCACGATTTAGGCCTCGCAGCCTCCATGGAACCTGCGCGCGGGCATTGACACGTTAACGCCTGCGAAGCTTTTATCCTGTCTTCTTCTTTCGAGAAGCTCCCAGCTTCACACCAAGTCTCATTGCCTTCTGATGCGTCGCTCCTACGCTCCGCTTAAGTTTCCGTGCGATCACACTCGTCTTTGCCTTCTCGCGCGCGAGCGCTTTGAGAGTGCGCACGTCTTCCTTCGTCCAAGGACGGATTTTGGTAGCCTTCTTCGCCATTTCTCCTCCCCGTGTATCTGTTGCCGATATCAGCGAACAGTATGTCTGGCACGCGGTCATGAGGATAACGCCGCGCGCCTGCCTTAGCAATCTTGCAAGGCGCGGGGCCACCGCCGCTAACAGATCTTTCAGCGCGCGACTGCGGGACATCCCCGCGGGGCTTTGTCACGTTGTCGAACGGAGAACGCGGAAAGCCTGCGTTTCGCGCGTTTTCAAGCGGCCGTAACTGCCGCGCGCCAAGTGTTCATCGCCGCGGCGCGGAAGCGTCGGTGGGTTTGGGCAGTGGTGAGGTGGCGTTGGACGTTGAAGGTGTTGTAAACGACTGCGTGAGTTGAGAGAAATTTTCTGGGCTGAGCCCGAGCTCTTGAAGCGTTGCATCTTGGGCTCCCTACGTCGGGTCGGCTGATGCGAATTCTCGACACGATTGTTCCTCCACCGACCGCACCGCCCGGCATATACATTTGTGCTGGAACAAACCTTTCCCCTCAGATTTTTGGTAAATTCCAATGAACAAGATCGCCGCCTTCCTCCGTTGGCCCTGGTCAGCTCAAGTTCGCAGCAATCACGTTGAACTTGGCCGAAATGTTCGTGCCCAGCGTGGTGACCGCCGCGATGATCACGACGGCGATCAGACCGGCGATGAGGCCATATTCGATAGCCGTGACGCCGGATTTATCTGGGTTAAAACGCGCCAAAATCTTGCTCATGACATACACACTCCTCTCCACAAATTCCCATTGAAGGTCTGTCAGGCTTGTGGATCCTTGCGGAGCAGGTATCGGTCGCTTCCTTGCGATCAATCTAAGACGAAAGAATCAATTGACACGATACGCACGTTGAATGCTGCGAAGGTAAACGGCGTCGAGTGCAGACAAGCTGCGTTCGCGCAGGTGACGAACAGGCCGTCGAGGCCGTGGCCTTTGAGATGCGCGATCGTCCGCGGTAGGTGGGGAAGGCCGTGAAGGTCAATCGTCGGTCATAATCCACGCAACTGCCAACAATCCCAGCCCCGTGCACGGCCTTCCCTGGGCCTTTAACGAACAATTGTGCCGTTGTGTTCCCTACATCCAAACGCGACGAAATCATTTCATCAAGCGGCATGAGCTTTTGGAAACTTGCCCTAGAATCCCTTGCCAATGGCGCGGAGCTTTCGACCAAAGAAATCGCGTTACGCGTCATGAGTGCCAAAAGGCTTTGATACGAGCGATTCGGTCCTGGCCATCGCCATTACTCAAAAGCTCGCCCAAACCTTGAAGCGCCTGTCCGGGCGCGGCCAATTGCTCGTGCTCGGCACGCGCAATTGGCATGTGCGTTTGGCGGTTGCCGGCGTTGGCGACTTGAAGGAATGGGTTTTGGCGTAGCCCGAGGGGCGTTTAGCGATCAACCAACGCGGCCTGTCACTTGTATGCCGCTTCTTTAAGCTTTAATTCCCGCACGGCTGATAGACTTGCAGCCCTATCTCGTCGCCGCAATTTCTCTATCAGAAGCTTAGCGTCCGCAATCAACAGAGAGAGAGCTTCGAGTTAGCGGTTAGCTTCCATGAAACCGACCGTATGCTTATGCAACGAATTGTCCAGTTAATTAGATCATGCTCAAGCTGTCTTCGCCCTCTGCCAATATCCGCAGAAATCGACGCTCGGCTTATTCTTAGCGGCAAGCGCGATGACGGTGCGGAATTGGTCGCCAGTCGAGCAGCGCGTCGGCCTCGGATGCCGGCAATGCGGCAACCTCGCGATGATGCTTAAATGGCAGATTGTCGCGCCAGCGCGACAATTCGAATTGCCCAGCGACATAGGCCGCGTCCCGGCGCGGGGCGCGCCTTATTTATGATCAGCCGTCGAGCTAAATCTTTCTCGATACCGCATGATTTCTGACATTGACACACGGCCGACCCTAGGAATGGCTGCAAGATCGCGCTTGTCCATGGATAGCAATCGCTCCGGCCTATCTATTCCGAAGGCCACAAGCGCATGAATGGTGCTGTCGCTGAAGCCGCGGCCCTCGAAAAAATGCGCAGTCATTATGCTGGCCAGAACCTCATTCACGGCCGCTATTGCCTCAAGACCGCGCGGTTCGTTAGGTTTTGGTGCCATCGGAATCCTCGCTATTCGCTATTCTTAGCCTCACTCCCGGCCTCTTTCTTTCAGACATTCTTCAACGTCATCCAGAGTCGCGCTGTAGGCGTATGGGTGGGCGCCAAGAATCGCCGCGTTCGTGGCGAGGCGCTTGGTCATCTGGAGCGCCATGTTGAGATATGTCTCACCATCGCCTTTTTTGCTTCTTCGTTGGCCTCCCGTTGAGTGGCATAAGAGTGCGGGGATCGAACGTGAATTTGGTTGCCCTCGCAAAGCATCCAGCGGAACCGGCGCTCGTTTAAGGGGTCAGGCTCAATTTTGATTGTGAATGGGTGAGCTTCGACCATACTCACATTATGCGGCGAGGACGGCTACGTTGCCAGAGCAAATCTGGCCGCCTTATTCAAACTGTACCACGACCCCGCGCCATGATGGGTCGACACCGCAAACGTCCCGCGGGAAACAGAAATAGGGTTAGCCGTTAATCCTCGACCATTCCCCTAGAGTTCGCGTGCCTCAGTGGCCGTCAGCGCTCCTATTCCCACTGCGCTACGCCGCCGTGATGCGAGCACGTCCCGGTGTGATGCATTGAGAAACTGTGCGAGCCATCGTTGCTCATTTCCGCTTCTTCCTCAGCCTCACCCCAGGGCCCCTCGCCGTTCTCGGCGACGCAGATAATGCCGGCGTCTATTTGGTCAGAGGCTCGATCGCGTCGCGGAGGGCGACGGTTGCCGGACCTTCGAAATCTTCAAAGACCGCCAGAAATGCCTCTAGCGACCTTTTTAATTTCCCTGCCGCATTTCTCGTCGACCACATCGAGTTCAACCCATTGCTGCGCGGTTTCGTTTCCCACCAGCTGATCTGGGTTAGCCTCTACAAACCGAAGCAAGAGATCCGAAAGCGTCGGTCGATCGCTCATTATTTTCCTTTCAACCTCACCCCCGGCTGCCCGCCATTTGTGAACTCCGTATTTCGGCCGGCGCCAAACTCGCGGGAGGTTTCAATGTGTGAAAGCCACTTGGCAACAGAACGCGAAAAGGAAGCCCGCAACGTCTTTGATGCGCTTTATCTCGCTTGGAGGCGCGCGTGCACCGATGGACTCGATCCTGCTACGTCTCCGGAGCGAGTCAAGGAACTCGAAAATTCCGATCTGGAGATGGACCTGGCACGTCAAATCCTTGCTGCGCCCGTTCCATGGTGCTGGATGATGTCTCGAAGGTTGGAGGTCATGGCCCACTACATTGACACAAGCGGTCCATTGGACGCCCTTGAGCGCTGATCTTCACCGGCATCGGCGCAGTGCGAGCTGACGTCGCCCACTTCGCCGAATTCAATGGCTAACCGCGAGCGGCTCCGCCTCTGGCTTGCGCGTCACTTAGTGCGCCTGGCGCGGCTATCGATTACCGTTGCCGAGCTGTTGTCGCCGGAGCTGTTCCCGCCGCGAGCTTAATAACCTCATCGAAACACCTCAGAGAGGACATTCGAAATTTTTTCTTGGATCAGATCTTTTGTGACCTCTGGAAGCGTTGCTTGTCCCGCGCCCCCAGCGTGGCCGCCTCGACCAGGCGACATTGTGCTTTCGTGAAAGAACACCAATTCCTGATTTTTATCACAGATCACCGAGAATCCGGGAAACTGATGCCTTGGATACTGCCTCTCTCCGAGAAAGAAGGTGATCCTTGTCGAAGCGGAAATCGGCCGATTATTGCCGTCGTTTGAGATGCCGTCCTCTTCGGTCGAAATCTCATGGGAGTAGCCCTTTCCCCTAACGTATTCTCCGATTTCTTCCATGGCCGGACGAATGATTGTGTCCTGAGCTTCCATAAAATTTTGCAGGAAAGCCTCTTGCTTGCCTTTTGCGACCTGCTCTGCTTTGAATACCGCGTCGAGCTTTGATTTCGTCTCTTCTTTCATGTCTATCACCATATTTGCGACCAACCCACCATGGCTGGACGCTGCGGAGCGGGTTGGCACCGTCTCTTCCCGGACCATTAAAGCGCTAACGCCATGTTCATGCGGTTGGGCATTCGTTGAAGGGGGGTGCAACTTGCACCCCCTGTTGCTCCTCTGCAACTAGCTTAGGCGCCGTGCTCTTCGAAGGGCATTAGCTCTCGGACTAGCTGTTCGCGCCGCAATGCGGGCCGCGGCGAGGTTTTTTGTCGAGTCTGTCGCAGCCAAGGGTAAGCCACTTCTCGTTCCTGCAAGATCCCGATCAGTTCACCGCTGACGTGCTCCACTTTCTCGCGCAGTGAAAGGAAAGTGAGAGAGCTGCGGAGGAGGTCCTGAACGCCTTGGCCTAAGATCGGGCGACGTCGGAAAAACCAAAGTTCCTTTTGGGCTCGCTACGATCGACGCTTTGCTCTCGCGCTTCAATTCTTAGATGATTTCCTCGACGTCGCTCGTATTGCGTTTCGCAAGTTACGTTTGAGTGCGTCGTTGCGGAGCGAGGTGACCATCTTCGTCAATTGTTTCTTTCGCTTGTGCAGGGCTAGATTGTTCGGATCAGATTCGATCTGCTCGTTGATTTCCATCAGCTCTCGTTCGAGCTTCGGCCACATGGCGCGCAACTTATCCCATGCCTCTTTTTGTTCCTCCATAACCGGCCCATCAACTCTAACCTCTCCCGTCTTGTAGTCGATGATGACGTCGTCGGGGTGAGGAACAGGCTCTGGCCCCGTGGTGCCATTGCGGGTGCGCTCAGCGAAGACATGATGCCAACGTTCCTTGTATTCGACAGCGGCCTTGAGAAGCTCCATGGAAGCCATGCGCCGATCGGCTTCGGCGCCGCTCAGCAGGGTCAGAAAGTTTTGTTGCGCACGAGTATTGCCATTGGCCGCCGCGACCGCGAGCTTGCGAAGGATAGCCTGTATGACCGGAATCCTCTCGACGCGATCGCCTTCACGGATTGTAATGGGTCGATATGCCTCCTTAATCGCCAGCGATTTAACCCGATCCTCAAATCCAATCCCCGGCTTGCCGTCAACTTTGGTGCCGACAAGCGCAGGGTTCTTGCGCGGTCGTCCCTTGGGATTACCAGAGAAGCCCTTGCGGAAACGATGTTCAACCGGCGGGTTCCGATAGGGGCGCAGTGTCTTTTCCGCGGGATCATTCGAGTCACTCATTGAACATATTCTCCAGACGCTGGCGTCGCGGAGCCACCTTCGGTCGGATCATGCGAGGTATCCTGCCGGGCGCTTGCGGCCGCGACATCTTCAAACGTCTGCCCGGTCCGCGCCAAAATGGCGGATGTCCCGGTCACAGCTTCGAACCGCCGGAGGATCACATCGCAGTAGGCCGGATCGTATTCGATTAGGCGCGCAACGCGCCCCGACTTCTGCGCAGCGATCATGGTGGTGCCGGAACCACCGAACGGATCGAGGATGATCGCCCCGCGTCGGCTGCAGTCCTTGATCGCATCAGCGACGAGATCGACCGGCTTGACGGTCGGGTGCTGTTCGAGATCGTCGAGCCGTCCTTCGCGAAAACTATTGACGCCAGCATAATCCCAAACATTGGTCCGGTATCGACCAGTCTCGCCGAGGCCGAACGTATTCACATGCTGTGCCGTCCCGACCTTGAACACGAAAATCAATTCGTGCTTCGACCGATAGAAAGTCCCCATACCGCCATTGGTCTTGTTCCACATGCAAAAATTTTCAGCTCCGAAAAGACTTGCTCGCCGGCGTCCAGAAGTTCGCCCATATGGCGCCAATCCATGAACACAAAGGCAATCGCGCCATCCCGGCATCGCGCCGCCGCGAGCCCGAGGGTGTCGACCAGAAAACCCGCGAATTGATCCTTTTTCATTTCACCGACGCCCATCGCAAAGTTGCGGTGGCGGATGCGCCCTGAACCACAGACATGACCGTCGATCGGAACATTGTAAGGCGGATCGGTGCAGATCAGGTCGACGACTTCATCGTCGAGAAGCGCCGCATAGGCGCCGGCTTTGCGCGCGTCCCCGCAGATGAGTTTGTGACGCCCGAGAATCCAAAGGTCACCCGGCCGCGTTACGGCAGGCCGATCGTGCCGATAGGTCGGTATGGTATCCTCGACTGAGGCATCGGTGCCATCCGGTGCGCTCTCCTGCGCCTCATCCAATACGATATCAACCTCGGCCAGCGAGAAGCCGGTCAATTCGACTTCGAAATCGAGGTCGACAAGACCTTGCAATTCGATAGCGAGCAATTCGCGGTCCCAGCCCGCATTGAGCGCGAGTTTGTTGTCGGCGATCACATAGGCGCGCCGCTCCGCCTCGGTGAGGTGTGACAGGCGCACGGCTGGAACCATGTCGATGCCGAGGAGCTTCGCCGCGGCAACGCGCCCATGGCCGGCGACGATCTCATTGTCGTCGGCGATCAACACGGGATTGCTGAAACCGAAGCGCTCGATCGACGCCGCGATCTGCTTGATCTGAGCCCTGCTATGACGTCGCGCGTTGCGCGGGTAAGGTTTGAGCGATTGAACACAGACGCGCTCAATCGTGGGAGTGAATTGACGCATGCCGGCCCTCAAAAACCGAATTGCCCCGATATGAAATGAGCCAAGAATCAGCGTTGCGGCAGATCGCCTGATGCGTCGCGCCGATTGCGAAGCGAAGTATATGTTCCTAATATGTTCCCGTTTGTCAAGCCACCCGTCGGGCCCAAGCTCAACTCCCAAAATGCATTTGACTGGCGGCAGTTGAATGGTGGCCGTCGCGCGTTGGCCCGGGAGCCCGCTGCAAGGTCAATTGAAAGGCGCGGGGAAAACTCGGTGCCCGATTTGACGGCTGTTCGGGGTTGCTTCCCTGTTATTGAGTCAACCGTCCCTGAAAAATTGAAAGGCATCCCTGTTTCGCGCTGGAATAATCCCTGTTCCTGCACGGATGCTGCAAAAATTGTAACCCGCGAAAAAGACGAAACAATATTGGCCGCAGGCCGGTCCACAAGAAGAGAAGACCGCCCGTTTTCCCGACAATAACAGGGTAGAACAGGGCGTAACAGGGGAGACCGGTTACCGGTGGACTGCGTCGTCAGCCAAGCTCCTGGCGTCCCTTGAATTCATTGAAAAATCTGCCGTAGGCACTCCGCCGCAGATGTACGCAGGTCCGTCAGCTCCACCAGAGGCGCGTTGTAAAGGCCTGAGCGAGCTCAATCACCGAGGTCGATCTACTCCTTACTTGGCAAGACGTGCCTGACCTCGCCTAGAACTTCAATCGGCTCTTTCCAAACATCCGTTGTGGGGCAAACTGCGACCGTCGGTTCATCCGCCAAGCGGACAGCCGACGTGTTGACCCCCAGCGTGCCATCGACTTCAACGAACTCCTCCCGCCTTTGTTGAGAGCTTCAGCGGCGCGGTCTCGCGCATCATCATCATGGCGGCCAGCCCGACGGCGCTCGCGAACAACATGTACCAGGCCGGCGCTAGGGCATTGCCGGTAATATGAATCAGCCAAGTGACGATCAATTGCGCGGTGCCGCCGAAGGTGGCGATGGCGACAGCATAGAGCGTGGCGAAAGCGCCCCCACGGATGTTCTTGGGCAAGCCCTCCGCTAGAGCCACATAGAAGGCGCTGTAGGGAATGGTGCCGACCAGGGACAGAATGCCGAGCCCGCCCAAGAGCGCCAATGCGCTGTGTGTATTCACAATCCAAAGGAACACCGGATAGGTCAGCAAAAGCGCTGCAAGCTGCGGCCAGACCATGACCGGCCAGCGCCCGGCGCGATCCGAAAGCCAGCCGCCAAAAAGGGCAGCGACGATGCCCAGTCCGTTGCTGACGACCGTGGTAGCGAAGGCGAGATCGGTCGCCACATGCAGCGTGTTCTCCGCGTAGGTCGTCATATAATCGGTGACGTAGGTGATGATGGTGCCGCTCGCTAGGATCAGCAGACCGAGCATGATGATGCGACCTTGAGCGCGCATTACGCCAAGGCCTTTGCCGGCCGCCTGCGCCATGTCCATGCCGGTCTCGCGCAAATGCAGCGTCTCGGGTAGGCTGCTACGGATCCACAGCCCGAAGGGCAGAGTGATCGCGCCGATGAGGAAGGCGATGCGCCAGCCATAGGAATCAAGGCGCCTTCGCTTACAAGACTCTCAAAGATCCGACAAAAGACACCCATCCGTGACCAACGGGCAAACCGATTGTAGAGGGTCTTGTGCGACCCATAGACGTCGGGCGCATCCCTCCATCTCAGGCCATTACGGATGACGTGTATAATCCCACTGATCACGCGACGGTCATCGACACGTGGTCGCCCATGGGAGCGCGGGAAGTAGGGTTTGATAAGTTCAAGTTGGGCTTCGCTAATCCAATATTGGTCTGACATGGGCAGGTCCTCCTATAGTTTGTGCGAGGTGGAAACCTTAAAGTGATAAATGGCCAGAATGCGGACCAACCGACATTGATATATCATTGGAAACCCGAGATTTGCGGATGCCCCGTGAAGCTCGGGCTGGCGCCGGCAATTTGACTTGTCGCTTTCAGCGCGGTGGCAGCTTGCGTATGCGCTCAACATGTTTCTGTTGCAGGCGAATGTAATCTTCGAAAAAGCGACTAAGCAGCTCAAGCTCTTTCTCGCTATATTTTTCGAGCAGCCCGTGCCCCTCAGTTGCGATCGGTTGCCAAAGCCGGGCTATGGCGCGGCGGGCGGCTGTCGTGATCTCGATCATGATGCTGCGGCGATCCAGGCCGCTGTGTTCGCGCCGAATGAATCCGGCGCGTTCCAGTCGATCAAGCGCGATCGTCATCGCGCCTTGGATAAACCGACATCCTTTGCAAGAGAGCTTGCCGAAAAGGGGGCTGCGCTCAATCAACACGCCAAGACAACGCAAATCAGTCCGGTTGACGCCAAGCCACAGCGCGGCGACTTCGTCCACCGCGTGGGTGGCGCTCTGGGCGTTGGTGATCAGCTTGCCCAGGGCCTCAGTGATCTGGCTCCTATGATTTGACTTTAAAACCATTTGGTTATAGAACCAAATTATCTTTCGTTTGTAAAGGAGTCTGACGATGATTTTGATCTTTGGCGCTACGGGAACCGTTGGCACGCACCTCAGCCGCCCCTCGGCGAAGGCAAGCTCGGGGGCACATCATTAGATTTCAACACAGGCTTGAGCCCGGAACCGCGCGCCATTTCGAGTCCATGACCGCAGGCCGAACCCGTTCACATCGGTCATTGCGTGAACAGCGGGATCTTTGGCGAGTTCGCCACCGATGCGGTTGAGCAGGTACGGCGACGTCCTCCCTAGAGTGACATTATTCCGCCTTGGCCCTGTAGACGCTGTGCCGCTCAGCGCGGCGCCAGCTTGCGATAGAGATGCCAGGTAGCGTGCCCGAGCACCGGCATGACCAAGATGAGTCCCAGGAAAAAGGGGATCGAGCCGATAGCCAAGCTCCCCGCGACAATTAACCCCCAGACGGCCATCGGCCCCGGATTGGCAATCACGACGCGGATCGACGTCCCGATCGCGACATCGAGTCCGACACCCTCCCGGTCGAGCAGGAGCGGAAACGATACGACCGTGATTGCCAACACAAAGGCGGCGAAGAGAAAGCCGACGCCGACGCCCGCCCCGATGAGAACCCAGCCGGCTCTCGTCGCGAACACGTCACGGGTGAACGAGGCGACGGAGGCGGGCAGACTGCGGACCAAGCGTCATCCTGTAGATTGCCTGGGCGGCCAACACCCACAGCAAAAATATGACCATAAGCAACAGACCGAGGATCGCGATTGGGCCGGATGACGGCGAGCGAAGCACCTGAAAGGCGGTTGCCCAGTTCACCGTAACGCCCTGTTCGCGCTGCCGGCTCATTTCATAGAGGCCGATTGCTATGAACGGGCCAACGAGTGCAAAGCCGGATGCAAGCGGGAACAGAAGCTGGAACATCCCCTGGGCAAACACTAGCCTCGCGATGACCAAGCCGATGATGGGATAGATGAGGCATAGGAAAATAACGTCGGTTCGATAGCTCGCGAAATCCCGCAAGCCTTTGGCCAGCGCATCCGTGAGATCGGCGATCTCGATCCGGCGGATGGCGGGCAGCGGCGCACGCCTCGCCTCCTCGGGACGATGAATGGAGCGGATCGCCGACCCAATCCCCGAAGCCGCCTGCTTAAGCTGGTCCCATCCCCACCAAACGGGGTGTCGTATGATCATGTCCTTGTCCCGGACTTTAGGTTCGAGGGCAGATTATATGCGATTCCGATCAAAATCGCTGTTACTGAAGTAGCGGGGCGCGGTTCTCTATCGGGGGACAATTTAAAATTGGGAAGTTACCTTTACGGCGTCCGCGACGCAGATATCCAGGCCGCGGTTCATCGTGACTTGATAAGTTCGCCAGTTGCCGCCGGTGTCTTGCGCTTGAACTTCGATGCGGTCTGACATCGGTGTCTCCCAGAAAAGTGCCGTGACTACAAACTCGAATGGCTCGGCGCTCGATCAGACCGCCGAGCCACGGGGACGCAGACCGTCGGCCCGACGAGACATGGCGGCAGCTGGAACTCGACCATCGAAGGGGTTCGAAAGCCGGGCGCGGATAGACGCGCGAGAGCCTACCGGGCGAGTGCCGTTCGGCATCGACGCGGAGGCTGGCGTTGTAAAGGCGATCATCGTCGCGCCGCCATGGAGATGGCAACGGCTTCCAGAAGTTATTCGCGGCACTCCCAGTCTGGCCGCTGCGCTCGCTTCTCGTCCGCGAGAGCCGGCGAATGCAATGGTGGAAGTGGCAAGGCGGATCGGTCCTGAACTCATCACGGTTTGCCTGACTGCTACAAGTTTCCTTAAGCTGCTTTATCCATGGGCCGGTAGTCGTCCGGATCGTGGCCGTCGATCAGGATAGGCTATGGCCCAGGCAAATACCCCGGCTGGGTCTCACCGTGTCCAACACCGGCTACTTTGTCTATTGCAACGGGCAAGATGCAGAGGCGTTTACGGATTGAATTCACGATCAAGCTTTTGCCCTACACCGGCCACGAACAATTGGGTCGAGGGCGCGCTGGTAGATCTCAAGGCTTGCTTGATGAGCGACGATATTCCGGATCAGCCAAGCGACTGCGAGTTTTGTGGTTATGCGCTGGCGCGCGCCGAACAAGCGCCAGTCCCCGCGACCGCGCCTTGAGACGTGGCGCCGTCACTCGCAAACCATATCGAGCGTCGCCGGGACGTTCGCGTACAATGGGAAGTGGGCAATTTTTGCTCAGACTTTATTATCGATCCTCTATTGTTCCTTACGTCCGGGATCCTTAGGTACGCCTGCACAGGCATGTGGTTGCGTGTCTGAGAGTCTGCCTAAATCGGCGACGTGCCGAAGTTTTCGTTTCCTCTACTGGCAGCTCTGATGCCATCGGCGGCCACAAACTAACACTCCAGATAGAGCTGCGTTCGGCGCGGGAGGCTCTCGCATATTGTAGCTATGCGCGTGGTGTCGGCGCGCGTCGGACGCAGGTTGTGCGACATCAGTATCTCTTTGACGGAATGGGCCTCGGGGCTCTATGCGCAGCCTCCTGGCAGATCCGCGCGCGCCGCTCAAAGGAGTAGGGATCATGACCGATAATTTTGATAGATTTGACGAGTTCCAAAAATTCGGTAAGGGACAGCTTGAAGCTGCGAGCATGGCTGTCGCCTCGCTCGCCAAGGGTTTCCAAACCATCGCCGCCGAGACGGCCGATTATTCGAAAAAGTCGCTCGAAGCGAACTCTGCCTATGTGGAGAAGTTGCTGCGGGCCAAGTCGCTCGACGACGCCATTCAGACCCAATCCGAATATGCCAAGTCGGCTTATGAGGGCTTTGTCACCGAGGCGACGAAAATCGGCGAACTCTATACCAACCTCGCCAAGGAAGCGTTCAGGCCGGTCGAGAGCATGATCGCCAAAGTTCAGGCTGCCGCAGACCCAGCAAAAGTTCAGGCTGCCGCTGCCCGCACGAAAGTTTACGCTGGCGTCGAGTGACCTGAGCAAGTTTCGCTTGTGTCATCGCATCGTAGGCACATAAGTGCCGCGGTCGGCGTCCCGTGCAAGATCGTGTCGTTGAGAAATTCAACATCGCCGTCACGGATCGCGTCATGCACAAATTGTTCGGCGAGATCGAGCCGCCGCATCTCTTTGCCTTCGCCAAGGTGGCGGCGGCAGGACCCCGACGGATCGGTGGAGCAAGTCCTCGCTGGTGCCGTTCCTGCACCCCGTCGAAGCCGGCGCTTGCCGGGCTTCCAGCCGGGCGATGTGGCGGGTGATTATGTGAGGTTTCCGTCGCGTCCATGATGCGCGGCGGAATGCGCGCGGGTTTGCTCCTTGGCCATGGCGCGCGCGAGCCGGCGGATTAGCGGCAACTCTCTGCCGGCCGGCGCCGCCCTGCTTTTCCTTTCGGGCGGGGCGGCGCACGGCACACGCGAAAGCGACGATTGACAATGACGATGACCACCTTTGCGTCGCCTGCGCCCGTGTGGGGACATGTCATTCCCAATACCGCCGGCTGGAAGTGTCGCTGCCGAAATTTTACGCTGCGGTCGAAAGCGCCGTGGTGAAGAGGCGCAGGACATCAGCGTCGCTCATGCCCAGTTGTCCTTTTCTTGCAATTGACCGGCGGAACATCAAGATTGACCCCATCATTCTGCGCTGGCAAGCTAACCAATTCTGGCATTTGATGTGTCATACGAAAGGCGTGCTGCGCTATGCTCATGATTGGAGACATTAAGATGCCGATCGGCACTGTAAAATGGTTCGACAGCACTAAGGGTTTTGGCTTCATCGCCCGAGACAATGGCGGCTCCGACGTCTTTGTGCACATCTCTGCTGTCGAGCGCGCGGGCTTGAGTGGTCTGAAAGACGGTCAGAAAGTTTCGTTCGACGAAGAGCGGGACCCCAAGAAGGGAAAAACTTCTGCTGTCAACCTCAAGGTGATTTAGGACAGCGTTCGTTTTTGGAGTGATTGGCTCACGTCATCTGGCGCAGGACCGGTAGCCCTCGCGGCGCCCGTCCCCGGCGTTTCTTTTCGATGAGCACCGGACCAGGTCGCGGCGGCGTCTTCAGGTGCTTACGTCGCTCCCGACCTCTTTTACCGTGCGCTGCTCCGTATCGGTCACACGAACCGCCAATATTGGAAAAGCCTCCGATATCCTCCGAGCTTCGTTCTCGGCCGCCTCACGGCTATCAAAGCTGCTCTTTGGTTGGTGATCGACGGACACCACGTAGCGAGCCAGCCTGAACCCGTTTGGCACGTTGGCGCGGCGGATCTTGGTCGTTTGGCATTATTCCATTTCCCTTTCCAGAGGGGGCATCATTCCAAGTGGCCAGTAAAAGGTGATCCAGGCTTCCGAGGAGGTTATCCCATATCGACCGCTGGCGAGGTCAGAAAGGCGACATTGCCGTCAAACTCGATCAGTTTAAAAAACGATCAGGCCATAGGGGCCAACTGGGCTTTCCCCGAATTCGGCTCTTCAAGAAATCGAACTCGCTGCTGTGTTGAATTAATGCCCTGTCTGTTCCGTAGGGAATTCTGCGCCTAGATCAAGATTTCAGAGGGAGTTCCGCACAGACAAATTTGGCGGTGGCCGAGATTCTCGAAAACTCCCTGTATTTCTCCCCGTTAGCACCCCGCGATGGCGCTTCGGCCGGCGGGGTGAGGAGAAGGGCCTCCTTGAGGACCTAGCTAACGGACAGTCGGCGTCAAACTGGCTCTATGACGAGTAAAACTTGCCAACGTGACAATGCCAACGCGCGGGCTCCTGGATCCGCGAGGTCAATCGTGGAATCGGCGGTGGCGCCGCCCCGTTGCGGAAGCGGCGGAAGCTATTATCTTGGGCCTAACGCTGGTGGGCACTCCCGCCTTTGATTTGATTTCGGCCCTGTGAAACCGAGAAAGACCTGTCATGTACGACCGTGATCCGCTCGAAATTCACGCCAATTACCTGATCCCTCAGGTCATCGAGAACACCAGCCGCGGCGAACGCGGGTTCGATATTTATTCGCGGCTTCTGCGTGAGCGGATCGTCTTCCTCACCGGGCCGGTCGACGATCACGTGGCCTCGGTCATCGTGGCGCAATTGCTCTTCCTCGAGGCGGAAAACCCGAAGAAGGAGATTTCGATGTACATCAATTCGCCGGGCGGCGTCGTCACGTCGGGCCTCGCGATCTACGACACGATGCAGTTCATCCGTCCGAAAATATCGACGCTCTGCATAGGGCAAGCGGCCTCGATGGGCTCGCTGCTTCTCGCCGCTGGCGAAGCAGGCATGCGCTATGCGCTGCCAAACGCGCAAATCATGGCGCATCAGCCTTCCGGCGGGTTCCAAGGGCAGGCCTCGGATATCCTGCGCCATGCCGAGGACATCATGAAGATCAAACGTCGGCTCAACGAAATCTATGTTCGGCATACCGGCCGCGATTATGATTCGATCGAGGGCACGCTTGACCGTGACCATTTCATGTCGGCGGAGGAATCCCGGGATTTCGGGATCATCGATCGGGTGATCGACAAGCGTCCGGACGAGCCGGCGGCGGGCAAGGCGGCCGCGTAAGGACAGCGACTTCGGAAAAAAGGCAACTCCCGGGCATTGACACGTTAACGAGCGGGCCACAAGAAGCCTGACCGCTGAGGCCTCCGTTTATGCGACGGCAGCTGTCGCATCGCTCCAAGAATTTTGCGCTGCGGTTCGAAACTGTCGATGTGTCGGACGGCTGACCAAATGCCGTTGCGCGTTGAATGTGTTGTAAACGGCCGCGTGGACGGAAACAAACCGCTGAGCCGATTTGGCTGATTATCGCTTCGCTACCCTTTACGAACTGCAGAGATCGATCGGCGTATAAATAGATCGAACCGATTATGTGAACGGTTATCGAGATAGTGCACGTAGAGCATCTCGTTGTCGAACCCGTCAAAAAATAACACGAGCGATAGGAGGAGCCATTTAAAATGACAGCCTTTCAACAGTCGCCAGATAGGTTCGCAGCGTTCAGGATATCAGCCGAGATTCTGGACAGGGTCGATGTCGTCTGCGAACAGCAGGACCTGACACGCTCGCAGTTCATGCGACGCTCTGTCTTGGAGCTGCTCAAGCAGCATCCGTTCGATGCCGACCAGCCGGTCACAGTTGCGTCAGCATAGGCATTAAGTTTCCTGGCCGTGCCGTCAATGTCTTTTCACGGCAGGGAATGCACGATCACCGGCCAGCTCGTCGCGTACCTTCCGTGCCGCCGCGACCATATTGACAAGCGCCGGGCGAGCCTCTTCCCATCTTCGGGTCTTGAGGCCGCAATCGGGGTTCACCCAGATCTGATCGGCTGCTAGGCTTTTCGTCGCCTTGACGAGAAGCTCGACCATTTCGGCAACCGTCGGAACGCGCGGCGAATGAATGTCGTAAACGCCGGGCCCGATCTCGTTGGGATAGTGGTAGCTCGTGAAGGCGTCGAGCAACTCCATCTTGGAGCGCGAGGTCTCGATCGAGATCACATCGGCGTCCATTGCGCCGATCGACTCGATGATATCGTTGAATTCGGAATAGCACATATGGGTGTGGATCTGGGTTTCGTCCTTGACGCCCGAGGCCGTGAGCCGGAAACATTCGACCGCCCAAGCGAGATAGGATTCCCAATTGGACCGGTGGAGCGGCAAGCCCTCGCGGATCGCCGGCTCGTCGATCTGGATGACGCGAATGCCGGCAGCTTCAAGGTCCGTCACTTCGTCGCGCAGCGCCAGCGCGATCTGGCGGCAGACTTCAGACCTCGGCAGGTCATCGCGCACGAATGACCATTGCAGCATGGTCACCGGGCCGGTCAGCATGCCTTTCATCGGCTTCTTCGTCAGTGACTGCGCATAGCTCGACCAGCCGACGGTCATCGGCTTCGGCCGAGACACATCGCCGAAGATGATCGGCGGCCGGACATAGCGCGAGCCATAACTCTGCACCCAGCCATGTTTGGTGAAGGCATAGCCAGAGAGCTGCTCGCCGAAATATTGCACCATGTCGTTACGCTCGAACTCGCCGTGGACGAGAACGTCAAGGCCAATGTTCTCCTGCCAATGCACGGCAGCGTCTGTCGCGGTTCGCAGAAAGGCTTCGTAGTCCGTGTCGCTCAGGGCTCCTTTGGCGTGCGCGGCGCGCGCCTTGCGCACCTCGTCTGTTTGCGGAAAGGAGCCGATCGTCGTCGTCGGAAATTCGGGCAGGTCCAGCGCTGCGTGTTGCAGCTTGCGGCGGATGTCGAAAGGGCCCGTCCGCCGGGCCATCTCCGGCGTGACGGCCGCGACGCGCGCGACAACCGAGGCGTCATGCACTTTCTTCGAAGCTTCGCGGGCGGCGGCTGCCGTAGCCGAGTCCGCGATCTGCCGTACGGCGGCACTGCGACCCTTCACTAGCGCATTGGCGAGCGTCGCCAGTTCGCCAATTTTCTGGACGGAGAAGGCGAGCCAAGTTTTCAAGTCGAGGTCGAGCGCCGTCTCAAGCTCAAGGTCGATCGGTACGTGCATCAGCGAGCAGGACGGAGCAATCTCGACACGATCTGAGCCACGCCTGGCGACGGCTGGCTCCAGCCAATCGAGAAGCTTTGGTAAGTTTGCACGCCAGACGTTGCGGCCATCGATCACGCCGAGCGACAGGATGAGCCCGCGGGAGGCTTTGGCAAGAACGATGTCGAGCTGTTCAGGGGCGCGAACGAGATCGAGATGAAGCCCTGCGACAGGAAGGCCGAGCGTGGTTTCGAGATTGTTGCCGAGGCCGCCGAAATAGGTCGTCAGCATGATCTTGAGCTGCGGCAGAGCCTTCGCGAATAGCCCATAGGCTTCGCGTAGCGCCTGCCGCGCGACTTCGTCGAGGTCGAGCATAAGGCACGGCTCATCGATCTGCACCCATTCCGCGCCCTCGGCTGCAAGAAGCCGAAGCAATTCGACATGGACCGGTAGCAAGTCTTCGAGCAGGGACAGCGAATCGAGCGTCGGATCTTTGCTCTTGCCAAGCTTGAGAAAGGTGACTGGTCCGAGCAGGACAGGACGCGTCGCATAGCCCAGCGCCTTGGCTTCGCAATATTCGTCGACCGGCTTGGTCGAGGCGAGCGTGAACTGCGGCCCCTTGGTGAACTCCGGCACCATGTAATGGTAGTTGGTGTCGAACCATTTTGTCATTTCCTGCGCAGGAGCGCCCTTTTGGACGCTGCCATGGGAACAAGATGCGTCATGACTGTCGCCCTCGCTTCCGCGTGCCATCGCAAAATAGATGTCGAGCGGCACGGGGCCGCCGTTCCAGCCGTAGATTTCGGGTATCGCGCCGACCATCACGCTTGTGTCGAGCACGTGATCGTAGAGCGAGAAGTCGTTTGACGGGATGTTCGTCACGCCAAGAGCGTGTTGGCGCGCCCAATTGGCCGCGCGAAGACCAGCGGTTGCTTCAAGGAGGGCAGCCGCGTCGGATTTACCGGACCAATAGCTTTCGAGGGCGACTTTAAGCTCCCGACGCGGACCGATCCGCGGCGTGCCAAGCGTGCTGACAGGAAGAGAGAGAAGAGTCACGGCTTGAACCCCAATTTGGGGCAAAGGCCGAGTGGACGCATGCAAGAAATCGGACGCAGCGCGTCCGGTGCAAGCGACCCACCGGGACACCCCGCCCGAGGACGTTTCAACGTGTCGCGGCAGGTCTCCTGGCTCGCGGGTCGTCGCCTTTGTCCCGTCTTCCCGAGACCCTTCGGCCTCAGTGACGCCCAATGGACATCGGCTCACCGCTTACAGTTGCGGGGGCAGCTCCGGCCTTGCCGATAGGCGCACCGGATTCCCTCTTAGCTCTGGCGCCAGCGAAAGGCGCAAAGAACCGCGATCTCGCGCACTTTGGATTGCGATCTAATCAGAGTCAAGGAAGCGGGTAGTGGGTCCGTTTGAAATCCCAGGCCCTTGACCGGCATGGAAAGTGCCGGTCAGTCATGCCATATTGTAGGCATGGCAAATAAGACAAAAAAGCCCATGACTGACGCCGAGCAGAACGCCGAAGCCGTTGCTGGATGGGACAATGAAGGTGGAGCGCCGCCGCCCGCCGCTCGCATGACAACCATTGTTGTGGACATTGCGACTGGTGAGCTCGACCAGCCGACAGCAACCAAGCTCACTAAACGCGCGAGCAACGCTGGAGCGAAGGGCGGCGCGACGCGAGCAAAGGCCCTTACCCTTCAGCGCAAATCTGAGATCGCCAGCGCAGCCGCCGCAGCGCGGTGGAAGAAAAGCTAGGCAGCTTCTTCTCCGCCGTCATCGTCGCTATCCAGAGCCAGCGAAGAGGGAGGAACCGGACCTGAAGTTCCTCTAGGGATCGCCTTCACTCCAAATCTTCCTCCGAGAAAAGGGATCGCCAGATCGCCAGTCGATCAGGACGCCCTCGCCCGTGGAACACGTGACGTGCTGCTGCGTGCAATCAAACGCGCACGGGATTGGATGGATTCGATGCTTGGCGGCAAGGTGACATCGTTTGAGGAGATTGCCTCTGTCGAAGGTCTTGTTGAACGCCATGTTCGGCGCCTCGCCGTTCTCGCCTTCCTCTCGCCCAAAATCGTCCAGGCCATCGCCGACGGCACCGCTCCCGCTGACTTAACTGTCTCGCTCCTCACACGGGCGTTGCCTCTTACTTGGTCCGCACAAGACCAAATGCTCGGCATCGGCTAAGGCCGGTTTGAAATTTCACGACACCGACCGTTGCATGTAGGCCAGACCCGCTCGCGCCGCAGCGTAGGAGCGCCGGCAGGAGAGAACCAGTCTCCTCCCGAATCGAACCGGTCTCTTCTGCCGCCGGCAGAAAATTCCGGACATTTGAAAATGGCGACCAGAGACCGCCGCTAGATAAGCCCACCAGAGCATTGAATTTTGGCCCTCCCGCGGTCTCTCCGAAGTTGCGTTCCGCGCAAAGCCCTGTAAATACGGGCTTCTATGCGCAGACCGCAGTCGGTCACCAATTCTCGGAATGCGTGGCTGGGGCGGGAGGATTCGAACCTCCGCATGGCGGAATCAAAATCCGCTGCCTTACCACTTGGCGACGCCCCAAAAGCGCATGACTCCGAAAGGCTACGCGCTTCTCGGATGAGATCAGGCGGCAAAGCAACCGAAAGCGCGATCTCGAGCGATCGATGCAATCGCACTCGGGCTGCTTGAATAGCCCCCGCAGCGGTCGCGTGCGGACCCCTGCGGCCGGCGGAGGCGCGACCATAAGGCCAGGCCTGGAGTGCCGCAACCTCTTCCTCTATGAAAGGCTCGGTTCCGCGCGCGGATTTGGCGACAAAATACAGCGATTTGCTGCCATTGTCGCAATCGAACCCAATGCGCGGCCACGCGAGTAAAGACGCCAATGCTCCCACCCCCTTCGCCGCGCCTGCGTCGCATCGATCTCGGCCCTCTCGACGTAGCGGTCGAGGCGGCCGCCAATAGCATCGTTTATGCGCGTTCGCCCTTTGCGCTTGAGGCCTATGACGCAAAGGTCACGACCTGGCTCGACCACTGGGCGTCGCGCGCGCCGGCGCGAAGTTTCCTTGCCGAACGCGATGCAAGGGGCCATTGGCGAAGTCTCACCTATGGCGAGGCACGTAAGCACGTGCGGGCACTCGGCCAATCGCTGATCGGCCGCGGCCTTGGGCCGCGATGTCCGCTCGTCATCCTTTCCGGCAACAGCATCGCGCATGCCCTGCTCGGCCTCGCGGCGCTTTATGTCGGGATTCCCTATGCGCCTATTTCGCCGCCCTATTCGCTGACTTCGCGCGATTTCGGCAGGCTCAGGCGCATCATCTCCTTGCTCACGCCGGGGCTCGTCTTTGCTGAGGAGGGCCAAGCTTATGCGCAGGCGATCGCGGCCGCGGTGCCCGAGTCTGTCGAAATCCTCGCCACCGAGGCGCCGGGCAGGCGGCGGGCGAGCGATTTTGCGGCGTTCCTCGCGACAGCGGAAACGCCGGCGGTAGATGCAGCACATAGCACCGTCGGACCAGATACGATCGCCAAGTTTATGTTCACCTCGGGCTCCACGAGCGCACCCAAGGCAGTGATCACGACGCAACGCATGCTCTGCGACAATCAGGCGATGATCGCATCGTGCCTGCGCTTCCTGCGCGACGCGCCGCCAGTCCTCGTCGACTGGCTGCCATGGAGCCACAGTTTCGGGGGCAACCAGAATTTCAATATCGCGCTTTGCCACGGGGGCACGTTGTACATCGACGACGGTAAGCCGACGCCCGCGGGGATTGCGGCGACGCTGAGGAATTTGCGGGAGGTCGCGCCGACGCTCTTTTTCAACGTGCCGCGGGGATTGGAATTGCTGCTGCCGCATCTTTCCGATGACAAAGCGCTCGCCGAGACTTTCTTCCGCTGCTTGAAGCTCAATTTCTTTGCCGGTGCTCCCCTTCCTCGCCATTGCCGCGATAGGTTCGACGAAATTGCACTGTCGGCGTGCGACGCGCGGATTGTAACGATGAGCGGGTATGGTGCGACGGAAACCGCGCCCGCCGCGCTGTTCTGCAACGAGACGCTCTTTCCGTCAGGCGCCCTGCCGCTTCCGGGCACCGAGCTGAAGCTCGTGCCGCACGGTGATAAACACGAAGTGCGGATCAAGGGGCCGCATGTCACGCCCGGTTATTGGCGACAGGACAATCTCACAAGGTGTGCGTTCGACGAAGAGGGCTATTATCGCCTTGGCGATGCGTTGCGCTTCGTCGATGCAAGCCGGCCCCGGCTCGGGTTTTATTTCGACGGCCGTATCGGCGAGGACTTCAAACTGGCGACGGGTGCATGGGTGAGCGTCGGGCCGCTGCGCGAAAGCTTCATCGAGGCCTTCGCGCCCTATGTGAAAGATCTCGCGATTGCCGGCGAAGGCGAGGCGGATCTCGCAGCGCTCGTCTTTCCGGATCTCGAAACATGCCGGGCGCTTGTCCCTGATGCCGGCGCCGACGCCGAACCGGGAGAAATTCTCCGCCACCCGGCTGTGCGCGAAAAATTCCGCGCCCTGCTGAGCGCATTCTCCGCAGGTGCGTTGTCATCGCGCCGGATCGCGCGCATTGCGCTCGTCGGCGAGCCGGCTTCGGCCGCTGCCGGCGAATTCACCGAAAAAGTCGCGCTCAACCACGCCGCCGTTCTCGCCAACCGCGCCGCCCTGGTCCGCGACCTCTATGCCGAGCGGGATTTCGTCCATGTCATCAAAGCCGACCCCGGCCGAAACGCCGCCCCCGGCGACGCCCATTTCGCAAAGGCGATAGTCGAACGCTGAAATGTCCAGTTTGCCCGGCACAAGAGCGGCGTTAACGCGCGCGGCAATATTTCCTTAAGCACGTTCCCGGTTGCCGAACAATTCACCTTCCAAGACGAAAGCCGTCGCCGCCAGGAATGCCGCTTGCTAAAGAGAGACGCAAAATCGAGGAATTTCCGTGCGTGATCCGAACTCCGCAGCAGCCTGTCGTGCCGCCTCCGCGGCCGTTGTTGCGCATCTCGAAGCGGCCGGCTATCCCCTGTGCGAGCCGCCAGTCCTACAAAAGGCCGCTCTCTTTTTCAATTCCGGCGAGGACATCCGCAGCCGCCTTTATCTAACGAGCGATCTCTCGGGGGCCGAATATTGCCTGCGGCCGGAATATACGATCCCGGTCTGCCGTCATTATCTCGCCTCGGACGCGGCGGGACAGCCGGCAACCTTCAGCTATTGCGGGCCGGTGTTCCGCTACCGGGCCGACGGGCCAAGCGAATTCCTTCAGGCAGGACTGGAGAATTTTGGCCGCCTTGACCGTGAGGCAGCGGATGCGGAAATCCTCGGACTTTCGCTTGACGCTGTTGCCAGCGCCGACGGGCCAAAGCTCGCCGTGCGTTTCGGTGATGCCGGCTTGGTCCACGGCCTTCTCGCAGCGCTCGATCTGTCGCCACAGTGGCGCCGCCGCATCCTGCGCGGCCATGCCCAGGATAAGGCGCTCGATGCCGTTCTCGCATCGGCGACAAACGGCAGCGGCCACGACCACACCGGCGTGCTCGCCGCGCTCGAAGGAGCCGACAAGCAGGGGGCGCGCGCCCTCGTCGAAGACCTTCTTGCAATCGCCGGCATTTCGACAGTCGGGGGGCGCAGCGCTGCTGAGATCGCCGAACGCTTTCTCGAACAGGCGACTTTGAAGTCCGGGCCTGGTTTTCCCGCCGAGCAGCGCGCGATCCTGGAGGATTTCCTCGCCATCGAGGCCGATCCGGATCAGGCGTCGCTGCGCTTGCGGCAGCTCGCCGCGAGCGCCAACCTCGATCTCACCGCGGCGCTCGATCGATTCGATGCGCGGCTCGGCTTCATGGCCGCGCGAGGGCTTGACGTGAACGATTTTCGCTTCGCGACACGGTTTGCCCGCAATCTGGATTACTACACAGGCTTTGTGTTTGAAGCGCGCGACCAGCTCCACCCGGATGACAAGCCGGTTGTCGGCGGCGGCCGTTATGACGCATTGATGCGTTCGCTGGGGGCACATCTCGACATTGCCGCGGTCGGCGCTGCGATCTGGGTGGAGCGGCTTGCGCTTGCCGATGTCGATCGGGCGGATTGGTGGCGATGAGCGAAATTCCAAATCTCGTGCTCGCGGTGCCCTCGAAGGGCCGCTTGCAGGAAAATGCCGCCGCCTTCTTCGCGCGCGCGGGGCTCAGCGTTACGCAAAGCCGCGGCCTGCGCGACTATCGCGGGCGGATCGCCGGTGTCGACGGAGTCGAGGTCGCCTTCGTCTCCGCCGGCGAAATCGTCGCGCTGCTCGCGGCAGGAACCGCGCATCTCGGCGTGACGGGCGAAGACCTTGTGCGCGAAACCGTCGCCGATGCCGATGCCAAGTTCGAACTTCTGGCGCCGCTGGGTTTCGGCCATGCCAATGTCGTCGTTGCCGTGCCGCAAGCATGGATCGACGTGAAGACCATGGCCGATCTCGAAGATGTCGCCGCAGCGTTCCGCGCAAAGCGCGGCGAGCGGATGCGGGTGGCGACCAAATATGTGAATCTCACACGCCGCTTTTTTGCTGCCTGCCATGTCACCGACTATCGGATCGTCGAAAGCTCCGGCGCGACCGAGGGCGCGCCAGTGGCTGGCGCCGCCGAACTCATCGTCGACATTACGACGACGGGCAGCACGCTTGCCGCCAATGGCCTGAAAGTGATCGACGACGGGATCATCCTGCGCTCGCAAGCCAATCTCGTCGCATCGCTGTCCGCCCCCTGGTGCGAGGCAACGCGCGAGGCGGCACGCATCATCCTCTCACATATTGCAGCGGAAGAGGTGGCGCGCACGACCCGCGACGTCTCGGCACGGCTGGCGCACGTCGAAGTAGACCTGTTCGCCCATGCCGAAGTTTTGTTTGCGGCACGGCCGCGGCGCCATCTCGCCGACGGCTGGCTGACGCTGACCTGCCCGACTGAAAAGGTCGCGGCGCTTGCCGACTGGCTTGTTACGCAAGGCGCGGCGGAAGTCACAGTCGCGGCGCTGGATTATGTCTTTGCCGCGGACAACAAGCTCTATGGCAAGCTGATGACGCGCCTGTCGTAAGGCTATCGTGCCCGATTACTCGGCGGCGCGTGCGCCCTTCTCGTGCGGCGTAAAAATGCCGGCGCCGGCAGCGCGCATTTCGAGACGCCGCTTGTGGAATTGTGCCACCGTTGTCCGGTGTCCGATCGAGACGATCGTCGTCTCGGGCAAATTCTCGACCAGGATGTTGTAGATCTCCGCCTCCATCGGCTCGTCCATGGCGGTGGTCGCTTCGTCGAGGAAGAGCCAGTCAGGCTTGGCAAGAAGCGCCCGCGCGACCGCGAGACGCTGCTGTTCGCCGCCCGAGAGCCGCTGCGACCAGATGTCTTCGACATCGAGCTTGCCGACGAGATCATCCAGCTTTGCGCCGACGAGCGCATCGCGAAGCGTCGCGTCGTCATAGCGATCCGGCGGCTGCGGATAGGCGATCGCGGCGCGCAATGTGCCGATCGGAATATATGGCTTTTGCGGCAAGAGCATCACCCGCGCTGAGGCTGGCACCGAAATGTTGCCTTCGCCGAACGGCCAGATGCCGGCAATGGCTCTGAAGAGCGTCGACTTGCCGGAGCCGGACGGGCCAGTGAGGACCGCCGGCTGGCGAGCGGCAAGCTGCGACATTGGCATTTTCAACAATTGTCCGGCCATCAGGCAAACGCACTGTCAGCGCGTCGAGGCTGACGTTCTCGTCCGCGCCGACTGGCATCCGTTGCGGGCGCAGTTTGGATACGGAGGCTCTTTTCGATCGCTCTGTCGAATGACGTCAACCGATCGAGGACCGATTTGAAGTCGGCAAGCGAGACGTAATAGGTGACGAAGAAGGTCAAAGCATCGTTGACACTGCCGAAGGCGCGCGCCGTCTGCGTCATGATGCCGAGTGCGATCTTGCCGGCAAAATAGAAGGGCGCCGAAACGATATAGGGAATGAACGGGCTTAATCTGCTGATAAGACGCGGTGAAGGCGGTAAGCTTCTTGCGGCAGGCGACGATCTCGAAATAATTCTTGACTATCGCGGCAAACCGCGACTTGAGCGAGACTTTCTCCGCCTGTTCCCCCGAAAGCAGCGCAACTTGCTCGGCATATTCGCGCAATCTTGCCAGCGAAAAGCGGAAGTCGGCTTCATAGCGCTGCCGGGTGAAGGACAGGCCGACGAGCGGGCGGCCGATCCAGTGGGTAATCAGCGTTCCCACGCCGGCATAGATCAGCGCGATCCAGAACAGGAATCCGGGCATCGCGATCGTCGTGTAAGGCAAAGTAAAGTTGGCGGAAAGAATCCAGAGCAGGATCGCGAAGGAAACAAGCGAACTCAGATTCGAGATCAGCAAAATCGAAAAGGAGTAAATGCCATAGCCAACCTGGCCGCCGTCAATGAAGCGGTTGATATCCTCCGAGATGCGCTGATCCGGATTGTCGGCGGTGGCTCCCGCAAGCGACATGCGATAATGGCGTGTGGTTGTCGAGCCAACGATCGAGATAATACGCCGTGAGCCAGCGCCGCCAGCTGATGACCAGGGTCGACGTGACGACATATTCGACGACCGCGCGAAGTATGTAGAGAAACGCCCACACCATGAAGACCGTGAAGAGCTGATACCAGAAGGCACTTTGCGTCCTTGTTCTGGATCGCGTTGAACCAATCGCGCGAGAAGAACGAAAGCCGGATGTTCATGCCGACCTCGCGCCTGGTTGATCAGGACGAGAAAAACGACCATGGCCTTGGCGACGGTTGCGCTCGGGCGCCCGGAACGCCGGGAACGGCCAGATCCGCGCGACCGTGCGATCATTGCGCGAATCGAAATACCGATCGGCGATCCGCATCATGGACGCGCGACGAGCGGTATGAAGGAGATCAAGCATAAACCAAGATCGCGAAAATCGCGACGGTGAGCGGCAGGCTGTCGGGCAACTCGATACTCAGCCCAGGCCCTGTGGCCATAGATGGAGTTTTGCCGCGAGACAGAGAGGGCCGAAGATGACCAGTTCGATGGCGAAGATCGCCACGAAAATCTTCAGAAAGCTCGAACCGGTGCGGGCCCGATAGGTCGTATAGGCGCAGACCAGCAGCGGTTGCAGGCGAGCAGGCCGAGCGTCGCATCGCCCGTCCTTTGCGCGACAAGTGCTGCGGCAGCCGAAAATAGCGCGACGAGAACTGCAAGAATTTTCATGACGGTTGTTCGTCTCGATCGAAGCTCGTTGGAAGCTCGTTGATTGAGGGCGTGGGAAGCGGATCGCCGCCTCTCCCGTTGCAATCCCTTTGCCAAGCAATCTCGGCCGCTTGGCCGCGTTCGCAAAGTGAAATCCTGTCCACTTCGCCGGACGTGAGCGTACCGGACGCACGGCAGCGCTTTAAGTGCTTGTTTTTCCGAATGTCAAGGAGACCAACGCAGGCGCGCGGCCGGCGCTGTCTCGACATGCGCTGGGGCGCCGGCACTTTCCAGATGGAAAATACGCCGCATTAAAGGCAAAGAGTTCCCTGCCTGCGCAAAAGACACCGCCTGACGCCCAGCTTAGTCGCCGAGCTCCCGCGCCGCAGCCGTGCTCATTCCGTTGACGAAGCGACAAGAACGGGCGAAGGCTTGAACGTCAGCACCCGGCGCGGCTTGATCGGCACCTCGATGCCGGTGCGCGGGTTGCGGCCGATCCGCTCGCGCTTGGCGCGGACCGAGAAAAGGCCAAAGGAGCGAAGCTTGACCGTCTCGCCGCGCACCAGAGCATCGGAGATTTCGTCAAGCGCCATTTCGAAAATATCGCGGGCCTGGGCGCGCGAGAGGGCCTTGGCAGGAATCATAAACGGCATTCAAGAGATCAGCCCGGGTGGCTGTTTTTTTGGGCGTTTCCGTTCGGCGACGCCTGACCCACTTTCTTCCTCCTGACGCACGGGCTGATCCGACAAGGAGCGCTCCGGACGAGCACACTGCGACGGCAATGCTCGAACGCTTTCGCGCCATGAGCTGCGAGTTTCTAGCCAGCTGACCGCAACCGACACAATCGTAATATTCTTGCGGCGCGTGGCACAGTCGCGCAAGTCGCAGTAAACAAAAAGCCCCGGAGACCGGGGCTTTTAAGTGTCGTTTCGCACAAATGCCGGAGAGAATTAGAAATCCATGCCGCCCATGCCGCCCATGCCGCCGCACCGCCAGCGCGGGCGCAGCTTCCTTCTTCGGCTGCTCGGTGATGATCGCCTCAGTGGTGATGAGGAGGCCGGCCACGGAGGCCGCATCCTGCAGGGCGGTGCGAACGACCTTGGTCGGGTCGATGATGCCGAGCTTGACGAGATCGCCATATTCGCCCGGTCTGGGCATTATAGCCGTAGGCCATAGTTGGTGTTTTCGAGCAGCTTGCCGACGACCACCGCGCCATCGGCGCCGGAATTGTCGACGATCTGGCGAGCCGGCGTCTGGATCGCCTTGCGGACGATATCCACGCCGGCCTTCTGATCGGCGTTTCGGTCTTGACGCTGTCGAGCGCCTTGATCGCGCGCAGCAGCGGGACGCCGCCGCCCGGCAGAATGCCTTCTTCGACCGCGGCGCGGGTCGCGTTGAGCGCGTCGTCGACGCGATCCTTCTTTTCCTTCACCTCGACTTCGGTCGCGCCGCCGACGCGGATCACCGCAACGCCGCCCGCGAGCTTGGCAAGCCGCTCCTGCAGCTTCTCGCGATCATAGTCGGAGGTGGTGTCGGCGATCTGCGCCTTGATCTGCGCGATACGCGCCTCGATGTCGGCCTTGGCGCCGGCGCCGTCGATGATCGTCGTCGCTTCCTTCTCGATGCGAACGCGCTTGGCGCGGCCGAGCATCTGCAGGGTCACGTTCTCGAGCTTGATGCCGAGATCTTCGGAGATGAGCTGGCCGCCGGTCAGGATCGCGATATCCTCCAGCATGGCCTTGCGGCGATCGCCGAAGCCCGGCGCCTTGACGGCCGCGACCTTGAGGCCGCCGCGCAGCTTGTTGACGACGAGCGTCGCGAGCGCTTCGCCCTCGACGTCCTCAGCGACGATGAGCAGCGGCTTGCCGGTCTGCACGACGGCTTCGAGCACCGGCAGCAGCGCCTGCAGCGACGACAGCTTCTTCTCGTTGATCGAGAATGAAGGGATCTTCGAGCTCGGCGATCATCTTCTCGGCATTGGTGATGAAATAGGGCGAGAGATAGCCGCGGTCGAACTGCATGCCTTCGACGACATCGAGTTCGGTCTCGAGGCTCTTGGCCTCTTCGACCGTGATGACGCCCTCGTTGCCGACCTTCTGCATCGCGGTCGCGATGATCTGGCCGATCGACGTGATCGCCGTTGGCCGAAATCGTGCCGACCTGGGCGATCTCGTCGTTCGAGGTGACCTTCTTCGAATTGGTCTTGAGATCGGCGACGACGGCGTCGACCGCAAGGTCGATGCCGCGCTTCAGATCCATCGGGTTGAGGCCGGCGGCAACCGCCTTGGTGCCTTCGCGAACGATCGAGGCGGCGAGGATCGTCGCCGTCGTCGTGCCGTCGCCGGCGATGTCATTCTGCTTCGAGGCGACTTCGCGGATGAGCTGGGCGCCGAGATTTTCGAACTTGTCGGAAAGCTCGATTTCCTTGGCGACGGTCACGCCATCCTTGGTGATGCGCGGCGCCCCGAAGGACTTTTCGATCACGACATTGCGGCCCTTGGGGCCAAGCGTGATCTTCACCGCATTGTTGAGGATGTCGACGCCGCGCAACATGCGGTCGCGGGCATCGGAGGAGAAACGTACGTCTTTGGCTGCCATTTTGTGAAACTCCTGGATTGCGGTTTGTTGATCGCTTGAGGAGCTGGACGCACTCAGCCGACGACGCCGAGGATGTCGCTCTCCTTCATGATGAGGAGATCCTGACCGTCGATCTTGACTTCGGTGCCGGACCATTTGCCGAACAGAATGCGGTCGCCGGCCTTGACGTCGAGCGGGACGAGCTTGCCGGTTTCGTCGCGGGCGCCGGGGCCGACGGCGACGATTTCGCCCTCCTGCGGCTTCTCCTTCGCCGTGTCGGGAATGATGATCCCGCCTTTCGTCTTTTCCTCGCCTTCGAGACGCTTGACGACGACGCGGTCATGCAGGGGTCGGAAAGTCATTTCGTTGCTTCCTTGAACGGTTCGCGACGGCGCTCGTCCGCAGAACGCGCGCGCACGAATTGAAAACTGGATGACGGGCTGTTAGCACTCCACGGGAAGAGAGTGCTAACAGCGCTTTGGACATAGGCGGCGGCGCCGGAGGCTGTCAAGCGCGCCAGGCGCTCCGATTCGCACTTGGCGCAGGTTCGGACGGAAAGAGGGCCGTCTTGGTTAATATGCGCACTGCCTCATATTCAATGGTTACGCTCAAGGGATGGCGATGGCGACGAAGCGCACTTCGCCCTGCGGGTTGGAGACGAGCAGGAGCGCCAATTTTTTGCCCGCCGCCTTCAGAGCCTCGCATCTTCTTTGCGACGTCGGCCGGGCTCGTACACCGGGTCCTGGTTGATTTCCAGGATCACTTCGCCGGGCTGGATGTGCTTTTCGGCCGCCGGGGAATTCGGAATCGACGTCGGTCACGACCACGCCGGAGGTGACGCTATCCTTGATCGAGAATTTCAGCCGCGACGTGTCGTCGAGACTCGCGAAGGCCATGCCGAGCGCCTTTTGCACCGGCGTTTCCGGTGTGCGTCTTCATCGGGTGCGGCGCTCGTTTCGAGCGACGCTTTCTTCTCGCCGTCTTCGAGCCGGCCGAGCTTGACCGTCTTGGTCAGCTCCTGGCCTTTGCGCACGATGACGATATCGACATCCTTGCCGACCGGCGTGGAGGCGACGATCTTCGGCAAATCATGCGATTCGGTGACCTCGTCACCGTCGAACTTGACGATCACGTCGCCGGTCTGGATGCCTGCCGTCGGCCGCGGGGCCTTTGGCATCGGTGCCGGCGACGAGCGCGCCGCGCACCTTGCCGAGATTGAGGCTTTCGGCGATCGAATCGTCGACCGATTGGATGCGCACGCCAAGCCAGCCGCGCCGCGTCTCGCCATATTTCCGCAATTGATCGATGACCGGAATGACAGTCGCCGGCGGGCGTCGCAAAGCCAATGCCGATCGAGCCGCCGGAGGGCGACAGGATCGCCGTATTGATGCCGATCACCTCGCCGTCCATGTTGAACAGCGGGCCGCCCGAATTGCCCTTGTTGATGGCGGCGTCGGTCTGGATGTAATTGTCGTAGGGTCCGGAATCGATGTCGCGGTTGCGCGCCGAGACGATGCCCGGCCGTGACGCTGCCGCCGAGGCCGAACGGGATTGCCGACGGCGATGACCCAATCGCCGACGCGCATCTTGTCGCTGTCGCCGAATTTCACCGCCTTCAGCGGCTTATCCGGTTTCACCCGAGCACGGCCACGTCGACCTTCGCATCCTTGCCGATCACTTCGCCTTCAGTTTCTGTGCCGTCGGTGAAAATCACCGTGACGTCGTTGGAGTCGGCAATGACATGATTGTTGGTGATGATGATGCCGGACGGATCGATGACGAAGCCCGAGCCGAGCGAATTCGACCTGCGCTCATGCGGCCGCGGAGCTTCCGTCACCGTCCCTGCTGGTGATGGCGGAAGAAATTCGTCGAAAAGATCGTCGAACGGCGTACCCGGCTCGATTTCCGGCGCGTTGGCCGTGCTTTTGTCTTCAAAGGTCTGGGTCGCGGAAATATTGACGACGGCATCGCTGACCGACGCCGCAAGATCGGCGAACGAATCCGGTCCGCGCCCCGCCTGAGCCGCCTCGATGCCAAGGCCGGGGACAGCGACCAGCCCCGAAAGCAACGGCAAGCTCAGCGCCAAAGCAAATCCCGGCGAAACCGCGCGCCTCAAACAGGCCGAGGCGATGGACCCGAAAGACGCCCGAAATTTGGAAGACGAAACCATAGACTATTCTCCTGCGAACGGCATTCGACGAATTTCGAATCCGCCGATGGGATTGTTGAAAGCTTGCGATGACCGAAGCCAGGATCGCTGCCGCGCAATCCGGTCATCGGCACTCAAGCGAACCGATAAAGCTTGCGGTTTCGAGATATGATGTCCGCACACGTGCGCATTTGCGGTGCGTTCGAAGTGAAAATACTCCATCGCGTGCGCTTTCGCCAGATTACGCATCACACGTCGATTCGAGCGCAAATGATGAATTTACGTTCAAAATCGCAGCATCCGTTGCTCCAAGCCTTCCAGACGGGCTGAATCACTGCGCTGGCTGAGCCGCGGGCGCCGACTGATCCGGGGGTACCGTTTGAGCCGCAGGTGCCGATTGAGCCACGGGTGCCGGTTGGGCTGCAGGTGCCGGTGCCGCGAAATAGCGGAAGAAGGCGGATTTCGGCGACAGCACGAAACGCGTGTTGCTAGGCTTGAGCCCGTTCTCATAGGCCTGCATCGAGCGATAGAAGGCAAAGAAATCCGGATCCTTGCCATAGGCTTCGGCGAAGATGCGGTTGCGCTCCGCATCGCCCGCGCCGCGGATCTGGTCCGCTTGGCGTTGCGCGTCGGCCCGCAATACGACGACGTCGCGATCCGCCTTGGCGGTGATCGTCTGTCCTTGTTCGCTGCCCTGGGCGCGATACAAGGCTGCCTCGCGCGCCCATTCGCTCTGCATGCGGGCTGAAGACTTTCTCGGAAATCTGCTTCGGCAGATCGGCGCGTCTGATCCGCACATCGACGGCAACAACACCGAGTTTGCCGGATCTCCTGATTCACCTGATCGCGGATGCGGCCCATCAGAACTTCGCGCTCGCCACTGACGATTTGGGTGAGGTCCGCTTCGCCGAGCACGCGGCGCACCGCCGAATTCAAGATGAAGCCGAGCTGACTGTCGGCGCGTTCGATGGTTCCGACGGATTGATAGAATTTCAGCGGATCGACGATCCGATACCGTAGGAAGGCATCAACCTCGACCCTCGTATTGTCGGAGGCAAGCACTTCCTGCGTCGGCGTCTCAACGTCGAGAATGCGCTTGTCGAGCAAGACGACATTCTCGATGAAGGGAATCTTGAAATGAAGGCCCGGATCGGTGACGAGGCCGCGTCCCGCGACCGGGTCGCCAAACCGCAGCACAAGCGCCTGTTCGGTCTGCTGAACGGTGAACATCGAGGCGGATGCAATGATAATCACGACCACGGCCGCAATGACGATCATGAAGTTCGTCGCGCCTCTCATTTTTGCTCTCCGTTAGGAGCCTCCAGTTGCGGCAGCGGCAGATAGGGCACAACTTTCTGGGCGCCGGCCTCGTCGACGATCACCTTGTCGGTCGAACCGAACACCTTTTCCATCGTTTCGAGATAGATGCGCTTGCGCGTCACCTCCGGCGCCTTCTTATACTGCTCGTAGACTTGGTCGAACCGCGACGCCTGACCGGTGGCCTCGGCGACCGTCTGGAGGCGATAGCCTTCCGCCTGCTGGAGAATCGCGGCGGCGTTGCCGCGTGCAGTGGGGACGACACGGTTGGCGTAGCTCTCGGCCTCATTGCGCATCCGGTCTCGATCTTGCTGCGCCGCGGTCACGTCGCGGAAGGCTGCGATGACCTGCTCCGGCGGATCGACCGATTGCAATTGCACCTGCAGGATGAGAACGCCGGCCTTGTAGCTGTTGAGAATCTTTTGCATGAGATCCTGCACTTCCGGTTCGATCACTTTGCGCTCCGCGGTCAGGATCTTCTGGATCAGGCTGCGGCCGATGACTTCGCGCATGGCGCTCTCGGCAACCGCCTTCACGGTCTCACGCTGGTTTGCAATGTTGAAAGCAAAATCCTCGGGATGGACAGGATCGATCTGCCAGATCACGACGAATTTGACGTCGGCGATATTCTGATCGCCGGTCAGCATCAGGCTTTCTTCCGGCAGATCGACTTGAGACGGCATGCTCGGATTACGGATATCCTGGCGGAAGCCGATGTTGATCGTGTTGCGGTCGGTGACTTTCAGCTTCTCCACTGCGCCGATCGGAAACGGTAGATTGTAATTGAGGCCCGATGCGGTCTTGCCGGTGTAACGGCCGAAAATCATGTTCAGCCCGACTTCGTTGGGGCCGACGGTGTAGAAGCCGGAGAGCAACCAGAGCAGAACACCGATCAACCCGAGTGCGAGAAGGCTGCGGCCGCCGAGACCGCCGCCCGGCAGCCATTGCTTCAGCCTGTCCTGGCCGCGCCGCAGCCATTCCTCGAGATCGACCGGCTGCGGGTTCGGCGCGTGCCCCCATGGCCCCGGACTGCCGGGCCTCCAGGGGCCGCCGTTCTTGCCGCCATTTTTGCCATCATTGCCCAAAGGCATTCACGTCCTCGTTGCGATAGATGTGGAAGGCTTTCGCGGTTTGCGATAGCCGGGTGCGACCGCACGCGCATGGCGGACCTCCGCGGGCCCCGCTCGCTAGCGCCTCCGATGCACCTCTCTTAGAGCGGTTTGGCGCGGCATGAAAGGATTCTTACTGACCAATCGCCCGCGGCGCTCCGCCAAAGGCGAAGCTGGCAAAGATTCAAATCACAAACTCGGGTCGTCGCGGCGGACATAATCAATAAAGGTGAAGGCCGCGTCGTCGCCTTTTTGCGGCATGTGCTCGGTCCGGCTGACCTCGCGCCATTGCGACCAGTCGATGGACGGGAAAAAGGCGTCACCCTCCGGCGCCAAGGCGACAAGGGTCACGTACAGCCGATCGACATAATCGATGAGCGCCGCGAAGATTTCAGTGCCGCCGGCAAGGATGATCTCGCCTGCGCCCAGGGCCGCGGCCCGGGTTTTGGCGAGCGCCAGCGCGGCCTCGGGGCTCGTCGCGACGAACACGCCGGTCGGGGCGACGAAAGCGCGATCGCGCGTCACGACGATCGTCTCGCGGCCGGGCAGGACACGCCCGAGCGAAGCAAAGGTTTTGCGGCCCATGATCAGCGGCTTGCCCAGAGTCAACGCGCGAAACCGCTTCAGATCGCTCGAAATATGCCAGGGCAGCCCGTTCCCCCGGCCGATGACGCCGTTTTCGGCGACGGCCACGATGGCCGCGAGCGGCGGCGTCATAGCTGCTGCCTCTCAGCGACGGCCGCGCCCGGCCCGGCGCGACCAAGGTTAATGCAGAGATTGGGATTCATCTTCAAACCATTCGTCGTCCGCGGCGGCCTCGATCAACGCCGAAGCGACGTGGGCTTTCGATCGTCATGCCACGGACCTCGGCAATTCGCCACCGCGCGATCGGCCCTGGATCGTCATGCCTTCGCTGCGCGCCCAGGCATCGCCGAGCAGCTTATTGCTCGGGAGAGTGTTGTCGCTGACCTCGCCCTGTTCACGACGGCCCCCGCCGCCCTGACAAGGCTCATCCGCTCGGCGCAAGATAATGCGCGACTGTCACTGACTGCGACGACCGAAGGACACCGCATAGGCTCCATCACGCAGATCGATCAACGGATCGTCCAATTCCTCGATTCCCGGAATGAGCGCGCCCGGCAGAAAGAGCAGCTTCTTCTGCGCTTCCAAACTGTCGGGTACGATCTTGTCGATCGTCAGCACGCCGAGATCGACAACTTGTCGATCGTCTGGCCAGGGCTGCGTCGCATCTTTCGTCGGATCGCCCGCCGCCGCCAGTTGCGCCTTGAGATGAAAGGTCATCGGCCCTTTGGCGAGACGCGCCGTGATTTCGTCCATCAAATAGTCAGGGGCCTTTTTTGCCGCGTCGTCGGGATCGATGTGCACGAGTTTTTCGGGCGCCATGATGTAGCGGACCGCCTGTTTCTTGCCGTCCTTGTCCACAAAGACGAAGGCATTGATCCCGTTATACTGCTCGTCGGCGAAACTGTCCGGCGGCGAGGTCGACCCGAAGGCGGCCGGCGCGGCCGGATGGTCCTTCAGAAAGGTTTCGAATTTCGTTGGCTTAGGCGCATCGGGCGGGCTGTCGGCGATTGCGAGCAGCATGTCGCGAAAGTCGGGACCGTTTGAAACTGGAAAGAATTTGAGCGAAACGAGCACCATGTCCGTCTCGCTGCCGTCAGGCAGATGATATTTGATCGCCATGCCATGCGGCAAAGCCGCGCTCGATCCGTCGGGAATGTTCGGCACGCCTCCCGAATCCGAGAAGCGGACGGTAACCGGGACGGAGCTGGCGCTGAACAGCTCGGCCTTGCTGAGTTTGGCAGCGTCGGCGGAAGGCTTGAAAGTACCTTCGGCGACAATTCCCTTGGCGTGATTGGCACGAAAGCCCGCATGCACGCCATAGACCCTATTCAAGGCATCGACGATCTGTACCTCGATCGGTTGCTCGGCCGCTCTGCAGAGGCTGAAGCTGATAAGCCATATCGCCACGGCGGGGAAGGCGAGAAGATTTTTCTTCAGCATGGCTGTCTCCCAAATTGAGAGGCCGCACCCTGGCGTTCCGATTGCCGCCACGCTAGTGCATAACGAGGCAGCCTGCCAGCGCGATCAAACAGCGACGTCCGCCTTGATCGCGGGGTGGGGATCATAACCCTCGATCATGATGTCCTCGTAACGGAAGTCGAAGATCGATTTTACCGCTGGATTCAAATTCAATCGCGGCAAGACGCGAGGCTCCCGGCTAAGTTGCAGGCGCGCCTGGTTCAGATGGTTGAGATAGAGATGCGCGTCGCCGAGGGTGTGAACGAAATCGCCCGGCGCTAGCCCCGTCACATGCGCGATCATTTCGGTGAGGAGCGCATAGCTCGCTATGTTGAACGGCACGCCCAAGAATGCGTCGCCCGAGCGCTGGTAGAGCTGGCACGAAAGGCGCCGCACGCCGTCCTCGCCTTCCGCCACATAGAACTGGAACAGGCAATGGCAGGGCGCGAGCCGCATCGCCGGAATGTCGGCCGGGTTCCAGGCGCTCACGATCAGCCGGCGCGAGAATGGATCGCGCTTGATCGCCGCGACAACTTCGCCGATCTGATCGATGACGCGGCCGTCCTCTGCTGGCCAGGCGCGCCATTGCTTGCCGTAAATGGGGCCGAGGTCGCCATTGGCGTCCGCCCATTCGTCCCAGATCCCGACGTCGTGTTCCTTGAGATAGGCGATATTGGTGTCGCCCTTGAGGAACCACAGCAGCTCGTGGATGATGGATTTCACATGCAGCTTCTTCGTTGTGACGAGCGGAAAGCCGGCACCGAGCGGAAAGCGCATTTGATGGCCGAATACCGACAAGGTGCCGGTGCCGGTACGGTCTGCCTTCGTCTCGCCGTGCACCAGGATCGTTTCGAGAAGATCGAGATAGGGCCGCATGGAGGCTCCTCAGCCGATGTTCAGCGCGGCGGCGCAGAAGGCGATAAAATTGTTGCAGGCGTGGAACAAAATCCCCGCCTTGATGCTTCCGGTGCGCTGGCGCAGCGCGCCGAGCGCGAGGCCGACCGGAAAGACCGCCAGCGCATAAACATGCGTCAACTCATAATGGGCGAGACCGAACAGCGCCGAACTCACTAGAAGCGCCGTCCATAGCCCGAAACGAAAACGCAGGCTCGTATAGATCCAGCCGCGGAATAATAATTCTTCCGTGGCCGGCGCGAACACGACGGCGACGACGAATAATATGGCAGCGGCCACGCGATCCGACGGGATCGTGAACGAGGACATCGATTTCGGCGCGAAATAGCTAAGTGTCGCCGCGGCGCCGACGCTGTAGATCAGGGCGGCCGCGCAGATCGACCACAGGACCTTGTCGTTGAGCCGAAAGGCTATCGGCCGCCAAGCGACGAGATCGCGCCAAGCCTTGCCGCCGCGCCGTCGCGCAAAGAGCAGAATTGAGGCGGCGACGGCAAGATAAACTAAGAGCGCGATGCCAATGATAGTCCGCAGCGCAGCGGTAGCGTCACTTTGCTGAAGCGCGCCGATCGGGTCGCCCAAAACGTCATGCGTCAAATGCAAGCCCAGGATCGACGCGATGACAAGCGTCGCGCAATACGCGATGACGCCGGTCAAGAGAGAGGCGGAGATACCAATGCCGACAAGGCTGAGGCAGAGCCCGACAAGACCGTAAGGTTTGCAAGATCGGCCGTAATCGGCGGCGCCATTCATCGGAATTTCCGTTCAAGGTTAGTGACGCGAACGCGCCGCTGCCTTCCGGCGCGCATGGTTCGCATCGATTTGCCTCAAACGGAAGGCATGATCGCCAACGCATCCACCGCGGATCGGGAGATGGCCCTTTCTAATCGGCCTAGCTTTGCTTATATTCGGCATGCTGTCTTGTGCAGCTATGGCGATAAACGGCATCGCAATAAGCTCTTCGGACCCGGGGGCGGTACCCGGCGCCTCCACCAAAGTCTGTAGCACAGGCGCGGCTGATTTTGGCGGGGGCGAAATAGGTTCGACGGGGAGTATAAAGGGTGTTCTTTTGCCCGGCATGGTTCCACCGTCATCGGGCCGAATTTATAGTTGCCAACGACAACTATGCTCCGGTGGCTATTGCCGCGTAATGCGGTAATGGTACCGATTTAAAGCCCTTGGGGTTTGCACTTCAAGGCGGGGTTCGGAGGCACCTGGCAACAGAAGCCTCCACTCCTTTGGTGCGCGCGTCTCGGACATTGGAATGGCCACCGACCTGATCCGCTACGATCTTCTTGTGCAGGATGCCCTGAGGGCGGTCATGCGCAAGGTTTTGAGCGATGTTGCCCGTGACGGCCTTCCCGGCAACCATCATTTCCTGGTTACATTCCTCACGCATGCGCCGGGTGTTCGCCTGCCAAATTGGATACGCGAACAATATCCGAGAGAAATGAAGATCGTTCTCCAGCATCAGTTCTGGGACCTGGATGTCGGCGATCAGGCTTTCGAGGTTGGCCTGTCCTTCAACGGCAAAGCCGAGACCTTACTTATTCCTTTCGATGCAGTGACCGGATTTTTCGACCCTTCGGTGGAATTCGGGCTGAAGTTCGAGCTGGCGACCGACACAGCGGCCGCGCAGCCCAGCGCGCAGCCGAGCGAGGCTTTGCCCGGGCCGCAAAAACCCGCGCTGGCGCATGCGCCGGGCGCTCCGACACGAACGGTTGCCGCCGACAAGACGAAACCGCGTGGAAGCGGAACCGAGCCCGCCGAAGTCACGCCCGCGCCGGCTCCAGACGAAGCTGTGCCCGGTAAATCTCGAAAGGCCGCGGCGCCGAGCCCTGCGGAACATGCGAAGGTCGTTTCGATCAACTCGTTTCGGAAGAAGCAATGACGGCGCGTGTCGTCAACCTACGTCGCGCCCGCAAGGCCAAGGAGCGCGCTGGTGCCGCCACGCAAGCGGCGGAAAATCGCCTCCGCTTCGGAATGCGCAAGGCGATGCGGGCGCTGGAGGCCGCAACGCAGGCGCTCGATCAACGCCGCCTTGATGCGCATCAGCGCGAATCGCGCATAGACCCGGACAATCCGGATGGAGAATGAGGCGAGCCCGTCGCTGAACGCGACACTGCGATCGGCGGCCATAGCCAAACATTCGCTCGCGATCGCCGGTCATCGCACGAGCATTTCCCTCGAACACAACTTTTGGGATGCGTTGCGCGGGCTCGCTGCCGCGCGTGGCATTTCCGTTGCTGCGCTCGTCGCCGAGATCGATGCGACTCGCGGCGCGGCAAATCTGTCCTCGGCGATCCGTGTCTTCGTACTGAATAATAATTCCGTCGAACTTCCCCGATGATCCGGGCTCGTCAGGGTGAGGCCGGTTCAAGCTGACCCAATGATCCACACCGCTTCGGCCTGATCAATAGCGTCCTGCCGCCGATGGATCGATAGGAATGATCGGGGAAGTGGGAGCTGGCGACGCAGGGCGCCGCGGCGGAACTGGCGGCGGCCGGCCGATCTGCAGCGGAACGTCCGTCGCAGGGGCGCCCACTTCGTCCGTCTTGCGCTTCTGCTCCTCGGCTTTCAGCTCCTCGGACTTCAGCTGATCTGCTTTCAACTGGTCGGCCTTCAGCTGCTCCGCTTTCGAGCTCTTCTCGTTCCGCTTCCGCCTTGCGTAGCTGCTCGAGTTCCGCGGTGCGTCTCGCGTCGTCTTCGGCTTTTTGCTTCTCATCCTCGCGCTGGCGCTCCGACTGGAGCCGGCTGACGAAGAACTGATGTTCATGGAAGTCGAATTCCTGCGCTTGGATACGGGCGCTTTCTCGCGCGATCGCGCGAGCCGCGAGCGCATTGACGAAACTCGCCGCATCGAGGCTGCGCACCGGATTTGCAATGCTGCCATTCCAATCAAGGGTGACTTGCGGCGGTGCGCCGCTCCAGTTCCTCGGCAATTTCAGGAGGGTGAGGACGCTTTGCTGGTTAAGTGTCAAGGCGCGCAGGTCGAGCGCGGCCTGGAGATTTGCCGTGAGTCCCGGATCGATCTTCACACCGGCGTCATTGCCAGTGAGACGGAGAACGCCGGCGGCGATGCCGGCAGCGAAGTCCGCCTTCCCGACGGAGAGCGTTTGCTTTTCGAACTCGGCCAAAAGAACCCGATCAATCTGCGCCTCGTCGATCCCCAGCTGATCTTGCTCGATGGCGTTGAACACGCGCGCCAAGGCGCCGGGATCGCTCTTCGGCAGGTCCAAATCGGTGAATGTTATCGTGCCCGCACCGGCAAGCCCCGCGATCAGCGCCGCGGCGCTCTGGCCCGTGCCGGCGAGATCGAGATCGGCTCCCAGCCGTCCGCGTGCGCTCGGCAGGAAAAGATCGCAGTCGCGCAAATGTAAATGGCCTTCCGCTGCTGCCGTCGCCCCGTTGCGCCGCAGAGTAAGGTCAGCCTCGGCACCGCCATCGCCGATTTTCATTGACAGGTGGTGCAGGCCAAGTTGGAGGCCCGTCTCGGTACCAGAGACTGCGAAGTCGAAATGCGCATCGCGACCGGAAATCTGCGGCCAAAGATCGAAGTTTGCCACGCTCATCGATAGATTGGTCAGAGGCGGATTGATCTGCGCGGCGGCAAGGTCTTCATCGGCCCAAAGGCCGTCCGCCTTCGGCTGCTGCGGCGGCCCGAGCGCCAAGGCGACGAAAGTCGCGAGCGATGCCTTATCGATTTGAAGTGCGCCAGTGATGCCTTTGTCGGCACCGTAGGCGAGGTTGCCGACGATCTTGCTGCCGGCGAACGTGCCGTTGAGATTGGTGAGCGAAAGCCCATTGCCGCCGATGTCGAGCGTGGCGGTGACATCTGCTGGCAGCCGCGTCGCGAGATCCGGCAGCGCCAGCGCCGTCGCGCGCATGAGGCCGGAAAGATCCTGGCTGCTGAGCTTCAACATGCCCGCGGCATGCGGCGCCGCCAAGTTGGAGTCGACGTTGCCCTGGAAGGCGAATTTCGTCCCACTCAGCGACGCGGCGAGGCTCGTATCGAGACGATGGCCGAGACTGCCGTGTGCCGTGATCTCGACGGACCCGGCGCCGGTTCCCGTCAACGGCAATGTCGAAAGACCGATCTGTCGGAGGAGCGCAGTCGAATCCTGCGCGTCGAAGCGCATTGATAGCACGAGATTGGCGGGGTTCTGCGAATCGGGATCGGCTTTGGCTGCAATCTTGGTTTGGTGCGCCGTGCCAGCAAGGCTCAATCCGCCGAGAGCGAACGTGCCGGCGTCGGTCATTTGTCCCCGCGCGTCAAGATTGAGGTGCGCCGGCGACAATTCATCTGCGCGAGCGGCAAGAAATTCCACCGCCGGCCCAGGCACGAAACGACGCAGCAGGCCGGCCAGTTCGTCGAGTTGGTCGGCGTCGAGCTTGACGGCGATCGTGCCGGCGTGGCCATCCCATTGGCCATTCGCCGCGAGATCGGCCCCGTCCAAACCGGTCACCGCCAAATCGTCGAGTCTGGCGATCGGCCCGCTCCTGTCGAATTTCAAGGTGATTCGGCCGGCATCGATATCGCCTTCGCCGACGCCACCGACCTTCACCGCATGGGCATCGAAATGGAGATCGAGGTCCATTGCCTTGGCTTGTTGGGCAAGGGCCGAAAAGTCCGGCAGGCTGTCGAGATTGAGCGTCGGTGCCGAGAGATCGGCGAAGAGCCGCGCGGCATCCGGACCAAGTGCCTTGGTATAGGCCAGAGTGCCCGACAGCGTCGATCCGTTGACGAGCATGGAAAGGTCGCTGCCGACGAAACCGGCCTGCGAGACATTGGCATTGCCGGTCACGTCGAAAGAGCGGATCGGCAGATTAACGCCAGCCGGCACGATTTGCGGCAGGCTCGCCGCAAGCCATGTCGTAAGGCGCGAAGCATCTTCCGCGCTGGCCTCCGCCCGGCCCTTAAACCCGGCAGCAGCGCCTGTTTCTACATTGCCGTCGAAGGCGAGGCGCGAGCGGCCCGGTCCATTGCCTTCGAAGCTCACCCTGGCGGCCTGTTTCTCGGAGACCGCCAAGGCGCCGCCAAGGCCGGTCAATGTTTCGCCGCCGAGAAGAACCGAATCCGCCGACCATTCGAGCGCGAGAGGCATGCCGAACGACACCAGATCGGAGGAATTTGCCAGGTCGCCGAAGACGGAGACGATCTGCTGCATGGCCGGCGGTGCGCCTTGCGCCGAAAGCAGCTTGTCGAGGTCGAGTTCCTGCGCCTTGAGATTCAAGTTGACGTGCGGCGTGACGCCGAGATCGAATTCCGCCGTTCCGTCGAGATTGGCGACATGATCCTCATCGCCAAATCTCAGATCGAGATTGGAGATCGTAGCCTTGCGTAAATCGGCCTGCAACGTGCCGGACAGCCGCCAGGGCAGCGTGATCGCGCCCCGCGAATGGCCTGCGAGGTTCAAGGCGCCGTTTATCGAGGGCAAAATAAACGCTTCGGCGCGCGGATTGAAGACGAGGCTGGCGTCGAGTTCAGCGCGCGGATGCACTTTATTTTCATCGACGATGAGCTTGAAGCGCAGCCGGTCGCCTTCGCGCGCGCCGGTCGAGAAATGAAACAAGGTCGGCTCGCCCGCCATTTCGAACCGGCCCCCGCCTTTGAACGGACCGGTGAGAGCGCGCGCCTCGGCATTGAGCGCGATCTTTTCAAAGGCGAAAGTCCGCCCCGTCGCAGGGTCTTCGATGGCGAGGCTGCCATCCTCGACCGAAATCCGCTCGAAACGCATCTGCTCGGAAATGCTATGCGCCGAAAGGTGCAGCGGCACCTTATCGTCTTCGAGCCGTAGCTTGATTTGCGGCCGCACGAGCCGCGCTTCGACAAAGTCCACTTCGCCGCGCATGAGCGCCGTCAAAGCGATCTCGAGGTGCAGCTCCGACGCCCTGATGTCAGCCCCCGCCGCGGGATCTGCCACTTCCACGTCAGCGAGCTGCAAATAAGGAGTTGGTAGCAATTTGAGGTCGATGCCGCCGCGGATCTTCACCTGTTGGCCGATGAGGTCCGAGAGCTGTGCTTCGACTAGGCTGCGCTCAGCATTCCAATCGACGAAGTAAGGCACCGCCAAGGCGGCGCTGAGAACGATGATCAGGAGGATGGCGAGGACAGTGAGACTTTCGCGCAAGATCTTTAGGCAATGTGGGGCGCTCAGGAAGCCGGCGCAGCGCACCGCAGAATAGCGCTTTTCATAGCGCGAGGGTGAGCTATCTTCCGCGGCCAACCGGGAAATTCGCCCGCATCGAGAAAGACTTGTTCCCGTTCGACCAATCGGCCGCCGCTGGCGTCAGCCGATGTAAACTGGCGGCTCCTTCGCAAGGCCGGCTTTGACGTGACGAGACGTGTCATCAGCCAACACTTCCTCACGTCCTGCCTCGATCGCCTCGAGGATGCGCGCCACAATGTCCTTTGGCCGCGACTTGGGTGCGTCGACCTGGGCTACAAGGTCGGTATCGATAAAGCCAGCGTGAACGCCGATAACCAAGGTTTTCTGACCTTTCAACTGGTTGCGCACACCGTTGGTCAGGGACCATTCTGCCGCCTTCGAGTCGCTATCAGATTCGTAAGGCGGCATGCTGATCCAGCTCAGCACGGAGAGCATATTAATGATCGCGCCGCCGCCGTTGCGGCCGAGAACCGGCGCGAAAGCCTCGCACATCCCGAGGGTCCCAAAATAATTAGTTTCCATCGTCCCCCGCGCGATTTTCAGAGTTGGATCCCCAGCGAGAAACGAATTGGCGCCGATGCCAGCATTGTTGAAGAGCAGCGTGACGTCGTCGCAAGCCTTCGCCGCGGCCTGAACGTCGGCGGGGTCGGTAATATCGAGCTTCACCGGCTGAACGCCCGGCAGTCGAACTTTCGCTGGGTCGCGTGCCCCAGCGTAGACTTTGCGGGCTCCTGCCGCCAGAAGCTGTTCGGCAAGTGCTTTGCCAAGTCCGCGATTGGCGCCAGTGACGAGTGCGACAGATCCTTCGATTTTCATGGCTCAACTCCAATTCCGCCCGGAGATGGGTCGGCGATGTGCGCATATGCACCCATTAGGGTGTATATGCGCACATCTAATTTGGCAGTCAAGAGGCGGCAATCGATGGCATTCAGCCGGAAAAGCCACCAGCATCGAGAAAGTCGAGTTCCGCCGACGTCGTTTCACGGCCAAGGATTTCGTTGCGATGGGGAAACCGGCCGAACCGGGTGATGATGTCCAAATGTTCCAGGCTTGATTGAACGGCGTCCTCGTCGCCGGCTGCGCGGCAGAGATCGAGACATCTTTCCTGATCGGCAAGCCGTTCGGAATGCATGAAGGGCAAGTAGAAGAACAACCGCCAAGGGTTCTTGAACTTCAGATCTTCGCGTCGCGTCAGCGCCCGTGTCGCGACGCCATAGGCGAGGAGATCCGTGGCATAGGCGTGCGGCGAGCCGCGGAACATGTTGCGCGGGAATTGATCGAGCAGCAGAAGCAGCGCCAATGCCCCCTCGGCTGTCGCTTCCCAATGGGATAATTCACGCCGTGCCGCCGCCTCATGGGCCGCGAGCCATCGCGCACGCAATTCAATATCGAAGTCGGAATCCGGCGAGAACCAGCGCTGCGGGCCGGCCGCATGCCAATATGTGATAACGTCCTTGGGGGTGAACGGCGCCATGCAGGAAGGCTGAGTAAAATGGACTCCCGTCAATAATTCAAGCATTTGGTTTGTCGAGGCCAGCGCGGGCCGCGGCCGCCGCCGGCCTGTGGAACTTGATGGCAGCTCTGCGATAGGATGCGCTCAACGGCCGTTTTGAATTTTGTTATAGAAATCGCAGAGGGCGAACCGGTTTTGGCGGAAGCCATCTCGCGCAGGATCAATTCCGCAGGAACCGCGCTGCGTCGGCATTTCCGAATACGTCAGCATGGTGGCATGATGAATTGAGTCCCCTTCGACGAACGTTCATTCGACGCGCGGCAGGAGAGCCCTATGCCTTTCGGCTTGCCGCTCGTCAGCGTCATCATCGTCAATTTCAATTACGGGCATTTTCTGCGCGACGCCGTCAATTCGGTAGTCGGCCAGACCTATCGCAACATCGAATGCATCATCGTTGACGACGCATCGACCGACGAAAGCGGCGATCGGCTTCACGAGATTGAGGCGATGGACGCAGGCGTCACGATCATACGGCGCACCGAAAATGGCGGCCAGAGCCTCGCCACGCAACAAGGCTTCGCGGCGAGCGCGGGCGAATATGTTGTTTTTCTCGATGCGGACGACTATCTCCTGCCGAACTTCGTCGAGACCCACGTCTTCGTGCATCTCTCGTTGCGGATACCCGTGGGCTTCTCCTCATCCGACATGGCGGAGGCCAAGGGAACCCAGATCGTCGTCACCACGAGTCCCAATTTCGCTGAATTCATCCGTTCGAAAAAGGGAAGGAAGGCCGACCTCTTTCGTCAATTCGATAAGAATGCTCCCGAACTTTGGCCGTCTTCCGGCACCTTGCCAGACCTCGAAGAGCGCCTCCATCTCGTCGAGCCGGGTTTCATGACGACATGGGTTTGGTCGCCCACCTCCGGAAACTGCTTTCGCAGAGACGCGCTCCAACTCTTTCTCGATAACGACGATCTCGGCAGCCTCCGCAGTTGCACAGATGCCTATCTAATCCGCGGCGTCAGCGTGCTGACCGGCAGCGTCCTCATCGACCGGACGCTCTCGGTCTATCGCGTGCATGGCACCAACGCATTCGCGCGTCACGCCCATCTCAACGGATTGCTGCACTATGCCCGAGGCGCAGGCGACAACGACAACCTTGGCCGCAAACTCGTCATCGATCATTTTGTTGCAAAGGCCGATCTGTTCGGCCGCAGAGTCCATTCACCGCTTCAGTTCATAACCGCTCTCAAGGCCTTGAACGACGCGTGGCCCCGTATGCCGGCAAAGGTGAAAGGCTGCCGCTCCTATCTCGCCGGTAAAATGGTGACCGATTTCGCTCGGCTTGAAAATGCCGTAGGCCTTCGCAATTTGCTGATCTGGATGTTGCTCAGCGGCGTTCCGCCTTGGCAGATCGTGCAGGCCTACATGGCGAGCAGGCGCAAAGCCCAGTCAAGCGCGTGCAATTGATCCGCGCGTGCTGCGCCGGTGGTCCGGCGCAGCAGCCGAGCCAGCCCAGCTCAGTTCTTGGCCTTGTCGACGAGCTTGTTGGCGCCGATCCAGGGCATCATGGCGCGCAACTTGGTGCCGACCTCCTCGATCGGATGCGCAGCGGATTTCGCCCGCATAGCTTTGAAGGAAGTCTGATTGACCTTGTTCTCCAGCATCCAGTCGCGCGTAAACCGGCCTGACTGAATGTCCGCCAATACTTTCTTCATTTCAGCCTTGGTCTCCGGCGTGATGATCCGCGGACCGCTGACATATTCGCCATATTCGGCAGTGTTCGAGACCGAATAATTCATGTTGGCGATGCCGCCCTCATGGATGAGATCCACGATGAGCTTCACTTCGTGCAGGCATTCGAAATAGGCCATCTCGGGCGCATAGCCCGCCTCGACCAAAGTTTCGAAGCCGGCGCGGATCAATTCGACGAGGCCGCCGCAGAGGACGACCTGCTCACCGAAGAGATCGGTCTCGCATTCCTCCCGGAACGTCGTCTCGATGATGCCGGCGCGGCCGCCCCCTATGGCGGAGGCATAGGAAAGGCCGAGTTCATGCGCATTGCCTGAGGCATCCTGCGCCACCGCCATCAGGCAGGGTACGCCGCCGCCGCGCTTATATTCGGAACGCACCGTATGGCCGGGGCCCTTCGGCGCGACCATCAGGATGTCGAGGTCGGCGCGCGGCTCGATCAGATTGAAATGGATGTTGAGCCCGTGCGCGAACATGAGCGCCGCGCCCTGTTTCAGATTGCCGGCGAGATGGTTGCGATAAATGTCGCCCTGCAGTTCGTCCGGGGTCAGCATCATCACGACATCGGCGGATTTCGCGGCGTCGACGGCGGACCTGACCGTCAACCCTTCGGCGGCGGCCTTTTTCGCCGAGGCGGAATCCTCGCGCAGCGCGACGCAGATGTCCTTCACGCCCGAGTCACGCAAATTCAGCGCATGCGCGTGGCCCTGGCTGCCATAGCCGATGATGGCAACTTTCTTGCCCTTGATGAGATTAAGGTCTGCATCCCGATCGTAATAAACACGCATGTGGTAGAGCTTCCTGTCTTGTGCGGCGCCGCCGCTGTTCGATCAACTCGTGGTGAAGCGTATCGGATTGGCGATCGCCCATTATATTGGATCTTTGCCGCGCGACATTGCTGCGACGCCGGTACGGGAGACTTCGACGAGGCCGATCGGGCGCATCAATTCGACGAATTGATCGATCTTGGAAGCCGCGCCGGTCAGCTCGAACACGAAGCTTTCAGTCGTCGTGTCGATCACCCTGGCGTGGAGCGCCTCGGCGAGGCGCAACGCCTCGTCGCGGGCGGCACCAACTCCGGCGACCTTGATCATCGCCAGCTCGCGCTCGATCGAATTGCCAAGCAAAGTGAGGTCGGTCACCGTGTGGATCGGCACGAGGCGTTCCAGTTGATGGCCGATCTGCTCAATCGCCTCGGGCGGCCCGGAGGTGACGATGGTGATGCGCGACAGATGCTCGGCATGCGCGACCTCGGCGACAGTCAGGCTCTCAATGTTGTAGCCGCGGCCTGAAAACAGGCCCACGACGCGGGCGAGCACGCCAGGCTCGTTGTCGACGAGCACGGACAAAGTATGCGTCTCGATGTTCGACTTGCCGAGGGCCGAGGAATAGGGCGAGAGCGGCGCCGCGGGAGCGTTCATGGCGAAGGTCCGTCTGTCGTCATGATGACCTCACACCAGCATCTTTCCGGCGGCATTGATAGTAGCCGCCGTGTCGTCGCTGTCGGGCAGGATCATCTCGTTGTGCGCCTTGCCCGATGGGATCATGGGCAGGCAATTCTCGGTCTTGTCGATACGGCAATCGAACACAACCGTCCTGGGCGTGTCGATCATCTCGGCGATGGCGTCGTCGAGATCTGCAGGGTCCGCACAGCAAATCCCGTGCGCCCCAAAGGATTCCGCGAGCTTCACAAAATCCGGCAGCGCGGCCGAATAGCTCTCCGAATAACGGCCTCCGTGCAGCAATTCTTGCCATTGCCGCACCATGCCGAGATATTCGTTGTTGAGGATGAAGATCTTAACCGGCAGCCGATATTGTGCGGCCGTCGAGAGCTCCTGAATGTTCATCAAGATCGAGCCTTCGCCGGCGATATCGATGACCAGCGCATGCGGGTGCGCCATCTGCGTGCCTATGGCCGCCGGCAGGCCATAGCCCATCGTGCCCAAGCCGCCGCTCGTCATCCACCGATTGGGCGCCTGGAAATGATAGTGCTGCGCGGCCCACATCTGATGCTGGCCTACTTCGGTGGTAATATATGTGTCGCGCCCCTTCGTCGCCGCATAGAGACGCTCGATCGCCCATTGCGGCTTAATGACCTTGTCGGAATATTTGTACGACAAGGATTTGCGCGCCCGCCATTTGGCGATCTCGGCCCACCATTTTTGCAAGGTGCCCGCGTTCGTCTTGCAGCCGCGCGCGCGCCAGCGTGCCAGCAGCGCGCCCGTGACATGGGCGCAATCACCGATGATGCCGAGATCGACCTTCACGTTCTTGTTGATCGACGAGGGATCGATGTCGATGTGAATCTTCTTCGAGCCCGGAGAGAATTGATCGAGCCGGCCGGTGATGCGATCGTCGAAACGGGCGCCGACCGCAATCATCAGATCGCAATCATGCATCGCATTGTTGGCTTCGAACGTGCCGTGCATGCCGAGCATGCCGAGCCAATGCTCGCCCGAGGCCGGATAGGCGCCGAGCCCCATCAAGGTCGAGGTGAGCGGGAAGCCGGTTGCTTCGACGAGTTCGCGGAGCAGCCGTGAGGCCTCGGGCCCCGCATTGATGACGCCGCCACCGGTATAGAAGATCGGCCGCTTGGCCGCGGCCATCAGCGTCACCGCCTCTTCGATCTTCGCCGGATCGCCGTCGAGCCGCGGCTTGTATGTCTTGTGCTCGACGTTCAGCGGCCCGGAATAGAGACCGCTGGCGAATTGCACATCCTTCGGAATATCGATGACCACGGGCCCCGGCCGTCCGTGCTGAGCGACGTAAAAGGCCTCGTGCAGAATCCGCGGCAGGTCGTCGATCGAACGGACGAGATAATTATGCTTGGTGCAATGGCGGGTGATGCCGACCGTGTCACATTCCTGGAAGGCGTCGGAGCCGATGAGGTGGGTCGGCACCTGGCCGGTAATGCAGACCACCGGAATTGAATCCATCAAGGCGTCGGTCAGGCCGGTGACGGAATTGGTCGCGCCGGGGCCGGAGGTGACGAGCAAGACACCCGGCCGGCCGCTGGAACGCGCGTAGCCTTCCGCCGCGTGCGCCGCGCCCTGTTCATGCCGGACCAGGACATGGCGGACCGCGTTCTGCTGGTAGAGAACGTCATAGATCGGCAGGACGGCACCGCCCGGATAGCCAAATAGCGTATCGACGCCCTGATCCTTCAGGGCCTCGATCACCATTTCCGCGCCGGTCATCACTCTCGCCATTTCTGTCTCCGCTCAGCTTCATGCGGGTTTTTGGAAATTCGGGCAATAAAAAAGGCCCCAGAGGGCCTCGGACAGCGCCAGATGCGGGAAAGCGGAGCCTATCTCCGTCCCGTCTCCAGCGCTGAAGTTACGATAAGTTTGGTCCGCACGGTCACTTTTCCCGCCAAATTCCAGTCAACGAGTAGCCGATGCCGGCAGGAGGGTCAATCGCGATCTTTCGTGCGACCCTCTTCCTGCGCCTCGCCGCCGGTCTCTCTCCAATTAGGATGAAGCATCGGTTACGGCGAGGCCCGAGCGACGGCGGTCTCAGAGCCGGCCGAGTTTCTCGCCCTTCGACGCCTCGCTGGCGAGGAGTGCGGCCAACCGATCGATGCTCTGCGACCAGCCCTCGCCCATTCCGACGATCATGCGCGCGGCGACCGGCGCCAACCCGACGGCGCGGGTATGCAAGGTCATATCGGTCTTGCCATCACGCTCCGCGAAGGTCACGGTCGTCAGGCCGTCGATCAGCTGACGATCGTCGGCGTCTACCGGAAAATTAGTGAAGACCAGCCGCTCAGGCGCAACGACCTCGCGAAAGACACCGCGCATCGGATGGTTTGTGCCGTCGGGCGCGCGCATGACGATGCGCAAAGTGCCGCCCGGCCGCGCGTCCACCTCGCAGACCGGGTTCGTGAAGCCGTGCGGCCCCCACCACTGGGCGAGGTGCTTGGGATCGGTCCAGGCTTTCCAGACGAGCGTGCGCGGCGCGTCGAAGGTGCGTTTAATTGTCACCTCGCGATGCATCGGGTCGATTGGGGGCAGATGTGCCGCGAGCTTGTCGAGGTTCTGCTCAAGGCCGGGGGCGGCACAGGGCTTGACGCTCTCGCAGACGTCAGCGGACTCGAAGATCTGCTGGAACGTGAGTTTCATCTTGCAGTTCAGGTCCTCGAACTTAGCCGCCAGACGGAATTTCGGATCTGACAGGTGATCGAAGACGATCCGCTCCAAAAACGCGATCTCAACGAAGCGGTTTTCGTTTCTATAGTCGGTTCCGTCGGGGCCATGCATGATGAAGCACCATGTGCCGCCCGGTCTGAACTCGAATTCGTAAAACGTGTTGGTGAAGCCTTTCGGCCCCCCCAATGCTGGAGATGATCAGGATCGGTGAACGCCCGCCAGACAAGCGCGCGGCGCATCGAAGATGCGTGTGCTGGCGATTTCGCGGTCACGGATGTCCGTTTCACCTGCCGTCATCGGTCTTCCCTCCCTTGCCCTCCGCCTGAAGGCCGCGCAGATAATCGTCGAGACGGTCGAAACTCTCCGTCCAGAACCGCCGGTAGTGTTCGATCCACTCAGCGGCTTCCTTGAGCGGCTTGGCTTCGAGCCGGCAGGGACGCCGCTGCGCTGAGCGGCTGCGCGAGACGAGCCCGGCGCGCTCCAGCACCTGAATATGCTTGGAAATGGCAGGCTGGCTGAGGGAGAAAGGCTCCAAAAGCTCGTTCACCGAGGCTTCGCCCAAGGCTAGCCTTGCGAGAATGGCGCGACGTGTCGGGTCGGCCAGGGCTGAAAACGTGTCGTTGAGACAATCAGGGTTCATATATCGCCTATCCATTATATAACTATATACGTTGCCACATTGGAGCATGTCAACGGCCGTGATTGACGCCTGCACTACAGGTCCATTTGAGTCACGGTCTCCAGCGCACTGCGAGTTTGAGCCTTGCCATCCGTCACGTCCGTCAAAGCCCTCTTCTTCGATGTCTTCGGCACGCTCGTCGATTGGCGCATGGGCGTTGCGCGCGAGACGGCGCGGCTGCTTGCGCCACGCGGCGTGAAGCTTGATTGGCTTGCCTTCGCCGATGCCTGGCGCGGTGAATATCAGACGGGCATGGAAGAGGTGCGCAGCGGACGGAGCGGCTTCGTGCGCCTCGACATCATCCATCGCCGCAACCTAGACCGCATCCTGCCCCGCTTCGGGCTCGAATGGCTCGACGAGGCGGCGCGCGCCGACCTGAACATCGCCTGGCATAGGCTCGACGCTTGGCCCGAAACGCCGGCAGCACTTGCGCGCCTGCGCACGCGCTTTCTTCTCGCGCCGGTCTCGAACGGCAATATTGCGCTGATGGTCGCGCTCGCGCGCCATAACCGCTTTCTGTGGGATGCGATCCTCGGCGCCGAGGTCGCGGGCGACTATAAGCCGAAGCGGATCGTCTATCTCAACGCCGCCGAAGCCTTCGGCTTGAAACCCGAAGCCTGTATGATGGTCGCGGCGCATAGCCCGGACCTCGCCGCGGCGGCAAATTGCGGCTTACGAACCGGCCACCTCGCGCGGCCGAACGAACACGGGCCGGGCAAAGGCGAGAGCGCGCCAACGACTGAAGTCGATATTGCGGCCGCCAATTTGAGCGCCTTGGCCGACGCATTGGGCGTCTGATTACCCCAGCGCCTCGATCACCGTCGCTTCCGCTCCTTCCGGCGCGATCCAGCTAAACGCCGGCAGTTGATTGCGCGCGAAGGTGAACTGGCGCTTGGCATAGGCGCGCGTGTCGCGCGTGCTGAGCCGCGCCGCCTCCTCCAGATCGATCTCGCCTGCCAGATGGCGCAGGAGATGCGGCACACCGAGCGCCCGCATCACCGGCAGCGAAGGATCGAGACCGCGCGCACGCAATGCCTCGACCTCGTCAAGCGCCCCTTGCTTTAGCATCGCATCGAAACGCCCATCGATCGCGGCATTAAGCGCTGAACGCTCCGGCGCGAGAAAAATCGCCGCGCATTTCTGCACGTCAAGCAGCGGCGCGCGCTTGGCGCCCTGGAACGAGGCGAGGCTTCGCCCCGTCGCCGCGTGGACCTCGAGCGCACGCAAAATCCGCTGCGGATCGCTCGGCCTGAGTTTCGCGGCCATTGCTGGATCACGGGCGGCAAGCTCGGCATGGAGTTCGGCGACTGGCGTGGTCGCCGCGCGCGCGCGCAGCTCCGCGCGCAAGGTCGCGGGCACATGCGGAATATCGGAAAGGCCCTGCGTCAAAGCTTTGAAATAGAGGCCGGTGCCGCCGACGAAGACCGGCATTCGCCCCTCGCCGCGCAGGCGCTCCAGCGCGGCTTCGGCATCCTCGACATAGCGGCCGACCGAATAGTTGATCGCGCCATCCACGTGGCCGAAGAGGTGATGCGGCGCACGCGCCTCGTCGCTGGGCCGCGGCCGTGCGGTGAGGACCGCGAGATCGCGATAGACCTGCATCGAATCCGCATTGACGAGGGCGCCTCGCAGCCGTTCAGCAAGACGCAGGGCGAGGCCCGACTTGCCGCTCGCCGTCGGGCCTGCGATGAGGATCGCGGAGATCATAGTCAATGCCAGCAGTCTCCGCGCATCACGTCACGTTCTCGACGGAGTGTGAACGCTCATGACCCATGTTGCGACAATCGTCTCCGATCCGAGCCGCCCGGCACTCGGTGCAGCGCTTGTTGAACGTATCGCGCGACTCCTGCCCGCTGCGCAAATGCCGCTTTGGCTCGCAGAGGGGATCGCCGCGGACATTGCCTTCTCGCCGCGGAGCGACACCGAAGCATCGCGCTTCACCGAGGTTCTGCGCCAAGCATGCGGCGTCGTGCCGGTCGATGTCATTATTCAGCGCGCCGCCGGCCGGCGCAAAAAGCTTCTCGTCGCCGACATGGATTCGACCATGATCGCCGAGGAATGTCTCGACGAAGTCGCCGATTTCCTTGGCATGAAGGAGCATATCGCACGGATCACGGCGCGCGCCATGTGCGGCGAGATCGAATTCGTGCCGGCTTTGCGCGAGCGCGTCGCGCTGCTCGCCGGGCTGAGCGTCGAGGCCATTGACAAGATTCTTGCCGAACGGATCAGCCTGACTCCCGGGGGCGAGAACTCTCGTCAAGTGTATGCGGGCGCATGGCGCCTTCACGGCACTCGTCTCCGGCGGCTTCACGCAGTTCGCCGTACCGATCGCCGAAAAACTCGGCTTCCACACGAGCGAAGCCAATATGCTGATCCTCGCCGACGGCAAATTGACCGGCGCCATCGCCGAACCTGTTCGCGGCGCGGCGGCGAAGCGTGACATGCTAGTCCGGCTGTGCACAGAGCACGGCCTCGCTCTTTCCGAAACGCTTGCGGTCGGCGATGGCGCCAATGATCTTGCCATGTTGGCCGAGGCAGGCCTCGGAGTCGGCTTTCGGCCGAAGCCAAAGGTTGCCGCGCAGGTGACGGCAAGGCTCGATTACGCCGACCTCACCGCGCTGCTCTATGCTCAAGGCTTTACGCGCGCTGAATTCTCGTGATGAGTCCTTAGTGCGACAATGGGAGGATCGTCTTTGCTTGCGCTCTACTTTTCGCCGGGATCGAGTTCGATGGCACCGCATATCGCATTGCACGAGGTCGGCGCGACATTCGAAGGACACCCGACTTTGCTGTGGAAGGAAGAAAAGCGATATTAGGATAGCAATATAAATCAATATCTTACGTGCTTGGCCAACAGGACTGTCCAATATCTAGCCAATAAAGCGGTATGGAGCGTAATGGATAATAAACGCCGCAGATCCCTGTGCCGCTGCGGTCATCGGCAAGCCGCATCTTTGTGCTTTGGTCTGCCCAGGGCGGGCTTACTGTCCCGCAAAGAGGCCCCCATCATGACCGACACTGACAAAATCGTCGCCGCAATTTTTGCTGCTCGCATGTGCGGCGGCAACGCCGAGCCCGAGGAATATCTTCAGGCTTATGAAGAGTTTCTCGATTTGATGAAAAAGCGGGAGAAAGCGAAGCATCCCCCGCCTGACATTGGCGACGCCGCTCTTGAGCAGGCGAAACACAAACCCGGTCGCAAGTTGTGATCCTGGATCGGCAAAGGCCTGGGACTGTGTTGCGCAATTAGCACGGCTCCGGACAATTCCACTCGTCCCACGCAATCTCCATATTGTCGGCGCGATCGGCAGTCGTCATCACGCTCGCCAAATGTGGATTCCTCCCAAACCTGATGCCGGCAGCACGCTGCCGGCTCTTTTTTGCTCACTCCCGCCTTCCCATGATGCCCGCACCGACCATTGCGCATCTCAAAGGCCACGGCCTAAGAGACCGTTCTTCGCGCGCGCGGATGTGGCCCCTTCTTTATAACGCACGCTTCACCTTCACAGCACGTTGCTGCGCTCTAATGTGAACTGAAAGTGCTGTGTTTAGGTGTTAGCAACCAGTGAGCCTGCACTTTGCACTTCCCAGCGCACAAGCCAGTCAAGATCGGACTGGAATTTTGTGGGGAGTTGGGAACCGAGGAGTGCACCTTATGAAGAAGCTTCTTTCGCGCTTTGCCGCAGACCAGGCGGGCGTCACGGCTATTGAATACGGTCTCATCGCCGGTCTCATCGCCGTTGTGATTATCAGCGCTGTCACCACGCTCGGCACGCGTGTTTCGGCCAAGTTCAACGCGATTGCTGCGAACCTGAGCTAAGGCCTCGCGCTCGGGGCGCGAGCGGCTCTAATGCCGTCCTTGCTGTGCACCTATCAACTGCTTCGTGTGAGGCAGTTGACTTTCGTCATATTGACTCTCCCAAACTTCACGCCGGCAGTTCACGCTGCCGGCATTTTATTGCTCGCGCCCTCCAATGACACCCGAACCCCGACGATCGCGCATCTCAAGGGCCACGGCCTCGAAGGGCCTGTTCGTCACATGCGCGCGATCTTCGCAACCATTATCGCTGCCGCCACTGTATCGGCAGGCCATTTTTTCGCCTTAGGTCCAGTTGGCATCTATATGCCTTCCCTTAAGCGAGCCAAGACTGCTTCGAGTTGGCTGATTTGAGCCTTTACGATTTTGGCCTGCTCAGCGGTCACGTCTTTGCCGCTGCGCCTGAGCGTCATGAAGCCGCCTTCCGTCTCGAAGTTGGCTAGAAACTTCTTCAGGGCGTCCAATTCGTCTTGCTTGGATTCCATCGACATTCCGCCCTGGATATAGGAAGCGGAAGGGCAGCGCGACAGGCCGATCATTCCCCCCGACAATTTCAAATTGAGATACTACCAGAATGCCGCATGCCTGCATTCAAGCACCGTTTACCTTCGCAGCATTCTGCCCTTCCTTAGCTCCTATCGGCCTCGTCTTTCAGCCTTGCGAGGATGAGGCGCGCCGTGTCAGAGACCTCGGCGAGTGCCTTCTCGGCGGCTTCATAGGCGTCCGACGCGACGCTCCAATTTCTGGACTCGACCGAGGCGACCATGTGGCGCCCGTGCTCTTGCGCCTCCCTTGCGGCGCGTTCGAGCTTGGCGCACAAAGCCCCTTCGTGTTGGCGCAATGCCGGATAATCGTCGAGGCAGACTTGCACCTGACGAAATTCGAGCGGGCTCGATGACGAGTTCGATGCGCCGATCAGCACGGCGGCGAGCTGACGCTTGAAGATGGCAGCGTCGGCAGGAATGCGTGCGATATCGGCGCCGGCATTGTCCTTGTCCCCGTCCCAGGCGGACCACGCGAGCCGCTCGCAGCCGACAAGCCGTGTATTGATCGCCCCGATCTCGGTTTCCGTCTTGCCGATCTTTGCCGCGATCTTCGTCGTGCTTTTGGCAATCTCCGACATCGCGGCGCGTTGCTGTTCAAGCAGGTCGGCAAGATTGCGGGCACGGCTCGCAACCTCGATCATAGCGTCGCCGGTTACGTCGACACGAACCCCCATCTGGTTGACAATGCCGCTCCCGTCGCCCACCGCTTTGCGGCTGTCCGAGACGGCGCCTTTGATCTCCGCCATTTCCGAGGCGAAGGTGCCGAGTCGCTTGCGGATCTCCTCGGTGACCTTGCCGGTCTGCTCGGAGAGGGCTTTGACCTCCCCTGCGACGACCGCGAAGCCGCGGCCCATGTTGCCGGCGCGCGCCGCTTCGATCGTCGCATTGAGCGCGAGAAGATTGGTTTGTCGCGCAATGGCTTCGATGGCGCCGGCCATAGCGCGGATCTGGTCGGACGTCGCTTCGAGCACGCTCAGCCGCTCCCCGATATAACTGACGCGGCTGCCGATGACCGTCATGGCGCTCGTTGCCGCCCGGCTGTCGGCAACGCAATTTTCCATCGTATGGCGCGTGCGGTCGGCTCCTTCCGCGCTTTCGGCCGAATTTTCCGCCAACGCATTGATCGAGGCCGCCAATTCTTCGACAGCCCCGGAAATCGCCTGGGCCGAATTTGTCATTTCGTGGATGTCATGCGAAATCCAGCCGACATTGACGGCGGTTTCGGACGCTTCGGCGGAAAGCGTGGCGACCCTTGCAATATCATCGAGGATACGGCTCTCGATCGATCGGACGAGCGTAATCAACGCCTGGCCAAAACGCCCGACCGGGATCTCCGAAGCCGAATGCGTGCCGGCGAAAGCCTCGATGATCTCGACGAAATGCCCTTCGTCGTCCTTTTCGTCCTGATTGGACGCGGCGACAGCCGGTTTCCAGCGAAGCAGCTGAAACATCAATTTCACCCTTGGGTTCAAGGTCGCCGGCCGGTGAAGAAAGCGGTCTCGAATCAATAGGAAAAGTTTAATGCTGCCCGGCGGCTGCGTCACTTTAGCCTTGACAACGTCAAATATTCGTAACCGCCCTGGAAAGGGGCTGCGCCACAAGCAAGCCAGCGGGAGGATTGCATCCTAGAAACGCCGAGATCGGTAAATGTAGCAGCCTGCGACACTTCCGGCGCCCTGCCGGAACTCTGCACGCGTCGCTCTCCCCTCTCTGCCATCTCTTTAAGCAACTCACCGGCCTTCCGCTCGGCTCGAAGGCGGATATCGGTCGCCCATGATGACTTCACACATTGACGCCTCCCATTAGCACTGGCGAGCGAAGGACGGCGTCAACGCATGCCTTGACCAAGTCATCGTCCAACGAATCGAATTCGCCGCGATCGAAAACATAGGTGAGCATCGCGCGAATGCCGCCGACCGTCACCGGCGTCATGGCGAGCAGCTCCTCAAGACCTTCATCCGAAGCGGCCAAGGCGCGCTCGTATGTCTCCTCGTCGGAAGGAGTGACCTCTCGGCCCTCCTCCCTTGCGGCAACCTCGTCGGTTAGCTCGCAGACATCGCTGAATGCGGCTTCCAACTGTCGATGTTTCTCGATCGCGGCAAAGACAGGATCGGCCGCGTCAGATGACTCAGCGGCGGCCGCTGGCGAGGTTTCCAGGCCCGCAGCGGCTCTGAGTACTGCAGCCCCGGCCAGGGCGCGGAGCAGGCTCCTGCGGTCAGAGAAAACGGAGGCGCGGGCGCCGGCCGGAATGCGGCCGTGGTCGTGCGGTTGGGTATTGGAAGGGTGGACAACTTGTCCACCCTGTTGCTGTTCGGTGACGGGCAAGCCGGTAGCGGCTGCCCGAATCTGTGGATAGGGCATTGGCTGGTTGCTCCATTGAGAGCGAAGCGTGTAGTATGGCTTCGAGCATTCCCTATAGCTTGACTTCCAGCATTGCGTCAAGCATCATTTCGGGCATAGGTTCACAATGGATCGGGAGGCAAAAGTGAGAGAGAACCGATTGCGCCGAATGGCTGAGCGTCGCGGGCTACTCCTCAGGAAATCTCGAAGAAGAGATTCCGGCGCCGTTGATTTTGGCGGGTTTATTCTCGTGGACGCGCGGACGAACGATGTCGTTTTTGGCAGTCATCCAATTACCTACAGCGCAAATCTCGATGACGTTGAGAAATTTCTAACGAAGGCCGGGCGTGAGGCTGAGAGGAAGAAGCGGAAGTGACTAAACCGCGGCCGCATCGCGCACTGGGAAAATGGTGCATCAGCGCCTGTCTGGCGTAGGATTAACGGCTAACCCTATTTCTGTTTGCCGCGAGACGTTTGCGGTATTTGCTCTGGCAGCGTAGCCGTCCTCGCCGCATAATGTGAGTATGGTCGAAGTTCACCCATTCACAATCAAAATTGAGCCTGACCCCTTAAACGAGCGCCGGTTCCGCTGGATGCTTTGCGAGGGCAACCAAATTCACGTTCGATCCCCGCACTCTTATGCCACTCAACGGGAGGCCGACGAAGAAGCAAACAGGACGATGGTGAGGCATATCTCAACATGGCGCTCCAGATGACCAAGCGCGCACGGCGCTGCTCCTTTCGGTGGCAAAAAGGAAAGTCGCCAAAATGGCAACTCTTCTGAGCGCTTCACTAAAGAGGCTGCAAAGCTTACCGGCAAAGCCGAGCGCACAATCGCTTGGCGGCAGCAAGCTTCTGCCAGCGCGAGGATTGCATTGCCGAAACGCCTAGATCTTTTAATTGAATAACCGGACGTGATTCAATTCGCCCGCGCCCCCCAGGGTCGCGTTCTCCGGCCGTCGCCATCTGCTTGAGCAACTCGCCGGCCTTGCGTTCTGCTCTTAGCCGAATGTCCGTCGCCCATTGATGAGCTGCGCGTCCCTCGCCTGGCGGGCATATTCCCGCATTGCGATGGCTTTGTCGCGAATGTCTTAGGGGAAGTTTTGCCGCTATGCGAGTCCCGGTTGCGCTATTGCGCTTAACTTGCGGCAAGCGCATGCTCTCTGAGCGCAGAGTTGCGATTGAATTCCATTAAAGTGAGAATTGAAATGCGGGAGACCACCGAACAGCTATTGCAGGGCAACGCGTCGGTTCCGCGCTACTACGAGGCTGCGAAGAGGAAATGGGATGATTTTTTCGAGACCCATCGCGGTTTAGGCGTGGGAGAGTGGGCGCGTTGGCTTACCGACGAACAGATTTCATTTTTTGAACATCGGTGCGGCGGTCGCGATCTCGGCCAGGAAATAATGGCCTTTAGTGGATTTGGCGCCCTCTATAACCGAAGGACTGGATTCGAAGGCACGCGTGAGTTGGCCAAAAAGCTCGCCGAGGCATTCGAGGGCAGCGGCGTCAGCTTGGAAGTAAAGTCTTTGGCTAATAAGGCCGCCAAGTCATACGACTTGGATGAAAACTAACAAGCTGGGTCTCTCCTGTTTTTCGCTCCGGCGCTCCGCACCCTGACCCCCTGACGCTGAGCGTGCAGACCGAAGTCTTGCGGACTATTAAAATCAGATGCACCGTCAAGAACTACGGGAGGGACCCCCGCAATCATCAAACAAATTTCCTCTCAATTGCGTTTGTCCGAAGAGAAATCCCAAATAACATTGTCTATGAACTCGGATATCCCGCCGGTTCTCGCTAGCGGGGATGAGTACCCTTTTGATGTTCCAATTGGGGTCGAGATGAACGATGGAAACGCGCGCCTGATTCAGGAAGCCAAAATTAATTTTTGGCTGCATTTCTCTTTCACTTATCGCGACATTTTTGGAAATTGGCACGAGACGAGTGGTCGATGGCAGCATAACTTCGCCAACAGCAACTGGACTGGAGATTATGAGAAGGGAACCTAGAAACGCGATACCTGCGGCGTGTCTTGCCCAGCGTAGACGGCGACGCGGTTGATGCGCGACCATCAATGCTTCTCTTCTATCTGACGAGGGCGCCGCGCTGCTCGATTAGCGGCGGTGGTGGTGGTGTGCAAAGCCGGTTGCCGCCGCCATGGCTGCGAGACGGCAATCGACATCAAGAGCCAGGTCCAGCCCGTGATTTCCGTCTCTGAGTTGCGCGCGCTGTCCTGCGGATGCGGCGGCCGAAGCTTTACGCACATGGGCATTAGCCTACCGCTGAATTATTGGCCAAGTTCCGCAAGAGCGCCGAGTTCACGTTGTTCTGCCGGCGCGCAATCTTTGAACCAAGCTCCTCATTGCCTTCGCCGACGCCGTAAAGATTGATGGTCGTCTTTTGATTGAGTGAATTGTTTGAGGATTGCGGACCTGTTCCGCCAAGTGTTAACGGCCCATAGGGCATGTGATGCAGCAGATAGTCCCTTATCCCGACATCCGAGCCAAACGTCCCAGCCCCATAACTGGGCATCGCGATCCCATTCTTGATGTCGGCAGCCTGCGCGGGAGAAATGCCGAGTATCGAACTCCACGGCGAATATCCGCTGCCACTTTTTGCCGTTGCCACGGGCGTCGGTCTATAGCCAGAATTGCCCCACCATGCTTGCGCGTCGCGCGGGCCGCGATATCCCATCCATTGACCATTCGTGCCGCCATGTTTCTTGATGTATTCCGCAACCCAGCGGACTTGCGCCGGAATCGTGGCCGGATCTCTCACATCAAGGCCAGTATCGTGCTCAAATTGCACGCCTAGACCGCGACGCCGGTTCAATTGAAACGGCCCCCAAGAAGATTCCAGGGCGTCATTCTTTATGTCGTAACGTGCAGTGTGTAGCGATTCGCCTGCTCGGATGCCTTCCATTATGCGCGGATCAATGCCGGCGCGTTGTGCTTCCCGCGTAATGAGATCGGTCAGGCTTCCCGCATCACTGCCGCTCGGGGTAGCCGCTTCCCCCGTCACCTTGCCGCGTAACCAATCCCAGCCTTTCTGGAATATGTTGCGCTCATGGTGCGGCCGATGCAGATTGATGCCGCCGCCGGGATAAGGAACGTCGGGATGATCGCGCTCCCACATCTGCCGCGAGCGTGCTTCATTCGAAGCAAACGGATTGAGATAATATTGAAGATTTTCCCCCTCATGACTAAACCACCTTTTCCAGAATTCAGAGGTCGTCATGTGGTCCATGAGGTCGGCGATGGTCTTAAACACTTTCGCCAAGTTTTCGAAATCCTGAATCGTACCGTCGAGACCAGTCCTGATGTCTGGCGTACCCAGCGCCTTCAAAGCATGCTCAATGCTCCCGGCGCCGCCGCTGATGTTGTCAAAGAATTCTTTGATGTCTTTATCATGCGCGGTGAAATATTCGGTCAGTTCCTTGATTATGCCCGTGTACCATTCAAGGGCCGGATCCGCTAGCGCCACGCCAAGTTTATAAAACTCGCTGTTGAGATCCACCATCGCCTTTGAGAATTCATGCGCATCGTCAGTCCATGTTTTGAATTCTCCCGTCAGGCCCGCACCGGGCTTCGGATAATCCAGTATGCCGGGAAGCAGGAGCTTCTTGAAATCCTCGAATGACATTCCCCACAACGGCAGGAATCGTGACTCCAGCGTTTCTGCATATTTGGGATTTGTCTTCTCTAGCTCGCCGAGTCCCTTGATTAAGTCTATCGCCTGTTGCGTCGGCGGCAGCATCTTCAAGGCCGCGACTGAGATATGAGCAAAATGCGCTGCTACCCCTGCGGCTCCCGGATCACGGCGTAACGAAAATCCGATGCTCTTTAGCAGCGAGTTTGCTTGCTGCGCGCTAAAGCCGGCCTTTTGCAACGCCACTTCCCACGCATAAATATCGGCCGCGCTGTCCTTTAGGATTCTGGAATTGATGTAGAGATCGTTCAGGCCCCCCGCGACACTGCTCATAGTCTCATGGAATTTCGTGACTGCGCCACTGAGCGCTGCGAAAAGAAGATTCGCTTCAAACGCACCTGCGCGCACCGCAGAAACCATATCGGCCTGCTGCGCCTTATTAACATCAAAGCCAAGCGAAATAAGATACTCGCGGAGATTGTCGGCCATTGTCAGGCGTTTCCCTCAGTCGGTTTGTTGGCGAGTGCAAGCCAGCGCTCGCCGAAGGTGGCGCGGACACGCAGCATCACGGGTTCCACGAGCGCGCCGATATCGTCCGGCGGCAGCCCGTGACGCTGCCGAAGATCTTCCCTGACTTCCGCCTCAACGGAAGCCATCACCAGTTCGAGCAAAGCACCCAACTCGTGCGGCCCTGGATTGATTTGACGTTGCGCCGCGAAGAACAATAGCGACGCCGCATCGCAGCCTTGATCCACTGCCCGATTGGCAATCTCGGCAGGCGATGGCTCCCTGCGCAACTGAGCTTCAACCTTTCTGCGCTCTTGTCTTCGCATCTCATTCTCTTTCAAAAAAAGAAGCGGCAGCGCCGAACCGGGCACGGGGTGGCTCAAGGCGCCGCCGCAGTTTGCGCCAGCGCGCCCGCGATGCCGGCATGCGGGGCCAGGAAGGAAACCACCGCAAAGTCGAACTTCGCTGCCGCCGGCTCGCGCGATGCCGTCCGGAAAGGGCGAATAGCACGCGCGCCGTGTGCGCCGCGTAAAGGAGACGCGACGAACTTCTGGGAGTTATTCTGCGGCACTCCCAGGCTGGCCGCTGCGCGACGGCCGCGAAGCTGCGCGCGATTTCCGTCATTCATGAACCCTCCCCTGGCAACGCCGCATCGGCGTCGTTCAATAATCCTTTGAGCGTTAGCCGCCACCCCAGACAGATCGGATAATCGACCTCGCAAACGACAAGTCCGCGGGTGAGATATTCACGAAGCGGCGCCTCCATCTGCGTGCCCGAAACCAAATTCGCAATCGTCACTAGCACATTGCGGCTGCGATCCAACGCGTCGTGCAACTCGCGCGCCTTGTCGAGAAGCTTGGGGATTTCCGAATGGCTCGCGATCACCGCACGCGCGGCAGCGTCTAGCCGCCTATCGGCCCACATGACGTCGTTCTCGCGGCCAGGAATTGCCGATTCGCACGACACCCTCGCCTTCGACCAAAGATCGACCGTGTTCTGAAGCTCGGCTTCCCGTTCCCGTGCTTCAACATCGCGACGGCCTATGGTTATGACATCACAGTCCGTGCCAGCTTTTGCTGCCTCGATAAAATCGAGCGCAAAGCTGTCCGGTGACTGTTCGTCTCGTGCGGCCCGGAACTCAGAAAGCTCCGCTTCGGCAGCCCATTGGCGGCTGCGCGCTTGATCTGCCGCTGTTTTGGCCGCAGCAAGTTCGCGTGCCGCCGCGTCGCGTTCAACTATCGCAGCGGCCAACGCCTCGCGTTCCGGCGACCGCGCCGTTGGCGCCGGCACGACTTTCAAATTGGTTGTTTCCTTCATTTTGTGCCTCATGAAAATTTAATTCGCGCAGCTTCGGGCCACCTGCGCGCGAATTCTTTTTCGGCTTCGCTGCGGCCGTCGTGAGCGCGAAACGTCAAGCGATCGTCGCCAGCAATCGACACCATGCCGCCACCGGGCTTTGGCTTGCCGGGGAAGCTTTCCGGTCCAGCTTCGTCCATCGATTGCGATTGAAGTGCCATAAGCGCATCGACGAGTTCGTCGATCTGCTGCGGATTAAGATTGTCGCGGCACCATGAGCAGATCGCCTCAGTCTGATTGCCTCCGATGTTGCTAACGGGCTCGTCAGGCTCGTCATCGCGAGCGCGGGCATCATAGGCCATGCGCGGATTACGCGGGCCCTTGCCGCGCAAGATGTAAAGCCGGCCATAACCTACGCATTCGCGGCCGTCAGAGCCACGGCCTGGCATTGCAATAATTGGGTTAGCCATTTTTGTATTCCTTCGTGGGGTCGTTAAAAACTATGACACTGCCGTTACCTGGCCGGCTCGGATAATCGTATCCGCTCGGCGGCGCGCTCCAGCCGCCATTTGCATGCCGCATCGCCGTTTCGAGACGGCCGCGCTCGAGCATCGCATCCGGAATGATGAATGCGGGCGTAGCGCTCGCGGCCAGCGACATTGCTATCGCTGTCGAATTAGCCAAATCGTCATGACCAGGACCCGGATCAATCCGCTCACGCCCCGTCGAAAATGTGCGCCGCTCCAACGCAGCAAACTGCGAAACCAATTTTGCATTGTCGAGCAGTCGCGCTCGCCCACTTGAGAAAAGAGGAAGCGCGTTCATATAGACGGCGCTGCGGTCGCGATCAGACTGAATGTATTTCCTGCCGACCTTGGCGAAGGATTTAATTACCCAATTCGCAGAGTAATGATCGCCCGTAATTTCATAGCAGCGATAGTCCTTCATCACCCGGACAATCTCATCGACAACTTCAGCCGGATTGAACGGGGCCTTGCGTTCGCCCGCCACGTCAAGAATGACGTAGTTCTCGCGATCCCGGTGCGCGATTGCCCAAGTGAATGAATCGTTGCGCCCACCGCTCGGATCGCAGCCGGCAATGTACTTCACACCGTTAATCGGCGGACGTACGATAACGCCTTTGTCAACGGCCGAATCAAGCAGCTCGCGGCCGATGAAACTTGAGAGATCGTCACGCCAGCGACATAGGTATTCCGCACCGTAGCGTTCCGGATCCTCCAATAATGCCTTCTCAATTATTCGGGCATCAAACGTCGGATTGAACGTCATCGTCGGCCCCATGACGGCCAACACGTCCGGATCATCCTTGCCGTAATAGTCTTTGATTTTTTGATAAAGCACGCCGGAGCGCTTGTGCACGCTGCTGATAATTATCTTGAGCGAGTTCGGCATGCGCGCCAGGCCCGGCCCCACGGCCCTGTCCATTTCAACATCTGGCGAAGCGGAATTTTCATCGCGCCAAAATGCCGCCTCGTCGAAGATCACGCATAAAAGCGTTCGGCCACGCACGGCGCGGAAGCTATTCGTGTGAACTTCGACGACGACTTGGTTTTTTAGCTCTATCGATTCAGTGCCGAAGTCGGAGACAAGAGCCCTGAGTGCCGGTATCTCCTCGAACAGTCCCCTGATGTACCCGAACACAATCTGCGCCTGCGCCCGGTCGACCGCGATAGCCAAAATGAAAACTCTCTCGCCGGGGCGAAGCTTGCCGGCCGGATTGAAGTTTATCGCCGCAGTGCATGCGAACAATGATGCCGCGCTATCCTTGCCAGCGCCTCTACCGGCCGCAGATATAAGCTCAGAAACCGGATGAGTTGGCGGCGAGCGTTCGCCAGCAATCGAATGGAAAAGCGACAGCTCGTCGGCCGATAGCGGTTCGCCATAGGCAGCCTTGATAACGACACGCCACGCATTCCAGCTCGGCCCCTCGAAATATGGGCCAAAAAGCTCAGGGCTCGCCATCGCGTCCGAGACGGATATGTTGAGGCCGGGCGATATCATGCGCGCCCCGCAGGATGACAGGCCGCAAGCGCTTCGATGAGCGCCCTATGCTCAATTGCCAGGACACGGCGCGCGACGCGCCTCGCGCACAACTTCCGCCGATCGAGCGGATGTCCCTCGCGCCAAACGCCAATACCGAACTCTTTCGTCCAACGATCACAGATGCGGTGCGTCCGTTCCGCGTCCGCCTTGGCTTCTTCATAGCGCTGAAGCGCCCTAGCAAGCCCGTCAGCGGCCGCTGTCTGCAAGGGCGGTGCATCCATAGCCCAGTCTGGCAAGGGCTGTTCTGAGACTTCTGTGTAGCTCATGCGCCGCCTTCTTTCGAGGCGCGAATGCGCCTGGCGATGTCGCTCAAACTGGGCGTGATGTCCTTTTGCGCGCGCTGAATGCCCAAAGTTTCCAATTGGCGGCGAAGATGAGAGCTGACACGAGCATAAAGGTCCAGGTCGACGGGCTCGCCCTTGGACATGAGCGCCTCAAGACCTTCGAGTTGAACCTCCAGCGTTGCGCAACGTTTGGCCAAGCTGATCTGCGCCTCGCTCAACCGATCGGCACCGCCCATGTCAGCAATGTGAAGCTCGACCAAGTCCCGGCGCCGTCGCGACCACGGGCTGCGTCCATCACCATCAATGAACGGCTTGCGACCGTTTGAAACGGCGCTGCGGACAGTAGGCAGCCTGCCAGCGGTGGCGGCACAATCAAGCAGCATTTTCGGCCTTTCTTGCGTCCCATATTTTCCAAATATTGGACATTATAGATTGACGCAACAATAAGTCACTGTGTTTATTGCTCTATGGAACTATACAGCGCTTCTGTTTTCGCTTTGCTACAGCAAAGACATTCCTAATTCGGGATAGTCCTAGCGCCGGTACATTCACGCGAGAAAGCCGCAAAGAAAAAAGCAGCGGGTTGTGCATGCGCACCGCATTGCTTTTGACCGACACAAAGAACCATGACGCACATGACGCACCATGACACATTTGCCCATAGAGTCCTGTTACGCGCGCGCGCACGAAGGTGCCTCGTTAGTGAAGTGTGACATTATCCGTCATGCGACATGGGGCTGGATGGCCTCTTCGGCGGCGAGTAAAATCTGCCTTTCCAATCGCGTCCCGCTTTCCAAGACAAACGCATCAGCGCGTTGCCTATTCGACGCTGGTCGGCAGTACCCAACTTCGCCGTGTCGATGCCGAGCCCGTCTCTGGCAATTTCACTGACAGTGACGCGTTCCCTCGATTTGATGTAAGAGCCGATCGCTTCCTCCCAGGCGTCGTCTTCGAATCGTTCATCCTGTTGAGCTTTGATGTATGTGTTCTCAAACTCGCCGTCCGGCCACCACTTGAAGCCGGCTCGATATCGGGTCACGGCTTCGGCGAAAAGCTGATCGCGGTCATGGGCGAGCGCATCGGTGTCGATCGCGCCGACCTTCACCGGCCAGAAGCGTCTCCCGCCGGTCTCGTCGCGCAGGTAGGTCGGCTTGTTGGTCGTGCCGACAAAGACGCACTGGCGTGGCTCTATGACCTCCAGCCGACCATAGGAACGACGGTAGCGCTCGACGGGCCGGGAGATGAAGGCCTTGAGCGCCTCCGCTTCGGCGCGGCTTATGGCCGACAGTTCTGAAATCTCGACGAGCCATTTGCCACGAACGTGCTGAGAAACGTCCTGCGCGCGCGAAAGGTCAGGCAAGCTATCCGAAAACCACGCACCCGCGAGAATCTTACAGGCGGTGGACTTGCGGATGCCCTGCGGCCCTTCCAGCACAGGCATATAGTCAACCTTGCACCCAGGCTCGTAGATCCGTGCGGCCATTGAAACCAGAAACATGGCGCCGACGCAGTTCACATATCGAGATTGTTCGGCGCCGAAATAATAGGTCAGCCACTTGTCGAGACGAGTCTTTCCGTCCCACGCCAAATTGTCGAGATAGTCGCGGATCGGATGAAAGGAGCACTCAAGCGCTCTCTGGTCGACCGCTTGGTGCGTTGTCTCACGGCCAATTTTGGGGAGACCGGCGCGCTGCAACCATTCTTGGAGTTGGCTTACGTCGGCATCGCGCACCGGCCGTGGCAGCGCCGCCAGTTCGGCGAGTTCGACACCGCCGACGAGAGGAAGATCGCAATTAAGAATCGCGAGGCACAGCATCTCATCATAGGCGAAGGCCCTCACCAGCTCAGGCGCGCCACGCAACGCTGTCATCACATTCGCCAAGACAGGCAGAATTCGTCCGCGGTCGTCGGCAATGGCATCGGCGAGCCATGGCGGCCGTGGGGACGGGGGCTTGCGGGTTCGCGGCTTGACGAGCAACGGCGTAACTTCGCTCACTTGGTGCCGCCAATTTCCGGCGGTTTCGCCATTGCATCAAAAACGCCAAATACGTGCCTCGCGTAAGCACGCAGATTGCGGAGCGCGTAATCGAGCCCAACGTCGTCGCCCGCATCCGCAAACTCCTGGCCGATATTGCTATAGAGTTTCACGAAACCGAGGTATTCGCCGATATCGTCACGACACCGAGCACGCCATTGCTGATCGTTGATTGAGGGAGGAACGCCAGTCTCGGCGGTCATGCGTCACCGCCGATCTCGGCGACAGCGAGGACGGCTTTTTCAAACTCGACCCAGTATCCGACGCTTGCGTGTTTGGCGTCGCTGATGACGCGGCGGATCCTGGACCTGTCGCCGCACGGCAGTGCCCAGGTAAATCCGGCCGAGCCGTCAATGCGCCGCGTAACGCGAAACGTGACGCCTGATTGAAGCAGTTCATCAACTGACCGACGTGCGGTACAGGCGAGATCATCGCTCATGGCTGCCCTCCGCATAGAAGGGCGACCGCGGCGTTAGTAACGCTTTTTCGTAACGTCGTAACGCCTGCAGAATGGGCTTGATTTTTCGCGGCTGTGGGGTTAGCAACAAATTCGATCTTGCCTGGAAGCTGATCAAATCTGAGAAGGTCGCGCGCTGAATCAGCCGCGGCCTTCTTCGCTTTCCAGCGCCCCACTCACGCGGAAACCGCGATCTGAGTCGCAGCCTCTCGCTCGCGTCGCCAAGCATCGGCCGCCTCTCGCGAAATCAGTGTTCTTGCGCCGACCTTCATGACGCGCGGGCCGCGGCCATCGTTTTGCAATTTAAAATACAGCGCCACACTGAAGCCGTGCCGGCGACAAAATTCCGGAATTGTGAAGGCGTCGAGATCATCCCTGCGAGTCACTCCATATGAAGTGCACTCAACATGGCTGCGGTGCGGCACTCAGTCCAGAAGCCAAATTCCGCGCTCTCTAAGAGCGCGGAAAATAAAGTCCGCGGTCTCTAAGAGCGCGGAAACTTTTCTAGTCTTCGCCGAACTCTGTCTACCGATACTTCCGCGTATCCGCCGTCCTTCAGGCGCTTGTTGATCTTCGGCAGAATCTGATTTGCTCGGCTTGACGGCTTCGGAACGGGTGCATTTCCCTGTACGGCTTTAATTGCGGCAACGAGCGCGATCTCTTCTGGACGCGACTGCTTTTTTTGCTGCTTTTTGAATCTTCCGAGCGCTAGCTGCCATGTTCGCATGTTTTTTAAAGCTTCGTTCGTTAATACTCCAGATTGACCTATGATGAATACGGCCGCCATTAAGCTTCGGATACATGCATAGATGTCCTCGACGTTCTCGCGGTCGTAAGCTCGCATGAGATTGAGACCCTTGCGAAGCTCGTCGCAACTGCAATGCAGAATCTCAAGACTTTGAACTAAAAGCGCCCGGTCGCACGGAGCAATCTCGGGGCCGCCAGGCGAGATAAGATCGACAGCCTTACGTTGAATAAAAATGGCGAAGTTTTCAACTTCGCTTTCCATCATCGTTAGGACGTCCGATTCATTAGAACTCTCGGCCATGACGGTCACCCCCGTGCCCGGTCGATCGACACAACCTTCGTCTTCGGCTGCACAGTCCCGAATACCGGCGCGAACCTGCGGATTGTCTCAGCGACGTAGGAGGGCGCCAGGTGCGCATAGTGATGTTCGCACATGCGCGAGTCGGCATGGCCGAGATTCTTGGCGACGACGGGCAGCGGCACGCCGCTCATGACGAGATGGCTAGCCGCCGTGTGTCGAAGCGCATGAAAGCCGGCTCGTGCAATCTTCGCGGCCGTGCATGCTTCTAACATCGGTCGGGCTTGGTGCGATGCGCCCCATGCCGTGCCGTCCTCTTTGGGCAACATCAGGGCGTCGCTCGGCCGGCCGGCGACAAGCTGAGCGAAAAAGGTTTGACCCTCGTCGGTTAGTACAACGTGCCGGGCCTTCCCGCTTTTGCTTTCCGCGACAAAGAGAGTGCCGCTATCTGAGCTGAAATCGGCGGCACGGAGGCGCGAAAGTTCGCCATAGCGGCATCCGGTGAACAGCGCGGCATTGACCAGTGATCTGAACTCGCCCCGCGCCGCGTTGACAAGCCGGCGAACCTCATCGGCCGTGAAGTACCGGATCCTGGCCGCGTCCACGCCACGAAACGGCTGCACCGCTCGCCACGCCGAATCTGAGCTGACTTGTCCGCCCCGGTTATCCCGGAAGGCTTGATTGAGCGCGGCGCGCAAAATCGTCAAAGTTCGATTCGCGCTGGTCCGCCGCTGGCGCTTCTGATCATCCGTCTTTGGTTTTGCGAGCGCGCGGCTTGGCTTTCCTTTTTTGCCGCGAACTTGTTTCGGTTGTTCTGCGAGTGCCTTGAGCCATTTGACAATTGCCTCCCGGCTTAGCTCAGCGACGAGCAGATTCCCCAGCCTCGGCCGAATATGGTTTTCGATTCGGTTACGAACATCGCCAGTGCTTCTGCGGTGCTCCGATTCGAGCCGCTCCAGATAGGCATCCAGGGCCGTAGAGACAGTCAGAGGGCCGGTTGCGCCCTTCGGCCTGCGCCTGGTGCCTGCAATCTCTCGCGACTTTGCTTGTGCCTGGGAGAAATTTAGAACCTCGCCGCCGTCAGCGTCTTGGCGATCGTCGGCGGCGCCGATCGTCTCAACGACGTACTTTTCATCGCCGAGATAGATCCGAACAACCCAACGACCGCCAGTTTTTCCTTTCCGATACCCCAGGTGCAGGCCGGTATCGATCGATCGGTAGTAAGGTTTTCCGGAAGCTTTCAGCCGCGACCGCGCAGCCGGACTGTCCAATTTGAAATCGCGAACCGTCTTCGCCATGATTCGGCTCTCCAAGCCTTTTGTCCAATACATGTCCAATATAGTAGCGCGGAGCAGTAAAGACAAGCGTGGAGCGAGATACAATCCTTTCAATCGCTTACAGCAGGACTGGATAGCCGCATGTAGCGGTATGAAGCCATGCTTTGCTATGGAAGGAAGAAAACCGGACACCTGACTATCTCGCTATCAATCCGGAGGGCAAAGTGCCGACCCTGCTGATCGATGGACGAGCGCTGACCGAAGTCCTGGCGATCCTTTTCTACCTGGCCAAACGCTTTCCTGAAGCGAACCTGCTGCCCGGAGGCCGCGAAGCCGAGGCACAAGCTCTCTCTTGGATGTCGTTCCTCGCCTCGACCGTGCATCCGGCGCGACGCCAAGGGATCGACCACGTCCGCGCGGTCCTCGCCATGGCGGAGCATCGACTGGGAAGCCGCGAATGGGCGCTCGGGCGCTATTCGATCGCCGACATTCACATGTTCCGCATTTATTGGCGGCTCCGCAACGCGTTCAATCTGACGCCGGCGGATTATCCCGGACTCGCGACGCATCATGATCGCATGATGGCGCGGCTAGCCGTGCAGAAAACCTTCGAGGTCGAAGGCGCCATCGGCTATGGCTTTCCGAATTACGAGATCCCTCAACCCTCGTCGAACTCGCCCGGCTCGAACTCGCGATAGGTCGAGCAGAACTCGCAGGTGACGCCGATTTTGCCGTTGTCACCGATCATGTCGGCACGCTCCTGCGGCGTGAAGCGCAATAGCATGGCGCCAATGCGCTCGCGCGAGCATCGGCAGGCGGCCTTGACGCTCTGCGCCGCGAAGACTTTGACGCCGCGTTCGTGGAATAGCCGGTAGAGCAGCCGCTCGCCCGACAGAGTCGGATCGACAAGTTCGTGATCCTCGACTGTGGCGGCGAGCGCCTTCGCCTCGACCCAGGCGTCGTCCTCGAAAAATTCCGGCACCGACGCGCCTTCAGGCACGTCGCCGGGCGGAAGATCGGCGCGCGTCTGGCGCTCGCGCGAGGCCGGCAGGAATTGCACGAGCAAGCCGCCAGCCCGCCAGGCGGTCTGCGATCCCGTCATGCTCTCGGCGACCGCCAGGCGGACGAAGGTCGGGATCTGCTCGGATTGGCGGAAATATTGATGCGCGGCCTCTTCCAGCCCCTGGCCTTCGAGCGCGACGACGCCTTGATAGCGCGCAAGGTCGTCGCCCTGTTCAATGGTCAGCGCCAAATGGCCTTTGCCGAGCAAGTCTGCGCCGGGATCTGCCGCTGCGAGCTTGGCTTCGTTGAAGCGGGCGAAGGCGCGCAGTCTACCCGGCGCGTCGAAATCGACGACGATCATGTCGATGGCTCCGTCGCTCCGCGTCTGGAGTTGGAGCCTACCCTCGAACTTAAGTGCCGAGCCGAGTAGCGCGGTGAGCGCCGTCGCCTCGCCGACGACACGCGCGACAGGCGGCGGATAGGCATGCTGGGCGAGGATTTCATCGACAGAGGCGCCGAGCCGCACCACCCGGCCGCGCAGATCGAGCGGTTCGACTGCGAAAGGCAGGATCGCATCGTCGCGCGCTTCATCCGAGACGGGCCGCACCATCACCTGTGCGGGCGGATCGCTCATTCTACGAGCGCCCCGAGGCACCAGGCGAGGATACCCTTCTGCGCATGCAGGCGGTTTTCGGCCTCGTCGAAGACCACGGATTGTGGGCCGTCGATCACGGCGTCGGTGACCTCTTCCCCGCGGTGCGCCGGAAGGCAATGCATGAAGATCGCATCCTTCGCCGCAGCCTGCCATGAGCTTCGAGTTGACCTGATAGGGCGCGAGAAGATTGTGGCGGAAGCTCTCGTTCTCGTCGCCCATCGAGACCCAGCAATCGGAAATGACGGCGTCGGCGCCGCGTACCGCCTCATAAGGATCGCGCGTCACATTGAGACGGGTCCCGGCATTTTGCGCCCAGGCCCGAAGGTCCGGCGACAGATCCAATTCCGCCGGCGTTGCGACATTGATCACGAAATCGAACCGCTGCGCCGCATGGATCCAGCTTGCGAGCACATTATTGGCGTCGCCGCTCCAAGCGACGGTGCGCCCCTTGATCGGCCCGCGATGCTCCTCAAAGGTCATGACATCGGCCATGACCTGGCAGGGATGCGACTTCTTGGTGAGGCCGTTGACCACCGGCACGTCGGCATGCCGGGCAAGCTCGCAAAGATCGCCGTGATCGATCACGCGAATAACGATCGCATCGACAAAACGGGAGAGCACGCGCGCCGTATCGGCGATGGTCTCGCCGCGCCCGAGTTGCATCTCCTGCCCGGTCAGCATGATCGTTTCGCCGCCCATTTCGCGCATTGCGACGTCGAAGGAGACACGGGTGCGGGTCGAGGGCTTGTCGAAAATCATCGCCAGGACTTTGCCGGCCAACGGGCGGCGCGCCGCCACCTCGCCCTTGCGGCGGCGGCGTTTGATCGACAGCGCCGTTTCGAGAATCTGGCGCAGGTCGACGACGGGAATTTCCGAAAGATCGAGGAAATGCCGCGGCGTAGCCGGATCGCCCGCAAAAGTCGCGCCGTTGATCATTCTGCGGCTCCTCTGCGCGACACATCCTTGTCGCCGGAGAGCCGGGTAGCGGCGGCGTCGAGCCTCGCCAAGGCCTCGGCGATCTCCGCCTCGCCGACGATCAACGGCGGCAGCAGCCGCGCGACATTCTCGCCTGCCGGGATGACAATGATTTTCTCTTTGTGGGCTGCGGCGACGAAATCCGCCACCGGCCCGCGCATGGCGATGCCGAGCATCAGCCCGGTGCCGCGGATCTCGGCGATGACGCCGCCATGCCGGGCCTGCAACTGCAGCAGCCCCTGCTTCAGCCGGGCACCCATGCGCGCCGCATGATCGATGAAGCCCTCAGCGAGCACGATATCGAGCACCGCATTGCCGACCGTGGTCGCCAGCGGATTGCCGCCGAATGTCGAGCCATGAGTGCCGACAATCATGCCGTTGCCAGCCTCGCGCGTAGTCAGAAAGGCGCCGAGCGGAAAGCCGCCACCAAGGCCTTTTGCAAGAGCTCATAATGTCGGGCGTGATCCCAGCATGCTCATAGGCGAAAAGCTTGCCGGTACGCCCCACGCCTGTCTGCACCTCGTCCAGGATCAGCAGCAGGCCGTGTTCGTCACAGAGTTTGCGCATGGCGCGGAGATGGTCGAGCGGCACGACTCGGATGCCGCCCTCGCCCTGAATCGGTTCGACGAGGATCGCGCCAGTATGCGGCCCGATCGCTGCGTTCAGCGCCGCGAGATCGCCGAGCGGGATCTGGTCGAAGCCTTCGAGCCTGGGGCCGAAGCCTTCGAGATATTTCGGATTGCCGCCCGCGTTGACGGCCGCGATGGAGCGGCCGTGAAAGGCGCCCTGGAAAGTAATGATACGGAATTTCTCGGGATGGCCGCTGACCGACTGATATTTCCGCGCCGTCTTGATTGCGCCTTCGAGCGCCTCAGTGCCTGAATTGGTAAAGAAGACCAGATCGGCAAAGCTAGCCTCGACGAGACGGCGGCTCAAACGCTCGGCCTGCGGAATCTCGAACAGGTTCGACACGTGCCAGAGCTTTTGCGCCTGCGCGGTGAGGGCCTTGACGAGATGCGGATGGGTGTGCCCGAGGACATTGACGGCAATTCCGGCGCCGAAATCGAGAAAGCGCTCGCCTTCGGTCGAAACGAGCCAAGCGCCCTCACCCCGCTCGAAAGCGAGGCGAGCGCGCGCATAAGTGGGAAGCAGCGACGAGGTCACCTCAGTGCTCCGTGCAACAAGCTCTCGACGACGGCGTTCGGACACGCGCCATCGGTCCATCGGTCTCGCACCGCAAAATCTCTTCTTCGGGCGAACCCTCAAAATCAAAGTGCCGCCCCGTAAGGAGCGGCAGCGTCGCAGCGTTACTTTAAGGACGTTGCGCGGGCTGGTCAAATCTTTGCGTGATCAATGGGAACAGAGAATGCCGCGCAATCAACTCGGAAAGGCTGAGTGTCCAAGCTTCATCTTTGCGCGAACGCATGGCGGTGACGGTCGCGGCCCGAAGCTGCTGTTGAAAACGCCCGCGAGTTCCATGGGAACTCTTGCGCAAGATTCAACGGGTAGTGTACCCTTCCTGACGTTGACTACGATATATGCGCGGCGGACCCATCATAATGCGTAAGATGTTGAACGACATCGGATTTCCGGTGCGGCGTCGGTTTTTAATTTGCGCCAAAGTGCGGCCGTCGGCTTCGCCGCGTCGCGTGGACCGCGTTCAGGCTCATTTTCTGATCCAAATCGAGGAGGACTTGAATGTCCTGGACCGATGAACGAGTGGAACTCCTTCGCAAGCTCTGGCTCGAAGGGTTGAGCGCCAGCCAGATCGCGCATGAGCTTGCCAATGGCATTACCCGCAACGCAGTGATCGGCAAGGTGCACCGGCTCGGCATGTCCGGCCGGGTCAAGGCCACGGCACCGGCCGGCGCACGGCCACGCCTCAAAACGATGCGGCCGGCGCATGTGCGGCCGAGCGCGACCACCATCCGGGGCAATACCGCCCTCGCCATCAAGCCGCAACCGATGGAAGCGGCCATGACGCAGCCAATGGAGGATGTTGTCGTCCCGATCTGCGAGATGGTGACGATCATGGAGCTGAAGGAGCCGATGTGCCGCTGGCCGGTCGGCGACCCGACGACCCCTGAATTCCGCTTCTGCGGCGCCAAGAAATCGACGAATGGCGCGGCGAGCAACCCCTATTGCCCTTACCATAGCCGGATCGCCTATCAGCCGGTACAGGAGCGGCGGCGGGAAAGAGATCGCGAGCGACGGCTGCAAAAAATGGCGTGAGGCCGCGCTTCGCCCAAACTCATTCGGTCTTGCCGAAGGTCTCGTCGAAAGAATAGCCGGCGCCGCGAATGGTTCGGATTGGATCGCGCTCGCCGGCAATCGACAGCGCTTTGCGCAGCCGACCGACATGCACATCGACGGTGCGTTCGTCGATCTCCGCCGAAAGCCCCCAGACGCTGTCGAGCAATTGCGCGCGGGAGAATACGCGGCCGGGCTTGCCCATCAGATATTCGAGAAGGCGAAACTCGGTCGGGCCGAGATGGACGTTGCGCGCGCCGCGATTGACCCGCCAATTCTCCCGGTCGAGCGCGAGATCGCCGGCAACCAGCAGCGCCGCAACCCGATCTGGACGCGAGCGGCGAAGCAGCGCGCGCACGCGCGCCATGAGTTCGGGGACCGAGAACGGCTTGACGATATAATCGTCGGCGCCGATCGTGAGGCCGCGCACGCGTTCGCTCTCGTCGCCGCGCGCGGTCAGCATGATCACCGGCAAGGTTCGCGTCGCATCGCGCGCGCGCATGCGCCGGCAGATTTCGAGGCCCGACACGCCGGGCAGCATCCAATCCAAAATGACGAGATCCGGCGGCGACTCGACAACCCGCAATTCAGCCTCGTCGCCGCGCTCGACGCGTTCGACGGCAAATCCTTCTGCCTCGAGATTGTAGGTGAGAAGCAGGCTCAAGGCGGCCTCGTCCTCGACGACGAGGATGCGAGGCGCCGCAGCGGGCGCGGAACCGGGACGCGGCGGCTGCGTTCGGGTTTCCGGCGAGGAGGTTGGATAGCCGTTCATCTCTCTCACTTGCTCGATTGAAAATCGGATACGGGGGAGGGGCCCTTCGGCCGATCCATCGGCATCAGCTCTCCGGTGACGAGATAGACCACGGTCTCCGCGATATTGGTCGAATGATCGCCGATCCGCTCGATGTTCTTGGAGCAGAACAGAAGATGCGCGCAGAACGAAATGTTGCGCGGATCTTCCATCATGAAGGTCAGAAGATCGCGGAAGACCGAATCCTCGAGCGCGTCGAGTTCGACGTCATTGGCCCAAACCTGACGGGCGCGTTCTACATCGCGCAGCGCATAAGCGTCGAGCGCGTCCTTGAGCAGCATGGCGGCAGTATCGTGCATCGATTTCAGCCCGACGATGGCACGCTGAAGTCGCGTCTCCCCCGAGAGTTTCAGGGCTCGCTTTGCGATGTTCTTGGCAAGATCGCCGACCCGTTCGAGGTCGCCGGAAATCCGGATGGCGGCGACGATCTCGCGCAGATCGGCAGCCAAAGGCTGGCGCCGCGCAATGGTCATGATCGCCTGTTCTTCGACGTCGCGTTGCAAGATATCGAGCCGGACATCGCAGGCGACCGTCGCCCGGGCAAGATTCGTGTCGTGATTGGCGAGCGCATCCATCGCGTCGCTGAGCATTTTCTCGGCGATGCCGCCCATCTCCGCGATTTTGCGGCCGAGGGCTTCGAGTTCGTTGTCATAAGCTCTGACGGTATGATCGTTCATGGCAGCATCCTGGAAATCGATGTAATCAGCCGAAGCGGCCGGTGATGTAATTCTGGGTGCGCTGATTCTCCGGCGACGTGAAGAGCTGCGAAGTCGTGGCAAACTCGATGAGTTCGCCAAGATACATGAAGGCCGTGTACTCGGAGACGCGCGCCGCCTGCTGCATGTTGTGGGTCACGATGACGATCGTGTAGTTCTCTTTCAGTTCGTCGATCAGTTCTTCCACCTTCGCGGTCGAGATCGGATCGAGCGCCGAGCACGGCTCGTCGAACAGAATGACCTCCGGGTGGATGGCGACCGTGCGGGCGATGCACAAGCGCTGCTGCTGCCCGCCGGAGAGCGACAGGCCGCTGGCCCCGAGCTTGTCTTTCACCTCATCCCACAAAGCGGCGCCGCGCAGCGCGCCTTCGACGCGGCCATCGATTTCCGATTTCGGCAGCCTCTCATAGAGTTTGATGCCAAAGGCGATATTGTCATAGATCGACATCGGAAATGGCGTCGGCTTCTGGAACACCATGCCGACCCGCGCACGCAGCAGATTGAGGTCCTGTCCCGGATTGAGAATGTTGTAGCCGTCAAGCAAGACTTCGCCCTCGGCCCGCTGGTTTGGGTAGAGAGCATACATCCGGTTCAGGACGCGCAGTAACGTGGACTTTCCACAGCCGGAAGGCCCGATCAGCGCCGTCACCTCGTTCGCATAAATCGACATGTTGATGTTCTTCAGCGCCGGATTCTCCCCGTAGAAGAAGTGCAAGTCCTTGACCGCGACTTTCGTGAGCAGATCCATTTTTGTAGGCGCCATCGTGTTCATCTGACCACCCCCCTTGAACTGAGCACGCGCGCAAAGATAGACAAGGCAAGCACGGCCAAGGTTATGATGAGCGCTCCTGTCCAGGCGAGGCTTTGCCAAGCCTGATAGGGGCTCAGCGCGAATTGGAAGATGATCGCCGGGAGGCTCGCCATCGGCGCGTTCAGATTCGTGCTGTAGAACTGATTATTGAGGGCGGTGAAGAGCAAAGGCGCCGTCTCGCCGCTGACCCGCGCGACCGCAAGCAGAACGCCGGTGATGAGACCGGCGCGTGCCGCCCGGTAGGCGACCTTTCTCACCACGGTCGAACGCGGCAGGCCGAGCGCGCTTGCCGCTTCACGCAAGGGTCCAGGGACGAGGAGCAGCATGTTCTCCGTCGTGCGCACGACGACGGGAACGACGATCACCGCCAGCGCGACGGCTCCGGCTATGCCCGAGAAATGGCCCATCCGGGTGACCATGACTTGATAGACGAAGAGACCGACGACGATGGAGGGGGCGCTGAGCAGAATGTCGTTGATGAAGCGAACGACGAAAGTAAGTTTCGAGTGACGGCCGTATTCGGCCATGTACGTGCCCGCCAAGATGCCGAGCGGCGTCCCAATGCAGACGCCCAAAACAGTCATGATCAGGCTGCCAACAATGGCGTTCAGCAGGCCGCCCGACGAGCCGGGCGGCGGTGTCATCTGCGTAAACACGGCTACGGAAAGACCGCTAAATCCTTGCCACAGAAGCGTGGCAAGGATGATGATCAGCCAGCCGAGACCGAAAGCCGTTGAAGCGTAGCAAAGCCCCAGACCAATCATATCGGCGCGGCGGCGCGAATTGTAGAGAGCCATGCCTAGCGTCCCGCCTGACGTTCGAGCCGCATGAGCATAAAGCGCGCGACGGCCAGAACGAAAAATGTGATGACGAAAAGGATGAGGCCGAGTTCGATAAGGGCTGAGGTGTAGAGATCGCTGACCGCCTCGGTGAATTCATTTGCAATCACGGCGGAAATCGTGGTGGCGGGCGCGAGCAGCGAAGCCGAGATCCTATGGGCGTTGCCGATGACGAACGTCACGGCCATGGTCTCGCCAAGTGCGCGGCCGAGGCCGAGCATAACGCCGCCGAGGATGCCGACCCGCGTATAGGGGATCACGATGAAACGGACCACTTCCCAGGTCGTGCAGCCGCCGCCGTAGCCGGCTTCCTTCAAAAGCGTCGGGACCGTTTCGAAAACGTCGCGCGACACCGCCGCGATGAACGGCAAAACCATGATCGCGAGAATGAAGCCGGCGGTCAGCATGCCGATGCCGTAAGGCGGACCCGCGAACAGCGTCGACAGGACGGGTACATGGCCGAAGAGGCCGATCAAGCCCGGCTGAACATACTGCTGCAAAAACGGCGCTAAGACGAACAGCCCCCAAATTCCGTAGATTATCGAGGGGATGCCGGCGAGAAGTTCGACGGCGATCCCGATCGGACGCCGCAGAACATCGGGGCAAAGTTCGCTTAGGAAGACCGCAATCCCGAGCCCGATCGGCACGGCGATCAGCATGGCTATCAGAGACGTCACGACGGTACCGTAGACCGGCGCTAGGGCGCCGTACTTTTCGGTAACCGGATTCCATACTTCCATCGTAAGGAACCCGAAGCCGAAAGCGCGGAAGGCCGGAATCGAGCCTTGGATCAACGAGGCGATGACACCGCCGAGGATGATGAGCACTGCGACCGCCGCCGCAAGCGTCAACCAGTGAAAAGACGTGTCGCGGAGCTTGAAGGAGTTCGCCACCCGGGCTCGCCGCCCCGCATCCTTATAGGCCACTCGGCCGCTCTCCACCGCTACATCTGCCAAAGTCGACGTCTCCGAGTAGCGTTTACAAGAAATCGGGAAAGTCGCCAACGCGAGGATCAACTCTTATAATCTCGCCGCGGCACACTGAAAGGGAGAGCTTACAAGGCCCTCCCTCACGTCCCGATGTGGTTAGTTGAGCAAGGCCTTGCCGTCGACGCCCTTGATCTCAGTGGCCCAAGTCTTCTTGATCTGGGCTTTGACGGCCGCCGGCAGCGGAACATAGTCGAGATCTCCAGCCATCTTGTCGCCGTTGGCGTAAGCCCAGCTGAAGAATTTCAGGGCTTCAGCGGCAGCGGCAGCGTCTTGCGGTGCTTTATACATCAATATGAAGGTGGCACCGGCGATCGGCCAGGTGTCCAGACCGGGCTGATCGGTCAAGATCACATAATAGTTGTCCGATCTCGCCCAATCGGCATGGGCGGCCGCCGCTTGAAACGATTGAGTGGCGGGGGCGACGGCGTTGCCGTCGTTATTGATCACTTTGGTGAAAGTCATCTTGTTCTGCATCGCATAGGCATATTCGACATAGCCAATCGAGCCCTGTGTCTGCACGACATTGTTGGCAACACCCTCATTGCCTTTGGCGCCAACGCCGACGGGCCATTCGACCGAGGTGCTGGCACCGACATTAGCTTTCCAATCGGCGTTCACTTTGGACAGATAGTTCGTCCAGATGAAAGTCGTTCCCGAACCGTCAGAGCGGTGTACGACCACGATCGCTTTGGAAGGCAGCTTGACGCTGGGATTGAGCTTCTTGATGGCCGGATCGTCCCAGGTCTTGATGTTGCCAAGGAAGATCTTGGCGAGCGTGTCGCCGTCGAGGACGATTTCGCCGGGCTCGATGCCGGGTAGGTTGACGACAGGCACGTCACCGCCAACCACCGTCGGGAACTGAATGAGACCCGCTTGCATGAGGTCTTTGGGTTCGAGCGGCATGTCGGAGGCGCCGAAGGTGACGGTTTTCGCCTTGATCTGCCTGATTCCGCCGCCCGAGCCGATCGACTGGTAGTTGAGGCCGTTGCCGGTCGCCTTCTTGTAGGCGTCGGCCCATTTCGCATAGATCGGATAGGGGAAAGTTGCGCCCGCGCCCGAAATGTCTGCGGCTTGGGCTCCGGAATAGACGACCGCAGCCGCCGCTGCGATCACGGCCGTCCACAACAAAGACTTGAACTTCATCTTAAGCCTCTCGAAGCTGACGAGACCACGCTACCGGCCGAACCCCTCCGGCCCGGTGCGCGGCGCGCAAGCTAGGCGGAACGGGCTAACCAATTACGACACCGAGATGACAGTTAGATGACATATGCGGCCACAGCGCCAATTCACTCTTCGAACAGCGGTAAAACGACGCTGAACGAGGCGCCTTCGCCGAGCTTCAACTCGATGTTCAGGCGCCCGCCGTGGCGTGCGACAATATGTTTGACGATGGCGAGGCCGAGGCCGGTGCCCCCCTTGGCGCGGCTCTGCCCCGCATCGACCCGGTAGAACCGTTCGGTCAGACGCGGCAGATGCTCAGGCGCAATGCCTGGCCCATAGTCACGGACGGAAAGGTGGACCTGCGACCCCTGGACCCTGATCACGATGTCCACGTCCTTGATGGACGTGGTCGCGTCGGCAGCGCCATATTTGATCGCATTTTCGATGAGGTTTTCTGCGAACTCGCAGCAGTTCGTCGCGATCGCCGGCGACGACGGCGGCGGCCGGCGCTTCGATCTTCAGCGTAACGTTCTTATCATAGGCCATCGGCGTGAGCGTATCCGCGATATGGCGCAGGATCCCGACGAGATCGACCGGCGTATCCGGCCGCACATGCAAGTGCTGTTCGATCCGCGACAGCGACAGAAGGTCGTCGACAAGCCGCGACATGCGCTGCGCCTGCTCGCGCATGATTGCGAGAAACCGTGTCCGGGCATTGGCATCTTCACGTGCCGGCCCTTGCAAGGTTTCGACGAAGCCAAGCAGCGAGGCGAGTGGCGTGCGCAATTCGTGGCTGGCGTTAGCGACAAAGTCGACGCGCATGCGTTCGAGCCGGCGCGCCTCACTGAGATCATGCAGAGACAGGACCAAGGCGGGCTCGAATCCATCGTCGCCAAGCGGCGCAATGCTGACCTCAAAGAGACGTTCCAGGGGCACCTTTTCGACCCAAATGACCCGCTCGCTACGGCCCGAGGCGCGTACCCTGTCGACGGCGTCGAGAACATCGGGCGAACGCAGGCTCCGCGCCAACAAGCCTTGCGGCTGAAGGCCCGGCAAAAGGGCATGTGCCGCCGCATTGGCGGCGATGACCCGATCGTTTAGACCGATCACCAGAACCGCCTCCGGCAGAGCTTCGGCAAGCCCGCGGATCAAATTATGATCCCGCCGTCTGATGTCGTCGTCCATGCAATTCGCCAGACTGAGGCCCGCAAGGCGCCTGCCCACGCTTCCGCTTTAAGCGCGTTCCGACGATTTGCAAGCGAACAGGTTAACCCTCGAAGGCGTAGGCTGGCGCGCTCGGTACACCGCTCACGCCTACGTCGTCGACGACCTCGCCTTTGCTTTTCAAAATTGCCCGCCGGCAAAATTCATAGCGCGAACGGAGCAGAGGTGCTGGCGGCGCTCAGCTTTGGCCGCCCGGGCGCCAGAGTATATCGCCTTCGCCGTTGCGATTGAGATGGCGTGCCGCGACAAACAGGAAGTCCGAAAGGCGGTTGATATATTTGAGCGCGGGCACGCCGACTTTCTCGCCCGGCCGCGCGGCGAGCGCGACCATCAGACGTTCAGCACGCCGCGCAACCGCGCGGGCGACATGCACTGCTGCTGCCGCCTCCGAGCCGCCGGGCAAGACGAAGGAATTGAGCGGCGAAAGATCGGCGTTCAGCGTATCGATCTCGCGTTCCAACCGATCGATCTGCGCCTGGCGCACGCGCAACTTCTGTCCCTCGCCGTCCGTCTCCGGAACGCAGAGATCGGCGCCGAGGTCGAAGAGATCGTTCTGAATCACCGCCAAGCTCGCCGCAAGCGCATCATGCTCAGGCGAACGTCCCAGAAGCGCCCGCGCCACGCCGATAAAGCTGTTTGCCTCGTCGACCGTGCCATAAGCCTCGATCCTGAGATCGTCCTTGCGCCGCCGCTCGCCCGTGCCGAGCCCGGTTAAGCCGGCATCGCCGCCACGGGTATAGATCTTCGTGAGCGTGACCATGCGTCAACTGCGGAAAAAGAGAACGCCGATGATGATGAGGATGGCGAGGAACTGCAAGCCTACGCGCCAGCGCATGAGCTTCTGCGAGAGGTTCGAATTGCCGCCGCTCACCATGTTCATCAGACCGGCAAACAGCACGAACGCAACCGCAATGAGAGCCGCGGCAACGAGCAAATTACCCAAGCTATGCATGACCGCCTGCCCCTCGATCGAGATCATCACCCCTTATAGGGACTCGACATGTTCGTGCAACGACGCAAAGTCGTTCTGCTCAATACGGCTTCAGCAGACGCTCAAGATAGTCCAATTCCTCTTGTGGCCGCGATGGGTCGCTGAGTCTTCTGCGTAATTCTTCGAGCACGCGCTGGGCCCGCTGGGCGGCCGGAATCCCCAGCGGGTTGAAGCGCGAATGCGGGTTGAATGCGGGATCATTGCCCATCGGCCGGCCGAGCGGATCCGCATCGCCGCCCCCCTCAGCCTGACCGGCGCCTTCCTGATCGCCCTGCTGGTCGCCGCTTTCATTGCCTTGACCTTCGCCGCCCTGTTGCATGGCCTGGGCAAGCTGCTCCGTGCCTTTCCGTAAAGCTTCCAAGGCGCGGCCCTGCGCCTCGACAGCCTTGTCGCCGCCCGGGCTCTCGCCCTGGCCTTGCTGGCCCTCGCCTTGTTGGCCCTGTTGGCCCTGTTGGCCTTGTTGACCCTGCTGGCCCTGGCCCTGCTGCCCCTGGTCAGGGCTCAGAGCCTTTTCGGCATCCTTCATGGCGCCTTTCGCGTCGGACAGAGCGGCTTGATCTTGACCGACTTGTTTCAAGCGCCGCTGAATTTCTTCGAGTCGATCGCGCAGAGCCTGCTGGCGGTCGCGCAACTCCTGAGCGCTCATGGGCCTGCCGGCTTGCTGCGGCGACTGATCGCCATCTTCCTGCTGATCCTGCGCGTCGGCTTGGTCTTGCGCCTGCGCCTGGCGGTTTGTTTCATCGCGCAACTGCTGCTGCTCGCGCGTCAGCTTGTCGAGATCACTCAAAGCGCGGTTCATTTCGCGCGCCGTTGGATCTGCGTTGCGTCGCCGCGCCATCTGCAGGTTTTCGAGCGTGTTCTGCAATTGCTCGAGCATTTTCTGCGCATCGCTGCGATCGCCGGCCTGCGCCATTTCCTGCATCCGGTCGAGCATGGATTGCAGATCTTTGCGCGAGACCGACCGGTTCGCGCTGGGCGCGCGGTCGGCCTCTTGCTGTTGATTGGCGCGTTCCCGCGCCTGTTTGTCGGCGAACTCGTTGAGGAACTTGTCCATCGCGGCGCGCAAATTCTCGGTGAGCTTTTTGATCTCATCGTCCGGCGCATTGCGCTGCAATGCCTCGCGCAATTTCTCTTCGGCGGCGCGTAGATCGCGTTCGGCGTCAGACAGGCTGCCATTCTCGATCTGCAGCGCCATGTTCCAGAGAAAGTCTGCGACAGCAACGAGATCGGTGTCGTTCTGCGCGTCGTGCAGCATGCTTGACGCGACGCTGAGACCGAGGAACACGCCGGTGTTCGTATCGAACAATTCGGGCGCGATCATCAAGGATTCCAGCGCCGTCTGCACGTGATCGCGCGATTCAGGGAAAAGAACGAGATTGCGTCGCTGCTCGACGAGCGCGCGGGCGACCGGCTTCACAAACGGCCGCTGCGGCAGCGTGATCTCAATCGGGTCGCTCTTACCCTCATTGCCGCCTTCATCGTGCGCCGTGAGGGTCATCCTGACGTGCGCACCGGCCCAGGGATGGTCGGAGAGATCGGCCGTGGTTTCCGTCTCGCCCAACCCGCCGGGCCCCGCCGGCAATGTCAGCGCTAGATGCGGCGGCGGCACAAGCGAGCGCACCTTCCCCGACACGTCTTCGACGCGGGGATCGACGAAATCGGCCGCAGCGGAGGTGACGCCGTAATCATCGTCGATCTTGTAGGAGAGAGTCAGCGAACCCCGCGCGTTCGCCCGCGGCGCATCTGTCAACGCAATCTGCGGCGGCAGATCGGGAATGACCGCGATGTCGAACAGCCCGACCAGCGTGCCGGAATGTTTGAGGCCGAGCCTGGCGTGGCCGCGCAACAGCAACCGGCGTTCGGTAGCGCCATCTGTCGGCTTGGCGGCAGCCGGGTTGGTTCCTGCGTCGGGGTCTTTTGCGGCTTCAAGGCCGCCGCGCGTCTCTATCCCGAGATCGCCGCCGGATGCGCGGACGATCACCGTTGAGTTGATCGGCGCCTCAATCTTCTGCGGATGGTCCGGGTCCTTGACGGAAACCAGCTTCAAGAGAACCGGCGCCTTGCCAGTATAGCCCGGCGGATCGATCCACGCATCGATGCGATAACCCCTCCCAAGCACGCCGGCCGTGCGCCAATCGAACGCCGCGGCGAGCCGGGGATATTTTTCCGGACCTGCGAGAAAGGCGGTGGCGACAAGCAAAACAAGGATGGCGGCACGTAGCGCATAGCGATCGAAATCGACCATGCGCGGGGACGGTGCGCCGGCCCGAAGGCCCGCGATGTTCTGCATGATCTGACGGCGATGGACGTTCCACAATGCACGGGTTGCCGGATCGCCATCTGCGTTGGCCGCTTTGTCGTCGAGCGTGGAAGCCGGGTTATGCGCGCGGCCGGAACTGCGATCGATCCGCGCGAGCGCCTGTTTCCGCGATGGTCGGCGGAGGCGGAAGAATGGCAGAACCGAGGCGGCCAAAGCGAGGCCGAACAGCGTCACGCCGAGCATCCGCCAAGGGCGTCCAACATCGAGCCAAAGCCCGGTAAATGACACACTGACGAAGAGCCCGATGACGAGCAGCGGCGGCATCACCGCGCGCCAGAGCTTTTCCCACAGCAAGGCGGCGCTGGCGAAGCCGACGAGCCTTTCGAGCCGGCGCAGCGGGGCTTTGCCGCCAGCATCCCGCGTGGCCGCGGGGTGAGGCGAATCCTGGGTCTTCTTTTCAGCCAATCAAAGCTCCGGAAAGCGCTGTCGGACCACGCCTTAGCAGTGACGCTCGACGCCAATAAGGCGAGGACAACCGCACCCGGGTACCTAGTTCGCCGGGCGCGACCGTGCCAGGGGGCGCCGGCATTATCCCAGCCACGGCGGCATTTTGTCGAGGCCGATCAATTGGTCGTAGGTCCCACGCGGGCGGATGAGGGCAAAATCTCCCCCTTTAACCAGAACTTCCGGCACTAGCCGACGGGAATTGTAAGTTCCGGCTTGAACGGCGCCATAGGCGCCGGCCGACATGATAGCCAACAGATCGCCCGGCTGCGGCTCGGGTAGGGACCGGTCCAGCGCGAGAAAATCTCCCGTCTCGCAGACCGGCCCGACGATATCGGCGACAATCGTCGGCGCGCCCGCGCGGGGACGGACAGCCGCGATCTCGTGATGCGCGTCATAGAGCGTCGGACGCATGAGATCGTTCATCGCCGCATCGACAATCACGAAGGTCTTGCTCTCGGCCTTTTTCACATAGAGCACGCGCGTCACTAGGATGCCGGCATTGCCAACGATGAGCCGACCCGGCTCGAAGATCAGGCGGCAGTCGAGTTCGCCCAGACGGCGCCTGACGATCTTCGCATAGAGGTCGGGATGATAGGTTTCCGCCTGATCGTTGTCGCGATAGGGAATGCCGAGACCGCCGCCAAGATCGATATGTTCGATCCTATGGCCATCCGCCCTGAGTTGGCCGACGAAATCGGCGACAAGCGCGAAAGCATTGTCGAAAGGTTCGAGATTGGTGATCTGCGAGCCGATATGCATATCAAGGCCGGTCACGGTAATGCCGGGCAGGTTCGCGGCCTGGCGATAGACTGCGCGCGCGCGGTTCAAGGGAATGCCGAACTTGTTTTCCGCCTTCCCCGTCGCGATCTTCATATGCGTCTTGGCATCGACATCGGGATTGACGCGCAATGCCACCCTTGCCCGTCGGCCCCGCGCTGCGGCGAGGCGCGATAAAGCGACGAGTTCGGGCTCGGATTCGACGTTGAAACAGAGAATGTTTTCGTCGAGCGCGTATTCCAATTCCGGCTCGGTCTTGCCGACGCCGGAAAAGGTGATCCTGTCGGCGGGAACACCGGCGGCACGCGCGCGGCGCAACTCCCCTTCCGACACGACGTCCATGCCGGCACCAAGGCGCGCGAGCGTTTTCAGGACCGCTTGGTTGGAATTGGCTTTCACCGCATAGCAGACAAGTGTCGAAAGACCGTCGAACGCGGCCTTGAACACCTCGTAATGGCGGCTGAGCGTCGCCGTCGAATAACAATAGAAAGGTGTGCCGACGGTCTTGGCGAGGTTTGAAACGTTGACGTCCTCGGCGTGCATGACGCCGTTTTTCAGCGCGAAATGATGCATCCGAGGATCATTTCACCAAAGGATCGAGAAAGAATGGCGGACCTTTTGAGGGCGGGTTGGCGTTGGAGCCCGTGATCGGCGCCTGTTGCGCCGTGGCGGGCGCGGTGCTGGAAGAAGAGGTGGCGGGATAGGTCGCGCCCGTCGTCGGCGTAGCGGCGGCCTGACTCGCCGGTGTCCCCGGCGGCGGCTCAAGCGGGCCGCGCCGGCCGCAGCCGGCGAGCAGCAGAGCAAGGAGCGTCAGGCAGAGAATGCCGCCGACATTGACGCGAGATGGCTTGGTCACGAACCGGCTCCGATAAGGCAGGCCCTATATAGACGAAGCTTGGCGGAAAGAGAAAGCAGACCGGTCTGGTCTGAACCGTTCATGCATCTTCCTTCCCCAAGTCTGCCAGCCATTTCTTGGCCTCGGCCGCAACATTGGCCGGTGCCGTGCCGCCGTAGCTGGTCCGGCTCGCGACCGAATTATCGACCCCGAGCACGGCAAAGACCGAATCCGTGATGCGCGGCTCAACCGTCTGCATCTCAGCCAAGCCCAGATCTTCGAGCCCGACATCCTTGCCGGCAGCCAGCGCCACGAGCTTGCCCGTCACATGATGTGCCTCGCGAAACGTCAGGCCAAGTTCGCGCACCAGATAATCGGCGAGATCGGTGGCTGTCGCATAGCCGACTCCCGCAGCCGCCCGCATGCGCTTGAGATCGGGTTCGAGGTCGACGATCATGCCGGTCATCGCGGCGAGGCAGAGCGACAAGGTTTCGAGCGCGTCGAACGTGCCCTCCTTGTCCTCCTGCATATCCTTGGAATAGGCCAGCGGCAGGCCCTTCAGGACGATGAGAAGGCCGGTCAGCGCCCCGATGATGCGCCCCGTCTTGCCCCGAACGAGTTCCGCCGCATCGGGATTGCGTTTCTGCGGCATGATCGAGGAGCCGGTCGAAAACCGATCGGACAGGCGCACAAAGCCGAATTGCGGCGTCGCCCAGAGTACGATCTCCTCGGCGAAACGCGACAGATGCACGGCGCAGATCGCCGCCGCCGACAAAGTCTCGATCACGAAGTCGCGATCCGACACGCTGTCCAATGAATTGGCCGTTGGCGCATCGAAGCCGAGCGCCTTGGCTGTCGCTGCACGGTCGATCGGGAACGAGGTGCCGGCCAAGGCTGCGGCGCCGAGCGGACATTGGTTGAGCCGCGCGCGCGCATCTTTGAGCCGGCCGCGATCGCGGCCGAGCATCTCGACATAAGCGAGCAGATGATGGCCGAAGGTCACCGGCTGAGCCGATTGCATGTGGGTGAAGCCCGGCATTACCGCGCCTGCGTAGCTCAAGGCCTTCGCGGCGAGCGCGCTCTGCAGCGCCTTGATCTGCGCGTCGAGCGCATCGATTGTCGTGCGGATATAGAGCCGGAAATCGACCGCAACCTGATCGTTGCGCGAGCGCGCCGTGTGCAAACGCCCGGCGGCTTGGCCGATCAGCTCGCCGAGACGTGATTCGATGTTCATATGGATATCTTCGAGCCGGCGCGAAAAGGCGAACTCGCCTTTCTCGATTTCGCCACGGATGCGGCTTAGTGCCTCGCCGATCGCATCGGCGTCGGCCTTTGTGATAATCCCCGTCTCGGCCAACATAGCGACATGGGCGAGCGAGCCTGCTATGTCGTGCTCGGCGAGCTTGCGGTCGAAATCAATCGAGGCGTTGATCTCTTCCATGATCGCATCGGGACTGCCGGCAAACCGGCCGCCCCACATCTTGTTGCTCATCGTCTCGCGCTTTCAAATGATCATGACGGCATGACAGAAGACAACCCGCAAACGGCCAAGGGCGCGCTCCGCATTCCTTCGCCGATCATAACGCTCGTCGCTCTCGCCGCGGTTCTGGGCTTCATATACGTTACTAAGGAGCGCCATCGCAACGAAGCTGCTTCCACGGCAGCCTGTGCTTCGACGCGCGTCGTGATCGGGCGCCTGACGCCGCTGGTGCATGGCGAGATCGCGGCTCTGGCGCTGGCCCGCGAGCCAATGCCCATGCCAGACCTCCATTTCACCGGAGCGGATGGCAAGACGGTCAAGTTGGCGGATTTCCGCGGCCGCGATGTGCTCTTCAACCTATGGGCGACTTGGTGCGTGCCCTGCCGGCAGGAAATGCCCGCGCTCGACCGTCTTCAGGCGGTGCGCGGCGGCCCGGACTTCCAGGTCGTCGCGGTCAATATCGACACAGCCCGGCTCGACCGGCCGAAAGCCTTCTTGAGCGAGATCGGCGTCAAAAACCTCGCCTTCTTTGCCGACAACACAGCCAACGTATTCGAGACCTTGAAAGAGAACGGCAAGGTTCTCGGCCTGCCGACGACGATCCTCGTCGGCAAGGACGGCTGCGATATCGGCACGATGGCCGGACCAGCGCAATGGGATTCACCTGACGCACTGGCGCTGATCAACGCCGAGCAGGGCGAAACCGCGACGGCACACACCAAAGGCTAGCGATCGGCCTGCTGGATCGCCGACAGCTTCCAGGCATCAAGGCCCGCCCCGGCGCCCCGAACGAAGGTCCAGAGTTCGGCACCTCCTCCGGCACATTGGGACTGCCCGAGACGATACGTCCGCTTGCCCGCTCGATCATCGTGTCAATCAGCGAGAAGCGCATGGCGACGCTGGCATATTCGGCGCCGCCTTCGCGCCAGGCTTCGGAGAGATCACCCTTCAGGAGTTTTGTAGCGGAGAGCCGGTCGACCAGGCCGCGGCGCGCATTGCCCTCAAGTTCCTCGGCGAAATAGGACACCATTTCCGCCGTCGCCAATTGGCGCAGCCGATTGAGATCCTCCGCGCTATAGGCCGCCTGGACCTCCGCGAGGGCACGCTCGAAGGCGTCGTAATCATCCGCCGTGATCGGCAAGGGCGGGCCGCTCGCTTGGCTGCCATACCCCGTCTGCCATCCCCCGCCGCCCGCGAAACCGCCGCCCAGCGGACTGCCGTACATCGATGGCTGGTTATTGCCGAAGAAATTCATGGCGAAGCGCACAATGAGATAGATCAAGCCGATCTGCAGCAGAAGGCCAAGGAAGGAGAAGCCGCCGCCGAGGCCGCCGAACAGGCCGTGACCGAAGAGCAGTCCGAACAAGCCGGCGCCGAGAAAGCCCGCCATCAGGCCACCAAAGAGGCCATGTCCGAACAGGCCGGACCGCATGCCGGGCCGGAAAATGTTCTGATTGGCGGATGGCATCATCGACCGTTGCAGCGGCGACGCGCCAAAGGGACTGGTGGGCGTCGCCGATGGCATGCTGAACGTCCGCGAGCCGCGACGCCCATGGAAAAGCCCCCGCCAGCGCGGGCGAAGACATCGCCAGCCATGCCGAGCGCAAGCCCGATGGCAAGCAGGAGGACGAGAATCTTTGCCCGAAGCGACATGGAATGGATCCTGAAGACCGGCCACCCAGACCGGCGCCCCCAATATGGGAAGTGGCTGCAAAACGTAAAAGGCCGGGCGTTTCCGACCATCGGCGCGGAGCCATAGCCGAGACGCGTATGGCCGTGCAAAGTCCGGTCATGAAGCTGAAAGGAATGCGCGCCCTCGCACTCGTCGTCGCGAAAGTCTAAGCTGACCGCATGATTCCAAAACACGGCTGGAAGCGAAATCTGAAACACGAAGGCTGCGGGCCGGAGCGGCGCGGCTATCATCACGGCGGGCTCAAGGATGCACTGGTCGATGCGGCGCGGGCGCTGATGGCCGAGCATGGGCTGGCCGGCTTCACCTTGGCCGAGGCGGCCAAGCGCGTCGGCGTTACGGCGGCGGCGCCTTATCGGCATTTCGCCGACCGCAAGGACCTCATCGGCGAACTCGCGCGGCGCGGCTTCGACATGTTTGGCGAACGCCTGGCCGGCGCCTGGGATGAGGGCCGACCCGATGCGCGCGCCGCTTTGCGGCGGATGGGCCGGGCCTATCTCGGCTTCGCCGTCGCCGAGCCCGGCCTTTATGCCGCGATGTTCGACAACGCCAGGAGCCTGACGGCGCCGGCATCTCTCGCCGTCGCCAACAGAGCGTTCGAGGGCTTGAGCCGCGCGGCGGCAGGCGTACTCGCCGCAGCCGGCGGCAACCCGCGCGAGGTGCGCCGCCTCGCCCTCGAAATCTGGGCGCTCGCCCATGGCACCGCCATGCTGACCCTCGCCGGCCATCTCGACGCTGCGCGCGGCGACGATCCGGCCGCGATCCTCGACCAGGGCACCGAAGCGCTGATCGAGACCGCGCTGCGGCGCCGCTGAAAATTGGCTTACTTTCAACATGTTACGTGATTTGAACGTACCTCATCTCGACAATCAGTCAATGTTAATGTAATGTACTTTCACATTGCAGCTCGGAGGCTGTCATGGAGGAGAAGATGAGCGCTTATTCCGGCCCTTATGGGCAAGGACCCGACGATGGTTCGTATCGCCATTATGCGTGCGGCGTTTCCGGCTGGAAGCCGATCGAGCTCGTCGCGATGATTCTCGGCTTCGTTCTGTTCTGGCCGATCGGGCTCGCGATCCTGCTCGCCAAAATCTGGCAGCGCAAGAGCGCCTATGCCGGCGATCTGCCGAGCTTCATCGAGACGAAACTACGCGAGAAGTTCCGCGAAAAATGGGAGCAGAAGATGGGACGTCACTGGGCTTGCGGCCCCGGCCGCCACGAGTTTTCCGATTGGCCGCGGCATTGGCGGATGCGCTCCTCGGGCAATCTCGCCTTCGACGATTGGCGCGAGGCCGAACTCGCCCGCCTCGAAGAGGAGCGCCAGAAGCTGCTCGCAGCAGAGCGCGAATTCGGTGAGTTCATGGACAATCTTCGCCGCGCCAAGGACCGCGAGGAGTTCGACCGATTCATGGCCGCGCGCCGCAGCAGGCAAGCCGACGGCGGAACGCTCGAGCAGCCGGCGAATTAATCGATATTCTGCCGCAGATGCTCACGGGATCGCCATCGGCGATCCCGTTCGTCATTGATTGCCCGAGTCGTCTTTATGCCCCGGGATCAGCGACTTCAGGAAGCCCAGCGTTTTCACGTTTATCTTGATGCCGTTCGCCATTACGAAATCGCCCGGCTTCATGCCGGCCGGACAATCCCCCGTCCATTTTCCGTCCTGCGTGACCGTCGCATCGGTCTTGCCAAGCACGGCGGGATCGAAGTGGGTTTTGACGTCGGTATGATAGGAGGTGTCGCCAGTGAATTTGGTCACCGCCGTTGTCGTCACCGTCCTGCTGCCGAGCTTGCATTCGCTGTCGGCATTGATGGTATCGCCGTCCACCTTCACCTCGTCCTTGTCGCAATGTTTCGTGCGCAAGTCGGTACCGACTTTGTGAAAGAGCTGGTCGGTATCCTGATCGATACACATTTTCATCGTGGCCGCGGGCCCCGTCTCGGCCTGAACCGTGAGCTCCCAGAGCCCCGGTTTGCGCGGCGGATAATCGTCCGCGAGCGCGGCGGTGGCGAAAATGGTCAACCCGACTGTCGTCGCAACGTGCCATTTGATCCGCATGATAGCCTCCTCGCCAACCGGACCGCGCCAGTAAAGCATGGCGGAAGGGCGTAATCCACCGGAGCCGTTCAATCCACCGGCCCGCGGCGCAGGCGTTTGGTCTCGCCGCGCCGCTGCTTGGTATCGACCCGGCGCTTCTTCGCGGCGAGCGTCGGTCGAGTCGCGATGCGGCGCTTCGGCTTCTCCGCCGCCTTGGCGATCAGATGGCGCAATCGCCCGAGCGCATCCTCACGATTGCGCTCCTGCGAGCGAAACCGCTGCGCCGCAAGCACGAGCACGCCCTGTCGGGTCAGGCGGCTGCCGGCAAGCTTCTCGAGCCTTTTCTTCACATCCTCGGGAAGCGAAGGCGAATGGCGCACATCGAAGCGCAGCTGCACCGCCGTCTCGACCTTGTTGACGTTCTGACCGCCAGGGCCGGAGGCGCGCAGAAAGGCGAAGGCGAGCTCGAACTCGTCAATGGCAACGCTAGGCGTGATGGTGATTCTCGGCATTTGCCACTCATGGATTCGAGCCAGCGGCCCCTGCACCACGTTCGTTAACCGCGATGTTTTAGCGCCGCTTAAGATATTTCGCACATTTCTAATAAATGGCGCGTTGCGTTCTGCCTCTTGCCGCGGCCACGGCCGTCCTTCTCATGCTCGCCGGCTGCTCCAATTACGAGGCACGGCGGCCGGCCTGGCGCGCCCAGGCCGAGAACGCCTGCCTCGCGCAAAACCTGATCCACGTCTCCGCCTATGTGCAGCCGAGGGATGAGATCGACGGGCCAGGCATTTGCGGGTTGACGCGCCCCTTCAAAGTCGCCGCGCTGCTCGACGGCGAAGTCCCGCTCAACGGCGATTTTACGCTCGATTGCCCGATGATCGCGGCGCTGAACGCTTGGGTGAAGGACGTGGTTCAGCCGGCGGCGCAGGCTCGGTTCAACGAGCGCGTCGTCGAAATCAACTCCTTCGGCACTTATAGCTGCCGCGGCATCAACGGCGAGGCGGGCGCGCAGCTCTCCGAACATGCCTTCGGCAATGCGATCGACGTCAGCGGATTCCACCTCGCCGACGGGCGGACGATCTCGATCGCCCATGACTGGCCGGCGGGCGATGAACCGACGCAGGCCTTCCTGCGCGATGTCCATTCCGGCGCTTGCGGCTATTTCACCACGGTGCTCGGACCCGGCTACAATATCTTCCACTACAATCACTTCCATCTCGACCTGGCGATGCACGGCAATACCTCGACGGGGCCGCGCCGCGTGTGCCGCCCGACGCCGCAGAATTTGCCCGAGACGCATCCGCCCGACGGCCTGCCCGAGCCGCCGCCCGTTGATGAAGATCTTGATATTTCGCAGGCCGGGAGCGGCGACATGCAGGCGCTTGCTCTGCATGCCGGACCCGATGCTCCCGACGCTGGCTTGCCGCCGCCCCCGCCCTATTCGCCGCCGCGACGGGCGGCATCCGCCTATGACCTGCTGCCGCCGCAGCCGATCCCAACGCAATCACGCGCATTGTCGGCGCAAGCCTACCAGCCCCAGCCGCCACAGCCGCTGCCGCAAGGCGGTTCGATCAGGGCGGACGGCGCCTTCGTGCCGGAAAGCAAGCCGAGCGATTGGGACCTCACATCTTCGGGCGGCGGGCGCTGAGACACGGCGCTACGCGTAACCTTCTCCGATGCAAGAAGGAATGCGCGCGAGCATCCCGCGTGCCTCACGCTGGCGTGAAATGTCCCCGCCATGCCGAAGCCGGCAAAAGCCGCTATATAAGTCTGACGCCAACAATTGAACGGAACCCGCCATGCTCCAGTCAAGCGCGACGCCGCCTCGCGATGCCCCGACCCGTATCGCGCGCTACAATAAGGTCGCGCAGACCCTGCATTGGACCACGGCGATAGTAATCTTTACGATCCTGCCGCTCGGCTGGGTGATGGTCCATATGGCCAAGGACGCACCCAACCGCGACCTTTATTTTCTCGTACATAAATCATTCGGCCTCGTCGCGCTGGCCTTGATTATCGCGCGCCTCATCTGGCGCGGCCTTTATCCGCCGCCGAAATTGCCGCCACGGCTGGCGAAATGGGAGATCGGGCTCGCGCACGCGACGCATTTATTCCTCTATGCGATCTTCATCATCATGCCGGTGAGCGGCTTCATCCTGTCGAGCGCCGGGGGACATGCCGTGTCTTTCTTCGGCCTCCTCGATCTGCCGATGTTGCCGAAGGACAAGGAAGTTTCAGAGACCGCCAATGCGATCCACATTTGGGGCCAATATGCGGTCTATCTGTTTCTCGCCGCGCATATCCTGGCTGTGATCTGGCACGTCGCCTATCGCAAGGACGGCTATATCGAACGGATGCTGCCGGAGCAGACGGGCGCGGACTAGCATGATCCCGAAAAGTTGCAGCGTTCTCGGGCCAAGATCATGCGTCGAACAACGACCTCACCACGATAGCCACGGATAGGGATCCTCCAGCAGGCGCTGGTGCCAATGGTGATGATAGGGCTTCGGATTGCCTAACGCGTTCGGCCCATAGGCCCAGGGCGCCGGCTGCGGAATGAGATGCTGATGATAGGTAAGGCGCGGTACTTGCGTTTCCTGCGCATTGGGGCCGAGCTGCTCCGGATAAGGCGTGGGAATGAGCTGTTGCGTGGCGAGCGCCGGCGTCGCCAGCAGTGACATGGCTGCCGCAAAAGGCGTCGCGATTTTATATGCTGCGGCCATTCCGTTGCTTTCCGCGCGACCCTCGCCCTTCGAGACGCTTGCTCCGCAAGCGCCTCAGAGTGAGGGAGCAACCCGCTCCGTTGCGTGAAGCCTCATACTGAGGAGCCCGCAAAGCGGGCGTCTCGAAGTATGAGCGAAAACAAATGTCTTACCTCCGTCTCTTCCACGCCCTTGTCCCGCCCCTTCCCGCGCTTGAGCGCGGCTTGGCTTCGCCGCCGCCGAAATTATGCGGCCCCATTTCGGCATCGGTCGGCTTATGCGGCCGGTTCGCCGGGACGTGCCCGTCGCCGCGCGGGCCGCGATAGGCGCCAGCCTCGCCTTCGACCTCGCGCTGTGTCGCGAGCGGATCGTCGGAAATCGCGAGTTCGACCGATTGCAGCCGCTTGATCTCGTCGCGCAGCCGCGCCGCCGTCTCGAAATCGAGATCGGCGGCCGCATCGCGCATGCGCTTTTCGAGATCGGCCACCGTCGCCTTGAAATTATGGCCGATGAGATTGCCCGCCGCCGCCAGTCCGGCATCGACCGTCACATGATCGCGCTCATAGACGGAGCCGAGAATGTCCTGAATGCCGCGCTTGATCGAGGCCGGCGTAATGCCATGCTCGGCATTATAGGCCGCCTGCTTCTCGCGCCGCCGGTTGGTCTCGGCCATGGCGCGCTGCATCGAGCCGGTCTCCTGATCGGCGTAGAGGATGACTTTGCCATCGACATTGCGGGCGGCGCGGCCGATCGTCTGCACCAGCGACGTCTCGCTGCGCAGAAAGCCTTCCTTGTCGGCATCGAGAATGGCGACAAGCCCGCATTCGGGAATGTCGAGTCCTTCGCGCAGCAGGTTGATGCCGACGAGCACGTCGAAGGCGCCAAGGCGCAGATCGCGGATGATCTCGATCCGCTCCAGCGTGTCGATGTCGGAATGCATGTAGCGTACACGCACGCCATGCTCGTGCAGATATTCGGTCAAGTCCTCGGCCATGCGCTTGGTCAGCACGGTGACGAGCGTGCGATAGCCCGCGCGAGCAATTTCGCGCACTTCGCCCAGGAGATCGTCAACTTGCGCGCGCGCGGGACGGATCTCGACCGGCGGATCGATGAGGCCAGTCGGGCGGATCACCTGCTCGACGAAAATGCCGCCGGTGCGCTCCATCTCCCATTTGCCGGGCGTCGCCGAGACATGCACCGACTGCGGCCGCATCGCGTCCCATTCCTCGAAACGCAGCGGCCGGTTGTCCATGCAGGACGGCAGCCGGAAGCCATATTCGGCCAACGTCGCCTTGCGGCGGAAGTCGCCGCGATACATGCCGCCGATCTGCGGGATCGTGACATGCAACTCGTCGGTGAAGACGAGCGCATTGTCGGGCAGATATTCGAACAGCGTCGGCGGCGGCTCGCCGGGCTGGCGGCCGGTGAGATAGCGCGAATAATTCTCGATGCCGGCGCAGGAGCCCGTCGCCTCCATCATTTCGAGATCGAACAGCGTGCGCTGTTCGAGCCGCTGCGCTTCGAGCAGCCGGCCGCCGGCATAGAGCTCGGCAAGCCGCTGCTTCAGCTCTTCCTTGATGCCCTTGATCGATTGCACGAGCGTCGGGCGCGGCGTGACATAATGCGAGTTCGCGTAGACCTTGATGAATTCGAGATCCTGCGTCTTCTGGCCCGTCAGCGGATCGAATTCGACGATGCCCTCGATCTCGTCGCCGAAGAAGCGGATGCGCCAGGCGCGGTCCTCATAGTGCGCCGGGAACAGTTCGATCGTGTCGCCGCGAACGCGAAAGAGGCCGCGATAAAAATCCCCGCCCGAGCGCTTGTATTGCAGCGCGACGAGATCGGCGATGAGCTGGCGCTGGTCGATGCGCTCGCCGGCCTTCACGGTGAAGGTCATCGCCGTATAGGTTTCGACCGAGCCGATGCCATAGATGCAGGAAACGGAGGCGACGATGATCACATCATCGCGTTCGAGCAGCGCGCGCGTCGCCGAATGGCGCATCCGGTCGATCTGCTCGTTGATCGAGCTTTCCTTCTCGATATAGGTGTCGGTGCGCGGCACATAGGCTTCCGGCTGATAATAGTCGTAGTAGGAGACGAAATATTCGACTGCGTTCTCCGGAAAGAAGCTCTTGAACTCGCCATAGAGCTGCGCCGCCAGCGTCTTGTTCGGCGCCAGGACCAGAGCGGGGCGATTGGTGCGGGCGATGATCTGCGCCATCGTAAAGGTCTTGCCCGAGCCGGTGACGCCGAGCAGAACCTGATCGCGCTCGTGGCTCTTGATGCCGGCCACAAGCTCGTCGATCGCGTTCGGCTGATCGCCGCGCGGCTCATACTCCGAGGCGAGATTGAACGTGATGCCGCCCTCTGATTTTTCCGGCCGCGGCGGCCGATGCGGCGTCCACGGCTGCTTGCCCCGCAAGTTGGGATCGCCGCGGTCGAGCAAGTCCTTCAGCGAGGCGACGGTCGCCTCGACGCCGCTCATGCCCGGCGGATGCGCGCTCCCGGTGGAGGCGTCATAGGCTGCCGACGTCTCGGCGAAGCCCGTCGGTGTCACGGTGTTGAGGGCAGGATTGAGCAGAGCCGCAAGATGTTCGCCGAGTGGCTGTTGCTCCGGCTTCGCGGCTTTGGAACGCGGCGCGGCGGCTCTTTTCGGCGGTTTGGGCATAGGCCCAATATGGGGCCTCACCGCCGCCGATGAAAGCCGGGCCGTTCAGCTCCGCTCGACCGCCGCGAAGAGCCGATAGAAGAACCCTGCGCCCATGCCGGAGAGGAGTTCCATCGTGATTGAGCTATCGGCACCGTCCAGCCCAATGACCTGAACGATCAGCGCATAGGCCAGAGAGGCGGCGCCGCCGGCCAGAATATAGGCGCCGATGCTTGTCCAACCGCGGCGGTTGAGAAAGCTGTGGGCAAAAAGGAGGACGAATGCGCTGGCGCGGGCACCACCCCAAAGGCTGGCAACGGCGAGCATGACTGCGAACGGCAGTTTCGTTTGCCCGAGCGGAATTCGAGTCGATCAAACCGCCAAACTTCAAGACCGACGTGGCGTTGACGGCGGCGTTCAGAATGCCGACGACGACGCCCGCCAGCACAGCGGCCCGGAGGGACCGAGCCACTTTTTGTACTTTTGGACGTTCGGGCGCCGCTTCTTGCTCCGGTGCCCGCAGGATGCCGGAAAGGACCTCCGGCGGCAGGGAACGCGATTGCTGCTGCCGCAACGCGGCACCGGCGAAGGCTGCGGCCGTCGCAGCATGGGCGGGGCGGCCGCGGCGGCCAAAAGGCTGGGCGGGTCCGGTAGTCATGAGGTGGAGATTACAGCCGCCATCCTACCGAAGGATTGACGCAATTCAGCGATTCGTCCGGAGGGCTGAGGACGGCTCGTCTATTTCCGTCGCCCGAAAAAGAAGGGGCCGCGTCCTTGCGGAGCGCGGCCCTCAGACACGACCTCCTACGGGGGGCATCGGAGGTCGTGGTCTCTTTAGGGCGGCATCTCCAGGCGATCTCACCGGGAGATGTCTCGCACCTAACTATAGAAATCCGTCAGGCCCCCCAGGCCCCCGGCAAAATGAACCTCATGCGCCTTGCTCGGCACCGGGTTGGTTTTTCCGGCCGGCTCGTCGAAGCGAACCAGCAAGCCAAGCGCAAAGGCTGCGACCATCAAAATCAGAATGAGGACGAGCGAAACCTGGAACTGACGGCGAGCAGCCTGGGAATCATAGGTGCGGACAAAGCCAGCGTCCCGTGCGTGATCGAAATGATCGGCGATCGACATTCGAAACTCCCTCGCAGCACTCATCCTCGAGACAACGAATAACTAGGGTGTAATCCCCCCGCTGCCTGTGCGTTGGAGCACACTTTGGTACTCACCTCGCAACGCAGCCCTGACGCAGATCAATCAATTGCCCACCGAGGTAAAAAACTTATGCGTCACTGTAACGCAACAACAGGTGAAAAAGTTTCAGCGGTTGCGAAGAATGTATTGACCGAGGCGAAAAAATTGCGCAGGCGGCCGCGCCAAAGGTGCGCTTGTTTGATTTTCTATGAATGTGAAACACCGGCTTGGGCGTCTGCGCGATGCGAAAGACCTCGAGAGGTCGCGGTCCTTTTCGAGAAATTATCAATGAGAACAACCGATTGACCGATCAGGGGCATCGCCGCGACACTGCGATGGCCGGTCGGGCGATGATCACGCAAGGGTGAATTTAACAACAATTTTTGGAACGGCGGCGTTCAGCGCGGAGGGGGTAAGGCAAATAAAAAATTGTGCAATCTATGGTGAAAAGAGTTTCAACTGGTTTCGTAACGCTCCCGACAATCGCCCCCGAACTTGGCGCTTCTTTAGGCAAAGATTTGCTAGTCGCTTCCGGGGAAGGATTGCGAGGACTTTCGCGCTCCCCTTGCTTGCTCAACCGATTTCGCTGCTGACCGCCACGGCGGACCTCTCAACCAGGGCCGCTGGGTGCGCGGCTGCATCGCCGGAGGCACGTCGAAGAAGACCAAGGACGCAGAGCAAGACGACGATCGGGCCGAGCGGTACGGAGAATAGGCCGGCAAAGGTCCGCGCAAGGAGCGGCGCGACCCACACCAAGGCTAGGGCGGATTTCTCATAGGGGCCGAAACCCTTCTCGACGCCGTAGGAAACGGCAAGAGCCAGCGCAGGGCCGAGACAGGCCATGTCATAATCGAAGACGTGCGGGGTCGCGATGAGGCTGGCCGCCAGCAGTGCGGCGGCCTTCAACCGGAAATCGGCCGCCGAACGCCATAGAATGGCGAGCGCCGCAGCCATGGAAAACGTCACCGCACCTTGCACCGCATAAGCCAGCGGCACGCCGCCGCCGAGAAGCCGCACCGCCGCAAACGGACTTTCAAGCTTCGCGAAGCCGACGGCGCCATGTTCAAGCACCGTCCTGGTGACATCGAGATGGGTGAAAAATGCCTGCCAGGGCGCCGTTCCCCACGCCGCCAAAGTGGCGAGCGTCAGCGCTGCCAGGCCGCCGGCAGCGGCGGCTGCCGTGCGCCAATAGCCGCCAGCGACCAGCGCCGGAACAACCAGGAGGCCGAATTGCGGCTTATAGGCGAGCAGCGCGAAGCAGAGGCCGGCGGCGAGAGGGCCGCGCTGCAACAGCAACAGGCCGCCAGCGAGCAGTGCGGCGGTGAGAAAGCCATTCTGGCCGTGCATCAGGTTGATAAAGACGGCTGGATAGGCCAGAGCCGCGACGAGGACCGGCCGGACCGGCAGTCGCGCGGGCCGCAGAGCGGCAAAGACAGCGACGATATACAAAGCCAGCGTCGTGACCTGCCACAGCGCCAAAGCCGTAAAATAAGGCAGATGCCCGAGGGCTCCAGCAATGGCCAGGAAATAGGGCGGGTAGAACCATGTGTAAAAATCCTCGGAGGCGCCGAAGAACTGCGCCTGATCGCTCCGAAACGCCGCAATATCATAGGGCTGCGCCGGACGGCCTCCGTCGACCTCTTGGCCTGCCGTCCAGAACCCGCTGAAGTCGGTTCCAAGTGGCCGCCGATAAGCATCCATGCCGGCATGCGACGTGGCAACCAGCACCAGCGTCGCGGCTGCCAGGAGGGTGAGCAGGATCACCGGATAGGCGTGCAAGCGCGCGCGCGTCAGCCAGGCGCCGGTCCGCAGATTTTCGAACATGGAAACCGCCTTCCCAAGACGGCGGCATGTTCGCTCAGCCCGCTTAAGGATTGTTTAGGCGTTACCAGAGGTTTGGACGCGGCTGGCCAGCACGCCGGGAAACACGCATGCGACAAAACAAAAGGTTGAAGAACTGGCCTTGATACCTCTAGTTTGCCCGCGTCAAAACTCCCCGCATTCCCGTCAATCTTCGGAGACCATTTACATGGCTTTCATTTCCAACGCCTTGCTCCGCGTAAAACCCTCCGCGACCATCGCGGTGACGCAGAAGGCGCGCGATCTGAAAGCCGCCGGACGCGACATCATCTCCTTGTCGATCGGCGAGCCCGATTTCGACACGCCGGACAACATCAAGCAGGCGGCAATCGCGGCGATCCTGCGCGGTGAGACGAAATATACGCCGGTCGCCGGCATCGCGCCGCTGCGCGAAGCCATTGCCGCAAAGTTCAAGCGCGAGAACGGGCTTGACTACAAGCCGTCGCAGACGATCGTCGGCACAGGTGGCAAGCACATTCTCTTCAACGCCTTTCTCGCTACGCTGAATGCCGGCGACGAAGTGATCATCCCGGCGCCCTATTGGGTGAGCTATCCGGATATGGTGGCGATTGCCGGCGGCAAGCCGGTCGCGATCGAAACCAAGATGGAGCATGGGTTCAAGCTGCAGGCCGCCGACCTCGACAGAGCAATCACGCCGAGGACCAAGTGGCTGATCCTCAACTCGCCTTCGAATCCCTCGGGCGCCGCTTATACCCATGCCGAACTGAAGGCGCTGACCGACGTCCTGCTCCGCCATCCACAGGTGTGGGTGTTGACCGACGACATCTACGAGCACCTGACCTATGGCGACTTCACCTTTGTCACTCCAGCCCAGGTCGAGCCCAATCTCATGGACCGGACGCTGACCATGAACGGCGTCTCGAAATCCTATGCGATGACGGGCTGGCGTATCGGCTACGCGGCGGGCCCTGACAAACTCATCAAGGCGATGGACATGTTGCAGGGCCAGCAGACCTCGGGCGCCTGTTCGATCGCCCAATGGGCCTCCGTTGAAGCCCTGAACGGGCCGCAGGATTTCATTCCGGAACGGCGCAAAATCTTCGAGGGCCGGCGCGATCTCGTCGTCTCGATGGTCAACCAGGCGAAATATTTGCAATGCCCGTCGCCGGAAGGCGCCTTTTACGTCTATCCATCCTGCGCCGAAGCGATCGGCCGCAAGACGCCGGACGGCAAACGCATCGACAACGACGAAGATTTCGTCTCGGCGCTGCTGGAGGCGGAAGGCGTGGCTGTCGTGCAGGGATCGGCGTTCGGGCTCGGCCCGAATTTCCGCATTTCCTATGCGACCTCGACCGAAGTGCTCGAATCCGCCTGCACCAAGATCCAGCGGTTCTGCGCAAGCTTGGTGTAAGGGGCGACAGCCAGGCCCGAACGCGACGTGGCAGCAAAAAAGCCCGGTTCCAGCTGATGGAACCGGGCTTTTGCCTACCCCCTCGGCCTGTACGATCGGAGCCGTGGCCCCCCGGCCGGCTCGACAGGTCGTCAGCAAAAAATCTATAGCAAAGGGTCAGCCTCATGTCTGTTGCATGGGACAACAGCGTGACAGGAAAACCTCAATCTGCGTCACAACCCACCGAAATATTAAGGATAAATGACGCCGATCACGAGCCGGACCTATCACACAAACTTAATCCTAGCCGGCTTAGGTCGCTGTTGCGAAATCGATTCGCGACGCCGAATTTCGTTGAAAGTCCCGTGCCCAGTTTCTTTCCGCGCCTGCGCCTGATCCATAGGTTTGCCGCGCTCATCGCCGCCTTCGCCGTTCTAACAGCGGTCAGCGCGACGATCTTGTGGCAGCAAGTCCTCGTCTTGCGCGACGCGCGCGCGGATATCATCCACCGGCAATATCCTGCCCGTGTCGCAATCGTCGAGGCCAAGGCCTCGGAAGCCGTTTTCAGCGCATTTGCCTATCAGCTCGATGCACGCCGACAAGGAGGGCGCACACGACATTATCCTTGCGGTCGGAGAAGAAGCGAAACGCTTCCGCAACTGGATGAGGACGGCACGCACTCCTCTTCCCGACTCGAACAGCGATACAGCCGGCATTTCGGCGCGATTCGACAAGATGATCGGCTTCCTCGAAACCTTCGCCCGCTTGGAGCCGAGCACGGAAACGCGCGAATTCCAGATGGACTATCGCTTCGGTCCTCTGCGCGACGACCTCGAAGCCGCCCTCAACCACCTTTCCAATGAGATTGCCGCCAAGATGCAGGGCCGCATCGACTATATCGACGATGTCATCTCGCCGAAATTTCAAGCGTCGAGCACCTTCTTCGCCGTTGGCTATGTCATATTCTTTGCCGGTGCTCTCGTCTGGGCCTTTCTGGCTGTCGCACGGCCGATGCTGCGGCTTGCCCGGACGATGCGCGAGATCGCGACTGGCCGGCTCACGACCGAGATCGGCTATACCCGCCGCTCCGACGAGCTTGGCGAGATCGCGCGGGCGATCCAGGTCTTTCGCGACAAGGGGCTTGCGGTGAAGAGACTGGAAGAGGAGACCATTGCCGCCGAAGTGCGTGCGCAAAAGGCGCTCGCTGCCGAGCGCGAGCGTTTCGTCGACGTTTTCCGCGACGACGTCATGCAAGTCATCGCGGCCGTGTCCGCGGCCAGCGCGGAAATGCAGCGCAACGCCGCCGCCATGCGCGACATGGCGCAAGCGACCGACGATCGCACCAAGAACGTCGTTGCGTCCTCGCAAGATGGCGTCGCAACGGTCGAGACGCTTTCTGCGGCGGCCAATGAATTCGGCGCCCTGCTGGACAAGACGAACGGCGAGTTTCATGCCGCAACTCAAATCGCTTCCCGTGCGGCGGAAGACGGGAAGTTCACCTCCGCGCGTGCCGGTGAACTTGCCGAAGCCGTCGAAACGATCGGACAGATCGCCGATTTCATCGGCGGCGTCGCCTATCAGACCAATCTTCTCTCGCTCAATGCGACGATCGAAGCGGCTCGCTGCGGCGACGCCGGGCGCGGCTTCGCCGTCGTCGCGGCCGAGGTCAAGACCCTGGCACAGGAAACATCCCGCGCGGCAGCAGATATCGCCGCACGAATCGGTACTGTCAAAGCTGCAACTGAACAGGTCGTGTCAGCGATTGGCGTGACGGTCGAACGTATTGGCCGCATCGGGGACATTACCGATGCGATCGGCACAACCGTAACGCAGCGGGAAAAGGCGGTCGGGAAAATCGCCCACTGCGTCGGGGCCGCCGCCGACGAAGCGCTCAATCTCGTCTCGCAACGACCCTACATGGCGGTCGCGCAATCGACCAGCGAGAGCCAGCGGATCGCCGCCGAAATGCTCGCCGCGACCAATTCGCTGTCGCAGCAGGCGGAACGGCTTTTGGTCCGCTCACGCGAGTTCTGCACGCAGATTCGGGCCGAAAAGGCCGCTTGACCCTATCCTTGCGGTCGCGCGTGAGGTTTTGTTGCGACGGCGCAACAATTCTGGTTTTCTGGTAGCTCAATTTATCGGGCGGAAACGAACGTGTTTAGGGACCAACCTGGCGGCGGCGGCCGCAAACCCGCCCGCAATGTGCTCGGCCTGCCGCTCGAGCCCTGCTCCCTCGATCCGCTTACCGGCTTCTCCCGCAACGGCTGCTGCGACACCTCAGATGAGGACGCCGGCAGCCATACGGTCTGTATTGTCGCGACCGCCGACTTCCTGGCCTTTTCCAAGGCGCGCGGCAACGATCTTTCGACGCCGATGCCGGAATATGATTTCCCGGGTATCAGACCGGGGGACCGCTGGTGCCTTTGCGCGCCGCGCTGGCAGGAGGCGCTCTTGGCCGGCAAGATGCCGCGCGTCATCCTGCGCGCGACCCACGAAGGGGCGCTCGATTATTGCGCGCTGGAAGATTTGAAGCGCTACGCGGTCGATCTGTCGTGAAATCGGCAGGGCTGATCAGGCGCGGGGTTCACAGAGCGCCAATTCTTGTTTAGAGCAGGCGCTCTAGAGCGGATCGCATGATCTTTTCGCAGAACCAGCGTCGCTTTTTGCGGATCATGCTCTAGCCCTCACTCAGACTGTTTCGCAGCACCGCGCCGCGACGGCACTGCGGCGCAAATAGTCCTGGCGCGCTTGCTAAGGAGGACGACCCGATCCATGCCCCGGCGGACGGATATTTCGACGATCATGATCATCGGTGCCGGCCCCATCATCATCGGGCAGGCCTGCGAATTCGATTATTCCGGAACCCAGGCCTGCAAGGCCTTACGCGAAGAGGGCTATCGCATCGTCCTCGTCAATTCGAATCCGGCGACGATCATGACCGATCCGGATATGGCGGATCGTACTTATGTCGAACCGATCACGCCGGAAGTCGTCGCCAAGATCATCGCCAAGGAACGCTATGCCGTGCCGGGCGGCTTCGCGTTGCTGCCGACGATGGGCGGCCAGACGGCGCTCAATTGCGCGCTGTCGCTGAAAAAGATGGGCGTGCTCGAAAAATACGATGTCGAGATGATCGGCGCGACTGCGGAGGCGATTGACAAGGCCGAGGATCGCGAACGCTTTCGCGAGGCGATGACGCGCATCGGACTTGCGACGCCGCGCTCGCATCAGATCAAGACGCTCGCCAGGGCGCTCGCCGTCCTCGACGATATCGGCCTGCCGGCGATCATCCGTCCGTCCTTCACCATGGGCGGCACCGGCGGCGGCATTGCCTACAACAAGCAGGAATTCATCGAGATCATCGAGCGCGGCATCGATGCCTCGCCGACAAACGAAGTTCTGGTCGAGGAAAGCGTCCTCGGCTGGAAGGAATTCGAGATGGAGGTCGTCCGCGACAAGGCGGACAATTGCATCATCGTCTGCTCGATCGAGAACATCGATCCGATGGGCGTGCACACCGGCGATTCGATCACCGTCGCGCCTGCGCTGACCCTGACCGACAAAGAATATCAGATCATGCGCGACGCCTCGATCGCGGTGTTGCGCGAGATCGGCGTCGAAACCGGCGGCTCGAACGTGCAATTCGCGGTCAATCCCGAGAACGGCCGCATCATCGTCATCGAAATGAACCCGCGCGTCTCGCGCTCCTCGGCACTTGCCTCCAAGGCGACCGGCTTTCCGATCGCCAAGGTCGCGGCGAAACTCGCCGTCGGCTATACGCTCGATGAGATCGCCAACGACATCACCGGCGGCGCAACGCCCGCCTCTTTCGAGCCGACGATCGATTACATCGTCACCAAGATTCCGCGCTTCGCCTTCGAGAAATTTCCCGGCGCCGAGCCGATCCTGACGACGGCGATGAAATCGGTCGGCGAGGCGATGGCGATCGGCCGCACTTTCGCCGAGAGCCTGCAGAAGGCGCTGCGCTCGCTCGAAACCGGGCTTTACCGGGCTCGACGAAATCGAGATCGAGGGGCTCGACGTCGGCAACGACAAGAAGGTTCTGCGCGCCGCGCTCGGCCGGCCGACGCCGGATCGGCTGCTCGTCGTCGCGCAGGCGCTGCGTTACGGCATGACGCATGAGGAAATTTACGACGCCTGCCGGATCGACCGCTGGTTCATCGCCCGCCTGAAAGAGATTGTCGACCTCGAAGCCAAGGTGCGCACTCGGCCTGCCGCAAGGACGCCGCCAATCTGCGCATGCTGAAGGCGGCGGGCTTTTCCGACACGCGGCTCGCGACGCTTGCCGGCACCGACGAAGCGAGCGTGACGGGCGCTGCGGCATCGAGCTCGGCGTGCGCCCCGTCTTCAAGCGGATCGACACCTGCGCGGCCGAATTCGCCTCGCCCACCGCCTACATGTATTCGACCTATGAGGCGCCCTTTGCCGGCGCGCCGGTCACCGAGGCGCGGCCTTCGTCACGCGAAAAGATCGTCATCCTCGGCGGCGGCCCAAACCGCATCGGGCAAGGCATCGAGTTCGATTATTGCTGCTGCCACGCGAGCTTCGCGCTGCGCGCGGCCGGCTTCGAGACGATCATGATCAATTGCAATCCGGAGACGGTGTCGACGGATTACGACACGTCGGACCGGCTTTATTTCGAGCCGCTGACCAGCCGAAGACGTGCTCGAAATTTTGGCGACGTCGAAAAACAAGCCGGCAAGCTGCGCGGCGCGATCGTGCAGTTCGGCGGCCAGACGCCGCTGAAGCTGGCGCATGCCTTGGAAGCAGGCGGAGATCCCATTCTCGGCACCAGCGTCGATTCCATCGATCTCGCCGAGGATCGCGACCGCTTCAAACGGCTGCTCGACAAGCTCGGGCTGAAACAGCCGAAGAACGGCATCGCCTATTCGGTCGAGCAATCGCGGCTCGTCGCCGCCGAACTCGGCCTGCCGCTCGTCGTGCGACCGTCCTATGTGCTGGGCGGCCGCGCCATGGCGATCATTCACGATGCAGGCGGCCTTCGACGATTATCTGCTCGGCACCCTGCCGGGCCTCGTGCCCTCCGACATCAAGGCGCGCTATCCCAACGACAAGACGGGCCAGATCAACACGGTGCTCGGCAAGAATCCGCTGCTCTTCGATCGCTATCTCTCCGATGCCGTCGAGATCGACGTCGATGCGCTCTGCGACGGCAAGCGACGTCTTCATCTGCGGCATCATGGAACATATCGAAGAGGCCGGCATCCATTCCGGCGACAGCGCCTGTTCATTGCCGCCGCGTTCTCTGTCGCCGGCCATGTTGCGCAGCGATCGAGGAGCAGACGCGCAAGCTCGCGCTGGCGCTCAACGTCGGCGGCCTGATGAACGTGCAGCTCGCGTTGAAGGACGACGAGATCTACGTGCTCGAAGTCAACCCCCGCGCCTCGCGCACGGTGCCGTTCGTCGCCAAGGTGATCGGCATGCCGATCGCCAAGATCGCCGCGCGCATCATGGCCGGCGAAAGCCTCGCGAGCTTCGGCCTGAAGCCGATGCGGGCCGATCACGTCGGCGTCAAAGAGGCGGTGTTTCCATTCGCGCGCTTCCCCGGCGTCGACACCGTGCTCGGGCCGGAAATGCGCTCGACCGGCGAGGTCATCGGCCTCGATCGCTCATTTGCAATCGCCTTTGCCAAGAGCCAGCTTGGCGGCGGCACGAAAGTGCCGGTCGAACGGCACCGTTTTCGTTTCCGTTCGTGATGTCGATAAGCCGCGCGTCATCGCGAGCGTGCAATTGTTGCTGGGGCTTGGCTTCAAGATTCTGCGCTACCGGCGGCACGGCGCGCTATCTCGAAATCCAGGGCATCCCGGCGCAAAAGGTCAATAAGGTGTCGGAAGGCCGTCCGCATGTCGTCGATGCGATCAAGAACGGCGGTGTGCAACTCGTCTTCAACACGACCGAGGGCGCGCAGGCCCTGGCCGATTCCCGCTCGCTGCGGCGCGCCGCGCTGTTGCATAAGGTGCCCTATTATACGACCCTGGCTGGCGCCATCGCGGCCTCGCAGGGCATTGCGGCCTACGTAGCCGGCGATCTGGAAGTGCGGGCGCTGCAGGATTATTTTGCTTAAGTTTCAGGCCAGGACCTGGCTTCGGAGCCCCAATGCCTTGAATTGGAAGTGAGACCGCCCCGCCGGACGGGCCGCGGTGCAGCGACCGGCCAAGGCCGAAAAACTCGGGTGTCAAGTAAGAAAGCGCCGAATAACCGTTCTTGATTCCTGGGCATTTTCATTGAACTCTTAGCGTTTCGCCGAAAGAATGCGGTAAAATGAACGGGTGGCGCGATTCCAGGGCGCGCCCAAACGTCGGAAACTTGGCCGCAAGGGCCTGGGCATCGGGAGTTGAAGTGGACACCGCTTCGCCGCTCGAAGATGCTCACGAACGAGAACGCAGCAGTTTGCGCCGAAGAGACGTGAAAGAGATCGGATGATGGATAAGATTCCGATGACCGTGCATGGCTATTCCGCCCTCGAGGAGGAATTGAAGCGTCGTCAGCAGGTCGAGCGTCCGCGTATCATTCAGCAGATCGCCGAAGCCCGCACGCATGGGGATCTATCGGAAAATGCCGAGTATCACGCTGCCAAGGAGGCGCAATCCTTGAACGAGGGGCGGATCGCCGAACTCGAAGACAAGTTGTCGCGCGCGGAAGTGATCGACGTCTCGAAACTTTCCGGCTCGACGGTGATGTTCGGCGCGACCGTCACACTCGTCGACGAGGATACCGAAGAAGAAAAGGTCTACCAGATCGTCGGCGAAGCCGAAGCCGACGTGAAGGCTGGCCGGGTTTCGATCACCTCTCCGACCGCCCGCGCTCTGATCGGCAAAAAGGTCGGCGATACGGTCGAGGTGAACACGCCCGGCGGCGGCAAGAGCTACGAAGTCCTGAAAGTGGCCTTTAGATAGCAGTCGGCCTTGGATTTCAGCTCGCCGGCCTAGCTGGTTTGGACGGCAACGTGATCGTTCCCACCTAATCCGGAAACATTTTGCAGTCGAGGAACCGGAGGTCAATCGACTCTTGGGGAACTGGCGGGATTATGCCTGCCGGTTTTGAGTGGCTTCAAGTTGTGCGCAGTTATCGCCGCGCACCGGGTGATTGCAAAGACAAGCGACTGCATTACCGGCTCAGTCGCCTCGGACCGCTCACATATGGATTGCCTCGCTCATAGAACCGGCGCAGACGATTTGCTTCCTTTGAAAGGCCGATGCGGACACTCCGTCCGATGGCCCCGGGGCGTCGGACGGCCGAACCGAGCCAGAGCGTGCGATCCGTGCAAAGATCCAGGCCGTCAAAACGGCGGTCGATGTCCATTGCCGTTGTGAGGCGGCCAGGGCCTCGTGCGAGGTCGTAACACTGGTACGTGCGCCGCCGACGCTTCATGAAACTAAGCCCGTCGATCGGCTCGAGCGACCGAATCAAGACGCCTGCCCCAACTCCCGGCTCTTCACTTGTGATATTGAACATAAATGACGAGCCGTAACTAAGATAGACGTAAGCATACCCAGTACCGAGAAAGAGCGAGCTATTGCTGACTGTCTTTCCGTGAAACGCATGCCCCGCAGAATCCCCGACTGGATACGCCTCCACTTCAACAATGCGACCGCTCAGCCGATGGCCCGGAAGACGGTGCACTATGGATTTTCCTATCAGGAAGCGTGCCAGCTTCATTGTATCAACCGGCAATTCGGCCCTGCTAAGACGGCGAATAAAAAGGGCACGTTTCATGCGACGGGCTCGCTATAGCCGTCGAATAGTAAGACTGGTTGTAAGACCGACCTTGAATCAATTCGCCAAAATCAATTGATTTCAAGTGCCTACGATCAGATTTGGTCGGAGTGAGAGGATTCGAACCTCCGGCCCCCTCGTCCCGAACGAGGTCAAGATAAGCTGTATTCAGGCTATCTTATTGAATTTGCGTCAGCGCGTCTGCATTCTCTGACACTTATTTGCACGTTTGATCCCGTGTTTCATTCCAGATTTTTCGAGGCATTCGGTTTTTGTCATGCCTCCCAATTTTGAACGCGCCCGGCAACGCATTTGGATTTTGATGTCCGCAAACCCGCTCCAGCATTTCCACGGTCATCCCGCCGTCTGCATATCCCTCAATAGCGCCCTTCTCGCATTCCAGAGCTTCCTGAAACGGGCGCCGGGCGCTATGGCGGAACGCAGTGCGAGGTCGTGTTGGAAATCGAAAGCCTCGACAGCGCGGACACCTATGCGCTCGGCGGCTATTCGGCAGATCGGGATACACTTATCCGCATGATGTTCGGCCAAGACCCTACATCGGAGATGGTCGCCTGGTTTGAGGAACAGAGTAAGAAGGCCGGCGTGGCGCCGGGGCCCATGTGGCTGGAAGGTGAGCCGCTACGGCGGGTTTTGACGCGGATCGAACGGCGCATCCAGAAACTGAAGGCCCTCAGGACGCTGCAAGCCGCCACGACGCTCTCGAAAACAAGCGATTGAAATTACATAGCGACAACAATTTCCAAGTTTCATTCTCTCCCGGCGCTGGGAGGGAGTTCGAACTTAGATAGCGGCGTCGAGCCCGACCTCGAACGTCGCTTTTGATCCAGCTACCCCGAAGCTGCATTCCCGAGGTCGGCAATGGGTCAGGAACTGCCGACTAAATATGCAGAAACGAATGTCCGCCTGAGACCGCCAAAGCGGACATAGATCGATCTCATTCCAGAAAAATTCGAGCCACCTAGAGCTAAACCTTAGCGCAATTGATTTCACCGAGAGAAAATTTGGTCGGAGTGAGAGGATTCGAACCTCCGGCCCCCTCGTCCCGAACGAGGTGCGCTACCAGGCTGCGCTACACTCCGATAGGTCGGCCAGAGCATGAACCCGAAAAGCCAGTGACTTTTCGCAGAGGATTACTGCGTTCATACGCTAAGGCGACCGCCCCTTTGCAGAGAGCGCCTTATAGCGACGCCCTGCGCGGTGGGCAAGAGCGATCCACCCGCATCCTCGGTCCGCCGCGGCGGCTCCTTGAGATGGAAACTCAGAGCGCCGGCGCGCGTTCGCCGGCCGCTGCGGGCGGCAATGCTTCGAGTTTCGCCATACCCGCCTTGACCGCCGCCTGAACCTTCTCGAAGGCGCGGACTTCGATCTGACGCACGCGCTCGCGCGAGATGTCGAATTCATCTGACAATTGCTCGAGCGTGATCGGATCGTCGGTCAGGCGCCGCGCCTCGAAGATGCGGCGCTCGCGATCGTTGAGCACGCTGAGCGCCTGATGCAGCGCGCCGAGGCGATTGTTGGTCTCCTCGCGGTCGACCAGGAGATTCTCCTGGCTGGCACTTTCGTCGACGAGCCAATCCTGCCACTCGCCTTCGCCCTCTTCGCGCAAAGGGGAGTTGAGCGAGGCATCGCCGGACATACGCCGGTTCATATCGATGACGTCTTGTTTCGAGACGCCGAGCCGCGTCGCGATCGTATCGACCTGCTCCGGGCGCATGTCGCCGTCTTCCAGCGCCGAAATCTGGCTCTTCGCCTTGCGCAGGTTGAAGAACAGCTTCTTCTGGCTCGCGGTGGTGCCCATTTTGACGAGCGACCACGAGCGCAGGATATATTCTTGGATCGACGCCCGGATCCACCACATGGCATAGGTTGCAAGCCGAAAGCCGCGCTCCGGCTCGAATCGTTTGACCGCCTGCATCAACCCGACGTTACCCTCGGAAATGACCTCTCCGATCGGCAGGCCATAGCCGCGATAGCCCATCGCAATCTTGGCGACGAGTCGCAGATGCGACGTGACCAGCTTATGCGCGGCTTCAGGGTCCTCATGCTCGCGCCAACGCTTGGCGAGCATATATTCCTCTTGCGGTTCCAGCATCGGAAACCGCCTGATTTCACGGAGATAGCGGGATAGCCCGTTTTCCCCCGACAACACTGGAAGTGCGGCAGAAGCCATATAAATCCCTCCTCTCGGACCCCCGTATCCGGCAGGTCCATACGCGGCCACAAACAAGGTCTGCCGCGCGCAGCACAATAATATAGGCGCCACCGACCCCACCTGGAAGGGCCGGGCAAAGACCGAAGGATTACAAATACGTAACGCAGCTTGCGGCAAGCTGCCCAAACCCAGCGGTACCCAAGGCGATAAAGGCAATATCATAAGGAAAGCACCTGATTCGCCGCGCAAATTGTCTCTATTTCTTCCCAACCCTTCAGGCGGGTCGCGGCGACCAGGGGAGGAACATCCCACAGCGCCACCGCCACCGGCGGTTCAACGCGAGGCGGCGAGCGCGTCGTGAAGACGCCGCAAATCCACCGGCAGCGGGCTTTCGAAGATCAAGTCCTTGCCGGTGATCGGATGAGCGAAGCCCAAGGTCGTCGCATGGAGGGCTTGGCGATCGAGGGCCGCAAGCGCCGCCCGTGCCTCCGGCCCGAGTAGCGCCGCCTTGGTCTTGAAGCCGCGCCCATAGAGCGGATCGCCGAGGACGGGATGGCCCATCTGGGCCAAGTGCACCCTGATCTGATGCGTGCGGCCGGTTTCGAGCGAACAGCGCAAAAGGCTCGCGACCGGTGCGCCGTCCGGCCCCACGAAGACCTCGCAAATCTCCCAGTGGGTCACCGCCGCGCGCCCCTCGCGCACGACCGCCATCTTCTCCCGGTCCGTCTTGTGGCGGGCAAGTGGCATGGCGATCCTGCCGGTCTGCCGCTCCGGGACGCCCCAGACGAAGGCAAGATAGTCACGCGTCAGCGTGAGGCTGCGGCCATGGTCTGCGAAGAGCGCGGCGAGCTCTTGGTGCGCCTGATCGCTCTTGGCGACGACGAGAAGGCCCGACGTATCCTTGTCGAGCCGATGGACGATGCCCGGTCGCTTAACCCCCCCGATGCCGGAGAGTCCGGCGCCGCAATGGGCGATCAAGGCATTGACGAGCGTACCCGTGGCATGGCCCGGCGCCGGATGGACGACGAGGCCTGCCGGCTTGTCGAGCACGATCAGGTGCTCGTCCTCGAGGTGGATCGCTAGCGGAATGGATTCGCCAGCCGGGACTGCCTCTTCCGCCGGCGGAATGCGCAGCACGATCTTCTGGCCGGCCTTTACCTTTACGGCGGCATCTTCGACGGGATGCCTTTCAATCAAAACCGCACCGCTCTCGACGAGACTTTTGAGCCTCGTGCGCGAAAGGCGGGCCTCTTTCGTCTCCGGGCGGTCGGCGAGAAAGCGATCGAGCCTCTGGCCGCTTTCCGACGCACCGACTTCGAAGTCGAGCAGGAGATCGCCGTCAGCTTGTTCGGAATCGCCCGCCATTTCCATCGTACCACCCATGACCATCGCTCTGCGTGCTTACGGGATAGCGGAGGCCTAACATACTTCACCGCGAATTCGCGCCATTAAGTTTACCGGCGCCTGCGATCGAAACGCGATACTTTTCATCACGCTGCGCTTTCCTTGCGGCTTTGCTAAAATATGCTCTAAGCAGTTTTTCGTTCAGGATCGAGAGTATTGCAGAAAGCCATCTGAAGCATCGCCCGACCATGTCGCTTGCACGCATCTATATCCGCGCCTTGCTCCTGCTTGGCCATGAGATCAAGCTCGCAATCTTCCTTGCGCTTGCCAATCTCGCTTTGGCTGCGGCGCAGTTCGCGGAGCCGGTTCTTTTCGGCCGCATCATCGATCGCATGAGCATTGGCGACGCGACGCATTCCAATCCCGGCCTGCCCCAACTCGCGCCACTCATCGGGGCCTGGATCGGTTTTGCGCTTTTTTCGATTCTCGGGTCGGTTTTCGTCGGTCTTCGCGCCGATCGCATGGCGCATCGCCGCCGTCTAGCGGCCATGGGACTTTACTTCGAGCATGTGCTGCATCTGCCGCTGAGCTTCCATGCCTCGGTTCATTCAGGGCGGCTGCTCAAGGGAATGATCGAAGGCACAAGCGCGCTGTTCTGGCTCTGGTTGTCCTTCTTCCGCGAAAAATGCGCCGACCTCATCGCGCTCACCGTGCTTTTGCCGCTCTCCCTCGTGATCAATTGGCACCTTGGACTTCCATTGATCCTGCTCGTCATCGTGTTCAGCGTCCTCATCACCTTCGTCGTGCGCCGGACGCATAGCTTGCAGAACGCGGTCGAAGACCACAACACCAACCTGACACAACGCGCTTCCGACGTTCTCGGCAATATTGCGGTGATTCAGAGCTTCAGCCGGATCGAGAGCGAAGCGAGTGCGATCGGCCGGCTCATCAACACGGTCCTCATGGCGCAACTGCCGGTCCTCTCCTGGTGGGCCGTCGCAGTGGTTGCGGCGCGGGCGGCGGCGACATTGACTTTGCTGACGATCTTCCTGCTTGGCGTATGGCTCCATGCGCAAGGGTTGGCGACGATCGGCCAGATCGTCACCTTCATGGCCTTCGCCACCATGATCATCGCCAAGCTCAGCGAGATCGTCTCCTTCGTCAACGGTCTGTTTCTGCAAGCGCCGAAGCTCAATGAGTTCTTCGGCGTCCTCGACACATCGCCACATGTCGCGGATCTGCCGTCGGCACGCGATCCCGGCCGGCTCCGCGGACATGTCACTTTCGAGGATGTGACTTTCTCTTATGGAGCGGGCAAAGCCGCGGTCGCCGACGTGAGCTTCGATGTGGCGCCCGGGCAGACGATCGCCATCGTCGGTGCCACCGGATCCGGCAAGTCGACGACGCTCAGTCTCTTGCACCGCGTCTTCGACCCGCAGGCTGGGCGGATCACGATCGACGGAATCGACATTCGCGACATGACTCTGGCGGGGCTGCGGCGCAACATCGGCGTGGTCTTCCAAGAGCCCATGTTGTTTGCCCGCTCGATCGAGGAGAACCTTCGGATCGGCAAGCCCGATGCCAGCGCCGCCGAAATTGCGCAGGCGTTGGTACGCGCGCAGGCGAAGGATTTCGTCGCCAGCCAAAGCGAGGGGCTAGCGACTGTCGTAAGCGAACGCGGCCGCTCGCTTTCCGGCGGCGAGCGCCAGCGGCTTGCCATCGCCCGCGCGCTTTTGAAGGATCCGCCGATCATCATCTTCGATGAGGCGAGTTCATCGCTCGACGCCGAGACCGAAAGGCAATTGCACGTCGCCCTGGAAAAGGCGACCGAGGGCCGCACGACCTTCATCATCGCTCATCGGCTGTCGACGATCCGCGGCGCTGACACGATTTTCGTGTTCGACCGCGGTCACATCGTCGAGACGGGAACGTTCAATGAGCTCATGGCCAGGGGCGGCCGTTTCGCTAAGCTCGCGGATGGTCAATTCATGCTGACGAGCCCGCCGCAGCCAAAACCCGCGCCAATCCGATGTGAGCCCTAGGTGGCGGGAGTGACCCGCAGAGACGTGATCCGATTGCGCGTCTTGCGCAGCACTTCGAAGCGAAAATCATGGAAGGTGAAGACCTGGCCGGTTTCCGGAATGGCCCGCGCCTCGTGAATGACGAGACCGGCGATCGTCGTCGCTTCCTCATCTGGCAAATGCCAGTTCATCACCCGGTTGAGATCACGGATCGGCACTGAGCCTTCGACCGTCACCGAGCCGTCCGGATTCTGCCGCACGCCGAGGGCGACCGGATCGTGCTCATCGGCGATGTCCCCGACGATTTCCTCCAGGATGTCTTCAAGAGTGACGAGGCCCATCACGACGCCATATTCATCGACCACGAGCGCAAAGTGGGTCTTGCGCTTGAGAAAGGCCTGCAGCTGATCTTCTAGGGTTGTCGTATTGGGCACGTACCAAGCCGCGAGCGCCACCGCGTCCACTTTGAGCTGCCCGATGTCGCCGCCCGACTGGTCGATGGCCCGCAGCAGATCGCGCGCATGCACGACGCCGACGATATTGTCAGGTTCGCCGCGCCAGATCGGCACCCGCGTATAGGGCGAGGCGACGACCTGGCGCATGAACTCGCGTGGCGGCAGGTCGGCATCGATCGTGTACATTTTGGTGCGATGGACCATGACGTCTTCGACGACGAGATCGCTGAGGTCGAGCAGGCCGCCGAACATGTCGCGCTCGGACCGCTCGACGCCGCCTTCGAGATGCATCAAGTCGACAGTGCTCTTCAGCTCCTCACGGCCGGAAAGCAAGGCGTGCCTGACGCTCGTATCGATTCCGAAAAGCCGCAAGAGACCCTGCACCAGGGCCTCGACGGCGGTGAGGACCGGCCCGAAGATCGCGACGAAGAAGCGGATGACCGGCGCCACGAAGAGCGCGACGCGGTCGGGATAGTTGATCGCCAGCGTCTTCGGCAGAATTTCGGCGAAGACGAGCAGAAGCAGGGTCATGAGGCCCGTGGCATAGATCGCGCCGCTGTACCCCACGATCGCCTCAAGAACGCTGGTAAGGAATGCCGAAGAGCCGATGGTCACCAGCGTATTGCCGAGCAGCATCGCGCCGATCAGCCGATCGCGATTGCCGAGCAGGCGATTGACGGCGGCGGCGCGCCGATCGCCGCCGCTTTCGAGGGCGTGCATGCGTGCTCGCGACGCAGCCGTCAGCGCCGTCTCTGAGCCGGAAAAAAAAGCCGACATCAAAATGCAGAAAATGACGACTGCGCTTGCAATCCAGAGATTGAGCGTCGAAGACTCCGGCGCCGTGCATGATCTAAAATCCCGTAGTCACTGCGCCCGGTGCGAATCGTTCAATTCGTCGCAAAGAAACGCCTGCACATCGTCGGCGGCGACGTTCGCGGCAATGAAGCAGCGGCCGATGCCGTGTGCGAGGATGAACGTCAGGACGCCACGCTTCACCTTCTTGTCCTGCAACATCGCTTCGACGATGGCGGCGGCATCGGCGTCCCACCCGGCAATTCCGCGGATGTGAACAGGCAGGCCCGCGGCGCGCAAATGGGCAATGACGCGCTGGTTTCGGCTCCGCTGCACAACCCGCGCCGCGTTGAGAAGCGGAAGGCGCAGGCGATCCCGATTGCGACAGCTTCCCCATGCACCAGCCGACGGCTATCGTAATGCGTGATGCGTTCGAAAGCATGGGCAAAGGTATGGCCAAGATTGAGCAGCGCCCGCTCACCCGATTCAAATTCGTCGGCGGCAACGATCGCCGCCTTGGCCGCGCAACTTTTGGCAATCGCATGAACACGCGCCGGGGCGCCGGAAAAGACAGCGCGCCAATTGGCCTCCAGCCATTCAAAGAAGGCGAGGTCGTCGATCAACCCGTATTTGACGACTTCCGCATATCCAGCGCGAAATTCGCGCGGCGGCAGAGTCTGCGAGACAGCCGGTATCTGCGAGCACGAGCGCCGGCTGATGAAAGGCGCCGACGAGATTCTTGCCATGCGGTGAATTGATGCCGGTCTTGCCGCCGACTGAGGAATCGACCTGCGCCAAAAGCGAGGTCGGGACTTGGATCAGACGCATGCCGCGGCGAACGCTCGCGGCGGCAAAACCGGCGAGATCGCCGACGACGCCGCCGCCCAGCGCCAGGACACAATCGCCCCGTTCGAACCTTCCGGCGATGATCCCGTCGCAAACCTTCTCGAAGCAGGCATAGGATTTCGATCCCTCGCCCGGCGCGACGACGATGCTCGCATGCCGGATATGCGCCACAGCGAGACTATTTTCAAGCCGCGCCAGATGATGGCGCGCGACATTGTCGTCGGTGACGATGGCGACCGCCGCGTCCGGCGCCAGCCGGGCGACGTGCGCCCCGGCTTCAGCTACGAGGCCTCGCCGATCAGAATGTCATAGCTGCGCGCACCGAGATCGACATTCACCCGTTCCAAAACGGCAGCCGCTCGGTCTGCTGCAGCAGTCATGTCGGAGCCTCCGATCAGCCGCAGCGGCGGCTGAGACAGATAAATTTCGAGACCGGCAAGCAAATCGTCGACGACGGCGTCATGCGGACCCTCCTGCGAGATGATCTCGATTTCGGCCTGCGCATAAACCGGATAACGCTCGACGAGCAGTTTCTTGAGCACGCTTTCGGGGTCGGCACTGTGAAGCAGCGGACGATGCGAACGCTTACGAACCCGTCGCCAGAGCACGTCGAGATCGGCTTTGAGCCAGATCGAAATGCCGCCTTCGCTGATCCGCGCGCGGGTCTCCTCGCTCATGAAGGCGCCACCGCCCGTAGCGATGACGCGCGGACCCGCCGCCAGAAGGCGGGCCATGACCCGCCGCTCGCCGTCGCGGAAATAGGGCTCGCCGTAGCGGGCAAAGATTTCCGGAATGGTCATGGCCGGCCGCGCGCTCGATTTCGGCATCGGAATCGACAAATTCGAGCCCGAGCTTCTGCGCCAGCCGACGGCCGATGGCGGTTTTGCCCGAGCCCATGAGCCCGACGAGAACAATGGCGCGCTGGCCGAGCGCCGCGACGATCCCGGCCGCTCGGACATCGCGCACCTGCTCTTCGCCACCCTCGCCGATGGATTTTATCCCGCCGGTCATTTTGTTGATGTATCACGGCGAACCGGCAGATTTAAGCCGCCGTTCGCGGAATCGGCCGCAAGTTCCCCCGCTCAACGCGCCGGGGTTGCGTTTGGGGCGCGTAAAGGTTCCGTCGCACGCGTTCCAGGTCGTATAACAAACCATTAAGAGAACCGAATCGATCCGGAGACCGGGGTTGCCGAGCCTATTTCGCTTTCTCTTCACGGTCGGCCTGCTGGCCGGGCTGGTGTATGCCGGGATGGTGGCGCTCGTGACCTTCGTCACGCCCCAGCCGCACGAAATCGCCAAACCTTGCCGCCCGCTCGCCTCAATAAATAGGAATTTGCATCGTGTCGGCAAATAGTCGCGGCATCGAGGCTTTTTTGGAAATGATGGCGGCCGAGCGCGGCGCCGCCGCCAATACGCTCGACGCCTATCGCCGCGACCTCAGCGATTATCAGGCTGCGCTCGGCCGCGCCGGAAAGACCCCGTTCACGGCCGAAACCGACGACATCACGGCCTATCTCCGCAGTCTGAAGGGCCGCGGGTTCTCGCCGCATCGACGAGCGCGCGGCGGCTGTCGGCGATCCGGCAGTTTCATCGTTTTCTCTATGCCGAGGGCCTGCGCGGCGATGACCCGGCCTCGATCCTCGAAGGGCCGCGCCGCAGCCTCCGGCCTGCCGAAAGTCCTGTCCGTCGAGGAGGTCGAGCACCTGCTCGCCACTGCGCATGCGGCGGTTGCCCAGATCGCGCCGGAAAAGTCCGCTGAGCGTCTGCACGCGCTGCGCGGACGGTCTGCCTGCTCGAATTGCTTTATGCGACGGGCTTGCGCGTCTCGGAGCTCGTGGCGCTGCCAAGGCAGCGGCGCGGCGCAGCGAGCCTCTGATCCTCATTCGCGGCAAGGGAGGTCGCGAACGGCTCGTGCCACTCTCCGAGCCGGCACGGCGCGCCATCGCGCGCTATCGCGGCCTCCTCGAGACGCAGCGGCGGCGCCGATGGCCCTTGGCTCTTCCCGGCAGGCGGCGCCAGCGGCCATGTGAGCCGGCAGGCTTTCGCCCGCGACCTCAAAGCCATCGCCGCGCGCGGCGGGAATTTCGGCATGGCGCGGCGTCAGCCCGCATGTGCTGCGCCATGCCTTCGCGAGCCATCTTTTGCAGAATGGCGCCGATCTGCGCGTCGTGCAGGAATTGCTCGGCCATGCCGATATTTCGACGACGCAGATCTATACCCATGTGCTCGACGCAGCGGATGAAGGCGATGGTGCGGGATCTGCACCCGCTCAATGAGAAGTGAGCGCGCTCGTCACCATTACCCCTCACCGCAAGCGGGGAGAGGAGTCGCAGTTCCTGAAAGCCACGCCTTCAAAAACGCATCAGACCAACGCGCGACGGCGGCGTCGTGCCGGAACCATCCTTCAAGATGAAGATGGCGCGGGTGCGCACCCGGCAGGTCCATGCGATCAGTGCCGCGAATCGTCCAGCGGCACATCATCGCGTAAGTAACCTCAGGATGGAATTGCAAGCCGTAGGCGGCGGCGCCGTAGCGGAACGCCTGTGCCTCGAAATCCTGGCCACCGGCGAGCAGCACCGAATCGTCCGGCAGGTCGAACCCCTCGCGATGCCATTGATAGACTTTTTCCGGGAACCGGCAGGCGCAAAGCCGATGTCCCTCAACGGTCGGATGGATCGGATAATAGCCGACTTCGACTTTCCCCTCCGGATGGGAATAGACGCGATGGCCGAGATGGCGCGCGAGCATCTGGGCGCCGAGGCAGATACCGAGAAACGGCTTCTCCTCCTTCAGCGGCACTTTGATCCAATCGATCTCTCGGCGCAGCCAATCGTCGTCATCATTGGCGCTCATCGGGCCACCGAAGATGATGACGCCGGCATATTCGGCGAGCGTTTCCGGCAGAGGATCGCCATACCGCGGCTTACGGATATCGAGATCGAACCCCTGCATCTTGAGCAAGCGGCCGAGCCGGCCGGGGGTCGAATGTTCTTGGTGCAGGATGATGGCCACCCTGCGCGATCTGTTGATTCGCTGGAGCATTCTCGAAGGGACCGGAAACGCGTTCACAAGACTGTTCGCGCCTCGGCTGCCCCCATGAATGCAATCGTCGGCAAGACTATGGCAGACCTTTACGCAGGGCGGCCAAATCCGCCAATTACGGCTTCGCCGCGTCCGGCGTCGCCGACCAGGGGCCGGCGAATTCGGCCGTAGGCTCGGCAGCGACACGATGGCGCAGCCTCACCCTGTCGTGAGGAGAAACACCCAAAAGCTCGGCGATACGGGCGATGATGTTTTCCTCGACCTCGTCGGTGGCGCCGCCGGCAAAGGCAATCTCCCACATCATCTCGATGATCTTCTGCCGGCCTTCCTGGTCGAGCGCACGGCAGAGGAGATGGGTGAAGTGATAGAAATCGACGGCGTCACGGTCGCTCGCCTTGGCGGATTGAATGAGCCGCGCCGTTGCCTGCGCATCGAGGCCGAAATTTTTTTCGACGATTTCTTTGAGCCGTTTGCATCCGGCGTCATCGGCAGTTCCATCGGCACTGGCGAGATGGATGAGCAGCGCGACGGCGGCGAGCCGATAATCATCTTCACAAAATTCGCGCGGCGCCGATTCGCCGGCAATGTCGCTCATGAAACGTTTCAGACGATCGAACATATCTTGTTCCCGGTAATGCGCTTCTGCCCCCGGCTTTGCGCGATCAGGCAAGAGAGACTCAGCGCAGAAAGAGACAGGTCCAATAGCCTGGCGGCTCATGGTATTGCCGCCGTAGCGCACGCTGCCAGACCATGCACTCGCGCCGCGACGGGAAGCAGAGCTTCTCGTCTTTCCAGTCGAGCGCAATCCTCCGGTCACCCGGCTCATAGGTAGCGACGGAACCGGAGAAATGCCCGATCCAAACCGATGGCCAGGGCAGTCTGCTGGCATCGCATGCGATGCCGGCGCCGAAAAGCCACGGGCGGCCAGTGCTAACGCCTTCCGCCCAGGCTGAGCCGGCAAGCGCAGCGAGGGCAAGCAAAATCAGAGCGAAGCGAAGGGACAAACGTATCATGGTTTCCCACGGGAAGTCCGAGGTATGGCCGTGGGCACGGCGCCCTGCCACGCATCATGATATACGGATTCCTCCCAGACTTCGTAACCAGCGATCTTCAGATCTTCGCGATGGCCGGTCCAATCAGCGCTCGGCACTGATCCCGCTCAAAACGGGTGATATTGATAGAGCCAAGTTTCGCTCAGGACCTTTCCCCCAGCGCGCAGAAATAGCCGCATTTCGACCGGATCGACGCCGGTCACGGTGAGATCGAATTGCGCCCGCCAGTGGCCTGGAACGTCATCCGGCACCGCTTCGGTGAAAATATAGGAAAAAGTACCGCGGGAGGCCCACAACACTGGCTCTGGCTTCACGCCATAAGGCAAGCTCACCAGCGGACCGCCCAAAAATTCAATCACGAACTTGCGGACCCCCTTCGGCCGGGGCCTGCCCGGCTGGCCGCCATTGCCGAGCCGGGTCGCGACACAGCACGCGAGATCGCTTAGGAAGGGCTGATGGGCGAGCCAATGAAGGCGGTAGGCGAGCGTAACCTCGGCCCCCGCCTTCACCGGCTTTTCGGCAACCCACATGGCGTTGATGTTGTCGTGGATCTCGTCATCGGTCGGTGCTTCGACAAGCTGAATTGCGCCCTTGCCCCACGTATCTTTTGGCTCGACCCAGAGGCTCGGGCGGCGATCATAGAACACGCCGTCGAGATAGTGATCGAAGACGCGGTCGCGCTGCGAAAGTCCGAAGCCGCGGGGGTTCTCATCGAGAAAAGATGAGACGATGAGGCTCGGCGGATTGTTGAGCGGCCGCCAGAGCCGTTCGCCGGTACCCGTCCAGATCGCTAGACCGTCGGAATCATGCACTTCCGGCCGCCAATCCACTGCCGTCGGCTTTTCGGTTTCCGAGAACCAATACATCGAGGTCAAAGGCGCGATACCGAAGCGGGCGACGTCTGCGCGCAAATGCAACGTCTCCTCGATGTCCACGATGACACCCTTACCGCGCGTCAAGACGAGTGTGCAGGCGCCGACGATCGAAGGACCTTCGAGCAACGCGTAGAGAGTGAGGCTGTCCTTCGGTCCCGATTCGTCGATGTAGAACTCGATGAAATCGGGAAATTCCTCAACCTTGCCGGCGACCGCGACATCGATTGCGATTGCTCGCGACGACAGCCCGTATTGGTGCAACTCGCCGATCGCGCGGAAATAGGCGGCGCCGAGAAAGGCTACCCAATCGTTCGTGTGCCAATCGAGCGCGCCGTCACGGGATTCTTGAATGCGCAATCCGGCAAAACCCGCGCCCCTCGGCAATTGGCGCGCCGGCGAGTCCGTGGGCATGTTGAAATAGGCTTGATCGTAGATGATCTCACGCGCGTGGCCGCTTTCGACGACATTCATCGTGACGGCCTTTTGAAAGAACATGCCCAGATGAAAGAAGCTGACCGGAAATTGTCCGGGCCCTTGCGCATAAAGCGCCTGATCGACGTCGAACTTGATTTTGCCCCAGGCTTCGTAATCGATCTTCTGGACGATCTCTGGCGACGGTCGCGCCGGTCCGACATAGGGCTGGCGCGCCATCGTGCGCGCGGTCTGCTGCAAAAGATCGCGGGAGAAGGGCCGCGGGGGCCCGAATTTCAGCCCCTTAATGGGCTCGGCCCTGGTCCGCCCGGCGTCGGTCAAGCCAAGCGCCGCGGCAGCGGCGGCCTTCAACAAAGTCCGGCGATTCGAGGCGATCATATCGGTCGGCAGAGAGCGTCAGGGGTACCGGCCATCCCGCACAATTAGAAAGGCTGTTGGCTCAGTCGCGGATCGGCTCATTTTTGAGCGCGATCCGCATGAAATAAAAGAGCAGGACGAAACCGCAGAGGGCGAAAAAGGCCTCCAAAATGCGGCTGACCAGGGGTGCGAGCTGCAAAAGGCCGCCCAAGGCCCAGCCGGCGGCCCAAGAGGCCCCGACCATTTCAGTGCCGACGAGGATGCAGACCGCAATGATAGTGGAAAGATGCAGCAAATTGATTTTTTTGCGCTCTGGCACGTCCGAACCCCAAATTCCCAGTGGCACCGAAGCCACGCAAAGCCTCAAGCGCCACTACACCATGGCCGGGCGGGGGGCAAGCCGGCCACGGATGAGCGCTCCAGGAGCGACGCCCTCCCATACAGATCGGGGTTGCGACGCACTATTTTTCGGAACGTCGAACCAAATGAAGCCGTGGCATCCGCACCCTCGCCCAGCTTTTGTCAACTAAGGCAAGGACTTAAAGACGTGCGGAGAGCAACCGGGCGCGGTTCCCGGCTAGGCGTCAGTATTTGACGGCTTTCGGACCGCCATGGGAGGCATGGCCACCTTTGCGGCCGGCCTCTGACGCCAACTGATGATTCTGTGAAAAGCTCCGCTTATTAGGACTTACGCTCTGGCCGCCCTTACGGCCAGCCTGTGCCGCGAGGCCCGGATTTTGGGAAAAACTGCGTTTTTCGTGCGGCACGCTCTCGCCGCCCTTGCGAGCGATTGCGCGCTGCTTCTCCGGGTCCATCGACGCGAATCCGCAAGTCGATGTTCTATTTGGCAAATTAATCGAATTGGTCATGCGTCATCCTCGTGATGTTGTCTGCGCTTTGACGCTGTTCGGACCAACGCACCGCGGCGATGAAGGTTCCGCTGGGGGAGGGGTGAATGGAACGGATCCGTGGCCTCGGCCGTTGGTCCCCGAGGGGCCTTCTCAACGATCTGCGCATTGGCCTCTCGTGACCCCGGTTGCGCAAATCCACGGGCAGGGACGGTGATTAAGATTAAAATTCATGGATACGGCGCATTAACGGCAGCCACGCCTGCCAGGTTGCTATGATGCGCCCAGATGCCGCATCGATCAGTCAAAAACGGATGGAGAGTGCAATGCCGGATTTCGAACCTGTCGAAGAGCAGGCTCGGCGTGATTTGACCGCCGATCTCAGAGTACTGCGTGAGGATATTTCAAAACTTTCCGCTTCGGTGCTCGAACTCGTTCAGAACCAAGCCGCGACTGCGAAACAGCAAGTGCTCGGCGCGATGGATGAAGCACGGCATAGATTCGCCAGCGAAACGGCCGACGCGAGGGATCGCCTTGGCGCGATTACGGCAGATCTCGAAAGCACAATCGAGCGTAGTCCCTTCACTGCCGTATTTGCCGGGGCCATCGCAGGATTCCTGATTGGGATCTTGGTCCGTCCGCACAAATGAGCGGATTTCTGGCTCGCCAATTACGCGAGATGACCGCGTCGGTCGAAGCCACGGGTGGCAGACTGCTGGCCCGTATGATGCTGGTCGTCGTACTGGCCGCCCTGGTGTTCGTCTTTGTTCTTGCGTGTCTCGCATTCCTGTCGGTTGCGCTTTATGTGTGGGTCGCGCAAATGGCCGGCGCGATGATCGCGGCCCTCGCGGTGGCGGGTCTTGATCTTTTCATCGCGATCATCTGTCTCGTCCTCCTTCAATTGAAGAGGCGAGCTGGCACAAAGAAGGTGCCAAAGCAGCCGCGGCCGAACACGGCCGCAGAAGCTTCGGCCGAAAAGGCCCGGGCGGAGCTGAGCGAAAGCATCGATCGAACTGTGGCGCCGCTGATTGCGGTCTTGCACGACGCGAATATGAAGCCCGAAGAAGTCGCGGTGCGGCTCGGTGCGGCTCTGACCAAGGAAGTGGGTCCCTTTGCCTTAGTCGCGCTTGCGCTTGCCGCGGGTTTTCTGTTTGGGCGTCGGCTGACCGAGTCGAAAAAAGAGGGACGATCGGACCGAGCGGCGACCTGACGCCGTCAGACGAGCGCGCCCTTGGTCTGTGGCTCATCCTTGGCGCGCGACTTGCGATCAAAGAAAAGCGCCTGGCTGATGACCGCTTTGAGACTATCGATCCCGAAGGGCTTCGTGATCAGAAAGGCCGGTTCGGGGGGCGTCCCGGTCAAGAACCGCTCGGGATAGGCGGTGATGAAGATGACGGGGACCGAGAAATTGCAGAGAATCTGATTAACGGCCTCAAGCCCCGAGCTGCCGTCAGCCAGCTGAATATCGGCCAGGATGAGACCGGGTTTCATGCTTTGCACCGCCGCAACGGCTTCCGCATGTGTGCGGGCGATGTTGATGACGCTATGGCCGAGTTCCTCGACGAGCATCTGGATGTCGATCGCGATAAGGGGCTCGTCTTCGATAATCAGCACGTCAGTGCGAATCTGCTTGGAGATCTCCTTCCCTGCCTTGTCGATGAGATCGGCGGCATCATCGACCGAGCACTCCATCACGCGCGCCACTTCCGCCGTTTCGAACCCTTCGAGCGAACTCAGGAGGAAAGCTACGCGGGGGCGCAGGGGGATGGCTTCCAGATTGCGCTGGGCGCCCTTTTCGTCAGGCGAAAACGAAAGCTGATCGACATAGCCGTTGACCGGAATCGATTCCCAAACCTTCAGGAACAATCTGTAGAGCGAGGCCCTCAGATCGGCATTCTCACCAAAGCCTTTCGGGTCGGCGACAACGGCCTCCAAGGTCGCGAGAACATAGGCGTCGCCCCCTGCCTGGCTGCCGGTCAAGGCTCGCGAGAACCGCCTAAGGTATGGAATATGCGAGGAAATCGCCTTCGAAATCGACATCACTTCGGGCTCCCTTTTGCCGCGCCAGCCCAACTCACGGCCCGGCTTCCTAATTCACCAGCCGAAATTTGGTTCCCCCTCCGGAACTTTCACAAAAACATCGCGTTATGACTGGGGCTTTCTAGAGCCTGTGAAGCATAGCCGAAAAAATGGATCGATAAACTCGAATCAATAGGCTCGATTTGCGGCTTGCGGGCGTTGCTGCGGGTCTGCCGCGGGAGGGCAAATGCGCCGATGAAACAAGATAAAAACGTACACAAGGGCACAGCCGTGACAAAACCAATCGAACTGAGAGCCAAAAAGGCGGGCGCGCCAGTTCACGGGAGAGTTGAAAAAAGTCCATCCGCAGAGTGCAAAGAGGTCTCAGCATCAAAGGAAGCGCGCGCGTCGACGGCAGTCGGCGCACTTGCCGCGGGAGGGATTCGCAGATCGGCGCCAAAGCCGGAGATCATCGAACAAATCGGCTACCGCCTGCGCGGCGTCTACAACGATGTCCTCGCGCAGCCGATCCCCGACCAATTCCTCGACTTGTTGGCGGAGCTCGAAAGCGGTGGGCCAGTGGGTGCTCGCAACCTGTCGCTACCGCGTAGTGCGGGCGGGAAAAAGGATGCAAAGTGACCGCTACACAAAAGGAAGACACGCATCGACCGGCACACGCGAGCGCCCAGATCAAGGCGGACCTCATCGCCGTGATTCCGAACCTTCGCGCCTTCGCGGTATCGCTTTGCGGCAATCCAGACCGAGCCGATGATCTCGTTCAGGAGACGCTGGTTAAGGCCTGGGGCAATCTCAACTCCTTCGTCGAGGGGACCAATCTACCGGCTTGGCTGTTCACCATCCTGCGCAATTTTTATTATTCCGAATATCGCAAACGGCGCCGCGAAGTTGCGGATTCAGACGGCGCCATAGCGACAAGGCTTGCAACCGCGCCGACGCAGAACGGCCATATGGATCTGCTCGATCTGCATGGCGCGCTCCAACAATTGCCGAACGACCAGCGCGAGGCGCTGATTCTCATCGGGGCGTCGGGCCTTTCCTATGAGGAGGCCGCGGCCATCTGCGGCTGCGCAATCGGCACCATGAAAAGCCGTGTCAACCGCGCCCGCAACCGGCTCGCCGAACTTCTGTCCATCCATTCGAGTAGCGAATTCGGGCATGAGAGCGAATGGCAGGTGGGCGATCCAATCTCGCTCGGCCAGCACTTTTCAAAGACGGGCAGCGATTAAATCTCGCCCGCGTCACGCCAAGACGAAGGGCCTCAGCATAATCCCATCCCGTTCGAGACGGCCGCGCACGGCACGCGCGATCGCAACCGCGTTCGGCGTGTCGCCGTGTACGCAGATCGAACTCGATACCGGTCTCCAAGCGTCTGCCGGAGACGGCAATCACCGCGCCCTCCAAGATCATGTCGCGGACGCGCTCCGCGATCATCTCAGGCTCATGCAGCACCGCGCCTTCCAGCTTGCGCGGCAGCAGAAGCCCATCATCGCCATAGCCGCGGTCGGCAAAGATCTCGCGCGCAACGCTCAGACCCTCGGCCTTTGCGGCGTCTTCGAGCTTCGTGCCAGCGATGGCAAGAAACACGAGGCTGGGATCGACCGCCTTCGCGGCGCGTACGATCGCCCGCGCGATCTCTCCTTGCTCTGTCGCGATATTGCTCAGGGCGCCGTGAGGCTTGACATGGGTGAGCTTGTGCCCGGCATAGGCGGCGAGCGCCTGCGCCGCGCCGATCTGATAGGCCACGAGCCGCTCGATCTCAGCCGCCGAGAAAGGCAAGCGGCGACGGCCGAAGCCCCAAAGGTCAGGAAAGCCAGGATGGGCACCCACGGCGACGCCCTTTTCCCTGGCAACGCGGAAAGTGCTGGCCATGACCTCCGGATCGCCACCGTGAAAGCCACAGGCGACATTGGCGCTCGTGACGATGTCGAGCATGGCCGCATCATCGCCCATGATATAGGCGCCAAAACCTTCGCCACAGTCGCAATTGAGGTCGATGCTTCGCATGAGCTTGTGCCTGCCGCCGGCAAGGGGCAGCGGCCATGATGCACGCCGCGGCCGCGAGGTACAAGCAAGGCGGGAGCACGCCGGCCACACAGCGAGCGCCGCTCAGCGCCGCGATTCAAGTTCCTTCCGCCGCCGGTCGATGAGCATATTGGCGATCTTCATCCGAGATGTCGCTTGTGCGCACAAAGCCGGATCCAGGAGGTCCGGATGATTGTGCAAGGCGAAGGCGCGGCGGATGCGTTTGAGATCGCCGGCCGTGACCGCCGCATCGAGCTCGAGTTCAGCGATGACCCGGTCTTCCTCGCTAATCACAGGAGCCGCGGCAAAAGCCGTGTCCGCCGCCTCGCGGTAAGCCTGAGCTTCAAACCCTTTGGTCGTACCGGCCGAGGCATCCGGAACAGGTTCGATTTGATCCGAAAAAAGTTGAAATAGCCAATCCCCGCCTGGCGCGGACATGGCATGAGCCCCGGCACCCACACCATCGCCCCCCTCGCCAAAATCGAGCCTGAAGAGCGTCGAGGATCTCCTCGAATGACAGCGGCCGGATCGTTTGCACCCGGATCACTTCGAGCTCCCTGCAATCGCCATCCTGCCTGCGCCGCGGCATTGGAGCGCCTATACGCTTAAGAAGTGCTTAACCCTCTGCCGCACCGATCTGGCGATTGAGACCATCCGCGGAATGAGGCGTCGCTGTAACGCTCCAATAAAACTTTTGGGTCAGGAAGAAGGCTCGCACGTGTCAACGTGATTGAAGGAAATGACGTGGCAAGCATCGCCAGCGCGGCGCAATCCGCCAGGACCCCCGGACAAGACGGCGCAGCTCTTGGCACGAGCGGACTCCCTTTGTGGCTCTTGATCGGCCTAGCGTTGGTTCTGGGCCTCGTTTTGTCTTTCGCGGGCGTTCGTACGGTTTGGCAGAACGGAACGTTCTTTGATTCCGACGATGCCATGCAGCTCGTGCAAGTGCGTGAACTGCTCGCCGGGCAAAACTGGTTCGACATGACGATCGGACGGCTCGACCCGCCGCATGGCGTGTTCATGCACTGGTCGCGGATCATCGACGTTCCGCTGGCTCTAATGATCAAGACATTCGGATTGGTTCTACCGGTCGAAGCCGCTGAGCGTCTTACACGGCTGGCCTTCCCTCTGTTGCTCCAAGGACTGCTCTACGCCGCCGTCGCCCGCCTTGCGCGGCTCCTTGTCGGCAGGGAAGCGATCCTGCCGGTCATCGTTCTCACGCTTCTGAGCGGTATGGTTTTCGGGCAATTCCAGCCCGGACGGATCAATCATTCCGCGTCGCAGATCGTTCTGCTCCTTTTCATGCTCGCAAGCCTCATCGAGGCGCTTGATCCGGCGCGTGCGCGCCATGCTGCGATCGCTGGGGCGCTTGCCGCACTTTCCCTAGCGGTCAGCATCGAGAACCTGCCTTTCATTGTCACCCTCGCCGCCCTTTGTGTTGTGCTTTGGATTGCCTGCGGCGCAACGATGCAAAAGGCGCTGGAGAGCTTCGGCGTCGGCCTCGGCCTCGCATTGCCCGCCGTATTCGTCGCGACGATCGGCAAGGCGCATTGGTTCGATGCGGCCTGCGACGCTTATTCGGCGGCCTACCTCGTGCCCGGCCTCGTCGGTGCGGCCGCTATGATTGCGCTCGCACGTGTCGCGTCGCGGCTCGGCACGCTCGTTCGGCTTGGCGCTGCCGGGACGGCGGCGGGTGCGGTCGTCGCAGCCGCTTTGCTCACCCGGCCCGTCTGCTTCTATGACCCATTCACGGGGATTGATCCGCTGGTGCGCGAGATTTGGTTGAAGAACGTGCAGGAGGCTTTGCCGCTCAGTCGCTTCTTCCACCAAGATCCGGCGATGGCGTTGATCTACATGCTGCCGATCATGCTTGGATTTTTCGCTTGCATCGCGGCGCGGTGGCGCGAGACCGGTATCGTGCGGCAGCGTTGGCTTGTAGTCAGCGTAATGTGTGCCGTCGGCATTGCGCTGTCGTGCTGGATGATCCGGGTCATCGGCTTCGTCGGGCCAATCGCGCTGCTCGGCGCAGCCTGGTTCATCGTGCGGCTACGCGGGTACTTGGCCGGTACGAAGTGGCGCGAGGTGGCGATGCTTTCCTTCGCACTCGTATTGCCATTCTCGCCCGTCGGCTGGGCGTTCGTCATCGTCAAAAATTCCGTTGCGGCCGACAGCAGTGACCGTTCCGCCTGTCTCGCGTCGGCGGCGTTCACGCCACTTGCCAAACTGCCCCCCGGGATCGTCGCCGCGCCGATCGATGCCGGCTCCCATATGCTCGCCATGACGCCGTTAAGCGTTCTCGCGGCACCCTATCATCGCAACAATCAAGGCAATCGCGCGGTACTCGACGCGTTCCTCGCCGAACCGGACGCTGCACGCGACATCTTGCGCGCCAACCATGTCACTTACGTGATGCTATGCTCCGGCTTGAAAGAAACCGACGCGCTCACCAAGCGCGCGCCGGACGGCCTCGCCGCAGCCTTGATTGGCGGCGCAACGCCCGACTGGTTGCGGCCCCTGCCGCGCAACGGCGCTTATCAAGTCTTCGTGATGAAGCAATGAAGCCGCAGCGCGTCAGCCTTCTCGCGGATAAGATTGCCAAAGCTTAATTTGAACTCGCTTCTAGCGCAGCTAAGCTTTGTCTTATCGGTGCACTTCGAAGGAGATGAAAGATGACATCGCGCTTGCCACTCGTCTTCGCCGTTGCGGGCCTCGTTGGCGCCGGCGTCCTCACCATGGCGCTCACCGCGGATGCAGATCAGAATTCGGACAGGCCCGAATTCCAGCGGGCGCATTTCGTTGCGTCGCCGGCTGACCGCGCCGCATTTCTCGATGCGCGCATCGCCGCGCTCCACGCCGGGCTTGAGCTGACGGCCGATCAAGAGAAGCTTTGGCCCCCCGTCGAGACAGCGTTCCGCGATGCACATAAGACTATGGACGCGCTGCGCGAAAAGGCGAGGAACGAGCCGCGCCCGGCAGATCCCATCGCTTGGCTGCAACGCGCGAGCGAAAAAGCCACAGCGCGCGGTGAGAGTTTGAAAAAACTCGCCGATGCGGCAGCGCCGCTCTATGCGGCTTTGACCGATGAACAGAAGCACCGGCTGCCTATTTTGCTACACGCCATACACCCGGGCGCGCGCTTCGCCATGATGGGCAACGGCCCGCGCGGTCCTGAAGGCGGCTGGCGCGGACGTGACCAGGAACGCGAGGACTTTGGCAAAGAGCGCGGCGACGAAGACCGTGGCAATGACGAGGATTCGCACTGAACCGCAGTTCGTTCAGCGTTTGGCGGCCAAGAGATCGCGAATTTCTTCGAGCAAAACTTCCTGACGCGGAGGGGGTGCAACGGCTTTCTCCTCCGCTTGCTCATGCATGACCCTCTTTCGGATGATCGTGATGCCGCGCACGACAAGGAAGAGCACGAAGGCGACGATCAGGAAGTTGAGCACGATCGTCAGAAAACTGCCCCAGGCGAGCACTGCGCCCTGTTTGCGCGCCTCGGCGAGCACCGGCGCCGAGACGGCCTTTGACAGAGGCAGAAAGTAATTTGAAAAGTCGAGGCCGCCAGTAACTGCGCCGACGATCGGCATGATGATGTCGTTGACAAGCGAGTTGACGATCTTGCTGAACGCGACGCCGATGATCACGCCGATGGCGAGATCGACGACATTGCCTCTGATTGCAAAGTCACGAAAATCCTTCAGCATCTTCCACCCACCGCTTATAGCGCCGCAATCCTATCAGAAGCGGCGGGTTTGCACACCTAGCGAAACCAGTGGAAATGATCGAGCGGGCCCGGACCTTCGCCGACAGCAAGTTGGTCCGCCGCGGCGAGCGCCCCAGTGACATAAGCTTTCGCCGCCACGATCGATTGGGCGAGATCGGCGCCTTGGGCGAGGTTGGCGGCGATGGCGGCCGAAAGGGTGCAGCCGGTACCGCGTGAGTTGCGCGTCGCAATTCGCGGCGCAGCGAAGGTCCTGTGCGACGTCCCGTCGAACAGAACATCGTCGGCTGTTGCGCCGCCCAAATGACCCCCCTTGACGAGCACGGCTTTGAATCCGCGCCGGTGAATCGAGCTCGGCGAGCTTGTGCATGCCGGCGAGGGTCGTTGGCGGAGATACGTCAGCAAGACACGCCGCTTCCACAATATTGGGCGTGATGAGAGTGACGATTGGCGCGAGGTGGCGCAAGGCGCCGGCGACGTCGCCGATGGCTAGCGAATCGCCGCTCGTTGCCGCGAGCACCGGATCAAGGACTAGCGCTGACGGCCGATATTCGGCAAGGCGCTGCGCCAAAATCTCGACAATCTCCGGTGCAGCAAGCATGCCGATCTTCACCGCCGCGATGTTGATGTCGGCGAAAAGCGCATCGATTTGCGCAGCAACGAATTCGGCTGGCACGACATGGATGCCGGCGACGCCCTGCGTGTTCTGCGCAGTCAGCGCCGTGATAGCGGCAAGGCCATGGCAGCGCAACGCGGCAAACGTCTTAATGTCGGCGAGGACCCCGGCGGCCCCACTCGGATCGAAACCAGCGATCGACAGAACATTGGGGATCATGTCGCGCTATGCTTTTGCGTAAGGATCTTGCTGGCCCGAAGGCTCGGAGCGTCTGCCGAACAATTTATGACGATGCCTGATCGGCAGGCCGATGAGCTGGACGAGCGCGCCTCCAACGATGAAGCCAATGATGCCGGCGACGAATCCCTCCCCCGTCGTGGGAACGGCCGGCTGGAAGGTCTCATAGGCACGTGCGGCAATGTGCGGATCGAACGTTGCGGCGATCGTCCCCCATTTGTCGGCAATATCTGGTTCGTTGAAAGCGGTAGCGGCGCGGCGGAGTTTCGCGAGCCGCGCAACGATGCGCTGCATCTCGTCGCCGCGGCCTTGCACGAGGGGATCGGGATTTGCCTCCAGCCGCGCGATCGCCGCATCCTCGGTGAGGTTTTGTCCCGCGCTCTGCGCATCGAACTGCGCAACGATCATCGTCAGTTCGTCGATCGCCCCGCCGAGGCGCTGCCGGTATTGCTGCAAGAATTCCGGCATCTGCGTCGTCGCGATCCCAAACAGAAGCGCGAAGAAGAGGGCGATGCGGCCGATGATCATCCGATCTCCGTAAGGCTTCGTCGCCGAGGGCGATCATCGTACCATTATAGGGCATCTGCAGGGTTGCGGCTTCCCTTCTTTGATCCGGCCCGCGTCGAAAAATTCGTCCAGATCACGCCGGCATGTCGAGGAGGCCGGCGTTGCCTTCGCTTGTGCCAAACATGAGCCGTCGGCCGTCGTCGTTCCAGACGAGCGCAGAGACCGCGTCAGGCGCCTCAACAGCCGGCTTCCGCACGAGAATTTCTGCGCCATCAGTGAGACGACAAAGAAGAACCCAGCCATCCTCATAGCCGATTGCGATCACCAGCGCTTTCGGATGAAAGGCCACGCGGGACACGCGCGCGGGCCTGACGCCACACTCGCGCGGCGCTTTTTTCATCGGGCCGTCCTTGTCCTTGAAAGGCCAGACAATGCAGGCTTCCGCACCGGAGGTCGCGAGCCAATTTCCATCGTTCGACCACGAGAAGGAACGTGTCTTGGCCGGATAGCCGCTCATGCGCATGTCCTGCTTGTCGGCAATCCGCCAGCCATGCAGCGCATTTTCTTGCATCGACGTGACGAGGAAGCGTCCGTCCGGCGAAAAGCACACGTCGAGATGCGCGCCTTTCCAGTCTGAAGATATCCGGCGCTGCCGCGGTGTTCGGGAACCACAGCGTCACGCCATTATAATGCGCGATCGCGAGGCGATAACCTTTCGGCGCATAGGCAAGGCCGCGCACCGAGGAGGGTGCGGAGAAGCTTTTGACCCTACCGTGCGAATCTCGGGCGAAAACCTCCTTGCCGGTTGACCAGGCGACGGAAGAATCATCGCGCGCGGCGAGTGCGTCGATCCATTTGCCGCTTTCATGGAAGATTTCTCCTGTCGAACCATCGGCGGTGATCTCCATGATGCGGCCGTCATCGCCGCCGGTGAGCAGTCTCCTGCCGGCCCGCGCCGCGACGAGGATCGCGCCGTCCTTATGCAGCGTGACGCGCGTCTCGCCGTCGGTATCGAGCCGCAGCACCGTGCCGTCGCCGAGCGCAAGAGCCGGGACGCCGCCAAGAAAGGCGGCGGCCGTGACATGCGCACCGGCAGCGATCGTCCTGACGTGCGCAGCGAGGGAGGCGGTGGGTTCTGCCATTCTGTTGATGAGAAAGCGACGCTTCGGATGCCGAGGCTATGTGGCGCAGGCCAAAAAGCCTTGCCGGATCTCTTCTTCTTTCAAATGACGGCCGATGAACACGACACGGCTCAGGCGCGGCTCGGCAGGCTTCCAGTCGCGTTGCAGATCGCCGTCGAGCATCATATGGACGCCCTGGAAGACGAAGCGCTTCGGCTCGTTCTTGAAGGCGAGGATGCCCTTTGAGCGCAGGATCGAGGGCCCCTCTTTCTGCACATAATCGTTGAGCCAGGGTAGGAATTTCTCGGGGTCGACATCGCCTTCGAGCGAGAGGGCAACCGATTGCATGTCCTCGTCATGATAATGTTTGAGGCCGTTCCCGTGTCCGTCTTGATGATGATCATGGTCATGGCGATCGTGATCGTGATGGTGGTGGTCATGATGTTCGTGGCCATGATGTTCGTGGCCATGATCGTGATCCTCGACTTCGAGGAAGTCGGGTTCGATCTCAAGGATACGGTCGAGATCAAAGGCGTTTCGGCCGAGCACAGCATCGAGCGGCACGGTGCAATTCACGGTCCTATGCAGTTTGGCGTAGGGATTGATGGCGCGGATGCGCGCCTCGACCTCGCGCAATTCATCGGCGCTGACAAGATCGGTCTTGTTGAGCAGAATGACGTCCGCGAATGCGACCTGATTTTTCGCCTCCGGCGCGTCCTTCAATCGTTGCAGGAGCCATTTGGCGTCGGCGACGGTCACGACCGCGTCGAGCCGCGCCGCCTGTTGCACGTCGGCGTCGACGAAGAAGGTCTGCGCGACAGGAGCAGGGTCGGCAAGGCCGGTGGTCTCCACTATGATGGCGTCAAACTTGCCCTTGCGTTTCATCAAACCTTCGATGATCCGGATGAGATCGCCGCGCACCGTGCAGCAGATGCAGCCATTGTTCATTTCGAAGATTTCCTCGTCGGCGCCCACGACGAGATCATTGTCGATGCCAATCTCGCCGAATTCATTGACGATGACGGCGAACTTTTTTCCGTGCGGCTCGCTCAAGATGCGGTTCAACAGCGTCGTCTTGCCGGCACCGAGATAACCCGTGAGCACGGTGACGGGAATTTTTTCAGCCATGCCAAACTCCGATATGATGTGGAATCCTGGAGCGCGGCGCGGGGCGAACGCCGCGCGTGGTCCTTGATATTGTGCCGCATCGTGGCAATAATAGTACCCTTCCGTCAGTCCTATGCCGATTGCCACGTATGCCCGCGCGGGGCGGAGGCGAGAAGATAGACGACGGCACTCAGGGCGGTGATCCAAAAGCTGCTCGGCCAATCGGTGTAGAAAGCAAGCGTGATGCCGCCCCAGGCTTCAATGAGCGCAAGAAGCGCCGAGAGCAGAACGCCAGCGCCCACGGCGCTGGTCAAGCGTTGAGCCGTCGCAGCAGGGCCGACCATCAGGGCGAAGACCAGGAGAACTCCAACGATTTGCGCGCATTCCGCGGTGGCCAGAGCCACGATGACGAGAAAAAGCACGGAATAGAGCCGCAGAGAGACGCCTTTCGCTTCGGCAAGCTCGGGTTGCAGGCTGGCGAAGAGCAAGGGGCGGGAGATAACCGCGAGAACTCCAAGGCAGACCGCGCCAAGCGCCAGCAGCGTCCAAATGGTGCCTACATCGACGGCCAGCACATTGCCGAAGAGCAATGTCGTCGCCTGCGTGGCGAAGGACGTGTAGAAATGTAAAAACAGCAGGCCAAGAGCGAGCGCGAAGGCAAGCACAAGGCCGATCGCTACATCCCGCTGCGCCAGCTTTTCGCCCATAAAGCCCATTGCGATGCCTGCGCTCAAGGTCATCAGAACCAGACCCCAAAGCGGCGCGATGCCGACAAGGACCGCACCCGTCGCGCCGGTAAAGCCGACATGCGCCAAGCGCGTGGCCAGCGAATGTTTGCCCGCGCAGCACCAGGAAGTAGCCGACCGTGCCTGCGACGAGCGCGACCACAGTCGCCGCGGCAAAGGCGTTGCGCATGAAATCATATTCAAACATGGTGTGAATGCGCTCCATGCCCCTGGCCGAAATGGGTGTCGTGCTGGTGTTCATCGCGTTCAACGTTGTGGCCGCCGGACATAACGAAGATGCGCCCTTTCACGCGCACCACGTCGATAACGGACCCGTAGAGCCGTGAGAGAACCGGCCCAGTGATGACATCGTCGATCGTGCCAAGCGCGGCTTGCCCGCGGCCCAGATAGAGCACCTGGTCGATCGCGTTGAGCAATGGATTGAATTCGTGGGCGCTGAAGAGCACGGTGATCCCCAATTCCCTCTGAAGCGCCTTCGTCAATTCCACGACCTCCTGCTGATGGCGTGGGTCGAGACTGATCAAGGGTTCATCGAGGAGCAGCAGTTGTGGCCGGCCGATGAGCGCTTGCGCCAGCAGCAGACGCTGGCGCTCTCCGCCGGAGATGTGGGCGAGCGGACGGTGCGCCAGCTTGCGCGCACCAACGAGATCGAGCGCGTGTTCAACTTCCGCCCGCGCCGTCTTGCCGAGGACCGGCAAGCCAAGACGATGCCCGTTCGCGACGCTCGCGACGAAATCCCAGCCGCTGAGCCGCATCGCCGGAACGGCGCTGGCGTTTTGCGGCATATAGCCGACCGCCGGATTGCCCCGTGTCGCCATGCGGCCCAGAATGCGAATCGTGCCGTGACTTGGGGGCACCAGTCCGAGGACGGCGCGCATCAATGTCGTCTTGCCGGAGCCGTTCGGCCCGAGCACGCCCACGAACGTGCCGACGGGAATATTCAGGCTGATATCGGCTAGGACCGCGCGGCCTCCCAACTTCAGCGAGACATCATGCAGTTCGATAGCGTTCATGCGCACTTACTTCGGGAGCGCGTGATCGACCGCATCGAGTTCGTCCAGCATCCATTCCTGATACGTCTTGCCGGGCGGCTCGGTCTCCGTAGCCCCCATCACGGGAACATGCGATGCCTGCGCTAACTTTAGCATGCGCTCGGCAATCGGGTCCGAGGCTTGGCTATTATAGACAAGCAGCTTCACCTTATTGCCTTTCAAATCGTCCTCGAAGGCCGCAACATCGGAGGCGGCTGGCTCAGTATTGTTCATGACTGCGAGTTGAAATGACTGATTGCGACTCTTCATGCCAAGTGCCTCTAGCATATAGCCAAACACAGGCTCGGTGGCCGTAACTGGCGTGCCCGCCAAGCGTGCACGAAGGTCTCTGATCTTCTCCTCGATTGGCTGCATCGATTGCCGAAATCGCGCCAAACGTTGCCGATAGTCCGTCGCGTGATCCGGATCAATCTTGCCGAGTTCGTCGGCGAATTTATTCGCGAAAGTCTCAATCGCGGCCATATCGTACCAGATATGCGGATTGTCGCCGGGCTTTTTCCCCACCAGATCGGCGACGACGATCACTTTGCGATCATAGCTGCGTGCGGCACCCAACAGTTTTTCCATCCAAGGATCGTAGTCGATCCCGCTGTAGATGACGATCTGGGCGGCGGAAATGGCGCGCCCCACCGACGGACTTGCCTCGAACAGATGCGGATCCTGGTCGGGATTGTTGAGGATGCTGGTCACAAGGACGTCAGCCCCACCGATTTGCTGCGCCACATCGCCATAGAAGTTCTCCGCGGCGACGACGGGGATCGGCTTCTGGGCTGAATCTGCGGCCGAAGCCGCCAATAGAAGCACGGCCGAGACAAAGAGAGAGATCGACCTCATTCGGACTTCCCCAGAAAAATTCAGATGATCGCCCGGTTTGGACGGTTCGGCGCCAGGCGGTCGAGGGCGCGGTCAGGCGATCGCGTGGTAGCGTTATAATATAACATAGTGAATTCACAAGGGCGGAGTGGGGGCGCCGCCGGCCGCGTCAAGCGAAGGCCAAGTCGAGGAGGGCCTCGCCCGCGCTCCTCCGCCCAGATAAAGCCAAGTTTACGCTGTATCCCTAGAGCGTCACGCGAGTTTGTCTTTTTCTCGCCCGGCTTTTTCGTTATCAACGGGTCGATGGCGGTGCTATCTCGACGTTTTCTCCTCCCGCTCGCATTTCTTGCTCTCGCCCTCGCAGGCCTGGGTCTGGCCTGTTTCGCGTTGGTGTCGGAACAGCCGCGCACGCAGAGTATCGCCATCGGCGGGCCTTTTCATTTGACCGCCGCAAACGGCAGCGAAGTCACGGATGCCGATTTCAAGGGCCATCCGTTTCTCGTTTTCTTCGGCTACACGCACTGCCCAGATGTCTGCCCGACGGTGCTCTTCCAAATCTCGGCCGCGCTGAAAGCCATGGGTACTGAGAAGCCGATCAAGGCGCTCTTCATCACCGTTGACCCGGAGCGCGATACGCCCGCGGTCATGAAGGAATATCTTTCGAGCTTCGATCCACGCATCATCGGCCTTTCCGGCAATAGCGAAGAGACGGCGGCCGTCGAAAAGGAATACCGCGCCTATGCCAGAAAGGCGCCGGGACATGGCAGCGATTATGCGATGGAGCATACTGCGATCGTCTATCTGATGGATAAACAGGGGCGTTTCGTCTCGGCGTTTAATCTCGACCGCCCGCCGCAGGTCGCTGCCAAGGATCTCGACAGCTATCTTTGATCGACGCTCGCACGCCCGCGCGTGCCGACAATGTCAATAGAAGCCTATCGGAAAATATTTCAGATAGAGGTCGGTATAGAGACCGCGCTGCGCAAGTTGAGCGAGCGCATAATCAAGCGCGCGGCGTAGCGTCGTATTACCCTTCTTGACAGCGATGCCGACGCCCTCTCCGAAAAACCGGCTCTCGGTGAAGGGGCCGCCGACAAAGGCGCAGCACTTCTGCGCGTCCGTCCCAGCAAGCCAGAAGCTCGAGGTGATGGCGTCATCGAACAGAGCATCGATCTCGCCGCTTTTCAAAGCTGCGTATAATGCGGCGCGGGTGTCATAACTCTTGCGCGCCGTTTTGGGGAAGAAGGTCTCGAGATAGGCTTCGTGGGCGGTTTTTCCGATCACGCCGACGCGTTTGCCGGCAAGTCCTTCGGGCGTCGCGTCGATCTTCGTCGTGGCCAGCGCAACGAAACGCGCCGGCGTCGCATAATAGGGCGCGGTGAAATCGAACTTGCTGCGGCTCTGTGCGTCGATACGCAAGGAAGCAATGAGTGCATCGCCTTCGTTCGCGTCCAATGCGTCAGCAAGCAAATCGAAGCGTCGGGCCTGTATCGTGCAGACGATCTTCAGTTCCTCGCAGATCGCGCGGGCGAGATCGACATCGAAGCCGGCGAGCGAGCCGTCCGCCAAGGCAAAATGGAAGGGCGGGTAATCGTCTTCGGTCAGGAACCTCAGACTGTGCAGCTCGACTGAGGTCAGGCTTGTCAATTCTGTGTTGCGGATCGAAGAAGTTCGGCACCACGGCCGCGGGATCGCCCATCGCAACGCAGGGCACAATCAAAGCCAGCACGAGACAGGCGAACCTGACAAGGGACAAGGGCAAGACTCCAATAGCCAAGGATGAAAGCCTCGGTTAAGCTTTAGCCGTCTGTAACTTTTGTAGCTGTTTTGGGGCGTCCGTGTCGCGTCCTATGTTTTTGACGAGTAATCAGCCAGAGGCGGCGTCACCGGCGAGTTGGCAGCGCCGTCCTGCCGCCGTCGATCTCCATCGGAAATCGGGCAATGGTTTGTCTCCGGCCGTCGGCATGCGTGCGACCTGGGCCGATGGCAGCGATAAATCGCGGCGGTGGTTGTCGAACGAGGAGCCGAGTTCGGGTCCGGCTCCAGCACGCGGTGCGCAGAGTTTTCCGGCGGAAATCGGCTTTCTTCTCCATTACGGGATCGCCCCCAGCGTGCTAGCGGCCGCGGCAGCCGATGCGCGCGCGCAAGGCGTGACGCCGGATGCTGCGATTCTCACCGGAGGCAAGGTCTCGGAGTATCACTTTTACAGGTCGCTGGCGCGCCATCTGCGCCTCACCTTCGTCGATGGACAGGTGGCCCTCGGGCCAGCAATGCGATATCCGCAATCCATCAACACGGGATTGGCGCCGCTCCCCCACCACGCCGGACAAGCCTTTCTCGCCGCCCCACGCGGCGCGGCGATCGCCTATCTCACCGCGGCGGTCGGGCGCGGGGCTGATCTCTCCACCTCCCTTGCGTTGACGACGCCTACGCATCTCTCGCAGCTTGTACGAGAAGCTGCACGCGAGCCGATGTCGCGCGCGGCAAGCATGGGCCTCTCATCGTTCGACCCTTCGCTTTGCGTCAGGGGTGGCGCAAGCCCGCACCAGAGGCACGCGGCCTCGACGATCGTCGCAGTCGTCGGATTTCTTGCGCTGATGACACCGGCCGCAAGCTTGCTTTGCGAGGCGCTTTTGAGCCTCGCCTTTATCGCCATCATCTGGTTGCGGCTCACCGCGAGCGCGGCCAGTCTTACCGCTTCTGCGCCGCGGGTTCGGCCTCTTCGAGCCGGCGAGCTGCCTGTCTATTCGATCGTGATCGCGCTCTATCGGGAGGCCCGCGTCGTTCCGCAACTCCTCGCGGCGCTGAATGAGATCGACTATCCGCGGGCAAAGCTGGACATCAAATTCGTGATCGAAGAAGACGACAGGGAGACGCTTTCGGCTTTGAGTGGAGCGGGACATCGCCCTGGGCGCGAAATTCTGCTGGCGCCGGCGGGACTGCCGCGCACCAAGCCGCGCGCGCTCAACGTGGCCCTGCCGCTCGTTCGCGGCCAATTCGTCGCGGTCTTCGACGCCGAAGACGTACCGGACCCGCTGCAGATCAAAATGGCAGCCCAGCGTTTCGCGAGCGCCCCCGAGAAGCTTGCCTGTCTGCAAGCTCGGCTCGCCATCGACAATACCGGTGACGGCTGGCTGGCGCGGCTTTTTGCGATCGAATATGCGGCTTTGTTCGATGTCATCAATGTCGGGTTCGGCGCCTTGCGCCTGCCCTTTCCGCTGGGCGGCTCGTCCAATCATTTCCGGACCGACATATTGCGGAAGATCGGCGGCTGGGATGCTTGGAACTGACCGAGGATGCCGACATCGGGCTACGGCTGGCACGTTTCGGCTATTATGCCGAGACATTCCACTCGACCACGCATGAGGAAGCCCCGACAAGGCTTGGGGCATTTCTCAGCCAGCGACGACGCTGGTGCAAAGGGTGGTATCAGACCTTGATCGTTCTTTGCCGTAACCCCGGCCGACTTTATCCGAGCTCGGCCCGGCGCGTTATGGCGCAACCCTGCTTATTCTTCTGTCCTGCGCTGCTGCGCCGCTCGTCGGCCCGCTCTATGCAGTCTGGCTCGGCGTGAGCATCGCCAGCGCTACCTACGGCATGCCTTCGGATATTCTCGACATCGGCGCCGCGACGCTGTGGACCTCGGTCTTCGCCGCCGGGATCCCGGCAATTCTCTGGCCGGCGTTGCTCGGCATGAAGCGACGCCGCATTCTCAATCTTTGGCCTTCGCTGCTTCTGCTGCCGCCATATTGCTTCATGATCTGCTGCGCCGCCTGGATGAGCATCTACGATCTTATGAAGCGCCCGCAATACTGGGCAAAGACGGAACATGGCCTCGCGCGAAGTTCTCGGCGGCGTGCATCGCTTCGCCGCAAAGCGACGGACGCTGCTCCGTCTGCGCCGCCCCCAGGAAGAGAAAAGCCGTTGGCCGCGCAATTAGGATTCGGTTAGCCAAGCAAGGGCCTGTGTCGCGCGGCTTCAGATGCCACAATTGCCATTGGTTTCAAGCGCCTAATTGCGGAGCGGTCAATTCGATAGTATGGCCACGGCGGCGCCTCTGAGCTTCGATCGAGCCACGCTCAACCAGGAAAACACTATGCCTTCCGCCGCAAATCCGGCCGGTCACCTGCTTTCTCTCCGCGATGCTGCAAACAGGGCAGCTGCGTGGCCCTTCGAGGAGGCGCGCAAGATACTCGCCCGAATCGCACGCACTGGCCAGAAGGAGGTAATCTTCGAGACAGGTTATGGCCCCTCAGGCCTGCCGCATATCGGCACCTTCGGTGAGGTCGCCCGCACCACCATGGTCAGGCACGCCTTCAGGGTACTGACGGATGACGAGGTGAAGACCCGGCTCATCGCCTTTTCAGACGATATGGATGGGTTGCGCAAAGTTCCGGACAATATTCCGAACAAGGAACTCGTCGCCGCCCACCTCGGCAAGCCTTTGACGCAGATTCCCGATCCCTTTGGCACGCACGCGAGCTTCGGCGCACACAACAATGCACGGTTGCGCGGATTTCTCGACCAGTTCGGCTTCGACTACGAATTCGCCTCGGCGACCGACTACTATAGTTCCGGCCGATTCGATGCGGCACTGCTGTGCCTGCTCGCCCGCTATGAAGCGGTGATGGCGATCATGGTGCCGACGTTCCGACAGGAGCGCGCCGCGACCTATTCACCCTTTCTGCCGATCCATCCGCGGACAGGGATCGTCATGCAAGTGCCCATCGACGTAGTCGATGCCGCGGCCGGCACGATCGCCTGGCGCGACCCGCAGACCGGCGAAGGCTTTGTCACTCCGGTTACCGGCGGCAAATGCAAACTCCAGTGGAAACCAGATTGGGCGATGCGCTGGTATGCGCTCGGCGTCGATTACGAAATGGCGGGCAAGGACCTTATCGATTCGGTCAAGCTCTCCGGCGAGATCGTGCGGGCGCTCGGCGGCACGCCACCTGAAGGCTTCATTTACGAACTCTTTCTCGATGAGAAGGGCCAGAAGATCTCGAAGTCTAAGGGCAACGGCCTGACGATCGAAGAATGGCTGACCTATGCGAGCCCCGAGAGCCTCTCGCTCTTCATGTATCAGAAGCCAACTGCGGCGAAGCGGCTCTATTTCGACGTCATCCCACGCACGGTTGACGATTATCTCTCATTTCTTGACGCCTATCCGCGTCAGGAGATCAAAGATCGGCTTGGCAATCCGGTGTGGCACATCCATGCCGGTGCGCCTCCGCAGCCGGAAGTCCTGCGCCACGAAGGCCGCGGCACGACAATCTCCTTCGGCATGCTGCTGAACCTCGCGGCGGTGGCAAACAGTGAAGACAGCCAGGTATTGTGGGGCTTCTTGCGCCGCTACGCGCCGGATGTCTCGCCGCAGACGCATCCGCGGCTCGACCAGCTTATCACCTATGCGGTTCGTTATTTCCGCGATTTCGTGCGGCCGAACAAAACCTATCGTTTACCCGACGAGACGGAGAGTACGGCCCTGCTGCAACTCTCCAACATGCTCGCAGCCCTGCCGAAAACGGCCAGCGCAGAAGAGATTCAAACCGCGCTCTACGACATTGCGCGGCCGATCCCGCGCTATCAGGATTTTGCCGCCAAAGGCGCGACGCCGGAACGCCCCGGCGTCTCCAACGAATGGTTCAACATGCTCTACCAGGTGCTGCTCGGCGAAAGCCGCGGCCCGCGCTTCGGCTCGTTCATTGCGCTTTATGGAATCGAGGAGACGCGCCAATTGATCGCGGACGCCTTGGCCGGTGAACTGATGCGCCGACACGCGGCATTCCTCAGCGACAGGAGTACGCCGAACCCCTAAAACGCCGGCCCGATATCCGCTCAGCCGCCGTACCTCGCCGCCCATAAGGCAGCGACATACTTCCAGGCCGTCCAGGCGCCGAGTGCCACCAGCGCGAAGAGAAGCGCCGAGCCCATGACTTCAGTAAGAAAAGCTAGGCCACGGCCGAACAGGCCAGGCCTTCGTGTAGGTGCGGCGGCTGGAGCCGGCGGTTGGTGCCGCGCGGCGATTTTTTCTTCTGTCTCGGCATGAGCGCGGGCCGCTTGATCGAGCGTCAGATCGGAGGCGAGCGCCTTTTCCCGCTCAATCAGACGGCGGGCGATATAATCCGTGACCGCATCGACGATCGGCTCCAGCCGCTCGCTTTCGGCAATCACGACCCGGCCGTGCCGCGTATCCTGCACGAAGTGATAGGTGCGGCGGTCGCGGCCCATTTCGACGAAGCCGATCATGTCGATGAAGAGCCGTGACCTCTCTCCCGCAACGAGTCCTACATCGAAAAGATCGGTGTCTTTCGGAATCTCGGCAATGACCGGCAGAAGCGAGTCGCGCAACATTTCGAGACGGGCGATTTCCGCCCCGCGCAATTCCGCAACTACGCGTGTGCGCTCGGAATCGTCGAGTCGCGCGCGGCGAACGGCAAGCTTCAGTTTTTCGGACGAAGGCGGCACATTCGCCGCTTCAGCCTCAGACTGTAGGGCGTCGCTCATTCGCGATGCCACAAAGTCCTGCGTCCGGCTCTCCATTCGCCCCGGTCCTTGGTTAAGCCTTTCTTAATCTAGCTGATCTGGGGCGCGAGGCAAATCCACCGTACAGAAGATTTCTGGTGATCGCGCCGGCAAATTTGCGGATCTCGGATCAGATCACGCCGGCACGAGGATTTCACCCTTGCCGAGCACCGCCATGTCTCCGACGAACCGCCGCAGCGGCGATTTGAACAGCCGCCCCGCGCCTCGGCTCTCGTCTTGCAGAAATCGCCCGAACAGCGCCGTAAACGTCGACGCAAACCTGCCGCAATCGACAAAGGTTGGCGTCAGCGCCGGCGCCTTGGCGAGAACAATCGTGCCGCGGCGCATGAGGTAGCCGGGACTGACGCCGGTAAGGCCGAGCACAACGAGCGTTCCAGCAATGAGCCGGCTGCCGAGCCAATCGCCGGCGTCACCTTCGATCAGGATCGTGCCGCGCCGCAATCTGTCGCCGGCGCGTTCGCCCGCTGTCCCGCGCAGGATCAGCAAGCCGCCGGTCATACCGTGAATCTCGCCCTCGCGTGGCGCCGCAAGGAAATCCCCGGCGTCGCCAAGGATCTCCAGCCGTCCCCCCGCCATTGCGGAGCCAGCGTAAGGCCCGACATTACCGGAGATGACGAGGTCACCGCCCGTCATCTTGCGGCCGGCATTGGTGCCCACATCGCCCGAGACTGTGATGCGGCCGCTCTGCATGCCTTGGCCGATATTGTCGAAGCGCTCGCAGCCGCCTTCGATGCGGATGTCGTCGGTAGAGCCGGCGCGGATATTGAAGAGATCGCCGACGGCGAGCTTTTCGCGCGTCGTCGCAAGGTCGATCGCGGCAATATCCTTGACGGTCTTGCCTTTAAGCAGATGCGGCGACAGCGGCGAGAGATCGAGCCTCTGAGCCGGCTTGGCTTTGAGAGTGAGGACGAGCGGGGTCACGGCAACAGATCTTTCAAGTGGAAATGGAAGGGACCGAGTTTGCCGCCATAATTGCCGGCGCCGATGCGGCGTGCACCGTTGCGCGGCCCGAGCTTGACGATCGCGGCGATGCCGGCGCGCATGGCCTCGGCGACGGCGGCCTCCGTAAGTCCGTCGATCACGATTTCGAGAACGCAGCCGATGTCCTCGTCGAGCGCGGTCGCCACCTGCCCCCTCAAGGTCGGGCAATGGGCGTCATTGGTGGAAGCATGCAACGCCTTGTATTTCGAGCCGACTTTCGAGCCTGAGCGGACGATCCCGCCGGGAAACGGCATGATCGCGTCGCGGACTTCGTTCATCGCGTCGATCGCCGCCTCGGCCGCACGTAGTGTCGTCTCGTAAGTTGCGCCCAGGATGAGGAGATTGCCGCCGCCGACGGCGCCCTTGGTCATCCCCGTCTTCGCCTCGCAGACGAATTCGCCGTCCATCACCGGAATGCGCCAGAAATGGCGATCGCCGAATTTCTTCGAGATCTGCCAGCCGTCGCCGAAATAGCGCAGCAGATCGCCGATCTTCAACTCGTCCGGAGCCTTCAAATCCGAGAAACATGCGGAACCCGGCGACGTCAACACGCATTGGCCGACGCGATTCGTGAGCTGTTTTTGCAACTCATCGGTCGACATAGCAAAGATAAGGACGCGTACACCCGGCCGGCCGTCGGGCGTATCGTGCCCATCAACTTCGCAATCGATCCCGGCCTCCGCGCCGCAGCCGATCACCGAGGTCGCAAAGCCGGTCATGGTCGTCGCCGCTTGCCGCGCCCAACGCTTGTTCGGCGCTGTAATGATCAACGCCGTTCCGCGCATCGGAAAGGCTTCGGCAAAACTATCGTCGATGCGGACGCCGTTCTTGATCATCGGCCGCATGCGACCTCCTCGAAAGCATGTTCGCGACCAATCACCCCCACAGGCACTTTGAACATCTCACGGGACAATCCGTAGGTGTCGTCATAATAGCGCGAAAGCCGACGATCGATGCCGGCATCATAGCCGGGCTGGACCGTCAGAGCGCGCCCGCAGCGATAATGCGTCACGCGCCCGTCGCGGATCACGAGATCGCCGTCTTTGAACACAAGATGGGCAAAGCGGAACATATTCGCTCGGTCTTTGTCGTCATTGTAGACTGCGACATCGGCGAGCGCCCCCGAAGTCAAATGACCGCGGTCTCGAAGACCTAGGAGCTTGGCCGGCGCCACCCGCGTCATCGTCGCGATTTCGCTGAACGAATATTCGCGGCTGATCGACGGCAAGGTGGTCATCTCGACCGCCTCTTTCGGCACGTCGGCAAGCCATTTTGCCCGGGCGTCGCGGCTCATAATCAAGGCGAAGATGTCGGGATAGGTGGTGTAGGGCGCGCCGTTCGGATGATCCGTGGTGAAGAAGACGCGCATCGGATCCTTGACGAGCAGGAAGAGTTCGAGGCCGCAGGCCCACTGCACGGCGTTGTAGAAACTGTCCGACTTGTAGAGGTAAGGCACCACTCCCGCGCCATTCGTCTCGCCGTCGTAGATAACCGATTTGCGCGGCTTCGCCATATTCACCGCACTGAACTGGCGGATGACGTCGAGCGACACGGTCACCGTCTGTCGAAACATCACTTGGCCCACATCGATCGTCACGTTCGGGGCCGCATTGACCGCCTCCGCAAGCTGGGCAGCGGCGGAAGAAAAGCCGCGTTTGCCCTCTTTACCGTAGGAATAGAATTGCAGATGCGCGAGATGCAGGGGCTTGCCGCGCGCCGCCGCGATCGTCTTGATCGCGGTCTCGACATTGCCGGCGAGGCCGAGATTATTGGTGTGAAGATGAAGCGGGTGCGGAATCTTGATGTCGATGACCGCCTGCTGCAAGGTCTCGACGATCTGCCGCGATGTGACACCATAATTCGGCACGACATCGTCGAGATCGAAGCTGCGCGCATTATTCTGAAAAGCGACCGACCCACCAGGATTGATGGACTTGATGCCGAGGCCCTTGCTCGCCGCGAGCATCGCGGCAAGATAATCCGCGATCTGCGTCCTGTTCTTGCCGTCACGCATCAGCGACAACAGGAAATCATCGTCGCCGAGCACCGTCAAAATACCCTTGTCGATGATCGGAACGTCGGCGAGTTCGAGATGCGCATGCAAGGCGTGGTGCGGCACGATCGCCGGCTCGATGACGGTCGTGAAGCCCATAGCGGCATAGCGGCAGCCAGTCTCGAAGGTCGACCACCCGGCCGTAGACAGTGGCGTCCCCGCCGGGCGCGGCGTGTGCGCGCGATGATTTTCCGGCAGGAGCAGCCGGGCGGTATTCACATTGCCGCCGGCAATATGGGAGTGAATGTCGATGGCGCCGGCCATGACAATTTTGCCAGAAACGTCATAGACCGCGTCCGGCGTCTCGCCCGCAGGCGGCGCGACGATCCGATCGTCGCGGATCCATATGTCGCCGATGCCGTCTCGCCCGTTCGCGGGATCGATGACGCGACCACCGGAAAGGCGTATCAACATGCCTCGCTTCCTTTCGTCAAATGTCCGTCGATGAGGCCGAGGACCTCGGCAACCTGCGGCGCATCGCTCGCACTTTTTGCCTTCACCAGGGTGAAGGTCGCGATGTCCCGGGCATATTCGATGCTGTCATGATCCTGCCCAGGCGAACCGACGTCGATGCGAACCTTCGGCGGATAGGCGAAGCGGGTTGGCGGCGTCGCGAGCGCAATGAAGGGAACCTGCCGCTTCCATTGCGGCGCCTCGGCGCCATAGGCAGAAATCCACAGCGCGGCGTCGGCCTCACCGGCATCGACCATGCGGTTGGCGTCGAAGCGCCACGTGTCATGCTCGGGAAAGCCGCGCCCGAAACCGGTACGCATGGGAAAGCCAGTCATCCATCCCGAGGTCTGCACCACGCCATAGGCGTTCATGCCAGGCACCAGCGGCAGGCTCGAAAAGCGCGTCTTCTGATTCAGATCGACGACGAGGCCGTGGATCATCTCGATCGTCAATTTGTCGAGCGAGTCCGCCGACCAGACGATCACGCCGAAATGCGCCGCCTTCAATTGCGCGGCCAGCTCGGTCAATTTTTGGCCGATGGCGCTGCCTGTGCGGGTCTTGCGACCAAGCACGGCGGCGCGCAGACTGGCAACGACATGCGGAAGTGCGCCGGGCGTCGCCACAATCTCGATCGCGCCCGCTTCTGCCGCCTCGCCACGGCCTGGGCCGAGCCAGAAGATTTTTCGCTTTGCTTTGCCTTCGGCGAAACGCGGCGGCGCGCCGAGATCCAGACGCTTCAGCGCGCCGGGCCAGGACGCATGCAACTTCGGACCGATGAAAAGGACGCAATCGGCGCGCAGCCGCGCGTCATTCGCGGTCGTCAGCATCCGTCCCGCCTGTCGCATGACATCGATATCTCGCAGCAAGACTTCGCTGCGCAGATGGTCATAGGCGCCGCGCAGCCTTTCCGCCAACAAGATCGCGGCGCGCGTGCCGGCGACATCGGTCGCGAGGCCGGCCACCACCGGCAGCCGGGCTTCACCAAGCAAACGCGCCGCCGCTGCGGCGGCCGCTTCGAGCGGTACCGCTGCACCATCGACAAAAGCCTTCATTTATTCCTCACTCTGTCGCTGCTGCTGCGAGCTGAGACCGGCAGGAAACATGTTCATGATTTGTCATATTTGATATAGGCGAAGCGTTGGTCTTCAGTCGGAGTTCCTTCGAGCGCGCCGCCTTCCTTGCCCGGCTGCCAATGCACAACCTCTTCGATCTTTTTCGCTAATTGAAAATCCTTGTCGGTGATGCCCTTGGCCGTGTGCGTTTGCAAGCGCACTTCGACCCAGGCATAAGACGCCGTCAAATCCGGGTGATGCCAAGCCGCCTCGGCGAGATGGCCCACCGCATTGATCAGCATAAGCGTGCCTTTCCAACCATGGGTTCGATAGGTCCGTCTTAGCCAGCCACCTTCGTACCGCCAGTGCGGCAATTCTTCTGCCAGCCGTACCTTGATCTCGGCCTCATCATAGGCCCGCTCTCGCTTCGTTTCACTCATTGGGGGCCCTTTCGGCAAGATCATTCGTGTTCACAGTATGGCAATATCGATGATTTCGGTCCAGTCTGGAGCGCGTTCCTAAAAACCGATTTAGGTTTTGCGCCCCGACGCCACCTTAGTTTCTTGAATGCACTACGCGTTTCACCCGATCCAAAAGCGCGCTAGATACATGGCGAGGGGGACCATCGCGTCGCACGAAGTCGCGGCGCGTTTTGTTCCGATGGATTTCGCAAGAACGAGACGAAGATTCATTTCGGATATTTTGTTGAGGGCAAATGCAAGACAGCGTTAAGGTGCAAACGTCGGCGCGGCTTCACCTCGGTTTTCTTGATCTCAACGGCGACCTGGGCCGCCGATTTCGGCAGTTTCGGCCTCGCGATCGACCGGCCCGTGACCGCGCTGACAATCGCGGCGGCGGCGGCAGACTGGGTCGCAGGCCCGGAGCGCGAACGGGTCGCGGAGCATGTCGCCCTGTTGCGCGACCAGCTGCAGCTCAAAACGTGCTATGGCATAACGGTTCATCAAGCGATCCCCGCGCATGCCGGGCTTGGCTCGGGAACGCAACTCGCATTGGGTGTCGCTGCGGGCGTGCGCCGCTTCGAAGGGCTTGCGCCGGACGTAGCCGGCGACGCGATTTTATTGCAGCGTGGCTCAAGGTCAGGAATTGGCGCGGCACTTTTTTCTACCGGCGGTCTTGTCGTCGATGGTGGGCACGGCGCCGGCAAGACGATGCCGCCAATCCTCTGCCATCTTCCATTCCCCGAAGATTGGCGGGTCATTCTCGTTATGGACGGCAAACTCAAAGGCGTGCATGGAGCGGGCGAACGCGAGGCTTTTTCGGCTCTACCGCCATTTTCAGCAGACGCGGCAGCCGGTATTTGCCGCAGCGTGCTCATGCAAGCATTGCCAGCGCTGGCCGAGCGCGATCTGCCCCAGTTCGGAGAGGCCATCAGCCGAATTCAGACAATTCTGGGCAATTATTTCGCCCATGCGCAAGGCGGCGCTCGCTATACGAGCCCGAGCGTCGCGGCGATCATGGCGCGGCTCGAACGGCATGGCGCGCAAGGCATCGGCCAGAGCTCCTGGGGGCCGACAGGATTTGCCTTCGCCGGCAGCGACGATGAAGCGCAGCGACTTGTCGGACTTGTTCAGAAAGAAAGGCGCGTTCAAGATGGCGCGCGGCCGAATCCGGTCATGCTCATCTGCAAAGGAATAAATCACGGTGCCAGGATCGATTTGAGCCTCGGCGCCCAAGGCCAACGATGGGGATCCACCTAATGGCAAAACTGATATTGCACATGTTGAGTCCGTTGAAACATATGAGTCCTTTCGATGTGAATATGGCACTCGATGCCGGCTATGATTCGGTGACCCCGTATGTGAACGTCACGCTCGAGGAGATTGTCCCGCTCGTCCAGGATGCGATGTTCTCGCGGTCGCCGAGAGACGCGGTGCGGACCGGCGCATTTATTGCCGGCAAGGACGCCATCCTCGCCCTCGACATGATTGACAAAGCGCGCGGAGCTTTGCTCAAGCCATTTGAGATTTCGATTTTCGCCGATCCCGCGGGCTCCTTTACCACCGCCGCCGCGATGGTCGCCTGCGTCGAAAAGGTTCTCAAGGATAAGAAGCATCGCACCCTTTCTGGCACGAAAGTCATCATCTACGGCGCAACCGGCGTTGTCGGATTTTCCTCCGGCGTCATTGCCGCTCTCGAAGGCGCAAAAGTCACCTTGGCCGGCCACGACGGCGCAGGCTCGTGTGGAAAAGGCCGCCGGCGAAATTAAGAAGCGCTTCGGCGTGAGCGTCGAGTTCGTCGATGCCAGCACGCCGGACAAAAAGCTGGCGGCACTTGTCGCGTCTGAGATCGCGCTCTGCGCCGGCCGCGCCGGCGTCCGGATCCTCTCCGCAGAAGACATCAAGAAGGCGACGAACCTTCTGGTTTCCGCCGACGTCAATGCTGTGCCGCCTTACGGCATCGAGGGTCTGGACTCGCACGACAACGGCAAGGAGCTGCCCGGCGGCAGTCTCGGCATCGGCGCGCTTGCCATCGGCAATGTGAAATACCAGACAGAATTGCCAGCTCTTCAAGAAAATGGCGACGTCCGACAAGGCTCTGTGCCTTGATTTCCGCGACGCCTTCAAGCTTGCGCGTGACCTCGTCTGAATCGCAATCGGTCCTCATCGCCGCCGCGTCCGGACGGGCTCTGGCCGCGTCCGCGCGGCGCGCGGCTTATCGGCCTCTTGTCGCTGATTTTTTCGACGACCTGGACACTCGCGCCCTCGCGGCTCGCAATGTCGTGGCGGCGGACGTGGAGCGCGGGTTCGAAGCGCCATTCCTGATCGATCGGCTTCTACATCTCGCTCAGGGGGAAAAACCGATCGGTGTCGTCTATGGCAGCGGATTCGAAGACAGGACAGAACTCCTCGACGAGATCGCGCGACATTTTACGCTCTACGGCAACAGCGCCGTGGTGGTGGCGCAGGCGAAGAATCCGCGCGTCCTTGCCGACGTCTGCCAGAGCTTGGCGATCCCGCATCCTGAGATCCGGCTCAACCCGCCATCGGAATCGGGCCAATGGCTCATCAAGCGGCAAGGCGGCGGCGGTGGTCTACATGTCGCCCCAGCGCGGTCGCGGAGCATAGGGCCCGGTGACTATTATCAGCGCCGCGTGGATGGTACTCCGGTGTCGGTTCTGCTTCTCGCCAATGGACGCCAATCGCAAATGCTGGGAATGAGCACGCAATGGCCGGCATCGAACGGCGACAAGCCTTTTCGCTTTGGTGGCGCCGTGCAGCCGGTGGAGCATCGCCGCCGCGTTGGCAAAAAATCTCTACGATGCGGCGGAAGGCGTGGCCGCGGCTTTTCGTCTCGTCGGCTTGAATAGCATCGATTTTCTCGTGGCAAATGATGCTTTTCATCTCCTGGAAATCAACCCACGCCCCGGAGCGACACTCGATATTTTCGTTGATCGCGAAGGCGGATTGTTAACCGCCCATATCGAGGCCTGTCGCGGCTGCTTGCCGAGCCAATCTTTAATTTTTGCGATGGCCTGCGCGACATCGATCGCCTATGCGCCTTGCGATCTTGCCTCAATGCCGAATTTCGATTGGCCGGAGTGGTGCAAGGACCGGCAAAAGCCAGGAACACGCTTGCGCAATGGCGATCCTGTCTGCACCATTTCTGGTGAGGCGGAGGAGCCCGCGATTGCGCGGGCGCTTGTCGATCAGCGCCTCAACGATTTTCGTGAGTATCTGTCGGATATTGCCAATAAGGAAAATGCCGCATGACGGAGCGAAGTAAAGTTAGCGTCAATTTGCGCGCTGGCGTGCTGGTCGACCGGCTTATCGCCGAGAGCGATCGTTTTCGTATTGTTGCGACAAAGGGATCACGCGGCGAGACCTTGATCGATGCCGGCGCCAAGACGATCGGCGGTCTCGACGCGGGGATTTGTCTCGCGAAGATTTGTCTCGGCGGTCTCGGCACCGTCGATCTCACTCCAGTTTCAGCAACGCCGCGATGGCCGTTCTATCTGACGGTTCGCACGAGCGATCCGGTCATCGCCTGTCTCGCCAGCCAATATGCGGGCTGGGCGCTGAGCCATGGCGAAGGCAAGGATGCTTTCTTCGCCTTGGGGTCAGGGCCGGCCCGCGCCTTGGCACGCAAGGAGCCACTTTTCCAGGATCTCGACTACAGAGACAAGGCCGATCGCGCCACTCTCGTCCTCGAAGGCGATAAGCCGCCGCCGGTCGAAATCGTCGACAAAGTCGCGCGTGACTGCGGTGTCGCGCCGGAGCGCCTTACTTTCATCTATGCGCCGACCCGCAGCCTCGCCGGCGGTGTGCAAGTCGTCTCGCGCGTGCTCGAGGTCGCGTTGCACAAGGTGCATGAACTGAAGTTTCCGCTGTCGCGCGTCGTCGACGGAGTCGCCACCGCGCCGCTCTCGCCGCCACATCCGGATTTCGTCACCGCCATGGGACGCACGAATGACGCGATCATCTATGGAGGACAGGCGCATCTCTTGATAACCGGACCAGCCGCCGAGGCGCGCGAACTTGCGAAAGCTCTGCCGAGTGTCAATTCGCGCGACCATGGCCGTCCGTTCGCTGAAATCTTCAAGGCCTTTAAGGGAGACTTCTATAAGATCGACCCGAGTTTGTTCAGCCCGGCGTCGGTCATCGTGACCGCGCTCGAGACGGGTGAAACCTTCCGTGCCGGTCAGATTTCTCAGGATCTGCTCGATGCCTCGTTCGGGTGATGCGGCAGTCGCCCGGATACAAAGGCAATCTGCTTCGGGCCCGCAGATCGCATTGCTCATCGATCGTTTCGAATGGCACGCGCGGGAATTGACACGCGCCTTTGCGCGCTTGGGCGCGCGCGTCGTCCCGGTGCGACTTTCGGCCTGTAGCCTCGACACGCGACGGCCGAGCGGTATTGCCATTCCAGGATTTGCGGCGCGGCTGCCGGATCTTGTTCTCGTGCGCGCCATCGGTCTCGGCTCCTTCAAATCGATCACGTTGCGTCTCGGCATCTTGCATGCCTTGATGGAACTCAGAGTGCCTGTCGCCAACACGCCGCGCAGCATCGAGCGCTGCGTCGACAAGGCGGCGACAAGTTTTCTATGCTTCAAGAATGGAATTCCGACGCCGCAAACCTTCGCTTTGCAAAGCCCAAGGCAGACACGTGCGCTGGTGCGGCGTGAATGTCTGAATGGCCCGCTGGTCCTCAAACCTCTCTTCGGCGCCCAAGGCCGCGGCCTGAAGCTCATCCGCCATGAATTGGACCTGCCGGATATCGAGACCATGGCCGGCGTCTATTATCTTCAGCGTTTCGTCGGCATTGAACGCAACGGTTACAGCGACGTCCGCGTGCTTGTCGCGCAAGGTCGGGTTCTCGCCGCGATGACGAGGCGCGCGGACCATTGGATTACCAACGTCAAGCTCGGCGCACGGCCCGAGCCCGTAACGCTCGACGGGGAAATGCAGGATGTCGCGCTGAAAGCCGCCGCAGCGGTCGAAGCCGATTTTGCCGGCGTCGATCTGTTGCGGGGCGCCGATGGGCGCCTAACGGTCATCGAAGTCAACAGCATGCCGGGTTGGCAAGGCCTGCAAAGCGTGACTGATTTTTCGATCGCCGAAGAGCTCGCCGGCGCACTTCTTGCCCGTTATGCCGTGACTTCGGCGCCGCTTGCGGAGATGGCCTTTTGATTACGGCGGCCGAGGTCAGCGAGGCTTTTCGTGCTGCGTGCCGCGACGAGATCGAAGCGCCGAAGCCCGGCAATGTCCATATTCTTGCCGCCGGTCACGGCATGAACGTCGCGGATTTTCTGGCCAGCGCGGCCGCCGCAGCGGCTCCGCTTTCAGAGCCCGGCGCTTCGGTAGGCGCACGCGTGCTCGGCGCTGTCGAGGCAACTCTCGCAGCAGTAAAGATGAACACCAATCTCGGCATACTGCTTCTGTGTGCTCCGCTCGCCGCCGCAGCCGAGCGCGGCAACGATTTGCGATGCGCGCTCGCGAATGTGCTGAAGAGCCTTGATTGCAACGACGCGGAGCAGGTGTTTCGCGCGATCAGCCTCGCCAATCCCGGCGGGCTCGGCGATGTGCCCCGCTACGATGTGCGCGAACCCGCGGACGTAGGGCTGCACGAGGCTATGGCCGAGGCGGCGGACCGCGATGCTCTCGCCTTCCAGTACATCTCCAACTTCCATGATATTTTCGTGACCGGCTTCGCGGCGCTGGCCAAAGCTCGTCAATGTGGCCTTAAGCCGCCGTGGCCAATCTTGGCCGTCTATCTGACTTTTCTTGCGGCCTTTCCCGATAGCCATATCCGGCGAAAATACGGCCCCGCCGCAGCCTCTGAGATCCAACGCGAAGCTTCGGAGATGCTTTCGATTTTTCAAACACGAAACAGCGATTGCCTGGCCGAATTGCTGGCCTTCGACCGCAGCCTCAAGTCGCGTGGCCGCAATCCCGGAACGAGCGCCGACCTGACGGTAGCGACGCTTTTCGCAGATCGGCTGCGCAATGTCTTGCCCAGGCGTCACAATGATGCTTGAGTTGGGCCCGTGCGGACAAATCCGCCGCTATCTGGCCAACCGGCCTGTTCCATGGAAGCTGGCAGTACCCTGGAGGGTGGCGCCGGTACATGATGGGCGCCGACAACAAGGATAGGCGTTTTGTTCCTGCCGAAAGCCTCGGCAGGTTTGGTTGTGTTCCACCGGAGGAAATGATTATGGCCAAGATAACGAAACTATGTGTCGGCAAATCGCTCGTCGGCGACGGCAATGAGGTTGCCCATATCGATCTCATTATGGGACCGCGCGGCAGTGCGGCGGAGAGCGCCTTCGCCAATGCGCTGACCAACGACAAGGACGGGTTTACAACACTGCTTGCACTGGTTGCACCGAACCTTATGTGCAAGCCCAACACGGTGCTTTACAACAAAGTGACGATCAAGAGTGCCAAGCAAGCCGTGCAAATGTTCGGCCCGGCGCAGCACGCCGTTGGCAAGGCGGTCGCCGACAGCGTCGCCGAAGGCGTGATCCCGGTGGAAGAAGCCGACGATATCTTCATCTGTGTCGGCGTTTTCATCCATTGGGAAGCCGACGACGACAAGAAGATCCAGGACTTCAACTATCGCGCCACTAAGGAGGCCATCGCGCGGGCGGTCAAGGGAGAGCCGAAGGCTTCCGAAGTCGTCGCAAAACGCAACACCGCCAAGCATCCTTTCGCGCCCAACTGATCCGGATGGCGCGGATGCGCCGTTGCGTCAGGACAGGTGGCAGGGGGGCCCCTTAGGGCTCCCCTTTCTCATTGTGCTTCGCAGAAATCATTCGCGGTGACGTGGCCATCATGGATGGCCGAGGCGACGAGCGCGCCGGCCAACCCGGCACGTTTCAAAAGCCAGAGATCCTCCGGGCCACGTACGCCGCCCGCAGCGTAGACGGCGCGACGGTCCCCGGCTTGGGCACCAATGCTCCGCAACCGGTCGAGATCGGGCCCTGTACCGCTTCCGACACGGGCCAATGTCATCACGATGAGGCGCAAGGGCCAAAGAGTTCTCATCCTCGGCAAGACGCGGGGGACCTTGAAAATGATCGCCGCGAAAATCGAGCGACAGCAAGCAGCGTGGCAGAGCCGGGAGGCGCGCGCATAGGTCGGCCTCGCGCAGGCTTTCGCTGCCGAGCACGAGATCGCCGCGATGAGCCGCAAGCCATGCCGCTGCCTCGCCACTCGCGGCAATCCCGGCGTCGACCCAAAAGCCGACGCCGGGGAATCTGGCCTCAAGCTCGGCGAAAACTGCGGTTTGGCTGCCCCGGCCTTCGATCGCATCGAGATCGGCGACATAGATCGTGCGGAATGGATATAGAGACAGAAAGCCGGCGACGACATCCGCCGGGCGGCTCGTCGACGAAAGCGGTGTTTGGATCGGCGCGTAGAGGTGCCGCGCGCCGCCCTGCGCCCGTACGACTTCGCCGCCTTTAAGATCGATGACTGGGATTACGTCCAAACGTCCACTCCGCTTCGCGCCAACCTGCTCTCATGCTAGAGCATTTGCGGGTTAAATGGAGCGTTTCGCGGGCCAAAATGCAGAGCATCATCGGCTGGGATATCGGCGGCGCGCATTTAAAGGCGGCGCGGCTGGAAGCCGGGCATATCGTTAATGTCGTGCAGATCGCTTCGCCTTTGTGGCTTGGCCTCGCAGAATTGGATCGCGCCTTCACCGAAGCCAAGGTGGCGCTCGGCCCCGCAGATCTCCATGCCGCGACCATGACGGCCGAACTCTCCGATACTTTCGCTGATCGACAAATTGGCGTCGCGGCCATCGCAGAAATCGCCTGCCGTGAACTCGCGTCGCGACCAATCCTCTTCTATGCAGGGTCCCACGGCTTTGTCGGCGCAGACGCCGTAGCGGACAAGACCGACGCCATTGCCTCAGCCAATTGGCACGCCAGCGCGGCGCTCGCGGCGAGACGTTTCAGAGACGCGCTCTTTGTCGACATCGGCTCGACCACCACGGACATCATCCCGATCCGCGAAGGCCGCGTCGCGACGCGCGGCAGCAACGACGCAGACCGCATGGCCCACGGCGAACTGGTCTATGCCGGTGTCGTGCGCAGCTTCCTCATGGCGGGACTGAACCTTGTGCCCTTCGGCGGGCGCTGGGTGCCACTGATGAACGAATGGTTCGCCAACGCCAGCGACGTCTATCGCATTCTCGGCGAATTACCGGACGGCGCGGACCACATGCAGACCGCCGACGGGCAGCCGAAAACGAACGAAGCTTCGCAGGCGCGCCTCGCCCGGCAGATCGGCTATGATGCGAAGGATGTAAGCCCGAGCGCGCTTACGCAATTGGCGCGATATTTTGCGGAGACGCAACTGCGGGCGATCACCGATGGCGTCCATCTCATCCTCTCGTATGCCGAGATCGACGCCAAGGCGCCGATCATCGGCGCCGGGGCAGGTCGCTTCCTTGTCAAGCGGCTCGCGGAGCGGCTTGCGCGTGCCTATGTCGACTTCGATGTAATGATTCCGGCTTTGCCGGAGATACGCGAAAAAGCTGCCGATTGCGCGCCTGCCTGCGCCGTCGCGCTGCTGGCGGCGCAGCGGGGTTAGCGTCATCGCGAGCGCGGCGAGGCAATCCAGCCGGTCCTGGTGCGGACTGCTTCGTCGCCTTGCTCCTCGCAGTGACCGTCTTCAATTGCGATCGCTCGTCTTTGTAATCGGCTGATCCGAGGCGTCGTAATGCGCCTGGACCTTTTCCATGAGCCAACCCCAGGCTTCCGCCTCTTCCGGTCCGGCGGCCTTGTCTATCGCGATCTTGAGATAGGCGATCTCCCGTTCGATCTTGTCGCAAGGCAGGAAATCAAGCCGACTGACGAGTACCGCCAGTTCGAGCACCGCGGCCTTGGCCCTGTTCAGACCCTCAAACGGCGCATGCTGCTCTCGTCGTAGCACACGGCAGACGAAGCGCGGCCGCTGTGGGTCGTCCTGGACCCGGTCGACGGCAAGTTCGGCATGGGCTAGTGCCGCGGCGAGACGCGGCACTGCGAACCCGTCGCGCTTGGCGAGCGGCCAATCGCGCTTGCCGGTGAGGCAGCCGGCGAAGATACGCACATCATCCGTGTAGTTGGCGACGGCATAGGGAACAGCTTGCAGATTGGTCAGCGTCGTCGAGGGTCGGAACGGCGCGATGATCCAATGCTCCCCCTCTGCGATAAGCCCGAGAGGCGCGATATACACGCGGCCTTCGGCATCGACCGTCGTAACGATCGTTTCGCGGATCATCGGCATCGGTTCAATTCTCCGGCTTGCCGGCGCGCAGCGTATGCCCGGCCTCGCGAAGCCGCGTTAAATCCTCTTCCGCATGCTCGGTCGCGACGCCGAAATCGAGCGGCTCGTCCTGGATGTAGCGCTTGGCGAGCGTGAAAGCGATTTCCGCCTTCGCGAGTTCGGTGCCGAGATAGAACGCATGGGCACTGTCTGCCGCTACGTTGAGGAACGGATAGAGCGACATGGCATCGCGCGCCACATGATGGCCGTCGCGGTTATAGAGATGGATTCCATCAGCGGCGGTCTCGATCCGATAATTCGAGTCGCGAACGATCTTGGCGCGCTCCTCGATTTCCGTCGGCGAAGAGAGAAACGGCTTCAAGTCATGAACCTGCAGCAGGCCGGCGCCGAAGCCCTTTGGCAGCGCATCGTCGGCGCGTGCGGCATACATAAGCCGACGGGCGGCATCATGTTCGGCCAGAGTGCGGCGCGTATGCGGACTCACCTGGACAACGAGCACGTTGCGAATGGAAAGTTCAGAACAGAGCCCCAGCAGCAGCGCCGTGATGCCGGCAGAATCGGCCTCGGTCAATTCGGTGAGGTTGCCCGTACCCATCATCATCTCGGCCTCCGGCATCAGCCGGCGCGCGGCGATGTAGCGTTCCAGCGAAGCGGCAAAGCCGTAGTGGATCGGGTCGAGGATCGGATCGGCGATGAAGGGGATATCTTCCGCGGCCGCGGCTTCTGCCACTCGCCGCAGCGAGTTGAGATCCGAATGCGGCTGCGGGATCAGGATCGGCGTCACGGGATATTTCCGCGCAATGTCGAGCGTCTTTTCGGTGAGGCTCAAGAGATAATCCGCGCCCGTGGCAGCACCGCGTTCGAGTTCCGTCGTATTGGCCGAATCGACGCTGACCTTATGGCCAGCCGCCTTCAAGGCGCGCACGCCCTCTTCGAGATTGGGGAAGGGCGTATCGGGAAGACAGCCCAGATCGATGACGTCGGCACCGGCGCGGCGCATCGCCTCAGCGCGCGCCAGCATTACGTCGATCGACAGCGCCGAGGCATCGACGATTTCGCTGAAGATGCGGATGTCGTGGCGGGAGAGATCAGGTTTACGGCCGCCGCGGCCGAAATAGGCGGGGAGATCCGCAATCTCGTCAGGACCACGCTCACAGGGCACGCCGATCTCCTGCGACAGCATTGTGAGGTCGGCGCGGCATCGGCCCGGCAGGATAATGCGATCGGCCCCAAGCGGACGTGGCAGGCGGCGCAGGATGATGGCCTCCGTCATCAGTGCCGCGACTTTGACGCCAATGTCGAAGACCTGCCACGTGAACGGCACCGGACCGAGACCATTCATGACCTTGAGGAGGCGCGGATAGGCAAAATGCCCGGTCAACAATAACAAGCGCTCAACCATGGTCTGTGACTCGAACCCCTTGCGCAGCGCTGTGTGATGACGCTGGCGAACCGCCGATTATAGCGCGTGCCGACGTATTTTGACCTGACATCCTCGTCCCTTCTAAGCGACTGATATATATACGCCTTCACCCCAGCCTAACGCGCGCTCCGGTGACGCGGCCTTGCGCCAGAAGCGCCCCTGCGGCTGGCAGCGAGCCCGGCCCGGCGATGAAAATATCGGCGCCGCTCGCCGCTGCAAAATGCGGGAAGAGGGGATCGACAGTTCCGGCGCTGACGAGATCGGCAACAGCGATCTCAAGTTCGGCACCGATATCGGCGCTCTTGATAAGCAGCAGCTTCTCGGCCCGAAGTTCGCCGGCGAGCCACGCGGACAGACTATCCGACGTGACCTCCCAGGATTTCGGCAAAGCCGCCGCCAGCGCCATGTTGGGCGGCGCCCAGCAGGCGACTTGATGCATCCGCCAGACGCGCCTGATCGCTGCTGGTGTAGCCGCGATGGAAAGCCGGGGCCATAGCGCCGTGAGTGCGATCCCGTATTGCTCCATGGCGACAAGCGCCATGTGATGCGCCACCGGATCGTCGAAGTGCATTTTCGCCTGCATCCGGCGCACCGTATCCGCGAAGGCGCCACCGCCGGGTACGACGACCAATTGGCCTCTGAAGCGGTCGAGCGCGGCAAGCCAAGCCGCGAGGTCGCGCGAGCCGGCGAGACTGCCGCCGAGCTTGACGACGAGGGGACGTGGGGCCTTTTGCGAGAGCACGCGATAGACCCGCCGATCGAGAAGGCTAGCCTTTCGAGAAGGCTCTTCACAATCATGGAATTGCTGCAAGCGTAATGCAAATCGATACGAAAATACGCCCTAGCCGCCCGTCTTCGAAGCGGTGAGGTCGGAAACTTCGCTGAAAAGCTGATGCAACTTGCCCGATTGCACTACGCGCTCGCGATTGATCTCGATGCCGACGCTGCCTTCGATCACGTCGAGCTTCTCGACGCGGATCCTGGCGCAAGCGACCTGTGGATGAGCAAGCAGAGCATCGGCGATCCGTTCGGCCAATGTCTCGACTAGATCGACATGGCCGCGGCTCAGGATCAAGCGGATCGCATCAACGACGAGATCGTAAGAGAAGATGTCGCGCATATCTTCGGCATGATGGGCGCCGCGGCGAACATCGACGTCGACATTGAAACGCACACGCTGCGTCCGGTTGCGCTCGAAGTCATAAGCGCCGATGGAGATCGGCAACACGAGATCATGAACGAAAACGCGGTCGGTTTCCCTTTTTTCCTCGCTGTCGAGCGAGTAGCCGCGCGCCGCGAGGAAGCGCCAATCGACCTTGGCTTCCTCGCTCGAATTTGCCGCCCCGTGCTCGTGCGGGATCAGATCGCGCACCAGTTTGACATGGGTCGCGTCAATCCGCTGCGTGCGGTCGCCTTCGCCGCAAAGTGCGCCGCGAAACCCGAGAAAGCACGGATCGAGAAGCAGAAGGCGGGCGATGTCTGGCGGCTCGAGCGAGCCAGCAAGCCCGCCCATCAGCTTCGAGTTGCGGCAGAGATCGACGAACACCTTGAGCCCGGCAATATCGATGTGATCGATCAGGCGCTTTTTGCCTTTCATCGCCGTATCCAGCATCGCGCCCTTGAAACCGGCGGCAGCGAAGCGTGGAAGCAGCGACAGGTCGTGGGGTAGATCGGCGAAGAGGACAGCGACGAGACGGGTCTTCGCCGCGACGGGCCGCAGCGCATCGATCGAGGCCTGCGCCACCTCGCTCGGGAAAAAGCCCACCTTGACATAGTCGACGCCGGCGGCGACCAGCGCTTCGGCAGCCGCGGCAATCACCGCGGGAACCATGTCCAGATTCCCGGTGACCGCGCTGACGGGGCGGCGGCGGGCGACCGCCGCGACCGTCGCGCGAACGATCAAGATTTCCAGCGCCCCGAGCGGACCCTGTGCAGGGTCCTTGAGATCGATGACATCGGCGCCTTCGATCAGCGCAATCTCGGCCTCCGCCGCATCGGCGACGCTCGCCAGCATCAGCGTCATGGACCACCATCAGCTTCAAAGTAAACGGACAGAGGCGTGGGACTTGTTCCCCAGACCAGGGCCATCGCAGAAAAAATCCCCGCGAACAAGTCCAGAAATCGCCGCGATGGTTGCGCGAGGTTCGCGCAAGCTTACGGACGCGGCAACGGCTCCTGCTCCTTGAGGGCAAATCCCGCATCCGACCAGCCCTCGGTCCCCTCAGGATACCAGAGCACCTGAGTATAGCCGAGGCTCTTGGCGCGTTTGGCCGCGTTCCAGGACATCCAGCAATGACGCAGGCAATAGATGACCAAAGTCTTCGCCTGGTCGCCGCCCGTTGCATGCTGCAGCCCGCGGCGGAAATAGTCGGCGGTTTCCGGCGCGAGTTCGCCATATCCGGTATCTGGAAGCCAAGTACTGCCCGGAATGTCGAGGCGGGGCTTGTCACGCCACAGCGTGCCTGGAACAAGATTGGCGGGCCGCGGCGCCTGCGGCAGCACGTCAACAAAAACTGCATCCTTCGCCGCCCAAAGCTCATGCGCCTTTGCCGTCGTTAGCCCTGGCGCTCCATCAAGCGTCGCCGGCGTTGTCGCTTTATAGTCCGAGGTGCGGTAGGACGCCGGCTCCGGAACTGTCGCCGCCGACGGCTCGGTCGTCTCGGCTGCCGGCGCGGCCAGCGTTCCTGCAAAACAGAGAAAACCGAATGTCACGACGATCATGAGGGGATGAAAATCAGGGCGAACGGAGCGCATGAAAATCCTTGCCGCAAGAGGAACGGAATTGGGCTTTTGCCGCGCGACGGCTAACCATCAAGGAGGGCGTTCTTGGAAGCCACGCAGATCAATACATCATCTCGGCACCCGATCAACAATTGCCACCAAGATCGAGCAACAGCGCCAGCTTATGCGGGAGATGGCCTCGTGTCAGCGCGCTTTATGGTTCGAAATCCAATCCCAAGCATGTTAGACAGGTGCGCGTTGGCGCAGCCCGATGAGGCTGCCGCGCCGTTCCGTCGATGCGGCTTTGCTTGAAAATATCGGCGTCGCGTGCACTGTGTCCGGGGAGGATTTGTCGTGCCAAACTTTGGCCGCCTATGCCGGAACCTCGCTCTCGTCATCCTTGCGGGACTTTCTGTCCGACTTTTTGCCGAACGCGGGCATTTTGATGCTGCAGCGCAAGACGTCGTGCCGATGGACGTGCGCGAGATCGCGCCCGGTGTCTATGCCCATCAAGCGCCGGTCACGATCATGGACGCGGCGAGCCTCGGTGATCTTGCCAACGTGGGCTTCATCGTCGGAGACGACGCGGTCGCCGTCATCGATACCGGCGGTAGCGTGCTGGATGGACGGCGCCTTGCCAAAGCCATCGCCAAGGTCACCGACAAGCCGATCCGCTATGTGATCAACACACATGGCCATCCCGATCACATTTTTGGCAATGCGGCCTTCGTCGCGCCGGGCGTGACTTTCGTCGGGCATAAGAATTTGCCGCGCGCGATCGCCCAACGCGGCCCGCTTTATATCAAAAATCTCCGCACCACGATGGGCGCCGCGCTCATCGACGACGTTCGTCTCGTGCCGCCGACATTGCTGGTCGACAACGAAACGCCGCTCGATCTCGGCCATCGCACGATCCTGCTGCGCGCATGGCCGCCGATGCACACTGACTGCGACCTCACCGTCTTCGACGAAAAGACGGCGACGTTGTTCACTGGCGATCTCGTCTTTCTGCAGCACGTGCCGGTGATCGACGGCAGCATCAAGGGCTGGCTCGCGGCGATGGATCTATTGGCTGCCATTCCGGCGAAACTTGCGGTGCCGGGGCACGGAACGATCGGCGTCGCATGGCCGGAGGCGCTTGCCGCCGAGAAGGCCTATTTCACCAAGCTCACAGCCGATCTGCGCGGCCTCGTCAAAGAAGGGGCCGACATCAATGCGGCGGCGCAGACGGCCGGCCGTTCGGAGGCGTCGAAATGGCAGCTCTTCGGAGTTTATAATCCGCGAAATGCGACGGCCGGCTTTGCCGAGCTCGAATGGGAATGAAGGGAAGCGCCGACCCGGCAAGGGATGACGAACGGTCGTTAAGCTTCGCCGCCTGAGAGCTGGAGCGAACCAGCTCCGACTTCATCCGACCTGCGTCCCTCAGGCAATGTCTGCGCGTTAATGAGCCCCCACGGTTTAGAAAGTCCTCAAGATAGCTCGATTTCCGCAGGCTTATCGCGACAGAAGACGATTTGTCCGGATCGGTAGCGTGAGATAAGATCGATTTCGATGTGCCGACTCGTTTGCTTCGCCCTCGCTATCTTGTTTGCCAGCATCGCGGCCTCGCCTTGGGCGGTGCCTGCCTACGCGGACGTAACGCTCATCGCGCGCGGACATGCAATCGCGAAGGAAAACTGCAGTCGCTGTCACGCTATTGGCAAGACCGGTGCAAGCACTAATCCAAAGTCGCCGCCCTTCCGCACGCTCTCGCAAAAATATCCGCTCACCGATCTCGAAGAGGCGCTGAGCGAAGGCATTATGGTCGGACACCAAGGGCCAGAGATGCCCCAGTTTCAGTTCGATCCGGCGCAAATAGAGGCGCTGGTAGCCTATCTGGCATCCGTGCAGAGGAAGTGAGCGACTTGCGGCTCGTCTGAATTTCTGGCGCGGCGCGTGATGTGCTTTCTCACGCTATGCTCATGTTTTGCTGCGTCGGCAGATTTGCGGCCTCATTTCTCGAGAAGCTTTCGGATCGACTGCAACTCCTTCCGACGCTCCGCATTCGCTTTGGGATAAGTCATTTTAAGCCCTTCGAACGTATCGAGGACAATTTGGGAAACAATCAGCCGAGCGTTCTCTTTGTCGTCGGCAGGAACGACATACCAGGGCGCGTCATTAGTGCTGGTCGCACTGAGGCATTCCTCATAGGCCTCCATGTAATCCTTCCAGAATTTCCGCTCTTCGATATCCGCCATGCTGAATTTCCAGTTCTTCTCCGGCTCATCGATGCGTGCGAGAAAGCGTTTTCGCTGTTCCTCCTTCGAAAGATGCAGGAAGAACTTGACGATGCGGGTTCCGTTCTCATGGAGATGTCTCTCCACATCTGCGATTGAACGATACCGGCCGCGCCAAACAGCCTCGCCGTCATGCGGCGCGTTTGGGAGCCCTTCGCTGCGAAGAATCTCGGGGTGCACACGGACGATCAGCACCTCCTCGTAGTAGGAACGGTTGAAGATGCCGATTTGCCCGCGTTCCGGCAGATCACGCGTGGTGCGCCATAGAAAATCATGTTGCAATTCCGTCGCGCTTGGATGCCTGAAGCTAAAAACTTGGCAGCCTTGTGGATTAACCCCTGACATGACGTGCTTGATCGCGCCGTCTTTTCCGGCCGCATCCATGGCCTGAAAAATCAGCAGGACGGCATAGCGGTTGGATGCGTAGAGAAGCTGCTGTTGCGAACTCAGTTGTGCGACGTGCTCCGTCAGAAGTTCTTGGTATTGCTCCTTCGACTTGTAGATAGGATCGACGATCGTTGGCCATTTTTTGAGGTCGACATCGTCTCCTTGTTCCACACGGAAGACCTTTGAATTGATTTTCATTCGTGTCCTTTCCAACGCCGGCTACCAAACGTGAAATAACGAAGTTGGTTCACCGATCCGTCATTAGGCAACGTCCCCTAGGAGGAAACAACCTCGATTCGAATGTCGGCTTTGGGGCCACGACCGGAAATTCGCCATGAGACGTTGCCCGCGGACGGAAAAGCTTCCCCTCGAGGCATCCCGGATTTATAGTTACGGTCTGCAGCGAAGGGAGAGCAGAATGCGCGCGTTGCGACTTTTAGCCTTGCTGGGGGTTGTTGCCGCCGGCTCTGCCTCAGGCTCGGCTCTTTTGGCTCCGGCGGTGATCGCCGCGCCGCAGCAGGATCTTTGGCCTGGCCTCGTCGGTACGCTTTTCCCGGGCCAGACGATGACGCAGGATGGTACGATCATCAAGCTCGGCACGCCGCTCAGTGCCGAGGATGCGGCCCTTGTACCGATCACGCTGCATATGGAATTGGCCAAGGACAATTCGGCCTCCGGCGCGCCGCACCGGATCAAGAAGGTAACGCTCGTCATCGATGGAAATCCCGCGCCAGTCGCGGCCGTCTTCGAATTCGGGTCGAAATCGTCGGTCACGACGATCGAAACCCGGGTCCGCGTCAACCAGAATACCAAAGTCCACGCAGTGGCCGAAACGGCCGATGGCAAGCTCTATGTCTCCGAATCCTTTGTCGCGGCGGCAGGCGGCTGTTCATCGCCGAGCGCCAAGAACCTTGACCCGAATGACCCGCAAATCGGCATCATAAAGGTGCGGCAATTGCCGCCGACCTATGCCAACCAAGATCCGATGCGCAAGGAAGCGCTCGTGATGATCAAACATCCGAATAATTCCGGGATGCAGATGGATCAGACGACGCATCGTTATATTCCGGCGCGCTATGTCGATTCCTTGAAGATCATGCAGGGCGACGATCTGGTGTTCACGGTCACCGGCGGCATTTCGATTTCGGAAGATCCGAATTTCCGCTTCGATTATGTCTCCAACGGCACCAACGTCATCCACGTCGCGGCACGCGATACCACGGGCAAAAACTTCAGCAAGGATTGGCCGCTCAATCCGGCGATCTGATCCATCTTCGCTGCGCATGGCGAGGGACGTGAGTTGCAAAGCGGCAACGCATCAAGGAAGAGTTAGAGCGATACCGGATTGTTTCGCTGGGCGCGCAACAAGGCTGTCTCGGGCGTCTTGATGTAATCCGGTCTGCGTGTTCAGAACAGGCCGAAGTCGCCGGGCCCATGATCGCGCTCGGCCACACGCGAGGCCTCGCTCGGATCGAGGCGCCATTCGTCTGGCAGGACCAGCGCGAGAGCCGCGAGAAAGACTCGTACCTTGTTCATCGCCTCCGCGCTCCTTCCTTCAGGCGATAGGTCGTGATGCCTTCGCCTTCGAACATAGCTGCGGCGGGGCCTGACAACCGTTCCGAATGGCCGATGCAGAGCCGGCCGCCCGACACGAGATAAGGCACGAAGCGGCTCCAAAGCCGGGCCTGGGTCTCGTCCTCAAAATAAATGACGACGTTGCGGCAGAAGATGGCGTCAAATTTGCCGCGCATGGGCCAAGGCCCGACGAGATTGAGTTCGCGAAAGACGACGATCGATCGCAAGGCCTCACTCGCGGCCCAGGCCTTGCCATCATCGTTGCGCGTCGCCGTAAACCAGCGCAGACGCATGTCAGCCGGCACCGGTCGCAACAACGAATTGCTGTAAACGCCGCGACTGCCCTCGGCGACCATGTTGTGATCGATGTCGGTCGCCAGAACCCTGATGTCGTAGGACGGCGCATCGGGGATGATCGAGAGGATCGTCAATCCGATCGAATAAGGTTCGGCTCCGTTCGAACATGCCGCCGACCAGATGCGAATTTTGCCGCCACGCTTCGCCACGTCGACCAGGGGCGGCAAAACGCGTTGACGCAGATATTCGAAATGATGCGGTTCACGGAAGAAGCTCGTGACGTTGGTCGTCAACGCGGCAAGCATTTGCTGGCGCTCGTCGAGTCCGCTGCTTTCTGAGACCAGGGCGCAATAATCGCGGAAGCTCTTTAGCCCGAGCGCCCGCAGACGCTTGGCAAGACGCGAATAGACGAGCGTCGCCTTGGACTCCGGGATGTGAATGCCCGCGTCAGCATGCAACATGGTGGCGATCTGGCGAAAATCGGATCCGGTCATCAAGAACTCGCCGGCGACTATGCCGGAAACCTTATCGACCTCGATTTCGGAGCTCTGTGCCCGGATCATGCCGCCTCGTTTTCCATAGCGGGCAGGACATGGTCGAGGGCGATGAGGCTGATCATCCGATCTTCAAGCGCGATGGCGCCGCGGGCGAACATTTTGGCCATTTCCGAGGCGACGTCCGGGGTCGGCTGGATCTGTCCCTCGCTCACCGTCAGGATATCGAGGACCGCATCAACGAGAAGTCCGACGACCTGGCGCTCGACCTGGACGACCATGATGACATGGCGGGCCGTCGGCTCGGCCGGGGGAAGCCGAGCCGCGCCGCGAGATCGACGATCGGCAGGACCGCGCCGCGCAGATTGATCACCCCGCGCACGAAGCTTGGCGCCTGCGGCAGCGCGGTCGCCGGGGTGAAGCCGCGGATTTCGCGCACCGCCATGATATCGACGCAGAACTCCTGCGTGCCGATGCGGAAGGCGATCAACTCTCGGCCACGCGCCGCCATCTCGATGTGCAACTCGTCAATCATGTCAACCTACCGCCGCGAGTTCAGGTTCGTAAGCCGTGGCATCGGTGCGTGAACTTGCCACCACGGCATCGACATCGAGGATTAGAGCCACGCGCCCGTCCCCGAGGATCGTCGCCGCGGCAATTCCCGCGACATGGCGATAGTTGGCCTCGAGGCTCTTGATGACGACCTGTCGTTGTCCTTGGATTGCATCGACGAGGAGGGCGCTGCGTCCGCCGCCTTCGGTTTCGACCAGAAGGACGACGCTTGCGAGCGGATCTGCAGGCGTCGCGCGATAGCCGAGCTCCCTACCGATATCGATCAGCGGCGTGAATTTGTTGCGGATCGAGATCACCCGTGCATTGCCGCCCATTCCGTGAATTTCCGATGCCTTGGGTTGCAAAGTCTCGACGATCGCGGTGAGCGGTACCACGAGCGTCTGATGCGCGACCGTGACGACCATTCCGTCGAGCACGGCAAGCGTCAGGGGCAGACTCATGGTAAATGTCGAGCCGCGACCGGGGCGGGAGGCAATCGAGATACGGCCGCCCAAAGCCTGGATAGAGCGTTTCACCACATCCATGCCGACGCCGCGGCCGGAAATGTCGGACACCGTCGAGGCCGTCGAGAATCCCGGCAAGAAGATCAAATTGTCGATTTCTTCATCGGAGAGCGGCGCATCAGAAGCGATGAGTTCCTTGTCGGCCGCGAGCTTCTTGACGCGGGCGCGATCAATACCGGCGCCATCGTCCGCAACCTCGATGACGATACGACCGGAGCGATGCAAGGCTGAAAGCCGAACGACGCCTTCTTCCGCCTTGCCGGTATTGGCGCGCACCTCGGGCCTTTCGAGCCCGTGGTCGATCGCGTTGCGGATCATGTGCGTCAGCGGATCGGCCAGACGTTCGATTACGGTCTTGTCGACTTCGGTGCCTTCCCCTTCTGTCACAAGGCGCACGGATTTGCCGGTCACGGCAGCGAGTTCCCGGACCAGCCGCGGCATGCGCTGAAATACCGATTTCACCGGTTGCGCACGGATTGCCATGACGCTGTCTTGAATCTCGCGGGTTAGTTGTTCCAGCTCGTCGAGGCCGACGACAACGGCGGAGGCGCGGGCGAGTCCAGCCTCCGTGACACGTTGCGTAAGCATCGCCTGATTGATGACAAGCTCGCCGACCAGATCAATCAGGCGATCGACTCGGTCGAGATCAACGCGAATCGTCGGTTGAGAGGATTTGGAATCGGCCTCGGAGCCACCCTTGGCTGTATTCGACTTCGCCGCCGATTGCGCGGCTATCGGCTCGGATTTCTCTTGCGGCTTTTCTGGCTCGTTCGCGCCGCCGCAAACCCCCTCCACGGCGGCTTCGGCGACGGAAGCATCGTCGACGGATGCTTTCACTCGCGCCAGCAGAGCGGCAACCTCATCGTCGACGGCTCCGTCGCTCTCGTCCGCTGAGCTGGTGGAGTTCGAGAGAATGTCCAGATCGCAATCCCAGGCGACGAATTCGAACACTTCGCGGATCGCCGCCTCGTCCTGGTCGGTCAAAAGTTCAATCATCCAGCCGAGATACGCGCCTTCCGGATCGAGTTTGCTCAGCAACGGTAGGCCGGATTTATCACACGTGACCTTGACCTCGCCGAGTTGCCTGAGCTCGCGCAAGATCAGTGCCGACTCGTTGGCTTTGGCGTAGAGGCTGGGCTTTGGCCTAAACTTGATGGTGAAAAAATTCGCTAAGCGGGCGCCGGAACAGGTTCTTCTTCGTCGAAGTCGAGACAGACCTGGATCGGCTGGAAATTCAAACTGGAGAGGTCATCCGCTTCATCGCCGGCCCCGCCGTCGGGGTTGAGCGCCCGCAGTTCATCGGCCAAAGCAAGGCTGCGGCCCTCGTCGACGGCTGCGCCGTCGCGCGCCGCCCGGACGAGATCGGCCAGCACATCGGCGGCGCGCAGCATGATCTTCAGAACGTCCGCCGTCGTGGCGAGCCGGCCGGCGCGGACATGATCGAGCGCTGTCTCGAACACATGCGCGAAACGCACGAGGTCTTCGAGGCTGAATGCGCCGGCGCCGCCCTTGACCGAATGCACGGCCCGGAAAACGGCATTCACGGTCTCGGGGTCCGTGTCGCCTGCCTCGATTGCGAGGAGGCCCGATTCCAATTCGGCGAGTTGCTCCTCGCACTCCTGGAAAAAGGTCTGCTTGATCGCCGCCATCGGGTCCAAGGTTGTGCCTCCTAAATTGATCAGGCCGCGACGCGGCGAACGGCGGCGACGAGCTTGGTTGGATCGAACGGCTTGACGATCCAGCCTGTCGCTCCGGCCCGCCTGGCGCGATCCTTCTTTTCCGCATCACTTTCGGTCGTCAGCACCAAAATCGGCACCGCGCGATGTTTGGCATCGCGGCGTACGTGTTCGATGAAGCCAAACCCGTCCAATCGCGGCATATTGATATCGGTGACAATCACATCCGGCACTTCCTGTTGCAGAACCTCGAGCCCATGCATGCCATCCTGCGCCTGAACGACGCGATAGCCCGCACCGGATAAGGCCAACAACAGCATGTCGCGCATGGTCCGCGAATCATCGACCGTGAGTATCGTCTTGCTCATTGAGAGCGCTCCCTATCTAAAAACGCTTGCGGGCAAGTTCCGAGGAGTTCGAGACCCGCGACGAGATCCAAAGATGGATCGACGAATTCGAATACGACGCCGTCGGCCTTCGAGGTCGATATGGCGGCGAGAAGGATTGGCGGCGGCAACGACATGGTCGGGTTCGGCGGGCAAAAGCAAAGTCTTGCCGCGCACGCAGGCGGTCCGCATCTTCGGCCCCCGAAGTCCTTGTTTGCGGCTTCGCACTCGGCGCTTGCGCGCCTGGATTCGCGCGTATCCGGTTGAGTTTTTAGGTGGAAATAATGAATAAATTTGCAGCGAATAGAATAAATGAAACGTCAACCTGGCACGTAACGTCGCGTTCACTCACTATCGCGCTGAGAGTTGGGTAAGGATTTAGAAATCGGTGCGGCTGCGGATCGCCGCGACCAGCGTTCCTTCATCGAGATAGTCGAGCTCGCCACCAACCGGCACGCCATGGGCAAGGCGCGTTATCCGCACCGGCAGATGCGCCAGTAGATCGGTGATGTAGTGGGCGGTCGTCTGGCCATCGACGGTAGCATTCACCGCGAGCACCACCTCCGTGACCGAATCGGCTGCGACCCGCTCGACCAGGGTAGCCAAATTGAGTTCCTTCGGCCCGATGCCGTCCAGCGGTGACAAGGTCCCGCCGAGCACATGATAGCGTGCAGACAAGGCCCCCGCGCGTTCGAGTGCCCAGAGATCGGCCACGGTTTCGACGACAACAAGCAGCTTGAGGTCACGCCGCTCGTCGCGGCAGATGGTGCACGGATCGCAACTGTCGACATTGCCGCAGACCGAGCACGCGACAATGCGCTCGCGCGCCGTTTGCAAGGCGTCGGCGAGCGGCGCCAGCAGTTCCTCACGCTTGCGGATGAGATGCAGAGCAGCGCGCCGCGCCGAACGCGGCCCGAGGCCGGGCAAACGCGCCAGCAACTGGATCAGCCGCTCGATCTCCGGCCCGGCGATGCGTTCAACCATCAGAACAGCTTCAGACCCGGCGGGAGCGGCAGGCCGGCGGTTATCGTCTTCATCTTCTCTTCCATGAGCCGCTCGGCCTTCTTGCGCGCATCCTCATGCGCGGCAACAATCAGATCCTCCAGCATCTCCTTGTCGTCCGGCCGCAGAAGCGAGCCGTCGATCGCGAGCGCCTTCAACTCTCCTTTGGCGCTCAAGGTCACGCGGACGAGGCCGCCGCCGGATTGACCCTCGATTTCGAGGCGCTCCATCTCGGCCTGCACTTCCTGCATCTTCGACTGCATGGCCTGCGCCTGTTTCATCAAACTCATCATGTCGGGCATGGCGGCTCCTTTTGCCTGCTCGCCTGGAAAATGACTGCGATCTAGCGTCACCAGTGGGACGACGCGATCGATTATAGATCGTCTTCGGTGATGCCTGAATTGGTATAGGCGATGTCATCGCCGGTTTCCGGCGCGGTCTCCTCGGCCGTCGACTCGGCACCCCGGACGGCGACGATTTCAGCGCCCGGGAACAAGGCCAGCACTTCCCGCACGAGCGGATCCGCCCGCACGCCAAGCATCGCCGCCGCCGCGCTGGCCTCAGCCTGTTCCTTGAGGCTGGGCGCCCCGGCCTCGCTGGAGATCGCGACCATCCAGCGACGCCCGGTCCATTCTTGCAGGCGGCGCATCAGCTGCGGCGCGAGCTGCGGCGAGGCGCCGGGCGCCAGGGCAAAGTCGATCGAGCCCTCCTCGAAATGCACCAGCCGGACATCGCGCTCAAGCGCCATCTTCAACTGGATATCGCGATGGGCAGCGGCCTGCGCCACGACGTCTTCAAACTGCATGAGGCGCAGTCGCGGCTCTTGCACATGCGACTCGGGGGCCATGGCCGGCGCTGGCGCGGGCGCAGCGGTGAGCGTAGCGCGAAGGCCGGTTTCCCCCCTTGCGCCAAGGGCCGCGGGGCCAGAGGAACGAGCCGGCGCGGGAGCCGCGAGAGTCCCCGCAGGGGTCTGCGTGAGGCGGCGCAGCGCTTCGTCCGGCGTCGGCAGGTCGGCCGCATAGGCGAGCCGGACCAGCACCATGTCCGCCGCAGCGAGCGGGCGCGGCGAATCCTTCACCTCCTGCAATCCCTTCAGCAGCAATTGCCAGGCCCGGGTGAGAACGGCTAGCGAAAGCTTTTGCGCAAACTCACCGCCACGGCGACTCTCTTCCTCGGTCACGGCGGGATCCGCGGCTGTTTCCGGTACCAGCTTCAGACGGGTCACAAAATGCACGAATTCGGCGAGCTCTCCGAGAACCCGGCCAGGATCCGCGCCGGCATCATAAAGCGCCTTCAACGAGGCGAGCGCCGCGGCGATCTCTCCTTGCATGATCTGCATGAACAGGTCGATGAGGCGAGAGCGGTCGGCGAGGCCAAGCATCAGACGCAGATCTTCGGCTTTGATCTCCGTCCGCAGGCTCCCCTTCGCATGAGCGATGGCCTGATCGAGCAGCGAGAGCGCGTCGCGCACCGAGCCTTCCGCCGCGCGCGCAATCAAGGCCAGTGCCTCCGGCTCGATCGCGATCGCCTCCTTTGTGCAAATCGAGGCCAGATGGCGGATGAGCGCATCCGATTCGATCCGTCGCAGATCGAACCGCTGGCAGCGCGAGCGCACTGTGACCGGCACCTTCTCGATCTCAGTCGTCGCGAAGATGAATTTCACATGGTCCGGCGGCTCTTCCAAGGTTTTCAGCAAGCCATTGAACGCCTGTTTCGACAGCATGTGGACTTCATCGATGATATAGACCTTGGTGCGTGCGAGGACCGGACGATAACGGGCGTTTTCGATGATCTCGCGCACATCGTCGATGCCGGTATGCGAGGCTGCGTCCATCTCAATCACGTCGACGTGGCGCGAATCGATGATGGCCTGGCAATGAACGCCAAGCGCCGGCATGTGGATCGTCGCCTGCGTCACCGCCGCAGCGCCATCGCGCGCCGGCAGTTCATAATTGAAAGCACGCGCGAGAATCCGCGCCGTCGTGGTCTTACCGACGCCGCGGACGCCGGTGAGAATATAGGCCTGATGAATGCGCCCAAGATCGAAAGCATTCGACAGGGTCTTGACCATCGCCGCCTGGCCGATGAGATCGTCGAAGCTCGAAGGCCGGTATTTGCGCGCCAGCACGCGATAGGCCGCGGCTGGCGGCGACGGCGCATCGAGACCGAGCGCTGGCATGACTGAGTGTGCTTCGCGATCTTCGGCCATCGCTCCGGCCTCCTGCGGTGGCCTTTATTGAAGTTTTCGTGTCTTGCGTAGGGCGCATCGCGGCAAACCTAGCGGTTACGCGCGATCGGCAGAATCACGATTTCCAGCTTGCGCCTGGAGAAAATCTCCGGAAATCGCTATGAAAGTCACGAAGTGGGAGGCTGGACAGAGACCCGCCCGGTCTCGTCTGGGCTGCTTCCTTCCGGACCTGACCCGGTTGGCGAGTGGTGCGTCCACCGCCAACCTCCCGGCCCTAATCTGGGGCAGCCATCTCAAATTTGCAACCGCGCCGGATAAAGCCGTAGCTTTTCCGAATGGACGTTAAAAACAGTGGCGGAAAGCAGGAACTCTGTCGCATTTCAAGGAGGGCGCAGCCTGAATGCAGACGACGGCCCCGCAAAAGGAGAAAAAGCTCAGGACTTTGCTGGCAACCGTGCTTGGCTTGGCTCTGCTTTTCCTTTGTTTGCTCCCATCGGCTGATTGCTCCTCCATGTCGAGCGGCGGCATCATGAGACTTGTGCCGTTTGAAGCCTCGGCCTTCCCTTACGAGGGCGAGATCCCGGATGAAAACAAGCCTTTTCTTGATGTCGTCTCCGGCGAACGGCGCGGCCACACCTCGCCGCGCGGCGGCGTTCTCTGGCTCGACCAAACCTATAGCGACAGGCGCGTTCTCCTCTATGTGCCGAAGAGCTTCGATAGCAAACGGCCGGCCGTCATCGTCGTCTATTTCCACGGTAATCTCGCAACGCTCGACCGCAATGTCAGAGGCCGCCAGCAGGTGCCGCAGCAATTGCTGGAATCCGGGCTCAATGCCGTGCTCGTGTCGCCGCAATTGGCGGTCGATGCGCTCGACTCGAGCGCCGGCCATTTTTGGGACAAGGACTTCTTCGCACGATTTCTGGACGAGGCGGCCGTTCATCTCGGCAAGATGAAGGGTATTTCAAGCGATATCTTCAGAAACCTGCCGGTCGTCATTGTCGCCTATAGCGGCGGCTATCTGCCCGCCATCTTTGCGGCGCAGATTGGCGGAATCGGTCAAAGATTGTATGGCATCGTGCTGCTCGATGCGCTCTTCGGAGAAGTCGACAAATATGCCGATTGGATCGGCGGCAACTGGCGCAATACATTTTTTTTCAGCGCCTACACGCAATTCTCAGAAGAGCAGAACGCACAGCTTCGCAGCCTTCTCGAAACAGATGGCATCGGCACTCAACAGGGTCTCCCGACCAGGCTCGCGCCCGGGACCATATCCTTTCTCGGGGCCGACGACAGCGTGACTTCACGAAGACTTCGTCACCCGCGCCTGGGTAGCCAATCCGTTGCAGGTGGTCCTTGCGCATATCAGGGACTACCGCCGCACGGCGGCAATCACCCCGTCCCCGCCGCGCGTGGAAAAGCCACGCTGATCTTGCATTCGGGAAGCCGCGTGTTCTTCGGCTTGACGGCGCCAAACGATAGAGCGCGGATTTGCCCAGGCCACCAGGCTGAATTGCGGAGTCTAAGATGACGGACGCGCTTGTGCTTTTCTCCGGTGGCCAGGATTCGACCACTTGTCTCGCCTGGGCTCTCCATCGTTTCGACCGTGTCGAGACTGTCGGATTCGATTACGGCCAGCGGCACAGGATCGAGCTCGACCAGAGGGCGAAGATCCGCACGAAGATTATCGCGATCAATCACGAATGGGCGACGCGGCTCGGCGACGACCATAGGCTCGACCTCGCCGTGTTGGGTGAAATTTCGGCGACCGCCATGACGCGCGACGTCGCGATCGTGTGTGACGAGAGCGGATTACCGAACACATTTGTGCCGGGCCGCAACCTGCTCTTCCTGACGCTTGCAGCGGCCCTTGCCTATCGGCGCGGCATCACCCATATCGTCGGCGGCATGTGCGAGACGGATTTCTCCGGCTATCCCGATTGCCGCGACGAGACGGTGAACGCGATGCAGGTGGCACTGAACCTCGGCATGGCGAAGAACTTCCTCCTCGAGACGCCTTTGATGTGGCTTGACAAGGCGCAGACATGGGAGCTTGCCGAAACGCTGGGCGGCGCCGCGCTGATCGCGCTGATCATCGAGGAGACGCACACGTGCTATCTCGGCGAGCGCGGGCGAAGGCACGACTGGGGTTATGGCTGCGGTGAATGCCCCGCCTGTCGGCTACGCGCCGCAGGGTGGCAGAAATATCGTGGCCAATGAACGCGGTCTATTGACCGCCCGGCGAAAGCGCCGAGAAGCCCTGCGGGACAATTGACGCCCCACCGCCTACCGAGTTGGCCGCGGCGGCCGGCTTCTGCGCTTGCGACTGTTTGCGCAGCGGCGGCAACGGAACATCAGGTTGCGTATCGTCCGGGTCGGCGGCGGCATCCGTTGGTTCGGCCGCTGCCGGTGCCAGATGCGAGGGCTGCACCGCGTTATACAGGCGTCCAAGCCCCGTCGTGCTGTCGTCCTTCGCGGCATTGTCCTGCTTGCTCGGCTCCGGCTGGACGGCGGCTGCCTGAGTCGGCGCCGGCGTCGACGTTGGTTGCGGCGAGAACAGGCGGGTCAGGATCGACCCCTGCGAACCCTGATCAGGCGCGGCAGGCGCTGGCGGCGTAGCGGCGGCTTCGGTTGGCGCGGGCGCCTCGGCTTCGCTGGCGGTCGCAGCTCGCGCGGCGAGAAGTGCGTTGGCTTTCTTCTCGGCGGCGTCCGCGTCGGCGAGAGCCTTCGCTTTCGCCGCTTCCATTTGCGTGGGGGTCGGGACCTTGCCACGTGGGCTCACTCCCACATCGACCGGCCCTGCCGCCAGCGCGTCAGGCCGAACTCACGTCGGCGGTGAAGGATGCGAAACTCGGATTTTGACCGCCATCGGAATAAACGGTGCGCACGGGCGGGATGCCCTCGGCAACGAGTTCATCAACTTTGGCTTCGTCGCGCTTTTCCTTCGCGGTCACTTCGTCGCGGACGACGTCATCCTGCTTCAACGGCGGACAGGCGCCGGTGGGGTCGAGAGCCCTGCCGTTTGCCGCCTCGGCGTTGAAGACATAATGTTCGTTGCAGACGCCTACTGCAACTTCCTCTTGCGTCACATCGAAATTGTCGGCGCCAACCTTCAGCTCTTTCCAAAAGTCGATGTTCGGATCGAGCCGGTATTTGGCGAAGTTCTCGGCCGTCATATGGAATGGCAGCGATTGCATCTGGATTGCGCGCTGACCGCCGGAAAAAGCCTCGCGCGCGATACTATAGATCTCGGCGATCTGCTTATCCGTCATCGAGAAGCAGCCGGCGGAAGAACACGCTCCGTGGACCATTATCGAGCCACCGCCGCGCCCGTGCGCACGATCATAGGCGTTGGGATAGCCGACGTTGAACGACAGATAATAGTTCGAATGCGGATTCATCTGGCCAGGCGTGATGGCATAGAAGCCTTCCGGCACTTGACGATCGCCTTCACGTATCTTCGGGCCTAGCTGGCCGGACCAGCGGCACATCGGATAGGTCTTGAGCAGCGTGTAGCGCCCATCCGACCGCATCTTCCAGATTTCGAATTCCGCCTCTTTCTTGTAGGTGCGAATGAGGACCGGCGCTTCCTCCGTGGTGCCCTTGTCCTGCATCAATGCCAACATTTCCGGTGAAAGCGGCTGATAGGCGCGATTGCTGAGATCGCTAGGCTCCTCGCTGCATCCGGCGAGCAAAGCGGTGGCGAGCGCCACAAAGACGAGCGCACCGAACCGGCCTGCGAGATCTGTTCTGAAGGGCATCGGCATCCGCTCTTTGACCTGGCTCTCCTGACGGCAAGCTCTAGTCAACGTAAAGGCGTTATCCTTATCCGCAGGTTACCTCAACCCCGCCACACCTGCGGGCACGGTTAACGAGATTTAAATCAACGGGCTTTGTCGGCTTCAGGGTGGACCGTTTTCAGGCCAAAATGTGTCAGCATAAACGCCGCGCGATGCGCAGACGAAGATCGGGCGAAACCTGGTCACATCGCCATGAAGATTGAATTGCGGCTCCGGTACGAGGCGGCAGGCACCATAGCCTGCTCCTTGGATGACGCTGGGGCCTGCCACACCGCGGTCGAGGTCGGCAGCCCACGTACTCGACCCTGCCGATACTATGGCAAAAACAAGGCTGGCTTGCGCCAATACCAATCGCGCCTGCCGCGCCACGCTGCGAGACCGCCCTCGTACCGCATCTCCGCGTTTCTCATTACCGCCGCGCATCGCCGAACTCCTGGGGCATCCCTTTGCCCGAGGCACGCATTCGTTCACCAATTCGCGCCTTGGCCAGAGAATGGACGGCGGACCTTGCTCATTCCTTGCCTTTGGCGTCCTTGAGCTTTGCAAAAACCGAGTCGACATCGATATGGGCCTCGCGCTCCGGCGGCGGCGGGGCAGTGGACGCGAAAACATCGGCGTCGCGCACCGGCTCGTCCGCCCGCGCGGTGGTAACTTCCGCCGGCACGAGAGTCTGGCTGCGGTCTTCTTCAACCGGCGCCCGTTCCTTGGCTGCGCGATTGACCTCGAAATCAAGATCCATCTGCGAGCAAAGGCCAAGCGTCACCGGGTCCATCGGCGTCAGCGCCGTCGAATTCCAATGAGTACGATTGCGGATCGCCTGCAACGTTGTCTTCGTCGTTCCGACGAGACGCATGATCTGCGCATCCTTCAATTCCGGATGGTTGCGCACCAGCCATAAAATCGCATTCGGCCGGTCTTGCCGGCGTGATAGCGGCGTGTAGCGCGGGCCGCGCGGCCGCTTGATCTCGGGCAAGCGCACCTTGGAATGGGCAAGCTGAAGTTGGTAGTTCGGGTCTTTCTCGCCTGCCGCGATTTCCTCGCGCGTCAACTGACCGGAGGTGATCGGGTCATGGCCCTTGATGCCGGCTGCGACTTCGCCGTCGGCGATGCCCTTCACTTCCAGTGGGTGGAGCTTACAGAAATTGGCGATCTGGTCGAAGCTGAGAGACGTATTCTCGACCAGCCAGACGGCGGTCGCCTTAGGCATCAGCGGGGCATTATTCATCTTCTTCTCCTTTGCCAGCCAGAAATCCGGGGGCGACGACGTACTGCCTCGGCGTGCTCAGATCGCGTCTCGGGCAAGGCGGATAGCATCGTGCGCGCGTCCGAATGCTCCAGATCAAGATCAGAGCGCAGCGGCTGAGGCTCAATCTATGTCCATGACGGGAAACGGACATTCTCTAAGGGAGGCGGGCAACAAACGCAATGTGAACCCGACGCGCCGGCTTTATCCGCCGCATATAAGAATTCAAGGGCCGAAATTCGCCAGTGAATTTCGCATCAAACGGGATAAAATGTAAATTTTCCGGCTTTTCGGTGTCGAGGAGTATCGCCGCGATGATCAGGGAAGAAGAGGATTTTTTCGCGACTCCCCCGGTCGCGGCGCCGACGGTCCACGTGCTCGGACAAGTGCTGGACGAGCTTTCGGTGGAAGAGCTCGGGCTGCACATCGAAGCGCTGCGCGCCGAGATCGAGCGGCTCGAGCACGCCCGCCGAGCCAGGGAAGCGAGCCGCGCCTCGGCGGCAGCCTTTTTCAAATCGGGCGCATGACCGAACTTGCGACGGGCGGGACGCAAGGGCGGCCGCAGGTGGCATAAACGGGGCGATAACCTTTCGTTAAACTTTTTAGTTTATTAACAAACCATACCGGCTGCGTGCCGGGCCGAGCCGAGAGGTTTCCGCCTCGGTCTCACACCTCCCCAACACCGACTTCAGAGCCGCTTTCTGCGGCTCTTCCTTTGGCCGACGCTCGCAGCGTTGGCCGTCGGCCGGCGGTCTATTAACCTTACAGAAAGCTTAATGCCCGTTGCCCGCGCAATGGTCCTAATATTGCTGCCCCGTAGGACGCAGGCACCGCCTGTATCAATGGGGCTAGGGCTAAAAGGCGTATCATGGTGCAGGTATCGAGTATCGAGCAGGACGGCGCGGTTTCCTTCGCCAACAGGCTGGCGACGTCGGAATCGTTCAAGTCGTTGTTTCGCGAAGGCATGGCTCTCGTCGAAGAAACCGCAGCCTATCTCGATGGCGACGGACGCGAGGAAGCCAGGCGCCTTTCGCGCCTCGCCGCGCTTGCCTATGCCACCGAAAGCATGCGCCTCACCACGCGACTGATGCAGATTGCGTCTTGGTTACTGCTCCAACGCGCGGTTAACGAGGGGGAATTGACTCAGACCGAGGCAACGACGGAGAAACGCAAAGTTCGCCTTAGCGAGCAGCAGCAGACGACGAACGCCGAGACTTTTGCAAAATTGCCGGTCAGGCTTGTCTCGATCGTCGAGAGATCGATGCGCCTGCAAAGCCGCATTCTCCATCTCGACCGTGTGATCTATCAGCCCACGGAAAAGGGTTCTCAGCAGGGCCAAGCAGCGCGGCCGCTCGAACCCCAGCTCGAATTGCTCCGCGCCGCCTTCGCCTTGAGCGAATGAAAGTGATGTGATCGGCGAGGCGCCGCGGCCGTCGCGACGACTACTTCTTGCCGAGCCCGATGTTGCCGAAGCGCGAAGTGAAGCGGGTGAGACGGCCGCCGCGATCCAGCAAATGCTGCGACCCGCCGGTCCAGGCCGGATGTGTCTTCGGATCAATGTCGAGATGCAAGGTCGCACCTTCAGCGCCGTAGGTCGAGCGAGTCATGAACTCGCTGCCGTCGGTCGTAACGACCTTGATGAAGTGATATTGCGGATGCACACCCGGTTTCATCGGCCAAGATCCTAGATGCTTAATTTGCCTCAGGGCAACGAAGGCCGCCGAGCAATGGAAGGGGGCGCCGCAGCGCGTCGGCGCTCCCTATAGTCCGTTCCCTGCCAGCCCACAAGCGGCAGCCCTGTCAAAAAAGCACCATGGCCGAGCCACGGTGCTTTTTTTATACCTCATGTCGGCGTGCTCTTGCCGACCTTATTCGGCCGCCACCTTCTTGCCGTGGAATTGGGCGGCCTCAGTTGATTCGCGGAGCGCGATCGTCGAAGACTTGCCGCCCGACAGAACCTCAGCCACGGCGTCGAAATAGCCGGTGCCAACCTCGCGCTGGTGGCGGGTCGCGCTATAGCCGCGCTTCTCGGCCGCAAATTCCGCATCCTGCAACTCGCAATAAGCCGCCATGCCGCGCTCGCGGTAGCCGTCAGCGAGATCGAACATCGACAGATTGAGCGAATGGAAGCCGGCAAGGGTCACGAACTGGAACTTGTAACCCATGGCGCCGAGTTCGCGCTGGAACTTCTCGATCGTCGCAGCATCGAGCTTGGCGCGCCAATTGAACGATGGCGAGCAATTATAGGCGAGCAGCTTGCCGGGATATTTGGCATGCACTTCCTTGGCGAAGCGACGCGCTTCATCGAGGTTCGGATGCGAGGTCTCCCACCATAGCAGGTCCGCGACTTCCGCATAGGCGAGGCCGCGGGCGATGCAATGGTCGAGGCCCGTGCCGTCCTTCAGGCGGAAGAAGCCTTCCGGCGTACGGCTGCCCGGCTCGATGAAGCGGCGGTCGCGCTCATCGACATCAGAGGTGATGAGCTTTGCCGATTCTGCGTCGGTGCGGGCGACGACCAGGGTCGGAACGCCGCAGATGTCGGCCGCGAGCCGCGCCGCAGACAGGCTGCGCTCATGCTGCGAGGTCGGAATCAGCACCTTGCCACCGAGATGGCCGCACTTCTTCTCCGAAGCGAGCTGATCCTCGAAATGGACGCCCGCCGCGCCGGCATCGATATAGGCCTTCATGATCTCGAACACGTTGAGGGCGCCGCCGAACCCAGCTTCGGCGTCGGCCACGATCGGCACGAACCAATCGCGCGAGACGCGGCCTTCGGCATGTTCGATCTCGTCCGAACGCTTCAGCGCATTGTTGATGCGGCGTGCGAGATCAGGGCCGGAATTGGCCGGATAAAGCGATTGGTCCGGATACATTGCGCCGGCGACATTGGCGTCGGCGGCAACCTGCCAGCCGGAGAGATAGATCGCGTCGAGCCCGGCGCGCACCTGCTGCACCGCCTGGTTACCCGTCAGCGCGCCGAGCGAGTGGAGGTAAGGTTTCTCATGCAACATCTTCCAGAGCCTGTTGGCGCTGCGCTCGGCGAGCGTATGGGCGATCGGGAAAGAGCCGCGGAGCCGGCGCACGTCGGCAGGTGTATAGGGGCGGCGAATGCCGTCGAACCGGCCCTTCGGCGCGGATGGCACCAGCTCATCGAAACTCTCTTTGCTCATCAGATCTCTCCGGACGTGACCTTCGCGATGGATGGATGTTGACATCGATTGACAACCGGCCAGCGGCCAGCGCCCAATCTCCATTTGTATAACTAGCAAAATCCACTTTTTGGCAAGCCTACTGCATGGCAAAATTAGGTTGCTTTGTAAATAGACACAGTGTCAGATTGTCATTGTGTAAACAAATTTACTACTGGACCTATGACGGCTCCCTCGACAGCCTCAAGAAAAATCTTTGCCGGCGCGCGGTTGAAACGTCTCCGGCGCGAGCGCCAGGCGACCCAAGCGCGCATGGCCGAGGAGCTTGATGTCTCGGCGAGCTACCTGAACCTGATGGAGCGCAACCAGCGGCCAATCACCGTGCAGGTGCTTATTCGTCTGGCCGATGTCTATGGAATCGATCCGCGCGAATTCATGGAGGGCGAGGCCAATCAGACGATTGGCGAGATCGAACAGCTGCTGGCCGACCCGCTGATGCGCGAGGCTGGCGTTCCACGCTCCGAAGTGCAGGACGCAGCCGAACATGCACCGACGCTTCTCGCCGCCATGCAGAAGCTCTACCGCGCCTATATCGCCGCCCGCGAGGCAAGCGAGGCGAGCCTGACGCAGCGGGCCGATCCGGACCGCACCGAGGCGATCATGCGGGAGAGCCCAGTCGACCGCATTCGCACCATTCTGCACGCGCAACGCAATCATTTTCCCGAACTCGATCAGGCAGCCGAGACTTTCGCCTCCGATCTCGCGCTTGGCGGTCATGAGCTATTCTTTGCTATTGCCGAACATCTACGCGCGCGGCACGGCATTCGCGTTCGCGTCCTGCCGCTCGAAGTCATGGGTGAACGGCTGCGCTGGTACGATCACCATCGCCGGCAATTGATGATTTCCGAAGTCATGGACCAGGCTGGCCGTACGTTCCAGGCGGCCTATCAACTCGCCTTCGCCGATTGCGACGCACTATTGAACGAATTGACGGTGAAGCTGGAGCCGGGCGAGGAAATCGGCCGCCGCCTGCTGCGCGTGACGCTCGCGAATTATTTCGCCGGCGCCTTGATGATGCCCTATGGCAAATTCCATGAGGCGGCGGAACTTGTTGGCTATGATGTCGAACTGCTCGGTGCCAGGTTCGGCGCGAGCTATGAACAGGTCGCGCATCGGCTGACGACCTTGGCACGGCCAACGGCACGCGGCATCCCCTTCTTCCTGATCCGCGTCGACAGCGCCGGCAATGTTTCGAAACGGTTTTCGTCAGGCCGTTTTCCCTTTGCCCATTTCGGCGGAACCTGCCCATTGTGGAACATCCATTCCGCCTTCACCGATCCGGGCCACATTCTGACCCAGGTCATCGAACTCACCGACGGCTCGCGCTGGTTTTCGATCGCCCGCACGGTGCGGCGTGCGACCACGCCCTACGGTGCGATCGAACCGCATTTCGTCATCGGCCTCGGCTGTGAGATGAAATATGCGAACCGGCTGGTCTATGCCAAAAGGCTCGATCTCAATGCCGTGGAAGCGACGCCCATCGGCGTCAATTGCCGGCTCTGCGAGCGGCCCGCCTGCCCACAGCGCGCCGCGCCTCCGGTCCTGCGCCCGCTGCATGTCGATGAGGGCATGCGCAATATCTCGCCGTTCACGTTCAAGGATTTGTAGGGTGGTTCGCCCTCAAATATGGATCGCCCGCTTCTCGACCGCCAGCGCAGCTTCGCGCACCGCTTCCGACAAGGTCGGATGCGCATGGCAGGTGCGAGCAAGATCCTCGGCCGAGCCTGAGAATTCCATCAGCACGCAGGCCTCGGCGATCAATTCCCCGGCGCTGGCGCCCATGATGTGGACGCCGAGCACGCGATCGGTCGCTTGATCGGCGAGGATCTTCACGAACCCGTCGGTGACCCGCATCGCGCGCGCGCGTCCGTTCGCGGCGAAGGGAAATTTGCCGACCTTGTAGGTTATGCCTTTGGCTTTCAGCTCCTCCTCCGTCGCCCCGACCGACGCGATCTCTGGCATCGTATAGACGACGTTCGGGATGACATCGTAGTTCACATGGCCGTGCTGGCCAGCGAGGATCTCGGCGACCGCAATTCCCTCGTCTTCGGCCTTGTGCGCGAGCATCGGGCCGCGCACGACATCACCGATCGCGTAAATGCCGCGAATATTCGTCGCGAAATGATCATCGATGACCACGCGTCCGCGGTCCATCGCAACGCCGACAGTTTCGAGCCCCAGGCCCTGCGTATAGGGGCGCCGGCCGATCGAGACCAGCACAACATCGGCCGCGATCTCCTGCGCCACGCCGCCGGCTGCCGGCTCGATTGTGACCTTAAGCCCTGGCTCTTGCTTTTCTACCTTCGTCACCTTATGGCCGAGGTGGAATTGCAGACCCTGCTTTTCGAGCAGGCGCTGAAACTGCTTGCCGACCTCGCCGTCCATACCGGCCAGGATTTGATCGAGGAATTCGACAACGACGACTTCGGCCCCGAGCCGGTACCAGACGGAGCCGAGTTCGAGCCCGACGATGCCGGCGCCGACGACGACCAGCTTTTGCGGTACTTTGGCAAGTTCGAGCGCGCCGGTCGAAGAGACGATCTCCTGTTCGTCAATCTCGACACCCGGCAGCGGCACGACGTCGGAGCCAGTCGCGATCACGATATTCTTCGTCTCAAGCGTCTGCTTGGCACCATCGGCCGCGGTGACCTCGACCTTCCCCGGCGCCGCGATCGCGCCGGCGCCGATGAAGGACTCGATCTTATGTTTCTTGAGCAAGAAGCCGACACCATTCACATTGGCGGCGACGGTGTCGTCCTTGTGCTTCATCATCGCAGTAAGATCGAGCTTCGGCTTGCCGACCATCACGCCGAAGCCGGCGAGCTCATGGTCGGCCTCGACGAATTTCTCCGAGGCCTGGAGCAGGGCTTTCGACGGAATGCAGCCGATGTTGAGGCATGTGCCGCCATGCGTCTTGCGCTTTTCAACGACTGCAACCTTCAGGCCCAATTGCGCGGCGCGGATGGCGCAGACATAGCCCCCAGGACCTGTACCGATGACAACGAGATCATACATCACTGAACCTCAACGAGCGCTCAAATCCCAACAAGTCGCGCCAGCATCATCAAAAGGCCGATGATTCCGGCGAGCCAGCATAAGGTGCGGACGACCTGTATCCCCGCGAGATAGACCGGTAGATAGAGGATCCGCGCGACGATCCAGACGATCGCGCCCCAGCCGCCCGTCTGCCCGGTCGCGATGAGGCCGAGGTCTAGGGCGACGAAGGGGCCGTAGTTCTCGACGAAATTGGCTAGCGCGCGCTCCGCCCGCGCGGCAACGATTCCCTTGACCTTGAGTTGCTCGTCGCGCGGGGTCAGCAGATAGCTCTCGCCGAATTCGTTGCGCGCGTACGTCGCCTGGACAACGACATGGGCGATAAACAACAATACGCTGAGTTCCAGCGCTACAAGTTCTGGCGAATGCATGTTGTTCCTCCCCTTGAAGCTGTAGGCTGTGGTGAGTTCTTAAATCTCCAAAATCAGCCGCGCCGGCTCTTCCAAAGCTTCCTTGACCCGAACGAGGAAGGCCACCGCTTCCCTGCCGTCGACGATGCGATGGTCGTAGGTGAGCGCAAGATACATCATGGGCCGAACCTCGACCTTGCCGGCCACGGCGATGGGCCGCTCCTGAATCTTATGCATGCCGAGAATGCCCGATTGCGGCGCGTTGAGGATCGGCGTCGACATCAGCGAGCCATAAACACCGCCATTGGTGATGGTGAACGTGCCGCCCTGCATCTCGTCGATCTTGAGCGTTCCGTCGCGCGCCCGCTTTCCGAGATCGGCAATTGTCTTCTCAATCTCGGCAAGGCTGAGACGATCGCAATCGCGCACCACCGGCACGACGAGCCCCTTGTCGGTTCCGACTGCGATGCCGAGATGATAATAGTTCTTGTAGACGAGATCGGTGCCGTCGATCTCGGCGTTGATCGACGGAATTTCCTTCAGCGCGGTGATGCAGGCTTTGGCGAAAATGCCCATGAAGCCGAGCTTCACCCCGTGTTTCTTCTCGAAAGCATCTTTGCAGCGGCTACGCAGCGACATGACCTCGCTCATATCGACCTCATTGAAAGTCGTGAGCATGGCGGCGGTGTTCTGCGCATCCTTGAGGCGGCGCGCGATGGTCTGGCGCAATTTCGTCATTCGCACACGTTCTTCGCGGCCGGCATCTTCAACCGGCGCTGGCGCGCGCGCGTGCGCGGGCGCGGGGAATTGCGCCGGAGCGTTCGGCTCGACATGCGCGGCCAGGACATCGCCCTTCAACACCTGACCGCGCTTGCCTGAGCCGGCGACAGTAGCCGGATCGACGCCCCGATCGGCGGCGATCTTCGCGGCGGCCGGCGATGGAGGCATTGGCGAAGCGACGGCCGGTTGGGGCGCGGGGGCGGCAGGTTTCATCGCAGTCACCTGTGTGGGCGCGCCAGCACCGGCACCTTCGAGGATTGTGCCGAGCAATGCACCTGGCTTGACGGCCGTTCCATCCGGCACCGCGACTTCGCTGAGCGTGCCGCTCGATGGCGCATTGACTTCAAGGGTCACTTTGTCGGTTTCAAGCTCGACCAGCGGTTCGTCGAGCTTCACCGCTTCGCCCGCCTTCTTGAACCAACGGCCGACGATCGCCTCGCTGACCGATTCGCCCAAAGCCGGGACGCGAATTTCAGTAGCCATATGCAATCCCCTTAGCGCCAATTACCGCGTCAGGCTGCGAGAGCTTCGTCAACAAAGGCCTTGAGCTGCGCCAGATGTTTCGGCATCAGCCCCGTCGCCGTCGCCGCCGAGGCAGGCCGGCCGACATAGCGCACGCGCTTCACCTTGCTGCCGGCCTGGGCGAGCACCCATTCGAGATAAGGCTCGACGAAGCTCCAGGCGCCCATGTTCTTCGGCTCTTCCTGGCACCAGATGATTTCGGCCTTCTTGAACAGGGATAGTTTGTTGACGAGCGCCTTCAATGGAAACGGGTAGAGCTGCTCGACCCGCAACAGATAGATGTCGTCGATGCCGCGCTTCGCCCGCTCCTCGAAGAGATCGAAATAGACCTTTCCGGAACACAGGATCACGCGCCGGATCCTGTCGTCTTTCACAAGCTTGATCTCGCCGCCCGGCAGCATTTCGGCATCGTCGTAGAGGAGCCGATGAAACGTCGTGTCGGCGCCGAACTCTTCGAGCCGAGACACGGCACGCCTGTGCCGCAGCAGCGATTTCGGCGTCATCAGGATCAGCGGCTTGCGAATGTCGCGCTTCAATTGCCGCCGCAGGATATGGAAATAGTTCGACGGCGTCGTACAATTGGCGACCTGCATATTGTCTTCGGCGCACATTTGCAGATAGCGCTCAAGCCGGGCGGACGAATGTTCCGGCCCCTGGCCTTCGTAGCCGTGAGGCAACAGGCAGACGAGGCCTGACATGCGTAGCCATTTGCGCTCGCCCGATGAAATGAACTGATCGAAGACCACCTGCGCGCCATTCGCGAAATCGCCGAACTGCGCCTCCCACACGGTCAGCGCATTCGGCTCGGCGAGCGAATAGCCATATTCGAAGCCGAGAACCGCTTCCTCCGACAGCATCGAATTTATGACCTCGAAGCGCGCCTGACCATCACGAACATGGTTCAGCGGCACGTAGCGCGATTCGTCTGAGCTGATCGATGAGCACGCTGTGGCGTTGTGAGAACGTGCCGCGCTCGCTGTCTTGTCCCGAAAGGCGTACCGGATGGCCTTCGTCGAGAAGGCTCGCGAAGGCCAAGGCCTCGCCCATTGCCCAATCGATGCCCGCGCCTGTTTCAATCATGGCCGCGCGATTTTCAAGGAAGCGGCGGATTGTGCGGTGGAGTAGGAATCCGTCCGGCACGAGGCACAGCCGCCCGCCCAGTTCCCTGAGCTTGGCGACCTCGACGCCGGTGCGGCCGCGTCGCGCCTCGTCGACGCCATCAGCCGGGCGAAGTGAGGCCCAGCGGCCATCGAGCCAATCCGCCTTGTTGGACTTATAGCCCTGGCCCGCTTCAAACTCGGCATCGAGCGTCTGCCGCCAGCGCTTTTTCACATCTTCGACCTCGGCCCGAGTGACGACGCCCTCGCCGATAAGCTTCTCGGCATAGATTTCGAGCGTCGTAGGATGCGCGCGAATTTTTTGATACATGAGCGGCTGGGTGAATGCCGGCTCGTCGCCTTCGTTGTGGCCGAAACGGCGATAGCAGAACATGTCGATGACCACCGGCTTGTGGAACATCTGGCGGAATTCGATCGCGACCTTCGCCGCATAGACGACAGCCTCCGGATCGTCGCCGTTCACATGGATGATCGGCGCTTCGATCATCTTCGCCGAGTCGGACGGATAGGGCGACGAGCGCGAATAGCGCGGGTAGGTCGTGAAGCCGATCTGATTGTTGATGATGAAATGGATCGAGCCGCCGGTGCGGTGGCCCTTCAAGCCGGAGAGCCCGAAACATTCGGCGATTACGCCCTGGCCGGCGAAGGCCGCGTCGCCGTGAATGAGCAAAGCCAGGACCTTTGTGCGTTCGACGAAGTCACGCTGCTGATCCTGCTTGGCGCGCACCTTCCCGAGCACGACCGGATCGACGATTTCAAGATGTGACGGATTGGCCGTGAGCGACAGATGGACATGATTGCCGTCAAAGTCGCGATCCGACGACGCGCCGAGATGATATTTGACGTCGCCCGAGCCTTCGACGTCGTCGGGCGTGAATGAGCCACCCTTGAACTCGTGAAAGATCGCGCGATGCGGCTTGCCCATGACTTGGGAAAGAACATTGAGGCGCCCGCGATGGGCCATGCCCAAGACGATCTCTTTGACGCCCAGCGCACCGCCGCGCTTGATGATCTGTTCGAGTGCCGGCACGATGGCTTCGGCACCATCAAGCCCGAAACGCTTGGTGCCGGTGAACCTGAGATCGAGGAACTTCTCGAATCCTTCCGTCTCGGCAAGCTTGTTCAGGATGGCACGCTTACCCTGCAGGGTGAAGGTAATTTCCTTGCCAGGCCCTTCGATGCGCGCTTGAAACCACGATTTTTCGGCCGGATCGGAGATATGCATGAATTCAAAACCGATCGTGCTGCAATAGGTGCGCCGCAGGATCGCCAACATCTCCGGAACAGTCGCGAATTGAAGGCCGAGCACGCCGTCGATGAAGATCTTGCGGTCGTAGTCGGCTTCGGCAAATCCGAAGTTCGACGGATGCAGGCCTTCGGGATCCTTCGGCGGTTGAAGCCCGAGCGGATCAAGATTGGCATGAAGATGGCCGCGCATGCGATAGGCGCGGATCATCATGATGGCGCGTACCGAATCGCGGGTCGCGCGCTGCAAGTCCGCGGCCGAATACTCGCCCTGTTCGGCGGCTTTCAGCTTCTCGCCGAAGGCCGTCTCGACCGCGGCCCAATCGCCGTCGAAGGCTGCGACGAGTTCGTCATGCGGTAGGCCCGCGTTCGGCGGCTTCCAGGCCGGACCTTCGGCGCCTTTCTCGACCGTCGCGCGATCCTCGTTGAGGCCAGCGAAGAAATCCCGCCATTCGGGAGCGACCGAGGCCGGATCGCGAGCATAGCGATCGTAGAGTTGCTCGGCATAGGCGGCGTTGGCGCCATAAAGAAACGACGTCAGCGCAAACGTATCATTGGCCAAGGTGCGGGAGGGCACCGCTCCGCCTGAACCGTTCTGGCCACTCGTGCCGTCTTGGCGTGCCATGGACATTCTCCGAGCATTCGGCCGCACATTGCGGTCCGCCCCCGATACATTGGATGTACGCTTCGCTCCCCTCGCTCGGTTCGGCCCCGTCTTCTCAGCCGAACCGCCAACCTCATTTACCGCCGCAGCAAATCGACAAGAGTTTTGCCGAGCCGGGCGGGCGACGGCGAAACTTCGATGCCGGCTTCCTGCATAGCGGAAATCTTAGCTTCGGCTCCGCCTTTACCGGCGGAGATGATGGCGCCCGCATGACCCATGCGGCGGCCTGGCGGAGCAGTGCGCCCGGCGATGAAGCCGACCGTCGGCTTGGCGCGGCCCCGTTTCCTTTCGTCACGCAAGAATTGCGCCGCATCCTCTTCCGCGCCGCCACCGATCTCGCCAATCATAATGATCGATTGCGTCTTATCGTCGGCAAGGAACAGTTCCAGCATATCAATGAATTCGGTGCCTTTCACCGGATCGCCGCCGATGCCGACCGCCGTGGTCTGGCCAAGCCCCTCGCGGCTCGTCTGGAATACGGCCTCATAGGTGAGCGTGCCGGAGCGCGAGACGATGCCGACCGAGCCAGGCAGGAAAATATTCGCCGGCATGATGCCGATCTTGCACGCGCCGGCCGTCACCACGCCCGGACAATTTGGCCCGACGAGGCGCGAGCGCGATCCGACGAGCGCCCGCTTGACCCGCACCATGTCGAGCACCGGAATGCCCTCGGTGATGCAGACGATCAACGGAATTTCGGCGTCGATTGCTTCGCAGATAGCGTCCGCCGCGCCGGGCGGCGGTACATAGACGACGCTCGCCTCGGCACCGGTGGCGTCGCGCGCAGCCTTTACCGTGTCGAACACCGGCAGACCCAAATGCGTCGTCCCCCCCTTGCCCGGCGAGACGCCGCCGACGAGCCGCGTGCCATAGGCGATTGCCTGCTCGGAATGGAACGTACCGTTCTTGCCGGTGAAGCCTTGGCAGATGACCTTGGTATTTTTGTCGATGAGGATTGCCACGAACTCAACCTTTTTTGACGGCGGCAACGATCTTTTGGGCGGCATCGTCGAGATCGTCGGCGGCGATGACGTTCAGGCCGGACTCGGCGATGATCGCCTTGCCAAGCTCGACATTCGTCCCTTCGAGTCGCACGACCAACGGTACTTCGAGCCCGACTTCCTTCACCGCGGCGATGACGCCCTCAGCGATCACGTCGCATTTCATGATGCCGCCGAAAATATTGACGAGAATGCCTTTGACGTTCGGATCGGCGGTGATGATTTTGAACGCCGCCGTCACCTTCTGCGTCGTCGCGCCACCGCCGACGTCGAGAAAATTCGCGGGCTCGGCGCCATAGAGCTTGATGATGTCCATCGTCGCCATGGCGAGGCCAGCGCCGTTGACCATGCATCCGATCGTGCCGTCGAGCGCGATATAAGAGAGATCGTGTTTCGACGCCTCGATCTCCTTGGCGTCTTCCTCTGTCTCGTCGCGCAGCGCGATGACATCGGGATGCCGGTAAAGCGCATTGGCGTCGAAGCCAATCTTGGCATCTAGGCATTTGATCCGACCATCCCTGCTGACGATCAACGGATTGATCTCGAGCATGGCCATGTCCTTGGCAATAAAGGCATTGTAGAGCTGCGCCGCGAGCTTCTCGGCCTGTTTGGCGAGATCGCCGGTCAGCTCTAGTGCGGCGGCCAGCGCCCGGCCGTGATGTGGCATCACGCCAGTCGCTGGATCGACGGAGAAGGTGACGATCTTTTCCGGTGTCCTGTGCGCGACCTCTTCAATCGACATGCCTCCCGCGGTTGAGGCGACGAAGGCCACATGGCTCGTCGCGCGGTCGACGAGAAGGGCGAGATAGTATTCCTTTTCGATCGCCGAACCGTCTTCGATATAGAGCCGGTTCACCTGCTTGCCGACTGGCCCGGTCTGCACCGTGACGAGCGTATTGCCGAGCATGCGGCGGGCCTCGGCCGCGACTTCGTCGTGCGAGCGCGCTAGGCGAACACCGCCGCCACTACCCGCGCCAGCTTCCTTGAACTTGCCCTTGCCGCGCCCGCCAGCATGAATTTGCGCCTTCACGACGAAGACGGGGCCGGGCAATTTCGCAGCCGCGGCTTTGGCCTCGGCAATATCGGTCACCGCGACGCCTTGCGAAACGGGAATCCCGAATTCCCGCAGAATCGCCTTCGCTTGATATTCGTGGATATTCATTTCAGTCTTTCGTTATGCTTGTCCCGGTTTATCGCGCAAAAACCGGGTTGATAGCCTTGCAGGCCTCGATAAGACCCTGAACCGAAACCGCGGACTTCTCGAACATGCGCTTTTCGTCGGGATCGAGCGCAACTTCGACGATCTTTTCGACGCCGTTGGCGCCGATCACGACAGGCACGCCAACGTAGAGATCTCTAATGCCGTACTCGCCATTAAGTTTGGCCGCGCAGGGCAAGACGCGGCGTTCGTCGCGCAGATAGGACTGCGCCATAGCGATCGCGGAGGCGGCCGGCGCGTAGAATGCCGATCCGGTCTTCAGAAGATTGACGATCTCGCCGCCGCCCTTGCGGGTGCGCTCGACGATGGCGTCGAGCCGCTTTTGTGTCGTCCAACCCATCTTCACAAGATCCGGCAGAGGAATGCCGGCGACAGTCGAATAGCGCAGCAGCGGCACCATGTCGTCGCCGTGAGTGCCGAGGACAAAGGCGGTTACGTCCTCAATCGAGACCTTGAATTCCTCGGCGAGGAAATAGCGGAAGCGCGCGGAATCGAGCACGCCAGCCATGCCGACCACTTTATTGGCCGGCAGGCCTGTCGCTTTCTGCAATGCCCATACCATGGCATCGAGCGGATTGGTGATGCAGATCACGAAGGCGTCAGGCGCATGCTGCTTGATGCCGCTGCCGACGGCTTCCATTACTTTCAGATTGATGCTGAGCAGATCGTCGCGGCTCATGCCCGGCTTGCGCGGCACGCCTGCGGTGACGATCACCACATCGGCACCTGTGATCGCCGCATACTCGCTGCCGCCATCAAGCCGCATGTGGAATCCCTGCTGCGCGGCGGATTGCGCGAGATCCAGAGCCTTCCCTTGCGGGATGCCAGCGGCAATGTCGAAGAGAACGATGTCGCCCAATTCCTTGAGCGCGGCAATATGCGCGAGGGTGCCCCCGATTTGGCCGGCGCCAATCAGCGCGATCTTCTGGCGTGGCATTTTTTGCGTCCTGTGAATGCTCGCCGTCATGCGGCAAGCAAGGCGGCTGTGGTTCTGCCGAAGTTGGTATACAAAAGCAAGTCAATGGCCGAGACAAGGGGCGGAATTTTGGCACTTCCAAGTATCTAGGAATGCAAAGGCCTAAAATTCAAGCAATTAGATCGCACGCTGCGCAGACTCGAATGCTCAGTAATGTGCTGACGGCATACATATTACGTAACTTGTCACAACCTCCGGTATCGGCTTTGCGATGCTTGACCCCTCGCCCCGATGGATACGCAAGAATTCGGAGCGGAATCAAAGACGGAATCAGTTTGCCCTTCAAAATTCGCCCTTTGCCAAAGCATTCAGCAGAAGGCCGATGACGCGCGTCCCGCGCTCTTCCAGGGCGGCCCGCGGTAGATCGACGTCGAGCTTCACCGCGCCGGGATGAATAAATCTGTGCATAGCGTCGAGAACGAGCGCTGCGCAGGTCTCTTGCTCGATGATTGTGAAAACACCGCTGCCCGCGCCTTCGTCCAGAATGCGATGAATTTCGAGCTCAATTCGATCGCGATGTTTGCGAACAATGTCGGCGCGGTTATCCGCAGCCTCGGCAAACAGCCGGAAGATCTTCGGGTCGGTCGCCAGTTTTTGCCGGTAGGCGCGATGAATGGCAAATAGCAACCGCTCCAGCTTGTCGTAGGCGGGGTCGGGCGCATCCGCGATGACGCGCAGCCCGGCTTCGAGCGGCTTCAGCCAGTCAGCGGTGACCGCGTCGACGAGCGCGGTCTTCGATCGGTAATAGCGATAGACATTCGCATGCGACATGCCGGCTTCTTCTGCAACGCCGGTCACTGTCATCCTGTCCACGCCATAGCGGCGAATGTGACCGGCGGCGATCTCCAGGATGCGGACGTCGGTCGGCGGTTTGGGGGGTGCGGGGCTGCGGGGCGCCATGATCGCCTTTCATGTCTCCACGACACCAGTCGTATCGCGCTCAGTGGCAGACGTGATCGAGCCATGCGGCAGGCCGAGATATCCGGCGGAGCGCATTTCCATCAGTCGCGATGCGGTGCGCGCAAATTCAAAGGCTTCACGCCCCACCTTGGCGAGAAAGAGCCCCGCAGGTTCGGCGGCGGCCGAAGCAATCAATTTGACGTGTTGATCATAGAGCGCATCGATCAGCAGAATGAATCGTTTGGCCTCGTCGGATTGGTCGGCGCCAATGACTGGAATGGAGTCGACGATGACCGTATGAAAATTCTTCGCGATGGCGAGGAAGTCGCGCGGTCCGAGCGGCGCGGTGCAAAGGTCGGCGAAGCTGAACCGCGCGACATGGCCCTTCGCCTGTGGCACATGCACCGCGTGGCCCAGCACATCGAGGCTGGCGCTGGCGGCCGTCTCAACCCCCGTGAGAGCCGCAAAAGCGTGGGTCAGCGCCTTATGCGCCTTCTCGTCGGCCGGGACATGATAGACCTGTTCGCCCTTCAATTTCTCGAGCCGGAAATCGGTGCGGGCAAGGAGCTCCACCACTTCCATTTTTTCCTGCAGCACATCGACAAAAGGCAAAAACAGGGCCCGGTTCAGCCCTTCGTTGTAAAGCTCTTGCGGCTCGACATTGGAGGTCGCGACGACGATGACGCCGGATTGAAACAAGGCTTTGAACAGCCGAGCGAGGATCATCGCGTCGGCAATGTCGGTGACCGAGAATTCATCGAGACAGAGCAGCCAGCAGTTCGCCGCTATGGCTTCGGCGACGGGCGTGATCGGATCATCGCCCTTGGCGCAATCCTTCTTTCACCTACTGGCGGAAGGCGAAGATGCGGGCGTGCACGTCGGCCATGAAATTATGGAAGTGCAGCCGCTTTTTGTGCATCAGCTGGGTCTCCTCGAAGAAGAGATCCATCAGCATGGTCTTGCCGCGCCCGACTGAACCCCAGATATAAATGCCGCGCACGGGCGCGGCTTTCTCACGAGGCCGGCAAGCCAGCCGAGCGCCGCAGCCTTGCGCGCGGGACGATAGAAGGCGAGCTGCATGGCGAGCTTTTCAAGCTCCCGCAATACATGTTCCTGCGCCGGATCGCGCTCGAGATGGCCGCAGTCGATGCGATCTAGATAGCGCTTGAGAAGAAGGTGTGGCACGCCAGCCTCAATGTCGGCGATGACAATTGTCCGGTCGGAAATGATCGGCAAGTCGAATCAGGCCGGCGGCTGCTCTTGCCGTGATCGCAGCCCCAAGACAAGCTGGCGGCGCGGGCGCCGTCGTCGCAGGTGGCTGGGGGGCCGCTGTCTTGCCGCCACGCCGCAGAAAGGTACGGCGGCACATTGAAGCTTGGATCCATCTACTTGCGCTACTTGCCGGTCTTGATCCGCGTCCATTCGCGGGCGATGAATCTCTGCGTCGCCGGGTCATAGTTCGGGATCGCAAACAGATGTTTCATCATTTCAGTATCGGGATAGATCGTCGTGTTGTTGGCGGTGGCGGCGGCGACAAGGGGCTGGGCAGCGGCGATGCCGCTGGCAAAGCCCGTCACATTGGTATTGCGGGCGGCAATGTCCGGCCGCAAGAGGAAGTTGATGAATGCATAGGCCGCATCGACATGCGGCGCATCCTTCGGGATGGCGAGATTGTCGAGCGAGATCACGGTTCCTTCCTTGGGGATCACGTCGCCTATCTCGATGCCGTTGTCGGCCTCGCTGGCGCGGTTATGCGCCTGTGCCGCGTCGCCCGACCAGCCGACGGCCAGACAAATATCGCCATTGGCGAGTGCGTTGATATATTCGGACGAAGTGAACTTCTTCACATTGCGCCTCAGCGTGCTAAGGACATCGGCGGCGCGCTTGAGATCGTTGAAATTCCGCGAACTGGGCTGAAGTTTGAGATAGTTGAGGGCGATCGGAAAGAGATCGCGCGGGCTATCGAGCACGTAGACGCCGCAATCGGCAAATTTCCTCAAGTTGTCCGGCTTGAAGATAAGATCCCAAGAATCGGGAGGCGCGTCGCCGAGGCGCTCTTTCGCCTTGTCGGAATCGAAGGCGATGACGGTCGTGAACCACATGTAGTTAACGGCGTAGCGGTTGCCGGGATCATCGACGGCGAGACGTGCCATGATCTCCGGCGAGAGGTTCCTGGCGTTGGGCAATCTGCTCATGTCGAGCTTTTGCAAGAGGCCAGCGGCGATTTCTCTTTGGAGAGCAGGGCCGGAAGGAACGATGACGTCATAACCGGTCCTGCCGACCATGAGGCGTGTTTCCAATGCCGCATCGGACACGAAAGTGTCGTAGATGACTTTGATTCCGGTCTCCTTGGTGAAGTCCTCGAGAACCTTGGGATCGATATAATCGCTCCAGTTGAAGACACTGACGACCCGATCTTGTGCGCCGGCGAGGCGCGAGCCGATCAAGCAAAGACCCAGAACCAGCAAGGCGACGACGGAATGTCTCATCTTCGGCATCTTAACAGGGAATGCAGGTGTCGCGGCGGACTCCGGCTGTTGTCAAGCGTCCTTTCCACAGAGGCATCGCGATATTCGTTCCCGGAGGGCGCGCGCCATGGTGGATGATTGTCTCGACATTCGCAGTCTTCTGATCATTGGCGGCGCTCGCAGCGGCAAAAGCCGCTATGGCCAAAAGCGCGCAGAGGAGTCCGGCAAGCAGGCCATCCTCATCGCGACGGCGGAGGCCGGTGACGCCGAAATGGCGGCGCGGATCGCGGCGCACGGGGCCGCGCGAGGCGACCATTGGCGCGTCATCGAAGAAAAGCTTGAACTCACCGACAGTTTGATCCGTGAGGCTGCGCAGGACAAGGTGCTGCTCGTCGATTGCCTGACGCTCTGGCTTAGCAATCTCATGCTGCACGGCCGCGATCCCGACGCGCAGGGCGAGCTTCTGGCACAGTCAATCGCTACGCTTGCCGGACCTGCAATCTTCGTCTCCAATGAGGTGGGGTCGGGGATCGTGCCGGAGAACGAACTCGCTCGCCGCTTTCGCGACGCGCAGGGGCGGCTTAACCAAAGAATCGCCGCAGCCTGCGACGCTGTGGTGCTTGTTGCCGCAGGGCTGCCGTTGGTTTTAAAACCCACGGCGCAGACCTCTTTGCGGTTTTAAGGGCAAATCCCCCTGCGCGACGGCGCGCGCGGATTTTCATTTGATATACCAGTGTCGTAATTACGCATTGCACCCATATGAGTCAGGCGATATGAGCCGTGATCTGTAAAATACAATTTCCTACGGAAATCTTCTGTGAATAATAGGCTCTCCCCGCACCTGCGCAGGCTCGAAGCCGAGGCGATCTTCATCATGCGTGAGGTGGTGTCGGAATTCGAGCGGCCGGTGATGCTCTATTCGATCGGCAAGGATTCCGGCGCGATGTTGCACATCGCCCAAAAAGCCTTCTATCCATCCAAGCTGCCTTTCCCCTTGCTTCATGTCGATACGACTTGGAAATTCAAGGACATGATCGCTTTCCGCGACGCCACCGCGGGGCGTCTCGGCGTCGAACTCCTAGTCTACATCAACCAGGACGGGCTCAAGCGCGGCATATCCCCCGTCGCCTCGGGTTCGGCGCTCCATACACAGGTGATGAAGACCGAAGCCTTACGCCAGGCTCTCGACAAATATCACTTCGACGCGGCCTTCGGCGGCGCCCGTCGCGACGAGGAGAAGAGCCGCGCCAAGGAGCGGATCTTTTCCCACCGTTCCGCCGCGCACGCCTGGGACCCGCGCAACCAGCGGCCGGAACTCTGGCGAGTTTTCAATACGCGCATCAAACCCGGTGAATCGATGCGCGTCTTTCCGCTGTCGAATTGGACTGAACGCGACATCTGGGATTATACCGCGGCGGAATCCATTCCGGTCGTGCCGCTTTACTTTGCCAAGGAACGCCCGGTAGTCGAGCGCGACGGGACGCTCATCATGGTCGACGACGAACGGCTGCCGCTCAAGCCAGGTGAAAAACCTCACATGGAACGCGTCCGTTTCCGCACGCTCGGCTGTTATCCGCTCTCCGGTGCGATCCGCTCCGACGCGGAAACGCTCGATGACATCATCGCGGAAATGCGCAATGCCGATACCTCGGAACGGCAGGGACGGCTCATCGACCACGACGAGTCGGGTTCGATGGAGAAGAAGAAGCGCGAGGGTTATTTTTGATGAACGAGGCCGTCGAGATCGAAGCTTTGCACAAAAGCGCCACGGCCTCTGCCGCGGTGACCGGCGAGGCGACGCTGCCGGCCTTGCGTTTTCTCACGTGCGGATCCGTCGATGATGGGAAATCGACATTGATCGGCCGTCTTCTCTATGAACAACAGCTCATCCTGACCGACCAGCTCGCCGCGCTCGAATGTGACTCGAAGAAACACGGCACGGTTGGAGCCGATATTGATTTCGCGCTGCTTGTCGATGGCCTCGAGGCGGAGCGCGAACAAGGCATCACCATCGATGTCGCCTATCGCGCATTCTCGACCGCGAACCGCGCCTTCATCGTCGCCGATACGCCCGGCCATGAGCAATATACGCGTAACATGGCGACCGGCGCTTCGAATTGCGATCTCGCCGTCCTCCTCGTCGATTGCCGCAAGGGGCTGCTCGCGCAGACCCACCGGCATGCGGCGATCGTCTCGCTGCTCGGCATCCGGCATGTCGTGCTTGCCGTGAACAAGATCGACCTGCTCGATTACGATCGGGCGGCGTTCGACAAGATCGTCGACGACTTCAACACCTTCGCCGCGCCGCTCGGCTTTTCGACGCTGGCGCCGATTCCGATCTCGGCCCGGTTCGGCGACAATATCTCTCAGAAAAGCGACAGGACGCCTTGGTACTCCGGCACGACCCTGCTGGCTTATCTCGAACGGATCAGCGTCGAGGAAGACCGCAGCACGCTGCCATTTCGCATGCCGGTTCAATGGGTTAACCGGCCGCATCTCGATTTCCGCGGATTTTGCGGGACGATCGCTTCCGGCCGCATCAGACCCGGTGACGAGGTCTCCGTTGCGATCTCCGGCAAAAGCACGGCTGTTGCGCGCATCATCACCGCCGATGGCGATGTCGAAGTCGCCAGCGCCGGCGACGCGGTGACCTTGACACTCGCTGACGAGTTGGACATCGGGCGCGGCGATATTCTCGTGACGCCACAGGCGCGCCCTGAAGTCGTCGACCAGTTCGCCGCCAATCTAATCTGGATGAGCGACGAGAAGCTCCTGCCCGGACGCTCCTATCTTATGAAGATCGGCACGCGCACGATCCCCGTCACGATTACCGGATTGAAATATCGCCTCGACGTCACGACGCTCGCGCAACATCGCGCGAAGACGTTGGCCTTGAACGAGGTGGGCTTCTGTAACCTGGCCACGACGGCGCCGATCGCCTTCGATCCCTATGCCGACAACCGCGTGACGGGCGCCTTCATCCTTATCGACCGCTTCACCAACGCGACGGCGGCCGCCGGGCTCATCGCTTTCGGCCTGAGACGGGCGACCAATATTCATCCGCAGGATTTGACCATTACCAGAGCGGCGCGGGCGCGCCTGAAACATCAGCGCCCAGCGGTCCTCTGGTTCACGGGTCTCTCCGGTTCCGGCAAATCGACGATCGCCAATCTCGTCGAAGTGCAGCTCAATGCCCGTGGTGTGCATACGATTTTGCTCGATGGCGACAACATCCGCCACGGGCTTAACAAAGACCTTAGCTTCTCCCCCGCCGATCGCGTCGAGAACATCCGCCGCATCGGCGAAGTAGCTAAATTGATGACGGACGGCGGCCTCATCGTGCTCTGTGCCTTCATCTCGCCCTTCGCGGCCGACCGACAAATGGTGCGCGATACGATCGGCAGCGATGAATTTGTAGAAATCTTCGTCGATACGCCGCTCGACCAATGCATCGCACGCGACCCGAAGGGCCTGTACAAGAAGGCGCTCGCCGGCGAGATCAAGAATTTCACCGGCATCGATCAGGCCTATGAAGCGCCGCTGGCGCCTGAACTCGTGCTCGGCCGCGATGGGAGGACGGCACAGCAATCGAGCGCAAGAGTGATCGCGTATCTGGTCGAGAAGCTTCATATCGAGCGCTTCGACGATTCGCTCGACTGGTCGATTTGAGCCACCAAGGCTTCCGCTAGCTTCACCCGTCAGCCAACTCGCTTGGCTGCGTGCGCCCACACCTTATCCACCGATTTCATCCTTTGCCGACGCAGGCTTCGCGCAAGCTTCCGCCGCAGCCGCGCTGAACTGCATCAGCCGCTCGGTGCGGCCTGTGGAAAGCCGGTCATCGCGCCAGGGGAATCACGAGCGATCCCATTCCCGACTGCCGTCCTTCCAAAAAAGTCGTCCACATTACTGAGCGCGTACGCCGTCGTCGGGCTGTTGCAGAATCACCTCACGATGTGATTCTGTTCTCCATGTCCCGCTGACGTGAGTCGCGCCGTTCCGTTCGGGTGATGCATGGAGCCGCATTGCCCGTCTGCATTGCTTCAGGAGTTGTCGCTCATGTCGACCGGGCTGCCCATGCGCGGCCGAGCGCGTGGTCTTGCGTCACAGTCGGATCGGTTGTTTCGCGTTTCAGGATTTCCTCCCGCGACTTCCATCGCGGGCATCATCGTCTCAGGACATTGGCATGTCGCTTTCGCAAATCGAGCTCACGCAACCTGAAAATCCGGTAGACCAGATCGAAAGGATTGCTGCGCACAACCAATGGGCCTTCGACCGCGATGAAGAAGACGAAATCTCAATTGCCGTAACCGGCACCTGGACGGAGTACAACATCGCCTTCACCTGGCTTTCGGACATGGAGGGGCTTCACGTCGCCTGCGCCTTTGATCTCAAAGTGCCCCCTGCCAGGCGCAGCGAGGCGCTGGCGCTGATCGCCCTCATCAACGAACAGCTCTGGATCGGCCATTTCGACATCTGGCCGCAGGATGGCGTGATCATGTTCCGCCATGCGATGCTCCTGACCGGCGGCGCCGCTCTGAATGCGCGGCAATGCGAGGCCGCTTTGACCAATGCGGTGGTCGCTTGCGAGCGCTATTATCAGGCGTTCCAATTCGTGGTCTGGGCCGGCCAAAGCGGCCGCGAGGCGCTTGATACGGCGATGCTCGAAACCAAGGGCGAAGCTTGAGATGAACGGGTCCGGCGGGGAAGCTTTCCCCGCCTCGCTGCTCCTCGTCGGCGCCGGCAAGATGGGCGGCGCTTTGCTGCAAGGCTGGCTCGCTCTCGGCCTCGATACGGCAGGGATCTCTGTGTGTGAACCGGAGCCTGCGCCGCAAATAAAGGCGCTCTGCGTGGCTCGTGGCGTCGCCTTGACTATGCCGTCGACGGCGCCGGACGTTCTCGTCCTCGCCGTCAAGCCGCAGATGCTCGACGCCGTGGCGCCGCAGATCGCGCCATTGGCGACGGAAGCAACGTTGGTCATCTCGATTCTCGCCGGCAAGACGATCAGAAACATCTCGGATCGCCTGCCTCGGGCTAAAGCGATCGTGCGCGCCATGCCCAATCTCGCCGCAGCGATCGGCAGCGGGATCACCGGAGCCGTAGCCGCGGCGGCGGTTACTCCGGCGCAAAGACGGACGGCTGACGCGCTGCTCTCGGCGGTCGGCCGCGTCGAATGGTTATCAGACGAAAGCCAGATCGATGCGGTGACGGCGGTCTCGGGATCTGGGCCGGCCTATGTGTTCTACCTCGCCGAATGTCTGGCAAAGGCCGGGGTCGAGGCGGGGCTCCCCGCTGATGTCGCGGCGCGGCTGGCGCGGGCGACGGTGGAAGGGGCTGGTGCTTTGCTTGCCGGAATGCCGAAGATCTCGCCGGCGGAGCTGCGGGAAAACGTCACCTCGCGCGGCGGCACGACCGCTGCCGCCCTCGCCGTCCTGATGAGCGAGGACGGCCTCGAAAAGATCATCGCAAAAGCGGTCGCTGCAGCCAAGAAACGGGCGCAAGAGCTTTCCGATTAAGCATGCGCACGAAGCGGCACGCTGCCCCCGCCCGATGCCCGACGCCCGCACGCATAAACTTGACTGCCACCGCAAGCGCTCTAGTCTCCACATCGTTTCGTTGGTGGCGTGGGAGGCGAGATCGTGCAAGCAACCGAGCTGGGCTCCGAGGCCGCGCGGCCGCCGCAAGACCCCAAGGACGCGATCGTCGACGCGCTGCTCGAACTTGCCGGCGAACGCCACTGGGAAGACATTCCGCTCGCCGATGTGGCGGCGCGGGCAAATGTGTCGCTCTCCACCTTCCGCGATTATTTCCCGTCGAAAGGCGCGGTGCTTGCGGCCTTCCTCCGCAAGATCGACAAGATCGTGCTTGACAAGAGCGGAAACGAACCTGCTGACGCGCCGGCGAAGGAACGGCTTCTGAATATCTTGCGCCGCCGCCTTGATGCGCTCGCGCCCCACAAGGTCGGGCTCGAAGGGATCAGCGAATGGGCGACTCGCGATCTCTTCGCCGCTGCTGCGCTCAACCGGCTGCTCATCAATTCGATGCGTTTCATGCTGGAGGCCGCGGGTATCGAGTTCCGAAGGTCCGGTCGGCGCGCTAAAGCTCCAGGGTCTGGTGATCGCCTGGCGGCGTGTCATGCGCACGTGGTTTTCCGATGATGATCCAGATTTGGCGGCGACAATGGCGGTGCTGGATCGCGAATTGACCCGTGGCGAGCGGCTCGTCGCCCGCGCGGAAGATGTGAACCGCCTGACCTCGCCGCTGTTCTCAATCGCCCGCGCTCTGTTTGAAAGACATCGTGACGGAGCCCGCGCGGCGCACGAACATGAGGACGACAGGCCGACGAATTCATAGCCCGCGCAAACTCATGCTCGGCCGCCGTCTTTGCGAGCGAAACAGGCAATCCATTTCGTGCCACTTCCGGATTGTTTTATCGCGTCGCTGCCGGCAATGACGCTCAGACCGGTACCCGCACCGTCGCCCGCAACCCGCCAAGCGGGCTGTCGCCCAGCGTAATATCGCCGCCGTGCGAGCGGGCAATATCGAGGGCTATCGCAAGGCCGAGGCCGGTGCCGCCTTCGTCCTGGTTGCGCGCCGCATCGAGACGGAAGAAGGGTCGGAAGACGTCTTCACGTCGGTCAGGCGGGATGCCGGGCCCGTCATCATCGATGTGGAGCGTAAGAAAGCGTTGGTCGCGCTGTCCTTCGATCTGGATTTTTTTGGCATGGGCAAACGCATTGCCGACGAGATTGGCGAGGCAGCGCTTGAACGCGGCCGGCCGCACCATGACGTAGGGATCGCCGGAATAGGAGACTCGAGCCTCCGCGCCATGCCGTTCGGCCTCGCTGCGCAGGCCTTCAAGGAATTGACGCATGTCGATCCGCGCCGCGGCTTCGCCGGAATCCCCGCGCGCGAAAGCGAGATAGGCTTCGAGCATGCGCTGCATTTCCTCGATGTCCATCTGCATCTCCGCCGCCTCGGGCACTCCGCCCATCAGGGCGAGCGAAAGCTTGAAGCGGGTGAGGATCGTCCGCAGGTCGTGGCTGACGCCGGTGAGCATAGCGGTGCGCTGTTCGATGGCACGCTCGATTCGGCGTTTCATCTCGATGAAGGCATAGCCAGCGCGGCGAACTTCGCGGGCTCCGCGCGGTCGAAATTCTGCCTCGCGGCCCATGCCGAATGCCTCCGCCGCGGTGACCAGCCGCAAGATCGGTTTGATCTGATTGCGCAGGAAGGCGATGGCGACGACGATGAGCACGAATGACGTGCCGAGCATCCAGAGCAGGAAAATATAGGAGTTCGATGCATAAGCGGCGCTGCGATAGGCGACGACGCGCAGAATCGAATTGTCGAGCAGGATCCTGATTTCGATGAGGTTGGAACGGCCGACCGTATCGAGCCAGAAGGGCTTGCCGATCTGTCGCCGGATCTCATTCGAAAGCGCAATGTCGACGATCGAAAAGAACGGCTTCGCCAAAGGTGGAGGTAGCGGACCCTTGGGCATGAATTCAATGTCGATATTCATGCGCTCTTGGGCGATGCGCGTGAGCGTTTCGTCATTCTTGTCTTGCGGATAGGAATCGTGGATGTCGATGATCGCGGCAATGTCCTGCGTCAATGCCGTCGAGAGCTGGTGCGTGACGAGCTGCCAATGCCGCTCCATGAAGACATAAGTGATGACCGTCTGCAAAATCACCATCGGCAGGATGACAATGAGCAGGGAGCGGGCATAAAGCCCCTTCGGCATCATTGAAGCGATCTTGCGGGTGAAGCGACGCCAAAGCGCGCGCGGCTTCGTTAGATAGCCGGGAAGGGACAAGCTGGGGAGATTAAGCGTCATGCCAGCGAGATGACATTAAGTCGAATCACGATCATGCTCCATGCCTTTGCCTTTGCGTGCGATCTCGTCCGAAAACTCTGCAACTTCTCGGGATCATGTACTAGCGATCGACCAGAAGCCGGTATCCCGCGCCGCGCGCGGTCTGCAGATGCAACGGATTGGCCGGATCGCGCTCGATCTTATGGCGAAGCCGATTGACCTGGACATCGACCGTGCGCTCGTTGCCGGTGATGCCAGGGCCGGCGAGCGCCTCACGCGTCACCGTCTCGCCGGCATGTTCGGCAAGCAGACGCAGCATGTCGCGCTCGCGTTCGGTCAAACGGATGAGCTCATCACCACGGCGAAGTTCGCCGCGCCGCAGCTCGAAGGTGAACCCGCCGAATTGAACATGCGTCACTTGCGTCGACACTGGATGCGGCTGCGCCCGCCGTAGAATGGAGGCGATGCGCAAAGAGAGCTCACGCGGCTCGAAAGGCTTGCTGAGGAAATCGTCGACGCCGTTTTCGAAGCCGGTGATCCGGTCTTCAGTTTCTGCGCGCGCCGTCAGCATCAAGATCGGCACTTGCGCGAGATCGGAATCGTCTGCGCGCACCCTGGCAGCAAAGTCAAAGCCGTTTTCGCCCGGCATCATCACATCGAGGATGATGAGATCGAAAGCGAAGTTTTTGAGGCAGGCTCTAGCCTCCTCGGCATTGCCGGCGAGCGTGACGCGATAGCCGCCGTCAGTGAGATAGCGTTGGAGCAACGCGCGAATACGCCGGTCGTCGTCGACAATGAGGAGATGCGCCGCATCATCCGCCGGAATCAGCGGCGCGGCTTCTGGCTCGCCGCCGCTCACGGCTCACGCCCCATTGGCTTCACCCGCGCGCCGGACGAGACGAGCGTTGCAACCTTGTCTCTTTCGCGGGGATCGATCATCGCGAGCAGAAAGGCGATTGCATCCGGGCGGGCGCTCTTCTGCAATTGCCCGAAGACGCGGCGGAAGCGTTGTGACTGCAGTTTGGCGATGTTCAGCGCCAGCGTGGTCCCGGCCTTGGTAGGATAGAGCTGACGCTGCCTGCGATCGACGGCGCCGGCACGGACCTCGACGTAGCCTTTGTCACGCAATTCCTTGAGCACGCGATTGAGGCTTTGTTTGGTGATCTTCAAGATATCGAGGAGTTCGGCAATGGTGAGGCCAGGCCTTCGGCTGACGAAATGCAGGACCCTGTGATGGGCGCGGCCGAACCCGTAATTTTCGAGGAGGCGGTCGGCATCTCCGACAAAATCGCGATAAGCGAAAAACAGAAGTTCGATCAGATCGAACATCGGCTCTGCTTCCGCCGCTTCTAACGCGGTTCGCAGGGCAGCAGGGTGCACCGGATCAGCGATCTTTCTTCGCGGCGCAGTATCCATGGATCGCCTTTCCCGCTCCGTCCGTTGAGAGGCGCCACACGAGAGTGTTTCAGCTCTACTCTCGCGGCGCGACGAATGCACAAGCACCGTAGCAATTTACGTCAGTGATATTGACATATTTCAGCTGTATTGCTACCCGTCAAGATGGATCGGCAATCGACGTTCGGCTTCGATGTTCGCCGGCCATCCATGCCACGTCAAAGATGCGCCGCAGGTCGGCTAATCCAGAGGAGAGCAGCGCGATGTCCGTTCTGCCATTCGACCAGCGTGATGGCTTCATCTGGATGAACGGCAAGCTCGTCGCGTGGCAAGACGCCAAGCTGCACGTGCTCTCGCATGGGTTGCACTATGGGTCCTGCGTGTTCGAGGGGGAGCGCGCTTACGGCGGCCGGATTTTCAAGTCCACCGAACATTCGGAACGGTTCAAACGCTCGGCCAATGTGCTTGATTTCGAGATTCCCTATTCCGTTGCCGAGATCGACGCTGCCAAGGATCTTGTCGTCTCCAAGAATGACTTCACCGATTGCTACGTTCGCCCTGTGGCCTGGCGCGGCAGCGAAATGATGGCGGTGGCGGCACAAAACTCGACGATCAACACCGCCATCGCGGTCTGGCCCTGGCCGAGCATGTTCAACGTCGCGGAAAAGATGAAGGGCATCCGCCTCGACATTGCCGAATATCGCCGGCCCGACCCGCAGACGGCTCCAAGCCTGGCGAAGGCTGCCGGCCTCTATATGATCTGCACGATCTCGAAACATCGCGCCGAGCGGCGCGGCTATGCTGACGCGATGATGCTCGATTGGCAGGGCCGCGTCGCCGAATGCACCGGCGCAAATATTTTCTTTATCGTCGACGGCGCACTCCACACGCCGATCGCCGATTGTTTCCTTGACGGCATCACCCGGCGCACCGTCATCGATCTCGCACGCCGCCGCGGCTTCGACGTTGTCGAACGGCGCATCTTGACGGAAGAGCTGGAAAAATTCGACGAATGCTTCATCACCGGGACGGGCGCCGAAGTCACGCCGGTGTCCGAAATCGGCCCTTATAAATTCACGCCGAGCAACTTGTCGCGCAGCTTCGTCGAGGATTATTCGGCCGAGGTCCGGCCAAAGCAGAAGGCAGCGTGAGCGCCGCGCCGGCCGGCAGGCATCAGCCTTCCCGCCGAATGCGCGGCGCAACGAGCATCGGTCCGTAGTGGACCGCAAACATGGCAAAGCTTCCCACCCAGAGCGCCGCAGATAGTTCGAGAAGCGGCGTGCGCGCGCCTCCCCCGGACGCAGCGATCCTCATCAGCGCCGCGATATTGACCATCAGATAGATCAACGTCGTAAACCGATCGGCCTCGAGCGGCCGCCCGGTGTGCCCGAGCGTCACCCGCGTCATGACAGCGAGGATCATGGTTCCCATTGCGCCCGCGGTGAAGGCATGAATCGCGGCGGCTTGCGGGATGGCCGCGGAGAGCATGCTCGCGCCCAGCAAGGCGGCGCCGACGACCAGCCAGAGGTAGCCGAGGTGGAGAATGACGAGCAGAGGCGCAGCGAGCGTTGCGCTGCCGCGCCAGCGTGCGAGCCTGAGAAGGTTCAAGCCTGCGGCGAGAAGCAACAGCGCACCCAAAGGATGAAACCTTGGCGCGAAGGCCCAGCCGATCAGCCCAGTGTGAAGAGCGCCCAGCGCGGCGCGGTCGAGCAGAGGATGGCCGGTGGGAAGCTTGGGGCAGCCACGCGCCAGCAACCAATTGCGGGTGAAGGTCGGAATGATCTTGGTGCCAATGACAGAGATCAGGATGACGATTGCAGATAGGCCAAGTCGCCAGCCGAGCCCTGCCGGCACAGCCCAGCCGGCATGCTGAATGGCGAATTTCTTTCCGCGCAGGAACGCCGCGCGGCATTTACAGCTCAAATCCAGGCTGAAACCGGTATCGACGAGGCGATGATCGAGCGCCTGGTCCACGGCTTTTATGCACGCGTGCGCAAGGACGAACTGATCGGCCCGGTCTTCGAGGCAAAGATCACCAATTGGGCACCGCATCTCGAACGGATGTGCGCCTTTTGGTCGTCCGTCGCATTGATGACCGGGCGCTATCACGGCCAGCCGATGCAAGCGCATCTGCCGCTCCCCGTCGAAGCCAAGCATTTCGATCGCTGGCTTGCGCTGTTCGAGACGACGGCGCGCGAACTCTGTCCGCCCCCTGCCGCCGATCGCTTCCTCATGCTCGCCCGGCGCGTCGCGGAGAGCCTGGAACTTGGTATTGCCGGGTCGAAGGGCATTCTGCTTGGCAAAGGGGAGCGGTTTACCGCGAGCTAGGAAATCTTCCGCGGTTCGTTTGCGATTAGCGGCGCGGGTTCGCGGAGATGACGGCCGACCCGCGCCGCCGGTTCAAGCCAGAAATGCTTTGATTTCCTTAGCCTCGCGGGCTTGCGCCCGTCCGCCCGAACGCGGCGAATCCAATGGACATCAGGTGAATAGTGCCGGAAATCCATTTCCGGTCTAGAAGAGGTCCACGCACTGCGCCAGCTCGTCCGGCCGTGCGGCATGGTGTGGCGTGGAGTTGAGATGCGTCGTAGCCGTGAAATCGCGTGCAGGTTTGAACTCGACCCGAAGGATTGCGACTGGCTGATCGCAACCCTCGGCCGGCTTGGCGCCGCGCAGACGCGAGAGACGGAAACCCTGTCGCTTCATATCGATACACGTGACGCAGCGATCGGCAACCTTGGTCTCTCTTTGGGCCTGCGCCACAATGGGGAGGCCACGGCCGATGCGATCAAAAAGGTGGTCGCCAGAGCCGCCCGCGACGCGCCGACGCCAGGCTGGACACGATTTCCCGAGAACCTTTCTGCGGCGACGCCGGCGGAGGCGCGGCGGCGGCTCGGCTCCCTTTTGCGGCGCCACGACGTACGGGGCAGCCTCGGCGTCATTTTCAAAGTCGAGGCACAAGAGCGGCTTTGGTCCATCGCCGCGGGCAGCGTCGAAGCCGAGGTCAATCTTGAACGCGCGCAGATTACTGCCGACGGCAAGGAGGTGCTCTTTGCCGTCGTCACATTCGGCCAGAAAGCCGGATCGGCTGCCGATTTCCTCCAGCTTGTGAGGGAGATTTGCGCGCCGGCCAAGCTGCGGATCAGCGCAGAAGGGGTCGCCTTACACGCCTATCGCGTCTTCGGCATGCTTCGCGCTCCGCATGTCACGGCTTTCGTGCCGAAGCTGGCGGCAAGTATGGATACAGCGACGGCCTTTCGAACCATCGCCCGCGCCGCAGTCGATCAATTTCTTCTCAATGAAACCGGGGTCCGCCTGACCCGTGATCGCGAAGCGCTGCATCAATGTCGCGTCGCGCTGCGCCGGCTTTCCACCTGTCTGCGGCTGTTTTCTTCGCTCGTCTCGGGCGCCGGCCGCGACGATTTTCGCCTCGACCTCAAACAGCTCGCCGAGCATCTGCAGGCAGGGCGCGATCTCGACGTCTTGATTGCAAGGGTCATCGAACCGCGGATCGGTCGCGACGCACCTGCGGCAAGCAAGGACCTTCGGCGCCTTGTCGAAGCCCGTCGGAGTGCGGCCTATGACAAACTCGTTGCCGCGCTTTCCACTCCGCATGCGGCGAAATTATTCTTGCGCCTCGTTGCCTGGATCGAAGCGGGAGACTGGGCCGATGATCCGGAGCGCGAAAGCCGACGGCTCGAGCCGATCGCTTCATTCGCCGAACGAAAGCTCGTCAAAGCGACCAGCAAGTTCAAAGAGCGTTGCGACAAGCTTGAAGAGGCAAATGAGGAGGAGCGGCACCGCACTCGGATTCGTGCCAAGAATTTGCGCTACAGTGCCGAGTTCTTCGAGACGCTGGCGGCACCGACGACCCAGCACGGCAAGGCGGCGCATCACAAAATGACGCGTAAAAGGTTCCATGCGTTCATCAGCGCGTTGAAGGACCTGCAAACGATCCTGGGCGATGAGAACGACGTCCGAATGGCGCGGCATTTTTTCGCGTCTCTCGGGCAGGACGCGGGCGGAGGCCGTTCGGCGAAGCCGAGCCCAGCGGCGATCGATGTCGTCGCCGGAGGTATTGATGGCCTGTCCGAACCGGAATTTCGGAAAAAGGCCGCCGACGCCTGCCGCACCCTCGCCGGTGTCAAGCCGTTCTGGGACAAGCTTGCCTCACGCGGCGGCACAGCGCGGCGCTAGGGAATCTCTCAGGTATTTTCAGCACATCCTGCATCTATGCATAAGCAGCGGCAGGGCTTACAATGCAAGCCGCCTCGTGCGCTCCCGCCAAAACATCGGGAGGCGCGGTCGTGACGGGGAAAGCCATTGAAAATTCTTCCGATAATCCTGTGCGGCGGCTCCGGCACGCGGGTCTGGCCTGAATCGCGCGAAAGCCTGCCGAAACAGTTCATTCCCCTCCTCGGCACGCGCTCGACCTTTCAGATGGCGGTCGAAAATCTGGCCGATCCGCTATTCGATACGCCGATCGTCATTTCCAACGGGGATTACCGCTTCCTGGTGTTCGAGCAGTTGAAGGAGATCGGTCGCGACGCGCGCATTGTGCTCGAGCCGGTACGGCGCGATTCCGGGCCTGCGGTAGCGGTCGGCACGGAACTCGCGGCGCAAATCGCGCCCGATACGATCGTCGCCATTCTGGCCGCTGATCACATGGTTCGCGATCGTGCCGGATTCGTCGAATGCTGCCGGCACGCGGCCGCTGCCGCGGCCTGCGGCTATATCGTGACGCTCGGCATCAAGCCGAGCGAACCGGCTACCGGCTATGGCTATATCAAGACCGGCAAAGCGGTCCTCGACAACGGCACGGTTCTGCAAGGTCGAGGCTTTCGTCGAAAAACCCGACGCCGCGACGGCGGCGAGCTATGTCGCCGATGGCAATCTGTGGAACGCCGGCAATTTCTTCTTCCGCGCCGATGTCATGCAGGAGGAATTGCGCCGCTTCGAGCCGTTGATTTTGGAAGCCGCCGCCGAAGCGCTCGAACATGCCAGCAAGGATCTCGGCTTTCTCCTCCTCGACAAGGACGCCTTTGCGCGGGCGCCTAAGAAATCAATCGACTATGCCGTCATGGAACATACCGACAAGGCAGCAGTCGTTCCTGCCGACATCGGCTGGTCGGATGTCGGAACCTGGGCGGCAGTGTGTGAATTGTCGCAACGCGATAGCAATGGCAATTCAGTGCGCGGCCATGGCATCGTCATGGATGCGGCCAATGTCCACATTCGTTCCGACGAGCATCTGACAACAGTCATCGGCGTCGACAATGTCATCGTCGTCACGACGCAGGATGCCGTCCTCGTGCTCGACCGCGCGCATGGCGACAAAGTCAAGCAGCTCGTCGATCGGCTGAAGACCGAGAATCGCCGCGAGGCCCTGGAGCATAAACGCTCCTACCGGCCTTGGGGCTATTATCAATCGGTCGACCAGGGCGCGCGCTATCAGGTCAAGCGCATCGTCGTGAAGCCGGGCGCGCGGCTCTCGCTGCAAAAGCATTTTCACCGCGCCGAACATTGGATCGTCGTGCGCGGTACGGCGGAAGTCACCCGCAACAACGAGGTCATTCTCGTCCATGAGAACGAGTCGGTCTATCTGCCGATCGGCACGATTCACCGCATGGCCAATCCGGGCAAGATCGACCTCGAATTGATCGAGGTGCAGACCGGCTCCTATCTCGGCGAAGACGATATCGTCCGGATCGAGGACATCTACAACCGCGTGTGAGACAACTTCGGCAAAGAAGTGGCTTGATCGGGCACGTTATTTCCATTATTCTGGACATATGGACAATGAAGGAGCAATCTTCGTCCTCGCCGCACTCGCGCAATCAACACGCCTCGACGTGTTTCGGCTGCTGGTGAAACATGAGCCGAAGGGGCTGCCAGCCGGCGATCTCGCTCGCTCATTCGCCGTACCTCACAACACAATGTCGTCGCATCTAGCGATCCTGTCGCGCGCTGGCCTCGTAAACGGCGAGCGCCACAGCCGCTCGATCGTCTATCGCGCCGATCTCGATTGCTTCCGTGAGATGATTTTGTTCCTACTCAAGGACTGCTGCGGAAGCCGCCCGGAATTGTGTGCCCCGTTGATCGCCGATCTTATCCCGTGCCGTCCATCGAAGGCCGATGGTTCATGACAGATCGCATTTTCAACGTGCTGTTTCTTTGCACCGGCAATAGCGCGCGCTCAATTCTCGCCGAATCCATTCTTCGCAAGGACGGTGCAGGGCGCTTTCGGTCGTTCTCTGCGGGAAGCCGGCCCAAGGGCGCGGTCAATCCGTTTGCACTCAAAGCGCTTGAGGATCACGGCTATCCGACAGATGGATTACGTTCGAAAGGTTGGGAGGAATTCGCTGGGATCGGCGCGCCCGTGATGGATTTCGTGTTCACGGTCTGCGACAAGGCGGCCGGCGAAACCTGTCCCCTCTGGCCCGGCCAGCCGATGACAGCGCATTGGGGCATCGAAGATCCCGTTGCAGTTGAAGGCACCGATTTAGAAAAGCTGGCGGCCTTCGTCAGGGCCGGGCGCTATCTCAAGAACCGCATTGCGCTCTTTACGAGTTTGCCGCTCGCGAGCATCGACAAACTCGCACTTGGAACGCGGCTGCGCGAAATCGGCCAGATGGAGGGCTCGACGTCGAGCCCCGCCAAGGCGAGCTAATGTCGGCGTACGATTTGCCGCGCCGGGTCGCAGCGGAAGCTCTAGGCACGGCCCTTCTGGCCGCGGCTGTCGTCGGCTCGGGCATCATGGCGCAATCGCTCACCAAGGACGTCGCGGTCGAGCTGCTCGCCAACACTTTACCGACAGGCGCGATTTTGGTGGTGCTGATCACTATCTTCGGGCCGATTTCGGGGGCGCATTTCAATCCGGCGGTGTCTCTGGTGTTTGGGATTGAGCGCGATCTGGCGCCCCGCGATACCGCGCTCTACGTCACCGCGCAGGTCATCGGCGGCATCGCTGGCACCGTCGTAGCGCATCTGATGTTCGCGCTGCCGGCGCTCGCTATCTCGATAAAAATTCGCGCCGGCGGCGCGCAATGGTTTGCCGAATGGGTCGCCACATTCGGCCTCCTCATTACGATCCTTTTGGGTATTCGATTCGCGCGACCAGCTGTGCCGTGGCTGGTCGGGCTCTACATCACCTCGGCCTATTGGTTTGCGGCGTCAACATCCTTCGCCAACCCGGCTCTGGCGATCGCACGCTCGCTTACCAATACATTCTCCGGCATCCGCCCGCTCGATCTACCGGGCTTCATCGCCGCCGAATTCGCTGGGGCGATCGCCGCGCTGGCGCTGACGAAGTGGCTGTTCCGCGTCCCGCCCAAGGCGCCAACGCCGCTAGACATTAAGGCGCGCCTTTGACGGAAACCTATGTGACCGCGCAGACTGCGCCCCGACGATTTACTTTCCGTTTACCTAAGAAATTAATATTATTACTTTACTAACCACAGTGGTTAATTGCTGAGATCTCCGCAGTGTTTTCATCTATAACTACAAAAGCTTTCGGCCTTCTATGGTTGTACGACGAAAATGACAAAGCGTCTCGCGTTCTCCTGGCTCATCGGCACGGCTCTTTTCACCCTCCCGCAACTCGCCGTAGCAGCGCAAACCTATAATGCGCCCGCCGGCAGCGCCGATGCGGCGCCGGCATCCGCAACACCGGCGCCCGGCAGCTACGGCGGAGGCTTTCTCGAATTCCTATTGACCGGCGGGCACGCCGCGGCGCCTGCCATTTCTCCGACGGATGCGACGCGACCAGCGCCTTCTTCCTATCGCGCCGAGGCTGAGCCGGACGTTGCGCAGCATGGCATTGACCCGATCTTCCTACGCCAAGAGGTCAATTATGAAGGCAAGGAGCGGCCCGGCACGATCGTGATTGATACCTCGGACAAATTTCTCTTCCTCGTCGAGAAAGGCGGCCATGCCCTGCGCTACGGAATCGGCGTCGGCCGTGACGGCTTCGCCTGGTCCGGCGTCAAGACAATCACCCGCAAGGCAGAGTGGCCTGATTGGACGCCGCCGGCGGAAATGCTGAAGCGGCGCCCCGACCTGCCGACGCATATGGACGGCGGCCCGGAAAATCCGCTCGGCGCGCGCGCGCTTTATCTCGGCTCCTCGCTCTATCGCATTCACGGAACCAATGAGCCCTATACGATCGGCACCAGCGTATCGTCAGGCTGCATTCGAATGATGAATGATGACGTCATGGATCTCTATAATCGCGTCGGCGTCGGCACCAAGGTCATCGTCATGTGATCTGCGAGCCGCCGTTCGGTGCCGTCGCCAAGGCGGCGATGAAGTCGCGGCAATAGGTAGCCGCCGTCGTCTGGCAGATTTTATCGAAGAGCTTTTCATGCCGCGCCTTGCGCTCATCGAGCGGCATGGTCAGCGCCTGGTGCATGGCCTCGGCTGATTTCGTCGGGATCGTGCGGGTTGATGATGATCGCCTCGGTCATGTCTTCGGCCGCGCCGGCGAACCGCGACAAGATGAGGACGCCGGGATCGTCCGGGTCCTGTGCCGCGACATATTCCTTGGCGACGAGATTCATGCCGTCGCGCAGCGGCGTGACGAGGCCGACGCGCGCCTGGCGATGGAATCCGGCGAGGCTCGCGCGCGTGACGGCGCGCGTCATATAGCGCAAAGGCACCCAATCGAATTCGGCGTAGCGGCCGTTGATTTCGCCGGCACGACGATCGAGTTCGCGCTTCAGGCGCTGATATTCGCTGACGTCTTCGCGCGAACGCGCCGCGACCTGGAGATAGGTGACATTGAGGCGATGTTCGGGGAAGCGATCGAGCAGGCGGCCGAAGGCCTCGAAACGATTAGGCAGTCCCTTCGAATAATCCAGGCGATCGACGCCGATTATCAAGGCGCGGCCTTGCATGCTCTCGTCCAGCCGGTGCGCGGCACGGCTTTGCACGGCCTTCTTGGCCTGACGTGCGAAGGCGCGCGAGTCGATGCCGATCGGCATCGCGGCCATGTGTACCGAATGGCCGTCGATCACTATCGGGCTGCCGGGTTGACGCGCCACATTCAGGAAGCTCAGCAGGCAATCTTCGAAATCATGCAGATGCTGATTCGCCTGAAACCCGACAACATCATAGGTGCAGAGCATCCGCAGCATCGCCTCGGCAGGCGGCAGCACGCCATACAGGCTCGCCGGCACGAAGGGCACATGCAGAAAGAAGCCGATACGATTCTGTGACGCCGAGCGCACGCAAAGCCATGGCTAGCGGGATCAGATGATAATCATGCACCCAGATGAGATCGGTGGGTTTGAGCAGCTCCGCCAGCGCCTTTGCATAGCTGCGGTTGACGTCGAGATAGGCTTCGAAATCGCGACGGTCGAATTCGAGCAGTCCCGGCTGGAAATGGAGCAGCGGCCACAGCACCGAATTGGCGAAGCCGACATAGAAGCGTTGGTAATCCTCGTCCGAGAGATCGATCGTCGCGAAATCGAACTTGCCGGAGTGCTGGACTTTAGCCGTGGTTTGGGTCTCCTCCGCGATCTCGCCGCTCCAGCCGAGCCAGAGTGCGCCGTGCTTGAAAACGTCTTTCAGCGCAACCGTCAGGCCGCCGGCGCGCGCACCACGGGACGGCACCGGCACGCGATTTGAGACGATTACGATGCGCGCCATAAAGCCTCCTCCCATCCGCGCGAAAGCCGCGCGGCCGAATGAATGAGACCGACGTGCGAGTAGGCTTGCGGAAAATTACCCCAAAGCGTCCGCGTTTCCGCCAAAACATCTTCGGATAGCAGACCCGCCGCGTTGCGGACGGAGAGAACATTGTTGAAAATCTCGCGCGCTTCGTCGCGGCGCCCGGCGAGCGCCAAGGCGTCGACATACCAGAAAGTGCAGACGAGGAAGGCCGTTTCGGGATGGCCGAAATCGTCAGCTTCGTCGTAACGCATGACGAAGCCGTCGCGCACCAGCCGCTGACGCGACGACGTCAAGCGTCTTGGCCATGCGCGGATCGTTGGCCGGCAGAAGGCCGATCTCCGGCAGCAGCAGGCAGGTGGCGTCGGCGATCGGCGTGTCGAGCACGCCGGAAATCCAGCCCTCCGGCGTTGTCGCGCGGGTCGAGGATCTCACTGCGCAGGCGCAGCGCCAGCGCTGCCCATTCGGCGGCTTCGTCGATTCTCGCCGACACGCTCGGCAATCAGCGCGAGCCGATGCAGCGCCGCCCAGCACATCGCCGCCGAATAGGTATGGACGCTGACGCGGCCACGATATTCCCACGGCCCGGCGTCCGGGCGTCACGACGCAGCGTCCCGCCAAGCCGGCCCATGCCGCGCAATTGCTGATAAAGGGTGGCGTGGCCGTTATGGGTCAGCCGCTCGTCCCAGAACATCTGCGCGGCGGTGAGAATGATCGATCCGTAGACGTCGTTCTGGACTTGTGAGACGGCGGCATTGCCGATGCGCACCGGCCCCATGCCCTGATAGCCGCGAAGTGCCGGCGCCAGCCGCTCGGCGGAGCTGGTTGCGGCGGAGATCGGATAAAGCGGTGCGATCAACACGTCGTCTTCGCGCAGAACGGCATCGATGACGAAGCGGATGAAGCCTTCCATCGTCCGGGTCGCGCCGAGACGGTTCAAAGCGCCGACAGTAAAGAACGCATCGCGCAGCCAGCAGAAGCGATAATCCCAATTGCGCGCCGTATCCGGCGCCTCGGGAATCGATGTGGTCAGCGCTGCGACGATGGCGCCGGTATCTTCGCAGCTGCAGAGTTTGAGGGTGATGGCCGAGCGGATGACTTCGCTTTGCCATTCGAACGGGATGGACAGGCCGCGCACCCAGGTCCGCCAATCCTCGACGGTCCGCGCCAGGAAATTCTGGGCGAGCGCGTCCGGCGCCTCGGGGACTGATTCATCGGCGCCGATGAGGAGGTTGACCGGCCGGTCGAGCGCAAATTCGGCTTCTTCGAAAATGTAAGCGGTCGCCATATCAGAGGTGACGCGTAATGTCGTATGCGGGCCGGCGTAACGCAGATGATTACTGCCGACGCTCACCGAAGGCTTGTCGGCGCCATAATTGAAGACCGGCCGGATACGCACGGCCAGCCGCACCCGCTTGGCAAGCGGTTCAAGGCGCCGCACCAGCATCGGCGGCCGAAAGCTGCGCCCATAGCGTTCAAACCGCGGTGCGAAATCGAGAATGCGTACCTGGCCGCCGCTGCGATCGGTGATCTTCGTCTCCAACACCGCCGTATTCGGCAGATAGCGCTGGCTCGTCTCGACGGCATCGCGAACCACGACATCCATGAAGCCGCGCGAAGGCTCCTTCCCATCGACCAGGGCGCAGAAGACCGGATCGCCATCGAGACGCGGAAAGCAGAACCAATTATGCCGCGCATTGCGATCGATCAGGCTCGCAATCGCGCAATTGCCGATAACTGCGAGATCAAGTGTGGTCATGCGTAGAGCGGCCTCGGATTTGCGCGACACGTTTGAGCCAGGCACGAACCTCGTGCGGGCGCCCGTCGAAAAATAGTGCGACGTCGAGTGCGATGCCGCCGTGTTCAATTGCGGCGTCGAACCCGTCCTCGTCAGTCGCGTCGTCGCCGACAAAGACAGGGACGCGGCCACGAAACGGCGGGACCGTCATCAGACGATCGACCGCACGCGCCTTGTTTACTTGCTTGGGGCGGATCTCGACGGCCATTTTGGCGTCGAGCAACTCAAAAGACTCAGAATCGCGAGATACGAGTTCTTTCGCCATTCGTCGCACCGTCGCCTCGTGCGCAGGAGCATTGCGGAAATGGGCAACGACGTTGTGCGGCTTCAGTTCCGTCATGACGCCGGGGCACGTCTCCTGGAGACCTCGCAGCGCGTTTGTCCAATCGTCCGGAACCTTGAGTTCGACTTCGTCGCAGGCCCCATCGGGCAGTCGCACGACGGCGCCATGCTCCCCAGCGCCGGGCAAACGCAAAGGGGTGAGCAAAGTGTCGATTTCGCCAAGATCGCGGCCGCTCACAATCGCCAAAGCCCCACCGAGCGCACGGGCGGCGGCAAGCAAGTCGGTGACAAGATCGGCGGGAACGACAACTGCATCCGGCGTTGCCGCGAGGTCGAGCAAAGTCCCATCTAAATCCAGAAAAAGCGCCCAATCGCACGCAGGTTCGGGCGGCAATGCCGCGGCTTGCGCACCTGGCATCGACGCCGGATTCACCATTACGCGGTTCTCCAAAACTCCGGCGCCGCATCGGATCGCCTGCGCGCCGCCGGACGGGGCTGGCAATCTGGGATTAAGCCTCAGAAACTCAATCCACTCAACCAATTAAGCGACGGACATACCGGCGAACGGAGAGAGCTGTTGGGAGCGCAACAACAACGAGCCTGGACGCGAATCGTTCCGCTTAAGCTCAGAAAAGATGTGGCGAGGATGCGCATAAAATGTTGACCCGCTCGCCTGGGGTGGGACGAGCTGCCGCTTCGAAGCGATCGAAATGCGAGCTAAGATAGTGATAAGATGGATGCCCAACGCCGCAGCTTCGTGCTTAGGCGCTGGCCGCAAATCCCATCGCCAAACTCAAACGTCGTAACTGCCGTCGTCGTCACCGGGGTCCGCGCTGTCGGAATCGTCGTAGGTCGTTTCCTCATACGAGTCCGACCCGTTGCCGGCGAAGTCCGCATCTTGGGTTGAATTGCTGTCGTCGTAATAATTGTTGACGACCGTTTCGCCGCCACCCGAGCCGCCAAGGCCGGAGGCGATGCCCAGCCCGCCGCCGCCACCAAAGAGGCCGCGAATTGAATTGGCGAGCAACACGCCGCCGGCAACTCCCGCCGCGGTGCTAAGGGCGCCCTGGAGGAATCCTCCACCCGTACCGCCGCTACCCATAGGACCGCCGCCACCCATAGGACCGCCGCTGCCCCAAGGGCCGGCGGGAGGAGCCTGAGGGGGAGCATAAGGCTGCTGCTGATAGCCCGGCTGTGGCGCCTGCTGCCACGGGCCGGAAGGTGCGCGCGGCTGTGGCGCGGGTGCGCCGCCGCCAAAGAGCGAGCCGAGCCCGCTCAAGAAACCGCCGCCGGGTAGCTGCGGCGGCGCCTGCTGTTCCAGTTCCTGAAGCTTGGCTTCGAGTTGTTGCAGCCGCTCATTGGCGGCACGCAAGGCCTGATCCTGAACGATGACGGCCTGGGCAAGCAGATAAGGCGCATAAGGCATGGCCTTAACGGCATTTGCGATCAACGCCTCGGCTTCCGGGTCGCGGGGCGCAGCCGCCTGGCCCCGGATTCGGTCGAAGAGACCGGTGAGCAACTGGCGTTCTTCGGGTGACATCATCTTCTCCCGTGGGTTTCGCGGAATGGTCCGCTGCGGGGATATGGGTGTCGAATAAGGCGGCTCCAAGGGGGAACGTCCGCGAGATGGGCCTCGCAGCGGCTTTCGCTTGCCCCGTCCGAGCCCGGCCCGTAAGAAGCGGGTTTGTCACAAGGCCCTGCTGAAAATGAACGAGTTGAAGAAAAACGCCGTGCGAACGCCTGCTAAATTGCCGCGCGGTTTCGCCGATTACGGGCCGGCCGACATTGCGGCCACCGAAAAAATGTTGGCGGCGATCAAGGAATCCTATGCACTTTACGGATTCGAGCCGGTTGAGACGCCCTTCATCGAATATACCGAGGCGCTCGGTAAATTCCTGCCCGATCAGGACCGCCCGAACGAAGGCGTGTTCTCGTTCCAAGATGACGACGAGCAATGGCTGTCGCTGCGCTACGACCTGACCGCGCCGCTCGCGCGCTATGTCGCGGAGAATTTCGACAGATTGCCGAAGCCCTATCGCAGCTACCGCGTTGGCCCGGTCTTTCGCAATGAGAAGCCGGGGCCGGGGCGCTTCCGAGAGTTCATGCAGTTCGATGCCGATACTGTCGGCTCAAGCTCCATCGCTGCCGATGCCGAGATGTGCATGATGGCGGCGGATACTTTGGAACGGCTCGGCATCAAGCGCGGCGACTACGTCATCAAGGTGAACAATCGCAAGGTGCTCAGCGGATGGATGGAGGCGAACAGCATCGTTGACCCTGGCCAACAGCTAAAAGTGCTTCGCGCAATCGACACGTACGATCGCCTCGGAATCGAGGGTGTGAAGCAGAGAATGGGCGTAAGTCGCAAAGATGCAAGCGGCGATATCACAGAAGGTGCCCGGTTAAAGGAGAGGCAAATAAGTGCAAATGTCGTCTTCTTAACCGCGACGACCCAGATTGCTCCCAGCGTGCCCGGCACCTCGCAAAGGCTCATCTTCAACACAGATAGCGCAACTTTTAACGAAGTACTCAAAGCAGCTGAAAAGAATCGGACTTACAGCGAAGGAGTGGACGAAGTTGCACAAATTTTGACGCTCGTTCGGGTGGCGGGTTACGACGAGGATCGGGTCCGCTTTGACCGCACCGTCGTTCGCGGCCTGGAATATTACACCGGGCCGGTCTTCGAAGCAGACCTTACTTTCGAAACGAGAGGCGAGGACGGCAAGCCGGTCCGCTTTGGTTCGGTCGGCGGCGGCGGGCGTTACGATGGATTGATCGGCCGCTTTCGCGGCGAGGACGTACCCGCGACCGGATTCTCGATCGGTGTCTCGCGTCTCTATGCGGCATTGAAGGCAATCAATTCGCCGATCATCGCAAGCGCCGCGCAACGCGGGCCCGTGGTCGTGCTCGTCCTCGATCAGAGCGAGATCGCGCGCTATCAAAAATTCGTCTCGGCCTTGCGCGACGCGGGCATCGCCGCCGAACTCTATCTCGGCTCCTCCGGCATGAACGCGCAGCTGAAATATGCCGACAAGCGCGGCGCGATCTGTGCCGTCATCCAGGGTTCGAATGAGCGCGAGAAAGGTGAAGTCGCAATCCGCGATCTCGTCCTCGGCGCCGAACTCGCAGCATCCACGAAGGATCGCGCCGATTATCTCGACCTGCGTGCGAAGGCGCAATTCTCAGTGCCGGAAGACGGTTTCGTCAAAGCCGTGCGTGACGTGCTGGCAAGGCATGGGTGATCCTCATGCTGAGGAGCACGCGCAGCGTGCGTCTCGAAGCATGACGCCGCGAGCGCAGCCGCTACCTCCGCGCGCCTTTCAGCAGCGCCTTGAGGTCCGACGCCGGACCGGCAACGAGCTCGGGCGTGATCGCAATTCCTTCCCCAAGCAGACGGCGGGCGAGCATGTGATCGCCCGTCTTGTTGACGGATTCGACGCCGGTGAGCTTGCCCGCCTTGAAGCCGAACAGCGAATAGGCACGCTCCTCATAAGAGCCGCGCAAGACGACTTGGTCGCTCTCATCGAGAAAGCCGGCGATCTGCAGCTTGAGATCGGCCTGATCGCTCCAGAACCATGGCACCGAATTATACCGCGCCGGTTTACCGACGAGGAGTTTTGCAAGCGTGCGGGCCTGATCCGTCGCGTTCTGCACCGATTCGAGCCGCAACTCGGCGCCGCCATGCGTATTGAAGTGAAAGACCGAGTCGCCGATCGCGAAAATATTCTCGTCCGTCGTGGCGAGTCGCTCGTCGACCTTGATCCCGTTGGGACAATCGAGCCCGGCGGCGCGCGCGAGTTCATCGCTCGGCACGAGACCGATGCCGACGAGAATAAGGTCCGCGGGGAGCACGCGCCCGTCGGTCAGCGCAACCTCGGTGACTTTGCCGGCCTTGCCTCTGATCGCGGTAACGCTCGTCTTGAAATTCAACGTCACGCCAAGCGCCTTATGCGCGGCGGCGAAGAAGGCCGAAGTCTCGGCGGTGACCGCGCGCGCCATCGGCCGATCCGTAAGTTCGACGACGTCGACCTTGCGCCCTTGGGCTGCTGCCGTAGCCGCGAATTCGAGGCCGATAAAGCCGGCGCCGATGACGACGATGTTCTGCGAGGCTTCGAGCCGTTCGCGCAGAATTCGTGCTTCGGCGAGCGTGCGGAGCGACAGAACGCCATCGAGATCGGCGCCTTCGATCCGCAACCGGCGTTGAATACCGCCCGTTGCCAGCACCAGCTTGGAAAACGCGAGCGTGGAACCCGACGCAAGGCGCAGGCGCCGGGCAGCACGGTCGATCTCAATAACACGTTCGCCCAGCGCAAGTTCGATCTTGTTCTGCGGATAGAAATCGTGCCCGCGCAGGAGCACGCCATCCTCCGCCGTCGCGCGTTTCAGAAAGGCTTTGGAGAGTGGCGGCCGTTGATAGGGAAGATCCTTCTCATCACCGAGAAGAACGATCTTGTCGGCAAATCCTTCTTCGCGTAGCGACGCGGCGAGCTGCACGCCGCCGTGACCCGCGCCGACGATGACGATTCCCTGGTCAAAACTCATATCTGTTCCTCAGCGTCCCCTAAAAGCAGAAGACTGCGTGCTGCGCAATCTAGGCCGCTGCGTGCGATTGCAACAGAGCGACGCAGGCTCGATCAATGATACGGGTTTACGAAAAAAGAAGGCCGCGCGTTTGGACGCCGCATCAGAAGCGTTGCCCAGCCATCTATATCAAGCCGGCGAACGAATGCGATGTTCTGCGTGCGATAAGCGCTGACAATGCCGGCAACGTCGCGGCCGAGCAGGCCTGACAAAACAATCTCGCCGCCCGGCGCCAAGACCCGGCCAAGTGCCGGGGCGAGCCGGCGCAATGGCGCAGCGAGAATGTTCGCGATGATGAGTTCATATGGCGCGTCATCTCGCAAAGCACGATGGCCGATACCGTGGGCCTGGACTGGGCGCACCAGGGCCGCAACTCCATTGCGCCGCGCATTGGCCTGCGCGGTCATCACGGCGACCCGGTCGATGTCGCCGGCCTTCACCTTCACACGGAATATTTTTGCGGCGGCAATGGCGAGAACGCCAGTGCCTGTGCCGACATCGAGGATGGCGCGTGGACGCCTTCGTTTGGCGATGCGATCGATGAACTCAAGACAGCCGCGCGTCGAGCCGTGATGGCCGGTACCGAAGGCGAGCGCCGCTTCAATCTCGATGGCAAGCTCGTGCACCTGCACGATGCTCTTGTCATGGCCCCCGTGCAAAACGAAGCGGCCGACGCACACCGGGCGCAGCCAGGCGAGAGAGGCCGCGACCCAATCGCTGGCTTCGACACGACCGAAATGCATCGCCTCCGCCGTCGCGTCACCAGCGGCCGCGGCGACCAGCGCGCGCACCTTCGCTTCGTCGGGCGCGGTACCGAAATAGGCCTCGACGATCCAAGGCTCGTGCTCCAAATCCGGCCGATCGGACGTCTCCTCGAAGGCCGTCGCCGCTGTCTCGGCCGGGTCGAATGTCTCCACGATGATGTCGGCGATTTGCCGCGCCGTCTCCGCATCGCAGCGCAGGCGCATCATATGCGCGGCATTGTTCGGCGGGAGACCTTCGAGCATGGCCGCCGGTAGCATGCGGCGAAAGGGACGGCAATTCATGCAGGCGCCTTGCAACGCACCGCCTGTACAGGTGCCCCATGCGAGCCTCGCGCTTGGGGCGGGGCGCAGGCACTTTCCGGGTGGTTACGAATATTTGACTTTGTCAAGGCTAAAGTGACGCAGCCGCCGGGCAGCATTAAACTTTTCCTATTGATTCGAGACCGCTTTCTTCCCCGGCCGGCGACCTTGAACCCAAGGGTGAAATTGATGTTTCAGCTGCTTCGCTGGAAACCGGCTGTCGCCGCGTCCGATCAGGACGAAAAGGACGACGAAGGGCATTTCGTCGAGATCATCAAGGCTTTCGCCGGCACGCATTCGGCTTCGGAGATCCCGGTCGGGCGTTTTGGCCATGCGTTGATTACGCTCGTCCGATCGATCGAGAGCCGTATCCTCGATGATATTGCAAGGGTCGCCACGCTTTCCTCCGAAGCGTCCGAAACCGCCGTCAATGTCGGCTGGATTTCGCATGACATCCACGAAATGACAGATTTCGGCCCAGGCGATTTCCGGGGCTGTCGAAGAATTGGCGGCCTCGATCAATGCGTTGGCGGAAAATTCGGCCGAAAGCGCGGAAGGAGCCGACCGCACGCGCCATACGATGGAAAATTGCGTTGCCGACAGCCGGGCGGCAACGAGCGCCATGACGGTCATCGGCAGCCGCGTCAGTTATATCGGGGAGCGGCTGAGCGTGCTCGAAGCGACGTCCGACCAGATCCGCGCTATGGCCGGCGCCATCGAAGCCATTGCGCGACAAACCAATCTTCTCGCGCTCAATGCGACGATCGAAGCGGCGCGCGCCGGCAACATGGGCCGCGGCTTCGCGGTCGTCGCAGGGGAGGTCAAAGCTCTCTCCGAGCAGACCGGCAAGGTCACTGAGGAGATCCGCAAGCAACTCGGCACCTTCGCCTCGGAAATGGCGGAGATCAAAGGCGCCGTCTCGGACAGCCGCAAAGCGGTGGGCGACGGGAGCGGCATTGTCAACCAGATGGGGGTTCGTGTCGACGTAACCGGCGACGCTATGATCGAGGTGGCGCGCCGTGCCCGCAATCTTGCCGACCTGCTTGAACAGCAGCGCGCCGCGACGTCGGAGATTGCCAAAAGCACGGCGAAGATCGCGGCAAAGATCGGCAAGACGGAAACCGAGATCGGGGCGATCAATACACGGCTCGTCGGCTGCGAGCAGCTCGCGCAGTCCTCCTGGGGCGAGGACAAGGACAATGCCGGCGCCGATATCGCACGCATTCCCGCCGACGCCGCCATCTTCAAGCGTCAGCTCGCCGCGGTGCTGATCGGCGCATCGAGCTCGGCCAAATCATCGAGACCGCTCGAATTTCGTCAGGTGCAAGTCTGCCTCGACGATTATCCGGCATTGCGCCAACACGAAGGGGCTTTGTGCGCCAAGCTCGAACGCGCCGCAAGGGAGGCGCAAGATCACGGGCGCCAGGTGATCGCCTCGGTCGAGTCCAAAAATTGGACCGACGCCTCGGACGCCTATGAAGCCGCCGAGAAGGCACTCGCCGAGGTCTCTGATATGGCGCGCCTCATCCTCGCAAAGCTGAAAGGCTCGGCCGAAAGGAGCTAGGGAAGGGCAGTTCGGTCATCGTCGTCGCGAGGAGCGTAGCGACGTCGCGATCCTATCTTCATCATTCCTGGATTGCTTCGCAGCGCTCGCAGTAACGACATAGAGTACCGGCTCACGCCGCCTGCACAAAGCTCTCCAGCACCATCTTGCGGCCGGCCTTGTCGAAATCGACCGTCAGCTTGTTGCCATCGACAGCGGCGACGGTGCCGGTGCCGAATTTGATGTGAAACACCCGCGCGCCTTTCGCATATGCGGAGCCGACGGACGATTTGGCGACCAGTTCGCCCTCGATCGTCAGCGGCCCGCGCCGCGACGCGCTCTCGCGCCAACCGCCGGCGATGCCTTTTGTGCCCTGGTTCTCGCGCCGCTCTTCTTCGCTGCGACGCTGCGCGCGCTGCCAGCCCGGCGTCGCATAGGACGAGCGATAGGTATCCATATTGGCGAAGCGCGATTGCGCATAATTGCCGTAAGCGCGGCCTGACGCCGTGTCGATCACCTCGACATGCGCCTCCGGCAATTCGTCGAGAAAGCGCGACGGAATCGTCGTCTGCCAAAGGCCGCGAATGCGCCGGTTGGTGGCGAAATAGATTTTCGCCCGGCGCTTGGCGCGCGTGAGACCGACATAGGCGAGGCGGCGCTCTTCTTCGAGACCGGCGCGGCCGGATTCATCAAGCGAACGCTGATGCGGAAAGAGGCCTTCTTCCCAGCCGGGCAGGAACACCGTCTCGAATTCGAGCCCCTTCGCCGCATGCAGCGTCATGATCGACACGCGATCTTCGGCGTCGTTGCTGTCCGCATCCATGACGAGCGAAATATGTTCGAGGAAGGCGACGAGATCGGGAAACTCCTCCATCGCGCGGACGAGTTCCTTCAAGTTTTCGAGCCGGCCGGCGGCTTCCGCCGTGCGGTCCTTCTGCCACATGTCGGTGTAGCCCGATTCCTCCAGGACAATCTCGGCAAGTTCGCCCTGCGGCTTCTGATCGATCAGCGCCGTCCAGCGCGAAAAATCGACGAGCAGATCGCGCAACGTCTGCCGCTGCTTCGGCTTCAGTTCCTCCGTCTCGACCATCGAGCGCGCCGATTGCATCAGGCTGATGCGTTCGCGCCGCGCATGATCGTGCAGAAGTTGCAAGGTCGCATCGCCGAGGCCGCGCTTCGGCACATTGAAAATGCGCTCGAAAGCGAGATCGTCGTCCGGCTGAGCGACGCAGCGCAGATAGGCGAGCGCGTCGCGAATTTCGGCGCGCTCATAAAAGCGCGGGCCGCCGATCACGCGATAGGGCAGGCCGAGCGTGATGAACCGCTCCTCGAATTCGCGCATTTGGAACGAGGCGCGCACGAGAATGGCGATTTCGTCGAGCCGGTGGCCCTTGCGCTGCAAGGACTCGATCTCGTCGCCGATCGTGCGGGCTTCCTCCTCCGAATCCCAGATGCCGGCGACTGTCGGCTTCTCGCCCGGCTCGCCGTCGGTGAAGAGCGTCTTGCCGAGGCGCCCCTCGATTATGCGCGATGAGGCCGGCCGCAACGTCGAGAATATGGCCGGTCGAGCGATAATTGCGCTCAAGCCGGATGATCTTCGCGCCGGGAAAATCTTTCTCGAAGCGCAGGATGTTATCGACATCGGCGCCGCGCCAGCCATAGATCGACTGATCGTCGTCGCCGACGCAGCAGATGTTGTTGCGACCCTGTGCGAGCAGCTTCAGCCATAAATATTGGACCGTGTTCGTGTCCTGATATTCGTCGACGAGCATGTAGCGGAAGCGATCCTGATATTGCTTCAGCACGTCGGGATTTTCGCGGAACAGCCGCAGGCATTCGAGCAGCAGATCGCCGAAATCGGCGGCGTTCAAAACTTTCAGCCGCTCCTGATAGAGCCTGTAGAGCTTTGCGCCCTTGCCATCGGCGAAAGCAGCAGCCTCGCCCGCCGGCACATGTGCGGGATCGAGGCCGCGATTCTTCCAGGCATCGATCTGATAGGCGAGTGCGCGCGCTGGCCAGCGCTTGTCGTCGATGTTCTCCGCCTGCAGAACTTGCTTCAGCAGGCGGATCTGATCGTCCGTATCGATGATCGTGAAAGAGGACTTGAGGCCGACAAGCTCGGCATGGCGGCGCAGAATCTTGGTCGAGATCGCGTGGAACGTGCCGAGCCAGGGCATGCCTTCGGCGACGATGCCGGCGAGGACGCCGATCCGCTCCTTCATCTCCCGCGCCGCCTTGTTGGTGAAGGTGACGGCGAGGATCTGGCTCGGGTAGGCGCGGCTGGTCGCGAGAATATGGGCGATCCGCGTCGTCAGAACCCGCGTCTTGCCGGTGCCGGCCCCGGCGAGCACGAGAAGCGGGCCATCGATCGTCTCGACCGCCGCGCGCTGCTCTGGATTGAGCCCGTCGAGATAGCGCAGCGACGCAGACCCACTCGCCCGCGCCGCGATGCCGCCCGGGCGCAGGCCCGGCGCCTCGAAACCGAAGCCTTGCTCCTCGAAACTCCTCAAGGGATCGTTCAAACTCAGGGGTCTCCAGGAGAGAACGAAAGACGAATCAATATGGCCAATGTGGGGTCTTTGCGGCCCTCTGTCGACCCGTCGAAGCCTCCGCATCCGGGGACGGCGACCTTCCGACGGTATACGGAGGCGGACCCGCTTTGTGCAGGCTTCGATTTCGGCGGCATCGCGATGGAGCGCGGGAGCCGGAAGGGATGAGCAAGTGCCAAGGGGCACATTCAATTGTCGGCGTTTCAGGCCGATTCCGCTCGACGGAACGGCTCAGACCTTCTTCCTGCCTTCCTTCTCGGCGAGCGCGGTTTCGCCGCGCTCCTCCTTCGCCTTGGTCTTACGCAGATTCTCGCGGTTTTCCGCCTTGCTCTCATATTTCGAGGCGCCGGCCTCTTTCAGCGCAATGGCGACTGCCTGTGTCCGACTTTTTACCTTGCCGCCGTGCCCGCTCGGCAATTCGCCGTGCTTGAACTCATGCATGATCCGCTCGACCGTTTCCTTCTGACCCTTCGACTGATGTTGCGCCATGGCTTCGCTCCTTGCGTGGCTCTGGTGCGATAACGCCTTCAGCGGTCTCTCGATCCAACGGAGCCGGCCGTTTTCGCGCCGCGGTCGAGGCTAAGCTCGCCGGCAGCTGCTTTCGTTCTCGCCCTCTATTGCATCACGACCGCCGTGCTCTGGAAGCAATTCTGGCTTCCAGGTGATTTCTGGGCGAAGGGCGACAGCCATGCCCGCGACCTGTTCTGGGATTTTTGGAAGAACTTCGCCCTCGCCGGCGGATTTCTGCTGGTCACCTTCGGAACGAGCGCGCGCACAGTTTCGCAATTTTTCGCGGACCCGCTTTCGTCCACCCATCCTTACTCTGTGAGCACCGAGGTCGTGTCCATGAGTCAAGATGCGAAACCCAGCGTGCCCTACTGGCATCTCTGGACAGACCCGAGCGGCATCAGCCGGCAGGCGCGTTGCGCCATTACTGAGTTCGACTTGCAAGCGGGAAGGCGAGACGATCAGCGCCTGGGACTTCTTGAAACTCGGGGTGATGGTAATGCCACCAGCGCTTCTCGGTGCCTTGTTGGCGCACGTCTGGCGCCTGTCATGACATCAACACGAGCCCGCTCGATGCTCCCGATGGCGAGGCTCTTCCGCTCAACTCGCCGACAAAAAGAACCAGTAGTGGTGCTCGACCGGCTTGATCTGCCGGACTGAAGCTTCCGAGGCCTGAAGACCCCTCGATGATGGCGCAGACTAAGACCCGAAGTCGACCAGCACGTCCGTAAGCGCCTCCGGTCCGACCTTGACCGTGCCAGTAAACGGCCGATCGATGGCGACGACGATCAGCAGTTCCGAAAAGATGAGGATCGAAAGGAGCCCCGTCATCATCGTCTGCGCCCGCAGGTTAAGCGTCCCGAAGAAAAGCGTGAAAGCGATCGTCAAAGCGGCGCCGCCGAAAAGAACCAGCCACACGATTCCGGGCACGGCGCCTTCGGCAGCGGTAAGCCTGGCACGGCGCGCCTGCGTGAGAACGTCGAGTTGATAGAAGATCTCCGACATCAGGGCACTGTTGGACTGCTCGTGAGATTGAGCGGCCACGAGCGCGTGTAGACCCCTTCGAGAGCCCGCAACGTAGACTTGCTCGCTAGACCGCTCTCCATCGTCTGCCACTCCTCCGTGGTGGCGGATTTCAGATAGATGGTCAGCGCAGCGCGAAGCGCAGCTCCCTGCGTGTCGTCGATACCATGCGAGAGATGATAAATGGACGCGGCGGCGCCCGCCTCCCTTGCGACGGTCGAGTCGGCATCGGCATATTTTTGCCAAACGACGATAATGGCGAAGGCGAGAAAGACCGCGTAAAGCACGCCAACGGTCGCGAACTTGAACCCGGCGACCTCGTTGTTCGTGGTCAGTCTTTCCAAGGCCACATATCTGCGGACGAGACCGGGGCCTGACATGGCCACTACGGTCGTCAGTCCGACGATGATGATGCCAGACAGCCAGAGCGGCTGGCTGGTGAGAAAATTGACCATGGGCGGCAGCGCTCCGAAACCCAAACAAGCCAAGGTTACGCCACGTGCGGACAGCCGCGCAAGCTGCCGCCCGCGACCGCCATCACTGTTGATTTTTCTGAAGTAACTGGAGCGGGCGAAGGGATTCGAACCCTCGACCCCAACCTTGGCAAGGTTGTGCTCTACCCCTGAGCTACACCCGCATCCATGCAGCGGCGCTGCCGCGCCCTGGCTATATGCCGCAAACGCTAGCCTATTGCAATGAAGCCGGCGGCACAAATTTCCTGACGCCTCCGCGGCATATCAAAATAGCGCCGTTCCCGTTGCGAATTGGCGGCCGCGGTTGCATTTTCGCGTATATAGCGGGTCGCATGGCAAAAGGAGAGCTGCGGAATGGCGCAGTATATGGGGCAGGGGTCGGAAGGCGCCGGTGCGGAGACCGCAGCGCTCGTCAAGGACACGACAACGGCAACCTTCGTCGCCGATGTCCTGGCCGAGTCCGCCCGCCGGCCTGTCCTGGTCGATTTCTGGGCGCCGTGGTGCGAGCCCTGCAAGCAACTGACGCCGGTGCTCGAGAATTTGGTCAAAGCCGCCGGCGGCAAGATCAAACTCGTCAAAATGAATATAGACGAGCACCCGCAGATCGCCGGCCGGTTCGGCGTCCGCTCGATCCCTGCCGTCATCGCGTTCCAGAAATCGCAGCCGGTCGATGGCTTCATCGGTGCGTTGCCCGAGAGCCAGATCCGCGGCTTTGTCGAACGGCTGATCGGTCCGCTCGGCAAAGATGAGGATATCCACGCTGAGGCGGAGGCAGCGCTCGCCGGCGGCGACGCCGCCGCGGCAGCCGAAATCTTTGCCGCCCTGCTGAGGGAAGATCCGGCCGACCTCGCCGCGCTCGGCGGCCTCGTCAAGAGTTCCATCGCGACGGGCGACCTGAAGACCGCCGAAGGCCTGTTGGCGCAAGTTCCGCCCGGCGCCGAACGCGATCCGGCGATCGCCGCTGCGCGCGCGGCGCTGGAAAACGCAGTTCAAGCAGCCGCGGTTGGCGATATTTCAGAACTCGCGCGCCGGGTCGCCTTGGAACAAAACGATCATCAGGCCCGTTACGACCTCGCCATCGCGCTCAACGCGCACGGGCGCCGCGACGAGGCGGCCGACGCGCTCCTCGAAATCGTCAAACGCGACCGCGCCTGGAACGAAGGTTCGGCCCGCCGGCAATTGCTGCAGTTCTTCGAAGCTTGGGGCGGCATGGATGCGGCGACCGGTCGCCGCCCGCCGCAAACTCTCCGCATTGTTGTTTGCCTGATAGGATGGGGCGAGAAGGGCATGAAGGCATGAGCATCAACAACCCATACCTCGCGCCGGAGCAGCTGCCCGAGGTCATCGCGGTGTTCCCGCTGCAAGGCGCCTTGCTCCTGCCTCGCGGGCAGCTGCCGCTCAATATTTTCGAGCCGCGCTATCTCCCATGATCGACGATGCCGTGAAGACGCATCGTGTGATCGGCTTGATCCAGCCGGAAGAGGAAGAGATGCCGCGAAGCGATACCGGCGCTCCTCTCCATCGGCTGCGCCGGGCGTATCACTCAGATTGCGGAGACGGGCGATGGCCGCTATATGATCACCTTGACCGGAATTGCGCGCTTTCGCATCATCGAAGAAATCGCTGCGGCGACGCCTTACCGCCAGTGCCGAGTCGATTTTTCCGCGTTCCGCGCGGACTTCACTCCGCGCGCGGGCGAAGAAGCCGTCGATCGCGACAGTGTGTTGAAGACCTTGCGCGAATTCGCCGACGCCAACGACCTGCAGATCGACTGGCAAAGCATCCGCGAAGCGCCGAACGAGGCGCTCGTCAACGCGCTGTCGATGATGAGTCCCTACGGGCCGCGGGAAAAACAGGCGCTGCTCGAAGCGCCCAATTTGAAGCTCCGCGCCGAAGTTCTCGTCGCGATCACCGAATTCGAACTCGCCCGCAACAAGCGTGCGCCGACCCCGCTGCAATGAACGCCAACCCGGACGAAGAGCACATGACCGACAAGGATCAAAAATCGAGCGCGGGCGAAATCCCGGCCGAGGCTTCGCGGGTCGACCCGCGACTTCTCGAAATTCTCGTCTGCCCGCTGACGAAAACGACGCTCGAATACGATGCAAAACAGCAGGAATTGATTTCCCGTGCCGCCAGGCTCGCCTACCCGATCCGCGACGGCATTCCAATCATGCTGCCGGAAGAAGCGCGCCCGCTCGAGGACTAAATCGCCCTGGCATGCAGGAGCGCACATCGACCACTCTGTCTTCAAATCCTCGATCTCGAGCAGATCGAGCACAATATTTTCCGCGGCCATAGTCCGCAGGTCGGCTGGCAGCGCGTCTTCGGCGGCCTCGTGATCGCGCAGGCGCTCGTCGCCGCCGCCCGAACAGTCGAGGGGCGCGAGCCGCATTCGTTGCACGGTTATTTTCTGCTGTCGGGCGATCCATCCGTGCCGATCATCTATGAAGTCGACCGCATTCGCGATGGTACGAGCTTCACGACGAGGCGCTGCAACGCAATTCAGCATGGGCGTCCAATTTTTTCGCTTTCTGCCTCTTTTCAGATCAAAGAGGTCGGCCTCGACCACGCGGTTCCCATGCCGGACGTTCCGGCGCCGGAGAGCCTTCCCGCCGAGGCCCAGCTTTATGCCCAATTCGGCGCCTTTTTCCCGGAAGCGATGCGCCGCTGGTTTGCACAGGAGCGGCCGATCGAAATCCGCCCTGTCGATCTCTCCCATTATCTGGGGCACAAGCTCTCGGCGCCGGTACAACATGTTTGGCTGAGGGCGACTGGCCGGCTGCCCGACGACCCCGCCGTGCACCGGGCCGTACTTGCCTATCTTTCAGACATGACGCTTCTCGACACGGCGCTTGTCGCGCATGGCCGGACGTTGTTCGATCCGGCCCTGCAGGTAGCGAGCCTCGATCATGCTCTGTGGTTCCACCGCCCTTTTCGCGCCGACGGATGGCTGCTTTACGCGCAGGACAGCCCCAATTCCAGCGGCGCCCGCGGGCTGACCCGCGGCCTCATTTTTAGGCGCGAGGGCGATCTCGTCGCTTCCGTCGCGCAGGAGGGTTTGATCCGCCTGCGCGACAAATTCGAGTAAAAATACGCCGCTTTCCGGCAAAATCCGCACTGAATCCCCCCGCAAATCCGGATTGGACCCAGCAAAGCCGCCAGCCGCTGGCCCATGGCTTGCTTTCGCTCGCCTTGACCATGGCCGTCCAGCCAGTCCGCGCGATCAGTAGGGGGCAGTCATGGTGACGATTGGAGGACGGTTCGAAGAAATCCCGCATGCCTGTCCGTGTGACTGGAAGAAATGCAACGGCTCAAAACCTGCACCTGAGCAAATCGTCCGCATGAGTTTTGAATGGGTGATGGTCGCATCAGTCTTGCCGCTCGAAATGGATTCGAGCCGGACCGACCTGCGTTCACTGGAGGATGAAATGAAAATTGTGACGGCCATCATCAAACCGTTCAAACTCGACGAAGTAAGAGACGCGCTCACCACGCTCGGCGTGCACGGCATGACGGTGAGCGAGGTCAAAGGCTACGGGCGCCAGAAGGGTCACACGGAAATCTATCGTGGCGCCGAATATGCCGTGAACTTTCTTCCCAAGCTCAAAGTCGAAGTCGCCATCGGCGCCGAACATCGTCGAGCGGACGATCGCGGCAATCACCTCCGCCGCGCGCACCGGAGAGATCGGCGACGGCAAAATTTTCGTCAGTCCGCTTGAAGAAGTCGTGCGCATTCGAACCGGCGAAAAGGGCATCGATGCCATTTAGACGCTCAACCGAGAATAGCAGGAGTAAAGAAATGAAATTCATTCCGTCACTTGGGGCGGCCCTTACCCCGGCTTGGGAAGGTTGCGCGAAGCCTTCGCGCCTCACACTTTCGGCTTTGGTTTTCGGCGTCATCTTCACCGCATTTACGACTTTTGCCGGCGTCGAAAACGTCCGTGCGCAAACGCCACCGGCAGCGACGCCCCCGGCTGCTGCGCAGCTCCGGCGGCTCCGCCGATGGCAGCGCCGCCCGCTGCCCCGCTGCAGCAATGGCTCCTGCGGCAACACCGCCCGTAGCGGCTCCGGCGGCACCTGCCGCACCTGCAGCCGCGGCAGCCCCGCCGCCCCCGCCGGCTTGCGACACCAACCACTTGACCGTCTGTACGCCGAACAGTGGCGATACGGCCTGGATGCTGGCGTCCGTGGCTCTCGTCCTGATGATGACGATACCCGGTCTCGGGCTCTTCTACGGCGGCATGGTCCGTAAGAAGAATGTCATCGATACGGTGATGACGAGCTTCGCCATCACCTGCGTCGTGACCGTCGTTTACGCGATCGTCACCTACAGCATGGCGTTCCGCGCCGGCACGCCCTTCGTGGGAGGATTGGATCGCGCCTTCCTGCAAGGGATTCTGAGCGACATCTCGAACAACACCGGCAATCCCAATTCGCTCGCGCCGACAATTCCCGAGACGGTCTATATGTGCTTCCAGATGACCTTCGCGATCATCACGCCAGCCCTCATCGCCGGCGCCTTCGCGGAGCGAATGAAGTTCTCCGCCATGCTGATCTTCATGGCGCTATGGTCGATCTTCGTCTACGCGCCGATCGCCCACTGGGTCTGGGGGCCGGACGGTTTGCTCTGAACGGCCAATCCGAAGGCGTGGGTGCATGTTCTCGACTTCGCCGGCGGCACGGTCGTGCATGTCAACTCCGGTGTCGCCGGTCTGATGTGCGCCTTGATGCTCGGCAAGCGCAAAGACACCGGGCCGGCGCATAACGTCGTGCTGACCTTGATCGGCGCCTCGTTGCTGTGGGTCGGCTGGTTCGGCTTCAACGCCGGTTCGGCGGTTTCCGCCGGCGTGCGGGCCGGCATGGCGATGACGGTGACGCAGATCGCCACCGCGGTCGCCGGCTCTCACCTGGATGTTCGTCGAATGGGCGCACCGCGGCAAGCCAACTGCTCGTCGGCATCTGCTCCGGTGCGGTCGCGGGCCTCGTCGCCATCACGCCGGCTTCGGGCTTCGTCGGCCCGGCCGGTTCGATTGGTCATCGGCATCGCCGTCGGCGTCTGTCTGCTACTTCATGGTGACCGTTCGTGAAGGGCTGGATCGGCTATGACGATGCGCTCGATTGCTTCGGCGTCCATGCCTGCGGCGGGGCGCTCGGCGCGATCCTCACCGGCGTGTTCGCCATCAATCAATATGGCGGTACGCCGGGCTTGATCGAAGGCAATCCCGGGCCAGGTGATCAATCAGCTGATCGGCGTCGGCATCGTCATCGCCTATGACGCCGTCGTGTCGCTGATCATCCTGTATCTCATCAAGTCGATGATCGGCCTGCGCGTGACACCCGAGATCGAACGTGACGGCCTGGATCTCGCCCTGCATGGCGAGCTTGTCCAATAAATCGCGTGCCCGGCTCCTCCCCGCTGGACAAACCTCGGGGGCTCCTCTGGGGCCCCCTTTTTCATGCCCGCGCGGCGCCCGATCATTTTCCCTGAAATGGCCCGACTTTCAGAGTTGTTGCGGCCGCAAGGTTAAACCGCCCTTAACCGCGCCTCTTTAGCCTTAAGTCTGATCGCCGGTTGCCGCAGCCCGAGCTTCGTTGATCGCGCGCCGCCTTCGATCAGCGGGGCCAGCTTCTTCGTCTGATCTTGGGGCTCGGCGTCGGATAGTCACGCGGGCGGCAGTGAGAAGTGATGCGGACGACGACCAGCTTCACGGCCTTGGATCACATTCCCGATCCGCTGCGGCCTTTGCCGTGCGTCGCGCCGCCGAAATCGTCGGGGCTTGCGCTCGTTGCCGGCACCGGTGCGCTGGCGCTGGCACTTCTCACCTGGTCGGTCCAGGACCCAAGCCTCAACCACGCCACCGACGCGACCAGTGCACAATCTGCTCGGCGCACCCGGCGCAATCACCGCCGATCTCGTGATGCAGATGCTGGGCTTCGCCGCGCTCGCCTTGCTGGCGCCGCTTGCCATCCTGGGGCTGGCGGCTGGTCACCGCCCGTCGTCTCGACCGGATCGGCTGGCGGCTGGCTCTTCTGGTTCATCGGCAGCCTCGCCGCGGCGGCCTTCGCCTCAATTCTGCCGGTGACGAGCCGGTGGCCATTGCCGACCGGCCTCGGCGGCGTGATCGGCGATGCCATGCTCTGCATGCCGCGGCAATTTTCGGTGGTCACGCCGCGATTATGCTTATCTTCGCGATCGGTTTCGCGGCAGTCGCGATCCTTTCGCTCGCCGCCTCGGTTGGTCGCCCCAAGTCGGAGCCCTATTTCGACGAAGACGAGGACGAGGACGATCGAATACCGCTGAAGCGCATCGCCGGGTGCGGAAGATGAGGATCGCGCCGGCGAGCCGGGCCTTGCGCTCGTCGTGGTCGGCGCGCTGATCCATGCAGGGCTGTCGCTGCGGGCGGTGATTGGCCGTGCCTTTAAGCGGCGTCCGCGCAAGCGGCGCGAGGACGATGCTTGCGCCTTGGCAGGACGCGGCGCGCCGCGTCGGCCCCTCGCTCGACCAGCGCTATTCTGCGCGACGATCCGAACTTCGATTCGGCTTTCTTCGATGCCAGCACCTACGCGCCGCCAGCGGCACGTGCCGCCGCACAGATGGGCGCGGACGCAGATGTGTTGGAGGCCAGCAGCCGCATTACGCCGGGCACCGGCAAGCTTGAAAAGCGGCCAGCGCCTGGCAGCGCGAGGTTCAGCCCTCGATGCTCGATCGGCTGAGCCGAGGCCAAATATCAGCTCCCGCCGCTGCTGATGCTGAGCGAGCCGAAGACGGCGCGGTCAGCAGCGAGTCTCGGAAGAAGCCTTGCAGCAGAATGCGCGGCTGCTCGAAGGCGTGCTCGACGATTTCGGCGTCAAGGGCGAGATCATCAACGTCCGCCCCGGCCCGGTCGTCACGCTTTACGAACTCGAACCGGCGCCCGGCATCAAATCGGCGCGCGTCATCGGCCTCGCCGACGATATCGCCCGCTCGATGTCGGCCGTCTCTGCCCGCGTCGCCGTCGTGCCAGGCCGCAACGCGATCGGCATCGAACTGCCGAACCAGCGCCGCGAAACGGTCTTTCTGCGCGAATTGCTCGCTTCGCAGGATTTCGAGAAAACCAAGCAGTAAGCCTCGCCATCGCGCTCGGCAAGACGATCGGCGGCGAACCGATCATCGTCGATCTCGCCCGCATGCCGCATCTGCTCGTCGCCGGCACGACCGGCTCGGGCAAATCGGTCGCGATCAATACGATGATCCTGTCGCTGCTCTATCGGCTGCGGCCGGACCAATGCCGGCTCATCATGGTCGATCCGAAGATGCTGGAACTCTCCGTCTACGACGGCATCCCGCATCTTCTGACGCCGGTCGTCACCGACCCGAAGAAGGCCGTCGTCGCGCTCAAATGGGCGGTGCGCGAGATGGAAGATCGCTACAAGAAAATGTCGAAGCTCGGCGTCCGCAATATCGACGGCTTCAATACCCGCGTCGCCGAGGCGACCGCCAAGGGCCAGACCGTCACCCGCACGGTGCAGACGGGTTTCGACCGCGAGACCGGCGAAGCCATCTACGAACGCGAGGAGATGGAGCTTTCGGTCCTGCCCTACATCGTCATCATCGTCGATGAAATGGCCGACCTGATGATGGTCGCCGGCAAGGATATCGAAGGCGCGATCCAGCGGCTCGCGCAAATGGCCCGCGCCGCCGGCATCCATCTCATCATGGCGACGCAGCGGCCTTCGGTCGATGTCATCACCGGTACGATCAAAGCGAATTTCCCGACCCGCGTCTCCTTCCAGGTCACCTCGAAGATCGACAGCCGCACCATTCTCGGCGAGCAGGGCGCCGAACAATTGCTCGGCCAGGGCGACATGCTCTACATGGCCGGCGGCGGCCGGATTATCCGCGTCCACGGCCCCTTCGTCTCCGACGGCGAAGTCGAAAAGGTCGTGGCGCATCTGAAGAGCCAGGGCGCAGCCGGAATATCTCGAAGCCATCACCATCGAGGACGATCCGGATGGCGAGGCGGCGAAGGCTTCCCAACCGGAGCCGAGGGCGAGGAGGGCGGCGATCTCTACGATCGCGCCGTCGCCATCGTCTTGCGCGACCACAAGTGCTCGACAAGCTATGTTCAGCGGCGACTGTCGGTCGGCTATAACAAGGCCGCCTCGCTGGTCGAGCGAATGGAGAAGGAAGGCGTCGTCAGCGCGCCCAACCATTCCGGCAAGACGGACGATTTTGGTCGGCGGCGGCATCGATCGCGGCGCCTTCGATCCGGCGCCGACGATTAAGGCGGCCCGGATCGGTTCGGCAATGTCCGGCGCCGACGCGCGGGTGTCCTATTGCCGCCACATCGCCCGACTACCGGTCGCGAAAATGCTCTACTAATGCCGGCGCCACGAATCAGCGCTGCGCGCGAGGTGCCGCATGTTCAGCAAGATAGTTCTTGGGCTTGGCCTGGCTCTGCCTTTGGGTTTGGCGGCAGGGCTCGCCCGACCCGACATCGCGCTCTGCGACCCGTCTGGTACGGCCACTCCGGCGACATCCGCGGCGCCCGACAAGGCGGTGGCGACGCCGATGGCGCCGCCCAAGCCAGCAGCGCTGAAGCCCGCGGCATCCGCGCCCGCGACTTCGGCCGCGCCCGACGCTAACGCCGCGCCCTTTGTCCCGATGGACTCCGCGGTCGCGATCCAAAAGGCCAATGATTATTTCAATGGGCCACGCACGATGATCGGCGATTTCGTCCAGATCAGCGGCGACCGGCGATCGGAAGGTAAGATTTACATCCAGAAGCCCGGCAAGCTGCGCTTCGAATATGCCGATCCGGCCACGCTAGACATCATCGCCGACGGCAGTGACCGTCGCGGTGATCGACCGCAAGCTGGCTACCCAGGATTTCTATTTCATCTGGCAAACGCCGTTGAAATTTCTGCTCAAGGACAAGATCGACCTCGCCAAGGACGTGACTGTGCTCGATGTGACGAGCGACCCGGACAAGGTCGACGATCACGGTCGTCGACAAGCAGACCTTCGGCGGCACTTCGCGGATCAAGCTGATGTTCGATCCGGCTCAGTTCCAGCTGAAGCAATGGGAGGTGACCGATCCGCAGGGCAACGAAACTTTGGTTTCGCTGTTCAACATGGATCTTCAACAGCACGCCCGATCCAGCGGTTTTCAAGATCACCCAGACCGCCTGCTCGAACACCAACAGCCGGACGCTCAACCAGAGCAATTGACAGGGCGAGGCACGGCATTTTTTTGTCGGCCTGCGCCTTGCAGGCCTACCCCCCGTTTCCTATTTTTGCGGCTGGAGAGTGATACGGCCGGCTTGACGAATTCCCCCCGTTCGGTCATGCCGGCTTCGCCGGACCCCTCCCGGCAAGTGTCGCTCCACGGGGCGTCCGATCTCGAGGTCGGGCGCCCTATTTTTTGCGCTGATTGCACACATAAAATCTGTGATTGGCGCGGCGTTTCCTTGCGGCAAAGCCCGCGTGTTCAATCGCCGAGAACGTCGCGTTCCCGAACCGAAATTGCCGTTGACCGTCGCCACCTGGAATATCAATTCCGTCCGGCTGCGGATCGATCTCGTCGGCAAATTCCTGGTCGGACCACGCGCCCGACGTTCTCTGTCTGCAGGAGACGAAATGCCGGGACAGCGAGTTTCCGGCTGCGGCGTTCCGCAAGTTCGGCTACGAGCATCATCGCGATCAACGGCCAGAAGGGCTACCACGGCGTCGCCATCGTCTCGAAAACTTCCGTTCGTGCATCGATCGATCGGCGGCCGTTCTGCGACAAGGGCGATGCGCGCCATGTCAGCGTGACCCTTCGCGCCGACCAGTGGCCGCGCATTGACCCTGCATAATTTCTACGTGCCGGCGGGCGGCGACGAGCCGGACCCGCGACATCAATCCAAAATTCGCGCACAAGCTCGCGTTCCTCGACGAAATGGCGGACTGGATCCGCGCCGACGGGTTGCCGGCGGCGATGCGATCATGGTCGGCGACCTCAATATCGCGCCGCTCGAAACCGATGTCTGGAACCACAAGGCGCTGCTGAAAGTCGTGAGCCATACGCCGATCGAAGTGGAAAAGCTCGGCAGCGTTTTTGCTGCCGGGCCATGGGTCGATGCGCTTGCGCCGCTATGTCCCGGCCGAGGAAAAGCTTTACACGTGGTGGAGCTATCGCTCGCCCGATTGGGCCAAGGCCGACAAGGGCCGCAGGCTCGACCATATCTGGTCGAGCGAGAGCCTGGCCCCGAACCTTTCGCGGCATGAAAGTGCTGCGCGAGAGCCGCGGCTGGGAGCGGCCGTCGGACCACGTTCCCGTGCTGGCGCATTTCGACTTCGAACCGTCCGCAACGCCGATCAGGCGATGGCCTCAATAGGGATAGGGATGGGATAGGCCGGCGTCCAGAAGTTCAACCACCGGCTCGGCCGGCCGGTCGGATAAAGCGGCCGAGGCAAGACTGTCTTCGTGGAACCGTGACGGGAAATAGGCCTCGTCCGGCGTCTGGTTAAAGCCCGTAGTCTGCGGTCACGTAAGATTGCTGCTGCCGACCCTGCGGCACGACATTGCCCGGATCAAGCCAGCTGCGCTTGTTGACCGTCAGCGGCGGCTGGGAGTCGCTCGAATAGACGAAGACGCGCGGGTGCATAATGGTGATGCAATGGCTTCGTCGCGGCCGAAGCGTCCGCCGACGATGAGGCAAATCGCCGGCCCGCCCGCGAACGCGACCGCGGCAAGCCAGGAATGGACAAGATCGGACGCATGAACGGATCCTCTTCCTCAGCGATCGGTCGAAGCGGCAGTCCGATTCGACTGGAAACGCCATGCCGATAACATCTTAGCTGGTTTTTTGTTCGGCGCGAATGACAAAGCTTGGCGCAGCCGTTGAAAGGCCGGCCAGCGCATTTTTCGCAGTCGGAGTGGCGGCGGTGCATCATCTTCGTCGATCCAGTTGGCATGAACCGGGTCGGCGCGAGCGCCGTGCCGGCGCAAGTCGGGTCGCGGCGCAATTCGGTGTTCGCGAAATAACGCGGCTAAGGCCGAATTGTCGTCGCCGGCTGAATTCAAATCCAGCCGGTCGATGAGGCAGGTCAATGCCGGCCGCGACATCGGCTTGTCCGCGGTACCGCAGGCAAAGCCGCTGAGGCGGAAACTGCCCTCGAGTCCGAGCACCGCGAAAGCCGAGACAAGGGTCGGCGCGGCGGTGCCGGCAGCAAGATCGAGATCGGCCACTTCGAAATGGCCGAACCGCGTGGCGAGTTCCGCGGGATTGAGACTGCGGGTGATCGACCACGCCGGAGGTGGCGGCGGAACCGGACCAGGTCCACGAAGAGCGGTGCTTGCGGCGCCGCCTTCCCTTCCGACCCGATAGAGAACGAGGCGGAAGAACGGCTCGTCGCCGCTCAACTTGCCAAAGGTCAAAATGTCTTGCCGGCCGCCGCCTGTACGATGCCGCCGTGCCGCGTAGACCTGTGGCGAGACGCGTGAAATCCGGCGCGGAAAGGTCGAAAAGTTCGATCGGCCTCGGAATATCGACCCAGTCTGGCGGCGGCTCGGGTAAGGCTGCAGGGGTTTGAGCCGGCGCTTCTGGCGCTCCGCCAGCGGCCCAAACGATGGCGGCTGCCAGCACGAGTCCCACGACCGCGATCATGCCGAGCGGTAACCGGCGCCGGCGGGGCATCGTTGCGGCTTTGAAGCTGCGGGTTACAGGCTGAACTTCATGAAGGCTGCCGTGCATGACGGTCCCCTGGGCCTCAACGAGGCGTTCGCAGGGAGACTTTGGGTGCAGAACATATTGCCGGCCGTTACGATCGGACGGCGATTTCGAATAGCGTCAATAAAGCTTTATGCCAGGAAGACTTTGTACATTCGGGCTTAAGACAGGTTGTCGCGGCGGCAGGATGATTGCCGCAGGCCCGCCAGGGGTTTATCTACGGGCCGCAGCGCAGGGGATAGCCAGCCCGGCGGCCAGAGGAGAATCGAATATGGGTTTCAAGGTCGCCGTCGTCGGCGCCACCGGCAATGTCGGGCGGGAAATGCTCGATATCCTTGCCGAGCGGCGGTTTCCCGCCGATGAGGTCGTCAGCGCTCGCCTCGTCGCGCTCGATCGGCACGGAGGTCTCCTTCGGCGACGAGACGCTGAAATGCAAAACGCTGGAGAACTACGATTTCTCCGGCACCGATCATCTGCCTGATGTCGGCTGGGGGCAAGGTCTCGAAAGAGTTCTCGCCGAAGATCGGCCGCCAAGGATGCGTCGTCATCGATAATTCCTCCGCCTGGCGCTATGACGCCGACGTGCCGCTGATCGTGCCGGAGGTGAATGCCGACGCGGTCGTGGGCTTCGCCAAGAAGAACATCATCGCCAATCCGAATTGTTCGACCGCGCAGCTCGTCGTCGCGCTGAAGCCGCTGCATGACGCGAGCGACGATCAAGCGCGTCGTCGTCGCGACCTATCAATCGGTCTCCGGTGCCGGCAAAGAGGCGATGGACGAACTCTTCGCGCAGACCCGCTCGATCTTCGTCTCCGAGGCGGTCGAGACTCGGGCAAATTCCCGAAGCGCATCGCCTTCAACATCATTCCGCAGATCGACGTCTTCATGGAGGACGGCTACACCAAGGAAGAATGGAAGATGATGGCCGAGACGAAGAAGATTCTCGATCCGAAGATCAAGCTCACCGCAACTTGCGTGCGCGTGCCGGTCTTCATCGGCCATGCCGAAGCGGTGAATGTCGAGTTCGAGAAGCCGATTTCCGCCGACGAAGCGCGCGACATTCTGCGCGAAGCGCCCGGCTGCCTCGTCATCGATAAGCACGAGCCGGGCGGCTATATCACGCCGCATGAGGCGGCGGGCGAGGATGCGACCTTCATCTCGCGCATCCGCGAGGATGCGACGGTCGAGAACGGTCTATCCTTCTGGTGCGTCGCCGACAATCTGCGCAAGGGCGCGGCGCTCAATGCCGTGCAGATCGCCGAGCTGCTCGTCAACCGCAAGTTGATCACGCCGAAGCAAAAGGCGGCGTGAGCTTACCTCGCGGCTCCCCGCGTCATGGCCGGGCTTGTCCCGGCCCATGACGGTTAGCCTCACGCCGCCATTTGCAGCCGCTTCGACACGAGTTCGCGCAAAGCCTGCATGTCGCGCGCAAAGATGCGGATACCTTCGGCGAGTTTTTCCGTCGCCATCGCATCTTCGTTGAGCATGAAGCGGAAGCTCTTCTCGTCGAGGAACATCTGCGGCGGCGGGCGCGCTGCGGCGGTTTCCGGATCGAGCCGGCGCGGCAGCGGCCCATTGTCCTTCGCCAGTTCTTCGAGCAGATTGGGCGCGATCGTGAGGCTGTCGCAGCCGGCGACAGCCTCGATCTGCGCCTTGCTGCGGAACGACGCGCCCATGACGATCGTCTTCGCGCCATAGGCCTTGCAATAGGAATAGATCTGCCGCAGCGAGAGAACGCCGGGGTCCGTGTCGGCGGTGAACGTCCTGCCCTCGGCCTTGACATACCAATCGAGGATGCGGCCGACGAAGGGCGAGATGAGATAGACGCCGGCCTCCGCGCAAGCCGCAGCCTGTGCGAGCGAGAAGATCAGCGTCAGATTGCAATTGATGCCCTCCTTCTGCAGGATCGACGCGGCCTTGATGCCTTCCCATGTCGCTGCGATCTTGACCAGCACCCGGTTCTTGCCGACGCCGCGCTCATGGTAATCCGCGATGATAGTGCGCGCCTGCTCGACTGTCCCGTCCACATCAAAGGAAAGCTCGGCATCAACCTCCGTCGAGACGCGGCCGGGCACGAGCCTCGTCAGCTCCGCGCCGAAATTGACCGCGAGCCGCGTGGCGATACGGCTTGTCGGCGCATTATGGTTCATGCCCCAAAGGATCGCCTCTTCGAGAAGCGGCGCATGGGCATCCATGTTCGCCGCCTTCAAGATCAGCGTCGGATTGGTCGTGCAATCCGTGGGCTTATACTTGCCGATCGCGGCGATGTCCCCGCTGTCGGCGGTGACAATGGTCATGGATTTCAACTGGCCGAGTTTGGATGTCATGCTGGTGTCTCTAGTCTCAAAGAGGATCTTTCTGCGCCCTCGCTCTTCGAGGGGGCTGCTTCGCAGCCTCCTCAGGGTGAGGGCTGATGGGAACAAACCCTCATGCTGAGGAGCCCACGAAGTGGGCGTCTCGAAGCATGAGGTTCCGCCGCCATTCACACATAAAGCTTCCCGCCCTTCTCGACAAACTCGGCGCTCTTTTCCGCCATGCCTTTCTCCCGCGCTTCGATCGCCGCCGCCTCGTCGCGCAAATCCTGGCTGATCTTCATCGAGCAGAATTGCGGCCCGCACATGGAGCAGAAGTGTGCGACCTTGTGCGCCTCCTTCGGCAGCGTCTCGTCGTGGAACGCGCGGGCCGTCTCCGGGTCCAAACCAAGATTGAACTGATCCTGCCAGCGGAAGTCGAAGCGCGCGCGTGAGAGCGCGTCGTCACGCAGCTGCGCCGCCGGATGGCCCTTGGCAAGATCCGCGGCATGGGCGGCAATGCGATAGGTGATGACGCCTGTCTTCACGTCGTCGCGGTCAGGCAGGCCTAGATGTTCCTTCGGCGTGACGTAGCAGAGCATGGCGCAGCCGAACCAGCCGATCATCGCCGCGCCGATGCCCGAGGTGATGTGATCGTAGCCGGGCGCGATGTCGGTCGTCAGCGGCCCGAGCGTGTAGAACGGCGCCTCGCCGCATTCTTCGAGCTGCTTTTCCATATTCACCTTGATCTTGTGCATCGGCACGTGGCCGGGGCCTTCGATCATCACCTGGCAGCCTTTGGCCCAGGCGATCTTGGTGAGTTCGCCGAGCGTTTCGAGTTCGGCAAATTGCGCGCGGTCGTTGGCGTCGGCGATCGAGCCGGGCCGCAACCCGTCGCCGAGCGAGAAGGAAACGTCATAGGCGCGCATGATGTCGCAAATCTCGTCGAAGCGCTCGTAGAGGAAGCTCTCCTTGTGATGCGAGAGGCACCAGCGCGCCATGATCGAGCCGCCGCGCGAGACGATGCCCGTCACGCGCTTGGCGGTGAGCGGCACATAGGCAAGGCGCACGCCGGCATGGATGGTGAAATAATCGACGCCTTGCTCGGCCTGCTCGATCAACGTATCGCGGAAGATCTCCCAGGTGAGCTTGATCGGATCGCCATCGACCTTTTCCAACGCCTGGTAGATCGGCACGGTGCCGATCGGCACCGGCGCGTTGCGCAGGATCCAATCGCGGATATTGTGGATGTTGCGGCCAGTCGAAAGGTCCATGACGGTATCGGCGCCCCAGCGGATCGCCCACACCATCTTGTCGACTTCCTCCGCGACCGAGGATGTCACGGCCGAGTTGCCGATATTGGCGTTGATCTTCACCAGGAAGTTGCGGCCGATGATCATCGGCTCCAATTCCAGATGATTGACATTGGCCGGGATGATGGCACGGCCGCGCGCGATCTCGTCGCGCACGAATTCCGGCGTGACGAAGGCCGGGATCGACGCGCCGAAGCTCTCGCCGTCAGCAAGCCGCGCCTCGGCGCCATCGAGCATGTTTTCGCGACCGAGATTTTCCCGCGCGGCCGCAAAGATCATTTCCTCGGTGATGATGCCGGCCCGGGCGAATTCATATTGGGTCGTCAGTGTACCGGTGCGCCCACGGCGTGGCGTGGGCGTCGCCGGGCAGCGCGGCACGAGCTTGTCGGCCGCGACATTGCCGTTGTCTTCCGAACGGAGCACGCGCCCGGCATAGGATTCGAGCCCTGGCCGGGCGGCGAGCCAGGGCTCGCGCAGGCGCGGCAGGCCGGCGGACAGATCGATATGCGGCGCATCCTCCGTATAGGGGCCGGACGCGTCATAGACGCGGACGGGAGGCTCGCCGGCGCCCGGATCGAGCGCGATCTCCCGATACGGCACCTTGATGTCGGCGCGGCCTTGTGGCGCGACATAGACCTTACGTGAGCCCGGCAGTGCCCCACAGGTCACGCTGTGCGGAATGAGGCTTTCGGGCTTCTGGCGGATATTCATGGCGTGCTCCTCGAGAGCGCGGGTGGACCGAAAGCGGATAGACGAGCGCGGGAGCGAGCACGAAAGCGAATTTGCGGAACCCTGCGGTCCCCTCGTGCTGCCGGTTCCTGCGCTGGCATTATCCAGATCAGGTTCGAAGGGTGTGATCTCAGCCGCCGAAAGCTCGGCAGCACCCCACGGCATTGATTGATGATAATCCGCAGCCGCAACTTCGACAAGCGCAGCCGGCCAGCCCCCATTCGGGGCGCGGACGCATCGGCCGCGCAGCTACAGTGCCGATTCGCACGATTAAACAGGGGGATCGGCGGAACGAAAATGCCAATGCCACGTTTTTGACACGAGTGTGAGCATCCGCGCCGAGCGAGCATGGGCTCCCGGACGGTATTTCCGTGGCCAGGCTCTCGCTGCGTTTCAGGAGAGGTCGGCGCGATGGAAGGCTCCGACGATCACAGGGATTCGATGCGCCCGGCCAACATCACCAAATTGGGCTGGCACCGGCTCGGACAGAACCGGTCAGCTGACGGCGTGGGTAAGGATTCTGGCGAGCCTGCTCGGCCGCGAGTTGCGCGCGGTATTTGCCGTCGCAGACATTCCAAATGAGCTTGCCGGTCTTCATCAGCTGCTCAAAGAGATCGAGATCAAATGCGACGGGGGGCCCCCGCCGACAGATACATCCGGCCGTGGGTCGGGTGTCTGACCTCACGGCCGGAAGACTCACGACCTACTTGGTGGTCCCGCTGTCCTTGTCATAGGCCGGCGCCTCCTTGAGCTCCTGCTTGGACTTGTCGAGCACGAGCCAGGTCTTGTCATTGTTCGAGGCGACTTTCAGTTGGCTGAACGGTATCGCCACGTCCTTCTGTCCGACGCCGAGGAAGCCGTCGACCCCGATGATCGCTTGGGAAATCGTGCCGTCCTTGTTGATGACGAGGTCGTCTATATCGCCGATCTTGTTGTTCGATGGATCGTAGACGCTGGCCTTGTAGACATCCGACGCCAGCCAATGATTGGTTGACAGGGATGAGGTTGCCGCGAAGGCAGCAGTGCTCGCCGCCGCAAGCAGAGGCTGCGGAGAGTACGAGACGTTTCATGAGCGTTTTTCCCTTACAAGTGGAATGACCTTACGCGCGTCGCAAACGCGACCGTAGGGCGACCGTTCCCATGCAAAGGTTGAATTTCGGAGAGCGGTGATAGGAGAGCCGCCGCGCGCGGCCGTGTCGAATTCAGTCCTTGGCGCGCTCCACGTAGGAGCCGTCTTCGGTCTGGATGATGACGCGCGTGCCGGTCTGGATATGGGGCGGCACCATGGTGCGCAGACCGTTCGAAAGCTTTGCCGGCTTATAGGACGACGACGCGGTCTGCCCCTTCATGGCCGGCTCCGTTTCGACGACCTCGAGCGTCACGCGCGGCGGCAATTGAATCGCGACGGGGATGCCGTTGAACACCGACAAGATGCAGGTCATGCCTTCTTGCAGATAGACCGCCTGATCGCCGATGACGTCCGGCGGCACGATCACCTGATCATAGGTGTCCGCATTCATGAACGTGTAGCCGCTGGCATCCTGGTAGAGATAATTGAAGTTCGCATCCTCGACGAAGGCGCGCTCGACCTGTTCCGTCGTCTTGTAGCGGTCAGTGGTCTTCACGCCATCGGACAGGCGGCGCATGTCGATTTGCGTCGTCGGCGTGCCTTTGCCCGGATGAAAACTTTCGGCGGTCAAAACGACATAGAGCTGGCCGTCCTCCCGCTCGATGATATTGCCTTTGCGGATCGAACTGGCGATGACTTTCACGACGATTCCTTCATATTTCTGCACAGAGCGCTCCCCGAGCAAACCGACGCGTTTGATCAGGAAGCGCTCAAAATCAATGGGTTGCGGCGCGTCCGCGTTACCGGGATCTGGCGATCTGCCGACAAAGCGCGGCTTGCGCTATAAGGCGCGGCATCTTCGCTACAAGGCTTCGCGGGGGTTTTTCAAGCGAAATGAGGAAATGAGCAAGCCTTCCCCCTGGTGGCAGCCGCAGATCTATGCCGCACGACGGCCATTTTTGCAAAAGCGCGCCTTGATCGCTGAAGCCGTTCGCGGCTTTTTCGGCACGCGCGGTTTCACCGAAGTCGATACCGCCGCCCTCCAGCGCTCGCCCGGAAATGAGGCCCATATCTCCGCCTTTGCCACCGAACTTGTGAGGCCGGATGGCGGAGCATCGCGCCTCTATCTGCATTCATCTCCTGAATTTGCCGCCAAAAAGCTGCTTGCTGCGGGCGAGGAACGCATTTTCAGCCTCGGGCACGTGTTCCGCAACCGAGAACGCGGCGCGCTGCATCATCCCGAGTTTACGATGCTCGAATGGTATCGGGCGCGCGAGCCATATCGAAAGCTGTTCGAGGATTGCGCCGAGCTTCTTGCCGCCACGGCGGCCGCGGTGGGGACGACGAGCTTCCGCTTTCGCGCCGCCAACGCGGATGCCGCCACCCCGCCGGAGATCCTCAGCGTCGCGGAAGCTTTCAGCCGTTTCGCGGGAATCGATCTGTTGCGAACCTTCGAAGCGTCGGGTTGCGATCGCGGGGCGCTGGCCGCGGCCGCCGCGGCACTTGGGCTGCGCGTCACCAATGACGACACCTGGTCCGACCTCTTCAGCAAGATTTTTTCTGAGAAGATCGAGGCAAACCTCGGCCACGGCCGCGCGACACTATTGGTCGATTATCCGGCGCCGGAAGCCGCCCTCGCCCGTCTCCAGGATGATCGCCGTTTTGCCGAGCGGTTCGAGCTCTACGTCTGTGGCGTCGAACTCGCAAACGGCTTCGGCGAACTGATCGATCCGGCTGAGCAGCGCCGGCGGTTCGAAGCCGAAATGGCGGAGCGGCAGCGAATCTACGGCGAGGCCTATCCGATCGACGACGATTTCCTTGCCGCCTTGGCGCAGATGCCTCCGGCAAGCGGCATTGCGCTCGGCTTCGATCGGCTTGTCATGCTGGCGACCGGCGCGGAGCGGATCGAGCAGGTGCTGTGGACGCCGGTCGTCGAAACGGGAACACAATGATGACAGGGCCGCATCTCGCCAGCATCGAAGATCTCATTGCCGCAGGCCTCGTCTCGCCGGCCGAACACGCGGCACTCGGCAAGGTCGGGGCAAGCTATGCCATCGGCATGAGCAGCGCATTGGCCGAGCTGATCGACCTCGCCGATCCCGCCGATCCGATTGCGCGCCAATTCATCCCCGATGTGGCTGAGCTCGTCATGCGTCCCGAGGAAGCCGCGGACCCTATTGGCGATGCGGCAATGAGCCCGGTCGAAGGCATCGTGCATCGCTATCCCGATCGCGTGCTCCTGAAGCTCATTCACGTCTGCCCGGTCTATTGCCGGTTCTGCTTTCGCCGCGAAGTTGTCGGGCCTGGAAGTCCGACGCATCTCTCAGCAGAAGCACTCGATGCCGCTTTTGCCTATATCGCCGCGCATCCGGACATCTTCGAGGTGATCCTGACCGGCGGCGATCCCTTCGTCTTGTCCCCGCGCCGGCTCGGCGACATTTTTGCCCGGCTCCGAGCGCTCGAGCATGTCAAGATCGTTCGTATCCACACGCGCGTGCCCGTCGCCGAACCTTCGCTCGTCACCGATGCGGTCGTCGACTTGCTACGCAACGCCGGCAAGACCGTCTATGTCGCGCTTCACGCCAATCATCCACGCGAATTGACAGCCGCGGCACGCGCCGCCTGTGCCAAGCTCGTCGATGCCGGCATTCCGATGCTGAGCCAAAGCGTGCTGTTGCGCGGCGTTAACGACAATGTCGAGACCCTGACGGAGCTGATGCGCGGCTTCGTTGCGGCACGCATCAAGCCTTACTACCTGCACCATCCGGATCTCGCCCGCGGCACGTCGCATTTCCGCCTTTCGATCGCCGAAGGCCGGGCGCTCGTCGCCGCATTGCGCGGCCGCATTTCCGGCCTCTGCCAGCCGCACTATGTGCTCGACATCCCGGGCGGTTTCGGCAAGGTGCCGCTCGGCGAAAGTGGCGTCACCGCCGAAGACGGCGCCTATCGCGCTGAGGACTTCCACGGTGACAGCCATATCTATCCGGCGACATGAAGCCGCCGATTTTGGCGATGAATAAGCTGCGCAGTCTTCCCTTCCATATTTGGAGTGAGCCCTGTTGAACAACACGCGCGTCGCCAAATTCGTGCTCGGGGTCGCCGCCTTCGTTCTTTTCGTCGGCCTTGCGGCGACAAGCTGCGCAAACCCCGACGATCGACGATGTCGAGTCGACCCGCCTCGATCAGGCGGCAGCGACTTTGAAGCAAATCGAACTCGGCGCTGCAAACGCCGGGCCTTCCCGAAGCGACTTTGCAAACCCTGCATGACCAAGCCCAGCCGGTCGGCGATGAGGTTCAAAAGGTGCTCGACCATCTGACGCCACGGCTTGCCGCGCTCAAAACCCAGCTCGATCAGCTGGGGCCGCCGCCGGCCGCCAAAGCCTCGCCCGAGAGCCCGCAAGTGGCCGCCGAACGGGCGAAACGGCAAAAAGCCTATGACACCGTCGATGCGCTGGTCAAAAGAGGCAAGCTGCTTGCCGTGCAGGCCGATCAAGCGAACGCGCTGATCGCCGAAAGGCGGCGCGCGCCTTGCGCAATCCCTGTTCCGACGCGGGCCGAGCCTCGCAAGCCCCTCGCTCTGGCTCGACACCATGTCCGAAGCGTCGCGCGATCTTGGCGCGGCGCGAAGCATGTCGGCCGACTGGTTCACGGCGCTCGGCGCTAACCTCACCGGTCTGCGGGGCATCGTCTTTTGGGCACTGTTGGTGTTGGTCGTCGGATCTTATTGGCCGGTTTCGTGGCTCGCGCGCCGGGTCATCCTTCGCTCGGAACGCGCGAAGACGCCGAACCCATTGCAGAAAATACTCGTCGCCTGGCAGGTCCTCTTCGCTGCGGGCCTGCCGATCGCCGCAGCGGCGGCCATCGGCGCGATTTTCGAAGGCTTTGGCTTGATCGACACGACGCAATCGCTCCCCCGCGCGATCTTCATCGCCGTGGTACGGGTTGCGGTAACCGCCGGCATCGCCCAGGCACTGCTCGCGCCGGGCCGGCAAAATTGGCGGCTCGTGAAGATCGACGACGAGACATGCGAGCACGTACGTCGCACGGTTCTCGCAGTCGCCGTTCTGGTTTCTGTCAGCCGCGTCGTCGAATCCTTTGCCGATGCGGTCGGCGCGTCCTGGACTGCTCAAACCATGCTACGTGGGCTCGGCGCCTTTCTGGCCGCGGTCGTGATCGCGGCTAGCCTCTGGATTGGCCAGGCACCGGACGACGAAACCGAAGAAATTTTCGGGCCGCGCACGGGCGCGGCGCAGGACTGGTTTGGCCTGCTGAGGATCGTCTTATGGATCGCCGTCGTCGCGATTCTCACTGCGGTCCTCACAGGCTTCATGGGGCTTGGTCGATTTCTGGTCAACCAGATCATCTGGGTCGGCGTCGTCGGCGCCGTGACGGCGATGCTCGTCGTTCTCGTCGATCAGACCGCCCGCGTGGGGCTCATCCCGACGACGCAGTTCGGGCGCAGCCTGATGCTGACCACCGGTTTGCGTCGCGGCTCGTTCGAACAGCTCACGATCCTGCTCTCCGGTGTGATCCGCGTCGTCGTTTTCGTCGTCGCCGCCCTGATCGCGCTCGCACCTTGGGGGGTGCAGTCGGACGACGTGCCAGCCTATCTTCACGCCGCCTTCTTGGGGTTCAAGATAGGCAGCGTGACGATTTCGCTATCACGTGTCGTGTTCGCGTTTGTCATCTTCACCGCCGGCTATGCCGCGACCCGAACGGTCGAGCGCTGGCTCGATGTGAATTTTCTCCCGCATACGCGGCTCGATCAAGGGCTTCGCAATGCGATCAAGACGAGTTTCGGGTATATCGGCCGCATTCTGGCGCTCGGCTTCGCACTCGGCTATCTCGGCTTCGATTTCGGCAAGCTGGCGATCGTCGCCGGCGCACTTTCGGTCGGCATCGGCTTCGGTCTCCAATCGATCGTCAACAATTTCGTCTCCGGCTTGATCCTCTTGTGGGAGCGGGCGATCCGCGTCGGCGATTGGATTTCCGTCGGACCCAATGAGGGCTATGTGCGCCGCATCAACGTGCGATCGACAGAAATCGAAACCTTCGACCGTGCCGCAGTCGTGATCCCCAATTCCGATCTCGTCGCCGGCATCGTGAAGAATTTCGTGCGCACCGACCGCACTGGCCGCATCCAGATCAGCCTCGCCGTTAACGCCGCCGCCGATCCGGAAAAGGCACGCAAAGTACTGCTCGATATCGCAAAGACGAACAAGCTGGTGCTGCAGAAGCCGCCGCCGCAGGTCGTCTTCGCGGAGATCACTTCGGCAGCGTTCCGTTTCGAGCTTTATTGTTACATCGCCGACGTCGGGACGATCGCCAATGTCAAAAGCGACTTGAACTTCGAGATCTATCGGAGGTTCAAGGCGGAAGATTTATTCGCCGCGCCGGCGCCGACGCTCGTGGTCAATCTTCCCGAAATCGAACGACAAGGAATTACGTTGAAGGGGGACGGAGCCGCCAAACCTGGCCGCAAGGGCATGCCCGACGGCTGAGCCTCTGCCTGGATATGCCGCGAGCGAAGCGATCCAGGCTTCTCTCTCCACCAGCTACGCAAGCAGCCCGCCACGCGGGACCTGCAAGGGCGTCTGCGTCAACGCCGCACGATCAGGCGTATCGGTCGCCGCCACATTTGTGCAAGCCTGCCACAGGGCCTCGATGAAGCTCGGCTCCATGTCGTGGAGGATGAAGACGATCCGCGTCGTGTGATCGTCGTCCGGCCACGCATCAAGCCGCGCTGGCGGATGGAAAATATGCTGCACGCCATGAATGACGAGCGGCCGCGCCGGATCGTCGGAAAGCGCAACGATGCCTTTGACGCGCAGCAGATGCGCGCCATGCGCAGTGCGAAGCAATTCGAGAAATAGATCGACCGCGGAAAGCGGCAGCGGCTCGGCATGGCGCAGGGCGAAGGCGCGAATCCGCGCGTCATGCCGGTTGACGTCGTGGTGATGCGCATGCCCGTGATGCGCATCATGGTCTGCGGCGATCGCTTCCGCATTCAGCCAACGGCGCACGTCGGGCGTTTTCTTGTCTGGATCGTAAAGGCCGATGTTGAAGAGCTCTGCCGCAGTCGCTTCGCCGCGCGCCGCGTCGAGCTGCACGGCGGTCGGATTGAGCGCGTTGAGCCGGGCCTGCAACGCCGAGGCCTCGCATCGTCCGCAGGCCGACAGATCGCTCTTGCTGATGACCAGCCGGTCGGCGACAGCCGCCTGTTTCACCGCCTCGGCATGCCGATCGAGCGTCGCCGCGCCGTTGACCGCATCGACAAGCGTGACCACGCCGTCGAGCCGAAAACGCAGCATGAGATAGGGATGATACATGATCGTGTGCAGCACCGGCGCCGGATCGGCAAGGCCGGTCGTCTCGATGACGACGCGATTGAACGGCGTGATGCGGTCGTTGTCGCGCCGGCGCAGCAGATCTTCCAAAGTGGTGACAAGATCGCCGCGGATCGTGCAGCAGAGGCAGCCCGAGGCCATGACGACCATGTCGCCATCGAGACGTTCTCGACGAAGAGATGATCGAGGCCGATCTCGCCGAATTCATTGATGAGAACGAGACTGTCGGCGAGCTCCGGCGCGCGCAGCAAGCGATTGAGCAGCGTCGTCTTGCCGGCGCCGAGGAAGCCGGTGATGACCGTCAGGGGAAAGGCGCGGTGGTCGGGCGCTTAACGCATATCGCTCAGCGAAAGTGCGTTCATTGATCAGGTGAGGCTGCCGGCTTGGGCTTCGGCTTCGCAGCGAGCTTGGTCGGCTTGGCTTTGCTCGTGACAACCTTGGCGGTCTTCGCCTTGCCGGCCTTCGCGACGCTCGCCTTGGATTTATGAGCCTTCACCTCGTTCGTTTTCCCTTTATGCGTCTTTGCTTCGGCGACAGTGTCGGGTTTCGATTTGGCGGCGGTCTTGGCCGTTTTCGCCGACCCTTTTGACGGCGGCGCTGTGTCGGCTTCTTCGTCTGTATTCGACTCGTGCCGCGCGGCAACCTTTGCACCTTTCTTCGCGGGCTTTTGAGCCTTGGCCTTGGTCTCTCGCTTTTTGGCGAGCTTCTCCTGGCTTTCGTCGACGCGGCATCCGCCTTCGCCGACGCCTCGCTCGTCGCGACCGCCTGTGGTTTTTCTGCGGAGGTTGCTGTCGCAGTTTCCGGCGGCGGCGCCGTGCCGATCGGCGAATGCGGCGGGCGCGCCTGCGCCACCGGGCCATTATAGCCTGGGGCTGGGCCGACATAGACGGGCACCGGATCGAAGACCGGCGTCGGCATCATCGCGATGCGCGACGCAACTGGCGCCTGCTGTGTTAGCTGGCGGAATTGAACAGCGGAGAAGCTGGGCTCGCGGGCGGTGGCATGGCAGCCAGCGGCGCTTCGAGACGTTCGGTCTCCGCCTGAAATGCCGCTATGGCCTTGCCGCGGCGGCGGCAAATCTGATTATGCATATCTGGCACCGTTCCCGACATCGACCCCGTCCGTCGATGCTGCGGGTGATCGATGCCGTCAAAGGCGCGATCGAGCAGAACGGCCGTCCTGATCAGCCGCAGCTGGGCGTCGGCGCGCCCAGGACCACCGCGATATAGTGATGGTCGCCGCGCTCTGCGCTGGCGACGAGATTGAATCCGGCGGCGCAGGTGAAGCCCGTCTTCATGCCGTCGGCGCCGGGATAGCGGCCGAGCAAATTATTGTGGGTCGGAATGATCTCGTCGCCGAGACGCAGAGCGCCGATGCCGAAGAGATCGGCGGATATTGCGGAAAATTGACATAGATCGCCCGCGCCAGCAACGGCGAGATCGCGCGCAGAAGAAACATGCTCCGGATTGTGCAGGCCGTTCGGATTGACGAAATGAGATTGCTGCATGCCGAGCTGCGCCGCCGTGGCATTCATATCCTCGGCAAAAGCTTCGACCGAGCCGGCGATGCCTTCGGCGATGGTGATCGCGATATCGTTCGCCGATTTCACGATCAGCATTTCAAGCGCATTGCCGAGCGTCACTTCGGTGCCGGGCGCGAAAGCCCATCTTCGACGGCGGCATCGAGGCGCGCACGGGCGAGATCGACGAGCGGCGTATCGAGCGAAATCTGATGATCGCGCACCGCATAGAGCGCGACATAGACCGTCATCAGTTTGGTGAGCGAGGCGGGATACCAGGGCTGCGTCGCCTGTTCCTCGTAAAGCACATCGCCGGTCGCGGCATCGATGACGAGCGACGGAGTTGCCAGCGGCGCTGGCCGCGTCGATAAGGCCGAACGCCGCGACAACGAAACCGAACAGGCGACCCGCAAGACTGAAATCGCAATGGCGTGACAGCTCGAACGGTCCGAACGTGAATCTGCCCATGACGGCGCCTCGATCGAACCGGAAGTGCCCATTCGGCTTCGCCATCAGCCTATCCCTCGACGACCGATCTGCAAAGCCGACAATACGACTATCGTTCGGACGGTCGCTGAAACAAATGCCTTAGTTCGCTTGGACATGCGGCGGTTTCATGACCTGAGAAGGGGCGGCAGTGTTTACCGCACGAATCTGTATAACGGCGCCAAATCCGGCTTCAGCGCGTGCGCCCTCATTCGCCCGGCGCCTTGGCGTCGATCGCGAGCGCATGCACGCCGTCGGCGAATTCGGCGCTTCAACAGGTCATTGACCATGCGATGACGATCGACGCGGCTCTTGCCGCGTAAAGCTTCCGACACCACTTTAACGCGAAAGTGGGTCTCGCCCGTCGCGCCCGTCCTGCCGGGCTGTGCGCATGGCATGGGCATGGCCCGCATGCTTGTGCGAATCGTCGATCACTTCGAGCGCGACCGGCGCCAAGCGCCGCCTGTAATTTTGCTTGATGCGCTGCGGCCGTATTTCCCTGGCCTCGCCCATTCATCGAAACTTCCTCGCTGCGTCGCGCGGCTCGTCAATTTAACTTTTATCGGCGCGCGGCTTGCGGCTACCGCAAAGACATTCATAATATCGCGCCATGGATTTGAATTCGCCGCTCTTCGATCGCGTCAGGGCCAAGTCGAAGCCCAAGCAGGCGGTGCAGGCCGCTGTCAAGCTGCGCTGCGACCATCCCGGCTGCGCCGAGCCGGGCGAATTTCGCGCGCCGATGGGCTGGCGGCGGGAGGGCGAATATTTCTGCTTCTGCCTCGACCATGTGCGCGAATATAACGCCTCCTATAATTATTTCAGGGCATGACGCCAGAGGCCGTGGCGCTCTACCAGCGCGATGCCGCGCGTCGGCCACCGGCCGACCTGGGTCGATGGGCAAGATCGAGCGCCGGCGTTTCCCGCACGGAGGCGACGATCCGTCGCGATATGCCGATCCGCTCGAATATTTTCGGCGCGACGAGCCGCGCCGCAGCAGCCGCCGGAGCCGCGCAAACCCCAGCATGGCATTGCCGCGCGCAAGGCGCTGGACCAGCTTCGGCCTTGACGAGACGGCGGATGCCGGACACGATCCGCAGCCGCTACAAGGACATGGTGAAGCGCCTGCATCCTGACGCCAACGGCGGCGACCGTTCGCTCGAAGACAAATTGCGCGAAATCATCCGCGCCTATAATTATCTGAAATCGGTCAAACTCGCCTGATCCCGCGTCCGCCGCCCGGCTCATTCCGCCGTTCAGCCTTGCGGCGCTGATACGTCCGGCGCGGGCGGAACGGAGGATGAATGTCAGACAATCTCCTTAGCCGGCGAAGGCCAGAGCCAACAAAGCCCTGCCGGACATGAAAATCTCGGTCCGTCAGGTGTTCGGGATCGATTCCGACATGGAAGCGCCGGCCTTTTCGACGCCGGACACAGCATGTGCCGGACGTCGATCCGGATTATCTTTTCGATCGCGACACGACGCTCGCCATTCTCGCCGGCTTTGCCAAGAACCGGCGCGTGATGATCACCGGCTATCACGGCACCGGCAAATCGACCCATATCGAGCAGGTCGCGGCGCGGCTCAACTGGCCCTGCGTGCGCATCAATCTCGACAGCCATGTCTCGCGCATCGATCTCGTCGGCAAGGACGCGATCGTCCTGCGGGACGGCAAGCAGGTGACCGAATTCCGCGACGGCATTTTGCCCTGGGCCTGCAGAACAATATCGCGCTTTGCTTCGACGAATATGACGCCGGCCGCCCGGATGTGATGTTCGTCATCCAGCGCGTGCTCGAAGTCTCCGGCCGCCTGACGCTGCTCGACCAGAACCGCGTGATCAAGCCGCATCCGGCCTTCCGGCTGTTCTCGACGACGAACACGATCGGCCTCGGCGATACGTCCGGCCTCTATCACGGCACGCAGCAGATCAATCAGGGCCAGATGGACCGCTGGTCGATCGTCGCGACGTTGAATTATCTGCCGCATGACAAGGAAGTCGGCATCGTTCTCGCCAAGGTGAAATCCTATCAGGCGACGAAGGACGGCCGCGACAAGATCAACAAGATGGTGCGCGTCGCCGATTTGACCCGCAACGCCTTCATGGCCGGCGATCTCTCGACCGTCATGAGCCCGCGCACCGTCATCACCTGGGCGGAGAATGCCGAAATCTTCAACGATCTCGGCTTCGCCTTCCGGCTCACCTTCCTCAACAAATGCGACGAGCTGGAGCGCACGCTCGTCGCCGAATTCTATCAGCGCTGCTTCGGCCAGGAACTGCCGGAAAGCGCGGTGAATGTCGCGATGAGCTGAAACTGATTCCGAAAAGTTACGAACTTTTCGGAGGAGATGATCAGCGAAACTAAAGATACTCCGTGACCGGGTCGAACCAAAAGCCGCCGTCGAAGATGGAAGCGCCGCAGGAGCCCTTCAAGCGCGCCGTCGCCGGCTGCATGCGCGCGCTCGCGCATATGCCGCAGCTCGAAGTCGCCTATGCGGCGGAAAAACCCAATCTGAGCCGCAGCGGCGCGACGGCGAAGGCGCGGCTGCCGGAGCCGCCGCGCAAGCTCAGCCGCGCAGGACGCCGCGATCCTGCGCGGCCATGCCGATTCCATGGCGCTGCGGCTTGCCTGCCATGATGCCGATGTGCATCGCCGCCTGCTGCCGCAGGCGCCGCCGCCCGCGCCGTCTTCGAGGCGGTGGAACAGGCGCGCGTCGAAGCGATCGGCGCGCGCAGGATGCAGGGCGTCGCGCAAAATCTCGACGCCATGCTCGAGGATCGCTTCCAGCAGCGCCGTTTCGCCGACATGACGGAGCGCGCCGAGGCGCCGCTCGAACAGGCGCGTCGCGATGATCGTGCGCGAACGGCTGACCGGCCAGAAGCCGCCGAAGGGCGCGCAAAGGATCGTCGATCTCTGGCGGCCGCTGATCGAGCAGCGCGCCGGCCGCGATCTCGATCGAGCTTGGCGAACGCAGTCGAGGATCAGCGCAGCTTCGGCCACTCGGTGCGCCGCCTGCTCGCTTCGCTCGAAATGGGCGAGGACTTGGGCTCCGACTACGCCAATGAAGAGACCGAGCCGAGCGACGACGCGCCGAATGGCGGCGAGGACGGCGAGGCGTTCGAAGGCCAGCGCGACGACGCCGCCGACGCGGCCGAGAGCGCAAACCGCCGAAGCCGCCGAGGCCGACGGCGAAACGACGCTCGAGGCGAGCGAAGCGCCCTCCGGCGAATTCGAGGCCGAGGAAGAGGGCGAAATCGCCGAAGGCGATCAGCCGGCCGAAGCGCACCGCACTCCAGCCAAAGGGCGGCCCGAGCGCGCGCTCCCGATTACAAGGCCTTCACCAGAAATTCGACGAGACCATCGCCGCCGAAGACTCTCTGCGAGCCGGAAGAACTCGACGCGGCTGCGCGCCTATCTCGACAAGCAATTGCAGAATCTCTCCTCGGTCGTCGGCCGGCTCGCCAATCGGCTGCAGCGCCGGCTGATGGCGCAGCAGAGCCGCTCGTGGGAATTCGATCTCGAAGAAGGCATGCTCGATCCGGCGCGGCTCTCGCGCATCATCATCGATCCGCAGCAGCCGCTCTCCTTCAAGCGCGAGAAGGACACGGATTTCCGCGATACGGTCGTGACGCTGCTGCTCGACAATTCCGGCTCGATGCGCGGCCGGCCGATCACGGTCGCGGCGACCTGCGCCGATATTCTCGCCCGCACGCTGGAGCGCTGCGGCGTCAAGGTCGAGATTCTGGGCTTCACGACGCGCGCCTGGAAAGGCGGCCAATCGCGCGAGGCCTGGCTGCAGGCCGGCAAGCCGCCGTCGCCCGGCCGGCTCAACGATCTGCGCCACATCATCTACAAAGCCGCCGACGCGCCCTGGCGCCGGGCGCGGAAAAATCTCGGCCTGATGATGCGCGAAGGTCTGCTCAAGGAGAATATCGACGGCGAGGCGCTCGATTGGGCGCATAAGCGCCTGCTCGCGCGGCCGGAGCAGCGGCGCATCCTGATGATGATCTCGGACGGCGCGCCGGTCGACAATTCGACGCTCTCGGTCAATCCCGGCAATTATCTCGAACGGCATCTGCGCCATATGATCGAGGAGATCGAGACCCGCTCGCCGATCGAATTGATCGCCATCGGCATCGGCCATGACGTGACGCGCTATTATCGCCGCGCGGTGACGATCGTCGATGCGGAAGAGCTTGGCGGCGCGATGACCGAGAAACTGGCCGAACTGTTCGACGAAAAGGCCGTGCCCGTTCCTATGCACAAAGCCGCGGCGCAGAGGCGCCCTGCGATGTTGCATTGAGCACCAGCAAATCCTTCCCCCTTGGGAGAAGGTGGCACATGTTCGCTTAAGCGCTCGCCTGCTTCTTCTCGATCTCGCGCTTGAGTGCGCGCGCGCCGGTCGAAAGCTCATTGTCCCGCGCCTTGAGCAGAAAGGCGTCGAGGCCGCCGCGATGCTCGACCGAGCGCAGCGCCGCCACGGCGACGCGCAAGCGCACGCTCCGGCCAAGACATCGGAGGTCAGCGTCACTCTGACGAGATTGGGCAGAAACCGCGTCTTGGTCTTGCGGTTCGAGTGGCTGACCAGATTGCCGGTCAAAACGGCCTTGCCGGTCAATTCGCAACGGCGCGACATGAACATTCCCTTTCGGCCACGAAAACCACGCCCGCCCCCCCGAGAAAGGCAGGTGAAATCGAAGGCGTTCTCGTAAGGGACAGCGGCCGCGGCGTCAAGGCGCGGCTGCGCGCAAGCCGGAACAATCGGCGCGAAGCCTCGATTAGAACGCCAATCGCGCCGTCAGCAGGAAGGTGTGGTCATAGGTCGGCGTCGATGCCGGCGTTGTCCTGAGCGGCGGCGAAACCGCGACTTGATAGCCGACGCCGAAGATCCCCTCGAGATGGGGATCTTGAAACAGCTCTAGGAGCCGCATTGCAAACAGGGCGCGCGCTGGATCAGAAAGCACGCAAGAAAGCGCGCAAAATGAGCGCCAGCGCCAGCGCTACTTGGCGCGGAAGCCGATCATCTGAGCAGCAAAGCCGGCGCCCGAGAGCACTCGAAGGCCGTTGTCCCGCCGGAGCTAGAAAGTGAGCCGTGCGGTGGCGACGAGATTGTTTTGGATAACCGGATTCTGTGTCACTGCCACCTGATAACCGATGCCGAAGTTCAGGTTGATCGCCCGGGTCGGGCTGTCCTGGCCGATCTTGAAGCGCCCGAATATGATGCCTGGCGTGAGCATGACTTGGTTGAGGCCGGCGTGCTCCCCATTCGGCCAGTGCTCATAGTTGACCTCGAGTTCCGGCCAAAAATACTGCAGGAAATGATACTGGAAGCTAGTGTTCCAAAGTATGGGATCGCCGAAGTTCGTCATATTCACTTCGGGCGTATTGCCAGGTGAAGACAGCGCGCTAACCGGAATTTGCACACTGGCCGTCGACTGAATATCAAAATCACCCCAGCCTTTGCCGACCGCGAGCGTCGGCTGCGCGGTTAGAACATTGTTTGAAATTTTCGCTGGCGTGCCGAGCGGATTCTGACATCTGAAAGAAGCCAGTAACGATGTAATCGCCGTTTTGCTGATTGGCGGAAATGAAGCGGTATTTGACAAGAAAAGCCGGCCAATCACCCGGGCCTTGCGCATCCCCCTTGGGGCCAGTGGCGGTCTCGTAAGGCGGAGCCGCCAAAATAACTTCCCAGTTCCAGGCGGGGATTAACTCCACCCTTGGACCGCCAGGGCCTCCGTAATTTACGATGTGTTGGCCGTTCCCTTGGCTGCCAGTCCCGTTTTGCTGGTCATAGAAATCAAACCGAAACTCTTGTTCGAGGCGCGGCGTGACCGTGACGAGGGGTGTCATCCAACTGGGTTGCGCCGCCTGGATGGCCGAAACCATGTCGAGCCAGGAGACGAAAGGCGAGGCCGGATTGGAAAATAGCGGTTGCGCGTCCTGAGCGTATGCACAAACGGGCGCAAGCGAAATCGCCGCTCCCGCCGCTGCCCAGTGGATTGCCGCGATTTTCCCTGTCGCTTTTCATGTGCCCCCCTTGCATTCCCTGATGCTGTATCCGATGAGATATAGCTGGGAATTGTCAATGGCGTTCTCATGCGCCTGTCCATTTCGTCAGAATGTGTGAGATCGCGGCAACAGGCGAAGGAGCTACCGTCGCGCGGCGACTCCATATGGAGGGTTCAGTTTGTCAAGTGCGTGCATAATCCCTATGGCGCTAGAGCCACGGTCGTTGCGCTTTGGCCTTTGTCTCGAAGCTTTCGATCTTCTCGGCCTTTTTCAGGCTGAGCCCGATGTCGTCGAGACCATCCAGCAGGCAATGTTTGCGGAACGGATCGATGTCGAAGCGGATGAGCCCGCCGTCCGGCCCACGGATCTCCTGCTTCTCGAGATCGATCGACATCGTCGCATTGGACCCGCGCTGCGCGTCATCCATCAGCTTCGCCAAATCCTCTGGCGAGACTTTGATCGGCAGGATGCCGTTCTTGAAGCAATTGTTGTAGAAAATATCGGCGAAGCTCGTTGAGATCACGCAGCGGATGCCGAAATCCAAAAGCGCCCAGGGCGCATGTTCGCGCGACGAGCCGCAGCCGAAGTTATCTTCTGCGACGAGGATCTTGGCGTTGCGATAGGCTGGCTTGTTCAAGATGAAGTCAGGGTTCTCCGAACCGTCATCCTTGTAGCGCAGCTCCGCGAAGAGGCCGGTGCCAAGGCCGGTGCGTTTGATCGTCTTCAGATATTGCTTCGGGATGATCATGTCGGTGTCGACATTTCTGATCTCGAGCGGCGCTGCGACGCCAGTCAAAGAGGTGAATTTTTCCATCGATCAAGTTCTCTCAATACGGTCATGGCCGGACTTATTCTGGCCATCCACTCCGTGCCGACGCCTCTTTGGCTGACCTTGGTCGCACGGATTGAACCACGGGGATGGCCGGGTCAAGAGCCCGGCCATGACGCGCACCGTTAGCCGGCCGCCTCTTCTACCGCTTGCATGTCGGCGTCAGAGAGGCCGAAGTGATGGCCGATCTCGTGCACCAGAACATGCGCGACAATGCCGCCCAGCGTCTCCTCATTCTCGGCCCAGTAATCGAGGATCGGCCGGCGATAGAGCCATACCATGTTCGGCAATTGGCCGGTCAGGGCCATTGCGCCGCCTTGCGCGAGGCCACGGCCGACGAAGAGGCCCAAGAGATCGAATTCGGTCTCGCAGCGCATTTGGTCAAGGACGTCATCATCCGGGAAATCGGCGACCTGGATCACCACACCCTGGCAGAGATTGCGAAAATTCTCCGGCAGGCGGGCATAGGCCGCTGACGCAATCTCTTCGAGATCGGCGAGCGAAGGAGCCATGTACGCAGTCCAATCCTCAACCGCAAGCGGCATGCAAACTCCTTATCGATCGGATCTTCGGATGCGGACATAAAGCGCGCCGGCGCCGCCATGCGGGCGCGTGGCCTCCTCGAAACCGACGACCATGTTCCGCCATTCCGGCGCCCTGAGCCAGAGAGGCACACTGCGGCGGAGCACCCCACCCGTCGCGAACCCCTCGGCTGGGCTTCTGTCGCCCTTGCCGGTAACGACCAGCACGATCTTCGCGCCGTCGCGCTGGGCGCGGCCGAGAAAGCTCTGCAAGGCCTGATGCGCCTCCTGCTGGCGCAGGCCATGCAGATCGATCGCCGCATCGACCTCGATCTTGCCCCGCGCGAGCCTCTGCCTGGCGCGCCGTTCGATAGGCGCGAGACTTGGCAGAATGGAGCGATGCGGCAGTGCTGGCGCCGCTACGGGCGAAGTCACCGGCATTTGGTCCTTCGCGGGCTTTTCCGCTTTGGCGCGGCTGAGTGTCGGCGCGACGCTGCCCGGCCGGCGCGCTACGCTGCGGGTGACGGTCAGCCATAGCTCGACCTCCTCATCCGAAAGCCGGCGCAGGTGCCCACGTGGCGGTGCTGAACTCTCTTTCATGAAACTCCCCGTCGCCCGTCTTCACTGCGTGGCAGCAGAACGACGACATCGCATGCATGCCGGATTCCGCCAGCGAGCGCTCCTGCCGCCGCGCCGCTGCCGAAGAAAATATCAGCGCGAGCGGACCCGACGATGGCCGAGCCGGTGTCGCCGGCCATCATCAGCCGCCGAAACGCTACGACCCTTTCCGACCGCCAGGGCAAGTCGCCGCTGAGCCAGAACGGGAGGCCATAGCACCAGATGCTGCGATCGACGGCGATCGAACGCAAGGGCGAGAGACTTACGCCCGCCCCGCCAATCGGCCCCTCCATCTGGCCAAGATCTGCACTGAGCGCAAAGAAAACATAGGATTTGTTGCGCAGCATGAGCGCGGCACCGGCCTCGCCTGCACCCTGACCATGCGCCCGGATCCAGCCTTTGAGGGCGGCGAGCCCCATGTCGGACGGTGCGATTTCGCCCGATTCGATCAAGATGGGGCCGATCGACGTATAGGAATGGCCGTTGCGGCCGGCATAGACGAGCCGGATCTGCCGGCCGTCCGGCAGAACCACGCGGGCGGAACCCTGCACCTGGACGAGGAAGACTTCGACCGGATCGGCGAGCCAGACGAGCACCGTGTATCGCCCGGCTAGCGCGCCGTCCTCGATTGCGGCTCGGTCGGGAAAGGGGGCGAGGCCGCCATCCCGCGTCCGGCGCGCGGCGTTGAGTTCGGGATGTCCGGGCAGACCCACGCCAGGCGGCAGCGACACGAGATCGTCCGGGCGGGCAAGGATCGGCGCCGTGAACGTGGCCGAGCGAGTGAGTGAGCCGCCGACGATCGGTTCGTAGTAGCCGGTGACGAAGCCGCGGGACGCCTTCGCCGGCAGGACCCGGAACGGCTGAAAGCTGGTTTCAAAGAAATGACGCGCCGCCGATTTCGTCTCAACCGGGCACGCCAGCGCCGCGCGGCAGACCGCTCTCAGCGCATCCGAGGGCGCCCGCGCCGCGCGCAGCGGCGGGCGATCTTCGACGATGGCCCTGGCATGTTCGGCAAATACGCGGAATGCTGTGAGATGATCGTCCGCGGCGAAACCGTCGAGCTCGGCAAACGTAAGCGGCGCGAGCCCGGCCTGGTCTTGCGGTATTGCGAAGGCGGAAGAAGCTGCGCCAGGTCTCTCCGCTGCCGCCATTTCCCTGCCCAACGTCCAGGCGCGCGCTCGTGTTTCCAGAAGCGTCCTTTGGACCCTGCTAATGCCCGGTCTGGGTCGCGATGAGCTTCCAGTTCGGGTCGCGCGAATTGGCATCGCGGGCGAAAGTCCAAATATCGACCATATCGGCAATTTTGTTCGGATTTCCGTCTACGACGGCCTCCGATTGATCGCGCGTCACGCTCGTGAGCTTGGAGGCGAAGCGCAGAGTGATCTGCAGCGAGTGGTCGCGCACGGCGGCATCTTCGACGCTCACCTGATCGATGGACACGACATTCGTCGTCATCGTCTCGCCGCGATTCTCCCGTGCCGCGATGGCGGTGCCGAAGCTGTCGAACACGTCTTTCTCGAGAAGATTTTGCAGGGTGAGCCGATCGCCGGCGGCGAAGGCAGTCACGATCATCTCATAGGCCGTTTTGGCGCCGGTGATGAATGTGTCGATGGCGAAACTCGGATCGGCGGCAGCTATGGCATCAAGACCGGCCGCCGCTTTGGAGCCAGGGTCCGCATAGGCCTTCCAGCGGTCAGACGGGAGCGGCGGCGGGTGCGGCACGGGCTGCGGTGCGGCGCCGGGCAAAGGCACGACCTTATTATCGTTGCTCCCGAGGGTCCGGCGGAAGAAGGGATCGGCCGGTGGGGGCTTCTCATGGCCCGTCCGCGTGCCGAGAACGGAACGCAGCTTCCACACGACAAAAATCGCCACCAGTGCGAAAATGATCGTCGTGGCGTCGAGCGGATCGTGCATAGGGGTTTCTGCGACAATTATGGCCGGGGCGGCGAAACGCCGGCCCTTCTAGCATATATGTTCCTCAGACGGGAGGGCGCAGCGGTCCCGTGCGGACAGGTCGCAGCGGCAGTTTAGGAAAGAATTGGGGCAATGCCTTTCGTTGCAGCCTTCATCCTTGGGCTTGGCCTCTGGCTCTTCGCCGAAATCTTTGTATTTGGCCTCGTTGTCGATGCCATCGGCCTCGCCGGCGCCGTTCTCGCCACGGTGCTGACGAGCCTTGCCGGCGCCATGTTGCTGCGCCGGCTCGGGCGGGCGGCGCGCGACGAATTGAAAGCCATGGTGAAAGACGCCCCTTCGCTCCGGCTCGCGCCGGAGGCTTTGCAGACCGGCGTGCTGGCTGCGCTCGGCGCCGTTCTCCTCATCCTGCCGGGCTTCCTTTCTGATTGCGTCGGGCTTGCGCTCGTCTTGCCATCATTGCGCCGACAGAAGCGGACACGGTCCAATGCGGAAACGCCCGAGATCCTCGATCTTTCACCACAGGATTGGCGCCGGATCGATGAACCCGATCACCGCTGACACCGCGCCTCGGCTTGTCCGCACGGACCATCCGTGCTACCGGCAGCGGCTGAATTTGGCGCCGAAGCTGCTTGGAGATTGAGATGGCGGACGGAAATGGCGGCGGTGCGGCGAACAATGCCCCCGCGCTCAATGCCATGGTGCAATACACGAAGGATTTTTCCTTCGAGAACCCGAATGCGCCGCGCTCGCTCGGGCCGCAACCCAAGGCGCCGAACATCGCCATTCAGGTGAATGTCAACGCGCGCCAGGTCGCCGACGCGGATTTCGAGGTGGAACTCCTGCTCGAAGGTTCGGCCGGGGAAGCCGCCGACACTTTGTTCAAGTTCGAACTCAACTACGCCGGGCTTTTCCGGGTTCTGAACATCCCGCAGAATGAAGTTCACCCCGTCGTCATGATCGAATGTCCGCGACTGTTGTTTCCCTTCGCGCGCCAGATTGTCGCCGAAGCGGTGCGCAGCGGAGGTTTCCCGCCGCTCTACATCGATCCGATCGATTTCGCCGGCCTCTACCGCAAGCGGATGGAAGACATGGCGGCAAAATCGTCGGACGCGCCGGTCTCTCAGATCTGAAATCTGCGCCTATTCGGGCGCCGGAAGCGGATAGTGCCGCCACAATGCTTTTTGGCCGAGGCGGGCGATGAATGCCGCATGCGCAATGAGCTCGGCCGCATCGATCAGCGGCGCTAGCGCCACAGGCCGCCTGAGCCGCAACGCCGCGTCCCGCCCTGCGCTTACAACGCCGATCATCTGTAATGACAGGCTCGCCTGCCGGCCGCCCGTCAATTCAGCATAGACTTCCGCGAGAATTTCTGCATCGAGCAATGCGCCGTGCTTGGTACGCCGGCTGGCATCGATGCCATAGCGTTGGCAGAGCGCGTCAAGACTGTTCGGCGAGCCTGGATGACGGCGGCGCGCAAGCGCCAACGTATCGACAATGCGCTCGACGCCGATCTCGGCATGGCCATGGGCCGACAGTTCGGCGTTGATGAACCGCATATCGAACTCGGCATTATGCGCGATGAGCGCCGCCTCCCCGAGGAATAGGAGGAAAGCGTCGACGATCTCGCTGAATTTTGGCTTGCCATTGAGAAACTCGCCGGAGAGCCCATGCACGCGGAAGGCTTCATCCGGAATGTCGCGCTCGGGATCAAGATAAACGTGGAAGGTCTGGCCGGTTGGGATCGTGTTGAAGAGTTCGACACAACCGATCTCGACGATCCGATGGCCGGTCGCCGGATCGAGCCCGGTCGTCTCTGTGTCGAGGACGATCTCTCGCATGCGGTTCGTCTTCACCTTTCGATCGCGCGCAGCACTTCCGCAACCTGGCGTTCGGCGTCTTCAAGGCCACCGCCTGTGTCGATGATGAAATCGGCACGCTTGCGCTTTTCTTGATCGGGCATCTGGTTTGCCAGTATGGCGGCGAGCTTTGCCAAAGTCATGCCTGGCCGCGCGGCAAGCCGCTCCTTTTGCACCGCTTCCGTCGCGGTGACGAGAACCACGGCGTCAACCTCCTTGTCGGCGTCGGTTTCGAAGAGCAGCGGAATGTCGACGACGACGAGCCGTTCCCCTTCAGCACGGGCTTTGGCGAGGAAGGCGGCGCGGTCCGCCCGCACCAATGGGTGCACAATCGCTCCGAGCCGAGCTAATGCCGCCTTGTCGCCGATGACCCGGGCGGCAAGCGCCGCGCGGTCCACAATGCCGTTGCGTGTCGTGCCCGGAAACGCCGCTTCGACCAAAGGCGCCGCGGCGCCGCGATAAAGTGCATGGACGACCGCGTCGGAATCATGAACCTTGATGCCGGCGGCACGGAACATTCCGGCCGTCGTCGATTTGCCCATCCCAATCGAGCCGGTGAGGCCGAGGACGAACATCAGTGCGTTCCCTCGATGTCGGCGGCGACACGGGCGCGAAGCTCCGGCGTGACTTCCGGCCTGCGGCCAAACCAGCGCGCGAAACCGGGCACCGCCTGGTGCAACAACATGCCGAGCCCCGAGAATGTCCGCAGCCCGCGTCGGCGCGCCCGCCGGAGAAGCTCCGTGTCGAGCGGAACATAGACGATGTCGGCAACGATGGCGTGATCGGGCAGGGAACCCAGATCGATCTCGAGCGGCGGCTGCCCGTTCATGCCGAGCGATGTCGTGTTGATGAGAAGATCGGCTCCTCGGAGATGCATCGGCAGGTCGACCCAATCGCCAACTTCGATGCCGGCGCCGAAGCGAAGCTGCAATTCCTCGCTCCGCGCCCGGGTGCGGTTGACCAGGAGAATTTGCCCGGCGCCGCGCAGCGTCAGCGCATAAAGGATCGCGCGAGCGGCGCCTCCCGCACCGAGCACGACAACTTTTTCCACAGAGTTGTCCCAGCCAGGGACATCTTGATCGAGCGCGGCGAGAAATCCCACGACATCAGTATTGTCACCACAGAGTTTTCCTCCCTCCATCCACATTGTATTCACAGCTTCGAGGCGCGTCGCGGTTGGCGTCGTCTCGGTGCAGCGCGCATAGGCTCGCTCCTTGTGCGGCAAAGTCACGTTGCCGCCGACGAAGCCTTGTTCGGCCACGCTGCCGAGAAACTCGTCGAGCGCTTCGGGCGGCAACGCCACGCGTTCATACGAGCCCGGAATTGCGAGCTCATCGAGCCAATAGCGATGGATCAGCGGTGAGCGCGAATGCGCGACGGGCCAGCCGATAACGAACGCCCGGGGATTTCGGTTCATCCCGCGAGACTGCCTTCTTGGCGCAGAAATGCAAGGAGCGGCAGCAACGGCAGGCCGAGGATCGTCGCGTGATCGCCGTCAATCCGTTCGAACAGGTTGATGCCCAGGCCTTCGACCTGATAGGCGCCGACGCTGGACAGGAGAGCGGCGCCGGCGGCGCCTGCGTAGCGATCGATGAAATCGCCGCTGAGATTGCGGCAGGTGAGCGTTGCGTCGGCAACAGCTTCGAACAGAACCGCATCGGCGCGCGCCACGCAAACCGCCGAATGAAGCGCGTGGATGCGCCCCGAGAGTCGGGCAAGCTGCGCTTTCGCTTCGCCCAAGTCGCGGGGCTTGGCGAAGACCTCGCCGTCAAGCGACAGAGTCTGATCGGCGCCCACAACAAGCCGATCTTCCTCGACGGCGGAAACGGCAAGCGCCTTGGCGCGAGCCAGAAGCGCGGCGATTTTGGCGGCGCCGGCGCCGGTTCTCCGCAGCGACGCTGCCAGCGCCCGCTCGTCGATCGGTGCCGCGGCCACCTCCAAAGGAATGCCCGCCGCGGTGAGCAGCGCGCGCCGCGCCGGGCTTTTCGATGCGAGCAAGAGCGGGGCCTTGCCGCGCCAGAGGCCGTCCATGGCCGTGATTCCTGATTTAGACGCCGAGCTTGCTGCGATGAACCTTGTAGAGATCGATGATGGCCGCCGCAGTCTCTTCGATGGAGCGGCGAGTCACATCGATCACCGGCCAGCCATAATGCGCAAAAAGCTTGCGCGACTGCACGACTTCCTCGGTCACCGCGACGGGATCGACATAGGACGAATCCAACAGCGCGTGCAAGGCCTCGAGCCGATTCTGGCGGACCAGGATAAGCCGCTCCGGCGCGGCGAGCAGACCGACGATCAAAGGCTTCTTCAAGCTGAAGATCGTTTTCGGCAGCGGCACGTTCGGTACCAAAGGAATATTTGCGGTCTTGATGCCGCGATTTGCGAGATAAATACTGGTCGGCGTCTTCGAGCTCCGACTGACGCCGATCAGCACGACGTCCGCCTCCTCATAATTTTCGCTCATCTGTCCATCGTCGTGCGTCATCGTATAATTCAGCGCTTCGATGCGGTTGAAATAATGCGCGTTGAGCATGTGCTGCGCGCCGGGGCGCGGACTGCTAGCGGCGCCGAGATGAGCCTGAAAGAGGTCGAGGATAGGCTGCAACACCGAGAGACACGGCGCTCCGATTGCCTTACACGCCGCCTCAAGACGCTGCGCGAGCGCGGGATCGACGAAAGTGAAGAGAACTATGCCCGGTGCGGCCTTGATCTCGGTTATGGCGCGATCAAGCTGCACAAAGGTGCGCACCAGCGGGTAGAGATGTTCGATCGACGTTACGCCGTCATATTGCGCGGCGACCGCGCGGCTGACGGCGATCAGTGTTTCGCCGGTCGCGTCAGAGACGAGATGGAGATGGAATTGGCTGCGCTCCAAGCCAAGAATCTCGTTTTCCTACGCCGCTGTGACCAAGTGTGGATAGCGGTGGACAAAGCCCGGTGCTCGGGTGCGATCGGTTGATATCTCCCGCCTTTGCGCTCGTCTTGTCAACAAGCGTGGCGCGGTGCGCGTGTCCAGCGGCATGGCTGCGTATTACGCCGGGCAATCGCAACAGCTGTTGAGCAAGTCAGGGTGTAAGAACGGAAACCTTTGCCCTGGTTAACGAAAAGTTAACGCGCTCAGCAGTTCAGCCAGGCTGTGGGAATCGGGACAAAGCCAATCAGTCTGAGAATGATTGTGAAAAACTCGGAATGAGACTAATCCGACGCCTAATAGAAAGAGTAGTAAAATTCTTAAGATAGGATTCTTTTAAGTTGGCGGCGGCACCACAACAGGCGACTGAAAAGAAACTGCTCCGCGTCTTGCGTGGGGAGGCGCTGTCGCCCCCTCCGATTTGGCTGATGCGTCAAGCTGGGCGCTACCTTATCGAATATCGGCAAACCCGTCTGAAGGCAGCGTCATTCCTCGAATTTTGCTACACGCCGCAGCTCGCGGCGGAAGCGACGTTGCAGCCGATCCGGCGTTTTCATTTCGACGCCGCGATTCTGTTCAGCGATATTCTGGTCGTGCCGGATGCTTTCGGCCAGAAAGTCTCGTTCGAGACCGGAGCGGGGCCGAAGTTGGTGCCGATCGGCGACGCGGCGGATTTTGCCAAGCTGCGGGAGACGATCGACCTCGAGCATCTCAACCCGGTGTTCGAGACGATCGTTCGGGTCAAGGAGGCTCTGCCGGCGGAGACGGCGCTGATTGGTTTTTGCGGCGCGCCGTGGACAGTCGCAAGCTATATGATCGCAGGCAGAGGCACGCCGGACCAGGCGCCAGCGCGGCTTTTCGCCTATCGCAATCCCGAACTCTTCGGGGACTTGATCAATCGGCTCGTCGCCGGGTCGATTGCCTATCTTTCGCGTCAGATCGAGGCTGGCGTCGACGCCATCCAGATCTTTGACAGTTGGGCGGGAGTCCTTCCGGCCGCGGAGTTCGAGCGCTGGTGCGTCATGCCGGTACGGGCCATCATCAAGGCGCTGAAGGAACGCCATGGCGACGTGAAAATCATCGCTTTTCCGCGCCGCGCCGGCGCGTTTCTCCAGGCTTTTGCGACAGCGACCGGTGCTGATGCGCTCGGACTCGATACGGCAGTCGATCCGGCCTATGCGGCAAAGCTCATCGCGCCAGGAATTGTGCTGCAGGGCAATCTTGACCCGCTCGCGCTCGTCGCTGGCGGCGAGGCATTGCATCAGGCGACGGCAACGATTCTTTCAGCGCTGCGCGGACGGCCGCATATCTTCAATCTCGGACACGGAATCCTTCCGGAAACGCCGCTCGCGCATGTCGAACAGCTTCTCGCCCAGGTTCGCTCGGAGCTCTAGATTGGCAAACCTATACGCCTGGCTGAAAGTCGTTCACATCCTCGCGGTCATCGCCTTCATGGCCGGGATGTTCTACCTGCCGCGGCTCTTCGTCTATCATGCGTCGGTTGCGAAGGGCTCGGCGCAATCGGAACTGTTCAAGGTGATGGAACGTCGCCTCGACTTGGGAATCATGCGGCCGGCCTTAGTCCTCGTCTATGCGACCGGCATAGCCCTCGCTCTCAAGGGCGGCTTCTTCGCCGCTTTGTGGCTGAACCTGAAGCTCGCTCTGGTCCTGCTGATGACCGCGGCCTACGGCTGTTTGATTTTGGCGAGATATCGCTTCATCGCCGACGCAAATCGCCGATCGGCAAGATTTTACCGCATCGTGAACGAGATCCCGACGCTTTTGCTGATCGCAATCGTTGCCTTGGTGGTGATCAAGCCTTTGGCATGATCAATAGCGATCCATTCGAGACTAATTGTTGCCGGGGAGATACAGGCAGTTGGGCGCTAAGCGGCTATAGGGGTGTGCCTCAAGAATCGGCAAGACGGAAAAGCCTGATCCGTCGTCGAGGCGCATGAGGGCTTAGGTATCGGAAAAACCTTCAAATTATAGATCGAGACAAGCCTAAGCGGGGCTTGACGCGCCAAAGGATTGTAACCCTTGGGACACACAGGCTTTGAAAGCGCGCTGGAAGAGGGATTGGCTGTTGTACACCGAATAATTTCCGCTAATCTGATTTGCAGGTTCATTTCTTTGAAGAGGCTTTGGGGGAGAAAATCATGATTCGGTCTTTACTCCTTTCTGGTGTGGCGTCGTTTGCTCTGGCCACCGGTGCTTTCGCCGCCGACCTTCCGAACGTCAAGGGCCCACCGGTCTATGTGCCGCCGCCCCCAATGTTCTCCTGGACCGGGATCTACATCGGTATCAACGGTGGCTATGCTGGCGGCCCGGTCAATTATAATCACTACACCGATTATGGATCATACGTGGATTACAGCAGCATTCAGCAATCGAGCGGGTTCCTCGGCGGCGGCACGGTTGGTATCAATTATCAATGGCCGGGTTCGAACTTCGTGATCGGATTTGAGGGTGATTTCGATGGCTCGTCGATCCGGGCGCAGTCAGACGAAACCTACGATATTTATGGAGGAACCGGCAGCTACAATAATCCAAACGACACCAGGGTTAATTGGCTAGCGACTGCGCGGGCGCGTTTGGGCTGGGCATTCGGCAATATCTTGCCCTATGTGACCGGTGGTGCGGCCTTTGTAAACGAAACCCAGTATCGCTACTGCAATGACTGCGGCAGCTTTGGGAATGCTTACGAGAATTGGGGCATGAGCCAGACCGTCACGGGCTGGACAGCTGGCGCCGGTGTCGAATATGCCATCACCCACAACCTGACGCTCAAAGTCGAATATCTTTATGTGGGTCTCCCCAAGCAGAACTATGAGTCGCTCTTTGATTCACAAATCGAAGACGGTTACGATAGCCACTCGGCGCGTATGCAGCTGAACGTCGTCCGCGCCGGCCTGAACTGGAAGTTCGACTGGTGGGCGCCGCCGGCGCCGGTGGTCGCCAAATATTGATCGAAGGGGATGACAACCTGAGCCGAGATCCCTGAGCGGTCTTGGAGATGTGATTGCCGGCAGCCCAGGCTGCCGGCATTTTTCTTTGAGTGCAGGTGATGGATATGGTTTGAGATCCATTGTCTCCGTCTCGCTTCCCGGCGCCTGAGCGGGCGGAAGATGGCCGCGGCCCTAGACCGCCACGAAATGTCCGATCTTCGCTCGGGCGGCCATGTCATCGCCGGATTTCCGGGTTCCGCTCTGCACATTGCGTCCCGTTCGAAGGCGTCGGAAATCTGAGTGCCCCAGCGAAATGCATTGCCACAGCTACCCATCATCCCCGTTGTCAAAGAAATCAAAACATCCTATCTTTGGAATCTCTCCTCGCAGGTGACATGCCGGCGCGCCATGAAGCGCCACAATAGGCATTCCTACCTGTCCTCCAAGGATCTGGCGCCCATTCGGGCCTTTCCAATCTTCGCGCGTTTCCATCGCGCCATCTTCCAAGGACCAAATCCCGATGCGGGATATCAAACTCCAAGATTTAAAGGCGAAATCGCCGACCGAACTGCTTGCCTTCGCCGAAGAGCACGAGGTCGAAAACGCCTCGATCATGCGCAAACAGGAATTGATGTTTGCGATCCTAAAACAGCTTGCGAGCCGCGAGATCGAAATCGTCGGCGAAGGCGTCATCGAGGTGCTGCAGGACGGCTTCGGCTTCCTGCGCTCTCCTGACGCCAATTATCTCGCCGGGCCGGACGACATCTATGTTTCGCCCTCGCAGATCCGCCGCTTCGGCTTGCGCACGGGCGATACGGTCGAAGGCCTCATCCGCAGCCCCAAGGAAGGCGAGCGCTATTTCGCCCTTCTCAAGGTCAATACGATCAATTTCGAGGATCCGGAGAAGATCCGCCACAAGGTTCATTTCGACAATCTGACGCCGCTCTATCCCGACGAGCGGCTGAAACTCGAGATCGACGACCCGACCAAGAAGGATCTTTCCGCACGCGTGATCGATATCGTGGCGCCGATCGGCAAGGGCCAGCGCGCCCTGATCGTCGCGCCGCCGCGCACCGGCAAGACGGTGCTGTTGCAGAACATCGCGCAGTCGGTCACCGCCAATCATCCCGAATGCTATCTGATCGTGCTGCTGATCGACGAACGGCCGGAGGAGGTCACCGACATGCAGCGTTCGGTGAAGGGCGAGGTCGTCTCCTCGACCTTCGACGAGCCGGCCGTGCGGCACGTGCAGGTCGCCGAAATGGTGATCGAGAAAGCCAAGCGCCTGGTCGAACATGGCCGCGACGTCGTCATCCTGCTCGATTCGATCACGCGGCTTGGCCGCGCCTACAACACTGTCGTGCCGTCCTCCGGCAAGGTGCTGACCGGCGGCGTCGACGCCAACGCGTTGCAGCGGCCGAAGCGCTTTTTCGGCGCCGCGCGCAATATCGAAGAAGGCGGCTCGCTGACGATCATCGCGACGGCGTTGATCGATACCGGCTCGCGCATGGACGAAGTGATCTTCGAAGAATTCAAAGGCACCGGCAATTCGGAAATCATCCTCGACCGCAAGGTGGCCGACAAGCGCAGCTTCCCGGCGATCGACATCACCCGCTCCGGCACCCGCAAGGAAGAGCTGCTCGTCCCGCCGGACATTTTGAAGAAGATGTACGTCCTCCGCCGCATCCTCAATCCGATGGGCACCGTCGATGCGATCGAATTCCTGCTCGGCAAATTGCGCGAGACGCCGAAGGGCAATGCGGCTTCTTCGAGTCGATGAATACGTAGTCCCTCCGGTCAGGGGAAGGATTCGCGCCTCTCGACCAATTCCTTCAGTGCCTCGGCGTCGTGCACGGGCGGCGAACACGTTCCTGCCGAGCAGACGTAGGCTGCGGCCATGCCCGCGGGCTTCGCTTGCGCCGCGGCTGGATGGTTGGGCGGAATGCCCTCGGGCCTATCGAGATCGAACACCATCCGGTCGCTGAAAGGCAGGGCGAGTGCCGCCTTGTAAAGCGCCTGCCGCTGAGGTCCGGCGATAACGATTTCGAGTCCGCGCAGGCGCAGATCGAGCGCATTCAAGATGCCGGCATGGCCGACCGGATTGGCATGAACGGCCGCTGCGACCGCGGCGAAGAGCGCGTCGGCGCGCTTCAGCCAGCGGTCGTCGCCTGTCGCCGCCGCGAGCCGCACGAGCGCGGCGAGAGCCACCGAATGTACATTCGGGATGGCATCGTCTCCCGTTGGCGCGAGCTTGATGATGACATCGCTTGCATCATGCGCTGACATGGCGAGGAGACCGGTTTGCGGATCGGCGTGATGGCGTTCGAGGGCCTCGGCCCAGGCGATCGCATCGGCGAGATAGTCGTATTTTGGAACATTGGCGCCCGCCATATTGCGTGCCTCGTGCAAGGCGAGCGCGGCGCGCATCATCGCCGCGTGGTCGAGGGCGAGGCCAGGCTTCACGACGACGCCAGCGCGCGCGCTGTGCGCAAGCCTTCGCTTGCCGTCCGCATCGGTGAACTGCATCGCCTCGACAATGAAGTGATAGGCGCGTGCCGCCATGCCGACCCATCGCGGCTCGCTGAGCGCGGTGGCGGCATTGACAAGCGCGGCGATCATCAGGCCGTTCCAGTCGGCCATGATCTTGTCGTCGAGTCCGGGATGGACGCGCTTTTCGCGCGCAAGAAAGAGCTTTTCTCTGAGCGGCGCGAGCCGTGCTTCATCCCCCACTGTGGCAGGCTTTGTGTCAAGCTGATTGAGGATTGTCACACGCGGGCCATGCGGCTCTTCGGACCAATTGCCTTCGGGCCGCGCGTCATAAAATTTGGCGAAGAACGCGGCATCTTCATCGCCGAGCACGGCGACCAGCTCGTCCCACGTCCAGACGTAGAACTTGCCTTCCTCGCCTTCGCTGTCGGCATCGAGGCTTGCGCAGAAAGCGCCCTCCTTCGTAGTCATATCGCGCTCGAGCCACGCGACGATTTCAGCCGCACGCGTACGCAGCAGCGCATTGCTTGAGCCGCGATGACAAAGCGCGAGTATCTCGAGGAGCTGCGCGTTGTCGTAAAGCATTTTTTCGAAATGCGGTACGAGCCAGCGATCATCGACGGAGTAGCGCGCAAAGCCGCCGCCGAGGTGATCGTAGATGCCACCGCGCGACATCTGCGTGAGCGTCAAAGTGACGAGATCGCGATAGGATGTTTCGCCGCGCCTTGCGCCGGCGCGCCAGAGCAATTCAAAGATCGGCGTGTTAGGAAATTTCGGGGCACCGCGCAGGCCGCCGTGGGTGGGGTCAACGTATGCGGCAAACTGCGGCGCGAGGCGGTCGACGAAGGCGAGGCTCAATAGATCGTCCCCGCCCGTCGCTCTCGTCTCAGCCAAGGCGTCGCGAATAATCCTGGCGTTTGCGGTAATGCTACCTACATTGGAGCGGAACGCATGTGCGACGCTGCGCAGGACCGTGACGAAACCGGGCCTGCCGTAACGTTCCGTCTTGGGAAAATAGGTGCCGCCCCAGAAGGGCTCGCCGGTCGGCGTCAGGAACATCGTCATCGGCCAGCCGCCGCGTTCTCCAAAAGCATGGAGCGCGGACATGTAGATGTGGTCGATGTCGGGACGTTCCTCGCGATCGACCTTGATGTTTACGAAGAGCTCGTTCATCACCGCGGCAGTCGCGGGATCCTCAAAGCTCTCATGCGCCATGACATGGCACCAATGGCAAGCGGCATAGCCGACCGACAGGAGGATCGGCTTACCGGTGTCCTGCGCCTCCTGGAGCGCAGCCGCGCTCCACTGGCGCCAATGCACGGGATTATCCGCATGTTGCAGCAGGTAAGGACTTGCAGAATTGCTGAGTTCGTTGATGGACATATCCGGGTCTCGGGTGGATGCGATGAGCGCGGAAGGCGCTGATACGCGCGATACGATCTATGCGCCGGCCTCGGGTCTCGGACGCGCGGCTCTCGCCGTTCTGCGTGTGTCCGGCGCCGACGTACGCAGCATAGTTACATCATTGGCGGGGAAACAGCCGGAGCCTCGGCGTGCGACGCTTTCGACATTCACAGATCCAACCTCCGGCACGGCGATCGACCGTGGGCTCGTCGTTTTCTTTCCAGGCCCGGCGAGCTTCACGGGGGAGGATTGCGCCGAATTTCATGTCCATGGCGGCCCGGCAGTCGTTGCGGCTCTGGTCCGGGCGCTGAGCCAATTCCCCGGAACGCGGCCGGCGGAAGCCGGTGAATTTACCCGCAGAGCCTTCGAAAACGGCAAATTGGACCTGACCGAAGTTGAAGGCCTGGCCGATCTCATTGCCGCCGAAACCGAGGCGCAGCGACGGCAAGCCCTGCGCCAGATGCAGGGAGGCTTGCGGCTCAAGGCGGAGCGGTGGCGCGCGGCGCTTCTCGAAGCCTCGGCTCTGCTCGAAGCCGAAATCGACTTTGCCGACGAAGCGGATACGGGTTCGCTGGCGCGAACCCGGCTTGCCGAGATTGTCGCCCCCGTACTCGCAGATATCAAAGCTGTGCTCGCGGCTGGCCGGGCTGGAGAGCGGTTGAGGGAAGGGCTCGTTGTCGTAATTGCGGGGGCGCCCAACGTCGGCAAGTCTATGCTTCTCAATGCCCTTGTGCAGCGCGAAGCGGCCATTGTCTCGCCGATCCCGGGTACGACCCGCGATGCGATCGAAGTTCATCTGGACATCGCCGGCTATCCGATGACCTTGATCGACACCGCGGGCCAACGCGATGCGCGAGATGCGGTCGAGAAGATTGGCATCGACCGCGCCCGCGCGCGTGCGGGAAGTGCTGATCTGATCCTGTGGTTGAGCGAGGCGGCCGCGCCCACGCGCCCCGACGTTGCGACGACGGCTGAGATCTGGCCGATTTCGACCAAGATCGATCTTCATCCGCATTTTGCTGGCGGCGACGGCCTACAACTCAGCGCAGCGACCGGCGCAAACCTCGATCTCCTGACTGACAAGCTCGCCGCCTTTGCCCAGATGGCGACGGGCGGCGGTGCGACGGGGCTCATCACCCGCGAACGCCATCGCAAGGCGTTCGCGACGGCGGCGGCGGCGCTGGAGCGCGCCCAAAGGGACTGCAACGGACCAGCCGAACTTCTGGCGGAAGAGCTGCGCTGCGCGATCCAGGCGCTCGAAATACTCATTGGCAGGATCGACGTCGAATCAGTGCTCGGCGAAATATTCGCGAGGTTCTGCATCGGGAAATGATATGTTTCACGTGAAACAGAATTGGGCCAAATCTTTGGTGCAGGCGATAAGTTCTTTCGATGTGATCGTGGTCGGCGGGGGCCATGCCGGCTGCGAAGCGGCCGCAGCGGCCGCGCGGGCCGGCGCATCCGTTGCGCTCGTCACCCATTCGTTCGCTACTATTGGGACACTGTCCTGCAATCCGGCGATCGGTGGCCTCGGCAAAGGCCATCTCGTCCGCGAGATCGATGCGCTTGACGGGCTGATGGCCCGCGTCGCCGATGCCGCCGGCATCCAGTTCCGCGTCCTCAACCGCGCCAAGGGACCGGCGGTGCGCGGCCCACGTGCCCAGATGGACCGCAAGCTCTATCGCGCCGCCATGCAGGAAGCCATCGCCGCGGTTCCAGGCCTTTCCGTCGTCGAGGCCGAAGCGGCCGAAATTTGCATCGAAGCGGAAAGGGTCGTCGGCCTGATACTCGCCGATGGCCGAAGGCTCGCCTGCGGCGCCCTGGTTTTGACGACTGGCACATTTCTTCGCGGCATGATCCATATCGGCGATGAACAGATCCCTGCCGGGCGCGTCGGCGAAAGCCCGGCGCAGCGGCTGTCCGAAAGTCTGCTGTCGCACGGCTTCGTGCTCGGCCGGCTGAAGACTGGCACGCCGCCGCGCCTCGAGGGAACGACGATCGACTGGGAGAGCCTCGAACCGCAGAAGGGAGACGCTGAACCTGAGCCCTTCTCCTTCCTGACGGAGGCTATCACCGCGCCGCAGGTCGATTGCTTCATAACCAGGACGACATCCGCGAGCCATGAGCTCATTCGCAAGAACCTCGCGCTCTCGCCGGTCTATTCGGGTGCGATCTCAGGCCGCGGGCCGCGCTATTGCCCTTCGATCGAGGACAAGGTTCAGCGCTTCGCAGATCGCGAATCGCATCAAATCTTCCTGGAGCCTGAGGGCCGCGATGTCTCGACGATCTATCCGAACGGGATTTCGACGGCACTCCCGGCCGATGTGCAGGAGCCCTTCCTGCGCACGATTCCTGGCCTTGCCAAGGTCGAGATGCTGCAGCCGGGCTATGCCATCGAATATGATTTCATCGACCCCCGCGAATTGAAGGCAAGCCTGGAGACGAAGCGCGTCTCGGGGCTTTTCCTCGCCGGCCAGATCAACGGCACGACCGGCTATGAGGAAGCCGGTGCGCAGGGTCTTGTCGCCGGTCTCAATGCGGCGGCGCTCGCCGGCCGGAGCGACCCGATCTGCTTCGACCGGTCCGAGGCATATCTCGGCGTGATGATCGACGATCTCGTCACGCGCGGCGTCACGGAGCCCTATCGTATGTTCACCTCGCGCGCCGAGTATCGTCTGACTCTGCGCGCCGACAATGCCGATCAGCGCTTGACCGAGAAAGGCATTGCCGCGGGCATCGTCACAACCGAACGTGCGGCGGACTTTCCGCGCCAAGACGCAGGCTCTCGCGGAGACTCGCAGCAAGCTTTCGGCTCTTGGCCTTAGCCCCAATGAAGCCGCGCGTCACGGCATCAACATCAATCATGACGGCGTGCGCCGCTCGGGTTTCGAACTTCTCGGATTTCCGGATATCGATTTCGCCGCATTGCGCCGCGTCTGGCCCGAACTTGCGTCGGTCGATCCCTCCGCGGCGGCGCAAGTCGAGATCGATGCCAAATATGCCGTCTATCTCGACCGACAGGCGGCGGATATTGCCGGCTTCCGCCGCGACGAAGCGCTGCGCATTCCGGAGAACCTCGACTATCGGCGAATATCCGGACTCTCGGCTGAGATTTGCGGCAAGCTCGCTGCCATCCGCCCGCGGACCTTGGGCCAGGCGGGCTGGATCGAAGGCGTGACGCCAGCGGCGCTGACTCTGCTCGCAGCGCAGATCAGGCGCAGCAAAGAAGCGGCGGTCGGGTAGGCGCGGGCCGGAGAGAAGCTAAGAGCCGGTGTCTAATCATCGTTGGACGTTTGACCTGTGACTGATCCGGACCGCGCCGCAGCGCTGGCTCTTTTTCCACTGCCGCCAGAGACGCAGCAGCGTCTTGCAATCTATGCCGAACTGCTGCGCAAATGGCAGAAGACGATCAATCTCGTCGCCGCTTCGACACTGCCGCACATCTGGACGCGGCATTTCGCCGATTCGCTGCAAGTTCAGGCCGCCGCGCCGGAAGCGCTGATCTGGGTCGATCTTGGTTCCGGCGCCGGCTTTCCTGGCCTCGTCACGGCGATCCGGCTTGCGGATAAGCCTGGCGCCAAAGTGCATCTGATCGACTCGGATCAGCGCAAATGCGCCTTTCTGCGCGAAGTTTCACGTGAAACAGCGGCGCCCGCTATCGTGCATGACGGCCGAATCGAGTCCGTAGTTCGACGAAATCTGACGAGCCGATCGACGCCGTGAGCGCGCGCGCGCTCGCGCCGCTCGCGATTCTGGTGGCCTATGCCGCGAGGTTTCTCGAAAAGGGCGCCACAGGACGTTTTTCTGAAGGGACAAGATGTAGGGGCGGAATTGACCGATCCAACTATATCAAGTAGATATCGCACCTGGATACGCGAGAGTAAAACTTCGTCTTCCGGTCGGTTGGTGTCCGTCGTGAAAAAAGGAACGCGCGCGAAAGCTTAGACTATGGCGCCGCAATCCTGCATGATGTCTCGCGTTCGACTTTGCCGAGTGGAGTCCTCGGCTCCGGAGAAGTGGCGTGTTGTATTCCCCCAATTTCGCGTTCTGGTGCTCGCCAATCAGAAGGGCGGCGTCGGCAAGACGACGACTGCGATCAATCTCGGCACCGCGCTTGCCGCCATCGGCGAGCGTGTGCTGATCATCGATCTCGATCCCCAGGGCAATGCCTCGACCGGGCTCGGCATCGATCGGCGCAGCCGTGGCATTTCGACCTTCGACGTGATGATCGGCGAAGAGCCGCTGAAGGCTGCCGTCCAGGCGACCGCAGTGCCGCGACTTTCGATCGCGCCCTCGACGCTCGATCTCCTCGGCGTCGAACTTGAGATCGCCGCACGGAAAGGATCGCGCCTATCGGCTGAAGACGGCCATCCAACATCTCGCCAAGGAGCAGGAAAGCGCGCCCGAGGCATCGCGCTTCACCTATGTTCTCATCGATTGCCCGCCCTCGCTCAATCTTCTGACCATCAATGCGCTGGCGGCGAGCGACAGCGTGCTCGTGCCATTGCAATGCGAGTTCTTCGCGCTCGAAGGCCTGTCGCAGATTCTTTCGACCGTCGAGCAGGTGAGGCAGACGTTGAATCCGACCTCTCAATCCACGGCATCGTGCTGACGATGTACGATCCGCGCAACAATCTTGCGACGCAGGTCGTCGCCGATGTGCGCGGCTTCATGGGCGACAAAGTCTATGAGACGATCATTCCGCGCAATGTGCGGATTTCCGAGGCGCCGTCTTACGGCAAGCCGGTGCTTCTCTACGATCTCAAATGCAGTGGCAGCCAGGCCTATTTGCGGCTCGCGTCGGAAGTCATCCAGCGCGAGCGGCAATTGCGGGCCGCGTAGCGCGGCGCCGGCTTTCGCTGATGGTGCGAATATGAAGGCGGCGAATATGGCAGAAGAATCACGGCCGCGGCTGGGGCGCGGGCTGGCGGCATTGATCGGCGATGCCGGCGAGGAAGGCGCGGCGATCGCGCGCTCGCGCGGCCAGAAGAAAATTCCGATCGAATTTCTGCGGCCCAATCCGCGCAATCCGCGCAAGGCTTTCGACGAATCAGGATCTCGAAGATCTCGCCGCGTCGATCCGCGAAAAGGGCATCATCCAGCCGATCCTCGCGCGCACGGTGGCGGGTGTCGCCGATACTTATGAGATCATCGCCGGCGAGCGGCGCTGGCGCGCCGCGCAAAGGGCCGGCCTGCACGACGTGCCGGTCATCACGTCGAGGCCGACGACAGACAGGCGCTCGAACTCGCGATCATCGAAAACGTCCAGCGCGCCGATCTCAATGCGCTCGAAGAAGCGCTCGGCTATCAGCAGCTGGAAAGAGAATTTGGCTATTCGCAGAACGAACTGGCGAAAGTCATCGGCAAGAGCCGCAGCCATGTCGCCAATACGTTGCGGCTTGTTGAAATTGCCGGAGAAGACGAAGCGGCTTCTCGCCGAAGGCGCGTTGTCGGCCGGCCATGCGCGCGCGCTGCTGACCCGATCGCCGACGCCGACGAGATCGCCGACGCGATCGTGGCGCAAGGTCTATCGGTGCGCGAGGTCGAAAAGCTCGCGCAAAAGGCGGTGACGCGGCCAAGCTCGAAAGACATCGGAGGCCAACGAGAAAGACGCCGATACGCGCGCCTCGAAAAGACATTGAGCGAGGCGCTGGGGCTTCTCGTCGACGATCGCGCATCACGGCGAGATGGGCGAAGTGCGCATCCGCTACAAGAATCTCGAACAGCTCGACGATCTCTGCCGCAGGTTGAAGCGATAGTGCCATTGCGAGCAAAGCGAAGCAATCCGGTCCTCTGCATTTCTGGATTGCGTCGTTGGTTCGTTCCGCGCAACGACAGCTAGGTCGGCTTCCTCTTCGCCGTGAGCGCGACCGCCCACAGCGCGCGCACCGCGATCAGATCGGCGAGCCGGGGATCGCGCCGCGCCTTGCCGATCGCCTGGCTCAGAGCGGCGATCACGCGCGCAAGTCTGTCCGAAGTCCAGGCACGCACATGCCGGTCGAAGGCGGCGCTGCGGCGAAAGCCGCCCGAGCCGAAATTCCCGGGCTCGTTTGCGGATCGCGCCCGCTTCCGCATCGAGCCGGCCCGATGGAGCATCGTCGCATGCCGAGCGCCGCGCCGAGCAGCGCGTTGTAATCGCCGCCTTCGGAAAAGACGCGCTCGGCGGTTTCTTCCACGGCAGCGAAATCGCCCTCGAACGCGCCGTCGACGGCTGCATCGAGCGCGAGGCTCGAAGCGTCGGCGACGATCGCCGCGATATGATCTGCCGTCACCGTTGCCCGCGCCGCGCGCGTAGAGCGCGAGCTTGCCGATCTCGGCGCGCGTCGTGAGCCGGTCTTGGCCGAGCAGGGAGACGAGCAGCGTTTGCGCCTCGGGGTCGATCGCGAGATCTGTCGGCGCGCAAGTTCGGCGTCGATGAGCTGTGCGACAGGTCCTTGGCGCGAATCCGGATAGCATTCGAGTCGCCGCGCGCATGGGCATTGGGTTCGCAGAATTCGGCGCAGCGGCGCGTCGCGTTTCAGATGCGCCGGCCTCGATGACGATCGTGCAATCGCGCGGCGGCTTCGCGAGCACGGGTTCGAGCGCCGCGACAAAACTCTTGCCCTGCGCGTCGATGGCGATGGCGCGGCGGCCGCCGAACAATCGGAATCGTGTTGGCCTCGTCCGCGAGGCGCAGCGGATCGGCGGCGAGGTCGTCGCCGGAGAGCCGCAGAAACTGGAACGGGTCTTTCGGCATCGTCGATGCTGCGCGCGATGATCTTGCTGCGCCCGCTCGGCGACGAGCCCGGCGTCGGTGCCGAAGACGAGATAGAGGAAAATATTCGGCGGCGGGCGGGCGATGAAACGATCGGCCTCGCTGTTTTTGACGGCGACCATTCAAAGCCTGTCGCGCGGAGAGAGATGCGGCTGCAAGCCTGTTCGTCCTGCGCCGCTCTACGTCCGCGTGGCGAGTTCGGCGGCGATCTGCGTCGCGATCTCGTCGGCGAGCGTGCGCGCATCGCGGATTTCTGCGTCGCGCGCGGCGCGGACATCGGTGAAGCGCTGGCTCTTGCGGTCATAGCTCGCGGCGACATAGGCCTTGCCGTTGAAGACGTTCTGGCCGCGATCGGGACGAGCGGAAAGTTCGCCGTCGTCACGACGGTCGCCGAGGTGGCAAGGCCGCTCACCGTATCGATGAGCGGCGTCTGCGAGGCTTCGGTGCAAAGCGATGATGAGATGATATTTGGGGATCGTCTGCGAGCCGGTGCCGTTGAGAGCGAAGATCAGATCATCGCCGAGATAATGGCCGAGGCGGCTCGAGATCGGATCGACGGCGACCGTTTGCATTTGCTCGGCGACGCCGCCGTTCCGCCGAGCGAGCCATAGAGCGGCTGGATGCTGTCAATGCAGCCGCCAAGCAGCAAGGGCGAGCGCAGCGCTGCCAGCCGCGGCAGCCAGGATCTGCGAAGCTTTGCGAGTCATGCCACGACATTCACGATCCTCTGCGGGACGATGATGATTTTCTTCACCGCTTTGCCCTCCAGCGCGCGCTGGACACCTTCGAGCGCCAGCACCGCCTTTTCGATGGCCGCTTGGTCGGCATTGCGTTCGATCGAGGAGATCCGCCCGTTTCTTGCCGTTCACCTGCACCGGCAAAGCTATCATATCTTCGACGATAAGGCTCTTGTCCGCAACCGGCCACGGCGCTTCCGAAACAAGCCTGGCATGGCCGAGGCGCGCCCAGCACTCCTCGGCCAGATGCGGCATCATGGGCGCAAAAAGCCGCACAAAAATGTCGGCCGCCTCGCGGAAGGCATAGCGCAGGTCGGCGCCGATCTCGGCGGTCGTGATCGCGCCGATGGCGGCCGAGAGTTTGTTGGCAAGATCATAGATTTGGGCGATGGCACGGTTGAACCGCAGCCGGCCAATATCCTCCTCGACCTTGAGCAAGGCCGCGTGCGCCGCCTTGCGGACCTCGGTCGCGGCGGGCGGAAAATTCGGTTCGGATTCGGCGCGTCGGGCGGCGCCGCGAGACCGGCCAATTCATCGACAAGCCGCCAGGCGCGCTGGACGAATTTCGCCGCGCCCTGCACGCCTTCCTCGGTCCAGATCACGTCGCGCTCGGGCGGCGAATCGGAGAGCATGAACCAGCGCGCCGTATCGGCGCCATAGGTCTCGATGATCTCGTCGGGATCGACCGTGTTGCGCTTCGACTTCGACATTTTCTCGATCGGGCCGATCTCGACCGGCGATCGGCCGGCGCGGCTGAAGGCGCGGCGGCCGTCCGGCCCGCTCTCGATCTGCACCTCGGCCGGCGACAGATAGCTGCCGTCCTGGCCGCGATAGGTCTCGTGCACCACCATGCCTTGGGTGAAGAGGCCGGCGAAGGGCTCCTTCAGATCGTCGGCGTGGCCGGTCTCGCTGCATCGCGCGGGTGAAGAAGCGCGAATAGAGCAGGTGCAGGATCGCGTGTTCGATGCCGCCGATATATTGATCGACCGGCAGCCATTGCGCGACCGCGGCGTCCGTCGTCGGCGCGTTGGTGTTCCACGGATCGGTGAAGCGCAGAAAATACCAGGACGAATCGACGAACGTGTCCATCGTGTCCGTCTCGCGCCGGGCCGGGCCGCCGCATTGCGGGCAGGTGACATGTTTCAAGGTCGGATGGCGGTCGAGCGGATTGCCCGGCTCGTCGAAGGTGACATCTTGCGGCAGTTCGACCGGCAGATCGGCGTCCGGCACCGGCACCACGCCGCATTTCTCGCAATGGATGATCGGGATCGGGCAGCCCCAATAGCGCTGGCGCGAAATGCCCCAATCGCGCAGGCGATAATTGACCTGCCGCTTGCGCCTGCGGCCGATTGCCGAGCGTCACCTGTTTCGAGCCGGCGGCGACTTCCTCCTTCGCGTTCCGTGCATCGTCAGGCCGTCGAGAAAGCGCGAATTGATCAAGCCTGCCGTCGCCGTCATAGGCCGTGTCGGTGATCGTGAATTGCGCGGGGTCGACATCCGGCGGACAGACCACGGGCGTATTGCCGAGGCCATAGGCATTGGCGAAATCGAGGTCGCGCTGGTCATGCGCCGGACAGCCGAAGATCGCGCCCGTGCCATAGTCCATCAGCACGAAATTGGCGACATAGACCGGCAGCAGCCAATCGGCGTCGAATGGATGGCGTGCACGAAGCCCCGTGTCATAGCCCCTCTTTTCCGCCGTCTCGATGGCGGCCTCAGAGGTTCCGAGATGCTGGCATTCGGCGATGAAAGCGGCGAGTGCCGGATCGTCCTTCGCAATCGGCGCGCCAACGGATGATCTGGCGCGAGCGCGATAAATTTCGCGCCGAAGAGCGTATCGGGCCGCGTCGTATAGACTTCGATCTCGCGGGCATCGACGCTCGACCAAGGGCTCGAGCGCGAAGCGCAGCTGCAGGCCCTCGGATTTGCCGATCCAGTTCTTCTGCATCAGCCGGACTTTCTCCGGCCAGCGCGGCAGGTCATCGAGCGCGGCGAGCAGATCGTCGGCGAAGTCAGAGATCTTGAAGAACCATTGCGTCAGTTCGCGCTGTTCGACGAGCGCGCCGGAGCGCCAGCCGCGCCCGTCGATCACCTGCTCATTGGCGAGCACGGTATGATCGACCGGGTCCCAATTCACCTTGGACTTCTTGCGGTCGACGAGGCCCGCGCGCGAGAAAATCGAGAAACAGCTTCTGCTGATGTTTGTAATAGGCTGGGATCGCAGGTCGCGATCTCGCGCGACCAATCGAGCGACAGGCCCATGGATTTGAGCTGCGCCCGCATGGTGGCGATATTGGCGTAGGTCCATGTCGCCGGATGCGTCTTGTTCTGCATCGGCGGCGTTTTCCGCCGGCATGCCGAACGCGTCCCAGCCCATCGGATGCAGCACATTGTAGCCCGCGCGCGCGCATGAAGCGGGCGACGACATCGCCCATCGCATAATTGCGCACATGCCCCATGTGAATCCGGCCGGACGGATAGGGGAACATCTCGAGGACGTAATATTTCGGGCGCGGATCGTCGTTACGTGTGCGGAATGATCCCGACCTCGTCCCAGATCTTCTGCCATTTCCGTTCCGCTTCGCGGGCGTTGTAGCGCTGCGGGTCCATGCTATCAGTGCTCGGCCGGAGATGGGCCGATACAGCATTATTTGCCTCACGGGGTCAATGTCCTGTGAGGGCAGGGAGAGACGAGTGGCGGAGCACGAAAGAGAGCCGCAAGCCGTTGCGCCGGCCGCCGCGCGGCTCGCCGACGTCAAGCTCCGGATCGCCCGCGCGGCCGAGGATGGCGGCCGCGCGCCGGGGTCCGTCACACTCGTCTGCGTCTCCAAGACTTTCGGCAAAGCGGAAATCCGGCCCGTGATTGCCGCCGGCCAGCGGGTCTTCGGCGAAAACCGCGTGCAGGAGGCGATGCACAAATGGCCGGCGCTGCGGCAGACACCCGGGCATCGAGCTGCATCTCATCGGCCCGTTGCAATCGAACAAGGCGCGCGAGGCCGTCGCCATCGTTCGACGTGATCGAAACGGTCGATCGCGAAAAGATCGCCGCGGCGCTGGCCAAGGAGATCGCCCGCGGCGCCCGCCGCCCGCGCCTTTATGTGCAGGTGAATACCGGCGCGGAGCCGCAGAAGGCCGGCGTCCTGCCGCAAGAGGCGGACCGCTTCATCGCCTTCTGCCGCAACGATCTCGGGCTCGACATCTCAGGGCTGATGTGCATTCCGCCGGTCGGCGAGCAGGCCTCGCCCCATTTCGCGCTGCTGAACAAGATCGCGGCGCGCAACGGGATCAATATGCTGTCAATGGGCATGAGCGCCGATTTCGAGATCGCGATCGAATTGGGCGCGACGCATGTGCGCGTCGGTAGCGCGATTTTTGGTGAGAGGTGAGACTTCTCACTTCACTTCCTTCCAATATTCCTCAAAGAACCCGCGCGCATCGACTTGGCCGATCTGCTTGCCGGGTTTGGCCGAACGGCCCTCGCAGCGCCATTCGTAGATCGTGTCGTGGCCGGTGACGACCATCGGAATGAAATCCGAATTCGGGGTTTTCGCGGCACCATTGTGTCGCCATGGGAAGGTCGGTGCTCGTATTGGCTTTGCCGCAAGGCAGATTGGCTCCCACGTTGCAGAGGAGGACTTTTCCGCCCGCGCAGCGAAACTCTGTCGTGTTGACTGCCTCTTTTTCGCCGAGATTGAACAGTCGTTCTATGGCGTCCGCGAGCGAAGGCGGCGCCGGCTGCAACTTGTCGTCATCTCCAACGCGCGCGCAATATTGGCGCGGCGTTTCGTCTGCGCTGGCTGCCCCGGCATAGGCCGGCAGGAGCGCGCAGATCAGAAAAGAGAGTCCCGAGAGACGACAGTGCTCATCTTGTCCTCCAGTCTCATCTCTAGCGCACGATCAGCTCGGCCTTCCGCGCCAGCCTCGGCAAGAGCTTCCACAAATCCGCCGCATGCAGGGCGATGCAGCCTTCGGTCGGCGCGAAATCTTGCCGCGCGCAATGGAGAAAGATCGCGCTTCCGCCAAACTTCTTGCGGGGGTGTATATTATAGTCGAGCACGATGACAAGGTCGTAGAGCCCGTCATCGCGCCACATGTCCTCGTGGCTGGCGCGGCTCGGCAGGCGGATCAGCCGATTATAGCTGGGCGAGCCGGGGTCATCGCACCAGCCTTGTGTTCGATTGATCGCGTGCACGGGCAGCAGCGTCGCCGGGCGGCGTCCGATCCCGGGCTTAAAAAAAACTGTCAGCGAGCCGAACACGGCCGGCGGGCGTTGCATGGTCGCCTTCCCGTTTGCGGTGAATTATAGATGCAGCGCCGATCGCGCAGGTGAGCACCGTGCCGCCAGCATGAAGCCACCCCTGCGTCTTGTTCGTGCCGAAAAACTTGAGCCGTGCGGTTACGACAATGCGGCTTATTTTGGCCGGCGCGACCTTGGCTTGTGGAAAAGGCTTGTTGGCCTTGGCCTTGACTACGTCGGTCAGCCCGCGCCGACGACCTGGTTCGAGTTTCGCTTGCGTCGGCACGTGAGATTGATCACCTTGGCCGCCGAGTTTGCGGCGGAGATAATAGGAACAGCCATGACGCAGGTTCGCAAGATCCTGATTGCCGATGACGACGAAGATCTTCGCGGCGAACTCGTCGAGCAGCTCGCGCTGCACAGCCGAATTCGAACCCTTCCATGCGCCGACGGCGTCCGCGGCGCTCGCCGTCGCGCGGCGGGAGGCGCCCGATCTCGTCATCATGGATATCGGCCTGCCCGACATGGACGGCCGCGAGGCGGTCAAGATGCTGCGCAACGAAGGCTTCAAAAATCCGATCATCATGCTGACCGGCCATGATTCGGAGGCCGACACGGTCGATGGGCTTGAATCCGGCGCCAATGATTATGTCACAAAGCCGTTTCGCTTCTCCGTTCTGCTCGCGCGCATGCGGGTGCATCTGCGCCAGCACGAGGCGAGCGACGATGCTCTGTTCCGTATCGGTCCCTTCACCTTTCAGCCCGGCTCCAAACATCTCATCAACGAGAAGGGCGGAAAGCTCCGCCTGACCGAGAAGGAGACGGCGATCCTGCGCTTCCTCTATCGCGCCGGACAGACGGTGGTGACCCGCGACGTGCTGCTGAAAGAAGTCTGGGGCTATAATTCCAACGTCACGACGCACACGCTCGAAACGCATATCTATCGGCTGCGGCAGAAGATCGAGCGCGATCCGGCAAAATCGCAGCTTTTGATCACCGAGGCCGGCGGCTATAAGCTGGTGCCTTGAAAATGATGCGCGCACCCTCTTCCAGTGGGAGAAGGTACCTCGTAAAGCGAGGCGGATGAGGGGTTACCGCGCATCCAATTTCAGCATTGCAACTCCTCACGCCGCTGCTCCGCAGTCCCCCTCTCCCAATGGAGAGGCTTCGCGCACGAAACTGGATATTCTAATGGCCCTCGAAGACGATCTCCGCAGTCTTGCCCGCAACCCGACCCTCGCTGCGCTCGAACCAGATGCCTTGCGCCGCCTCGCGGTCGCTGCGCTGCCCCGGGTGCTGCGCACCAACGAGGTGCTGTTTCGCCGCGACGAACCGTCGGATGGCGGCTATTTCCTGCGCTCCGGATCAATCGCCTTCGATCCGTCGGGCCATAACATGGCCGAGCGTGTCGTTCGGCCGCCGGCACTGATCGGCGACATGGCGCTGATCGCGCCGACGCGACGCCCGGCTACCGCCGTCGTGCGCGAGCCGTCAAGCATTCTGGAAATCTCGCGGGCACTGTTTCAGCGCATTCTCAACGAATTACCCGAAAAGCGCTGAACGCCTGCGCCAGCTCGTGGAAGGGCGGCTGCAGCGTTTTACCCATGATCTCGACGAACTGCGTCAAAACACGCTGGACTCGCCCGAGGAAAGGTGAGCGCGCATTTCATTCGTCGGCATTGCACGCGAAGCGAAGCAATCCGGTCTTGTTTCAGCCCGGAAATGCCGCGTCGCTTCACGCCGCGCAACGACGTTTGCGTCTATTCCGCCGCGACGCCCGTGCCGATCTGGCAAGTGACTCCCGTGCCCCCAAGGCCGCAATAGCCATGAGGGTTTTTGGCCAGATATTGCTGATGATACTCTTCGGCATAGAAAAACGGCGGCGCGTCGCTGATTTCCGTCGTTATTGCGCCCAGGCCGCGCGCTTTCAGCGCTTCGTTGTAAACGGCCTTCGATTTTTCCGCGGCGCTCTTCTGGCTTTCGCTCGTCACATAAATGGCCGAGCGATATTGCGTGCCGACGTCATTACCTTGGCGCATGCCCTGGGTCGGGTCGTGCGCCTCCCAAAAGGTCTTCAGCAAGGTCTCGTACGAGATGACCGACGGGTCATAGGCGACGAGGACGACTTCGGCATGGCCGGTGAGTCCAGTGCAAACCTCTTCATAGGTCGGATTGGGGGTCAGGCCCCCGGCGTAGCCGACGGCTGTCGCGAAGATGCCGTTGCCAAGCTGCCAGAACTTGCGCTCCGCGCCCCAAAAACAGCCCATGCCGAACAAAGCCGTCTCGATGCCGGCCGGGAACGGTGGCTTGAGGGGATGGCCATTGACGAAATGCTTGTCCGCTGTCGGAATCGGAGCGGGGTGGCCGGGCAGAATTTCGTTGGCAGTCGGCAGAGTGACGGCTTTGCGGAACGAAAACATGGCAGGTCCTCCGCGAGATTAGCTCCCTTGAAATGGGGCGAGCGACACGGCCCGCAATGGGCCCCGCCCATATTACGCGTGACATAGGGGTTCAGTTACGCCTCAGACAAAGATTCAGCGGCTCGAATAACCAATCTTCGGACGCCGCTTCTGGGTCAAGAGCATCACGATAATGCCCAGGCCGCCGATCACGAGCCATGTCGGCATCAGCAGCAAGTTCACCATCACCGGGTCCCACAACAGCGGCGGAACGGCGTGCTGGACCACCGGCTCCAGAGTCGCGAACTTTTCAGGCATGAGCCAGGCCATCGTCTGGCCCAGCGGCGTCAGAGACAGCATGCCGCCGGCGATGCTGCGCGTTCCGTCGATGACCAGCGCGGCGAAGGCAGCGGCGAGAAGGAGGAGGCCGAGAAGGCGAAATGTCAGGCGAAACATCGGGGCCCGTTGGCAATTCCGGGACTTCTGCATAAGCCGGCAGCGGCCGCGTGTCCATCGATGGAATGCCGCGATTTCAGCGATCTCGCGCCAATGTCCGGCGTTGGCTTGCGCTCACGCCTTGGCTCATTATAGTGCGCGCCCATTCGGGAGATCGATGATTTAAAGCCGTTTGAGCTAATCGGGCCGCCGCCGCGGCGCTCACCGAATATCTGTCAGGAGGGGTGGCCGAGTGGTTGAAGGCGCACGCCTGGAAAGTGTGTATACGGGAAACCGTATCGCGGGTTCGAATCCCGCTCCCTCCGCCAGTATACGTTACTAAGTGATTGATATCTGGCATCTTTCTGCGTGGCGGCCCAGCCATAGCCTACATTTAGTCCCACATCAAATTTTGGCTTGCGTTGGCAGGTTCTCGCAATTTTTGCGATTTCGTCCACATCATTGGACTTAAAAGCAAATAGATAAATAGTAATAGATCATGTCGTCAAACAATATCAAGCGTTTGCTGGAACATCCTAGATCGTCAAGCACTCAGATTTGACCTCACAATGAAACGCTTTAGCCAAGCCAATACATGATCATTTGTTAAGTTATTATTTTATCTCCATTGGCGCAAAGTTTAAAGTTATCATAACTTTATATTACTGGCGCAGTTTTAGGTACGTCTATTGTTTTCAAAAGTATCTGCGTCGATATCTACAGTCTGTCGTCTGGGCAGGGGGTTGACAGACTTTGAATATTGTGTTAAGCGAGGATGACGGCGAGGAAGTTGCTGCTGAGCCGGTCGTAGGGTGTGGCGAAGCGGCGGAAGTCCTTGAGGCGACCGAACATACGCTCGATGGCGTTTCGGTTGCGATAGAGGAACGGCGAGAAGCAATTCTTCCAGCGCCGATTGGCCTTTGGCGGGATGCTGGGCATCGCGTCTTGGTCCTCGACCTGCCCCACGGATCACTTTGCTGTCGCAGCCTTTGTCGCCATGCAGCGTGGCGACTTGCGGCATCTGTTGCAGCAACAGTTCTCCGGCAGTGCAGTCGGCGACTTGCCCACCCGTCACGTGCGGTCGGCAGGACGGCTTGCGCCGCGCTGATCCTTTGTCAGCCAGAAAAAATCGCGATCCATCAGAGATCTCTTCTGGGAGACCGTGAATCACAAATCCAACAGCAAGGGAGGGTCCAGACCCTAAGAGGAGCCAACAATTGTCAGAGTTTTTTCAGTTTCCAAGAAATGGGTTCGTTCGTCTTTCCTCAATCATTGGCCCCAACGGCCCCATCCCTATTTCCAAATCCACATGGTGGCAGGGGTGTCGTGATGGGCGTTTCCCAAAGCCGCTGAAGCTCGGTCCGAAAACCACAGTCTGGCGTGTCGAGAACATCGTCGCCCTCATTGATCGCCTCAGTGCGGGAGGCGACCAATGAACTCCGGCGAGAAAAATCTGGCGGCCGCCCTGCGTTACGCGGAGGCCGGGATTCCAGTCGCGCGCGATCTCGGATTGACGCAGTGAGCCAGCGCGTGGCGATCTGGACCGATGGCGCCTGTTCCGGCAATCCGGGACCCGGCGGCTGGGGCGCGGTGCTGACCTTTGGCGCGCAGCGCAAGGAGCTGTCCGGCGGCGAGCCCGCGACCACCAACAACCGCATGGAGCTGATGGCGGCAATCAGGGCGCTCGAAGCTCTGACACATCCCTGCGAAGTCGACCTCTATACCGACTCCGAGTATCTGCGCAACGGCATGACCACTTGGCCTCAAAGTCTGGAAGAAGAACGGCTGGAGAACCGCAAATAAGAAGCCGGTCAAGAATGCCGAACTCTGGCGGCGCCTCGAGGCAGTGGCGGCGCCGCACAAGGTCGAATGGCCCTGGCTGAGGAGCCAAGCCGGCAATGCGATGAATCAACGCGCGGCCGGATTGGCCCGAGCGGGTATGCGACCGTTCTTGCAGAGACGAGCATGAAGCCTTTGAAAAGGTATGTGAGGAGCCAGCTCCTTTCATTTTCGATGATTATTGCTTTGAGTTGCTCTATTGATGCGCTGAAAGTGACTGATAATCCCAAGTTCGCCGGTCTTGTAAACAGATAGAATGCAATCAGAGACGCGGGAGGAACGGAATGAGCATGGGCACGCGGCGGCAATAAGGTCCGTAGTTTTCCGCGCCGAGCTCGACCGTCAGGAAGCGTTCCTCCATGCGGGCCTTTTGCCACTGGCCGAAGGTGATCAGCAGCGCGCCGAGCAGCGAGGTGATTGTGGCGACCGCCACCCCTGTCGCGAGGATCGCGATGATCAGTCCCGTGTAGATCGGGTGACGCACAAGGCCATAGGGGCCGGTATCGATGATGTGATGGCCTTCCTTGCGGGTAATGGCATTCGACCAGAAGTGGCCGAGGTAAATTCGTCCCCACCAGGTGAAGGAGACGCCCGCCAAAACCACGGCCGCGAGCGCATACGTGCCGCCGTTACCGAGGTAATACAGCGGCTTCTGCCCCAACACTTCCGCCGTCCAGGGAGTCAGGCAAAGGGCTCCCGCGAGGATAGGGAGGCGGTAAGCACGCGAATCCCAGGTTCTCACGTGCTTTTCCGTTCGAGCGGACCAGAACGAAGCCACAGCCCAGCCGGTGACCCATGCGAACCAGACGATGGCCAACAGCTGGGTGGGCCAGGTGTCGGTCCATCCGCTCCAGACGACATCAAGGAATTGGCGCATGCTTTGGATCCTATTTCGCAGCACCAATAAGATAAGCAATGGTCTCCCGCAATGCGGGCTCAACGGGCCGGGGGGCATAGCCGAGTTCACGCTGGGCTTTTTCGATCGATAGCGCCGTCGCCCGCAAGGCGATCCGCACGCCCTCGGCGGTACCGGAGGGAGGACGGCGCGTCACATGATCGGCGACGAATTCCAACATGGCGCAGGCCATCTCCGCGACCCGGCTGGGAACCGGAATGAACAGATGACGGCGGCCGTCGATCGCCGCGACGAGCGCAAGAATTTGCTTCAGCGGAATACTTTCGCTGCCCAGAATATAGCGATGTCCGATCTGCCCGCGTTCCATGGCGAGAACCAGGCCCGTTGCGACATCGCGCACATCGACGAGATTGACGATGAAATCGAGATACATTTGCAGACCCCCGCCGAGAAAGTGCCGGAGCATTGCGGTCGGCGGGGTCAGATTGTGATCGTGAGGCCCGATCGGCATCGTCGGACTGCCGATGATCAATGGAAAACCGGATGCCGCAGCCTGCATCGCGTGCTGCTCCGCGCGCAATTTCGAGCGGGTATAGGGACCCGGCATGTCGTTGGCCGTCAGCAGTGCATCTTCCGCAATGACATCTTCGGAAGGCGAGGAGCGGAAGAGAATGGATTCGGTCGAGCAGTGCAGAAACCGCCCAACGCCACACTTGCGCGCGGCCGCAATGACGATCTCGGTGCCGCGGCAATTGACGGCATGAAAATCGCTCTTGTTCGGAAGCCACATCCCGGGCAGGCCGGCAAGGTGGTACACCTCGCCAACTCCATTCAGCGCCTCGTCCACCACGTTTGGATCAAGCACCGAACCTTTGATGTACTGCACATCCGGCAGGATGCGGGTCGGCACTTGGAGATCGAGAACGCGCGCCGATCGTCCCTGCGCAACGAGCGCCGATACCAAGTTCTGTCCTATGAAGCCGCTGCCGCCGGTGACGAGGACCAGTGTCATGAATGTGGGTGCAGCCAACCCCGCCGTTTTTCGGCACAGAATGAAGAGCCGAGCGGCGTTGACTGCGGAACGTGTTGGATGATGACGGCAAGATCATGCCGAAAGCCAAGCGCGATGAACAATTTGGCCACTACAAACATCGGTCCCAGCAATAAATGAGCCGGATTGTCCATCAGCGCCGGCTGTCGGCGTTCGAACACCTGATGCCCGACAACCTGCATAGCAAAGCCGATGACGATCAGGACGGCCGAGATCGACCACGCGCCTGCGACACTCACACTGTTCACGATTATCGTCGCGGCTGACAGCAAGACGACAGCAGCGCCGACGATCGCCAAACCAAGCGCAACGTCGAGCAAGAGCCAGTAAACAAGGACGGGCAAGACCAGAATGGAAGCTACGGTGGTGTGGGCGCCAAACACGGAGATAGGCCACAGGCTAAGGGGAAGAACCGCGGCAAGAAACAAAAACACGATGCCGAACACGTGCAGCGTGCAGTTCCACCAATCGCGGTGATATTCTGCGTAATCCGCAAGTTGACGGCGAAAATAGGCACTCATGCTGCGCGCGCCCCCGCTCTCGTGGACGGGAACGCCGCGGAGCCGACTGTCATCAATAATACCTATGAAGCAAGCCGCGAACAAGGACGAGCGGGTCCTTCCCCTGGTCGAGCATCATCCAGAGCCAGGTCCGATCCCCTCCCACGGCCGCCGAGGAATCATATCATTACGCTCGTTTTCACACAGCCAGGCTCATTATGAGACGCTCTTTGAGCCACTTACTTGACTACCCCGTCGGGATGGCACCCGTTTTCACCTCCGATCCCGAGGACCTTCGCGAAGGTCTTGGCCGGAACCTTGTGCCTTCTTAGGAATAGTTCGACTTGGCCTGGCGTATAGGCCCGAGCAAAATGTTCGACGGGGTTGCCGTCGAGATCAAATCGCACCGCACTGTCTGGTGTGTAATTGACGATGAAACCCGTTGTGCGGCCATAGAAGGGAACCAACGGGGTCTGCTTCGCGACCGCACACGCCTGAGCCGCAAAGGTCACGGGCGGCTGCGACAGATCGAGCCAAATCCTGAGCCAACGCTCCGAGCCACCGGTCAGGCCATAAAACGTGATCTGAGAAGGACGTGTCTCCGTGCCGAGCAGATAAGCATGCGGCATGAACGACGCCCGCCAAGTCGCCTCACGTTCAGCCGCCGCCCGACGCTCGGCCTCGACAATGATCTCGGCGGTAGCGCGGACGGCCGTCTCAACTGCATCCTTGTCCATCTCGAGCGCGGCGGGCAGAGCGTCGAGCACCATCTTGGCGGCCTGCAAATCGAGATCGCCATGGCAGACGCCATCGATCCGCCGAATGCCCTTGGCGACGTTTTTGAACCCACACCGCCGCGCGAGTTCGCTACGGCGCATGCCGAGCCGTTTCTGTTGGTTCCCGATGAGATCATGGATCGGATAGTGATCGCCCATGGCAAGCCTCCTCTATCGACGAGGAGGACTGACGTGGCGAAAATCCCGCTTTGTTGCCGGAACGGCCACATCCCCTTGCGGGAACCACCTTGCCCGGGAAGGCAGGTTGGCGAGGGCGTCAGCCCTACTCTTGATGCCAATACAACATAACCTGTTTATCGACGGAGGTCGAGGCGCACTTGGATTGGTGCGATTTGAGTGGACGTCCGCCACCCGTAGCGCCGCGGGATGTTCGAAAACAGGCTGTCGGGTACGTCCAGCCCGTCGACTAACCGGTAGCGAAGGGGGCCGGACGCCTGAATAATTCGTCCGCACATGGTCTCTATACAGGCATCGTAAGGTGAGCATATCGTCTACGGTAATGCTCCCCGCAAACTGGAACATGAGTGGGCGTCTGGCTTCCAGGAAGGCCGGAAAAACGCTAATCGGGGGGAGGGAGTCCCGACTTAAGATGTCGGCCTATCCTCGGAGGGGGGAACGATGAACGGTGCGCCGCCCGATCCGTCGCGCATTCTGCAAATCGGCATGGGCTTCTTCGCTTCGAAAACCTTGCTGAGCGCGGTGGAACTAAGCGTTTTCACTACGCTCGGCGGTGGGCCGATGAGCGGCGAAGGCTTGCGTCAGCGGTTGGGGCTTCATCCGCGGTCGGCGGCTGATTTTCTCGACGCGCTGGTGGCGCTGGGCTTCCTCGTGCGCGAGGGTGACGGTGCGATGGCCTCCTATGCCAATTCACCAGATGCGGCCGCCTTTCTCGATGCCGCAAGCCCGACTTATCTGGGCGGCATCCTGCTGATGGCGAACCGGCGCCTCTACCCCTTCTGGGCCAAGCTCACCGAGGCGCTGCGCACGGGCGAGCCGCAGAACGAGAATAAGGAGGGCGGCGCAGGCGACATGTTCGCCAGGCTCTATGCCGATCCGGTGGCGTTGGAAGAATTCATGGACGCCATGGCCGGCGTCCAGCTCGGCAATTTTGCGGCTCTCGCGGAACGGTTCGACTTCTCGCGCTATCGCACCTCCTGCGACGTCGGCGGCGCAAGCGGTGCGCTCAGTATTGCCATCGCCCGCCGTCACAAACACCTCCGCTGCATCTCCTTCGATCTGCCCCAGGTCGGGCCGTTCACCCAGCGCAAGATCGTCGCGTCCGGCCTCGACCGAGTCGAGTTCCGGGGCGGCAACTTCATGACCGACGAATTACCGCGCGCCGACATCATCACCATGGGCAATATTCTCCATGACTGGGGCACCGCGACCAAGGAGATGCTGATCGCCAAGGCCTATGCGGCCTTGCCTGCCGCCGGCGCCTTCATCGCTATCGAGAACATCATCGACGATGCGCGCCGCGAGAATGCCTTCGGTCTTTTGATGTCGCTCAACATGCTGATCGAAACCGCGGAAGGCTATGACTATACCTTCGCCCAATTCGAGGGCTGGTGCCACAACGCTGGCTTCCGCAGCACCGAGCGCATCCCGCTGGCCGGCCCGGCAAGCGCAGCGGTGGCCTACAAATAACGCCGATCGGACAACGCACTCGCAGGACCTAGAGGGCGTGGACGGGGCGGGCGCGGCTGCCAATCGTTCATTAGGAACGGCGTTCGGGTCCTAACGAGAGGGTTGCCAAATCAGGGGTCACGCCTGAGTGCTTGGCCAAGCTAGGGACCACCTTTCCCACAGGGCCCATCGCTTTCTTTGGGATTGTATGCACCGAACCGGAGACAAGCTTTTCTGAATCTCACGATTCGTTTGGTGGTCAGCACAAGGCGCCAAAAGCTGACGTTACACGGGGCTAAGACGGATGACCGGCTGGGACCTGTAATCCAATGAATGTTTCTGCATCTGCACTCTGACATGAAGGACTCATATCTTAAGGGATGTGACAGCTGGCGGTCACACCTCCTGTCGACAGGCTTGCCGGTCCAGCTTATCGTCTGATGAGAAAGGGACCGAAAGGAGTTCTGAGTGGCGAAGACCGGCCAGCTCAAAACAGTCACCGTCGCAGCCTTTGCGACACTCGTGTGGACGGCCAGCGAAGCGGACGCCGCGCAGTGCGGCAGCACGGCTGCGGGCTTCGAGACCTGGAAGAACCAGTTCGCCGCTGAAGCGAGGGGTAAGGGCGTCGGCGCCTCCGCGGTCGCAGGTCTTATGGCGACGACCTACTCGACTGAAACCATCGCCGCCGACCGTGGCCAGAGAAGCTTTCATCTGTCGCTCGATCAATTTATCGCTAAGCGCGGCGGTTCGGCCATCGTTGCGCGCGGGCGCGCGCTCAAACAATCCGAAGCCCACTCTTCGCGTCCATCCAGCAGCGCTACGGCGTCCCGCCCGGGCCGCTCCTGGCCATTTGGGGCATGGAGACGGGATTTGGGAGGGAGCACGGAAACCAAAACGTCCTCTCGGACGTGGCAACTCTCGCCTATGACTGTCGTCGGTCGGCCTATTTCACTGATCAGCTCTACGCGGCGTTGAAACTGATCGATCGTGGAATCCTGTCGCCAAATGCCCGCGGCTCCATGCACGGCGAGATCGGCCAGACACAGTTTTTGCCCAAGACCATCCTGGAATATGGCGCGGGCGGAAATCTCGACAATGCGTCGGCCGCGCTTTCCTCGACGGCAAATTTCCTCAAAGCCCATGGCTGGCAGGCGGGCGCAGGATATCAGCCAGGGGAAGTCAATTTCGCCGCTATCCAGGCATGGAATGGTGCTTCGGTCTATGAGCGAGCCATCGCGCTGATAGGCCAGCAGATTGACGGAGAATGAGGCGCTTCCGATTAGTGGCTCCGGAATGCCGGTCGGAATGCGATCATAATTGGCGCGGATCTTCGTGTGGACACGTACGATCGCGTCGTCTTCGCAGTGCCGACGAAGGATGCGTGGTGTTGGTGGTGAAGCACGGAGGCCGAGTCGATGCCGAGCGCATCCATCGCTTCACGGATTTGTCGCAGTCGCGGGCTCGCACCCTCGCCAAATCGGTGATTGATCCGCCGTCCCCCGTAGCTCCGCTCGCTAAACTCGCGCAGCACCCGAACTGTCGTGGCACCGAGATAAATCGTGCCGTAGCCGGCCGTCTGCGCCAGTTCCTGCCATTCCACATCATTCTCAAGTTTCGGATAGTCAGCCACCCTCGATTTTAAGCGATTATATTGGCCGCTCCCATTGCCGTAGAGGCTTGTGGTTGTCAGCACCTTCAATTCCGCAGGTCTATAAATCGGCCGACCAGCCATCTGAGAACTAATAATGCTCACCTGCTCGGCGTATCGTTCGCGGTAAGCATCCCGGACTTCTTGGGCAGCCATCATCAGTGCGACCAACTTTCCGCCGAGCAAGGTGTTGTAGGGTGCGATCGCCCCGCACACGCTGACATCTGCCACTTGGCTAGACAGCCCAGCCTTTCGAACTTCCGTCATGGCTACGTTTAGAGTTCGCAGCCCATTCGGATGTCGCGGCAGGTTGTCAAGTAGCGTTTCACCGCCGTGGGTCCAGTCGAGAGACTGAAAAGTTCGCTTCGCGTCAAGCAGACGGCCGAGAGTTTCCGCTCGCTTACGGACGAAAAGAGGATGTCGGCTTCTGCTTGCTCGGTTCTACTTCCTCGCCAAGAGACCGAGGGGTGCTTTTCGCTATGCCATCCCGAGCCCCCTTCTCGCTAGTACGATGCGATGCGATTCGATACCTCGATCCTCATCGCCTGCGCTCCGGCCAAGCATTTGAACTCCATCGACTTGCCGTCCACCGTATCGAAGTACGCAATCTTGCCGACTTCGACAGGGACAATGATGCGAGCGGCCGTCAGATCGTTCACCTCGTTGTCGTGTACTTTTTCGCCTAGCGTCAGAATGAGCTTGCACACGTGGTCCTCGATCAAGAAGAAGCTCACGGCGCGTTTCGTTCCGACATCGAAGATCACTGCCTGCATGGGCTTCATGGTCGGCGGTAATGCGGAATCCGCGGCCTGCGCCATGCCAGGACCGGCCATAACCGATACCCCAGCAAGTGCTATTGCAAGAACGGTTCTTTTTCTGAGCAGCATGATTGGCCTCCTTGATTGGGGCGACGAGGCGGATCGGACACGGATCAATTGGACCCAACGAAATTCGCCTTGGCAGAGATGTAGCTCAGCATTGTGTCAGCTTTACCGCATTGCAGCAACAATTATATTGCAATGCAGTAATACCATGGCAGCGCTTCAATTTGCGCAATGCGCAGGCGCGCAGAGCCGATGAGCGAGCCCCTTACCCTGGTCGCGCAAGACGATTTACCTCGCCAACACCATCGCCATAGCCGGCGCAGCCTTCGCCTTCGCCAATCCCTGGTTTCGCTGCACTGATAGCAGCCATTGCCGTGACGCATTTCGCAATCCGGCGGAAGGAAGCGCATCTCGCTCAGCTCTTCGGAGCCGAGTGGCGCGCCTACAGCCAGCGCACGCCGGCCGCGCGGATCCGAGCGAGAGTATGGTGAGATGATGAAAATCGCTTGCGTGTTTGCATCAAAGAAGGTGCGACAACGGAACCATCGGGCTGGCAAAATACAAAAGGCCCGACATTCGTCGAGCCTTCTCGCCCCGAGAGGGCGCTACACCGAAGCTTGAACCGCACCCGAATTGCGGATCAGGCCGCCTTGGTTGGCTTGGGGCTGGCGATGCTTGGCTGGGGGCTGGCGACGACAGCCTGAACCTTGGCGAGAACCGTCTCGACCGGCTTGAACGCTTCCTTGGCGAGATGGGTATAGAGCTCGCCGAGCTTGGTCGCTTGCGCCACGAAGCCCTCATAGGCGGACTTGGCATATTCTGATTGGATCTCGATCGCGTTGTCGAGCGACTTGGCGCCGAGCAACTTCTCCACATAGGCGGAGTTGCTCTCGATCGACTTCTTCGAATAGTCGGTCGTCTCGGCGGCAATCGTCTGGAACGCTTTGGCAAGCGAGGCGGCAGCCGTGCTCGCAGCCTCAAGCTGTTCCTTGCCGAATTTCTGGAATTCATCAAAGTTCGAAGTCATTAGTCTATTCCTCACACGGACGGGGACGCGTGTTGGCCAGAGAGGCCGCGCGGCGGACCTTAGGCCCACATGGCTTTATAGTGCATCGCACAATTAATAGTCAAAGAAATTGATGCATTGCAGCGTTCTAGGTTATTGATAAAGGCGCGCCCGTTCGTCGCGAAACTCATGCTTATGAAGCCCCGAATCGCCGCGCGCCGCGCATCTGAAAGGCTACGGTGCCGGCCTCTTCGTAGTCCGCGGCAATGACAGCCTTGGTCTGGTGCATTGCAACATTTAATTGACGTTGATTGTGCAGTGCACCATAACGCTCTACCCGACGCGCAGCCTCCTGGCAAGGCCCACGCGCTTCCCTTAAAAGAGCAGGGATTCATGAGCAATAATTTTGGCGGGGGCCAAAAACTCCGCAAGGAACAGCTTGAAGCTGCGAACACGGCTGCCGCCTCACTCGCCAAGAGTTTGCAAACCGACCCAACAGCAAAATCGCTAAGTCTCCCTACCGGCAGTGAAGTTTCTTCAGGTAAAGTCGCGAGAGCAGATATGCACAAAGTCGCCGATTTCATTCATTGTTGGCTTCACGGAATGGAACCAGCCCCACAACTGCGCGACCAGATGGCCCGCGGCGAGCAAGGCAGCGACAGGGACATCTTCCGCAGAAAACATTCCTAAACTGATCCAACCGGCGGTGTGGGCGTATAAGGACTTCATCACGCAACGCCATAAACGGCTCGCGGAGAAAGCAAACACATTTTAGGAATTTGAAGGCGCGACGTACTAGCTCGGAGCCTGCCTTCATTCAAGGGACGATCTCGACCGGAATGCCAATCGCGAGACCGAGCTCGCGGTCCGCGCGTCCTTGATTGACGGCAATTTCGGCAAGCCCGTTGGAATTCTCGTACCAGAAGGCCGTGCCCGGGGGCCGATCGCCGAACGTCCCCGCGCGCTCCAACACTCGACCCGCCGCGGCCAGCCTTGCATCGCGCGGCAGCATGGCCGCCCTCATCCCGGTCATGGCATTGCCGAAATGATCTACGTAAACGATCTCGCACAGATCGTCCGGCCAGTCTGTCCGGCGATGCGCGCCATCCTTGCGCGGCCGGGCGGGCGGCGGCTCACCGCGTGCCAGCATGGTTGCGACCGGTGCGAAGAGATCGCGCCCGTGAAAGCTGGCCGAGAGGCGCTCAGGCTTCCAGTCGATGTCCCAGCTGCGCGTGTTTCCGGCACGGCGCTGAACCAGCTCGAACAAGCCGTTGCCGGGGCCTACGTACCACCGGCCGTCGGCCTCGAGAATAATGGATGGGCGTGTCCCCCGACGCCGGGATCGACAACCGAGAGAAAGACGGTTCCTGCCGCGAACCATTCGGCGTAGGCAGCCAGTAGATAGGCCGATGCCTTGGGATTGCCGACCGGCGCATCGGCGAAGAGGTCGATGACGGGTATGCCCGGCGCCATCTGGTGCAGCACCGCCTTCATCTGACCCGTATAGGGGCCCTGCAGCCCGAAATCCGTAAACAGGACAATCATATTGCTAGCTCGGTAGTTCTGTTCCGCTCGTGCCGAGAGACCGTTCCCCAGAAACGCAGCGAACGGTCGCGCTGATGCCATTCGGCGGTCGCCGTGACGGAGGTCCTATGCAACGAATAAAGGCTGAAGTGCTGGAAATCGGCTACGAAGACAGCGGCCGGCAGCGGGTTGCGTTGAATCAGATTGAATTGCACGTCGATCAATTTTTGCGTAGCCGCTCTTGCGCCCCGCGCTTAATCAGCTAGGCTTTACCTTCAGTTGGCGTCGCAAATTCGTTGTTCGCACAACGGGGGTACGCCAATGAGTCGGCGGCGTCCAATCGTGATGCCGAAGGCCCCTTTGGGCGTCGCCGCACCAATTCCGCAGCGCCGTGCATAAATGTAGAAAGGGCGGCGCCAGTCGCGCTGCTGACTTGCTGATGGTTCGTCCCGGCGCCCAAGCTGCTCTCCTCACGCCGCGGCGAGGTCGACCTCAGCGAGTAGGCTTTCGTCATCGTTCTGCGGGCTGTTCACGCGTTTGGAGATTGGCCACATCTTCATCGGCTCGGGCGGAAAACGTGATCAGCAGATCAAGGAGATGCTGATCGCCAAGGCCTATGCGGCGTTGCCTACCGGGGGCGCCTTCGTCGCTATCGAGAACATCATCGACGATGCCCGCCGCGAGAATGCCTTCGGTCTTTTGATGTCGCTCGAGCGAGAGAAAGGCCGCCACGAAGAGCACGACCGTGCTCGCCGCATGGATGGCGAGGCTGGCTATGCGCCGGTCAAGGCGCGTATATCCGCGCTCGCGCCGTGGGCGTCGCCGCCCTGTGTGCGCAGCGCGCCTCTGCGATCAATGGTCGCCGGATAAGTTCGCAGCGTTCAGGATACCCGCCGAGAGCCTAGACCGGGTCAACCTCGTCTGCGAACAGCAGGACCTGACACGCAGCCAGTTCTTGCGACGCTCTGTCGTGGAGCTGCTCGATCAGCATCCCCTCGATCCCGATGAGCCGAGTGAGCTGAAGCTGACCTGATCAGATCATTGGAGGAGGCGACTGCAACCATGATCGGGCGAGACCAGAGATCCGAGCAATTCAGGCGCAACGCCGAGAGTCATGGTGACCTTGATTCCGGTGACCCGTAGCTTGCTCTTCTCGTTCCGCCCAATCTCGCAGAGGGCCGTCGTCGTCAAACGCCCGATTTCCGGTGACGGCAACGAGCGCGCCAGGAGCTATAGCTTCGCAACAGCAATAAAACAGAATAATTGTTGGCCAGAGGAAGGGCCATGAAAAAGCATAAAGGCTGGCAGCATTTTCCATTACCGCCCCTGTATCCGTTGTATCCATACGTCGCCCCGACTGACAAAGCCGTTGCTGAAAGACCGGTGCGCTTCACGATGGAGCAGCGCGGCAACTGCACGGTGTTTTTGGCTTCCCGGAAAACTTATGACGAAATCATTGGCAATGAATTAAGCGACTTCTCGGGATCGACATGCTCGACCTCCGGCTCGACATGCTGCGCCATGGAGCCATCAGCGGTATCGTGAAAGCGATCGACGAGACCCATGCCAAGCGCGGAGCAATCGTTCTGGCGCTTGCGGTGCTGGGTATCGGAGCCACCATCATCTTCGCGTGGCCGAGCTTCCTTCCCCAAGAGAGGAAACTTCGGGACTTTCGACCGAAGGATTTGGGGGAAACTAATGCCGACAGGCGACGCTGCCGGCATTTCTGTTTGGTACAGTCGCCCAGGTGAACATCATGCCGGACTGGCGCACACGACGGGCGATTGGCGCGGGAAGGTGAGGCGCCGTTTACTGTGGCGGTACGCTTCCTGCAGGGCCTTGGGGTCCTGCGGGTCCTGCTGCACCAACTGGTCCTGCGGGGCCAGACGGTCCCTGGTCGCCTTTTTCCCCCTTTGGTCCCGGAGGGCCTGCAGGGCCTTGCGGCCCAGCGGGGCCGGCTACACCAACTGGTCCTGCGGGGCCAGGCGGCCCTTGGTTACCTTCTCCCCCCTTTGGTCCCGGAGGGCCTGCAGGGCCTTGCGGCCCAGCGGGGCCGGCTGTCCCGACCGATCCGGGAGGCCCAGGAGGCCCAGGGGGGCCTTGCGGACCCGGCGTCCCTTTGGAACAATCGGCTAACACAAGTGAAAGTATCACTGCGGTGCTTGCCATAATGACGCGCATATCCGCCTCACTCTTTGGACTTATCACGCTGGGGCAGTCTCCTCTTCACGCGACGATAGTCAACTGCGGGTGAGGAAGGCAGTGTCTTCGCCCTGATGGCTACTTCCATTCCCAGATCTGCGCCCGCGCGTTGCCTTGAGGGTCGACATCGTATTCAAACACCGCTGCCATGCCATTCAACCGCGTCCACTTGGCAGCCGATGTTTGGTAATAGATCGCTCCTCGATAGCTTACCGAGCCATCTTTCTTGATCGTCCCCACGCCGCTGCCGACCCACGTCGCTCCGCCGCCCTCGCTGTTCATGACGATGCCCTGTCCCTCACCATACAGGGTTCCGTCCGGACGCATCTCCGAAGTATACGTGCCCGTTGTCTTATGGTCGACGCCTAGGATGGAACCAGTTGCTTGAAACGTGGTCTCCATCCTCGGGCCGCCGCCTGCGCTTACCAACGCTCGCTGAACGGTCACCTTCCCTGTCTCCTCGCCAATCTTCTCTCCCAGCATAAGATCCTCCTGAAATTCCCGTGAATGAATTTATCTGTGGGGCCTTTGGAACGAAAAAGTCCTTCGATAATCTGTGCCTGACTGCCCGGTCCCGATGGTACACAAGACAGTCTTGCCTGAGGGCCCGCACTCTACACTGGCCCGCCTCCGCGCGGGAGGACCTCTTCCGGCTCCAAGCGACGAGCGCGCCGTGCAACCGGCTGCTGACTCGCGCCGCCGACGACCCGCCGCCGCCGCCAAGCGTGCCGACGCCAACGCCGCCGCCGACCGCGCAGCATGACGAGAAATCGCTGAGCGCACCGACACTTTGGACCGTAGCGGCGCCGCTTCAACACGGTCTGCGCGCTGACGCTGCGGGGGGCTTGGAACCAATGTCCGCGAGATGGGATGACGCGCCTTTCTCACGGAAATTCCTTCACTTCTTTCGCAAGACTTTTCATGGCTCGCAACGGCGTTGCAATCTCGCGCCGGTTGGCAATCGCATCGGCAGTGTAGCGGCCATGCTTGAGAGCGTTCTTGTTGCGCGGCGCTCTCGACCACTCAACACTCTAGCTTGGCAATGTCGACATTAACTCTGCATTCCTGCGCAATCGACTTTACCGCGCGCGTGAAGTCAGGATCATGTATCAGGTCTTCATAGTTCATCCCTCCAGTCGTTGCTCTGGACGACTGGGAGATGGTGAGGATCAACGCAATCAAGTTGAATAAACTCAGCAACCCGAGAAGTCCTACCGAGGCAATCGTCAGCCTGCGCGTCATTCTGATCTCCCAATTCCGCTGTCCCTTAACCATCTCAGTTTCGCAATTGCACATCTCGTTGGGCAAGAATGCAAGAGCTAGAGCGCAGACAAGCACCCAGCTCCTGAGGTTTCCCTGCCGCTCAGCGCCGCTTCCACATCAGCTCTCATTTCCCACGGCTAGATCGCCGGGCGCCGCCTCGACTTTTCAAGTGAACGACGTAGCAGCGCCCAAACGCTGCCGCCTGTCGCCATGCCGAGCAGGTAGACAATGGCGACCAGAAGCGCCAGCGATGCGCGAGCGCTGAAACCGACGAAGGACATGGTAACAATCTGAAAGTTCTGCACCGCGAAAACGATCGTCGCGGGACGAACAGGGCAATCACGGTCAGGTAGACCCATCGCAGATCCGCTCAGTCGAGGACGCCGCCGGGTAGAGCGCGATTGGGCACGAGACAAGGGAGAGCTTCAGATACCCTCTCCAGTATGGGCGAGCGGCCACGGAAATCTCCTACGCAAGTGGACGGGCCCTATCTGGCGAGCGGCCGCCAGGAGTCAATCCAGTTTCCAATCACCGAGTTGCCTACCGCGCGCGTTCGCTCTGTGTTCTTGCACCCGGGGAGAGATTATATACTTGACAACGGACGCATCATGAGCGATTCAGCTAAGGGACAGGCTGGCCCTCTAAGGAAAAATCTCGCTTACGCGCCGCAGGAACGCAGTAGCTTCGTCGGCGAGTTTGGTGATCTCGATATTGAGGATAACTGCGTCCGCTATCTCGAAGCGCTTTTGTTTAGCCGACTGCTTCCGGGCGACGATGGTGAAACCGAGAGAACTCAAATCCGCCCTTTTCAAGCTGCCACGTCGAACCATGAATAAGGTCATTGCGGCGCACAGCCAAATCGGCAAATCTATCCGTGAGCAAACTTCCCTGATCCTTGACGGGTTTGAGCGCCGGTATGTCGAAAAAGGCCGCTCTTAGGTAGCGGAGCCTGCGCTTCATGGAGACAGGTATTTCAGTATTTTTGCGCACTTGCGGCACAAATTCGTCAATTATGCCGATAGCGGTAGCGAGTGCGTTTTCAGCCCATGCCCACGTTAACGTCATCACACCCAGCATGGTACAAAGGTCTTGAAGTTCGTTGCCGGACGGTTCCATGGCAAATAAGCCTTCAATTCCAGAAGAAGCGGCTGCGATCATGGGGCGGATGGTCCGCATGCCGCCAAAGCCGCATGAAGATATGAAGATCGGCAAGTCTAGGCCGAAAGCGGGAATCAATCCAAAGGGCGTGCCCGCGCACAAGCGCCAGCGGAAAAAGGCAGGGGGCAAACGTGATGATGCCGACTAAATCGCGGCGCGTCATCATTGGACTTCTTTAAAATCCGGTTGCTTCGCCACGCATTGCCAGTAGACGACCGCCCCGTGGCTAGCTGTCGGCGGATGTGATTGCGTCAGTCGATCACGATATTCGCGACAATCCTCGATTTGATAATAGGGTCCGCCGCCTTGCATGATCGTACACCGATCCGGCTGGTTGGGTAACGACACCAAGGACACGCACATAAGAAGATAGTATAGCGGTAGCATGGGTCTCCTCCTTTTGATTTGAGTCCTTTCCCGCAGGAGACATCAGACATTGTTATTTCCTCGCTGGCGGCCACATTTCGCAATGAACTTCCGTTTGGCAGACTGGGCAATCGAGAACTTGTTCGCTGCTATCCGGCATGACTCTGCGTTTGAATTGAAGAATCGATTTCTTCGAATTTTGGTAACAAGCAGCACATATGCAATGAAACGGTTCGGCGCCTTGAGCGTCTGGCTTAATTGCATAAGCGAAAGCCGCGCCTCTGGCCAATGGTATCAATTCATACCGCAGCTTCTCAGCATTCCATGTTTCGAAGCTAGCCACTTTTTTTTCAAGCTCGCGTACAGTTTCAACCAAATCCGCCTGCGCCGATTGTGCAATGAGGAGTTTTTCTTGCAATTCTATGACCGCCGCGTTTCGACGGGCGGTGTCGTCAATATCCTTCAGTCCCTTCGCGAGATCGAACGCGGTCTTAAGGGCGCTGAGGCCAGCAAAAGCTTCCCCTACCATGTCATCCGCTCCTAGTTTGCTTGGCGGCTTCTAGGATAGCGATGGAAGGGCATCGCGTCATACTCGGCCTTTCTTCTTGCGCCAGCGCAGAAAGGCGCGTGCTTTCTGTTTAAATGGACGCAGCTTTGTCAGTCCGCCGATAAGTCAGGCGCTTGCCGGAAATGCCGGCCGCGATCTTGGAAACGCGTTCCTGATCTTCAATCCCGAGCGCCGAACGATTGCTATAGCGGAAATCGAACTCGCTGAGATAGCGATGCAAATGCTTCTCGGCGCAATGCTGATAGATGCCCTTCATGCCGCGCTTGAAGATGCTGTAATAGCCTTCGACGGTATTGGTATGGGTGATTCCGCGAACATATTCCTCTTTGCTATGATCGACGGTTTCGTGCGATGCAAAGCCAGCCTCTAATTTGAGATTTTTGTACCAGCTTGCTGAGTTTGTCATCATCGCAGTTTCCTGCGCGACGTTGGCACGGATGATGGGGATCAGGTTACCGATGCTCGTGCCATCGACATGAAAGCTGCGAGCCGACCCGCCGCGCTCTACTAGCGTCAGCACGACATTCTTGTGAGCGCCACCGCCGCGCTGTTTCGGAACATCGGCGAGCCTGCCGATAAAGGTTTCGTCTACTTCAACGGTCTTGCCGCCGCCGCCCATAGGGGGAGGGGTTACATCGCGCATTGCCTCGCGGATGCGATGCGTCATGAACCATGCGGTCTTATAGGTCACGCCAAGCATGCGATGCAGTTGATGGCTTGAAACGCCCTTCTTGGATGATCCAAGCATGTGCATCGCCAGCCACCACTTGCTCAGCGGTATTTTGGAGCGCTCAAAGACCGTCCCAACGGTTGCGGTGAATTGCCCATTGCATGCGGCGCAATAGTAAAGGCCGGGGCGAACGGCTTTGCCTTGGGCCTTGGCGATCTTTTCTTGATCGACATTACCGCAATGAGGGCACACCCGACCCGTGGGCCAAACGATCGCTTCAAGCGCTTCGCGGGCTTTGGCCTCGTCATTAAAGATCGGGTTTTGCAGATCGGCAGACATTGGAAGCTCCTATGGCTCCAAATCTACCGGAGACGGCTTCCGTTGTCAAGTATATAATCGCCACCCGGGGCCGGTGCTGGCCCGTTTGCATTCGACTGGCCCCTTTTAGAGTGCTGTCCTAAGTTGCGGGAGGGAGTGTCCTAATTTGCGGTGGGCTATTTTGGAGTGTTCAATTTTGCGCAACCTTTCAGGGCCATTAACGGAGCATGTGTACGACTGTGATCGAGAGGGCGTGATGTTAGTTCAGATGGACGTGGACGATCGTCCTATTTGTGTACAATGCGGAAAAGTCATGAATCTAACGCGACGATCGCCACATCCTCACGATGATTCCTGCGAACGCCAAACCTTCACCTGCCACGAATGCGAATATGAAATTATGCGGAGCGCGGACGTGGGGGGAACCTTTGAGGGCGCCGGGCGCTTCGGAGCGTAAATCGTGAAGAACTTTTGGACTTGTGGGAAAGATTGCTTGCGACCGCTGTGGATCCAGAGCGGCGAGACGTCGTGCGCCAGAGGTTCATTCAGGTCGGATGACGCCGGCGGCTCGCACAAGAAGTGGTCCGTCCGAGAGGGGGCCGAAAGCGATCGAAGCCGAACTCAACAAACGTAAAGTCCCATTGGATCCTATCATCTGGAATAAAAACGTGGCGGATCGTCAAGCGGGCGCGCGAACTCACCGGCGATTCAGCGCACATCTCAAAAAGCGCCGGCGTCATCGGCGCGGCGCAGACGGCGATCAGCAACATTGGCGAGCAGAACACCTATCTTGGGCGAGATTGAGCGTGGCACGATAGAACTTCCCGGAGCCCTTGATTGCTTAGCGCCAAGGGTTACATGAGACCGCGATGTCAACTCAGCTCTACAGCGGATGTTTACATACAGAGAAGCATGGCGTCGCATCCGACATAGCCCCGGCCACAGATTGACCGGGGCTTCATTATTTTCTGCCCTTGACGCTCACCCGCCGGCCCAATTCCCCGGCCGTACTGCCGGTTGCTGCGACATGCCAACCTTCAATTGAGTAGAAGTACTCAGTTCCTCAAAAGTGGATTAAAGGCGCGCGCTGGCCGCCTCTCACTACCCGTGCGCTGCCGACGCGGCAGTGGTCAAGGTCGGCGCCCAAGCCGGCAAGCTGAACACCGCGACGCCTGCGCCGACCGCGCAGTCTGACGTTGCGGAGCAATTTGTGCACGACGCGGTCCGCGACAGCGCCATGCTCGCGGTCGGATCTCTCAACCGCACGAGCTTGCGCAGAACACCGATCGCGATCAGCACTTATGCGCTGGCCTACGATGCGACACGGAAGCGAGACGTGCTCAGGTCACTCGGCGGCCGCGTAATCTTTGGTGCGGACGGCGCCAGCCTGAGCTTTCTTGGGTCGGCGGCAGCCTGAGCTTTCGTCCGGACTCGCGCGGCAGTAATCCGTGCGACGGAATGCGTCCTTCCACGTTTGCAAAAAGGAGAGTATGCCTGCTGTAATCGCCTAAAACGAGCGATGAAACGGGATGGAATGCCAAGCAAGCGACCAAAGAGGAGGGTTAAATGACGGTGGCGCGGATAATTGCGACGAAGGGACGTGAGGTCCTAACGGCGCAGCCGCACAGAACCCTGAAGGAAGTCGCGGAGAGTATTTCTGCGCGGGAGATAGGTTCTGTCGTCGTCGCCGATGTTCAAGGCACTGTGCTCGGGATCCTTTCCGAACGCGAAATCGTCCGCGCTATCGGCAGACGCGGCGCCGAGGCGCTCGACGACGCGGCCTCTATGCATATGGCTACCCACATCGTCACCACCACCGAGGGCGAAACCGTGTTGGCGACGGCCGCGAAAATGAATGCCGGTCGTTTCCGGCATGTTCCAGTCCTGAAAGACGGCAAACTCGCCGGCATCATCTCGATCGGCGACATCGTAAAATACCGGCTGGCCGAAATGGAGGACGAACAGTCGGCGATGCGTGAGTATATTAATCTAGGCCAGAGACCGATGTCGACCCACTGACATGCTGCCGTAGAGATGGATGCAGCTCCAGACCGACGCTGCCGCGCCTTGCCAGTGTACCAGATCGAGCCGCCCGTCGGGCGCCGCGAGCCGAAGGTGCCCGCGAGATCCCGGTCTGCGCGGGCGAGGTATTTCATCTACTTGAGGATGCGGCCGTCCGGGCCCTTGACGGTCACGGTGAGGGGAATGCCAGTTCGAACGCTTTGAGAAACCGTGCAGAAATCCTCAAACTGCGCCAGAGCCCGGTCGAGATGGCTGAGCAATTCAGGCGCAACTCCGAGAGTCATGGTGACCTTGATTCCGGTGACCCGTAGCCTTCTCTTCTCGTTTCGCCCAACCTCACAGAGGGCCGTCGTCGTCAAACGCCCGGGATCCTCCTTGAACTTGCCGTGGGCGAAGAGAAGGCTTGCAGAGAGACAATTTGCAATCGCCGCTGCCAGCAACTGCGAGGGCGAAGGACCGGCCCCGACACCGAGCGGCGCGGGCTCGTCGGCTACGACCTGCGTAATTCCGGGTCCAAAATCAACTAGAAATCGATATTTGTCTTGGCGTGTGACGGTGACGGAGACGTTATCGTTCATGTATTCGCTCCAAACCACCTAGTTCTCAGTGGTCATCGTGCCTGCCTGAATATCTGCTGGCTGCGCTCGCCAAACTGACGGCGGTGCAAAAGCCGCCACCGAGCGCGGGAGGACTAGGTCGTGTCTGCATCCATCGATGCGGGTTTGGCGCCTGCTCGCGCGCGGCGCGATTATGTTCGATCCCAAGAGTGTCGACAGGCAACAAGCCCGCCCTGGGGCTAGTACCTCGCCTCGTGGAGCAGAAAAATGGCAGCGCAGATGCGCAAGGACCCATCTCTCGGGGAACCCATCGAGAGTACGACAAATCGCGGAATCGAATTGGCGATGGCTGCGAGTTGTGAGCCGCGCCCTAGTTGACACCCCGACTACTGTCCGTGGTGCGCCATGGCTTCATCGATTTTCGCTTTCACGGCATCGAGATTGAAGCTCGCGCCCTTCTGCGCCGGCGGGAACTCGATGGCCGTCATGGCTAACTTCGCGACTTCCTGTTGGACGAACACAAAGCGCCAGAACTCGTACAGGAACCAGTTGAAATAATCGTAGGATCCAATATTGTCATCGCCACCGGGGAATGTCGCGTGCTCGAAAGGATCCAGGCGCAGGTTCACCAGAACCGGTGCGTCGGGATGGTCCTTGGTGCCGATCCAGCCGCCGGGCTGGCTGATGAAGCGATACTTGAAGTCGTCGATCCGCACCGCCGCCAGATTGCTTTCCGTGAAGTAGAAGACTTCGTGGCGAGACGACGGCCCCTTGCCAGTAATCATGTCCAGCTGGTTATAGCTGTCGAGATGGTTTTTGTAGATCCGGTCGCCCATCTGCTTGCCCTTCAGCAACTGCTCCTTGATGTTCGGATTGCCGGCGGCGGCCACGAAGGTCGGGAACCAGTCGAGCCCGGAGATGATGCCGTTCTCGACCGTTCCGGCCGGCACGTGGCCAGGCCAGCGGATCATCGCGGGGGAACGGAAACCGCCTTCATAGCCCGTGCCTTTGGCTCCGTAGAATGGGGTTTGTCCGCCATCGGGCCAGCTGAAGGTCTGGGTGCCATTGTCAGTGGTGAACATGACGATGGTGTTGTCGTCCAGCCCGTTGTCCTTGAGGTATTTCATGACCGAGCCGACGATGTCGTCTAGCTGCGCCATGCCAGCTTCCTGGATGGTCCAGCCATTCGTCGAGTTGCGCATTGCTTCGTATTTCGGCGAGAGATGGGTGGTGACGTGCATGCGCGTCGGGTTGAGCCAGAGGAAGAACGGCTTGCCGTCTTTTCTGGCTTTGTCCACGAACTTCAGGGACAGATCGAGGATTTCGTCGTCCACGGTCTCCATTCGTTTTGGATAGAGCGTGCCGGCGTCCTCGATCTTCTGCTTGCCGATCTTGCCCCAGCGCGGATCGACCGTCGGATCGTCGGTGGTCGTTGCCCAGGAATGCACCATGTTGCGCGGACCGACTTTGTCCAACAATTCCTGCGGGTAGGCGGGGTGTGAAGGATCTTCCATGGCGTCCAGGTGATATAGATACCCGAAGAACTCATCGAACCCATGGAGAGTGGGCAGGTACTTGTTCAAGTCGCCGAGATGGTTCTTGCCAAACTGGCCGGTCGCATAGCCCTGATCCTTGAGGGCGGTCGCAATCGTAGCTGCCGAGTCCGGCATACCGACATCGGCGCCGGCCTGGCCGACGGTGGTCAGACCGGTGCGGATCGGGAGCTGGCCGGTGATGAACGCCGACCGCCCCGCCGTGCAGCTCGCCTCCCCGTAGTAATCGGTGAACAGCATGCCTTCGGCGGCGAGCTTGTCGAGATGCGGCGTCTTCCCGGCCATCATACCCCGATGGTAGGCACCGATATTCCAGATGCCAACGTCATCGGCCATGATCACGACGATGTTAGGTTTCTGAGTTGCCATCTCAAACACCTTTGGTTGGTATTGGTGTCGGATCGATTTTTCAGCCAGGATTTCCCAGATGAACTCACGAACCGGCGTGAATATTCCGGTATTTCCGGCCTTTCGATTGGTTCTTGTTGCACCCTGAGCAAATCTTCTGTCGGCTCCACGACAACGTGCGCAAGGCCAGGGCTGTTCCACGCTTTTTACTGAGTCTCATGGAAAAGCTGGATCTGAGACCGCCGAGCGGCCATACCGGTTTATGACACAACCCGCTGGGTGTGCTTACCAACTCGCCGCCGCTCATATGACCAATCTACGCAAAGAACCATCCATCAGCGTGATCATCGTTCTGTGTAGTTCGAGTGACGCTAGTGGACAAAATCTGACGGTTGAGTCCGGTTGAGGATTCCCAAGCGATTGGACGCGTGCGAGGCTTGCGCATGCGCTCTGGAATTTCCATCACTGTTTCACCCTCCGATCACCGCCGCCTTGAAGCTCTCGTAAGGGATCGCAACACCTCGCAGAAACATGTCTGGCGGGCTGAGATCGTCCTGCTCACCGCCGACGGGATCGGCACCAATGAGATCATGCGGCGGACCGGCAAATCGAAGACCTGCGTTTGGCGTTGGCAGGAGCGCTTCGCCGAAGAGGGCTTCAAATGGCTTGCTGCGCGACAAGAACTCGCCCGTCGCGCGTCAAACCGCTCGGCGATGAACTGCCCAATTCAATGCCTCGACCTAACGAAAGCAGCCATATGCCTCCGCCTTTGTGGGGCTCGACTGCGCCGAAGCCTGCGCGACGCAGAAGAAAAGCGCCGCGAGAATTGCTAGGCCCTTCATTTCGATCCGCTCCGTGCCCTTCATTCCTACGGCCGCACCCGGTTCCCCCTCGCGTTGAGATTACGCCAGTGGGGCATGACTGCTCTTCCACCGCATTGCGTGCAGACGAAGCGTCGGCGACGCGCAATCGACCGGAACTGCACATCGTCATCAAGCCCGAGCGCCGCAAAGATGAAGGGCTTCGAGTGAAGGCAAGCCGCGTTTGTACAGGTGACGAACAGACCTTCGAGGCAGTGGCCTCTCAAGTGCGCGATTGTCGGCGGTTCTATGTGGGCCATCGCGCTTTGATGCCTTGATACAGCACTCGATAGATGGTGTCCGGCCCATGGCCAATGATGTGAAGCTCGTTTTCGACTTCCGTCTCGTAAAACGCAACACCGGAAGCCTTGTTTGAATGGGCGATCCGTCGGCCTCAAAATACATCTTCCAAAGACCGCCGCCACTTGTGCCTCTATAGCTCGTGGGCAAAACGAAACTATCACCCGCGACAGGTCGAAATCTAAACAAGTCCATCCCGTGCGCTTCGCTTACATTCGCAATGCTGCCCATGTTCAGAAGCGCGCGGAAGGGCGTAGTCGAAACGCGTCCTCCGGCGACGGTCGGCCCAGTCAGTTCGTCGACAACGCCAAAGACGACACAGGCAATCGCTTTCCTCTCGGGCTGGGCCGACCGTATCTGCCTTCGTTGGCGCTCGCCATCGACGACAGACGCCCTGCTCTCAATGTTCGCCATTACCTCGTCCGGCAGGCGAATGAATGCCAGATCAGGTCCGTCCTCGCTCCACAACTTACCCCGAAAATAGGTGTGCTCCATTAAGTCGTCCCGGCGCACGCGCATCATTTGAAGCGCATCTGAGCGAGCCGCAAACAAAAGAATCCCGATCTCGTCATCTTCCAGATTTCTTTCGAGGACGTGTGCGCGCGTTAGGATGCCCTTGACGTTTCCGAACCTTATTAATGTTCCTGAGCCTTTTGAGACGGGTTTTGCGCGCAGACCGATAAAGCCCATGGAGCAGCGTCCTCCGAAGGCAAAAAAAGTCGGGCTTACGTCGATAGGTGGCGGCGTGTCGGTCATGGACGAGCGGTCACTGATTCAGCGGTGTTCGGCGCCAAACGGAGATCAATTCTCCACCCTGCTTTATTGGTCATATATTGGACCCGCGGCGGGGCACATTAACATGTTGATATAACTGGCGCGCCCAACGGGACTCGAACCGATGTTCGTGAAGGGGCGCTACCCGTTACCCGAAACGTTACCCTGCGCCAGATTCGGCTATTCTTTCGCCTAACGCAAATACCAATGAAGTATTTTTATTAGCACGTCACGACTCCGGAGACGCACTGCTGTCATATCAGCGCATCGCCGAAAACTCAGGCCGCGAAGCGCGCATGTCGGCGTCCACCACCGAAGAGCTGGTCATCAGCCGCGACTTGATGTGCCCGAAGCCGGGCGTGCCTCACGCCGACCATCAAAGGTCCAGTTCCTTGAAGTAACGGTAGATGCCCCATTGGCTGAACGGGATGCGCCGTTTCGAGGCGAGGTACGCCTTGACGCGCGGGCGCTTCGCCACGCGGTCGTGCAGTGCGATCAGGCCCGGAATTTTCTTCTCGAAACGCTTCATGCGCTTGGGGAAGGCGTAGCGCAGGCCCTCGATGATCTGGAACAGTGACAGGTCGACGTAGCTCAGCCGCCGTCCGGCCATGTACTTGCCGCCGTTGTTTTGCAGCACGCGCTCGAAGTAGCCCAAAAATTTCGGCACGTGATAGCGCCAGAAATCCTGGGTGCGCCGCCGCGCCGCCGGGCGCTGCTCCTCGAAATAGAGCCATCCGGAAAGCGGATGATGGGTGTCGTGGATCTCGACGACGAGATCGGCGATGGTAAGCTGCAACTGGTGCGCCCACAGCCGTCCCGCCTCCTCGCGCGGCGCAAGGTTTAGGCGCTCCCCGAGATAGAGCAAAATATTCGCGGTCTGCGCGATGATGAGGTTTCCGGCCTTGAGGAACGGCGGCGCGTAGGGCGGGCGAGCGACGCGCTTGCCGTTGATGAGCTTCATCATCGCCGGCACGCCGCGCTCGCCCGCCCGGCGCGCCACGTCGACGTAATCGGTGCCGGCCTCTTCGAGCGCGAGCCGGATGAATTCGCCGCGGCCCTGGATGGTGGGCCAGTAATAGAGTTCGTAGCGCATGGGTCACCTCGCCAATCGATCGGGAGAACGCCCCGATAGCGAAAGACTTCGAAATCGCCGCCAAGAATCTTCTCATTCTCGATCCCAAGGTCAAAACGGTTACTGGCTTTGACCCCATTGCCAAGCTTCGAGACGGCTTATCTGCAGCTGAGGCTGAAAGCAGCTTCACATCTGGCTCGGATGATGCTGCGGCCCAGTAAGGGGAGGAGAAGACATCGCTGGCGTGTGCCCCGAGTACCTTATGGTGCGTTCGTCGCCGCGCAGCTCCTAAAGGTTTGGGCGTCGTGGTCGAAACGGATTGAAACACAATGAAGCAACTTTTGCCCAAACCTTGGCGTAAGTTATTGATTTTGCTGGCTTCGCGCACTTCCCTAGGGAGCGCCTTTCCCAATCAATGGATTCTCGGCTTGGTGTCTTCGATTTCGCATTGAGAATGAATTCCAAAGTCAACTCCGAGGCGGCCATGATCTTCGCGATCTGCACAGTACGGTGCGTGGAGGTCCAGCATCTTCTCACCACATCCTGAAATTGGCGCGCCGTCATCGCCGAAGGCGTTTCGATAGATGCCATAATGTTTATGTTTACTAGACGCTTCGGGCCACAACCAGGCTCACCAAGGCGCTCCGAATTGCCCCGCAGCGGCTGGAGTCTCGGAACCGGCACTAGAGCGCGAGCCGGGTTGCACTGTGTGCAACCTGCCACGAAGATGGGGGAACGGGAGACGGGGATGGCAAAACATCACATCCGGCCGACCGCTTTGATCATTTGGCATAGGTGGGGACGATTGGTGGGCGCAATATCCACGGATCCGCCGACACTTCAAATCGTGGTCGCTTGCTCATGACCGGGGCTCACTTCGCTCCAGTCCCGCGGGACGAGCAGTGCGCGTATTGCAACGGAGAGCGGCGCGCCGCCACGCTCGCCCCTGATGTGCAGGCGATCTACTGCATCTCGTTGCAGGAGCAGCCGCATCGGGCCGCGCAAGCGGCCGCGCATTTGCATGTCACGGGGCTGTGCCAGCAGGTAACCTTCTTCCGTCCCCGGCGCGGACACAATGCCAACTACGCCATCTGGGAGAGCCACTGTTTGGTCGCGCAGCACGCGGTCAGGAACGGTTTCGACCGCGTCATCGTGCTCGAAGACGACGTATTTTTCTACCGCGGCTGGGACACGAACGTGCCGCTCATCAAACGGGCAATGGACCGGGTGCCGGCTGGCTGGTGGGGCCTCTATCTCGGACACGTGCCGATCCAGGCCTATTTCGTGCGCGGTGGGTTGCTGCGGGTGCGGTCAGGTTGCACGCACGCCTATCTGGCCAACCGGCCACTCCTGAATTGGCTGGCCACGACCACGCCGATGGGGGCCGACGTACCGACATGGCCGCTGATTGGCCGGTCGATCGATGCAGCAATGTCGAGCCTTCCAGAGCTCTATGCGCTGTTCCCGATGATCGCCCGGCAGCGTTTCCTTGGCGACTACCGGGTCGATACGCGCCTCGACAATCAAGGCCGCCGCCGCGCCCTAACCGACGTCGATCGCTGGCGCTATCTGTTTATCTTCCGAGGCGCGCGTTTCGCCGAAATGGCCGCCGTCGTTCTTTCGCCAATTCATTGGCTGACGCTCGAATGGTGGCGCCGGCAGGTCGATCGCTCCCAACACCGATCGAGGAAGGCCAGAGAATGCCCGACGCTGGATGTGAGAGCGGGGCTTTTCGACTGATCGCAAGCGGATTCCAGGATTCCACGCGATTCAGTCATAGGTAACCATTTGGCCTGGCGGCGGTTAACGGCGAGTGTCGGCCGCTCAGATCATGTTCAGTATTGGATTAGAACTGCAAATTCTCGGATGCGCGCGTGACCTCATCGTCCCATTCCGATCGCCCCATGCGTGCGCCAGTCCGGCATGACATTCACGGTCCTCGCGGCATTGTGAGCAGACGAATCGCCGGCATCGCGCGATCGTCGGGAACTGCAAATCATCCGCCAAGTCGAGCGCCGCGTCGGCGATCAGGGCCTCGATCGACCTATTGGCTGCTTGACTGGCAACGAACAATATTTCTCAAGCCTCGGAACGGGAGCGACGGAAGGGGAACGTCGACGTGCGCCGAGTGGGACGCGATCGAGCGGGGCGAGAAGCCATGGCCGCGGTGATTACGGCGTCACCCCACACAATAGGCGGCCCATTGCTCCATCAATAGAACCCGTCTCTCCAAGAGGTCGCCGCGCCTGTACGCCGCTTCGGTCTTGTTCTTGATCGTGTGAGCGAGAGCCATTTCGCAGACGTCGTTCGCAAAATTCGTGCATTCTGCGGCCCAGTCCCTGAACGCCGAACGGAAACCGTGGGCGGTAATGTCGAGATTCATCCGTCGCAAAATCATAAGGAAGACCATGTTCGACAGAGGCCTGTTGTGGGAACGCCCGGGGAACACCAGGTCGCTTTCCTCCGACATTTCCTTCGCCTGCCGCAATATCTCGATGCAGCGGGGAGCAAGCGGCACTCGATGCCCGCGGTCCATCTTCATTCGGTTACCAGGAATGCTCCAGACCATGCTGTTGAAGTCGATTTCGTGCCACCTCGCTCCGAGAACCTCGCTCGTGCGGGTGGCGGTCAATAAGAGGAATTCGAAGGCGAGCTTCGAAATGTCGGCGCCATCGTTTTCACGAAGTCGGGACACGAATGTAGGAATTTCGCCATAAGGCAAGGTGGCGTGATGCCCCTTCCGATCAGGCTGCCTGGGAAGACCCTTGGTGACGCCATCGACTGGATTGTCCCCGGCACGGAACCCGGCGGCCTTGGCCCAATCCATCACCGTGCCGATCCGTTGTTTCACTCGTCGCGCTGTCTCGGGTTTCGCCAACCAGATGGGCGAGAGAACATTCAGAACGTCGGGCGTCGTAATGTCGTCGACGCGTTTTGCGCCGATGATCGGAATGGCATATTCCAAAAGGGTGTTGATCCACTGGGCGCCGTGTTTCTTGTTCTTCCATGTCTGAAGGTGTTCTGCATGTACGGCTTGAGCGGCGTCAGCGAAGGTCGGCAAAGCCATCCGGCTCTTCCTCCCCTCTGCAATGGGATCACCACCGTTCCGGGCGATTTTGCGATACTGGTGCGCCTTCTCTCTCGCCTCGGCCAAAGATACGAGCTGGGCGCCGCCCAGTCCCATATCTCGACGGCGACCTTGGATGACGGTTCGCAAGAGCCACCGTTTCGCCCCCGAGGGATCGACGATCAGATAGAGACCATTGCCGTCGACGTAGCGCCCCGGGTCCTTAATCTGCCGAACCTTGACGCTGGTCAGCGCGTTGTGAGGATGTTTCCCTTTGCCTTTCACGATATCCCTCATTTAGCCCCACATTATATGTGGGATGAGGGAAGACGTCAAGGGACCGCTTTGGACAAATTAAATTAGTTATCATAAGTAATTCAGTCTGTTATGGACGTCGCTGGATGTTGCTGGACATGAATATGGCGGACGCTCCCTCCGCCAGCCAATTCTCCAGCGCAACCTTCGCCTCCTCAGAAGCCGGGATCGCTAGAGACGCGCCAGAATGATTTCCACGATTTCAGATTCTCGTCTTGCTGCTGGTCGTGATCGCCGTGATCGGCGTCGTCGCCGCGCGGCTGAAGATCCCTCCGGCCATTCTGCTCGTGCTCACCGGCGTCATTCTCGCGCTCGTCCCCGGCCTGCCTACGGTCGCGCTGGCGCCGAACTTCGTGCTGCTCTTCATCCTGCCGCCTGTCATCTACGACGCCGCGGTGGCGATGAGCTGGCGCGAATTCCGCTTCAATCTGCGCCCGATTTCGTTGCTTGCCGTGGGCGCCGTGGTGTTCACCACGGTCGCTGTCGCTGCGGCGAGCCATTGGCTGCTTGGATTATCCTGGCCGGTCGGCTTCGTGTTGGGGGCGATCGTTTCGCCGCCGGATGCCGTGGCGCCGATTTCGATTGCCCGTAGAATGCAGCTTCCACGGCGGATCATCGTCATTCTCGAGGGCGAAGGCCTGGCGAATGACGCCACCGCCCTCATTCTCTATCGCTTCGCGGTCGCGGCCGTCAGTGCCGGCATGTTCCCGGTCGGCCAAGCGCTCGGGACATTCGCCGCCATTCTCGTCGGCGAAGTTCTCTGGGGCATCGGCGTCGGCTGGCTGATGCTGCGTCTGCGGCGCTGGGTCCACGACCCGCGGATAGAGATCACACTCTCGATCCTGACGCCATTCTTTGCCTATTGGCCGCCGGAACAATTGGGCGGTTCGGGCGTGCTTGCGACGGTCACCGCCGGCCTCTACATCAGCTGGAACGGTCTTCGACTGATCAGCGCCGCGACGCGTCTTCAAGGCATCTTCTTCTGGGATTTTCTCATCTATCTCATCGAAGGCATGGTGTTCCTCATCACCGGTCTTCAGGCACGCGCGTTGATGGCCGGCATCGACAAATATACGTCAGCCGAACTCGCCGTCTCTGCCTTGGTCGTCAGCGCCGCAGTGATTATCACCCGTTTCATCTGGATGTATCCCGGCACCTATCTGCCGCGGCTCATTCCCTCCATAAAGCGCAAGGACCCAGCGCCACCGTGGCAATGGCCCTTCGTGCTCGCCTTCACCGGCGTGCGCGGCATCGTCTCGCTCGCTGCGGCGCTGGCAATCCCCCTCACGACGCAGAGCGGCGCGCCGTTCCCGCAGCGCGATCTCATTTTATATCTCACCTTCTTCGTCATTTTGCTGACGCTCGTTGGCCAAGGCTTGCTACTGCCGAGTTTGATCCGCTGGCTCGGCCTCGCCAATGCCGGCCGGCGCGAACGCTATACAGATCGTCTGGAGGAATCCAAGGCATGGCAGCAGGCGATCGAAGCTGCGATCGAACGGCTGGACAGGCTTGCCGCTGAACGCCGGCTCTCGGAGGAGGTAATTCGTCCCCTGCGCACCTCTTATCGCGATCAGCTCCGGCATATGGAACATCGCGGCGATGGCAATGCGCAGCACAGGAAGCAGATCGAGACGCGCGAAGAGATCGAGCTTTCGCTGATCGAGGCCGAGCGCGGGCTGATCAACGAGCTCTATCGCGAGGGCAAGCTGAAAGACGAAGCCCGCCGCCACATCGAACGGGCACTCGATCTGCGTGAAGCTGATATTGCCAATCAGCGCAGCGAGGCGTGAGTGCTGCGCCTGGACCCCCGCCCGCGTCATCCCCTAAGCGACAAGCGCAACCTTTCCCGTCGCGATGTCATAGACTCCGCCGGCGATTTTCACTTTCTTGTCGGCGACGAGCGGGGAAATGACCGGATCGGACTCGACGATCTGTTTGACGCTCAAGCGGACATTTTCCGTGATCGCGGCGGCGAGCGGATCGGCCGCGTTCTTGGCTGCCTCGGCGGCGGGCTTGATCGCGGCGATGAGTTCCGGGAGATGGCCGGGAAGCTGGGCGTTCTCCTTCAAAACCTTGATGGCAGAGGCAACAGCACCACATTGACTATGCCCGAGGACGAGGATGAGCGGCGCGCCGAGATAATGCACCGAATATTCGAGGCTCGCGAGGCCACCTGATTTAACGATATTGCCGGCGATGCGCACGACGAAGACATCGCCCGGCCCCTGATCGAAAACGAACTCCGGCGCGACCCGCGAATCTGAACAGCTCAAAACGGCGGCGATGGGATACTGCGCCTCGGCACGCTCTGCACGGCCAGCCGAATAGTCGCGCTCCCGCGGCAAGTTTGTCGCATAGCGCGCATTTCCTTGCATCAAAAGCTCGAGAGCTGCCTCGCCGCTGATGGCGTTTTGCGGCGTCGAAACCGCGTTGTCGGCGAGGGCCGCCGTCGAGATAGCGACGCCGGCTCCTAAGGCGCCGAGAATGAAGCGCCGCCGCGAAAGTGAAGCCAGACAGGCTTGGCACATGGAGAGCCCCCACAGATGAGCACAAGCGAAGTCACTCAAAATTCCTTAGTGCAGCCTATACCGCCGCCGCCTCTTCCGCACCCAGCATTTCTGCCGCGGCGCCATCGCAGACTCCGCGATGCGCAGGCCGGCAAAGCCAGCCTGCGCATCGGGAATGCTTCCACGGGCAGCGGCCGATTCCGCGGCTTAGCCCTCGGCCAAGCTCACTTGCGGGGGGGGGGGTGGCCGCCTGAGGCGGCAATCCGCATTTCAGGGATTATTGATTGAGCGCGCTTTCAAACGGCGAGCCCTGAGCGAGAACATGGTCAAGCGAGCCTCCGCTCGCCGAGTCCTGAGCGGGCGCCTTCTCGACCGGCGAACTCCAAGAGCGGTTCGCTTCGCGCGAATAGGGCGAATTCCAAGAGCTGCTTGTTTCGCCTGAATAGGCCGTGGCTTCTTCTCTGCCCACGGGTGTGATCCGGACGGTCCCCGTGCCACGCATACCGATCGCAAAGGCAGCGCCGCGCGCGAGGTCCAAGCCGCGTCCGCGCACGAACGGCCCACGATCGTTGATCCTCACGATCACCGAGCGGCCGTTAGCCGGATTGGTGACATTTAGCCGCGTGCCGAATGGCAAGCTCCGATGAGCCGCAGTAAATCCGTTCGGATTAAAGCGTTCTCCAGACGCGGTTCGATAACCGGAGGAATAATACGAGGCTGTAATCAGGTAACCTCCATATAGGCTTGCATAATTACGGGCATGGGCTTCAGAACTGTTGGAGATGAGAACGATCAACGGAACTGTAGCAAGAGCTATACTGATCGGCTTCAACATTCTACCCTTTCTGCTTATTGCAGGAAGGGCGGGTATTAGATTTTCTTTTGTGTTGATAAATTGAGATCTGTTAGGCGATAATATGTTTTGTGACCTACAAGATAGGCCAAAGAGTCGCATGAAATTATGTCAGATTGTCCATATTTGGAATCTTGCGCCTGAATTGAATGAGAGATTCTTAGTCAGGAGGCGCCACGCGCTGGATTATACTATAAATGTTCCAATGCGTCTTGCTTGCCGCGGAAAACTGGACGTCGCCAAGCTCTTTGCAAAAGCCGCTGTCAACTAGAGGCGGGTCTGCCGTTATCCTTAGTTTTCGTTATGCGTTCCCTTCAGTCGCCCGTCTCCGAGCTTGGTGAACGGAACGAACGAAATGGGCGCGCCGCCGTAAATGTCGGACCGCGCCGTGGTGACGGCGCCATTGGCGCCTTTCGCCGTCGCAATCTTCAGGACATGTTGCGCGCCTGGAGGGCCGACCGGAATGACCATGATCCCGTCGGGCGTGAGTTGCTGTAGCAGCGGTGGTGGAACGTGGTCGATCCCGCAGGTGACAATGATCCGGTCGAATGGTGCAAACTCTTCCCAGCCGTAATAGCCGTCGCCGTTCTTAGTCTTGATTGATTTGTACTCGACATAGCCGCGCGCAATGAGTTCGTCGTAGAGGCGCCGTGTCCGCGCCGCGAGTGCCGGAATGATCTCGATCGTGTGAACGCCACTCGTCAGATTGGACAGATAGGCGGATTGATAGCCGGAACCGGTGCCGATCTCGAGCACCTTTGCCTCCGGGCCCACGTCAAGCGCGCTGGTCATCCGCGCGACCGTGTGCGGTCCTGTGATCGTCACGCCGTAGCCTATATCGAGATAATGCCACACATAGGCGCGGCTCAGATTGTTGGGCGTGACGAATTCCTCACGCGGCGTCAGCAGATAGCCACGGATGTTCTTGGCGCCCCAAATATCCTTGTCTTGAAAAAGGGCTTGGAGGCGATCCCAGCGCTGCGCCAGGAACGCGGGATTTTCGCCGCGATTGGCCTGCATCCATTTCACGAAATGATCTTGCGTGTCCGCGGGCGGCGTAAAATCCTTGGCTACCGGCTGGGGCGCGGACGCAAAACATTTCTCCTGTGCGAGCGCAAAAACACCGAAGCCCATGAGAGCCGTCAGCAGTTCCCGGCGACGCATGGCCCATCCGGCTAAGGTTCCTGGTGTCGCAAGAGGGAGCGCCGAACTGGCACCATCTCCGCGCTTGCTGCCCGCTGTATTCCTCTTATGCTCTGACGATATGGCCGACACCTCGTCACCTATCCTCACGCGATCCGCGAAATGCCCGAATCTCCGCGCGTCGTCCTGTGGACTGAGACCCTTCATCCAGCGATAGACGCAGCGAATAAATTAGGCGCGATCGCGTCTGCATCACGGATGCGGGCGCCGTTGTGCGCGTTTTGAGCCCAGAGCATGAGTACCATGGCCCGCGAGCAAGCACCAAACCGCAGACCGGCGCCCCTTGATGTTCGGCTGCGCGGCTTTGCGGATCGTGCTTCGGTCGACGAGGTGATCGCTTGGCTCGATGTCCAGGGGATTGCTCCGGTCGAGGAATTGGTCCCCGTCGCCGACGCCCACCGGCGCGTTCTTGCGCGATCGGTTTCCGCGCCGGAAGATGTGCCGCCCAATGGACGTGCCGTCATCGACGGTTATGCGCTCCGCGCGGCCGAGACGATTGGCGCCGGTGACTATAATCCCCTGACCTTTATTCTGCAGAACCCGGATGGGCAGCTGCCTACGGGTTCGGCGGCCCTGGTTTCGGCTGGCGGACGTCTGCCGCGCGGAGCGGACGCGATCCTGCCATTCGAGGCGGCACAGGCGCGTGGGACGGTTCTGGAAGTGTTCGGCAGTGTTGCCGAAGGTGCAGGAACCGAACGTCGCGGAGAACAGGCCAGGGCCGGCCAGGTCCTGCTTGCCGTCGGCCAAGCACTACGGCCGCAGGAATGCGCCTTGCTCACCGCGTTCGGTATCGGCGAGGTGCCGGTCCTCAGCCGACCACGCGTCAGACTCATCGTCGCCGGTCCCAAACAGGGAGCAGACCTCGGCGGCGATGCGGACGGTTGCTTGCTGCAACTCCTGGTTGGCCGCGATGGCGGGATGATCGAGGGAAGCATTCTTCGATCGATCGAGCGTGACGAAGTCAACACGGCGCTCTCCGCGCCCGGCGCCGACATTATTCTTATGGTCGGCCGGACGGGAACTGGCGTAGACGACGAATCGGCGCTGCTTCTCGCCCAAGCGGGAGCGCTCGTCTTTCATGGTATCGCCCTGCGACCCGGCGGGTCGGCCGGTATGGGCTTGGTTGGCGCAGTTCCGGCGATCCTCCTGCCCGGCGACCCGTTCGCTTGCTGGTGCGTCTATGAAATCCTTGCAGGTCGTCTGGTGCGGCGCCTGGCAGGAAGGAGGGCGGAACTGCCTCATGCCATTGTCGAAGTCCCGCTACGGCATAAGATCATCTCTTCGCCCGGCGTGGTCGATATCTGCCCCATCCGTTTCGTCGAAGGGCTTGCCGAACCAACCGGCGTCGCCGATTTCGAGACCCTCGCGTCGGCAGCAAGCGCGGACGGTTTCGTGATCGTCCCCGCCCCGCTCGAAGGCTATGGTGCCGGCGTGCGCGTCGCCGTCCATTGCTACGATCGCGCTTGAGGATCTCGGCATATGGTTAGTGAAGCGCTGAAGGCGGCGTTGCGACAGGGCGCACGTCAGGATCAATTCCTCGACGTGGTTGAGCGCGATGAGGCCGAGCGGCGCTTTCGCCGCTACCTGACGCTCGCGCCGCTCGGCGAAGAAAAGGTGACGCTGGCGCAGGCGCTCGGGCGAATCCTTGCACGCGATATTGTCGCCGGCCTCGATGTTCCCGGCTTCGACCGGTCGAATGTGGACGGCTTTGCCGTTCGCGCGGCCGACAGCGTGGGCGCTTCGCCGAACACGCCGAAAACGCTGCGTCTTAATTCCGAGCTCGCTGACACCCGGGGTCCAGCCCGCGCAAACGGTTCTCGAAGGGACGGCGACGATCATCGCGACGGGGGGCGTGCTGCCGCGCGGTGCCGATGCTGTGGTCATGGTCGAACACACCCGATCTCGCGAAGTGGACGACACAATGGTCGTCGATCTGAATCGTCCGGTGACACCCGGCCAGTCAATCGGGACAGCCGGCGGTGACATCGCCCTTGGTGAGACCGTGCTGCGCGTGGGACAAAAACTTTCCTCGCGCGAGATCGGCGCGCTCGCGGCAATCGGCATCGGCGAAACCATGGTCTGGCGCAAGCCGCGCGTGGCGATCTTCTCGACCGGCGACGAACTCGTTCCGCCGGGCGCCCCACTGCCGCCCAGTGGAATTGATGATTCGAATTCGGCAATCTTGGCGGCCGCGGTCGAGGAGCTTGGCGGCGTTCCCGTGACGCTTGGCATCGCGCGCGACGAAGAAGCAGCGATTTCCACGCTACTTGCGGCCGGCCTTCAGCACGACATGGTGCTGCTCTCCGGTGGCACATCAAAGGGTGCCGGAGACTTGGCCTATCGCGTCGTCAGCCGACTTGAGCGGCCGGGCATCGTAGTGCATGGCGCGGCGCTCAAACCCGGCAAGCCGATCTGCCTCGCCGTGACCGACGGCAAGCCGGTCGTCATTCTGCCGGGGTTTCCAACGTCGGCAATCTTCACATTTCACGAATTCGTGGCTCCGGTCATCCGCGCCTTTGGGGGCCTTCCACCGGAGCAGCGTGAAATCGTCTCGGCGCGGCTGCCGATGCGCATCGCCTCCGAGCGCGGTCGGACAGAGTACGTTATGGTGTCGCTTGTCCAAGGTGAGGACGGTTTCTCGGCCTATCCTACGAGCAAGGGCTCAGGCGCCGTCACCGCTTTCGGTACCGCCGACGGCTTCTTCGCGGTCAATGCCCAAGCCGAGACTGTGCCCGCCGAAACGATAGTTGAAGTCACCCTCATCGGCGCCGGCCACAAACCTGCGGATCTTGTGATCATCGGTAGCCATTGCGTCGGTCTCGACGTGCTGATTGGTCGGCTGGCGCAGGACGGAATATCGATCAAGGCACTCAATATCGGCAGCACAGGAGGCCTTGCGGCAGTGAAGCGCGGCGAATGCGACATCGCGGGAATTCATCTGATGGATCCGGCAACGGGTGCGTACAACACCCCCTTCCTCAGCGAAGGTCTCGATCTCGTGCCGGGATATGGCCGTCTGCAAGGTATTGTATTTCGTCCTGGCGATCCGCGCTTTGACGGGAAGTCGATCGAGCAGGCGATGGATGCGGCGCTGGCCGATGCGGCGTGTCTGATGATCAATCGGAATGTCGGAAGCGGCACACGAATCCTGATCGATCGGGTGTTGCAAGGACGACGCCCGTCCGGATATACGCATCAGGCGAAATCTCACAACGCCGTCGGCGCCGCAGTCGCGCAAGGGCGCGCCGACTGGGGCGTCACGATCGAGACGATCGCCCGCCAATACAGGCTTGCCTTCATTCCGCTGCAGCCGGAGCGTTACGATTTCGTCATCCCCGCCGCGCGCCGCGCCCGAAGAGAGGTCAAACGCTTCATCGAGCTGCTCCAAGATCCTTCAGTTCGTTCCGAGTTGGCCGAACTCGGTTTTGCAGCGTGAAAAGGTCAGTACTCGCCGGGCCACCGCTGGAATTCTCGCCCTGGAAACCCATCTTACTATTGGGATATATGGCGTGCCAGGAGCTGGATCTCAGCAGGCGGGAAAATTGCGTCGGCTTGGGGATGGCGCGAGCATTGAAAAGAATCCAGATTTCGGGAGGCTGATTTTGTACGAAGGTGAGTTGTCAGCGCGTCAGCCGCGCCACCCCGGCACGAGCAAGCGCCCGGCAAGATCAGTTCCGAAGGGTCGTCGAGCTCGATCCCGCGGCAGTCGATGAGATTCGTGCATTGCTCGAGAACCTGGACCGTCGTCGCGACCTTGTGATCGAATATCTTCATCTCATTCAAGATCGATATCATCACCTCTCGGCCCGGCATATCGCGGCGCTCGCCGCGGAATTGTCCATGGCGCAGACGGAGATCTATGAGGTCGCCACGTTCTACGCCCATTTCGATGTCGTACATGAGGGCGAAACGCCACCGCCGTCGCTGACCATCAGGGTCTGCGATAGTCTATCCTGCGCCTTGGCGGGAGCCGAGAAATTGCTGAAGGCACTCGCGGGCGGGCTCGGTCCCGATGTGCGTGTCGTGCGGGCCCCTTGCGTCGGTCGCTGCGATGCCGCGCCCATCGCCGAAGTCGGACATTATTACGTCGATCATGCCGATCCGGCCGCGGTTTTAAGCGCAGTTGCGAAACATCGCCATGCGCCGGATATCCCAACTTACACCGATCTTGATGCCTGCCGTGCCGCCGGCGGCTACAAGCTGCTCGAGCGGCTCCGCGAGGGCGAGATCACCGGCGAACAGATCATCGACACGCTCGATAAGGCAGGCTTGCGAGGCTGCGGCGGTGCCGGCTTTCCGACAGCGCGCAAATGGCGCTCAGTCTTGGGCGTACCGGGTCCTCGGCTGATGGCCGTCAATGGCGATGAGGGCGAACCGGGTACGTTCAAAGATCGCTACTTCCTCGAATCCGATCCGCATCGGGTGCTCGAAGGCATGCTGATCGGTGCATTGGTTGTCGAGGCAACCGACATCTATTTCTATGTGCGCGACGAGTATCAGGCTTCGCTCGAAGTGCTGCGCCGGGAAGTCTCCAAGCTCGAGGCGGCCGGGCTCAATGGTGGCGTGCGGATCCATCTGCGCCGCGGCGCCGGCGCTTATATTTGCGGCGAAGAATCCGCGATGATCGAGAGCATCGAAGGCAAGCGCGGCCTTCCCCGCCATAAGCCACCGCTGCCGTTTCAGGTCGGAATTTTTGGTCGCCCGACGCTGATCAACAATGTTGAAACGCTTTATTGGATTCGCGATCTGGTCGAGCGCGGCTCCGACTGGTGGCTCAGCCAAGGATGCAATGGGCGCAAAGGGCTGCATACCTATTCGGTGTCCGGCCGCGTGGTCAATCCGGGAGTCAGGACGACGCCGGCCGGCGTTACGATCCGCGAGCTGATCGATGAATATTGCGGCGGCATGTTGCCCGGTCATGAATTCAAGGCCTACCTGCCAGGCGGCCCGTCGGGAGGCATTCTGCCCGCTTCGATGGGCGACATCCCCCTCGATTTTGGCACGCTGGAGAAATATGGGGCGTTCATCGGCTCCGCGGCTGTCGTTGTCCTGTCGGACAAGGACGACATGCGCGAGGCGGCACTCAACCTGCTGCGTTTCTTCGAGGATGAAAGCTGCGGCCAGTGCACTCCATGCCGAGTGGGCACGGAGAAGGCGGTCAAGCTGATGGAGCGCAAGGGCTGGGACAAAGAGCTTCTTTTGGAACTCTCCAGCGCGATGCGCGACGCCTCGATCTGCGGCCTCGGGCAGGCAGCGCCCAACCCGTTGGTGAGCGTAATGAAGTATTTTCCGGACGAAGTCGGTTTAGCCACCGGATCTGGTGCGCCGCCGTCGAAGCCCGTTGAAGGAATGTGACATGAGTGAAACTATCACCTTCACGATCGACGGCAGGACGGTCGAGGCTGCGCCCGGCGAGACGATCTGGCAGGTCGCCGCGCGCATCGGCCAGACGATTCCGCATCTCTGCTATGCGCCAGAACCTGACTATCGGCCCGACGGCAATTGCCGTGCGTGTATGGTCGAGATCGAAGGCGAGCGGGTGCTTCAGGCTTCTTGTCTGAGAAAGCCAACCGAGGGCATGAAGGTCCATGTCGAGAGCGAGCGCGCGAAAGCCTCGCGCCGCATGGTGTTCGAACTCCTGCTGGCGGATCAGCCTTCGCGTGCTGGCGCGCACGATCCTGATTCGAAATTCTGGCAATGGGCCGATCGGCTCGAAATCAGCGACAGCCGCTTTCCCGCCGGTCACCGGCCGCCGCCCGATCTCAGCCATCCGGCGATGGCCGTCAATCTGGACGCCTGCATCAATTGCACGCTCTGTGTGCGGGCATGCCGAGAGGTCCAGGTCAATGATGTGATCGGTATGGCCTGGCGCGGCCACGGTTCCAAGATCGTCTTCGATATGGATGATCCGATGGGCGACAGCACATGCGTCGCTTGCGGCGAATGCGTCCAGGCCTGTCCGACCGGCGCGCTGATGCCCGCCACCGTGCTCAATGATCAACAGGTGCGCACAGAATGGGCCGACCGCGAGGTCGACAGCCTCTGCCCGTTTTGTGGCGTCGGCTGCCAGCTGACCTACCACATCAAGGACGACAAGATTCTTTACGTCAACGGCCGCGATGGTCCGGCCAATCACCAGCGTCTCTGCGTGAAGGGCCGCTTCGGCTATGACTATGTCGCGCATCCGGATCGGCTGACTCAGCCGCTCATCCGCAAAGAGGGGGTGCCGAAATCAGCCAACGACGAGATCGATCCGGCCAATCCGTGAACTCATTTTCGGCCGGCGACCTGGGAAGAAGCGATGGCACGCGCGGCGGAAGGCCTGCGCGAAATCCGCGATCGCAGGGGCGGTGCCGGCCTCGCGGGGTTCGGCTCGGCCAAGGGCTCGAACGAAGAGGCCTATCTATTCCAGAAGCTGATCCGCACCGGCTTCGACACAAACAATGTCGATCATTGCACGCGGCTCTGCCACGCATCTTCCGTCGCAGCGCTGTTCGAATGCATCGGATCGGGCGCGGTAACGGCGCCGTTTTCAGGGGCGCTCGATGCCGAAGTCATCCTCGTCATCGGCGCCAATCCGACGCAGAATCATCCCGTAGCCGCGACCTTCATCAAGAACGCGGTAAAGCGCGGTGCCACGCTCATCGTCATGGATCCGCGCGGTCAGGCTCTGTCGCGGCATGCCAAATTCGACATTCGGTTCAAGCCAGGCAGCGACGTGGCGATGCTGAACGCGCTGCTCTACACGATCATCACCGAAGATCTGACCGACAAGCAGTATATCGCCGGCTTTACCGAGGGCTTCCCGGATCTCGCCGAACGTATCATGGGCTTCTCTCCGGAAGCGATGGAACCGGTCTGCGGCGTGCCGGCGGCGACGCTCCGCTCGATCGCCCGAACCTATGCCACCTCGCGGGCCTCGATCATCTTCTGGGGCATGGGGATTTCGCAGCACGTCCATGGCACCGACAATTCGCGTTGCCTGATCGCTTTGGCGCTCATCACCGGCCATGTCGGCCGCCCCGGCACCGGATTGCACCCCCTCAGAGGTCAGAACAATGTGCAAGGCGCATCGGACGCGGGTCTCATTCCGATGTTCTTTCCCGATTACAGACCGATTGAGCTGCCCGAGGCCCACGATTTCTTCGAGAAGAAATGGCAAAGGACGATCGATCCGAAGAACGGCCTGACCGCAATCGAGATCGTGAACGCGATCCATGCCGGCCAAATCGAAGGCATGTATGTCATGGGCGAGAATCCGGCGATGTCGGATCCCGACGTGCAGCATGCGCGCGCCGCTTTCGCCAAGTTGAAGCATCTCGTGGTCCAAGATATTTTCCTCACCGAAACGGCTTGGCACGCCGATGTCGTATTGCCGGCCTCCGCCTTTCCGGAGAAGACGGGAACCTTCACCAATACCGACCGGCGCGTTCAACTCGGCCGCGCCGCGCTGCCGCTGCCGGGCGAGGCTCGGCCGGACATCGAGATCATCAAGGATCTTGCGAACCGGCTCGGCTGCAACTGGAACTATCCGGACGTCGGCTCGGTCTATACCGAGATGGCTTCGACCATGCCATCGTTGGACGGGATCAGCTGGGAACGGCTCGTGCGCGAAGGCGCCGTCACCTATCCGACGGACGGCGCGGACAAGCCGGGCAACGAAATCATCTTCAGTGCTGGTTTTCCGACGAAGAACGGCCGCGGCAAGATTGTGCCGGCCAATGTGTTGCCACCGGACGAACTCCCAGACGCGGAATATCCTTTTGTGCTCTCCACCGGACGGGTGCTTGAGCACTGGCATACTGGTGCAATGACACGCCGGTCGAGCGTACTCGACGATCTTGAGCCGGAGGCAGTGGCCCTCATGGCGCCGCGCGAACTGAAGAAGCTCGGCGTAGCACCCGGCGGCATGCTGCGAGTTTCGACCCGACGCGGGACGATCGATCTCAAGGCGCGCGCCGATAACGACGTTCCGCAAGGGATGGTCTTTATCCCCTTCTGTTACGCCGAAGCCGCGGCAAATCTGCTGACCAATCCGGCGCTTGATCCGTTCGGCAAGATTCCGGAATTTAAATTCTGCGCGGCACTGGTCGAGCCCGCGCCGCCGGCAGCAGTCGCGGCAGAGTAGAGCAGCCTGTCTTGACCTCTTTGTAACGATACAGGGAGTGGCGGCGAAGTTTGCGGCAAGCGTGGGCGACATCGAATGGCGCAACTCAGCGAGGATTGCTTCGCCTTTGGCGGGAGCCTTCTGCCGATCGATGACGCGCGCCGCCTGATCTTCGAGCGGGTCGGAGTCGTTGCCAGGATAGAACTCGTCGCATTGCGGCAGGCCGCCGGCCGTACTCTCGCGCAGGACATCATCGCCCCGCGATCTATTCCTGGCTTCACCAATTCTGCGGTGGATGGTTATGCCCTGCGCTTCGACGATCTCGATCAGAAGGCAGAGACCAGACTGCGTGCCGCCGACAAAATCGCCGCGGGGCATAGGCCGACCGGCAGCGTGACGCCGGGGACGACAGCGCGCATCTTCACCGGCGCGATCCTGCCAGATGGCGCCGATACGGTGATGATGCAGGAGGACTGCCGGACCGAGGGGGAATTCGTGGTCATGCTGCCAGGAATCAAGCGAGGCGCCAACCGGCGGCTCGCCGGCGAGGACATATCGGAAGGTGCGGTTGCACTGCGCGCCGGACGGCGATTGGGACCGCCGGATATCGGCTTGCTGGCTGCCTTGGGCATCGCCGAAATACCGGTCCGTTGCCGCCTCACCGTCGCGCTCTTCTCTAACGGCGATGAGGTTTGCGAACCCGGGGCCCCGCTGGCGCCGGGACAGATCTATGATGCCAACCGTTTCATGATCGCCGCTTGCCTGGAGAGAATCGGTGTGAGGGTGACGGATTACGGCATTCTGCCAGATCGCGCGGCGCCCTTGGTTGAGGCGCTGACCGCTGCGTCGACCCGCCACGATCTGATCATCACGTCGGGCGGCGTGTCGACCGGAGAGGAAGACCACGTCCGGGCCGCCTTTGCCGGCCAAGGTTCTCTCTTCTTCTGGCGGCTTGCAATCAAGCCCGGACGTCCGGTTGCACTGGGGCAGATCGGCAATATCCCGGTCGTTGGTTTGCCAGGTAACCCAGTCGCCGCACTGATTACGTTCGCTGCCGTGGCGCGCCCGCTCATTGAGGCTCTATCCGGATCGACCCCGCAGGTACCGCGGCGCTTCCGCGTCGTGAGCGGCTTTTCATATCGCAAAAAACTCGGCCGGCGCGAATATGTCCGCGTCTTCCTGGAGCAGAACGACGGATCTCTGCCGCGTGCGCGGCGGTTTCCCAAAGACGGCGCCGGAATGCTGACATCGCTGACGGAGACGGACGGGTTGGTTGAGCTTGGTGAAGACGTCACTGAACTCGCGGCCGGCCGCGAAGTCGATTTCATTCCCTATGGCGAGTTGATCTGAATTGTTTGCAAGGCAAAATTCAGCGTGGTGCGTCGAGGATGGGCAGAAGACCGGAACTCTTCACGATCGCTTGCCCTTTTTCTGACAGCAAGAAGAGCGCGAGGCGCATTGCGCTCGGCTTGCTCGACAGGACGGCCATGCCGTAGACGGGCTGCGGCTCCAGCTCCGGCGGGATCGCTATTGTCGTGAGGCCCGGCACTTGTTTCTCAATTGCCGGCGCCCCGCTGCAATAGCTCACCATCATGTCAATTTGATTGCTCAGAAAAAGGGAAGCTGCCGGCGTAGGCGGCGTCGTATTCAGGGAATCCCTGAGCCTCTGGGCCTTGTCACGCAGGATTTGCCCCGCACCGGGCCGCACCGCATCGATGCGATCGAAAATCGCCATCGCATAGTCACCACCAGGGTCTGCGATTGGCGTCGATGTCCTAATCCGAATATCTTTCGCCAGCATGCGATCGATGAGGTTTTCCGGTGTCACGCCGACTGACTGTCGCGCAACGAGGCACATGCGATTTCGCGCAAACGCCACCGCCGGCACGATCGTGCGTCCGCCATCGGCGAGCTTGCGTGGCGAACCCATATCCGCGGATAGAAACAGATCGGGGGCTTCTCCGCCCTCGATCCGTTGACGCAAAGTCCCCGATCCGCCAAACGTTGACTTTACCTCGATATCGAAAAGCGGAGCCGCCTCTTTGGCGAGGGCCTCGACTGTCGTCCGTAGACTGCCCGCGGCATAGATCTCGATCGTTTCGGCTGCCGCGCTTGGAGTCGCCGCCATTGAAGTTGCGACCACCGCAAGTGTCAACGCAACCAGCAACGATCCGATGCGCCCTATCGTGAAGCGCATTGCCCATTGGGCAGGCCGATGCCTGTTGTTGTTCATCGTTCCTCCCAGGGAAGTCCTTGTCGTTAGAAGTCCACTTCGAGGCTGGCCTCAAACGTCCGAGGCGTCCCGAGATAGGCAGTATCGCCACCGTTGGCTCCGACGATGCTCGTGCCGTCTGCGAGTGATGAATAATAGAACGTATCAGTGATGTTGATCACTTGAACTCGGAACGTCGCGCGATGCCCAAAAACCAGGCTGGAATAGCGCGCCCCGAGGTCCAGTGTCGCATAAGGCGGCGCGAAGCAATTGTTCGTATTTGTCGCCGCTCGCGCGTCTTCAAAATGAACCGCGCTGGTGAGCGCGAAGCCGTGCCAGAAATCGGGATGGTAGTCCGCCACTACATCGCCCTTCCAATGCGGAACTCCGATCACGAGCATGTCATTCGTCGCAGCGTTTCCTGTTCCCACAAGCCGCGCATCGATATAGGTGACGCCACCTAGAACGCTGAAATCTGGCGTGATGGCGCCTTGCGCAAAAAGTTCAGCGCCATAATTCCTTTGCGTTCCAACGACAGCGAAAATGTTTGTTATTGCGTTGGTCTCGGCGAGCGGCCGCGTCATACGGAAACCGTCGAGCGTGACTAGGAAGTTTGGATTGAAGGCATATTTGGCGCCGACATCATACTCCGTGTCATGATAAGGGGACATGAAAACATTGGGATTAGCAGCAGTGGAGGGAGCCTGATCGCCCTGCTCGGTGCTGTTCGCGTAGGTCGCATAGGTCGTTAGCTGCGGGATCGGCTTATAGATAAGGCTGACCGTCGGGCTCAGCGCGCCATTCGCACCATTGTCGCTCGTCAGTGCTCCAGTTTTAGCGAAGCTTTGCGAGTGCAGAAACGATGTGCTTAAGACGCCCTAAATCGCCCACTGATCGTTGAAATGGATCGTGTCACCAGTAATGATGGATTGCTCAAATAATGAGCCAGACAGATATTGGCCGCCCGTTGCAGGAGTCGGTTGCACGGGGAACACAATGAGATTGTAAAGGTTCGCATTGCCGTAGTTTGATATCGCGATCGAGTTGACGTTGGAATACTGCCCGTTGAGGAAACCATTCGTTCCCAGGGTGATGTCGTTCCTCATGCCGAAAATAGTGACGTGGCCGTTGAGATAGCCCTCGTTGCTGCCGATCGTGAAGCGGGGAACCGCGGTGAAATTTTTAGTGGCCGTGAAGTCGCCAGCGTTGTCGGTCAATTGATCCGTCATGCCATAAAGGCCACGGTTGGCGTTCTCGTAAAGGCCTCCAAGTTCAGAGATTCCAGTCGCTGTTGAAACTGTGGTCGATCTTAACGAGCCCCGTATCGCTGACGAGATTGGTGCCTGCGCCCGGCTGACCCAGTCCCACGCTGGTTGGGTTGGGTGCGGGCGGCAAGATCGTATTTTTTTTGCTGAAGTAGGTGATTTGGCCAGGCAGGCCGGTGACGTCAGTGGCGTAATGTCCGTAATAGCCTTCAATCAATGTTTGATTGTCGAACCGGTAGTCGAGGTCGATGCTCCCCAGGGTTCGATTGGTCGAGCTCTGGTCGACATAGCCCTCGCCCGCTCCATGGACGAGGTTGATGCGGTAGCCGAACTTGTTATCAGGCCCGAACCGCCCAGCAGCGTCGTTCTGCTCAGTGAAGATGCTTTGGGAATCGAAGCTCTCGATGTAGCGGAAGATTGGCGTGTCGGTTGGTTCTTTCAAAATGTAATTGAACACGCCGGCCGGGGTTTCGGGCCCATACAAGGAGCCGGCAAGCCCGTTCAGAACCTGGACGCCAGCGAGATTTTCCGCCGGAATTGCCGTCGTGCCGATGATGTTGAGACCATCGAGCCTTGTGTTCTGCACGACACTGCCTTGGAAGCCGCGCGATTGAGGACGGGACACTTCGAGACCCTGTTGGTCTCGGACTTCGACTGACGGCAGATAGCGCAGTACGTCGTTTAGCGTCTGCGCCTGCTGATTTTCGATCAGCGCCTCGGGGACGATCGTAACCGATTGGGGTACATCCTGGACCTTCTGTTTGCCGAGCGGGCCCAGGTCTGCTTTGGGGGGTTGGTAGGGAGCCTGCGCCGCGTTGGTGGCAGCTGAGGTGCTTGTGCCTTGGACGACGACGGTCGGAAGTTGGGCCGGGCTCTCGGCCTGCTGCGCGTGCACCGCGCCTGTCGCTGATGCCAAGATCGTCAACATTATGCCGAACCGGGCCGATCGCCGGAGCAAACTGCAATTGCAACCGGGACGATCAGTCGAAGATACGCAATTCATTGGGCGGCCCCCCCGAGCCAAGATTTTGAATAGGATGGATCAGCTGCGGAAGCGCAAGTGAATAACTCGCGCGAGCTAAAGCTTCTCAATTCGTTAATAGCTATATCCAAAATTATATAGCAATACTCATTTGCCGTGGGTCCATTGGAGTTATCGATAGAGGGGGAGAATTGGCGACGTCTCGGAAATGACGATGGCCGCACCAGGCAGTTCAGATGTCCGCCGCCTTTCGATCGATGCCAAGTCCAAGGGTCGCCAATTGGCGCCATTGTTCAAAACGCATCGCGTTCAAAATCACGATGTAAGCCTGACGCACGCCGCAGAAGCGACCCGCAATTCGCGACGTCGAATTTCTCGACGGCACGATCTTGCACAGCATGCCGACCGCGGCACTCATGTGCCTACGATGCGATGACACAAGACTTGCTCAGGTCACTCGACGCCAGCGTAAACTTTCGTGCGAGCAGCGGCAGCCTGAACTTTCGCTGGGTCGGCGGCAGCCTGAACTTTGGCAATCATGCTCTCGACCGGCTTGAACGCTTCCTTGGCGAGGCTGGCATAGAGTTCGCCGATTTTCGTAGCTTGGCGGACAAAGCCCTCATAAGCCGACTTGGCATAGTCGGATTGGATCTGAACGGCATCGTCGAGCGACTTGGCTCCCAGTAATTTCTCCACATAGGCAGAGTTCGCTTCGAGCGACTTTTTCGAATAATCGGACGTCTCAGCGGCGATGGATTGGAAACCTTTGGCGAGCGAACCGGCAGCCGTGCTCGCAGCTTCGATCTGCCCCTTAGCGAATTTTTGGAACTCGTCAAATCTATCAAAATTATTGGTCATGATCCCTACTCCTCATGAGGGCGCGCGTGGATCTGCCCGGAGGCTGCGCGTAGAGCCCCGAGGCCCATTCCGTCAATCGCACAATCCGTATCTGACGCGCGCCTACACGGCGCACAATCCAAAATGCGGGAGACTCTGTCGCCAGCGCCGAACACAGCTCCACCCCGAGTGTTAGTTTGTGGCCGCCGATGGCATTAGAGCTGCCAGTATACGTCGCGATTTTTGGACAATTCTCAGACACGCAACCGCATGCCTGTCCATGGGTAATTTAGGAGCTCGGACGTAAGGAACAATGGAGGAGCGAGAATAAAGTCTAAGCAAAATTACGCGCTTCCCGTTGTACGAGAACGTCCCGGCGACGCTGGATGTAGTTTGCGGGTGACGGCGCTACGCGTCCGCCGCAATTGATTTTGTTGGGTCCCTAGCACGGCAGGACAATCGTGCGCGATCCGACCTCGAAAAAATTGACAGCAAGGACTCGCTCAAGCTCGCATTTTTTCGCCATCCGCCGCGCCCTCAATCAAAGACTGAGCGCGTCGAAGTTGCGCCAAAAGTCCCTGCGCGATCTCACGGCCTAAGCAGGAGCATCGCCGTCATCGTTGACGGTGTGAGGTTGCAGTTCGGCGTGCGAGCGAGAAGCGACCTTTCGAGATCCGGTGGACAGCATTAGAGTGTCGCCGCACTGCAAAGGAGACTCACAATGTCGGAGAAAAGCGCGACGCTCGATCGCCCTGCGGATTGCAAGGTTTTGCGCGCTCGGGCGCCGTTCATCGGCAAACAGGGCTTTTCCTACGCCCCTGCCGTTTCCGCAGAGACGGTGGGCGCTTCGGCCATACACATGCAATTGCTCACGATTCCGCCGGGAGGGCGCGCCAAAGCGCATAAGCATGAAGGGCATGAGACAGCGATATATGTGCTCAGCGGCGAAGGCGCGATGTATTATGGCGAGCGGCTCGAACACCATCTCGTTTCGCGCGCTGGCGACTTTGTCTACATCCCAGCCAATGTGCCGCACTTGCCCTACAACGCGAGCCAGACTGAACCCTGCGTCGCTGTGATTTCGCGCACCGACCCCAACGAACAGGAGAGCGTCGTCCTGTTGCCGGAACTTGACGCGATTCACATGTGAGGGCAGGCGCATAGCCGCGCCGGGAGAGCCTTGACTCGCAGTGCCGCGCAGCGCGCAGGACAAATCTTCCGCAGCGGAAGGCCGCTTTTAGGCAAGCTTGAGCCCCCATGTCACGCTGCAGCGCCACGCGACCGCGCATCCCCTCTGGGGACGCGGAAAGCGATTATCTCAGCAGGCGAGAAATCATTTGGCCGTCATCGGCCGCGCGACGATGTCAGAGCCAAATCTCGAGGATCGCTTAGAAGGCGCCGGAGGTCCAATCGCGGCGAACGGCCTCGCCTGACCTGCCCCGAAAACACGGGATCATAGGTTGTCCGGCAGGTGATAGAAGTTGCGGATCAAGAGAGGCTCAGGCATTGCCGGCTGCGACTGGAAGGGAACAAGGCTGCCGTAAACGCTGACTACCGTCGGTTTGAGTGCCGGCGGCTTTGAAAGATCAGCGACACGCTCTTGCGTCCATTGCGAGAGCGCTTTCATCTCGGCCAATTCCTTCGCCGCGAGATTGCGAGCATCCTGTTTTTCGATCGTCGCCTCGCGTTCCTCGCCGCGGCGCTGGGCCGCGGCCTCGCGCGCTTCGTTCGCCCGCATGGATCGCGACGCCCATTGGGCGTGATTGCGGCTGTGTCGGCTTGACCATTTCACGCGATGGTGTCGAGTCCATCGGACGAAACTCACAATCGCCGTCGCGTCCGGTGGTGGTGGCGGCACGTAAATAGGCATCGCTCTGCCCTCCGGTTGCCCCCAGCCCCGAAGGTCGCCAAACAGTATACCCAGCGCCCGCCCTTGTGCCAACGTGTCGAACTATCGCAAATCGGCGCACCCCCGCCCAGCGAGAGGCGTTCAGCAGGAAATCAAGACAAGCATTTAATTATCAATAGCTTACATCATGTATAGCTCAAGTTTGTGCCCCCGCTCGTCCTGATCGGCCCCACCCGGCGCCTTGTTCTTCTCGGCTCTCAGACGTGCAATTTCTGCCCGGATCGGACCAAAGGGCCCGTATTTATGTTGTTCTTCGGTGAAACCGTCGGCGTAGGGCCCGTAGGGTGTGTCAACGGGTTTGTCCAGCAAGTCCGAGGAGAAGTCGCGATCAAGCCCCGATTTCTGCGGGCGCGCCTGCAATTCGACATAGGCGGCGACATCCCACGCCTCGGCGGGTGACAGCAGCGGGTTCAAATAACTGGCTCCATGCGGCATGTTGAAATGGATGAAATTCGCGAGAGTGATTATCCTCGCCATGCCTGCTCCGTCGTTGAAACTGTCGTTTCCCCAGACCGGCGGCACGGCGTAGCCCAAAACCATCGCGCCGGGGCGGAGCGCAATCCCGGAGCCCTCTCTACTGTGGCAGGCGAGGCAGGCGCGCACATAAACTTGCTCGCCATGCGATGGATCTGCCGCGCGATCGAGGTCAGGCATCTTGCCAGACCCATGTCCTGGGATCCGTTCGCCTGGCGAGACTCCCGACGAAAGGAATTTGACATAAGCTACCAGTGCTAGCATTTCGGGAGCGTCCTTCGGAAGCGGGCGGCCATTCATGCTACGCGTCATGCAGGAATTGATTCGGTCCTCGAGGGAAATTTCCTCTCCCGGCCGGGCGCTGTAGCGTGGAAAATCTCCGTAGAGCCCAAAGATCGGCAGGCCGAATTTCTTCGTGCCCGCTTTCAGATGGCAATCGCTGCAGGCGAGATCATTCCCCGCGTAGCGCTTGGTCGGATCGGCTACAAATGGTCCAATGTACGCGTAGGTCGAGGTGATAAGCTCGCGCCCAAATCGCACTTGTCGGCCATGGTCATCATCAGGCAGGGCGCCGATATCTGGGACGGTCCAGATTGCCGAGCTTCCCGTGGTCTCTCCGGCTGCAGCCGGTACGAATACGAGCCCGCCAAACATCATCATGGCGGCGACGCGTATGCGGATAAAGTCATCGCGAACTGTCTTCAGAAATGCATGGCCCGGCGCCAATAAAAAATATTTGCCGGTCCGATGTGGCATTGAGAGGCGCGATCGTCGGCGATTCTGGCGTCATTCGGTAATAGTCTATTTCGTCGGCTGCTTGGTCGGCTTCCACTCGCGTGCGAGCTTCTGCGCCTCGGCTATCTGCTCGGGGGTCATATGCTTTGCCAGTTCGTCTCTGACGAGTGCTGCGGCTTCCTCACCTTGCCCTGCAGATAAGTTGCACCACATGTGTGCGAGAACGTAGTCCTGCGGCACGCCATGGCCGAGACTATACATGTCTCCGAGCAAAAACTGGGCGCGCGCTATGCCTTGGTCTGCGGCGCTGCGTAGCCACCTGACCGCCTCGGCATCGTTCTGCGGCACACCCCTGCCGTTCAGATACATGAAGCCAAGAACGGACTGGGCACCAGGGACACCTTGTTCCGCAGCAAGGCCGAACCATTTCGCTGCCTCGGTATCGTTCTGCGGCACGCCCGTCCCGCCGAGGTACATGACCCCGAGCCCGGTCTGGGCGATGGCGTTGCCTTGGTCAGCCAGCGGGCGAAGAAGCCGGAGGGCAGTCGCGTAGTTGCCGCTGTTATAAGCGGCTTGACCATCTTCGAGTGGGCCCGCCGCAACGGGCGCAGCAATGCTCAACATCAGAATGATGGCCACGATGATTGGATTGAATGAGCGCTTCATGTGTATTGTCGTCGGCAGTGCGGACGCCGTGAGCGAACACTAATCGCGATCGCGATGGAGCTGCAATCGGGTTAGCGTGCGCCGGACGCGCAGGTCTAGCACGGCACCTGGGACGGCCCTATTCCGCGTCATCGTCTGCGGTTCTGGCTTGGCGTTTTTGCGGGTCCGCGAGAGGGTCTGCAGGCATCTTGGTTGCGGTCAACGCTGTTAACAATCTATAGTTGATTCCGTCAAAGGCAATTCAATCTCCGCTTGGCAGAAATATGCGACGCTCGAGGTCGTCATTAAGCGACAGATCTTTCCGCCCGCCCCATTCCTAATCATACCAACCTTCGTCCCGCTGGGCGCCGCACTCCCTCCGCAGGAGGCACACACATCGTCCAGTGCTCTGCTCGCAGACTGGCTTGCGGTCCGGACGGCAGGGATATGCCCGGTGATCGTAGCCCGTAACCGCGCCCCCGCATGCCCCCTCGTAATATTGAGCGTTTGCGGCCGAAAAAACAGCGAGGCTCAGGAATGCCAGAACCGCGGCTGCAAAGACTCTAAAAATCATCATCCCTTCCCCCTTAACTGGCTCTTCTTTAGCCTCACCCCCGGCATCTCGCCGTTCTCGCCGACGCGTTTCTAATCGACATCAAAGATGACGGTACCTTTGGCATTTCCGCTGATGAGTACGAGGTCAACCGTCGGTTTTGTCTTTGCGCCCCGCATGATGATCGTCGAATGCGGCTTGGCGTTAGCGACCAGCACAACCAAGTCATCGGTGTCTATGCCTCCTATGTCGAACTCAAGGCTGCCGCCGTTCGTCACGATCTGCATTAATTCGGAAATCGGTTTGGTCGACATGCCGTCCCTCCCTCGCGTCTCATTTCATCGGGCTCAATGGGCATTATCTTCTTTTTTCCTTGGCCGCCGTTCATGAACTCGACGCGGCGGATTCGAGGGTGACGATAATCTTCACGCCCGTTTCGGCTCTCCCGCCAAGTTCGCCGTTCTTCGCCTCCAGCTCTCGCGGAATATTCGATTCGTTAGACGAGGCGCGAGAAAAAGCTTGCATTGCATCCCGTCCTGCGTTCGCCAGTGCTTGAGGGAGGCGTCGATGTGTAAAGGCCACTCGAAAGTTGGAGGTCATGGCCTTGACTCGAGCGTCCGTTCCAGCGCGTCGGGCAACCGCGGGCGGTTGAACGTGGGCGAGAGCGAGAACAGGCTCGGCTAGACATCGATTGAAAGTGGCTTAGGAAACCGGCGCGCCCACGCTCGCAAAAATCGGACCCGACCTAAATTTGTTCCGCCCGCGGCGTGGAAGAGGATCTGCCGCGAGCTTGTCAACGGCTCGCACGATAAACTCCTCCAGCACATCCCGAGGAAGCGATACGATATAGGCTTGGGACCCTTTCACGATCCCTAGCGCGGCGAAAGCGCCATCGAAAGTCAAATGGACGTCGATGGCGTCGGCGTGAAGGTCGGCGAGCGGTCTGTCCATGGTCCTGCTCTCCTTTTGACGCCAGCCCCCGGGGGACCATGGTGGTTTACTTCGACGAAATTCAGGCACCTCCATCTCCCCATGCCGATCGGACGCCGCGCGCCAGTCCTGCATGACGTTGACGTCCTGCGCCGCAAAGCCCGGCTTGCCCGCTGGTTATTGCTGCTTTTCCGTCTCCGGCCGATCCGCGCCTGTTGCGCCGGGCTGAATTGATCGGAGAGGGCATGTTTGTGTCCGACGCGCCGCAACCGCCCTCAATGCCCATATAGAACCAGGTCCAATTGTGGTCCTGGGTGTCGGCCTGAGTAAGATGAGGCTTCGCGCCGGTCCGAAAATGACGGCGTGTGAGTTTCCTTGCGCCGACAGATCGCGGGCGTCGCTGTCACACACGCAGCTCGTAGAGGATCATCGACTCGATATAGAAGGAGCGCTCGACGGCGAGGCGGGCGCGGAAGCCGGCCTCATCGATCAGCCGGCCGAACAGGTCGAGATCGGAGTCCGACGACACCATGACGTAGAGGCAGCCATCGGGTTTCAACCGCTCGCGGGCCTGCCCGAACAAGGCCGCCACGTCCCGATATTGCGGGCCGGCGTGCCAGCCGCGGTCGGCGAGATCGCGGGGCTCGCCCGCATGCTTGGGCGGACTCGATAGGATCACGTCGAAGAGCGGGCGAGGCGGAAGTGCGGCGAGAAGATTCATGCAGGCGGCGATCACACGGTCGCCAAGGCCGTTCTCCTGCGCATTCTCTAACGCCGAGAGCGCCGCATTGGGATTGATGTCGAGCGCCAGGACGTCTGTGGCACCGGCCCGCGCGGCCGCGAGCGCCAGGATGCCGGACCCGGTGCCGATATCAGCCACGCTCTTACCATTGAGGTCCAACCCGTCGAGAAACTCGGCGAAATACTCGCTGCTGAGAAAAAAACGCGGATGGAAAACCGTTGGCCGCACGCGCAGCCGGAAGCCTGCCGCACGGGTCGTCTGGTTGCTCCGGCGGCTGAGGATCAGGTGATAGGAAAAGAAATGAATGAAGCGGCGCAGGAAGCGGCGAAGGAGCCCGTGCGGCGTTCCGCGCCGATCGAGACCTCCTGCCGGGAGGGTGCCGGGCACGTCAATGGCCTTCGACCGTGGAGTTTGGTCCATTGCTGGGAAACGCTCCTCCGGGGAATTTGTGCCAAAACCCTGGCGGACGAAAGCGCGCAGCCGTTAGAGATAACGTAGCATAAGCTGGCTCAAGAATCCTTCGCGGCTGGGCGCCTCCGATTGCTCGGCGGCCGCTTGCTCGAGGGTTGGGCCACTGAAGCACCCACGGAACTTGATGATTTTCCAGATCAGCGGGTGCCAATTCCGCCACACCGCTTCCGCCTCCTCCTGCATTACCGCGCTGGCGATCTCCGGGACGCGGCCGAAAACTTCCGGGATGACGCCGGAGATCTCCCTATCCTGAAGCAGCTTCCATTTCGAATGTCCGCCCATGATTGGCGAGCGGATCGCATAGACCACCTTGCGCATGCGGGTCTCGCGAATGCAGTAGGAGCACATCCCGCAGGGCTCGACATTGGAATAGAGCGTGCAGCGCGACAGCCGCTTGGTGCCGAGGACCCGTTGGACTTCCGACATGGCAACCATCTCGGCGTGCCGCGCTACATCTCGGTCGCGCACCACGCGATTCGTGGCTTCTGCCACGACCTCTCCTTCGCGACAGATCACGCAGGCAAAGGGAAGCTCGCCCGCCGCGATGGCGTCGCGGGAGAGCTCGATGCACCGCGCCATCATGCGCATATCCAGATCGTCCGCGACTTGGCGCATCGGTAGTGGGCTCCTTTGGAAAAGAATTTTCTCACCCAAGACGGCACATTGTCGACCGAGCATCCGCGGCAGACTTCAATCTTCGACCGCCCATTGCACCGTTCGATGATTCGCCTAACAAAGCGTTTCCGTTCCCAGAGCCACCGAAACTATTCTTGGGTTTGCTTTGCGACCACGCCGTACAGCTTCGCGGTCATCATGGGATAGGCTCCGTTGCTGGATCGGGGAGCCGACCCTTACGGATAATGATCGTGTCGCTGGAACGGCCAGCAGGCTTCGAGACCGTGGCTTTTGAGACGCGCGACGTTTCCACAGAGTTAGCCGAAGTCCATGTTCATCAAATGACGAATGACGAGTTAAGCTTAGCTTGTTGATTTTATTGTGCCGCAAGAGGGATTCGAACCCCCGACCCCCTCATTACGAATTTGACGAAAACAATTTTTTAGAGTGTCGCGCCGTTTCTTTGAATCGCAATACCACATTGATTTTTAACTATTTTATCGTACATTGTGGCTTCGCTTATCTCACGCTGTTTCACCGGGTTTCCGCTCGCGGTGGCGATTCGGTGGCGATTCCTAAGGCCCGCTAAATGCCCATTATCAAAATTAGCCGGTCGAGCGTTGGGCGCCTTCCAGCCGTCGAAAAACCCACCGTCTATTACGACTCAGAGTTGAAGGGATTTGGCATCAAGGTGCTGCCATCCGGCGTTAGGTCGTGGATCGCAGAATTTCGTCCCGGCGTTTCGGGCCGAGGAACTGCGAAGCGCCGAGTCGTGATTGGCTCACCCAGCCTTGTCTCTCCCGAGAAGGCGCGTCAGCTTGCCAAGGCTATGATTGCCGAAGCGCGAGTTGGCGAGGATCCAGCGTCGAAACGGGCTGAAGACCGAGCCGGCATCACGGTTGCCGAATTGGCCGATGCTTTTCTAGAGGAGCATGTCGTTCCTCGCCGCAAGCCGGGAACCGCCGAGGATTACCGTCTTATTCTAGATAAGATCGTGAAACCGGCATTGGGATCGACCAAGGCCGCGAAGGCAACACGTGCGGAAGTCGCGAAGCTACACTTGTCGCTGAGGTCGATACCTTACCAAGCCAACCACATGCTCGCCGTGTTGAGCGCGGCTTACTCATTCGCAGAACGGCGCGGATTGGTTCCAGAAGGATACAATCCCGCGCGAAAGATCGAAAAATATAAAGAACAGACGCGCGAACGATATCTCTCCGAAGACGAGATGGGCCGTCTTGGTGAGGCTATCCGCGAAGCCGAAACCGTTGGGATTTCGCACAAACCCTCGCCCTCAAAGCACGCACCGAAGAGGCCGGAAAACACGCGCACGAAGATCGATCCGTTCGCCGCCGCGGCGCTGCGGCTCTTAATTTTAACGGGCTGTCGGCTACGCGAAATTCTGCACCTGCGCTGGCAAGAAGTGGATATGGAACGCGGCCTGCTCTTTCTGCCTGACTCAAAAACAGGTCGCAAAACGATTGTGCTGGCGGCGCCCGCAGCAGACATATTGAGGAACCTTCCTCGGCTCGGGGTATATGTCATTGCTTCTGAGTCTGCGGGCCAGAAGCACGAAAAACCGCGCGCCGACCTGAAACGCCCGTGGGCGACGGTACGTCGCCGCGCTGGCCTGGAAGACGTTCGCTTGCACGACTTGAGGCACTCATTCGCGAGCGTCGGTGCTGGCGCTGGCATGGGCCTGCCGGTGATAGGAAAGCTACTAGGGCACAGCCAGGCCAGCACGACTCAACGCTATGCACACCTCGACACGGACCCGGTGCGTGCCGCAGCGAATGTGATCGCGTCGAAGATTGAAAAAGCGATGGGAGGCGGGAAGTGAGCGATTGGGTTGCCGAGACGCTTAGCCGGCCGCCGCTGCGCATTGCGGATGATACAACGGCCGAGTCGTTACAGAGTGAGCTTGCAGAGCGCCTAGAAGCTCTACTAGCCTCGCACAATGGTTTAGAACCGGACGCTGAAGGTTGGCGCGCCCTGGCCCTGGCGCTCGCCCTCAAACATGAGCCGGCCTTCCAAATAGAAACGCCTGTTGATCGAAGCAGCCTTGGGGGCAGGCCCGTGGGCTTCGGCGAATTTATATTGCGCTCGATGCTTCGGTCCGAAGTGCGAAACGGAAACTCTCAGTCACAAGCCGCAAAGATCGTCGCGAGGCGCGTCGATCAGAAGGCGAGTACGCTCAGCAATCTGTTTAGCCGCAAGTCTAGCATTCCCGATTCGATCCGGCGCGAGAAGTACGAGCGCGTTGCCGAGAAAGCCCTAAAGAGTGCGGCCGTTTCGCTCTCACAAGAATGACAGTCTGTTAGTGTGAATAAAATTCCCTCATAGTTGGAATATGGACGCGACGTTCGCTGCCACGGAGGGAATAATGCCGAACATAAGGGTTGCCGAGGCGGCCAAGTACGTTGGCCTTTCAAAGTCTTCTCTCGACAAATTGCGCATGGGCGCCGATGGACCTGCCTTTTTCAAGGTTGGTCGCGCCGTTGTGTACAGCACCGACGACTTGGACTTTTGGCTCGAAAGTAAGCGTCGCGTCTCGACATGGGCGAATGACAATCACCCGGCTGCGGCTGCGCTGGCCGAACGCGAGCAAGGCAGACGAAATATATACAACATGCTTCGTGAGGCACATGGCCCGAACGCGAATATTCACGTCAGATAATGTGCCGTGACTCTGCGGTGCACGCGCGGCGCGTTGAGCCTAAAACAAGAGGGAATCAAAATGAGCAATTCACACGAAGATTACGTCCGCCGTCTTGCCAAGCGGATCGACTGCCGCCTCGTGAAGAGCCGCCGCCGTGCGGATAACTGGAATGGGAACCCCTACGCAGTCGTCAGAAACTACACCAACACGCACCTGGACTTAAACCAGCCGCTCGCTGGCGCGGAAGATTCCATCCGCAGCGAAGCCGCTCGAACTCGGTATCGAATTGCTGCCGGCCGCCTAGTTTCCCGCCGCCGTGCCTTGGGTTGCTTTTCACCCGCGAAGCGAATGCGCGGCGGCGGGATCCCCATAAGAAAAATCTCGGCTTTTTAGGAGTGTTTGAAGAGTCCTCGCGTATCGTAGGAATCAACAGCGCGCATTGCGGCGCGCAATCCTGACAATCGGAGATCACCATGGGCAATCGTGCGAAGCGTCGTGCGTGGGAAGCCAGGGTACGCACAGATCCACGCCTGAGCGAGTTTGACAAGAATGTAGCGTTGGCGGTGGCCGACATGGATCGGCGTGGCTTTGTTTTGTGCGAGCGGGGCGACGATCTTTTCTTCGAAAGGAAAGACCAGTGGTTGCAAAAACTTGCAGCCTGAAAGGCGAGACAAGCTTGAAACTCTTATCTATTGAACGCGCCCACGCCGGAACTGGCCGGTTGCGTGACCTTGCGAAATTCAACGTCCAGATAAACGACGATTTAAGGTTGGTCGGTGTTCGGCTCGTCGAAGACCCTTCGGGCCGCCGCTTTGTCTACGCGCAATCCGCAGGAGGAAGCCGTTGCGTCACCTTCAGCACACGTCTGGCCGAGGCTCTTACCGGCCTTGCTTCTGAAGCATTCAACAACTTGGAGGACCGCAAGTCCGATGATCGCCAGCACGCAGCCTAAGACCAAAGAACCCTCGCCGATTCGAGCAACGCCATTTGAGTGGATCGATCCATCCGAAATACCCTTGCGCGGGGAAGAACTCGACCTCGAAAACGAGTTCCCAGAATACGAGCAAACGTTCGAAGAACACGGGCCGGCGAACGACAATAATCAGCAGGCTGAAATCTTCTGCCGAGCAAGGCCAGAAACCGCTTATCATCATCAATCCCGCCGTTTGGCAGGGCCAGCCCGTCCCCGAGCGCCAGTGGCTTCTCCCTGGCCTGATTCCCAGCCGTACTGTGACGCTGCTGTCCGGCGACGGCGGCACGGGCAAAACCCTCTTGGCATTGCAGATCGGCATGGCCACCGCGCTCGATTGCCCGGCGTGGGGCGACGTGAAACCAGCAGCGGGCCGCTGTCTCTACATTGGCGCTGAGGACGAGGCCGATGAGTTCCATCGGCGCATGGTGGCGATCCTGGATGGCTTTGGTCGTTCGTTTTCCGAACTATCAGATTTTCGTTTGCTGCCCCTGGCCGATCGCGACGCCCTGCTCATGGTCGAGCACCACGGCAAACTAACCGAGACACCTTTGCTGCAGCCGGTGATCGACGAAATATGCGCGTTCATGCCTGCGTTGGTCGTTCTTGATACCAGCGTAGATTTCTTTGGCGGCGACGAAGTCAAGCGCGTCCAGGTCAAGCAATTCGTCGGTGCCTTGCATCGCCTCGCGATGACGCTTGATTGCGCAGTACTTCTCTTAAGCCATCCTTCCGTGCAAGGCATGACGACTGGCACGGGGCTGTCCGGCTCTACGGCTTGGAATGGCGCGGTGCGCAGCCGCCTCTACCTGACGGCCGCAGCCGAGAAGGACGCCGATCCTGACGCCCGTGTGCTCACGACCATGAAGGCGAACTTCGGCCCGAAAGGCGGGAAGATAGCGTTGCGCTGGGATCGTGGCCGCTTCGTCTCCGACGATGGCACCCAAACCAATCCGGCCCGTGCGGTACTCGACAAGCGCGCTGACGGTATTTTCCTGGGACTCCTTTCAAAGCTAACTCGGCAAGGCCAAAGCCTCAGCCCAAGCCCAAGTCAATTATATGCGCCCACCGTTATGGTGAAGCATCCGGACGCGAAGGGCGTATCGAAGAAGGATCTAACGGGCGCATTGCAGCGGCTTCTCGACGCCGAGAAGATCCAGATCGTGAAGGAAGGACCGCCTTCGAAACAGCGCAGCAGACTGATCGTTGCATCGGAGAATTTTGGGCCGGATCGCGTGCCTTCCAACTAACGCTTCCAACGCCCTACCAACGCCCTGCCAACGCTACCAACGGGGGGTGTGCTCCAACCCCCTTATACCCCCGGTTGGGTTGGAACACCCCAACGCCCACGGAGGGCGCCGGAAGTTCCAGCCCAGAAGGCAGAAGAAAGTGCTGCGTTGGAAGGGTGGCATTCAAAGGAGTCTATCTTGCCCACAGTCCTAAGCCTCAATTCAATCCGCCTTGACGGCGGCACACAGCCGCGCGCGGCCATATACCAGAACGTGATTGACGATTACGCCGAAGCCTTCAAGGCTGGCGCAACGTTCCCGCCAATCGTCACCTTCTTTGACGGCACGGCCTACTGGCTCGCCGATGGCTTTCACCGTCACGCCGGGGCCAAGAAGGCTCGCCTCAATGGTATCGACGCCGATATCCGCCAAGGCACGCGCCGCGATGCCGTCCTGTTCAGCGTGGGCGCGAACGCAAGCCACGGGCTGAGAAGGACGGCGGAAGATAAACAGCGAGCCGTGAGAACACTGCTAACCGACGATGAGTGGAAGAAGTTTCCGATTCGCAAGATTGCTCGGCTATGCGCCGTCGACGAAGGTACAGTTCGGAATCACATTAAAAAGCTATCTGCGGAAATTCCGCAGATAGAAAAACCCGCCGTTCGCGAGGTTGAGCGCAACGGCACGACATATCTGCAGAACACAACCAATATCGGCGGCGGCTCGGCGCCCGAGACGCCAGAAATCCGCCCTAGCTCAGAAGCGCCGGCGCTCGATAACGGCGCGGTGCTGGAAGAATTGGGCCTCACGAAGTTCGCTGCCCACTTGCAACCTTTTCTCGATGATATCGGATTCGACAAGACACTCGTTATATCGGTTGGCAATAATCTGCCGGTTGGCGCGGACGAATGGATAGAAGGCGAGATCACCTGCTGGGTTTGGCGGGACGAAGCCAACGCAGGATTTTTTCATGTTGCCGCGTGGGATCAGGGCCAACACCTTAACGACAACAGGGTGTTCGGAATGCGCCGCCCGGTACATGGATCCCTTATGCCTGTCGTCGCAAACGATGCGCTTTGCGGCAGATGGCATGCCGCGCGGTTTACGACTGTTGAGCTAGGCGTTGGTGCGGTGATCAGGGAATTTGCGCTCATACCCGCATAGCGCGGGCTTTTACCCGAGCGATTCGCTGCGGCGCCGCTCATTAGGGCCAAAGGCCCTGCCGCATTAGCGGCATTCCAGACGACGAGGACAATGTGATTTTTGCTAATGATAATTGGCCGCCGCAATTACGCGCGGCTGTGGTGCGCTCAATTTTAGCCGACGCCCCCGAGACGGACGACGAACTATTTGCCAACGATAACAACCCACAGATTACCGGCGCCAAGGCCCATTCCTGGCCGGCTATGCGCCTCAATGCCGGCGAAGGATGCGAGCAAAAGCGCTTCGTTTTGCTCAGGCTCGCCCGCCTGTTTGAATTAGCCGCTATGCCGGATGGCGACGTGCCCTCGGTGGCGGGAATGTACAAACTTGAGGCCGCCTCAGAAATTGCAAGCCTACTCGACGAAGTCACTGCCAACGATGACGGCTCCCCGGGCGATCCCGGCTATGGCGTCGACTTCTGCATGCGCGAGGGCACCGACCTTGTGGCCTTGGTCAGAGCGGGCGCATTCAAATCTTCCTCGACCGTATTACCGAACGGCAAAAAGGGTGGGGGCGCCGAGTTCCAAATCATACACGTTTGGGAGAATCAACTTATCGATGGCAAACTTGTGCCGATCAAATTCACCAGTTACGCGGAATACCGGCTCAAGTGCGAATGGCACCGCGTGCAGGGCGAACGGCGTCGCGTCAAGGGCAAATGGCGGCGCGTCAGAGGCGAGCGCTTTTACGCGCCGCGTGGGCCAGATCGGGATGACGACGAGCACGACTTGTCGGCCACGGCGGTCCATCCCTCGGGTGACGTGGGCGCGACTTGCCACGTGTCGGCGCTGGAAGAAAGGCTGGGCGCAAAGCATCAGCTTGAGCGCCTCCGTCGGGTAATCGGCGAAGACGCCTTTGAGGTGCTGCGACTTGCAGTCGTCAATCGAAGGACGGCCCGCCAGATCGGCGAGGCTATGGGGAAGAAATATAACGCCGCGTCGGCACTCGGAACGAAACTCATCGCTGACGCGCTCGACGCCGCGAATGATAACTGGCCAATGGCGCTGACACCCAAAATGGCCAGTTGACACCAATGTCTGGGGTGGGCCGCCTAACCTATTAGGGGCAGCGTTCCTCTCCTCGTCCGCAGCCCCAAAAGGTTGAAGTCGCCGTGGCGACGTCACGAGCGTCACGGTGACTCCCTGACTCTGCCGTCTAACGCGGCGGTGGCGCTGCACGGATGCACTGCGCGCCCAATGAAAACAAACGCGCGCACTCGCGGTCCCGCGCTAACTAGCCGCCCCTATCGGGCGGCGCTCTTTCTTCGCCTAAACAAAACTGGAAAACGCTATGTCCTATAAGCTTGCACAAATCGCCGACGCTGTCGGAATGAACGCGCGAACGCTCAGCGATTGGCTCGATCGCGGAATTATTCCAGCGCCGCGCAGCGGCAAAGGCAATCACCGGGATTTCGGCGTCCGAGACGTTGACCGCATCGCTATCGTTCATGAGTTGACGCGCATCGGCCTGCCCGTCGCCGATGCCGCGAAAGCGGCGTCCGTATTCTCTGACGAGAGATCGAAGTATCGCCCGCGCGCGCAACTGCACAAGGAAGGCAAAACCTTCCTTGTGATCGACAAAGATTGCGCACGAATTATCAATCCGCATGAGCGCGAAGAATTTGAAGCGCTTATGGCCGGATTGTTTGGCGGCGACTACGGCGTGATCGCGCTCAATGTCAGCGAGACATTGAAGCGAGTTGACGCGGCTCTTGAGTCTGGCGCGTCCACGCCGAAGCCGCCGGCCGCAGCGATCTTCAGGCACGGGCGGCAGATGCACGTTTCCTAGGCAAAAATCCAGAAATACTGGTGATTTCAAATACTTAGGTTCTTTCTACCACCCCGGAGGGTACGGGAAAGGCCGCACCGCGGTTGGAATCTGCATAAAATTTTTGTGAAATCAATTCAACAGCAGTATGCGCAACTGATTGATCCGGAAATCTTTTATCAAGAAAAGGCTGATCAATGCCGACCTATTCCCTAGCGAAAGCGGCGGAAATTATTGGCACGTCGCGCAACACGTTGTCAGCGTGGATATCGCGCGGCGCACCGGCTGTCGAGAAGGCCGATCGGTCCAGCGGAAAAGAGTGGCAGCTATCGATTCCGGCAATCTTCGCATGGCAAGTCCGCACCGCCATCGCTGACGCCCTCGCCAGCTTTCACGGCGAAGCCGGACAAATCACGAAGGAAGAAGCCGACCGCCGCAAATCCGTCGCCCAGGCGAGAATGGCGGAAGTCGATCTTGATGAGCGCTTGCGGGCGGTCGTTTTGGTCGCCGACGCGAGCGAAAATATGTCCGATTTCGCTCAGGCCCTGCGATCAGGAACTCGACAATGTCGCTGTCAAATGCGCCGGCCGCGCCTCGCTAATGACTAGTCCACACGAAATCCGCGTCCTGATCGGGGATGAGATAAACCGCGCCATGCGGGTCGCGCAGCAGCTTCTCAACGAAAAATGGGCCGAGACCTGCCGCGGCGAACCGCCCGATGACGACGCGGGCGCCGAGGCCGACATTGGAGAGGAACAGTTTGAAACAGACGAATAATCAAAAGCGCTACAGCGAGGCCGAGCAGGCCGCTATTCGCAAAGAGGCTCGCGCCGCCGTCGAGGCTGCGAAGCGAAAGAACCTTGCCGCCCTGCGGCGCGCAGTAATCGCGCGGCTGGGCGAGGCCGGCACGAGCAAATAGCGCCCTACAGCACCAATTCGGGGCAGATACCTTGCCGGCGCCGCGAGGCCGCCGAAAAACGGAAAGGTAGCCTCCGCGCCCCGTGGCCATTTTTGCGGACAAGGCTGCCAAGGCCCGCACCATTTTCCAACACGAGGAACACATGAAACCCAAAACACTCGCGCCGGCCGCAGAGCCGAGCGCCGTTGAAGCCGCCGCTTTGGTGGCGAGCATCAAGGCCGATATAGCGGGCCTTGAAAACCAAATCGCCACTGCGGAATCTGAGCGTAACGCGAAAGCGTTAGAGCTCGGCGACGACGCCTTCGAGGCGCACGTGCTTGAAGTCGAGCGCAAGAAGCGAAGCTTGTTGCGCCTGAAGGCACAGTCGCAGGCCGCCGAAGCGCAGCATGCCGAGGCAAAGGCCCGCGAAAAAGAAGAAAAGCGTCGCTCGTTATATGAGGCTGGCCTCGGCGCCGAGGCGGAAGTTGAGCGCCTGGTCGGCGTGTACACCAAGCGCGCCGCTGCCGTCGTAGAGACGCTACGCGAAATTGCAACGCACGCCGAAACAATACGGATCGCCGACGACAATCGTGCGTCATATGCACACCGGCTTGATTCTTACGGCCTTCGCATCGGTGGAAGCGTTGTTCTTCCAGCCGCGATCGATGGCGCGGGATTTATCTGGAATCATGGCGAGCCACCGCCGCCGCCGAAGCCCTACATACCACAGCCGGTCTTCGCTAATGGCCGCTGGATATTTAGCGGCGACGAGGAATACGCCGCCGCAGTTGCCGCCAAGTCCCGACCGTCGATCACGCCAGTTTCGCATCAGCCTGCGCCGCAAGAGGCGCAAAAATACGGCGAGCGAACTCTGCCGGATGGCACGCGCAAAATCACGCTGCCGCCGAACGAGTGGCCGCCGAAGCCCGATCCCGTGCCGTCGAGGCACACTGAGGACGGCCGAACAATCATTACGCCTAATGGATTTTAAAAGATGAAAAGCAGAACTTATGCCCCGGCGAAAATTAGGTCGGCCAGCTATAATGAGACTGAAAATTCGATCGAGGTGGTTTGGTCAACCGGCGCGGACGTGCCGCGCGAAGACTACGACGGGCCTTTCGTTGAAAGGCTTTCTATGGATCCCAAAAGCGTGCGCCTCGATCGGCTTAATGCTGGCGCGCCTTTTCTTGACTTCACACAACTCGGAAGGGCTGTCGAATATCATCGGAAGCGTCATTCCAGGCAGCGCGCGAATTGAGAATGGAAAGGGCATCGCAAGGATTCAGTTGTCCAGCGCGGGTGGCGACGTCGATACGGTGCAGAAAATTCGTGAAGGCGTAATCAGAAATATTTCGGTCGGCTATTGGGTGTTCTCATCTACAAGATCGGATGATGAACCGCCTGTAGTCACGGCGACAGATTGGCAACCTATTGAGATCAGCGCGGTCGCAATTCCTGCTGACGCGGACGCGCGGATTCGCTCTGCTGGCCGCAAGCGGCCTCGCAATCGGCAAACCCCGCAGCAGCGCGGCGCAGCCGAGGCGACGCGCCTGCTCAACCAAACAAGCCAATCTAGCGCGCAAGCTCGCGGTGCAGCGGAAGCAAGGAAGGCACTTGCTGGCCCCTTGAGCGGCCAGCGCGCCAAGTCTGTTGCCTTCGATAAGCGTGATGTCGAGAAGGGCGCGCGCGAGGCGCGCAAACTTTTGAGGCGGTCATGACGGGCAAACCTCAAGGCGCGTCCCTGGGCTACGTCACCCGGCCTATCGCGAAGCGCGCGACGCGGCCTCTTCATCGCCGTGAAAACGCCCTTGAGCGCGCCGAAGCGATCTTCAAACCGAAGGTCGACGCCAAGCCGGCTGAGAAAGAAACAAATAATGGCTGACGAAAAATTGCGGTTGCAGGCCGAGGTACGGGACAACATGTCCCCGGCGCTGCGCAAGATTAAGGAATTGCTCAACAGCGTCCGCGCCAGCCCGAGCATGAAGGCTGCGACGGCCGAGATGAAAAATCTCGGGACGGAGACTGCCAAGTTCGCAACCTTTGGCGGCAATGCTGCTACGGCGCTTGGCGCGATTGGCCTCGGCGGTCTAGCGACGGCTGGCTCGCTTGCAGCGGTTGTCGTTCAGATGCGAGCGCTCGGCGACCGCAGTCTTCAGATGAAAGAGCTTGGCCGCGAAACCGGCGTGACGATTGACTGGCTGAATGCGTGGAGTCATGCGGGCTTGAGTTTCGGCGTTACGGCCAATTCCATGCAGTCGGCGTTAAATCACCTGACTTCGCAGATGCCACAGTTTCGCAATCACATTGGCGATCTATACGGCTTGCTGTCGCAGAAGTGGCCGAGCCTAACCAAGAAGCTACTCGGCGAAGATTCGGAACATCAAGTTCACGACATACTCGCGTTTCTAGACCAGCTTAAGAATCAGCCGATGCTACAGCGGCAATTGCTCGGCGAGTTGTTCGGTAGTGGCGACGATATGGAAAAGCTCATGCGCAATGGCGCGAAGGGCTTTTTTGATGAGTTCGCGAAACAGCAGAAGTCCTTGAACCCTATAAATCCCGAGCTTACGAAGCAGGCTCAGGAATTTCGCGACGCGACAATTCAATTCAACGACGCGCTTGAGAATTTCGAGAATCGGTACGGTCCCGAATTTCTCAAACAGATGAAAAGTGTCGTCGACGAAGCTACGACGCTCACAAATGATCTGAATGGGAAGAAAGCAAATCCGGATGAGCCGCAAAAGCTCGGCAATGCGCTGAAAAGCGGCGACATCGTCGCTCTCGGAAAAGAACTCGGGAAGGTTTTCGCTAGCTCGGTCCGGGCGGAATTCGGCATCGATTTGTCGGGAAGCGGGCCTTCAAACTCCACGACCCCGCAAAAAGCCCCGCCGCCGCCAGTTCGCGGAAATCTGTTTCATCGCTCAAGCTATAGCGGCGACGGAAACGGGCTGTTTCAGCGGACGGCCTTTAGCACAGCGGCCACGGGCGCCACGTTCGGCCTCACCGGCATTATCGCGGACGGCACGAAGTCCGGCGTCCTGGCGGCCTTTCGCGAGTTGATGGCGGCCTCAGCCGCTGGCGGCATTCAGAAGGCGGATTACGTCACCGACGACGCTAGCCCTGTTACGCGCGCGGCTCGCGCGATTGGCAGGCAGGACGGTTCAACTGGCAACTATCGCGACCCCAACGCCTTCTATGACGCCATCATTCAGTCGGAAGGCACGGGAAAGCACGGCGATCCATACGACACGTCGCTCGGCTACACGAAGTCGCCGATGCCGCTAACCAAGATGACCTTGGCGCAATCGCTGGAGTGGGGCGATTGGATCCGGCACAATACGGCGATTGGCGAGGCCACGAATTCGTCGGCGAAGGGCGCGTTCCAGATCGTCAACGCCACGCAGCTTGCCGCTATGAAGGCGCTTGGCCTCAAGATGAGCGATCTGTTTTCGGAAGAAAACCAGCGCAAGATGGCGTCGTGAATTGCCCATAAGCAGGGCCTTGGCGCTTGGTCGTCATTGCCGCTGCATCCCGGTTTGGAAGCGCGGGCCTATCGCGCTCTACGGGCCGGTGAGGCCGGTCCGCAGCGCCGGGCTACCGGACTGGCCTCGGGGGTTGCGACCGGCTCAGCGCGCGCCGCTGCGGCGACGCAAGGGCATATCCGGGCCGATATCCATGTGCATGGCAACGCGGCCAAGACGTCGATCAAGACGACCGGCGCTATCGAGGCGAGCCTGCACCGTTGGCCGCAAATGAGCGATTACGCCTAAGCGCGGCGGTAGGGTCCATGGCAAGTCTCAAGTAAAAATAACGTAGTGTCAAACACAAACATGCAAGCGATACTGTGTGTGCTTTGGCTGGTTCAATAACGGATCGGTCTGAGCGAAATAAAGAGAGGGCATGGCTAATCACAGACAATTCGCTCCGCGCGAGGCGAATCGCTTGCTAGCTTCGGCGGAAGCTGCTGTTGTGTGGTGAGGAAAACATAAAAGCAAATCACATGGGTCGCCCGAGGTCGAACAGGAATACCACGCGGATAACCGTCACTCTCGATGCTCACGCCCATGCCCGCATTTGCGATATTGCCAACGAGAACGACGCATCCGCCGCGTGGGTGATCCGCCGCGCCATCGAAAGCTTCCTCAAGCACTCAAAAGCCTCATCGCCAGTCTCTCGCATGACCGTGCGAAGCGGAGGCCGACCCTGACATGGCCGGAACGACCAGCGATCTTCCTTTCGGCAGCGAATTTTCTCCGACCGTGATAGACCTTCCGGAATTGCTGGAGATTGCCGAACTCCAATCAGGGCGATCCGCACGCGCTTGAAGTGGCGATTCTCAAAAGATGGTTTGACAAGCATGCGGCGAAGCCGACGAACGAGGAAGATAAGGAATATAATCGCGGGAAGCTCGCGAATAACTGCAAGCTCGGCATGATCGCCTACGGCATCATCGACCGCGAGGCGCGTTTTACCGAAACGGGCAGAAGCCTTTTTGCCCTGCGTCACAAGGGAAACGAGCTTTATGAAGAGTTCGCGCGCCACATCCTGCTCAACCTCAAAGGCATGGCCTTCATCCAGTGCCTTCAGGACATGGTGGTCGCGGGCGAAGACATTACGCTAGACAGTCTGCGCTTTGCTCTCGAACAGCGCGGCATACACTTTCCGCGCGGCGGAAAGCACCCGAGCATGATGCGCCTCTGGCTGGCCAAGGCCGGCGTCATAGTCGGCTCGCGCTGGCAGGTTGATCCGATCCGCGTGCGCGCCGTCCTTGGCGCCGACCCGAGTGACTTTCCGGCGCTGGCTCGCTTCACCGCACAGCAGCGCGCTTTCCTGCTCGCACTCGCCAATACCGGCGTAGTCACGCCGCAACCCGCCAACGAAATCGTGCGGCTCGCCAATGCCACGTTCGGCGTGCGCTTCCCCGACAAAAGCCTGCCCAAAGACGTGCTCAACGCGCTCTTGCAGGGTGGCTACATCGAGGTCACCAAAACAACGAGCGGGCGCGGCGCTAAACCCTTTCTTGTCAAACCAACCAAGAAAGTTCGCGTCGATATTCTCGGCCCGCTTCTGGAGCAGTTAAAAGATCAGGTCGATCCGAAGCTTCTCGATCTGCTCAACAAGCCGCTTGCCGATATTCTCAAAGAAATAAAATCCCAGGACCGCTACATCGCTGGCCTTGGTCTGGAGGCGCTGGCGTTCAAGCTCATGCGCAGCCTCGGCATGGATTATGTCGCAACGCGCCTGCGCGCGAGTGCGACCGGCGGCGCCGAGGTCGATCTTATCTTTCATTCGACCCGGCTCGTTTACTCTCGTTGGCAAGTTCAATGCAAAAACACTTCGCGCGTGGCGCTCGACGACGTTGCGAAGGAGGTTGGTCTTACTCACTTCATAAAGAGTACGGCCATCGTCATTGTGACAACGGGCGAAATCGGTGCAGAAGCGCGCCGCTACGCCAACAAAATTATGGCGGATTCCAATCTGGCGATCGTCATGCTTGACCGGGCCGATCTGACCGCCATAACGGCCAATGCCGCTTATATCGTCGATGCGTTTCGCCGCGAGGCCGAGCACGCGATGACACTCAAGAAAATTGATTTAGGGGACGAGCGATGAAAAAGAAGCGCGGCCCCACTCTGTTTCATGCGACGAAGCGTGGCAAAGTTTATCACGGCAACAGTCTGGAAGTGATGGCTGCCATGAAGGCGGCTAGTGTCGATCTTGTCGTTACTAGTCCGCCCTTTGCGCTCACTCGCAAGAAGGAATACGGGAACGAGCAAGAAGATGAATATCTGCGCTGGTTTCGGGCGTATGCCGAGGCAATCAAGCGCATCTTAAAAGACAGTGGCAGCCTTGTGATTGACCTTGGTGGAGCATGGAAGCCCGGCTTTGCCGTGCGCAGCCTTTATCACTTTAAGCTGCTTATCATGCTGTGCGAGGAGTTTGGCTTTCATCTCGCGCAAGAGTTCTATTGGTGGAATCCGTCAAAGTTGCCGACACCGGCGGAATGGGTGAACATTCGGCGTATCCGCGTGAAAGACGCTATCAATACCGTTTGGTGGCTGTCAAAGACGGAATGGCCGCGCGCAAGTAACCGCCGCGTCTTGCAGCCTTATAGCCCAAGCATGCAAACGCTGCTTGCCAAAGGTTATAAGGCCAAGTTGCGTCCCTCCGGACACGACATCAGCGAAAACTTTTCCGTAGATAATGGCGCAGCAATACCGCCCAACCTTCTTGCGATTCCCAATACCGAAAGCAACAGCGCCTATATGCGCTATTGTATCGAGAAAGGCATTAAGCCTCATCCTGCGCGGTTCCCAGCCGATCTGCCGGAGTATTTCATCCGCATGCTGACCGATCCGGGCGATTTTGTTTTTGACCCGTTCGCGGGCAGTTGTGTCACTGGAGAGGTCGCCGAGCGCCTTGCACGCAAGTGGGCCTGCGCCGAGATAATGCAAGAATATCTCGACGGCGCTCTTGGCCGTTTCAAGCGGCCGAGCGCTGTAGAGCGGCCGCTATCTACCGACGCGGACGCCTACTACCGCGTGCCTCGGCCCGGGCTGCTTTGGAATGGTCCTGATCCAATTCCGCTCGCTGCTGATGGCGGCAAGAAACGGCCGGAGTCAACGGGACAGAAGTCTAAGTCTGAGCGGAGCGTCCCCGAAGGTGAAGGCTCAGGGGACCACTTCAGCGACGCGGCTGAGTAACGAAGGATGGCTAGGCTTACGAAGCCCGAATTGCTTGAGCGGGTGGAAGAAGGCTTCCAGAGCGGTGGCTGGAACGTGCTTTATCTTTCCGCTCCGGGCGAACATCCAGCTAGGTATCGAGTTTATCGCGATGGTCGAGCATTCACGGCTCGTGTGTACATCTGGAACATCAGCCACGGTGGAGGGGCGAGAGACGCGGCCGAGTACCGCATCCAGCCAACAGGAGTCTTGGGGAACCGATTTGCTCCAGAGATTGGTGGTAAGACTCTCATTCTCGGTTGGTGGCCGAACGACGAGGTCTTCGCCGGATTTGATTATCGGCGGCACAACAGACCCCTCGGGAAGTCCCCTTCCATGCAGATTGGTCTTCCTGCCTTGCAGGCGGCCGTTGCAAACCGATTTGCGATGTATCCAAAACAAAATGGCGAGATCGCAATAGCTTTTCGACCGGATTTCATCGGCACTTATACGGAAAACCTGGAGAGCCTCCACGACACTGGTTCGGTCGCGACCGAAATCGGTTTGCTCACGCGGATCGCGGCCAATCCCAGGGATGTGTCGGAAGGTGATATCGAAGAGGAAGTGGCGCAGCCTCGAAAATGGGCAATTGGCGAAACTCGTCGGGCGCTCCGCGCCCTTGATTTTAGCGAGCGCGTCCTTACCGCATACCGGCACCGATGTGCCATATGCGGGTTGCAGCTTCGCCTCCTTGATGGCGCACACATCCTGCCGGTCGCCGAGCCAGATAGCACCGACGAAACGGCGAACGGCGTCGCGCTCTGCGCTCTCCATCATCGTGCTTACGATCGGGAACTCATTACCTTTGACTCAGACTACCGCGTTCATATGCACGAAGCGCGCACCGCGGAACTTCGCGAGGCCGGCCTTGATGGCAGGCTGCGCGATTTTCGCGGTAATCTACGGGAGGTCATACATATACCTGCAGAACGGGGGCACCGGCCCCGATCTGAATATGTCGAAAGAGCCAATATTCTCCGGGGCTGGCGGTTCAACTGATAGTATCGTCAGAAATCGGCTCCGATCGATGAGCGAGCCAAAATTGACGTGCAGCGCCGCCGATTACCTTCGGCAAGCGAGGATCTATGTATCCACCGACCGAGGTCGCAAAAACTTTTCTGGAATGCTTCGACAAAAGTGCGATCAAACTTTTTCGGGATTTTCTAGCCACAAATGCGTCCGTGCGCAAATGGATGATCGCGGCCGATTTCTCGCTGCACAATAAGGAACGTCCTTATGATTGTTTTGCTTTTACGATTTTCCCGTATGACGCGCTGCCCGCGGACATCGAGAAGGACGTAACGCGAGCGATCCGCAACGACCTGAAAAAATCGAAAGAGCTTAGCGCGGATGGCGTAGCATGGCTTCGCGATCCGCGCAGGTTTCACATCGTGATTACAACCGACGGGCATCCTGGTGTGTTCGGCGGGGAAGGCGTCCCGTTGAATTTAGCCCGCGGGCACATTGATCAGACGCTGCAGACGATTATCAATTTTGGCTTGCCGCCAGCTATGATCGCACGCTGGAAGCAACTAAAACAGGACGCGCAAGCGAACGGCTTCAACGTCGCGCTGCTAGCCGACATTTGGCTACTTGGTATCTGGTTTGGCATCTTGACATTGATTATAGGACGCGATCGTCCTTCCGAGATCATTGGCTGGTTTCCGGATCGCGATAGCATGACGAACTATTGTCAGGGCGTTTGGCAGGATTACGCATTCTGGAATACGGGGGCTTTTGCGGAAACCTTTGCCGTTGATCTCAGAGAAGCTCGGATCTTGATCGCAGCGCCTGATCGCAGCGGCACAAAAGAGCACATGTGGTTCGATTATATGATCCGGGGCTGTGATTGGTTGGCGGGCACCGTAGCGGCGTGGGACCGTAATAACGATAAGATCCCCGGCGAGCACGCGAAGTACCGGCAAGTACTTGAGGACGTGATTGCACGGGCAGACAATATCGTCATTCTTCATCTCGATATGGCAGAGAACATGCAATTTCGGAGAGTTGTCGCAACCCCCAAGATCACGCTTTGAATGGGCTACCGAACTCAGAACAACCTCGACACCGCCGCGCGCGCGGCTTGGAAGCGGCTGCCGTGGCGCGAGCGATATGATTGGCGCTTGGTTGCGGCGCTTGTGGTCGTGTTACTGGCGTTCGTGGTGGGGCTGGTGGTGAGTTTACGAATACAGTCACCGCGCTAGTACTTAAGAAAGAACATAGAGCTTTGCGGCTGGTAAGGGCGCCATGGCGACCTGATCTACAGCTTTGAGGAATGCTCGAATTTCGGCAAGGAAACGCTTGGCGATATCCAGGTGTTGCGCTGCGGATGTTTGAGCGTCTAGTCGCCGGATAAGTTCGTTCAAGGCCATTTCTTGAGAATCGAATTTTGAGACGTCGTCGATTTCGATGAGCTTGGAACGGATTTCCATGAAGAGTTCGTTCCGGCTACGAGCTAATGGCGAGACGATGTGCATATTCCAGGCGAATACAATCTGGTCATTGATGACGCGGACCGCCTCGTATCCTGCTTTACCGAAGTTGCCGAGCGCCGAGTCAACAATGCGACGGTGTTGACTAGGCAACAACTCTAATAGGAGGGGCAATTTCGTTTGGGATAGAGTTCCATAACGCAGATTTTCGTTAGAAAAATGTATTCCATGCTGTTCGAGTAGCGTCTTGTACTCTTCGATTTTGCTTCGCTTCCATGATCGACCATCGAGCGATGTCATTTTGCAAGCGGTTAGGCCCGCATCTGCGATCTCGCAAATTATTTTACAATCTTTTGAAGCTACCCGGGCAAGGTTTCGACGCACTAATTGCGAGGCGGCGATAAAGTCGGCGGGCGTAGAAATGACGCACGACAAGGTCCGTCCAAGCTGTTTAAGGAGGTGCGCGCCCCCCGTCGAAAGACAGATATGATCGCCAAAAATCACCGTTTCGGCGGGTGGAATGACATAGTTTTCCTTCTTGGCGAAGCGAGGCTCGCCCTTCTCGCTGGGGCAGACATCCTTGATGGTTGCGCGGAAGGCAAATTTCTTTCCACTGCGGAGAAGGGAGTCGGCTTTGAGCCGTTCGGAATTAAGGTAGTCTGCGGAGATGAGCATCAGGTTATTTCAGTCGATGATGAACGGCAAAGCGCGCATTACCGCGCCTGTCTCAGCGATATCTTCAATCACCTCGGGATCCTTGAGCAATTCGTCGGCTGTTCGCGGTTTTGGAACGCTCAGTTTCGCGTCGGCCTTTGTGAGCAAAATCCAATCGCCTAATGCCGTGCGCGCATTAAGCAAGGCTTCCTCAATCGTATCGCCCATAGCAGCGCAACCGGGCGCGTCTGGAAACACGGCACCATAAGCGCCGGGTTCGCCGTCAACTAAAGCGATGTAGCGGGGCATAGTGAGAACTCCCAGCGTGGCCGCGTGGTGCAGCGTCGCGCTGTCCATTAATTTGATACTAAGAGTATATGCCTACATATCTGTCTTCAACTGGAGGATCAAAATTGGCGAAGAAGGTAACGACAAAGAAGGCCGCACCGAAGAAAGCCACGCCGGCCAAAACAGCGCGCCGCGTAATCAAGCCTTGGACCAAAGACGATGTTCGCGCCTTGAAGGCACACTCGAAAGCGCGCACGCCGGTCGCGAAAATCTCAAAGCAAATGAAGAGAACCGTTGGCGCATTGCGGCGCCGCGCTGGGATTTTAGGGATCGGCTTGGGCGAGTATCGCTGACGCAGTAAAGAAATCTCTCGATCCACGGCAATATCTTCGCCGTTTCCTTCGTGAAGCGCTCGGGCTTCTTGCTGCCGTTTGCGTTTACGGGCGCTCTGCGGTTATTTGCGGCAATGCCGAAAATAACCCTCGTTTTGATAATCTTGGCCGCCACGGTCGTCGTGCCGGCCCAAGGCGCCGAGGACAGCTTCGTCCCTCGGCTTATCGTGGCCAGACATGACTACCTTAAGGCGGTTGAAGTCTGTCTTCGGCGCGTTATCGCGGCTTCGCCGGTCGTTGGCGTGAGGCCCGAACATATCGCAAAAGCCGCGATCACGACATGTCGTGAGAGGGACTCTGCCGTTCGGGCGATGCGAAAGCGCGTCTATGGGTTCCCGAGTGTGGACAATTTCATGGCCGGCGTTGATGACGCGATATTTGCGTTTGGCGTGCACCTGGCGGACGCCCATATCGCGAGCGTCGGTCGGCCTAAATAGGCGCCTTCAACGCCACACCCGGCCCGCGCGCGGTGTCGCTCTGGTTGAGAAACTGGACGCCGGCCTTTTCCAGCGTGGTTTTAATCACCATCGCCGTCGATAGGCGCGGGTCCGTGACGCCGCGTTCGATGTTTTTGATCGACTGCCGGGCGACGCCGCTCGCTTCGGCCAACTCGTCCTGAGACCAACCAACCAGGGCGCGCGCGGCACGGATTTGGGCGGGTGTTAGCATGCCCTTATTGGCTACGAAGGGCGGCTATGTGTCAATAATAATGATCCAATAGATCATAATAAGCTTGACAGCTTCTAAAACTCGATGCCATATATGATCCGTTAGATCATATTGCAGCTACGAGGGGTAAGAAATGAATACTAATGCAGGGGACCGTCCGGTTTCCGAAATGTCCGCGGCGCAACTCGTCGAAAGATATTTTCGTGTTTGGCGGGAGTGGACGAGCATTCGCGTCTCGCGAACCAAGTTTGATGCCTTGTTCGACGAACTGGCCGAAATTGAAGAAGCGCTACCGAAGAACTCCTTCGCGGTCGCACGAGGACGTGGTCGCGAAACTTAAGTTTGCCGCGCATCACGCCGAAGACAACATTTGCGATTGGCTACCGAAATTCCTTGAGGGTCTCGGCGGCGACTACAACGGCATGATCGACTTCATAGAAGGTGTCGCCAGCACGGCGGTCTGAGCGGGGCGCTCGCAGCAGCAGAGCCGGGCGTTAAATCACGCGCCCGGCTACAGCAAAAAGGCCCGTCGAAGCGGGCCTTTTTCTTTTCCAGGATAGCGTCACGTTTCAAGTTAGCGTGGCGATTCGGTGGCGATTCCGGCAAACTGGATGGCCCCGCCGGAACCGACCATATCGAGTAACATTTTGATATTATTAGATATTTTCTGGTGCCGCAAGAGGGATTCGAACCCCCGACCCCCTCATTACGAATGAGGTGCTCTACCAGCTGAGCTATTGCGGCAGTCTCGCCGGGCAGATCGCACCGGGTGCCCTCTCTTATGCTGGTTCGTCGCGCTTTGGCAACCGGCGGTGCTTCCTGCTTGGAGACGACTGTTCCGCAGGCTCTTCCGTATGAGAGGTGCTTTTCGAAAAATCCCCTCCCCGGTGCGAGCGAAACCAGCCTCAACCGGCAACGTGCGAACACGAGCGCCCTCTTCGGTATCTCAAAAAAGCCCGATACGATCCCTGTCCTCTTGCGTCTCATTGAGACCGGGATCGTCGGGCGGCGCCGGCATTGGAAAGATCACTTTTTGCGCGTGTGTGCCGAGCCCACGCAGCCGCATCGGCGGCAAGTCCGACTCAGGCATTGGCTTGGCCTCAGGCGCGGCCGGCTTCGGCTCCGTCGGTTCCTGCTGCGATGGTTCGTGCGTGATCTCCGCGACAGGTGCCGCGCGCTCGATGGTTTTGATGCTCCAATCTCGCGCTGCAATCTCCGTTCCGAGCTGTTCGGCCGGCTTCTGCCAGACGAAGGCATCGAGCCGCCCGGTGACCGGCGAGACCGGCGCCCAGGTCGCGGCGGCGATGCCATCGGCCATCCAGACCGGATCGCGCGGCGCCCGAGCGCTGCGGCCGAGCCACTCGCGTACTTGGCCCTCGTCGCCGGTTTCGCTGTCTTCCAATTCCGCCATGATCAGGCACATGCGTGCCGTCGGGCGTTCGCCGTCGGCGATGAGCGGTGCCATGGCTTCGCGTGCCGCCTTAAAATCGCGCGCGGCCAGCGCCGCACGGCCGACGATCATGCGACTTTCCGGGTCGTGCGGCATGAGTTTGGCGAGCGCCCGCGCCTTGGCGAGCCGATCAGCATTGGAATCGCCCGGCCGCAGGTCAAGATAGACTTCGGCCAGCTCCGGATGCGGCTGGCGCTGCCAAGCAGTTTCTATGAGCTTTGCAGCCTTGCGCAATTCGCCTTTGCGGGCGAGAAGGCGCGCCGCCAGGACGACGGCGGGGATAAGATCGGGCGCACGGCCCAGCGCCTGGCGGGCGAGCTGCAGAGCTTCGTCCGGCGCGCGCGTAGCCTTGTCGAGCGCCACCGCCGTTTCGAGCACGGCGCGCTGACGGTCGCCCGTCTTCTTGTCGACGAGCCTCGCCGCAACATGGCTCTCAAGCGCGGCGAGCGCGCTTTCCCATTGCGCGTGCGCGGCATGGCGATCGAGCACCGCTTTTGCCGACCAGGGCAGAGGCGCGATCCGATGCGCCTCCTGCGCGAAATGGTCGGCGGCCTCGTGATCGCCGCGGCGCTGCGCTTCGACATGGAGGCCGCGAAGGCCGAGCAGACGCGTCGCCGGTTGCCGCGCCAGTTTGCCGAAGGCGGCCTCCGCTCCAGCGCGATCGCCGGACAATTGCGCCGCCTGTGCGGATAAGAGCAATGTCAGCGGCTCATCGTCGAGATGCCGACCAGCTTCGGTTGCGGACCTGCGGGCCAGCCACGCATCGCCGGCCCCCACCGCTATCATCCCGCGCGAGAGCGCCGCGTGGCCTTTGGCCCGCCGCCGCGCTCGCGCGCGCTGCGCCATTGTCGACGGCAGGCGGGCGAAAAAGCGCAGGAGACCGAAGAGGATCGCAAGCAGGATCGCTGCCGCCAGCACCATCGCCAGCGCCACCGCGACCGAGGTTTCGACGCGATAGCCCTGCCAGGCCAGCGCGATCTCGCCGGGCCGCTCGACGATCCAGACGACGCCGAAGGCCACAAGGGCGATGGCGATGAGAAAAAGCAGGACACGAATCATGGCCGGGGCTCGGGTTGACGCTTAAAAGCGGGCTCGCTTTCGGCTCACGCGCTCTTACCGCGCAAACCCTATCACATGATTAGCCTGGTAAAAGGAGGGCCTTCGGATGCCGCTCGCGCCGCTTCAATGCGCGTTGAAGTTTCACGATCTCGCCTTGGTGAGGGCCGCCATGGCCTCGGCGTCGAGGGTCCGGGCGGCGGCAAGCGCATCGATCCGGTTCTTCGCCGCCGTACCGAAGGCCGCGGACTTGGCTTTTGCCGCGTCCGGCAGCGCGTTCCACTGTTGGTACGCCGTCTCGACGGCACCCGCGTTGAGCGCCACCTGTACGCGCGCGAGGCGGCTGGCGAGATCGTCCCCCGACGTATCGCCAACCTTGCGAATGCGGACCAGCCGCGCCGCGTCGTGCAGCACGCGTTCGAGGAAGCCATTTTCCTTCGCCGGGGGCTCTGTGGTGAGAATCGCCCCCGACAGCTCGGAAAACTGCTTGGCAAGCGCGGGCGCGGTCGCGACACCTGAGGCCGCCGCAGGTTCGAGGGTGGCAAGTTTCGTCTTGTCGAGGCCACGATTGCCGAGCGCGGCGAGTTCGGCGGTGTAAGGCACGCCCGCTTCCACTTTTCGCAGAAGACTTGCGGCGAGGATGGCGACGGCCTCGCTATCGGCGCGCGCCGCGGCCGATTGCGTCACGCGGTCTTCGGTGGCGCGAACTTGGCTTTTTTGCGCATCCAGCGTACCGGCAAGGCCGCCGACCTTAGTATCGAGCGCAGCAAGCTTTGCTTCGAGCGCACCGACGCGCGCTTCAAGCGACGCGAGATCCGGCGCCGCGCCCGTGGCCGGCGCAGGCATGGCTGCTTTCTGCGCCGCGAGTTTCGAAAGCTCGCTGCGCAGACCTGCCGCGGTGGCTTGCGCCTCGCGGCTCGCCGTCTCGAGCGCGGCGACGCGCTTTTCGAGTGCCGCCTGCGTCGTGCGCAAGGCTTCGGTCGGATCGGGGCGCTGTTCGAGAGCGTTCAGCCGCGCGCCAAGAGCGTTGAGGCGAGTTGGCGTCTTGTCGAGCATATGCAGCCCGAAAGCGCCGCCAACTCCAATGAGCGCGGCAAGGACGATCGCAGCAGCGAAAGGCCAAAGGCCGGCGCGGCGCGGCGGAGCGGCATCTGTTGGTGCAGCGTTGTCCGCCTCCGCCATAGGAGGCGCCGCATCCGGCGGCGCCAATTCCGCTGTAGGGGGCGCCGATTCCGCATCCGGCGAGATGGGCGCCGAAGGATGCTCTGCCGATCCGTCTTGCGTCTCGCCGGACGTATCTTCGACCGGCGCTTCGCTCGCCTCGGCGCGGCTTTCGATCACCGGCTTTTCGCGGGGTACGCCCGTCGGGCCTGTCGGCGGACGATCAGGAATGCCTGCAGCACCGGCTTCGTGGCTGGCGTCATCGCCGTCGTCAGGATCGGTCATGTCGAATCCTCGCAATCGCGGCTCTCTTTAAAGCATGATCCGCGAAAGATGAAGATCCCGGTGCGCCATTGCGTGGAGCAATTGCGGCGGAGCAATCCAGAGACACGACTGGGTCGCTTCGCCGCGTCCGCAATGACAGAAGCACGGACCCTGAGCGGATCACGCTCCCGCGACGGCCTTGGCCTTGTCGAGCAGGGCCTCCGCCATCCGGATGCTGGCGATATCGATCAGCTTGCCATCGAGCGAGACGGCGCCTTTGCCTTCCTTGGCGGCTTGATGCATGGCCTCAACGACGCGTCGCGCCTTGCCGATCTCTGCTTCCGAGGGAGTGAAGACCTCGTTGGCGAGGTCGATCTGCGACGGGTGTATTGCCCATTTGCCTTCATAGCCGAGGACGGCAGCACGCCGGGCCGCTGCCAGATAGCCGTCGCGGTCGGAGAAATCGCCGAACGGCCCATCGATCGGGCGCAGGCCGTATGCGCGGCAGGCGACCATCATGCGTGTCTGCGCCGCATGCCATTGGTCGCCCCAGAAATAGCTGCGCTTGCCACCCGCGTCCTTGTCCGAAAGAACGCCATAGTCCGGATTGACGCCGCCGATGACCGTGGTGCGGGCGCGCGTCGAGGCGGCATAATCGGCGACACCGAATGACATCGCCTCAAGCCTTTTGCTCGACTGCGCAATCGCCTCGACATTCGCCATGCCGAGGGCGGTCTCGATTAGCACTTCGAATCCAATCTTCTTGGTGCGTCTCTTGGCGGTCTCGATCTGGGTGACGAGCATGTCTATCGCATAGACGTCAGCGGCAACGCCAACTTTCGGGATCAAGATCATGTCGAGCCGCGGGCAGGCTTCGACGATGTCGACGACGTCGCGATACATATAATGCGTATCGAGGCCATTGATGCGGAGCATCATCGTCTTGGTGCCCCAATCGATGTCGTTAAGGCCGGCGATGATGTTGATGCGGGCTTTCTCCTTGTCGTCCGGCGCGACAGCGTCTTCGCAATCGAGAAAGATGATGTCGGCGTGCGATTTCGCTGCTTTCTCGAACATCGTGGGGTTCGAACCGGGAACCGCCAATTCAGAGCGGTGCAGACGCGGCCGCGCCTGCTCGATCAAGGTAAAGCTCATCAGAATGCCTTTTTTGATAGGGACCAATACCGTCGGCGCGCCGCGCCCTCTTCAAGCGGAGAACTCGGCGCGCTTTGTTCGTTTCCATGACCTTCGCCATGGTCGTGCCGAACTCGCTCGGGCTCGGTGACACGGTCATGCCGTGGGACCGCATGATCTCGGTCTTTTCCGCGGCGCTGTCACCCGCTGCGGAAATGATCGCGCCGGCATGGCCCATGCGCCGCCCCTTGGGGGCGGTGAGGCCGGCCACGAAGCCGACGACAGGCTTCGTCATATTGGCTTTGATCCAGGCGGCGGCTTCCGCCTCCTGCGGGCCGCCGATTTCGCCGATGATCAGCACCGCGTCGGTCTCTTCGTCCTGTTCGAACAGCGCCAGATGATCGATGAATGAACTGCCGTTGATCGGATCGCCGCCGATGCCGACGCTCGTCGTAATGCCGATGCCCAGGGCCTTCATCTGCGATGCGGCTTCATAGCCGAGCGTGCCGGAACGCGAGATGAGCCCGACCGAGCCGCGCATGTAAATATTAGGCGGCATGATGCCGAGCATTGCCTTGCCGGGGCTGATGATGCCGGCGCAATTGGGGCCGACAAGCATGGTGCGCCGCTCTTTCGGATAACGCATGAGGTAGCGCTTGACGCGCATCATGTCCTGCGCCGGAATGCCATCGGTGATCGAGCAGACGAGCCGGATGCCAGCGTCGGCCGCTTCCATGATCGCATCGGCCGCAAAGGCCGGCGCGACGAAGGTAATGCTCGTGGTCGCGCCGGTCTGCTTGACCGCTTCTTTTACCGTGTTGAACACCGGCACGCCGACATGAGTTCTTGCCGCCCTTTCCGGGCGTGACGCCGGCGACGATTTTGCTGCCAGCAGCCATCATCTCCGAGGCGTGGAACGTCGCCTTCTCGCTGGTTAGTCCCTGCACCAGAATCGGGGTTTTTTCGTCGATTAGAATGCTCATGGCGTCCCTTTTCGTCCCTTAGAGTGTGATGCGATCAGAGCAGGTCGTGATCACGCTTTGGGTTTGTTTAGAGGCATGATCCATCCGAAAAGGTGGCCCCTTTTCGGGATCATGCGCTAATGTCCGCAGGCAAAACCTTCTTGCCGGTGTCGCTGCTTTGGCAGGCGGCGACGGCCTTCGCCGCGGCGTCGCCCAGCGTATCCGCGCTGATGATCGGAATGCCGCTTTCCCGGATGATCTTGCGGCCGGCCTCGACATTGGTGCCGGCGAGCCGGACCACCAGAGGCACGCCGATCGCGGTCTCTCTGCAGGCCTGGACGACGCCTTGTGCGACCCAGTCGCAGCGGTTGATGCCGGCGAAAATATTGACCAGCACGCTGCGCACCTTCTCGTCCGAGAGAACCAGGCGGAATGCGGTCGCAACTCGCTCCGGCGAAGCGCCGCCGCCGACGTCGAGGAAATTCGCCGGGCTGCCGCCGGCATGTTTGATCATGTCCATGGTCGCCATCGCGAGGCCTGCGCCGTTGACGATGCAGCCGATCTCGCCGTCGAGGCCGATGTAATTCAAATTATGCTCGGCGGCCTGCGCCTCGCGCGGGTCTTGCTGCGAGGCGTCATACATAGCCGCGATGTTGTGGCGACGGAACAGCGCGTTGTCGTCGAACGACATCTTGGCGTCGAGGGCGACGATCTTGTCATCGCTCGTCACGACCAGGGGATTGATCTCCAACATCAAGGCATCGCAGTCGCGGAAAGCGCGATAGGCGCCAAGAACGGTCGTCACCGCGCGCGCGACCTGCTTGATGTTGAGCCCGAGTTGGAAGGCGAGTTCGCGAGCCTGGAATGCCTGCAGGCCGACCGCGGGTTCGACGACGACTTGCATCACCGCATTCGGATCGGTCTTGACGATGTCTTCGATTTCCATGCCGCCGTGCTTCGAGGCGATGACGCGGACGCGCTCGGCCTTTCGATCAAGGACGAAGCCCAGATAGAGTTCGCGCTCAAACGGCGCGGCGACCTCGATGTAGACGCGCTGAACGGGCTGTCCCTCCGGGCCGGTCTGCTGGGTGACGAGACGTTTGCCAAGAAGGTCATGGGCTGCTTGCCGCACCTCTTTGTAATGCGAGCAGAGCTTGATGCCGCCGGCCTTGCCGCGCGCGCCGGAATGGATTTGCGCCTTCACGGCCCAGCGCGATCCGCCGAGCTCGGTGGCGACATAAACAGCTTGTTCAGGGGTAAACGCGACGGCGCCGGGCGGCACCGCGACGCCGAACTGGGCCAGCAATTGCTTCGCCTGATACTCGTGAATGTTCATTTTTGCCTTTTCCTCCACCGGCGGCACATCTCGAATTAAAATTGGTTAGCCGAGTTTGATCGGCACTGCCAGATAAGAATGAGCGGGATCGTCGCGAATTCTTTGTCGCATGCTTTCCTCTTCGCGATGCAGAATCCCTCCGGCGACCTGGCATACCAAGATTTGGTCACCGCGCGCCGAAATGGTACGAGGAGAGCGCGGCTAAATACCTGCAGCGCTCGCGATCGGCGACGATTTAAAGCACCATGAAACGGGCTGCTCCGATGCAACAATTGTTGCGGCGCGGCAGTCTGTCAGGCAATGAGATGGGACCATCATCGGATGAGATGCCGACGGCGACTTTCGCGATAATGTCAGCGGAAGCCGGTTGCATCGTCTCCATCGAATCCGGGAGGCCCCTCGGGGCGATTCCCAATCACCTATTATCCTCCTACAGAAGCGAGTTCACGCCATGGCCGAGGCATCCGAAATTCCAACCCCGAACATCGGGCGTGGACTTCTGCCCGCACGGCTTGTCGAAGGCTACGAGGTTTTTCTCGGTGGCCGTTTCCGCCGCGAACAAAATCGCTACCGCCAGCTCGCCAAGGTCGGGCAAGATCCCAAGGTGCTGTTGATCGGATGCTGCGACTCGCGGGTCTCGCCGGAAGTGATCTTCGATGCCGATCCGGGCGAGATCTTCGTCCTGCGCAACATCGCCAATCTCGTACCGCCCTATGAACCGGACGCCGAGCGTCACGGCACCTCGGCGGCGCTCGAATATGCGGTCCTGGCGCTCGGCATCAAACATATCGTCGTGATGGGTCATGCGATGTGCGGCGGCGTGCGCGCCTATGTCGAGCACGCGACCGATTCTGCGCAGCCGCCGATCGTGCCGGGCGATTTCGTCGGCCAGTGGATGTCGCTCATCGCGCCCGCCGCCGCGAAACTCGGGCCGTGTAGGGAATCGATAGATGTCTATGCCGAACGCCTCGGACGGGCGGCGATCATCGAGACGCTCGCCAACCTGCGCAGCTTTCCCTACGTGCGCGAAGCGGAAAAAGCGGGAAGGCTGGCGCTGCACGGCGCCTATTTCGGTGTCGCCGACGGGCGCCTCTACGCGCTCGACGAAGCGAGCGGCACGTTCCATCATGTCGCCGCAGAAGCGCATGCCGAGGCTTTGGCGACGCCCAGGTTTTGAGGACGACGTGCGCGACGCTTACGACCTCCAGCGTTTCGTTGATGCGCAGGCGCCGGTCTACGCGCATGTTCTCGAAGAGCTGCGCGATGGTCGCAAGAAAACGCATTGGATGTGGTTCATCTTTCCGCAGATTGTGGGGCTCGGCCATAGTCCGATGGCACAGGCCTTCGCGATTTCGTCGCGCCTGGAAGCTGCGGCCTATCTGGAGCATCCCTTGCTCGGGCCGAGGCTCATCGAATGCACGGAACTCGTCAACCGCATCGAAGGCCGCACCGCCTCGCAGATCTTCGGCGCGCCGGACGATCTGAAATTTCGTTCCTCGATGACTCTGTTCGCTGAGGCCAGTACCGGTACCGCCGTCTTCACAGAAGCTTTGCAAAAATATTTCGCCGGCTGTGGCGATCCTCTCACGCTCGACCGGCTACGTGCGCTCTAGCGCGCGGACGCTTCGAGCCGCGTCGGCGTATAGGCCTCCTCCAAATGCGCCGGAGATCGGCGGATCACTCCGCTACAAAAGAAGCCATGAGGCGCGCGATGGCCGCCTCTGTCTCGGTGGCGAGCTTTGCAACAAGTGCAGCGGCCGGCTGCCGCCGCGCCATGCGCGTACCCTGCCCTGCCCAAAGCGAGAGATATTCGGCTCGTCCCGCGCGCGCGGCCGCATTGCGGAGCGGCCGGGTCAAAGCATTTTGGATTGGAAACGGAAGGATCGCGGGTTCGGGTCGATCGATTTCGGTCATGAAGCGATTGACGATGCCCCGCGCAAAGCGGCCGGAAAATGCGCGCGTCACCCGCGTCTCGTGTTCGCCGGCCTTGAGGATGGCCTGTTTGTGAACTTCCGGAATGCCGGCTTCGTCACACGTCAGAAACGCCGTCCCCATTTGCACGGCGCTGGCTCCGAGAGCCAGGGCAGCGGCGATGCCGCGCCCATCCATGATTCCTCCTGATGCGACCACCGGAATTTTAACTGCGTCCACGATCTGCGGGACAAGCGCCATGGTGCCCACCATCGCGCTTTCAAAGTCGCCCATGAAAGTTCCGCGATGGGCGCCAGCCTCGCTCCCCTGAGCAACGATGGCGTCCACGCCTGCTCTTTCAAGTGCGATCGCCTCTTGAACACTGGTCGCCGTGCCCATGAGGAACAGGCCGCGCGCCTTCGCCGCCGTAATCGCGTCGGGCGGCAAGATGCCGAATGTGAAGCTGAAAGCCGAGGCGCCGCTTGCAAGAACCGCCGCCACTTGTTCGTCGAAGGGCAGGCTCTGCAGCCGCGAGGTCGTCGGCGGTGGCAGCCCGAGCTCCGCGTAGAAGGGCGCGACGCGATCCAGCGCGCGACGCGAGTTTGCCAATTGATCCGGCACCGGTAGCGGCGCGAAAAGATTGATGCCGAACGGCCGCGATGTCCTGGCGCGCACGTCGCCTGCGACGTCGCCGATTTGGGCGGCCGACAAATATGCGGCGCCGACGAAGCCGAGCGCGCCCGCTTCGCAAACGGCGCTCGTCAGTTCCGGCGTATCGCCACCGCCGGCCATCGGCGCTTGGATGATTGGGTGTTCCAATGCCAGGCGTTGCGTGAAACTGGTCACAAGCCGCATCCGTCTCTCCGAGGCCCGGGCGTCAATCATAGCCCACGCGCCAAATGTTGCTCCCAAGTCTTGATGGCGTCCCGGAAGGGAGTCGAACCCCTGACCTACGGTTTAGGAAACCGTTGCTCTATCCTGCTGAGCTACCGGGACCTTCGCGACGTAAACCGCGGCGCGTGAATGCGTTCATCTGCGCTCCAGCGGATTTTGCCTTAGCATGCTCTAAATGGACGTGCCAGCGGCGTGCACGGGATGGTAATGATGCGGCGAAATCGCGAGCGATGGCAAACGTGCGGCATGGTACTTGCGGCCGTGCGTAGTCTGCTCGTGTCGTTTGTGTCGATCTTGCTGGTCCCGACGCCCGCGAGCGCGCAACCGGCGCTATCGCCGCAAGCTTGTCCCACCGCCGGCACCAGCCGCGCTGCCATCGCAGGCATCGACGAACGACTGGAAATTACATTGAAGGACGGCCGCACCTTGCGCCTCGCTGGCCTCGAGCCGCCGCGTCCGACACCGCAGGGGCCGGATTTCGACTTAGCGGCGCGCGACGCGCTTGCGGCGCAGAGCGGTAGCGAGATCGCCTTCGTGCCGCTGGCTCAGAAGCCCGATCGCTGGGGGCGGATTCCGGCCTTCGCCTTCTTCGATCCGCCCACGTCGGGCGCTTCCCCCGTCTCTGCCGGGCAATTCCTATTGGCTGGCGGCTTCGCCCGGTTCATGCCGGCGCCGGAGGCACACGCGTGCCGGACCGAATTTCTCGCCGCCGAGGCAACCGCCCGCGCGGGAAAACTCGGCCTTTGGCGCGATCCTTTCTACGCCGTCATCGCCGCGACGGACCGTGACGCTTTCGCCGATAAGGCGGCGACCAATGCCATCGTCGAAGGTCGGCTCGCCGCGGTGGACAAAGGCCCGTTCGGTACCACCCTGCAGTTCGCGTCCCGCCGCGAACGGACGTTCTCGGTCACGATATTGCAACGCAATGTCAAGATATTTGACCGGGCCGGCCTGGATTTTCATGCTCTTATCGGCCGGACGTTGCGCGTCCGCGGCCTGCTCGACCTGCGCTTTGGGCCGCAGATCGAAATTTCGACCGCCGACGAAATCGAATTGATCCCTGAAGCCGAGGACGGTAGGGGCATGGGCCAAGCGTTCGAGGTGAAAACGCCACCTCCTCCCGGAAAGCCCCGATGAACCGCCGCGAACCGTCTCCCCTCATGCGCCGACGCCAGATCAGCGGGCCGAACGTCCGGCGCAGCTTAATGTGGCTCGCCGCTTTGGGCGCGGCGCTTGGCCTCGCAGCCTGCTCGGCGATGGAGCAGCAAGGCGGGGGTCCGATCACGGCTGACGTTCCGGCGGCGGCGCCACATACCACCGGCGTAGAGACGCCTGCTTCTGCCGAGCACCAGAAGATGATTGCCCTGTTCGGGGGCGAATATAACTATCCATCGGCCGAGCAATTCGTGGACGGCATCCTCGTCAAGCTCGCCAACGCCGGAGACAATCCGTCGCAGCCCTATAAGGTCACGATTCTCAACTCGCCCATCGTCAACGCCTTTGCGCTGCCACCCGACAACATTTACGTGACGCGCGGCCTTTTGACGCTCGCCAATGACGCGTCCGAGGTTGCGGCGGTGATGGCGCATGAGATCGGCCATATCACTGCCCATCATGCGCTGCTGCGGGCGGAGCAGGAAAAGCGCGCGGCGGTGATCAGCCAGGCCGCCAATGTGATCCAAAGCAAGCAGCGGGGAGCTGAGGTCGAGGCATCAGAGCGCCAGTCGATCGCCAGTTTCTCTCGCCAGCAGGAACTTGAGGCCGATCAGATCGGCATCAAGACCATGGCCAAGGCCGGCTACGATCCCTATGCGGCGGCGCGCTTCCTGACGACGTTGGGTCGTGCCAGCCAATTGCGCGCGAGCTCGATCGGCCAGATCGGCGCGTCTTCAAAGCCGGATATCCTGGCGACGCATCCTTCGACCCCAGAGCGGGTCGCCCAGGCCATCAATGTCGCTCGTCAGATCGGCCCTCACGGCACGGGCGCCACCGATCGTACCGCCTATCTCGCAGCCATTGACGGGATGATGTACGGCGACGACCCTGCCGACGGCTCGATCCGCGGCAGCACGTTCATCCATCCGCGCCTTGGCTTCGTATTCAGCGCGCCCGATGGTTTCGTCCTAGAAAATTCATCGCAGGCGGTTCTCGGCGTCAAGGCCGGCGGTCTCGAAGCTTTGCGCCTCGACAGCGTGCGGCTCAATTCGAGCATGTCGCTCCAAAGCTATCTCGCCTCGGGTTGGATCGACGGGCTTTTGCCGAGCACGATCGAGTTCTTTCGATGTCAACGGGATGCAGGCCGTAACGGCCAGTGCGCGTGCTGGCGAATGGAACTTCCGCGTCGCCGTCATCCGCTTCGACAGCAGCGAAGTCTACCGGCTGATCTTCGCCGTACGCAGCCTCACCGAGGAGGCCGATAAGCGCTTCCGCGCGTCCATCGCATCCTTCCGGCGGATCTCGCCGGAGGAGGCGAGCGCAGTCCGCCCGCTGCGTGTCGTCATCGTGACCTCAAAACCGGGTGACACCGCCGAGACGCTGGGCGCCAAAATGGGGGTGCTCGACCGCCCGCTCGAACATTTCGAGCTCATCAACGACCTGCAACAAGCAGGACCTTTGCCGGCCGGCCAGAATTACAAGATCGTGACCGAGTAACCTGCTGCATCGCACCAGGTGAAGGAACCCCTGCGCTTTCGGCACGTTTAGGCAAATGCCACCGCGCAGTGCCGGATTTACGCGGCGGCTGCGCCGAACTGGGGCATCGACGCAAAGCGACGCGCGGTCGGCTCGACGCTTGCGCAGTCCGACCCGTGGCGAAGGGCGGGACACTCACTTTTTCGGGCGTGCGCGGGGCGTCTGACGCCGGCATGTTGCGAAGCGATCATAGGAACGACCATGGCGTATTTTATCGGTTTGGGACGGCAACTTGCTGCGGCGGCAAAAGCCGCGCCCTTTCTCGATCGCGAGGAAGAACGCGACCTGGCGCTGCGCTGGAAGGGGCGCCGCGACGAAAGAGCGCTGCATCAACTGACCAGCGCCCATATGCGGCTCGTCATCGCCATGTCGGTCCGCTTCCGGCATTACGGGCTGCCGATCAACGACCTCATCCAAGAAGGCCATGTCGGGCTGCTCCAGGCCGCTTCCAGGTTCGACCCTGAACGAGAGGTTAGGTTTTCGACCTACGCGACATGGTGGATCCGCGCTGCCATCCAGGACTACATCCTGCGCAACTGGTCGATCGTCCGGGGTGGCACGAGCTCGACCCAAAAAGCATTGTTCTTCAATCTCCGTCGGCTGCGTGCCAGATTGGCGGTCGGCGGTACAGCGTCGGCAGCGGTCTTCGACCAGATTGCGGCGACGCTCGGCGTCCGTCGAGCCGATGTCGAGCTGATGGACGCCCGCTTCTCGGGCCCGGATGTCTCGCTGAATGCTGCCGTTTCCGACAGCGATCCGATGGCGGCGACCCAGAAGCTCGACCTTCTGCCCGATGATGGCCCGCTACCGGACGAGATCGTCGAGGATACGATCGACGCGGACCGCCGGGCGATCTGGCTTGAAGATGCGCTCAAAAGCCTCAGCGCGCGCGAACTCGATATTCTGCGGCAGCGCCGCCTCGTCGAAAATGCCGCGACGTTGGAATCGCTCGGCGACCGGTTAGGGATTTCGAAGGAGCGTGTCCGGCAGATCGAAAGCCGCGCTCTCGACAAGTTGCGGCGCGCTTTGATCGAGCGCCATCCCCAGGAATCGGCAAGGGCCGGGCGAAACAAAAGGCCCGGCACATGTGCCGGGCCGCTGCATTACTAATCGGGCCGCAGGCTCATGCGGCTTCTTCAATGCCGCCTTCATCCCCTTCGGCAGCGTCACCATCGGCCTCTTCGGCCTTGGTCCGGCGCGGGCCTTTCTGCAGCTGCGATTCAATCAGTTTCAGCGATTCCGTGTCGGTGAGCTTGTGCACCACCGCGATTTCGCGCGCCACCCGATCGAGCGCCGCTTCATACAGCTGCCGCTCGGAATAGGACTGTTCCGGCTGCGCTTCCGACCGGTAAAGGTCGCGGACCACCTCGGCAATGGCGACGAGATCGCCTGAATTAATCTTCGCCTCATATTCCTGCGCCCGGCGCGACCACATGGTCCGTTTGATGCGGGCCCGGCCGGTGAGCGTATTGAGCGCCTGCTTGACCACTTCGGCGCCAGCAAGCTTGCGCATGCCGACGCTGACCGTCTTCGGCGTCGGCACTTTCAGGATCATCTTGTCCTTGGCGAAGCTGATGACGAACAGCTCAAGCTTGAAGCCGGCGACTTCCTGTTCTTCCACGGCGACGATCTGGCCGACACCGTGAGCAGGATAGACAATGAATTCCGATGGCTTGAAGCCGAGCTTGGTCGATCCGGCAGGCTTGGCGACGCCCGTCGGCTGCGGCTTGGCCGACAGAGGCGCCTGCGCGAACGGCGCAGCCGTCGGCGCGCCATGCCGCGCAGTGGGCGCAGCGACGCGAGTCGGCTGCGAGTCCGCCACTTTCTTCTGAATTTTCTGGGTCACGCTCGCCTTGCTTAAATCATCTTTGCGGGCAGCGGCCGGTTTGCCGGCAAGGGTACGCAGCGCCATCACGGCCTCGGCACGCGCGCGGCGATCCGAGGCGACTTTCTGAGCAACCGCCGAAGGTTCATTTCGAGAAGCAGCAGGCTGCCGCGTTGCAACTGCCACTTTCGGCAGCTTAGGCTGAGCGGAAACGACGCGTCCAGGCCGCGTTTTGCCGCGGCTGGCCAGCTTCGCATTTGCCGTGCGCGACGCTTGCGAGGCCTTGGCGTGGCCCTTGACCGAGAGATTCTTTGCAGACGCGGCCTTGGCGCCCCGCGCGCTCTTGCGCGCCGAAGCTTTGACCGCGGGCACCTTGGCTCCCGACAGCTTCTTAAGCCGTGCCGTCGCTGCGCGCGCTTTGGCCGATGCCCTCTTGGTGCCGCTGGCGCTTGCGCGCGCCGGCTTATGTGCCACAGCCTTGGCCTTGACCGATCCGGTCCGCTTTGCTGCCGTTTTGCTGGTGGCCCGGCCAGTACGCGGCATCGACGCGGTGCGCGACTTCTTGGTCTTCGAGTTCGGCGTCTCGCTTCGCAGCTTTCACCTCGGCGCGTCGCGACTTTGCCGCCCTGCCGGCTAAGGCCTTGGCCTTGCGGGATTTTTCGTTCTTTTTGACGGACGACATACGCGGCGCACTCCTTTTTGGCTCCGCTTTGGAGACGGACCACAACGCCGCAATCTTTTCGGGGATCGCAGCACAGCCTGAAACGAGGATCATCCGCTCACGGTGGCGTAAGCCTTGGCCCCCAGGGTAATCGCCAACTTGAATTATAGAGAAAAAACGCCCCAGATGCTTCCGCCAAGCATCAAGGACGCGTTCCGGATGATCGAAGTCGGACCGATCATTGAGGAAAAATATCACATGCGGGGGGAAAAATCAAAAAATTACGACACGCCAAAGCTGGAAAGCGGCTGCCCACCTAGAGGGGCGGCGGCAGATCGGCGTACTATCTATACTTGCGGTTAAACTTCGCGGTTAATCGCCTTCACCCGGTTCTGCTGAGAAATAAGCTTCGAATTTGCCGGGTTTACCATCGAATTCCTTAGCATCTGGTTCATGCTCGCGTTTATGCGAAATATTCGGCCAGATCTTCGCCATGTCCATGTTCAGCTTCAGCCAATTTTCGAGCCCTTTCTCAGTATCTGGCTTGATCGCGTTGGCCGGACACTCGGGCTCACAGACGCCGCAATCGATACATTCGTCCGGATGGATCACGAGCATATTCTCGCCCTCGTAAAAACAATCCACCGGGCAGACCTCAACGCAGTCCGTGTACTTGCACTTGATGCAATTCTCGACGACGACGTAGGTCATTCCATTCCTCCCGCGGGCAGCCCGATGCAAGGACGCTCGCGATAAACCGATAGAGGGTGCTATCGTCTTTGCCCCGCCGAGGCAAGCAATCGGCAAATGTCGCTTCAACTTGCCGCGTTCTTGCCGGCGGTCCGAGATCTGCCTGCTTCTTTAGCTCCCGAACCTTCTGCAGCCGAGCCTTCTGCAGCCAAGTCCTCGAACAATAGCTGCGCCTCGCGATAAGGGCCGCGACGGGCGGCAACTGCGACGATACGCAAGACCCGCACCTGCCGTTCAAGCGCGATGGTCAGGACATCGCCGGGTCCGACCGATTTGGCCGCTACACCGGCCCGCCGCGCGTCGACCCGCACATGGCCATCTTCGATAAGACGCACCGCCTGCTTGCGCGTCTTCACCAGACGCGCGAACCAAAGCCACTTGTCGAGCCGCTGCCGATCAGTGTCGGCGTGAGCCGGACTGCGGGAATACGCTCTCATCGATCATCCGGAAATTTCGGCCGCAAATCTGAAATAAGTGCGCGGCAAAGCCGGTTCAAGCGCGCCGAAACACCGCCCCCATGTTGACGCCGCGCCGGCTGCCGATCGCCCAGCGAACCAGTGTCTTCGCCGTTCGGCGCAGCGTGCGCCGCAGCGCTTCAATGGCGAAAGCGGCGCTGCAGAGAAAACGCGACGGCAGCAGGAATATGCCGACATCGGTGATCGCGATCCGATCCGGCCAGAGCCGGTCGATCATCGGATGGTTGGGCGTGGCGCAGGAATCGATCAGAACTTTCGGTTCGCCCGCGAGCTGCCGTTCAGTGAACTCCTGCACGAAGTGGACGCCGGGCGACAGCGCGGCAAGCGTTTCATCATAGGCTGTCTTCCAGAAGTAGGACCATCCGCCGGCATCGAGAATGATGCCCATCGCCACGGCCCGGCCATCGACGTCGAGGCTGTCGATCCGCAAACTGCCGTGTTCGCCCATCAGCCGCGCCACGTCTCTGGCAAATGACCCGCGCGCCGGTACGCAGTCGAGCGCCGTCCTGCGCGCGCCCTTCCACCCTCGCGCTTCGAGGTTCAGGAATTCGACCATCGCGCTCGCCGCTTCGTGGCCCCGGCAAATGCGGTAGCTGACCTCGCCCCGGTCGCTCAAGCGGCGGCGCAGGCGCTCCATGTTCTTGCGGGCTTTGGACTTCTGGCGCCAGCCTTCCGCCGCCCCCTGACGGCCGAAAAGCACCGCGCGCTCATGTTCGCTGAACAGACGCACCACGCCATTCTGGGCGGCAGCCTCAGCCCGCAGGAGCGCCAGCGTCCGGCTTTCTTTGGGAAGCTGTGCGAAGATAAGCGCGCCGAGGGTGGGGCAAAGCCGCTTCAATCCCGTCATCAAGGCCGTGACCGCTGGTTTCGCAAGTTCGCGATCGAGGAGCGGTGTGCCGAGCGCCGCCTGTTGATGGACATAGGCGCGCGCGATCCCACCGAAGGGCAACAGCGGCAGGATGATCGGCAGAAGCGCAACCAGTCGCCGCCTGCCCCAAACATCGGTGGCGACAACGACAAGCATTCGCAGCCGCCGGGGCGGCGCAAGATGGCGGAGCGCCGGCAGGGCAAAGTCCGGGTCGAGGAACGCATTGGCTTCAAGACTGCGGGCGGAAAGATCGCGCCAGGCTTCGTACAGTGGGGGCATATCGGAAGCTTGGAAGAGTTCGGCGGCGAGCACTTCCTCCGCGCCCGCTTGGGCGGGTCGTTCAGTGGGCCGCGCGGTCGGCGCGAGGGTCCGTTTCGGCAAAGTGTGCTGAGGAGCCAAAAGCTCCCCACCGCTGGGGATTCCGCTATCTCCAGCGAAAGCCCCATGCCTGACAAAAGCCGAGCGTTGACGCTGCATAATTCCCCGCAGGCGCGCGAAACTTTGGAGCCAAACCAAGACAGGTTCGGGTAAACATAACTCAGCGCCCGGCCCGCCGCGTCGGCCCATTTCGATAATGTTATATCAGGGTTAAGGGCTGCGGCGGCGCAGATCGGGCGCACGGCAGGTCCATGTATGAGCTGAAATGACCCAACCGAGCCTCGATGTCGTCTCGCCGCAAAGCCCAGGCTGTGCCACCTCATCAGCGCGCTTGGTTCTCGCAGCGCCGGACCGCGCCGATGCATGACGCGGTGATTGTCGGCGGCGGCCATAATGGCCTCGTCTGCGCCTTCTATCTCGCCGCCGCGGGCCTCAAGACCCTCGTGCTCGAACGGCGCGACAAAGTCGGCGGCGCGGCGGTGACGGAGGAATTTCATCCCGGTTTCCGCAACTCGCTTGCCGCCTACACGGTTTCGCTACTCAACCCCAAGGTCATCCATGATCTCGATCTCGCCGGCCACGGCCTGCGGATCGTCGGGCGGAAGCTGGCGAATTTCCTCCCCCTCGATGATGGGCGCTATCTGAAGGTCGGCGAAGGCCGGACAAAGGCGGAAGTCGCGAAATTCTCCGTCCGCGACGCGGGACGCCTTGACACTTATGCAGCGCGGCTCGATGTCCTCGCCGATCTCTTGCGTGCGCTCGCGCTCGAAACCCCGCCGAACGTCGTCAGCGGCCCGCCACTCAAGATCCTCGCCGAACTCGTCAAGGCCGGACGTTTCGGCAACCGGCTGCGCCAGCTCGACCTCGAAACCCAGCGCGACATCATCGAGATCTTTACCGGCTCGGCCGGCGATTATCTCGATCATTGGTTTGAGAGCGCGCCGATCAAGGCCGCCTTCGGCTTCGATGCGATCGTCGGCACTTATGCAAGCCCTTATGCACCGGGCTCGGCCTATGTGCTGCTGCATCATTGCTTCGGCGAAGTGAACGGACGCAAAGGCCAATGGGGCCATGCGATCGGCGGCATGGGCGCGATCAGCGCAGCGATGGCCAAGGCGGCAACAACACGCGGCGCCGAGATCCGCGTCGCAAGCCCGGTGAAGGAGGTGCTCGTCGAGAAAGGCCGCGTGGCCGGCGTCGTCACGGCGGCCGGCGAGACGTTCCGCACCAAAATCGTTGCTGCGAATGTCAACCCGAAACTGCTCTATCGCGATCTCGTCGCGCCCGATGCGCTGCCGGCGAATTTCAGGGAACGGATCACAAAATGGCGCTGCGGCTCCGGCACGTTCCGCATGAACGTGGCGCTCTCCGAACTGCCGGATTTCACAGTGCTCCCGGGGCGCGCTCTCGCGGAGCATCACACTGCCGGCATCATCATCGCGCCGTCGCTTGGCTACATGGAAGAGGCCTATTTTGACGCCAGGCGCAGTGGCTGGTCAAAGCAACCGATCGTCGAGATGGTGATCGCCTCGACGCTCGACGACACGCTCGCGCCAAAGGGCGCGCATGTTGCGAGCCTGTTCTGCCAGCATGTCGCGCCCCAACTGCCGAACGGGAGATCCTGGGATGCGCATCGCGAGGAGGTCGCCGACCTGATGATCGCCACGGTCGATACCTATGCGCCGAACTTCCGGGCGTCGGTGATCGCGCGGCAGATTTTTAGCCCGCTCGATCTCGAACGGACCTTCGGGCTCGTCGGCGGCGATATATTTCACGGCCAGCTTGATCTCGGGCAGATATTTTCCGCGCGGCCGATGCTTGGCCACGCGGATTATCGCGGCCCGATCCCGGGCCTTTACATGTGCGGCGCCGGCACGCATCCGGGCGGCGGCGTTACCGGGCTGCCCGGCCACAATGCGGCGCGCGAGATTCTTCGCGACCTCGGGCGTCGATGATGCGGCGCTCCTTGCTTTGCATCTGGCGGCGTCGCCGCTGTTGGACTAGCATTGCCGCCATTCGAGGGTTGAACCGCAGGATAAGCCGATGACATCGACTGTCTTTCTCGCGCGCCTTCTCGGCCTCTTCACCGTCGTGCTCGCGCTCGCGATCTTGATCAACCGGCGCGGGATCATCGCGGCGGCCGACAAACTCACCCACAGCGGCGATTCCATGCTCATCGTCGAATTCATCGGCTTGGGCGTGGGGCTGGCGATCGTGCTCGGCCATAACGTCTGGTCGGGTGTGCTCGCGGTGGTCGTCACGCTCCTCGGGTGGTTCATTCTTCTACGCGCCGTAATCCTGATGCTGCTCCCGCCAGAGAAGCTCGCGGATTTGCTCACCTTTGTCGCCTGGCCGCAAAGGGCGGAGACTTATGCGCTGATCGCGCTGGTGCTCGGCGCTCTGCTGACCATCGCCGGTTTCGCGTCGTAAAGCAGACGACGCCTCGCGGGATCCGCCAGCGCAGCGGCCTCCTCAATGCCCTTCGAAGGCGATAAGGCAGCGTACCGGCACGCCCAGCGCTTCGATCTTTTTGGCGCCGCCGAGGTCCGGCAGATCGATGACGAAGCAGGCGGCAACGACATCGGCGCCGAGTTTCTGCAAGAGCTTTACGGCGGCTTCTGCGGTGCCGCCGGTGGCGACGAGATCATCGACCAGGATCACGCGTTCGCCTTGCGTCAAGGCGTCGACGTGCATTTCCATTTCGTCGATCCCGTATTCGAGCGAATAGCCGATGGAGACGACCTTGTGCGGCAGCTTTCCTTTCTTGCGGATCGGCACGAAGCCGGCCGAGAGCTGATGCGCGACCGCGCCGCCGAGGATAAAGCCGCGCGCCTCGATGCCGGCGATCTTGTCGATCTTGGTGCCGGACCAAGGCTGCACCAATTCGTCGATCGCACGGCGGAAGGCGCGGGCATCGCCGAGCAGCGTGGTGATGTCGCGGAACATGATTCCGGGCTTCGGATAATCCGGGATGCTGCGGATCGCGTTTTTCAGATCGAAGGTCATGCGGTGGAAACTCGCTTCAAGATCGCATCGAGCTTTTTGAGAAGGTCCGGATCGCGCGCGGCGGGCGCGGTGATAAGCGCGCCGTCGAGTGCGCGGTCGGAGCCGATGGGACAAGCTTCATGCTCGGCCGGAAAGTCTTCCAACAGTCGCGCCAGCAGCCGCGCGGCCCTGCCGGTATTGGCGGCGACGACGGCGAGAATGGCGGCGACATCGACATTGTCATGCGCCGGATGCCAGCAGTCATAGTCGGTAACCATGGCGACAGTCGCATAGGAAATTTCGGCTTCGCGCGCGAGCTTGGCTTCCGGCATCGCAGTCATGCCGATCACATCGTAACCCGCAGCTTTGTGGGTGAGTGACTCGGCAAGCGAGGAGAATTGCGGCCCTTCCATCACGACATAAGTGCCCCCTATCACGTGGGCGATGTCTTCTGCCTTGGCCGCCGCGGCGATCCGCGCCTGCAAGAGCGGCGCGATCGGATGCGCCATCGAGACATGCGCGACGCAGCCGTTGCCGAAGAAGGAGGATTGCCGCCCGAAGGTGCGATCGACGAATTGGTCGATGAGAACGAAGAGGCCCGGATAAAGCTCCTGCTTGAAGGAGCCGCAGGCCGAGACCGAGATGATGTCGGTGACACCGACGCGTTTCAGCGCGTCGATATTGGCGCGATAATTGATGCCGGAAGGCGACAGGTGATGCCCGCGGCCGTGACGTGGCAGAAACACTGCTTCAGTCACGCCCAGGCGGCCGAAGCGCAAAGCATCGGAAGGTTCGCCCCACGGGGTGGAAACCCTCTCTTCATGCAAGTCTTCGAGGCCCGGCAGGTCATAGACGCCTGAACCGCCGATGATGCCCAAGATGGCTTTTGTCATGCCGTGTCCGCCTCACTCGAAGGGCGGCGCAGTGTCAACGCCACGGCATGTTCAGGCAAGAGGCGACGGCAATTTTGTTGCCTCGGCGCGATGACCGTCAGTGGTCAGCGACACCCGCCCAGATCCGCCGCTTCACGAAATAAAGAAGCCCGGCAAAGACGATCAGGAAGACAATGATCCGAAAGCCCATCTTCTTGCGGTCTTCGAGCCTCGGCTCGGCGGCCCAGTAGAGGAAAGCGGCGACGTCGCGCGAATATTGCTGGAGCGTCTCGGGCGACCCGTCGGTATATTTGACGGCGCCGTCGGAGAGCGGCTTCGGCATGGCGATCGTGTGGCCGGGGAAATACAAGTTCCACTTGGGATCGTTGGGATGCGTGAAGCCGTTCAGGAGCGCGACAATGTAATCCGGCCCCTGCTCCTGATATTGGGTGAAGGCGTCGAAGATGAAGAGCGGGAAGGGGCGTGGATAAGTGCGGGCCTTGGCGAGCACGGACATGTCCGGCGGTACGGCGCCGAACGCGGCTTTTGCCGCCTCGGCATTGCCCATCGCCCACGGCACATGGTCCGAAGCCCGGCCAGGTCGCATGTACATTTTGCCGGCCTCGTTGGGGCCATCCTCGATCTGATAGGTTGCAGCGAGCGCCTTGACCTGCGTCTCCGAAAATCCCGGCCCTTGGGGATCTTCGAGATCGTGAAAAGCCACCAGATTCAGCGAATGGCAGGCGGAGCAGACGTCGTGATAGACCTTGAAGCCGCGCTGCAATTGCGCTTGGTCGAACTTGCCGAAGGGGCCGGCGAAACTCCAGACTTGCCGTGGCGGCACCGGGTGCGCCTCGTCGTTCGTGCTGCCGGCTTGGCTTGAGTTGGATTCAGCCGCAAGAAGCGGCAGCGTGGCGCCGCTGAGGCATATGCCGCTCGCCAGTCCGATGATAAGCCAAGCCTTGCGGAAGACCATCGTCATGTTTCCTAATGTTGAACCGGGCGTGTCGCGTCTGTGCGACAGCACTCAACTTTTAAGGCTCGGCTCCGGGGTCTTGCCGAGAACCGACTCGGCGATCGAAGCCGGCAGGCGCCGCGGCTTCTCGAATCTCCCGAGCAACGGCAAGATCACGAGGAAGAAGGAGAAGTAACAGATCGTGAGAATGCGGCCAGCGATCACATAGCCGCCTTCCGGCGGCATGGAGCCGATATAGCCGAGCCCGATCACGCAGGCGACGAACAGCCAGAAAACGATCTTGAAGATCGGCCGATAGACCGCAGACTTCACCGGCGACCGGTCGAGCCAGGGCAGAAAGGCGAAGAGCAGAATTGCGCTGAACATGGCGGTGACACCGCCGAGTTTCGACGGGATCGAGCGCAGGATCGCGTAGAACGGCAGATAATACCAATCCGGCACGATATGGGCCGGCGTCTGCAGCGGATTGGCTTCGATGTAATTGTCGGCATTGCTGAGATAGTTCGGCACATAGAAGACGAACCAGGCGAAGAAGATGAGGAAGCAGACGAGCGCAAATCCGTCCTTCGCCGTGAAATAGGGATGGAAAGGTAGGGTGTCCTTGTCCGTCTGCTTCTCGATGCCGGTCGGATTGTTCGACCCCGGCACATGTAGCGCCCAGATGTGCAGGACGACCACCGCCGCGATCATGAAAGGCAAGAGGTAATGCAGCGCGTAGAAGCGGTTCAGCGTCGCATTATCGACCGCATAGCCGCCCCAGAGCCAGGTCGTGATCGTATTGCCGACGACGGGAATGGCCGAGAACAGGCTGGTGATGACGGTCGCGGCCCAGAAGCTCATCTGCCCCCAAGGCAGGGCATAGCCGAGGAAGCCCGTCGCCATCATCAACAGATAGATAATGACCCCGAGGATCCAGAGCACCTCGCGCGGCGCCTTGTAGGAGCCGTAATAGAGGCCGCGCAGCATGTGCATATAGGCGGCGGCGAAGAACATCGAGGCGCCATTCGAATGGGCATAGCGCAACAGCCAGCCATAGTTCACGTCGCGCATGATATGCTCGACCGAGGTGAAGGCGAGAACTCGAGTCGGCCGTATAATGCATCGCCAGGACGACGCCGGTGACGATCTGAAAGACCAGCATGAAGGAAAGAATGCCGCCGAACGTCCACCAATAATTCAGATTGCGGGGATTGGGAAAGACGATGAAGGAAGAATGCATAAGGCCGAGCAGCGGCAGCCGGCTTTCGAACCATTTTGCGAGAGCGCTTTTCGGGGCGTAGATCGGTTGGCCGCTCATGACTGCTCTCAGCTCGGGATGGTGGGCGTGCCGCTCAACCTATCGAAATCTTGGTGTCGGAAGTGAACGTGTATGGCGGGAGAAGGAGGTTATACGGCGCCGGCCCCTGGCGGATACGCGCGGCGAGATCATAGACCGAACCATGGCAGGGGCAAAACCAGCCGTCGTAGGGCCCTTGATGGCCGAGCGGCACGCAGCCGAGGTGGGTGCAGATGCCGATCACGACCAGCCATTCCGGCTTCTGCACGCGCGACTGGTCGGTGGCGGGGTCGCGCAAATCGCCGAGCGGAACGCCGCGGGATTCGGCAATTTCTTTTGCCGTTCGGTGACGGACGAAGACCGGCTTGCCGCGCCATTTGACGGTCACGATCTGGCCTTCGGCGATGTGGCTGAGGTCGACTTCGGTCGATGCCGCGGCAAGCGTCGAAGCATCGGGGTTCATTTGATCGATCAGGGGCCAGAGCACGCTGCCGGCAGCAACGACGCCCGCCGCGCCCGTCGCGATGAAGAGGAAGTCCCGGCGCGATGGTTCGTCCAAGCTTGCGCTATCGGCCACGATCAATTCCCCAGCAAAATATGGTATTAAAATCCGTTGGGGCCGAATTAGTAGCAAGTCCCGTGCTGCGGCAATGCGGCGTTTCGCCACTTCGCCCAAGACCGCGCCCCGTCGCGGGTTATCTTTTGTGCCCGAAGAAGGTAGATCAAAGACGGCGAAGTTCGCGCCGACTGGCGTTTCTCGAAAGACTGTCTGATGAACGACACGAACGACCTCGAGATCCGCAAGGCCGAAGCGCGCGCCTGGTTCGAGAAGCTGCAGGACCATATCCTCGCGGTTTTTGAGGCTCTGGAAGAGGAATGCGTCGGTCCCTTTGCCGATGCCAGCCTACGCCCCGGCCGTTTCGCGACTACGGATTGGGTCCGCAAGGATCATGACGGGGGCGACGGCGGCGGCGGCAGAATGGCGCTCCTGAAGGGCCGGCTGTTCGAAAAGGCCGGCGTCCACAGTTCCACGGTCTATGGCATCTTCCCGCCTGAATTCGCCGAACAAATTCCCGGCACTGAGGAGAATCCGCGCTTCTGGGCCTCCGGCATTTCGCTCATCGTGCATCCGTTCAATCCAAATGTCCCGGCCGTGCATATGAACTGCCGTTTCGTCGTAACCGGCAAAGCCTGGTTCGGCGGCGGTGCCGACCTGACCCCTGTGCTCGACCGCCGTCGCAGTCAGGAGGATCAGGATTCGCGTGATTTTCACGCGGCGCTGAAAGCGGCCTGCGCGCGGCATGCGAAGGTTGCCGACTACGATCATTTCAAGACGTGGTGCGACAGGTATTTCTTTCTGAAGCACCGCAACGAGCCGCGCGGCATCGGGGGGATCTTCTTCGATTATCTGGCGACACAAGCCGGCTTTGAAGCCGATCTCGCGTTCGTGCGCGACGTCGGCGAAAGTTTCATCAAAATCTACGCGGGAATCGTGCGGCGCAATTGGTCAAAGCCGTGGAGCGCGGCAGAGCGCGACGAGCAGCTCGTGCGGCGCGGCCGCTATGTCGAATTCAATCTGCTCTATGACCGCGGCACGATCTTCGGCTTGAAGACCGGTGGCAATGTCGACTCGATCCTGTCGTCCATGCCGCCGCTGGTGAAATGGCCGTGATCAATTGCCAGAGCGGCGATCGGAGCCGAACGTCCACATGCGATTAGCGGCAAAGCTCCAAAACATCAGATGCCAGTAGTCACCACTTGCGCCGTCAGGTAGGGCGCCTCGCAAAGGTCGACGAAAAGGTGCATGAAGAAAAAGACGCCGGCGAAAACGGAGAATTGGCCGATCAGCACAACTTATTCTCTATGCGGTTCTCCGGCCGGCGTTCATTCATCATAAACTCGTGTTTGTGCACCGCTTTGCAGTCGGCGCCACGATTTTGTCCATCTCACGTGGGAACCCCAGCTCGACCTTTATACGAGCCCGAGAATAGGAGACGACCCATGAATCATCCGCGGTGTCCGGCGTGGCCGGCGATGTTCGGCGTTCTCGTATCGATCTTGTTTGGCGCGGCAGATGTGGCCAAGGCGGATCAGGTCGGCGTTCTCCAGTGCAATATCTCTCCCAGCGTCGGCTGGGTCATCACGTCGAGCAGAGCGCTGTCGTGCCGGTTCAGCCGCCCGTACGGGCACCCCGAATATTACGTCGGCACCATCAGTAATTTCGGGCTCGACATCGGCGCGACGGGCCCGGGCCACCTCGTTTGGGGCGTCTTTGCGGCGACGCGGGAGGTGGGTCGCTTTGCGCTCGCCGGACAATATGGCGGCGCCAGCGCCAATGTGTCGTTCGGCCCGGGAGTTGGGGCCAATGCGTTAGTCGGCGGCAATGCCCGTTCGATCGCCTTGCAGCCTCTCTCGGTCAACGCGCAGACCGGCGTCGACGTGACGGCAGGCGTGGCCGGCTTGATCTTGGAGCCGGCGCCGCGCTACTACCGCTGAGCTCATTTGACGAGATTGACAGGCCGATCGGGAAAAGCCAGTTGCGCCCGATCGCGCCATTGCGGGCCGACATAGTTCAGAATGAGCGACCGCCGCCGGCCGGCGATTGGCCGTCTTTCGAACCCATGCCATGTCGCGGTGCCGGGCAGGAACATGAACGCGCCGTTTCGGCGAAAGGGCGCTCGTTTGTAAAGTCTGTTGTCCGAGCTGTAAATATCGGTTCCCAGACATGACTGCTGTTCATCTTCTCCCAACGAAATCAAACAAGTAAATTTCTTTTCCCCGAGATCGGTATGGGGCGCGAGCCAGAAGCCATCGCGGTCGACGGCATATTCGATCCGCAGAAAGGTTCTGGTGAGCGAGGCGGCGCAGCGCGCCGCGATCGCGCCGACCACGGGCGCGGATTGCAAGGCCACAGCGAGGGCGCGCAGCACCGGGTAGCGCTGCATCGCCGCCGCATTGACGTAACACCGGGCCGCGTTCTGGTCGTCGCGCTTGCCGGAAAAACGCGGGGGGTCCGGCGCTTCGATCGGCAGTTGCGCGAGAGCGTCGACCAGCGCCAGCGGCAGCAGATTGTTGGCATAGAAATGCAGGAAGGGCTCTTCGTAGCGCTCCGCGGCCGCAAGACTGCGGCAGAAGGAGGAGGCGATTTCATGTGCGGCGATCTTCATGGCCTCACGCTGCGCGTGCATTATGGCGGCATGCCGGCCTGTACCGGCTTGGTTGCGGCGAAGTCGCGCGGTTCATAGATTGCGCCTGGGCTGCTCTTCAAGGAGATGCCATGCGCGCGAAACTGACGATCGGGTTTCTCGAGGCTCTGGCGCTGTTTGCGCTACCGCTGTTTCTTGCGGCCGGCACGCTCGCCTGGCCGGCGGCGTGGGCCTTTGTCGCCCTCGTCATGGGGGCATCGTTCGCGATCAGCTTGATGCTGCTCCGCCACGATCCAGCATTGCTTGCAGAACGGTTGAAGGGCCTCTATCAAGACGGCCAGCCCTGGTGGGACAAGCTTCTGCTGACCGCGGTGGTGATCCTCTGGGTCGCTTGGCTGGTGCTGATCGGCCTCGATGCTAGACGCTTTCACTGGTCACACGTGCCGGTGTTCGTCCAAGTGCTGGGGTTCGTGGGAGTCGCGACGGCCTATGTCGGGCTTTATTTCGTGTTTCGGACCAACAGCTTTCTGGCACCGGTCGTGCGCCTTCAGAGCGAACGCGCGCACCGCGTAGTATCGACAGGGCCTTACAAATTTATCCGCCATCCGATGTACGCGGCGACCCTACTGTTTCTGTTCGCATCGGCGCTCATGCTCGGCTCATGGTGGGGTCTTTTGGGCGCACTCGCGCTTTCGGCGGTCCTTGTCCTGCGCACGGTGTTGGAGGACCGCGTCTTGCAGAACGACCTTCCTGGTTATGCCGATTACGCGCGGCGGGTGAGATACCGACTGGTGCCCCTGTTATGGTGATGCCGCATCCGCGGGTTGCGGCGAAGCTTGCCCGCCCATAGATTGCCTGTCACGAACTCGGAGGTCTTCATGTCCAGCGGCGCGGCCGGCAAGCATCATTCGAAGCTCATCGTCGTAGGTTCCGGACCGGCCGGTTATACGGCGGCGATCTATGCCGCGCGTGCCATGTTGGAGCCGACATTGATCGCCGGCTTCGAGCCCGGCGGCCAATTGACTACCACGACTGACGTCGAGAACTATCCCGGCTTCGCAAAGCCGATCCAGGGTCCTTGGCTCATGGAGCAGATGCGGCTTCAGGCCGTGGATGTCGGCGCCAAGTTCGTCGCAGATCATATCGTCAAGGCCGAACTCGGACGCACGCCGTTCCGGCTGCATGGCGATAGCGAAACGATCTATTCCTGCGACGCCTTGGTGATTGCCACCGGCGCCAAGGCGAAATGGCTCGGCATTCCCTCCGAGACGAAGTTCAGGGGCTATGGCGTCTCTGCCTGCGCCACCTGTGACGGCTTCTTCTATCGCGGCATGGAGGTCATGGTCGTCGGCGGCGGCAATACCGCGGTTGAAGAGGCGCTCTATCTTAGCCATCTTGCGCGAAAAGTGACGATCGTGCATCGCCGCGATGGGTTTCGTGCCGAGAAGATCTTGCAGGACCGGCTGTTCAAATTGCCGAATGTCGAGGTGATCTGGGATAATGTGGTCGACGAAATCTGCGGCACAGAGGGGCCGACGCGCGTCACCCACGTCAGGCTCAGGAACGTCAAGACCGGCATCTTCCGCGAGGTGCCTGCCGGTGGTCTCTTCGTGGCGATCGGCCACACGCCGGCATCCGATCTTTTCCTCGGCCAGATCGACGCCAAGCCGAACGGCTATTTGAAGACCGCGCCCTTCTCCACGGCGACGAACGTGCCGGGAGTCTTTGCCGCTGGCGACGTCACCGATGACATTTACCGCCAGGCAGTGACGGCCGCGGGCCAAGGCTGCATGGCGGCGCTCGAAGCCGAGCGCTGGCTCGCAGCGAAGGCGCATCACCGCGCCGCGGCGGAATAGGCGCCCGGAAAGCCTTCGCGCTAGAGGATTCCATGGATTGGGACAAGCTGCGCATCTTCCATGCGGCGGCCGAAGCCGGGTCCTTCACCCATGCCGGCGCGGCCTTGGGGCTCAGCCAATCCGCCGTCAGCCGGCAAGTCAGCGCGCTCGAAGCGGATCTAGCCGTCCCGCTGTTCCACCGCCACGCCCGCGGCCTGATCCTTACCGAGCAGGGTGAGCTTCTGTTGCGGACGGTTCAGGAGGTGGTGAGCAAGCTCGAGACAGTGCAGATCGGCCTTGCCGACAGTCGCGAGAAGCCGAATGGCGAACTGCGCATCACTGCCACGTTCGGGATCGGCACCAATTGGCTGGCGCCGCGGCTTGGCCAGTTCCTCGACCTTTATCCCGACATCAGGGTGAAGGTGATTTTGGCGGACGACGAGCTTGATCTCGGCATGCGCGAGGCGGACGTGGCTCTGCGCATGCGCGAGCCGTCGCAGCCAGATCTCATCCGGCGCCGTTTGTTCACCGTGCATCACCATCTCTATGCCTCGGCCGATTATCTGAAACGGCACGGCCAGCCAAAGACGCTCGACGATCTCGCGCGCCACCGCTTGCTTGTCTATGGCGCGCCCGGCGCGAGCTTTCTCGACGATCTCAATGCCGTGCTCACTGCCGGGCGTGACGGCAAGAACCCACGCGACGCGGCGATGTCGGTCAACAACATCACTGCGCTCAGACACGCCGTCGAAAGCGGCGTCGGCATTGCCGTCCTGCCCGACTATCTGAACGAGCAAGGTCATGGCCTCGTGCAATTGCTGCCGCATGCGCTGACGCCCGCGCTTGAATGCTACCTCGTCTATCCGGAGGAGATGAAAAACGTCGCGCGAGTCCAGGTCTTCCGTGACTTTCTCGTCGCGAGCGCACAGCGCTGGCAATATTGAACGCCGAAGAGATGAGCAGCGGAGCCTGAGCTGCGATTCGCATTGGCTAATGCGGGTAACCTGCTTAAATATTCGCGGCGGAACCGAGAGGCGCAGATGGGCACAGTCACCCAAGACGGGTCGGCCGTCCGGCGTGTCGCGATCTACCGACATGGCCTCGTCGTTCGCGTCACGCATTGGGTCAACGTGCTGGCCTTGACGTTTCTGTTGATGAGTGGGCTGCAGATCTTCAATGCGCATCCTGGCCTCTATTGGGGCCAGCAATCGAATTTCGCGGATCCATTGCTGGTGATGACGGCCACGGATCAGGGACGCGGCGTCACGACGATCGCCGGCCATGCTTTCGATACGACCGGCTGGTTCGGCGTCTCCAACGATGCCAGCGGCCAGCCGATCGAACGTGGCTTTCCGCGATTCATGACATGGCCCGCCGATCAGGATCTGGCGACCGGCCGCCGCTGGCACTTCTTCTTCGCCTGGCTGTTCGTCGCGAACGGATTCATCTATCTCACGTCGGGAATTTTGAGCCGCCATTTCGCGCGCGATCTCTGGCCTTCCTGGTCGGATATTCGCCACATCCCAAGCTCGATCTGGGAGCATGTACGGCTGCACTTTCCGCACGGCGCGGAGGCGCGGCATTATAACGTCCTGCAGAAGCTCGCCTATGTCTCGGCGGCGCTGGTCGCTCTGCCGCTGATGGTTCTGACCGGATTGACGATGTCGCCCGGAATGGATGCGGCCTTTCCCGCCTTGTTGGAGCTGTTCGGCGGCCGGCAGTCGGCACGCTCGATCCATTTCTTCACAGCGACTTTCTTGGTGCTGTTCGTCTTCGTGCACGTCGTCATGGTGCTGATCTCCGGCGTCATCAACAATCTGCGCTCCATGATCACAGGCCGCTACGTCATCGAGGAGGAAGCGCATGAACCGCCCCACTGAGCGCAAGGTTCTGTTGCCGCTTTCGCGCCGTAGCCTGCTCCGGCTCGGCGCTGTTGGCGCCGGCTCGCTCATGCTCGGTGGATGCAATGACTCGATTGCCGAAAACCCGCGCGTCCTCTCCTTCATCGACAAGGCGGAGGTTCTCACCTACCGGGCCCAGCGCCTGCTCGTGCCGCACAACAAACTGGCGGCCGAATATTCGGAAAGCGATATCAATCCGCAATTCCGCGCCAACGGATCCATCAATCCGGCCGACAAAACCTATCGAGCTCTGGTCAGCAGCAATTTCGCCGATTGGAGGCTGGCCGTGGAAGGGCTCGTCGATAGGCCGCTGCAGCTTTCGCTGGCTGATCTGCGTACGCTCCCGGCCCGCACGCAGATCACCCGTCATGATTGCGTCGAAGGCTGGAGCTGTATCGGCAAATGGACCGGTGTGCCGCTCTCAGAAATTCTGCAACGAGCTGGGGCGAAGCCGCAGGCGAAGTTCGTTGTCTTTCATTGCGCCGACACGCTGTCGGACGGCGATCCCGACGATTTGCCGTCCGATGCGAATGCCGCTGCCG
>OY969582.1:687500-3403373 GCA_963701275.1 uncultured Alphaproteobacteria bacterium
GATCCGTAATGCCAAGCCCGGCGAGAAGCGCTTCAGGCTGTTCGACGGTGGCGGTCTCTACCTGGAAGTCTCCCCGACCGGTGGGAAATGGTGGCGACTGAAGTACCGATTCGACCGCAAGGAAAAGCGGCTGTCCCTTGGCGTCTATCCCGACGTGAGTCTGAAAGACGCCCGCGACCGCCGGGACGCTTCGCGCAAGCTGCTGGCCGATGGAATCGACCCCAGCGAAAACCGTAAGGCGATGAAGTCGGCGCGAGCCGACCGGGCGGCAAACAGCTTCGAGGTGGTGGCGCGGGAGTGGTTCGCCAAGTATTCCGCGACATGGGCCGCGAATCACGGCGACCGCATCATCCGGCGTTTCGAACGCGACATCTTCCGGTGGATTGGCGGGCGACCGATTGCCGAAGTGACCGCCCCCGAACTGCTGGCCGTGGTGCGGCGGATTGAAAACCGGGGTGCGCTGGAAACTGCGCACCGGGCGCTGGGTAACTGCGGGCAGGTGTTCCGCTATGCCGTGGCGACCGGGCGGGCGATGCGCGATCCATGCGGCGACCTGCGCGGCGCGTTGCCCCCGGTGAAGGGTGAACACTTCGCGGCGACGACCGAGCCGAAGCGGGTTGCCGAACTGCTGCGGGCGATGGAGGGCTATGAAGGTACGCTCACGGTGCGCTGTGCCCTGCGCCTTGCCCCGCTGGTATTCGTGCGCCCCGGCGAGCTACGCAAGGCCGAATGGGCGCACATCGACTTGGACGCGGCGGAATGGCGCTATATCGTGACCAAGACCAAAACCCCTCACATTGTCCCCCTCTCCCGGCAGGCGGTGGAAATCCTGCGCGAACTGCATCCTCTCACCGGGCACGGGCGCTTTGTCTTTCCGGGCGCACGGAGCAACCGGCGACCAATGAGCGACAATGCCATCCTCGCGGCAATGCGGCGCATGGGCATCGCGAAAGATGAAATGAGCGGACACGGCTTCCGGGCGGTAGCGCGGACGATTCTTGATGAAGTGCTAGGGGTCCGCCCTGACTACATCGAACACCAACTGGCCCATGCGGTGCGCGATCCGAACGGGCGCGCCTACAACCGGACAGCGCATCTTCCCGAGCGGCGGAAGATGATGCAGCAATGGGCTGACTATCTCGACACGTTGAAGGCTGGGGCAGAAGTGATACCGCTGCACGGTCACATGGCTTGACGGTTTGGCCGCGCCTAGCCCGCGGCGTAGCCCGGCGCGGCGGGAACCGCGCGCGCTGCGAAATCCAGAAAAGCGCCGCGCAGCCTACCGCCAATAGCGCCGAAAGAAGTCTAACCCCGCCCGACCACGATAGGCACGACCTTTGGCGCCTACAAAAAATAGCGCGGATCAACTTCGCCGAAGGATATTCGGCGCATCAGCCTGCTGCGTTGATTTGCATCGTGGTGATCGCGCAATTAACGGGCTTTGGGTCAGCGTGGGCCGTCATGCGCAAGGCGATCAAGAAAGAGGGAATGGTTGGGCTAGTAGGAAAAGCTGTGGAAGAAGCTAACTGCGCGTGGCGAGACGCAATCCAAAGTAGCTCAAGCCTCCCGCGACCACGAGGGCAATCCAACTCAGCCACATCGGCGCCGTCCAGCTTCCGATCACAACGGACCAGCCCATGTAAATCCGCAACACATGCAGTAGTGCCACTAACGCGAAGATCACGCCAGCGAGCACAAAAAATGCTTTCTGCTCCATGGCTCGATACTCCATGACCTTCCACAAACTTATAACGAACCTTATCACGCAAAACGACCGAAATCTGGTGGCCCATCTAGCCAAGTTGCGGCCACGGGCAATGTCACCAGCGGGTAAATGTCGGCTTCTGGCAGCACTTCAGTGACGTTCGAATCTGATGAAAACAATTACACCCGCCGTGCCGGCGAAGCCACGCGTATACGATACGCCATTCGAGCAGCACGGTGTCTGCGGGTTTGCTGCGCTAAAGGCGAAGCTCGTTTCCCAAATCGAGGAGTCGGAGCAAGAGGAGCAGGCGCTCGCTCGGCGGTCGCCACCCGCTCAGCCGCCCCACGTGCTCGGAACGGAAGCCGTCGAGGAGGAGCTCTTTCCGGAGCGCGAGCGAGCATCGGTTTCAAAAACCGACAAAGCAAAAAAAGCTGCTAAGTGTGTTCTCTTAATGTGGGCTGCTGCTCGTTGCTGAGCGCATACTGCTCTAACCTCGTGCAGACCCCGATCATGCCGACCATTCCGGCCGACCTGAAGCCGGGCGTGAGCAAATATATCGCGCCCGAGGCTTTATTCTGGTTCCGCTGGTCGGCGCTTTCGACGGTCGTGACCGGCCTCATCGTCATCTCGACGACATCCACCAGAAGTGCGGATCGGCGAAGCGCTGCCAAAGGTCCATCCGGTAGGTCATCCATAGACCGGTCGCTCCGACAAGCGGAATTGAAAGGCGGACCTGCATCGGACGCAGTCCGGCGAGGGGCAGCACTATCACCGTCACGAAGGCGAGGCCGCCGATCCAATGAATGACTGCGAGCACATGTAGCGCCAGGGCGAGCGTGACGTCGTCCACAATGAATTTCCATGCGAGGGTTCGGCTAGTTCAACGCGATTGTCGTTTTCATCGCGCGTCTCTTCTAATTTCCAAGCCACCATGGATAAAGCAGCTTAAGGAAACTTGTAGCGGTCAGGAATGGCCGCTACCTTGCCCGCCTTTCGTGAGCAGCATCTTCCTGGCCGCAAGGCACGACTGTCACTGCTCAATCTCGCCCAAGATAGGAGTTCTGCTCGCCGATGTTGCTGATCGCCGTCTGCGCCGCGCCGATGACGCCGGCGCTTTTTGAGACGTGCGCTGGATCGCCGGTGAGTTCGCGCCCCCCGCTTGACCATCCGACACGTTTTTATTCCAGATGATAGGGATGGGAGTTTACGTTTGTTGAGTTCGGCTTCGATCGCTTTCGGGCTCCTCTCGGACGGACCACTTCTTGTGCGAGCCGCCGGCGTCATCCGACCTGAATGAACGCCTGGCGCACGACGTCTCGCCGCTCTGGATCCATAGCGGTCGCAAGCAATCGTTCCCACAAGTCCAAAAGTTCTTCACGATTTACGCTCCGAAGCGCCCGGCGCCCTCAAAGGTTTCCCCAACGTCCGCACTCCGCATAATTTCATATTCGCATTCGTGGCAGGTGAAGGTTTGGCGTTCGCAGGAATCATCGTGAGGATGTGGCGATCGTCGCGCTAGATTCATGACTTTTCCGCATTGTACACAAATAGGATGATCGTCCACGTCCACCTGAACTAACATCACGCCCTCTCGTCACAGTCGTATATCGTAACGGAACTGGCCAGAACCAAGAAAGTTCCACTTTAGGTTTAATAACAGTCCCAGCGCCAACCGCTCCGCCATCGTCACTGCGAGCCGCGCCAGGCGCACGAAGCGCCGCGCAAGCCAGAGCCGGAGCGACAAAATCGCGCGCACCAATAGGCTCTCTCGGAAATGACCTTAGTCGGCATAGCCGACCACGATGCAGCCATTCACGATCTTCGTCATAAAATGTCACTTGGCCGGGCTCTCTCAATTCCTCGCCCTTCCGCTTCATGACGGCACGCAGTTCCGATTTTGCCTGTTGGGCAGCTTCGTGCCTCGACAATTACCGCGCTCGCCCTAGTCCTGGCGGCGGCGATGTCTGCACGCGAGCGATAATCATATTCCGCATTGTTGTTAGCATCGTCGCAAGGCATATCATCGGCCGCTATGTCCTCTTCTTCCTCGCGACCATCGTGTTCGTCCTCGCAATCATCGCTCGTGCCTAAATTCCACTCGGTTTGATCGTCGTGCATTAGAGAGCCAAGAGACGGCTCATCATCATGCCGTCCTCGCGGTCGTCATGCTCGTCCTCGAGGTCGCAGTTCGAGCCCTGAGCCCAGAATTCTTGATTGCGGCAAAGATCCCTGGGCTGTTCGGGTGAGCCCTCCGAATCAACGACACCTGTCCAGCATCAGTGCAACAGGGTGATCAGCTTCTCGCCAGCCGGAGACCCAAGCTCGCTTAGGCTTAAGCTCTTCTGGCCTTTGGTATTCGCCTCCTTAAACAGACGGTCGGCGTACGCGATAAACTCACCCTGAGTTAAGGTCTGATCCTTGTGGTGATTGGTGTTTGCAGCGTCAAAATCAGTATCGGAAATGCGATCACCAAGCTCTTTACGGGATAGAGACTTGTGGCCCGTCGTATTGAGTTCCTCGAATTTCTTTGAAGCGTAAGCGTTCAGCTCTCTCATCGAGAGCGTCTTGTCATTGTTCTGGTTGACTTTACTCAGGAATGCGTCAGCGTCCGTTGCGGACTGTGCGTATCCAGCGCCGGCGAGCAGTATTATGCCCGCGATCGCGGCACCGATTCGTGCGATCATGTCGCCTCTCCCTTGAAGTGTTCGCCGCAAATAGAACGAAGCGGCTCTCGCCTGCCTCAGTGCTGGCCAACAGGGCCAGCACCTCGACGAATGTCATCCGGCTCGGATCAGATTTCGGCTGATTCGTAAGCGGTGACTTCCATCCCGACGCAGATCTCGCAGATATAGGGGGTTGTCCAAGCCATGACGTTCTCCTGTGAGGTTTCCCTCGGATTTTCCGAAGTGTTCGCATCTTAGCCAAAGATCGCGCCGAGCGGTCAGGCATTGGAAAGAATAATGCAAGATCTCCGTAAGAAATGGCGCGCCACGCCACGCTTTAATCCACGTCGACGACGTTACAGGCTTCCGTGATCGCACAGTTCCTATTTTTTTGATCACTACGAGCGTGGAAATCATTCCGCTGAAGAAATACCTGTCGTCATACCGATTGCGCTTCCCTTGGGTCACAGCGGAGACTGACCTCTTGCGCGTGACGAAGCGGGCCGGCCCAGAAGGGTCGCCCGTCTTTCATCTAAGCCATCGTTAATGGAGACAATCATGTCAGCTTCCAATCCCGAGGGCCCCAGCCGGCGCCTTTTGCTCGGCGGACTCTATCCCTGACGAAGCTGATCAGGATTCGCGGCGAAAACTGGGTTGACGCAAGGGTCAGCGTCATCAGAAGGATCGCGAAGACGATTGACACGACCGTCATGGTCGAGGTCGCGATGTCGGTCAGAATGGCCTGGGCGACCTGAGGATCCGCATGCGATGGAAACAGCACCTTCGGAACCAAGGCGCTGATCGCTGGCATCTGCTCCTCCATTGAGGACAGAACCGCGCCGATTGTGCCGAGCGTGAGCGCAATGACAAATGGGCGAACGAGAAATCCACCGCGGAAGGCGTATAATGTCGAACGAAACAGAGCGGGCAGCCTTTTGGCCATTTGCGACGGTTTTCCTCCTTGGATCGATCGATGCGGCTGTGCTGGCGCCGGTTATTTTTCCGGCGGTGGCCGCAATTATGAAGCATGCTTGTTGGGTCAAACGTTTGGCGCGCGGAGTCTGTCATACGACTGCGGCTGCACAGAATCGAGCGAAGCCTGCCCGGTCATTGACGATTTGGCAAATCGTCGCTTTCGACGGCTACACTGGGGCCACGAAGGCATAATCAATGCAACCGGTGCGCGGAATAATGCTCTGCGAGCGGACCCAGCGCGAGCGCCGGGAAGAAGGGGTGAGCGGCCCGAGGATCAAAACGGTGCCGACGCGGTCCACTGTTCCGCTATTGAGATAAAAGCATTGGCGTTTTCGACGATAGAAGAATCGACTGGGTGGCTCCGCCGAAAAGAAACTCCGCCCACATAGGATGCGAGTAGCCGCCCATCACCAAAAGATCATAGCAACCTTGCTCGACGTCCTTGCGCAGCGAAGCGTGCTCGTCAGGAGTCACGATTTGCCGAATGCCTGTAGAAACCTCGATTCCATGATGGGCCAAGTGCGCCGTGAGGCTCTTCACGTCGTCCTCGCCCGGGACGGCAGGGGGATCGACCATCGTCAGGATTTCGACGGACCGCGACAGGTGCATAAGCGGCAAGGCGTCATGGACCGCCCTGACCGCTTCATGGCTGCCGTCCCAGGCGATTGCGATCCTCGCGAGTGTCATGGCCCGAGCGTCGGCGGGAACGACCAGCACCGGTCGGCCGCATCGCAAAATCACTGAGTTCGCGACGGCCAATGGATGGCGCTGAGGCGGGTCTTGCCACTCATACTGGCCGAGAATGACCATATCGGCGTATCGCGCTCTGGTGCGGACGCCGTCTGCAACGTCGCCGGCAGCCTCAAACCAGCGAGCGTCGGCCAGGCGTTGCGTAGTCTCCTCACGGAAGATCGTCGAGGCGGCGCGCGCGTCACGAGCCAACCTCGCGGGCCAGATCGTCCGGCAGCGCCAGCCGCGCAGAGAGCGTCTGCTCCTGGCGCAAAGCTCCCGCTGCTTGATGGACCCGCTACAGCCACCGCCGGGCGGCGATCGTGCGTTCACTGCCGCGAAAAGACGTTGACGGCACGGCCAGGAGACTTAATGCAAATCTGCTACGCAACTGGGACCAATCAGGCGCAAGCTTCAGGGAGGAAATGTGCTATGACAACTTACATCATGCTCGCAAATCTCACCGATGCTGGAGCCAAGAATGCTAAGGAATCACCTAGTCGTCTCGACACTGCGAAGCGCCTCCTGAAAGACATGGGCGGCGATTTCAAATCATTCTTCCTAACAATGGGCGAGTATGACTTCGTCGCGGTCTACGAGGCGCCAGACGATGCGATCGCAGCGCGATTCACCCTGCAGTCGGGAGCCTCGGCAACGTGCGCACTAAAACGCTCAAGGCTTTCCCCGAAGCCGCTTACCGGGAAATTGTGACATCTCTCGGCTGAAGGCAGGCATGGGCCGGCCGCCCTTCACCTTCACGGCGCTTGACCTTGCCGATGATGTGCAGTTCCCGCCGATCGTTCAGCGTCGGCATTTCGTGTGCACGCGATGCGGCGTGAGAACCGTCAATCACCGAGGCGCCGGCCGATAGCCGGTCACTGTCATGAGCCATTGTACCACCCAGGGAAACAAGGCGTGCTGCACGTAGATCACTTTCATCATTAAGGGAATGACGATGAGCCGCTTGTTGGCGCGCACGCCGGCCACGATCGCGTGGCGGCCGGCGCAGAGATTCTCTATCTTCCGCCCTACAGCCCAGACTTCAATCCAATCGAAAACGCCTTCTCCAAGCTGAAGGCTTTGCTGCGCAAGGCCGCCGAGCGAACCGTCGACGGCCTGTGGACCGCCATCGGCCAAACGATCGATCTCTTCACCCCGCAAGAATGCGCCAACTTCTTCGCCGCCGCAGGTTACGATGCTACATGATCGGAAACCGCTCTAGAGTGGGATGAATTTGGGTTGAATTGGTTGAGGACAGGGGTCAAGCTGAACCAAACATACGCAGCGCGATGGCCAAACATCGCTCACAAGAAGACGCCCCCGGCCGATGCCGATGCCTGGAACGGCATTCCAAACAAATTTGGCGACCACTTCAGCGAGAAGCCGGGCGAAGATTGATCACGGTAGGCCGTGACGCGGTGGTGCTGCGCAACTTGACGATCTTGATCAGGGCCAGCGCGGGGACCATTAGGGCGCGCGCCCCCGCGATCGACCGAGCCCCCTCGGAGAGGGCGGCCTGGACACTACTGCCCCCTGAAGGTGCAGATCCCGCGGCTGGGGCGATGTCGATCGCCAGCTCCCGTCCGTCCACAGACCGGCCGACCGGCACCGCTTGCGGCGCAATCCATCGTTTGATCCAGAACAAACTCGGCTCCGCCACACTCCTCTACGGTTGTCGAGCTGACCCCTCGGTCCGCAGGCGTCGCGTCCACAAAGCAGGCGTGCGTTCGTTGCAATCCATGCGAGAGGTGCGTCTCGATGACGGCAACCGCGACATTTTTCAGGGGCTCGGCGGGGCGTCGGCATCCCCGACGCCGTCGAAGACCTGCGACAAGGTTCAGGATTGCCGAGAACGCCAAGCCGAGGCAGAATCGCGCCGAAACTGGCTGTCTGGAGAATGCCGGGCAAACGGCCCGATCCCAACATCGACCAAGACGTCGACTGCGGCGGTCGGCGCAGATCGCTCGCCATGGGCACGGTCACCTTCACCGTGTGCTTCGCGGTTTGGACGATCTTCTCCATCATCGGCATCCGTATCCGCGAGGCGCTCACCGCTGCGCTGGGCGTCGGCATTGCTGGGCCTCTTTTGCGGTTGGACTTGCATGCCTCTCACGATGGTTCTCGTCGGCCGCCTCAGCCGATATGGATGCCCTGCCATGAGAACTCCGTTTCAAACGCGGAAGGCGCGACGAGCTCATAACTTTGCACCCGGCATATTTCGCGCTCGTTATGGCTACCGGCATCGTCGCCCTTGCCGTCCGTCTGCATGGCATACCCATCGTGCCGACCATCTTGTTCTGGCTCAATGCTTTTTTCTTCGCGGCTCTGGTGATGGCGACGGTCGCGCGCATCTGGTTCTACCCGGATGCGTTCGCTGCCGACATATGCAGCCACAGCCGCGGCGTCGGATACTTTACCGTGGTCGCAGCCTCCGGCGTGTTCGGCAGCCAGACTCGTGCTTCAAATGGGAGCCGTCGGGCCGGCCGCCGTTTTCTGGATTGTCGCTGGAGTGCTCTGGTTCGTGGTGATGTATGGCGGGCTGGCAATACTCACCGTCAAAGTGAACAAACCCACTCTGGCCGATGGCCTTAATGGCGGCTGGCTGGTCAGCGTTGTCGCCACCCAATCGGTCTCCATATTGACCGTGTTGATGCTGGCTTCCGGTGTTTCTCCCGGCCTGCAACAGCCGCTGATGTTTGCGGCGCTTGTCCTGTGGCTCGGCGGCGGCGCTCTGTATCTGTGGCTGATGACGCTGATTTTCTTCCGCTACACCTTCTTGCCGATGTCGGCGGAAGATCTCACCCCACCTTATTGGATCAACATGGGCGCCGTGGCGATTTCAACGCTGGCTGGCACGACCCTGTTGGGCCAGTCGGAGCTTTCCCCGATCGTCACGGCGCTTGTGCCCTTCGTGAAGGGCTTCACGCTGTTCTTCTGGGCCATCGGGAGTTGGTGGATACCCATGCTCGTGGTCTTGGGCATATGGCGCTACCTGATCTGCGGCGTGCCATTCGCCTATGACCCGCTCTATTGGGGCGGAGTCTTCCCGTTAGGCATGTATTCGGTGTGCACCTATCGCTTGGCGGAGGTCATGCAGGCGCCGTTCCTCATGCCGCTATCAAGGACGTTCATGATTATCGCGCTCGCCGCCTGGGCAACGGCTCTTTTAGGCTTGGCCGACAGCCTCCTTGCCCCGCGGCGGGCATCCAATTTTCAAACTCAAGCGGGCACATCCAAATGAGCCATTTTCTCGACCGACTGACCTTCTTCCGCAAGACCGTCGACGAGTTTTCAGATGGCCACGGCATCGTGACCAACGAGGATCGCTCGTGGGAGGAAGGCTACCGGCAGCGCTGGCAGCACGACAAGATCGTGCGCTCGACCCACGGTGTGAACTGTACCGGTTCCTGCAGCTGGAAGATCTACGTCAAGAGCGGCGTAGTCACCTGGGAGACGCAGCAGACCGACTATCCGCGCACGCGTCCTGGCATGCCCAATCACGAACCGCGGGGATGCTCGCGTGGAGCGTCCTACAGTTGGTACCTCTATAGCGCCAGCCGGATCAAATATCCGATGGTGCGGGGCCGCCTGGTCAAAGCATGGCGCGAAGCGCGCAAGACGCTCGCTCCGGTCGAGGCTTGGGCAGCAATCGTCGGTAATTCCGAAATCACGACGTCCTACAAGTCTATGCGCGGGCGCGGCGGCTTTGTGCGCTCGACCTGGGACGAGGTAAGCGAGATCATCGCCGCCGCCAATGTTTATACGATCAAGACCTGGGGACCGGATCGCGTCATCGGCTTCTCACCTATTCCAGCAATGTCGATGGTCTCCTATGCCTCCGGTGCCCGCTATCTCAGCCTGATCGGCGGCACGCTTTTGTCGTTCTACGACTGGTACTGCGACCTGCCGCCATCGAGCCCGCAGACTTGGGGCGAGCAAACCGACGTGCCGGAATCCGCCGATTGGTACAATTCCGGCTATATCATCGCCTGGGGGTCCAACGTGCCGCAGACCCGTACGCCGGATGCCCATTTCTTCGTTGAGGCACGCTACAACGGTACCAAGGTCGTTGCGATCACGCCCGACTATGCCGAGGTCGCTAAGCTTTCCGACCTCTGGCTGCATCCAAAGCAAGGTACCGATGCCGCACTCGCGATGGCGATGGGCCATGTCATCCTACGCGAATTCTTTCTTGATCGGCAGGTTCCGTACTTTCAGGACTATACTCGCCGCTACACCGACATGCCCATGCTGGTGCGGCTGCGGCAGGACGGGGCGCGCTGGGTGCCCGATCGTTACGTCCGCCAAAGCGATCTGCCTGGCGCTCCGAAGTCGAATCGCGCCGCATGGAAGACGGTCGCGACCGCGGAGGAAACCGGCAATCTCGTCGTGCCGCAAGGTTCCATCGGCTATCGGTGGCCACTCGAAGCTGAGACCACTGGTCGTTGGAACCTCGAACCCAAGGACGGCGAGACCGGTGAGGATGTTCGGCTTGCGCTCAGCCTGATTGATCGCAGCGACGACGTTGTGCCCGTCGTCTTTCCCTATTTCGGCGGCAAGCTACATGAGCACTTCCCAGAGAACGATCAGGGAGGCGACGTGCTGTTACGCAATGTGCCGGTGCGTCGGATTGCGCTTGCCGACGGCGAAGCGCACGTCGCGACCGTGTTCGACCTGCTCTGCGCCAATTATGGGCTCGATCGCGGCATCGGCGGCGCATGCGCCAAAGGATTCGATGACGACGTGCCCTACACTCCTGCTTGGCAGGAATCGATCACCGGCGTAGCGGCCGACAAAGCGATCGCGATCGCGCGCGGCTTTGCTGAGAATGCGGAGAAGACGAAAGGGCGCTCGACGGTCATCATCGGTGCGGGCATGAACCATTGGTATCATCAGGACATGAACTACCGGAGCATCATCAACTTCCTGATGATGTGCGGCACGGTCGGAGTCTCGGGCGGTGGCTGGGCACATTACGTCGGCCAGGAGAAGCTCCGCCCGCAGACCGGCTGGACAATGCTCGCCTTCGCGCTCGACTGGGTGCGGCCGCCGCGGCACATGAACGGCACGTCGTTCTTCTACGCGCACAGCGACCAGTGGCGCTACGAAAAGCTCGACGTCTCCGAACTCCTCTCACCGCTCGCCGATCCTGCGCGCTATCGCTGCAGTTTCATCGATCTCAACGTCAAGTCGGAGCGCATGGGCTGGCTGCCGTCAGCGCCGCAGTTCTCGGTCAACCCTTTGACGCTTGCTGCTGAGGCGGATCGCGCCGGAATCGCAGTCAAGGATCACGTCGTCGCTGGCTTGAAATCGGGCCGGCTGACGATGGCGTGCCAAGACCCGGACAATCCGGTTAATTTCCCACGGAATCTCTTCATCTGGCGCTCCAACCTGTTTGGCTCATCAGGCAAAGGCCACGAATATTTCCTGCGCCACTTCCTTGGCACCCAGCATGGCCTGCAGGGCAAGGATCTCGGCGAGATGAACGGGGTAAAACCGCAGGAGGTGACCTGGCGCGACCCGGCGCCGGAAGGCAAGCTCGATCTCGTCACCACGCTCGATTTCCGTATGTCGACGAGCTGTCTCTATTCCGACATCGTGCTGCCGACTGCCACCTGGTACGAGAAAAACGATCTCAACACCTCCGACATGCATCCCTTCATCCATCCGCTGTCGTCGGCGGTGGACCCGGTCTGGGAATCGCGCAGCGACTGGGAGACCTATAAGGTCATTGCGCGCCGCTTCTCGGAACTTGCGGTTGGTCATCTCGGCGTCGAGCGCGACGTGGTGCTGACGCCGATTCAGCACGATACCGCTGCTGAACTGGCGCAGCCCTTCGAGGTCCAAGATTGGAAGAGAGGCGAATGCGACCTCATTCCCGGCGTAACGGCGCCGCAAGTCGCCATGGTCGAGCGCGATTATCCCAACACCTACCGCCGTTTCACCGCGCTCGGCCCTTTGGCCGACAAGCTTGGCAACGGCGGCAAGGGGATCGCTTGGAACACCGAGGATGAAGTCCGCGGCCTAGGCGACCTGAACTATCGGGTGAGTGACGGCGGTGCGACTGACGGGCGCCCCCGAATAGAGACCGACATCGACGCAGCCGAAGTCATTCTCTATCTTGCCCCCGAGACCAATGGCGAGGTGGCGGTCAAGGCCTGGGAGGCGCTTGGAAAGACGACGGGGCGCGACCATACCCATCTCGCACGGGCGCGGGAGGATGAGAAGATCCGCTTCCGTGATCTTCAGGCTCAGCCGCGCAAGATCATCTCATCGCCGACCTGGTCCGGCATCGAGAGCGAGCAGGTCAGCTACACGGCCGGCTATACCAACGTCCATGAGTTGATCCCCTGGCGCACACTGACCGGGCGCCAACAGTTCTACCAGGATCACCAGTGGTTCCGCGATTTTGGTGAAGGCTTTGCCGTTTACAGACCGCCGATCGACACACGCACTGTCGCCGACATGCTCGGCAAGCGCAGTAACGGCGAGCTCGAGATTGTGCTGAACTTCATCACGCCGCACCAGAAATGGGGTATCCATTCGACCTATACCGATAATCTCCTGATGCTGACGCTGTCACGCGGCGGCCCCATCGTGTGGCTCTCGGAGACTGACGCGAAGAAGGCTGGCATCGTCGACAACGATTGGATCGAGCTCTTCAACCTGAATGGTGCCATCGCGGCGCGGGCCGTCGTCAGCCAGCGCGTCCATGAAGGCATGTGCATGATGTATCATGCGCAGGAGAAGATCGTGAACGTGCCGGGCTCACAAATCACCGGCCAACGCGGTGGCATCCACAACTCGGTTACTCGGACGCTGCTCAAACCGACCCACATGGTCGGCGGCTATGCGCAACTCTCCTACGGCTTCAACTATTACGGCACGGTCGGCTCCAACCGCGACGAGTTCGTTATCGTTCGCAAGCTCAATAAAGTCGATTGGCTCGACCATTCCAACCCTGTCGATCGCGCTGTCGAGGAGACCGCTTCATGAAGATCCGCGCTCAGATCGCGATGGTGATGAATCTCGACAAATGCATCGGCTGTCACACCTGTTCCGTCACTTGCAAGAACGTTTGGACCTCGCGCCAGGGCATGGAATATGCCTGGTTCAACAACGTCGAGACGAAGCCCGGCATCGGTTACCCCAAGGATTGGGAGAACCAGGAGCGCTGGCGTGGCGGATGGGAGCGCAAGAAGAGCGGCAAGATCGTGCCGAAGCAGGGCGGTCGCCTCTCGGTTCTCGCAAAAATCTTCGCCAATCCGAATTTACCCGAGATCGATGACTATTACGAACCCTTCACCTTCGATTACGAGCATTTGCAGAAGGCGCCAGAATTGCCGACCGCGCCGGTGGCGCGGCCGCTGTCGCTCATCACCGGGCGCCCGATGGAAAAGATCGAATGGGGGCCGAACTGGGAGGAAATCCTCGGTGGCGAGTTCAACAAACGCTCACAGGATTACAATTTCGAGGCCGTGCAGAAAGACATTTACGGCCAGTTCGAAAACACCTTCATGATGTATCTGCCCCGACTCTGCGAGCACTGTCTCAATCCGAGCTGCGTTGCATCCTGCCCTTCCGGTTCGATCTACAAGCGCGAGGAGGACGGCATCGTTCTGATCGACCAGGACAAGTGCCGCGGCTGGCGCATGTGCGTCTCCGGCTGCCCGTACAAGAAAATCTATTACAACTGGACCTCGGGAAAAGCCGAGAAATGCATTTTCTGCTATCCGCGCATCGAGGCCGGCCAGCCGACCGTCTGCTCGGAGACATGCGTAGGTCGCATTCGCTATCTGGGAGTCCTGCTCTACGATGCTGACGGCATCCAAAGCGCGGCATCCGTCGAGGATGAACAGGAGCTTTATGAGGCACAGCTGAAGTTGTTCCTCGATCCGAACGATCCAACGATTGCCGCCCAGGCCAGCGCGGACGGCGTCCCTGATGCCTGGATCGCGGCCGCGAAGCGCTCGCCCGCCTATAAGATGGCAGTTGACTGGAAGATCGCCTTCCCACTCCACCCGGAATATCGCACCTTGCCCATGGTCTGGTACGTGCCGCCGCTGTCGCCGATCCAGTCGCATGCAAATGCCGGGGCGATCGAGACGAATGGAGAGATTCCGGACGTCCGCTCGCTGCGTATTCCCGTTCGTTATCTGGCTAACCTGCTGACGGCCGGCGCCGAGGCGCCGATTGTTGCCGCGCTGGAACGCATGCTCGCCATGCGCATCTATTTCCGGCGACGCCAACTCGGCGAGGGCGATGAACGGGCGGTCCTCGCACAAACAGGACTGACGGTCGCGCAGGTCGAAGAGATGCATCGCTATCTTGCGATCGCCAATTACGAGGACCGATTCGTCATCCCGACCAGCCATCGCGAGCAGGCGGAGGATGCATACGGCTTGAAGGGCTCCTGCGGCTTCACCTTCGGTAACGGCTGCGACTTCGGACCGCCGCACTCGACGCTATTCGGCGGAAAGATGGGGCGCCGCAAGCTGACGCCGGTACGGCCGCTGGATACCTGAGGTGCAATCATGTTTGTGTTCAAAGCCTTTAGCGCCTTGCTCTCCTATCCATCCGAAGAGATGAGGCAGGCGTTACCGGAGATCGCCGATGTCATCCGCGCGACACCGCTCGTCGCACCGCGCGAGCGCCGCGGTCTGCTCGAACTGATCGACGAGATCGGTGATGGCGATCTTTTGGCAGCCGAGGAGCGCTATGTCGATCTCTTCGATCGCGGTCGGGCCTTATCCCTGCACCTATTTGAGCATCTGCACGGAGATAGCCGCGATCGAGGCCAAGCCATGGTCGAACTCAAACAGCTCTATCAGGGAGCCGGCTTTGTGCTCTCCAGCCGTGAGCTGCCGGACTACCTGCCCGTCGTGCTCGAGTATCTGAGCTGCCGTGAACTCGCTGAGGCGCGGGCCATGCTGGCAGACTGCGCCCACATTCTGACGACGATCGGTCGTTCGTTGGTCGCTCGGGAGAGCCGCTATGCTGCGATTCTGCAAGCACTGATCGTCATTGCCGGCGAAACCGCGATAGATAGCGCTGAGGTGCCGCCAGTGGACGAACAGGTTGAGACTCTCGATCGCGACTGGCTCGAGGAACCCGCTTTCGCCGGCGCTCCCATATCCACCGCTGCCGGGCGCCAGCCGCTTAGTCGGGAGGATTGATGATGCTGTCCAATAGTTATGTAAACACGCTCCTCTTCGGCATCTATCCTTATATCTGCCTTGCAATCTTGCTGCTCGGCAGTCTCATCCGCTTCGACCGGGAGCCTTACACTTGGAAGACCGATTCATCGCAGATGCTGCGCAAGCGGGAGCTGCGACTCGGATCAAACCTCTTCCACTATGGCGTGATCGTCGTGATCCTCGGCCATTTCGCCGGCTTTCTGGCACCGAACTGGGCTGTCGACTGGGCTCTCTCGCCGGTCGCCCATCAACTCCTGGCGATGGTGGTCGGCGGTATCGCAGGGCTTGTTGCCATCGTCGGGCTCACGATTCTTCTGCATCGGAGGCTTGCTGATCCGCGTATCCGGCTCAACAGTCGTAAGTGGGATATCGGCGTCGCACTCATGTTGTGGCTCCAGCTCGCCCTCGGTCTTCTCACCGTGCCGCTGTCGGCGTTCCATATGGATGGGGTCTTGTTCGAAACACTAACGAGCTACGTCAAGGGAGTTGTCACGCTGAACAGCGGCGCAGCGGCGCTCATGCTCGGGGTGCCACTGCCTTACAAGCTTCACATACTGCTCGGCTTCACCATCTTTCTCGTATCACCCTTCACGCGCATGATTCATATCTGGAGCGGGGCCGGGGCGCTCGCCTATCTATTCCGGCCCTATCAGATCGTACGTACGCCGCGGACACGGGCAAAGGAGCCGATCCGCTCATGACTGTCGTGGTCAACGGCGTCGAGATTGCCGTCGGGACGGACGAGTCCGAGGAATTCGTTACCGCGCGCGAGCTTCTCAGGCAGCGCGCCGTCTCGATCGGTCTGCTTGACGCTAATACGGTAGATAACCAAAAGGTCACCGAAGCCGTCGAAACGCTTCTTGCCCGCGAGGTCTCAACGCCGACGCCTACAGAGGAGGAATGCAGACGCTATTACGAGGCGCATCTGCAAGAATTCCAGAGCGGTGATCTGGTGCACGCGCGGCACATTCTCTTCCAAGTCACACCATCGGTGAGTGTTTCGGAAATTCGCGCCCGGGCGGAACAGACCCTGAATGAGCTTCTGAGCAAGCCGGATCGCCTTGACGCGGTCGCCCGCGAACTGTCGAACTGCCCGTCGGGTCAACACGGCGGCAATCTTGGCCAAATCGGTCGCGGCGATACTGTGCCCGAGTTCGAACGCGCATTGTTCCGATTGGGGCCAACCGGACTCCTGCGCGAACTGGTCAAGACGCGCTATGGGTTCCACATCGTGGCAGTGGACCGGCGGATCCAAGGCGCAACGCTTCCTTTCGAGGCTGTCCGCGAGCGTATTGCGGAACGTCTGCAGGCGACGGTCGAGGAAAAGGCGCTGCGCCAATACGTCAGTATCATTGCTGGAAAGGCCGACATCCGAGGAGCCGATCTCAACCCGGTCGGGATTCCGCTCGTTCAATAGCATCATTCGACGTTCCAGAAGGCGCAGCCCCGCGGCTGAACGTGAAGCGACTTGGCGGGCGTCGCTCATGCCGCATGCTTACCTGCTCGGCACGGAGACACGTCCTTCTCAGATCACGATTTATGGCCTGACCGGTGGCTCAGAGCGCTGGCTCAAAATTGCGCTCGATCTGTCGCAGCCGCCCGTGACCTTCGCGGCTCAGGCGTGTGCTGTCGCGAAGGAGACGCCGTTGGTCCCCTTCCATGGCCGCACAACGGGCTTCATCGTCAATTACACGCCCGACAGTGCAGTGCGCTTCGAATCTCGACGGCCACCCCGTCGAACATTTTGCTCGGGCCTATACGCCGGGCCAAGTCGAGCTATTCCTAGGACGGCGTAAAGCTCCGGCCAAGACGTTCGCGAAAGTCCTCGGGATCGGAGGTGAAAACGGGTGCCACCCCGACAAGGTAGGCGAGTAAGTGGCTCGAAGAATGTCTCCTAGTATGCGGTTATCGGCGCACATAGAGCATCTCGGTGTGGAACCCATCAAAAAATAAAGGCATCGCTTTCAGGCGTGAGCGCGTAACGTCCACCCATAGCGGACCCCCATAGAACAGATGACGACCGCACCGCCTACAATCGCACATTTCAAATGCCACGGCCTCGAAGGTCTGTTCGTCACCTGAAAGGGCGACCCACATGAAGCGCGCTTTCAACGCGATCGTCCGCTTAGGTGGCACTGCAAGCATTGCCGGCTTCCGCTGACGCTTTCGCGCGGCTCGAAGTGCCCACGCGGCCCCAGTCACTCATTGAGCCATCAGACCCGAGGCATCTTGTCTTCTTGTCGTGGCTACAGTGTGCATAATTCTTCGTATTCTCACACGGTTATTCAGCTAAGTCATCATCGTCGTATCGCGACACGGCGGCGTCATGCTGCAGCGCTAGATGACACTTGGATCGATTTCAGGCATACAGCATCAACCGGAAAAGCGCTTCCTAAAGTGGGCGGTATTGATGTCGGTGTTCACGTTCGAAATTGTTCGGCAAGGCGAGGCACCAGTCATCGCTGACGTTCTCAGGCTGTCCGATGAACGAATGATTTGGTGCCATGCAGAAGCTCTGGCACTTCGCATTCAAAACAGGGACAGCGCGTTTATTCTGGTCAAAAATTCGGCGGGCGAAACCGTTGTTCGAACTGGTGTGACCACTGCGCTCGCCTCGATTGAAAAGTGTTCATACGCGGACTGCCCCCTCAAAAGAGAGTTAGAGCGTCACGGGAGATGTCGCATGCGCGCCTCTCGGCAGATATGCATCGGTTCCGGCACACTGCGCGTTTCTAGCGCCGTTCAGCCTCGTTCCGCCTCAGCCTCCTGCTCCAACTGCAAGATATGATTTCGCACCGCGTCGAACCTCTCTTCGACGATCTTGCTGAAAAGCGGATCCTTCGTCGGTCAATGTCGAGGCGATCTCTGCCCAGTCCTCGGATTGCAGAGCCTTGACTGCGATCGGAAAGAAATCGCGCTCTTCCATGGCGATATGGGACCGTTCATGCTCGATGAAGTCGCGAATGATGTCGTCGATCGTATGCCGCGGGATTTCCCGGTCCATCAGTACACTTTCAACTGCCTGCGCGAACTCGGCGCAGACGTTCGGCGCCGCTCCGATGTTCGGCCGCGAGATCGCCAATATTTGCCGCCGCGGCGGGATCGCGCGCTTTTAGCTTCTCGAATACCATGTCCTCTTGCGGATGATGGTAGGTATCGGGATAGACCTCGAAGTAGGAAATAACCGCCCAGATAACCTCGTAGTCAGGCCGCTCTGCCCGATCGAAAACGCTCAGCTCCCGCTCGAGAACGAGAAGTAGCTTTTCCATGTTGCGATGTTCCTGAAGCAAAGAATCAATGATCATCGCTTTGACCACTTTTTGACCTTCTTTTTTACCACCGAACCAGCCTTGCGGCATTGCGACAAATCGGTCCGGCGCCGGAGCGCGACACTCGCGACGGATTACTGGCGGTGGGGGTCGAACCGCCGGGGGTGGTTGCGTGGCAGCATGTGCAGGTCTCCATCTGTGACACTGAGCGACGTCCTGATCCTCGGCCTCGCCGATTGCCTTTCGCGCGCCTCTAGCGGTTGCGCACGCTAGGCCTTTGCTAAGCCCACATCGACTATTCCGCATCAAGTGCTCTGCGCCGCGCACCCGGGCATGCCCGTCGAGACTTCTTCATCATCCTCGAGACTTCTCCGCCTTTCGCGGCAGGCAATTCGGAAAGCCGGTATCCGGCCAGAGAGCCTGCCGCGTATTTGAAGACAGTATTGTGGTCGATGGCTACCTGAAAAAACAGGAACGAGCCGCCTTCCTGAGTGGCCTTTCTCCCAGGTTTTGGATCGCCTAGCCTCTACGAAGTGCAAGTACTCGATTCCCTCGGCCTCTAGCCGAGCCGCAAGCGACCTCTTGGAGAACCCCTTCATACAGAGCTGGTGGCGGAGCAATGATGTTGCGGCCGCAGGCTGCTAGGTCGCGCTCTGGCGTGCCGCCCAAGGGCCGTTTCTGGCCGACAGTCGAAGCGCGGATCATAATAAGCAAAAATGCCATTGTGGAACGAAACCGCTAGGGTGGCGCGGCGGCAAAGTTGCACGAAATTACGTCATCGGGAGGTGGCGACTTAATCCGTGCACATGGCGCCCAGCGTTCGAAAAGGTTCGGCCCAAAAGCGGCCGGGTTTTACGCCGCGCGCGGCCGCACTATGCCGCCGCTTCGTGGCCGACTATCGCGCCGTCGCGTACAAACTCGACAAGACTTCGGTTCTTGATCAGCTAATGCTGTCGATCAGCTATCGTGCGCGATACTTAATGGCCAAGGCCGCCAGGCATCGACGACGAGCTTTGGGAGGATCGCTATGGACGAGGGCAGCTTCAACATGGCCGTGCGCAAATTCCTCAAGGAAGTCGGTGTCACATCGCAACGCGAGATTGAGCGCGTCGTTCGCGACGGCAAGGTCGAGGGCGACAAACTGAAGTTGCGCATGAACTTTTACGGCCGAGAACGCGCCGCTCGATCATATTGTCGACGCGATCATCGACCTCAGTTGACCTGATCCGCCAGCTTCGAAGACGGCCCACGCGTGCCTTCAGCCGAGAGATGTCAGAATTTCCCGGTAAGCGGCGGTGAATCCGCCATACATGATGAGCCACAGCGGTGGGATATCAAGTCGCGATCTTAGGCGCAGCATCATGTAGGCCTAGGTAGGTAATTTGTAAGAGCCGGAGCATTACCGCTTGGCGTTTCAAAGACTATCTCTGCTTTGCCTCGCTTCATTTCTGCCCTTAACACGTTGCAGCAAACGGGGATGCTGTGCGACGACATAAAGGGTGCCGAGACCGGGAAGGAAGTCAGGCAGCTTGACGAGCGTACTCACCTTCTCATAGGGCGCGGCCGACGGCTCCTTGAGAACGCTGGCGGCTGAAGCCGGCAGAGCCACAAGCATCGTGGCGGCGAAGATCGCAGAAGCTTTCGTTAACATGATCCTTTCCTTTCATTCGTATTGCATGACATTGTCGCTCACGCGCGCGTCAATTATAAAAACGAAAAGGGCCCTGGCGCATCAAGATGCGCCAGGGTCAAGCATTTGGAAGTCTGCTTTATTCGAAGACGCGGAACGTAAAGAGCGTGCCGCCCTGTGGGATCTTGTCAAGCGCGGTCGCCTTGGCCATGGCCGTCGCGCCGATGGCACCGAACTTGTCGTTCATATCCAGGCCGGCGGTGACCGGAAGGCCGATCCAGCCGCCGATACCTGACCAGATCGAGATGTACTCCTTGCCTTTGACCTTGTAGGCGATTGGATTGCCAATGATGCCGGACGCAAGCTTACGCGACCAGAGGATCTTGCCGGTGTTGCGATCGACGGCTCGGAAGTCGCCGCCGAGGCTGCCGTAGAAGACAAGCCCGCCATCTGTGACGAGCGCGCCGCCCCAATTCGGATAGGGGTCTGGAATATCCCAATCTTCCTTGCCGGTCAGGACGTCGAACTTCTTGAATCGACCGGATACGCCAGGCGTCTCCTCGTACATATAGACATTTGCGAAGACATAGACCGTGCCTTGTTGCGTGTCGGTGCGTTCTTGCGGCTCGTCTTCCATGCACCAGTTGTTGGTCGGGCAATAGAATTTCGAGGGGTCCTTGGGATCGTCGGCGCAAGGCTGCTCGTCCTTGCCCCCCATCGCCGATGGGCAGACCTGAACGTTCTTGCCGACTTCGAGCGGCGAGTGCGCCGGCACCTTCACAGGACGGCCGGTTTTGAGGTCGATCTTCTCGGCCCAATTGACGGTCACGTACTTGTTGGCGCGAAGCAGGGTACCATCGGTGCGGTCGAGCACATAAGCAAAGCCATTGCGGTCGAAGTGAACGAGGGCCTTACGCGCCTTGCCGTCGACATCGGGCATATCAACGAGGATGTTCTCGTTGACGCCGTCATAGTCCCACTGATCGAACGGCGTCTGCTGATAAGCCCAGACCGCATTGCCGTTATCGAGCCTGCGGGCGAAGATGGTCAGCGACCACTTATTGTCCCACTTGCCCGAGTTGCATTCTGCCTGGGTCGGCGGGGTTGCGCCGCAGCGATAGGATGGGCTCCATAGGCCGGGGTTGCCGTTCAACTCGTAGATCAGGCCTAGCTCCGGATCATAGCTATACCAGGCCCAGGCGGTGCCACCGCCGCGTTTCCACTCATCGCCAGGATAGGTGTGAAGGCCGAGATCTTGGCCATAAGTCCCATATTGGGGATTAGCCTTGTTCGTATCAGGGGTGATGCCGACATCCACATCGCTGCCCGTGCTTTCTTTGCTCCAGACCAGCTTGCCGGTTTTTAGGTCATAGGCATCGAGGCGGCCACGCGCCGCGAATTCGTCGCCGCCAAAGCCGGCGATCACCTTGTCTCCAGCGATCATCGGCGCATTCGTCTGCGTCTCGCCATGTTCCGGATAGGAGTGCTTGACGTCCCAGATCTCCTTGCCTGTCTTAGCATCGAGCGCGATGACGAAGCCGTCGAGTGTGCCGAAGACGAGCTTGCCGTCGGCATAGGAAGCGCCACGATTGACCGTGTCGCAACAGGCCCGCGGCACAGCCAATTCGTCGCGATTTGTCTTCTTGAGGTAGTTCCAGACCTGCTTCGGATTGTCCGGATCGGAAAGATCCAGCGCCTGCACGATGTTGGGCCACGCGCTGATCAGGAACATCATCGGCTTGCCGCCGACATCGTCGATCACAAGCGGCTGTCCTTCGTGCCCGCGCAGGGCGCCGCTCGATTGCGACCAAACCATCTGCAGCTTGTCGACATTCTTCGTGTTGATGTCGCTGAGGCTACTGTGACGGTTGAGGGCGTAATTGCCACCTGTCACGCCCCATTGGTTCGGGTCTTTTTCGCGTTTGATAATATCTTCGTTGGCGATGGCTTGGCTCGCCATCCCGACAAGGCCGACCAGGGCCCCCGCCAATAATAGAAGTTTTCCTGTACGATTCATGGCGTTCCTCCTCCAGACTCGGAGTTGCCCTGGCCGATGCAGCACGCGCCATTGTCGAACGGGGATCTTGCGGCAAGCGTCGCGCGCGTCGTCCGGCCGATATTTCACAAAGCAGGCGCTAGTTGGCTAAATCGGTCACAGCTACCTAGCACAACATTCTACTAAAATGCCTGAGGCTCTCTTTGCGCCGGCGCAAAGCCAGCGACGGCGGACACGATAAATCGGTGTCGGATGATCAATTTTACGCTCGCTTACATTTCATTCCTGGCTGACCATGCCATCCCTGCAGCGGCCTGCGCTCCGCCGCAAGGCAATCGACGAGCCGCGCGGTCATATAGATGCCCGTCAGTCCAACCACGATGATAGCGGTCCGCGCCTGCCAGACGAAGCGCCGCTCGATCGCCTTAAACGCCGCAAGCCAGGTTTCGACCGAGATCGCCGCCCGCACCGCCGGCAGCGCAACCGTTGTCGCCATGGCGACGCCACCGATCCACATCACCACCCCCAGAACATGGAGCGCGCGCGCAAGAATAATGTCATGCATCGCAGGCGACATCAGTCGAGGCCCCGAAGGCCGCGGTCTCACGAGAAAGCAATCATCGGCATTCCCAATGCGCTCCCGCGGTGCAGCTTAGGCGCATGCTCAACGTCCGCATTTGCGCCAGAACAAATCCCTCCCCCTATTCTTCGCCACACGCTAGACTGGCGCATGAGCATCGGCGTGCCCCTTGGCTCTCAGGCCTTCTCTTCAATGGGGCTCTTCCTCGGCCTTTCGCCCGAGGCGCTGGAAGAGGTACTGGTGCTGGCGCGGCTGCGGAATCTGCCAGAAGACACTCGCATCTTTGCTCAGGGCACTCCAGCCGAGCGTGCTCATGTCCTCATCGAAGGAAACGTCCGCATACTCCAGATCGGCAGCGATGGCGCCCAGGTCGTGATCCGCTTCATCACGCCGGGGGAGACGTTCGGCACGGTCGCGCTCTTCACCGATCACCGATACCCCGCCGAGGCGGTCGCCGCCAGCGATTCGATCGAGGTCAGTTGGAGCGAATCCGATTTGCTCAGCCTGATGGAGCGGCATCCGCAAATCTCGATGAACATCCTCAAAATCGTCGGAGGGCGCCTGCAGGAGGCGCAAGAGCGGTTGCGTGAGCTTTCGACGCAGCGCGTCGAGCGCCGCGTCGCTCACGCCTTGTTGCGGCTCGCCCGCCAAGCAGGACAATGCACCGCCAACGGCACCGCGATCGATTTCCCGCTGCGCCGCAAGGACGTCGCCGAGATCGCCGGCACCACGCTGCACACGGCGAGCCGGGTGTTGACCGGCTGGGAACGAGCTGGATTGCTCATTAGCGACAATCAGCGACTCACCATCCGCAAGCCGTTGGAAATTGGCCGGATCGCGGAAGACCCCGCGAACTGACGTAACACCTGCACGTGATCATCTAAGATGAGCCGCCTGCCGGACAGAAGTTGTCGTAAATTTGCGTGCCGTCCTTGGTCGTAATCGTGGCCATTCGCAGTCTCCGCTTCGTTCAAATGACCCAAGCCGCGAAGTGACGAAGCGGTGAGGCTTTAAAGGCCCTTCAGCTACCGGGTTCGGCGCCCACACCAGCAGACATTGAAGGGTGAATAGCTCAGCGCCTCCCGGCAGAACTGGACTACCGACCTACTCAATGCCAATGGGCGCGGAGCGTTCTGCTAGTCCAGCTCACTCTCGCCGCCCCATCCGAGCTTTACGCCATGGGCCTTGATTTGGGTCGGGTCGATCACGCGCGAGAATGATCCAAGCGGTCGGCTGGGATCAGCCGATTTTCGCCTGCAGCGATGGAGCGCGGTCTGAGCGGCTGCGGCCGACAGGTGCGCATTTGCCGTAACGAGGAGCGATCGCTCAAGTATGATTAAAAGTGCGGATCCCAGTCCGAGCTAGGTAGATCCACGACCGGTCTTCTTGTGCGCCTGCACATATTCCGCCAAGGCTTGTGCTTGGTTGTGTGTGGTGTCGTGGGCGCCGAAAACCAGCGTCACTCGTCCGGCCTTCATGAGATCGCGAAGCTGTTCGACCGCGCCCAGGTTTTTGTCCAGCTCGGCATGATATCGCCGGCGAAACTCTGTCCACCGAGCCGGATCATGGCCGAACCATTTACGCAATCGGGTGGTGGGTGCAATGTCTTTGAGCCACAGCGTCAGCGCAGCCGCCTCTTTGGTCACCCCGCGCGGCCAAACCCGATCGACCAGGACGCGAACGCCGTCATCGGATGCCGCGGGCTCATAAGCTCGCTTGACCTGGATATCAGATTTCATCTTGATTCCATAAGCGTTGCGAAGGCAATTCGAGCTGCTATGCAACCCACCACTATCGAACGTTATCCCCAAAGCGAGGACGCAGATGGTTTCATCTGGCGCCTATTTGTCGAACAGGATCGTGAGCAAAATCGAGGAAATCTTGCAGACCTTTCAGCGTGTGTAGCTCGCCTCCGTTCAAATAGAGCCAATCGCCGCCGGTCAATTCTATGTTGGATCGCTCCAACCCGAGGACGATATGCCCTTCAAGACAGTACAACATAATGTTCCCTGCAACATCATGCGGCGGAATTTCCGCGCCCGCTCGCACGATTAGCCGAATTGCCTCAAAATGTTCCGCCTTGATGAGAGCAATCGTTTTCGCTTCCGTCAGCTTCGGCCCCAATGGCCGCAGATCGACGACTTCCCCGGGGTTCGCGTGGTGCTGCGCCATTAGAACACGGACCCACCTAAACGCCGCCAATCCAGATCGCGCGGCTTCATGCATCAAATTCTCGCAGGATCTTAGACGAATGTTAGCGCACCGCCCGGCATATACATTTGTGCTGGAACAAACCTTTCCCCTCAGACTTTTGGTAAATTCCAATGAACAAGATCGCCGCCTTCCTCCGTTGGCCCTGGCCAGCACGAGATGGATAGTCGCGGGCAATAAGGCGAGCCTACCATGCAGCAAACGGCGACCGCACAACCGTCAGGTGTGGCGAGGCAGGAAGATCAGGTGCTGGCCCGGGTCTTTGCCGGCTATGCGATCTCGGCGACCGCGTGGCTCCTCTTCGCGACCTTCGTCGGTATAGTGCTGGCCTATAAGTTCGGCGCACCGGATTTTGCACCCGGGGAGTGGCTCACCTTTGGGCGGCTGCGGCCAATCCACACCAACGACACTTTTTACGGTTGGGCCAGCATCGCTCTTGTCGGTCTGGCCTATTACGTGGCGGCGCGCAGTAGCCGCACTTCGCTACACAGCGCGCAGCTCGCGTGGATCGGGCTGTGCCTGTTCAACTTGGCGGCCATTGCCGGCACCGTTGCATTGGATCTCGGTTACAACGCCGGAGATTTGGAATATCGCGAGTGGCCGTGGCCGATCCGGTTGATCTTCCTGGCTGCGCTGGTGGTTTCGGCCTGGAACCTGATCGCTACAGTGGCACGGCGCACCACGCACGATATCTACCTGTCGAACTGGTATACGATGGGTGGCGTTTTATGGACATGCATCATCGCGGTGGTCGCAATTCTACCGTGGTACCAATATGGCCTCGGCCAAGTGTCCGTGTCCGGCTATTACATGCACAACGCCGTGGGCATGTGGTTCACGCCGCTGGCGCTGGGTATTTTCTACTACGCATTGCCCAAGCTGCTCAGCCACCCGATCTATTCGTATGCACTCGGCGTCTTCGCGTTCTGGACCAATCTGGTGTTCTACCCGATCATCGGCGCGCACCATTTTCTATTCAGTCCGCTCCCCTGGTGGCTGCAGACCACAGCGATCGTTTTCAGCGTGGCCATGCTCGTGCCGGTTCTAGGGGGCAGCGCCAATTTCCTGCTGACCATGCGTGGGCGGTATGGCGATATGCGCCACTCCTATCCGCTGGCGTTCATCTTCGTTGGGGTCGTCGGCTATTTGGTCGGCTCTACCCAAGGAACATTTGAAGCCTTCCGTTCCCTACAGTCGGTTTGGCATCTGACCAATTTCACCGTCGGTCATTCGCATCTTACCATGTATGGCTTCGTCACTTTTGCCATCTGGGGCGGCATCTATGCTCTGTTGCCGGTGGCCACCGGCAAATACCCGGGACAGATTGGCCTCGCGCTGCATTTCTGGATGGCACTTGTCGGCAGCTTTATCTACGTCGCTTCGTTGTCGATCGGTGGCACCATTCAAGGATTGGAGTGGGTACAGGGATTGCCATTTATCCAATCGGTCGTGGACATGCAGCCGTTTTATGTATGGCGCGGCATCGGCGGCGTTCTGATGTTTTTGAGCCATTTTGTGTTCGCCTGGAACGTCTGGCGCATGACGTTTGGCCGCAGTGCCAAGGCTGTGCCGCTGACACCGGCGCTGGCTGAGGCGGGCGCAGCATGAACAAGCTGATGCTGATCGCCGGTGGTTCGACTTTGGTCTATGCAGGACTTGCTCTGATTATGGGTGTGCTGCCGGGCATCACGCTTTCACAGACACCAGCCGGCCCAGGGGTAAAGCCGCTTACGCAGATCGAAGCCGAAGGTCGCGCCGTATATGTCGCCAATGGTTGCAGCTATTGCCATTCCCAGCAGGTGCGCCCGTTGGCGCAGGACAAAGTGTTTGGGCGGCCGTCGGCACTAGGCGATTTTACTTACCAGACACCGGAGCTGTTGGGTTCGGAACGAACCGGCCCCGACCTTACTAACGTCGGCGCGCGCCGACCAAGCGACGTGTGGCAATATATTCACCTATACAATCCGCGTGCGGTGGTGCCCGAGTTCAATCATGCCTACGGTTCGCAACAAGGCATGGAAGTAAGGACTCTTGATGCTGGTCTCAGTGCCCTCACGTTCGAATCGCGGTAGCGAGTTGGTAGGATCAACCTCCCATGCGAGTCGGCATTAGCGACGGCACATTCTTGATCGACGCGTCGCTGCTGGGCGAACTGCTGCATGTTTTGCCCGATGATGTTCCCTTCCTCATGCGCAATCATGCAATCACCAGCATTTGCGAGCGCGGAATTGACATACATCAAGGCGAGTTTCGTCTGAGCTTCTTCTATAGGAATCGTCGCGCAAGACTGAGCGTCGATACCTCGGGGCGCATTCTAAAACGCTCGATTATCGACTTTGGCGAGCGGCCTTTGCCACACGCCCTGCATGGGCCAGGAGAATAGAATTCGGAGACGCTTGAGGCTCTCAAACGACGGGCCCCATGACGCTCTCCTTTCTATCCTTCTATGTGCTCCAGTTCTCAATAGGTCGGGTCGATCACGCGCGAGAAGACACCTCCGAGATAAAGCGAGAGTGACAGGAGAAGGGCGAGCAGGGTCCGGACAGCTCGCAGGCGTAGCGAGTCATTTTCGCCCTTCGACGGCATCTTTGTCATCTTCAGGCTTTATTTTCTGAGCTGGCATTCGCTTTACGCGCCACTGAAAGGTCCAAAGTCGTGGCACGTCCTCATCGCGAATATCACCTTGTCGAGCGCATCGGCTGGCTGCGCGCCGCCGTTCTCGGCGCCGATGACGGAATCATCTCCACCGCCAGCCTGATCGTCGGTGTCGCAGCTGCCGCCACCTCTTCCAAAGAGATTCTGGTTGCGGGCATTGCCGGGATGATCGCTGGCTCGATGTCCATGGCCGCGGGTGAATATGTCTCAGTGAGCTCGCAAGCCGACACCGAGAGGGCGGATCTGGCGCGGGAAAGTCAGGAACTGGCAGACAGTCCCGAATTCGAGACTAAAGAGCTGGCGCAGATCCATGTCGACCGCGAACTCAAGCCCGCCCTCGCCCGAGAGGTCGCCGTGCAACTTGTGGCGAAGGATGCGCTCGACGAACTCGTCTGCACGACCATACATTGGCTTTGCGCAGACACTAATCAAACCCTACCCGGCCGAAGCCGAAATCGATCCCGGCGCCGAGATCATTGATCCGGCCGAAGGGGACCTCGCCTTCGACGAACGTTACCAAGCCTGGCTCCAGAAGCATCTCTCCGGCGAGGGCGACGACGACATACTCGCCGAGCTCGTCATCGCCGACGAGGCGCGTGCAGAGCTCAGATTCGGAATACCCGGAAATCCCCGAGTCCATAGGCTCTAGCCTATCGCCTTGATTTGCCAAAACTTTAGCGCGGTGATGGACGGCCGAGTTTGGGCTGGAACAAATCGATCCCGTTATTCGGTCGCCCCCTGGTAAGCTGCCGGGATGAGCAAATATGTCCAGCTCGCGCCTCAAACCCTGGCCGCGTTGGAGCTTTTCCTCGGACTTCCGTCCTCTGCGCTGAAGGCGGTCGCAGCCTCGGCGCGCGTGCGGCGCTTGCCCAAGGACACCCTAATCTTCAACCAGGGCGATCCGGGCGTGCGGGCCATGCCGTGATCGAGGGCAGCGTTCGTATCTTTCAGTCGGGCAGCGATGGGGCCCAGATCGTCATCCGCTTCATCGGCCCAGGAGAGATGTTCGGGACCGTTGCCCTGTTCACCGATGGCCGCTATCCCGCCGACGCGATAACCCTCAGCGAAACGTTAGAGGCGAGCTGGAGCGAGACCGAGCTGCTCGAGCTCATCCACCGTCACACCCACAGATCGGCGTCAACGTCATCCGCATCATCGGCAAGCGCCTGCAGGAGGTGCAAGACCGCGTCCGCGAACTTTCGACCCAGCGGGTTGAACAGCGCATCGCCCATGCCGTGCTGCGGCTTGCGCGACAGGCTGGACACAACACGATCGATGGGACGGCAATCGAATTTCCGCTGCGCCGCAAAGATTTGGCGGAGATCTCCGGCACTACTTTGCATACTGTAAGCCGCATCCTAACCGTCTGGGAGAAGGCCGGACTGCTGGTTAGCCACAACCAGCGTCTCACCATCCGCCAACCATCTGAGATCCTGCGGATCGCGGAGGACTCGACCGACTGAGGCGTTGAGCTGCACGAGCCGCGCCCACATGATGCGCGGTTTGCGCGAGCGCAAATCCCATTCCGCACGTTCGGCTTAGCATCCGCGGCCAACGGCCCCTAAGCCCATCGTCTCGGGACCTGAATGGCCTGCCGATTCTAGGACGGAAGCGAACGCGGTTCAGAGCGAGGTGGCTTGTGCTAGTATCGTCCGCACATATGCGGAGAAGTGAAGTTCCAGCCGTTTGGGCACTCGCCTTTCGCCCCTTCTTCCTCGCAGCCGGGATCTGGTCCGCTCTCGCGCTTGCCCTGTGGATGGCGATGTTGGTAGGCGTGCTGGCCTTGCCGAGCCAGTTCGATCCGCTGACTTGGCACATCCATGAAATGCTGTTCGGCTTCGTGCCGGCGGCCATCGCCGGCTTCCTGCTCACCGCGATCCCGAACTGGACGGGCCGTGCGCCGCTGCAAGGCGCTCCGCTCGCTTGGCTCGCCGGGCTCTGGCTCGTCGGCCGTATCGTTTGCCTGATCTCCGCCTTAATTCCGCTTTGGCTCGCCGCGGCCATCGATCTCGCCTTTCCCGCAGCGCTCTGCACGGTCGCGGCGCATGAAATCATCGCCGCACGAAACTGGCGCAATCTTCCCATGTCGGTGCCGATCGCACTGCTTGCCATCGCCGATCTCCTCATGTTTCTGGAGCGGGCTAGGCTCGCCGTGCCGGCGGGTCTCGGCTGGCGGCTCGGCCTTTCCACCATCGTCATTTTGATTTCCGTCATCGGCACCAGGCTCATCCCGGCCTTCACCCGCAATTGGCTGTTGGCGCGCGGCGCCGCGAAGCTTCCCGCGGGCCATAGTTTGCTCGACCGCGCGGCGCTGGGCGTGCTTCATGCCGGTCTGATCGGCTGGGCCTTTGCGCCGACGCTTCGCCTTTTCGGTGTGTTGCTGATCTCGGCGGCGCCCCTGAATTTTTGGCGGCTCGCGCGCTGGCGCGGCAGCGCAACCTTCGCCGAGCCGCTACTGTTTGTTCTGCACGGAGGATATTTCTGGCTGATCGTCGGCGCGGCGTTGCTCGGCGCGACGATGCTCGATGCGGCGATTCCCGTCGCCGCCGCGATCCACGCCTTCACGGCGGGCGCGATCGGCACGATGGTCCTTGCGGTGATGACGCGGGTGTCCCTCGGCCATACCGGCCGGCCGCTCAAAGCCGACCGCGTCACGACATCGCTCTATCTGATGGTCAATGCAGCAGCGGTGACGCGGATTGCGGCAGTCTTCATCGGCGGCGGCGCGCAGCTGCCGCTGCTTGGCCTCTCTGCGGTGCTGTGGGTGGCGAGCTTCGCGCTCTTTGTGCTTCGTTACGGACCGATGCTCGTCGCGCCGCGCATCCGGTGACTAGGGCCGTCATTGCCCTTCGACCAGAATGGTGGCGAGCCGATAAAGACGGCGACAAACCAAGACACGCCAAGCGCGGCTGTGATCGCGATCAGAGCCGAGCCTACAGCCGGCTGCTGGTCCAGCGGGTAGTAGGCGCAAAGACGCGTCGGCGCCGCGAGATACGGGCGCTCTGGCTGGTCAAGCTCCTCGCGATTTTGATGGTCCCTCACTGCGCGGGCATCCTTTGGTCGGAACAGCGAAAAGATTCGCGCCTCGTGCTCGTCCTCCTAGCCTGCGCTTGGTACACAATCGAGAGCTTGTCGCTGACGTTGCCCCTGAGTTTGGTTGCACTCGCTCTTCTTGTCGTAGCCGGTCTGACGCAACCGATCGTGTGCCAACGCTTCTGGTTCCGGCCGTGGCCTTGTCGCTCCTTAGCCTGGCGCTCCTCACGACTTTGAGCGACATCATTTTCGGATTGCGTTTGGTCGTCGCGACTTTGGCCGCCGGCGCCCCTTTGTCCGCCCAAGTGCTGCTGGCCTTGTCGCCTATATTTTGCTTTTTAGCCGCCGCAGCGGCGGTTGCTCTCTCGATAAAACCACTTCCGGCAGGGGCGGGTTTGAAAGCTGCGCTCCTTGTGGCGCTCGCCGCATCCATTCTGCCAGTCACGCTGCGCGATACCACCCGCCGCATGGCGGACGTAGCCGAAGGACGCGGCGACCTCATCCGCCTGCTTTGCGCGACGCCAAATGGAATTGTCTGGGTCGGCGAGGATACAGCGCCGCTGTTTTGGGCCGGCCGTCCGACTTGGGTGAACGGCCTGCAGGGAACGGCCGGCGCATTTTCGCGCCCCGTTAGCCATGCAATGGGACGGACGCTTGCGCTTGCTCATAGCCAATGGCTTGGCGACCGACCGTTAACCCCTATAAGAGCCCAGACATTGTTGACCTCAATCCCGCGGCCGTAGCGCGTGGCGCGGTCGGCCTCTGTGACAGCGCGAACGGCCCGGGCGCGATCGTCGCGCCTGGCGATCTCACGTCGTATTTTGCGCCGGGTAAAGTGGCGCTTTGGCAAACGCCTATTCGCAATGTTTTGCGGCTCGAGACACAGACCGAAAACTTCCACTATGTCAGGCGGGATCTTTATTCCATCCTGCGCTGCCCCGACCTTCGTTCAGACATCGTACGATAGAGCACAACACGTTTATCTTTCAGCGTCCCGCGATTAGGTACAATCCGGACCGGTCAAAAAACGCGATAGCCGGAATGCGGGGGGTATGGATTGCCGCCCCGGTTCGCTTGAGTAGCTGGTTTTGCGGCCAAAGATCGGCCTGGATGTCTTTGCCTCACTTTACATCTTAATGACGCACGACGATATTTCTTGCAACAAGTAGCGGACGGTGACCCCAAGGAACCCCAGATATGGTGCAGCAATACCAGCCGAGGCGGTTCTTCAGGAACGCGCCGAACCGTTTGCTGCAACGATATTTTGCCGCCCGCAATGTGCTTTCCGAGGTGGACTTCAGCGCGCTGACCGAAACCCAAGTCGAGCCGATCTACGAAGCCTGGCTCAAGCTGTCGGACGATGCCCGCAAGGAGATGGAGCAGGACTTCCAGGACATTGACGAGCTGGCAACCGAGGGCGGATCAAAAGCCATCCTGGATGAAGCCCAGTGGCATGGCGAAGACTTGGCCGAGCAGTTCGCCTCGCTCACCGGTTTTCATGAACACGCTTTCTGGACAATCCTTGAACGTCCGAAATACTGGCCAGGCGCGCTGGCTTTTCACCACGCGGACACGGTACCTTTTTCCTATTGGCGCAAGCGCAAGAACGTGCCCCGCAAACCCGCCCGCATGGATGCCTTCAGTATCCGGCAGCTCGAACAAAACCTCAGCAATTACTTCCACAAACTGCAGGGCCGTGGCGAGAACTGCAAAGTGGACTGCTACAAGCGCAACGATCTGGATTATTTCTTCGCCTACCCGGAAGACTACGCGCGGGCGAGCGTGGAATGGGTAGGCAAGGAATTCGAACGCCGGCCGCATCACCCCGCCTTCGAGGTCATCTTCGTTTACTCGCAGAATGACGGCACGCTGGACATCTACCTAACTGGCGACCGCAAGCCGGTGCCCGACCTGCAAGCGATCTTCGCCGATGCAATCCTGAAAGCGGCACTGGGGCCGGACGAAAAGGATGAGCGGGTTTACGACCTGAACCCGCTGCGCTCGCGACAGTTCCAATTTGTCTACGAGCCCAAGTTCGGGCATTGCCGATGTGGCTGTAAAAAAGCTCCGGCTCAAGGTCCTTGGAAAGAGCGAGCGCATCGTTCTGGAAGCCGATCCTAGTTACGACAAGCAAGCGGTTTTTGATCTGCTGGACAAGGTGACGAAGGCCATACCGCTATCGCAAATGGTAATCACTCAGGTCGGCATCAAGGTGACATTCGCTCACAATCCCTCGTCGAGGAAAGGCAGCACCCGCAGCTTCGACATCAACTGGCCGAACTCGTGTTCTCTCAAGCACGACGGGCGCGACCTTATCATCCGCAAGCTGTTGGCCGACTCCGGCATCGAACCAAGGGAACCGGCCAAAGACGATGGCGCCGCGCCATGACGGAAGGCGACCTACTCGAACACATTTTTGAGAGGCTGTGCCGCGCGGATTCGGGAGAGGAAATCTTCGGCGCGGACGAAGTTGCGCAGTGGCCCGAAAGTGCGCTCGAAGTTCTCGTCAAGTCCGGGCTTCTCGGGCGCGCAGAGCCGGCGCGGGTCATCGAGTGCGACGGCTGCGAGCGCAACTGCTTCATGCCGGTTCACGTCCGGCCCGCCGAGGGCAACCGGCCTGCACGGGCTTTCATATCCTGCGACAAGCCCGAAGACGTGGGCCGCGTGCCCGTGGAGCTGGGCAGGCTACCGCAATGGCGGATCACGGGCAGGATGCTTGCGTGCGCGATGGCACGGCTGCTGGGCTTCACCAACCCGCCCAATGAAGACAGCGTGGGCAAGCGCTGGGCGTTGGGATCGCTGAAATGCAAGGAATGCAAGGGCGAGGTGACGCTCAGAGTTGAGGGCGGCGTCACGCTGACGATCGCCGATCGAAGCATGCCGCTGGGTCAGACGCTGACGCTCAACAAGCGCGGGCTAAAAGCGGACAAGGACGCGTTGCTCAGGCTGATGGATGGCGATACACGGCAACCCGCGTCGGGCGTGGGGTCAGTTGAGTGGCGCAAGCGAACCGCGAAGGCCGCCGCAGACGCAAGACACAACCGGCCTGGCGGCAGCCGCGACAAGCAAAGGCGCATACGTGAGATATGGGCCACGGGGAAGTATTCGACGCGCGACATCTGCGCGGAAGAGGAATGCGCGGCCCTGGGCATGTCTTTCGCTTCTGCCAGAAAAGCTTTGCAGAACGTGCGTCCCAAGCCGGTGCGAAGCATCGGCTAACCGCTGCCGCGCATAGGATCTTCGCCTCAGCAAGTGGGTGATTTAATAATCGCCGCCATGTTCCAAAGCGCATCAAGGAGCGCACAACATGGCCGATTTCGATCTTGAGACTTCCCGCCGTCAAAACCCGCACGGGCTTGTCGCGCAGCACGATTTATTTGCGCGTCTCGCAGGGCACATTTCCCAGGCCGGTGAGCTTGGGCGGGCGGGCGGTGGGATGGGTGGAGGGAGAAATCCAGTCCTGGCTTGCCGAGAGAATTGCGGCGAGCCGCAAGGTCGCGGCTTGAGGGTCGGGCCATGCGCGCCAACCAAAACACCCCGCGGCAAGGCAAGCGCAGGTTTGATCGCAACCACGTGCCGCCGGTCGGGGATTATTACCGCCCGATCTTCGGCGACCTTCAATTCAACGCAAGCGGCTGGGCGCAGGTGCGCTGCGTCTTTCACGACGACGGACACGCGAGCCTGAGCATTCACCACGAGCGCGGTGCTTTCCGGTGCTTCGCGTGCGACGCCCGCGGCGGCGATGTGCTTGCATTTGAGATGCTGCGCTCAGGCGCGGACTTCAAATGCGCGGCGCGCACGCTGGGGGCCTGGCGATGAGCGTGCCGGCAATACTCGAAGGCGCGCTGTTGGCACAAGCCGCCGGCTTCGCCGTCCACTACCAGCGGGGTAAACGCGCCTTGGAACCACGCTGGTCCACCTCGCCGCCGAAAATTGCCGAAGAACTCAGGCGGGATTATCGCGACGGTTACAACATCGGATTCAGGACGGGCGACTGGTCTAAGCTCGACGGCTGGCCGGTCGTGGTGCTAGACGTCGATATTCGCAGCGATGATCCGGCACACCGTGAGGCAGCGCGCAAAGCCTGGCGCGAACTGGTGGGCGACATGAAGCCTACCGTCAAAACTGGCGGCGGTGGAGCGCATCTTTACCTGCGCTGTCCGCCTGACAAGTTGCCATCGGACCAATCCATTGTTCTGAGGCAGTCGCCGGACAAGGTGGACAACAAGCCGGCCTGGACGATCGAACTGTTATCCGGCGGACATGCGGTAACCCTGCCGCCGAGCATCCATCCATCGGGCCAACCGTACGAATGGGCGAATGGTGGTCTGGCGCACGTCGAGGCAATGCCGGAAGGCCTGCTGCACGCGGTGGCGGCGATCCGGCAATCGAGACCCGTTGGCCCCGCGGACACCGTCGGCGCCTGGCCAGAGGTGAAGCCCATCATAGCGGAACTGAAGCCCGTGCCCGCGTTTGATGCCGATACGCTGCTCCCTCGGGCGCTCCGCGCCTGGATCATGGACGAAGCCGAGCGCATGCCCTGCCCACCCGACTTCATCGCGGCGGCGGCGCTGGTGGCGCTGGGCTCCATCGTCGGCGCGCGCTGCGCGATGAAACCGAAGGCGCGTGATTTGTGGCTGATCGTCCCGAACTTGTGGGGCGGCATCGTCGGCGACCCGTCAGCCAAGAAGTCCCCAGCCTGGGGCGCGGCCTTGAAGCCGCTGGATCGTTTGATTACGAAGGCGCTGGAAGCGCACACGGCAGCACTGGCGGACTACGAAACGGAAAAGGTGGTCTTCGACGCACAGAAGGACGCCATCGAAGGACGCATCAAGGAAGCAGCCAAGAAACCCAGCAAGGGCGATCCGACCAGCATCGCCAAGGAACTGCGAACGCATGGCGAGCAAGCCCCGGATGCGCCGACGCTGCACCGCTACAAGACCAATGACAGCACCGTCGAAAAACTGGGTGAGTTGCTGCGCGAAAACCCGGCGGGGCTGCTGGTGCTGCGGGATGAGCTGGTGGGCTTGATTGCGACCTGGGAGCGCGAAGGACGCGAGGGCGAGCGCGCTTTCTTCCTCGAAGCGTGGAACGGCAATCAGAGTTTCGATACGGATCGCATCGGGCGCGGGCACATCAGCATCGCGAACCTCTGTGCATCCATCTTCGGCGGCATCCAGCCGGACAAGCTGACGGTCTATTTGGAACAGGCCACACACGCACTGGCGAATGACGGGATGCTGCAACGCTTCCAGTTGCTCGTTTATCCCGATCCGCGTCGCTGGGAGTGGCGCGACCGCTCGCCACACAAGGCGGCGCGCGATGAAGCTTTCGCTGTGTTTGAGGCGTTGGCGGACTTCGACCCCGTCGCTTATGGCGCGGCCCCGGCGGATGACTTCGCCAAGTTCCCCCACTTCTGCTTTGACGACAAAGCGCAGGCCGTTTTCATCGAATGGTCCGAGGATATGCACTGCGGGCGACTGCCGAACGAGGATGAACCGATAATCCGGCAGCACTTGGCGAAATTCGACAAGCTGTTTCCGGCGCTGGCTCTAGTCTTTCATCTGGTGGACTGCGCGGCGCATGGCATCTGCGGCCCCGTGAGCAATGAAGCGGCGCTGCGCGCGGCGGCCTGGTGCGAATACCTGGAAGCTCATGCCCGGCGCTGCTATGGGCTGCTCAAGGATGACGGGCTGCGCGCGGCGCAGGCTTTGGCGGCGAAGCTGGAACGCGGGGCACTGGAAGATGGCTTCACGCTGCGTGACGTGCGCCGCAATCAATGGCGCAGCCTGACCACGGATGACGCGATACAGGCCGCCCTCGACTGGCTGGAAGATGAAGACTGGCTGCGCAGCGAGGTCACCGGCGGCACCGGCCCCGGCAGCGGCCGGCGAACGGTGCGCCACCGCATCCATCCTGCGATCAAGGGCAAGCGTAAAGGGGGCGACGCATGAACTGGCTGGAACGCGCACGCCGCGAAATTCCGAAAAGCGCACAACTACGTACTGCCAATAGTGCCGAAGGAACTCTAACGTCAGTAATGGCAGTGCCCCCTCCGGCCCTTCGCGAGAAATTGGAAGGATCTATCGGCAGTAACGGCAGTACCTCGCCGTCGCGTTTTCTAGAAATCGAATCGGTGCGGGAAGCCTACGAAGAACGCGCAGCGATCATGGAATTTGACGGCGGCCTAAGCCGCGATGAAGCCGAGCGCGAGGCCTGGGCACTGGTCTTGAAACACTATCGGCTGCACTGAGGGCAAAGAGCATGGCGCGCAAGAGACAGAATTATATCAAGGGTACTTTCACCCATCGGCGTACCGAAGCCGACTACATGGGCATGCTGCTCGATGCCGTGCCCTTGGAAGATTGGCGCGAGGTCGTGAGCGCTACGGTGGCTGCGGCGAAGGCCGGCGACGCCACGGCACGCGCTTGGCTGGCGCAATACTTGGTTGGCAAACCTGGCGCGACCGCGCCGGCCCCGCTGACGGTCGTAGTGCAGCAGCTTTCCGGTCGCGATCTGCTAGTGGAAAGGCTGGCTCAACCGCACATAGCGCGCGTGAAATATCCGTCGTTCGTGGCAGATGACGACTTGGAGGATACCACGCACGAGCTGATCGCGCGCGAATTGCGGGCACTGGAGGCGCGGAAATCAAACACGCCAGAAACCGGCGCAAATGAAGACCGGACAAGGCGTTCGCCAGATTCGTCGGCATCCTGACGTGTCAGTTCGCCAATTAATTACGGGAAAATCCGATGGGTGGGCGGGGTAGCGGGAACCGCTGGCGCTACGGCGCGAAGTCCACGACGGACGATTACCGCACTCTGGATGTGCGGCGCTGGGCACGCGAAGGAATGCTGAGGCAGGGCTATTGGGGCGCATGGCAATGGACGCGCGACGGCGAAGCCGTGGCGTCTATCCAGATGCGGGCCGAATATGACCGCGTGATCCTGATCTATCGACATCGCAGCGGCGGCGGGGAATGGAAGGACGAACAGTACCCCGTGCGCATCGAGCGAACGCCGTGCAATTTGGGCGGCTCGCGTCCCTGGTTCATTTGCCCGGCGGTCGGCTGCGGGCGGCGCGTGGCGATCCTCTACGGCGGCGGCATCTTCGCCTGTCGGCACTGCTATCAGCTCGCCTACGCCAGTTCACGCGAGGATGCAGGTGGACGTGCTACAAGTCGGGCTGATAGGCTTCGGGCGCGGCTGGGGTGGGAGCCAGGCATCTTGAACGGCGAAGGCGACAAGCCGAAGTGGATGCGCCGGCGAACATTTGAGCGGCTGGCCGCAGAGCACGGCGAATTGGTGCAGCGATCCCTGCGAGAGATAGCATTGAAGTTCAGCCTGCCCCTGGGTAACTTGCCAGAGTGAAATAACATAGCTGGGGGCACCTTTGGGGGCAACAGTCCGCCATAGTCTGTAAGATATCTTTCATTTACTTTGGATTAGCCAGATTATTCGGTAGGTGTCCCCGCAACCAATGGCCGTCGGTGAAGAGACTGCGCGGGGCCTCTTTGCGGAGTTTCGCGCACAGCCAGGGCACGCCCATACCTTGCGACTTCACGTGCAGGGTCTCCGCTTTGACGCTCACGACCGCCCGTCAATGGAGTAGCCGGGCGACGTGCATGAGGAAGGCTTGGAGCGCAAAGACCATGTGCACCCCGAGAGGCTTTTCTTCGTCGCAAGACTATCTGCGGGTTATTTTGAAGGAAGCGATCGTAGAGGTGCACATCGGATTGCATCCCTGGGAAAGGCATCCGGAGCGGCCCACAAGATTGAAGATCAGCGTCGATCTTTTTCTGCCTTTGGCAAGTGGCCCGGTGGCTGCCGCTGAGGTCGCCGACTACGATCCCATTCGAGAATTCATCCGCAGCCTTCCGTCGCGGCCGCATACGGATCTGCTCGAAACGCTGGTCGACGACATCACCGCCGTCTGCTTTCTGGATTCTCGCGTCTCGGCGTGCCGCATTGCCGTCCTCAAAACCGATATTTTCAACGAAGCTGACGCCGCAGGCATTGAGGTCTTCCGAACCCGCGAAAGCTGGAACGGGACATGACGTCAACGGCGCTCATTACGGGGGCAGGACGGCGGCTCGGCGCCGAAATTGCGCGCTACCTGGGGGCGCGCGCCTTCAAGGTCATCGTCCACGCCCGCAAGGCGGAAGCCGACAGCGTCGCCCTTGTCTCTGAGATAGTTCAAAACGGCGGCGATGCCGCGCTTGTGGTCGGTGATCTCGCCGTTGCGGCCGAACGCGATCGAATGGTTCGTGAAGTCGGCAACGCTACTGACGGCCTCGACATTCTTGTCAATAACGCGTCCGAGTTCGCATACGATTTCCCAGGCCAGGGCGATCTCGGCATTCTCGAAAGAAGCCTCAACATCCACGTGATCGTCCCGTTTCTCCTGATCGAGCATTTTGCGCGGCAGGCGAGGGAAAGACGAAGGCTCGACGTCTTCAACGTGCTCGATCAAAAGCTCGAAAGGCTCAATCCCGACTATTACAGTTACACGATCGGCAAGGCGGCGCTCCGGGCGATAACCGGATGCTGGCAAGTTTCCGGCGCAAGTCATGTTCGTGTATTCGGGATCATGCCGGGCAACATGTATCCCAGCGGCCCACAAACCGAGGAAGAATTTCAAGCTTCGAGCAAGGCTAATCTCCTGCGCCGTGCGCCGGCCGCGGCCGACGTATGCGAAGCAATCGCCTTCTTCCATGCAAATCCGGGGATCGCCGCCCAAGATTTGGTCGTGGACGCAGGCGAGCATCTGACGCTGCGACAACGCGATCCGGCCTTTGACCGACAATTTACCTCTCGTTAGTGGGAGCCGGCGACCGCACCGCCGGCTGAGGCCGGTTTATCCTTTCGGTCCGACGAGCGCGAACATGACGCCCTGGGGATCGAAGCCCTGCACGATCCAATTCCCGCCGGGCACTTCATGCGGACCATTGAGGATCTGGCCGCCTTTCTCCTTGACGCGCGCAGCCGCCGCCTCGATCTCGGGGACAGCGATGTAATAGAGCCAGTGGGCCTTGGGTTCCGCCGGCATTTTCGTCATCATCCCGCCGAGCGATTCGTCGCCGGTACCATAGATCTGATAGATCCCCATCGCGCCCATATCCAAGGCGTCCTTCTTCTGCCATCCGAGGAGTCCCGAATAAAAGGCGAAGGCGCTTTCGCGATCGGCTGCATGCAATTCATGCCAGGCGAAGCGTCCCGGCGTGAAGGGCGCGGGGGGCTTGCCTTCCATCAAGCCCTTGAAGAGCGCGAAGCTCGTACCCTGCGGATCAGCGATGATCGCGAAGCGGCCGACATTGGGAATATCCGCCGGTCCGCGGTGGATCTTGCCGCCCGCCTTTGTCACGCGCTCCGCGAAAGCATCCACATCATCGACCCAGACATAGCCCAGCCATCCCGGCTGCGCGCCTGCGCAGTCCCCTGACAGCCTGCATCATCCCGCAGACCATCCCCGTGTCGTTGGAGAATATCGTGTAGGGCATCGGCATGCCTGCGTCGCGCGCGCTCCAGCCGATCACGTGATTGTAGAAAGATTCCGCCGCCTTGGCGTCGGGGGTCATCAGCTCGTACCAGACGAAATTGCCTTGCAAACTGGACATCGCGCTTCCTCCCGTTGAAACTCAGACTCCGAACTTGACACATTATGTTGATATCAACATGATTGTTTTATGTCAAAACGACGGGTGCCCTTCGAAACGACGCTTTTCGTGCGTAACGCGTGCCTCTGCCTCCATGTGCAGCAGGCGGCGCGGGCGCTCGCGCGGCACTTTGACGAGGTTTTGCGTCCGCTCGACCTGACGAACGGGCAGTTCTCGCTGCTGATGTCCTTGAACCGGCCCGAGCCAGCAGCCATTGGCGCCGTCGCCTCGCTTCTTGCAATGGATCGTACGACGTTGACCGCTGCGCTCAAACCACTGGAGCGCCGCGATCTTGTCCGTGTCAGCGTAGATCCGCAGGACAAGCGCGGGCGTCGCATTGCCCTTACGCCCTCCGGAGAAGCGCTGCTGGCGCGCGCCCTACCGATCTGGAAACGCCATCACGCGGCGCTCGAAAAGCGCCTGGGCGGCACTGGCGCCAATCGCTTGCGCGAGGCGCTAACGACGCTGGCACATCAGACCCCAAAACAAGCGTAGGCTGGGGCGCGGAACCTCGCGGATCGTTCGCTGTTCCCCCACGCCGCATGAAAGTTCACAATCCCTTTCGCCGCAAAGACTTTGCAAAGGGGACTTGCCGAGCCTCACGCCAGGCCTCACCCTGCGGACTTTGCAAATCGGGCCCTCGAAGGGCGAAGCCTGCTGTTGGCGCGCGAGCTTCCGGCTTAATGCGCAAAGGTAAGCCATAACGCGACGATGAAGATGCCAACGAGCCCGGCAATGAAAATGATGCGGCGCGCGCGTGTCCGCAGGATAATTTCCCCCTGCCGCGCCTTTTCGGCGGGATACGTCATCTGTTCCATCTCGCCATTGTTCGCCATTGCGCTCGCTCCGTTTCTGCTTGCAGCAGAACCGAATATGCCTGCGAATGTTCCCGTAGCCGCCGACAGGCTGCTCGGCCTCGAAGGCGGTTCACCTGAAGGTGTGAAGGAGGCTGCCATGACATTCGCGCTCGAAAGCCCCGCGTTCCGCAACGGCGGCGCCATTCCGCGCAAATATAGCCGCGGCGGCGGCAACGTCTCGCCGCCGTTCAGCTGGCAGGGCGCTCCCACGGGAACGAAGAGCTTTGTGGTGATCGTCGAAGATCCCGATGCCCCGTCCGGGACGTTCCGTCATTGGGCGGTCTATGACATTCCAGCGGATCGCTCGGACTTGCCGGAGGACGCCGGCGCCAAGAGCGGACGTTTCAGCCAGGGCGTGAACGATTTCGGCGACGCATTTTATGATGGGCCGCAGCCGCCCCGAGGCCACGGCGTCCATCATTATCATTTCCGCCTCGCCGCCCTCAACGTCGCAAGCCTCAATCCGGCAGGCAAGAAGGTCGCGGAAATATGGGCGAAAGCGCGTCCGCATATCCTCGCCGAAGCTGATCTCGTCGGCACGTTCGAAACGCGATAGCAGCCACTTCCCTGGCCGAAGCGAAGTGTCGGGCCGGGACCCAGGGCTGCGGCTCTTCAATGCGCCGCCTGCGCACACCTGGCGCTGATCGACTTGACCGCGAAAGAGCCTTTCGCTGCAGGCCTTGATGTGGTCTCATCTCCTTTATGGCCGCATGGCCCGGAAGGCCGCCCGCCTCGGCCGCTTGCGCGGCGCGACGCGTGGCACTGACTTTCCGGATACGCCATGCCCTGGAACGACAACACACGGCAGGAGGCGTCCTCATGACAAGATCTTCTTGGAAGGCGGAGCCGCCGGGCCCACGCTCCGTCGCCATCGTCGGGCCTTATGGCAGCGGCAAATCGGTCTTGTTCGATGCCTTGATGGCGGCGGCCGGCGCGCCGGTCAAGCGATCGCACACCGCTTCCGGCCGCACCATGAGTTCGGAGCTGAGGCTCGGTCATTGCACATTCATGGAAGAAACCTGGTCCTTGCTCGATTGCCCCGGCTCAGTGGAATTTGCCTATGAGACGGCGGCGGCCCTCGCGGCCGTCGATTTCGCCATCGTCGTCTGCGAGCCATCAGCGGAGCGGCTGTCGAACCTGCCGGTCTTGCTCAAGTCGATCGAAGATCTCGGACTGCCGCATCTCATCTTCATCAACAAGATCGACACGCTGACCGGCCAAGTGCGCGACACGGTGGCGGCGCTGCAAGCTCATTCCAAATATCCGCTCGTTCTGCGCCAGATGCCGATCCGCGAAAACGATGCGGTGACCGGCTATGTCGATGTCGTCAGCGAGCGCGCCTATCGCTATTGCGGTCACGATTCCGAGCCCGTTACCCTGCCGAACGATATGCGCGAGCGCGAGCAGGAAGCGCTGGCGGGACTGACCGAAGTGCTCGCCGATCACGACGACGCATTGCTCGTAAAGGTTCTCGATGACATCGTCCCGACCTCCGATGAGATCTTCGAGACCTTGCACAAGGACCAGGCGAGCGGCACGATCGTTCAGGTGCTCATCGGCGCAGCGTTGCGCGGGCATGGAATCCTGCGGCTTTGGAAAGCTCTGCGCCATGATGTGCCGGCCGCGGCGGAAACGGCGCACCGCCACGGCATCGCGGCCTCCGATCAGCCGCTCGTGCAAATCTTCAAGACGGTGCATGCCGGCCAGGCCGCCTATGCGGGCAAAGCTCTCCTATGGCCGTATCTGGCGCGGCAGCTTGCGCGACGGCACCGCCCTGGATGGCGGCCGCGTCGGCGGGCTCTATCATTTCACCGCCGGCGAGGCGGTCCGCGTGCAGGCGGCCGAGGCGGGAGAGCTCGTCGCGATCGGGCGGCTCGAAGGCGCGCCAACAGGCGCGATCCTCGGGCCCGATCAGGTCGCCTTGCCGTTTCCGCAACCGCCCGCGCCGGTCTATGCTTTCGCCATTGCCGCAAAGGATCGCAAGGACGACGTCAAGCTGTCCGGCGCCTTGCATAAGCTCGTCGAGGAAGACCCCTCGCTCAGCGTCGATCACGAACGCGAAACCGGCGAGACTCTGTTGCGCGGCCAGGGCGAGATCCATCTCAATGTCGCGCTCGAACGCCTCGCCAATGTCTATAATTGCCAGATCAACGTTGCGCCGCCGAAGGTCGCCTACAAGGAGACAATCAAGCGGCGGGTGACGCAGCATTCAAGGCTGAAACGCCAGACCGGCGGCCACGGTCAATTTGCCGACGTGACCTTGGAGATCGGCCCGCGCGACCGCGGCGCCGGCTTCGAATTCATCGACAAGATCGTCGGCGGCGCCGTGCCGCGGCAATATATTCCGGCGGTGGGCGAGGCCGCCGAGGAGGCGATGCAAAAAGGGCCGTTCGGCTATCCCGTGGTCGATGTCGAAGTCACGCTCTTCGACGGCGGCTTCCACGCGGTGGACAGCTCCGACATGGCGTTCCGCACGGCGACGCGCTCGGGGATCGCCGAAGGCCTCGCCAAGGCCGAGCCGGTGCTGCTCGAGCCGATCGAACATGTGACGGTGAGCGTGCCGAATCGCTTCACTGCCAACGCGCAGCGGCTGCTTAGCGGACGCCGCGGCCAGATCCTCGGCTATGCCGAGCGCGAAGGCTGGCCCGGTTGGGATGATGTCGAGGCGCTGGTGCCCGCCGCGGAACTGCATGACTTCATCTTGCAGCTACGCGCCGACACAATGGGGCTCGGCTCCTACGCGCATCATTTCGATCATCTCGCGGAGGCGCGCGGTAGGCCGGGGGATAAGGGGCATTGAGATAAGCCCTTCCTTTTTCGACGTGCTGCGCAGAATCGCTGGACCGTTTAGCTTCATCAGTTGAAGATGAGTATTTCTCAACGCTGCGGAGTTTGAACTACCGGCGACAACTCGAAGCTGAAGCCGTCGCATCTTCAGCCGCCTCACGCAGCTAGGCATCGTTGGGGGCCTAATCGTGCTGCGGCGCAGCGCCACGAGGCGCGGCCAGATTTTTACCAATCGCAGCGGCGGCTGCAATCGGGGTCACCGCCATCCCGAAGCCGCCGGTTCGGCGCGATGATAGGGGCGATGAAGACGCGCTGCTCGGCCCGAGCACTCGGGGTCATACAAGATTGCCGCAGGGCAGGCCGGTCAAACGCGGAATGTTCTGGGCCGAGGCGGAAGAAGCTCTTGATTCGTCGCCACGCCCCCATTGGCGAATAGGGATCGCTATCATCCTGAATAACGATGTTAGATCAATGCCTTGCGAATTTACCCCTTATTCGCGGGGCCGCTTTCGAGCCAGATCCACCTCGCGGGCGATTTCTAGGGGCGGAGCTCGCTTTGCCCCTCTGCCGGCGCCCTACCCGTTGTCCTGGGCCATGGCGAAATTGACCAAGTTAATCGGCATTTAACTAAAAACCGCCTCAATCAAGCTTCAGCAAGGCTGCCGGCTTTTTAGCCGTGCGTTCAGCACGTCCGCGAGTCGAGCCCTACGGAGCATTGGTCACGTGCCTTTGACCGCTGCGGCGCTGAACACTGGTGAGGCCAGGGGGCGCGGGAAACGGAATCATTCGGAAGGGGCGAATGACATATAGCACCGATACGACATATGATTTCAGTCCATTCGATCGCGGCTATTTTTCCCGGAACGCTTTTCCCCACACCGTTTCCGGCGCCGTCGCTCTCGCCCTCAGCATGTTGGTGGGCGGCTGGATCCTCTACATCCATTCCACCGCGGTACTCTATGCCCCTCCCGACGCTACGCTTAGCTTCGATGAAGCGTCAGCGGTTGCGCCCAGGGCAAAGACCGCCCGCGTCGTCTATGAAGTGCCGGAGACCGCGCCCGCGGTAACGGCTGCCCCTAGCGTCGATGAAGCGCCGGAGACGGCGCCCGCGGTAAGGGCTCCCTCTGGCGTCGTTGAAGCGCCGGAGACCGCGCCCACGGTAGCGGCTCCCTCTGGCGTCGTTGAAGCGCCGGCAGGCACGCCTGGGGCGATCCTCGACTCGAACGAATACATCGCGCTGCTCGACTCTACAGATTCCTTGGGTGTTGCGCCGGGTTCATTTGCGCAGAGCCCTCCGCTCGGGCCGAACTTCGATTTAATTCCGTCGGCACCCCCCGCGACAATCGTGCAAAATGTCCAGCCGATACTGATGCCGCCAGTTCCTGACCAGCTCGTTGAAAGTGTCCCGTTGCCGGCGCCGCGCCCCCCGGAGTTCCAATTACCGACAAGCCGTGGCCCGTTACGTGCGCCCGGTCGCCAGTTGGCTCAGCAGAACGGAACAGCCGTTCTCTCCACTCCGCCCGATCATCGCTCGCTTTTCGAGAAGCTTTTTGGCACGGCACAGCCTTCCGGGCCTGTCCTCGCCTATGCCGCTCCGGAAGATGGCGTTCTTAGCGATGAACGAAGGACTGCGCCCGGCCCGCTGCCCACCGATCGATGGACCGCCGTTTATGATATCGCCGCGCATACCGTCTACATGCCCGATGGAACGAGATTGGAAGCGCACTCGGGGCTGGGCAACAGGTTGGATGATCCGCGTTACGTCAACGAAAGAATGCGTGGCGCCACTCCGCCTGATGTCTATGACCTTCAGCTCCGGGGACAGCTTTTCCACGGGGTGCAAGCATTGCGCCTTATTCCCATTGGCAGCAGCGACGTCCATGGGCGGACAGGTCTCCTTGCGCACACTTTCATGCTCGGCCCGCACGGCGAGTCAAATGGATGTGTGTCCTTCAGGGACTACCGTGCATTCCTGCAAGCCTATTTGCATGGCGAGGTCAAACGCCTGACCGTCGTGGCGCGGCTGAACTGAATACATAATCTACGCGCAGATTTTTTGACCCGGTCGGTCAATTGTTTCCGCGAGAGCCCAAATCGCATGTCTCTCAAGCGCCCGTCAGGAACGGTACGCTTTGCGAATTGGCGGACATTTAGGTCGGCAGTTCGTCGGACGATCGGCCTTGTCGGCGCGTCTCTCTGTGCCAGTGCCACCAGATCATTGTGCCAATTACAAGCGCCGCGCCAACGATCAGTACGACTATCAAAACTGACTCCTCGAGCCACGCAATCGCCGGAACGCAAAGCGCCATGACGAGCCCGAGCAGGCAAACTCGCCACGAATGCACGTGCACGCCGGCGGTAAAGGTGCCGAGCGCCAGCAAGGTCAGAATTGCGAGCCCGTTCGCGCTGACGCCGAGGATCCTTTGAACGCTTGGCAACAACATCACATTCATCACCACCAGGAACGCACACCAGTGCAGCGCCTGCGTCCAGATTAACTCCAATCGGGCGTCTTTATCGTTGGCGCTCCGCCATCCGGCGCCGACACAGACCGCTCCGATCACAGGCGCGAGAAGCTCCCAATAGACCGCGATCGGCTGCTTGGAATAGCTGGTGTAGGCAACGCCGAGCAGCGTCAGGATCAATACCGCGCCATAAGGCAGTTCTTTGATCCAGAGGCTAACGCCTGGCATGCTGCTTGACATGGTGACTTTCGGATTACTAGATCGCGCGGCCTGCGGACCTGGCTCGGCGCTGCTCCTCGCGGCGAGCCCGGAAGTCGGTCAGAGGATGCACACATTGCCGACTATCGGGTAGTTTCACGTAGGACGATTTTGCTTGTCAATAGGGCCGTCTGACCGTTCGAATTGACCTAGAAATCGGTTCTACTCGGCCTCGTGACATCCCATGACGGGAAGTCTGATTTTGAGCACACACCTTTAACCGCAGCAAAAGGCGATGCCGCCTTGCCGATATGCGATCTTCTACGCCGCCATGAATGGCCGAAAAGCCGCAGCGCTCAAGCGCCTTTTCCGCGGCCCTTATGGTTCCAACCCTTCATGGTTTCAGCCCGGATCGCATCGTCGCGCTCCTCGCGGTTCTTCGAATGAGTAGCCGCTTCCAACTTCTTAGGCGGAATCTTCTCACCTTCGGGAATACCCATTTCTCGATGAAGCTTCCCCTTTTGGCCGCCAGGATGGAAGTTCGGCGTGCGCTTTTTCTCGACCATGATAGCCTCCTTTAGGGCGTGCAGCCTGCTTTCGCGCTGAATTTGCGTCTACCCTTCAGACATGCGCCGCGGTAAACGAAACCCTCTCGATATGGTTCCGCCTGAGACAGCACATCCTGCTAGGGGGAATCCCCTTCCAAAAAATGGCCTATGGCATTGAGCGGTTTGACGCCGTCGCAGATAATTTTCGTAATGGCCAGCATCGGCACGGAGAGGATGGCGCCCGGAACCCCCCACATCCAAAACCAAAAGATCAGAGAGACGATGACCAGAACCAGGTTGAGGGTAAACCTGCGGGCGAGCAGCATCGGCGTTATCGTCTCGCCTTCCAGCACATGAATCACGAAATAAAGTCCCGCGGGCAGCAGCGCTTGCCACGTATTGGGGATCGCCAACAGGCCGGCAAACAGAAACAGAACGATCCCTACGAATGGACCCATGATCGGCACGAAATTGAGGAGGAACGCAACGACGCCCCAAAGAATGGGATCGCCAACGCCGCAGACCCACATGACGGCGGCGGTTGCGACTCCCACCACGGCGTTCATGAGCGTGATGGTCAGGAGATAGGCGGAAATATTGCCTTCGACTTGCTGCGAGAGGTCGACGACCTGCCGTTTGTCCTTGAAGCGTGGCATGATTTCAACGAGGCGCCGAAGGAATGTGTCGCCCGACACGAGAAGAAAGAACAACACCAGGATCGTCTCGAACAAACCGCTGGCGAAATGTTGCGTTCCGCGGAACAGGGTTTCCGTCAGGCCGAGACTTGCAACGGGACTTGCGCCGGCCACCGGGCCCGCTTGCCCCATGTTGTCCGCCTTATGCAGCAGGACGTTTACTCTCTCGATTGGCTGGCTGAGGGAACGGAGCCGTTCCTCGATGCGCGGGAGGCTTTCTGGCAGACGTTCCGCCCACCGTTTGGCCGGGCCAGACACGGCCGCGCCAAGCCCGGCAACCACGGCGAACACAGCCAAAATCAGGAGAAGCGCTGCCAATGACCTCGGCAAATGCAGGCGCCCGAGAAACCTCATTCCGGGCTGCAGAAGCAGCATCAGCACGACGGCGAGGACGATTGGAAGAATGACTTCCGCGGCGATATAAGCGGCGGCAAGGGCCGCAAACACCACAAGTCCCGCCAGCAGCACGGTGTTGGGATCGGCGGGCATGTCGTCGCGGCTCGGCTCGGGCAAATCCTTGGCAACGGTTTCCGTCGTGGGGATCGTCGCTTTCGTCAAAGAATTCATCGCCATCCGCCGCGAATGCCACGAAGGCAAGCAATCTGCCTAGCCCGGCGATGGGAGGAATGGATAAGCCGAAGATTGGTTCCCGCGCTTGAGTATCCCCTGCGAGACCTGCCGCACCGTGAGCTCGCCGGAGGGGCGATCACGTAGCATCTGCGGCTGAGGCCCGGCTCGGCATCCTCTTGTGAAAACGCTCTGGGCGCGGCCAACCGCGGCGCTAGTGGACCACCGAACAGAGATTCGGCGAGACATCCAAAAGATTTTGGATCCGCATCAACATTGCATCGCATTCGGGACGAATCTCGGCAGCCTTGGAATTGATAGGTCCCCAATGCGTCCGAATAGTTCGAAGCCCTACAGCAGCGAACTCGGCCGCAAACGCTGGAGATGCTTTCGACAATCGCTGAAATTCCGCGCCTGGACCGGACCCATAGTTCTTCCAGTCAGAGGGCGTGCAGCGTATGCCATCTCGGAATGTCTCCACAAACCCCGATGGTGACGCCGAATACCGAGCAAATAGCTTCGGGAGCTCGGGACTACCTGTTCGGGCGTTGAAACTCGTCTGGAATAGACCCGCCTCGGCGGTTTCCGCAGTTGTGTTCGACGCCGATTTATCGCGGCCCTCGCAATACCGTCCGGAACTTTCGCGCATCCCAAGCCCGATAAGGAGCACGAACAAATGACGAAGTGTATCGATCCCTGACACCTCGTTACTCATATCGACAGCAGCAAACTCTTCATCATACCACGCAAGGGCATCGCGAGCATTGTCGCAGGTATTAGCTTTGGCCATCAAAGTCGCGGCGGAAATCCCCGGATTTCAGCTTGCAATACACCCGGGCAAAAACGAGGGACATTCCTTTGAGATAGCCGGCGGGCGCGAGGCCCCTACCGGTCCAATGGAAACGTGCGATAGGTGATCCGGCGGCGATCTGAGTGATTTGATCGAGCGTTGCGGAGCCATAATTCGATGAAGCTGCGGCGGTCGATTTTTGTTTTCGCTCCGCAGCTCCTCTCCGAGCCACCTTTTTTCCCGCGACCTTGCTGGGGGCTTTATGCAGCTTCCGCGGGGCTCTTTTCGCCACCTTCTTATCGGCACGCTTTTTCTGCATATCGCGCTTTCCAACGGCGCGCTTCTTGGCGCCCTTTTTCGTCTTTCTCCTTGGCTTCGTCGCTGTCGTTGCTTTTACCAATCTGCTCTCCCTCAATTGTAACGGCGCAATTCCCCACCTGCTACCGCGCGGCGGAAAGCTTGCAAGCAATGACAAGACTTGATTCCCCCGACTAATCCGAAATGCAGATGCGGTGGCGTGGTTCGAAGAGAATTTAAGCTGACGACCGCATGCGAGCAGCTTAGGACCGTAGCAGTTCAGTCGCAGACCCGAACACGCCCGACGACGAACCCGTAGCCATCCCAAACCTGCCGCGCCTCATGCCAGCAGCGGAGCCCATATGGGCCGAGTCGCGGCGCAAAGGCCGGTGCATAATAGGATAAGGCCGGCGGCGGGGGCGCGGGCGGTCCCGCGGCAAAGGTGCTCCCCGCGAGAATGCCGAGCGTCGTGGCGCCGATGATCCCGGTAGACAAGACATCGTCATCGCCTGCATTTAATGGAGACGAAGCGGCGCAAACGATGCCCCCCGCCAGCGTCAAGGCGAGGCCCGATTTTGCTGCTGATCCGATGTTCATTCCTGCACTTTATTATCCCTTGCGACGACGCGCAATCGTACGCTCTCCGCGCTGCAGCCGACGCCCCAAGACCAACATTATCCGTTGGCGCAATGACGTTTCAGCTGAGCGATGTGGCTCCGTGTGCAATTGATGCCACACGGGATGCCGTTGAGGTCTCGGCTGAATGCTGAATAGGAGTAATAAGACCCATCCGGCATTTGATAGCTGCTCGCAGATGCAGCGCTCACTTTACAGCGTGTTCGAGCAAACAACGTTGAAGACGGCAACGCCGAAGCCACGATCAGGAGACAGCTCGCAGCCGTCCGCATGAGAACATTGGCTTTCATCGTAATCTCCACAGTTTCGCACGGCATGTGCGCCGTGATTTAATGTAATGAAAAACCAAAGTGGCCGGTTCCCTTGGGCAGTCGCGCAATGGATCGGATGGCGCAACGTCGTCGGCCCGCAAGGCGAAAGCTCTCTGGCGACAGCTGCGCTGATTATCTGCCGGTAAAATTGGCCAGTTTTGCCTTACTGGCAACCACTAAGCCCGCTCCCAGTTGTCAAAGCAGACTCTGAAAATAAGGACTTCAGCTATGACAATGGTCCTCGACCAAGCATCGGTGCCAGACCAAGCTTTGGCGCGGCTCTCTCCTGACGAGGAGGCTCACGTTCGGACGTACCGCAAATTCGCCCATCGCATGCTGTGCGCCTTTTGCGCCGTACCGCTGCTCCTTGCCTTCGCGCTTTATTGGTCGACGTGAAGCTCGCCAAGTTAAGCCGGTCTGGCCCGCTGCCGGAATCCGCAAAAATCGACGCCTGCCTTGCTGATCGAAAGCCGCGCGAAGATGCGCCTGCCTTGGAATGCGATGCTTCGCAGAAACGCGGCGAGGTTCCTCACTTCTTGTTTGGCGGCGGAAGGCCTTCCTCCTGGATAGCGAGTCACGATAATTTGTCTGCCCTCAAATGAGGGAAATAAACTATCGTGGAGTTCCGACGCGCCACTATCGGCCCGGAGCAGATGGTGACGGTCGTCGGGGCTGCTCGATTGCACTGAGCGCCAGTGTCAAAAATCGAGTCTTGGCTGACAGAAGCCCCGTCCGGTCCGCCTGGCGGGGCTTCCCTCTTTGGCGGTGCTATTGGCGATCTCGTATCCAGCTGCGCAATGCATCATGCATGAAGGCGTAGCTCAATTCGAAGGCCCTAGCTAGGGACTAGGCCGCCGACGGCCTAGCACAGACCATTATCGCTGGAGGCCACGTAGTGCGTCATCAACCAAACGTTGATGTTCAAGTACGCCATGTTTGGCCAACATGATAATACGTCTTGCTAGGACGTCGCGCGCGGCCTCGCCGAACCTATCGACCGTGAGACCCGCTTCGTCGGCGCGTCGACAAGCATCATCTAGCGCGACGCTTAAGACTCGAGTGTTTGCGGGATCCCATACGTCGGTGCTTTCGCTGCGATACCAGCCCATCGTCGCTCTCCATGCACGACCGGGTCCTTTGTCAACGACCTGCCGGATGTTATGGGGCGTTGCCCGCCAATTTCCAGTCAAGTTCGCGACCGTCGGCGTGTCGTCAACGGCTTCTCCTGGAAAATGGATGTTGCATCGTGGGGAAATGGACTGATGGGCACGCTGCCTCTCGGCGTTGCCAGCCTCGAGCGCAGCCGTGGTAGGTGCAGATAGGCTTCTCGCGCTATCGCTTCAGACCTACGCTCGATTGGTGTTCAGCGTTGGCCAAACGTGACTCTGCCGGAATTTCCCATTGCGTTTGAACGATTTCGGCAAGCTCGCGCGTATGTGTCCAGAGCAAAGTATGTCCTGCTCGTTCGATCAGAATGCCACGAGCCCCCGGTATGCCGTTTACGAGTGCATCAAAGTGGTGTTGCGGGACTCCGGTATCGTGTGTCCCACCGACGCGACCGTGGGAACTCTAATTTCCCCGAGCCATGGGCGACTATCGAACGTTATTAGGCCGCGGGCGGCCGCGCGAATTGGAGCCGCGCGATTGGTTCCTATGAGCGCTCTTAGCCAAACGACCTGCGTTTGGTTCAGACCGATTTCGCCGCCTGGTTTGGACTTGGACGACCGCACTATCAGGTTGGCGAGCGTGCGGGGTGTGAATAGTGTGAGAAGCATTTGGAGGACACTCGCCTCAATGCGTTCCCTCGGCGTCGCCACGTTGCAAGCATAAGTGCATACCAGCATCAGCCTTTCGACGGTCCCTCGTCGGGTATGCGCAAGCTGTTGAGCGACCGCGCCCCCATGCGAATATCCAAGGGCCACGCAGCTTTCGACCCCTGCGTGCTCCAATACGGCATCCAGGTCGGCCGTGAGTGACGGAACGTCGTATGGCCCGGGCAGATCGCCGAAATGCCGTTCGGTGCGCGGTATTCCCCTGGAAACGATCGCTGCGTTGGCATGGTCAACTCCCAGTAACACCCCAATTGAACTAGTGATGCAGTTATATGCGCGTTCATGGACGTACCCGTGCCACGCCAGCGGCGGGGTCCGTTCTTAATTGGTGGGCGGCGCGTTTACACGTCCGATCCCTCCACCTCCGCCTAAGACCCCGCTTTCAGAGAGATCGCAACCAAACTGTCATAATTGCGAAGGGTCGCGTTCAAGACTACGGTTTCGAGGGGCATGCATCTTCATCCCACAAGGCGCAGAAGGGAGGATCGCAATGTTCTTTCAAGGAGGATTTACCTTTCCAAATTTCCTAATAGACGTCCTCGCGGTGTTCGTCTTCATCGTGTGGTTCTGGCTGCTCATTTCGGTTGCCAGCGACCTTTTCCGACGCCACGATATTTCCGGCTGGGGCAAGGCAATCTGGGTGATAGTCTTGATTGCGGTGCCCTACATTGGCGTGTTTGCATATTTGATCTTTCAAGGAAGAGGCATGGCGGAGCGCAATTTCGAGGAGGATCAGCGAGCACGCGATGAACTCCGGCGCGTAGTTGGCTTTGGTGCCGCAGATGAAATCGAAAAGCTCAATCGGCTGAAAAGCGCAGGGTCGATCAGTGACGCCGAATTTGCGCGTCTTCGCGCCAAGCTCGTTCAGTAATCGGGACTCTAACAATGGTGTGGGCTGCGCCGTTCACACGTTTTTGTTGAACCGATTACGTTCGGCGCGCGGTCCGCGACTATGTCTTTATGGATGCACCTCGCCGATGATGCGCGCAGCCGCTCGCGCTTGGCACCGCCTTATATACTTCTTTGCGGCAAATAGTCGATTTCGGCGGCCGTAGCTGAGGGGCGCACTAACCGAAGGTGGAGGATTAGCTATGCTCAAGACTTGCGTGTCGGCTTTTGCATTGTCTGTCTTCGCTACATGCGCGTTCGGGCAGAATACAATGACATCTGGTCGCCCGTCCGCCGTTCTGAACGATGCCAAATGTCAGGAAGTTTGGAGCAAAGCGGTGCCTTCGGGCGATTTTCTCTTAGAGAAAGACGCTGGGCCCTACATCGTCAACTTCCATCAAGCCGACGGCCACGATAAGGACGGCAAGCTATCGAAAGCCGAATTTCAAGCCGCGTGCAAAAAGGGCCTCGTGAAATACACAAATCATTGAGGGCGGCGCGCGGCGCTCGCTGCGGCAATCGTCGTCCTGATCGCGGTCAACTTTTCGCGGCTGCCGTCGTTTCGGGCGACCATGGACGCTGGTGTCAATGCGTCCGCCCTTCCCGTCTTGAACGTCGCGAGCCTCGTCGGCTTCGGCTCCGTCGTCGCCGCACTGCCGGCGTTCGCTCTGGTGCGCGAATGGGTGCTCGGCATCGAGGGCGGCCCGTTGGTTTCGCTGCTGTGGCGACGAATGTTCTCGCCGCGCTGACCGGCTCGGCGTCCGGCGGCCTGACAATCGCGCTCGACGCGCTCGGCGGCACTTATATGAAGATCGCCGCCGAGCAGGGCATCGACCCGGCGCTGATGCACCGCATCGCGGTGATCGGCGCTGGCACGCTCGACATGCTGCCGCACAATGGCGCCGTCGTCACAGTGCTCGCCGTCTGCGGCGCAACCCATCGCGAAAGCTATCTCGACATCGTCATGGTCGGTATCGTCGGTTCCCTCGTTGCCCTTGCCGTGGTGATTGGATTGGGTACGGTCTTCGCATCGTTCTAGGATGTCCGCTAATTGCAACCCGGCCTCATGCCCCCCATCATTTCCATCAGCCACCTTTCAAAGACCTATGCCGGAGGCGCCGCGGCGCTGCGTGACGTTTCCCTCGATATCCGCCGCAGCGAGATTTTCGCGCTTCTTGGCCCAAATGGTGCTGGCAAGACAACGCTGATCAACATCATATGCGGCATCGTCACAGCAAGCGCTGGTACGGTTAGTGCCAACGGGCACGACATCGTACGCGATTATCGTGCGGCTCGGTCGATTATCGGGCTCGTGCCCCAGGAGCTCACGATCGATTTCTTCGAGACCATCTGGGCGACAGTCAGTCTCAGCCGTGGTCTGTTCGGCAAGAGGCCGAACGCGGCTCATATCGAGAAGGTGCTGCGCGACCTCTCGCTTTGGGATCGGAAGGATAACCAAATCAGGACGCTGTCGGGCGGCATGAAGCGTCGGGTGATGATCGCCAAGGCGCTTTCGCATGAGCCACAGATTCTCTTCCTCGACGAGCCGACGGCGGGCGTCGACGTGGAACTGCGCCGCGACATGTGGGGGTTGGTGCGAGCGCTGCGCAATTCCGGCACGACCATCATACTCACCACGCACTATCTCGAAGAAGCGGAAGAGATGGCCGACCGGATTGGGGTCATCCTCAAGGGCGAATTGATCCGGGTCGAGGATAAAAGGACATTGATGCGCAAACTCGGCAAGAAGCGGCTGACGTTCACACTCGATTCGCCGCTCGCCGAAATTCCTGCGGCTTTGGCGGCGGCGCACCCACTGACGCTGTCGGCCGACGGGCGGGAGCTCGTCTATACCTATGGCGAGAACGGGATGCATGCGGGCATCGCCGAGCTGCTTCGTGACCTCGTCGCGGCGGGCGTCTCGGTAAAAGATCTCCACACAGACGAGAGTTCGCTGGAGGATATTTTCGTCAGCCTCATCCGGAGGGCGCCATGAACTTCTATGCGATCCGTGCCATCTACAGCTACGAGATGGCGCGAACGCGGCGTACATTGCTCCAGAGCATCGTTTCGCCGGTACTCTCCACCTCGCTCTATTTCGTCGTCTTCGGCTCAGCGATCGGTTCGCGCATCTCGCATGTCGGAGGGGTAAGCTACGGCGCCTTCATCGTGCCGGGCCTTATCATGCTGGGGCTTCTGACGCAGAGCATCTCGAACGCCTCCTTCGGCATCTATTTTCCGCGCTTCGTCGGGACCATCTATGAGGTCCTATCGGCGCCAGTCTCGGCGGTCGAGATCGTCATCGCCTATGTGGGGGCTGCGGCGACGAAATCGGTGGTTCTCGGCCTGATCACTCTCGCCACGGCGGCCGCGTTCGTCGATATCCGGATCATCCATCCCTTCTGGATGTTGGCTTTCCTGCTCTTAACAGGCATCACCTTTAGCCTGTTCGGCTTTGTCATCGGCATCTGGGCCGATAGTTTCGAGAAGTTGCAATTGATCCCGCTTCTCCTCGTGACGCCACTGACCTTTTTAGGCGGCAGCTTCTATTCGATCGACATGCTGCCGCCGCTCTGGCGCCATATCACCTTATTCAATCCGGTGGTCTATCTCGTCAGCGGCTTCCGCTGGAGTTTTTACGGCATCTCGGATGTGAGCGTCGCGATCAGTCTCGGCATGACCTTGGTATTCTTGGGGGCGTGCCTCGCCATCGTTGTCTGGATCTTTAAGACGGGCTATCGCCTGAAGACGTGAGGATCTTGACTTTCTGCTTTGCGACTGAGTTGGGGTTGCGCCTTCATACGGCTTCACGTCGCTATTCAAGATGGATTGGGAAGAAGCATTTGCGGCGGAGAATTGGGCGCCTGCTGCGGAGGCGAGAAAGCGAAACGGAGGCGAATAAACACGAATAATGACTTGGCGGAGAGGGGGTCCGCCATATTCATGTCCAGTAACATCCAGCGACGTCCATAACAGACTGAATTACTTATGATAACTAATTTAATTTGTCCAAAGCGGTCCCTAGACATCTTCCCTCATCCCACATATAATGTGGGGCTAAATGAGGGATATCGTGAAAGGCAAAGGGAAACGTCCTCACAACGCGCTGACCAGCGTCAAGGTACGGCAGATTAAGGACCCGGGGCGCTACGTCGACGGCAATGGTCTCTATCTGATCGTCGATCCCTCGGGGGCGAAACGGTGGCTCTTGCGAACCGTCATCCAAGGTCGCCGTCGAGATATGGGACTGGGCGGCGCCCAGCTCGTATCTTTGGCCGAGGCGAGAGAGAAGGCGCACCAGTATCGCAAAATCGCCCGGAACGGTGGTGATCCCATTGCAGAGGGGAGGAAGAGCCGGATGGCTTTGCCGACCTTCGCTGACGCCGCTCAAGCCGTACATGCAGAACACCTTCAGACATGGAAGAACAAGAAACACGGCGCCCAGTGGATCAACACCCTTTTGGAATATGCCATTCCGATCATCGGCGCAAAACGCGTCGACGACATTACGACGCCCGACGTTCTGAATGTTCTCTCGCCCATCTGGTTGGCGAAACCCGAGACAGCGCGACGAGTGAAACAACGGATCGGCACGGTGATGGATTGGGCCAAGGCCGCCGGGTTCCGTGCCGGGGACAATCCAGTCGATGGCGTCACCAAGGGTCTTCCCAGGCAGCCTGATCGGAAGGGGCATCACGCCACCTTGCCTTATGGCGAAATTCCTACATTCGTGTCCCGACTTCGTGAAAACGATGGCGCCGACATTTCGAAGCTCGCCTTCGAATTCCTCTTATTGACCGCCACCCGCACGAGCGAGGTTCTCGGAGCGAGGTGGCACGAAATCGACTTCAACAGCATGGTCTGGAGCATTCCTGGTAACCGAATGAAGATGGACCGCGGGCATCGAGTGCCGCTTGCTCCCCGCTGCATCGAGATATTGCGGCAGGCGAAGGAAATGTCGGAGGAAAGCGACCTGGTGTTCCCCGGGCGTTCCCACAAAAGGCCCCTGTCGAACATGGTCTTCCTTATGATTTTGCGACGGATGAATCTCGACATTACCGCCCACGGTTTCCGTTCGGCGTTCAGGGACTGGGCCGCAGAATGCACGAATTTTGCGAACGACGTCTGCGAAATGGCTCTCGCTCACACGATCAAGAACAAGACCGAAGCGGCGTACAGGCGCGGCGACCTCTTGGAGAGACGGGTTCTATTGATGGAGCAATGGGCCGCCTATTGTGTGGGGTGACGCCGTAATCACCGCGGCCATGGCTTCTCGCCCCGCTCGATCGCGTGGAAAAGAAGTGAAAGCGCTTGGCACGGAAACTCTCCCGGCGCGTGAAGGGAACGCCTCTCGATCGTGGTTCCGAATTGGATGCCTTGGCGACTCTCGGCCCACAGCGCGCCCCGCTGGCGCGTTTTGCAGACCCTTCCGCTACCATGTGATGGCCTTGGAAATGGGGGCCGTCACGGAGGCTTAATAATGGCAGCGCCGCGAAATGCTTGGCGCCGGAAATGTTGACGGAACACAACGGCAGAATTGTTCGTTAAAAGGTCAGGGATGACCGTGCACGGGGCTGGGTTGGCAGCGTCCCCCGTCTGCCGACCGGGATGGACCGGCCTTCACGGCCTTCCCTACATCATCCCTTTACCATCCTAAGCATGTTGCGCATTGCGTTCACGCCGTTGATATTGATTTTTCGAGCTGAGGACTATCTCTTTGGAACCCGGATTCTAACCCCCGTATGAATCCGGTTCCCAAAATTCGGGACCGGCCCAACAAGGTTGGCTCTCGGCCCCGGTCCTGAGACCGGGGCTTTTTTCTGAGACCTAGCCGCTCGTTCCGCCGGCGATGAAGAACGAGGCGCCATTGGTCTCGCCGGCCTCCGGGAGAATTGGAAAGACCCGGCGAGCGGGGAATGGGTTAGGACGTTCACGATCATCACCGTTACCATCGAACGAACTGATCGCCCGGAATTCACGATCGCATGCCAGCAATTCTGCGGCCGGCTGACCATGAGAGGTGGCTTGGCAGCGAGCCGGACCCGCATGATTTGCTGATCACGTTTCCGCCCGAGCCGATGAAGATGTGGCCAATCTCCAAACGCGTGAACAGCCCGCAGAACGATGACGAAAGCCTACTCGCTGAGGTCGACCTCGCCGCGGCGTGAGGAGAGCAGCTTGGGCGCCGGGACGAACCATCAGCAAGTCAGCAGCGCGACTGGCGCCGCCCTTTCTACATTTATGCACGGCGCTGCGGAATTGGTGCGGCGACGCCCAAAGGGGCCTTCGGCATCACGATTGGACGCCGCCAACTCATTGGCGTACCCCCGTTGTGCGAACAACGAATTTGCGACGCCAACTGAAGGTAAAGCCTAGCTGATTAAGCGCGGGGCGCAAGAGCGGCTACGCAAAAATTGATCGACGTGCAATTCAATCTGATTCAACGCAACCCGCTGCCGGCCGCTGTCTTCGTAGCCGATTTCCAGCACTTCAGCCTTTATTCGTTGCATAGGACCTCCGTCACGGCGACCGCCGAATGGCATCAGCGCGACCGTTCGCTGCGTTTCTGGGCAACGGTCTCTCGGCACGAGCGGAACAGAACTACCGAGCTAGCAATATGATTGTCCTGTTTACGGATTTCGGGCTGCAGGGCCCTTATACGGGTCAGATGAAGGCGGTGCTGTACCAGATGGCGCCGGGCATACCCGTCATCGACCTCTTCGCCGATGCGCCGGTCGGCAATCCCAAGGCATCGGCCTATCTACTGGCTGCCTACGCCGAGTGGTTCGCGGCGGGAACCGTCTTTCTCTCGGTTGTCGATCCCGGCGTCGGGGGGACACGCCCATCCATTATTCTCGAGGCCGACGGCCGGTGGTACGTAGGCCCCGGCAACGGCTTGTTCGAGCTGGTTCAGCGCCGTGCCGGAAGCACGCGCAGCTGGGACATCGACTGGAGGCCTGAGCGCCTCTCGGCCAGCTTTCACGGGCGCGATCTCTTCGCACCGGTCGCAACCATGCTGGCACGCGGTGAGCCGCCGCCCGCCCGGCCGCACAAGGATGGCCCGCATCGCCGGACAGACTGGCCGGACGATCTGTGCGAGATCGTTTACGTAGATCATTTCGGCAATGCCATGACCGGGATGAGGGCGGCCATGCTGCCGCGCGATGCAAGGCTGGCCGCGGCGGGTCGAGTGTTGGAGCGCGCGGGGACGTTCGGCGATCGGCCCCCGGGCCTGGCCTTCTGGTACGAGAATTCCAACGGGCTCGCCGAAATCGCCGTCAATCAAGGGCGCGCGGACCGCGAGCTCGGTCTCGCGATTGGCATTCCGGTCGAGATCGTCCCTTGAATAAAGGCAGGGTCACGGAATCTTCAGCCAAAGTGAAGACCGATCGCTCAGCAAGCTTCCTGGGCAGTTCCCGTCTCAATTCTGAAGCTTCTGCCATTCAGCTTCGACAGCCGGCGGCAGTAACTTGTCCAACTGGTTCAAGAGCAGAGCAAGTGTCAGATCTGGCGGTCGGTCAGAATGTCCTTCTATGAGGGCATGGCTGTCCATCGAATGCCGTGCTTTATCTTCCAGAAGGAAAATCCCTGGGGGTCGTCCTCGACGCCATCGCTTGCGAGTTGCGGAGGACGTGGGTAGAGGCCCCTCGCCAGCGGTGTGGCTGCGACGTCGCCCTTTGCCGTGCCATGGCAGATCGCGCAGTGTTGCCCATAAAGCTTTATACCGGTGATGAGATTTTCATTCGTCAAAGGGATAGAGTTGGCCCCTGTTGGAGCTTGGCGAACCAAAGTTGCGTGCAGTGACGTTCCCGCAGCCCATCTCTCGACCCAGAAGGGCCATGCATCTGCATTTGCGGGAATGACGCCGGTTTGGATAGCGACAGACGCGAATAATACTGCGACGGCAATCACCGCGACGACACCGAGTAGGAAGCCTTTGAACATGGACCCTGTTTTCGATTTTGACTACCGGTGAAGGGACTAACTTCCAATTCGCTCCTTCTCTGCAATTAGATCGTTCGCATTGCCTGCGAGAGCTCCGCGCATTACCCGTGTTGCGAACGCTTTCACGGCCCGCTCCTTGATCAGAAAGCTTAATTAGCGTTCTAATTGGCGAGCCTCCTCCAATCAGTTTTTAGTTATTCTAGACTGGAGAGGAGAAAGGCATTGTCGGGGAACGGACGTTCAGTCGACGGCTGGTGTCGGTTAGGATGCCGGCTCGCCGTCACATGGCCCACCTCGGGAAACCTCCTCAGCTTGCGCATCTCAAAGCGAGCCGCCCGCTGACTCTCATTTCTCCCATTGCAATGCCGGGCATTGTGGATAGGAATTGGCGTACGAACCCTTTGCTGATTCCGTAGCAAAGCCCAGTGCCTCAAGTGCCTTCACGGCAAATCCGCCAACGAGTGGTTAGCTTGTCGGTTCAAACACAAGCACTGTCATTCGGCAGCAAATCGGCGAACCAAGGGCATCCGCCAAGCTTGTCGCCGCGGTTCCATATCCGGGGGTGACAGCGCCTAAGCATTAAACCGCCCACGCTGTCGCAGCGCCAAAGACGACGACAAGCCAGGCTGGCATGCGCCAGAACGTGAGGAGCAGGAAAGCGACAAGGCCGATGGCGAAATCGGTTGATGAGTTGATTCCGTTTGTCCAAACGGGCGTATAGAGCGCCGCCAGGAGTAAGCCCACCACGGCAGCGTTGACGCCCTTTAAGGCCGATTGGACGCTCAGCCGATCCCGAAGCGTGTCCCAGAACGGAAGAATGCCAATGAGCAGCAAAAAAGACGGGAGGTATATGCTTGCGAGGCAAATCATGCCGCCAAGCCAGCCGTTCGGCGGAAGGCTCATGGCTGCGCCAAGGTAGGCCGCGAAGGTGAATAAAGGACCGGGAACAGCCTGGGCAGCGCCGTACCCGGCGAGAAAGCTATCATTGCTAATCCACCCCGGCGGGACCACCGCCTGTTGCAGCAGCGGTAGCACCACGTGGCCGCCACCAAATACCAAAGACCCCGAACGGTAGAACCTGGCGACCATGTCCAGGACATGGCTTCCTGAAGCGGTGGCGGCGAAGGGCAGAAGGAACAGCACGGCGAAGAATATTGCTAGTGCGCCAACGGCAACCCGGCGGTTCACTCCAAAGGCAAGACGGCCCACGACCGCCGCCGATGACGCAGGTATAAAGCGCCAACCGACTAACGCCCCTACTATAATCGCGCCGACTTGCCCTGCGGTAGAGTGCAACGCCAGGACCAGCAGCGCCGCGCCAATCGCCAGCGTGACCCGCTGACGGTCGGGGCAAAGGGTGCGCGCCATTCCCCAGACGGCTTGGGCTACGACGGCCACCGCCACGATTTTCAGACCATGAAGCCAGCTTGCATGGCTGAGGTCGCCGATCCGATCAACGCCGTAGGCGAACAGGATGAGAGCCACAGCGGATGGCAGAGTAAATCCGCACCATGCAGCCAGCCCGCCCTTCAATCCTGATATTAAAATGCCAAGGCTGACAGCGACCTGACTACTGGCAGGCCCAGGCAGGAACTGGCAGAGCGCGACGATGTCGGCATAGGCCAACTCATTCAGCCATTTGCGACGCTCCACGAATTCGGCCCGAAAGTAGCCGATGTGAGCCACCGGGCCGCCGAAAGAAAGGAGACCGAGTTTCAAAAAGATGCGGAGAATCTCACCCGCTGAAGCAGACGGGACTACGTTACCTGTCTCGACATCAGAGGGTGTCGTGGTCGGCGACTTCATACCAGTCTTTCGATAGAGCGAACCCCGCTCACCACAAAGTGCCTAAGCATACTGGAGCCTTGCGATTGTACCTTATATCGGTTAGTCTGGATACATGGATAATACAAACGTCATCGCTGCCCTAGCGGCCCTCGCCCAACCGACCCGCCTTAATACGTTTCGGCTGTTGGTCAAACGCGAACCGAAGGGTGTGCCCGCCGGAGAGCTAGCTCGTCTGATTGAGGTTCCGCAAAACACCATGTCGGCGCATCTCGCCATCCTTTCGCGGGCGGGCCTGATCACAGGGGAACGACAGAGCCGCTCCATCATCTATCGCGCGAACTTGGATCGCTTCCGCGAGGTCACGCTGTTCCTGCTGAAGGATTGCTGCGGTGGCCGCGCCGATCTGTGCACGCCCTTGGTCGCCGATCTCAGCCCCTGCTGCATACCTTCGGAGGCTGCTAATGACTGAGCGCATTTACAATGTCCTGTTTCTCTGCACCGGCAACAGCGCCCGCTCAATCATGGCCGAGAGCATCCTTCGCAAGGTTGGGGCGGCGCGCTTCAACGCGTATTCGGCTGGGAGCCACCCAAAGGGCGCGGTCAATCCCCTCGCCATCAAGACGCTCGAAGCCGTTGGCTATCCAATCGATGGATTGCGCTCGAAGAACTGGGAGGAATTCGCACTCGCCGACGCCCCGAAGATGGATTTCGTGTTCACCGTTTGCGACAACGCGGCGGGCGAGGTTTGTCCCGCGTGGCCAGGGCAGCCAATGACCGCACATTGGGGCATCGAAGATCCTGTGGTGGTTGAGGGCCACCAAATCGAGAAGGAACGCGCGTTCGCCCTGGCGTTCCGCTATCTGAAAAACCGGATCACAATGTTCACCGCCCTCCCGATCAAAAGTCTCGACAAGCTCGCGCTCGCGAACCGCCTCAAGGAAATCGGCCAAATGGAGGGCGCGTCCCACGGCCAGGAAGTTGCGTGATGGATGTGATTATCTATCACAATCCCGCCTGCGAAACTTCGCGCAACGCGCTCGCGATGATCCGCAACGCGGGCATCGAGCCGCATATCATCGAATATCTAAAGTGCCCACCGACACGATTGCTGTTGAGGCAATTGCTCGACCGCATGGGGCTGACCGTGCGTCAGATTTTGCGCGAAAAGGGCACGCCCTTTCACGATCTTGGCCTCGACGAGCCATCACTCACTGACGACGCTCTGCTTGACGCGATCAGCGCGCATCCGATTCTCATCAATCGTCCGATCGTGGTCACGCCCAAGGGCGTGCGCTTGTGCCGTCCTTCAGAGAAAGTGCTCGACCTGCTGCCGCCGCAGCGCGGAGAATTTATCAAGGAGGATGGCGAGCGCGTAATTGACGAACACGGTCGACGGGTAGCAACGGCGTGACTTTCTCGCTCACCAAACGCCTCGCAGCCGAATGCCTTGGCACCGGGCTTCTCGTGGCAACGGTTGTCGGCTCGGGCATCATGGGCGAGAAACTGGCGGGCGGAAACGTTGCTCTTGCCCTGCTCGGCAACACTCTGCCGACCGGCGCGATTCTCGTGGTGTTGATTCTCGCTCTAGGTCCAATCTCGGGCGCGCACTTCAACCCCGCAGTGTCGCTGGTCATGGCGCTCCGTAGTGAGCATCCGTGGCAGGAATTCATCCCCTACGCGGTCGCTCAAATTGTCGGTGGCTGTATCGGCACTCTCGTGGCCCACGCGATGTTTGGGCTGCCGCTGCTGGAATTCGCCGTCAAGACACGCACCGGCCCGTCGCAATGGTTTGCGGAATTCGTCGCGACCTTCGGCTTGATTGTCACCATTCTCGCGGTGTCGCGCTTCAAGCATGAGGCGATTCCAGTCGCGGTCGGTCTTTACATCACCGCCGCATACTGGTTCACCGCCTCCACGTCTTTTGCCAATCCGGCCGTCACGATTGCTCGCGCATTCACAAAGAGCTTTGCGGGTATCTCGCCCGCCGATGTGCCGATGTTCATCGTGGCGCAACTAGCCGGTGCACTAGCGGCCCTTGCACTGATGCGTTGGTTTTTCAGCACGACCTCGGCTCATGCCCCCAAGATGGTTGTGGAGCGGCCCAAATATGGATGACATCTGCGGCGCCATATTGCGCAAAGCGATGGCGCCAAGCCCGCAGCACCGCCCGCCGGTGCGGGGGAGCTGTGTTCTATTGGCCCAACAATTTCTTTTCAATATCATCCAACGCTTTCCGCATTTCGACTAGGATGAGTTTATCTGCAGCATCCTGATCGACATCCGGCACATCCCAATCGAATATCGCGCGATATTTTTCGACCAAATTTCTCACGTCAGCGATGAGCGCACTGCGGTGTCTCTCCAATTCCACCCGTTCGATCTCTGCCACTTCGTGCTCTCCTTAATATTCAGTTAGAGTGAGCTGCGTTGACATGCGATTTGTGATTTGGATGATACTGCAAATCAAGCAGCGATTTTTGCATCGGGGGCTGACGACAACGAAAGCCACTACCTCGCGCTCGCGCTTGTTTAGCTTCGCGATGCTATGGGCGCCGCGATCTGCCAGCCGTCCGCTCCGCGGGACTTGCCGCGGACCGCAATGCACGATCGATTGTACAAGCAGCGCATCTGGATCGGCCGGCTTCTCGATGAAATCCGAGCGGGTGCCTGAACATAGGCCGCTCGCCGAAGCGCACCTAAGCCAAAGAAGCCGAAGACGAAAGAACCCGCCAAATGGGCGGCTATTAGGAGGCAATCAGACGTTTTTATAACCGGCAAAATCATTCTAGGCGCGGAGTCACGGGCCTCCTTGAGGTTTACCAAGAAGAGCTGATGCCACCTGTAAAATTTCGGCGCCAATCCTCTCTAAGTGAGTGGATGGTCAACTCAGCCTGCAAGAACGCAAGCTTCATCGCGGCGCTTGATCCAATTACCTAACGGAGCTGAAAATGAAGAACTCCCGCCGAAATTTCCTCGCCAGTGCCGCTGGCATTATTTCCGTCCTGAGCTTCTCGCGTACTGCACTTGCTGACATGCCTGCAAAGGTTATGGAATCCGATCCGGCGGCCCAGGCTCTGGGTTACAAGGAAGACGCCACCAAGGTTGATAGTGCCAAGTACAAAACTTATGCGGCAGGTCAAGCTTGCGGTAGCTGTGCGCTCTTCTCCGGGAACGCGGGTGACGCGATGGGACCATGTAAACTGTTTCAAGGCAAGCTTGTGTCCTCTAAGGGGTGGTGCAGCGCGTATGCGAAGAAGGCCTGATCGACCTCTATGCTTCAACGTGGAATTGTTCACGCGCTTCCTGAGTTCATCTGGGGAATGTCGGATCACGCAACTTCGCTAAACAGACGGGAGACTGAGCCACGGTTGAAGACCGGAAGGACATTAGACGCCGCCTCGAGTCGGTCGTCGTCCGATCGCCGGGTGACTGCCGGTCGGGCCAGCGGGTGGATTGCGTGTTGCGCGATTTTCAGCCCGAGCCGCTGTTCGATCTCGTCGCCGATGTCGAACGTTATCCCGAGTTTCTGAAATGGTGGCTCGCGGCACGGATTCTGAGGCGCGACGCGAACGTTTACTTCACGGACCAGATTCTGGGTCTGGGGCCGCTTCGCTTTAGATTTGTTTCGAAGACAATCTTGTTCCGCCCCAGGCGGATCGACGTGACCGCGGAGGAGCCATCGTTCCGCCGCTTCGAGCTGTCGTGGTCGTTCGAGCGGATACCCGACGCCGGCTGCCGGGTCAGCGTTGTAGCCGCAGTCGCGTTACGCTCCCAGTTGCTGCAGCGGGTCGTGGACCAGGTTCTGCCGATCGCCCTCGCCGACACCGTCGCATCCTTCAGGACGCGCGCGCACGAGCTCGCGCCCATCGGGCCGAGGCAGTAACCGCGTCAATCCTACCGCCTGGTCGATCTCCTTGGCGGCAGGAACGAGCCAGTTCTGACGATGAGGCTAGAGAATCAAGAAGTCCAGAATCGCACTGCTGAAGCGAAGATGCTCACGAGCCGCAGCTTCGCGCCTTTGTCCACCGCCGCAACGCGCCCGCCGGCTCCGACCAGTATCCTCGCGGGGCCCGCCGGCGGCCTCTGCCATCGGTCCGGTCGGATTTGTCGAACAACGGGATGTGCGGCGCGATTTCCCTCTCTTTGACCAACCAGGCGTGGCGCCATCGCATACGTGTTCATGGATTGGCGCCATATGGGCGAACTGCTAAACGCCGGCGAGCAGGTCTTTTCCGAACTGAAGAATCTTTGCATATGGAACAAGACCAATGGCGGCATGGGGACTTTCTATCGATCGAAGCACGAATTGATTTTCGTGTTCAAGGTCGGGACGGCACATCATGTGAATATGTTCGGCCTCGGCGAGACTGGTCGATACTGGACCAATGTTTGGGATTATGCTGGCGTCAATAGTTTTCGCGAAGGACGGCTCGACGATCTCGAACAGCACCGACCGTCAAGCCGGTCGATCTCGTGGCCGATGCACGCTATAACGCCTTCCACATTCAGTGGCCCCCTCGACGCTCGATAAGCGATCTGACGCATCGCAAGAAATACCTGATGCTGTTTGACATTGCCCTGCCACGCCGCCGGCGCGCGTGTAGTGCCGGCGGGCATTTCTCAATTGTGAGCACTTTTGAATAGTCGGCCGCGCGCTTTAGCCTTATAAATATGATGCTGGTTTGGAGGGCGTCATTTTCTGAAATCGCCAAGGAGTTGTCGTGGGAATATTCGTCGGCTTAACGCTCTCGCTGCAGGCGCTCGCGGTGAGCGGACAGTCGGCGAAGATTTTGTACGCCGTTCGTGTTGGCCGGTGCTTTCGTGACGCCGCGAGTGCGGGCCGGAGTCGTCGTCCTCCACGAAGGCGCTTGGTATGATCCTGAAAAGCCTAGCGAGATAGGCGTAATGTGCAAGCACGGGCTGATCAATGTGCTGACGTTAGACAAGGGCTTCCAAGCTCGCTCAGGACAACATCGCGAACACGGCTCTCGTCCAGGTCGAGAAGTATCATCACCCGCTGCCAGCGATCACCGCGTTTGACGCGCCGCAGCCAGTTACGCGAGGGCGGCAGCATGAGTGGTTTCCGAACCTTGCCTCTGGCTTGCCGGGTTTCCGAGTCGAATGGGGAATTCAAAGGCACAGTTATGCAGGGGGCCACCGAGGCAATCGGCGACGCCAATCGAGAGTCGGACGACAATCAGCGTCCTCGGGAATTACCCGAAGTCCTCCTGGGAGCTATTGCTGGGTTTGCCGGCGGGCTCGCTGAAGTTTCTTGGATTGGCCTTTACAGTTTTGTCGAAGACAGAAACGGATTTGATGTTGCTCGTCAGGTGGCAGCCACTGTGCTTCCCGTCGTATCTATGCCCTACGCTCCGATGCTTGGGTTGATGATCCACTTCGGACTGTCGATCAGCCTGGGTATTGCTCTCGTGCGACCACTGATGGCCCTTAAGCGGCGGATCGCATTGGCCCCTGTCTCCATCGGCCTTCTGGGGTTGATATGGGCTGTCAATTTCCTGCTCGTCTTGCCGGTTCTCAATCCGGCGTTTCCAATGCTTCTGCCGGCCTGGGTGACGCTCGTTTCCAAGCTCATGTTCGGGACCGCGCTCGCCGCTGTGCTAAGCCTCGGAGCAGAGACTCCGCATCTCTATCGCACTTTGCGACGTGGACGCTCCGTCGGCCGCCGAGCGAACAGACAGACACAGATCGCCTCTCAAACTTTGCAACCTGTAGAACCCTAGCGGCGGGGACGCCACCATGATCAGGCGTCTGGGAAACTGGCTGCGCGGCAAGAACATCTTCGTCGTCGCCGGGCTCGCGCTCATGGCGGGTCTCGCCGCGGGGTTGGCCATGTGGGGCAGTTTCAACCTGACCGCTGCTGCGACGAGCTCCAATGCGTTTTGCACGTCCTGTCATGAAATGCACGAGAACGCAAAAGAGTATGAGCGCACGGTCCATTACACGAACGCCTTTGGCATACGGGCGGATTGCGCCGATTGTCATGTGCCCAAGCCTTTCTTCCCGCGGGCCATTGACATGGTCCGTTCATTGCGAGACGTCGTCGGCCATATTACAGGCGTGATCGACACGCCGGCGAAGTTCGAGGCCCGCAGAAAAGAAATGGCTGAGCGCGTATGGTCTGAGATGGAGGGGGACAATTCGATCGGATGTCACTCGTGCCATTCTTTCGAGGCCATGGACTTTGCGAAACAGCCGAAAGCAGCTTCAATGGCCATGCATCTGGCGATGCAGGCGGCTACGACCTGCATCTCCTGCCATAAGGGCATCGTCCACGATCTGCCGTAGGGCACCCCACTACCTGCCGGGGCGATTTTCTTCCCCCTCTAAAAGCCGGAGCAATAATCCCTCACTGAAGCGGCCATTGGTTCGGCTGTGCCAGAGTCAAACGGCGGCGTTTAGAGTCCTTTGCTTGAGTCGGCGGGCGGAGGATGAAAACAGTGGAGCTTTGCGCGTGGGTCCGGCACGCCGTTCTGATCGAGGGGATCAGCGAGCGTGTTGCGGCAGATCGGTTTGGCATCAACGCCAGAGCGATTTCGAAGATGCTTCTCGGCGCCACCTGATCGTCGAGTTTCCTTTATCAATATCGACGCGGCGCACCCAGCAATTGGCCGCCCAATTGGTACGCGTTGCGCGCGAGACGACCGGCCACATTCGGCTGAGTGATCTTGGCGATATGTAGAGGCAACGCGTCGGCGCCGTTCTGAAAGTCCCAAAAGCGCGCTTTGGGGCGGATGGGGCTTCCGTACGACGCCGTTCTGGAACCAGGCGGCACAGGATACCATGGTTCACGAGATATCAGGGCATTTGCCGCGATTTCCATGTCGGGCAGAATTCACTCTGGCTTGTAGTTTACTGGACAAAACTGAGGTATGACGCAAGGGCCTCAATTTGGTCCGCAGACAATTTGCTCGCAATTCGAGGCATTGGAGGCCGTGCAGCCTCGTCATATCCTTCGCCCCATTGCCGGAGTCTCCTTTTCAAGTAAAAGTACGACAGCCCTCCCAAACGAGGAATTTCTCTGACGCCCTCACCTTTTGGTCCATGGCAAGCAACGCAGGCCACAACATTGGAATCCGGAATTCCCTCCTGATATATCGCTCTTCCGACGGCTACGAACTCCTTATTTCCGTCATTGGCCGCCTCGGGGGGTAGCGTTGAAAGATAAGTTGCTAAGTCACGCGCCGTCCAAGGGCTGACATTCGCCGCGGCACCCCACATATAGCTTTTTGAAAGTGGATTGTCTCGAGCGTGTTCCTTAAAGCTCATAAGCTGATTCTCGATGTACTGGTCTCTCTGTCCGGCCAATCGAGGAGCGGTCCAATAACCTTGGCCCGATGTTCCGTGGCACCAGAAGCAATTCCGGATGTTGAAGTCAGACTGCCAACGAGGGAGCAGCAGAGGAAACAATTGCCAGGATCGCTATATTTAACCTGACGAAGTTCATGATTCCGAGCCTTCACGTCAATGACTTTTAGTGAAACACGAAGGAGTTATTTTAGTTGACTGATGTATGCCGCGACAGCGGCGGTTTGTGACTGAGTTAGGTTGCGCGCAACCGGTGCCATGATGGAGCCCGGACCCTCACCCCTATCTTTGCTCCAATTCCGCAACTCGTTTATCGTGTACTGATAGAGGCTGGCCTGCTAGACGGGGAATTGCCTCTTGACCCTGAGCCTCCGGGCCATGACAGGCCACGCATGCAGGAACATTGGATTCGGGAATTCCCTTCTCGAAGATTGTTTTTCCCGTGTATACGAGATTCATTGGACCATCCCCAATGGGTCTAGGATTGAGATCCCGAAAATGCGCGGCCAAGGCCGTGACCATCGACGGACTCAGGGCACGCGCCGCGTTAGACATGATTGGGTTCGTCCGCCTGCCCTCAACAAAAGCCCGTAATTGAGTCTCGAAGTACTCAGTTGGCTGTCCCGCAAGTCGTGGTATGGGATAAAATCCATGATAGCCTTGCCCCGATAACCCGTGGCAATCTGTGCAATATTCTATCTTGGCCTGAAGGCCGGCTCGCTTCGCAATTGCGGTGTCCGCGCTATCCGCGCGACCTGCCACGAAGAAAACAATTGTTAGGATCGCCGTTTGCAGCGCCAATTGTAAGCTAATGACCTTCATAATCCGGCCTCCGCGCGATTCCCTTATGGCCAGCGCACGCTGACAATATATTCCATCGGTTGCTCGCGACTTTGAATCGCGCCGGCTAGTTTAAAACCGAAAAGCAATCACATTTCATCGATGTGTGCCATTTTGGCAACGCGGCGCTGATCTTACCCCCGATTTATTCTTGCGCGGCGAGCCTCATAAGCAATGCGCGGACGACCAAGTCGTCGCGGTGGCGGGTCATGATCGAACTTTGACCTCAACTGACTTCTGGTGACCAGACGAAGCGCTATTTTAGTTGACTGACGTAGGCCGCGACAGCGGCCATTTGTGATTGGGTCAAGTTGTGGGTAGTTGGCACCATAATGGCCGATGTATCTTTTGCCGAACCCTGACCCCTCTCTTTCCTCCAATTCGTCAATGCTTTTATCATGTACGGATAGAGCTGGCCTGCCAAACGAGGAATTTCGTCGTGACCCTTAGCGTCCACACCGTGACAAGCGAAGCAAGCAGGAACGTTGGAATCGGGTAATCCCTCCTCGTAGATTGTTTTTCCCTCCGCCACGAGTTCCTTTGGAGCACCGCCTATTGGATCAGGATTTAGCTCCTTAAATTGCTCGGCCAAGGCGGTGACCATCGACGGGCTCAAGACGTGGGCCACGTTAGACATGATCGGGTTCGTCCGCCTACTCTCTATAAAGGCCCGCAGCTGATTTTCGATGTACTTGGGCTGCTGCCCCGCGAGGCGTGGCATGGGAAAATATCCGCGGTATCCCTGCCCCGACAGCCCGTGGCAGGTTTTGCAATATTCTATTTTAGCCTGAAGCTCTTGCTTCGAAACGGTGACCGTATTGCTTTCTTCTGTGCGACCCACCGCGGAGAAAACAACAGCAAGGACCGCTGTTTGCAACGCCAAACCTAAGCTGACGACCTTCATGATCCGGCCTCCGCATCCTTCCCTTGCCTGCGATATTGGCATCTCCGTTAGAACTCGACGTAAAGGTTGAGGCCACGCGCAGCGATAGGTTAGAATGTTTTTGCTCCTTGTCCAATCTCGGCTACGATTGGACTATGCCCGAGGCATCAGCGCAAGCGTAAGAGGGCTTAACCAGAAGCCGTCGACGCTTAACCCCAACGGCGCCGAAACTCGCGCCCGGGCGCTCGCCTGGACGGCTCGATATCCGCGAACGGGCCGCTGACGCCGGTGGGGGTTGCGGCGTGCCAACTCTCTGTCAGCAGCCGGTTCGCAAGGCGCCTGTGATCTGGATCAGCGTGTCGGTCATGTCGTGGCGTGAGATAATATTGGAGGCCGGATCATGAAAATCATTGGCTCACAGACCCTGTTGCAAGCGGCAATTCTCGCAATTGTTTTCACCGCGGCGAGTCGCGCAGAAGAAGGCAAGACGGCCACCGACAAAGAGGTTCAGGCTAAGATAGAATATTGCAAAACGTGTCATGGAATAGACGGGCAAGGATTTCGTGGAGCTTTTCCCATCCCCCGACTCGCGGGACAGCAGCCCGAGTACATCGAGAATCAGTTGCGCGCCTTTATTGAGCGTAGGCGGACGAACCCAGTCATGTTTAACGTGGCCCACGTCTTGAGCCCGTCGATGGTCACCGCCTTGGCCGAGCAATTTAAGGAGCTAAATCCTAAACCATTAGGTGGCGCTGACGTTTCAACGGAACTCGTGGAAGCGGGAAAGACAATCTTCGAGAAGGGAATTCCCGAATCCAATGTTCCTCCGTGCGCTTCCTGTCACGGTCCAGAGGCTAAAGGTAACGGGCCATTTCCCCGATTAGCCGGTCAACTCAATGACTACATCTTTAATAAGCTGGTGAATTGGACCAAAGAACGGGGTCAAAATCCGGCAAAACCGGACACATCAGCTATTATGGAACCGATCGCGCACGGACTGACGGAGCCGCAGATTAGAGCCGTCGCAGCCTATCTCAGTTATCTTGAGTAGTCTCCCACCCCTGAAAATATCGTCGCTCGATACGACCTAGTCCAATACCGCATTATTGCCGAACAGCACGCTTCGGGTCAGCCCAGCCGAACGCAAACGGCGGGATTGAACTAGAGAAGGAGATTCGCACGGGCGTACCACAGGGCCTTGAGCGGGAGTTGAACGTCTTTGATCGGGCAGAGCGGCCTGACTACGAGGTTATCTGGGCGATCATCTCCTATTTCGAGGTCTACCCGGATGCCTACCATCATCCGCAAGAGGACGCGGTATTCAAGAAGCTGAAAGCGCGCGATCCCGCCGCAGCTGCAAATATTGGCGATCTCACGGCCGAGCATCGGAGCGGCGCCGAACGTTTGCGGCGGGTCGTGAAGGCGGTCGAGAGTGTACTGGCGGATCGGGATGTTCTGCGGCAGACCGTCGACGACATCATTCGCGACTTCATCGTGCACGAACGGCACCATATCGCCATGGAAGAGCATGCTTTCTTTCCGGCCGCGGTCAAGGCTTTGCAATCTGAGGACTGGGCGGAGATCGCCTCGACAGTGACCGGCCAGAAGGATCCACTTTTCAGCGAGATCGTCGAAGAGAGGTTCGACGCCTGCGAAATCATATCTTGCAGTTGGAGCAGGAGGCTGAGGCGGAACGAGGCTAATCGGCGCTAGAACGCGCATTCGTGCCGGAACCGATGCATATCTCAAATGGCCATTATGATTGGGCGTGCGGCATCCCGACCTCTATTGGCCAAGCTAACGGTGCGGCGCATTTCCCGCTACGCAAACATTACTGGGCCGTCGCGGCAGCTCGTTGGCGATAAAACTTCGCAGCTTGCGTCGAGAGCGTTGTTGGATTGCAACATCGATCCCGAATCTCGCCTAATTGGGCCGTTGAGTGTGGACCGCGAAAAAGCAAAGGCTAGGATGACGATTCGGATTTGAGCCCGATCTGAGTTTTTGGGGGAAGTTATGCTTGCACGACTGCTTGCTGCTTCGGTGGTCTCGGGGGCGTTCTGTGCGACTGCCCTGGCTGCCGACCTTCCAAGCAACACACCACCGCCCCCGCCGCCGGCTTTCTCGTGGACGGGCTTCTACATCGGTGCGAACGCCGGTTACGCTTGGGGCTACGATCCGGTCACAGACCTCGACAATTATTATGCTTATGGCACCACCAACTATGTAGTACCCAAAGGCGGCACTGGTGGTGGACAAATTGGTTTCAACTGGCAATTCACCCCTTTCATCGTCGCCGGTGTTGAAGCCGAAGGCGGATACATGGCTCTGCAGAACACCCAACCATGGCTCAATGCTGCAAATCCTTGGGATGGTGTCGCAGGCGTGAAAGGCGGCGCTTATGGCACGGTCACAGGCAGGTTCGGTTTCACCGCGGACCGTTGGATGTACTACGCCAAAGCCGGTGTCGTCTTCGGTGGCTTAGAGGTAACCTACTCGGATCCTGGCATCGGAGGGGGGGTCAGCAACCAGGTGCATGTTGGCTGGACGGTTGGCGGCGGCATCGAATGGGCGCTTACTCCGAATTGGTCGGTCAAAGCCGAATACGACTTCTACGACTTCGGCAAGACAACGAATTATGGGATCTATAACGGGTACGATGGCGACGGCGAAGCGGCCATAGGAGTCGGTGATGCTTACGGGTTCCAGCACGCGCTGGTGGCCAGCAAGGCCGTGGTGGGCGTCAACTACAGGTTCGATTTCTTAGCGCCGCCCGCACCAATAGTCGCCAAATACTGACTCCTCCCGCGCGTAACCGAGACTCTTGAGCAAAGCGTTTCGGAAAACTTTACGCCGGGAGTTCGCGCTGCCGGCTTTTTTTATGCTTCGCTACGCGCCGCTGCGTCCATCGATAGCTGCGCCTTGCCGGCGATTTGTTTGCTCGCGATGCGGCGGCCGGTCGGTGAACGTGTCGCCGGCCTGGCGCGCGCATCGGAAAGGGCGACCCACATGAAATGTGCTCCCAACCCAGTCGTCGCGGCCATTATGCTGGTGTTGAGCTTTGCTGCGCCTGTCGCGGCGGGGCAATTTGAGGATGCTACTGCCGCGTATCACAGGGGAGACTACGCGACCGCCCTGCGGCTTTATCGTCCACTGGCCGCGCAAGGCAACGCTGAGGCCCAGTATAATCTTGGGATCATGTACTCAATCGGCTGGGGCATGCCTCCAGACGCCGCCGAGGCGGCGAAATGGTTCCGTCTCGCAGCCAACCAATTCCGCCTCGCTGCTGACCGGGGCGACGCCCAGGCCCAGGCGGGTCTCGGTCAACTTTACTACATCGGCCGAGGCGTTCCGCAGGACAATGCGGAGGCAATGAAGTGGTTTCGTCTCGCAGCCAACCAAGGCGACGCCAGCGCCCAGGCAATGCTCGGCGTCATGTACGAAAACGGCCAGGGCGTGCCAAAGGACGACGTCCTCGCATACATGTGGCTCAACTTGGCGGCGCTCCAGCGAAATATGTTTGCGCCAAAAGAGCGAGACGATCTCGCACAGCGCATGACGCCCGAGCAGATCGTCGAGGCGCAGAAGCTCGCACGCGAATGGAAGCCGACCGCGGGCACACACATGAAATTGTTTGTGGCGGCAGCGCTTGCAGCCATAGTTGCATTGTTAATTGCGCTGTATAGCCGCGCCTTCAATGAGAGGCGACAGGTTTGAATTCCCGCCCTCGTGCATGAAGCCAGGGATATTCTCGAGCAGCGCACGTGCGCTGCCGTGTCATCTATTTCGGCGCAGCATGTTTCGATTGCGCTAAGGAAATCTCTTCATTCATAAAACGGATCCTGTTTTCGCAGCATGGATGCCGTTGCGTCACGGTGAGACGACGATGTGAAATAACCGTGTGAGAAAGCCCACTGCAAAAAAGCTCGGCACCTGGGCGGTGGCAAACCCCGTTAGAACGCAACCCAACTGTAGAGAAGGAGCGTATTGTTATCCGCGGCGTTGTGGCCCGCGCCATCGAAATTTGTGGTACCCCCAAAAAGCGTCAGATACTTCGTATAGGACATCCCAATGCGCGCGTTCACCCAGGGAAAGGGACCCGGGGCGCCGTGGCTGAAGGGCAGATAGGCGGCGTCGAAGATCAAGCCGCTACTGTTCGGACTATTGGTGATCGAACTAGCGCTGTACAGAAGTGCGTCAGTCGAACCCGTCACGTTGAAATAAGCAGCCTTGAAACTATAGGTGCTGTCATAGACGTAACCAAGCGACGCATTGAAAGTGTTCAGATTGTCGTTGGGGTTCGAGGCAAGCCCCTGGTTGATCGACGCGTTGTAATGTTGATTTTCGATTATGTAGGTCAGCATTGCGGTGACCGCATGCTTGCCTGAAATATATTGGTATTCGGAGTCGAACCCGATATCGAGAATTTGGTCGACTCCGAAGCCCGGTTGGCTGCGGATCGGAATTTCGTTCGTTTGCATGCCGAACGTGCCGATCATGAGGGTGCTGTCGCCGAAGGTTGGCTCGAACGCGAGCCGCCAATAAGGTGCAGCGCCGACAATCGAAGTGGAATTCAGGTCGCCGAGCAATGATAGCGTTCCCGAGGAAAGGTTCTGATAAGCGCTCACTTCGACATAGAGCATGTCTTTCCAGAACGTGTAGGCGCCGGTCCCGATGACTGTGCCTCCGAGGCTTCCAATCAACGGGCCCGGAGGCCCGAACTGAGGCGCGACCGTTGAAACTATATAAGGAAAGCTCCAGGCGGGCGTCGTGTTCCAAGGGTCCGAAAGGGTCGGATTATTATTGGTGTCGATGCCCCAGACCACATCCGTACCGAAGAGCTTTGTCGTGTCCGCGTAGCGGACGTCCGAGTTGTCGAGAAAAGCCTGTTCCGCTACCCAGTCATAAGTCACCTGGACTAGGGCGCCGAGGTTGCCGTAAATCTGACCGCCATAAAAAACGCTCGCTTGCTGGAGAATGGTGTTGTTATTCGAGTATGTATTCGGGGCAGGCGGCGTGTCCTGATTTCTGTCAGTGTGCGTGAATGCCGGCGTCAACATTGCCGCCAGGGGCGGGACTTTTATGCCGCCGCCCATCGTATAGCCGTTGATTTTGAAGCGGCGTCCGAAGGGCGTCAGCTCGGGGAAAGCGGTATGACAGGTGGAACAGGGCTGACCGGTCTGCATCGCGAAACTCGGTACGGCCGATACCTCGTGCGGCTCAAACAGAACGCCGAAGATGACTAAGGCGACGGCGGCGCATCCAACGCCACCGAAAGCAAGTCCGACCCAAAGGGAGCGCGCTGCGTCTTTGGGGCCGATTGTCTCCGTGTCAACGTGCATCATGCGACGAAAGCCCGGTCAATTCATGGATGTGACTTTGAAAATTGACTTGGAGCAAGTCCGCAAACTAAAAATGATTATAATTTCGCCAACTGTTGCAAAGATGTCCATATATGAGGAAGGAAAGTCGGGAAGCTGTATCCCGGCTTTTCAAGTTATTGCTGCCGAAAATGCGTCAATCTCGCGTACGAATCGCAGCTAATGGGAGCGACAGCGCGCCTCTTTCGTAAAGCACGGCAAATCAGGCGACCATAACATGCGGGGCTCCATTTTTTCCTACGCCTCAAGCCTTTGTCTGCTCGCCCAAAAAGCGGGCGATGTCGCGCGCCACTTCCGCTTGCATTCGCGCGCGCTCCGCCGCTCCTTCGCTCGGCTTCTCGGGCCCGGAGCCGCTCGCCGCCTTCTCCAGATCGATGGCGGCCTGATCTCGGAGCGCAGCATAAGTCAGCACGCGATCGATGCAGCGCTGCCGCTCGGCTGCGATCGCGGCTTCGATCATAGTGTCAGCAGTCGATTTATCGTTCATTGTTCACGCGCCTCTCTTCGGCGGTTCGGCCTGTGGCAAATTCTCTATCCCGCTGGTTCAATATATGTGCTGCAGGCGACGCGACGCCCGGCGGCATCGGAGTCGAGAACTTGAGCCCTCTGGAGACGCCGGGGCGCCCGTCAGCGGCTGGGCGACGCCTGAGCCCGCGCCGAATGCAAGGCAAGCGGCCAGCGCCGGACCGAGGGTGACGTTGCGGTCAGTTCGACCGTGCGGGAGTTGACGAGCTGCTCCCAGATCGGGCACGATCGAGGTCCTCGGCTTGTTCGTGTTGCTTCATCGATCCCGCTTCTTCGCCAGCTCCTCCATCATCGCCTTGATAGCCTCGGGCGTCATGCTCGTTTCGCCGAGGTCGAAGGTGATCTTCTCCAGCGTGCCGGTGAACGCGAAGGGCACCTGATAGTCGGCGTCATCGACCGGCGTGCCGGTGTCGAGGCCGACATCGAAGGTTTCGTCCCAGGCCCAGATGATCGGCTGGCTATGGGGCAACGACTTTTGCGCCAACTGCTTGCCATTCACCGACAGCACGCCCGTACCCCCGCGCCCCAACGCCATGCCGGTCGGGTCCATCTTCCAGTCGAAGACGATGGTGTGCTTGCCGGGCGGCAGCGCGTCGGGGCTCTGCCATTTCGGCCGCTCGAGGTCGAGCAGGTTCATCGTGAAGGTGGGCTTGCCGTCCTTGAGATAGAGCCCGTAGCCCGAGAACCGCCCGCCCTGGGTCACCAGCATGCCGTTCGCCCCGCCCTGCGGAACCTCGATCTCGGCGGTGATCTTGTACGATCGGTTGATGATCGAGGGCGCGACGCCGAATTCGTTCGAGGTCATCGCCTTGGTGTAGACGAACTGCGTGCGGCCCGCCGCCGGTCCCGGGCGCTCGACGGTCAGGATCGCGACCTGCGAGGCGTTCAGCGGCAGCACATTGTTGCGCACCGCCTCGATCATCCACAGTTCCTGCATGCTCTTCAGCCGCTCGGGCTCCTGGGCGGAGAGGTCGTTCGTCTGGGTCGGATCCTCCTGAGGTTGAATAGCTCCCACTTGAAGCCGTTGAGCACGTCGACCGGCGGATGCCCTGCAACGCCTTCCCACGGGGTGACCGCCGGAATGGTGTTGGCCATCCAGCCGTCGTGGTAGATCGCGCGATTGCCGAAGATCTCGAAATACTGGGTGGTGCGCGTCGACGGGGCGTCGGCGCTGGCCTTGTCCCAGGTATAGACCATGCTCACGCCGTCCCACGGGCGCTGGGCGATGCCATTCACCATCGTCGGCTGGGGGATGCCGACCGCATCGAAGATCGTCGGTATGATGTCGATGACGTGGTGGAACTGGTTGCGCATGCCCCCGGCGTCCTTGATGCGCTTGGGCCAGGTCACCACCATGCCGGTGCGCGTGCCGCCGAGATGCGAGGCGATCTGCTTGACCCAGCGATAGGGGGCGTCCATCGCAAACGCCCAGGGCACGGCGAAGTGATTGTAGGTGAGATCGGTGCCCCACACCGGGATGAGCGGCAGCATCTGCTCGACGGTGTAGGCGTAGCCGTTGAAATAGGCGACCTCGTTCGGCGTGCCGTGGAGCGACCCTTCCGCGCTCATGCCGTTGTCGCCGAGGACGTAGATGATCAGCGTGTTGTCGAACAGGCCGAGCTTCTCGACGGTTTCGACGATGCGGCCGATCTCGTGGTCGCTGTAGGCCATGTAGGCGGCCCAGACGTCGATCTGGCGCAGGTAGAGCCGCTTCTCGTCGGCCGTCAGCGTCTCCCACTTGGGGAGGAACTCCGGCCAGGGCGGCAGCTTGGCGTTCGCCGGCACGACGCCGAGCTTCTTCTGGTTTGCGAAGATGCGCTCGGTCAGCTTGTTCCAGCCGTCGTCGAAGAGGTGCATGGCTTCGATCTTGTCCACCCACTCCTTGGTCGGATGGTGCGGCGCGTGCGTCGCGCCCGGCGCGTAGTGGACGAACCAGGGCCGTTTCGGGTCGGTCGAGGTCTGCGTGGTGATGTACTCGATGCAGTCATCCGCCATCGCTGTGATCAGGTTCCAGCCCTCCTTGCCGTTGTAGGGGTGAATCGATGTCGTGTTGCGGAACAGACAGCCCGGTTGCCACTGGCTGCTGTCGCCACCGACGAAGCCATAGAAGTAGTCGTAGCCCTGTCCGATCGGCCAGTGGGTGAACGGTCCCTGCGGGCTCGCCTCCCAGACCGGGACGTTGTGGTTCTTGCCGAACCAGGCGGTGGAGTATCCATTCTCCTTTAGGGCCGCCGCTCCATGCGCCGTCTCGGGCCCTGTGATGAAGTCGTAGCCGGGATAGCCGGTGGCGCCTTCCGCGACCATGCCGAAGCCGACCGCGTGATGATTTCGACCTGTGAGCAGCGCCGCCCGGGTCGGCGAGCAGAGCGCCGTATTGTGCATCTGGGTGTAGCGGAGGCCGCGCTGCGCTAACCTATCCACTGTCGGTGTCGGCACGACGCCGCCGAACGCTGAGTTGGAGCCGAAGCCCGCGTCGTCGATCAGGACCAGCAGAACGTTTGGCGCGCCTTCGGGCGGCATGACGGTCGGCGGCCAGCCCGGCATGCTGTCGACCAGGTTCGGTTCGATAAAGCCTTTGAAGGGCGGCGTCGGGGTCGGCAGCACCTTGCTGTCGGGGAATTCGACCGCTGTCGGCGACTGCGCGTGGGCCGCCGTGCGGAAGCCGACGGCGCCGAGCGCCGCCGCCAGCGCGGCCTTGGCCGACGACAGAAACAGTTGCCGTCTATTCATCTTGCTCATCACGTCCTCCGCTCAAACGTGTTCCAAGCAGCGGCTGAAATCGGCAAGTTACGGCAGGCGGCGCGCGGGAGTCATTAGCGCGCGAGCGCAAATAATTGTTCCGAATTTCGCACTCGCTCATCAGAGATGGTAGTAAGAGGTTTCTGGGAATGGCTGCCTGAAAGGGACTACGCCGAATGCCCATGCCCTTCCTTGTGGTACTGGTTTCCTGGCTCGCCATCATATTTGCGAGCTTCAGCCTCTTCGCCGACAACAACGCAACCACCATTGTCGCCCTGGGCATTTTCGCGCTTTCGGCGTCTGCTTCGATCTTCCTGATCCTCGAGCTAAGTCAGCCATTCACGGGCCTCATGATGATTTCCAGCGAGCCACTGCGTCACGCACTTGCGCCCCTCAGCCTTTAACGGACACACTCCATCGTGGACAACAGAACGACGAGGGATCGGCTATGGCTTTATCCCCGTTTGTTCGCAGCGGGGTATGGTGCGGTCCGTGTTTGTTTTCGAGGTCTGCAATGGAATTATCGCCACCGAGCGGGTCGACATCGAGGGCAAAGATGCCACTGGTCAGGCCGGTGACGATGCCGATGTTCCAGGGCTGATCCCGAAACCAACGCTCGACCACATCGGCGTCGATGGTGGCGTTCTTAATTCCATTCGGCAATGAAGATTCCGCGATCTGGATACCGAGGCCGAGGGTAACGGGGGCTACTGCATACGCTTTAGGTATAGAGCTGGTGGCGGAGCAATGATGTCGCGGCACAAGCTTGCCGCCGCTTCGTGGCCGACTATCGCGCCGCCGCGTACAAATTCAACAAGACTTCGGTTCTTGATGAACTAATGCTGTCGATCAGCTCCGCGCGCAATACTTAATGGCCAAGGCCGCCAGGCATCGACGAGCTTTGGGAGGATCGCTATGGACGAGGGCAGCTTCAACATGGCCTTGCGCAAATTCCTCAAGGAAGTCGGCGTCACATCGCAACGCGAGATTGAGCGCGTCGTTCGCGAGGGCAAGGTTGAGGGCGACAAACTGAAGTTGCGCGTGACTCTTACGGCCGAGAACGCGCCACTCAATCATATTGTCGAAGCGATCCTGGACCTCAGTTGACTTGATCCGCCAGCTTCGAAGACGGCCGCCACACTACACGGCATGAATAGCGCGACTGATCGCAATCAAAAATAAGATCAAAGACGTCATTCGGGATCGAGCTGTGGGCCTCTAGACAAGCCCCCGACGGAGCGCCGCTGCAAGGCGACGCTGCGATCATCGCTGAGACCTGATCCATCGAAGGTGGCGCGTTGCGGCTCGCCGCCAAAACCTTAAGCCTGCAAGCGCCGTGGCTCTCGCCCGTATCCGTGCCGCAGTTCTTCGCGGGCGATGCCCTCGATGCCAGTGATCATCTGCCGCAGATGTTCATCGCCGAAGCCTGCGCCCATTCTCGATGGCGTGGAGCGCGCCGTTGCGCATTTCGAAACGGAGGCGAGCGGCATCCGATGTCGCTTCGCGGCTCATCGGACTCAGCCTGATCTCAAGCCCGCTTGACAATTGGTTGAGTCCGCCAGCGCGCCAATGGCCTATGACGTTCACGGTTTCCCCGGCGGCCTGGTCGGTTCTCGCCACGAAATGCTGCTATGGCCAGATAGACATTAAGCCGAGCGATCTTAGCGCGCCGCCGATGAGCGGCCGATGCGCCGCCCTATGATCGTTGCGAGCGTCACGGAGAATGGCAAACGTCAGAGCGATGAGGAAAGAGCTCGGCTTCGACGATCCCTTCAAGAAAGGGCCCTTCAATGCTGAGCAAAGTCGGCGTAACCCTGCTCACCGTGAATGTAATGTTCAAACTGGGAAATAATGAATTTCTGATCGCTGATTATGCATTTAACAAGGTCACCAATCGAAATGATGCCGATCAATTGTTCTCCCTCCAGGACCGGGAGATGACGCACGCGCCTCTCGGTCATTATGGCCATACATTCTTCAACGGATTGCTCTGGCCGGACAGCAATGACATCTTCCATGATGTCCCGCACAGGCGTTTCAGCAGATGTTTTACCCTTCAGAACTACCTTGCGTGCATAATGTCTCTCAGCAATGATACCAATGAGTTTTTCGCCATCAATCACGGCCAGCGATCCAATGTCTTGGTCAGCCATTTTCGCGACGGCTTCGAACACAGTGGCGTCCGGGCGAATTGACCAGACTTTCCTGCCCTTCTGCTTAAGCAGCTCGCTCACAATAGTCATTCGCGTCCTCCCTGGACCACAAACCTTGAGGAAAGCATTTTTAGAAGAATAGTCTTCGCCAAATTGATACTCCCATGTTCGTGGTCGATTCGTAACGTCAATGCACCTTTCCAGCGTTGTGCAATAAGTTCCGCTCCGTCTCGGCCTCCTGCTCCAACTGCAAGATATGCCCTCGCACCGCGTCGAACCTCTCGTCGACGATCTCACTGAAAAGCGGATCCCTCTGCTCGGTCAATGTCGAGGCGATCTCCGCCCAGTCCTGAGGTTGCAAAGCCTTGACCGCGGCCGGAAAGAAAGCACGCTCTTCCATGGCGATATGGTGCCGTTCGTGCACGATGAAGTCGCGAATGATGTCGTCGACGGTCTGCCGCAGAACATCCCGATCCGCCAGTACACTCTCGACCGCCTTCACGACCCGCCGCAAACGTTCGGCGCCGCTCCGATGCTCGGCCGTGAGATCGCCAATATTTGCAGCTGCGGCGGGATCGCGCGCTTTCAGCTTCTTGAATACCGCGTCCTCTTGCGGATGATGGTAGGCATCCGGGTAGACCTCGAAATAGGAGATGATCGCCCAGATAACCTCGTAGTCAGGCCGCTCTGCCCGATCAAAGACGTTCAACTCCCGCTCAAGGATGAGGAGCAGCTTTTCGATGTTGCGATGTTCCTGAAGCAAAGAATCAATGATCATCGCATTCACCCCTTTTTGCCTTCTCTTTGATACCACCGAACCGGCCCCCCGGCGTTGCGAAAGATCAATCCGGCGCCGGAGCGCGACACTTGCAACCGATTACCGCCCGGTGGGGTCGACCCCCCGGGCGGTTGCATCGCAGCATGTGCAGGTCTCCATCTGTGACACTGAACTGACCTCCTGATCCTCGGCCTGCCGATTGTTTGTGTTCGCGCGCTTCTCGCAGTTGCGCACGACCGAGCCTTTGCTAAGCCCACATCGACTACTTCTCCATCATCTGTGCAATGGGAGCCGCCATCATGCGGCTGCTCGTCGGTGATCCAGCCTTTCGCGGCGGGTAATTCGGAAAGCTTGGACAGCCGGTATCCTGCGCACAGCCGTGAAACTTCAATGCCGAGACGATGAACCGGCCATGCCCTCGCGTGCGAGTGCTATTCTCGACCTCCGTCGATAAAAGAGGTTATGTTGTTTTTGCATCAAGAGTAGGGCTGACGCCCTCGCCAACCTGCCTTCCCGGGCAAGGTGGTTCCCGCAAGGGGATGTGGCCGTTCCGGCAACAAAGCGGGATTTTCGCCACGCGTCAGTCCTCCTCGTCGATAGAGGAGGCTTGCCATGGGCGATTACTATCCGATCCACGATCTCATCGAGAACCAACAGAAACGGCTCGGCATGCGCCGCGGCGAGCTCGGCGCGGCGGTGTGGGTTCAAAAACGTCGCCAAGGGCATTCGGCGGATCGATGGCGTCTGCCACGGCGATCTCGATTCGCCGGCCGCCAAGATGGTGCTCGAGGCTCTGCCCGCCGCGCTCGAATTGGACAAGGATGCGGTCGAGACGGCCGTCCGCGCTACCGCCGAGATCATCGCCGAGGCCGAGCGTCGCGCCGCGGCTGAACGTGAAGCGACTTGGCGGGCGTCGTTCGTGCCGCATGCTTATCTGCTCGGCACGGAGACACGACCATTTTCCATCACCATTTACGGCTTCAGCGGCGGCCCTGACCGCTGGCTCAAGATTCCGCTCGATCTGTCGCAGCCGCCGGTGACCTTTGCGGCTCAGGCGTGTGCCGTCGCAAAGCAGACCCCGGTGGTCCCCTTCCATGGCCGCACAGCGGGTTTCATCGTCAATTACACGCCAGACAGTGCGGTACGATTTCGATCTCGACGGCAACCCCGTCGAACATTTTGCTCGGGCCTATACGCCAGGCCAAGTCGAACTATTCCTAAGAAGGCACAAGGTTCCGGCTAAGACCTTCGCGAAGGTCCTCGGGATCGGATGTGAAACGGGTGCCGTCCCGACAAGGTAGGCGAGTAAGCGGCTCGAAGAATGTCTCAGAATGAGCCTCGCTGTGTGAAAACGAGCGTAATGATATGATTCCTCGGCGGTCGTGGGAGGGGATCGGACCTAGCTCTGGATGATGCTCCGGGGCCGGATCCGCTGTTCTTGTTCGCGGCTTCCTTCATAGGTATTATCGGTCACTTTCAGCGCATCAATAGAGCAACTCAACAATAATCATCGAAAATGAAAGGATTGAGCCGAAATGGAGGGTACTTAATGCACTACTGCGAACTTCGACGCGCAGCGCTGAACTTGCAGTTCTTGATCACGAACCGTTCGTGACACGGGTCTCGTACTCGCCTGAGACGCCGTCCATACCCAGCAGGTACTCGAGCCTGATCTGCGAGCGTATCAGGGCCCGACTCATGCCGCTTCGCAATGCCGTCGTTGACCAGATGGAGTCCGAATTGCCGTCGCCCTCAAGAAAAGCGCGACGGTCGCCTGTCTGGGGCGCGTACTCATAGATCGAGTTCTGTGAGCCTGGCCCGCTGAATGTCCGCTTCACTCCTAAGGCGACTGAATTGCTGCGTCGCCGCGAAATGACGCGAGAGGCCAAAAGCGGACATTTGAAAGCTCTGATATGCACCGCGAACCTCGAGCGAGGAGCTAACGCAACATAACGCGCTTTATGTTGCACTAGAATTGCCACTTCTTGGTTCGTTTTACGCGGGTTCGCGGCCAGCCTAAGAGGCTCCGGTCGACGCCTTTTGGTCGCCCGGACACAATCGCTCGGGCTCCCAGTTGTACCCGCTGTCCCGAAGAGGCTCCAAAGCGTTGCGCTCGGCAAGGACGTAACCGCGTTGGAGGTGATCGGCGACGTAAATCGGCCGCTGCGATCTCCGTGTCTCTTCCCGCTTTAAGTGGCCAGGACCAAATTTTCCCTCCGCGAAGCCCCATCGAGAACAGCTTAGAGTATTGGCGCGGTGCGACACCGCTATATGCCAAAAAGAGGACTTTGCCCTTGTACTCGCCGCCGCTTAGTGAGTCACAATCTAGCTCTTCCCGATAGAGGTTATCTGCTCGGCTCTTGGGATATGGTTCCAAGTATACGACTCGCCGAATTCCAGCGGCGATAATGTGCTCGGCGCAGTTATGGCAAGGAAACGTCGTCACGTACATCGAACAACCATCAATGCTTACGCCCCGGCGAGCCGCATCGATGATTGCAGCCATTTCAGCGTGAACTGGTCTGCTGAACTCCGATATATCCATGAACTGCGAACCTGCCAGATGCGGAAGCAGCTTGCGCGCAAGTTCGCTATCGTCCCCGTTTCCAGCCTCCGGCCCGAGCCATTTCTGCGCCCGAATTTGCCCTAGCAGTTCCGTTAGCAAGCCCAGCTTGATATCCTGCGCACGATCTTCAGGAAGTAGCGCCTGGTCGCGCTTGTCTGGGGATTGTTCATCCCAGTAAAATCCTCCGCCGGCACGTGGCACTTCGTTCATTCCGAGAGCGCGGATATCTTCGTTGCGTATCGAGTTTGGGTCGTTAACAGGTCCTTCCCAAAAAATGTCAACGATTGCGGCTCCAACCTGCCTATTTTCATCAGAGGAGCGCAGCGAGACGGCGCTCGCCAAGTACATCGCATACTCTTCTGGCCTAGGATTTTTCTCGCAGGAGTTCGCGTGTACACCGGATGTTCGACCCAGAGCGGGCCGTCCTGGTCAAATTCGGCGATGCGCTCCTCCGGCGGCACGAAATTCTCGCTCGAATTCAAGTCGCAGTCATTTCGGCGACGCCGGAGTTGGGGGAACGATTACGGCCGTTGCCAGTTTATCGAAGTGCGTCGAAGGTGTGCAGCATTCCGGAAAATCCTCGCGGTAGGCGCGGAACTGTCAGCCGCAGGCGGCGATTTGATGCTCCTGCCGGAGAATTCTGGAATCCCGTCCAAGGAATGGACTGCTTCGCCGGCTGTGTCCGCGATAGCCTGTTGATAAAAAGCATAGCCAACCGACACTTCCATAAGCCACGTCGACGGGTGTGCCACAAGAGGAGCAACAGCCCATGACAGACGATAGTCCGCGCAATGACGATCAAAGCAAGGGAAGTCCCGGCGTGAGCATTAGCCGTCGCCACGTGCTCATGACGAGCACGGTTCTGGCGGCGTCGGGTCTTGCCCCGACACTTATCAATGCCGCGGCGGCACAGACCATGACTGGGAACGCGGCGCAGACCATGGCCATGACCGGGAACGGAGAGGAACGGACATGACCATGTTGGCCAGCGCGCGTCCGGAGGACAGCGTGAAGGATTTTGCGCTTCAATGGTTCCTGCAAATGCAAGCAGGCCAGATCGATCGCACCAAACTGACCAGCGCGTACAGCGCGCAGTTGACGGATCACGCGGTGCAGGAGATGTCCCGCAGGCTCAACGATTACGGGGCAAAGCCGAGGTGCGCCGAAATTCTGCAAAGCCGCACGATAGGGGACCAGACATTCCACGTAGTGAAGTTCCACTTCCCGCGCGGCGATGCAGCGAGCTTTCTCTTCGGCTTCGGTGCGGGAGGCAAGATCACCGGCATCGGCCTCACAATGATGGCAGGGGACTGATCACAGGCGATGTGCGCTAGCGGACCCATCGCCGGAACGAGAGGGCGCGCGTTTGAGCATGAGGTGGAATCTGAGCGCTTGACGATCTCGATCTTCCGGCAACTCTGGATATTGTCTGACGACATGATCTCTTACTCGGGATCTATTGGCTTTTAGGGCCAACGAAGGGGAGGGCGATCGCAGAAATTGCGAGAACCAACGAAACGCGAGTTAAAATTGATGTAGGCTTAAATGTGGGGCGTACATCGACTAATCACATAAATGTCTTTATATTTCAGTATATTATGTGAATGACTTGGCGGAGAGGGGGGGATTCGAACCCCCGATAGGCTTGCGCCTATGCCGCATTTCGAGTGCGGTGCATTCAACCGCTCTGCCACCTCTCCTAATTGCCGGTTGCGGTCCGGCATCGCGTAACACGCGCCTTCCGGCCTTACAAGACGGCGGCGGTCCCGCACCCCAGCCCCATCAGACCCACAGCCCCTCTTGCCGAGGGGCCGCTGCACAAGCGGCGTCTCGAAGCATGGCGCTCATCGGGACAGCCCTCGTTCTTCGAGATGCGCCTTTCAGGCGAGGCCGCATCACTCGTCCGCATCTTCGCCGAACAACCCGAACTGTTGCGCCGCGGGCGTCGGCGCTTCAAGCCCGAGATGGCGGAAGGCATGCGGCGTCAGTAGCCGGCCGCGCGGCGTCCTTTGCAGAAAGCCTTGCTGGATGAGATAGGGCTCGATGATGTCTTCGATCGCGTCGCGGGGTTCGGAGAGCGCCGCGGCGATGGTCTCGATCCCGACCGGGCCGCCGCCGAAGGACTGCGCGACAAGTCCGAGGTAGCGCCGGTCCATCGTATCGAGGCCGATCGCGTCGACGTCGAGCTCGACGCAGCGCCAGGTCGGCGACGGCGCGCGTCACCTTGATTGCATGGCCTGGAGAGGGGGCGTCGACCTCGGCGAAGTCGCGCACCCGCCGCAGCAGCCGGCCAGCGACGCGAGGGGTGCCGCGCGCGCGCTTGGCCACTTCATTGGCGCCGTCGTCGCCGATTTCGATGCCGAGGATATGTGCGCCGCGACGCACGATCGTTTCGAGCTCTGACACGGAATAGAAATCAAGTCGCATCGGGATGCCGAAACGGTCGCGCAGCGGCGTGGTGAGCAGGCCCGCGCGCGTCGTCGCACCGATCAGGGTGAATTTGACGAGATCGATCTTCACCGAGCGCGCGCCGGGTCCTTCGCCAATCATGAGATCGAGCTGGAAATCCTCCATCGCCGGGTAAAGGATTTCTTCGATCGCCGGGTTCAAGCGATGGATCTCATCGATGAAAAGCACGTCGCGCTCTTCAAGTGCGGTGAGCTGGGCGGCAAGATCGCCCGCCTTGGCGATCACCGGGCCGGACGTCGCGCGGAAGTTGACTCCGAGTTCGCGCGCGACGATCTGCGCCAAGGTCGTCTTGCCAAGCCCCGGCGGCCCGACGAAGAGGACGTGATCGAGCGCATCGCGACGACCCTTGGCGGCTTCGATGAAAACCCGCAAGTTCCTGCGCGCGGTCTCCTGACCCGTAAAGTCGGCGAGCGTCAGCGGCCGCAGCGAGACCTCCTTGTCGTCGTCGCGCTTCTCCAAACTGACGAGGCGGTGGGTGTTCAAGCGTGCGACTCTCCAGATGAGCGGGGACCGGGCAGCGCAGGCGTGCGACGATGCAACAGATTTGCCATCCTATCACGGATGCGGGACAGGCAGGGCGACCTTTGCCATCTTTACTGTCTTCCCGGGCCAGCGGCAGAGATCATTGATGAGGCAGTGGCCGCAGTCGGGCTTGCGCGCCTTGCAGACATAACGTCCGTGCAGAATCAGCCAATGATGAGCGTGCAGCTTGTAGGGCTCGGGGATGATCTTCTCCAGGCCGGTCTCGACCTCGCGCGGCGTCTTGCCTGGCGCGAGCGGGATGCGGTTCGAGATGCGGAAGATATGCGTGTCGACGGCGATCACCGGCTGGCCGAAGGCGGTGTTCAACACGACGTTGGCGGTCTTGCGGCCGACGCCTGGGAGGCTTTCGAGCTCTTCCCGCGTCCGCGGCACATCGCCGCCGAAATCCTTCACGAGCCGTTCGGAAAGGCCGATGATATTCTTCGCCTTGGCGCGATAGAGGCCGATCGTTTTCACCATGTCGCGCAGCTTGTCTTCGCCCAGCGCCAGCATTTTCTTCGGACTGTCGGCGATGGCGAAGAGCCTGCTCGTCGCCTTGTTGACGCCGGCATCTGTCGCTTGCGCCGAGAGAACCACGGCGACGAGAAGCGTGTAAGGGTTCTTGTAATTCAGTTCGCCACGCGGGGTTGGAAGAGCTTCGGCAAACCGCCGGAAGATTTCGCGCACCGTCGCCGGGGCGGCTCGCCGAGGCCGGGACAGTTTGGCGGCCGCGCCCGGTTTGGCGGCGACGGAACGGGGAACTTTCCCGGGGGCTTTGAGCTTCACTCTGGTGCTGATCGCCATCGTGGCGTTATAATGTTCAACAGAACTCGAGAGAAGGGTGAGCCCGCATGTCGGAGCCCTTGATCCACATCGCCGAAGAGAACGATCCCGCCGCGGAGCAGATTTTTGCGGTCCGGCTGCATCCCCACCGGTCCATGACCAGGCGGCAATTCCATATTTTGCTCATGATCTTCTCGGCAATGAGCTTTACCGCCACCTTGCCCTTTGTGATCATTGGCGCCTGGCCGGTCGCGGGATTCATGGGGCTGGACGTGGCACTGTTTTATTTCGCATTCCGGGCCAATTTCCGGGCCGCCCGCGCCTATGAGGACGTGTGCGTGACGCCGCTCGAACTGATGCTTGCCAAAGTGTCCGCGAAGGGCGAGAAGGCGGAATGGCGCTTCAACCCCATATGGGTGCGTTTGCACAAGGAGGACGACGAGGAGTACGGCGTCCAGAAATTGGCGCTTGTCTCACGGGGCCAGAGCGTAGAAGTCGGGCAATTCCTCGGCCCTGAGGAGAAGGCACAGTTCGCCAATGGCCTTTCGCGGGCATTGGCAGAAGCGCGTCGCGGCCCCCGCCTTTCTTGAGCGCCCTTCGCCGTCTACCCTCAAAAACCCGAGCAAACGTAACTCGGGCCGCTAACCCAGATCACACGCGAGGGGGCGGGACAATCGAGGCCGCAGGGCGTGCCGTTCACGTCCCGTACGAAGTCCGAAACAGACGCATAGCTTCCGTCAGGCTGCTGATATTGGCTCATCTTAAGCACCACGCCGGGGCCGACAAGGTGGCAGCGCGGGCCGCTATAGGGCCTCGCCGCCGATGGCACGGCCGATGTGGCAAGAAGGCCGGCTGCCAGCAAAATGAGAAATTTGGCTTTCATCGGGACGTCCTCCCGTATGGGTCTGGCTGCGGCGTCGCCGCCTTATCCTATCAACCGAACCGGGAGAGCCTGGTTCCCCATAGTGCCTTCATGAAAAGCCAAGAGGCAATAATTTTGCGTTTCATGGCCGTCTAGCTGGAGCACGGCCCCGCCGAACATTCATCCAACTGGATGGCGCGACGGCGTCGAAGCCGGATCAGCACTTCGCGATCCTCCTCGTGCCGGACCGCGCTGGCGCGGACGCGGAGGAGTTCGCGCCGTGTCGCCGGCCCGACCAGCATGCCGTCGGCGCGGCGCAAAATCAGTGCAAGGCCGACGTCGGCGGCAGCCATGCGGTCAGCGAGACGGCCGACCATTTCGTCGTCATAGCCCGTGACCAAGTCTTGATCGGCGACGAGGTCGCCCAGCGTCCGCGCAGTCGGGGCATCCGCCAGAGTCCAGCGCAGCATGTCAGTGCGCGCCACGATGCCCACAGGCCGGCCGTGCGTGTCGACGACCGGATAGCTGTCATGTTCCTGCAATCCGTCCGGCGCCGTGAACAAAGCGATGACTTCGTCGATCGGCATATCGGCGGGCAGGAGCTCGACCTTCTTGACCATGATGTCCGCCACCGGTGTCGTCTCGAACGGATCGACACTATATTCGCGCATCACATGATGGCCGCGGCGTGCCACCTTCTCTGTGAGGATTGAGCGTCGCATCAGCAGCACGGTGGTGCCGTGCGCCAGCGTGCAGGCCACCGTTAGAGGCAGCAGCGCGCCAAGATTATGGGTGAGCTCGATCGCGAAGACGATCGCGGTCAATGGCGAGCGCATGGTGCCGCCCATCATCGCGGCCATGCCGACCAGCGCCCACGTACTGCTCGCGCCGACCGGGAGCGTCTCGCCGACGATCAGGCCGAGCGCGCCGCCCATGATCAGCAGAGGCGCGAGCACGCCACCCGAGGTTCCGGAGCCGAGCGCGATCGACCAGATCAGCGCTTTCATCACCATCAGGAGCAGCGCCGCGTGGGGCGCCATATGTCCGGCGAGCAGCGCGGCGATATTGTCATAGCCGACACCGAGCGCATGCGGCTCGATCAGGCCGCCGAGACCGATCGCGACACCGCCGAGCGCCGGCCACCACATCCAATGCAGCGGCAGGCGCTGAAACATATCCTCGCAAGCATAGACCATCTGGGTCAGCAGGCCTGAGGCGAGTCCCGCGGCGATACCGAGTCCCGCAGCGAGCAAAAGGCCGAGCGTCGGCAGCGGCGCGCTTTGCGCCATTGGGAAGAGGACGCCCGCGCCCATCAGGTAAGGCCGCCAAGCCGCCGCCGTTACTGCGGCAATCGCCACCGGCACGAAGCTGCGCGGCTTCCACTCGAACAACAATAGTTCGACCGCCAGCAGCATTGCCGCGATCGGCGTGCCGAAGGTCGCGGCCATTCCGGCAGCGGCGCCGGCGACGAGCAAAGTCTTGCGCTCGGCATTCGAGAGATGGAAGAGCTGGCCGAACAGAGATCCGAAGGCCCCGCCGGTCATGATGATCGGTCCCTCGGCGCCGAACGGCCCGCCAGTGCCGATCGAGATTGCCGATGACAGCGGCTTCAGGATCGCGACCTTGGGCTGGATGCGGCTGCGCCCGATCAGGATTGCTTCCATCGCCTCCGGAATGCCGTGGCCGCGAATCTTCTCCGACCCGAAACGAGCCATCAGCCCGACGATCAGGCAGCCCCCTACCGGGACCAGCGCAGCGGCCAGACCGAGGCTGTTGCCCAAGTTCGAGGCCGGGGCGTCACTGACGCGGCCGTAGTAGGCGAGATTAGTGGCAAGATTGATGAGGTGCGTCAGTACCCAGGCTGCGCTGGCCCCGGCGGTGCCGATGATGAGGGCCATCAGGCCGAGGAGCAGAAGACGCCGGTCGGTGGTGAAATCACGCAGTCGGTCGAGGGTGGCTTCGTGCCCGGTATTTGAAAGGTTCTGCGAGGATTGAGACGAATCAACGGGAGTGGCACTATTCAGCATATCGACCTGAGGCGGGGAAAGGGGTTGGACGAATTGTAGGCTACGCTTTATATCGCAGTGCGATATAAGGGAAGTGTCGGAGCACCGCGCATCGCCGTTAAAGCCGGAGCGGCGTTGCGGCAGATCGTCCACACCAGCGACGGCTTGCTTCCAGCCTGCGGGGCGAATCCGCAATGCCACCATGCTAACGGCATAACGCGGCATTCTTAATGCCGTCTATCCTGAGGTTCGCCGTTTTCCGAATTCCGGACTCAGTTGCAACCCATCTGACGGTGCATTTGCGCGCCCGGGGCGCCGCCGATAGGTTGCGAGAGGGTTCGGAATCATCCCTCCCGCGCGCCACTTCGCGACGCAGGCCTCGCCTTGCGCCGAAAAATCGCCCCCTTATATAGCCCTTATCTTGCGCGCGGGTGCGACGCGACCACATTGAGATTCATCGGGGACAGGGCGGCAATTTCCGTCCGCCCAATAGCCGGATCGCTTCGGGCTCCGGCGGTCTTGCGGCTCGAAAGGAAGAACAACATGGCTAAAGTCATCGGCATCGACCTCGGAACTACCAATTCCTGCGTGGCGGTGATGGAAGGCACGACGCCGAAGGTCATCGAAAACGCGGAAGGTTCGCGCACCACTCCCTCGATCGTCGCGTTCACCGACGATGGCGAGCGGCTCGTCGGCCAGCCGGCGAAACGCCAAGCGGTCACCAATCCGGAGCGCACCTTCTTCGCAATCAAGCGACTCATCGGCCGCACCTTCGACGACCCGATGACCAAGAAGGACATGGGCCTCGTCCCTTATAAGATCATCAGGGCGCCGAATGGCGACGCCTGGGTGCAGGCCGACGGCAAGCAATATTCGCCCTCGCAAATTTCCGCCTTCATCCTGCAGAAGATGAAAGAAACGGCCGAAGCCTATCTCGGCCAGCCGGTAACCCAGGCCGTCATTACCGTTCCCGCCTATTTCAACGACGCGCAACGCCAGGCCACGAAGGACGCCGGCAAGATCGCCGGCCTCGAAGTCCTGCGCATCATCAACGAGCCGACTGCCGCGGCGCTCGCCTATGGCCTCGACAAAAAGGGCTCGGGCACGATCGCTGTCTATGACTTGGGCGGCGGCACGTTCGACGTATCGATCCTCGAAATCGGCGATGGCGTTTTCGAAGTGAAGTCGACCAACGGCGACACTTTCCTCGGCGGCGAAGATTTCGACAACCGCATCGTCGAATATTTGAATGACGAGTTCAAAAAGGAAAGCGGCATCGATCTGCGCAAGGACAAGCTCGCTTTGCAGCGTCTCAAGGAGGCGGCGGAAAAGGCGAAGGTCGAACTTTCCTCGGCAACGCAGACAGAGATCAACCTGCCTTACATCACTGCCGATGCGACAGGTCCGAAACATCTGACCTTGAAGCTCACCCGCGCCAAGCTCGAAGCGCTCGTCGACGATCTCATCCAGAAGACGGTCGAGCCCTGCCGAAAGGCTCTGAAGGACGCTGGGCTCAGCGCCGGCGAAGTCAATGAGGTGGTGCTCGTCGGCGGCATGACCCGCATGCCGAAGGTGCAAGAGGTCGTGCGCAACTTCTTCGGCAAGGAGCCGCATAAGGGTGTCAACCCGGATGAAGTCGTGGCTGTTGGTGCAGCGGTCCAGGCCGGCGTGCTGCAGGGCGACGTGAAGGACGTGCTGCTCCTTGACGTGACGCCGCTGTCGCTCGGCATCGAGACCTTGGGCGGCGTGTTCACGCGGCTCATCGAACGCAATACGACGATCCCGACCAAGAAGAGCCAGGTCTTTTCGACGGCGGAAGACAATCAAACGGCGGTCACCATTCGCGTCTTCCAGGGCGAGCGCGAGATGGCGTCCGACAACAAGCTGCTCGGCCAGTTCGATCTTGTCGGCATTCCGCCGGCGCCGCGCGGCGTGCCGCAAATCGAAGTCACCTTCGACATCGATGCCAATGGCATTGTCAATGTGACGGCGAAGGATAAGGCGACGAACAAGGAGCAGCAGATCCGCATCCAAGCCTCGGGGGGCCTCAGTGAGTCCGACATCGACAAAATGGTGAAGGATGCCGAACTACATGCCGCCGAAGACAAGGCGAGACGCGAACTCGTTGATGCCAAGAACCATGGCGAAGCGATGATCCACACGGCCGAGAAGTCGATTGCCGAGTATGGCAGCAAGGTCGCACAGTCCGACAAGAGCGCGGTCGAGTCTGCCGTCGCGGCGCTGAAGACGGCGCTGGAAGGCGACGACCTCACCACGATCAAGGCGCGGACCGAGGATCTCGTCCAGGCGTCGATGAAGCTGGGCGAGGCGATGTACAAGGCGCAAAGCGAGGCCGGCGCCGCTGACGCGGGCGCGGCCGGTTCGGCAGCTCCGAAGGACGATGTGATCGACGCTGACTTCAAGGAAGTCGGCGAGGACGACAAGAAGAAATCGGCCTGACGCTCGCCATGTCTTTGCCCGGCGCGACCCAGCGGGCGCGCCGGTACGGACGCAAAGCGGAGGCTATCTTGCTCTTAATCTGTTGACTTGCGGTAGCTCCGGAGCTGAAGAGGCTCAAACTTCGGTCTCGAATTCTTTATGACTTCAACCTTGGAATGGTGCCGCAGAAGCGGCGGTGGGATCTGATTGGCGATGGGCAAACGCTGCTTCTACGAGGTTCTCGGCGTATCGAGGACAAGCACCGAAGTAGAAATGAAGTCGGCCTTTCGAAAGGCCGCGATGCAATACCACCCCGATCGCAATCCGGGCGACGCCGCGGCCGAACATAAATTCAAGGAGCTGAACGAGGCCTATCAGTGTCTTTGCGACCCGCAAAAGCGCGCCGCCTATGATCGTTTCGGCCACGCGGCGTTCGAACAAGGCCATGGCGGATTCGGGGGCGGGGATGGTTTCGCCGCGTCGATGGCGGATATTTTCGACGATCTCTTCGGCGACGTGATGGGCCGACGCGGTGGGCGCGGCAGCGGCGCGGCGCGCGGCTCGGACCTGCGTTACAATCTCGAAATCACGCTGGAAGAGGCCTTCGCCGGCAAGACAGCGAATTTGAACCTGCCGACCTCGATCACCTGCACGGCTTGCTCCGGTAGCGGGGCCAAGCCTGGGGCGAAGCCGCGAACCTGCTCCACCTGTAACGGCTTTGGCCGGGTCCGCGCGCAACAAGGCTTCTTCTCGATCGAGCGTACCTGTCCGCATTGCCATGGCCAGGGCGAAATGATCGACAATCCCTGCGCGCAATGTTCGGGCTCCGGTCGGGTGATGCGCGAGCGCAGCCTCGCGGTCAATGTCCCGCCCGGCGTCGAAGACGGTACGCGTATCCGTCTCGCGGGCGAAGGCGAGGCGGGGTTGCGTGGCGGCCCGGCGGGCGATCTCTATATTTTCGTCGCGACCAAGCCGCATCCGTTCTTCCAGCGCGACGGCGCGGACCTCTTCTGCCGCGTGCCGATCTCAATGGTTCAGGCCGCCCTTGGTGGCGAGATCGCGGTGCCTACGATCGGCGGCGGGGAGACCAAGGTAAAGATCACGGAAGGGACGCAGTCCGGCAAACAGTTCAAGGTGAAGAGCAAAGGCATGCCGGTCCTACGCTCGCGCGACGTCGGCGACCTCTATATTCAAGTGACGGTCGAGACCCCGCAGAGCCTCACCAAACGCCAGCGCGAATTGCTGGCTGAGTTCGATGCATTATCCTCGAACAGCACGCATCCCGAGGCGTCGGGTTTTTTCGCAAAGATGAAGGATTTCTTCGAGAATCTGGGCAGTTGAACGATATGCCTTGACTAGTATATTCCGATATAGGAATATACGACCATGTTCCTCTTCGAGGCTTTGGCCGATCCCAGCCGGCGCAACATCCTCAACGCGCTCCAGCGTGGCGAGCAGTCGGCCGGCGCGCTTGTCGAGGCGTTGGCTTTGCCGCAGCCGAGCGTCTCGAAGCACCTCAAGATTTTACGCGAAGCCGGGCTCGTGAAAGCACGCATCGACGGGCCTCGCCGTCTCTACAGTATCAATCCGGCGCCCTTCGCCGAACTCGACGCCTGGCTCGCGCCCTATCGCGCCTTCTGGGCCGAGAAACTCGATGCGCTGGCCGATCATCTTTCCCGTAGCGATTGACATGGACGAGCTTGGCACTTTCCAACGCCACGGCGACAAAGTCGATCTGCGTTATGAACGGCGCTTCCCGCGCCCGCCGGGCCACAGCACATGAATTCGCGCGGGCTCCGCGCCTGCGCGGGATATACGATTTCTTAGCCAAACGTTACCGGGCTTCGCGCGCCTCTTCACGTGCGACGCGGAACGTGCCGCGTTACTTTTATTTGCTATTTGCCTTTGGGCGGCGCGATATGTTGGCGTGCGTTCTGTGCGTATTTGAGGGCGCTCTTCACCTCAGCCGCGTTAAACAAGCGTGTCGTTTTGAAGTCCGACATATAGCCGTGCGACATAGCGCCCATGGCAGCTCCCGCAGCGACTTCGTCGTTGGGGAGTTCAACGATGGCGGCAAGGTCGTAGTCGCCAAAGCTGATATAGAACGCGTTGAGCTTGCCGCCGAGTTCGGCACACATTTTCTGCACCTGCTGCGACCGGTCTTCCGGTTTGGCGATGAGACTGGCGATCGCTTGGCTCGAGTAGCGTGCTTGGACGAGGTATGTCTGCATGACCCTCTCCTCCCTAAGGCCGCGGAATTCTCCGCAATTTCATTCATAGCATGCGGATAGTTTCCGGAAAAAGCCAACTCCAGTGTTGGACGAATGCAACTCCGATCGATGGCAAGCATCGGTATGGCTTCTTGCTCGGCTAAGCGCTGGCGTTGCAAAAGGCACTTCCTGCTGTCGCGCTGGCGGAAGGACGTAGGCGTCCCCATGTAACATGTTGAAATTTCGAGCCATACGCGGGCTTCGCCGTTTTCTTGACGGCGGCCGCTTTGTCGGCGATTTTACGCGCGCGTGAATTCCGTCAACCGGGGGCCAAGCATTGCGAAGCGACAAAGCGGACACGGCGCGCCCGCGCGCACAAAAGCCAAATCTGCGACTAGAAGAGCGTTTCGCCGACGAAGTGCGGTTCATCAAATCCTGGTTCGACAATCCGCTGCGTATGGGCGCAGTGACACCGTCCGGCCCGGCATTGGCCGAAATGATGGCGCGCGCCGTCGATCCCACGGTGCCTGGCCCGATCGTCGAACTCGGCCCTGGCACCGGCGTCATCACCCAGGCTTTGCTGGCCCGCGGTCTTGAACCTGGGCGCCTCGTCCTTGTCGAATTCGATCCGACCTTCTGCGCCCTTCTGGCGGAGCGTTTCCCGGGCGTGCGGGTCGTGCAAGGCGACGCCTACGGGCTGGCCGCGACGCTACGCGACAGCCTCGACGCGCTGGCCGCCGCCGTGGTCTCGAGCCTTCCCTTGCTGACGAAACCGGAGCGTACGCGCCAGGACCTGCTCGCCGAGGCTTTCGGCCTCATGGCACCGGAGGGCCTTTTCATCCAATTCACCTATGGCATGACATCGCCAATTCCGCGCAACGACGCCTCGTTTGCCTTTGAGGTTGAAGGTTCGCCGCGGATTTGGCTCAACGTGCCGCCCGCCCGTGTCTGGGCCTATCGACGCCGCGGAGCGGGCGAAACAAGGCCGCCGGTTTTTCGGCAATAGCTTCGGACAAACTCGAGAGGGGCGTAACGCGGATGCAGCGGGTTCTCAGCGCCGAATTCACATGAGCGTGCCTGCGCAAGCGTCGGATCAGCTCATCGTCGCGCTTGACTTCGCCGATCCGGCACGGGCCCGCGCACTTGTAGCGCGCCTCGGCCGGAGCGTGACATTCTATAAGATCGGCATGGAACTCGCCTATGCCGGCAATGCCTCCGACAACGGTCTTGTGCTCGCCGAACAACTCGCGGCGCAAGGCAAGAAAGTCTTCCTCGATTTCAAATTGCACGACATCGCAAACACCGTGCAGCGCGCGACCGCGCAAGTGGCGCGGCGTGGCGTCGAGTTTCTCACCGTTCATGCCTATCCGCAGACGATGGCGGCGGCGAAAGAGGGTGCTGTGGGCACGCCGCTGAAGCTTCTCGCCGTGACGGTCATGACCTCCTATGACGACGCGGACCTCGCCTCCGCCGGCTATCGCTTCACGGTCACGGACCTCGTCTTGCATCGCGCTGTGCAAGCCAAGGCAATCGGGATCGACGGCCTCGTCGCCTCGGCGCAGGAGGCGGCCGCGCTGCGCCGCGCGGTAGGGCCGGATATGATCCTGGTGACGCCGGGTATCCGTCCTTCTGGGGGCGCAGTAGGCGATCAGAAACGGGTCGCGACCCCGGCGGAAGCGATCGCCGCGGGAGCTAATTATCTCGTGGTTGGAAGGCCAATCACGGAGGCGCCCGATCCGCGTGCCGCAGCCGAGGCGATCCAAGCGGAGATCGCCGCGGCGCGGGGATAGAAATCGGTGCTCCGATCATGCGCGGGAAACCCAGCATTTCAGTGCGATCGGAGCACGCGTCATTGATACGCATACGCAACACTTACGCTCGCCGATCGGAGACGCCTTACGCAAACACGCCAAACGCCACAAGTGACCGAGGGCGAGCGCTGCAGGCGAGCGTACATCCGGCTCGCATGCGCGGCCTATCGCCGATCGCGCCTCCCTGGTCGCAGAGGAGGCTAGCCGCGCGATGTGACCCGCTCATGACGCCCGCTCAGGATCGTCGTGGGCGCAGAACTTTCCAATCGCGCGGCCTGGCTTTATAGACGAGACCTCATTCACCTGGGAGACGCGCCTATGCGCGACATGCGGCTCATCGTGGCCGGGGCGGCCGGCCGCATGGGCCGCGTGCTCATCAATTTGATCGCCGAGACCGAGGGGGTGGCCTTGGCTGGCGCGCTCGAAGGGCCGGAAAGCGGCGCGCTTGGCCAGGATGCCGGCATCGTCGCCGGCCGCGGGCCGCTCGGGGTCGAGATCACCAGCGACGCGCTCGCCCGCGTCGTGGCGGCCGATGGCATCATCGATTTCACCGCGCCGCGCGTCAGTACGGAACTTGCCGCCCTGGCGGCGCAGGCGCGCATCGTTCACGTCATCGGCACGACCGGCTTTTCGACTGAGGATCAGGAGAGGATCGAAGCTGCGGCGCGCCACGCCACGATCATTCAGTCGGGCAACATGAGCCTCGGCGTCAATCTCCTCGCCGCTCTCGTCACGCAAGTGGCCCATGCGCTCGGCCCCGACTTCGATATTGAGATCGTCGAGACGCATCACCGAATGAAGGTCGATGCGCCGTCCGGCACGGCATTGCTTCTTGGCGCTGCGGCAGCACGCGGACGCGGCATTTCGCTCACAGAAAAATCCGTGCGCAGCCGCGACGGCCTTAGCGGCGCGCGCGAGAGGGGCGCCATAGGCTTTGCCTCTCTGCGTGGGGGCACTGTCGTCGGCGACCATGTCGTGATCTTTGCCGGGCCGGGCGAACGGATCGAGCTTGTCCACCGCGCCGAGGATCGTGGAATCTTCGCGCGCGGTGCCCTACATGCCGCACTCTGGGGTCGTGGCCGGAAGCCCGGCCTCTACGCGATGGCTGACGTGCTCGGTCTTGTCGCGACCGGCCAAGGCGGCACTCACGAAGGATGATCCATGCAACGGCTTCTCGTTCTCGTGCGGCACGGCCAGAGCGAATGGAACTTGAAGAATTTCTTCACCGGGTGGAAGGATCCCGATCTCACCGAACGGGGCATCGCGGAGGCGCGCGCGTGCGCAGATGCTCTCAAGGCAAAGGGTCTTTCCTTTGACCATGCCTTCACCTCGAACCTCATTCGGGCGCAGAATACCTTGACGCTGATCCTCTCGGATCTCGGGCAGCCGGACCTGCCAACGATCCGCACGGAAGCTTTGAACGAACGCGACTACGGCGACCTCTGCGGTCTCGACAAGGACGAGGCACGCGCGAAATGGGGCGAGGAGCAAGTCCATCTTTGGCGGCGCTCCTATGACGTCCGGCCGCCGGGGGGCGAAAGCCTGAAGGATACGATTGCCCGCGTCATCCCTTATTATTGTGGGGAGATCTTGCCCCGGCTTCTGCGCGGCGAGCACATCCTTGTCGTGGCGCACGGCAATTCTTTGCGCGCCCTCTTCATGGTGCTCGATCATCTGACAGCGGAGAGCGTCTTGGAGGCGGAGATCGCGACCGGCGCAGCCGTCATCTATAAGCTCAACGCCAATTCCACCGTCGAATCGAAAGAGCTGCTGGAACCCTAGAATACTAGGCCGCGCACGGAGCCGTCGCGTGCGAAAAAGGCCGGCGCGTCATGCACCGGCCACCTCGATACGAATCTTTCCGCTTCTGAGAGGGCAGAGAGGATCTTGCGATCCTCCGGCCTTCTCAGTGATGCCAGAACAATGCGATCAGAATAATGATGGGGATCGGAATACCGATCAGCCAAAGCAGCAAGCCACGGCCAAAGCCCATGAGCGCGTCCTCCTGTGTTTAAGGTCAGCTCAACGCTGCGGCCGCTTCGAAGTTCCGCAGCTTGCCCACGCTCCAGATTCCCCTGCATCTCCCGGCAGGCACGAGCGCTGCGGGAACCTATTCGCCATAGCCTCGTTGCCTTGCCGCGAAGCTGCGCCGCAGCTTTCGTCGAGGCGGGCGCTATGCACAGCTTAAAAAGAGCCTTTGCGAAACTCGCGGCTTTCGCCGCTTTCGCCGCCGGCCATCCTGCCGGCTTCGGCATATCGTTCGTGCTCATCATTCTCTGGGTGGCGACCGGTCCTTACTTCCACCATTCCGACACTTGGCAGCTCGTCGCGAATACGGCAAAGAGCCTCATCACCTTCCTCATGGTTTTCTTGATCCAGAGCTCGCAAAATCGCGACGGCGCTGCGATTCAGGCAAAGCTCGATGAATTGATTCGCGCTGGCGATGCCGAAAATAAATTCGTCGGAATCGATTTGCTGACGGAGGACGAAGTCAATGCGCTGCGTGCAACCTGCGCGGAACGGGCGAGGAAGGCGGACAAGCAAGTCAAGACACGGCGGCAATAGCCGGCGGCTTAATCAGTCCGACAAAGCCGCCAACGGCAGTATGAGATTTATGACCAGGCCAGTGCGGATTCCATTGATGCGCGATCCGCCCGCCGATCTGCCCGCTGACGATGCGGCGGCAGAGTAGAGTGCCGAATCCCGCCTGCTCATCATCGGGCGGCGGTTCGAACTGCGGACCCCCTTGTTCCTCCCATGTCAGGAGTAGTTCGCCCTCCTCGAGCGACCATCGGATATCCACATGGCCAGTTGGCATGGAAAACGCGCCATATTTGGCGGCGTTCGTCGCAAATTCATGCAGGAGGAGCGCCAGGCTCGTTACGGCGCTGCCGCCAATCGTTACGTCGGGACCTGTCGCAGTGGCACTCGCGCCGCCAGCCTGCGTATCTTCGAAGGGTGAGACGATCGTGCGAATGAGCGCATACAGCGTCGTCGCCTTCCCGCTGCTCGATGCGGAGGCGGCGAGGTCGGGGAGCGTCAGATCATGTGCGCGCGCCAGCGCAGTCAGCCGCTCGCGAACCGCGGCGGCAAGTCCGGCCGGCGTCTCGGCCGAGCGTGCGCTCAGAGTCACGACGCCGCTAGCGAGGGAGAAAAGGTTCTTGACGCGATGGTTCATCTCGCGCAGCACGAGGCGCCTTTGCTCTTCGGCGCGCCTGCGCTCGGTGATGTCGCGTGCAATCTTGGAGGCGCCGATGATCACGCCTTCCGCGTTCCTGATCGGAGACACCATCAGCGAGATGTCGATCAGGCTTCCGTCCTTGCGCTGCCGAACGGTCTCATAATGGTCGATTTTTTCGCCTCGGCGAATGCGGGCGAGAATCTCCGGCTCTTCATTGATATGGTCAGCCGGCATAAGGATCGTCACTGATTTGCCGATCACTTCCTCGGGTGTATAGCCGAAAAGCTGCGCGGCCCCGTGATTCCAGCTGATGATGGTGCCGTTGAGGTCCTTGCCGACGATCGCGTCCTGGGAGGATTCAACGATAGAGACAAGCCGCTGGCGGATTTCCTCGGTGCGGCGACGTTCGGTGACATCCATCAATGTATTCAGACCACCGACGATCCGGCCTGCCTCGTCGAACAAAGGCGTAGGATAGGCCCGGAAGGCGATGCGCGTTCCATCCGGTCGCTCCGCTACCGCCTCGGCGCCATCGATAGTGCGTCCCTCCTTCAACGCCAGGGCCATCGGGCATTCATCGTGTGGCATCGGGCGGCCGTCCAGATGGTAAAGCTTCCAAGAACCGCACCATACGCTCTGGCCGATGTCCGGCCGGCGCCCCCAAAGATCCACCGCAGCCTGATTGAAGAACGTGATCCGGCCTTCGGGGTCGGTGGCATAGACCGCAACTGGCAACGCCTCAAGCATCCCGCGCGACTGGCGTTCGCTTTCGTGCAACAGAGTTTGCATGCGCTTGAAGGAGGTGATGTCTTGCGAGCAATTGATCGCGCCAATGACGTTCCCAAGCGCGTCTTTCAGGGCATGGGCGTTGACGAGCAAGGAAACGCGCGAACCATCCGGCCGCTCGCAGACCATAATGTGGTTTAATACGGACGTGCCGGTCCGCAGAGCTTCGGCGGCCGGATGTTCTTCACGCGGCAACTCGCTGCCGTCAACGCGTCTTAGCCGATAGGACCCACTGAAGCGCTCGGCCGGATCGCCAGGTTTCGGGCTGCGCGCCCAGATTTCAGCGGCGCCACGATTGTATCGCACGATAGTGCCGTCGCGATCGCAGATGTGGACGCCTATTGGCAGCAAATCGAGAATCCAATCCGGCAGATCGAAAACGCGCTCGTCGAGCAGATTCCGCGGAAAGCGAACAACGCTGCCGGCGTCGCTGAGAAAATTCATGGGAACGTCTCCAGGATGAGCGCGTACCTCTTGCTCGTTGCTCGTTATCGCCCGCCCGCCTGCGCGGTCGCAGACCCACGCTGCTTGTCCGCCGACGAATTCAAAACCGCCGGCTTCGGACATATTCAAGAACTAGCGCAAAGACCCCTGCAAAGCCAATGTAACGCCATGAACGATTTCAAATCCTCATGATGCCGCGCGGAGGCGGAACGCGGCTACGCTTTGGCTCCCCCCGTGCTCTGGAACCATATGGCCCGCCGGACGTTTGCCCCCGTCAATTGTCGAGAGTCAGGTTCACAGGAGGTCAACATGAATTGGGATCGCGTTGAAGGGAACTGGAAGCAGCTCAAAGGCAAGGTCAAGGAAAAATGGGCGAATATCAGCGACAGCGATCTCGATAGGATCAACGGTCGCCGCGAGCAACTGGAAGGCAAGCTGCAAGAACGCTACGGCATTGCAAAGGACATCGCGAAACACGACGTCGACGAGTGGTTGAAGACGCTGCATTAATCGCCGCTCCAACTCCCAAGCAGCATTGGCCAAAGCGAAACCTGAGCTCTGAGGTTGCGGCAAGGCTGCAGCCTCAGAGATCTGCAAAGGTGGAGGCTGCAATGCCACGCCGCGCTTGGCAATCCGCATGGCCGAAGCGAAGCCCTGCGGGTGCCTCTCGATGCCGCTAGGCTCATGGCAAAGACGTCCGGCCTTTTAGCTGCTCGACTTGGCGCCGCCGCGCGATATGCCGACTTTCGCGGGCCGGAGCACTCTGTCGCCGATCGTGTAGCCGTCTTCCACAACTTTGACGACGGTTCCGTTGGGCACGCTATCGTCGGGAACTTCAAACAATGCTTCGTGCAGATTGGGATCGAACTTGCTGCCCAGCGATTCGATCTTCTTCACCCCGTGGCGCGCCAGACGCGAAAGGAAGTCGCGTTCGGTCACTTCGACGCCTTCGATCAGCGTTTTGACGGATTTGTCGGCGCTTTCCCTCAGATCCTGCGGAATGTTCTCGACGGCGCGGCGGGAATTATCCGCGAAGCTCAACATATCGCGTGCAAAAGAACTGATGCCGTAAAGCTTGGCATCGGCCACCTCTTTGTCGGTGCGGCGGCGCAGGTTCTCCATTTCCGCGAGCGTGCGGAGAAGCTTATCCTTCAGCTCCGTGTTCTCGCGTTGCAGGTTTTGCAACACGAGAAAAGGATCAGGCTCGCCCTCGGGCCGTTCGGCCCGGGCTGGCGTTTCGGGGGTAATCGCAGGCTCGGCGTTTTCGTTCGCATCGGCGTCGGGCATCATGTGATCCGTCATCTCTCAATCGCAGGAGCGACCCCCCGGGGTGAGCCGGCGGAACTCGCTTCGGGTCAAAAATGTCCCCGTCGATATCAGGGCGGACGCGGCGAAAATCAAGTTGCCGCAGCGTCTTTGGCCGAGCGGCCGGATGTCGCTTGTCCAGGAGGCCGGCCCTTGGCTCAGGGCGAGGCCGCCGCCTGATCGTTGAATGCAGTCAGAAGCTTCTGCCGAATCGTGGCCTTTCGAGTGGCGGTGTTGATCTTCGCGCCAGTCAAATCGGTGACATAAAAGACGTCTGCGGCCTTTTCGCCGAAGGTGGCGATATGAGCCGAGCCGATGTTGAGGTTCAGGCGCCACAAGATGTCGGTGATGTTATAGAGCAGGCCGGGCCGGTCACGGCCGGAAACTTCGATCACGGTGAATCGGTTCGACAGTTCGTTGTCGATCGAGACTTCCGGCGGCACGTCGAATGCGGTGTCGCGGTAGTTGGCCGCTCCGCCCTTGGCAGCGACCAATTCGCCAAGCCGGATTTCGCCGCGCAGCGTGCGTTCAATCGCGAGCGCGATCCTGTCGCCACGGCGCAGCTCGTCCTCATCACGATCGAACCCCCGCGACACAAAGAACGTATCGAGGGCGAGACCATCGGCTGTCGTGAAGATTTGCGCATCGACGATGTTTGCGCCCGTCGCGGCGCAGGCGCCCGCGACGATCGACAAAAGTCGTGGATGATCGGGCGCAATGATCGTCACTTCGGTGACGCCGCGAGGGGCATCCGTCGCAACGTCGATAATAGGCGCGGGCAGGTCGACTTCCGTCATGTTGAGGAGCTTGGCATGGCGGATCTTGCGCGGCAGATCGACCTTCAGCCAATAGGCTTGCGTGTGGCGCGCCGCATAGGCTTGGAAGTCGAGATCGGTCCAATCCGCGAGTTGGACGCGCAATTCCGCCTTGGCGCGCTCGACGCGCCAGGCCCGCTCGTGCGTCGAGTGGCCGCCGGCGAGAATAACCTCGGTTTCCCAATAGAGGGTCCGCAGCAGCTCGCCCTTCCAGGCGTTCCAGACTCCCGGTCCGACGGCTTGAATGTCGGAAATCGTTAGGGCCAACAGCATCTTGAGCCGTTCGAGCGTCTGCACGCGGGCGGCGAAGGTTTCAATCGTGCGGCGGTCGCTGAGGTCGCGGCGCTGCGCAGTATCGGACATGAGCAGATGATTTTCGACGAGCCAGACGGCGGCCTCGGTCTCGGCCGTGGAAAGGCCGAAGCGCGGGCACAGTTGCCGTGCGACGGCAGCGCCAGCGATCGAATGATCCTCGGTGCGGCCCTTGGCGATGTCGTGCAGAAACACGGCGACATAAAGCGCCGTGCGCTTCTCGATCGACGGCAGGATCGCTCTCGCCAGCGGAACGTCGTCCTCCGCGTGCCGACGCGATTCGAGATCGGCAAGACGGCCGATCGCCCGGAGCAAGTGCTCGTCAACCGTGTAATGATGATACATGTTGAATTGCATCAGCGCGACGATGCGGCCGAAGTCGGGAATGAAGCGGCCGAGAACGCCTGCTTCGTTCATCAACCGCAGCACAACCTCTGGCGATTTGCGGGAGGTGAGAATATCGAGAAAAAGCCGGTTTGCTTCCGGGTCGTCTCGCAGTTTGCCATCGATCAGTTTCAATGCCGAGATGACGAGGCGCTTCGCATCGGGATGAATTGCAAGACCGTTGCGATCTGCAATCCAGAACAGCCGGATGAGATTGATTGGATCGCGCGTGAACACATCTGCTCGAGCGGCAGTGATGCGGCCCTTCTCGATCGCGAAGCCGGCGTTTCGCAGGACCTTGTCCTGCCGCCGCACCCGCAGCGCGAAACGGTCGAGCACCGCGGCAGGTTTGGCTTGGTTTTCTTCCAGCGCGGCGCAGAGAACCGCGGTCAGGTCACCTACGTCTTTGGCGACCAGAAAATAATGCTTCATGAAACGTTCGACGCCGGCGAGGCCGCCGCGGCCCGCATAGCCGAGGCGATCGGCGAGGGGCCGCTGCACCTCGAAACTCAAGACTTCCTCGGCTCGGCCGGTCAGAAAATGCAAATGGCAGCGAACCCGCCAGAGGAATTCCTCGCAGCGGCAAAACAGGTAATATTCCCGCCGCGTGAAAAGACCGGCTGCGACAAGGTCGGAAACGTCACGCACGCGGTAGACATATTTGGCGATCCAGAACAGTGTGTTGAGGTCGCGCAGGCCGCCTTTGCCCTCCTTGACATTGGGTTCGACGAGATAGCGCGACCGTCCGGCCCGCGAAATGCGCTCGTCTCGTTCAGCGAGCTTGGCGGCGACGAAGTCGCGCGGATTTTGATGGACGATTTCCTTCTCGAAACGCCGGCGCATGTCTTCGAAAAGGCCTTCGTCGCCTAGAATAAACCGCGCTTCAAGCAGCGCGGTGCGCACCGTCATGTCCTTTCTCGATTGGCGCAGACATTCGTCGACCGAGCGCGTCGAATGGCCGACCTTCTGGCGCAGGTCCCAAAGCAGATAAAGCATGGCTTCGGCGACGCGCTCGCCCCATTCGTCCTTGTCCGCCTGCAAGAGGAACAGGAGATCGACGTCCGAGCCCGGTGCCAGCGTGGCGCGTCCGTAACCACCAACCGCAGCGACGACGAGCCGATGCGGCTTGTCGCCGGGCGGCGGCCGCAAATAGGTCACGACGAAATCATACAATGCCCGGATGAGCTCGTCCTCGATCCGGGCGAGATTTCCGGCGCAGGCAAGGCCGGCGCTTCTCGCCTCAAAGGCCTGCCGCGCGCGGTCGCGGCCAGCCTCCAAAGCCTGCCGAAACAGATCGATAGCGTGCCGGCGCAGATCGTCGCGGTCCATGCCGCCGGCATGGGCGTTTGCGATCGCGCGCGCGATGTCCGCCCGGTCGAAGAGCTCCGCCGGGGCGAAGGCCGTCGCGCGGCCGCGCGGTCTGTCCAAAGCTAGAGCTAGATCTGTCATTCCTGCGGTTCATCCGCTTTCTGCTACCGACAATTTAGGTTCCGGTCGGCCAAAACCGAAGTCCCCGTTCGGAAGCTGGTGGAAGATCGTCAGGCAGCGCCGATTTTCGTTTCGATCGCATCCCAGACGGCGAGGGCGACGTCGGGACCGCCGACCTTCCGGATGGCTCTGATCCCGGTCGGCGAGGTTACGTTGATTTCGGTGAGATGGCCATCGATCACGTCGATTCCCGCCAGCAGCAGGCCGCGCCGCTTCAGTTCCGGTCCAATTGCGGCACAAATCTCCTTCTCGCGTGGAGTGAGGCTTGTCGCCACCGGCGCGCCGCCACGCACCATATTGGCCCGGATGTCATTGTCCGCCGGCACGCGATTCACGGCTGCAGCGGCCACGCCGTCGACGAGAATGATCCGTTTATCACCGTACGCGACCTGCGGCAGAAAGCGTTGCACTACCCACGGTTCCTTGAACGTTGTCGCGAAGAGGTCGTAAAGCGATCCAAAATTCGGGTCCTTGCGGCCGATCTTGAAGACGGCAGCGCCGCCGTGCCCATGCAGGGGCTTCATCACGATCTCGCCGTATTCGTCCAAAAAGGCGTCGATCGCCGGCTTGCTTCTTGTGATCAGAGTTGCCGGCATGAACTGCGGAAATTCCATCACGAAAAGCTTTTCGGGCGCGTTGCGCACCGAGACCGGATCATTGACGACGAGAACCTTCGGCTGCAGCCGCTCGAGCAGATAGGTTGAGGTGATATAGGCGAGGTCGAACGGCGGGTCCTGGCGCAGAAGCACCACGTCAACCGAGGCAAGATCGAGCCTGACGGTCTCGCCGAACGAAAAATAATCGCCGGCCACGTCCCGCACGGTGATTTCGACCGCGTCGGCGACAATGTCGCTACGGAGCCAGGAGAGTTTATCCGGCGTGTAATAGAACAGCCGATGGTCCCGCGATGCAGCTTCCAGCATCAGCGCAAAGGTTGAATCGCCGGCAAAATTGATTTTTTCGATCGGGTCCATCTGCACCGCAACGGCGAGGGACATCGGGACTCCTTTCGCGCGCAGTCTCAACGCGCGTCACCGGTTCGCGCTATACGCGATCCGACCAACTTAGTGCAACCACGCGGTTGCGCTTTATAACGAGATCTTGCCGCGGACGGCGAAGATCCATCGCAGCCAAAGGCTGATTTCCGCGTCGTTAACTTCCCATGAAGAGCGCCGGACTAATCTTAATGAAACAGCATTGAAAGGTAAGATTCCATGGCCGGTTTATCCATTGGCCGAAGCTTGGTGCTGAGACAACTCCTTTTCATGGGGTTACTCATCGTTCTGGGTATAGTGGCTTATATCGCCTCCCTCGAACTGCGCGATCTTGCCCATGCGGTCGCGACGGGCGATCCGGCGCTGGCGGTGCGACGTGCCGCAGCCTTGGAGATGGCGGCGGCGGCGCTCAGCAATAACTTGCTGTTCGGCACGGCATTTGGTTGCTTTCTGATCCTGGTTGTCTCAATCCCGATCATTCACCGGACGATAGCCAAGCCGGTCGAAATGCTTGCCCAGCAAATGGCCGCTCTGGCCGCCGGAAATACCGAAATCGAGATCGTCGGCGCCGGCCGCAAGGACGAGATCGGCGCCATCGCGAAAGCCGTCTGTGTCCTGCGCGATGCGGTACGGAGCAACAACGCCCTGCTTGCCGAAATTCGCACCCGCGACGATCGCGAAGCGCGTCTCATGCGCGAGGCCGCGATCCGTGCCAAAGTCGAAAAGTTCTCGCTCGATCTTTCCGCTACAGTCGCCCGTCTCGGGACGATGACAAAACGCATGGCTGTCGCCTCGCAACACATGATCGTCGCCGCCCGCAACGCCGCCGAAGGATCGAACCAAGCAAGGACCGCCTCCTCGAATGCGGCGCGTGATGTTTCTTCCGTCGCCGTCGCCTCCGAGCAATTGCTCGCATCGATCGAGGAAATCAGCCGCCAGGTGGTGCAATCCACGACCGTCGTCAAAAAGGCGGTCACCGGGAGTGTCGAGACCTCCAGCGACATGGCCCGTCTCGCCGGGGCGGCGCGCCGGGTCGGCGACATCGTCAGCTTGATTTCGCGAATCGCGGCGCAGACGAACCTTCTCGCCCTCAATGCGACGATCGAGGCGGCACGCGCTGGCGAGGCCGGGCGCGGCTTCGCGGTCGTCGCCCAGGAAGTCAAGACGCTCGCCACCCAAACCGCGCGGGCGACGCAAGACATTTCCGGCCAGATCGCCGACATGCAGGCGGCGACGGAGAGCTCAGTGTCGGCGATCGAGACGATCCAGACAAAGATCGGCGAAATCGAGCAGATTTCGGCGATCATCGCCTCCGCTGTGCAGGAACAGGGCGCATCGACGCAGGAAATCGCCCGCAATGTGCGCTCCGCCGCTTCCGGCACCACGGCGATGTCCACGTTTGTTGAAAGCGTGGCGCAAGCCGTCGTCGAAACGAGCGAGAGCGTCGAATCGGTCGTCGATCTCGCCCGCGACCTCGACAATCTCGCCGCAGCGATGACGGCCGACGTGCGCGCCTTCGCCGACACCTTGCAGGACGCGGCCTGAGACGCGCCGGAATAATCACGTTATCTTCTGACGCTCCTGCCATTAGATAATGGGCTGGAGGCCGTGTAGGCTTGCCTACGGGCCGCAAGGAACGACAGAGGCAATGAAAATTTCCCTGATCCAGATGAATTCGCGCCACGCCAAGTCGGAGAATATCGCGGCAGCGGTCGAGCTCGTCGACAGGGCCGTGCGGGAGGAGCAGCCGGACTGGGTCTGCCTGCCGGAGTGTTTCGATTTTCTCGGCGGCACCAGAGCCGACAAGCAAGCTGCCGCCGAAATCTTGGGCGAGGGACCAGCCTATGACGCAATACGGAACCTTGCCCGCCGCCATCGCATTTTCATCCACGCCGGCTCGATCCTAGAAAAAATCGTCGATGACGAGCTCATCGGCAACACCACCGTCGTCTTCGACCGCAGCGGCAATGAAATCGCTCGTTACCGCAAGATTCATATGTTCGACATCACAGCGCCGGATGGTACCCAATATCGTGAAAGCGCGTCCTTCAAGGCGGGCGACGTCGTCGTGACCTATATGTGTGAAGGCCTCACCATTGGCTGTTCGATTTGCTACGATCTGCGCTTTCCTGATCTGTTTCAGGCGCTGGCCGAAAAAGGCGCCGAGATGATCGCGCTGCCCGCCGCCTTCACTTTGCTCACCGGCAAGGACCATTGGGAGGTCCTCTGCCGCGCCCGCGCGATCGAGACGCAGGCCTATTTTTGCGCGGCGGCGCAGACCGGCACGCATCATGTCGGCGGCGACACCCGTTCGACCTACGGCCATTCACTGGTCGTGGATCCTTGGGGACATGTCACCGCGAGGGCTTCGGACGGCGTCGGCATCGTCTCGACGCGGATCGACCCTGAACTCATCGACAAAGTGCGAACCCAGATCCCGGTCGCGAAACACAAGGTCAAGATTCGCTAGCGGGGACCCTTGCGCCAATTCTTCCGCCCACCCCTATCTTCGAAGGCAAAACGCACCGTCGCAGCGACGAGAGGCGGCGTCCTCTGGTTTTTCAAAATTCTGGGCCCCGGCCTGATCACCGGGGCGGCCGACGACGATCCCTCCGGTATCGCGACCTATTCGCAGACCGGCGCGCAGTTCGGATTCGGGCAGCTCTGGACAGCGCTGTATCAAATTCCACTGCTCCTCGCCGTACAGGAGTGCTGCGGCCGCATCGGTGCGGTCACGGGCAACGGCTTGGCCGCGGTCGTCAAGCAGTACTATGGCCGCGAGGTGCTGATCTGCGTCGTCCTGCTTGTAACGGTGGCCAACATCATCAATATCGGCGCCGATATCGGCGCCGTCGCTGCCTCGGCGAAGCTGGTGATCGACGCACCTTTCTGGCTCTTTGCGTTACTGACGACGGTGCTGATCATAACGCTCGAAATATGGATGAGCTATCCGACCTACGCCAGAGTTCTCAAATGGCTTACCTTGGCACTGGTCTCCTATCCGGCGACCACATTTCTGGTCGACGCGCCGTGGGGCCAAATCCTTTACGCGACCTTCGTCCCGCACATCGAATTCACGTTCGCCTTTCTGTTCATTATCACCGGCGTGTTCGGAACGTCGATCTCGCCCTACATGTTCTTCTGGCAGGCCTCTGAGGAAGTCGAGGAAGAGATCGCCCAAGGTCTCAAGACCTCTGGCGATGGAAGACCTCTCCTGCCGAAGGATTTTACCAGGAACATTCAAGTTGATACCACGATCGGCATGATCGCCTCCGAACTCGCGCAATGGTTCATCATCATCACCACGGGAACGGTACTGTTTGGCAACGGGATCAAGACGATCAACACCGCGGCCGACGCGGCAAAGGCGCTGGAGCCCCTGGTCCGTTCGTTTCCCAATTCCGGGCAGGTGGCGCGGGACTTGTTCGCGGTCGGCGTGATCGGTCTCGGCCTGCTCGCCATCCCAGTGCTCGTCGGTTCTGCCGCCTATGCACTCGCCGAGGCTTTCGGTTGGAAGGAAGGACTGTCGCGGAAATTCGGCGAGGCGCGGGGCTTCTACGGCGTCATTATTGCGGCGACCGGCGTCGGGCTCATTCTAAATTTTATTGGCATCGATCCGATCAAGGCGCTCATCTTTACGGCTGTCTTCAACGGCATCGCCGCGGTGCCGCTCCTGTTCGTGATCGCGCGTATCAACGCCAACAGGAAAATTTTGGGGACTAACTGCGGCGGACCGCTGTCGCAAGGCTTCGTCTGGCTAACCTTCGCGGTAATGGCGCTCGCGGCGGTCGCGCTGCTCTACACGTCGGTATTTTCACATTAGGCATGTGGCACAAGCAGCGCGCTCCCCTCAGCGCCGGGAATCCGCGAGAGTTTGGAAGATTGCCGACAGCTTTTGTCCCGAGAAATTCCATTTCTCGCAAAGCGAACAATGGAGACGATCGCGGTTGCCAAGAAAGACTTGGCGGGGCGCCGCCCCGTTCATCCCGGCAAAAATATCAATGGGCATATCACTGCGTTGAACGCAGAATGGAACGGTATTGTTCGTGCTTTTTCAGGAGCTCCACGCCGCATTCGTCGTCGCTTCTCCACGCCAATCTCACATGCAGGTTCTGCTGCTTCTTTGGCAGATGGAGAACGAATTCTTGAGGCAGGATCACGGCGGGTGACAAAGTCAGTCTCGCGCCATGCTCGCCGGCATCGCGGACGAGACAGTTCGCGGTTAGGAAGCCGCTATCGAATTCGATGCGCGCGCCGAGATAAGTCCGGTGCCGGGTGCAGCCACGTCGATCAGGCATGAGGAGATCTCAACAAACCTAACGAAACTTATACCATATCAAAACGATCAAATCTCACGCCAAAAGCCACGTGGGACGTTCGTCGATTGTTAACGTAAACGGGCGGACGCAGACGGGCGCGGCATCGGATTAAGATCAATTGATGAAATCTCGGTGGCCAGCGGAGGATGAACTTCGCCGGAGCGATGCCCTCGCGCCGCGGCCTTTCGACGATTTTTCCGTCACGTTCCGATCGATAAAATCTTAGAGGATTGGGGCACGGAGCTTAGAACCTTTAAAGCTATGTCTTCGCCGGGAGTAAGAACGGGGAAAATAATGTCTGTGACTACTTTAGGGTTGAGCGCACTCAACTCCCTTCATTCATTCGCCGCAGCCAAATCGTTTCTGGGGACGCTCATGGGCTCAAGAAACCAGGCATCCACACCTCAGTCCGACACATCGTCTTCGTCAAAGCAGACGCTTTTGGCGCCGGACGGCGAGTCCCCGTCCGATACCTATTCGCCGAAATCGGCGCTGTCAGATGTTGACGCATCCTCTCCCGCCACGCCGTCTCAAAGCACATCGTCCTATTCTTCGTGGATTTCCGTTGATGACGGTTCCGAATGGCAAAGGCCGGCCTCGCCATCCGACGTCGCGCAAGCCGCGCCTAGCGCATCGCCTAATGCTGTGCCCGATACGGGAAGCGGCGACACTGCGACCGCGCCCCTCCAAAACGTGCATCAGCAGCGTATGAAAGAATTTTCCGAGGCACTCGCCGTCTTCCAATTCGATGGTGACGGAAGCGGGACGAAATCATCAATGTCCGATTTCGCCTCGGGCGGCGCCTCCTTGGCGAGCGCTTTGGCCGCCTACGCCGCCGTACTCGAGTTCTGACACCTCTGCGCGATGCGGCCGATCGGTGAGGCAGGGGTCGGCATGTCGGATGCTGGCCCTCGTCCTTTTGGCCCGAGCGACAGTGGCAAAAGCTCCGGAGTTATCCGCGCTGCGTCGATTGCGTGCCGGATGTTGACGGCGCCATCAGATTGAACCGCGCCTTCTGTTCATCGTTCAACGAAGCGTAGAAATCCTTCAGCGCCGGTCGCACGATATTGACTGCGCCGGCCATCGCGTCAAGGCGCTTGGCGATGGCGTCGAATTGATCGGTCAGCGTTTGCGGCATTGTGCTTGGACAGGCCGCTTCGATATTATTGGCGGCCTTCGCCGAGGCATCCTTCAGAGCTGTGAAGGCTTGCATCTGCTGATCGGTCGGCTTGATCGTTTGCTCGACACGCTGGACCGGCAGATTCGTAAAGTCCTTCGCCTGTTGTTGGCAGAGGGCTCCAATGTCATTGGTGCTGGCGGCCTCTTTCGAGCCTCTCTTGCGCGTATGTTCGCGCATAGCGATCGCGTTGAAGCGCTCCTTCTGCTGATCGTCCAGGGAATTGTAGAGGGTCGTCAGCGGCGCGCGCAGGATTTGCACTGCCTGGATCGTGGCGTCGATTCGCTTGCCGACGGCATCGATCCTGCTGATCGGCGTCAGCGGCACCTCGCTTGGGCACGAGGCCAGAAGCACATTATTGGCTTTGGCCGAAGCCGCTTTCAGATCGTTCAAGATCGCAGTCTGCGTATCGGTCAGGTCGATCGCCTTTTCGATCTTGTCGAACGGCAGGTCGCTCACGCCCGGCGCCAGCGCGGCGCAGCTGCTGCTGGCATTGGCCACGGTCTCCTGCGTGGCGCGGCTCGCCGTCTTTTGCCGCCGTGTTCCGGTGTTTTCCGCGTAGCCGTAGATGTTGAGTGGACCGGAGCCGCCCCAGCCGTAAGCGTAGTCGCTGCCGAGCCAGAGGCCCGGCGCGAAAATGCCGGAAAGGAAATAATCCGGCCCATAGCCGAAGAAGGGATCATAGAAAGCATCGGGCCAAAGCACGAAGGACAGAATGTCGCCGTAGAAATACGGCCAGAACACCGGGCCGTACCAGGCGTCCCAACCATAGCCGTAGCCGCCGTAGCCCCGGTTCCAGGCGTTCCAGCCGCGCTGGCCGCCAAACGCATTGCGGCCAATATGATTGAAAGCATGGGCGGTGTGGACGTGATTGATGTTACTGACCACTCGATGATGGCCGAAGGCACCGCGTCCACCGAAATGACGGCCGCCGAAATGCCGAGCGCCATAGTGCATCCCGCCAAAATGGCGGCCACCAAAGTGCATGCCGCCAAAATGCATGCCGCCAAAATGTCCGCCGCCGAAGTGGAAGCCACCGAAATGACCCCCGCCAAAATGGCCGCCACCGCCGCGACCGCCGTATGCAAAGGCGTCGCTCGTTGGCGAGGCCGCAAGGGGAATTGCAAGGCAGAACTCAAGCGCCACTGCCGCCGCGAGAAACTTCGTTGTCCGACGCGCCATGGAATCGTCCTCCTGCGGTCGCGGCATCGCCGCGCCGGGATTGAGCTTCGCGTGTCGAACGCGCGAACCTCCTTGGACGTTGCCTAACCTCCTCAGACATCGCCTAATTTTTTCTTCAAAAAGCCGCGTTTCGCGCCGCGCTCCAGGTGGCTGCGCGCCGGTGCTCTAGGTGAGCGCGATCGCGGCGACAAGGCGGCCGTAGTCGGGCTCCTCGCGATGAACCGAGCGGCGGTAGGAGAAGAAGCGCGATTCGTCCGCGTAGGTATCAGCGCCGATATTTTCAAAACGGCCGATGCCGGCCGCAGCCAGGCGAAAACCGATGAAGCCGGGCAGATCGAACATGAAGTGTCCGTCGCGCGTCGATGGCGCGAAGAACCGGGCATGATCTTTGGCCGCGGCAACAAAGCGAGCGAGAAATTCCGCGCCCACTTCGTAGGATTTTTGGCCGATCGTCGGGCCGAGCACGGCGACGATCGCGCGTCGCTGTGCACCGAGACGCTCCATTTGATCGAGCGTGGCTTCGAGGATGCCGTTGAGCGCCCCTTTCCAGCCGGCGTGGGCGGCGCCAATCACTCCGCCTCCGACATCGGCGAAAAGAATGATGCCGCAATCGGCGCCGGTGACGCCGAGGCCGAGGCCTCGCGTCGTGGTGGCGAGCCCGTCGCAGCGCGGCCGCGCGTCCCCCGAAAAGATCTTGTCGACGATCAGGGCCGCCGCCGAATGGACCTGATAGGGGACGAGGAGATGACCGGGACGGACCTTCAGATGCGTTGCCATGCGCCGCAGATTCTCGGCGACGCAGGCGGGATCGTCGTTTGAACCGACGCCGCCGTTGAGCGATTCGTACACGCCCTGCGAGACACCGCCCCGGCGCGTGAAGAACCCATGCGTGAGGCCGGGCGCCTTGAGCGTTTCAACCTCGATGGCGTCGATCACGAAGGCTTCCGTGCTGCATCGCTTGCGAACCCTGGTGGGGCGGCCATGCCGGGCGACGTCACGGCGAGAACCTTGAAGAGCTCCGCCATGCTGGCGTCTGGCCCCGCCGCCGGGCCTGGCAACGCGAGGCGTGCGAGCGCCGTATCGATTGCCGCGCTTTGCGCGGCATCGGCGGTGCGCTTTAAGACAGCGGCACGCTGGAACAGCCCGAGGCGCGCGAGGAACGTACCTTGCGTAACCGGACCATAGACCGATGCGCTGGCCGCCAAGGCGGCGCGTGCGAGGGCGGCAAAATCGACGTGGGCGGTGAGATCGGCTTCGCCCGGCTCCCGCAAAGGATCGGTTGGCGCATGTGCTTTCAAGGCTTGCAAGGTCGCGCCTGGCCGTGTCTTCGCATGGCCGTAATCGATGACGAGCAGCGCGCCTCGCTCCGTGGCGATATGGCCGGCCAGCCGGCTCATCATCCTTTGCGCCACGAGCCCAAGTTCGACGATCGTGCCGACGGGAAGCGCCGTTTCCGGCGCGACCGGTGCGGTAAATTCCGCCTTGGGCGTTGGCGCAAGGCCGAAGCAGAGCGCGCCGTCGCCGCCGATTCCGACGACGCGTTCGCACCAGCCCATCGGCGCGCGCACATAATGGCGTACCGGCAGGGCGTCGAAGAATTCATTGGCGACGACCATCGTCGGCCCTGGCGGCAGCGCTTCGATCGCTTCGTGCCAGGTGATCGGGACATTGGCTTCAGCCAAAGTCCGGTGCTGTTCGGCAGCGAGCGGCTCGCTCATCTCGACGAGATGCACGTCGAGGGCGGCCTGGAAGCCGGGCACGACGCGCGCGGCGCGGAGAAGATCCGCCATCAGCGTACCGCGGCCGGGCCCGAGTTCCACAAGGCGCACAGGCGCAGGCTCGCCCATGGAGCGCCAGACTTCGGCCGCCCAAAGCCCGATCAATTCGCCGAACATCTGATGGATCTCAGGCGCGGTGACGAAATCGCCATGAGCGCCGATTGGCAAGCGAGACCTGTAATAGCCATGCTGGGGATGCATCGCGGCGAGCGTCATGAATTGCTCGAGGTTCATCGGTCCATCCTCGGCGATCATGGCGGTGATTTCGCGGCCGAGCGGCGTCACGCTTCAACGCGCCTCCTGTGCAGAGCGAAGACGATGAACCCAATGCCTGCGGCGATCAGCGGCAATGAAAGAATCATGCCCATCGTCGCGCCACCATAGAGAAAGCCTAATTGCGGGTCGGGTTCGCGGAAGAATTCGCAGATGATCCGCGCAGTGCCATAGCCGATTGCGAAAATCCCAGTCGCGAGGCCGGGCCGGCGCAGAGCGCCGAGCCGCACCGCGACGTAGAGGACGATGAACAAAACAATGCCCTCAAGAGCCGCCTCATAGAGCTGGCTTGGATGGCGTGGCTGCCCATCGGACCCCGGAAAGATCATCGCCCAGGCTACATCCGTCGGCCGACCCCAGAGTTCCGGCTTAATGAAATTGGCGAGGCGCCCGAGGAACAGCCCGATCGGAACCGCTGCGGCGGTGATGTCCATGACGCTTAACACCGGCACTTTGGCGCGCCGCGCAAATAAGGCGATCGCCAGCGCCGCACCGACGAGGCCGCCATGGAACGACATGCCACCCTTCCAGACGGCAATGATCTCACCTGGATGCGCGAAATAAAAGCCAGGATTATAAAACAGCACGTAGCCCAGCCGGCCGCCCAGGATAATGCCGAAGGCGGCATAAACGAGAAGATCGTCGATGCTGACTGCGCTCGGCCGCGGCTGGCCGCCCCAGAGTGCCGCAGTGCTGACGAGATGGCGCACATAGGCCCAGCCGAGGATCAATCCGGCAATATAGGCGAGCGCATACCAGCGGATCGGCAAAGGCCCGATCGAGATCAGCACCGGATTGACGGCAGGATAGGGGATGAGGAGCTGCATTTCGGTTCCGAATCTGACGGAGGTACGCAACCTGCCATGTCGTCATGCGATGACGGCTCAACCGCGTCAACCTGGCTTGCGGCGAAAGCCGAAACGCGCGAAACAAGGCCGGGAAAGGGCGTATAATACGCGCCTCAGGCGATGAGTTTGCACCGCGCTTGCCGCTCTGCTCCCGCGTGCGGGAAAGAACGCCGGTCAGCGTAATTCGAGGAGGATGGCATGCCTCAGACCCGTGGCACAGTGTTCGACGATTTCTCAAGGCTGATGACCGATGCGGCGGAGATGGCGCAGGGCGTCGGCCGCGAGGCGCAAACCGTCTTGAAAGGTCAGGTGGAGCGGTTGCTCGCAAGCATGGATGTCGTCACTCGCGAGGAGTTCGAGGCGGTGAAGGATATGGCGATCGCGGCACGCGAGGAGAACGAGCGACTCGCCAAACGCATCGCGGCGCTTGAAGCAAAGCTCGGCCTCAGCGACGCAGCCGCATCGGGCGGTCAAACGAGCAATCCAACCATGTGAATGGGTGTCGCGCGCAGAGCCATGCGGAACCCTAGCGAAGTCGTTGTGCCGATCGATGGCCGCCAGTCCGAGATGGCGCTCTCCATCGGCCGTGGCACGCGCCGGCTGCTGCGCAATCTTAAATTCTCGACATTGACGGAATTGCCGCTAGCGAGCGGCCGGCGCGCCGACATCGTCGCGCTGGCGAGCGATGCGACCATCGTCATAGTCGAGATCAAATCGTCGATCGCCGATTTTCGCGCCGATGCGAAATGGCCGGACTATCGCGCCCATTGCGACAGGCTTTATTTCGCGATTCCGGAAGGCGTACCACCTGCGATCATGCCGATGGATGCCGGCCTCATCATCGCCGATGGCTTCGGCGCCGAAATCATGCGCGAAGCGCCCGAGCATCGCCTGGCGGCCGCAACGCGGCGCGCTGTGCTGATGCGCTTCGCCCATGCCGCGGCGCATCGGCTGCACGGTTTGACCGATCCGGAAATTCTGGGCTTCGGGCCGCTGTGAAGCTGAGTACTGAGCTAGGCTAAAATATCATGCTTCGAGAAGAGTCCTGCGGACACTTCTCAGCATGGGGCCTTGGTTCGATGAATTGAAACTTTACCCGCACCAGGAAGAGCTTGCGCAGCAAGCGTCCCGAAGGGCGAGGGCAGCATGCCGCCTTTACCGCGGCGCGCGCTTGGCGAGGATGCGCTGCAAGGTGCGCCGATGCATGTTGAGCCGGCGCGCCGTCTCTGAAACATTGCGGCCGCAAAGCTCGTAGATCCGCTGGATATGTTCCCAGCGGACGCGGTCGGCCGACATCGGATTTTCCGGCACTTCCGCCTTGTCGTGGCGGGTCGCCATCAAGGCCGCATAAATGTCGTCGGCATCCGCCGGCTTCGCCAGATAATCGAAGGCGCCGAGCTTCACCGCCGTCACCGCGGTGACGATATTGCCGTAGCCGGTCAAGATGATCGCGCGTGCATCTGGGCGCTTCGCCTTCAGCTCGGAGATGACATCGAGCCCATTGCCGTCGGTGAGCCGCATGTCGATCACGGCGAAGGCGGGCGCCTCCTGGGCGATGGCGGCAAGCCCTTCGGCCACCGACTGCACAGCAGTCACGATAAAGCCACGTCCCTCCATCGCCCGCTGCAGGCGCGACAGGAATGGCCGGTCGTCATCGACGATCAAGAGGGTCTTGTCCGCGTCGGCTTCGCCGACAAGGGAAATGATTTCCACCCTTTGCCCTGGCCCATTTCGGGGGGGTCGGTCTTCATTATGGGTCCCTCATGTTTCGTTCATATTAGGTCGGTTTTCTCTCCCCTAGAACGGAAAACTGGCCTATGCTTTTTGGGCGTTTTTGTCGGGTAAAGTTACATTTTTCTAGCTTTATCAGCTTGGCGGCGGCCCTGTCACGTCCTGCCGGATGTCCGGCAAATTCGCGCCCGTCATGCCGGGAATTCGGCCTTGGGGGGCTCCTCCTGGGTTCGGCCACCGCGCCGGCCAAGTTCAAAGACGGCGCGCAGCCAGCGGATCGTCACGCGCGCGCCGGATTGCGGCGGCGCGCGATTGGTCGAGAGGACCGTAGCGCCCGAGCGCTCAAGCAAGGTCTTGGCGATGAAAAGGCCAAGGCCGAGCCCTGAATCCTCCTCCATTTTGGCGCGCCGGTCCTTCTTCGTCGTGACATAGGGCTCGCCGAGACGTCCGATCACATCCGGCGAAAAGCCTGGGCCGTCGTCTTCGATCGCGACTTCCACGGAGGAGCCGCTCCAACGGGCGATGATCCTTACTTCGGACTTGGCGAAATCGATTGCATTTTCGATCAGATTGCCGAGGCCATAGAGCATGCCCGGATTGCGCCGGCAGATCGGGCTCGGGGCCGTCGCCCTCCTTCTCGATGCTGATCTACGACGCCGAAATCGCGATGCGGCGCGACCGCTTCTTCGAGCAGAACACCAAGGCTCATCTCGCCGAAGAAGTCGCCCGATTCGTCGCCGAGCGAGGCGATCTTGGCGAGGATACCGCGGCAGCGGACGACCTCTTGCGCGATCAGCGCCACGTCCTCTTCGAATGGTCGCACTTTGCGGTAATTGCTTTTGCAATTCCTTGACGACCAAGGTGATCGTCGCGAGCGGCGTGCCGAGTTCATGTGCCGCCGCGGCGGCGAGACCGTCGAGCTGGGTCAGATGTTGTTCGCGCGCGATGACGAGTTCGGTCGCTGCGAAAGCGTCGGCAAGCTTGCGGGTTTCCTCCGCGATGCGCGACGCATAAATCGCCGTGAAACGCCGCGCCGACTGTGATGGCGACCCAGATGCCAAGGCTGTAGACGACCGGCAGCTCGAGCGTCTCGCCGGGAAACCACGGCAGGGGATAATGTGTGAAGGTGAGCGCCGTCGCCGCGGCGACCATCAATAAGGTCAGATCCAGCGTGATCAGGCCGGAGAAGGAGACGGCAGCGATCATGATCGGTGCCAGGAACAGGATCGCGAATGGATTTTCGAGGCCGCCGGTCAGATAGAGCAGCGCCGAGAGCTGAATGATGTCATAGGCGAGCATGGCAGCCGCCGGCGGATCTTCGAGCCGGTCGCTGCGCCCGAACCGAAGCCGCAGCAGAATGTTCAGCCAGGCCGAGCCCGCGATGAAGAGGAGGCAGAGGCCAAGCGGGATCGGAAAGCCGAGGACATAGCGGACGACGAGCACGGCAATCGCCTGCCCACACACCGCGAGCCAGCGCAATCGGACTAGCGTATCGACGCGTAGCCGACGCGAGCGTCTGCCGAGGTCGAGATCCACAGGGTCAGTCAAGGCATCCTCTCACGTCGCGCCGCCCCCGCACGGTCATCTTGCTCTGGCTCTTTTCGCTTGCAATATGCACCTGAAATAAGTCAAGCGACAGGCCCGCAACCCATGGATCTCGCCGTGCCGCCTTCGATGCCCTCCGGCGCTTTCGACCCGGCAGACCACGCCATCGAAGTCGAGGCTCTGACGAAAATCTTCAAGGGCCTCGTCGCGGTCGATGATCTCAGCTTTGCCGTCGCGCGTGGTTCGGTTACCGGGCTTCTCGGCGGCAATGGTGCCGGCAAGTCGACGACCATCGGCATGATCATGGGGCTCATTCTGCCGACCTCAGGCAAGGTCCGCGTCCTCGGCATCGACATGCTGCGCGAGCGCCATCGCGTGCTGGCGCGGATGAATTTTGAAAGCCCCTATGTGGACATGCCGCATCGGCTCAGCGTCCGCCAGAATCTTGAGGTCTTCGGTCGCCTCTACGGCGTTGCTGAAATCGATACGCGGATCGCAAGTCTGGCGAAAGATCTCGCGCTTGAGGATCTGCTCGACCGGCCGTCAGGCCAGCTCTCCGCCGGCCAGAAAACGCGCGTTGCGCTGGCCAAGGCGCTCATCAACGAACCCGACGTTCTCTTACTCGATGAGCCGACCGCCTCACTCGATCCGGATACCGCTGATTGGGTGAGGGCGCATATTGAAGATTATCGCCGCGGCAAGCGCGCCACCATCCTTCTCGCCTCGCATAACATGATCGAAGTCGAACGGCTTTGCGATCGGGTGATCATGCTGAAGCAGGGGCGAATTGTCGGCGATGGCAGCCCGGCGGAGCTCCTCGCTCGGTTCGACCGGAGCAATCTTGAGGATGTTTTTCTCGATCTCGCGCGCGGCCGCCGGGAAGCGAGCGCCCGATGAACGAATCGGACACCATGCGCGTAGATTTTTCCTTCGGTCGCGTCGGCGCGATGATGCAGCGTTATCTTTATCTCCTGCGTTCGTCGGTGCCGCGGCTCCTCGATCTCATCTATTGGCCGCTGGTCCAAATGCTGACCTGGGGGTTCCTGCAGACCTATCTTGCAAAGGCACCGGCGGCCGGTGCCGCTGCCGGGCGTTTGGGTCTCGCCGCCGGCGCTCTGATCGGCGCGATGTTGCTGTGGGACATTTTGTTTCGCGGGCAGCTCGGATTCTCGGTGTCGTTTCTCGAAGAAATGTGGTCGCGCAACATCGCCAATCTCATGATGAGCCCACTGCGAATCAGTGAATTCATCCTGTCGCTGATGGCGATGAGCATCATCCGTCTGGCAATCGGCATGGTGCCGGTTTCGCTTCTCGCGATCTGGTTCTTCGGCTTCAATCTCTGGGGGCTCGGTCTCGCGCTCGGTGCGTTCTTCGCCAACCTCGTTTTAACCGGCTGGGCGCTCGGCCTGTTCGTCTCCGGCCTTGTGCTCCGCTACGGGCTTGCGGCGGAAAGCCTTGTTTGGACGATGATGTTTCTGATGCTGCCCCTGGCCTGCGTTTATTACCCGGTCGCCATCCTGCCGCCATGGCTGCAACACTTTGCCTGGGCTTTGCCGCCGACCTATGTGTTCGAGGGCTTGCGGGCGCTGCTCATCCGCCATGAATTCCGCGCGGATCTAATGGGCGAAGCCTTCGCCTTGAACATCGTCATCTTTCTGATGTCGGTTGCAAGTTTCCACTTCTTTTTGCAGGACGCGCGCCGCGCCGGCAGCCTGCTTCAAACCGGCGAATGACTGATTTGTAAGGTATTTTCCATATCTTGCTGGTGCGTCTGAAGGGAAAAATTATATATATTTCATTGCATTGATTTGAGAAATTTATGGTACTAAGCGTGTGCGGTGCAAAAAGACATTCGGAGGCCCTAGCGGAACGCAGGCCTTGTCGGGCGGTTGTCGGTTCGCGTGGGGGTGATCTCGGAAGCAGTGGAATCGATGAATACGTATTCCTATCAGTGGCATGAGATGGCCTACCTGGCACTTGCGCCGGCCCGCGCATGTTCCGATATGGCGCGGCTTTGGTTCAACAATCCGATCAATCCCCTCGCGCACACACAAGTCGGCCGCAATGTGGCGGCTTCGGCGGAGCTGTTCGAGCGTCTGACGCGACGCTATGGCAAGCCGATCTTCGGCCTCAACGAGACGGTGATTGGCGGCAAGACAGTGCCCATTCACGAGGAAATCGTTTGGCAAAAGACCTTCTGCAAGCTCCTGCATTTCGCGCGCGGATGGCAAGGCGGCGGCCCAAAGCAGCAGCAGAAGCTCCTGATCGTCGCGCCCATGTCTGGCCATCACGCGACGCTGTTGCGCGGCACGGTCGAAGCTTTCCTACCCTTTTATGACGTTTACATCACCGATTGGGCGGATGCGCGGATGGTCCCGCTCGCCCTCGGCACCTTCGATCTCGACGATTATATCGATTACGTGATCGAGATGTGTCAGCTGCTGAGCGCGGCAAAGGACGGGCGTGCGCTGCATACGATCGCCGTCTGCCAACCGGCGGTGCCTTTGATTGCGGCTGTCGCGCTCTTGGAAAAGCGAGGGGATCCGGACGCCCCCGCGTCAATGACATTGATGGGCGGCCCGATCGACTCGCGGCGCAGTCCTACTTCCGTCAATCTTCTTGCCCGGGAGCGCGGCCGCGAATGGTTCAAGCACAACTGCGTGCATCCGGTACCCTATCCCTATCCGGGAGTAGGCCGCGAGGTCTATCCGGGCTTTCTCCAGTTGTCCGGCTTCATGGCGATGAATTTCGGGCGGCACGTCAGCGCCCATATCGAAATGTTCAACCATCTGATGGAAGGCGACGGCGACTCCGCCGAAAAACACCGCGAGTTCTATGACGAATACCTGGCGGTCATGGATCTGACTGCGGAATTCTATTTGCAGACGATCGACACCGTCTTTGTCCAGCACCTTTTGCCAAAGGGCGAGATGATGCATCGTGGCGAAATCATCGACCTAGCCGCGGTCAATCGGACGGCGCTGATGACCGTCGAAGGCGAAAAGGACGATATTTCCGGGCTGGGACAGACCCATGCCGCGCAGGATCTCTGCCTCAGCATCCCAGCGAAGCGGAAGCTTCACTATCAGCAAAATAATGTCGGCCACTATGGCGTTTTCAACGGCTCCCGCTACCGCCAGGAAATCGCCCCGCGCATCCGGGCGTTCCAGGCCGCCGTCGCGCCGATCTGAACGACCCATCCGCGAAGGCGAGAATGGCTAAGCTTTAGCTCAGCCATCATTTCCTTGTTTTTGGCCGCCGACCGGTCTGGCTCGAGAGGGGCGCGGAGGCAGAATCCTGGCCTTCGGAGCCACCCAGCCAGTAGCGACTCAGGCGCGCTCCGGCTAAGCTCTCTTCATGCCGGGTTCCTCACGCAAAAACGCTCCTCGCACGTCGGATATCGCCTATCTCGACATCTCGCATGCGGGCGAAACCTATCGCGTCGCGTTGAAGCGGATCAACTCGGCGCGGCGCTTTACGTTGCGTGTGCGGGCGGCGACGCGCGATGTGGTATTGACGATGCCGCCGCGCGGGTCGATTGCCGGCGCGCGCAGCTTCATCGAACGCCATGCGGCGTGGATCGGCGTGCGTCTCCAGCGTCTGCCCGCGCCAATGCCCTTTGGCGGGGGCGAAATTGTGCCGATCCGCGGCATCAATCATCGAATCGCAGAACGGCCGCGGCAGCGCGGCACCGTCTGGATCGAACCGGCAAGCAAAGCCCTCGCGGACAGCACGTTGCCCCTGCTTTGCGTCAGCGGCGATCCAGCTCATGTAGCGCGCCGCGTGCAGGATTTTCTCATCCGCGAAGCCAAGCGTGATCTCGAGGCCGCCGTCTTTCGACATGCCGCGAAGATCGGGGTCACGCCGCGCAGGATCAGCCTGCGCGATACGACGAGCCGCTGGGGTTCCTGCTCCTCGACGGGAACTTTGAACTTCTCGTGGCGGCTCATCATGGCGCCGCGCTATGTGCTCGACTATCTCGCTGCACATGAGGTCGCGCATCTCATCTATCTAAATCATTCGTCCAGTTTTTGGAAAGTCGTGGCGAGGCTCTCGGCCGATGTCGATCGCGCCGAAGCCTGGTTGAAGGCGCATGGCGCCGGGCTGCTGCGGTTTGGACCCTATAAGGCGTGAATTTTCATCGCCGTACGAAGGTCAGGTAGACCGGCTTGCGGCCTTGAACGAGCGCCTTGGCTTCATAGCGCGTGGACATCCAGCCCGGCCACGCTTGCAGCCAGTCGGCCGCCGTCTCCGCCTTCCAGACGAAATCGGGAGAGCGTAGGACGCGCGCCAATGTCCAGCCGGCATTGTCGGCGATGTCGGTTGCAAAGCGTAGCTCGGCGCCCGGCTGCATCACCCGCGCGAGCCTGCCGAGCATCGCATCGGAGAGAAACCGGCGCTTGTGTTGCCGCCGCTTGGGCCATGGGTCGGGATAGAGCAGGTAGGCTCCCTGCAAGGCGGCCTCCGGCAGCGCGTCGATCATCGTACTCGCATCGCCGCAAAAGAGCCGGATATTGTCGAGCTCCTGCGCCTCGATGAGCGCCAAAACCTTGGCAACGCCGTTCTCAAAATATTCGCAGCCGATGAAGCCGCAGCCCGGGTTGGCCTTCGCTTCGGCAGCAAGATGCTCGCCGCCGCCAAAGCCGATCTCAAGCCAGATCGCTTCAGGTTTTCGTGCAAACAACGTCGTTGCGTCGGCGATCGGGCGCGACGGATCGAGCGCTAACTGCGGCAGCAGTGTTTCGAGAAGCCCGGCCTGACGCGGCCGCAGTTTCTTGCCCTTGCGCCGGCCATAAAGGCGCGAGTCGCTTATCGCTTCACCCTTCTCGATTCGGCGCGATTTCATGTTTTGTGACGCGTGATCCAGACCCGAAAAGTCTGCAACTCTTCGGGCTCATGCTCTAGCCAAGACTGGCGCGCAGATTGTCGACCAGATCGGCGCGCTCCCACGAAAAGCCGCCGTCGGCCTCGGGAATACGGCCGAAATGGCCATAGGCGGCGGTGCGCGCATAGATGGGCCGGTTCAAGGAGAGATGATCCCGAATCCCGCGTGGCGACAGTCGCATGACCTGCGGCAGGATCGCTTCGAGCTTATCTTCCGGCACACGCCCGGTGCCGTGCGTGTCGACGTAGATCGACAGAGGCTCGGATTGGCCTATCGCATAAGCGAGCTGGATCGTGCAGCGGTCGGCGAGGCCGGCGGCGACGATGTTCTTGGCCAGATAGCGGGCGGCATAGGCAGCGGAGCGGTCCACTTTCGTCGGGTCCTTGCCGGAAAAGGCGCCGCCGCCATGCGGGGCCGCCCCACCATAGGTGTCGACGATGATCTTGCGGCCGGTCAGGCCGCAATCGCCATCCGGTCCGCCGATGACGAATTTGCCGGTAGGATTGATATGCCACACCGTGTCGGGCGTGATCCATTCCTCGGGCAGAGTGGCCCGGATATAGGGCTCGACGATGGCACGCACATCGGCAGATGTCAGCGTCTCGTCGAGATGCTGTGTCGACAGCACGATCTGGGTCGCGCCGATCGCCTTGCCGTTGACATATCTAATCGTCACCTGGCTCTTGGCATCGGGCCCGAGTTTCGCCACGTCGCCATGGCGTTGCTTGCGTTCGCGGGCGAGCACTTCGAGAATCTTGTGGGCATAATAGATCGGCGCCGGCATCAGCTCGGGCGTTTCCGTGCAGGCATAGCCGAACATGATGCCCTGGTCGCCGGCCCCCTCGTCCTTATTGCCCCGGGCATCCACGCCCTGCGCGATGTCCGCCGATTGGGCGTGCAGCAAAACCTCGATATTGGCATTCTGCCAATGGAAGCCGGCCTGCTCATAGCCGATATCCTTGATCGCTTGCCGCGCCGTCTCCTCGAGCCTTGCGACGGAGATCCTCGGGCCGCGGACCTCACCGGCCATCACCACCCGGTTCGTCGTCGCCAAGGTCTCGCAAGCGACCCGGATCTGATAGGGATCGAGGCCGGCCTTCTCGCCTTCCCTGAAGAACAGATCGACGACCTCGTCGGAAACCCGATCGCAGACCTTGTCTGGATGACCTTCGGAGACGGACTCGCTTGTGAACAGATAGTTTTGCCGAGGCACAGATGAACTCCGACGATGCGACTGCGGGAGGCGTGGGATCCCTTCGCCGGGGGCAGAGACGAGAGCCGCGAAGAGCGGCCGAAATCTCCAATAAACCGTTCGTTTCGTCAAGCGCAGCCGGGCGATATGTCCGCTATAACGAACGCGCGAACTCACGCTTTGCCGCGTTTGCCGCCGGAACTGGATGGCGGTTCTTCGCTGGCGAGGCTGGCAACGAGGTCGATGATGCGCTTGCGCACCTTCGGATCCTGAATGCGGGCGAACGCTTTGTTCAAGCTCAAGCCCTCGGCTGTGGCAATGAAGTCGAGCACGAACGAAGAGCTTGCTTCCTCCGCGACGGCGAGGTCACTGGGAGCGCCGCCGATCCCGCCTTCGTTCATAGGGGCGCCGTCGAAGAAAAAAGCCGGCGGCACGTTGAGCGTTGTCGAAATCTGCTGCAGCCGGCTGGCGCCGATCCGGTTGGTGCCCTTTTCGTATTTCTGAACCTGCTGGAAGGTCAGCCCCAGGGCTTCGCCGAGTTTCTCCTGGCTCATGCCGAGGAGAATTCGCCGCATGCGGACCCGGCTGCCGACATGACGATCGATCGGATTCGGGACCTTCTTCACGAAAAGGAATCTCCTGGCGTGGCTTCCGAAAAATCGTGGAATTTCAAGGTAGCGATTGGCGTCATCAATAAGATCGCCAAGTCTTCGATTTGCCGGCCGACTTGAGTTTGGAGCGGGGCGATTTCCGGCAGAACCGAGCCGGCTCTGGCACGCGCGCGTCCTTACTAAGCGGTCGGTTCAACGATGCGAAACCGCAAAGAAAAACCTGCCTGTTTGTTTCGACGTTTCCGCAGCCCCATATGGGCGTGGCGTCACGTCACCCTCCCTGCAAATTCCGCCTATAAAACCGCGTTTTCTTCGGAAGTCAAACCAACAGTCGGAGCACCAAAGACGCCAAAAGAGCGGCCGTCCAGGCCAGTAGGCCGGCGAGGAGCGGCGCGCGTGCAAACGGCGGCGGTGCGATCTTTTGCGGCAGAATGCCGTCGAGGACTCCTTCCTGCGCCAACGGCAATTCTCCCAGGATGCGACCATAGGGATCGACGATTGCTGAAATGCCGGTGTTGGCGGCGCGCAACAGCGGCAGACCTTGCTCGATCGTCAGCAGCCGGGCCTGCGCGAAATGCTGGTAGGGGCCGGCGGTTCGGCCGAACCAGGCATCGTTGGTGACATTAAGCATGAAGCCCGGCTGCGCCGTCCCGGAAGGCATAGCCGGTACGGCTTCTTCCGGAAAAATGGCCTCATAGCAAATGAGCGGCACCACTGGCGGCAAGCCTGGCAGGCTGAGCAGTTTGTGCGCGAAGCCTCTCTGAAAGCCGCCGGGCACATGCACGAAATGGTGCAGGCCGAATTTTTCCAACAACTCTCCCATCGGCAAATATTCACCGAAAGGTACGAGGTGAACCTTGTCGTAGATGTCGAGAATGATGCCTCCGTGCGCGATCACGAGGATCGAATTGTAGAAGCCGGGCCGCGGGTGCGAACCGGGCTCGGCTGGTGGGACGCCGACGCGCGCCGCGCCGGTCACTAAAGTCGTTCCTGAGGGTAAGGCAGCGCCGATTCTGGCCAGTGTCTGAGGGTCTTCGGTCAGGATGAAGGGGAAGGCCGATTCCGGCCAGACGAGCAATGTCACATCGGCGAGGCCAGTGTGCTCCGGATCCGTCGAACGATCCGAGAGCGTCAGATAATGAGTGACGATCTCATCCTTGTTCTCCGCGCTGAACTTCGCATCTTCGGCAAGGTTCGGCTGCATGAGCCGCACTTTCACGGCAGCGACCGGCGCAGGCGGCGTCTCGGCCAGGCGCAGTGCGCCGAAACCGGTGAGACCGGCGAGGGCCACGCCCGCGGCGATGAGACCGGCCGGAACCCGCAGCCTGCCGCCTTTGCTCGGCCGATGGTCGGCGAGAAGCGCCGGCGCGGCAAAAATCGCAACGGTCAGCACATTCAGCCCTGCGAGGCCACCGATCGCCGCGAATTGCGCCAAAAGCAGATGATTGCCGAGCACCATGCCGAAGTCGTTCCACGGAAAGCCGGTCAGCACGTGGCCGCGCAGCCATTCGCTCAGGCCCAATCCGCCGGCGAGTGCGAGTATGCGGCTCACTCCCGGCGCCCAGAACACGCGCGCAATCGCAAATCCCAATGCCGGAAAGAACGCGAGTAGGGCCGGCAGCCCGAAGACGCCGAACGGCAGAGCCCAGACGAAATCTTCCGGCTGGACGAGGAATGCGGCGCCGAGCCACCAGAACCCGGCGACGAAATATCCAAATCCCCACCACCAACCGGCGTCGAATGCATTCTTCAGGGAAGCGAATGGCGCGCGCCCGTAGCCGCTGTGCTTGGCTTCTGCCGCACCGTCGATCAGCCAGACGGCGACTGTCATCGGGACGATGATGGCAGGAAAGAAATCGACCGGAGCGAGCGCCAGCGCACCGCACGCGCCGGCGAGAAAGGCAATCAGGCGCCGCCGCCAGCCGCCAGAGAGAATAACGATTTCCGCGATCGAATACATGTGCTCGCGCGCCGAAGCATCGTAGGAAAAACGAATCGGGGAGAACTTATCGGCTTTTGTGCCGCGTGGCCAAAGCATGAGCCCGAAAAGTCTGCGACTTCTCGGACAAGATCATGCGTCGAAACAAGGTCTAGAGCCCCGCATTTCGCGATCGCGGCTGCTCGGGCGTGCCGTCGTCGTCCATCTCTTCTGGCGCATCCGCTTCTGGGGCAGGCAAGCTTGCGCCGCAGGGATGGATTTTGATTCGCTTCACCCGCCGCGGATCCGCATCGAGAACTTCGAATTCGAGCCCGTCTTCGACGACGATCTCGCCGCGCGAAGGCACATGCCCGGCGAGGCTGGTGATGAGTTCCCCTAGCGTATCGATGTCTTCGGCGTCGACGACGGTGGTGAGATCCTGCCCGATCACCTGCGAGACGTCGCCCAGGCTCGCGCGCGCGTCAACGATGAAATTACCGTCCTCCGCCAGTTCGATCTTGGGGCTTTCGTCCTCGTCGTGCTCGTCCTCGATATCGCCGACGATCATTTCGACGATGTCCTCGATCGAAGCCAATCCGTCGGTTCCGCCGTATTCGTCGATGACAAGCGCCATATGCGTGCGCGTCGTCTGCATTTTCACCAAAAGATCGAGCGCCGGCATCGACGGCGGCACGAACAGAACTGGGCGCAGAATGTCGGCTTCCATCAGGCTCACCTCGTCCAGCCCCGGTTTGCCTTGGTGCGCCGGATCGAACTTGAAGTCATCGGTCGCCGCGGCGATTAAATCAACGACATCGCGGATGTGGATCATTCCGCGCGGATCGTCGAGATTCCCAGCATAAACCGGCAGGCGCGAATGGCCTGCGGTCCGGAACACCTCCAGCACTTCGGCCATAGTCGAATCGGAGGAAACTGAGATGATGTCCGCGCGCGGGATCATAAGGTCTTCGACCCGCACTTCATGTAGCGACAGGACATTCTTCAGCATCGCGCGTTCGAGCGGCGAAAAGCCGGGCGCGGCCGAAATATCCTCGAGTGCTTCCTGAACGTCGTCGCGGATCGAGGCGTTGCCGAGGCCAAACAGCGCGCGCAAACGATCGAGCAGGCTTGGCTTGACGCCGGCAGCCGGCCTGTCGTGCCCGTTCTCGTTGTCGCCGTTGAGAGTCATTCGGCGTTCTCGACAAAGGCCGTGCGATAGGGGTCAGCGATGCCGAGCGCGGCAAGAATATTGCGTTCGAGCTGTTCCATTGCCGCAGCCTCGGCGTCGCCTTCATGATCGTAGCCAATGAGGTGCAGAAAACCATGCACCAGGAGATGGCTGACATGATCTTTCAGGCTCTTGCCTTCCTCCGCCGCCTCGCGCGCGGTGGTCTCGAAGGCTATGGCAATATCGCCAAGCGCCGGCGCCGTGGTCACATCGCCCGGCGCCGGAAACGACAGCACGTTGGTCGCCGCGTCCTTGCCGCGCCATTGCGCATTGAGCGTGCGGATGAAGCGATCGTCGCAGAGAAGAATGCTGATTTCCGCGCCGGGGCTGAGCGTCGCGCGCGCTTGCCGGATTGCTTCGGCGATCGCCGCTTCGGCCAATTCCGTGACATTATCGAGCGACGACCAAAGCTCGTTGCCCAATAAGACCTCGATTGTCGGGCCGCTCTCGCTCATCGACGCGAACCACCGTTAGGGAGACCGTCGCGGGAGCGCTCCTCATAGGCAGTAACGATGCGGCGCACGAGATCGTGTCGCACGACATCGCTCTCGACGAAACGGACGTGGCCGATCCCTTCGAGTCCGGCCAACAGGCCGATCGCCTCGCTCAAGCCGGAGATCTGGCCTGGCGGAAGATCGGTTTGCGACGGATCGCCGGTGACGATCATGCGCGAGCCTTCGCCAAGCCGGGTCAAGAACATCTTCATCTGCACCGAACTCGTATTCTGCGCCTCGTCGAGCAGAACACAGGCATTGGTCAGGGTCCGGCCGCGCATAAAAGCGAGCGGCGCGACTTCGATCATGCCCGTCTGCATCCCGCGCTCGATCATGCGGCCGTCCATAAAGTCGTTCAATGCGTCGAAGATCGGCCGCAGATAGGGATCGACCTTCTCGCGCATGTCGCCCGGCAAAAAGCCGAGCCGCTCGCCGGCCTCGACCGCCGGCCGTGAAAGGATCAGCCGCTCGATGATGCCTTGTTCGAGCAGCGAGACGGCATAGCCGACTGCTAGCCATGTCTTGCCGGTGCCGGCCGGTCCCTCGGCGAAACAGAGTTCGTTGCGCTTGAGGTAGCGCAGATAGAGGTCCTGCGCGGCGTTGCGGGCCCGCACCACGCCGCGCCGGCGGGTGCTGATCTGCTCGAAAACCGCCCGCCCGATCTCGGCGTTGGGAAACAGGCTGCCTTGCAACGTGCCTTCTTGGATCGCGCCATCGACATCGCCGAGACCAACCGGCTGGCCAAGCTTTACCCGCTCATACAGATTTTCGAGCACGCGACGCGCCTGTTCGCAGGCTTCCGGCGCCCCTTTGATTGTGACGTGATTGCCGACGGCATTGGCCAGCACGCCGAGCCGGCGCTCGAGTTTGGCGAGGTTCTGGTCATAAAGGCCAAAGAGCAGCGAGGCGTGGCGATTATCGTCGAAGGCCAATGTGATCTCGACCGGTGACGTCTTGGAGGGGACGGGCGGCTGCGCGGCCTCGGGTCTCAGCGACGGCATCGAACGATCCGATGGTCTCAAGCCTCTACCTCTTCTGCGCTGATCGCGCGGGTTGCTTTCGTCTCATATCCAAGCGTGTCATCCGCTAACTCGGCGCGTGCGAGACGTCCAAACAGCGAATTTGTTCCCAGCCCGGTGACCTCCACGGTCGCGACCGTGCCGATGAGATGGTCTGGAGCCGTGATCTGGACCGCCTGTAGATAGGGAGACTTGCCGGCGATTTGACCGGCATGGCGGCCTTTTTTTTCGAACAGGACAGCAAGAGTCTCTGCCAATCGTCTTGCGATTGAAAGCCTGGCGCTGGGCTTCGAGCAGGCCTTGCAGTCGTGCGAGCCGCTCGCGCTTCACCGGTTCCGGGATTTGGTCCGCCATTTCGGCGCCGGGTGTTCCGGGGCGGGGCGAATATTTGAACGAGAAGGCGCTGGCGAACTCCACTTCGCGAATGAGATCGAGCGTCGCCTCGAAATCTGCGTCTGTCTCGCCGGGAAAGCCGACGATGAAATCGGACGAGAGCGCGATGTCCGGCCGCGCCGCGCGCAGCCGCGCGATGATGTCGCGATAGGCACTGCGCCCGTGCTTGCGATGCATGGCGGCAAGCACGGCGTCGGAGCCCGCCTGGACCGGCAGATGCAGATAGGGCATCAGTGCCGGCAAGTCGCGATGCGCGGCGATGAGCTCGTCGTCCATGTCGTTGGGATGGCTCGTCGTATAGCGCAGGCGGATGATGCCCGGCACTTCCGCTAGTCGCGCGCAGAGCCGAGCCAGTGACCAGATGCGGCCGTCGAGTCCTTCGCCATGATAGGCATTGACGTTCTGTCCGAGCAGCGTGACTTCTTTCACGCCCGCGTCAGCAAGGTCTTCCACCTCAGCGAGGATCTTAGCAACGGAACGCGAGACTTCCGCGCCGCGCGTATAGGGGACGACGCAGAACGTGCAGAACTTGTCGCATCCTTCCTGCACTGTCACGAAGGCGCCGACGCCGCGCGCCTGCGTCTTGGCCTGTGTGGGCCGCACGAGATGATCGAACTTGTCCTCAACCGGAAATTCGGTGTCGACGACGCGCCCGTCTTCGGCGCGGCGTAGGAGGTTCGGCAAGCGATGATAGTTCTGCGGGCCGACGACGAGATCGACGGCCTTTTCGCGACGGAGAATCTCGTCGCCCTCGGCTTGCGCGACGCAGCCGGCAACGACAATTTTGGTGGCACGCCCTTCCGCGCGGCGCGCCTTTTTCACGGCGCGGACCTTGCCCATCTCGGAAAATATCTTTTCCGCCGCACGCTCGCGGATGTGACAGGTGTTAAGGATCACGAGATCGGCGTCGTCCAAGCTCTGCGTCTCGTCGAAGCCTTCCGGCGCGAGGAGGTCGGTCATCCTCTGCGCATCGTAAGCATTCATCTGACAACCGTATGACTTGATGAACAGCTTGCGCGCGGGAGCGGGCGCGGCGGTTTCGTCCGGCCGGTCCGCAAAATCTGCCCTTGCGGGCGAATTAGAAGAATCCTTCATGAGCCTCGCTGGCATCGTGTCGCCGTCGTCCCTGTAGGGACAAGACCTTGGGGCCTGAATTCACAGACACCGCTGGTAGTTTGGCAATCAAGCGGCACGCTCTCTTCTACCCTGGATTTTGTGGCGTCGCCACGGTTTGGTCGGGCGTTAAAGTTAATCGAGATCCCGGCGCAAAATGAGGGCGGCCGCGTGGTTCCCGTCAGCTTTGCGGTAGTAAGCCTTGCGCTCGCCGACTTGGCGGAAACCGAAGCGCTGATAGAGCGCAAGTGCCGCCCGGTTCTCGGTCTCGACCTCAAGAAAGAGCGTTTTCGCGCCTTCCGCCGCCAGGGTAGCGAGATGATTCGCCAGAAGCGCGCTGCCGATGCCGTTGCCGCGCGCCTTCGGCGCCACGGCGATCGTCAGGATTTCCGCCGCATCCAAAGCACGTCGGGAGAGAACGAATCCGGCCAGCCCTTTGCCGTTTTTGCGCCAGAGGGTCGGGACGATGGCCGCCTGTCCGATGACATCGCGGCCCGCGAGCAGGTTCTCGAACTCCGTAGCACCCCATGGATGCGCGAAGCTCGACGCGTGGAGTTTCGCGCATTCTCGGCTGAATTCCGGCCCAATGCGGCGGATTGACGTCAATCGGGGCTTTTCGAACCATCCGAACATGCGAAATCAGGGTCGGGCCAGCGGTACGTGGCTCGCCTCCTGCGGTTTGACATCCGGAGGTTTGAGATAAAGCGGCCGTGCAGTCGCAGTCAGCGGGTCGGCGAGGAGGCCAAGCTTGCCGACGAAGACGATGTCCGGGGCGCCGACGTCGCCGACCACTTCCGCCGCCAGATGCGCCGACCAGGCTTCGATCGCGAGCATGGGCGCGCCTGAACCGGCCATGCGAATGGGCCCGGCGCCTAGCAGGCGGACGGCGTCACGCACTGTTGCAACGCGCGGCAAAACGAGAGCCCGCCCGTCTGGTCCGAAAGCCGCGAAATAGACATTCCCATGCCTTGCATCGATCGCCGCCGCGACCAGACCTGGCTTCTGCGAGAGGATCAAGGGGGCGGCGAGCGCCGCCAGCGTGGAGACGCCGACGACCGGCACGTTACAGGCGATCCCTATGGCCCTCGCCGCGGCGATGCCGACCCTGAGCCCCGTGAAGGAGCCAGGTCCGACCGTGACGGCAACCCGCCCCAAGGCCGCGAAGCCGCCATCGACTTCCGCCATGATGCGGTCGAGCAGCGGCAGCAGCGCTTCGGCATGGCCACGCTGCATCATGATCGTTTCAGAAACTTCCGGCGCCGTCGCTCCGTCTTCGCAAACGCAAGCCGATACGGCCTGAAGCGCCGTGTCGATCGCGAGGATTTTCATGCCGGTCATGCGGCCGCGTTCAGGCTCCGGAGGGTTCAGATTTGCTCGACGGTATGGACGACGGGCACGTAATGGCGGAGCAAGTTTTGAATTCCGTGCCGCAACGTCGCGGTCGACGACGGGCACCCCGAGCACGAGCCCTTCATCGCCAGATAGACAGTGCCTTCGCGATAGCCGCGGAACTTGATGTCGCCTCCGTCACCTGCGACTGAAGGTCTCACCCGCGTCTCGATGAGCTCCTTGATGGCTTCGACCGTCTCCGCATCCTCCGGCGCGAAGAATTCGTCCGGTTCCGTCATCGGATCGGCGGCAGCCCCTTCGGCGAGCAGAGGCGCGCCGGAGGTGAAATGCTCCATGATGGCGCCAAGGATCACCGGCTTCAGGTCTGGCCACTCGCCGGCATTTTTGGTGACCGTGATGAAATCGGCTCCGAAATAGACGCCTGCGACGCCTGGAATTTCGAACAGCGCCTGCGCCAGCGGCGACTGCGCCGCGCCCGCTTCGCTGCGGATGTCGAGCGTGCCGGCGGGCATTACCGTGCGGTAGGGCAGAAATTTCAACGTCGCCGGGTTCGGCGTGGCTTCAGTCTCAATGAACATACCTAGCTCCCAATCTGCCGGGTCAAGGCCGGAGTTGGCTCATACTGCCAAAATATGGGGGAGCGGCGCCTAGGGAGCAAGCCCAAAGCTCAGCTTGGCGGCGATTTCGCCTTGCGCGCCGAATAGAATGCCAAGTTAGGTGCCGCCGCGCCGCTTGCTTGCGAGGTGATTGAAAGAATGCCGAAGCTTTTGCGACAACGCCTCGTAAACGGCAATGAGGAGACGTGGCCCAATCTGCGCGCCTATCGAGAAGCAGCGGAGAATTCTCTCAAGGATCTTCGCCAACTCACGCACGGGCCAGGCGGTGACGGACCGACCCTATTCTGTGTCGCAAGGAATGAAGCCGATATCTTCCCGGAGTTCTTGTCTCACTACCGGCGGCTCGGCGTGAACCGTTTCGTCATCGTCGATCATGGTTCATTCGACGAGACGCAAACGATCCTGCGATCTCAGCCTGACGTTGAACTCTATTGGACAGCGCAAAGCTATCGGCAAAACAACCTTGGGCGGCTCTGGATCGACGGCCTCATCCGGCAAACCGCAGCAAATCGTTGGGTGCTAACAACGGATGTCGACGAACAACTCGTTTATCAGGGGTGCGCTGAACATCCGATTCCGGATCTCATCCAACATCTGGAACGCCAGCACCTGTCGCGACTGTTCGCACCGATGATAGATCTCTATGAAATAGAAAAGGGCTGTCTGTATTTCGATGCGGCCGCTGAAGTCATCCAAAAATGGGAGGGCGGTTGTGACGTCAGGGGCGGCCCGAGGTATCGCAAGGCCGTCGAACTGGGACTGTCGACGCTTCCTTGTCTTTCGAAATATCCATTGGTCTTCTACGACGACGAAACAGCTTTTGCGAACTGTCATTTTCCGCTCCCGCATCATATCAATGGAAGCGAATGTCTTGGTCGCCTGCTTCACACCAAGTTGGTGGGCCGATTTGCCGAAAAAGTCACAAGAGCCGTCATCGAAGGCCAGTATTGGCAGAACGGCATTGAATACAGGGGGTACATGGAGTGGATGGGGTCCGATCTTCGCGCGGCCTGTTCCAAGCCATATTCTGATCCCGATGATCTTGTCGGCGCGGGCCTGATGAAGTCGATCGATTGGACGCCCGAAAGCCGCCTCAAGCGTTTAGCGCGGACGTGCAATGCCCTGATCCGGCGTCGAACGGACCTCTCGAAGTTGTCCGGCAGCCATCGACCCCGGCAATGAAGACCAACAGTCGCGTTTTGACGAGACCGGTGGGCCGGGCAGGACTCGAACCTGCAACCAGACCGTTATGAGCGGCCGGCTCTAACCAATTGAGCTACCGGCCCGGTAGCGCGCGTGTGGTAACGACGGCGCATTAGACCGAACTCGCGCCGCGATGCAAGGCAAGGTGGAGGCTCAAAGTCCGCCGATCACCGCAGGATCTCGATGAGCAGAACCCACGCGGTGAAAACGCCGACGAGCACGCCGACAAGCGCGAAGGGTGCCTCCGCGGCGCGGTCGGGCAGGCTGGGATAGGAGAGAATCTTTGCCAGATTGATGGAGATCGCGACCACGACAAGCCCCGTCAGCGCCGCCGAGGCGCCGACTTCCGCGACGAAGAAATTCGCCCAATCGGCGCCGGGAATTTCATTCATCTGCGCCGCTCCGGTCGAGGCGGCGTCATTTTTCGGTGAGCTTCAGTTCGATGCGGCGATTCTTGCGATAGGCATCTTCGCTATCGCCGGCATCGATCGGCTGGAATTCGCCAAAGCCGGCGGCGACGAGGCGCTGCGGCGAGACGCCTTTGCTGATCAGATATTGCACGACGGCGATCGCGCGCGAGGCCGACAGCTCCCAGTTCGAGTGAAACTGCGCCGATTGGATCGGTCTCTTGTCGGTATGCCCGTCAACGCGCAGAACCCATGGGATTTCCGGCGGGATCTCATGGTCAAGCTCGACGACCGCGGCGGCAAGCTTGTCGAGCTCGGCCTTGCCGGCGGGATTGAGCGTCGCCTGGCCCGTATCGAAGAGCACTTCTGACTGGAAGACGAAGCGGTCGCCGACCGTGCGTATGTCGGGGCGGTCGCCGAGGATCTGGCGCAAGCGACCGAAGAAATCTGACCGATAGCGTGACAACTCCTGCACCTTCTGCGCCAGCGCCAGATTGAGGCGCGAGCCGAGGTCGGCGATCTTCGCCTGCGATTCGCGATCGCGCGACTTAGAGGCGGAGAGCGCATCTTCGAGTGCCGCGAGCTGCTTCCTCAGCGCCCCGATCTGCTGATTGAGGATTTCGATCTGGGCGAGGGCCTGGGCGGAGACTTGCTTCTCCGCATTGAGCTGCTGCTCGGCCGCGGCGACCTTCTGGTCGGCCCCCGACGCACCGGAACTGGCGGCATCGATCTGAGATTGCAGTCGGGCCTTGTCCTTCTGTGTCGTATCGAGCGTCGCCATGAGCGATGCGATGGTGCTCTCAGCGTCGGCTTTCCCGGCTTTCTCAAGCGCCAGGAGCGAGGTCAGTTCCGCGATCTGCTTGTTGAGTTTCGTCAGCACCGTGTCCTTGCCGGAGACCTCCCGGGCGAGGAAGAATTGTGCCAGCATGAACACCGAAAGAAGAAAGACGATGACAAGCAACATCGTCGACAAGGCATCGACGAAGCCCGGCCAATAGTCGATTGCGCGCTGGTGCCGCCGCGCTCGTACCGCTGGCATCAGCGGCGCTCCGGTTCAGAAGCAATCTGCTTCAATACAGTCTTGATCTCCTGGCTCTGTTCCGCCTGGGCCTCGACCCAGTCGCGGATCAATTGCTGCTCCGAGCGCATGTGTTGGACGAGGCTCTGGATGCCGTCCGCGAGGTTGGCCATGGCTATCGAAGTTGCCCGCACATGGCTCTGGTCGGCAGTTGTTGCGATCTTGTCGATCGCGGCGCGCAGATCGCGCGGAATCCCTTCCAACACGGGGCCGGTTTCGACCAGAGTATCCGTCGTGCTCGCCGTCAGATTATCCTCAAGCTCGTTGTAGAACCGGTTCTGCGCCTGCCCCGCCTGCAGATCGAGAAAGCCGAGAACGAGCGACCCGGCAAGACCGAACAGGGACGACGTGAACGAGATGCTCATGCCGGCGAGCGGCGCCGCGAGGCCATTCTTCAGATCGTCGAACATCACGGCGGCATCGCTGCCGGTCTGCATCGATTTGATAACCTCGCCGATCGAGCCAACAGTTGCGAGCAGGCCCCAGAACGTACCGAGCAGGCCAAGAAAGATGAGGAGGCCGGTCAGATAACGCGCCGTATCCCTCGCCTCGTCGAGCCGCGTCCCGATCGAGTCGAGGATCGCTCGCAAGGTCAAGGTCGAGATCATCGCGCCGGCCGGCCGGTCGCCGAGCAAGGTTGCCATGGGGGCAAGCAGGATGGGCTGGCGCACCTTATCAGCGGTGCCGTGCGGCAGGGCATTCACCCAGCGAACCTCGCGGAAGAGCCGTATCACCTGCCGCAGCGCGAGAACGATGCCGACTGCGAGCACGAAGAAAATCAGGCTATTCAGGCCGGGATTGGCGAGAAAGGCCGTGCGGATCTGCCGGTGCAGAATCAACGCGACGAATCCGACGAGAATGAGAAAGACCAGCATCCGCAGCAGATAGACGCGCGGCGAGGAAAGCCTGTAAGGGTCGAGATCGGCCGCCATTGTCGAATCCACTCCGCCTTCGCGTTGACGCCAGAAGCCACGTAACCGAGTCGGAGACCCGACGCGGACAGTCCGACGGAACGCCGGATTTCTAGCATGAATCGGCGTCATCCGGCAGAGCGAATGAGCGCCAACAATTGCGAATGTATGGCGTCGTTCCCGGCGCAGATGGAGCCCTTGGCAAGCATGCCCCCGCATCCGTCCGCATCGCTGATGAACCCGCCAGCTTCCTTCACGATCAACATGCCGGCGGCAATGTCCCAAGGCTTGATGTCACGCTCCCAAAAGCCGTCATAGGCGCCGGCGGCGACGAAACAGAGGTCAAGCGCCACGGCGCCAAGCCGGCGCAGATTGGAGACGTTCGCCATGACGACGGCGAATTCCGCCTCGAATCGTGCATGGCCGTCCCGCTTGCCCAGGTGCGGAATGCCGCAGCCGATGAGGGCGTCGGCTATGTCGCGACGTGCCGCAACCCGCAGGCGCCGGTTGTTCAGATAGGCGCCCTGGCCCTTTTCGGCGATATACATGGCATCGGTCACCGGATTATAGACAAGGCCCGCAACAATCTGGCCCTCGCGCTCGAGCCCGATTGAGATCGCGAAGATCGGCAGCCCGTGGAGGAAATTCGTCGTCCCATCGAGCGGGTCGATATACCAGGTGTGGCTCTTGTCCGGGCCTTCGATGACGCCGCCTTCTTCCAACACGAAGCCGTAGCCGGGACGGGCTTTGCTTAAATCTTCGAACAGGCGCTTCTCGGCCTTGCGATCGGCGGCGGAGACGAAATCGCCAGGTCCCTTCACAGAGACTTGCAGGTTTTCGACTTCGCCGAAGTCACGTTTGAGGCCGCGCCCTGCCTTCAGCGCCGCCGCCGTCATCACGTTCATCAAGGCGGATCGAATCATCTGGTGGCACTCGGGGCTGTGCGGCGCGGGCAAGTTGCGCCGGCAGTGACTTCGTCGCGGTCCATCTGCCCGCCGGCCTGGGCCAGGTCAAGCCATCGAATCCCCCGCAACAGCGCCGTCTTCCCGGGGCGTGCAGCTCACACCCCGCCCATCTTGCAGATCAGCTTCCATTCCGCATCCGTGACCGGCTGCACGGAAAGCCGCGAATTGTTGACCAGGATCATGTCCTTCAACCGCGGCTCCGCCTTGATCGCCTTAAGGCTCACCGGCGTCTTCAACGACTTGTCGGCCCGCACGTCGACCATACCGAATGTGCCGGTCTTGTCGCTCGGATCGGGATAATAGGTTTTGATGATGGTGACGATCCCGACGATCTCCTTGCCCTCATTCGAATGATAGAAGAAGGCTTGGTCGCCGACTTTCATCGCCATCAAGTTGAGTTTGGCGGAATGGTTGCGGACGCCGCTCCAGAACGTGCCTTTCGCGCCAGCTTCGACCTGCTGGTGCCAGGACCAACTATCCGGCTCGGTCTTCAACAGCCAATACGCCATCTGACTTTCTTCCCAAGCAAATTTCCTTTGCCCTTCAAGACGCCTGCTTCGCCAGGATCCCCAGGGTGAGGACAGTTTGTCGACCTAATAAAGCAAAAACCTCCCATGCGCAGGAGGATCTGTTCCAAATCGCGCTAGCGCGATCTGGGATGGTCGGCCTCATGCCTCGTTCACAGAGATCATGGAGAGTTCGCCTCGACATTCCCTGTCGCGACCTCCGGTTTCGCTGGCCGCGCCAGCAGTGCTTCGATCGCCGCGTCGATTTCGATGCGCTCCGCGAGGACCGCTGCGACCGCCGCCGAGATCGGCATGTCCACTGATTTGCGATGGGCGAGATCGACGAGAATGCCGCACGTATACACGCCTTCCGTCAGCTTGCCGTCGGCGCTCGCCTCGGCGACGCTCGCGCCTCGCCCCAGCGCGTATCCAAAGGAAAAATTCCGCGATTGTTCGGAACCGCAGGTCAGGACAAGATCGCCGAGGCCCGAGAGGCCGGTGAGCGTCGCGGCTTCGGCCCCGAAGGCACGCCCGAACCGGCTGAGTTCGGCGAAGCCGCGTGCGATCAGCGCCGCGCCGGCGCTCGCGCCAAGGCCGCGGCCGGCGGCAATGCCGCTTGCGATGGCGAGCACGTTCTTGGCGGCGCCGCCGATCTCGACGCCGCGAATGTCCCGCGAATGGTAGAGCCGGAACCAAGGGGCCGCGAGCGTCAGGGCAAGCGCGGCGGCGCGCTCATCATTATCGGCGGCGAGCGTCACCGCGGTCGGCAGGCCCTTCGCGACATCGGCCGCAAAGCTCGGCCCCGAGAGCACGGCCGGCGGATTGTCGGGCAGGATTTCCGCCACGACTTGGCTCAGGAAAAGGCCGGTCGCGCGTTCTATGCCTTTCGCGCAGATGACGATGGGAACGCCCGCTGCAACGATCGACGCCAGCATGAGACAGACCTGGCGCAACGCCTGTGCTGGTACCGCGAGGAAGATAATGTCGGCCTGCGCAGCATCGCTCAGTGAGTCCGTCGGCGTGACATTTGAGGCGAGCGGGACGCCAGGCAGGCGCCGCGCGTTGACACCGGTCGCCGCCATTTCGGCGGCATGTCCGCTTGCGCGCGACCAGAGATTGACACTTGGCACAGTACGCGCAGCGAGATTGGCAAGAACCGTTCCCCAGGCCCCGGCGCCGAGGACTGCGATCTGGCGCGTGCGCTCTTGCATTCCGTGTCACTCCTCGCTCTCTGGCGCGTTCAGCAAAGATGCGGCTTTGCTTTTTTGATCAAGCCGCTGGTTATGGGCAAGCGCGTTCGTGCGAGACACTAGGCCTTGCCGTGATGAGCCGCGTCTCCGTCGGCATCGAGTGGCCAGCGCGGGCGCGCCGCGAACGTCATATCGTCGCGAAGGCCGAGCATCAGCCTCTCTATGCCCGCCCAGGCGATCATCGCGCCATTGTCGGTGCAGAGCGCGATCGGCGGCACCACTAGGCGCAATCCGCTTTCGCCGCAAAAGCGCATTAAGGCGCGGCGGATCGCGGAATTAGCAGCGACGCCTCCCGCGACCACCATTGCATGGCATGGGCCAACCCGCTCGGTGAACATACGCACGCCAGCGCGCAGCCGATCGACGAGCGTATCGACGACGGCAGCCTGGAATGAGGCGCAGAGATCGGCGACGTCGGCATTGGTCAAGGGAGCGATGCGTTCGGCTTCGAGCCGCACGGCTGTCTTCAGCCCGGAGAAAGAGAAATTCGGCTTCGTGCGGCCGAGCATAGGCCGCGGCAGATCGAAGCGCGTGCCGCTGCCCTTGGCGGCTTCACGTTCGACCTGCGGCCCACCAGGATAGCCGAGGCCGAGCATTTTCGCGACCTTGTCGAAGGCTTCGCCGACGGCATCGTCCACCGTCGAACCGAGGCGTAGATAATCGCCGACGCCTTTGACGGCAACGAGCTGCGTATGGCCGCCGGAGACGAGCAGCAGAAGATAAGGAAAATCGAGGCCGCCACCGAGCCGCGCCGTCAGCGCATGCGCCTCGAGGTGGTTGACCGCAATAAACGGTTTATGCGCAGCTAGCGCCAAAGCCTTGGCCGTGGTCAGGCCGACGATTACCCCGCCGATGAGCCCGGGTCCCGCCGCCGCGGCGATGCCGTCGAGCTCGGCGAGTGTGACCTTGGCACGGTCGAGCGCGCGGAGCACCAGCCGGTCGATCACGTCGATATGGGCGCGTGCGGCGATTTCCGGCACCACGCCGCCATAGGCCTGATGTTCGGTGATCTGGCTCATTATCTCGTTGGCGAGGATTTCGCCGCCGCCCTCAGGCCTCAGCCGGACGACGGCGGCGGCCGTTTCATCGCACGTAGTTTCAATTCCAAGGACACGCATGAACCACCAATGTGAAAATACGTCCCGGTGCAGCTATGGGTTCGACGCCGGGACACGCCTTAGATAGGCATATGAGGATACCCTGACCATGCAGGTGAACCGCCGTATAGCGGAAAGCCGGCTTTTGGTGCAGAAAGCCCATTCTACCGTCACACTCTTCCGAAACAGCAAGGATATCAGCGATTCTTTCGGATAATTCACCGTTCGACGACAAGCCACGGCTCAGGATCGGTACGCGCGGCAGCCCGCTGGCGCTGGCGCAGGCCCATCAGGTCCAGCGCCGCCTTGCGGCAAGCCATGGTGTCGCAACGGCCCATTTCGAGATCGTCACCGTCAAGACGACCGGCGACACGATCCAGGATCGGTCGCTGAGCGAAGCCGGCGGCAAGGGCCTCTTCACCAAGGAGCTCGATATCGCGCTTGACCGCGGCGACATCGATATTGCCGTCCATTCGGCAAAGGACTTGCCGACACTCCTGCCCGAAACTATCGACATCATCGGCTATCTGCCACGCGAGGACGCCCGCGACGCATGGATTTCGGCGAAGGCTTCGGACCCGTGCATGTTGGCCCGCGGCGCGGTTGTCGGCACGGCCTCGCTGCGCCGAGGCGCCTTGTTGAAACGGCTGCGGCCTGATCTCGTAGTCACGCTTCTGCGCGGCAATGTCGAGACGCGATTGAACAAGGTCGCGTGCGGCCTGGTCGATGGCACAATCTTGGCGCTTGCTGGGCTCAATCGGCTCGGCCTCGCGCACAAAGCGACGATGCTGCTCAGTTGCGAAGATTTCGTGCCGGCAGTTGGGCAAGGCGCAATCGGCATCACCGCTCGGCGGGGCGATGCTTCGGCCGCTGCCTTGATCGATCCGATCCTTGATTCTGCCACCGGCATAGCGTTGCGATGCGAGCGGGCTCTGCTGCGCGTCCTCGACGGTTCCTGCCGGACCCCGATCGGCGGTCACGCCAGTCTGGATGGTGCGACACTCGCCTTGCACGCGATCATCTTGCGTCCGGACGGGGCGCAGTTTTTCGAGACGCGGGTCAGCGGGAAGCCAGTCGAAGCCGAAAGCGTCGGCGAAAGCGCGGCTCGTGACCTGCTTGCGCGCGCGCCGAAAAACTTTCTTGAAGGCTCGGCATAATTCCGAAAAGTTGCAGAGTTTTCGGATAGGATCATGTGCGAAAGCAGAAGTCTAAAACATGCTCGTCTTAGTCACCCGGGCGCAGGACGACGCGGCACGCAGCGCCGAAAGGCTTGCTGCTATAGGTCACGTGGCGGTGCTTTCGCCGGTGATCGAGATCGTGCCGAGCGGGGCCATCTGGCCGCAAGGTGTCGTCGACGCGGTGACTGCCACGAGCGCGCATGCCTTCCGATCGGTGCAGCTTCCTCCGGAATGGCCCCCGCCGGAAGCCCGCCGGCTTTTGCCGCTCTTTCTCGTCGGGGCCAGGACAGCGGACGCGGCGCGCGCCTGCGGATTCGGCGGTCCGCTGCAGCTCGCGGCTAATGCGCAGGCGCTCTGCGCTAGGATCACCGGCAAATTGCGGCCTCCGTCAAACATAGTCTATCTCGCCGGCCGCGACCGCAAGAGAGACCTTGAGGCTTGTTGCGCGAGCGCGGGGCTCGCGGTCGCTGTACTTGAGGTCTATGTCGCGCAGGCCGCGATGCAGCTTTCCGAAGAAGCGATCCGCCTCGCTGCGGCGCGCGCGATCGGCGCAGTCCTGCATTATTCGCGGCGCAGCGCGGAGATCTTTTTGGATCTCGCGGCGGCTGCGGCGCTCGATCCCGCGGCGCTGGTCCATGTCGCAATCTCGGAGGATGCGGCGGCGCCATTGCGGGTGGCGGCTCTGCCGCAGATCATGGTCGCGGCCGAGCCGAACGAAAGCGCAATCCTGGCTTTGCTTGCGCCGGCCGGCGGGGGCCATAGGAGCGCGTGAATTTGAAGCGCGAAACTCTTGATTAGCTGATGGCGGCCGGCCATCTTACCGCCCGCATTTTGCAAGTCGAAATCGCCACCGCCGCGGCAATGAAATGCCTGATGTCGCTTCGCGTGGGGCATTTTCTTACAACAATCTTCCGACCTGGATACGAGGGGCTATGATAGACTTTAAATACCAGCATAGTGAGCACAAGTCCGAGCCGATCCGGGTCAGATCTTTCCTTTTGGGGGTCGTCGTCAGGAATAATCCCGCCCAAAAAGGAAAAGTACCTTGATCCTGGGTGAAAAAGTCATGCGTGAAAAGGATGTGCCGCGCGCGCCCGCCCTGGAGGTTGCGGGCGTCAGCCATTTTTACGGCAAGCGGAAGGCGTTGGACGATGTTTCCTTCCTCGTCGAGCGAGGAAGTTTTACCGTGCTGCTCGGCCTCAACGGCGCTGGCAAGAGCACGTTGTTTTCGCTGATCACGCGGCTCTATGTGACCCGCACGGGTGTGATCAAGATCTTCGGCTACGACGTGACCCGCCAAAGCGGCGAGGCGCTGCGACGCCTTGGCGTCGTCTTTCAAGCCCGCACGCTCGATCTTGAGCTGTCGATCATGCAGAATCTCATCTATCACGCCGCCTTGCACGGCATCGGGCCGCACGAAGCCAAACGGCGGGCAAGAGACGTGTTGGCGCGCGCCGGCCTCACCCATCGCGCCGCGGACAAGGTACGCGATCTTTCCGGCGGCTATATCAGGCGTGTCGAAATCGCCAGGGCCTTTCTCCATCGCCCCGAACTTTTGCTGCTCGACGAGCCTACCGTCGGCCTCGATATCAAGGCGCGCGCCGACATTATCGCGCAGGTGCGCAATCTCGTTGCTAGCGAAGGCATCGGCGTGTTGTGGACGACGCATCTCATCGATGAGATCGCCAAAACGGATTCCGTCGTCATACTGCATGAGGGCAGGGTGCGCGAAAAAGGCCTCGCCACCGAAATCCTCGCGCGCACCGGGGCGCCCGACATGCGCGCGGCTTTCGTCAAGGTCACCGGCTCGGAGCTCTCCGAAGGGGACGCAATATGACGAGCATCACAGTCAAAGACACCCCGCGCAAGGGTTTCACACTGACGCAATATGCGGTGTGTCTGCAGGGGATCGTCTGGCGCGAGGCCTTGCGCTTCCTGCATCAGCGCGGACGTTTCGTTTCAGCTCTGGTCCGGCCGCTGGTCTGGCTCTTCATCTTCGCCGCCGGCTTTCGTTCGGTTCTCGGCGTCTCGATCATCCCGCCATACGAAACCTACGTGCTTTACGACGTCTTCATCACGCCGGGGCTGATGGCGATGATCCAGCTCTTCAACGGTATGCAATCGTCGCTGTCGATGGTCTATGACCGCGAGACCGGCAATATGCGGACCTTGCTCGTGAGCCCATTTCCCCGCTGGTACCTGCTGACATGCAAACTGCTCGCCGGCACGGCCGTCGGAATTTTGCAGGTCTATACCTATCTGATCGTCGCCTATCTCTGGGGCATTTCGCCGACGTCGCCCTGGGGCTATTTAACGGTTCTGCCAGCGCTCATTCTGACCGGTCTCATGTTGGGCGCGCTCGGCATGGTTCTGTCGTCGCTGATCCGGCAATTGGAGAATTTCGCCGGGGTGATGAACTTTGTCATCTTCCCGATGTTCTTCGCCTCATCGGCGCTCTATCCGATCTGGCGTGTGCAGGAGGGCAGCCCTTGGCTCGCCCTCGTCTGCCGGCTCAATCCGTTCACCTATGCGGTCGAGTTGATTCGCTTCGCCTTCTACCAACAGGTCGACCCTCTGTCGCTCGCGGTGGTTGTCGGCTGCACGCTGGTTTTTCTCTTGGGCGCGATCCTCGCGTATGACCCGGCGCGCGGCATGTTGATCCGCCGGGCCGGAGCTGCCGAATGAGCTGGGCGAATATAGATGTCGATGCGGCCCGCCGCGCATTCCAAAAAAGAGAACGCTCCGACGCGAGTCGAAGCGTTCGCTCTCAGCGCTTTTCGCGCTTTGCACGCAGGAGGCGGTTACTTCGAACCATCCGCCTTGAACTGCGAGATGTAGGCCCAGATGTTGTCGCGGTCGCTCTCCTTCGGAAGACCCGCGAAGATCATCTTGGTGCCGGGAACATCAGCCTGCGGATTGGTGATGTATTTCTTGAACGTCTGCTCGTTCCAGGTAATGCCGGAGTTCTTGTTGGCATCCGAGTAGTCGTAGCCGGGAGCAGAACCCGTCTTGCGGCCGTCAATGCCATTGAGCTCCGGGCCGACGAAATTCTTCGCGCCCGGACCGACTTGGTGGCAGAGCTTGCAGGTGTGATTGAAGAGCGTCTCGCCGGCAGAAGCGTCGCCGGCCGCAAGCGCCGACTGCGTCATCCCCGCCAGGGCGAACGCGCCGGCCGCGAGCAAGATAATGTTTTTCTGATTCATGTTTCCTTCCCCTTTACAAGAGCGGTCCGCAACGTTCGAACGTCCCCGCGATCGGCGATGCCGTTATGCGCCCGCGAATGTCTATCCCGATCGAAGGACCTAAGACAATGCACATCCTGATAATAAGTCCCCTCAGCGAAGTCCCGGAATGAGCGAAGCCCTTCATTTGCAGGTCGAGGTTGCGATGCGTCAAAATCGAATCCGGGGAATTGCGGCGTTTTGCCTCGCCTTTCTGCTCTGCTACGGCCAAGCGCAAGCCGCCGACACAATTCGTATCGCAGTGCAAAAAACGGGCACCTTCAACTGGGAGCTCGCGGTCATCAAGGATCACGGCCTCGATACGAAAGCGGGGCTCGATATCGAAGTCACCAACCTCGGTTCGCCGGATGCCGGCAAGATCGCGATCATGGGAGGCTCCGCCGATATCATCTTGTCCGACTGGCTATGGGTCTCGCGCGAGCGCAGCTTGGGCGGCAAGCTCAAATTCTATCCCTATTCGAGCACGCTCGGCGCGGTGATGGTTCCGCCGAAATCGTCGATCACCAAGCTCGCCGATCTGAAGGGCAGCAAACTCGCAGTGGCCGGCGGTCCGCTCGACAAGAGCTGGCTGCTGTTGCAGGCGCTCGCCAGACGCTCCTCCATCGATCTCGAATCGGAGGCGACGATCCTTTATGGCGCGCCGCCTCTCTTGTGGCAGAAGGCGCTGCAAGGCGAGAGTGACGCAACGCTGAATTTCTGGAACTTCTGCGCCGATCTTGAAATCCACGGCTTTAAACGCGTGATCGGCATAGACGATGTCGAAAAGAGCCTCGGGACGTCCGGCCGGGTCGCCATGATCGGCTATGTTTTCGATGAAAGTTTCGCGGAAAATCATGGCGACGTTCTGCGCCGCTTCCTTGCCGTGACGCGCCAGGCCAAGGATATTTTGGCGCATTCCGACGCGGACTGGCAGAAGTTAGCGCCACTCATCGGCGTCTCCGACCCGACTGCGCTCGCCCTTTATCGCAAGCGCTATCTCGAAGGCGCCGAACAAAGGCCGATCGCTGAAGAGGAGGCGGACGCGCGCAAGCTCTATCTCGAGCTGGCGAAAATCGGCGGTGTCAAGCTTGTCGGGCCTGCCGCCGAGCTCGACAACGGCACATTCTATAAAGATGCGGCGGAAAACTGACGTGCTTTTGAGACTCTTGTCGCTCTTCATGCTGCTCGCAGCCTGGCAGATCGCTTCGACGATCGCGGACAGCCGTCTTCTGCCCGAGCCGCTCGCTGTCGTTTCCGTCATCACAAGGGAGGCGCATTCCGGCGCGCTGTTCTTTAATCTCGGCGCAACGCTCGCCCGTGTCGTGGTCTCGTTCAGCCTCGCAATGGCGTTCGGAACTTTGTTCGGCATCCTCATGGGCCGCAACTCAACGTTCGACCGGCTTGGCGACCCATGGCTGGTGGTACTACTGAACCTGCCGGCACTCGTCATCATCGTCCTCGCCTATATCTGGGCGGGACTGACCGAGACCGCCGCGATCACCGCCGTAGCGCTCAACAAGCTGCCCAACGCAACCGCGACGATCAGGGAAGGGGCGCGCGCGCTCGACCCCGGCCTTGAAGAAATGGCGACGTGTTTCGCCATGCCTTGGCAGACCAGGGTGAAACATGTGCTCTTGCCGCAGCTCGCGCCCTATATCGCCGCCGCGACGCGGTCCGGGCTTTCGCTGGTCTGGAAAATCGTCCTCGTCGTCGACCTCATGGGCCGCTCTAACGGCGTCGGGTTCGAGATCTACACCGCCTTTCAGCTGTTCGATGTCGCACTCCTTCTCGCCTATGCGCTCCCCTTCGTCGGGATCATGCTCGCGATCGAGACGTTCATCGTGCAACCCTTCGAGAAACATGTCTCCCGCTGGCGACTCAAAGCAGCTTGAAATCAAGATCGCGCGGAAGGCGTTCCGTACCGCCTCGGGCGAGGTGCGCGAGGTGCTGCACGATTTCTCGCTGTCGCTTGCCGCCGGCAAGATTCACGCGCTGGTCGGCCCTTCGGGCTATGGCAAGACCACGCTTCTGCGCATCATCATCGGTCTCGACCACGATTTCGAAGGCAGCGTCGTGCTGCCGCCGGACACGAAGATAGGCATGGTGTTTCAAGAGCCGCGACTGCTGCCCTGGCGCAGCGTATTCGACAATCTGCGGCTTGCGGCGCCGCAGGCGAGCGCAGAGGATCTTGTCAGGATCGCAACCGATCTCGGCATTGCCGAGCATCTGCGCGATTTCCCCGGCGAATTGTCGCTTGGCCTCGCCCGCCGTGTGGCGCTGGCGCGAGCCTTCGCCATCAAACCGACCCTCCTCGTGCTCGACGAGCCGTTCGTCTCTCTCGATACCGCTTTGGCGATGCGATTGGGCGATGAGCTCGTGGCGCTGGTCGAGCGCACCAAGGTCACGACGCTGATCGTCACCCATGACATCAATGAGGCGATCCGGCTCGCCGATCACATCATGCTTTTGGGCGGGCAGCCGGCAAATATCGTCGCCAATATCGACATCAAGCTGCCGCGCGAGGCGATGACCCCCGATTACGCGGCAAAGACCAAGGCCGAGATCGGCGCCATTATCGCGAGGGTATCGGTATGACCCTGCTGATCTTTGACTGCGACGGTGTGCTGGTCGATTCGGAAATCATCGCGTTCGATATCCTCGCGAATATGCTGACGCGGTTGGGCTGGCAGGCAACGCCTGCCGAATGCCGCCTGCGCTTCATGGGCAAAAGCACGAGTGACGTGCTTGGCGAGATCGAACAAATGCTCGGCAAGCCGATCCCGCCGGACTTCGGCGCCGAGATGAAGGCACTCCTGTTTGCGCGCCTGCGCCGGGAGCTGCAGCCGGTCGCAGGCGTGCGCGAAGCCATCGCCCAGCTGCCGTATCGAATTTGCGTCGCCTCCTCATCGCAACCTGAGCGGATTGCGCTGTCGCTCAATGCAACCGGCTTGGCGCCGCTATTCGAGGGGCGCGTGTTCAGCGCTACCGAAGTACGGCATGGCAAGCCGGCGCCGGATCTTTTCCTGGACGTCGCCGCGCGCCTTGGCGCAGATCCGGATGAGGTCATCGTCATCGAGGATTCGCCGGCCGGTGTCATCGCGGCGCGGCGGGCCGGCATGGGTGTGATCGGCTTTGCCGGTGCCAGCCATGCTGATTCCGTCTTGGCCGCCATGCTTAAGGACGCGGGGGCGCAGGAAGTCCTCACCAATATGGCCAATCTTCCCGCCGCCGTCGCCAGAGTGCTCGCCACGTTGCCAGCCACTACGATGCACCCATGAAGCTGCTTCTCGTCGTTGCCGCTGCGTTGCTCGACGCCGACGGGCGGGTGCTGATCGCGCAGAGGCCGGAGGGCAAGGCCCTCGCTGGCCTCTGGGAATTTCCCGGCGGCAAGGTCAATCCGGGCGAGCGGCCTGAGACGGCGCTGATCCGCGAACTTGCCGAGGAACTCGGCATCGAAGTCGAAGAGGCCTGTCTCGCGCCCCTCACCTTCACGAGCTACAGCTACGACGACTTCCATTTGCTGATGCCGCTTTACGTCTGCCGGCGGTGGCGCGGCATCGTGCGCGCCAGCGAGGCGCAAGCGCTGAAATGGGTGCGGCCGCAAAACCTGCGCGATTATCCGATGCCACCGGCCGATGCGCCGCTCATTCCGGCGCTGATCGATCTGCTGGGTTGAGCAAGAACGCGCTCAGCAAACCTCATCTGCCGAATGCGTCGAACAGCCATTGCTGCATGATCTCCGGTCCATATCGCGCGCGCGCATAGAACCGGCGGTAGTGGCTGTGGGAGCTGGCGTAGAAATGACTGCGTGGCGGCGTACCCGAAATGGTGATCGTTGCTCCTTCCGCTTCCACCATCTCGAACAGCAGTGCGGCGTTGTCCGGATCAAGCCTTATGCATCCGTGCGAAGCCGGGCGCCCGATCTGGCTCCTCTCATAAGTCCCATGGATCGCATAGCCACCCGCAAAGAAAATGGAATAGGGCATCGGCGACATGTGGTATTTGCGCGAATAATGCATGAGCTGAAGGCGGTAGGGCTTGAACGAGCCGTGCGGCGTCACGTAGCCGGAGCGGGCCGTCGAAACCGGCCAAGAGTAATTTCCGGTCGAAGAATTCGACGCTCATGCGCTGGTTGGTGAGGTCAATGTCAATGCGGACCGTGGCCTCGGCGGGAGCGATCCATGAAAATCCGCAGATCAAAAGAAAATGAGCAAGAAAGTTACGCATGGTAACCCCAGCAGGCGTTAATGCGACGCACCAGCTTGGGGTACAATGTCACCCACTCAAGCTTCGGTAAACTGCAAAGATTGGTTAGGGTTGAAGCCTATGATGAAAAAAGGGTTCCTCTGACGGCAGCGTCGGGGCGGGGCCGTTCATCGTAACCAACAAGGTAAATTAGCCATGCTGGAGCGGGCGAATGGGGTTGCGGATATGCCGGGGCGCCTCAGTTCAGCGGGGCTGCTTGCAGGCGCGGTCATGGCGTTCGGAATGTTGACGTCAGGCGCCCATGCTCAGGACAGGGGTACGCTGGACCCGAAGCCGCTGCCGCCGCTTACCCATCCCAACGATCCGTCAACTCCGGCAAAACAATTGTTCGGCCGCGCCACGGCGCCCGCCGGGGTCGCCACGCGCACAATCGGCTTTTACGCGCGCGGCTGTCTTGCCGGCGGCGTTGCGCTGCCTGTCAACGGTCCGGACTGGCAGGTGATGCGCGTGTCGCGTGACCGCAATTGGGGCACGCCGCAGCTCATCGCTTTTCTGGAACGCTTTGCCAAGAAAGTGCCACAGGTGAGCCACTGGCCTGGCATTCTCGTCGGCGACATGTCACAGCCACGCGGTGGCCCGATGCTCACCGGCCATGCCTCGCATCAGATCGGGCTCGACGTCGATATTTGGCTGACCCCGATGCCGGACCATCAGCTCTCCCCCGAGGAGCGGGAGAACATGATGGCCGTCAATGTGGTCCGGAAGGATCGGCGCGATGTCGATCCCGCGGTCTGGACGCCGGATCATGTTGCCGTCATCAAGGCCGCGGCTGAGGACTCGGAGGTCCAACGGATTTTCGTCAACGCGGCAATCAAGAAGGCGCTCTGCCGCGATGCGAAGGGCGACCGCTCCTGGCTGACGAAAGTGCGGCCATTCTTCGGCCACGACTATCACTTCCATGTGCGCCTCACCTGCCCGAAGGACCAACCCGCTTGTGAACCGCAGGACCCCGTACCGCCCGGCGACGGCTGCGATGCCGCCTCTCTCGTCTATTGGTTCTCGGATAGACTTCTGCATCCGCGTCCCGGCCGGGTGCCGGCCAAGCCAAAACCCGCCTTGACGCTCGCCGACCTGCCGGCCGGGTGCAAAGCGGTGCTAAGCGCAAAATAGGGTTACGGGCGCGGCGCTTCCCATATTTCAAAGTCATCTCCAGGTAGTCCGACATGAGTCTATCGATCGATCGAAATCCGCTGCTCGCAGCATGGACCGGCCCGTTCAACGCGCCTCCTTTCGCAGCGATAAAGCCAGAGCATTTTCTTCCGGCGTTCGATCAGGCTTTCGCTGAGCATAAGGCCGAGATCACTGCCATCACCGCCGATCGAGCGGCGGCGGATTTCGAAAATACGATCGCTGCCTTCGAGCGCTCAGGCCGCGCGCTCAGCCGCATAGCAGCGGTCTTCTTCAATCTCGCCGGCGCCGATACGAGCGAGGAGATCGAGGCGATCGAACGCGAGATCGCGCCGCGCTTTGCGAGCCATTATGCCGAAATCCACCTCGACGAGGCTTTGTTCGCGCGCATTGACACGCTCTATCGCCAGCGTGACACCCTTGGACTCGATACTGAGCAAGCGCGCGTGCTGGAGCGCCATCACGTCGCGTTCCGCCGCGCAGGCGCTGGCCTTGCCGCTGGCGTCAAAGGCCGCCTCGCCGAGATCGGCGAACGGCTCGCAGCACTCGGCACGCAATTCTCGCAGAATGTGCTCGCTGACGAGAACGCCTTCGCCCTTGTGCTTGAAACCGAGGCCGAGCTTACCGGCCTGCCGGATTGGTTCAGGAGCGCGGCGGCGGCGGAGGCGCGCCAACGCGGCTTCGACGGCAAATATGCGATCACGCTCAGCCGCTCGAGCTTCGAGCCGTTTCTGCAAATGTCGCAGCGGCGCGATCTGCGCGAAAAGGTCTTTCGTGCCTTCGTTGCGCGTGGTGAAAGCGGCGGGGAGACAGACAATCGCGCCATCGCCGCCGAGATGGTGCGGCTGCGCGCCGAGCAAGCACGCCTCCTCGGCTTCGAAAGCTACGCGCATTTTCGTCTCGACGACGTGATGGCGAAGACCCCGGCAGCGGCGCAGGATCTCCTCGAGCAAGTCTGGACGCTCGGCCGAGCCCGCGCGTTGCGCGAGGAGGCGGTTTTGCAGGAGCTTGCCGCGCAGGAAGGCGACAATTTCGCTCTCGCGCCGTGGGATTGGCGCTACTACGCCGAGAAGCGCCGCAAGGCTGAGTTCGATCTCGACGAGGCGGAGTTGAAACCTTATCTCGCGCTCGACCAAATGATCGCGGCGGCGTTTTTTACGGCGCACGAACTCTTCGGCCTCAGCTTCACCGAGCGATACGACTTCCCGCTCTATCATGAAGACGCACGCGCCTGGACGGTAAGTGCCGCCGATGGCAGCGAGGTCGGGCTTTTCATCGGCGATTATTTTGCGCGGCCGTCGAAACACGGCGGCGCCTGGATGGGCACCTTCCGCGATCGGGAGAAGTTCGACGGCGAAACCCGGCCGATCATCCTCAATGTCATGAATTTCTCAAAGCCGGCTGCGGGCGAGGCTTGTCTCCTGAGCTTCGAGGACGCGCGGACCTTGTTCCACGAATTTGGCCATGCGCTGCATGGGCTTCTGTCGGACGTGGCCTATCCGTCGATCGCCGGCGCCAATGTCGCGCGCGACTTCGTCGAGTTTCCCTCGCAGCTCTATGAACATTGGCTGGAGCAGAAGGAAATCCTGCGCCGCTTCGCCCGGCATCATCGGGGCGGCGAACCAATGCCGGAGGCGCTCATCGATCAACTCGTCGCGGCACGGCAGTTCAATCAAGGCTTCACGACGGTGGAATATGCCGCCTCGGCGCTCGTCGACCTCGCGCTTCATCGCGAGGCAGTGGCGGACGATCTCGACATTGCAGCCTTCGAGCGCGCGATGCTCGCCAGGCTCGGCATGCCGCAGGCGATCGCGATGCGCCACCGGCTGCCGCATTTCAATCACGTGTTCGCGGGCGACTCCTATTCCGCCGGCTATTACTCCTATCTCTGGTCCGAGGTCCTCGACGCCGACGGCTTCGCGGCCTTTATTGAGGCCGGCGATATTTTCGATCCGAAGGTCGCGGGCAGGCTACGCAAACATGTCTATGCCGCGGGTAATAGCGTCGATCCCGAGGCCGCCTATCTCGCCTTCCGCGGCCGTGCCGCCTCGCCTGAAGCGCTGCTACGCAAGCGTGGGCTGGCGTGAGGGCGATGCGACATTGCCATTCTCGCGACTCATATGACCGTGCGAATTCCGGCCGCCCCTCGGGTGAAGGAGAGGCATCTCCAATCCCGTTAGCCGGCGAGTGCCGCGCTGATCCGCTGTCTGCATTCCTGCGCGATCGCCTTGCGGTCCGCCGTGGCATTGAAGGCGAGCGGTGCGCAGAAGACGAGATTGCAGGTGACTGGCGCGCCACTAATGAGGCCGATGATATGCGGCAGAAGCGAAGCGTCGCCGCACCAGGCCGCATGCGGCGACGAATAGCGGATCGCGACCGGCTGAACGACGATGCTCGTGTTGCCTGAACTCAGCGCGAGGGCATCCTCTGCCACGGCAAAATGCGACGAGTGGAACAGTCCAAGACTGGTCCCGTCATAGGTCGTGCCTTCTGGAAAAAGCACAACACAGGCGCCGGCGCTGATGCGTTCCGCCATGGCGGAATTGGCGTCCAAAATCGACCTGCGTTTGTTGCGATCGACGAAAACCGTTCCTTCCAGCCGCGCGAATACAGCGACGATTGGCCAAGTCGAAACCTCACGCTTGGCCACGAAGGAGACGGGGTAAATCGTCCCCATCGCGGGAATATCCGTCCAGGAAATATGATTAGCGACGATCAATTGCGGCACTTTTTCCGGTCGCGTGCCATGCACGACGACCCTCACCTGCACCAACCAGAGCAGCAAGCGATAAAAGAGCCGCGGCAAGATATGCGACAGCGGCGATTTGAGGCGCAGTGCCAGCCATTGGATCGGGGCCGCTACGATGAAGAAAAACATCAGCATCAGAACGATGCCAGTCGCGCGCAAAACGACCCTCACGGACGAAACGACACGTGATTTAGGGCGCGGGATCGGGTAAGACATCGCGACTACGGTTTGACGACGCTGCCGTTACAATGGAGCCCGGAAATCGGACACGTCATCAAACATTCGCTGGTCCGGGCTATCTGTAAACATTACTATCTTCCTGGAAGATTCGTCAAAACCATGTGGCACATTACCTCGCCCTTCGGCTTCGGCGCGATCATCGAATTTCAACATGACCGGCGCCTACCGCGCGGTGACGGCGCCGATCTCGTCGGCCTGCCGCGAGTGCTCGGCCGATGCGGCTCCTTCGAAATCCGCTTGGCGGCGACGAAGAAGGAGATCCGCAAGGCGCAAAGGCTGCGCTACAAGGTCTTCTACGAAGAGGGGCAGGCGATCGCTCATCGCGGCGCCGCACTCGTCCGGCGCGACCTCTGCCGGTTCGACAGGTACTGCGATCACCTCATCATCGTCGACACGGCAGCGTGCAATTCCTTCGGCCGGATAAAGACCAAGGTGGTCGGCACCTATCGCCTGCTACGCGGTGATGTTGCCGCGCGTCATGGCGGCTTCTACAGCCAAAGCGAGTTCGACATAGCGCCTCTACTTGCCCGCCACGCGGACAAGAAATTTCTGGAGCTCGGGCGCTCCTGCGTGCATCCGAAATATCGCTCGAAACGCGTCATCGAGCTCTTGTGGCGCGGGCTTTGGATCTATGCCAAGCGTTATCGCGTCGACGTTCTCGTCGGTTGCGCCAGCCTGCCCGGCGTCAATCCGCTGGCGCAGGCGCTGCCTTTGAGCTTCCTCCACCATCAGGCTTCGGCCGAGTCGGAATGGCAGGTTTTCCCGCGGGACGGGCGAGCCGTGCCGATGGGCATTCTCGACAAGACCGCCGTCGATACCCGCAAGGGCATTGCGGCGCTGCCGCCGCTGCTCAAAGCCTATGTGAGAGTGGGCGCCAGGTTCGGCGCCGGAGCCGTCATTGACAAGCAGTTCGGCACGATCGACGTCTTCACCGTCATGCCGATCGCCGATATCGAGGAGCGCTACATCGCCTATTTTGGCGGCGCGGGCGACGCCAAGGAAAGTTTCGCGGCGTAAACTTCCGCGGCGCCCCGATCTGCTGCGAACTTGGCGCCGGTCCGAAGCATTTTAACGGATGGACTTACCCAAATTTCAGAAACGATCCTTAAGTTGCATTAGTCTCCAAGAGGAGCATCCGATGCAGCAGGGCTTTTACGAATTCAATGCCGACCGGTTCGGCGGTGGTGAGAATGTTGGCGGTGCTCAGGGTGCTGCCAATTTCGGCGTATTCTGCCAGGACCTCGATCTGTTCTGCGAGCAACACGCACATCTCGGCAGCGAGGCAGCGTTGCAACGCAAACGCCAGACGCAGCGGCGCCTCAAGTGGGTTGAAGATCTCTGGGAGGACCCAGTGCGTTTCGAGGCGATCGTAATGAGCGGCCGTTATCTTCGGCTTTGCACCCTGACTGAAGCGCTCAACGAAAGCGACGAGAAGGCCTGGCGGCGCCTCAAAAACGAAATTCTCGCCGTGCGAGCGCGAGAGTTTTTGTGCGCGGCTTGATCTTTCCGCTCCTGCGCGCGCTCACGAGCGATAGTCGCCATTAATCGCGACGTATTCCTTCGTCAGATCGCAGGTGAAGATCGTCGCTGCGCCCTTGCCGAGGCCGATATCGACGCGGATGTCAATTTCGGCTTCGCGCATGAGGGCAGCGACCCTTGCTTCGTCATAATCCGGATCACGCAAGCCTTTGTACGCGACTCTGACGTCGCCGAACCAGATCGCCAGCCGGTCCCGCTCTGCCGGCTCGCCGGCCTTGCCGACGGCCATGACAATCCGCCCCCAATTGGCGTCCTCGCCGGCTATCGCGGTCTTGACCAGCGGTGAATTGGCAATCGACCGGGCGATGATCTTCGCCGAGCCCTTCGTTACTGCGCCTTCGACGCTGACTTTCACGAATTTGCGGGCGCCTTCGCCGTCCTTCACCACCTGATGTGCAAGATCACGCAAGACCGTATTTAGCGCCGTCCTGAAGTCCTTGAGGCGGCGGTCGGCGGCGGATGTGATCTTCGCCACGCCGCGTCTGGCGGCGGCCCCGGTTGCGAATAGGAGAAGCGTGTCCGACGTGGACGTATCGCCGTCGACGGTGATCGCGTTGAAGGAGGTTTCGACACCCTTTCGCAACATCGCCTGCAGCGCCTCGGTGCCTATCGGCGCGTCGGTGAAGACGAAAGCGAGCATGGTCGCCATGTCGGGCGCGATCATGCCGGCACCCTTGGCCATGCCGGCAATCGTAACCTCGGCGCCCCCGAGCCGGGCCGTGGCCATCGCGACCTTCGGAAACGTGTCGGTCGTCATGATGGCCTTGGCGGCGGCCAGGAGACCGCCTGGGGAAGCCTCGCCGACGAGCGTTTCGAAAAGGCCCGAAAACTTGGCCGGATCGAGCGGCTCGCCGATCACCCCGGTCGAGGCGAGAAAAATATCCGAAACGCTGAGGGCCGCCGCATCCGCGGCGAGCGAAGCCACGCGTTTCGCGGCCTCCGCTCCGGTCTTGCCTGTGAAGGCATTGGCGTTGCCGGAATTGACGACCAGCGCACGCGCCTTGCCGCGCGGCAGCCGCGCACGGCACCATTCGACCGGCGCCGATGGGCATTTCGATTTGGTGAGGACTCCCGCGACCTTGGTGCCCTTGTCGAAAAGCGCCAACATCACGTCGGTTCGGCCTTTATATTTGACGCCCGCTGAACCGCTGGCGAAACGGACGCCCTCGATCGGCGGCAACGTCGGAAAGGTCTTTGGCGCGAACGGTGAGACGGGGATCATGGCAGTCATTTCTCGCGGGCGCTTTGCGGAATGTATGGGCTCGGCCGGCGCGCTCATTCGCGGCCGAACGCCCCGAAGCTATGCCGCAAAAGCTCGCCAATGCCAAAGGCGCGTTTGAGCGAGGCGCATAAAAAGGGCGCCTTCCTCGGAAGGCGCCCGCTTTCGTCACAATCTGAACGTCGTGTCTATTTCTTGTCGGCCGGAGGGGGCGCCGCCGGAGCCGGCGTTGTCTGCTGCGCCGGTTCTTGGCCGGCGGGGAGATCGCCGCCTGCCGGCGGTGGTTCCTTGCGCACGATCTTCGCTTCCTTGTGCAACTGCTCGATCAGGTCGCTCTGCGCCTTTTGGGCGATGTAAGCGGCCACTTGCCCTTTCACGGCGTCGAAGGGCGGAAAGGTGGACTGCCGTTTCCCTTCCACTTTGATGATATGCCAGCCGAATTGGGTCTTTACCGGATCTGAGACTTGACCTTCATTGAGCTTGAAGGCGGCGTCCGCGAAATCCGGCACCATGCGTTCCTTGGTGAACCAGCCGAGGTCGCCGCCATCAGCCGCGGCATCTTTCGAGACTTCCTTTGCCACCTTGGCGAAATCCTCGCCGGCCTTCACCCGCTTCAACGCCGCCTCGGCATCGGCCTCGGTATCGACAAGAATATGGCGGGCGTGGATTTCCGTCTCGGGCTTTTGCGCCTTGGCTGCCTCGTCATAGGTTGCTTGCATCTTTTCTGGGATCGCTGCTTCCTTTGCGACCTTCGTCAGCAGGGCCTCCATCAAGACCTTGTCGTGATAATATGCGAGCCGCTTGGCGAAGCCTGGATCCTGGTCGAGCTTGTCCGCGGCCGCCTTCTGCGCGACGAGCTCGCCGTCGATGAGGTAATCGAGAAGATAGGCGTCGCGTGCCTTGCCTTGGAGCTGCTGCGGAATGCTCGCGCCAAGATCTTCGGCAGCGAGCTTTAAATCCTCGTCGGTGATATCCTTGCCGTTCACCGTCGCAAGCACTTCAGATGCGGCCGGCGCGGTCATAACGACGGCCGGCAAGAAGGAAGTCAGGACGAAGCTGACGCCGAGGGCACCGGCGCGCAGGATTTTCAACGTCGACATGCGGACAGGCTCCCAGACCTCGGGCGAAAATTGGCAAAGACCGGTTCGGCGGGGTCCTGCGCGGAAATTCGGGCTTAAATGTGCTCGGCGTAGGCTGGCACCTAGAAAAAGCCGAAAAACCCGCGGGGGTAGGTTCGATTGACAAGCTCCAACCCCACTCTTATCTCTCGGGCATCCCTGCGTGAAGCGCAGGACCAAGGCATTTTCAGACGCCGTGGACCGCCCCGCGGGGTTGTCGTCCGAAAATGCCCTAAATCAATAAATTACCGCACGTTCTAATGCAAAGCTCGGTCTGCTTTTGCTTAAGGCGCTCTGGATCAGGTAAGTTGGAGCCTCGGCGTTCCGCGGCGAAGAGTGGGAACTCCCCAGAATGTGCGCATCGGCGTTACCCCGTTTAGCTCGTTGCAAGTCTGTCATATCTCCTCTGCAACGAGGTGGAGTTGCGGTTCGACGCGGGGTTCCTGCCACGCCTCTTTAGAAAGTCCGTGCGGTCCGGCCGCGAAAGGTCTCTTGGAATGTTCAGCTCCATCGCCATGAAAATTTTCGGCTCGTCCAACGAACGACGGCTGAAGACCTATCGGCCGAATGTCGCTGCAATCAACGCGCTCGAACCTGAGATGCGAAAACTGACGGACGCAGAATTGCTCGCCCGCACCTATGTGTTCCGTAACAAGCTGAAAGCCGGCGAAAAGCTCGACAATCTGCTCGTACCGGCCTTTGCGACCGTCAGGGAAGCCGCATGGCGCGTCCTCGGCCAGCGCCATTTCGATGTTCAGCTCATCGGTGGCATGGTCTTGCATGAAGGCGCCATCGCCGAGATGCGTACCGGCGAAGGCAAGACGCTGGTTGCCACTCTTGCAGCCTATCTCAATGCGCTGCCTGGCGCCGGCGTTCATGTCGTCACCGTCAACGATTATCTCGCCCGCCGCGACGCCGAATGGATGGGCCGCATCTATAATTTCCTCGGGCTGAGCGTCGGCACGATCATCCACGGAAAGGATGATCCAGAGAGGCGCGACGCCTATGCCGCCGACATCACTTACGGCACCAATAACGAATTCGGCTTCGACTATCTGCGCGACAATATGAAATATGACCTCGCGCACATGGTGCAGCGCGGACACAAGTTTGCGATTGTCGACGAAGTCGACTCCATTCTTGTTGACGAGGCACGCACGCCGCTCATCATTTCCGGTCCTTCCGACGACAGGTCGGAGCTCTATAATTCGATCGACAAAATCATCCCGCGGCTTGAGGCGGAAGATTTCGATCTCGACGAAAAGCAACGCTCGGTCAATCTTACCGAGATCGGCAACGAGCATATAGAGGAACTTCTCGGCGAAATCGGCGTCCTCACCGAAGGTTCGCTTTATGATGCGGCCAACGTGACGATCGTGCATCACGTGAACCAGGGGTTGCGCGCGCATAAATTGTTTCAGCGCGACAAGGACTATATCGTCCGCAACGGCGAAGTCGTGATCATCGACGAATTCACCGGCCGGATGATGCCCGGCCGGCGCTATTCGGAAGGCCTGCACCAGGCGCTCGAAGCCAAGGAGCAGGTGCAAGTGCAGCCCGAGAATGCGACGCTCGCCTCGATCACGTTCCAGAATTACTTCCGGCTTTATCAGAAGCTCTCGGGTATGACGGGCACCGCGCTGACGGAGGCCAACGAATTCGCCGAGATCTACAATCTCGATGTTGTCGAGATTCCGACCAACAAGCCGGTGTGCCGTTTTGACGAAGACGACGAGGTCTATCGTACCGCCGAGGAGAAGCTGCGTGCGATCGCCCAGGAAATCGACGCCGCGAACGCGAAGCTACAGCCTTCCCTGGTCGGCACGACGTCGATCGAAAAGTCGGAAACGCTTGCGAACTTTCTCATCGGCAAGGGCTACCGACAGATCAATTTCGACGAACCGACGGCGCTGCAAAAGCTTTATGCGGCGGCGCGCTCAGGTAAGCCGTCGAAGCTTTTCGCAGTGCTCAACGCCCGCTTCCATGAGCAGGAGGCGTTTATCGTGGCCGAAGCCGGCGTGCCGGGCGCGATCACCGTCGCAACCAACATGGCCGGCCGCGGCACCGACATTCAGCTTGGCGGCAATGTCGAGATGCGCGTCTTGCAGGAATGTGCCGGTCTGCCGGAAGGTCCGGAACGCGACGCGAAAGAGGCTGAGATCCGTGCCGAAGTCGCGCGGTTCCGCGAGCGCGCGATCGAGGCCGGGGGCCTCTACATCATCGGCACTGAACGCCATGAGAGCAGGCGCATAGACAACCAATTGCGCGGCCGCTCCGGCCGGCAGGGCGATCCGGGACGATCGAAGTTCTTCCTGTCCTTGAAGGACGATCTGATGCGTATTTTCGGATCGGACCGGATGGATTCGATGCTGGTGAAGCTCGGCCTCAAGGAGGGCGAGGCCATCGTCCACCCGTGGATCAACAAAGCGCTCGAAAAGGCGCAGCAGAAGGTGGAAGCGCGCAACTTCGACATCCGCAAGAACATTCTGAAATACGACAACGTGATGAACGATCAGCGGAAAGTGGTGTTCGAGCAGCGCCGAGAAATGATGGCGCAGGAGTCGCTCGAAGAGATGATCACCGACATGCGCCAGGGTGTCGTCGACGACATCGTCACCAAACATGCACCGGCGGACGCCTATCCCGAAGCTTGGGATATCGACGGCCTGGCACAAGCGGCTCAAGCGACTCTCAACCTCACGCTGCCTTTTGCCGACTGGGTGAAGGAAGAAGGTATCACCGATGACGAACTTCGCGATCGTATCCAGAAGGCCGCAGACGAAGCCTATGCCGCACGCGTCGAGAAGAACGGCGCCGAACTCATGCGCTATATCGAGAAACAGGTCGTCTTGCAGGCCCTCGATCATCTGTGGCGAGACCACCTCGTCACCCTCGATCACCTGCGCCAAGTCATCGGCTGGCGCGGCTTGGCACAACGCGACCCCTTGAACGAATACAAGTCCGAAGCCTTCGAGCTTTTCGGCGAACTCATCACTCACTTGCGTGAGATGACGACGGCGCAATTGAACCGCGTCGAAGTCGCTTTCGAGCCGGCCGAGCCAGCGCCGCCGTTGCAGGCCTCGCAATTCGAGTCGCTAGGCAATCAGGCGGGATTCATGGAGGCTATGGCGCCCGAAGGGGCATCCGACAGAGGCTTCGACATGCAGGCGGCGATTCGGCCGGAGCGAAGCCCGGTGCCAGGCCGCGCAGCCAACGATCCCTCGACGTGGGGCAAGGTCGGGCGCAATGAGCCGTGTCCTTGCGGCTCCGGCAAGAAATACAAACATTGCCACGGCGCGATCAGCTAAGAGCGGCCATGCGTTGACATAGACGTGAACGGCCCGGCGGCGCCTCGTGACGTGCTCCTGCGTGTGCGCGCGCACCGCGAGGCGCAGCCGTCTCTCCTATTCTCGCCTCATCGCCAAACCCCTCGGCGAACCGAATAGGAGAGACATCATGATTACGCTTCGCAAAACCCTCTTGGCCGCACTCGCTGTCGCGTCTCTGGGCGCGGCCATGGCTGCCAGCACCACCGAGGCTTCGGCCAAGGGCTGGGGCTGGGGCGGCGGCTTCCATCACTGGGGCTGGGGATTGGGAGCCGCCGCCGCGACCGGCCTCGCCGTCGCTGCCGCTACCTCCGATTACGGCTATGGTTATGCCTACGGCTGCTACATCGCGCGTCAGCCGATCGTCGACGACTACGGCAACGTGGTTGCCTATCATCACGTCCGCATCTGCAACTAAAGCTTCCCTTACGGACCAATCGATAGCCTCCGAACGTAAGTTCGGAGGCCATCGTCTTTTAAGTGAACCAAGAGCTGCGCCGCGAGTTCGATGATGAGCCGAGCCATGGCACGAATTTGGCAACGGGTTGCCGGCGGCAGTTTTGGGTGGACTATGATACGGATTTTTGTCGGATCTGAACTGAGTTTCGAATTTCCGCAGCCAACGCCGATGATCCTGGCGCTGACCGTGCACCGCTCGCGGGTTTCCGATCTCGAACAGCCTGACTACGTGACGACGACACCCGCCGTTCCGATCGAGGGCTACCGCGACAGTTTCGGCAACTGGTGCAGCCGCCTCGTTGCTCCAGCCGGCCCTTTCAAGATTTGGACGAGCGCGGTTGTTCGCGACTCAGGCGCTTGGGATCCGGTGGTCCCGGACGCACTACAGCACCCCGTCGAGCAGCTGCCGGCAGACTCGATCCAATTCCTGCTCGGCAGCCGCTATTGCGAGACCGATCGCCTCGCCGACGAAACTTGGCGGCTCTTCGGCCATCTGAAGCCCGGCTGGTCGCGGGTCCAGGCCATCTGCGACTTCGTACATGATCACATGACCTTCGGCTATGAGCACTCGCGCGCGACCAGAACCGCATACGAGGCCTATGTCGAGCGCCGCGGGGTCTGCCGCGACTATGCCCATCTCGCGGCCACCTTCTGCCGCTGCCTCAATATTCCGACGCGCTATTGTACCGGCTACATCACCGACGTCGGTATGCCGCCCCCGTACCCGCCGATGGATCTCGCCGCCTGGATCGAGGTCTATCTCGGCGGCCGGTGGTATGCGTTCGACCCGCGCAACAATTCGCCCCGCATCGGGCGCATTCTGATCGCGCAAGGGCGCGACGCCGCCGATGTGCCGCTCACCCATAGTTTCGGGCCCAATGCGCTCACGGGGTTCCGCGTCTGGGCGGAAGAAGCACGTCCTCAGTGATCTTTTCGCAAAACCATTTTCCGTTTTTGCGGATCATGCTCTAAGCCTTGCCCATGAGCGCGCGCACGCCTTCGAATCAAGCGCGGCGGGCAGGTCGCATCGCCGACGTCCTTGTGCCGGTCGCCGTCGATCAAGCCTATTCCTACCGCGTTCCGACCGATCTCGACCTCGCGGAAGGTGACTTGGTGGAAGTCCCTCTTGCTACGCGGGAGACGATAGGGACGGTCTGGGAGATAAGGCAGAGCGCCGCAGGCCCCAACCTCAAGGCGATCACGGCACGATACGATCTTTCGCCGCTGAACGCGTCTTTGCGCGCCTTCATCGACTGGGTTGCGCGCTGGACATTGAGTCCGCGCGGCATGGTTCTGCGTATGAGCATCAAAGCGCCGTTCAATGCCGCACCGGAGCAGCCGCGTATCGGCTTGCGCCGCGCCGGGCCGCCGCCAGCGCGAATGACGCCCGCGCGTGCCCGCGTTCTGGCAGCGACAGAATGGGAGCTCGCCCTGCCGAAAAGCGTGCTTGCCGAACTTGCGGCCTGTTCGGCCAGCGTCATCGATACGCTGGTCGATGAAGGCACGCTCGAAACCGTCGCGCTGCCGCCAGAGCCGATCGCCGAGGCCTGCGATCCCGATTTCGCGCAACCACGCCTTGAAGCGGCGCAAGCGGAGGCGGCAGCCGCTCTCGTCGCTGCGGTCGAGGCAGGCGAATTCTCCGTAACCCTGCTCGAAGGCGTGACCGGCTCGGGCAAGACTGAAGTCTATTTCGAGGCCGTGGCGGCGGCCCTGCGCGCCGGACGCCAGGCTTTGATCCTGATGCCGGAGATCGCACTCACAGCGCAATTCCTCGATCGCTTCGCGGCCCGCTTCGGCGTCCGTCCCGCCGAGTGGCATTCATCGGTCAGCGCACGCAAACGCGCCCGTATCTGGTCCAGCCTTGCAAGCGGCGACGTGAAAGTCGTCGTCGGCGCCCGGTCCGCGCTGTTCCTGCCTTTTGCCGATCTTGCTGCGATCATCGTCGATGAGGAACACGATGCTGCCTATAAGCAGGACGACGGCGTCTCCTATCAAGCCCGGGACATGGCGGTGGTGCGCGGCCAGATCGACAAGGCCGTTGTGGTCCTCGCCTCCGCGACGCCATCGATCGAATCGCGCGTCAATGCCGAACAGGGTCGCTATCGGCACTTGAGGCTCCCCACGCGATTTGGCGGCCAGAGTTTGCCATCGATCGAGGCAATCGACTTGCGACGCGAGGCGGCGCCGCGCGGCAAATGGATTTCGCCGCGGCTCGTCGCGGCGGTCAGCGAGACGCTCGCCGCCGGCGAACAGGCTCTGCTCTTTCTCAACCGGAGAGGCTATGCGCCGCTGACCCTCTGCCGTGCCTGCGGCCATCGTTTCCAATGCCCGAATTGCACAGCCTGGCTCGTCGAACATCGCTTTCGCCGCGCGCTCATCTGCCATCATTGCGGCCATATCGAGCGGCGCCCTGAGGTTTGCCCAGAATGCGAGGCCGTAGATCACGCTCACCGCCTGCGGCCCCGGTGTTGAACGGCTGGCTGAGGAAGTCGCCGAGTTTTGGCCTCAGAAGCGGACCCTGATCTTGTCTTCCGATTTTCCCGGCGGCACGGAGCGGTTGCGGCAAGAGATCGACGCGATCGCTAACGGCGCCTGCGATATCATCATCGGCACGCAGCTTGTGGCCAAGGGCCACAATTTCCCTTTGCTCTCGCTCGTCGGCGTGATTGATGCCGATGTCGGACTTTCGACTGGCGATCCGCGTGCCGCCGAGCGGACCTTTCAAGTGCTGCAACAGGTCACTGGCCGCGCCGGCAGGTTCGGCCGCAGCGGCCGGGCCTTGGTGCAGACTTGGCAGCCCGAACATCCGGTCGTCCGCGCGCTTCTCTCGGGTGAGGCCGAGCGTTTCTACAGCGAGGAGACGGAGCAGCGTCGCAAAGCCGGCCTGCCGCCCTTCGGCCGGCTCGCCGCTTTGATCGTCTCCGGCAAGGACAGGGCTTCGGCCGAAGACCATGCCCGCGCGCTCATCCGCGCGGCGCATGCCCTGCCGTCCAATTCCAAATGGCGGCTCGCGGCGCTCGGCGGCGTGCCGCGCGAGGATGAAATCTCGATTCTCGGACCGGCCGAGGCGCCGATTGCGGTCATCCGCGGCCGCCATCGTTTCCGGCTTTTGGTGAGGGCGCCGAGAACGGCAGACCTGCAAGGCTTCCTGCGCGCGATGCTGGCGACGGCGCCGCCCCAACGCGGCGGCGTGCGCGTTATCGTCGACGTCGATCCGCAGAATTTTATGTGAGCGGCGCGTTATGCCTGATAATTCGGGTCCTCGGCGTCGTGCGCGTGGCCGATCGCCTGCTGCAGGCGCAGGTCGAGCTTGTCGCGGTTCAGGATCACCTTCCCGGCATGCACAGACGCAATTGCCTCGAAAGGCACGGCAAAATCCCCGGCGTTCTCGACATAGATGATGAGTTCCTGGCGCCCATGTGGCGCAACTTCACGGACCGCGCCGAAGGCCGTATGGCCATCGTGAGCGAAAACCTCGAACCCTTCCTGAATGTCATGTCTCATCCGCGCCTCCAGTCCCGCGTATTAATCGACGGCGTGCACCCCTCTCCGCGTGGGAGAGGATTCGCGGTATTATCGCGCGGCCTTCCATTTGATCGAACATCCGATCGACGGAATTTGCTGGTCCGGCGCATGTCCGGTCTTGGCGATCTTGCGCATTGCCTCGACCAGCTCGCGGCGCGCACCGGCCGGCGGCGGCGATGTTCGGCCTTCGTCGAGCCTGCCGCGATACTTGAGCTGGCCGTCCCGGTCAAGCCGAAGAAATCCGGCGTGCAGACCGCATCATAGGCTCGCGCCACCTTCTGGCTCTCGTCATGCAGATAGGGGAACGGAAAGCCATGCTTCTCGGCGAAGCGCTTCATGTTGGCAAAGGAATCCTCGGGATAGGCGGTCGCATCGTTCGAGCAGATGGCGGCGAAGCCGATGCCTTCGCCCATCAGCACGCGCGCATCGGCGACGAGCCGGTCGATGACGGCAATCACATATGGGCAATGATTGCAGATGAAGACGATCACCGTGCCGTTTTCGCCGGCGACATCGTCCATGTATAGGTCCGCCCGTCAGTGGCGGGAAGCCGAAAATCAATGGCCGGCGTATCGAGGGTGATTGACGTGACTGCTGTCGCCATGAGGTATCCTCCGCATTGCGCGAAAATATAGGCCAAGCTTGCCGATAAGCCAGCGGGAGGCATGATTTGTCTCGCCTCGCGAGCCGGCGCCGCGTCGTAGCTTGACGTTGCTTGCATGCCAGCCTGGCGCCCACCTGCACTGCAATGCCGCAGGTGCGAGGGTTGCGCACAAAAAAGCCATATGTTAGGTGACGCCGCGCCTTGGGGGAGCGGCGTGTTATGCGCCAGATCCTGGCCTCTTCGAGCCTGCGCTTTTGGATTTTGCCGCGAATCTATGGAAGCCGGGTTTTCCGCTTACGGATTTAAGGGTTTATCGTCTTGGCGCAAGACCAGACATCGTATCGGGGATGGCTGGCCGTTATGCCTCCGCGCTTTATGAGCTGGCGGAGGAGCAGGGACTGACCGAACAGGTCGCCAAGGATCTTGCGAATTTCGCCGCGGCTTGTCGCCGAAAGCGACGATCTTTCACGCTTCATCAAGAGCCCGGTCTATTCCGCCGAAGAGCAGTTGAAGGCGCTCAATTCGAATTCTGGCTCGTGCCGGAATTTCCGGCATCTCCGGCAATTTTCTGAAACTCGTCGCGATGAAACGTCGGCTGTTCGCCGTATCGCCGACATGATCGCTGACTTTCACAAGCTCGACGATCTCGCCAAAGGCCGCATCCGCGCCGAGGTGACGGTCGCCGCAAGCCGCTGAAAGACGAGCATGTCGAGGCCCTGAAGAGGGCGCTCGCCGATTTGACCGGCGGCAAGTCCGTCGAAGTCGCCGTGAAGGTCGATCCCGGAGATCATCGGCGGCCTCGTCGTCAAGCTCGGCTCGCGCATGGTCGACGGATCGCTCAAAACCAAACTCAATTCACTCCGCACACGTTTGAAAGAGGTCGGCTGATGGATATCCGCGCCGCAGAGATTTCATCGATCCTGAAGAAAGAGATCGCCAACTTCGGCAATGAGGCCGAAGTCACCGAGGTCGGACAGGTTCTGTCGGTCGGCGACGGCATCGCCCGCGTCTATGGCCTCGACAACGTCCAGGCCGGCGAAATGGTCGCATTCGAGAGCGGCGTCCGCGGCATGGCGCTGAACCTCGAAACCGACAACGTCGGTATCGTCATTTTCGGCGGCGACCGCGAGATCAAGGAAGGCCAGACCGTCAAGCGCACCGGCGCGATCGTCGACGTGCCGGTCGGCAAGGAGCTGCTCGGCCGCGTCGTCGATGCGCTCGGCAATCCGATCGACGGCAAAGGGCCGATCAATGCTACGCGGCGCGCCCGCGTCGACGTGAAGGCGCCGGGCATCATCCCGCGCAAATCCGTGCATGAGCCGATGGCGACCGGCCTCAAGGCGATCGACGCCCTGATCCCGATCGGCCGCGGCCAGCGCGAGCTTATCATCGGCGACCGCCAGACCGGCAAGACGGCCGTCGCGCTCGACACGATCCTCAATCAGAAGTCACTCAACCAGGGCACCGACGAGAGCGCCAAGCTCTATTGCGTCTATGTCGCCGTCGGGCAGAAACGCTCGACCGTCGCGCAATTCGTGAAAGTGCTCGAAGAGCACGGCGCGCTCGAATATTCGATCATCGTCGCGGCGACCGCGTCCGATCCGGCGCCGATGCAGTTTCTGGCGCCTTTCGCCGGCTGCGCCATGGGCGAATATTTCCGCGACAACGGCATGCACGCGCTGATCATTTATGACGATCTCTCGAAACAGGCCGTCGCCTATCGCCAGATGTCGCTGCTGCTGCGCCGGCCGCCGGGCCGCGAAGCCTATCCGGGCGACGTCTTCTATCTGCATTCGCGCTTGCTGGAGCGCGCCGCCAAGCTCAACGACGAGCACGGCGGTGGCTCGCTGACGGCGCTGCCGATCATCGAAACGCAGGCGAACGACGTCTCGGCCTATATTCCGACCAACGTCATCTCGATCACCGACGGCCAGATCTTCCTTGAGACGGACCTTTTCTATCAGGGCATCCGGCCGGCGGTGAACGTCGGCCTGTCGGTGTCGCGCGTCGGCTCCTCGGCGCAGACGAAGTCGATGAAGAAGGTCGCCGGCAAGATCAAGGGCGAGCTCGCGCAATATCGCGAGATGGCGGCCTTCGCGCAGTTCGGCTCCGATCTCGACGCGACGACGCAGCGCCTACTCGCGCGCGGGTCGCGCCTGACGGAGCTTTTGAAGCAGGCGCAGTTCTCGCCGCTGAAGATCGAGGAGCAGGTCTGCGTCATCTATGCCGGCGTCAACGGCTATCTCGATCCGCTGCCGGTCGACCGCATCAAGCCGTTCGAGGATGGGCTGCTCGCTCTGCTGCGCTCGAGCCATCGCAGATCTTCTCGAGACGATCCGCGCCTCGAAGGATCTGTCGGACGGTTCGGCCGCGAGCCTAAAGTCGATCATCGAGACCTACGCCAAATCCTTCGCCTGATGCATTCGAAAGCTTGAGCCGAGAGCGCACCCATGCCCTCGTTGAAGGATCTGCGCAATCGCATCGCCTCGGTCAAGGCGACGCAGAAGATCACCAAGGCCATGCAGATGGTCGCCGCGGCCAAGCTGCGGCGCGCGCAAATGGCGGCCGAAGGCGGCGCGGCCTTATTGCCGAGCGCATGGCGAAGGTGATCACCAATATTGCCACACATTCCGGCGCCGGCGTGCCGGTGCCGGCGCTGCTTGGTGGCACCGGCGGAACGATGTCCAACTGCTCGTCGTCTGCACGGCGGAGCGCGGCCTTTGCGGCGCCTTCAATTCCTCGATCGCACGGCTTGCGCGCGACAAGGCCGTCGCCCTGATGGCGCAGGGCAAGACGGTGAAGATCCTCTGCGTCGGCAAGAAGGGCTACGACCTTCTGAAGCGGCAGTTCGGGCGGCAGATCATCGAAGTGATCGAATTGCGCGGCGTGCGCCAGCTCGGCTTCGAAAATGCCGATCGCGATCGGCCGCAAGATCATCGCCTTGTTCGAGAAGGGCGAGTTCGACGTCTGCACGTTGTTCTTCTCGCGCTTCCGCTCGGTGATCGCGCAGATCCCGACGGCGCTGCAGATCATCCCCGTGCAATTGCCGACGGACGCCGCCACCGCTGGCGACCAGGCGGTCTATGAATGCGAGCCGGAGCCCGACGAACTTCTCTCGGTGCTCCTGCCGCGCAATATTTCCGTTCAGGTGTTCCGCGCGTTGCTGGAAAACGCCGCCTCCGAACAGGGCGCGCGGATGAGCGCCATGGACAACGCCACGCGCAATGCCGGCGAAATGATCAAGAAGCAGACGTTGAAATACAACCGCACCCGTCAGGCGATGATCACAAAGGAACTGATCGAGATCATCTCCGGCGCCGAAGCGCTTTGAAGCTCACGATGGCAAGAGGACGAAGCATGGCTGAGCCGCCAAAACCAAGAACGTTGGCCACATCACGCAGGTCATCGGCGCCGTCATCGACGTGAAATTCGACGATCAATCTGCCGCCAATTCTCAACGCGCTCGAAACGAAGAATGGCGACAACCGCCTGGTGCTCGAAGTGGCGCAGCATCTCGGCGAGAATACAGTGCGCTGCATCGCCATGGACGTTTCCGAAGGTCTCGTCCGCGGCCAGCAGGTCATCGATACCGGCGCCCCGATCACCGTGCCGGTCGGCGACGCATGTCTTGGCCGCATCATGAATGTCATCGGCGAGCCGGTCGACGAAGCCGGCCCGGTCGATGCTTCCGTGCGGCGCGCCATCCATCAGCCGGCGCCCTCCTATGCCGATCAGGCGACGGAGGCGCAGATCCTCGAGACCGGCATCAAGGTCGTCGATCTGCTCGCGCCTTACGCGAAGGGCGGCAAGGTCGGCCTCTTCGGCGGCGCCGGCGTCGGCAAGACCGTGCTGATCATGGAACTCATCAACAATATCGCCAAGGCGCATGGCGGCTATTCCGTCTTCGCCGGCGTCGGCGAGCGCACGCGCGAGGGCAATGATCTCTATCACGAGATGATCGAGTCCAAGGTGAACATGGACCCGAAGGAACATGGCGGCTCGGCCGAGGGCTCGAAATGCGCGCTGATCTATGGCCAGATGAGCGAGCCGCCGGGCGCGCGCGCGCGCGTCGCCCTGACGGGCCTCACCGTCGCCGAAGATTTCCGCGACAAGGGCCAGGACGTGCTGTTCTTCGTCGACAATATCTTCCGCTTCACCCAGGCGGGCTCGGAAGTCTCGGCGCTCCTGGGCCGCATCCCGTCGGCCGTCGGCTATCAGCCGACGCTCGCGACCGACATGGGCGATTTGCAGGAGCGAATCACGACGACGAACAAGGGATCGATCACTTCGGTGCAGGCGATTTATGTGCCGGCCGACGATTTGACCGATCCGGCGCCGGCGACCTCCTTCGCGCATCTCGATGCGACGACGGTGCTGTCGCGCGCGATCGCCGAAAAGGGCATCTATCCGGCGGTCGATCCGCTCGATTCGACCTCGCGCATGCTGTCGCCGCTCGTCGTCGGCGAGGAACATTATAATGTCGCCCGCCGCGTTCAGCAGATCCTTCAGCGCTATAAGGCGCTGCAGGACATCATCGCCATCTCGGCATGGACGAACTGTCCGAAGAGGACAAGCTGACGGTCGCGCGCGCGCGCAAGATCGAGCGCTTCCTGTCGCAGCCCTTCCATGTCGCGGAAGTCTTCACCGGTTCGCCCGGCAAGCTCGTCTCGCTCGCCGAGACGATCAAGGGTTTCAAGGGCCTGATCGAAGGCAAGTACGATCATCTGCCGGAGGCGGCCTTCTATATGGTCGGCTCGATCGACGAGGCGGTCGAAAAGGCGCAGAAGCTTGCCGCAGAGGCGGCGTAGCGGACGGGAGAAGCGGCATGCCTACCTTTCCCTTGGAGCTCGTTTCGCCTGAGAAGCTCATCTTCGCCGGTGAGGTCGAGGCCGTCGTCGTCCCTGGCACGGAAGGCGAATTCACCGTGCTCAAGGATCATGCGCCGGTCATGGCGATGCTCAGGCCGGGGATCATCGAAATCGATCAGACGGCCACGCAGAAGACAAGGCTTTTCGTCCGTCGCGGCTTCGCCGAAGTCTCCCCCGCTGGCCTCACCATCCTCGCCGAGCAGGCGATCCCGCTCGATGAGCTCGAATGCCGCTCAGCTCGACGCCGGTCTGAAAGATGCCGAAGAAGACATCGCCGCTGCCGCGACCGACGAGGCGCGCCGCATCGCGACGGAACAGCGCGACCATTTACGCGAATTTAGAGACGCGCTGAAGCTCTAGTGGGCATCGCGAGCAGTGCGCAGCAATCCAGTTTCGTTGATCTGGATTGCGTCACCGCTTCGTTCCTCGCAAGGAGGTTTCACTCCGTCGTGCCGGCCTCGCTCACCAACTTTGGCTTCGGCCGGTAGAGATCCGGAAACAACCGGCGCAAATTCTCGATCTTCGGCAGGTCGTTGTAGACGATATAGGGATAGTCAGGGTGCAGGGTAGCGAAGTCCTGATGATAGGCCTCCGCAGGGTAGAATCCGGTGAGTGGATCGACGCGCGTCACAATCGGGCGGCCAAAGACCTGCGCCTTGTCGAGTTGCGCGACGTAGGCTTCGGCGACACGCTTCTGGGCGTCGTTCGCGATGAAGATCTCCGAGCGGTATTGCGTGCCGGTGTCCGGCCCCTGACGGTTGAGTTCGGTCGGGTCGGTCGCTACGGAAAAATAGATCTGCAGGATCTTGCCGTAGCTGATGACCCGCGGATCGAAGCTGATGCGGACGGATTCGGCGTGGCCGGTGCGGCCGGTGCCGACCAATTGATAGAGCGCTGTGTCTTTGCTCCCGCCGGAATAGCCTGAAACGGCGTCCGTCACGCCTTTCACGTGCTGGAACACAGCCTGGACGCCCCAGAAGCAGCCGCCGGAAAGGACGGCCGTTTCGGAAGTCGGGCCGGCCGGCTCATCGATCTTCGGCGCAGGTATGGAGAACGCGGGCTTGGCGACCCCATGCGCCATGGGCCAAAGGGCTGCGCCGGCGGCAAGCGCGCCAGCGCCGAGGATCCAAATGAGCGGATTCCGCACGGCGCGATCATCGCGCTTCGGGTTTTGATGCATCGTCATAGGGCTCTCCCTTGCATGGTCGTTCAATCGGGTCAGCCGAACGTGAACGCGTAGGCTTGAACGCCCGGATCAAGAAACTGGATCTCGAACGTCCGATCCGTGATGCCCTTGCTCTGTCGAACAAGCTGATAGAGACGCTGCTCGGTCACGGTTCCGTTGCCTTGCGCGTCAACGTCTGCTCCGTGGTCGTCGCCGGGTGGCTTGCCGTCGATCAGAATGCGAAATCGGATCGGTTTGCCTTCCTCGCCGGGCCCGAGGACGAGATGCAGATCACGGGCATGGAAGCGATAGGTAATCCACCCATCGGCCGCGTTCAGCACGGCACGTTCGCCCATCACCGTCCAGTCTCCGGTCAAGCCCCATTGGTTCAACTGGAGCTGAGGCGCGAGGGCATAGACATGCGGCGCGTTCTCCACCACGGTGTCAGTCGACGCGAAGTTTTCGGCGCGGTCATAGCCGACATAAGTCTCCGGCGATTTCACGTCGGCCACATCGGCGGCGGCTTCCGCGCCGTTCGCGGAGACCTTCACGACATTGTTCGCGACTGCCGTTCCGCCGGCTTCGGCGAGAAGCTGCTGGATGATCTTTTCCGACTCGGCATAGTCGCCTTCGCCGAAATGATGGTGACGAATGCGGCCCTGCGCGTCGATGAAATAATGCGCCGGCCAGAATTGATTATTGAAAGCACCCCAGATCGCATAATTATTGTCGATCGCGACAGGATAATCGATCTTCAGTTCGCCGGTTGCGCGACGGACATTGTCAATATTCTTCTCAAAGGCGAATTCAGGCGCGTGCACGCCGATCACGACCAGGCCTTGGCTCTTGTACTTATTGGCCCAGGCACGAACATAGGGCAGCGAGCGCAGGCAGTTGATGCAGGAGTAAGTCCAGAAGTCGACTACCACGACCTTGCCGCGAAGCGATTCGGCCGTCAGAGGCGGCGAATTCAGCCATTGGATGGCGCCGGCAAGCGACGGCAACTGCCCTTCAACGGGAAGACCGGAAGCTGCCACGTCGGTCGGCTTAGCTTTCATCATCATGGTCGGACCGGTCATGGCGTTGGCGCCCGCCATCATCATGGAGTCGGAGCCGCTATTCATCACAACTGATGATGCCGCATCCGGCTTCTTCGGCTCAGTCCGATCGACGAGTATCTGTTCGAGTGCTGTCGTCGGCGCCGCGGAGAGCCGATTGAGGAAGCCGGTATCGAGGCCGAGCGCGATGGCAGCGACACCGCAGAGAACAGCAATGCCGAGACCGCGCCTTATCCATTCGCCGGCGCCGAGCGATCGCTTCATGGCGCCGAACACGCGCCCGCCAACGAGCAGCGCGAGCGCGAGCGATGTCGCGGCGCCGGCAGCATAGGCAAGAAGGAGCAGCGAGGTTTTGGCATTGGCGCCCTGGAGCGCCGCGCCGGTCAGAACAAGGCCAAGGATCGGCCCGGCGCAGGGCGCCCACAAAAGCCCGGTCGCGATACCGAGCAGGAATGACGGCGTAATCGACGAACCGGATCTCGTTTCATCCGCGGCTGATTGCGAGAGCCGCGCACCGATGGCAACCAAGGGCCGCGTCAGCCGATCCGCCAGTTCCGGAACGAGCAGCGTCATGCCGAAAAGAGCAAGCAGAACAAGCGCGGCAGTGCGCCCATATTCATTGGCCTGCACGGCCCAGCCGCCGCCGACCGCGGCGAGCGTCGCGACGGCCGCAAAAGTGACGGCCATTCCGACGAGAAGCGGCAGACCGCTTTTGACAAACGGCTGGTCTGCGCGCGCGAAGACGAACGGCAGCACCGGCAGGATGCAGGGGCTCAAGATAGTCAGCACCCCGCCGAGATATGAGACGATGAATAGGATCATTTCTGCCGCCCGAAAGTGCGAGTGATCAGGCCGCGCCCGGAACGAATTTCAATGCGACGCCATCCATGCAGTAGCGAAGCCCTGTCGGCTTCGGGCCATCATTGAAGACATGGCCGAGATGGCCGCCGCAGCGCCGGCAAGAAACCGCGCTTCGCGTCATGCCCAGCGAGTTGTCGTCGGATACGATGACGGCATGGTCGAGCGGCGCCCAGAAGCTCGGCCAGCCGGTGCCGCTGTCAAATTTCGTCTTCGACGAATAGAGCGGCAGATCGCAGCCCGCGCAAATGAATGTGCCGGCGCGTTTCTCATGCAGGAGCGGGCTCGTGAACGCTGGCTCCGTTCCCTGTTGCCGGAGAACTGCGTATTGCTCCGGAGTCAGAAGTTTCCGCCATTCCGCATCGGTATGGGTAACTTCGAAGGTTGCTGCTGCCTTGGCCGGATCAGGGCGCCCGAAATGGCCGACCGACAGCGCCGCAACCGCGACGGCGCCGGCGCCAAAAACATATCTGCGCGTGAGCATTTGTCTCCTCCTCGAACGCGGTGTGGCGGATAGATCGATCCCGAGTTGCCTGTTAGACTTATGAAAAATCAATAGCTTACATGAATACCACGGACCCGCAGCCGTCTCCTCATCCCTCACAGGCCCGGGCGGCGCGGTGCCCCACAGGCTGAGATACGAGCGCGAGGGACCATTAGTTACGCGCGTGGCCAACATCACATAGAGTTGATTGTGGCTGCTGCGAGACTTACGCCGGGCTTCAGCAGGCGGTGGCGCCGTGTTCGTTCGCATCGCAATGCCGCGGCGGCACGCTATCGCGACATGCTATCAACCCACCACATTCGAACGCACCGGAAAAAATGGCCCCGCCACTCCTGACATTACAATCCGTTCATCTCAGCTTCGGCGGAACGCCGCTGCTGATCGACGCGGAGCTTTCAGTTTCGCCGGGCGAGCGGCTCTGCCTTGTCGGCCGCAACGGTTCCGGCAAATCCACTTTGCTGAAAATCGCCGCCGGGCTGATCGAGCCGGATTCCGGGCGCCGCTTTCTGCAGCCTGAGGCGCGCGTGCAATATCTTCCGCAGGAGCCCGATTTCGTCGGCTTCGAGACCGCGATTGGCTATGTCACCGCTGGACTCGCTGAAGGCGAGAACGAGCATCGCGCCGCGACCTTGCTGAACGAACTCGGCCTCTCCGGCGATGAAGAACTCCAGCACGCTTTCGGGCGGCCAGGCGCGCCGTGTCGCGCTCGCTCGTGTGCTCGCGCCCGAGCCGGACATCCTGCTTCTCGACGAGCCGACCAATCATCTCGACCTGCCAGCGATCGAATGGCTGGAAGCAAAGCTCGCTGGCCTCGCCTCGGCGCTCGTTCTCATCAGTCACGACCGACGTTTCCTGCAAAATCTGTCACGCAAAACGGTCTGGCTCGATCGCGGCCAGACGCGCAACCGCGATCGCGGCTTCGCCGAATTCGAGGCCTGGCGCGATCAGGCGCTCGAAGAGGAAGAGCTGCGGCAGCATAAGATCGAACGCAAGATCGCGGCGGAAGAAGATTGGCTGCGCTATGGCGTTACCGCGCGGCGCAAGCGCAATCAAAAGCGCCTCGCCGCCCTCGAAACAATGCGCCGAGCGCATCGCGAACATCGCGGCGCCGTTGGTGCGGTGAAGTTTGCCGCGAGCGAGACGGAGGCTTCGCCCAGCCTCGTCATCGAGGCCCGCGATCTCGCCAAAGCCTTCGACGAACGCCCCATCGTCAAGGAGTTCTCGATCCGCGTTCTGCGCGGCGACCGGCTTGGCGTCGTCGGCGCGAACGGCGCTGGCAAGACGACGCTGATCAATCTTTTGACCGGCGCGCTCGCGCCAGATTCGGGCCACGTGCGTCACGGCGCCAGTCTCGCGATGGCGAGCCTCGATCAGAACCGCGCCAGCCTCGATCCGCAGACGAGTTTGAAAGATGCTTTGACCGGCGGCGGCAGCGAATATGTCGAGGTCGCCGGCGCAACGCAAACATGTCATCGGCTATATGCGGGATTTCTTCTTCGGCCCGGAACAGGCGGGCACGCCGATCGGCCGGCTCTCAGGCGGCGAACGCGGCCGGCTGATGCTGGCTCGCGCGCTAGCCATGCCGGCCAATCTCCTCGTCCTCGACGAGCCGACCAACGATCTCGATCTCGAGACGCTCGATCTGTTGCAGGAGATGCTTGCCGACTATAAAGGCACCGTCATTCTCGCGAGCCACGATCGCGACTTTCTCGATCGGGTTGCGACCTCGGTCCTCGTTGCTGAAGGCGGCGGGCGCTGGACGGAATATGCTGGCGGCTATTCCGACATGGTGGCGCAGCGCGGCGCCGGTATCAGCGCCAAACCCAGCTTGAAACCGGCGAAGCCAAAGCCCGCGAAAATGCGGGAGAGCGGGGAGGCGCCCAAGCAGAAGCGCAAGCTTTCCTTCAAGGAAAAGCATGCGCTTGAAACCCTGCCGGCGCGGATCGCCGATCTACGCCGGGTGGCGGCCCGCTGCAAGGCCATGCTCGCCGATACCGACCTCTACCGGCGCGACAAGGCGAAATTTGCGGAGACGTCACGCGCCTCGCGAAGGCCGAGGCCGAACTCGCCAAAGCCGAGGAGGATTGGCTCGCGCTCGAAATTCTGCGCGAGGAAATCGAAGGGTGATCACGCAATTGACGGAGGATTAGCAAATCCGCAGCGTATCAACTTTCGCCGAATCTTGGTAGAGCAACCCCTCTCCCGCAAGCGGGAGAAGGCTGCAAGCGAGGGTCATGTTCAACAAACTCTATCAGTGGACGCTTTCGCTCGCCGAGAGCCCCCATGCGCCCTGGGCGCTGGGGCTCGTCGCCTTCGCCGAAAGTTCGTTCTTTCCCATTCCGCCGGACACGATCCTGGTGCCGATGTCGCTCGCGCGGCCCAATCGCGCGCTCCTTTATGCGCTGATCTGCACTTTGGCCTCGGTCGCTGGCGGCTTGCTTGGCTATGCGATCGGCGCGCTTCTGTTTCAGACTGTCGGCAAATGGCTGATCAATCTCTATGGCTATGGGCCGCGGGTCGACGAGGTGCGCGCGCTCTATGCGCATTGGGGCTGGGCCTTCATCCTGATCAAGGGCGTGACGCCGATTCCGTTCAAGATCGTGACGATCACTAGCGGGCTTCTGGCCTATAGCCTGCCGCTGTTCATCCTTCTTTCGCTCATCACGCGCGGCGCGCGTTTCTTCATTCTCGCCGCATTGCTCAATCGTTACGGCGCGCCGATCAATGCGCTGCTGGAAAAATATTTCGGCTATTTTCTCTGATCCTGCTGGCTGTCGCGATCATGCTCGGCTTTGGATTGCCGGCGCATCTGGCGTGAGGTAGAGATGACCGATTTGAGTTCTGGCAGAACGCCGGCGTTCGCGCGCCGCCGTCGTGATCTTCCTTTTCGCCGCGGCGACGATCGCGCGGCGCCTGGATCTTTCAGGCCTTCGGCTATGCGCCGTGCGAACTCTGCCTCAAGGAGCGCATTCCCTATTATGTCGGCATCGCACTGTCGCCGCGCTGACGCATCGTCTTCGCCCTGCGCGGGCCGCGCCGGCTGCTGCCGGCAGCCTTTGCCGGGCTCGTCCTGATCTTCGCCGTCAGCGCTGCCTTCGGCGTCTATCACGCCGGCGTCGAATGGGGTTTTTGGCCGGGGCCAGACCGACCTGCACCGGCACATGTGAGCAAGGCTAACTCGATGCAGGATTTCCTGCATCAATTGCAGACGGTCAAAGTCGTGCGCTGCGACGCGGTCGCGATCCGCATCCTCGGCCTGTCGCTCGCGGGATGGAACGCGGTGATTTCGCAGTGCTGGCGGGGTTGGCGGTTTTTGGGCGCGTGCAAGTGACGGTCGACCCTCTCCGGCGAAGAGAAGATTACGCCCGGACGCAAGCGCGTTGATTGGCCGTCTCATCCCTCCACCGCCAACCGCGCCCGCGCCCGCAGCTTCTCCGTCTCGCTCTTCAATTGCCCGCAGGCGGCGAGAATGTCGCGGCCGCGCGGCGTGCGCACCGGGCTCGCATAGCCGGCATTGAAGACGATGTCGGAGAAGGCTTCGATCTTGTCCCAGTCCGAACATTCATATTGCGTGCCGGGCCAGGGATTGAACGGGATCAGATTGATCTTCGCCGGAATGCCTTTGAGCAGCCGCACCAGTTCGCGCGCCTCGGCGGGCGAGTCGTTGACGCCCTTCAGCATCACATATTCGAAGGTGATGCGCCGCGCGTTCGAGGCGCCGGGATAGGCGCGGCAGGCGGCGAGCAAGTCCTTCGATCGGATATTTCTTGTTGAGCGGCACGAGCGTGTTGCGCAGCTCGTCGCGCACCGCGTGAAGCGAGATCGCGAGCATCGGGCCGGCCTCGGCGCCGAGCCTTTCGATCTGCGGCACGACGCCGGCGGTCGAGACGGTGATCCGCCGCTTCGAGACCGACAGCCCGTCGCCATCGGCAAGCACGCCGACCGCGTCGCGCACATTGTCGAAATTATAGAGCGGCTCGCCCATGCCCATGAAGACGATGTTCGTGATCGGCGCGCGCGTCGCCGCTGCGGCAACAGCCCGTCCGTCGGCGGCGTCAGTCCGGGAAAATCGCCAAGCCTTTCGCGCGCGACGATGAGCTGCGCGACGATCTCGCGCGCCGAGAGATTGCGCACGAGCCTCTGCGTGCCGGTATGGCAGAAGCTGCAGGTCAGCGTGCAGCCGACCTGGCTCGAAATGCAGAGCGTGCCGCGGTCGCTCTCCGGGAATATAGACGCATTCGATCTCGGCGCCCTTGTCGTCTGCGAGCGGTCGGGCGCAAAGCGCAGCAGCCATTTGCGCGTGCCGTCCTGCGAGACCTGCTCGGTGACGACTTGCGGGCCGCGTCAAGCTGTAATGCTCGGCGAGCTGGCCGCGCAAAGCCTTGCCGATGTTGAGCATGGCGTCGAAGCGCGTGGCGCCCTGGAAATAGAGCCAGTGCCAGAGCTGCGCGACGCGCATCTTGATCTCGCGCTCGGGCACGCCAAGCCGGCGCAGGATCTCCGCAAGCTCGGCGCGTGTCGCGCCGACGAGCGAGGGCAGCGAAGCGCTTGGCGTCATCATCTGGCCGTAAGTGCGGCGGAGAAGGGTCGGGTTGTTCGTGGAAATTCATTATGGCTTTCTATCATAGGTGTCTCTGCGGCGGCAAAATGGATCGCGTCGCTGCCAACGACGGGCAAGCTCGAATGGTGAAGATAGGTGTCCCTCAGGTGTCCATCATGTCTCTGATTTCCCGTAGATATTTTAGCATTCCACTGTTCGTCGTTTTGACTTTCGGAGCGGGGGCTGTCCAAGCGGACACGCAAACAAGCTTGAGAGATTCGGTTCCGCATATCACGGTGGCCGGACGCGCACATATAGAAGTCGTCCCCGACATTGCGATCCTTTCGCTCGGCGTCATGAGCGAACGTCCCAAAGCGGAAGATGCCGCAGCAGAGACCGCGCGGGCGACGCAAGTCGTGATCGACGAGATCAAGGCGCAAGGAATCGCCGCGCGCGACATCGCGACCGTCTCGGTGACGCTTGTGCCGGTCTATGATGAACTTCACGACGCGGTCGGGCGTCCAGAGAAAAGGACATTGCGCGGCTACAACGCCCGCACTCTTCTCGATGTTCGCGTGCGCGCTGTCGACAAAGCCGGTACGCTTGCCCGGCAGGTGATCGACAAAGGCGCCAATGAATTTCTCGGCATCAACTTCGACTATGAGCATAAGGACGAGGCCTATGCCAAGCTGCGCGGCGAGGCCGTGAAGGACGCCTTGAGCCGGGCCAACGACTATCTTTCCGCAGTCAACTGGAAGCTCGGCCGGATCATCGAAATCGTTCCTGCGGAGGAAGGTGCGCCGATGGCGCGGGGCAATGCCCCGATGTTCTCCGCAGCCAAAGCGGCGGAGCCGCCCGCCACCATTCCGGTCGAGCCTGGCACGCAAACCTTGCAAACGGAGGTGCAGGTAACGTTCGAAATAACGCCGCAATGAAGGACGCAAGCGGGCGGACGCGATCAATCCGTCTTCTGCCCTTTCGCGCGCAGGGCATCGGCGAGGCGCATTTGGGCGGAGCCTGGCGGCAACGGCTTTTGCTGGCTTTCATGCGGCGCCCATCCGGAGAGAAAGATGAGCTCGAACGTCGCCCGCACGCGTCCGTCTGGATCGGCATAATCGCGCGCATAGATCTCCGCGGCGCGGACAAAAAGCTGTCGTTTGGCCGGCTGGCGCAGGCGTTCGACAAGCGTATTGGTCGCGCCCATCGCACGCAGATCGGCCGCGAGCGCGAACATATGCGCGTAGCGAACCCTCAGCGGCTCGACATCGGCGACGGGCAGGGCAAAGCCCGCCCGTTGCAGCAGGGCGCCCATGTCGCGGACATCGGCAAAAGGCGCGACGCGCGGGCTCGTGCCGCCGGCGATCTCCGCCTCCGCTTCAGCGAGCGCCTTGCGTAATTCATTGAGGCTCTGGCCGCCCAATAGGCAGCCGAGAAAAAGTCCGTCCGGTCGCAAAGTGCCGCGGATCTGCCCCAGGGCGCCGGGCAAGTCATTGACGTTGTGCAGCGCCAGCGCCGAGACCGCGAGATCGAAGGATTGCGCTTTGAACGGCAGAGCCTCGTCATCGCCGACGACGCCAAGGCAGGTGCCGAGTGCCTCCGGCAGCGGTGCCAGCCGCACGATCGCCGCCGCAGCATCAGCTTGGGCCAGCCGCATCGCGAGCTGCGGCAGCGGCGTGCCAATATCCACGATGGCGCGGAAGCGCCGCTTCACCGTCGCGAGCCGGTCGAAGATCTCGTCGACAGCGCCCGCGAGAAGGAACTCCGCCGGGCCGGCGGCAAACGCCCGGGCGAGTCTGCGGCGTTGCAGCGCGCGATCGAATATCAGGAATGCCGACACGCGTTTACCTCGTCACCGCGCTATCGCGGTCTGCGAAACCTAGTTTATGCTCGACCGCATGGCATATGACGACATCGCCGAAGCGCTGCAAGCGCCGGACCAGCAGCCCGCCGCACTTAAACGCGCGCTGGGGTGGGCGACATCGGTCTCGCGCGGCGGACTTCGCTATTTCGGCGCGGCGGCGCTCGATCTGGTCTTCCCGCCGACCTGTCTTGCCTGCCGCAAGGCGACGGCTGCCCACAGCGCGCTCTGTGCCGCTTGCTGGGCCCGCATCACGTTCATCGAACGGCCCTATTGCGAGAGGCTCGGCACGCCATTTCCCCATGATCTCGGCATCGAGGGCCTGCAATCGCCGGATGCCATCGCCAATCCGCCGGTCTATGCCCGCGCCCGCGCTGTCGCGCGGTTTGAGGACGGCCCCGTTCGGACCCTGATCCACCGATTGAAATACAGCGACCGGATGGAGTTTGCAAAGCCGCTCGGGCTCTGGATGGCGCGGGCCGGACGCGAGCTTCTGGCCGAGGCCGATCTTCTCGTGCCAGTGCCGCTGCACCGTCGTCGGCTTCTATGGCGGCGCTTCAATCAGGCCAACGCGCTCGCGGTAGCGGTCGCGCGCGCCTGCGGCAAAAAGGTTGATCCTTTCCTCCTTGCGCGCATCAAGGCCACCCCGCCGCAGGTCGGCCTCACGCGAGCGCAGCGCGCCACAAATGTGCAAGGCGCCTTCGCCGTGCCAGACGACATGCGGCTCGCCGTCGAGGGGCGCGCCATTGTTTTGATCGACGATGTGATGACTTCGGGCGCGACGCTCAACGCCGCGGCGCGCGTGCTGCTGCGCGCCGGCGCCAAGCGCGTCGACGTGCTCGTCTTCGCGCGGGTTGTGACCGCCCTCTAGGAATCCCATATAGTCTGAGATGCCAAAGGTTGATTCGATGCCGAACCCCGTCGATATCGTCATCTATACGACGCGCAGCTGTCCCTATTGCCGGCGGGCAAAGGAGCTCTTGCGGAAGCGCAATCTCGCCTTCGAGGAGATTTCCGTCGATGGCGATTTCGAAGCGCGGGCGGAGATGAGGAAGAGGGCGCGTAGACGCAGCACGGTTCCGCAGATCTTCTTCGGCGACGTGCATATCGGCGGCTGCGACGAGCTTTATGAGCTTCATTCCACCGGCAAGCTCGATCTTCTCCTGGCCGATCTGGAGCAATGATCAAATATGCCTTGAAGTGCCGCGACGGCCACGAGTTCGAGAGCTGGTTTGCCAGTGCGGCGAGCTTCGACCTTCAGGCCGCGCAAGGCCACGTCGCCTGCCCCGTCTGCCATACGTCGGATGTCGTCAAGGCGATCATGGCGCCCGCACTGACGATGCATGGTCGCGACGACGTAACGCCGCAAAAGTCGGATGCGGCAATCGCGCGCGTCGACGACAAGCAGAAGGTGTTCTCTGCCGATGTCAGGGCTCTGCGCAACTATATTTGCGCAAAGACGGAGGATGTCGGCGACCGCTTCCCGCAGGAAGCGCGCAAGATCGCCGGAGGTGATGCGGCTGACCGGCCGATTCGTGGGCAAGCCACCATCGAGGAAGCCAGAAAACTCTTGGACGACGGCATTTCAATTCTGCCGGTGCCGCTTCTTCCTGAAGATTTCAACTGAACAATGCCAGCCGCAAGTAGCTTCGCTGCCGACGCCAGTTTCGCGCAAGTCGATCTGGCGCAGATTTGCTCGTCCCGTGGACCCTTTCATGGCTTCGTCCCCCAGCGGCTCGATGGCGATGCGCACGCCGGTTGGATCGGCGCACGCCTTCACCGAGGCAGAAATCGATGCGACGCTCAACGTCGCCGCGCTTGATCTGCGCTTGGGCCGAGCGCAGATCGCGCGGCAGCGGGCGCACGAGCTCGATCAGGTTTTTGTCACCAGTCCTGAACGCTGTCAGTCTCGCCGGCCTGATCCTCCTCGGCGCTAAAGCGCCCGCCGAGGCGCTCGCCTGGTTCACGCGGGCGCGCGCGCTGCGGCCACATTATATCGAAGCCACAGCAAAGATGGCCGCCACCTTGCAGGCGCTCGGCCGCTGGGAGGAAGCGCTCGCCGCCTATGATGCGGCACTGAAGCTCGGTCTCGTCGATGCCGCAGCCTATTACAATCGCGGTCTTATCTTACGGGCGCTCGGCCGTAGTGATGCGGCGATTGCCTCTTTCGATCAGGCTTTGAAGCTGAAGCCGGCCTACCCCGAGGCCCTGCGTGCCGGCGCAATCATCCTCCAAGAGGGTGGCCATCAGGAAAGCGCGCTCGAGTTTCTCGATGAGGCGCTGCGGCTCAAACCGGATTTCATCGAAGTCCATCTCGAGCGCGCCGCGCTCTTACGGGAGCTTGGGCGGCTCGATGCGGCGCTTGCCGCCTATTCGGACGCGCTCGATCGGTTCCCCGGGCCATACCGATCTTTGCAACAACCGCGGCGTCGTCTTGCAGGAGCTCGGCCGGCTCGACGCGGCGCTTGCCTCATTCGATGCGGCGCTCACGGCGAATCTTGATTTTCCGCCGGCTCTGTTCAATCGCGGCACGGCGCTTTTAAAGCTCGGCAGGCCCGCGCAGGCGCTGGCGGCGTTCGATCAAGCTTTGTCGCTGCGGCCCGACTATCCGGCCGCGCTCGTCGGACGTGGCGTCGCGCTCAAGGAACAAGGGCGCCTCGACGAAGCGGATGCGGCTTTCAATGCCGCGCTCGTCGACGATCCAGACTCCGCCCATGCGAAGAACAACAAAGCCGCCTTGCAGCTTCTTCGCGGTGATTTTGCCAGCGGATGGCAAGGTTATGAGCATCGTTGGGTCACGGGCCTTACACCAAAAGCGAAGTTGCAGTTCCCGATACCAGAATGGCAAGGTTTTGCCCGCCCTAGCGCAAAGCTCGTCGTCTTCGACGAACAAGGCTTCGGTGACACGCTGCAATTCTGCCGTTATCTGCCGCTGATTGCGAAAGCCGGCGTCAACGTGACGTTCTTCTGTCGTAGCAGCCTCAAGCGGCTCATGCGAAGTCTCGCACATGAGGTGCGCTGTGTGGACGATCTCGCGCCGGAGGACAAGTTCGACTGCCAGATTGCGCTTTTAAGCCTGCCGCGCGCCCTCGCGACGCGGCTCGAAACCATTCCCGCCGATGAGCCCTATCTTTCGGCTGAACCTGCGCTTGTCACGAAGTGGGCTGCAAGACTGGCGCGCCGCGGCAGCGAGAAAGCACTCAAGATCGGCCTTTGCTGGCACGGCAGTCCTAACGCGAAAGCCGACCCCGGGCGATCGATCCCGCTCGCCTGTTTCGCACCGCTCGCCGCGCTCAAGGGCGTCCGCCTCATCAGCCTGCAAAAATTCGACGGGCTCGAAGAACTCGAAGCTTCCCGCGTCGAAATCGAAACGCTCGGCGATGATTTCGATGCCGGCCCCGATGCCTTCGTCGATACCGCAGCGGTGATGCAGAACCTCGATCTGATCGTGACCTGCGACACGTCGGTAGCGCATCTCGCCGGAGCGCTCGGCAAGCCCGTCTTCGTTCTCCTAAAGAAAATCCCCGATTGGCGCTGGCTGCTCGAACGTGACAAGTCCCCCTGGTATCCCACGATGCGGCTCTTCCGCCAAAAAGGGCGCGGTGATTGGGATGAAGTCGTCGGCCGCGTGCGCCAGTCCGTCGACAGTCTCGGGGCCTGTGCGCCAGGCTTCAGGCCTTGCGTTCCGCCGCCATGATATAGTTCACGTCCATGTCGCGGCTCTGCCGCCATTGGCCGGTGAGGGGACTATAGACCACCCCCGTCTCGTCAATGACGTTAAGTCCCGCCTTGCGGAGCAGCGCTGCAAGCTCGCGTGGGGTGACGAACTGTTCCCACTTATGCGTGCCTTTCGGCAACCAGCGCAGCACATATTCGGCGCCGACGATGGCGAGCGCATAGCTCTTCAGCGTGCGGTTGAGCGTCGCCACGACGAGAAGGCCTTGCGGCCGCACCATGGAGGCGGCGACGGCGATGAAAGCCCTCACGTCGCGCACGTGTTCGACCACTTCCATTGCGAGCACGACATCGAAGGTCTTGCCTTCGGCTGCGAGCGTCTCCGCCGTCGTGCAAAGATAGGCGATGGCAAGCCCGGATTGCCCGGCATGGCGGCGCGCTGCCGCGACATTGGCGGGGGCAGGGTCGATGGCCGTCACCTCCGCGCCGAGGCGGCTCAAGGCTTCGGAGAGAATGCCGCCGCCGCAACCTATGTCGAGGATCGCGACCCCCTCGAGCGGGCGCCCGGCGTGCGGCGCCGTCCGGCCTTGGCGGCGTTTGCTCAGAAGGTTGCGGAGATAATCAACCCTGACCGGGTTGAACTGATGCAGCGCCCGCATCGGGCCGCGTGGGTTCCACCAGGTCTCGCCAAGCCGATCGAAGCGGGCGATCTCTTCGGGGTCTATGCTTGGGGAATGTTCCGTCGCGTCTTGCCGCGGCATGCGCGCCTCTCCTCTAACCGATTGGCGAGATGGCAGTTAAATTGACTTGATCTGCCCGGTTCCTCGTGTATACGCGGCTGATCCTTGCGGCGCGAGCGATCCGGTCGCCGCGGCCAGCACATCCATTGACCGACGCAAAGAAAGCCTCGCCGGACCCTATGGCCCGCCTCGTGATGAAATTCGGCGGCACTTCGGTCGCCGGCATGGATCGCATCCGCAATGTCGCGCGGCACGTGAAGCGGGAGGTCGAAGCCGGCTGCCAAGTGGCAGTCGTCGTCTCCGCTATGGCAGGCAAGACGGACGAGCTCGTCGCCCTATGCAAAGATGCCTCCCATCATTATGACGCGCGCGAATATGATTCCGTCGTAGCCTCGGGCGAACAGGTGACGGCAGGGCTCCTTGCCCTCGTGCTCCAAGAGATGGGGATTGCGGCCCGCTCCTGGCAAGGATGGCAGATCCCGATCCTGACGACGCCAGCACCTGGCGCGGCGCGGATCAGCAGCATCGACGGGGCCGCGATCATCGCCGGCTTTACCGAGCGTAACGAAGTCGCGATCATCGCCGGGTTTCAAGGCCTGAACAAAGAGACTGGCCGCGTGACGACCCTCGGGCGCGGCGGCTCCGATACGAGTGCGGTGGCGCTCGCTGCAGCGATCAAGGCTGACCGCTGCGATATATATACCGATGTCGACGGGGTCTATACGACCGATCCTCGCGTCGTCCCCAAGGCGCAACGGCTTGCCCGTGTGACCTTCGAGGAGATGCTGGAGATGGCCTCGCTCGGCGCCAAGGTTATGCAGGTCCGTTCCGTAGAACTCGCCATGGTCCAACGGGTGAAGACCTTCGTGCGATCGTCCTTCGATGATCCTGACAACCCGCAGGCCGGCACTTTGATTTGCGACGAGGAGGATATCGTGGAACAGCAGGTCGTCACCGGCATCGCTTTTTCACGCGACGAAGCGCAGATCACCTTGCGCCGCGTCGCCGATCGGCCTGGCGTCGCCGCAGCGATCTTCATGCCGCTTGCGGAGGCCAGCATCAATGTCGACATGATCGTCCAGGTCGTTTCCGACGACACGGTGACTACAGATATTACCTTCACCGTTTCGAGCGCCGACTTCGACCGCGCCAAGCTGATCCTGGAAAAGTCGAAAGCTCAGATCGGCTACGCTGCGCTGCAGGGGGCGGGCGACGTGGCAAAAGTGTCGGCGATAGGCGTCGGCATGCGCAGCCATTCCGGCGTGGCTGCGATGGCATTTAAGGCGCTTTCCGATAAAGGCATAAATATCAGGGCGATTACGACGTCCGAGATCAAATTTTCGGTGCTGATCGACGCTGCCTATACGGAACTCGCGGTGCGCACGCTGCACTCCCTCTACGGCCTCGACAAGGCCTGACGCTGCGGTGCGAACGGCGGAAGTTCCGCCATGCTTGCGGTCTAGTCTTTGCATTGGCTATACGGGCTTTGAGCTCGGGACGGCCACGCCGTTCAAGAGCGTTAGGCCAAATTGGACTTTCGGTCTGCGTCGCATGAAGTTTATGCGGATTGCGTAGACTTGATCGCGAAACGCGCTTTAATTTGTTGGCTTGGAGCATTTTTCAACGGCGAAGCCGCGCCGCGGCCCCATTTCGCTTGAAAATGGTCTAAAGCGTGTCCGCGAAAGCGGAAACCGGTTGGCGAAAAGATCATGCCATACCAAGAAAACCTCGCGCCGGATCGATTTCTTCGGAAGCGAACCGGTCCTGACGAACCAGCCTCCACGTGATTCGGCGTGCCGATCTCCGATCGTGAGGGCTCTGAAAAGGAACTGACCATGCGTGGCGCCATCGGCGGACCGCGATTGCTGTTGCGACGGCTTCGCGAAGTCATGGCGGAGCCGATCAGCCCCCAGGATCGGCTCGACAAGATCGTCGTTCACATCGCCGCCAACATGGTGGCGGAGGTCTGCTCGGTCTATGTGCTGCGGGCTGACGGGCGGCTCGAACTCTTCGCGACCGAAGGTCTCAATCGCGAGGCGGTGCACCTTACCACCATGCGCAAGGGCGAGGGCCTCGTCGGCCTGATCGCCGAAACGGCTGAGCCGTTGGCGCTCGCCGATGCGCAGCATCATCCCTCCTTCTCTTACAGACCGGAGACGGGCGAAGAGATTTATTCCTCGTTTCTCGGCGTGCCGATCCTGCGCGGGGGCAATACGCTGGGCGTGCTCGTCGTCCAAAACCGCGCCCGCAGGCTCTATTCCGAAGAGGAAATGGAGGCGCTGCAAACGACATCGATGTTGCTCGCCGAAATGGTCGCCTCGGGCGAATTGCAGGCGATCGGCCTCCTCAACACCGAGATGGCGCTGCACCGTCCGCTCGCCCTCAGGGGGGTACCGATCGCCGAGGGTGTCGGGCTGGGCCATGTCGTCCTGCATGAGCCGCGCATCATCGTCAAACAGCTTGTCGCCGAGGATCTGAAAGCGGAAATCGAACGGCTCGAGACCGCGATCGGTGCGGTACGCGAATCGATCGACAGTCTGATCGAGCACGGCGATGTCGGGCCCGGCGAACACCGCGAAGTACTCGAAGCTTTCCGCATGTTCGCCTACGACCGCGGCTGGATCCGTCGCCTGCGGGAAGCCGTTGCCACCGGCCTCACTGCGGAAGCGGCCGTCGAGCGCGTGCAGAACGATGCGCGAGCCAAGCTGCTGCGCCAGACCGACCCCTATTTGCGCGAGCGCCTGCACGATCTTGACGATCTCGCCAACCGCCTCCTTTATCAATTGACCGGCCGCAGCTTCGTGACCGCGCACGAGGACCTTCCCGACAACGCGATCATCGTGGCGCGCACCATGGGGCCGGCGGCGCTCCTCGATTATGACCGCACGAAATTGCGCGGCCTCGTGCTCGAAGATGCCGGCGCATCGAGCCATGTTGCCATCGTCGCTCGCGCCCTCGGGATCGCAACTGTCGGCGAAGTCGCGAATATCGTCGCTTTCGCCGAGCCCGGCGACGCGTTGATCGTCGACGGCAGCTCCGGCGATGTGCATCTGCGGCCACCGCAGAACATTGAAAGCGCCTATGCGGAAAAGGCGCGGCTGCGTGCACGCCGGCAGGAGCAGTATCATAAGCTGCGCGGGACGCCGGCGGTTACCAAGGATGGCGTCGCGATTGACCTTCAGATGAACGCCGGGCTGCTCGTCGATCTTCAGCACGTCACCGAAACCGGTGCGGCGTCGATCGGTTTGTTCCGCACCGAGCTTCAGTTCATGGTCGTCTCGCAATTTCCCAACATGCGTCAGCAGATGGCGTTCTATAAGGCTGCCTTCGATGCGGTGCCCGACAAGCCGATCACCTTCCGCACCTTGGACATAGGCTCGGACAAGGTCTTGCCCTACATGGCCAAGGTCGAGGAAGAAAATCCGGCGCTTGGCTGGCGCGCCATTCGCATCGGCCTCGACCGGCCCGCCTTGTTGCGCATGCAATTGCGGGCGCTGCTGCGGGCGGGCGCCGGCCGCGAAGTGCGGATCATGTTTCCGATGGTCGCGACGGTCCAGGAATTCGAGATTGCAAGGGCGCTGGCCGAGCGCGAACTCGCTTACCTCGAGCGGCACGATCACCGCCTGCCCGCCGATTTGAAACTCGGTGTGATGGTCGAAGTGCCGGCGCTGTTGTGGCAGCTCGACGAACTCTGCGCGCGCGTCGATTTTCTTTCGGTCGGAACCAACGATCTGGAGCAATACATGTTTGCTGCCGATCGGGACAATAAGCGCGTCGCTGGGCGTTTCGATACGCTGTCCGCGCCGTTTTTGCGGGCCCTGAAGATCATCATCGATGCCGCGCAGAAGACGCAGACTCCGCTGACCCTCTGCGGCGAAATGGGCGGCAAGCCGATCGAAGCGCTCGCGCTCCTGGGGCTCGGATTTCGCGGGCTTTCGATGTCGCCGGCCTCGATTGGACCGGTGAAGGCGATGATCCTCGCCACCGATCTTGCAGCCTCGGCCCGTTTCGTCGCCGGTCTCGTCGAGCGGCACGACGGTCCCCATTCGGTGCGCGACGAGTTGTATAAATTCGCCAAGGCAAATGCGATTCCGGTGTAGATGCTCGCGGCATTTCGCGGCGTGAGAACGCTCTACTCAATAGAACTGTCGCGTTTTAACTTCCATCAACCCCAGTTTTATGCACGTGTGAACATATGCTGCCGCAAGAAAAACTCGATCTCATTCTGCGCCGCCACGCGGAAATCTCGGACCGGCTCGCTGCCGGCCCCGAGTTTACGGTGTTCGTCGCCTTATCGCGCGAGCTTGCCGAAATCGACGATGTGGTCGCCGCGATCCGCGCCTATCGCGGCGAGGAGAAGGATGTCGCCGGCATCGAGGCGATGCTCGCCGATCCGGCGCTCGACCCCGAGCTGCGCGGGCTTGCCGAAGCCGAGCGCGGCGAGGCGCGCGGAAGGCTGACGGCACTGGAGCAAAAGCTGCGCGTCGCGCTCTTGCCGAAGGACGCCGCCGACGAAAAGAGCGCCATTCTCGAAATCCGCGCCGGCACCGGCGGCGACGAAGCCGCGCTCTTCGCAGGCGACCTGTTCCGAATGTATCAGCGCTATGCCGAACTGAAAGGATGGCGGGTCGAGATTCTGTCCGCCAGCGAAGGTACGGCAGGCGGATTCAAAGAAATCATCGCGGAGATCGAAGGCCGCGGCGTCTTCGCGCGGTTGAAGTTCGAATCCGGAGTCCATCGCGTGCAGCGCGTGCCGGACACAGAAACGCAAGGCCGCATTCATACTTCGGCGGCTACCGTCGCCGTACTTCCTGAGGCACAGGACATCGACGTCGACATCGATGAATCCGATCTCAAGATCGATACGATGCGCGCGCAAGGGGCTGGCGGCCAGCACGTCAACAAGACGGAATCTGCGATCCGCATCACCCATATGCCGACGAACACCATCGTCTTCGTGCAAGACGAGCGCTCGCAACACAAGAACAGGGCGCGCGCCATGGCGTTGTTGCGCGCGCGCCTTTACGACGCGCAGCGGCAAAGGCTCGATGCCGAGCGCGCCGCCGATCGCCGCTCCCAGGTTGGCTCAGGCGATCGCTCGGAACGGATCAGAACCTACAATTTCCCGCAAGGGCGGCTCACCGATCACCGCATCAACCTGACGCTCTACAAGCTCGATAAAGTCATGCTGGGGGCGCTCGACGAGGTGATCGATGCACTCATCACCCAGCATCAGGCGGCTCTGCTCGCCAGCGAGAAGTAATCCGCTTGGTTCAATCAGGACCAAACGGTTCGTCAGGGGCGGGCAAAGCAAGGCGCGGCGCCGTCACGGAACGACGTCCGTGCAGAAAGCTCGCGAAAATGCCGGCGAGCAAGCCGTCAAGCGCGGCGAAAATTGTATTTGACGCAAATTCGGCCGGCGGCCAGGCCGGGAAATGCGTGAAAATGAAATGCCCCATCACCAGCGCGGCCACGACCAGCGTGACGAGCGCATCGCGCGATGTCGCGCGTCGCACCAGCGTAAGGGCGAGAAGCGGTGCCACTAGCGTCGCCGAAATCCCCAACGCAAGCGTGATGAAGATCCGCGGATTGGCGGGTCCCGCGGCGAGATACGCGCCGCAAGCGGCAGTCAGCGATATCGCGAGCGCCCGGGCATAGGCGAGCCGTCGGGTCGCGGGACCAAATCTCCGGCGGTTCGGGTGAAAGGCGTCGTGCCCTATGCTGGTAGAGAAGGATTGGATGCCCGCCGCGGCAACGGCGATCCCCAGTGCGATGGCGAAGGCGGCGGCGAGGCCGGCGAGCGTTGGCCCGGCTTGCCGGAGCGCCGGCAGGTTTTCGAGCAGATAATTCGTGCTCGCCCCAATGTCTTCCAGCCGCAAAATGCCGTCGAAGCCGTCTTCGGCGACGCAGCTGCCGGTTAGAATCCTGAGCACCCCGGATTGAACTCCGCAGATCGTAATGCCGCCGTGTTTGCTTGCCGCGAGAATCTCCGCCGGCAGTTTAGTCGGTGCGCGGCCGACGGCAGTGGCGTCAAGGGCGAGCATTGAACCGGCGACGGTGAGGACGGCGAGCGCCGCGACAAGCCCTAGGAAGACGAAAGCGAAGGGTCCGCTGCGCAGGGCGGTTATTCTGTCGCGGCTGGCGACCGCAGGGCCAAACAGCGGCGTCAGCGCGGCTATGCCAAGAGCGATCGCGATTGCGACGGGGGGTTCGAACGGGAGGTTCGGCTGCGATCCGGTCATTTCGGCGAAACGGGGGAAGCCAGCCGTCCATAGCGTCGCATCGCGCAGCATCGACAAGGCGGGCGGCAGGCCGAGCGCCGCTAGGGTCACCACGGCGGCGCCTGCCGCAAGCCATATCACGCCCGCGAGGCCGCCGGGGATCACGAGGAAAAGCAGCAACACGCCTACCAGGGCAGTACCGAGAGCGCGGCTCGCGCCAGTCGCGGCGACGAGGGCGCGTAGGGCAATCTCATAACCGGCGACGGCGACGAGGCCGGCGCAGGCGGCTGCGAGCAAGGCGACTGCAAGCCGCACCACAAGGAAGGGGAAGCGCGATCCGGTGAGATCGGCAATGGAAAAGGCCGCGCTTCGGCGCAGATAGGGCCCGGTCGCAAACAGGGCGCAGATGAGCCCCCCGCAAAATCCGGCTGCAAGCGAGGCCAAGCCGATGCCTTTCGGCAATGGCGGCAGGAAAGGCATGAACAGCCCTATGGCGAGACCGGCAGAGGCGAGGCCGGCATAGGGCGCCGGCAGGTTACGGCCGCCCGCGTAGAAGTCGGCCGGCCGCATGGTGCGCAAAAGTCCGGCAATGGTCACGAAACCGGAAAAGATCATGGCGCCGACGCAGAACCGCAGCAAGCGATCGGGCAAGCCGACCCGCTCGAGCACCGCGAGAAGCCCAAGTCCGATGGCGAACACGGCAAGCGCGAAGCTGAAGCCGCCGTCGATGCGGGCGCGGGCGACATAGGCGTCCGAAATATCCTGCTGCGTCACGACAGATCCCAGGGAAGCGCTTGCCAGGCGCGGCGCGCCGGCCGACAATAATGGATGTCGTGCGCCATCAAAAGATACCCCTGGGCGCACGAAAAGACGTGACGCACCATCTTCGACGTGGCCGAATCGGCTAGGTTTTCGTTCGCTCCCCGGCTTTCGAGGCATCACATGATCAATGAAGCAAAATCTTCATCGGCCTGGTCCTCGCCGGCGCAACCCGAAGTCTCGCGCTGGCGTCGACGGGAAACACCGTTGACCCGCTTTCTCGGCGGCACGCCTGTCGATGTCAGCCTGAGACTATTCTTTTTGTCCTTGATCGTCGGCGCCCTGCTGATGTGGCTCGACATCCGGCCCGTCGATGTCGTGCAAGGCATCGTCCATTTCGCGCAGCGCATCTGGTCGCTTGGCTTCGATGCCATAAGGCAGATGGGCGACTATCTCATCGCCGGTGCGATGATCGTGGTGCCGCTTTGGTTGATCGCGCGACTCTTCAATATGCGCGGACCGCGGTGAGGGTCGCGCCTTTCCCGCAGTGGGAAGGATGCGCTATCCAATATCCCTCCGCGATAATTTTCCCTCCGCCCAATCCTGCGCCGTGCTGCCGGTCACGTCGGCGAGCCGCTGCCGACCGGTCTCATCAAGCTTGCTGACGAGGCCGCGTTTGATCTCGTCGACGAGATGCGGGCCTTTGTAGACGAGCGCCGTATAGAGCTCGACCAAGCTGGCGCCGGCTTGGATTTTCGCGAAAGCCGTCGCCGCGTCCTCGATGCCGCCGATCCCGATCAGCGGAAACTGTTTTTCGACGCGCAGATAGGCTTGCGCGAGAAGCCGCGTCGAAGGCGTGAAGAGAGGCCGCCCGGAAAGGCCGCCTGCCTCTTTAGTTTTCGTCTCATCGATGAGATCCGAGGGCCGCGAAAGCGTCGTGTTCGAGATGCTCAGACCATCGATTCTATGCGCGCGGCAAGCGTGGATCACGCCGTCGAGTTCGTCGAGCGTCAGATCGGGCGCAATCTTGAGGATCACCGGCCTTCGTTGTGCCGCCGCGTCGCGCGCGGCAAGAACGCGCACAAGCAGATCATCCAGCTCCTGTTGGCGTTGCAGGTCACGCAGGCCCGGGGTATTCGGCGACGAAACATTGATGACGAAGAAACTGGCCAGATCGGCGAAAGCCTCGATGCCGGCAACATAATCTGCGATGCGATCTTCCGAGCCTTTGTTGGCGCCGAGGTTGACGGCGACGATGCCCGGCCGGGCGCTCCGTCCTTCCAGTCTGTGGCGAACCGCCTGATGTCCGGCGCTGTTGAAGCCGTATCTATTGATGACGGCGTAGTCTTCGCGCAGGCGGAAGACGCGCGGGCGCGGATTACCCGGTTGTGGCAGCGGCGTCACCGTGCCGACTTCGGTGAAGCCGAAGCCCAAGCGCAGCACAGCATCGACGGTCTCGCCATTCTTGTCGAAGCCGGCCGCGAGGCCGAGCGGATTAGGGAAATCGAGCCCGAACGCTGATACCGCGAGGCGCGGATCGTCGGAGGCAGGCTGTGGCAGCGGCACCAGCGACAGCATATTGACCGTCACGCGATGCGCCGTCTCTGGCCGCAGCAGCAGAAGCAGCCGCGCCGCTTTGTCGAGAATGTCGAGATGCAGCCTCACGAGACGAGACCTTGAAAGCAATGCAAGCCATCGGAGCCGAGCGTCAGCGGCCGCACGAAAGCGACATCATTGATGTTGAGCGATGCATAGAGATGCGGGAAAAGCGCGCCGCCGCGCGAGGGCTCATAGCGCAGCGTCTCTCCGAGCTTGCTTGGATCGACTCCGATGAGAAGGAGATCGTCCTGTCCGGCGAAATGTTTGGCGGCCGTTTCCTGGACTTGCTGAGCGGTCGAGAAATGAATGAATCCGTCGCTGCGATCGATCGGCGCGCCCATGAAAACGCCTTGCCGCTCGGCTTGGCGCCAGAGGGCCACCGGCACGATCTTGTAGATCAGATCCATACGGAATTATCCCCGTGGCGAAAGAACGCATACCCGCTTACATCCCACCGGGTAGATTGCTAACAGCTACTAGGTGTGGTCTTCCAGCGTGGGAGAATCCTGGAGGGAGGACAAAAATGAAGCTTTCAGCAATGTTTTGCGCGTTTGTGATGGGGGTAGCATTCATGCCGACAGCGGATCGCGCGTTTGCCCAAACTGTCAACTACAATACGAGCAAGTCGAACAGCGGAAACATTGCGGGCAACAAGGCAGGTAGTGGCAAAGGGCAGCCTGGCATGGCGGTAAAAAACTCGGGTGTTCCAAAAAACGTACCATCCAAAGTCAATAAGACGACGTCGCGCTCAAACACCCAACATAACTAAGGGCGCTGGCCCCGGGCCTCACGGCCCGCGATAATGTTTTCTGATCGATATAGTCTGGTCACTGGAGCGATCTATTCAACGGACGGTCCTATCGCTTGGCGCATTGACCACTGGACTGGCCAAGTTTCCCGTTGCCAGAGCGTCCAGCTATTCTGCCAAAAGGTCGCCTATTAAATTCAAAGGGACCCACTACCGCGCCCCCTACCTTCAGGACAGTCTAGTTCAATTGGCGGAGAAGCCGCCCCCTGTCTTATCGATAGCTTTTAAAAAAATGTGCTCCGACATCGACCCAAAGCCGGCGCGCAGCTTTTTCGCACCTAAATCGCCATTCGTGCTCAATGAACGAGATCGTTTGCACCACTCGCTTGGCGGCTAGCGTTTCCTCGCAGCACAAGCGAATGAGATTTAATCTCGCAAATTGATCGTTATCTGCTGGGATAATTCCCAATCCATATGCCGCGGGCCCCCTGATCGCTGGTCATGGCGCACGAAGGTTTCGCCGGTTCAAGCGGCGCGCGCAAGCCCGGCGGTGCATGCCAGCTAAGTGTCGGCGTCGCCGGCCGCCAAAGGTTCGTCTTTCGGCATGTGGAAGGCATTGGCTTCGGACGGGAAATGCCCGGCGCGCACGTCGCTGATATAATCCGCCAGCGCCGCATCGACGAGCGGGCCCATCTCGGCGAAGCGGCGGTTATGGCGAAAATTCGCCTGCGTCATTCCGAGCATGTCGGTGATCACTAGAACCTGGCCATCGGTGCGCCGTCCAGCGCCGATGCCGATGGTCGGCGCGGCGATCGCTTTCGTCACCCGTTCGGCCACTTCTTCCGGAATGAGCTCAAGCACCAGCATCGAAATGCCGGCCTCGTCGAGCAGGGTTGCATCGGTCAGCAGTCTCGCGGCTTCAACGACAGAGCGGCCCTTGACCCGCTTGCTGTCGTGATGCTGCGGCTGGAGGCCGAGGTGGCCGCAGCACGCGATGCCCGCCGCCGCCAAGGCAGTCTGCGATCTCAGGACGCGGGCCCTCGAATTTCACCATGTCGGCGCCGGCCTCGATCAGGCGCTGCGCGTTTGTCACCGCCATAGCGGGCGTTTCATATGTGCGGTAGGGAAGATCGGCGAGGATCGGCGTCTGTGGCGCGCCCCGGCGCACGGCGCGGACGTGATGTTCGATATGGGCGAGCGTCACCTCTTTCTCGCTGGCAAGGCCAAGAATGTTGGTGCCGACACTGTCACCGACGAGAATGATGTCGATGCCGGCCTCGGCCTCGGCCTTGGCGGTCGGATAATCATAGGCTGTGAGCATGGCGATCGGCTTGCCCTGCCGTTTCTGCTCGAAAAACCGTGCCGCTTTACTCATGCCGATCGAAAATCCCCGCCGCCTCAGTTAGGCCTGTGAATCATGGGAACAACTCTCACGCGGGCCTTCCGCCTTATCTATAGTGCCGTGTCGCGAACCTAAAGGCGCCGATGCGATTCCCAGCCTCCTTTCTCGATGAGCTCAAAGCGCGGCTTCCGGTTTCGGACGTCGTGCGTCGGCGCGTGAAATTGACCAAGGCCGGCCGCGAGTGGCGCGGGCTTTCGCCGTTTAACGCGGAGCGAACGCCGTCCTTCTACGTCAATGACCAGAAAATGGCCTGGTTCGACCATTCCGCCGGCAAAAATGGCAATATCTTCGATTTCCTGATGGAAACTGAGGGGCTCTCCTTTCCAGAGGCGGTGACGCGGTTGGCCCAGGATGCCGGACTCCCCCTGCCGCAGATGTCGGCGGAGGGGGAGGCGCGGGAAAAGCAGCGTGCGAGCCTCTACGACGTGCTCGAACTGGCAGCGGCCTATTTTGCGGCTGAACTCGCCGGCCGAGGCGGCGTCAAGGCGCGCGATTATCTCGTGGGGCGCGGGCTTACCGGAGCGCTGCAAAGCGAGTTTCGCCTCGGCTATGCGGGGCCGGAAAAATATGCCTTGCGCGATCACCTCGCCAGCAAGGGCATCTCCGTCGAGGCGATGATCGAGACAGGGCTTCTGATCCATGGCGAGGACATCGCCGTGCCCTACGATCGGTTCCGCGATCGGGTGATGTTTCCGATCGCGGATCGGTCCGGCCGCGTCATCGCCTTCGGCGGACGGGCGCTCGCCAAGGACGCCCAGGCGAAATACCTCAATTCGCCGGAGACGCCGCTCTTTCATAAGGGCGCGATCCTCTACAACCATCACAAGGCCCGCAAAGCGGCGCATGAGAAAGGCACGGTAATCGCCGTCGAAGGCTATATCGACGTGATTTCCATGTCGGCTGCCGGCTTTCCCCATACGGTCGCCCCGCTCGGTACGGCTCTGACACCGAACCAGTGCGAACTTTTGTGGAAGATGGCGGAGGAACCGATTCTCTGTTTCGACGGCGATCGGGCGGGGCGCAAGGCCGCCTATCGGGCCGTCGACATGGCGCTACCTTTGATCGGCGTCGGGCGCTCGCTGCGGTTCGCGCTTCTGCCCGAGGGCCAGGACCCCGACGATCTCGCCCGTGGCGGCGGCGGCGCGGCGATCGGCGAAGTGCTTGGCGCGGCCCTGCCGCTCGTCGATCTCATCTGGCAAAGGGAGACCGAGGCCGAGGTCCTGACGACGCCGGAGCGGCGCGCCGGGCTTGAACTTCGGCTCGCCACCCTCTGCGGCGAAATCCGCGATGAGGCGTTGCGGCGACATTATGCAGCAGAACTTCGCAACCGCCTCGCGGTCCTGTTCGCGCCGCCACAGCAATCGACAGGTCGTCGTTTCGCAGCCCGAGATACGCGCCGCGGCGCTTTTGCTCCGCGCCGGCGCGGGGCCTACAGCGGCCAGGAGACGCCGCAGACCTATGTTTTCGAGCCGCTCCAAGTCGGATCTGGTTTGGCGCAATCGCCCCTGCTGCGCGTGAAGACTACCGGCATTCCCGGCCGCGAAGCCCTTATCCTACTGATTTTTATCAACCACCCGGATCTGCTCGCGGCCAACGGGGAGGCCTTCGCCAACCTCGAGCTCGAGTAGTTCAGAAGCGGGGGCACTCCGCCAGAAGCTGCTCGATCTCTGCGCCGACCGCCGTCTCGGGCCGGAGGATTCTGCGGGCTGAGATCGAGCGCTGCGGGCTCGGCGCCTTCCTCCGCCGGCTCGAGGCGATCACAGCGCATTCCTCGCTCTGGACCGTTTCACCCGAGGCGGCCGATCCTGACGCCGAAGAGGTCTTGAAACAAGCGCTGGCCTTGCATCGTAAGACCCGGGCCCTACATACGGAACTCCACTTGGCGGAGGTGGCCTTGGCGGGCGATGCGAGCGAGATAAATCTTGCTCGCTTGAAGGATATCCAGGAGCAATTATCCGCGCTGGCGGGGACCGAGGCTGCCGTCGAGGGATTTGGCGCAGCTTCCGGCCGGCAGAACGGGGTTTTGTGATGGATTGTTGCGCTTGCGCGGGGGACGCGTTCGCAGAAATAAGTAACCGGGCCGCGTGCTCAGGCCAAGCTGCACGCATTTCTGCGGCTCTGCCGCCCTAAAATGCTCGAAATCGGCACGTTAGAGCGCGTACGAACGCACTGCGCATAAACTGGATTGCAGCCGCAAAACCGGGGTTCACTTTGGCTCTCTACGCTCTGGCTCCAGCGACATCGCTTCGATCGTGGCAGAGAACATTCTCGTCGCGCATGCAACGAAGCATGAGCTGGGGGCACGATGTGGTGGATATGAAATGTTGACGTCTGGACCTTAACTGAGGCCTGACGATTTGTTTGCGCCCGAAGAGGTGCGGCGAGAGGAAGATCGTGGCGCAGAGATACGCGCCGTAGGCATGGCGCGCAAGGCTCAAGTCAGGCGTTGCCGGTTCGGAGAACATTCGATGGCGAAGAAAGACAACGAGAAATCCGAAGCCGAGGGCGCCGCCGTCGAGACGACCGACAGTCCTTTGCTCGATCTGTCGGATGCCGCCGTCAAGCGGATGATCAAGCTCGCGAAGAAGCGCGGCTTTGTCACCTATCGCGAATTGAACGCCGTGCTTCCCTCCGAAGAGGTGAATTCCGAGCAGATCGAGGACATTCTGGCGATGCTCAACGAGATGGGCATCAATGTCATCGAAAGCGAAGAGCCGGAAGAGGCTGAGGCGGAAGAGGGCGAAGAGGAAGAGGTCGAAGGCAGCGAACTCGTCGAGATCACCCAGCCCAAGGCGCTCGCCACCCGTTCGTCCGAGCCGGCCGACCGCACCGACGACCCGGTGCGCATGTATCTGCGCGAGATGGGCTCGGTCGAGCTTCTGTCGCGCGAGGGCGAGATTGCAATCGCCAAGCGCATCGAGGCCGGCCGCGAGGCGATGATCGCCGGGCTCTGCGAGAGTCCTTTGACCTTCCAGGCGATCATCATCTGGCGCGACGAATTGAACGACGGCAAGGTCTTGCTGCGCGACATCATCGATCTCGAAGCGACCTATGCCGGACCTGACGGCAAGAACACGCCGAAGATCGACATGACAGCGCCCGGCGCCGCTGAGGCGCTGGCTGCGCAACGCGCCCCTGCCACGGCGCCGCTCAACCCGCCGGCGGGCCTGCGCCCGGCGTCCGAGGAAGACGGCGAGGCGCCGATTCTCGAAGAATCCTTCGATGAAGAGGAGGACATGGAAAATTCCGTGTCGCTCTCCGCCATGGAAGCCGAGCTGAAGCCGAAGGTGCTCGACACATTCGACCGCATCGCCGATGCCTACAAGAAATTGCGCCGGCTGCAGGACCAGAACGTCGAGAACAAGCTGAAGAACGAGACGCTGACTCCCGCTCAGGAGCGAAAATACAAAGCGCTCAAAAAGGAGATCGTCACCGACGTCAAATCGCTCTCCTTGAACCAGAATCGCATCGATGCGCTGGTCGAGCAGCTCTATGACATCAACAAAAGGCTCATTGGACTTGAGACGAAACTGCTGCGCCAGGCCGAGGAGTCTGGCGTCTCGCGCGAGGATTTTCTGAAGAACTACCAGAATTCGGAGCTCGATCCGAAATGGCTGCTGCGCATCTCCAAGCTCGGCGGCCGCGGCTGGAAGGATTTCGTCACCCGGCGCAAAGAGCACATTCGCGAAATCCGCGTCGATATTCAGGCTCTTGCCACCGAGACCGGTCTCGAAATCACGGAATTCCGCAAGATCGTGCAGGTCGTCCAGAAGGGCGAGCGCGAGGCTCGGCAGGCGAAGAAGGAAATGGTCGAGGCGAACCTGCGCCTCGTCATCTCGATCGCCAAGAAATATACCAATCGCGGCCTGCAATTCCTCGATCTGATCCAGGAAGGCAACATCGGCCTCATGAAGGCGGTCGATAAATTCGAATACCGGCGCGGCTATAAATTCTCGACCTATGCGACCTGGTGGATCAGGCAGGCGATCACGCGCAGCATTGCCGATCAAGCAAGAACCATTCGCATCCCCGTGCATATGATCGAGACGATCAACAAGATCGTGCGCACCTCGCGCCAGATGCTGCATGAGATCGGCCGCGAGCCGACGCCGGAAGAGCTTGCGGAAAAGCTCGCCATGCCGCTCGAAAAGGTGCGCAAGGTCTTGAAGATCGCCAAGGAGCCGATCTCGCTCGAAACGCCGATCGGCGACGAGGAGGATTCGCATCTCGGCGATTTCATCGAGGACAAGAACGCGATCCTGCCGATCGACGCGGCGATCCAATCGAACCTGCGCGAGACGACGACGCGCGTGCTGGCCTCGCTCACGCCGCGCGAGGAACGCGTGTTGCGCATGCGCTTCGGCATCGGCATGAACACCGACCACACGCTCGAAGAAGTCGGCCAGCAATTCTCGGTCACGCGCGAACGCATCCGCCAGATCGAGGCCAAGGCCCTTCGCAAGCTGAAGCACCCGAGCCGGTCAAGGAAGCTCAGGAGCTTTTTGGATAATTAAGGTAGCGCACACCTCTCCTTCGAGACGCCCACTTTGTGGGCTCCTCAGGATGAGGGTTAATATTTCGATTCCAAGAAATCCTCATGCTGAGGAGGCCGCGTCTCGAAGCACGAAGGCGTTGAATTTCCCCGCCATCAGCCCATGTCCTGCGCCTTCTCCAATCCCCCGTAGGGGCGTCTTAACTTATTGATGCTCTGCTCCTCGGCGCAAATTGTCCGCGTGGGAGTTGCATTTTGAAGACCTTGGACGCCCTCGTCATCGGCGCCGGCCCCGCCGGGCTTACGACCGCCTACAAGCTCGCCAAAGCCGGCCGCAGCGTCCTCGTCGTCGAACAGGACCCGATCTATGTTGGCGGCATCAGCCGGACGGTGAATTACAAGGGCTTCCTGTTCGATATCGGCGGCCACCGCTTCTTCTCGAAATCGAAGGAAGTGGTTGATCTCTGGAACGAGATCCTGCCCGACGATTTCATCGAGCGCCCGCGCCTCTCGCGCATCTATTATCGCGGTAAATTCTTCGCTTATCCGCTGAAGGCTTTCGAGGCGTTTCGCAAGCTCGGCCTCATGCAGAGCATCGCCTGCCTCGCCTCGTTCGCTTATGCCCGCGCGTTCCCGGTGCAGGATGTGAGGACCGTACATCAATGGGTGCGCAACCAGTTCGGCGAGCGGCTCTTCTCGATCTTCTTCAAGACCTATACGGAAAAGGTCTGGGGCATGAGCTGCGACGAGATTTCCGCCGAATGGGCGGCGCAGCGGATCAAGGGCCTCGATCTCGGCGCCGCCATTATGGATGCCGTGCGGCGTTCGCTCGGGCGCAAGAAGCGGGGCGCCGTCGCCAAGACCTTGATCGAATCCTTCCGTTATCCGCGCCGCGGCCCGGGCATGATGTGGGAGGCCTGCGCCGCCAAGATCAAGAAGCTCGGCGGCGAGATCGTCATGGATCGCAGGCTGAAGTCGCTCGCCTTCGATGAGCAGCACCAGAGCTGGACAGTCGAAGTCGTCGGCGGCTCGGGCGAGAGCGAATCCTATGTCGCCGAACATGTCGTCTCCTCGGCGCCGGTTCGCGAACTGATGGAGGCCTTGCGGCCCGGCGCCCTGAGCCTCCTCCATTCGCGCGAGCTGAAATATCGCGATTTCCTCACCGTGGTTCTGATCGGCGAGAGCGCGGTCGATCTGCCGGACAATTGGATCTACATCCATGATCCGAGGGTGAAGGTCGGCCGCGTACAGAATTTCCGTTCGTGGTCGCCCGACATGATTCCGGATGCGACCTCGACATGCCTCGGCCTAGAATATTTCTGCTTTGAGGGCGACGGCCTTTGGACCTCTTCGGATGAAGATCTGGTCGCCCTCGCCAAGAAAGAGATCGGCCAGATCGGGCTCATGAGTCCCGCCGCCGTCCGCGATGCCTGCGTGGTGCGGCAGAAGAAGGCCTATCCCGTCTATGACGAATCCTACGCCAGCCACATGGCGACAATCCGGCAGGAGCTCGCGCTGCTCCATCCGCGTCTTCACCTCGTCGGCCGCAACGGCATGCACAAATACAATAATCAAGATCATGCGATGATGACCGGCATGCTGACCGCCGCCAATATCATGGCCGGCGAGACTCTTTATGACGTCTGGCAGGTCAACGAGGATGCCGAATATGGCGAGGCCGGCGCGTCCGGTGCGCAGGAGGCTCTGAAGAGCCTGCGTCTCGTCCCGAAGAAGGCGGCCTAATCTTGTCGGTCTCAACCGTCAAAGCGCCAGCGCGCGTGCCGCCCGCGTGGCTCTCGGCGCGCCGCATGGCGCCGGCTGAGAAGCCGCGCAATGCCGCCGCGCGGCTCTTCGTCTCGGACCTCGTGGGCTATGGGCTTTGCAGCGCGGCCGCATTGGCGCTCGACTGGGGCCTGCTTATTCTTCTCGTCAAACTGGGCGTGAATTATCTCGCGGCGGCCGCGACGAGCTTCACGGCCGGAATGGTTTTGGCCTATTTCGGCAGTACGCTTTTCGTCTATCGCGGTCGCCGCACCCATCGCTTGAGGACCGAGATTCTCGGCTTCTTCTCGATCGGCTTCGCCGGCCTCGCCTGCAATCAAGTCCTGCTCTTCGTTTTCGTGCATTTTTGTGGCCTCGAAGTCGGCTTGGCCAAAGCGCCGACCGCGGTTTGCTTCTTCCTCTTCAATTTTCTTCTGCGGCGCACGCTGCTTTTTGCGCGCGGATCGCGCTGCTATCCCGTGTGAGGGCGCAAATCCAAATGCGCGGAGACCTGTCGATCGGTGTTCATAGACGCGAGGTCGTTGTCAGCGCCGATCCAACTGTTGCGGGTTTCGCCGCCGGCCTTCGGACTGTCGCATCGGGACTGAGGCAGTCGATCGCGCAAGGCACGATCTTCTTGCCGCTCATCGCCATTGCGCTTTGGGCCCTGACCCATTCCTTCCAAGGCATCCTCGGCGATGCGAAGGTCTATATGGGCCGCGCGCTTGCCGATCTCGATCCGGCAGGCGTCGGCCGCGATATGATGTTCGTCCATGACGGCCAATCGCGCTTCAGCCTGTTTCCCGTGCTTCTCGATCATCTTGTCGCTGCCTTCGGGACTCAATCGACCGCAGTAATGCTCGCCCTACTTTCCATGGCGGCATGGATCGCCGCGCTTTGCGCCCTCGCGAGGCAATTCGTCGCGACGCGCCTCATCTTTGTCGTCGTGATCTTCGTTGCGCTTCTGCCTGATTCCTACGGCGCGCCATCCCGCTTCATCTATTCGGAAGTGCTTGCCGTTCCGCGCCCCTTTGCGGAAGCCATCGTGCTCGGCGCAATCGCAGCTTTGGCGGCCGGCCGAAGCTCGTTGGCGTTCTTCTGTCTTATTGCCGCGAGCCTCGTCCATCCGATCATGGCGCTCGCCGGCTGGGGCGTGTTCGCCCTCGTCCTTTGCCGCGAGGATTGGCGCTGGCGTGTCGTCGTCGCGCTTGCCGTGGTCTTGGTCTTTGCGGGGGCGGTTCTCGGCGTCCCGGTCCTCGATCGTCTCTTGGCGTTCATGGACGCCGATTTGCGGGCTTTTGCGGAGCATCGGAGCCCGCATTTATTTCCAACCGACTGGCCGGTCGAATCCATCGGACCGGTTCTGATTCAAGCCACGACGATCGCCATCGCGGCGAGCTTTTTTGAAGGGCGGCGGCGGGTGATCCTGCTGGCCGCAATTCCTGTCGGAATCGGCGGGATTGCCGTGCAAGCGCTCTTCGGCGATCATTTTTCCGTTCTTCTTGTCATCCAAGCCCAGCCGTGGCGCATGGCCTGGCTCTTGGCCGCGATCGGCACCGCCTCACTGGCCATCTGCGCGCTCGAACTCTGGCAGAAAGGGCCGCGCGGACATGTCGTCCTCGCGATCCTTGCCGTGGCGTGGCTGTCCAGCGATGCGTGGATCTCCGCAGCTATCATTTGCGCGGTTGCGCTGGCCGTGCGGTTCGGCGAACGGAATATCAGGCTTCCTATGACGTGGCCGATCGCCCGGGCCGTCTGGGCTTGCGCCTTCGCTGTGGCGCTCTTCTGGAACGCGCATTATTTCATCAACTACGGCTCGTTCCTGGCAACTTTCCCGTCTGATCGTCCGTTCGGCATCAGCTATTTCTGGAATCGCCGCTACCTCGCCTTTCCGCTTCTGGCGCTCGTCCTCGCCTTGGCCTTCGCACGTCGGCCGTCGCACCCCCTATGGGGCGCGCAATGCGCCGTCACGCTTCTTCTCATCCTCGCCGTGATCCGCTTCTGGGATGAGAGGCCGCCGTTCCAGCGAATGCTAGACGCCAATGTTCATCCGCCCGAGCTCATGGCCTTGATCGCAAGCCGTAGCGGCGAAGTGCTTTGGATCGATGGTTTGGTCGAGGCCTGGTTTCTAACTGGGCGCCCGCAATGGGCGTCGCCGCAGCAAGGTGTCGGTTCACTCTTCTCCCGCGACCTCGCGCTTAAATGGCGTGAGAGGATGCAATTTCTCCTCATGGAAGGTCTAGCCGAGAAGAACGCGCTGATCACAGGGCATGTCCCGGCGGCGGCGGATTTGCCAGGGCTGCCGCGCGACGGCATGGCCCGCCTCTGCGCCCGCGCCGACGCGCCGGCCTGGGTAATCACCCCGGTTTGGGAAGGCACCGTAATTCCGCCAGAGTTCAGGCCCCATTACTGGCAGCTGGCCGTGCCCAACTTCGAGATGACGGAAGAAACTGATTCCTATGCTTGGCACCAGATCTTGGCCTATGCGGTCTTGCCCTGCGCTGGTGCGGTAGCGTCGAATTGAATCACGCGCCGATATTTGCTATGGCGCATGGTCTTTACCCGGAAAATCTGCAGCTTTTGAGGTCATTGCGCTAAAAGTGGGCGCAGTTTTCGGGCACCTTTTGGTTTCGGCTTGGCAGGCGCCTGGAAAGAGCCACATAAAGCCCTGAATGAACGAATTCACGCTGTCTTTCACGCCATTGCTGCCTTGGGCGTTGCTGGCGTTGTTCGCCGTCCTCGCCCTTGCGGTCACCGTGCTCGGCTTCGTCCGGCGCCGGCGCGGCACCCTGTTGCGCGCGGTGGGGCTCGCGCTGGTGTTGCTCGCCCTCCTGGACCCCTCCCTGGTGCGCGAGGACCGCAAGCCGCTGAAGGACGTGGTGGCGATCGTCGTCGATCAAAGCGGCAGCCAGACCATCGGCCAGCGGCAGCAGCAGACGGAAAAGGCAACGGCGGAGCTTAAGAAACGCCTCGAAGCGCTGGGCAATATCGATATCCGCGTCATCAACAGCAGCCGCACGGATACCGAGGAAGATGGAACGCGGCTTTTCGCGGCCTTGAGCGAGGGACTGGCGGACGTGCCGGCGGAGCGGATCGGCGGCGTCTTCATGATCACCGACGGCATCGTGCACGATGTTCCCACTGATCCTGCGGCGCTCGGCTTCAAGGCTCCGCTACATGCGTTCATCACCGGCAAGGAGGGGGAACGCGACCGCCGTATTGAACTTCTCGATGCGCCCCGGTTTGGCATCGTCGGCAAGGACGTGACAATCGAGTTGCGCGTACTCGATACCGCCAAGGGCAATGAACCCGTGGTGCTGCATGTGCGTCGCGACGGCAATCCGATCGCCAACGTCACAGCGACGCCCGGCGAACGCATCAAAGTGCCCGTTGCGATCGAGCATGGCGGCCCGAACGTCGTCGAACTCGAAGTCGAGGCTTTGCCCCACGAGTTGACCGCGATCAACAACAAAGCCGTGCTCACGATCGACGGAGTGCGTGACAAGCTGAAGGTTCTGCTCGTCTCAGGCGAGCCGCATCAGGGCGAGCGCATGTGGCGCAATCTCTTGAAATCCGATGCCAACGTCGATCTCGTTCATTTCACCATTCTGCGACCGCCGGAGAAGCAGGACGGCACGCCGATCAACGAGCTCTCGCTGATCGCATTTCCGACTGCGGATCTGTTCGGCCGCAAGATCAAGGATTTCGACCTCATCATCTTCGACCGCTATTCAAACCAGAGCGTTCTGCCCGCGATCTATCTCGACAATATCGTGCGCTATGTCCGCAACGGCGGCGCCTTGCTGATCGCAGCGGGGCCGGATTTCGCCAAACCGGAAGGCATCTATTATACTCCGCTTGGCCGGCTCTCGCCTGCGCGTCCGGACGGAACTTTGACCGAGCATGCCTTTCGCGCCGCAATCACCGCGGACGGCGCCAAACATCCGGTGACGCGGGGCCTGCCCGGCTCGGATGAAACATCGCCCGCATGGAGCCAGTGGTTCCGGCAGGTTGACGCCGATGTCACGCGCGGCACCAGCGTGTTGGCCGGGGTCGACAACAAGCCGCTTCTCGTTCTTTCGCGCGAAGCCAAGGGCCGGGTGGCGCTGCTTCTCTCGGACCAGATGTGGCTTTGGGCGCGCGGCTTCGAGGGTGGCGGCCCGCATCTCGATCTCTTGCGGCGACTTGCGCACTGGCTGATGAAGGAGCCGGAGCTTGAGGAGGAAGCGCTCCGCGCCAAGGCCGAAGGTCATGAACTTGCCATCGAACGCCAAAGCCTCAAGGACGAGATCCCGCCGGTGCAGATCATCGCGCCGTCCGGCAAGGAAGTGACGGCGACTTTGACGCCGGCCGAACCCGGCCTTTCACGGGCGCGGGTCAAGGTTTCGGAACTTGGGCTCTATCGGGTGACGGATGGCACCCTGTCGGCGCTGGTCAATGTCGGGCCGGAGAATCCGCGCGAGTTTCAGGAAGTGGTCTCGACGACCGAGAAGCTCAGGCCGCTGGCGGAGGCAACGGGTGGCACGGTGCGCCGCATCGGCACCGGAGATGGCAGCGATGTCACGCTTCCGCGTCTCGTCGCCATGCACGACAGCCCGGTCTATGGCGGCTCCGATTATGCCGCGATCAAGCGCACCGGGGCGGCTGAAGTGAAAGGTGTCGGCGTCGCACCGCTCGCGATCGGCCTCATCGGGCTTCTGTTGTTGTTTGGCAGCGTCGTTGCAAGCTGGCTTGTCGAGGGGCGCAGCAAAGCGCAGCGCAACGACGAAGCCACTTAGTTTGCTGAAGCCCGTGTGCTTCGAGACGTTGGAAGCTGCTACTTCTCTTCTTCCGTGTGCTCCTGGTCGATCTCGAAGACGCGACTCGGGAAGCTGCTACTTCTCTTCTTCCGTGTGCTCCTGGTCGATCTCGAAGACGCAACTCGCGCGCACGTCGGTCGCGTCGATCGTCATCAGATCCTCAAGCGAGACGAGGCCCGGCCGTTCGAAATGGCGGTTGGCCTGGCGCAGCCGCATACGGTCGAGCGCATTGCGGATCGAGCGCGCGTTGGCGAAATGCGGCTGCTTACGTCGTGCCGCGATATAGTCGCGAAACGCCGCCGCGCCATCCCTGTCGAACCGATAGCTTTGAGCCGACAGCATTGTCTCGGCGATCGTCATCAGTTCATCATCAGTATAGTCAGGGAAATCGATGTGATGCGCGATGCGTGAGCGAAAGCCGGGGTTGGAGCGGAAGAACCGATCCATGCGCTCGGCATAGCCGGCGAAGATCACGACGAGATCGTCGCGCTGGTTTTCCATCACCTGCAGCAGGATCTCGATCGCCTCCTGCCCATAGTCGCGCTCGTTGTCCGGCCGATAGAGATAATAGGCTTCGTCAATGAAGAGGACGCCGCCCATCGCCTTCTTCAAGACTTCCTTAGTCTTCGGCGCGGTGTGGCCGATATATTGGCCCACGAGGTCGTCGCGCGTGACGGAGACGAGGTGCCCTTTGCGAATGTAGCCGAGCTTGTGGAGGATCTCCGCCATGCGCAGCGCGACGGTGGTCTTTCCAGTGCCCGGATTGCCGGTGAAGCTCATGTGCAATGTCGGCGTTGCGGAGGTAAGACCCATGCGCCGCCGCACCCGGTCGACAATCAAGAGGGCGGCGATCTGGCGGATGCGGGTCTTCACCGGCACAAGCCCAACGAGTTCGTTGTCGAGCTGGTCGAGCACCTCGGCGACGTGCGTATCGGCGAGTTCCCGGCGCAGATCAATGGCCTCGGCAGGCGTGCCGGCGAGTACCGCGTCCGTCGTCTCGGGAAGTCCCATCGTCAAGCCTCGCAGCTGAATTTATCCACCGCCGAATCCGCCCATCATTCTCCTAGGGCATTGGCTCATTCTCCTAGGGCATTGGATTGCAGCGTATAGCGGATGTTTCGTCCTTCAGTCTCGAGGCGCGTAAGGAGAAACTCAGGCTCCTTCTTCGGCCGATCGACAATAAAGGATATCCGCACGCTCTCCCAGCCATGCGTCGAGTCGAAACCCGAGACACGGATATAGTCACTCCCGGCATGAACCTTGCGGCAGGCGGCGAGTTCCAGCATCACCGCCGCCGCATCCTTGATGTCGAACATCGGCATGCCCCACATTTCCCAAAACGTATTGCGGGGATGCGCATCATCGGTGAATTCGATGTTCACCGCCCATCCTTGGTCGATGCAATATTGCACCTGAGTACGGATCTCGTCGTCGGTCAAATCCGGCAGGAACGAGAAGCAGCCTTGCGTGATATGCATTCTTTTTCTCCTATTCGGCCGCAGTCGCCGTCGGAACGAAGTCCGGCGTATCCGTTGACGCATAATTGAAGGTCACATCGCCCCAGGTATCGAGCGCCTGCTTCAGCGGCAGACAATGCTTGGCGGCCTGCTCAAGGATCTCCGGACCTTCGTTTAGAATGTTGCGGCCGGCATTGCGGGCGAAGATCATCGCCTCGAGTGCGACGCGATTGGCGGTGGCGCCCGCCGCAATCCCCATCGGATGGCCGATCGTGCCGCCGCCGAACTGCAGCACGACATCCTCGCCGAGAAGATCGAGGAGTTGATGCATCTGGCCGGCATGAATGCCGCCGGAAGCCACGGGCATGACTTTGTTCAAAGACGCCCAATGCTGGTCGAAGAACAGGCCGTGCTCCAGGCGCGTCGGATTATAGTCCTCGCGACAGATGTCGTAATAGCCGCGCACCGTGTTGGGATCGCCTTCGAGCTTTCCGACCACAGTGCCGGCATGAATGTGATCGACACCGGCGAGCCGCATCCATTTGGCGATGACGCGGAAGGAGACGCCATGCGTCTTCTGCCGCGTATAGGTCGAATGGCCGGCGCGGTGCAGATGCAGAATCATGTCGTTGCGGCGCGCCCATTTCGCCATCGACTGGATCGCCGTATAGCCGATCACCAGATCGATCATGACGATGCAGGAGCCGAGCTGCTTGGCGAATTCGGCGCGCTCATACATGTCTTCCATTGTTGCGGCGGTGATGTTGAGATAGGTGCCCTTCACCTCGCCGGTCGCCGCCTGCGCCCTGGCGACGGCCTCCATGCAATAGAGGAAGCGGTCGCGCCAATGCATGAACGGCTGCGAATTGATGTTCTCGTCATCCTTGGTGAAGTCGAGCCCACCCTTCAGCGCCTCATAGACGACGCGACCGTAGTTACGGCCGGAGAGGCCGAGTTTCGGCTTCACCGTCGCGCCGAGCAGCGGTCTGCCGAATTTATCGAGCCGCTCGCGTTCGACGACGATGCCGGTCGCTGGGCCCTGGAAAGTCTTCACATAGGCGACCGGCAGCCGCATATCTTCGAGGCGCAGCGCCTTCAAAGGCTTGAAGCCGAAGACATTGCCGATGATCGAAGCAGCGAGATTGGCGATCGAGCCCGGCTCGAAGAGATCGAGATCATAGGCGATATAGGCGAAATAGGAGCCCGGCGCGTTCGGCACCGGATCGACGCGATAGCATTTGGCGCGATATTTCTCGCAGGCCGTCAGCCGATCGGTCCACACGACGGTCCAAGTCGCGGTCGAGGATTCGCCGGCCACCGCCGCAGAAGCCTCGATCGGATCGACGCCATCCTGTGGTGTCACCCGGAACAAGGCGATGAGATCCGTGTCCTTCGGCTCGTAATCGGGCTCCCAGTAGCCCATCTCCCGATATTCCATCACTCCGGCTGAATAGCGGCTGCGCTTTTCAGCGGGCACCCCCGGAGCCTGCTTCTGAATGGCGTTCATATGATTAACTCCTTTAGTCATTCCGCGGCGTTCTTGGTCTCGCTACGCGGGTCGAGCGCGCCAGACGCATAGCGTTTGGCCATCGCCGACATGGGTAGCACTTTGATTTTCCCCGCCTGTCCGGCCGTGCCGAATTGCTCGAAGCGCAAGCGGCAGAGATCGCGCATGCGCTCCATCGCCGGCTTCAAGAATTTGCGAGGATCGAATTCATCCGGCTTCGTCGTGGCGATGCGACGGAATTCGGCCGCCATCGCGAGACGGCAGTCCGTGTCGATGTTGACTTTGCGGACGCCGTGCTTGATGCCGCGCACGATCTCCTCAACCGGTACGCCGAAGGTCTGCCGCATGGCGCCGCCATGCGCATTGAAGTCGTCCTGCAGCTCCTGCGGCACGGAGGAGGAGCCGTGCATGACGAGATGGATATTCGGCAGCTTGGCGTGGATCGCCTCGACGACACGCATCGAGAGGATCTCGCCGTCCGGCTTGCGGGTGAATTTATAGGCGCCATGCGACGTGCCCATGGCGATGGCCAGCGCATCGACCTTAGTACGCGTCACGAAATCGACAGCCTGATCGGGATCGGTCAAAAGCTGCTCGCGGGACAAATGCCCTTCCGCGCCATGACCGTCCTCTTTCTCGCCGCTGCCATGTTCGAGCGAGCCGAGCACGCCGAGCTCGCCTTCGACCGAGGCGCCGACCGCGTGGGCGGCCTCCGCCACTTTGCTGGTGATGTCGACGTTATATTGATAACTCGAGGGCGTTTTCGCATCTGCCTCGAGCGAGCCGTCCATCATCACAGAGCTGAAGCCATGCTGGATCGCGGTGAGGCATGTCGCTTCGTTATTGCCGTGGTCCTGGTGCAGACAAATCGGGATCTGGGGATAGGTTTCAACCAGTGCCTCGATCATTTTGGCGAGCATCAGATCGCCGGCATAGGAACGCGCGCCGCGGCTCGCCTGAATGATTACCGGCGCATCGACAGCGGCCGCAGCTTCGACGATCGCGATACCCTGTTCCATATTATTGATGTTGAACGCCGGCACGCCATAATCATGCTCGGCAGCATGATCGAGAAGCTGGCGCAGGGTGATGAGGGCCATTCTTGTCTCCGTCACTGAAGCTTGGCGAGTTGGAGACGCGCCTGCGCCTCCGCGACGAGCGCATCGACCGTAATGCCGAAAGCGCGGTAGAGATCAGCAGCCGGGGCGCTGGCGCCGAAAGATTTCATGCCGATGAAGCCGTCCTGCGGCCGCAGAAGGCTTTCAAAGCCTTGTCGCAGCCCCGCTTCGATACCGATCCGCGGCACTGCGCCCAGCACCTGCGCACGATAGTCCGCGCTCTGCTCGGCGAAGAGCTCGAAGCAGGGTGCCGACACGACGGCCGCCTTGACGCCTTCCGCGGCGAGCCGTTCGGCGGCCTCCACGGCGAGGCCCACTTCCGAGCCTGTCGCGATCAAGGTCACATCGCGCTGGCCCGGGGCCTCTCTGAGGATATAGGCACCCCTGGCGGAAAGATTCTCGGGCCTATGGTCGCAGCGCACGATCGGCAGATTTTGCCGCGAGAGACAGAGGGCCGAGGGCGCAGTCCTCGTCTTCAGCGCCAGTTCCCAGGCTTCCGCGGTTTCGACCGCATCGGCGGGCCGGAATACATACAGATTGGGGATCACCCGCAAAGCGGCGAGATGCTCGACCGGCTGATGCGTCGGGCCGTCTTCGCCGAGCCCGATCGAATCATGAGTGAAGACATGGATCACCGGCTGGCCCATCAGCGCGCCGAGGCGAATCGCCGGGCGGGCATAATCGGAGAAGACCAGAAAGGTCCCGCCGTAGGGGATGAAGCCGTGATGCAGAACGATGCCGTTGAGCGCCGCCGCCATGCCGAATTCGCGAATGCCGAAGTGAATATAACGGCCGGAGAAATCTTGCGCCGTCACCGGCTTCATTTCGGCTGCCTTGGTGAGGTTCGAATGGGTAAGATCGGCCGAGCCGCCGATGAGATTGCCCTGCGCCCTTGCCAGCACATCGAGCAACTTCTGCGAGGAGGTACGCGTGGCTTGCGCTGCGCCGCTTTCGCTCGCCGCCTGTTTGAAGGCCGCGATCGTCGCAGTGACCGCCGGCGTCACGGCGCCGGAAAGATCGGCGTCGAAGCTCGTCAGCCGCTCCGCCGGCAAAGCCGCCCTGCGTTGGCGCCAGGCGGCATGAGAGACAGCCGCCTTTTCACCGATCTCGCGCCAGGCAGCCGCGATGGGCGCCGGAACTTCGAAGGGCGCAGCGGTCCAGCCGAGTTTTTCGCGCGCGGCGGCGACTTCTTTGGGGCCGAGCGGAGCGCCATGCGCTCCCGCAGTGCCGGCCTTGGTTGGCGCGCCATAACCGATCACCGTCTTGCAGGCGATCAATGTCGGACGATCGGATGTCTGCGCCTGCTGGAGCGCCGCAGCGACGGCACCGACATCATGCCCGTCGACGCTAGCGGCGGCCCAGCCAGCAGCTCTGAATCGTGCCGGCTGATCGACAGAATCGGCAAGTGAAACGGCGCCATCGATGGTGATGCTATTATTGTCCCACAGCACGATGAGCTTCGAAAGCCGCAAATGGCCGGCGAGCGCAATCGCCTCATGGCTGACACCTTCCATGAGGCAGCCGTCGCCGACAATGACATAGGTGTGATGATCGACGAGCTCGGCCCCATGGCGGGCCGCCATCATGCGCTCGGCGAGCGCCATGCCCACGGCCATGGCGAGGCCTTGGCCCAAAGGCCCTGTCGTCGTCTCGACGCCGGGCGTATGGCCATATTCCGGATGGCCAGGCGTCTTCGATCCGAGCTGTCTGAAGCGCTGCAGTTCCCCGATCGTCATTCCCGGATAGCCGAGGAGATGCAAGAGCGCATAAAGCAGCATCGAGCCATGGCCAGCGGAGAGCACGAAACGGTCGCGATCGGGCCAGGCGGGATCCGCCGGGTCGAACTTGAGGAACTGCGTGAACAGCACCGTCGCCACATCGGCCATGCCCATGGGCATGCCGGGATGACCGGAATTGGCCTTCTCCACTGCATCCATGGCCAGTGCGCGGATGGCATTGGCCATATCGTTGTGGCTGACCTTAGGCGGCGTTTTCGCCAGCACGTTCATTCAAGAGCCTCCATCAGCCCGCCCGCCTGGCGCGTTCGACGAGTTGCATGATAATGGGGGTCAATATGAGCTGCATTGCGATGTCGAGCTTGCTGCCGGCGATGACGATCGAGTTCGCCCGCGACATGAAGCTGTCGTGGATCATCGACAAAAGATAAGAGAAATCGATCCCGCGCGGATTCTTGAAACGAATAATCACCATCGATTTATCGGAGGTTGGAATCCATCGCGCGGCGAAAGGATTCGATGTATCGACAGTCGGCACGCGCTGGAAGTTGATGTCGGTCTCGGTGAATTGCGGGCAGATGTAATGGACGTAGTCGGGCATGCGCCGGAGAATCGTGTCCATGACATCTTCGGTTGAATAGCCGCGTGCAGCCTTGTCGCGATGGATCTTCTGGACCCATTCGAGATTGATGACGGGAACCACGCCGATCTTAAGGTCGGCATAGCGCGCGACGTTCACCTGTTCGGAGATGAGGGCGCCATGCAGACCTTCGTAGAACAATACCTCGGTATTCTCCGGCAGTGCGCGCCAATCGGTGAACTTGCCCGGAGGCACGCCATAGAGCTCCATCTCGTCCTTGTCGTGCACGTAATGGCGCGTCTTCGCATGCCCCGTTTCGCTATAGGTGCGGAACACCGCTTCGAGTTCTTCGAGTAGATTGGCGCTTGGGCCGAAATGGCTGAAGTGGCGGTTGCCGCGCGCCTCCTCGTCGCTCATCACTTGGCGCATTCCCTCGCGGTCGAAGCGGTGGAAGGCGTCGCCTTCGATAAAGGCGGCCTCGATCTTCTCGCGCCGGAAAATATGTTCGAAGGTTCGCTTCACCGAAGTCGTGCCCGCGCCCGACGAGCCGGTGACGGAAATGATCGGATGCTTGGCCGACATCGATTCTCCCTCGCTCAATAGCGCATCAAGCCGCGGCGGCCGAAGAGCGGTGAATGTTCGGCCGAGAACTGCGGATCGGTGTGATAGCGCGCGATGAGATGAACGGCAGACGCCGAGCCGAAGACGAGCGGCGTGCGGACGTGGATATTGGACGGCACGATATCGAGAATACGACGTACCGCGTCGGTCGCGCAGCCGTCAGCCTGTTCGATAATGAGCGCGATTGGATTGGCCTCGTAGATGAGCCGCAGCCGCCCGGAACTGTACCCCTGCCGCAAATCGCCCGGATAGAGAAAGACGCCGCCGCGGACGAGGATGCGGTAGGCCTCGGCGACGAGCGAGGCGACCCAGCGCATGTTGTGGTCGCAGGCGAGCGGCCCTTCCGTCCCCTTCACGCAATCATCGACAAAGGCCCGTACTGACGGTGCCCAGTGCCGGTAATTCGAGGTGTTGATCGCATATTCGCGTGCTTCCTGGGGGATATGCACGGTCTCAACCGCCTCCCGGAATGCGCCCGCGCGACGGTCGAGAATGAAAATGCTCGTCGCTCCGCCGATGGCAAGAACGAACGAAGTCTGCGGCCCATAGATGATGAACCCGGCAGCCAATTGGGCGCGGCCAGGCTGGAGAAAATGCGCCTTCGAATCGGCGGCGTCCGGCAATGCCGGAAGCACGGAGAAAATGGTCCCGATCGACACATTGGCGTCGATATTCGAGGAGCCGTCGAGCGGATCGATGGCCACGGCCAGCGGCGCATCGCGATCAAGCGGCAGCGGTTCCTCGAGTTCTTCCGAGAGGACGACCGCAACCGGCGCCCTTTGCAACGCTTTAACGAACAGCCTATTGGCGAAAACGTCGAGCTTCTTCTGAACGTCGCCATCGGGATTGAGATGGCCGGCGGCACCTGCAGCGTCGCCCCAAAGGCCCCCGAGCGAAATGATGTCCGCCATTTCCACCGCCGCTTTGGCGATTTCGCGTATAAGAGAAACGATCGGCGCAAGACCGGCATCGCGGCCGATGCGTTCCTTCAAGACAATGTCTAATTCCTTGGGGCGCGCGTTCCCTGACATGACCGTTCTTATGGAATTCTTGAGCCGTGCTCACCTCAACGAGGCGAAGGAAAACTAGCTCATGTAAAGATATGACTCAAAAGCCAAAGACAAGCGATGCGGCATCCCGTCCGAAAGCGCAAGGAAAACAGGCACGCTGCGCTATTATCGGAATCCTCCATAGATTACTTAGGCTTGGCATTATGCGCGATTTAATGACGCTGGCGCAGGCGCAGTAATTGACGAGCGCCGCATTGCGTGGGTCACTCGCGGCGAGGAGATCGACGATGCCACCCGCTGCCGACGCCATCAGCCGGGACGAGGCCGCGACTTAGCTGGCGACCTGGAAGCGCGGCTGCGGATGGCCAACGAAATTATTGGCGCCGATATGGGTAAGCTTGCCTTCGGTGTCGAGCCAGATCTTGCCGCCGATATCGCGCCATTTCTGGCAGAAGCCGAAGTCTTCGCTGACGTAAGTCTTCGTTTCGGGATCGATCAGGCATTCAAAGAGCGCGTAGCTGTCGCCGCCCTTCGCATTGCTATAGGCGTGGACGCCGGAATAGCGGGTTTCCGGATAGGCCTCGATCATTCGCTCGATGGCCTGGCGTTTCACCATCAGAAAGCCGCCACCGCAATAGATGCCGGTGGCGAAACGGCCCTCGCGCTCGAGTTCGTTGCCGGTACATAGAGTGCCGACATAAAGCAGCGGCGCGCTCTCGAAACTCTCTCCGCCGGCGAGCCGCCCGAGCGCCGCGTTGTCCCAGTTGATCACTTTCAAAGGATACATACCGGCGACGAAATCCTGATCGAAGGCAAGCATTTCGTGCACCTGCCGCGGATCGAAGCAAATGTCGGCATCGATGAACATCAGATGGGTTGCCGGCGTCGCGAGAAATTGCGTCACCAGGGTATTGCGGCTCCGGGTGATGAGCGAATCATGGCCGAGCATGGCGAGCAGGGCATCGAAGCCCGCTTGCCCCGCATATTGGATGAGGCTGATGACGGACTGCATGTAATGTTGCGAAACGAGACCGCCGAAACAGGGCGTCGCGATGAAAATCATCGGCCGCGCAGCGCTTTCCGTCATGGCTTCCTCTGGAGAGCCGGGGTTCATTCCGCAGGAGAATCGCGCCGCAATCCTGCGTGCGCGGCCGGCGAAAGGCAATGCTGCAAGGCTCTCGGTGCAGCCGCGAGGACAGCTTCACGTCAGCTTCCGACCAGCGCATGCAATCAATGGGCCGCCAAGCGACCACAACGAGCCGTGGCCGGTTTGGCAATAGGCCTCCGAATTGCTTTTATGATTAGCCAGCAACTCGCAGGCCGGGAGCTGGCGTGTCCCTGCGGCGCAGCTCGGCCTCGCGGCGCGCGATATGGTCGCGAGTCAAGGGCACCGCGTCGACCTTCTTGGCAAGCTGGATCTGGAACACGACCTGGCCCAGGAAGCGGAAGCCGCACTCGGCGCCGGCGAGATAATATTCCCACATCCGGCAGAATCGTTCGTCGTAAAGCGCCGCGGCTTCGGCGCGGTGCGCCAGGAAGCGAGTGCGCCAGTTCCGCAGAGTCTCGGCGTAATGGAGCCGTAGAACTTCGATGTCGGTGACGAAAAGCCCGGCCTTTTCGATCGACGGGATGATGTTCGAGAGCGAAGGAATGTAGCCGCCGGGGAATATGTACTTTGAGACCCACGGGTCGGGTGGCAAGGGTGAATGTTCGGCGCCGATCGTATGCAGCAGTGCTATGCCGTCGGCATCCAGCAATTTCGCGATCTGCCGAAAATAGGTGTCGTAATAGTTGACGCCCACGTGCTCGAACATGCCGACCGATACGATCCTGTCGAATCGGTCGTCGACCTCGCGATAATCCTGCAAGCGGAAATCGACGAGGCTCGCCTGCGACGCCTCCGCCGCCCGCTGCCGCGCCACGGCGAGTTGTTCCCGCGACAAGGTTATGCCCGTCACCTTGGCGCCGCAGAAACGGGCGAGATAGAGCGCCATGCCTCCCCAGCCGCAGCCCACGTCGAGCACGCGATCGCCCGGCTCGATGAGCAGCTTTGCGGCGATGTGCCGCTTCTTGGCGAGTTGCGCCTCGTCGAGACTCACGGACTGATGCTCGAAATAGGCGCAGGAATATTGTCGGTCGCTGTCGAGAAAGAGCTCATAAAGCCGCCCGTCGAGATCGTAATGATGCGCGACGTTGCGGCGCGCGCGCATGGCGCTGTTGTTGCCGAAAATGCTCAGCGCCCAGCGAATCGTGTCGGCAGCGCGCAGCCAAAAGAATTGTTGAAGACGCGGCACATTGCGTGAGGCGATCGCAAGGACGTCATAGATCGTGCCGACTTCGACCCGCACGCGCCGATCCATGTAAAGTTCGCCAAAGCGCAGAACAGGATCGAACATCAGGGCCGATTGCGCCGCGTCGTCCGTGAACCGAACCAGCACCTCTTCGCCAGTGCCATCGCCAACGCGAAATCTCGTTCCGGAAGCGAGTTGGATTTGCATCGAGCCGGTTTTGATAAGCTCGGAAAGAAAGATGCGAAAAATCTTCTCCATCTTCATCTCCACCGCAGAGCCAAAGCGGAAGCCCGTTTTGGTCTGAATGCGCGCTCCAAACGCTCTTTTCGAACCCGGCGCGGCAGGTTCATCCGGTTGCGGCGTCGCCCAACACTACGTCGCCGAGGACCTCCGCGGGAGGTTGGAGAATCGCGCGCAGACGGCGGTCTTCAAGGCTCGCCTGGTCCGCTGCACGATCACGATTGCTTGCCGGCACATCATGGAAGGAACCTTCGTCCGTTTTGAGACTTTCGGGCGGATCGGGAACCTCAATCCTGTAACGGCTACGGCGGCGTTTGGTTCGCCGTCCGTGCCGCCAAGATCAATTCAAAACCGGAGAACTGGGAAATGCAACATTCTCATGCTTTGCGGGCGACGGTTTGCGCGGCATGCCTTCTTCTGGGCGGTGCAGCCTTTGCCCAAGGCGCTGGCGGCGCAGCCGGCGCGCATCTGGGTGCGGTAGAGACGGCTGGCTTCACGCCTGTCGCCTTTAACGGCCATGGTGGCCACGGCGGCGGTCATGGCTTCGGTGGCGGCGGCCGAACCACGGGCGCCAATATCGGCGGCGCTCGCAACTTCAGCACCGCCGGCAACTGGCATGGCGGTCATTGGAATCAGGGTGGCAGTTGGAACGCCGGCGGCTGGGGCGGTTGGGCCTATCCCGGCTATGCCTATGGCTACGGCTATCCCGATGACTATGACTACGGCTATCCGGACTATGCCTATGACTATCCCGATTATGGCTATGACTATAGCTATGGCCCAGGAGTTTATGGGTACGACCAATACGCGTCCGGCGAAATGGGCAGCTATTGCCAGACGCCGGTACGCAGTCTGCTCGCTCACTCAACCGAGCGCAGTCGGCAGCGCCTGCCAATGCCGCAATGGCATCGATTGGGCGGCGGGCACCGTTCAGCCCTAACGTAATCTGACGTGCAATAGCTGCCGCGGCACCCAGCGTCGCGGCAGATTCTTGCCCGTATTGATCGGCAGGTCAGACGCCGAAGTAATCGCGGTACCAGGCGATGAAAGCAGGCACGCCTTCGCGCACGGTCGTGGCGGGACGATAGCCGGTCAGTTTGAACAAGAGATCGGTATTGGCGAAAGTCACCGGCACGTCGCCGATTTGCATCGGCATCGGATTGCGCCGGGCCTTGCGCCCGATGGCGGCTTCGACGGCGGCGACAAAGTCCTCAAGTTCGACGGGGCTGCCGGCTCCGATGTTGACCACGCGCCAGGGCGCCTGCGGCGAGAGAAATCGCCGGCGATGCCCGTCTGCGGGCGTTGCCGCGGCATCGGCGGCGCCATCGGCATCAGTCGCACCATCGCCTCGACGAGGTCGTCGATGTAGGTGAAGTCGCGCCGCATCTTGCCCTCATTATAGAGATCGATCGGCTGGTCGGCGAACATTGCAGCGGCGAATTTGAAGAGCGCCATGTCCGGCCGTCCCCAAGGTCCATAGACCGTGAAGAAGCGCAGCATCGTCGTCGGGATCGCGAAGAGATACGCGTAGGCATGCGCCATCTCCTCATTGGCCTTCTTCGTCGCCGCATAAAGCGTCAGCGGATGATCAGCGTGGTCTGTCTCGAAGAAGGGCATCTTCGCATTCGCGCCGTAGACCGAAGACGTCGAGGCGAGAAGCGCGTGGCGCGGCGGCTCTTGCCGCATGGCTTCGAGCAGGTTGTAGGTGCCGACCAGATTGGCATCGACATAGGCGCGGGGGTTTTCCAGGCTGTAGCGTACGCCGGCTTGAGCGGCGAAATGAAAGACAGCATCGAAACCGCGTCCATAGACTTGCTGCAGCGCAGCAAAATCCTCGAGAAGCAAACGATGGCCGGAAAATCCGGCATGCTGCGCCAGCCGCGCCTGGCGCGCCTCCTTCAGCGATAGATCGTAATAGGGCGTGAAGCCGTCGATGCCGACCACCTCGTCGCCGCGTTCGAGCAGCCGACGCGCGAGGTGGAAACCGATGAACCCGGCCGAACCGGTGACAAGGATGCGCATCTAAAAGGCTCCGGCGAACTCCACTTTCGTGAACGCTCGCAATCTGTAAGTGGTATGCTGAGCTAGTGACGTGCCACGAAGGGCGCTTTGCGCCTTAGCATCAATGCCTGATGTTTCATATGGCCGAGGCCGCGCATTCCGCGGTGCACAGTGGAGGAAATCATGCAGCGTATCGCTCAAATTCTAGCCGCGGTCATTCTTGCCGTAGGGCTCTTTGGCGCGGATACAGCATTCGGCCGGGGCGGCTGGGGCTATGGCGGCGGCTGGGGCGGTGGTTGGCACGGCGGGTGGGGTGGTGGCGGCTGGCGCACTTGGGGCTGGGGCGGCTATCCCTATTACGGCTACGGCTTTTACGATTGGCCTTATGACTATGGGTATGGATATGGCTACCCTTACGATTACGGGTATCCGCCACCCCAGGCGCCCGCCACTAGCGCCTATTGCGCGACGAGGACGCAGGTCTGCGTGCTGCATCGGCCGCGCCAGATCGGGGCAGCATGCTCATGCCAAGGCTCGCGCGGCCGGATTTCGAGCAATATCCCGCGATAAAGCGGAGCGGACACGTCATTCGGACATCCCCTTAAGCCGGCCTTAACCCGGCAGTGTCTCGACTTGGTCGAGCAAAGGCCGCGCTTGCGTCCCCTGAGACCATCTGCCACTTGCGAGCAGTTCTAAATTGGGCAAAAACCTCTAGCGGGGGAAACGAGAGCGGTTGAACCGGTTCTTGCTTCACCTGAAAGGCACAGGGCGTCGTCGTCGCCTGCAATGTCGAGGACCGGGGTTTGTCATGGATTATCGGGAATACTTCGAAGCTGCCCTGAGCCACTTGAAAGCCGAGCGGCGCTATCGCGTCTTCATCGATATCGAACGCGATCCGGCGCGGTTTCCTTATGCGCGGCGGCATCTTCCCACCGGCTCCATCGAAGACGTCATCATCTGGTGCTCGAACGATTATCTCGGCATGGGCCTGCATCCCGAGGTGATCGCTGCGATGTGCGAGGCTGCGGCCAGCCATGGCGTCGGCGCTGGCGGCACTCGCAATATCGCCGGGAGCAATCACCGGCTCATCGAGCTTGAGCACGAGCTTGCCGATCTTCACGGCAAAGAGGGCGCACTTGTCTTCACCTCGGGCTGGGTCTCCAATCTTGCGGCAATCAGCACGATCGGCGCGCTGTTGCCCGACTGCCTGATCCTCTCCGACGCCTTCAATCACAATTCGATGGTCGAGGGCATCAAGCGCTCAGGCGCGCGGCGGCAAATCTTCCGCCACAATGATCTCGAACATCTCGAAGAGTTGTTGCAGGCGGCCGGCCGCGAGCAGCCCAAGCTCATCGTCTTCGAGAGCCTCTATTCGATGCATGGCGACATCGCCCCGATCGCCAAGATCGCCGACCTCGCCAAGCGCTATAACGCCATGACCTATCTCGACGAGGTGCATGCAGTCGGCCTTTACGGCCCGCGCGGCGGCGGCATTGCCGAACGCGAAGGTGTGATGGACCGGATCGATGTGATCGAAGGAACTCTGGCCAAAGGGTTCGGATCGCTGGGCGGCTATATCGCCGCCGACGCGGCGATCGTCGATGCGGTGCGCTCCTATGCGGCCTCCTTCATCTTCACCACCGCCTTGCCGCCGGCAATCGCCGCAGCCGCAAGGTCGGCCGTCCGCTTACTCAAGGATCGCGAAGACCTTCGTGCCCTCCACCAGCGCCAAGCCATGCTTACCAAACATGCGCTTTCGGCCGCCGGCCTGCCGGTTATGCCCAACTCGTCGCATATCGTGCCAGTCCTCGTCGGCGACGCGGAACGCTGCAAGATGGCGACCGACATGCTGCTCGAACGTCACGGCGTCTATATCCAGCCGATCAATTATCCGACGGTCGAGCGTGGCACCGAGCGGCTGCGGATCACGCCGACGCCACTGCATACGGATGCCCATATCGCGCATCTCGTCGAGTCCATGGTCGATGTGTGGAAGAGCCTGAAGCTGCCGCTCGATTACGCTTCGAACGTCGTCACGTTCCGGCGCGAGAAAGAGGATGCGCACTGCACGTTCCCGGACTTCAAGAAGGCAGCGGAGTGAGCGTCGTGAACCTTTTCTCGTAGAGGGAAGTTTACGTTGCCGATGATGGCCGGTTTTATGCCGGCCATCCGCGCGGTTTCATTACAGCCGATGTCGCGTGTTGGGCAGGCAGACTCAGCGTCGATCACCGCGACAAGCCCGACCATAACGGACGGATTGTAGCCCCTCATCCGCCCCTCGCTCTGCGGAGATACCTTCTCCCTGTGGGAGAAGGTTTTGCGTGCCCGAATTACTCCGCGACTTCCTGCTTCTCCTTGGCTTCGAGATCGGCGCCGGTCTCCTGATCGACCACGCGCATCGAGAGCCGCACCTTACCGCGCTCGTCGAAGCCCAGCAGCTTGACTTTCACCTTGTCGCCTTCCTTAACGACATCGGACGTCTTCGCGACGCGGCCTTTGGCGAGCTGCGAAATATGGACGAGGCCGTCCTTCGAGCCGAAGAAATTCACGAAGGCACCGAAATCGACCACTTTGACGACGGTGCCGTCGTAGATCTGGCCGACTTCCGGATCGTTGGCGATGGACTTGATCCAATTGACCGCGGCGCGAATCGAATTGCTATCCGAAGACGCGACCTTCACCGTGCCGTCATCCTCGATATTGATCTTGGCGCCGGTCTTTTCGACGATCTCGCGGATCACCTTGCCGCCGGTACCAATCACTTCGCGGATCTTGTCGGTCGCGATCTTGAAGCTCTCGATCCGCGGCGCGAATTCGCCAAGCTCGGCGCGCGCGCCACTTAGGGCCTTGCCCATCTCGCCGAGGATATGCAGCCGGCCGTCCCTGGCCTGGCTGAGCGCGACCCGCATGATCTCCTCGTTGATACCGGTGATCTTGATATCCATCTGCAGCGAGGTGATGCCGGTCTCCGTGCCGGCGACTTTGAAGTCCATGTCGCCGAGATGATCCTCGTCGCCGAGGATGTCGGAGAGCACGGCAAAGCGCTCGCCCTCGAGGATGAGGCCCATGGCAATGCCGGCGGTCGGTGCCTTCAGCGGCACGCCAGCGTCCATCAGGGCAAGCGAAGAGCCGCAGACGGTCGCCATTGAGGAAGACCCGTTCGAACTCGGTGATCTCCGAGACAACGCGGATCGTGTAGGGAAACTCGGCGGCCGTCGGCAACATCGGGTGCAGTGCGCGCCAGGCAAGCTTGCCGTGGCCGATTTCGCGCCGCCCCGGCGAGCCCATGCGGCCGGTCTCGCCGACAGAATAGGGCGGGAAGTTATAATGGAGCAGGAAGCGCTCCTTATAGGTGCCTTCCAGCCTGTCGACATATTGCTCGTCCTCTCCCGTGCCGAGCGTGGCGACGACAAGCGCCTGGGTCTCGCCGCGGGTGAACAGAGGCTGAGCCATGCGTGCGCGGTAGAACGCCGACTTGCGCAAGGATGGGCCGCACCGTCTTCACGTCGCGCCCGTCGATGCGGATGCCTGTGTCCAGGATATTCCAGCGGACGACCTTGGCCTGCAGGTCGTGGAAGGCCTCGGCAACGAGGTCCTTCGGGAAACGCGCCTCTCCGTCGGGCGGCACCAACGCCGCCATCACTTTTTCTTTCACGGCGTCGACCGCGGCATAGCGGTCCTGTTTCGAGGTGGTCCTATAGGCCTCGCGCAGCTCCGCCGCGGCGATGTCGCGTACCGCCGTCTCGACGTCGGCCTTGTCGGCCACGACAAGCTCGCGCGGCTCCTTGGCGGCCTTTTCGGCAAGCCGGATGATCGCATCGATGACCGGCTGGAAACCGTGATGGCCGGCCATGACCGCCGCGAGCATGACTTCTTCGGAAAGCTCCTTGGCTTCCGATTCCACCATCAGAACGGCGTCGCCGGTGCCGGCGACGACGAGATCGAGCGCGGAATCCTTCAGGTCTTCGAGCGTCGGATTAAGCTTCAATTCGCCATTGACATAGCCGACGCGCGCGGCGCCGACGGGCCCCATGAAGGGAATGCCGGAGAGGGTGAGCGCCGCAGAGGCCGCGACCATCGCTAGAACGTCGGGATCATTCTCGAGGTCGTGCGAGAGAACCGTTACGACGATCTGCGTGTCATTGCGATAGCCGTCCGGGAAAAGCGGGCGTATGGGACGGTCGATCAGGCGGGAGACGAGCGTCTCCTTCTCCGAAGGCCGCCCCTCGCGCTTGAAATAGCCGCCGGGGATGCGGCCGGCCGCGAAGGCCTTTTCCTGGTAGTTCACGGTGAGCGGAAAGAAGTCCACGCCTGGCTTCGGTACCTTGGCCGAAACCACGGTGGCGAGAACCGTGGTCTCGCCATAGGTCGCGAGCACGGCGCCGTCCGCCTGGCGCGCCATGCGCCCAGTTTCGAGCACGAGCTTGCGCCCGGCCCAGTCGAGTTCTTCACGATGAATATCGAACATGAATTCTTGGTCTTTCTCTTGAATAAGGCAAAGACCCAAGGCCATGTGCAAGATGGCGAGAGGCTGTCGCAGAGGGCGGCAGCGCCTGGCTATCCTGCCATGGCGGTTGGTCTTCACTTGGTTTGGCCGGCGGCCCTTGCCGCCGCGCCAGGTTCAAAGCAAGGCGCCCTAACGCACCCTGCGATCCTAATGCATTTCCGCGCCGGGCGGGACTCGGTGCTCGCGGAATGAACATCCTAAACGTAACACCTGCGCCTGCACCTTAATTGATTGCCCCGCGTAGATTTTCCCGCGGCCGAGGCCCCGCCGCCATTTTCATGCGCCGGATTTTGGGCGAATTAAAGCGGGGGACGGCGCGCGGCAAAGCTAGCGGCGGATACCGAGCCGCTCGATCAGCGCCTTATAGCGCGGCTCGTCTTGGCCCTTCACATAGTCGAGGAGCTGGCGGCGCTGCGAGACGAGCTTCAATAGCCCCCGTCGCGAGTGGTTGTCCTTCACGTGCGTCTTGAAATGCTCGGTCAGATTGGCGATCCGCTCGGTCAGGATTGCAACCTGGACCTCTGGGGAGCCGGTGTCGCCGGCCTTCAATGCATAGTCTTTGATGAGCGCCTGTTTGCGCTCGGCTGTAATCGACATCGGGTTTCCTTTCAGGGTTTACAAGTCTCTGCCCTCGGCCAGGCCGGGATGTCGTCCAGCAGGGTTTCGGGAGGAGTGCGCCGACAATTCCAGCGCGAAGCGGGTCTTATACAGGAAATTGCGGGGAGGGGAAGGGAGGAGGAAATCCGAGTGTAGATGTTGCGGGACGCGCCGACCGCGACGACCACCCCGCGAATGTGGCGTTCGTGCCCGTAACGGGTTATTTGCCACTCAGCCTGAGCTTGATCCCCATGGGCGCATCAACCTGGTTAGGAGCTCTTGTTGCCGGCGTCGCGCTTACCGCCGCAGCGGCGGCCTATCTCGCCTATCGGCGCGACATGGCAGGAATCCGAGTGCGTCTCGCCATCGACAGCCGCATTGCCGAAACTTCAATGGGCGCGATCGAATACGCGGGCGCCGGCCAAGGCCCGCCCGTCCTCGTCATCCATGGCGCGAGCGGCGGCTATGATCAGGGGCTCTTGATCGCGGGCGCGAATTTCCGCGCGGGCTTCCAAATCATCGCGCCCTCGCGCTTCGGCTATCTGCGCACGCCTTTCCCGCGCGATGCCTCGCCGGCGGCGCAGGCTGATGCGCATGCGGCCCTGCTCGACGCGCTGAAAATTGGTCGCGTCATTGTCCTGGGATTTTCTGCAGGCGGGCGCAGCGCCATTCAGCTCGCTCTGCGCCACCCGGAAAAGGTTTCGGCCTTGATCCTTGAAAGCGTGGTGATGGCGGCGCCCTTTCGCTTGCCAGGTTTCAACCGGTCCGAGATGGGCCGCATGCTGATCAAGATTGCCGGGTTGGGAGTAGATTTCGCCTATTGGCTGGCGATCCGAGTCGCGCCGAGCCTGATGATTCGCTTTTCCGGAGCACATTCGAAGATCTATGCCGCGGCGTCGCGATCTGAGCGCGACTTTCTCATGGCAGTGATGTGGGGCATGCTGCCGCTGTCGATGCGACTCACAGGGCTGGCCAATGACGCAGCGAACGCGTCCGCATCCTGGCCTTTGGACAAGATCACCGCACCCACTTTGATCATTGCCACGAGCGATGATCCCTTTCGCACCTTACCGACCGCGCGCTCCATGGCCGCACGCATCCGAGGCGCAAAGCTTGTCACCTTAGACGGCGGAAGCCATTTGCTCGTCGGCCATCACGAAGAAATTCGCGTCGAGGTCGCCGATTTTCTGGCGTTGCTCAAAACGGCAGATTGAACCGCCCCGGCTCCATGCCATCGCATGAATCTATCACGCGCTCGGCTCTTCATGTTCGACGATGCGCAACTTGCGAACCGTCAGTTCATCAACCTCCAGCGCGCTGAAGCGCGCTTTCTTGATCGCGAGACGACCGACCGCAAGGCGACCAATCGCCAGCGCACCGATGGCGACCGCGCCGAACGCCGCGGCGCCCAACGCGAGCGCCAACAGGCTGGCTGCGGGAATGGCTTTGGCTTGGCCAGTTATTTCGCGCGCCACGGTTGCCTCCATGTCAGTCGGCTCCGATGAACTGGGAGTCGCGCGCCTGGCCTCAAAACGGCAGGTTGAACACGCGTCCCGGCACCAATTCGCCATGCTCGACGGCACCGACCGCGATGACCACGCCGCCGCAGGCGGCATAGGCCGGCCCGTCAATTGGTGCGTCGCGGCCGCGCAGCAGGATCGATTGGCCGCGCCGCAGCCGCGCCGCTGCATCCCGGTCGACCACGACCTGTGGCATCTCCATCAGGCCAGCTTCAACCCGGCGCAGCGCATCGGGCACCGGCGCTTCCATCAAATGCGCCAGCGGTACGGCGTCTTCCTCGGCGAAGGGGCCGACGCGCGTGCGCCTGAGCGCCGACACGTGGCCATAGCAGCCGAGTTGCCTGCCGAGTTCACGCGCCACGGCCCGCACATAAGTGCCTTTGCCGCAGCGCGCCTCGAAGGTCGCGGCATCGCGCGTCGCAGCGACAAGCGCGAGCGCATGGATCGTGACGGGCCGCTCGGCAAGGTCCGGCATCTCGCCGTCGCGCGCAAGATCATAGGCGCGTTCGCCGGCCACTTTGATCGCCGAGAAGGCCGGCGGGCGCTGCATGATCGTGCCAGTGAACGCGGGTAGTGCCGCGACGATCGCCGCCGTCTCAGGCCGCACGTCGGATTGCGCGATGATCTTGCCGTCGGCGTCATCGGTATCGGTCTCCGCGCCCCAGGCAATCGTGAAGCGATAGGTCTTTTCGCCGTCCTGCACGAAGGACACGGTCTTGGTCGCTTCGCCGAAAGCCACCGGCAGAACGCCTGAGGCCAGCGGATCGAGCGTGCCGGCATGGCCCGCCTTCTTGCCGTTGAAAATGCGCTTCAGCCGCGCCACGGCATGGGTCGAGGTCATGCCGACAGGCTTGTCGAGCACCACCCAGCCATTGACTTCGACGCGGGTTGAACGCGGCGCATTCATTGCGGCTTGTCCGGATCCGTCAGAAGATCGCGCTTCACCTGCGGCGAGTTGAGCAGAGCATCGATCTTGGCGCCGCAGTCGAAGCTATGGTCGGCCTTGAAACGCACCTCCGGCGCGAATTTGAGATTGACCTGGCCGGCAATCTCCCCGCGCAGAAATTTCTTGTGCCGTTCGAGCGCGGCCAAGACCTCCCCCATGTCCTTGCCGCCGAGTGGCATGACGTAGACGGTCGCGAGTTTGAGGTCGGGGCTCATGCGCACGTCGGGCACGGTCACGACATGGCCCTCGAGGACCGGATCGCTGACTGCGCCCCGGGCAAGCAGGTTCGACATCGTATGCCGGATCATTTCGCCGACACGCAGCATGCGCTGGGAAGGTTCGCCGCCGTTGTGATGGTCTCTGGACATTTTGCTTCCATGTTCTCGGCCACAGGAGCGTGCGCCGCGCGAGTGGCAAGTGTTCCTGTGATTTTGGGGAAGTTCGCGCGCCGCTCGGTTCGCGATTTTCTATCGCCCTTGTGCATCGAGACGCGGCCCTGTCGGGCCGCTCCTCAGCATGAGGGCTAGCCTTCGGCAAGCGCTACAACGTCCGTTTGATCTCCTGCACGTTGTAGCATTCGATCACGTCGCCGACGCGCATATCCTGATAATTCTCGAACGCCATGCCGCATTCCTGGCCGGCGACGACTTGCTTGACCTCGTCCTTGAAGCGCTTGAGCGTCGAAAGCTTGCCTTCGTGCACCACGACATTGTCGCGGATGAGCCGAACATTGGCGCCGCGCTGGACTGTGCCGTCGGTCACGCGGCAGCCGGCGACTTTGCCGACCTTGGAAATGGTGAACACTTCCAGGATCTGCGCATTGCCGAGCATTTCTTCGCGCAAGGTCGGCGGCAAGAGGCCGGACATTGCCGCCTTCACGTCGTCGATGAGATTATAGATGATGTTATAGTAGCGGATCTCGATCCCACTTTGCTCGGCGAGCGCCCGCGCCTCCTTGTGGGCGCGCACGTTGAAGCCAATGACGGCCGCGTTCGAGGCTTCCGCCAAGGTGATGTCGGATTCGGTGATGCCGCCGACGCCTGCATGGATCACGCGCGCGGCGACTTCCTCCGTGTTGAGCTTTTCCAGCGTTGCGACGATGGCCTCGACGGAGCCCTGCACGTCGCCCTTGATGACGAGCGGGAATTCCTTGCGGCCTGCCGTCTTCAGCTGGCTCATCATGTCGGCGAGAGACCCGCGCACGACGCCGCCGCGCACGGCTGCCTTCTCGCGCTTCTGCCGTTCGCGATATTCGGTGATCTCGCGGGCCCGAGCTTCGCTCTCAACGACGGCGACGCGGTCGCCGGCCTCTGGCGAACCCGAAAATCCCAAGACTTCGACCGGCATGGACGGGCCGGCCTCGTGCCGTGCCTCACCCTTGTCGTCGAGCAGCGCGCGCACGCGGCCCCATTGAGACCCGCCGACGATGAGATCGCCCACATGCAAGGTTCCGCGCTGGACGAGCACGGTGGCGACCGGCCCGCGCCCGCGGTCGAGCCGCGCTTCGATCACCGTGCCTTCGGCGGGGCGCGCCGGATCGGCCTTGAGATCGAGCACCTCGGCCTGCAAGGCGATCAGATCGAGCAGCTTGTCGAGATTGGTCCGCTGCGTTGCCGAAACTTCAACCTCAAGCGTATCGCCGCCAAGCAATTCGACCTGCACTTCATGTTGCAGCAATTCGCTACGGACCCGCTCGGGCCTTGCATCCGGCTTGTCGATTTTGTTGATTGCCACGATCAGTGGCACATTGGCGGCGCGCGCATGGGCGATCGCTTCCACCGTCTGCGGCATGACGCCGTCATCGGCGGCGACGACGAGCACGACGATGTCGGTCACCTTGGCGCCGCGGGCGCGCATCGCCGTGAAGGCGGCGTGGCCGGGCGTATCGATGAAGGTCACGGGTGTGCCGTTCGGCGCGACGATCTGATAGGCGCCGATATGCTGGGTGATACCACCGGCCTCGCCCGAGACAACATTGGCATGGCGGATCGCGTCGAGCAGCGACGTCTTGCCGTGATCGACATGTCCCATGATGGTAACGACCGGCGGCCGCGGCAAGAGATTGGCGTTGGCGTCCGGCGCGCCGAACAGACCTTCCTCGACATCGGACTCGGCGACGCGCTTGACGGTGTGGCCGAGCTCTTCGGCGATAAGCTGCGCGGTATCGGCATCGATCACATCGGTGATCTTCGCCATCTGCCCTTGCTTCATCAGAAGCTTGATGACGTCGACGCCGCGCTCGGACATGCGGCCGGCGAGTTCCTGGATGGTGATCGTCTCGGGCAGCACGACTTCGCGCGAAAGCTTTTCTTTCTGCTCGCTGACGTGTCCTTTGAGCCTTTGTACGCGCCGGCGGAATGCCGCGACAGAACGCGTCCGCTCGTCCTCTTCTCCCGTCGCGCTGGCGACCGTGAGGCGGCCTCGGTTCTTCTGCTCGCCTGTGCGGGTCGGACGCGGCAGCACGACCTTGGTCGGCATGCCTGGGCGCCGAATAATCCGTTTAGCCTCTTCATCTTCGGCCGGCGCCTGACGGCTAACGGCCGGCGTGGTGCCCGTGAAGACGCCGAGCGTCTTGCGTGCGCCCGGCGCTACCGGGGGTGCCGGCGGCGGGGGAGCGCCGGTTTCGAGCCGGCGCTTGGCCTCTTGCTCCGACCGCCGCTTGGCTTCCGCATCATGGGCGCGACGCGCCTCTTCCTCGCGCTTACGCTCCGCCGCGGCGGCGCGTTCTTCGCGCTCGCGCGACTCGCGCTCTTCCCGCGCCTGGGCTTCGGCCAGTGCCTGGCGACGCTCTTCATCCTCACGCTCGCGCGCGCCGGAAAGGGCGCGGGTGCGTGCCTCGCGTTCCTCTTCAGTTAATGACCGCAAGACAACGCCGGCGGCAGGCCGCGCTACGGATGCACGCTGCGCCATCTCGCTACGCGGCTTCTCCGGCACTTGCGGCGCGCGCGGCGGCGACGGTGGTACAGGGGGCGCAGGTGGCGTGGCTTCGCGTGGCGGGTGCGCCTCGCCAGGGGCCAGCGTCCGGCGCTTAACCTTTTCGACCACGACCGCCTTGGAGCGGCCATGCGAAAAGCTCTGGCGCACGATTCCCGCCTCGACCGGTCGTTTCAGCGACAAGGTCTTCGTCGGGGCGACGGTCAGAGTGGTATCGCCGGAATTTTTCGATTCAGTCATGCGTTCCAAATCCCAGGGCTGCCGCCCGCTTAGCCATAAAAGCCGGCGCGAAGGCCGGCAACAAGGGGCTGCTCAGAACGCTGGATGAGCGTCAGAGTCGCCCTTCACGGATCAGATAGTGACGTGCTCGCCAAACGGACCTTCCGATCCGTTGCCGATGACCCAAAAGTCATTCGGGAATCACGTACTGAACTTATTGTTACGTCACATTTTTATCAGCAACGGCTTGCTCAGGCGCTGTCTTCGCCGCCATGCCGGGCGATACGGAGCAGTAAAGCTCCAATCTCCGGCACTGCGAAAGAAACGCCGCGCTCGCCGCTCCTTCGATGAGCGCTGCATGTATCACATTTGTGCCCCCGAGTGCCAAACTCAATTGAAGCGACGTAAAGAGTTTGATTTCCAGTGGCTTCAACGCTCCGAACCGGCGCTGCAACGCCTGCGAAAGCTTGCGGCTGCCGTCGACTGCGCCATCGCTGGCGTGGATAAGTCCGGCGACGGCTGCGGACTTGATCGCTGCCTCGGCCTTGAAGAAGCCGGTAATAACCTGCCCCGCCTTCCTCGCCAGCGACAGCGCCTGCAGGCAATTCTCGGTCAGTAAAGCCTCGATCTCCCCCGGCAGCGCCGGCGAAACCGCAACCTCGGCCTTGAAGCCGCGGTTGAACGCCTTGCGTTTGACCGCTTCGGCCACCGTATCCGCCTGCGCGGTGACCCAAACACCGCGGCCGGGCAATTTATGCTTAAGATCGGCGACCACGCGCGCATTCGGACCGACAACGAAGCGGATCATGGCCTCTTGGCCCGCTTTCGTCTTGGTGACGATGCAGGTCCGCTCGGATCCGAGATCGGCCTTCGCTCGATTGCTCAATCAAACCTCCGCCGCTTATTTGGCGATCTGCTCAGCCGCCGCGTCTGCATCGGCCGCTTGAAGCGCTGACGCGTCAATCCAGCCTGCCTTGACCCGCGCACGCATGATCAGGGCCTCCGCCTCTTCGCGCGAGATTTCGAGCACGTCGAGAAAGCCGGAATGTTTGATGGTTTCGCCGTCCTTGCGCTCGGTCCAGCCGACGAGATCATCGGTGGCGCAGCCGGCGAGATCCTCGACTGTCTTCACGTCGTTTTCGCCGAACTTGACCAGCATCGCTTTGGTGACGCCCTCGATCTCGGCGAGTTCGTCGGCGACGCCAAGTTCCTTACGCCGCGCATCGAGCTCGGCCTCGACTTTTGCGAGATACGCCTGTGCCCTCGTCTGAATCTCGACTGCAGTGTCCGCGTCGAACCCCTCGATTGAGGCGAGTTCGGAGGGATCGACAAAGGCCAGTTCCTCGACCGAACGGAAGCCTTCGGACGCGAGCAATTGGCCGACGACCTCATCGACATCGAGCGCGCTCATGAAGGTATTCGTGCGTTCCACGAATTCCTTCTGGCGCCGCTCGGATTCCTCGGCTTCGGTCAGGATGTCGATGTCCCAGCCGGTAAGCTGTGAGGCGAGACGGACATTCTGGCCGCGCCGGCCGATCGCCAGCGACAGTTGGTCATCGGGCACCACGACTTCGATGCGCTCGGAATCTTCGTCGAGCACGACTTTGACGACTTCCGCCGGCTGCAAGGCATTGACGATGAAAGTCGCCGCATCGGCCGACCAGGGGATGATATCGATCTTCTCACCCTGAAGTTCGTTGACCACCGCCTGCACGCGCGAGCCGCGCATGCCGACGCAGGCGCCGACCGGATCGATCGAGGAATCGCGCGAAATCACCGCAATTTTGGCGCGCGAGCCGGGGTCACGCGCCACCGCCTTCACCTCGATGACGCCGTCATAGATCTCCGGCACTTCCTGGCGGAAGAGCTTGGCCATGAACTGCGGATGCGTCCGCGACAGAAAGATCTGCGGGCCGCGCTGCTCCCGGCGTACGTCATAGACATAGGCGCGCACGCGGTCGCCGGGCCGGAAGACCTCACGCGGGATCATCTCATCGCGCCGGATCGTCGCTTCGCCGCGGCCGAGGTCGATGATCACATTGCCATATTCGACCCGCTTGACCACGCCGTTGACGATCTCGCCGATGCGATCCTTGAATTCCTGATATTGCCGGTCGCGCTCGGCCTCGCGCACCTTCTGCACGATCACCTGTTTCGCCGATTGCGCCGCGATGCGGCCGAAGTCGAAGGGCGGCAAAGTCTCGGCGATCCAATCCCCGACCTGGGCGGCGGGGTTTTTCTTGCGCGCCTCGGTGACGGTAATCTGCGTCGCGTCGTTTTCGATTTCGTCGACGACAAGCAGCAGGCGCGAGAAGCGGACTTCGCCGGTCTTCGGGTTGATCTCGGCGCGCACTTCCGTCTCCTGGCCGTAGCGGGAGCGGGCAGCCTTTTGCATGGCATCTTCCATCGAAGCGAGCACGATCTGCCGGTCGATCGATTTCTCCCGCGCCACCGCGTCTGCGATCTGCAGAAGTTCGAGTCTATTGGCGCTGACGGCCATGGGTTTCTCCTCTCCTGACGCGCCCGGCTCTGCCTGAGCGGGGCGGACATTTCTCGTTCATTTGGGCTTTGACTGGCCCGACGTGTTGAGCGGCCGCGCCGGTTTTCTCTTCCGAAATTCTGATCTGACGCCGGCCGGCAGAACCGGTTTCGGCTTGGCGGCTCTTTTTGCTGCGAACCGTCCTGGTCCACGTCTTGGCGCACCCTCAGTGCCCGGCCTGTCCGCGTCCAACCCGTCCGAATCCTTGGCCGCCGATTTCGCGGCGCGTAGAGCCGCGCGGATCAGATCTTCGGTCAGGACAAGCTTGGCTTCCGCGATCTCGGCAAGCTTCAGCGAGACTTCGGCGGGTTCGTCCGCTTTCAAATCCGTGCGGCGGAGCGTAACGCGGGCCTCGCTGCCTTCGCCCTCGAGGGCTTCGAGAGACCCGCGAAATCTTTTGCGGCCGTTAAGGGGAACCGCCATTTCGAACCGCGCTTCGTGGCCCAATGCGCGCTCAACATCAGACATACGCACCAGCGGCCGGTCGATGCCCGGCGAGGAGATTTCCAGCCGATAGCCGCTCGGGATCGGATCCTCAACGTCCAGCACAGGAGATAGGGCCTGGCTCGCCGCTTCGCAATCACCGACCGACATGCTGCCGTCCGGCCGCTCGGCCATGATCTGAACCGTGGTCCCCGCCTGCGCCGAAAGTTTTACGCGCACGAGGCGAAAACCGAGATCGGCGAGCACCGGCGCGGCAATCACGGCGATCCGGGCAGCAACGCCCGTCTCGGTCGAGAAACGCGGTTCGGTGAGCATGTCTTGCAAGTCAGCGTCCATGTCTCGCGTGTTTCAATCTTGATCCGGGGTTGCCGCAGCCCGACCGCACTCTCTTAACTCATTGAAAGACAAGGCGTTCTGTGGATCGCCGGAAACCCGCCCGCAGCGGCAATAAAAAAGAGCGGGTCCGGCAGGGCCCACTCTCAAACTTCGATCATCCAAAGATGACCGCTATGAGAAGCATTGATGGGTCTTATATACATTTTTCCGCGGATTTCGCAAGGACCACGCAGTCCGGGGGTAGCGCCCTTATTCAATCTCGTTGGCGGGGCGCTTTCGCATTTGTCTACGCTGTTTAGCTGTTCGAATGGCCCTTCCACTTTCGCATGAAGCCGAGCTAGAAGAAAATCAAAAAAAGAATGGCGTGGACAATTGAGTGCGCGCCGCTGATCTCAGGTGTCTCGGTAAAGCCCGTGCTGAAGATAGGCACCGAAACCCGGTAGAGATAGAAATAGAAAAGAATTCCCGCGTTCACGAAAAAGGCGCCTGCAAGAAACTTGCACACGTCTTGCCATGGAACTCTCCTGAACATGTTTGGCTCCTGGCTTAAAGCCACGCGCAGAGCGAGCGGTCGTGCATTTCTGCAGACGTTTGTCCGGTAATGTCCTAGTTTGGGACGCTCGGCCACCCTGCCTTCGCGCCATTACCCACCCCCCTTCAAAAAATCTGGACGCCCGGGAATAAATTGCCCCGATGACGAGTCTCCTTGCCGGACGCCCTGCACCCGGCCTTTCAGGAGACGCGCTCGATGGCTCACGATCACAATCATGACGGCCACGATCCATCGCGCCGCCACGTCCTCGAATGCATGGTCTGGGCAGGCACGGGGGTCTTATGGACCGTTGCCGGCGGCGTGCCCAAATCGCTCGGGCCGTTGGGCGCGGCCGAAGCCGCCGAAACGAGCCAGAGCGCCTTCACCTTCCTGCAGATTTCGGACAGCCATGTCGGTTTCGACAAGGCCGCCAATCCGCATGCGATCGATACGCTGAAAGAGGCGATCGGCAAGGTGAAAGCCCTGCCTGCGAAGCCAGCCTTCATGATCCACAGCGGCGACATCACGCATTTGTCCAAGGCGACGCAATTCGACGATGCCGCGCAGATCATCGGCAGTGCGGGCTCTCGACGTGCATTATGTGCCGGGCGAGCACGATCTCATCGATGAGGACAACGGCAAGCTGATCACCCTTGTCGCGATCCCGACCAGATCGGGCGAACCGGGTAAGGGTGCTCCCGAGGCCAAGGTGATCGATGGCTACAACATGATCCATTGAAGTCAGGGCGGGTTTGGCTATTGGGCGGCCTCCGATCTCGATGCGGCCGAACTCAAAATCTTCGTCGACGACCTCATGGTGCAATGAAAACAGCGGGCTGGGGCGAATTTACCACGTCGCTGGCGAGATTCTTGGCGCGATGTCTGCGGCCTTCGCAGCCCTTGCGCGCTTGGGCTTCGCCACTATAGTCGCGCCGCTCAAAGCCTGGCGACGAGAGAGAAATGTCCAATAGCAAGAAGATCAAACGCGTCGTCCTCGCCTATTCGGGAGGGCTCGACACCTCGATCATCCTGAAATGGCTGCAGACGACCTATCAATGCGAAGTCGTGACCTTCACCGCCGATCTCGGCCAGGGGGAGGAGCTTGAGCCGGCGCGGCAGAAGGCGCTGATGCTCGGCATCAAGCCGGAGCATATCTTCGTCGAGGATCTGCGCGAGGAATTCGTGCGCGACTACGTCTTCCCGATGTTTCGCGCCAATGCCCAATACGAGGGGCTCTATCTCCTCGGCACGTCGATCGCGCGTCCACTGATCGCCAAGAAGCAGATCGAGATCGCCCGCAAGGTCGGCGCCGACGCCGTTGCGCATGGCGCGACCGGCAAGGGCAATGATCAGGTGCGTTTCGAGCTCGCCTATTACGCGCTCGAGCCGGACATCAAGGTGATCGCGCCCTGGCGGGAGTGGAATCTGACCTCGCGCACAGCGCTTCTCGCCTTCGCGGAGCAGAACCAGATCCCGATCGCCAAGGACAAGCGCGGCGAGGCGCCCTTCTCGGTCGATGCCAACCTGTTGCACGTGTCCTCCGAAGGCAAGGTGCTGGAAGACCCGGCCGAGCAGGTGCCGGACTACGTCTATTCGCGCACGGTCAATCCCGAGGATGCGCCGGACAAGCCGACCTTCATCGACGTCGATTTCCAGTCTGGCGATCCGGTTGCCGTCGACGGTGTGAGCATGTCGCCGGCGACCTTGCTTGCGCATCTGAACGAGCTTGGCCGTGCCAATGGCATCGGACGCCTCGATCTCGTCGAAAACCGCTTCGTCGGCATGAAGTCGCGCGGCATGTACGAGACGCCGGGCGGCACGATCCTCCTTCTCGCACATCGCGGCATCGAGCAGATCACGCTCGATCGCGGCGCGGCGCATCTGAAGGACGAGCTGATGCCGAAATATGCCGAGCTCATCTACAACGGGTTCTGGTTCTCGCCCGAGCGCGAGATGCTGCAGGCGCTGATCGATCGCAGCCAGGAGTTCGTCACTGGCCGCGTCCGGTTGAAGCTCTATAAGGGCTCCGTCGCGGTCGTGGGCCGCTCCAGCCCGTATTCGCTCTATGATCAGGATCTCGTGACCTTCGAGGACGGCGCCGTCGCCTACGACCACCAGGACGCGGCGGGCTTCATTAAGCTCAATGCGCTCAGGCTGCGCACACTTGCGCGCCGGAAGCGCAAGACCAAGAGCTAAACCGACGTTCCTCCGCGCTCCGGGCGAATTAGCTATGCATTTATTGCATAGCTAAGGGAGCCGCGATTTCGCCCCCTTGCGGCCACTTCCGCGCCGCGCTTCCCCTTCCAAGGTATCGCACCAAAGAATAGGCCGGTATAATTCAAATTTAGGCGCCAATTCCGCTTGCGGCGCATTTCGGATATCGACGATTTTGGGTAGTAGATCGCATGGACCCAAGCGGTTCCTAGAGATTCGATCGGAGAAAAAGCGATGACGAGCGCACCGAAGAAAGCCACAACTGCCAAAAAGAAGCCCGCTGCAACTGCCAGCGCCTTCAACAAGCCGTTGCATCCTTCAAAGGAGCTCGCCGCAGTTGTCGGCTCCGAACCGCTGCCGCGTACCGAAGTGGTGAGCAAGGTCTGGGCCTATATCAAGAAGCACAAGCTGCAAAACCCCGCGAACAAGCGCGAGATCCTCGCCGACGAAAAGCTCGGCGCCGTCTTCGGCAAGAAGCAGGTCACGATGTTCGAGATGAACAAGTACCTTGCCAAGCATTTGAAATAGCGCTGGCCGCTCGGTTTCGCTTCTCACCTTCTTCGATTGCGAGCATGTTTTCGAGAGAGCGTGCTCGTGATCTTTATCGCGAGCCTTCGAAGCCGGTTGGGCTCAGTGCCGCGACAAAGGGCCGAGCCGTGGTGCAATCGCGTAATTGATCTGCACGATCAGAATAAATCCCAAGCTCCAATAGGTGCTGATGAAACAGAGCAGCGCGCCGCACGCGTAGAGCGCCTGCGCGATCAGGATGCGGCGCTCGATCGCGCGGAAAACGTCGGGCGCAACGCTGCGGCCAAGGCATAACGCCAGCTCGCAAGGAGTATTGCGCCGAGAATGAAAATATTCGCCCAATAGGTCAGCAGCGCCAATCGATAGGAAATGAACGCGGCCATGAGCGAAGTGGAAAACGGCATGATCGAAATGCCGAACAAGAAGGTGAGATAGATCCAGGCGAGATTGCGATCGCTGCGGTTGAGATGGTTGAGCTGCGTCTGCTGCCCGACCCAGAAAATCCCTAGAGTCAGAAAACTCATCAGATAGACGAGAAGGCGCGGCGCCAGAGTGACAATCGCCCGCCACAGCTCGCTCTCGCTATGGATCGCGGCTTCCGCGGGCGTATGCAGGTCGAGGACAAGAAGCGTCATCGCGACGGCGAAGACCCCGTCGCTCAAGGCTGCGAGGCGCTCGATACTCTGCCCGGCGATGAGATTATAGCGGGTGCGCAAAGGCTCAGCCTTCTTCATCTCACCCCTCGTCGAGCTTACGCATTCGCGCGATCAGCCCGGCGGTCGAGGTGTCGAGTCCGTCGAGCGGAGCGGATTTGTCGGCGACGAGCGGCGCGAGCTGCAGTGCGAGTTCCTTGCCAAGCTCGACACCCCATTGATCGAAGGGATCGATGTTCCAGATTGCCGATTGCACGAAAACCTTGTGCTCATAGAGCGTGATTAATTGGCCCAACACGCGCGGCGTGAGACACTTATAGAGAAACGTGCTCGACGGGCGGTTGCCGGCGAAGACCCTGTGTGGCGCAAGCGCCGCCGCCGCATCTTCTGCGACGCCTTGCGCGCGCAAACGTGCTTCGACCTCGTCGCGCCTGCGGCCGCGCATCAAGGCCTCGCTTTGGGCGAGGCAATTAGCGACAAGCAGATGATGCTGGTGCGGATCGGTATCGATCGGCTGCGCGGCGACGAGAAAATCGACCGGGACGATCTCGGTGCCCTGATGAAAAAGCTGGAAGAAGGCATGTTGCGCGTTGGTGCCTGGCTCGCCAAAGATCACCGGCCCCGTTGCTGATTCCACTATGTCGCCAGCGAGATCGACGGACTTGCCGTTCGATTCCATTTCGAGCTGCTGCAGATAGGCGGGAAAGCGCGCGAGCCTCTGATCATAGGGAATGACCGCCTGCACCGCATAGTCCCAGAAATTCCGATACCAGATTGCAATCAGCGCCATCAGCACCGGCACATTGCGTTCGAGCGGCGCATCAACGAAATGCGCGTCGATATCCCCGCCGCCGCGCAGAAAATCTTCGAACTGCTCCGCTCCGATGCCGATTGCCAGCGAGAGCCCGATGGAGGACCAGATCGAGTAACGACCGCCCACCCAATCCCAGAACAGAAAGCGTCGATTCTCTTCGATGCCGAAGGCCGCGACCTCTTCCGGCGCCGTGGAAACGGCGCAGAAATGCTGCGCAACGGCGTTTTCGCCCAATTTTTCGACGATCATTCTCCGGGCGGCGCCCGCATTGGTCATCGTCTCCAAGGTCGTGAAGGTCTTCGAGCAGATGATGAAGAGCGTGCGCTCGAGCGCGATGCCCTTCAGTGTGTCGGCGAGATCGGCGCCATCGACATTGGCGACATGATGCAGGCGGATATGCGGAGCGACGAAGGGCAAAAGCGCCTGCGCCGCCATAGCCGGGCCGAGGTCGGAGCCGCCGATGCCGATATTGACGATATCGGTGAAGCTTTCGCCGTTCGCGCTCTTGATCACGCCCTTGCGTACGTCATCTGCAAAGGCGAGCATCTTGCGTCGCTCGGACAGAACTTGTGGCATGACATTGACGCCATTGGCGTACATCGGTGTGCCGCGCATGTTGCGCAGCGCCATGTGCAGTGCCGGCCGCCGCTCGGTCGGGTTGACGATCTCGCCAGCGAAGAGCGCGGCGCGGCGCTCTTCAACATGCGCCGCGCGGGCAAGGTCGGCGAGCAAAGTGAGGGTGGTGCGGCTGACGCGATGTTTCGAAAAGTCGAACAAAAGGTTGCCAACCTCGACATGGAACGTTGCGAATCTTTCCGCATCCTTGGCGAAGAGATCGGCGATCCTCACCTCGTTCATGTCTGCGCGATGGCTTTCGAGCGCATAAAGCGGCTCGGAGAGGTCGAAGCGATCCATGGGCGGCTTGGGGTCCGGATAAAAGGAACGATTTTCGGCAAGCCTATCATATCGGTCGGGCATGCCGTCAGCCCCGGTGGGGCCTAGGCCCGGGGGCTCTTCACTCGCTCCGTCCGGAATCCCATGCCGATGAGGCGGGCGGGCAGGCGCCGCAGCCAAGGGATATGGATGAAGAGGCGCACGATCCAGGGGGGCCTTATCGTGCCGCTTCCGCGCAGGATATTCGAAATCACCCGGTTCTGGATGAAGACCTGCATCGCTTGCGTCAGTTTCACGGCGGGCTCGCGCCGCGCCTGAACCGCGGCGAGCAGATTGTCCGTCGGCGGTCCCTGCCGCAGCGGAATGCTCAAAATATTGGCGGCCGCGATGGCATCTTGGATCGCGACGTTAATGCCCACCCCGCCGATCGGCGACATGGCATGCGCGGAATCGCCGATACAGAGCAATCCCGGCTTGTGCCACAGCGGTAGGCGATCGACGGCAACGGTCAGCAGCTTGAGGTCGTCCCAGCTCTTCACTTCGGCGACGCGGTCGGCGAGCATTGGCGCGAGATCGGCGAGACGCTGGCGCAAGACGCTGATGTCTTGCGTTTTCATCCGATCGAAGCCGCCCTTGGCGATGACATAAGCGCATTGCCAATAGTCGCCGCGCTGGAGGAGGACCAAAATTTGGCCATTGTCTATGCGGCCGAACGTTTCGTCGGAATTGTCGGGATGGCGGCTTATTGGAAACCAAAGCACATCCATCGGCGCGCCGATGTTCGACGGCGTGAAGCCTGCCTTGGCGCGGACAATGGAATGGCGGCCATCGGCGCCGATCGTGAGATCGGCCGTGATCGAAAGGGGGCCGTTCGGCGTTCGTGCCGTAACACCGCGGACCACGCCCGCATCTTCGATGAGCCCATCGACTTCGGCCTGCATGATGAGCCGAAACGCAGGATAGCGCGCGGCCTGGCGCGCGAGAAAATCGAGGAAATGCCATTGCGGCATCAAGGCGATGAACTTCGCGCTTCCTGGCAGATGGGAAAAGTCGGCGAGCGGCACCGTCGTGTCGCCAATCTTGCCTGAGAGCTCGCGCGCCTCCTGGTGCGGCAACGCGAGGAATTGATCGAGCAGGCCGAGATCGTCCATCGCCTGCAGCGTCGAGGGATGGATCGTGTCGCCGCGGAAGTCACGCAGAAAATCGGCGTGCTTTTCGAGAACGATCGTTGCGATGCCGGCGCGGGCGAGCAGAAAACCGAGCATCATCCCGGCCGGGGCGCCGCCGACGATGCAGCAGGTCGTCGATATCGATTGAGCCGCCGTCATGCGTCTTCCTCCGGCCGCCGCGCTAGGGCAGGTCGTCAGCTACGCATACAGCCGAAAGGAATTTCAGGGAACGGCGATGACCGGCGTGCCGACGCTGACGCGTTGATAGAGGTCGACCACGTCCTCGTTGTACATCCTGATGCAGCCATAGGACGCCGCGGTGCCGACCGACCTGCGCATGGACTTGGTCGTCCCATGAATAGCGACTTGGTACCGCGTCAGGGTGATGGCCGCGGCGCCCATCGGATTATGCGGCGAGCCGCCCGGGATCAGCCTGGGAAGTCCGGGATGATCGTGGGAGACGATTGCCGGCGGCGACCAAGCCGGTGCTATGTACTTGCCTTCGACGGCGCTCTCGCCAAGCCAGGCCTTGCCGGCCATGCCGACCGCGATGGGATAGCGGATGGCCCGCCCATTGCCCTCGATAAAATAGAGTTTGCGCTCGTGCTGGCTGATGACGATCGTTCCGGCCGGATATTCGGATGGGAAGGAGACGACTTCGCGCGCATTTGCCGAGGTGCAGGCCGCGCCGAAGAAACCCATCGCAGCGCTCGAAAGGACCAACGCAAAAAACGCCGGAGCCACGCCGCTCCGCTGCCTCAACGTGCTCATAACGCCCCACAGCAACACAAGGTTACAGCCCGCACGACAATAGCAATTGCCGTGTCGGCTTGAAAAATATTTCGCCGGCGTAGGTTAAAATGCCGTTGCGTGTGGCGTCAGCGCCGCAGTACGGCGCGTCTTTATCACGCCTTTTTTACAGCCTCTGCGCGCTGCGGTGCGGCGTTCCTTTTGCGGTCGTTGATGAGGTCCTCGACGACGCTCGGATCGGCCAAGGTGGAAATATCGCCGAGCGCCTGAAACTCGTTCTCCGCAATCTTGCGGAGAATGCGCCGCATGATCTTGCCGGATCGCGTCTTCGGCAATCCAGCCGCGAATTGCACCACGTCGGGCGAGGCGATCGGGCCGATTTCTCGTCTGACCCAGGCGACGAGCTCCTTACGCAAGTCCTCGCTCGCCTCCGAGCCGGCCATCAAGGTCACGAAGGCGTAGATGCCCTGGCCCTTGATGTCGTGCGGATAACCGACCACGGCCGCCTCGGAGACGCGGACGTGAGCGACGAGCGCGCTTTCCACTTCCGCTGTCCCCAAGCGATGGCCGGAGACATTGATGACATCGTCAACCCGGCCGGTTATCCAATAATCGCCGTCGGCGTCGCGTCGGCATCCGTCACTGCTGAAATACTTGCCGGGATAGGCCGAGAAATAGGTTTTCACGAACCGCTCGTGGTCGCCGAACACAGTGCGCATCTGGCCGGGCCACGAATCTGCGATGACCAGATTGCCGGCGCAGACCCCCTCGAGCACGGTGCCGGACGCATCGACGACCTGCGGCTTGATGCCGAAAAACGGCTTCGTTGCCGAGCCGGGCTTCAGCGCTATGGCGCCGGGCAGAGGCGTGATCAGAATACCGCCGGTCTCCGTCTGCCACCAGGTGTCGACGATCGGGCAGCGGCTGTCGCCGACGACCCGATAATACCAGTCCCAGGCTTCCGGATTGATCGGTTCGCCGACGGAGCCGAGCAGGCGCAGCGAAGCGCGGCTCGTCGCCTTCACCGGCGCGTCGCCCGCGCCCATCAAGGCCCGGATCGCGGTCGGCGCGGTGTAGAATGTGTTGACCTTGTGCTTGTCGATGACGTCCCAGAAGCGGGAGACCGACGGATAGTTCGGCACGCCCTCGAACATCAAGGTCGTTGCGCCATTGGCGAGCGGCCCATAGAGAATATAGCTGTGGCCAGTAACCCAGCCGACATCGGCGGTGCACCAATAGATGTCACCATCGTGGTAGTCGAAAATATACTGATGCGTGATCGCCACATAGAGGAGATAGCCGGCCGTCGTATGGACGGCGCCTTTCGGCGTCCCCGTCGATCCTGACGTGTAGAGGATGAACAGCGGATCCTCGGCGTTCATCGGCGTCGGCGGACAATCGGGCGAGGCTTCAGCCGCAGCCTGCGCATACCACATGTCGCGACCTTCCTGCCAGTCGATGGCGCCCCCTGTATGTTTGACGACGATCACTGTCCTCACGATACCCGGCGCCTTTTCGATCGCCGCGTCGGCGTTGGCTTTCAGTGGGATCGGCCGGCCGCCGCGCAGGCCCTCATCCGCCGTGATGAGAACTTTCGAGCGGCAATCCCGGATGCGGCCGGCGAGCAATTCCGGCGAGAATCCGCCGAAGACGACGGAATGGACTGCTCCGATGCGCGCGCAGGCGAGCATCGCATACGCCGTCTCCGGAATCATCGGCATGTAGATAGTGACCGTATCGCCCTTTTTGACGCCTTGCGCCTTCAGCACATTGGCGAAGCGGCAAACCCTGTCGTGCAATTGTTTGTAGGTAATGTGGAGCGAGCGGGAGGGATCGTCGCCTTCCCAGATGATTGCGGTCTGCTCGCCGCGTGATGCCAGATGCCGGTCGATGCAATTCATTGCGACATTGGTGACGCCATCTTCAAACCATTTGATCCAGACCTCGCCCGGACCAAAGGATGTGTTCTTCACCTTGGTAAATGGCGCGATCCAGTCGATGCGGCGGCGCGCCTCGTCGGCCCAGAACCCTGCCGGGTCCCTGATCGAGCGGGCGTATAACTCCTCATATTTTGCGGCATCGATATAGGCGCGCCGCGCCCATTCCGGAGAGACTGGATAGACTGTCTCGGACATAATTCCTCCCGTGGCGCGGTGCCGCGATCCCGTGCTTTGCGCACGTTGTATCGGAGCCGGTTTGCGCGGCGCGAAGGCTAAGATCGCTTGCACCGACGCGCGGCTCTCGTAAGCATTATGCGTCAGCAGATGGGGATGAACAAGGGCGCCGGAAGCAGGGGGCGCCTCTTGGCGGAGGCTAGAAATTTACGTTGATCTGCGCCACCCCGACGTCGGCTCCATGGCCGCCTGCAAGCGTGATCGCGGGGCCCGCGAGCTCGTGCAAATATTCGGCGAACAGGCTGATGTTCGTCGTAATCCTCCACTGCGCGGTCAGAACCAAATTGGTGCCGATGTAGCTCGCCGTGTCGGCTGGGCCGGTCGTAGGCGGCAAAGGTGTCGTTCGCGAAATGTAGACGGCATCATAGATCGAGGCGCGCCACAAGACCTCGGGGCCGAACCTGAGGGCAAGCGCAGATGTAGGGTTCACGATGAGGGCGGGATAGGCCTCGATCAGATTTTCGAGCGTTTCGAGGCCGGCATAGTTGAGCATCGTTGGACGCCCGAACGGCGCGCTGAACGTGCCGATGGTCGAACTGTCATGGCCGGTGCCGCTGAAATAGCTGGTCTGCATTTGCAGACCGGGCCCCAAAGGCAAGGACTCGAATGAATAGAGGATACGTGTCGATGTGCCGAGCGCCGAGATCGGTCGATTGTCGAACGTGCCGAACTGATAGGCGAAGTCGCTGTCGTATTTGAAAGAGCCGAAGGCGCCCCAGAGACGGCCGCCGATCGTGTCGCGATCTTCATTGCCGGTCAGGCCCGCATATTGGGCGCCGATGTCGTGCCGGAAATAATAATACTCGTCCAAATGAAGTTGGTTCGGCATCAAAGTCTCGCTGGCATAGGCAGCACCAAATGTCCCGGCAAACGAGTCCCCATCCGAAAAGGCTGGGAACACCGGCGTCGTCGGCCGCGTCGCGATGAGATCGAGTGTGACGGCACCCTGAAAATCGGCGTGCACGCGAACGCCGTCATGCGCGGTACGAATGTTCGAACTGTCATTTACCCAGACGAAGCGCCCGGAGCCCAACGTGATTTCCTGCCGCCCTATTCGCGCCGTGACGTCCACCGTTGCGATCTCCTCCTTGAATTCGACGAAGCCCTGTTGAACGCGGCCGAGGCTCGCATCCGCCGCATTGAGCGGGGGATCCTTGTCGAAGGCATCAAACTGGCCGAGTTGGGCAAACAGCGCGACATGCCGATTGAGATGAAGATAGGCGTCGGCGATCAGCCGCGAGAGATCATAAGTGTTGCGCAAAGGCGCCCGCAGACCGTGCGCTTCGTTGTTCCAGGCCCAAGCCTGTTGGCGTATTTCTCCGCCGAGTGAGAGATAGGTTTCCGGATCGATCCCGATCGGAATGTAATGCAAGGCGTCGAGCGGGCCGATGCGTTTGGCAGGGTCGGCAAGATAGCTGAAATCAATGTCGTAGAACTCGAGCGGATAGGACCCTTTGCCAAGCGCGAAATATTGCGCCTGCGCGGCGGAAGCAAAAAGCATCGAGGCTAAGAGCAGAACGGCGCAAACTGCGCCCTTCGTCGACGTTGAAATCGGGTTAGCGTGCAACAATGCTCGCCTCTCTAAGGGAGCGTTATTTGGCGAATAGCCCGGCTCCTTCCTTTTCGTAAAGTGTGCCTGCCCAGGATTGACGCTGGCAAACGCCGCTTCTGTCCGTCATGGCTTCCGCGCCACAGTGCCGGACCTGCAGCAAGCAAGACTCAGGGGCATTCCTTCTGGACCCGCTCGAGAGCCTGCGACAGGCCGGCGAGCGAATAACTGTCGGTCGTCATATTGCCCTTGATCGAGGTGGCCTTGACGACGAGTTTAGCGCTCTTTTTCATCGCGTTGATGAATTCCGCCTCCTGTGCGGGATTTTTGACCCAGGCATTGGTGCCTTTCGCGACGAGGTCGAAGCTCGTTCCAGCGACATCGGCTTGCGCGTCGCCGCCATCCTTCATTGGAAAGCCCATGATGATCGAAACTTCGTTGTGAATGTTTTCGCCGGGCCGGCTGGATATGAAGACATAGGCCGGATCGCGTTTGAGCTTTTCGGGCAGGCGGTCCTTCGGCTGCGCCAGGGCATAGCAGGTCTTCTCCTTGCCGCCCTGTGCCAGAAATGCGCCCCAATCGCCAAAGCTTGCGATCTGTACCGGCTTGCCGGCGCCCTTGCCCTCGTCGGCAGCGGCCGCTTCGGACTTCTTGGATCTGGCTTTCTTCGCGGTGATCTTCTTTGCCTCGGTCGCTTTGGTCTTTGCCGATTTGTCTTTGACGGTTTTCTTTGCCGACTTGTCATCGCTTGAGGTGGCGGTCGAGTCGGTGGCCGCTGCCATTTGAATCGCTGCCGATGCTTGCGCGATGGCCGGCGGCGCGCCGAGACCACCGCCAGCAAGGACCAGGGCGGCAGGTAAAGCCAGACGAAGAAAGCGAATCATTCCCAAAACATACCCTGTTTCAACCATTTGGCACGCGCCAAAGGTTGGCCGTTGCAATTACAGGTATGAAAACCGGGGATCGGGGCAAAATTCGGACTGACACGAAAGTCAAGATATGGCGATGCGGCGCGCCGGCATTCTTTCGCTCACAGCCCGATGCTTTTGGCGGCGGCGAGAATTGCGCCCGGCTTGTCGGGCGTACCCTGCTGCACGAGGACGACATAACCTTCGTCGTCGCCTTTCAATTCCCTCAGCTTGAGACTTTGCGGCGCGCCGTCCCACTCGCCGACCTTATGGATCGCCCGTACCACATTCGTATAGGTCGCCTTATGGCCGGAATTCTCGCCCCGGCTGATCAATACGGTGCGCGACTTGGCGACGCGGAGCACATAGATCCCCGCCGATTTCGCCGCGCCGCCGCCGATATCGATCTGCAGCATGCCGCTCAACTCGTTTAAATGCACCGGCACGGTAAGCGCCGCTTCGCGTCCTTTGCCGGCTTTGATCGCGTGATCAATCTGTTCCTTGTCGCTGCCCACGACGTCGACGAGGCCATCGACGATGGCCTCCGGCGTATAGACGTGGCCATCACCGCGAACGGCGGCATAGGCTCTTTGTCGTGCCGTAAATTCGGGCGCGGCAAGCGTATCCTTCCAGCCGATGTAGTCCCAGTAGTCGATTGGGAAGCTCAGCGTGACGAGGCTCGGATCGTTCGCCATCGTCGACAAAAGACGGTCGGCGGGCGGGCAGGACGAACAGCCTTGCGATGTGAAAAGTTCGACAACTCCGTCAATGCCGTTCGACGGCACGAAAGGTCCAGCCGCAAAGCCGAAGCCAGACGCTGTCAGCGCCACCACGAGCCAGCCACAGCGCAAAAGTTGGGAACGGGAGATAAGCATAACTATGCGTAATCTTTCCATACCGGAATTTAGAACAGTGCAGCGTCGAAACGAGTCAATTTATGGTGAGATCAAATGGCCTAGCGGGTGTAAAAAAGCTGCGCATCTGTCTCAACAGTACTAATGATTACGCAACGCGGCCAGAACCGACTGGCTTGCCCGCCCATCGGGTTTCAATCCGGAGCGCGATTGAAAATCAGCGATCGCCGCTTGTGTCTTTTTACCAAGAATTCCGTCGACCTTGCCGTCAAGATCGTAGCCGCGCTTGATCAAAAGAATTTGTACTTCGCGCCGGCCGGCGCGCGAAAGACCAGGATCATTCGTTGGCCAAGGCGTCACAATCGGGCCGTAGCCGCGCAAGCGATCCGACAAAAGCGCGATCGCCAGCGCATAGGACTCTGCCGCGTTGTAAGAATAGATCGCATCGAAATTGCGGGTGACCAGAAAGGCCGGCCCTTGCGGTCCTGCCGGAAGTAACAGCCCTACGTTGCCGACTCCCGCGAGTGGCGCACCGTCGATATGAGTGATGCCGCGTGCCGCCCAGGCCGACATGGGCTGCTTGTTGCGGCGGCCGGAAGGGCCCGCATAATGTTCGGGCAATTTCACCTCGAAGCCCCACGGCAGGCCGGCGATCCAGCCGCTCCTATGCAGATAATTTGCGGTCGAACCAAGCGCATCCGGCACGGAATTGATGACGTCGCGGCGCCCGTCGCCATCGAGATCGACGGCGAGGCGCAGAAACGTCGATGGCATGAACTGCGTGTGTCCGAAAGCGCCAGCCCAGGAGCCGACGAAATTCGCCGGATCGGCGCCGCCTTCGCCGACGATTTGCATGGCGGCGATGAACTCGCCGCGATAATACGACGGCCGACGACTGTTGGAGCAGGCGAGACTTCGCAAGCGATTGCAGGATCGGTCGGTTGCCGAAATTCTTGCCGAAATTCAATTCGACGCCCCACACCGCAGCGATGACCGAGGCAGGGACGCCATATTTATGCTCGGCGACCGCCAACCATTGCGCCCAGCGCTGCATGGCGGCGTGGCCATCGGCAATCCGCTCATCGTCGACGAGGCCAGCAATATAATCCCAGATCGGGGTCACGAATTCCGGCTGCGACTTTTCGAAATCGAGGACGTCGGGATCGAAGGTGAGGTTTTTCGTTGCGGTTTCCACGGTCGGCGCGGAAACACCTTTGGCGCGCGCCGCTGCCTTGAGCTCGGCCACGCAGGATTGGAAATCCGCATGTGCCGGGCTCGCCGCAAGAAGCGCAACGAAAACCACGCTGGCAGTGGAGAATCGCACCATGCGCCGCACGTTACCGCAGACGTCGCGGTTGTCCAGTTAGGCTTGGAGAGACGTAAAAGCCCCGGCGCGCGCCGGGGCTTTCGGTTTGTATCTGAGCGTGCCGAGCACGTCTCCGACAATGTCAGCGCTGCCGCCGACGTCTAGCCAAGGCAGACGATGCTGCGAATTTCCTCGGCGGTGACATCCAGCGACATTGCGATCAGACATTGAGACACTGGATCACCTCCTTCCGGTTGTTGACGATGGCGGCGTTCTATCCCGCGGTCGCACCTCTGCCAAGCGTCCTGTCGACGCATGCGCCTCAACCGATGTGGGCCGTCCCCAGCACAACCACTTTGGTGCCGACAGGTGTCTTTCCGTAGAGATCGATCACGTCCTGATTGATCATCCGGATACAGCCGGAGGAGACGCTCTTCCCAATGGTCCACGGCTCGACCGTCCCGTGAATCCGGAACAGCGTGTCCTTGTTATCCTGCCAGAGATACATGGCGCGGGCGCCGAGCGGATTGCCGGGTCCACCATGCATCCCAAGACCGCTCTGCAGTTGCGTCATCAGCTTCTTGATCTCCGGCTGGCGTTCGATCATTTCCGGCGGCGGATACCAGTCGGGCCATTCCTGCTTGCTGTTGATCGTCGCGGCGCCCGACCAGGCAAAACCCTCGCGGCCGACGCCGTCGCCGTAGCGCATCGCCTTGCCGCCTTCTTGCACGTGATAGAGATAATGATGCGCCGGATCGATGACGATCGTGCCAGGAGCTTCGCTCGTCTGATAGTCGATGGCCTTGCGCAGGAACTCGGGATTGATCTGCGCGAGCTTGATCCCTGGCACCGGGAAGGGTTCGCCGGCCACCGGGCCATAGATGGCGGAATAGTCGGTGGCAATAGCGGGCTCGACAGGCGCCTCCGGCGGCTCCGTGTTTGCCTGGACGGAAGGCGAAGGCGATGTGCTGACGCAGCCTGCGAGTGTGAGAGACACGCCCGCGGCCGAAGCCCCGGTTATCATGGTACGGCGGTCGATAAAACGCATGGGGTTTACCTGTCGCATCAGATCTGGTGTTTTTCAGGACAAGCGGAAGGCGATCTTGCTCGTTCGCGAGGACGAGACTTCGGAGACCACCTTTAGTGAAGGTGCCATAATCTAAGGGAAAAGCCAGCGCGGGAGTATGACCGCCAAGCCACGCCCGCGGGCTTTCTCCGCTTTGTAGAAGCTTTGTAAAATCTTTGGAGAGCACATGGTTCCGTTCAAGGACCGCTCCGATGCTGGAAAGCAGCTCGCCGCGGCTCTGCTGCACTTCAAGGCTGAACGGCCTGTCGTGCTCGCCCTTCCACGCGGCGGCGTTCCCGTGGCGGCAGAAGTCGCGGCCGCGCTCGATGCACCGCTCGACCTGGTCTTGGTGCGCAAGATCGGTTTGCCGGCGCAGCCGGAATTGGCGATGGGCGCCGTTGCCAATGGCGGCACACCGATCGTCATCCGCAATGAAACCGTCATTCGCCGGGCAGGGATAAGCGCGGCGGAATTCGATGAAGCTTGCGCGCGCGAGCGCGCCGAGATTGAGCGCCGACGCAAGCGCTATCTCGGGGGCCGCAAACAAATCGATGTCGCGGACCGCGTTGCCATCGTCATCGATGACGGCATCGCTACCGGTGCGACCACCCGCGCCGCGCTGCAAAGCGTCCGTGCGCGCAAGCCGAAGACGCTGGTGCTGGCTGTGCCTGTCGGCCCAACCGCCACAATCGCCGCCATGCGCGCGGAGGCCGATGCTGTTGTCTACCTCGAAGCGGACGCATCCTTCGCCGCTCTCGGCTTCCATTATTTGGATTTCAGCCAAACATCCGACGCGGAGGTAATCGCAATTCTCGGGCGCTTCCGGGAGGAGCGTTAGTTTATGCCAGCGCCGCGCTCATCTCGTCGAGCACGCGAGAAACCGCCTTATGACGGCGGCTTGTTTCGATGTAACGCGCGACCTTGGGATAGGCGCCGATCAAGTCCCGGTTCATGAAGGCGCCCGCCACGCGCGGTACGCCGAAGAGCGCCGGGGCGAGTTGGCAATCCGCCAGCGTCAGAGATGCGCCGACCGCGAAGTCGTCGCCGCTCAGAATATTTTGCAGGGCAGCCAGCCCGCGGACGATGCGCGTCAGGCGGTTGGCCGCCGTCTCGTCGCGGTTGATTGCATCAGGCAATTGCGCAAGCTCGACAGTTTGCGTGGTGATGTGGAGTTCGCCCACACGTTGCAGCAGACGTACCTGAGCCCGGTCCTCCGGACGCGCTGGCAGGAGGGGCGGCTCGGGAAATTTCTCTTCGAGATATTCCATGATGGCGGAAGATTCCGGCAACCGCGTGTCGTCATCGAGCATAAGGCATGGAATGGTGCCGAGCGGGTTGATCATGTGATATTGCGCGGAGCGCAATCCACCGGGCGGCGCGACAATCTCGATGTCGAGCGCCTTGGCATAGATCGCGATGCGCACAGGCGCGGAGAATGGCGAATAATTTTCCGAGTAGAGCCGCATGCCTTCAAGAACTTTCCGCAGCCTCGCCCGCGACCGCCTGGTCGTCTGCCTTCAAGTGGTCCGGTCGCGGCATGGAAATGATATTGTAGCCGGAATCGACGTAATGGATCTCGCCGGTGACACACTTTGAAAGATCGCCGAGGAGATAGAGCGCCGCGCCGCCGATGTCCTCGATCGTGACCATGCGGTGCAACGGAGCATGCGCTTTCTGGAAATTATACATGACGCGGGCATCGGCTATGCCGGCGCCGGCCAGCGTTCGGACCGGCCCTGCCGAGATCGCATTGACGCGGATACCCCGCGGCCCGAAATCGAAGGCGAGGTAACGCACGCTCGCTTCCAGCGCGGCCTTGGCAATTCCCATCACATTGTAGTTCGGCATAACCCGCGTGGCGCCGCCGAAGGTCAGCGTCAGCAGTGCGCCGCCCTTCGGCATCAAGGCGGCGGCGCGTTTCGCCGTCTCCGTGAAGGAGAAGGCGGAAATCAGCATGGTGCGCTGGAAGTTTTCCCGCGTCGTATCGCAGTAACGGCCTTTTAGCTCCGCGCGGTCGGAATAGGCAACGCAGTGCACGACGAAGTCCAGCGATCCCCAGGCACGCCGCACGGTCTCGAAGACGGCGTCGAGGCTCGCGAGATCCTCGACGTCGCACGGCAGGACAAGCGTAGCGCCGAGCTTATGGGCAAGCGGCTTGACGCGCTTGCCGAGCGCCTCCGTCTGATAGGTGAAGGCGAGTTCCGCGCCCTGATCGTAAAGCGTATTGGCGATGCCCCAGGCGATCGAATGATCATTGGCGACGCCCATGATGAGGCCGCGCTTGGCGCGCATTAGACCACCACGGCCAGATCTGTCGGCCCGCTGATCAGGCATCGACATGCTTCAAGACGATCGAGGCGTTAGTTCCCCCGAAGCCGAAAGAATTGGACAAGACGGCGCGCAAGTCCACGTTGTCGCGCCGCTTGCGCACGATATCCATGTCGGCGAAAGCCGGATCGAGCTCGTCGATATTGGCGCTTTCGCAGATGAAGCCGCTCTGCATCATCAAAAGGCTGTAGATCGCCTCCTGTACGCCGGTCGCACCCAAGGAATGTCCGGTCAGAGATTTCGTCGCGGAGATCGGCGGCGATTTCTCGCCGCTGCCGAAGACGGTGCGGATCGCCTCGATCTCGCGCAGGTCGCCGACCGGCGTCGAGGTCGCATGTGGGTTGATATAGTCGATTGGCGCTTTCACGTTTTCGAGAGCCATGCGCATGCAGCGCACCGCGCCTTCCCCGGAAGGCTGCACCATGTCGTAACCGTCCGACGTGACTCCGTAGCCGGCCACTTCCGCATAGATCTTGGCGCCGCGCGCCTTGGCACGTTGCAATTCCTCCAGCACCAAGACACCGGCGCCGCCGGCGATGACGAACCCATCGCGGTTCTTGTCATACGCGCGCGATGCGACGGCGGGTCTGTCGTTGAAGGAGGAGGACATGGCGCCCATGGCGTCAAAGAGGACCGATAGGCCCCAGTCGAGTTCCTCGCAGCCGCCGGCAAACATAAGATCCTGCTTGCCGTACTGGATCATTTCATAGGCGTTGCCGATGCAATGATTGGAGGTCGCGCAGGCGGAGGAAATCGAGTAGTTGACGCCCTTGATCTTGAACCAGGTGGCGAGAGTTCGCCGAGGCGGTCGAGGACATGGCCTTGGGCACGGCGAAGGGACCGACTTTCTTCGGCCCCTTGCTGCGCGCGATATCTGCAGATTCGATGAGCGTTCGTACCGAGGGGCCGCCGGACCCCATGATGAGGCCGGCTCTTTCGTTTGACACATCCTCGGCAGAAAGGCCGGCGTCCTGGATCGCCTGGTCCATGGCGACATGGTTCCAGGCCGTGCCGCCGGCATGGAAACGCATCGCCCGGCGATCGATCATATTTTCGGGATCGAGCGTCGGCGCGCCATGAATCTGGCTGCGAAAGCCAAGCTCAGCGTATTTGTCCGCCTTGACGATGCCGGATCTTGCCTCCCGCAGGGAGGCAAGCACCTCCTGAGTATTGTTTCCGATCGCGGAAACGATGCCCATTCCGGTGACGACGACTCGTCTCATTCCTCTCTCCTGCTCAGGCCGCTGCCGCGGCCGACCTACTGTGGGCGGGGAATTGAATATGTTCAAGCTACGGAAGGAGCCGCAGCCTTGAACAGACCGACCTTGAGGTCGGTGGCCTCGTAAATGCGGCGGCCGTCGGCCTCAAGCCAGCCGTCGGCAATGCCGAGCACCAGTTTGGTGTTGAACACGCGCTTCAGATCGACCCCGTAGATGACTCTCTTGACCGTCGGCAAGACCTGATCTGTGAACTTTACCTCGCCGACGCCGAGCGCGCGGCCGCGCCCAGGCAGACCGAGCCAACCGAGATAAAATCCGAGAAGCTGCCAAAGCGCATCAAGGCCGAGGCAGCCGGGCATGACTGGATCGCCCTTGAAATGGCAGCCGAAGAACCAGTGGTCGGGTTTGATCTCGAATTCGGCGCGGATCGTGCCTTTGCCATTGGCCCCGCCTCGTTCCGAAATATCGGCGATTTTGTCGAACATCAAAAGCGGAGGCAGCGGCAATTGCGGATTGCCGGGACCAAACAGCTCGCCGCGCGCGCAGGCGATCAAATCTTCATAGTCGTAGCTGGAGCGTCGCTCGCCCATCGCACTTTCACTCTAGGGTGCTCGCCCCGAAGGCGCACCGACGCGAGCGAAGTTTGCGGCCTTCTATCATAGGCGACGGCAACCCGGAAGCGGGTTAGGCTCGATATACTCGTGCCGAATTCGAAGCGGTTGCGGTGCAACAGGGCCGCGGCCGAGAAACTCGGGGCGCCGCGGGCGCCTTTAAGAAATTATTTCGTTGATCTTGCGAAAAAATTCTTTGTTGCGCATCACACCGCCATCTGCCAGAAGGCGTGCCCGGCTGCCATGCCACAATTCAATTAACCCCTTGTCAATACGTGAACTTGTCGTATCTTTCGCGTTTTCCGACAAGAAACGTAGCGTTTGGCCTCGCACGAGACAAGCGCCGAAAGGTCTAGCCGATGACCCCGCCGAAACGCAAATTGAATTTGCGCCCGAGCGAACGCGCTCAGCGCACGGCGATCGGCGCGCTGATGGCAGGCTGCCCCGTACATGAGTTGCGGACGAAGCTGCGGGCTGCCGGTCTGCGACCGACGCGACAGCGCGTCGCACTCGGCCTGCTTCTGTTCGGCAAGGGCGACCGGCACTTGACCGCCGAAAAGCTGCTGGAAGAGGCGCAGGCATCTCGGGTGCCTGTTTCACTGGCAACGATCTACAATAGTCTGCACCAGTTCACCGAGGCCGGCCTGCTGCGGGAGGTCGCGGTCGACGGATCGAAAATCTATTTCGACACGAATGTCTCGCATCACCATCATTTTCTGATCGAAGGCAGCAATACGCTCATCGATATTCCGCAGGTCGCGGTTGACGTGGCGCATCTGCCGGAACCGCCGAAAGGCATGCGGATCGCCCGCATCGAAGTGGTCGTCAGGTTACGCCCTCAGGATTGATGTCGCCGGTGCAGGCTGCAGGCGCAGATCAGTCGATCTTCTCGTTGGGATAGACGCCCCAGAGCGATGTCTGCTCGATATAACCGTCGAAACCCTCTCCGGAAATCTCGCACCATTTGCCGTCGCATGTCCTGACATTGGCGATAACGCCCGGTTGCAGGCGCGCGAGCGGCGTCGAATCCTCGGCGGGTTTTGAAAGCAGGGTGAAGAGTTGGTCTTTCTTCCACGGCGCAACGATGGCGGTGCGTCGACCCGAAAGTAGGGTGTGCAAGACCCAACCCTCGGTCCCGTCCGAGTCGCGGATCTTCCGCCAAGTCCCGAATTCGGCGGTAATCTCGATCGGCAGGCCCGCCCGTTCATAGACCCAGGTCGTGCGATGGTCCTTCGAGGGACCTTCGCGCAAATTGACCCGGTCGGACTTCAAGCTGACGAATCGCGGCAATGGGAGGCCGCTGACGCTGCCGATCTGCTCACCGTTCTGCTGAGCGGTCGTTTCGGCGTGCGCCGGAGGAGCAGCGATCGCCAAGGTGAGCCAGCATAGCCCCAGAAGTCCCGCCATCTGGGCGAAACGTGCTCCCCTGTCTCGCCGGGTTGCCTGATTCGTTTGCAGCTGGATTTTTTCCAAAATCGCGTGACCTCCGCCTAATGCATCGAGCAGCAACCCCTGGTGTCGCAAAAGCGTCGCCGCCGCTTCGCTCGCGCAACATATTTATAAACCATTGCGCGGCATGCGAATCGGCACGGATGTCGCAAGTATGAAACTCGATTTTGGGTCAAAACGCGGCTTATTCCTCTGTTCGAACGGGTTTTGCGCACTGTCGCGCAGTTCCGCGTAACTCAGGACGAGCCGCATCATCGGCTGCCATTCTTGTGTTTGGACGGCCATCTGCTAGAGAGGCGCGGACGCCGCAAACGCACTTGTCTTTACTGCGTCTGCGAAGTTAACGGCGCGTGAATAGCTGGCTTAGGACCGGATGGAGGGTTTGAAGCCTTTGTTGAATCTCGCCGCCGGAGCGATAGGATAGCCAAACCCGGGATCGGCTGCGACGCGCGCGATGCCTGAGAGAAAGCGACGAATCGACATTCGGGCAAGTCGATATTTGCCTGCCGAAGGTGGCGGCCAATGACGGGATGAAGAATGAGCAGGAAAAGACCGCTCGTTGTCCTAACGCGTAAGTTGCCGGATGTGGTCGAAACGCGCATGTGCGAGCTTTTCGACGCGCGTCTCAATCTCGACGACAAGCCGCTGTCGCAGGCTGAGCTTGTCGAGGCGGTCCACGCCGCCGATGTCCTCGTTCCCACGGTGACGGACCGGATCGACGCGGCGCTGATCGAGCAGGCGGGCAGCCAGCTCAAACTGATTGCCAATTTCGGCAACGGCGTCGACAATATCGACGTCGCCGCAGCGACGAAGCGGGGGATCACCGTCACCAATACGCCGGGGGTCCTTACCCAGGATACGGCCGACATGACCATGGCGCTGATCCTCGCCGTGGCTCGGCGCATTGTCGAAGGGGCGAAGATCATTCCGGCCGGGAACTGGGGTGGCTGGTCGCCCACTTGGATGCTCGGCGCCAGGATCACCGGCAAGCGGCTCGGCATCGTCGGCATGGGCCGCATCGGCCAGGCGGTGGCGCGCCGCGCCATGGCCTTCGGATTGCAGATCCATTACCACAACCGCCGCCGGGTCGCGGCGGCGGTCGAGGAATCGCTCGAAGCGACCTATTGGGAATCGCTCGACCAAATGCTTGCCCGGATGGATATCGTCTCGGTCAATTGCCCGCACACGCCGGCGACCTATCACCTGCTTTCGGCACGGCGCCTGAAATACCTCCGGCCACACGCGATTATCGTGAATACCGCTCGCGGCGAAGTGATCGACGAGGTAGCGCTAACCCACATGCTCGAAACCGGCGAACTCGCCGGCGCCGGACTCGACGTGTTCGAGCATGAGCCTGCGATCTCGCCCAAGCTCATCAAGCTCGCCAACGCCGGCAAAGTAACGCTTCTGCCGCATATGGGCTCGGCGACGCGCGAGGGCCGCATCGACATGGGCGAGAAGGTCATCATCAACGTCAGGACCTTCATCGACGGCCATAGACCGCCGGACCGCGTACTGCCCAGCGCCATGTAATCGCCGCGCTCTTGAACGATGCCACCAAATCTCCATATTTCCGGCAGGAGGCGCCTCAAAGGGCCTCCGCAACGAAGGCCTGAGGGCTTCGCTATGTCACGGATGTTGACCTCGAATTCGCCGTTCCTGCTGGGTTTTGACGAATTCGAGCGGACGATCGACCGGATTACGCGGGCTGGCTCGGATGGCTATCCGCCCTACAATATAGAGCGGATCGCCAGGACCGAGACCGAAGCCGAACGGCTCCGGATCACCTTGGCCGTGGCCGGCTTTCTTCGGGAGCAACTGGAGGTCACGGTCGAGGAAGGTCAGCTCATCATCCGCGGCCGTCAACAGGAGGATAAGGGGCGCCAGTTCCTCCATCGGGGGATCGCGGCGCGGCAGTTCCAGCGCGTGTTCCTGCTCGCCGATGGGATGCAGGTGGCCTGTGCTGATCTGTCCAACGGGCTGCTCACGGTGGATCTCATAAAGCCGGAACCAGCACGATTGGTTAAGAAAATCGATATCATGATGCGAGACTGAAGGTTCGCATCCGAGCGGGTCTCTGAGAGACCGCAGAAGGAGTGCCGATATGTTAGACGAACCCAAATCCGTTTCCCCGCCTTTCAGCGAAGAGCAGTTCGCCCATTTGGGTGGCGGCTCGCTCGCCTATGTGCGCGAGCTTCGGTCCGAGGATGTCAGGCGGCTTTTCCCGCAGGCGCCTCCGCTCCAGCCTGGGCTGCAGCTCTATGCCTTGCTGGGTGCCGACGGTACGCCGATCGTCCTTGCCGATACGCGCGATGCCGCCCTCGCCAACGCCATGCAGAACGAACTGCAGACGGTGAGTGTGCACTAATTCCGCGCTGGAGCGTTTCTAGAACAGCCCGAAGAACGGCTTGTCGTCGCGCGTACCCTCATTGCCATTTGGAATCGGTGCCGGCGGGACCAACCCGCCGTCGTCGCGTCGCGTCGTTTCCCTGACCGGCGTGCCGCGCGGCGGCGTCTGGCCAAGAGCGATCGGCGGCGAATTGCTCGTCCCTGAAGCCGGTGTTCGGCTCGGTGCCGGCGCCGGAACCTGGGCGGCAAAGAAGTTGAAGATGTTCGAGGCAATATCGGTGGCCGGCGCCGGCGCGCGCCACGTGCCAGAAGGCAGCGGCTCCGGCGCTACGCCCTCGTGCGCGACCCGCATGAATTTCGACCAGATTTCGACCGGCAGATTGCCGCCCGAGGCCTTCTTGGTCGGCGAATTGTCGTCGTTACCGAGCCAGACGCCGGCGATGAGACGGCTCGTATAGCCGACGAACCAGGCGTCGCGCCAATCCTGGCTCGTACCGGTCTTGCCGGCCGCCTCCCAGCCTGGCAGTTCGGCCCGGCGTGCAGTGCCGGTGAGCAAGGTTTCCTGCATCATCGTGTTCATCATCGATACATATTGCGGCTCGATGAGCCGACCGTTGCTCGCTCCCTTGCGCTGATAGAGCAGCTTGCCGGTTGCGGTGCGCACTTTGGTGATGACATAGGGCTGCACGCCGATGCCGCCGTTGGCGAAGGGCACATAGGCTGTCACGAGTTCGAGCGGCGTCACTTCCGACGTGCCGAGCGCGATCGAGGCATTGGCCTGCAAGTCCGATGTGATGCCGAGACGATGCGCGGTTCTGATGACGGCCGCCGGCCCGACTTCGAGCCCGAGTCGCACCGCGACCGTATTGAGCGAAAGCGACAGGGCCTTGGTCAGCGTCACCGGCCCAAAATATTCATGCGAATAATTTTCCGGCTGCCAACCTTTGACATTGATCGGCGCGTCTTCGCGCACCGTGTCGGGCGTCAGGCCATGTTCGAGCGCAGTGAGATAGACGAAGGGTTTGAAGGCGGATCCCGGCTGGCGCTTGGCCGCGACGGCGCGGTTGAATTGGCTGTCGGCATAGCTGCGGCCGCCGACGAGCGCGCGCACCGCGCCGTTCGGATCGATGGCAACGAGCGCGCCCTGGCTAACGCCGTATTTGCCGCCTTTGGCGTCAAGCTCTCCGGTCAGCGCCTTTTCTGCAGCCGCTTGCAGATTGGCGCTGATACTTGTCGAAACGACAATGTCCTCGTCGATGGCGCCGACCGTATCGTCGAGCTGGTCCATCACATAATCGGCGGCGTAATTGACCGAGTCGGCGCCTTTTTCATTGACGGGCTGGGCGGGCCGGGCGAGCGCCAGTTTAGCCATGGCCTCGGTAATGTCGCCTTGCTGCGCCATGGCTGCGATGACTTGCGTGGCGCGGTCGATCGCGCCATCGAGATTATGGTTCGGCGCCAGTTTGGTTGGCGCCTTCATCAAGCCGGCGAGCATGGCGGCTTCCGACAACGTGACATTGCGGGCGCTATGACCGAAATATTTTTGCGCCGCCGCCTCGACCCCGAAGGCACCTGAGCCGAAATAGACGCGGTTCAAATAGAGCTCGAGGATCTGGCCCTTGGAATATTTATGTTCGAGCCAGACGGCGAGAATGGCCTCCTGAATCTTGCGCGAAATCGTGCGCTCCTGCGTCAAGAACAAATTCTTGGCGAGCTGCTGCGTCAGCGTCGAACCGCCTTGCATGTTGCCGCGACCGATCGCGTCGCGGAAAAGCGCGCGCACGATCCCGAGCGGATCGACACCCCAATGTTCGTAGAAACGACGGTCTTCAATTGCGATGAAGGCCTTCGGCAGATATGGCGGCAGTTCGGAAAGATGGATCGCCGCGCCGCCAGTGTCGCCGCGGTTGGCGAGCAAACTACCGTCCTCGGCGAGAATGGCGATGTTCGGCGGCCGTTTCGGGATCGCGAGCTGGTCGATCGGCGGGAGTTGCACGGCATAAAAGACGATGATGCCGGTGGCGCCCACGGCGCCCCAGATGCCCAGCATGAAAGACCAGTAGATCAGCGCGCCGAAGAGCGAGCGCCGTTTCCGGCTGGGTTTCTTCTTGCGGCGACGCTGCGGGCGCTCGTCGTCTTCGTCTTCGTAGTCGTCGTCGTACCGGCCGAAGGTCGGTTCTCGCCGCTCGCCGCTCCAGCCCTTCGCCATGCCCGTCGCGCCGCCCGCTTGCCGAATTTCGCTGTCCGCCCAGCCTAGATTGCCCGGATTAAAGGCGGGTAAAGTGGCACGGCTTACGCCTGCGGCCGGCAATGGCTTTCCCAGAGGGGAAAACTCGTCGTCGGCTGCCGCGCCGCTTGCGATTTCCCCATAGCCGCGCCAGAGTTACGCCCCCGCGCAGCCTGGCTTTGGCCGGCTGTGACCTTGAGGGCCAAAACCGGATTCGTCCCATGCAAGTCACACTCGAAAGGGCCGCGCTCCTGAAGGCGCTTGGCCACGTTCATCGCGTCGTCGAACGGCGCACGACGATTCCGATCCTGTCCAATGTTCTGCTGTCGGCGGACGGCGGCTCGGTGCTGTTGAAGGCAACCGATCTCGATCTTGAAGTCACCGAGCGTCTGCCCGCCGATGTTGGTCAGCCGGGCGCGACCACGCTGCCGGCCCATATTCTCTATGAAATCGTCCGCAAGCTGCCGGAGGGGGCGCAGGTCTCGTTCGAAGGCACTGAAGACGCCGGGCAATTGCTGTTGCGCTCGGGCCGTTCGCGGTTTTACCTTCAGGCCCTTCCGGAAAGCGATTTTCCCGATCTCGCCGCCGGCGAGTTCACCCATCGGTTCAAATTGGGCGCGGCTGATCTCAAGAAGCTCATCGACAAGACCCAATTCGCCATTTCAAACGAGGAGACCCGCTATTATCTGAACGGCATCTACATGCATTCGGTCGAGTCCGAAGGGCATATGATGCTGCGCGCCGTGGCGACTGACGGCCATAGGCTGGCGCGGGTCGAAATCCCAGCCCCGCAAGGCGCGGGCGGCATGCCGGGAGTCATCATTCCGCGCAAAGCCGTCAGCGAAGTTCAAAAGCTCATTGAAGACCTGGCAGAAGAAGTCGCCGTCGAAATCTCGCAAACCAAGGCGCGGTTCAGCTTCGGCGACGTCGTGCTGACGACGAAGCTGATCGACGGCACGTTTCCGGACTATATGCGCGTCATACCGGCCGGCAACGACAAGTATCTTACCGTCGAGCGCGCGCCTTTCGCCGACGCGGTGGATCGCGTCTCCACCATATCCTCCGAGCGAGGCCGGGCGGTCAAGCTCGCCATGGCCGATGGCAAGCTCACCTTGTCGGTCAACAATCCCGACTCCGGCTCGGCGGTCGAGGAACTCGAGGTCGATTATGACGCTTCGCCGCTCGATATCGGCTTCAACGCACGCTATCTGCTCGACATCACCAACCAGCTCGACAGCGACAAGGCGCTGTTCAAACTCGCCGATCCCGGCTCGCCAACGCTCGTGCTTGACCCCGACGGCGCCGCAGCTCTCTACGTGCTGATGCCGATGCGCGTGTGAGGAAGGCGCTTCCCCGCGATGAATCACTCGAGCAGATATTGCACGCAGATCGTGGTGCCGAGGTTTGTATTGTCCTCGACGAAGAGGGTGATGAATTCGTGCAGCCCGGATTGGAAGATTTCCTTCGTCGTCGCCGCCATCAATCGTCCCATGACGTCGTGGGCCCGGCGCTGCGCGGCGCCTTTTTGGCCATAGGCTTTAGCGATCGCGTCGAGAAATCGCACGATGTTCTCATAGCAGGCGATCAGCGAACGCGGCATTTCGGGGCGTAGGATCAGCAGTTCGGCGATCAGCCAGGGCTTGAAGCTTTCGCGATAGACCCAATGATAGGCATTGAGCGCAGAGACGGCGCGCAAGATCGCCGCCCATTGAAAATAATCAACCGATCCTCCGACGGTTTCCGTCTCCGGCAAGAGAATATTGTATTTGACGTCGAGAATGCGCGCTGTGTTGTCGGCCCTCTCGATGTAGAGGCCGAGGCGCGAGAACCAATAGGCGTCATTGCGCAACATCGTGCGATGCGCGGCGCCGTCATAATCGAGCGAGGCCTTTTTGACGAACTCGAGAAACTGTGCAGATCGCTCGCGATCGTAGCGGCCGCCGACATCATTGGTCATCACGAAGCGCTTGAGTTCGATCCAGGCGCCGTTGATTGCATCCCACATTTCGACCGTCAGGGCGGTTCGCACCGCGCGCCCGTTGGTGCGCGCCTTTTCGATGCAATTTCGGATCGAAGAGGGATTGTCCATCGAGAAGGTCAGATAGTCGATGACACCTGCCTCATCCGCAGTGATCTTTGCTTTGTGAAACCCCTCCGCCGCGCCTGCGGCTTCAAGCGCGCTTTCCCATTCGGTTCCGGCGCCGCCATCGGATGTCGGTACCGCCGCGAGGCGGCGCGTCGCCTCGATGATGCGGGCGAGGAAATCCGCGCGCTCCATATAGCGAGCCAGCCAATAGAGATTGTCGGCGGTGCGTGAGAGCATGACCAATCCGTAGAGGCCGAATTATTGATCCTGGCCCAAGGCATCCGGTGCCGGCGCGGGCTTCATCATTGGGTGCAAGGGCACGCTGTCGAAAAGCGCGTCTTCGACTATCCAGGTGTCTTTCGTCCCGCCGCCCTGACACGAATTTACGACGAGCGATCCCTCTTTCAAAGCGACCCGCGTGAGGCCGCCGGGTACGACCCGGACGCCGTTGGAGCCCGAGAGCACAAACGGCCGCAGATCGACATGGCGCGGCGCGATCCCGCTGTCGAACGAGGTCGGGCAGGTTGAAAGCGCAAGCGTCGGCTGGGCGATGAAATTGTCCGGCTTGGCGCGCAGCTTGTCGCGGAATTGCGCGATCTCGTCGTATGTCGCATGCGGACCGACCAGCATGCCGTAGCCACCTGAGCCATTGACCTCTTTGACGACGAGTTCGGGCAGATGGTCGAGCACATAGGCAAGAGCCTCGGGCTCGCGGCAACGCCGCGTCGGCACGTTCTTCAACAGCGGCTTCTCGCCAAGATAGAATTCAATGATGTCCGGCACATAGCTGTAGATCGCCTTATCGTCGCCGATGCCGGTGCCGACTGCATTGGCCAGCGTCACATTGCCGGAAATATAGGCATTGAACAGACCGGGTACGCCAAGCACCGAATCTGCGCGGAAGGCGAGCGGATCGAGGAAAGCATCGTCGATGCGCCGGTAGATCACATCGACGCGTTTCGGTCCCTCGGTCGTGCGCATATAGACAATATCGTCGCGCACCAACAGATCGCGGCCCTCGACCAGCTCGACTCCGAGCCTGTCGGCGAGAAAGGAATGTTCATAATAGGCCGAGTTATATTGGCCCGGCGTGAGCAGCGCGATAACCGGCTCGCCACGCGCAGCATTCGGCGCGATGGACCGTAGCGCCGCGAGTAGAGCATCGGGATAATTCTCGACCGGCGCAACGCGATGTTCGGCGAAAAGATCGGGTGCGAGCCGCATCATTACTTCGCGGTTCTCGAGCATGTAGGAGACGCCCGAAGGCGTGCGCAGATTGTCCTCGAGCACGTAAAAATCGCCTTCATCGATACGGACGATGTCGATGCCGGCGATGTGGACATAGAGGTTGTGCGGGACAGGCCGCCCGGCCATTTCCGGCTGATAGTACGGATTGCCGAGCACGATGTCGGCCGGCATCACGCCGCTCTTCAGAATGTCGCGGGCGCCGTAAATATCGGCGAGGAAGAGGTTCAGCGCCTTCACCCGCTGCACAAGGCCCGCTTCGAGCCGCGTCCATTCGGAGCGACTGATGACACGCGGGACGATATCGAAAGGAATCAGCCGCTCCGCGGCGTTCTTGTCGCCATAGATCGCGAATGTAATCCCGATGCGGCGAAACAGGAGCTCGGCTTGGGCGCGGCGGGAGGCGAGAAGCTCGGGCGGCGTTTCGCCAAGCCAGCGGGCGATCTTGCCGTAGACGGCGCGGGTCGAGCCGTCGGCCAGGGTCATTTCATCGAAATACTGCGCCATGCGCCAACCTGGCTTTTAAGAAAACTCTCCCCGTCAATGCAAGATCGATGCAAGCTCATTGTCCGTGGCTCTCGAAAAACGCTTGGCGAGGCGGCGGACCGTGGAGCTGGCAAGGTAAAGAATTAGCAACCAATCAAGGTTAATTCTGCGCGACCTTACCGGCCGGCCTCGCCCGGCCGAGCTTCCATGCGGAGCGCCGTCATGTTGCTCGCACCTAAGCCTGTCGATCTAGACCGGATTTTTTTGAAGGATCGCTCAGTCGCTTCGCCGGGTCAAATCTTTCGAGCCGTGATACTGGGCGTCTTTTTCGCGCTGCTCTTCATCTGGACCTTGCCAGGAGGACCCATCGGCGCATAGCCGCGCAGACAATGCGCGCTTCAATGCGAAGCTGACGCCCCCGCTTGGTCGCGCGTGCCGCCGCCCCTATTCGCCGTCTTGCCGGCCGGCGTAACTTGCGACGAAAACCATACGGCTCTTGTCGGCGCCGATCGAGGCTACTGATGGGCCCGAGAAGTGGTCCGTCGAGAGGTCGGTCGCGGCAATGCTGAACCGCGTCAGATAGCTCGACTCGAGCCTATCCGACAAGGCCGCCGTTTCGACACGCGCCGCCGTACGCAGACCGGTGAGCGTCGGCCCGAAGATTGTCTGGCTTTCCATTTCGGCAGTTTCGGTTGCGGCGGTCACGCTGCGGAAGTTCGAACCGTCGAGCCGAGCCGGAACGATGGCGTCACGCTTGGCTTCGGCAACGTGGCCGGAGGCTTCGGCCGCCGTTCGTCCATGCGCCGCGGAACGCAAGCCTTCCATCTGCGCCACCGGCGCATAGGCGAGGACTTCCGATCCACTCTGCTGCGATGCCGTTGCTGATCGGCTCATGCCTTGCGTGGCCCTGCCGTCATTTGGACCTTGGGTGATAAGGCCGGGGAGTTCCGCTGTTTTGACCGGGGAAGCGGCAAGAAGCTTGCCGATGGCGTCTGGCTTGGCGGGGGCTGCTGCGACCGGAGTGGCTGCCGGGAGGGCCATGGCTGCTTGATTGTCAGGGCGGGTCGGCGGGAGAGGAATGTCGGCGAGCGCCAAAAGATCGGCCGGCCGTCGCGGCGGTTCCGGAAGGTCGTCATCGTCGGCGGACTGTTTGTCGTCGGCTGCCGGTTCCGCCTTCTCGGCTTGTGCGGTCGCGACTTCGCGGCTGTTGTCGTCGTCCGTCGCCTTGTCGTTTTGAGCGATGGCCGTCTCTTGCGTCGCCTCGGGCGGCGTGCTTGCTGGGTCCTCGTGCTCGTCCTCGCCCGCGCCCCCGCCGAACAACCAAGCGAAGATGTTCTTGCCCTGCGTAGGGGGCGGCACGCTCACTCCGCCACTGGCTTCGATCTCAGCGCGGGCTTCGTCATAGCGGGCGAGGGTTCGGCCGTCGGCCGCGATATGGACCGTCTTGCCGTCAGGGAAGAGACGGACGAGCTGATCGTAACTCATCCGCGGCCAGGCGCGAACACCACCCACGTCGATATGGACGAAATTCGAGCTTGGATAATAGCCGACGCCGCCCAGTCTGCAGGCGCATCGCAGATTCGCGTACCTTTTCCATCAACATGTGCGGCATGGTCGTATCCATCGCCTTGCCGAGTATATGTTGGGAATGTTCGGCGACGCCGCGCGAACGGTGCCGCAGCATGGCGTTGGTCTGGGGCGAACGATAGCCGCAAAGGACGACGATCCGGTCGGTCGCGCCGGCTCCGCGGTAGGCTTCCCAAACGGCATCGAAGAGACGCGGGTCCATTTTCGTTTCTTCGTTGCGCCGCCAATCGCGCAGGAACCAATTCAGCTTTTCGAGCACCGCCGGATCGTAGTGACCATCCACGCGATAGGTTGCGTCGATCGATTCACCGGTATGGGCGTGATAGAGATAGATCGTCCGCGTGTCGCCGTTGGCGATGGCCGATTCGGTCGAGGATGGAATGACGACGCCGAAGCAGAGGCCGAAAAGACTGCTGGCTGCGATCAGACCGGCCGACCGACCGGTACGTCGCGCCGAAAGCGGCGCGGCGCGGCGGGAAATCCACGATATCCTCTGAAAGACGCCCGATCGGAGCGAGTTCACGATCGACGCGATGAGGCGCGGGCGCGCACAAATTGCTGAGGCCGTGCTAAGGCGCGGTTTTGGCAATGCAAATCCTCGGTTCTCGGATCGCAGGCCTTAAGGCCTTTGTCGCTCTTGAATGGCGACCAATGCGAATGACGCCTAATTTCTTACCGAGAACCGTTAACGTCGCGTAGCTATCCGGCCGGCAACGTTCCCCCGTTCCGCGGTCAATCTATCCTTCGACGACGCGAGAGAGCTGTCAACGAGGGAAGATTACCGGAAAGTAACCCAGCGAATGTGGCGAACCTGTGTCGATGGCCGGCCCATTGCGCGGCAGAGCGTGGGCGTGGTCGTAGCCGCGCTTAGCATGGCGCACCTAGTCCACTGTTTCTACATTCATTCCAGCCGTGAAACGGAGTTACGTCGGGCCATGCGTCGATCCGCATCGTGACACGCGCGATCAGGTAGCGGCGCCGCCTATTCAGCGCCCTTGAACCGCCGGACCAAGCACCATCTTCCGCCGCAAATCATGCCACAAATCATTAAGCATAATCCTTCATATCCCCTGCCACGAAAATTTTCGTGGCGTTTGAAACGACGCGCGATTCCGCGCAACGCTCATGCTGCAAATCCGCGAATTGCAAAGCGAGTCGGAGTCTCTGCCGGCTGACGTCCAGTCTCCCCGCTTTAGCCTTCGAGGCCGAGCGCCAACTTCACTTTGCGCGAGTAGCCGTAAAGGTCGTCGCGTAATTCAAGACGGCCGTTGTCGCCGACATAGGCGGTGAAGTAGTCGATGTGGATCGGCAGCGGTTTCGGCAGATAGACGTAATGTTCGTTTCCACCGACGAGGCGTTTTAGACGCTCTTCGGACCAGCTTTCGCCGAGCACTGCTTGCGCGAAGTCGAACGGTCGATCGACGCGCACGCAGCCGTGGCTGAAGGCGCGCCGCGCGGCGCTAAACAGGCTGCGTGACGGCGTGTCGTGCAGATAGACCGAATATTGATTCGGAAACATGAATTTGATGCGGCCGAGCGCATTTCGCTCGCCGGGCGGCTGTCGCACGACAAGTTGACCGTGGCGGGTGAAGACTTGGAAGCCCATCTCGCTCAGATAAGCGGGATCGCCCGCCACACGCGGCAGCATCTCTTTGCGTATGATCGAAGGCGGCACGTTCCAATAGGGATTGACGATCAGGAATTTCATCGTGTTGGAAAAGATAGGGGTGGGCGTATCGGGCTTGCCGACGATTACCTTGTTGCGCGACACGATTTCGCCTTCGCGAATAACGGTGGCCTCGAAATCCGGAATGTTCACGTCGATGCGGTCGCTGCCGAGGTCGCGCGGCATCCAGCGCCAGCGCTCCATGTTGGCGATGATCTCATCTTCGAGGTGTAACGGCTGGCCACCTGCAAGACTCGCGACGGTGCGCGCGGTCAATACGCCCGATGGCCGAATGCCGTTCGCCTTTTGGAAATCGGCGACTGCGGCGGCAACCTTCGTGTCGTAGACGAGATCCGACGATCTCGTTCCCGCGTCGGCATCAAGCCCGAACCGCGCCCGAATCGGTGGCACGCGCGGATCGCTCATGCCCACCCTGAGTGCCGGTCCCGTCGGAATCGGCGCCATTGACCTGGCCTCTCGCCGAAGCTCGGCGAGTTTGTCGCGCAACGCGAGATAGGGCTTTTGCGGCGGGTTGAAGGCTCGCAGGACGGTGCCGCCGTCATTACCGGCTGCCGCGACGGCGCCGAGGATATTGGCCGGATCGGCAACGTCAGGCTTGGCCCCGATCAAAGCCGAAATCTCGCGCGGATCGACGCGACTGCCCGAGGCTTGGCGGCCATAGGCCACGACTTGCGCCGACAAAGCGACGTCCGCCGCCGCTAGCTCGTCGTCGCCGCCTTTGAAAACGGGGGGCGGCAGGTTGCCGAGATCGAGTCCGTCGTCGCCCGCGCGGGCAAGCCGTTCCATGACTGCATGCACCGAGTCGGTCGGCTTGCCGTCCTCGATCCAGAGCGGCGCATAATCTCGTTCGGCATAATAGGCGGCGATGGCGGCCCGCTCCTTGAGCAATTCCGCGGCTTGGCTGCCTTCGGCCTCGGTCGTCACGAGCGAATTGACTGCGCTCCTCACGAGATCGGCGAAGTGCTGCGCCGAGGCGGTAGCTGTCGGGATTTCGGCAGGCGTCGCGACGGTCGGAGTATGCTGCGTTGCAGATGTCGCATCGGTTTCCGGGGTTTCGCTTTGGGCCGGCGCAGCGTCCGCGGGCGCAGCCGCGGTCGTCTTTTTGTCCGTCGGGCTTTCCGTCGGCACATTGTCGTCCGGCGTCTTTGTAGCGGCGGTGTCCGGAGTTTCCGCGGCATGAGCCGGCGCGGCGGCTGGCGAATCGGGCGCGGCGGCGACGGGTTCTGATGTCGGCGTCTCGGCCGCCGGCTTCACGTCATCTCCGCTGGCTTTGTCCTCCGGCTCTTTGTTGGAATCAGGGCTTGCGGCGGTTGCCTGCGGTGCAGCAGCAAGGGGCGTCGTTTTTTGCGCCGCGTCTTGCTCTTGCGCGGACGCCGGCACGGCGGCGAGGCAAAGCACCAGCGTCAATGCGGCAAACAGCGCGGGAGCTGGCGAGAAGATCAACCGAGAAGCCAGGTGCATACGTGTCCTCGGAATTTTCTGAATACCAGACCCGTCTCGCCGGTCCGACGAATTCGGCGCAGCGAACCGAACGAGTCACGATGAAAACCGCGCCGCCACGTCAAATCAATGACGAACCACACATGTCGCGACCGACGCAGTGCAATCTGGACCGACGTGGCCCAGCCGCCACATAGATTTAGGCGGCGGCGTTGCCTTCGTCAGTCTCCTTGTCGATCAAACTCTCGTCATCAACCTGATGGAACCCGTATTCCTTCATCTTTCGATAGAGAGTCGAACGGCCGATGCCCAGTTTGCGCGCAACCGCGGACATTTGCCCGCGGTAGTAGGCAAGCGCGAAACGGATGGTCTCTGCTTCCAACTGGTCGAGCTGGCGCAGGTTGCCCGTTTCGTCGAGGAGTTGCAGGACATTCGGATCGCGCACTTCAACGCGCACGACCTCGCGTTCCGGCCGCGTCTGGCGAACGAGTTCCGGAGCGGGGGGTATGCGGACATCGAAGCCTTGCACCTGCGCCGCGATCTGCGGGAATTCTGTCACGGTGAGTTCGTCACCGTCGGCGAGGACCACGGCGCGGAAGATCGCATTCTCCAATTGCCGGACATTGCCCGGCCATTCGTAATTGGTAAGCAGCGCGAGCGCCTCTGCGCTGAGGCCGCGCAAGCGTTTGCCTTCCTCGGCGGCAAACCTGGCGGCAAACCGGCGGGCGAGATCGGCGATGTCCTCACGCCGACCCCTCAGGGCCGGAATCGTGATCGGAAAGACGTTGAGGCGATAGTATAGGTCTTCGCGAAAGGCGCCGCGCTTGACGAGTTCGATCAGGTCCTGGTTCGTCGCCGAGATCAGACGAATGTCCACTTTGACGGCGCGCTTGCCGCCAACCGGATCGATTTCACCATCCTGCAAGGCGCGCAGCAGCTTAACCTGTGCTTCCGGGGGCAATTCGCCGATTTCATCGAGAAAAAGGGTGCCACCATTGGCCTCGATGAATTTGCCGATGTGCTTCTCATTGGCGCCGGTGAACGCGCCTTTCTCATGTCCGAAGAGGATCGATTCGACGAGGTTTTCCGGCAGCGCGCCACAGTTGACGGTGACGAAAGGACGTCCGCGTCGGTCGGACGCGCCTTGGATCGCCCGGGCGACGACCTCCTTGCCCACTCCGGATTCCCCTTCGAGCAGCACCGGAATGGTCGATTTCGCGGCACGTTCGCCAAGCCGAATGACGCGTTCCATGTCGCCGCTTTTGCTGGCGAGGTCCTTGAACGTCAAAGTACCGGAGGCCTGCTTGTTGAGGCGGCGCACCTCGTCTTCCAAGGCATCGACCCGCAGGGCGTTCTTGATCGAGATTTGCAATCTCTCGACGCCAACCGGTTTGACGACGAAATCGATGGCGCCGGCACGCATGGCGGAAATCACCGTTTCGATCGAACCATGCGCCGTCTGCACAATGGTCGGAATGCTACGGTTCTGGTCGCGCATCCGCTCCAACACCGTCATGCCGTCAAGGTCAGGCATGACCAAATCGAGAATGAGGAGATCGATGTCGGGGCCGGCGGAGGATTCGACGCGCGCCAGCGCCGCCGCTCCGCTTTCCACCGTTTCCGTGTCATATCCGAACCGGCGGACGAGCGTTTCCAGAAGACGGCGTTGAACCGGGTCGTCGTCGACGATCAGTACGAGACAGGACATTGGCTCTTTCTGTGGGCGGCTGCATGCCGCCATCATCCGATGCAGAGGTAGTCCCATCCGTCAGGTAAATCGCATCATCGGCATTGCGGCAGCCGACATGATTCGTCACGCGCGGAGGGAAGGCGGACCACCCTGTGCACATGCTGGCCGATCAGAGTAAATGCGATGTTAATGGCCGGCATTTCCGGCGCTGACTTCGCGTCGATAAGCCGTCGATGCCGCGCGTAAATCGATGTCGGGTGATGGATCCCCGCCCGAAGCTTGGGCGTCGCATGGTCACAAACGACCGACGGCGCAGAGTGCATCCGCGCCGCCGCTTTTAAATTCGAACCGATTTAATTCGGCATTGTTATCGCGCGGCCGGCGTACGTCCTGATCTGCGCGATTGCTGCCGTTACACGATCATGATGCTTGCGTAAGAAGCATCACGCCCACAGTCGTCCTACGACTTCTTGAAAATCTGCTGATGCAGATAGTCCGGCAGATCGCCTTCTGGGATCATGATCATCATGTGACCGCCCCTCTTCACGATGTCGACATTGAGCTTGGTGCCGTCGTTCAAGGTGGCAGTCGTGTGCCCCATCATTTCAACTGAAGCCATGTGGTGATGCGCGGCGTTAGCGCCCGAAGCCGCCAAGAGCACAAGAGCAGCTGCCGCCGAGATAGCGGTGATTCTTGACTTGATATTCATTATGGGAACCCCTTTTCTTCGAAATTGAAGCTGCGCGACACGAGGAAAAAGCCGCAGTCGCACAGGTCTATTTCGAAATCCCGCGGGGGAATGTTACGAAAATGGGAATACGGTGTATCAAGAAAAAGTGATACGATATCTCTGTTTCGGAGGTAACTCCGTCATCTGATGCGCCGAATTACTGTCGGGAGTATTGCCTTCTCTTGCGCCGTAGGGCGGCGTGTTTTTATGGCTGCGACCACAGGTTTAGGCGATGGGCCGATGTTCATAACGTCGGCCGTGGGCCTTTCGGGCTAATTCTTCGTTGATTTGCGGCCGAATGATCCGTTATTGAGCAGGCGTCCGCAGACGCCGGACACCCTCCAAAATAGCGGTCCTCATGTTTTTTTCGCACCGATTAGGCTTGTTTGAGGTTGCCACACGCGCCGCTACGGCGCCGCAAGCCGTTCAAGACACTGAACTCGGCTCCTTGCCCGAATGGAGTCTCGCCGATCTCTATTCCTCGATGGACTCGCCTGCCTATGCCCGCGATCTCGCGCGTGCCGGCAGCGAATGCAAGGCTTTCGCCGAGGACTACCACGGCAAGCTCGCGGCGCTCGCCGATGCCGATCTGAACGCCCCGAATTCGGCGAAACTAGCAGAAGCCGTGGCGCGCTATGAGGCGCTCGAAGATCTCCTGGGGCGCGTCACGTCCTATGCCGGGCTCGTGTATTACGGCGACGCGAGCGATCCGGTGCGGGCGAAATTCTTCGGCGATACGCAGGAAAAGATCACTGCGGCCTCGACCCATCTCCTGTTTTTCCAGCTCGAACTCAATCGCCTCGAGGATGAAGTCCTCGCCAAGCTCGCGGCTAAGGGTCCACTCGCGCACTATCGGCCCTGGCTCGAAGACATCCGCAAGGAAAAACCTTACGAGCTCGCCGACGATATCGAACGCTTGTTCCACGAGAAGTCGCTAACCGGCAGTAGCGCGTTCAACCGGCTCTTCGACGAGACGGTCGCTGCTTTGCGCTTCAAGGTCAAAGACCAAGACTTGGCGCTCGAGCCGGTCTTGAACTTGATGCAGGACCACGATGCAAAGGTTCGCAAAGAAGCGGCCGGCGCAATCGCCACGACATTGCAGCAGAACCTTCGCATCTTCGGGCTCATCACCAACGTGCTCGCCAAGGACAAGGAGATTTCCGACCGCTGGCGCGGATTTGCCGACGTTGCTGATGCGCGGCATCTTTCAAACCGGGTTGAACGCGAGGTTGTCGATGCACTCGTCGCGGCCGTTCAGGCGGCTTATCCGCGGCTGTCGCATCGCTATTACCGGCTGAAGGCGAAATGGTTCGGCAAGGACGTGCTCGACCATTGGGACCGCAATGCGCCATTGCCCGATGCCGAAACGCGGACTTTTACGTGGATCGAGGCGCGCGACACCGTGCTTGGCGCCTACGCCGCCTTCTCGCCGAAGATGGCGGCGATCGCCAAGCGCTTCTTCGATGAAATGTGGATCGACGCGCCAGTGCGGCCCGGCAAGGCGCCGGGCGCCTTCGCGCATCCGACTGTGCCCTCGGTGCATCCTTATGTGCTCTTGAATTATCAGGGCAAGCCGCGCGACGTGATGACCCTCGCGCATGAGCTGGGCCACGGCGTTCACCAAGTTCTTGCTGCGCCGAACGGCGCCTTGATGGCGCCGACGCCGCTGACGCTTGCCGAGACCGCCTCCGTCTTCGGCGAAATGCTCACATTCAGGGCCTTGCTCGCCAAGACCACATCAACTGCCGCGCGCCGCGCGCTGCTCGCAGGCAAGGTCGAGGACATGATCAATACGGTCGTGCGCCAGATCGCCTTCTACACGTTCGAGCGCAAGGTACATCTGGAGCGGCGCGGGGGCGAACTGACGACGGATCGGCTCTGCGAGCTTTGGATGAGCGTGCAGGCGAAAAGCCTCGGCCCATCGATCCGGCTCGGGCCCGGGTATGAGACGTTTTGGGCTTATATCCCCCATTTCATCCACTCGCCTTTCTATGTCTATGCCTATGCCTTCGGCGATTGCCTGGTGAATTCGCTCTATGGCGTCTATGAGGGGGCGCACGAAGGCTTCGCCGCGCGCTATCTTGCAATGTTGGCGGCGGGTGGCAGCAAGCATTATTCCGATTTGCTGGCACCGTTTGGGCTTGATGCGCGCGATCCCGCCTTTTGGCAGATCGGGTTGAAAATGATTGAATCTCTGATCGTCGAACTGGAGGCGCTGGACGGTTAGAACGGGTCCTTCGCTCTGGGCGCGCCTGCAAAGCAGCGTCACCGTCGCCACAGGGTCCTCTGGCGGCGTCGGTGGCGGTGGGGAACCCCGCTCAGAACGATTGACGCGGACCGATTGGCATGGGATCTGCGTTACCCACCGACGAAACGCGGCGGGTCTCCCGCCGAGGCGAGGTTGGATCGATTTCCAGCCTGCCCAAGTGCTGCGGATAAGGCTCATGCATTTTGCGGTTCTTGTTTCTTATCTCGCGACGGCTTGGCTTGTCGTTGCCGTCGGGGTCCTCTTTTTCACCTGCGCGTGCACCTTGCTTCAGCCGCGTATTCAAGCACGGCGCGCGACGGGCAAGGAACGCCCCCCGGTTTCGGCGATACTCCCGATCAAATTGTGCCATTCCGGGTTTGCAGCGGCGCAGGTTTCGATTTTCGCTCAGGACTATCCCCAATACGAGGTCCTGTTCAGCGCAGCCGAATCGGACTCTTCCGCCCTCGACGTCGCGCAGGAGCTCAAGTGCGCTCATCCGGCGATCGCATCGCGCATCCTGCGCTCGCAGTCCGATTTCGCGGTAAGTCCCAAGCTCAATACTTTGACGGCACCGCTTTCTGCGGCCGCCTATGATTTCGTTCTGGTCAAGGATTCGAACATCATTCTCGAACCTGACATGATCTCGGCCTTCTTGCAGAATTACACGCCGGACATCGGCCTCGTAGTCGGCGTCCCGGTAGCCGAGCAGCCGGAAAATCTTGCTGGCCATGTGGAGGCGTGCATCATCAACGCCCATGCGCGGCTCTTACTCACGGCTTCGGCCCTGGGCTTTGGGTTCGGCGTAGGCAAAGTGATGCTGTTCCAACGCAGTGATCTCGCCAGAGCTGGCGGCGTCGACGCAATGGCCTATACGCTCGCCGAGGACACGGCGATCTCCAAGGGATTGGAGGCGATTGGGCTCAAGACGGCGTTTGCGCATCGAACCCTCCGTCAGACTCGTTGGCAGTCGCACATTTCGTGACATTTACGATCGGCAGGTCCGTTGGGGCGTCATTCGCCGCATGCACGAGCCTTTGATCTTTCCGCTTGAACCGTTCGCGAGTCCGCTGCCGGCGGCCTTTGCCGCTGCGCTCGCTGCGCCTCTCTTCGGCCTTTCCGCCGCCGCGGCTTTTCCCGCAACCTTGCTCGGCTGGTTTTTGTGCGAAATTGGCGTGGCTTGGCTTAAGGGATGGGACGTTCCGCTACAATCGCCACTCGCCTTCGTCGGCCGCGAAGTTTTGACCCTGGCCGCGTGGCTGCGGGCCTGGACCACCTATGATGTCGTCTGGGCCGATGGCCGTTTCGATGTGTTCGCAGGCGCTCGCGAAGTATCAAGCTCCGAGCTCTCGCTGCACGGCGACGGAGGTCGACGGTCGAAAAAGTCTGCTCGTGGCTCGAAAAATCACCTGGCGAACCCGATCAAGGGCACCGCCGCGCTCACCGCTGCGAACGCCCCTCTTGCCGCGCCGACGGATACTGCGTCCCGAAGACGGTATCCCACCAAGGTGCGCTGACGCCGAAGCAGCGTTCCGGATCGCGGAAATGATGCAACATGTGGAGCCGACGCAGGCTGAGGCCGAGACGCGTCTTCGGTTCAGCGTGATGCACATAGTAATGCACCATGTCATAGACCAGGTACCCGAGCATGAACCCCAACAAAACCGGATAGCCTAAAGGCAGGCCGAAGAGCAGCCACGCGACGAGCAGGGCGGTCAGCATAATGGGGGCACTCAGTAGCGGCGGCATGACGAGACGCAGTGGATCGTTCGGATGATCGTGATGGACGCCATGGATCAGAAAATGGATGCGGGCGCCCCAAGTACCGGGAAATTCGGCGTGGAAGAGATACCGGTGGCCGAAATATTCGATGAGCGTCCAGATAGCATAGCCCAGCATGGTCGCGGCGCAAGCCGCTACCGGTCCGAGCGTTTTGAAGCTCAGCCAAGCAAGCAGCGCGACGAAGGGCGCATAGAAGATCAACGGCATCGACCAATGCACGCGCGACAATTTATCGAGCAAGGGATTTTCGAAGAGCTGCGGCGATGCCCGCAGGATCTCGGCGTTCGTTGCCCGCGGATCGTCCGGATGGGCATCGGGGATTTGGTCTTCGCGCGACGCCATAGGATCAGCCTCTTCGATTTGATCTTGCGGTCCATTCCTAGCAAATCGGCCGGAACCGCCGCAAGCGGACGCCCGGAGGGCAGCTAATTAATTGAAAAGACTGGCCGGCAGTTCCCCTTCGATCGGTACGAGATTGGCCGATTCGAGTGCCGGTCGTGGATTTACGCCAGAGGTGCAGCATCGAAGGGCGCCCGATCCTGCGAAATCGAGCGCGAAAAGACTGGGCAGCAAGACCGGCGATTCGCAGCGCCTCGGGTGCGCGCGTTGCAAGATAGACAGCATAGCACTTATATGAACCGCCGAAGAAAAGGTCCGCAGGTCGAAGGCAGCGCCGGCATGGAAATCATTGTGCTCGACAATGGCCTGCGCAGTCGCGGAGAGCACAGCTATCATCTCCTCATCGAAATCTGCAAAGCCATGTCGCGGCGTGGTATTCCATATCGGGTGTTCGGCGCGAAGCGGATGGAACGCGCCATTATCGCCGACATCGGAGCCCTGCCGCATTTCACCGGCAGCCTCTACAAGGGCAAGTTTCCGCCGTTTCGGGAATTCGTCCCCAAGACCTGGAGTCTTTTGCGCGATTTCGTCGGCCGCCGCTCCATCTATTCGGAGGAGAGGACCTGGCGGCTTCTGAACGAGACCTATCAGCGTGACCTCGCCAGACTTCCTGCCGATGTCTGGAAGCGCGAGAACCTGATCGTCGTGCCGGCTATTTCGCAAAACCAGATCTTCGGTCTCATCCGCCATCTTTTGTCGTTGCCGCCGGAAGCCTTGCCGAAGGTCGTCTGTCAATTGATGTTTACCCCGAGCTGGACGCCTTGGGGTCGCAATGGCCAGTTCGGCGAGGCCTATTACCGCGATGCCTTCCGGCTTGCCGACGGGCTGATCGACCGTTCGTTGTTCTTCACGACGGAAAATGAGGCGCTGGCTGAGGTCTATCGCCGCGAATTCAAAATTCAAACGACGCTGTTGCCGATACCTCTGCGTTTCTTTCCGTCGTCATCGAGCACGGAGCGTAAAACACGTCTCGGCTTTTTCGGCTATTCGAAAACGGAAAAAGGCTTTCATCTTCTGCCCGAAGCGATCGCGCTATGCCAAGCCAAACAGCTTCCGGTCACGTTCGTCATCCAGATTCAACATGGCAATTGGGAAAAGCAGACGATCGAGACGGAAAAGCGTCTGCGCCGCATGCGTGGCATCACGTTCATCGAGGGAACGATGAGCAGCGCAGACTATGCGGAAAAGACCAATGCGGTGGACGTAACTCTTCTGCCTTATGATCCGGAGAGATTTGGCTGGCGTGGCTCCGGACTCTTCACCGAAGCCGTCGGCGCCGGGCGCCCGATCATCGCCGCGCAGGGCATCTACGCAGCAAAGAGCATTGAAAGAGGGGAGGCTGAAGGCGAGATCTTCGCTCCCTATACCGCCGCGGCGCTGACTGCGGCGATCGAGCGGCTACTGCCGCGCCTTGCCGAATGCCGCGAGCGCGCCGCGAGCCGGGCCGACAATTTTGCCCGCCGGCACAGCGGTGATGCCTATATCGACGTTCTGCTGCGTTTCGTCGCAGGGAAACGCCCATAGTAAGCCTGCCGGCATGCCTCTGGTTCCGCGGACTGCCGTTGCCTCAAGGCTTGCCATTCGGCAAGGGCTGGCTCGTTTTCTCCCCCAGGCGAATGATGAACGGACCGATCTTGAAGCCCTGGATGGTTCTGCATCTCCAGTCTTCCTCATAGCCTCGCGAGGCAGTCCGATACTTTATGAAGCCGAATTGATAGAGCACCGATTGCAGACGGCGCATTTGCTTTTGTGCCGGGCCCAGATGGGCATCGATCTCGGCGCGATAAGCGGCTTTGTTCTCAGAAAGTTGTCCCGGCCGGAAACGAAAATAGCCGAAGATCGAATCGGCAACCACGAGATCGGTGTGCTGTGCAAACCTGCACCATAGATCATGGTCGCCCGAGAGCTTCAGCCTCTCCGTTCAAGCCCTTGACCTTGCGCCAAAGCGAGGAGCGCCAAAAAACGCTTTCCTGCATAATGTACTTTGGCGCGAAGCGGCCGTCGAATATGCCCGCAGCGATAGCAGGCCGCGGAAAATAGACCGCCGAAATCGGCTGCATCAGCGCGCTGTCTTCTTCGATGATAGCGCCCTTGCCGCAGAGCCACGAAATTTCGGGATAGGCCGTCAATATCTGCGCGACCGAGGCGAAAGCGCCTTGCTCGATACGGTCGTCCGCGTTGATCCAGTTCATCACGTCGCCTTCGCCGCACATGGCGAACCCGCGGTTGACTGCGTCATAGAGGCCCTTATCCGGTTCGGATGAGAAGCTGAATTTAATGCCCCCGCAGAGAGCCGGAAAACCGCTCTCCAACCGGTGTTTCCAGGCGGCAAGCTTGGCCAAAGTCTGGTCACCCGAGCCGCCGTCTTGAACATGATAGCGGATGGTAAAGGGTCCAGCCTGCGTCACGACGCTGAGGATAGTTTCGTCGATATAGCGCTCGCCATTCAGGACCGGCGTCGTGATGATGAAATGCATCGATCGGCTCAAACCGAATTAGGGTCATGGGGGACGGGCGGCCGGTGAACTCTCGATCTCTCACGCAAAGACGGTTTGCGCTTGCAACGAAGAGATTCGGCGACGTTGGGGCCAACTCATAGGCTCGCTTCTCGATCCGCTCAAGGGCGCAGCGGCATTACTTTGAACGTGATTACGGCTTTGCGAAGGGTTCAGGGAAAAGTGCTGATGGATCGCTCCGTTGCCGACGTATTTTTGCCTTGATCCAACGCAAGGCCATGTCTAGAAAGCGACGCCGTGTCCAGCTCCACATGATTGCACGAAAATTCTGAGCGGAATTTTCAGAATCCGCCCGTGGCGCCTCCGACGACGACATCTTGATTCGCAGGTGAACTTCTGTTTCTAGAGCGGGTCCGCGCGGGGAAGCGTTGCGACCGCGCTGACATCTTGAATGGCAGGTTTTTGGGGTCGGCCGCGGGGATATGCCTTCGTTGGAAACGCGCTAAGGATTGTCGACCCGGTCGTCAAATAGTGGATTCTATGACGGAAGCCTCAGCGTCGAAGAAATACGGAATAGCCATCATAGCCAATGATCGCGTCATTGACTGGCTATTGCCTTTTCTTGAGAGCTATCGCGCAACGAACGCGTCGATCCCGCTCTACCTTATCCCCTACGACGACAACATGTCGCTGACCCGCAAGGCGGCGGATATCTTCGGCGTCGAAATCGCGTCGCTCGACAGCGGGGAACTCGACGCGCTGGCAAAGCGGCTCTATCCGTTCAATCCGGGCCATCGTCGTCGGCTACGCAAGCTTCTCGCGCTCGCGCTTCCGCTCGATGAAGTCATCTACCTCGACGTCGATACGATCATGCTCCGAGATTTCAGCGATGTTCTCGGCCATGTCGGCTCCGGCAAAGCGGAGTTCCTCGTCGCCTGCCGGTGTCTCGATTACATCTATAATGCCAAGCACAAGAATTATGATTTCTTGCGCGATGCTCTTTCGTTCAACGATGGCTTTTTCGTAACCTCCCGGCACGTCCTCTCCTTGCAGGATTTTTATGACGTCATTGCCAAGGACGAGAAGATCTTCCATAGCGTGCGTCAGCGGGGTGGCCTATTCGCGCAGCCGCTGACGAATTTCGTGGTGCATCGGCGGGGATTGAAGGTCATCAGCTTGCACGACTGCGTTTCCGGCGCGTCGGGCGAAAGCTTCTACAAGGCCAAGGATGTGACCTTCACGCCGGAAGGTCCTCTCGATGTCAGCGGCAAGCGGATCTATTTCTGCCATTGGCCGGGGCTCATTGGCCTGCCGCGGCGGCGGACGTTCGACGGCCTCTGGCATGAATATGCCCGGCTAGCCGCAGCCCGTATGGAGGCGTGATTCGCTCCAGCCCCCCGATTTCGCATTTTTCCGGGAGAACCGGGGGCGGCTGTTCAGGCGGGGTCAGGGACGTTCGTTCAGCGTGCGCGCGATCACGCCGAGCGGAACGCGAAACCAAAGCATGAGCAAGAGTGCGGTGTTGCGGCCCACGGCGGCGGCAACGTCCCGGAATGACTCGGCGAGCCGGGCCGCAACGCGCGAGCGCCGCTGCCAGTGCGGCAAGCTCAGATCTCCATCCCGGCAGTCGAGGCGGTGGAGCAGGGCGATATAGTTCAGCCGCAGCAAGTCGTTCTGGCAGAAGCGTCCTGCCTTCGCGACGAGATGGTCGACCAGCAGAAGCTTGGCCTTATGGTTATTGTCGCCCGACCCGCCGACCTCGAAGCCGAGGAACCGGTTCAATTGCGGCTGCCGCGAAAATACGTTCGCACCATGGATGCGATAGATGAAAACCGGTTCGTCGATGATGACGCTGCCGCAGAGAGCATTGATCGCGCGGGCAAAATACATGTCGGTTCCGGTCCGCAGGTGCGCCAGTGCCGGATTGTCCGAGAACAGCCGCAACGCATCGCGGCGGTAGCAAATGCCGGACGTTGGAGACCAGATCCACTTGGTCGACCGCGGCGGCACGAAATGGATTTTTTTTGCCAGCGATTTGGCGACCGATTTCGAAGGCCATGAGGCGTCGGAACTGTGCCGATAGGGCCGCACGATGTTGCGCCGCAAACCCTTGCCGCTGCGGATGTAGCGGTTGAGTTCCTCGCCGGTCCCAACGACGATCTGGTCTTCGACAACCTGCAGCATGTCACCGGAGGTGAAGCCGACATGAATGCGCAGCGAGAGATGCACGTATATGTGTGTTTCGAGAGCCTGCGCGAGCAGGACATCGTCGGCATCCATGAAGACAACATAGGCTCCGGACGCGGCGGCTAATCCCTCGAGTGATGCCGGCGTCTGACCGTCATTGCTGGCGCGCCGAATGACCACAGCTTGCGGATAGCGATCGGCGATCCCCGCCAAGACGCGCGGGCTTTCGTCGGTGGAGGCGTTGTCGACGATGATGCATTCGACGTTCGGATAGGTCTGCTGGAACACGCAGTCGACGGCCTGGTCCAGAAAACGGCCGTAATTGTAATTGACAATAATTACGCTCACCAAGGGCAGGTGAAAAATCGGGTCCCGTATCGCGGCTCTGGCCATCGAGAAGGTTTCTGACGGGTCTGAAATATTCACCGCTCATCCTCCGGATAGGGCCGGTGGCAGCCCCGGGTCAGGCGGTCTTGCCGCATGGATTCTCGAACGACTGTCATGTAAGTGCAAGTTTCTGGCTTTTACCGGGACGCTTGATCCAAAGCTCCCCATCGCTATAAACAACGCCGGCGTGAGAATGCGGTCCCATTTAACCCGCCGCACGCGAATGCTAAATGCGGGGTGGAAAAATCAATCAAGTCTTCGCGCCGCCTCGAAGCATATCGATCTTGGCCCGCCAGGTCGATAAGAGAGAACCGATCGACCGAAATTGTCCGGTGCCGGTCCGGGTGCCCGGAATGTCGCGTTAGGTAACATTCCAAGTTCTCGTTTTGTTGCATGTTTGGCGAGTTTGCCGACGTGTGACGGGGGTCTCGGCAGAGGTTCGACCGCAGAACATGACAATGCCACGGCTGCTTTATCTTTATCTCGCCAGGCGGATCTTATTGTCGGTGCTGGTGATCGAGACGTGCCTCTGCGTGCCCGTGGTGATGACTTCGCTCTTTCACTATCTGCCGGCATCGGCGGTGCGCAGCGGCCTTCTCATGCCGGCCCTCCTCGGCACTTTGCCGACAGCGATCTATATTGCGCTGCCGATGGCGGTGGGTGTCGCGGTCGCGTTGGAATTTTCGCGCATGTCGGCGGAAGGCATGATTGCCGTCCTCTATTCGCTGCGGCTCTCGGTCCTTTCGATTTGCTTGCCGGCCGCTCTGGTCGCCGCGGTCGCCGTAGGATTCGGCTATTGGATGTCTTCGTTCGTGGCGCCCGCCTATGTGGGGCAAATGCACGACGTGATCCACGTAATCCGCAATTCGCTCAATCACCGCATGCTCGAGCCGGCACAGTTCTATACCTTCGATAATGGCACCCGCACGCTCTATTTCCAGCGTTGGCAATCGGCCGATGTCGTCAGCGGCATGTTCATCCATCAGTTCAACGCGGAAAAGAACGAGGAAGAAATCATCACCGCGCGGGAGACCGAGTTTCGTCGCAACGAACACGGCGTCCTTTTGATCATGAGCCATGGATCGTTCCAGAGTCGCCCGGCCGGGACCACCGAGATGCGGACGGCCGATTTCGACCAGTATGTGATCCAGCTCGACATGCAGGGCACCAACGGCCTTCCCAAGCGTAATTGGAAGGGCGTCTTCGAACTGCCGTTGGGCGAGTTCCTTGCCGCTTGGCCGGGGTCGGGAGCGGAGCCGCACCAGCTCTCCGAATGGATGAGCGAAGCAACCAAGCGATTCGGCATTCCGCTTCTTGCCCTGACGCACGCGCTTTTCGCGATCGGTCTGGTTCTGACTTTATCGAGCGCGACCGGCCGCAATACGACGGCGATAGCGGCCGTCATAGTGGTGCCTCTGGTCCATATCGGGATTTTGATCGGCGCCGAAAGCCTGGTCCGCCGCGACCCGTGGCTTGTCGTCATCGTCGCTTTGGCGATCGCTCTGGAGTTTGCCTGCGCGCTGATCCTCATCCGCCGCCAATATGCGAACTTCGCCGTTGCGCGCCCGGCCGAAACAGGCGAAATGCGGCGCCTCACCCGCGAAGCAATGGACACGTTTTAGAACGTGATCCGAGAAGTTGCAGATTTTTCGGACAATCCGAATGATCCGGCTCTAGCCGAGCGCGCGCGCCGAACTGACCAGTTTCGGCGCGTCGAAGGCGCGACGATAGGCGGCGATGACTTCGGCGGGCCTTCCGCAGGCGGAGATGCACCCATGGTCAATCCAGATGACGTTGTCGCAGAGCGATTCCAGCGTCGTCAAATCATGCGAAACGACGAGAATGGTGCCGTTCTCTCCAAACTTCCGGATGAAGTCGTCGCATTTGCGGGCGAATGACGCATCGCCGACAGAGAGTGCCTCATCGACGATCAGAATGTCGGCATTGGCGTGGGCGCAGACTGCGAAGGCGAGCCGTGCCGTCATGCCGCTCGAATACATTTTCAAAGGCTGGTTGAAGAACTCGCCGATCTCGGCGAAAGCTGCGATCGAGTTCGAGCCGCTCCAACACTTCGGCCCGGCGGAGGCCGAGAATGGCGCCTCCGATCATCGCGTTCTCGCGGCCGGTCAATTCGAGATCGAAACCGGCTCCGAGTGCAAGGATCGGCGCGACCCGCCCCGTGACCGCCACGCTGCCATAGGTCGGCTGGCTGATACCGCAGATGAGTTGCAGCAGCGTTGTCTTGCCGGTGCCGTTGCGGCCGATGATGCCCCAACACTCACCGCGACGAACCTCGAAGCTGATGTCCCGCAAAACCCAGTGCGGATGATAAAATTGCTTCCACCGGCCAAAGATGGCCTGCATCAGTTGGTCGTTCCTCCGCAGGTAGAGTTGAAACGCCTTGCCGATGTTCTGACAGCTGATTGCTACATCAGATGACATCGACGAAGACGCTCTTGTACTGCATGAAGAAGCGATAGCTGGAGCGGAAGACGAGGAGGGAGACAAGGAAGGTACCCACGTAAAGGAGGGGATTTGGCAATTGGTCGAGCAGTACGAGATCACGTATCATCTCGACGTAGTTGCCGATGATGTTAATCCGCAGAAATGGCTGAAGATGCTGCGGCACGTCATTGATCGAATAGAAAATGGGTGTCGCGAACATGAAAACCGGAACGATCGAGGCCATCAGATGGGTGACGTCCCGGGTGAACGAACCGAGCGCCATCAGGAACCAGGTGGCGCCGAGCAGGAACAGAAAAAACGGCGCAAAGACGAACGGCAAGAGTAGGAATGTCAGGGGGATCCGGTGCATGAGCGCCAGCTCGAAGACAATCAGCACGGTGAAGCTGATCGCCGCATAGACGCAAGCGCGGATCGTCGCCATCCAGGCGAGAGTCTCGCTCGGGAAGATCGATTTCTTGATAAAATTGGCGTTCTCGTGCAACAGCGCCGGCGCACGATAGGCAAGCTCGCTAAACAGATTGAACACGATCAGCCCGACGAAGATCGTCAAAGCGTAATTGCCAACGCCGTGCGAGGCGGCCGAGGCGGGAATGCCGACGGCATGCGAAAAGATCACGGTATAGATGCTGAGCATCAGCAGCGGACCGAAGATCGCCCACAGCCAACCGAGAATCGAGCCGCGAAATCGCGCCGCCAATTCGCGACGCACGACGGCGCGGATCAATTCACGAAAGTGCCAAGCCCTTTCCAAAGGCGTCAGCAGACCCATTCCAGGGTCTGGCGTTCCCTTCAGAGCAATTCCGGTCAGCATGCCGTGACTTGGCCCCCTCCAACCCAAAACACTCGGAATCAATAAGTTAGAGCGTGGATCACGAGCAAATCACAATCTGTATCAATTGTTTGCAGTCGAACCGCGGATTAGACTATTCGGCGAAAGGGAGTCAACGCGCCTCCTCTGCCAAGCGGCCCCCGCCCTGTCGCAGATTTTGGAAAATGCTTAGCTTTTCCTAACGAAATCGGCCGCGACCACGCCTTCAATGAGATTGTGGCGAAGCAGGTCTTGGGTCGAGGGCTGCCGCCGGAAGGGACGGAGGTGGCGCTCCGTTCCCGCAACCTCGGCTTCGCGTGCCAAAAGGGCCGTGCGCGCCTCCTCCACACTGACCTTGGTGAAGCGGCAAGTCTCGCCCGGCCGCAGCTGCGCCAGCCGGCCGATGTCGGCGCGGGCGACGTGGCCGAGCTTCGGATAGCCGCCGGTCGGCGGATGATCGGCCATCAGCACCAGCGGCTTTTTGTCCCCGGCGATCTGGATGGCGCCGATTGCTATCCCGTCAGAGACGATGTTGAAGCCGCTCTTATGGGCGATGTCCGGCCCTTCAAGGCAATAGGCCATCCGGTCGGCCGCCGCCGTCACGCGGAATTCCGCCTCGAAGAAAGCGACCAGCGCCTCGTCGCTGAAATAATCGTCCTGCGGGCCGAGCACCACGCGCAGGGGCGCGCTATCGCGGTCGAGCCAAGGCGCCACGATCCGCGCCGCGTCGAGTGGGGCTTCCTCGGCCAGTAGCGGCAGGACATCGCCGTCGCGCAGCATCCGGCCGGCAATGCCGCCCATTTGCGCGCGCGTATGGGTGGCGCGGCTTCCGAGTTCGATGGGCGTATCGAGGCCTCCGCCGATGGCAAGATAGGTGAAGACTCCAGTTGCGCCGGGTCGCGCGGCCAATCTTTCGCCGGGGCGCAAGGTCAGCCGCGCCGCCGGTCCGACATCTTGGCTCTCGCGTCGCCACGCAAAACCGCCGCCGCAAAAGGCCACGCTGATCGGCCGCGCGGCTTCGCAGAGGACTTCGAGGCCGCCGATGCCGACTTCGACTGCGGCGGCACGCTCCGCATCATTGCCGAGGGCAAGATTGGCAGTGCGGAAAGCCGCCCAATCCATCGGCCCGGCCGGCGTCACGCCATGGCGGCGATGATAACGGCGGCCGCTGTCTTGTATCGTCGTGCCTGGGCCGGCGCGCAAAACTCGCAATTGACCAGGCATGTCACGTCTTTCGCCGCACGATGGGATTTCCTTCCGCCGCCGACTGGCGCAAGGCCGCGTAGGTCGCAGCGTCTATCGGCTCGAACGTCACCCGATCGCCGATGTCGACAATGAACTCCGGCGTGCGCCTCGGATCGAATAGAGCGGCCGGCGTAGAGCCGAGATTATACCAGCCAGTCGGCATGGCGACGCTGGCGATGAGCGCTTGGCCGCCGGCGATCAACACCGACCCCCGCGGTACCGGCGGCCGCGGCGTCGCCCGCCGCGAGATCGCAAGCTCGGCCGGCAGGCCGCCGAGAAAGATATAGCCGGGTGCGAACCCATACATATAGACGCGGTAGGTCGCGCCGACATGCAGCGCCACGACCTTCTTCTCCGAGAGGTGAAGTTCCGCCGCGACTTCGGTAAGGTCCTCGGCATAGGGCTCGTCATAGCAGATCGGGATCAGCCAATGCGCGGGCGCCGGCCCGGCATCGTCGGGTTCCGGTTCGAGGCCGCGAATGCGGGCGATCAGTGTCGCGGTCGACAGAATCCGTGGATCGAAATGGATCATCAGCGAGCGATAGGTCGGCACCGTCTCGACGATGCCGTCGATGCGCTGCGCCGCCAGCGCGCGGTCGAGAGCGCGGACGCGGTCGTTCACGCCTGCATCGATCGTCGTGCCGAATTCGACGACAAGCGCCGTCTCACCTGCGGGTAGAAAACGCGGCAGGACTTCGCTGCACATGTCTCGTCCCCAGCTGCGGTCCGCTCAGTCCGGGAACCAATGGGCAAACACGCCGACGAGCAGAAAAATGCCGAGCAATAGGCGGTAGATGGCGAAGGGCCACGCAGAAAAGCGCTCGAGAATACGCAACAGGCCCCAGATCGCCACGAAGGCGGACAGCGAAGCGACGACCAGCCCGAAGGCCAGAACAGACCAGCCATGCGCATCAAGATGCGCCTTGTGCAATTCGTAGAGTTCCTTGAACCCGGCGGCGGCGATCGCCGGAATGCCCAGCAGGAAGGAGAAGCGTGCCGCCTCCGGCCGAGTAAGGTCGCGAAACAAGGCCGCCGTCAAGGTTGCGCCCGACCGAGAAACGCCGGGAATCAACGCACCGACCTGCGCGAAGCCTACGATCAGTGCATCCTTCAAGCCGATATGATCGAGGGTACGCTTGTGTCGCGAATAGACCTCGGCGAGCCCCAGCAGCGCCGCCATCACGATGCAGGAAATGCCGATGACCGTCAGCGTGCGCAGCGGCGAACTGCAGGCGTTGAGTACCGGTGCCAAGAGAACGCCTGAGACGATGATGGGCACCGTGGCCAGCAATATCCAAAGGCTGAAGCGGAGGTTCCAATCGTGAAAATCCCGCCGCCCGATCGCCCTGATCGAACCGATGGCGAGGCCCTCGACATCAGCCCAGAAATAGCTGACGACGGCGACGAGCGCCGCCACTTGCATCGCCGCCGAAAAAGCCGACCCTGGGTCCTGCCATCCAAGCAAAGCCGGCACGACGCGCATGTGAGCGGTCGAGGAGATCGGCAGAAGTTCGGTAATGCCCTGGACAATTCCGAGAAATCCGACCTTGGCGTACCCGAGCGCAACAAACCCGGTATCGAGGCCCTGTGTGCAGGCAATGGCCATGTGCTCAAAGACCCAATTTTTGTCAAATCACGCAATGCATGTGCCGCGCGCGTTTCTTTCAGACAAATGCCGTGAGATCAACGGTTGCTCCCCGGCATGAACCGCAAATGTGCGACCCGCTCGGCACCGATACGATCGTCGCGCTGGGCGCATTCTAACCCTTGGACGAGCTCGTTCGACGAAAGTGCTCGATCTTATCGAGACCGCGGCTCTGCTTGACGCCAAAATCGGTCTGCTGCTGGTGACAACGGCGGCCATGAGGGTCGGATGGGCGTGCCTCGACAAGTATGCATGCCTCGTGTAGAAGCGCCCCTTCAACTCACAACAGCGTCCCCGAAACGCTCGCCGCGACGGTTCCAGCGACCGGCTGACAGGCGAAACGGCAGGAATTCCACCATGAACGACATCCAAGAACTTGAGGCGGCCCAGGTCGCCAAGCTCACAGCCATGCGGGCAATCCCCGCATTTCAGCCGGGCGATACCGTCGTCGTCAACGTCAAGGTGAAGGAAGGCGAACGCACCCGCGTCCAGGCCTATGAGGGCGTCTGCATTGCCCGCACCGGCAGGGGCCTCAACGAGAGCTTCACCGTCCGCAAGATTTCCTATGGCGAGGGTGTCGAGCGCGTCTTCCCGATCTATTCCCCGATGATCAACTCGATCAAAGTCGTGCGGCGCGGCAAGGTACGCCGGGCCAAGCTCTATTACCTGCGCGACCGGCGCGGCAAGTCGGCGCGCATCGCCGAGAAGATGGAATCGCACACCCCCAAGGCCGCTGCGGCGCCCGTTGCGGCGCCCCCTGAGCCGGCCAAGAAAGAAGCCAAGCCGGCCAAGAAGGACGCAAAGCCCGCCAAGTCAGAAGCCAAGCCGGCCAAGAAGGACACCAAGCCCAAGTCGGAGGCCAAACCGGCCAAGAAGGCCAAGGCTGCGGGCTAGGTCTGACCGCGGTTTCGCATCGTTGCGAGGAGCGTGGCAACAATCCAGCAGCTCAGGCCGAGACTGGAGTGCTCGCAATGGCGGTCCTACCCGAGCGGCGCATTGAGAATCCAACGATGCCCGAAAGGATCGCGGAAGGTGGCGAGTCTTGTCCCCCAAAAGGAGTTGGTGGGAACTCGTCTCCCCCTTGCCGCCGAGACCGGTGGCGCGGGCGAAGACCGCGTCCACCTGCGCGGCCTCGGCAAATTCGAGGCTCACTGAAACGGTCATCGGCTCACCCGGAATCGGGATCCGCGTATTGCCGAATTCGGGAAAAGCGTCGGCCAGCATGACCGAGCCGCCGTTGATCAGAAGCTCGCAATGCATGATCCGCATCCCGTCGAGCGCCGGCATCAGCGCCTGCTGCTTGGCCTCGAAAACGGCGGTGTAGAAGGCGATGGCGGCCATAGCCGGCGATACAGTCAGATAGGGCGCGACGGGGGGACGCATACGCTTCTCCGCTGATCCCAAATGGGCGGCCCAATGCCTATATGCACCCGAGGCTATATATGAGGCGGAGGTGCTGGAAGGCCTCTTAGGGCTTTTCCCATAGCCTTGTTACGGGTTAAAACGCCAGTCTCCGGTCCGACCTTTGCGAGTCCAATCGTCTCATGGCCAAGCTTCGCACGCTATACGACAAGATCTTCGAGGACCATGTGGTCCATCGCCAAGAAGACGGCACCTGCCTCATCTACATCGACCGGCATCTGGTCCATGAGGTGACGAGTCCGCAGGCGTTCGAAGGTCTGCGCGTGGCGGGGCGCCGCGTCCGCGCGCCGGAGAAGACGCTGGCCGTCGTCGACCATAACGTGCCGACGACAGACCGCTCGCATGGCATCACCGATCCCGAGAGCCGTGTTCAGGTCGAGCAGCTCGCCATCAATGCGCGCGATTTTGGCATCGACTATTTCCACGCCGCCGACCGCCGCCAAGGCATCGTCCACATCATCGGCCCCGAACAGGGCTTCACCTTACCGGGGACGACCATTGTCTGCGGCGACAGCCACACGTCGACGCATGGCGCCTTCGGCGCGCTTGCGCATGGCATCGGCACGTCCGAGGTCGAGCATGTGCTCGCCACCCAGACGTTGATTCAGGCCAAGGCCAAGAACATGCGCGTCACCGTCGATGGCACGCCCGGCGAGGGCGTCTTCGCCAAGGACATCGTGCTGGCGATCATCGGCGAGATCGGGACGGCGGGTGGCACTGGTCATGTCATCGAATACGCCGGCGAGGCGATCCGCGGCCTTTCGATGGAAGGCCGGATGACGGTCTGCAACATGTCGATTGAGGGCGGTGCGCGGGCCGGACTAATCGCGCCGGACGAGAAGACCTACGCTTTTCTGGCTGACCGCCCGCGGGCGCCCAAGGGAGCAGCCTGGGATGCGGCGCGGCGCTATTGGGACACATTGCATTCGGACGAGGGCGTCGAATTCGACAGGGAGATCCGGCTTGACGCCGCAAATCTGCCACCTGTCGTTACGTGGGGGACGAGCCCCGAGGACGTCATCGCCATCACCGGTTTCGTGCCGCGCCCGCAGAGCGCGCAGAGCGACGCGAAACGCGCTTCGATCCGCCGCGCTCTCGATTACATGGGCCTCGCCGGGGGCGAGAAGATCACCGACATTGAGATCGATCGCGTCTTCATCGGCTCCTGTACCAATGGGCGGATCGAGGATCTGCGTATCGCCGCCAAGATGGTCGCCGGCAAAAAGATCTCGGAGCGTGTCAATGCCATGGTCGTTCCGGGTTCCGGCCTCGTGAAGGAACAGGCGGAATCCGAAGGTCTCGACAAAGTCTTCAAGGCAGCCGGCTTCGAATGGCGCGAGCCCGGCTGTTCCATGTGCCTCGCCATGAATCCCGATAAGCTTGCTCCGGGCGAACGTTGCGCCTCGACATCGAACCGCAATTTCGAGGGGCGGCAAGGGTTCAAGGGCCGCACCCATCTTGTCTCGCCCGCCATGGCTGCTGCTGCGGCGGTCGCCGGCCATTTCGTCGACATTCGCGAGTGGCGCTGAGGCGGGATCGTCAGCGCGAAATAAGGAAAAGGCCGGCGTAAGGCGCCGGCTTTTTCATTAGGCCTCCCGCTGCTTCAGCACTCCCGGCCGCGTCCGAGGCTCCGAGATAGAGTTCACACGAATGAAGACGAACTCCCCTGCCGATCGGGGTTGCGAGCCCCGCAGCAATCTTATAGGTCAACCACTTCGGCCGGCCAGGACGGGCCGGCGACGGGCGGGCGTGGCGGAACTGGTAGACGCGCCGGACTCAAAATCCGGTTCCCCTTAAAGGAGTGTCGGTTCGATTCCGACCGCCCGCACCAACAAGCACAAGCAGCCGACTGGGAGTAAACTCATGCGTAGGACGACTTCACCGTGGTCGCGGGCCGTTGCTGTTGCGGCAGGTCTTTTGAGCCTCGAGCTTTTCTGCAGCGCCGCCCGCGCCGAAGACGCGTGCAAGGGGTTGGCCGACGCCATGATCGCCAATGCGAAGACGCCCTACCACAGCATCGGGACGATCACGACCATTCCGCTGGCGCAACAGAAGCCCGGCGACGCTCCCGTGGTTCCGCAATCGCAGAGCACGGAGACGATCTTCACCGGCACGGCGATCTTCGTCCATCTACCCGACGGCAAATGGCAGGACGTCCATGCCTCGCTCGATGATCTGCAAGAACGCGTGCGCCAGAGTGCGGAGAGCTTTACGGATTGCAAGCGCCTGAGCGACGAAACCAAGAACGGTACGACCTTGGCGGTCTATACGGGAAACAGCAAAGGCCAGGAGCGTACGGTTTCAACGAAGGTCTGGGTCGCGCCAGACCGTGGCGTTCTGGTCCGTTCGGAAACCGATCTAGGTGCCGCGCCGGGGCCGGACGGTGGGATGGTCTTTCAGCACATGGCGATAGACTACGATTATAAGAACATCCAGGCGCCAACCGACGTGAAATGAGCTGAGGCGTCTTCGCGTTCTCGTTCGCGGGGGAGCGAAGCGACGAGGCAATCCACACGCGTCGCAAGGAAAGAAGATTACGTCGCTTCGCTGCATTGGCGCCCTGTGAGGCAGCCTTACCCGCGCCATCTCTGCGCGGCCGCCTCGTCTTCTTCGCTTGCGGCGACCCAATCGCTCAATTGATCGTCGTGGCCATATTGTTTCTTCCAGAACGGCGCGCGCGTTTTCAGATAATCCATCAGGAACTGTGCTGCGGCGAAGGCCTCGGTGCGGTGGCGGCTCACCGTCGCGACGAGAACAATGGCCTCGCCAGGGCGGATGAGGCCATAGCGGTGGATCACAAGGACGCCTTCAAGCGGCCAGCGGTTGCATGTGTCGGCAACGACGCGGCCGATCTCCGCTTCCGCCATGCCCGGATAATGTTCGACGTCGAGCGCCGCCAGCGTGCCGCCCTCGTCGCGGCAGAGGCCGGTGAAGGTCACGAGCGCTCCAATGTCGCGGCGGCCTGCCGTTAGCGACTCAACTTCCGCGGCGGCCTCAAACGGTTCCTTCTGCAGCCGCAGGATCGTGAGTGTCACGCTCAGCCTCCGGTCATCGGCGGAAAGAAGGCAATTTCCCTGACCTGCGCGATTGGTGCGTCGGCCTTCGCATGGCGACGATCGAGCGCCGCCCGAATCGCGTGTTCATTGGCGAAGGCCGCAGCATAACTCTCGCCGCGCTGCTTCAGCCAGGCGGTCAGGTCGGCGACGGTTTTCACCGACGCAGGCGGTGCGATCTCTTCCTCGTTGAGCCCGATGCGCTCGCGGACCCAGGCGAAATAGAGGGCTTTCACGCGTTCTCACACCTCCTCAACGACGTATTTAATACCTGCCTTCAAATAATCCCAGCCGGTATAGAGCGTCAGCAATGCCGCCAGCCACAAAAGGCCCAGCCCGATTTTCGTCGTTCCCGGAATAAGTGCTTCCCCGGCCGGCCCGGCGATGAGAAAACCGAGCGCGACGAGTTGGAGAAAGGTCTTCCATTTTGCAACTCTGCTCACTGGCACGGAAACCTTGAGCTCGGCCAAGAACTCGCGCAGGCCCGAGACGAGAATCTCGCGGCACAGGATGACGATCGCCGCCCAAAGCGAAACGCTTGCGATTGTGTGATCGGCGGCGAGCATCAAGAGCACCGCGGAGACGAGCAATTTATCGGCGATCGGATCGAGCATCCGGCCGAGCGAAGATTGCAACGCCAGAGCGCGCGCCAGATAGCCGTCGAGGAAATCGCTGATCCCGGCGACGATGAAAATACCCAGCGCAGTCCAGCGCATCGCAAATTGGTTCGGCCAAAAGAGGCAGCCGACGACCAGGGGCACAGCAATGACCCGGCCATAGGTTATCAGGTTGGGCAGGCTGAACCTTTGGTCGGAGCCCGCTGAGATCGACGAAAGCGCCATGGGGGCCGAAGGAACATGCCCCTAGGGTAAAGGTCAATAGATCAGTGCCGGTGATCTACGGGTAATATTGACGCCGCAATCAATGCAGGTGTCCCGGCGCGCTGTCGGCGCTATGGCGCCGCCGGCTGGAGGTGGGAGCGCGGTCTTCGCCGCTGCGATATTCGCGCCATGCCTGCCGCAGAATCTGCGCCGATGAAACAAGGAACAGCGACGCCATAATGGCGGCGACGGCGAGGTCCGGCCATGGCGTATGGCTTCTCCACACGCCAAGCGCTGCAATCATCACTGCGATGTTGCCGATCGCGTCGTTGCGTGAGCAGAGCCAAACAGACCGAACATTGGCGTCCCCATCCTTGTAGCGCATGAGCAAGATGACACTCGCGGCATTCGCAACGAGCGCAAGAACGGCGATCGTGCCCATCACGTCCGCGCGGGGAAGCGCGAGAAAGAGGACGCGATAGATCGTCGATCCCATTACCCACAGGCCCATGAGGGTAAGGCTCGCGCCCTTAGCGAGCGCGGCAGCGGCGCGCAGGCGCAGCGATGCTCCGATCACCGCAAGGCTCAAGCCGTAAGTGACCGTATCGGCGAGAAAGTCGAGCGCGTCGGCCTGCAAGGCTTGGGATCGCGCCAAGGCTCCTGCCAGCATCTCTACCGCGAACATGCCGGCATTTATTGCGATGACAGTCCACAGAACGCGCCTATAGCGCGGATCGACTCCATCGAATCGCGGAGCATCATGGCAGCAAGAGCAGGAAATCCGCCTGATCGATTCGGACACTGATTGGCCTCCATTCAGGATATCGCGGGGAGCCTACATTCTCTAGCGACTAGAGGATCAAGCGCCATGCAAAGGAACATGCCAATCGGAACTTTGGCGCGAGCGACGGGCGTAAAGGTCCCGACGATCCGCTATTACGAGCAGATTGGGCTTTTGCCGGCACCGCCGCGTAGCGGTAGCAACCGCCGGCTCTATTCCGCTAGGGATGCCGATCGGCTCGCATTCGTCCGCCATGCGCGCGAATTGGGTTTTGATCTCGGCGCGATCAGAACCCTGCTTGCGTTGCAGGAAAGGCCGGACCAATCCTGCGCGGAAGCTGACGATATCGTCCGCGCGCGCCTGGCAGAGGTTGACGATAAGATTGCCCGGCTTACGGCGCTCAAGGGAGAGCTCAAGCGCATGCTGGCAGGCTGCGCCCATAGCAAGATTGCCGCTTGCCGCGTCATCGAGGTGTTGGGCGGCCTCGAGCGGCCGCGTCAGCCCCTGCTGTCGCCGTGAAAGAAATCATAGACGAGCTTGGCTGTGGCGGCATTGATGCCCGCGACCTTTTCGAGATCGGAGAGGCCCGCGCATGAAATCGCCTTTGCCGTGCCGAAAGCGTGCAAAAGCGCGCGCTTGCGTGCCGGCCCTATGCCGGCGATCTCGTCGAGGGGACTTCTCGTAAATTCCTTCTTGCGCCGCGCCCGGTGCGTGCCGATCGCGAAGCGATGCGCCTCGTCACGCAGCCGCTCGACGAAATAGAGCGCTGGATCGCGCGGCGACAATCTGAACGGTTCCTTGCCGGCGACGAAGAAGGTCTCGCGACCAGCATTGCGGTCGGGGCCTTTGGCGATCGCCGCGATCGCAATGTCCCGGATGCCAAGGTCGGCGAGGGTGGCGCAGGCCGCGTCGAACTGTCCTTGTCCGCCGTCGATGATGATGAGGTCCGGCTTCTGCGGGAAGGTGTCGGGTTCTTCATTCGAACCGCCGACGTCTTCTTCCTTCATCAGTCTTGTGAAGCGCCGGCGCAGAACTTCGCGCATCATGCCGTAGTCGTCGCCCGGCGTTAAATCCTCGCCTTTGATGTTGAAGGTACGGTAATGCGCCTTCATGAATCCGGCGGGGCCGGCCACGATCATGGCGCCTACGGCATTTGTGCCCATGATGTGGGAATTGTCATAGACCTCGATCCGCCGCCGCGTCTCTTCGAGGCTGAAGGCCGCGGCGAGTGCGGCGAGCAGCTTTTCCTGGCTCGCGCCCTCGGAGAGTTTGCGCCCCAAGGTTTCGCGCGCGTTCTGCGCGGCATGATCAACGAGATCCTTCTTCTCGCCGCGCTGCGGCACCGCGATCTCGATCTTGTGACCCATGCGTTCGCAGAGCGCGCGCTCCAAGACCTCGCGATCTTCGATCTCATGCGAGAGGAGGATGAGGCGCGGGGCTGGCTTGTCAGCATAGAACTGGGCGAGAAAGGCGTCGAGGACTTCGTTCTGCGTGAGGCTCTTGTCGGCGCGTGGGAAATAGGCCCGGTTGCCCCAGTTCTGATAGGTCCGGAAGAAGAAGACCTCGATGCAGAATTGGCCCGCGTCTTCGACGATCGCGAAGACATCCGCCTCCTCGACCGACCTCGGATTGATGCCCTGCGCGCCTTGGATAGCGGAGAGCGCGGCGATGCGGTCGCGCAGCCGCGCGGCGCGCTCATAGTCGAGCGTATCGGCTGCCTCGCTCATCTCGCGCGCGAGAAGATCGCGCACCGCGTGGCTCTTGCCGGAGAGAAAGTCGCGCGCCTCGCTGACAAGCTCGGCATAATCTCGCGCCTCGATCTCGCCCGTGCAGGGCGCCGAGCAGCGTTTGATCTGGTAGAGCAGGCAAGGCCGCGTGCGGTTGGCGAAATAGCTGTCCGAACAGGAGCGCAGGAGAAAGGCGCGTTCGAGCGCATTCAAGGTACGGTTGACCGCCCAGACGCTGGCGAAGGGGCCGAAATAATCGCCTTTGCGATCGCGCGCGCCACGATGCTTGGTGATCTGCGGAGCAGGGTGATCGCCGGTCAAGAGAATATAGGGAAACGACTTGTCGTCGCGCATCAAGACGTTGAAGCGCGGCTTCATCTGCTTGATGTAATTGGTCTCGAGCAGCAGCGCCTCGGTCTCGGTCTCGGTCGAGACGAAGACCATCGAGGCCGTGAGCGAAATCATCCGCGCGATACGGTTCGTGTGGCCGCCCAGACGCAGATAGTTCGCGATCCGTTTGCGGACGCTTTTGGCCTTGCCGACGTAGAGCACCTCGCCATTGGCGGCGATCATGCGATAGACGCCTGGGCCTAACGGCGCGTGTTGCCAATGCGCTTTGATGACATCGACTCCGCGTGCGAGGGACGCAGGCGGGGCCTCATCGACGAGTTCGATCGCCGGAGCGGCTTCGGCAGCCTCGCCGGCTTCGGCAAAGCCTCCGGCATTTTCGCCGGGCACGGGCGCCGTGTCGGACGCGGTGGTCGGGTGGAGGGAAAGCGATTTTTTGTGAGGCCCTGTCATCAGCAGAGATTTAAGCGCCCGCTGCGGCGAGGGAAAGACGAATGGAGTTTCGTCACACCGCCGGATCGGTCCTGGCCGGCAATTTTGCCGCCATTTCCGCCTCTCTGGACCTGGGGGCGAAATCGGGTTACCCCTTGGTCAAGGGCAAGCTGCGGGGGCAAGGCCCGGATGCGCAATCGAGGGGATATGGTTCGAAGTCTTGGCGCGCTGGCGGTCCCGAATTCCCCGGGGAGGAAGGGGGTTTCCCTACCGTGGCCGGTCGAACCGCGGAACTCCGCGTCGCCTGCCAAGGATTCGTCTCATTCGCTGTGCCGGCTGGCTTCGGCCGGGGTGGCTTTGACATGTTTCGGCATCCTCGCCGGCTGTGTGGACACCAACGTCGCCCAGGGGCCTGACCCATCGGCGCCGCATTCGACGAATATCGCCCGTCGCGAGGGGGTGAGCCCAAGCGGCGCGACCGTCGCGCTGGCGAGCTTCACTGGCGGTCCGCAGGACCTCGATGACCGCTTCGCGGCGATTTTCGCCGACGCAGCCAAACGTGGCGACATCAGCGTCGCCGCCCCGGGCAACGCCAATTATCTCGTTCGCGGGTATTTGAACGCTCGGCCGGAGGGCGACGCCACGGCAGTCGCTTATGTTCTCGACGTATTCGACGCCAAGAAACAACGCGCCCAGAGGGTCGAGAATGAGATTATCGTCAAAGCACAGGCCACCGACCCGTGGTCGGTCGTCGACGATTCCGTACTCGCCGCTGTAGCGGCGAAGAGCGCTGACGACCTTGCCGCCGTCATGACCAACACGCCGGAAGCTCTCGCCGCCAATGCAGCGCCTTCCGACGGGCACAATGCCACCGCGGAAGACGGCCAAACCGCCGTCGCCGCAACATCTCCTCCGGCTGCGGCACCGCCGTCCGCGTCGCCGCCTCCCGGCGGTCTCGGACTAACCGCGCAGCGCTAGCCGGTCACCCCGCCGATGTTTATAAGCAAGCGGCCGCACGATTCCGGCTCGGCCTTCGCTGAGGTTACAGCCCTCACCTCAGAACCACGACAAAGAGGAACGCACATGACATTCTCATCAATTGCCCGTCCTGTTTCGTTGGTTGCGTTGCTGTTTGCCTCGACGGCCGCGTTTGCTGATCCGAGCGGCGAATGGCGCGTCGCGGACGGCACTGCCACGGTGCGTATTCACAGGTGCGGCGCCGCGTTCTGCGGCAATGTTGCGACGACATCCACGCCGGCCGGCAAGGACGAGCGCAATCCCGATCCGGCCAAGCGTAACAACTCCGTGCTCGGCCTCGAAGTTCTGATCAATATGCGGCCTGACGGCCAGAATCTTTGGGCCGGCAACAGCTATAATGCCGAGGACGGACAATTGTACGCAGCCAGGATATCCTTGCAGAGCGAATCCTCTCTGCGGGTCCAGGGTTGCGTGCCGGGTGGCGGCGCCTGCGGCGGCGAGACATGGTCGCGCGTGCGTTGATCGCGCACATGGGGAACTTTCGATCGCCGCAAGAAAAGCGGCATAGCCAAGCGGTGATCGCGTGTCGGTTACAATGAAAATCCTGGCCGGCAATTCCAACCGTGCTCTGACGGCGGAAATCGCCGCCTATATCGGCGTGCCGCTGACCAAGTGCCAGGTCCGCCGCTTCGCCGACATGGAGATTTTCGTCGAGATCCAGGAGAACGTTCGCGGCCAGGACACGTTCATCATCCAATCGACGTCATTCCCGGCCAACGACCATCTCATGGAAGTGCTGATCATGACCGATGCGCTGCGCCGCGCATCGGCCCGGCGCATCACCGCGGTCATTCCCTATTTCGGCTATGCGCGGCAGGACCGCAAACCTGGGCCTCGCACGCCGATTTCGGCGAAGCTCGTCGCCAATCTGATCACCCGCGCCGGCGCCGACCGGGTTCTGACGGTCGATCTTCACGCCGGCCAGATCCAGGGCTTCTTCGATATTCCGACCGACAATCTCTTCGCCGCGCCGGTGATGGTGCGCGATATCAAGAATCGGGAGGAGCTTAATAACCTCATGGTTGTCTCGCCCGATGTCGGCGGCGTCGTACGCGCACGCGCGCTCGCCAAGCGCATCGACGCACCGCTCGCCATCGTCGACAAACGTCGCGAGCGGGTCGGCGAATCGGAAGTGATGAATGTCATCGGCGACGTCAGCGGCAAGACCTGCATTCTCGTCGACGATATCGTCGATTCCGGCGGCACGTTCTGCAATGCCGCCGATGCTCTGCTGCGCGACGGTGCTAAGGAGGTCTATGCCTATATTACCCATGGTGTTCTCTCCGGCGGCGCGATGGCGCGCATCGCCGCCTCGCAACTGAAGGAACTCGTGGTGACCGACACGATCGCGCCGACCGAAGCGGTGCTCAGCGCGAAGAATATTCGGGTCATTCCGATCGCCCCGCTGATCGGCGAGGCCATCGCGCGCACCGCGAAGGAAGAGAGCGTTTCGAGCCTGTTCGATTGATCGTGATCACGATCGCGCCATCGCATTACTTTTCTGGCGCGACGCGCCCGGCCGCGGGCTCCGGCCGCTCGATGTTCCTTGACTTAACCATTCGAAATGGGGGAGTTTCCCCGGCTTCGCCGCCCCGAGTCCTTGTCTTCATGCGTAGCTATCTCGATTTTGAAAAATCGGTTGCAGAACTCGAAACCAAGGTCGAGGAATTGCGCGCGCAGTTCGGCGGCGGCGACCGGCGGCGCTCAGCGAAGAGCTGATGCGGCTCGAAGTCAGCGTCCGAGAAAGCGCTCGCCGATCTCTATGCCAATCTGACGCCCTGGCAGAAGACACTCGTCGCCCGCCATCCGCAGCGGCCGCATTGCGGCGATTTCATCGCCGGCCTGTCAGCGATTTCACGCCGCTCGCGGGCGACCGGCTGTTTGGCGAGGATGCGGCGATCGTCGGCGGCTTCGCGCGGTTTCGCGGCAGTCCGGTCTGCGTCATCGGGCAGGAGAAGGGCAACGACACCGAGATCGCGCCTCAAGCACAATTTCGGCATGGCGCGGCCGGAGGGCTATCGCAAGGCCGTGCGGCTGATGGAGCTTGCCGACCGCTTTTCGCTGCCGGTGATTTCGCTGGTCGATACGGCCGGGCGCTTTTCCCGGCGTCGATGCGGAGGAGCGCGGCCAGGCCGAAGCGATCGCCCGCTCGACCGATAAGTCGCTGTCGCTCGGCGTGCCGAATGTGGCGGTCGTCATCGGCGAGGGCGGCTCAGGCGGCGCCATCGCGATCGCCGCCTGCAATCGCGTGCTGATGCTCGAACACGCGATCTATACCGTCGCCTCGCCCGAAGCCTCGGCCTCGATCCTCTGGCGCGATGCGGCGAGGGCGCAGGATGCCGCGACGAATATGAAGATCACCGCGCAGGATCTGCTGCAAGCTTCGGTCTCATCGACGCGATCATTCCGGAACCGATGGGCGGCGCGCATCGCGATCCAGCCGCGGCAATTGCCGCGACGGGCAATGCCATCGCCTCGGCGCTCGAGAGCCTTCGGCAATATGTCGCCCGACGCCTTGCGGGAGGCCCGCGCCGACAAATTTTTGGCGATGGGCCGGAAGATGTAGGTGCCGCATCCCTTCCCAGGGGAGTGTGGCTGCAAAACATCCAGGTGGGCCACGGCGCGACTACCGTCCCTCAGCGTCGCTCCGCCCTAATGCCGGAAATGCCGCGCGCCGGTGAAGACCATGGCAAGCCCGGCGGCGTCGGCGGCTTCGATGACATCGTCGTCGCGCATCGAGCCGCCTGGCTGGATCACCGCCGTCGCGCCCGCTTCTGCCGCGGCGAGCAGGCCGTCGGCGAAGGGAAAGAACGCGTCCGACGCGACGACCGAGCCTTTCGCCAGACTATCGGAAAGGCCCGCCGTCTGCGCGGCCTCGTCCGCCTTCTGCGCGGCGATGCGCGATGAATCGACGCGGCTCATCTGCCCCGCGCCGATGCCGACTGTCGCGCCGTCCTTGGCATAGACGATCGCGTTCGACTTGACATGTTTGGCGACGCGGAAGGCGAATTTGAGATCGGCGAAGTTCGGCGTCGCTCGGCGCGCGTTTGGTGACGACACGTAAATCCATGTCGTCGACGAGCGCATTGTCGCGGCTCTGCACCAGAAAGCCGCCGTTGACCGATTTGAAGGTGAGATCGGCGCGGCGCGGATCGGGCAGACCGCCGGTCAGCAGCAGCCGGAGATTGAGCTTCGCCGCGATGATCGCACGGGCTTCTTCGTCCGCGTCCGGCGCGATGATCACTTCGGTGAAGATCTTGACGATCTCCCGCGCGGTTTCCGCATCGAGCGTGCGGTTCAGCGCTACGATGCCGCCGAAGGCGGAGACCGGATCGCTGCGCAAGGCGAGCCGATAGGCGTCGCTAAGCGTCCGCGCCTGCGCGACGCCGCAGGGATTGGCGTGTTTGATGATCGCGACCGCGGCGTGCTTCGCGGGATCGAATTCGGCGACGAGTTCGAGTGCAGCATCGGTGTCGCCGACATTATTGTAGGAGAGCTGCTTGCCCTGCATTTGCTGCGCAGCGGCGATGCCGAAGCCCGGCTGCGGCGTCGCATAGAATGCGGCCGTTGATGCGGGTTCTCGCCATAGCGCAGGGCCTCGATCTTGTGGCCGCCGAAGCTGCGATAGTTCGGCGCCGCCTCGCCGATCTGCGGCCGCGAGCCAGTTGGAAATGCCGGCATCATAGACTGCCGTCCGCGCGAAGGCCTTTTGCGCCAGGCCGCGGCGGAAGCCGAGACGCGTCGCGCCCCCGTGCGCCGCCAGCTCGGCAAGGACGAGCTCGTAATCCGCGACATCGACGACCACGGTCACGGCCTCGAAATTCTTCGACGCGGCGCGGATCATCGCCGGGCCGCCGATATCGATATTCTCGATGCAGTCCGCAAAGGCTGCGCCCTGCGCAACCGTCGCCTCGAACGGATAGAGATTGACGACGAGAAGATCGATCGGCGCGATCCCATGCGCGAGCATCGCCGCCTCGTGCTCGGGGTTTTCGCGGATCGCGAACAGGCCGCCATGGACTTTGGGATGCAGGGTCTTCACCCGGCCGTCCATCATTTCCGGAAAGCCGGTGATGTCGGAAATATCCTTGGCCGCGATGCCGGCGGCGACAAGCGCCTTGCGGGTGCCGCCGGTCGAGATGATCTCGATGCCGCGATCGGCAAGCGCGCGCGCGAAACTCTCGAGCCCGGTCTTATCCGAAACGGAGATCAGCGCGCGGGCGATGGGGCGAAGCTTGTCGGGCATGGGTTTTCCGGAGGGCAAGACGTTTGGTATGGGAGACGTCATATTCCGCTCATGGCCGGCTTATCTGGGCAATCCATGCGGTTCCAATGACTCTAACGCGTCGGCATGGCAAGAGCGGCAGGGCGTGGATCGCCGGACCATGACGGCTGTCCTTGGACATAAGTCAAATTCGCAGGTTGTCCGACCAGCATCTTCCCGTCTTGCGCGACGATCTCCGCCGAGATCAGGCGTCCCGCCGGCACATCGCCGATCCGCACCTTGGTGAAGTCCTCCGCCCGCGCCGTGCCACCACGTTCGCTCAGGAGAGTCAGCTTCTTGCCGACTTGCGCCGCAAGGTGGCGGCGGAGCGCCGCGTCGCCCGCTTGGCGCAGACGCTTGGCCCGCGCCGCGACGACCGCGCCGTCAACCTGCGGCATGTTCGCCGCCGGCGTTCCTGGCCGCGCCGAATAGGGGAAGACATGGAAATGCGTCAGCCCGCACTCTTCCACAAGCGTCAGCGTGTTCTCGAACATTGCGTCATTTTCGGTCGGGAAACCGGCGATGAGATCGGCGCCGAAGACGATGTCCGGCCGCGCCCGCCGCAGACTCGGCGCAAAAGCGCACCGCATCGGCACGGCCGTGGCGACGCTTCATCCGCTTCAAGACCATATCGTCGCCGGCCTGGAGCGAGAGGTGAAGATGCGGCATCAGCCGCGCCTGGCTGGCCATGGCATCGATGAGATCGGGATCGGCCTCGATGCAATCGATGGAGGAGAGCCGCAGCCGCGCAAGCGCCGGCGCCGCGTTCAGAATCGCTTTCACGAGCTGCCCGAGGCTGGGGGTTCCGGCGAGATCCTTGCCATAGGCGGTGAGATCGACACCGGTCAGCACGATCTCCTTGAAGCCTTGGTCGAGGCAGCGCGCGACGGCTTCTATAACCGTCGGCATCGGCATCGAGCGGGATGCACCGCGGCCATAGGGGATGATGCAGAAAGTGCAGCGGTGGTCGCAACCGTTCTGCACGGCGAGAAAGGCGCGAGTGTGCCCCTCGACCGCTTCAACCGTCGGAAGCGGCTTTTGCGCCGGCGTGAATATATCGCCGACCGCGACCCGCGGTCCGTCAGCAGAGGCGAGCGCCGCGATCTTCTCGCCATTGCCGAGGACTTGGGCGACTTCCGGCATGGCGGCAAAAGCCTGCGGATCGATCTGTATCGCGCAGCCGGTGACGATGATGTCGCGCTCCGGCGCTTCGCGTTTCAGCCGGCGGATAGCTTGGCGCGCCTGGCGGACGGCTTCCGTAGTTACCGCGCAGGTATTGACGATGACGAGATTGTCGCGTCCGGCGGCCGTGGCGGCCCGGCGCATGGCTTCGCTCTCGACGAGATTGAGGCGGCAGCCGAAGTTCACGACCTCGATGTGCCGGTGGGCGGTCCGATTCACGCGGCTTGATCCTCGAAGAGGAGAGGATCGAGCATCGCGTCGAACTCCAACTCGACCGGCCCGGTCAAGACCACATGATCGTCGCTGTCGCGCCAAGCGACCGTCAGATCGCCGCCGGGCAGGGTGACTGTCGCTTCGCGATCGGCGAGATTTTTTTGCGCGGCCGCGACGAGAACGGCGCAGGCAGCCGAACCGCAGGCGCGCGTGAGACCGGTGCCGCGCTCCCATACTCTCACGACAATATGACCGCGATCGGCGACATGCGCGAAGGATATGTTGGCGCGCTCGGGAAAGAGCGGATGATGTTCAAGCTGCGGACCGATGCAAGCAAGATCGTAGGCATCGAGATCGGCGACGAAGATGACGGCGTGCGGATTGCCCATATTCACCGTGGCGGCTAACAAGGGCGCATCGCCGCGGCCGATGTCGAGGGGAATGGCGCCCGTGTCTTGAACCGCCGCGCTCAACGGGATGTCGCGCCAGCCGAACCGCGGCGCCCCCATGTCGACGGCGAAAATCCATTCGCCTTGGCGCTGGCATTCGAGCACGCCAGCGGCAGTTTCCAGTCGCAGCGATGGGCGTTCCGTTGCACGCAGCAAGCTCCAGGTGACGCAGCGCATGCCATTACCGCAGGCGCCGGCCTCGGTGCCGTCGCTATTGTAGATTTGGACATAGGCCTCGGTGCCGGCGGAGCGCGGCTCGCGCAGCACCATGAGCTGGTCGAAAGCGAGTTCGTCACCGCGGCCGATCGCTCGCACCGCGTCACCGCCGATGTCGTAGGGAGTGTCACGCAGATCGAGGATGAGGATCTCGTTGCCGAGACCGTTCATTTTCGTCACCGTCCTCAATGCGAGAGGATGCATATTTGCCCCGTTCATCTTAGGTTCGAGCTTCATATAGGAAAAAGTCGCGCCGATGGCTAAGAATTTGCAGGCTGGCGCACGTTCAGTTCGGGAATCACGCCGGTGCCGAGATCGGTCAAAAATAGTGGGGACAGGAGGAAAGGCTCATGAAATATGTGCGATTCGGAGGGCCTTTCGCGACAAGCCTCGCCTTGGCGGCGATTTTCGTCCTCGCCGCCTGTTTCGCTCCGGCATGGGCGGAAGATCAGGCGCCGCCGGCCGCCGCGCCGACCCCGACGACGACTCCAGCGCCCGTAACTCCGGCGCCCTCGTCCACCACGCCGGGGCCGGCCGCTCCGGAAGCACCCGCAGTTCCGGCGGCTCCGCGCGCGGGCGAGCCGGATCAAGGAACGCCTGGCGTCCCGAACGATGCGACGACGGTGACGTTGGACGTGCCGTCCCGGTCGACCGCGATCCTTGGCGGCCAGGCGAAATGGGACGACGGGTTTAGCGCGATCAAGGACGCACAGGCCAAGATCAAGGCTGCGGTGGACAAGGCCGGCCTCAAGGCGGCCGGCTCGCCCATCACCGTCTTTACCCAGACGGACGATAATGGGTTCACCTATCAGGCCATGTTGCCGCTCGCCGAAAAGCCGGCTGACAAGGACGAATTGACGGAGGGAGTGAAACTCGGGTCGTCGCCATCGGGTAAGGCGATCAAGTTTCAACATCGCGGCCCCTACGACGATATCAATTCGACCTACGACCTCATCACCGCCTACCTTGACGAAAAGGGCCTCGAGGCGCGCGATTTCTTCATAGAGGAATATCTGACCGAATTGACGTCCGGAGAGGATCCAAATCTGCAGGTGGATATCTATGTCTTCATCAAATGAGGACCGCGCCCGGTCGCCTGGCGACGATGGCGGCGGGCCATCCCTCTATTGAAGGCTGCGGAAGGACCACGGTTTCCATGCACGACCACTCCGTCGATGGGTTCACCCATCCACATGTGTTTCTCGGCAGAGATCATGCGGCGAACGAACGCCGCACGCTGATCGTCGTCGCGCTGACGACGGCGATGATGGTCGCCGAGATCAGTGGCGGCGCCCTGTTCGGCTCGATGGCCCTCATCGCCGACGGCCTTCACATGTCAACCCATACGGCGGCGCTGGGCATATCGGCGCTGGCCTATATTTATGCGCGCCGCCACGCGAATGATCCTCGCTTTGCTTTTGGCACCGGCAAGTTCGGAGACCTCGCCGCCTTCGCAAGCGGCCTTGCGCTCGCCATGGTCTCCCTCCTCATCGCCTATGAGAGCATCGGCCGCCTCATCCATCCGCGGACGATCGCCTATGACGCCGCGCTGGCCATCGCCGGGCTAGGCCTCTGCGTCAATCTTACGAGCGCGTGGCTGCTGCGCGACGATCACGTGCATGAGCATGATCACGGCCCTGATCATGGAGATCATGGCCATTCCGACGCCGACCATAATCTGCGGGCGGCCTATATTCATGTGCTGGCCGATGCGGCGACCTCGCTTCTCGCAATCGGCGCCTTGTTTCTCGCCCGCAATCTCGGCCTCGTGTGGATGGACCCGCTGGTCGGCCTCGTCGGCACCGGCGTGATCTTGAGTTGGGCCTATGGCCTTCTTCGCGACGCCGGCGGCGTCCTCCTCGATGTCACACCCGATGATCGTCTCAGCGAGGCGATTCGAGCGCGGCTGGAGACGGAGGGCGACTTCGTGTCCGATCTTCATCTCTGGCGGCTCGGTCCCGGCCATCGCGCGGCGGTCATCTCGATCGTCAGCGACCATCCGAGGTCGCCGCAGGAGCACAAGGCCCGGCTCGCTGGCTTACCCGGTTTGAGCCATGTCACGATCGAAGTACTGGCCTGCCCCGGCCTGCGGTAGGCTTGCGCGACGTAACGGCTCATGCGTACTTCAACGAATTGGCGGGGTTCGATGACTTGGCGCGATTTCTGGAACGGCGAACACGCGCTCTACGTCAATAGCCGCCACCGTGCCTTGCATTTCGCCGATATCGGCAAGAGCGTCGCGGCGCTGATCCCGTCACCCGATGCTTTCCTGCTGGACTACGGCTGCGGCGAGGCCTTGGCTGCCGATCTCATCGCGGAAAAATGCGGCCGCCTCTATCTCTATGATGCGGCACCCAGGATCGCAGCCGCATTGCGGCAACGGCATGGGGCTAGCGACAAGATCGTCGTGCTCGACGAAGCGGCGCTCGATGCGCTGCCCGATGCGTCCCTCGACATGATGTTATGCAACTCGGTGTTTCAATATTTGAGCCGCGAGGAATGTGGCGCGCTCGTCGCTTTCGCGGCGGCGAAACTGAAGCTTGGCGGCCGCCTCATCGTCGCCGATGTCATTCCCCCGCATGTCGATGCCATGAGCGATTCGTTGGCGCTCCTCGAGTTTGCCTATCGTGGCGGATTTCTGCTCGCGGCCTTGCGCGGCCTCGTCGCGACCTATTTTTCGCGATACCGGACTTTGCGTGGCCGGGTCGGTCTCACCACTTTTACCATTCCCGAGATGCAGCGGCTGTTGTCGACGGGCGGTTTCGAGACGCGTCGCGCCGAACGCAACATCGGCTATAATCAGGCGCGCATGACCTTCATCGGCAGGCGGGTGTGAAGAAAGCGCGCTCGGCGTCACCCCAATTCTGCAGCCAACCGGCGCATGAAGCTGATCCCCTCCTCGATTTGCGCGATCTCGATATATTCGTCCGGCTTGTGCGCCTGCTCGATCGAGCCGGGGCCACAGACGATGCTCGGGATCTGCGCGGCCTGAAATTGGCCTGCCTCGCTGGCGAAGGACACGGTGATTGGTCGGTTCACGTGCGCGAGCTTCAAGGCCAGAACTTCCGCAGCCGAGCCGGGGTCGGAGGCAAGCCCGGGAACCTCTGTCTCCGCCAATGTTTCAATCCGCAATTTCGGGTTCACGATGCTGCCCGCATAGGCCTCGAGGTGGTCGCGCGCGGTATTTTGCGGCACGCCAGGCAGGCCGCGGAACTCCCACTGGAACGCGCAGTGCTTTGCGAGAATGTTGCGCGCCGTTCCGCCGTGGATAATCCCGACATGGATTGTCGAATATGGCGGGTCGAACCTGCCGGTGGAATCGCCCGCCGCCGCAAGTTCGCCGGCAAACCGGTAGAGTTCGGCGACGAGCGCACAGGCCACTTCGATGGCACTGGCCCCGAGATGGGGCTTCGCAGAATGGGCTTCGTGCCCATGCACGACCGTCTGATAGGTCGCGACGCTCTTGTGCGCATCCGCCACCTGCATCGAGGTCGGCTCGCCGACGATGGCGACGCGTGGCCGTGGCAGATCGCGACCGAAACGGGCGATCGTATCGAGGCTGCCTTGACAGCCAATCTCCTCGTCATAGCTGAGCAGAATATGGACCGGCCGCTTAAGCTGCGCCTGTTGAAACTCCGGGATCATGGCGAGGCAAATCGCGTCAAAACCCTTCATGTCGCAGGCGCCGCGGCCATAGAGGCGCCCGTCTACGCGGCGCAGGTTGAACGGATCGGCGGTCCAGGCCTGGCCGGTGACGGGCACGACATCAGTATGGCCCGAGAGAAGCACACCGCCATCGATCTTCGGACCGATCGTGACAAACAACGCCGCCTTGTCGCCCTGCGCGTTCGGCACTTTCACATAATCGACGCCATGTGCCGCGAGATAGGCTTCAATATCGGTAACCAACGCGAGATTGGACCCTGCGCTTTCCGTGTTGAATGCGACGAGCCGCGCCAAAATGGCGAGCGTCTCCCCGAGCCGGTCAGCTGTTGCGGTAAAACCAGAAGAAGACACTCGACCGTCCCCAAACCTTAGCTCGATGCGACAATCTGTCGGGTCTTGCAAGAAGCGCTCATTAATGCCCTGCGGCATAGTCATCGCTCCCGGGCGTACGAGCAGTATGGCCGCCACCTAAAGTTTGAAGAAAACCGACACACGAAACGCCATGATCCGGCCACCTTGAGGGCGAAGCTTGGCCTAGTCGTTGCTTGAACAAAAAAATCTGCTCGATCGATGCCGGAGGGAGAGGTCGTTCATGCGCTAGTCACATAGGTTAGATCATCAGGATGCTCGTTGCGTCGGGGCCGCGCGTCCCCGTGCTGCCCCCTTCCGACTATAATTGAGCTTTGGCGTAAAGTTCATGGACCAGATTGTACGTATCGCGAGACCTGCCCAGAACTCCTGGGTTTTTCGTCGGCTGACCATTTCCTATTATACCGTTGCCGCATTTGTCGGCGCTATTGATGGTTTTTTGATCATCGTCTCCAGCGTCTTTGCCGACTGGTTCTATAATGTTCTTTTGCGCGATGAATCGGGTCAGATAGACATTGCCTTAGGCATTGGCGTAGCGGGAAGCCTCGGCTACATCCTTTTGGCCAAGGCTCTCGGCCTATATAGTACTCATGTTACGCTTAATCCTCATAGATACTTGTCAAAAATTGTCTTTGTGTGGGCAACGGTGCTTCTGTTGCTCACTGCCGTTCTATTTCTATTGCGCGTTGGAACGATATTCTCTCGAGGAACGATCATTATATTTGCGTTGACGGAGATCATTCTTCTCATCGCGTCTCGACCGCTTTCCGCCCGGCTTTTGCGATCTGTGATCGCGCAAGGCAACATTGTGGAGCGTCGCGCCGTCATCGTCGGGGAAGAGACCGAACTCGGCGAGTTGAGCGCCGAAAACCTTCTTACTCAGTTTGGATTGCAAGAACTCGCGCGCGTTACGATCGCCGAGGATGTGCCTCGGTCGCCTGCGGGGATCGATGTAACGGGTCTCGACCTCGCAATCGACCTCGCGCGCAGGCAACGCGCCGACGAATTGGTGATTGCGATCGATTGGCGTCGTTCCGAACTCCTCGAGAAAATCAAGGATCGTTTTCGCGCTTCGCCGCTGGCTGTGCGGCTTTTGCCGGACCGGATTGTCAGGTCGATGGTTGAACGCCAGTCTGCCTCCGCGCCAAGAACGATGCTTGCCGTGGAGTTGCAACGCGCGCCCCTGACCCCCGTCGAGCGGTTCATCAAACGCGCTTTCGATACTTTACTGGCATCCGCCGCGATTATTATTTTGTCGCCGTTGATGCTCATAACCGCGCTGGCCGTCAAGCTCGATAGCGCGGGTCCGGTCTTGTTTCGCCAGCAGCGGACGGGCTTCGACGGACAAAGGTTCTTCATTTACAAGTTTCGAACGATGACCGTTCTGGAAGACGGGCCGGATGTCGTGCAAGCGGCGCGCGGTGATGCGCGCGTCACCAGGATAGGCTCCCTCCTGAGGCGATCCAGCATCGATGAGTTGCCGCAACTCTTCAACGTCGTGAAGGGTGACATGTCGCTCATCGGGCCAAGGCCGCATGCTCTCGCGCATGATGGCCGCTACCGCCGTCTCATCGCGACCTATGCCTTCCGTCATCACGTCAAGCCGGGAATGAGCGGTTGGGCGCAGGTCAATGGATTGCGCGGCGAAACGGCGCGGATCGAGGACATGAACCGGCGCGTGGAGCTTGATCTGTGGTATATCAACAATTGGTCGCTTATTCTCGACTTGAGAATTTTGTTGCGCACGTGCTTGGAAGTGGCGCGACAGCGAGCCTATTGAGCCGCCCGGCCTCGTCAGACGGCGACGTTGAGCGTGATTGCTCGGTCGTCGGAATTTTCACTTCTATTGCGATCTTAAACGACGTTCCTTGATCTTCTTCGCCGGGTTCCCGACGTAGACGGACCAGGGTTCGAGATCGTGGAAAGCGACGCTGCGCGCGCCGAGCACCGCCCCTTCGCCGACCATAACGCCCGGTCCCACGAAGGCTTCAGCGGCGATCCAAGCCTGAGCGCCGATTCTGATTGGCATCGTCACGAGTTGAAAATTTGGATCTTCGATATCGTGCGATCCTGAGCAAAGGTGGACCCCTTGCGAGACGACGGCACGCGCGTCGAGGGCAACTTGCGCCTGGTTATAGCAAATCACGGTGGGGCCGATGAGCGCATGCTCGTCCATGACAAGGTTCGGCGGATACCAGATTCGCGTACTGCCATAGACGCGAGCGGTTCGCGCGACACGCGCTCCAAACAACCGTAGAAGCGCGCATCGCCATGCGAAAAGAGGCGGGGGAGTCCATGCGGCAAGACAGGTCCAGGCGAGCGTCCAGACTGCTCTGTAAGCGCGATGAGAGACGCTGAAACTCGCGCCGCCTTCGAGCGGCTTCGTCTTGCGCGCGTCAAGAATTGCCATTTCGAGGCCTCTCGCACACCCATTTCTGCAAAGTAAACGCGCGGCGAACGAAGTTCAACACGAGCGCTAAAATCCTATCACACATGAGCCAGGAGCGTAGTGTAAATTGCACTCCATTGGGCAGCTATGACATGAGGCGAGAAGCGCTCCAGCGCGAGGCGGTGCGCCGCGGCGGACATCGTCATCCATTGCGAGTCCGATAACGCGACAGCGGATTGCAATGCCGCCGCAATGGAACCGGCATCGACGCCAGTCTCGATGGCGGCTCCGCGTTCGAACCCCTCCGGCAAATTACAGGCCGCCGACATAAGGCAGGGCGTGCCGGCCGCCCATGCCTCCAGAACCGCGACGGGAAGGCCCTCGCTCAAGGAGGGCAATACGAAGAACCGGGCGCGTTCAAGCAGGTTGCGTTTCTCCTCCCCATAAACCGGTCCGCGCAATTCAATCGAAGGGTCCGCGCGCTGTTTGAGGTTCATTTCGAGCGATGCGAGATGGTCGCGCTCTCCCCACCCCGAGATGTACAGGCGATAGCCGGACTCGGCTGCTCCCGCTGCGGTCCAGGCATCGACGAGAGCCGACAGATTTTTCTTCGGATGTATGCGACCGATGTAAAGCAGCAACTGCGATGACGACCTGGGCGCCGGTTTGGGGCTGACAGGCACCGAATTCGAAACGACTTCAATTCGGGGCGCGAGGGCAAGAGATTCGACATTTCGCATGATATCCTCAGCCTCACCCGGGGTCAGCGCGTGGAACAAAGCCGCGTTCCGCCAGCTTCGATGTTCGTAGCCACGCCGCGCAAGCGCCTTTTTCCAACGGCCGCGGGCGGTAATCCATGGATCAAGCATTCCATGCGGAGAGATCACATAAGGCCGCTTGGTGCGCTCCGCCCACATCGCGCCACAGAGGGACGTGTATTGCCAGATGCCGTGCAAATGAAGCACGTCGATGTCGGCGGCAATGATGCGATCGAGGAGGCCGGGCGCATAGCCGAAGATTTCGGGCCCTACACGAGGGACCGTGACGAGCTCGACATTGCCGAACCGATTTCTGTCCTCGCTCGTGAAGTGATCCGCCGGCGCAAAGACGATCGGCTGGAAATCCGTGTGGGCGTTGAGCGACAGCGCATGGGAAAGCACGGCCTCGAAGACGCCGCCACCGAGGCGCGACGACCAGGAGGTCAGCAGGCCGACACGGGGGCGCCCCGAGGGGCGACGATTGCGCACCGGCTCAAATTTCATTGGAGCTGAGACATTGGCGGCATGGTCTCTCTTATTGCATACTTGTAAGCCCAAGTCGCCACAGCGCCAATTAGATCGCACCGATGCCGACCAAGTATGTGTCAACGTGGATGTATGTCGAGTTGACCGATGAGGCGGGGCTCTATCCGCAGGTCGGAGGTCCGACGACGAGCCAAGCCGTGCAAAGCATCTATTGGCGATGCGTGCTTACGTTCTTTTGGAGTGCATCATATTTCATTGAGAAAAGAGACGACGTAAAGCTGCTTCTCTTCACGAATGTGAGCCGACTTCCTGTCGTGGATGGCGTCGACCTCGACGCTGCGCTTGCGGCTTACGGCGTTGAGATCGTCACGCTGCGCTATACGTGGGCGCCAAGCGGGACGCGACGTATCTGGTTCAATCAGTATTTTCTCTTCGATATCTTGGAATATTGTTCCGCGCGCTTGGAGGACAGCGACACCATACTCATCATGGACAATGATTGTCTCATTGTTCGCGATCTCGGCAGCGTTTTCGATATTCTGTCGCGCGATGGCGTGCTCCTGATGACGGTTGGCGTCGGCGAAGACGAAGACGCGAACGGGATATCACGGCGTGAGGCCGGCGAGATTTATGAGCGGATCGGCGGCGAACGCCCTAAAGGAGTGCCCAATTATTTTGGCGGAGAATTCTACGGGCTCACAGCTGCCGCGCTGCGCCGCGCCGTCACTCTGGCGAAGAAGGCTCAGGTACAAAACAATGCCCTCGCCGCCGCCGGCGAAAAGTATCTTTCGGACGAAGCCCACCTGTTCAGCTTCATCATGTGGACGCTGGGATTTCGCGAGCCCAACGCAAACAACATTGCCCGCCGTATCTGGACCACATGGAAACGCAACGATACCCGTCCTGAAGATCTGAACCTGGCGGTCTGGCATGTTCCGTCGGAGAAGATCTATGGGTTTCCCGAAGTCTTCTCCAGGCTCGTTCGGCACCCGCCTCCCATCGCCGACCGGGCGTACACGCGAAAGTGGCTATCGCGAAGGATGGGCGTGGGACATAAGAGCATCCGCAAATTCATTGGACATGTCGCGCGTGCTCTGAGGCGGCGGCTCACCGGACCAACGTAACGCCGCCAATACTGGGCGATACCGCGTATACGGACCTTAATGTCGCAGGAAACCTCGACCATCGCCGACTGCAATCGTCTATAATACGCGGCACAAAAAAGCAGCGCTTGAACCAAAGGCGGAACCCTGGGGGCGCGAAGCAGCCGCGGCTGCGGAGAAATGGGAAATGGGAATTTTTCAGAACAACCAGATGAGACGTCGAAACATCCTAAAACTCATCTTTGGCAGCTTTCTGGGTTCCGGTGCATATGCGCTGTCTGAGTCTCGTGCGAAAGCCGATGCTGCGCCTTCTCCAGTTCAAAGCCGTTTCAACACGATCTCGGAGCTACGCGCTTTCACCAATCTCGCCGACGTCGGGAGTTTTGACGTCGTCCTTTTGCATCACAGCTCCCCAAACGACCGCGGCGGTGGCATTTTCAGGTGGAACCCGGCGTCGCAGCAACCAGACGATAATGGACTCCATATCAAACCGCAGATTGTCTCGCCGGAGAAGGCCGGCCGATTTGAACGCGTGTTTGTAGGAGATGTCGACATCTGTTGGTTTGGGGCTCAGGGCGATGACGTTTCCGACGACAGCCCGGCAATCCAGGCGGCGATCGATTGGACCGCAAAGACAGGCGGTGGCGTCGTGCGCGTCCCGCCGGGGTCCTTCATTTGCAATAACGTTCTTCTCAGAAACGGCGTAACTCTTTCATCTTCGGCCGCGGCCTATGGATACGGGCCCAGCAAAATTCTCTCCGCATCGCTTCGGTGCACCAAGCCAGGCTGGTGTCTCGATACGCCGGAAAGAGGCGTGACCTCCGCCGGCATAAGCGGGATCAATTTTAGAGGCGGCGGTCCCGATCTGGCTGCCGGCGGTGTGAGGTTCCGCAAGGCCTCCTGGAGCGCCATCAAGGTTGCCCAATTCGATAATTTCGCCGACGAAGCGATTTTTATCGCGGGTGGACTGGCATGCACGATCGAAGACGTGTTGACGACGAATGTGCTGCTCAATCGAAATCGCCGTCAGGTATCCGGCGCGATCACCATCCAAGGCACCGACCATTTTTTGCATCGGATAGAAGCGAATACGTCGCTTCATGCCCTCAGCGGCCCAAATCGCCTGATCGCGGCTTTCGTGATCCGCGATGCCAATCATTTCATCAGCAATTGCGTCGGAGAACTATCCGATACGGGATTTGTCGTGGAAGGCATGTTTCATAGGTTTTCCGCATGCCGCGGCGATCGTAATTTCGGCGATGGGTTCATCATAAGATGCAGACTGACCACTTTTTCGAGCTGCACGTCGCTCGACAACAGCCACGACCCGCAGGCGAAGGCGTCAGGGTTTATTATCTTGGGACCCGGCAACACGCTCTCAGGCTGCGTCGCGGCGTGCAACAAACTGCCCTCCGTTCACCAGTATGGATTTGATGATCGGGTTGCGGTGGGCGATGTCGAAAACAGCACTCTGTACGCGGCGTGCCGCAGCTCCGGACATCAGATTGCAGCACAGCGTTGCTACACAGCCAACGCGCAGGAACGGGTATTCAACTCCGTCCAATCGCGCGGTCGCGACGAAGCAAATTGAGATCGGCGCGGTCAGCTCTCATCGAGTCGTTCGGGAACCGCCGGTTCCACCCGGCGAAGTCCGCGAGCCTCGGGCGCCGCTGGATAATTGGACCTGTTGATGTGAGCAAATAATACGATGTAGAACAGAAATGGATATGGATTTATATTCAAAAAGCGATCGTTAAATATCCAGAATATCGGAATACCGATAAAGGAATAAAACCAATTCTTGTTGGTACGATAGAGATCGTAAAGAAGGAAAAATATCATTCCGTAAATCAGTAAAGACAGAATACCGAATTCTGACAATCCATAGAGGAAGAAATTATGCACATTGACCTCGTATCGGTCGAAGTACCCTGCGCCGTTTCCGATGATTGGGCTCTTTAGAAAGTATTCCCACGCGGCATTCCAAAGCTGATCACGGCCGACGAAGCCGGTATTCACGCCTCTATATTTATCACGCAGGAAGAATACGGAATCAATATAGCTGTAAACAGGTCCTGACCAAAACAAAAGGGCGGATGCGCCCGATACCAATAAAACGACGCTCAAAACCAGACGGTTTTTTTTGTTTGGCCCGGAAAAATACAGTTTCGACGCAATAGTGATCAGTGCCACAAGTAAGGCGGCACGGCCTTGCATGAGATCGACGGCATATATCGAGGGAACGGATAAGGCGAGAAATGGCAGCCAAGACAAAACGCAGGCTGCCAGAATAATAGACATGGCGATGATCTCGGAACCCAGATTTGGGTGAGAGCCGTTAAAATACGAATAGCGGCCAAACGTATCGCCAACATGCCCGGTCTTGACGGATACAAGATAGAGTAGCGTCCCGATAAAAAGCACGGTCGTGCATGACAGGATATATTGTTGGAGGTTATCTCTCCTGACAATCGCTAACGTCAGAAATACATGTGCCAGAAATCCAAATATTCTTATATAATCGCCTAGGCCGGAGCCTCCGGGTACAGACGATACGAGAATAATAATCGTGAGAGCCAAAGCAGATAGCTTCGATATTCTACTTATCTCAACATATTTGTAAAATATACAACACAGTGAAAATTTTATAGCTATAGTTATACCGTGCCATACGTTAGGATATATATTTAGGAAATAGGCAAACGGTACAAGTGAATCAAGTGCGCCAAAAACATATACGATGACATTGCGCGTATAATCGACATGCGCAACCGGACGCTCATCCAGATCCATCGCCGAGTCTGGCTGTATTAAAGACAAGATGACCTCCGGCACTTTGCACGCGTCAAGCCAAACGGCCTGTTTCTGTCGAACATCTCCCGCTATTCCGCTGGTTCCAGGATCTGATTCAAGAAAGCGAAAATCGTCTCCTGATAGGAGGCGATCGTAAAACCCTCTGCAAGTTTCGGCGCATTCGCCTGCCAGGCGTGAAGGAGCTGGCGATTGTCGATAACATAGATCAGCGCGTCATAGAGACTGCTTTCGTCGAGCGTTTCCAGCGCCAAGCCCGCGCTGGGGATAGCGTCCATATTGGAATTCTTCGACTGAATCACGGCGCACCCGCACGCCAAAGCCTCGTAAATGGTGATCGGTGAACCTTCGAAGTAGGTCGGAAAGACAAGACAGTCGGCCGCACGGAGGTAGTTCACCACCGCCGCGCGCGGAACTGTGCTGACCAAGGTGACGTTGTCGGCAAATCGCCGGAAGGTCGCGTTTGGAATTTGCAGCTGACCCACAATTGTGAGGCTCGCTGCTGTCCGGGGAATGCGTTCGAATGCATTCAACAGCAAGTGTATCCCCTTTCGCGGTCCAGCCTGGCCGAGGAAGAGGAAGCGAACGGGCGCCTCGCTCGAACGCTGGTCGGGGCCACCTGCGCGAAAGAATATGTCATCATAGCAGTAGGGGATAACCGAGATCTTTCCGGCTAAATCCGGACGCGCCATCGGATTCAAAATCGTATCGCGGCAGAAGTCGCTGCCGACCACGATCCCGTCGGCCAAGGTGTATTCGGCATCCTGAGTGTCGATCACCGATTGCGGCACGGCAAAGTCAGGATTTAGGAAGAACTCCCTATATTCCGAGTAGACCTCCTTCATGACGGAATTGTAGACGCGCGGATCTCCAATCGTCTTATCCAGAATTCTGCGGACGCCGATCTCCTTGGCATAGGCGAAGACATCGACGGAAGCCGTATCATATCCCCAGACGACAGAAACCGGCTCCGTCTTCATGAACCGGCAAACCGATTTCGCGAACGAATGATTGCCCGCAATATTCACGCTCGCGGCGGCTTCACGAAAACCCATGCGCGAAAGCGCCCGCTCCAGCCATTCGTGAAATCCGGCCGTGCGGACGAGATCGGGGGAGAGTGCTGGGTGGAAGAAGCGGCCGAATTCCGTGAGCATCGCCTTGCGTAAGGGCCGCGGCATGTAATGAAGCGCGCGATATGGCCACTTCTCCGGCTGATAGAAGATCGAAGTGGCGTACCAGCCAAGCTCGCCCGTGTTCTGCAAGGCGCGTGCCGTCTGCCAAGAATGTTGCGTGCCTGGATGAAATACCCCTACCGAACGCATCATGCCAATTCCGAAAATTGGCGTTGCCGGGCGGCAGCGGAGGCGTCAGATCCCGAGTCGGTTGGTTGCGCCCCGATGCCCGACGTCTCGTCTGGACCCCAGACAGGTGCGCCGGACTGTCGGAGAATTTGCGCATGCGCGAGCCGCATCACGAATATCAGCATCACACTATCGAGAATCAGCAGTGAGATCGCCGCTCCCTCAGCCTGTTTCCAGAGCGAGAGCGGATAACAAATCGCGACGCAGAGCACTGCTGCGACAAGATAGAAGTACGAATAGCCGGCATGCCGATTTGCTGCCAGGATTAGATTAGAAACGGGGTGCCACATGCCGTTCACGACCATCGTCGCCGTCATGAGCGCGAGGAACAGCCATGGCGGCCGAACCGCTCCGTGCGTCCAAAGGGTGACGATTTGTTGGCCCCAAATCAGTAGCACGATCGAACCGGGAATCAGGATCGCCGCATTGGTCGCCAAGGTCGCAAAGAGAAAGCCCCGTTGAGTGCGCGCGTCCCCGCGCGCGACCGCGGTCGAAAACTCGGGCATGATCGCGTGGTTCAAAAGAGTCGTCAGCTGCACACCCGCGCGGATGAGGGTTCGCACCGTCGTAAAGATCGGGACTGTTGCCGCCGTAGTCGCAGCGCCGAGCACTACGGGAGTACCCTGCAGGAAAATGGCTTGCGCAAATGGAAGGGCGAGGGCGGCAATGGCGGGATGCGCAAGACGCTGCACCTCGCGAAGTCGGACCCCATGAAACCTGATGGTGAGCCACGGAATCTTGCGCGACAGAACCCACGCCTGAGCGGCGACGCAGCTCATTCGCGCACTTAAATACGCGATGGCGGCCGCAAGTAACGAGCCGCCCATCAAGACGACGCAAATGCATGCCCCGCTTTCGATCAGTTGCGTGAAGGATTGCGTCACCACGCCGGTGGCATAGAACCCGGCACAGCGAAAGCCCGCCATCAAAATGCTGCTTGCGAGGCAGATGAGCCCATATGCCGATATCAAACACAGTACGAGGCGGATATCCCCGCTGCTGACGGGAATATCAAAGGTAACCGCCTGCGTTGGAAGAAGCAGGCAGATCGCTAACACAATCACGAGAATTGTTGTCGATAGGGCGAGGATAGCCGCGAGCGCGCTGTGATACGTGGTCACCGCGCCGGCCCGATCGCCGCGCGCGACCTTCATCGTCATATCGACTCCGGCGGCCGTCGCAAATCCGAAATCGCCGAGCGCCAAATAGGACGGAATTGTAAACAGCATCAGCCAGATGCCATAAACCCTGAGGCCCCAGTGCGTCGCCAGCACGGGCACCAGCGCCAATTGCAAGCCGATGATGACCAATTGGCTGAAAGCGTTCGCGCCTATGCCGCGTAGCAATCTCGCGAGCATCACCTCTTCACCCTGATCTTGGGGGAGTCAACGGCGTTTCCCGTGTCCGTCGAAGCCACAAGCCCTGACAGCAATTCTATCACGCCCGCGGCGAATGCCGGCGTATCACAGCGCGGCAACAATTCCTGGCATCCCTCGGCCAGCCTGCGCCACAAAGTCTCATCTGCGTGCAGCCACCGCATGAAGAAGGCGAGGCCTTCCGGGTTATCGGGCTCGACTAGAAACCCGTTGATGCCGCTGCGCACGAGCGTTTCGCGTACACCGCAGTTGTAGGAGATGAGGGTGGGGACGCCCATGGCGTGGGACTCAATGATCACGTTGCCAAACTGCTCCTCTATGCTGGGAAGGACGAGTGCCAGAGTGACAGCAAGTTCGCGCGCGATCTCAGGCCGCTGTAGAAATCCCCGCAGAATGACGAGTTCGTCGAGGCCAAGTTCGACGATCCTTTCGTGCAGGTAGACATCGAGCTCTCCCGAGCCGCAGATGTGAAGCGGCCGCGGTGTGCCGACGGCGTTGCGGTAGAGCGCGTAGGCGTCGAGCAGGACATCCAGATTCTTCTTGGGAACCAGCCGCGTGATGGCTGTAAAATGCCGCTCGCTGTGAGGACTGCCGGCGGGCGCCGGCGCCGACTCCGCGAAGGCTCTGATCTCGCGGACTGAAAGAGTATTGTGGCCATAGGCAATCCGCGCCTCGTTGCCGCGCAGAAACCTTATATAATCCGAAGACCTGCCCCGATTTGTCAAAAACCCGGTGTAGGGACGCAAAAGCACGGCCTTCAAGAGTTCCCGACCGACCCTGCGGTCATAGTCGTCAAACTTGGAGAGCAACATGCAAAAGACGCGCTTGCGGAGCAATGCAAGCACCGTGGACGTAATGACGATCACCGGATCGTTGTAGTGACTGAAAAAGAATGCGTCTGCTCGCGATCTCAAGCAGAAAGCCAGTGTGCGCCAGAGCTTTCGAATAAACGACAAGGCTCTCGGCGCCGAGTTGGGAAATAGTGTGACCAATTTGAATTGTTGGGCAGCGGGTACGACCCATTCATAAGTCGCGCTCTTACCCGTCCATTGAACGCCGATGACTTCCCAGCCGCCTTCCAGCTCAAGCGCCAGCGCGCTGCAGCGGTCGATGTGCATCGGGCCAAAGTTCTCCCAAAGAAAGATGACTTTGCGCAGGCGGGGCTGCACGGCTCAATTGCCAGATGTCAAACGCCCAACAGAGCGGGCGAAGCTCTTGGCGTCGGCTTTCTCAGCAAAAGCGGCGGTGCCTGCCGAAAGCCGCTCCCAAAGAGCCTTGTCCGAGCCTAGTTGAGCGAGAAAAAATGCAATCCCCTCGACGTTGTCCGGCTCGACAACAAATCCATTGACACCCGAGCGTACGAACTCGTCCCGCGCCCCGCAATTCTCGGAAACGATCACTGGGACGCCCATGGCGAGTGCCTCGATAATGGCGAAGCCGAATTGCTCTTCCGAACTGAAGTGCAAAAGCACCAAGGTCGATCCAAGCGCACGGCTCACCGCCTCTGCTTGCTGAAATCCCTCAAACATTACGAGCTCAGTGAGCCCGAGATGACTAACGTAATCGCGCAATTCCTGGTCTAGTTCGCCATCCCCGAAGATCCGCAAAGTACGCGGGTGTCGTGTCAGCGACACATACCGCGCAAAAGCATCAATCGCTACAAACAAATTCTTTTTGACTACGAGGCGCGCAACGATGGTGAAATGCCGATCGCCGAAGGCCACTCCTTCCGGTGCGGGCGGCACGCCGGCAATCCTGCGAATCCGCTCGACCGAAACCGTATCGTAAAAGCTCTCAACCTTCGCGTCGTTCAATCCCAGGAATTTCAGATACTGGCGGCTGCGCCTCGACCCAGCGATAGCGCCACAGTACGGCAGGATCCAGACCGCCTTCAGCAGCTCCCGCCATATCGAACGTGGACGGTCGTCGAATTTGGAATCGATGAGAAGATAGACGCGCTTTCTTGCCAGCCGGATGAGAATCGCCGCCAGCTGGACGCCCAATTCGTTGTAGTGACACAGAAATACATGGCTTGCCTTAGAAGTAATGCTTGTCTTTGTAAGCTCTATAGCCATTCGTATCCAATTCTGCTTGGTTTTTTTCTGAAATAATGTCGTTTTGGTGAAATATTGACCAGTTTCCGAGCGCCAGCTGTAGAGCGCGCTAGTGGGCCGCATTTCGACGCCGAGAACGACGTTGTCTGAGAGCATCCGCGCGACGGCATCGCACCTGTCGACGTGCGTCGGACCGAAATTCTCCCAAAAGAACATGATGCAGGACAACGGAATATCTCAGACTTCCCGCGCCATACCCGCTGATGCCGGGTCGGAAGGCGCCAGAATCTTCTCGAATCTTCGGGCGATCATCGCAACATCGAAATGCCGTTCCGCATAGGAACGCGCCCGTGACTCCGCGTCGCGCCTTGTCTGCGCGTCCGCCAGAAATCCCCTGATCGCGGCCGTAAAAGCCGCCCCGTCATGCGGCGGGACCACAATCCCGGCGCCCGAGCGGTTCAAAATCCTTGCGGCCAGATTGTTCTCCTCGGCTGCAAGCACGATGGCCTTGCCGGCGCAGAGGTACGAGAGAACTTTCGACGGTACGGAATAGGAACCTGCGTCCGGCTCGATCATCGCAAGCATGACCTCGCCTGTCGCAAGAACCGCGGCGTATGCGTCAAAAGGTTGGAAGGGGAGGACCATGAGATTCGTCAACCCCCGCACCTGCGCCTCGCACCTGACATGATCGGCATACTTTCCTTCCGACGCCACCACGATGGCCATGTCAGGCTCAGATTGGAAGGCTGCGGCAACGGCGAGCAGGAGATCGGGGTTGTGCTTCAGACCGAGCGTCCCAGTATACATCAGGACACGTTTATCCGAGAGGCTCTGTGCGCGCCGCCAGGAATTATCACGCGGCAAAGCCACGATCTTGTCTTTCGGCGCCCAGTTTTCGATCACGGTAATGCTGTCTCGCCTAACGCCCCAGGCGAGCAGAGGCGGAACGAAGTCGTCGGTGATCGCGACGACATGACGCGCGCGCCGAAGCAAGCGCTTTTCCATTGCCTCGTACCAGGACCCTACTGCGTGGCCGAGAACCGGAATCCTCTTGCGCAGCACGCTCTTGATGGCATTCGAGTAGATGTCTTGCAGCCAAAACACGAATGGAATTCCGTGGCTCAAGCACCAGTTCTGGATCAGACGCTGTGGGTCGAGTGGATTGTTGCAACCGATCACCACGTCTGGGCTCCAGGCTTCGACCCGGCGGCGGACGAGCCTGCCATAATCGAGTTCCTGCCGCCTGCGCGCGAAGAAGTCGTATTTTTGGAACGGCGCGCCGATGCTTAGGCCTTCGACGGCAAAGGTCGAAGGATCGTCGGGCCCAAGCGCAAGATCGCCTTTCGGCGTCTGAAAGTCGCGCGAGTAGAGGTAGAGTACCTCGTGCCCGCGCCGGGATAGCTCCCGTGCGAGTTCGACCGTGAAGGCATGACCCGAGTAATCATTCAACACTATCCGCATCCCGCACCCAGGCACTGTTGGAAACGCTCTCTTGCGGAATCCTGCCCCGTTGAGCTGTCCCGGGACAAGGTCGCCTAATTGCCGGGACTCATACGGTCTTTGACGGCCCTTGGGAATGGCGCTCGGCCGAAGCGCCGGAAATCCCTACTGTTTTCCGCGAGGACAATTGACCTCCGCCGCATTCTTCCGGCGTCGTCAGCTAGACAGTCTTCCGTCCGTGAGAGCGGACCTGTTCTGCGATGGTGCCCACGAAACCCGGCGCTTTGATGTCTTGGAAGGCGCGAGGTGACCAAGCAGCTCCCCCTTGCATCGGGCCGAAGAAAATTTGTCGCTGTCTGGGAGCTTTGCGGGCGCGATCTTGCCGAGCTGTTCGTGGAGGCGTTTGAAAAAGGTCGCGCTTGCCGGGCCGGCGATAAAATTCTTGCCGCGCAAGCGCTGCGTTGGCATGATTACACGGCGGCTGCCCGCTCATCCATCGTTGGTGCGGAGCATGTCGCGAAAGATCGCGGCGATCAGTCGGTGCCTCTCGGCCGATTGTCTTCGTTTTCGCGGACCAGCACCGCGACGGTAGCCGGGCGCGTGATGTTCGGATTGCCGTCGGCGAGCCGGACCAAAGGAGAAATGCCATGGCAAAAGGTCAACTTCGTAGCAACCGTGAAGCCAAGAAGCCAAAAAAGGAAAAACCAAAGGCGACGGTTGCGGCACCGTCCGTAAAAGAGGTGACGGAGTCCAAGAAGAAATAGGCGGCGTCCGATCCTCGTGTTCAGGCCTCGGCAGCGATGACCGCCTCGAACCCGACTTCAGCTCTCAGGCTGTCGAGATCGCGGAAGATTGTCGCGACCGCCAATTTGCGGCTTCCACGTAGATAGGTCACTTGGCAGTCCTTTGCCGCGATCTCGCCGTCGACAGCGATCCTGTCCCACTTTTCGGCGTGGCCGACATAGTTGATGGTGAGATCGTAGTGCTGGCTCCAGAAGAACGGCACGGCATCGAAGGGCCTGTGCCGGCCCAGAATGTTCTGTGCTGCGGTCTGTCCCTGGCGTTCGGCGACGACCCAATGTTCGACGCGGATGCGATCACCAGTTAGCCGGTCCGGCCAGCGGACTATGTCGCCGGCGGCGAAAATGCCGGGCACGCTCGTCTCCAGATAGCGATTGACGCTAATGCCGCGGTCGATCGCGAGGCCGGCCTGTTCCGCGAGCGCAATCGCCGGCCGCACGCCGATGCCGACGACGACGAGGTCAGCAGGCAAAGTCTCGCCGCTCGCAAGCTTGACGTTCCTTTCGTCGATCTCTGCGACGCTCGCGCCGAGATGGAACGTGACGCCATGCTCCTCGTGAATGGTGCGGACGAGGTCGCCGATCTCGCTGCCGAGGATCCGTTCGAGCGGCCGCGTCTCGGGCGCGACGACATGGATTTCGAGATCTCGCGCGCGCAGTGCTGCCGCGACTTCGAGGCCGATGAAACTTGCCCCGATGATGACCACGCGTTTCGCCGCCTTGGCCGCTTCGATCAGCGCGCGGCTGTCGGCCAAGGTCCGCAGATAATGGACATGCGACAGGTCTGCGCCAGGCACCTGCAGCCGCACGGGCTCGGCGCCCGTCGCCAGCAGCAGCACGTCATAGGAATGCCGGCTGCCGTCCGCGAGCTGCACCGCACGGTTGGTAACATCGATCGCCGTCGCGCGGGCGCCGAGCTTCAGTTCGATGCCATGCTCCGCATAGAATTCCCGTGGGCGCAGCGGCACCCAGGCCTCGGGCGCGTTACCGGCGAGATAGTCCTTCGAGAGATTGGGTCGGTCGCATGGCACCGATGCGTCGGCGCTGAGCATCGTGACGCGGCCAGCGAAGCCCTCGCGGCGGAGCATTTCCGCGGCGGCGTTGCCGGCGGCTCCGCCACCGAGGATTACGACAGAGGCCGGCAGGCGCGGCGCGGCGGGGATTGCCGGCTTGGCCGGGCTTTCGATCTTTTCCGAGACATAGACTCGCCCGTCGCGGCGTTCGACGCGCCAGCAAGAAACCGAGTCGAGTGCCGGCGCGCGCAGCGCTTCGCCCGTGCGCAGATTGAAACAGGCGTGATGCCAGGGACAGCGCACGGTGTCGTCGACAAGAAGCCCTTCGGCAAGCGGACCGCTGTAGTGGGTGCAGAGTGCACTGATGGCGAAGAACTCGTTGCCGTGCCGCGCAAGAAGGACAGGCTCGCCGGCCGCATGTCCGAGCAGCAGGGCGCCGTCGGCGATGCTGGCGATCGCCACGCCGTGGCTCAGATCAGGGCCGCTGAGGTCCTTCTTCTCGTCGCTCATGAGCATCTCCTTGGCAGGCGACATCGGCGGTTAAGCTTAGCATCCCTGAAAACGTTGTCATTGCTTCGATGGCAATGACGCCATAGCAGGTCGGACGTCTTTTCGGCTAAGCCATGGACCGCCGCAAACCACCATGCGCGTCGCGCGGTGGACCGAACGGGAGGTCTTGAAATCCCCTCTCTTTTAGAACCGCCGGCTGACGGCGTCGCGTGGATGCACCCCCTTCAACCTTTCTGCTCCTTGAGTCCGGCCCGTCGCAACGCGACCTGCGAAACCGCAGCCCAATCCTTGTCGCCGTCGCCGTGCGCGATCGCATCGACAAAATTGTCCCGCAAGACGCTGGCGAAGGGCAAAGGCGCGCCGACCTGCTCCCCCGCCGCGAGCACCAGCCGCACATCCTTCAATCCGAGCGTGAGCCTGAAGCCGGGCTTGAATACGCCCTCCAGAATGGCCGGCCCGTAGACCTGATAGGCGGCCGCGGCGAACAATGTGCTCGTAAAAATCTCGATGAGCTGTTCGGGATCGACATCGTGACGTCTGGCGAGCGCGATCGATTCCGCCATGCTCTCGATCGCAGACGCGAGCATGAAATTGGCCGCGAGCTTGACCACGTTGGCTTGATGCGGCGCGGCGCCGATGACCCAGGTCGCCTTGCCCATCGCATCGAGCAGCGGTTTGACGCGTGCGATAGATGCCGCGTCGCCGGCGGCCAGAATGTTGAGCTCACCGGCGCTAGCGACCTCCGGCCGGCCCATCACCGGCGCGGCGACATAGGCGAGCCGGCGATCGGCGTGGATCTTTTCGAGTTCCTGCGCGAAGCCGACCGATATGGTGGCCGCGACAATATGGATGAGGCCGGTCCGCGCGCTGGCCAACACGTCGTGGTCGAGGATCACCGAGGTAATGGCGGCGTCGTCGGCCAGCATGGTGATCGCGGCGTCGGCCTGAAACGCGTCTTGCAACCGTTCGACCAAGACCGCGCCTTGGGCCGCGAGCTTTTCCGCCTGCCCGCGCGAGCGGTTCCAGACAAGCACCTTGTGGCCTGCTTCGACGAGCCGCAAAGCCATTCCCGAGCCCATGGCGCCGAGGCCGATGAAACCCACGTCCATATCTGCCTCCTTATGGTGTTCCGCTGGCCCGACACTTTGGGCGCGGCGGCGGCAAAGTCATAGGCTTGGGCAAAGATTTCTAAGAACTGGTCGCTGCCGAGGCGAACATCGCGGCGCGAAGCCCGAGGTGCTGCCTAAGGTCGCGCCGAAATCAAAATAAGCCGCTCGTTTGCGAGGGCAAGGAACAGAAAGTCCCCATCGCCGCGGGCGGGAAATGCCCGAAGGCGGATCCGCGCAGACAAGCGCCAGTGCTATCTCAGCATTTGCGCATCTCTGCCGCTTGTGCTTGAGATTGCCGGCGGCACGGCAGAGGAGCGCCTCGACAGGCGCCGCACCGGTCGCCGACGATCTCGCCGTACCGTTCGCCCATAGGCTCGCCGGTTGCCGATCCGCTTTTGCATCCGAAAGTTACGTCTTTGTCCCGTTCCGCCGAAAGAAATGCCGCGTCCGAAGGTGGGCTCAGTGTCGATTCCGATCTCGATCCTGGCGATTGGGATGCCTTCGCCGAGGAGGCACACCGCGGCCTCGATCTGATGATCGCGCATTTGCGCGGCCTACGCGGGCGGAAGGTCTGGCAGCCGGCGCCCGAGGCCGTGCGGGCACGGTTTCGCACGGCGCTGCCGCAGCAGGGCCAGTCGCTGTCCGCCCTGCTCGACGAATTCGAAAAATTCATGCTGCCCTACGGCAATGGCACGACGCATCCTTTGTTCATGGGCTGGGTCAATGGCGCCGGGACGCCGGTCGGCATGGTCGCCGAAATGCTCGCCGCGGGACTCAATTCCAATTGCGGCGGCCGCGATCACATCGCGATCGACGTTGAGAAGGAGATTACGCTCTGGCTCGCCGAGGCCTTCGACTTCCCGCGCGATGCGTCGGGCGTTTTCGTCACTGGCACGTCGATGGCCAATCTGGTGGCCGCCTTCGTGGCGCGCACCCATGCGCTTGGCGAACCCACGCGCCGCGCCGGACTCAGAGAGGCCACGCGGCAGCTCGTCGGCTATGCCTCGCAAGAGGCGCATGGCTCGGTCGAGCGCGCCTTTGAAGTCATTGGCATCGGTTCGGCGTTCTTGCGCCGCCTCCCCGTCGACGCTTCACGCAGGATGGATGGCGAAGCACTCCGCGCGGCGATCGCGCGGGACCGCGCCGCCGGGCTTTTGCCGTTTCTCGTCGTCGGCTCGGCGGGTACCGTCAATACCGGCGCGATCGACGATCTCCCCGGCCTCGCCGATCTTTGCGCCAGTGAGAACCTGTGGTTCCATATCGACGGCGCATTCGGGGCGCTCTGCGTGCTCTCGCCCGATCTCAAGCCATTGCTCAAGGGCATCGAGCGCGCCAATTCGATCGCGCTCGACTTTCACAAATGGCTGCACGTGCCCTATGACGCCGGCTTCTTCCTCTGCCGCCATCCGCAAGCGCATCGGGAGAGCTTCATTAGCTCGGCCGCATATCTCGCGCGGGCTCCGCGAGGCTTGGCGGCGCAGGATATCTGGCCTTGCGATCTCGGTCCCGATCTGTCGCGCGGTTTCCGGGCGCTGAAGACCTGGTTCACCTTTCAGGCGTTCGGCGCCGCCAAACTCGGCGCGACGATCGCGCAGACGTGCCGGATCGCCCGGCACCTCGAAGCTTTGATCGGCCGCTCGCAGATCTTCGAAGTCTGCGCCAAGGTCAGGCTCAACATCGTCTGTTTCAGTGCCATCGGCGACGACGCTGCCGAGATCAACCGCGAGATCGTTATGGATCTGCATGAAAGCGGGCTTGCGGCACCGTCGATTACTCGCCTTGAAGGCCGGCCGGTGATCCGCGCGGCCATTGTCAATCACCGGACACGAACAAGCGATATGGAAGTCTTCCTCGCAGCGGCGGAATCGAGCGCCAAACGTATTCGCGCCGCGCGCGCGGGTCTTCCGACATAGGCCGGCATGGTCCTTCTGCGATCGATCCTCTTCAACCTTTGCTTTTATGCCCTTCTGATCGTGCTCATGATCGTCGGCTTGCCATTGCTTATTTTGCCTGGCCGTCGCGGGGTTGAGAGATACGCGCGGCTCTGGGCGCAGCTGGCGCTCGCTCTGCTCGACCGGATTTGCCATTTAAAGGTGGAGTTCCGCGGCCTCGAACATTTGCCCGAGGGTGCCGCGATCATCGCGGCGAAGCATCAGTCATTTCTCGATGTGCTCGCGCTCATAGTCAAAGTGCGTGACTTCACCTTCATCCATAAACGCGAACTCGGCTTCATCCCGCTCTTTGGCCTCTATCTGTGGCGGGGCGAACAGATCGCGATTGATCGCGCCAAGCGCGGCAACGCCTTACCGCAGGTGATAGCTGCCGCGGCGCAGATTTTCGCGGCGAACCGCCGGCTTCTGATCTTTCCGGAAGGCACGCGCAAAGCCGTCGGAGCTCCGCCTCACTACAAGGCCGGCGTCGCGCGCATTGCGCAGGAAACCAACGTCGTCTGCGTACCCGTCGCCTTGGATTCCGGGCTTTTCTGGCGACGCCGCAGCTTCATCCGCCGCCCGGGAACGGCGGTGGTGGAGTTCCTGGAGCCGATCCCGCCGGGCCTAGACAAGGAGAGCTTCATGGGCCTCCTCGAGACTCGAATTGAGACGGCTAGCCATCGGCTGGTGGAGGAAGCGCTGTCAGACGACCTCTCACTGGCCACATCGCGCGGCTAAATTCCCCTTTCCTAGGCGAAAAATCCTACCCTTCGGATTTTCCCATAGTTCTTGACCTTTGGAGACTTCTGTTCGAACTTTGTTCCCGCCAAATCACCTCCATGCAGGAGGGAGGAAGGGGAAGCTGATCATGATGATCACGGAAACACCCCATTGGGCGCTTGCGGCCGGGCGCTTGTGGGGAGCAAGTCGCTGTTTGCGTTTTCTCCGAACTAGGTCGTTTGCGCGCTTTTGGAGCGAGCTTGTTCGCCCCGGGAAAACGAATTCCGTTATCGCTCAATATGTTAACCGGACGAAACTCGATCTTTCGGCCGTGACGGATCGTTTGCCCTCCTGCGAGCAGACTGCGATTGAGCCGCCGCCCACCGGCAAGTTGCGTGGCAATGCACCGCTTGAAGTCTTGCCGGCGGTTCTTTGGCAGCGCATTTTCATGCGTGGCGCGGCAGGTCCGGGCAGCGCTACATTTGCTCGGTATTTCCTGTGCAAGCTGAGGCGTCCGATGCCGGCCTGCCGGATTACGCCGATGCGGTCGTTATTGCGGTTGCGACCGACGGCGACGGCATGCGGCACATTGTCTCGCTTTGCCAATGCGAATTGGGCGCGAACCCTTACGCACGCGAATGTTTCGTCATCGAGGCTTTAGCGGCCGGCGCGATGGAATGGCACATCTATCTCCTGGCGACGGACATGATGCAAAGGCACGTGGTCCTTAGCGATCTCGAGGCCACGCGTCGCGTCCATTCTGTTTTCACAGGGGCTGTGGCCATAGCCGCATAGCGATCCCGGTTTGTCGCCCGCGCCGCGGACAAGTCCGGAACAAATGCCCTAGAACCGCTGAGCGAGCCATTCGAGCGTCGCATCGAATATTCCAAGCTCGGCGAGATGAGCCTGCGTGTTGCGGACATAGTCCGGGTTTGCGCCCGACAGGCCTTGCCCTTGCAAGACGAGCCGTTCGAGTTCCTCCCTGTCGAGTCGCCCGGCGTATTGGCCATGGCTACGGTTCACGGCATAGGAGAGTGCGGCCACGCTGCGGCCATCGTCGAGCCGGGCGCGCAGAAGCAGCTCACGATAGACGAGCGTCACCTGTTCGCGCCTGCGGAGGTAGGCGATCGTTGCCGTCGCCTTGGCGGCTGCAACCCGGAAGGCCATTCCCTTGCAGGCGCCGCCGCGGTCGAGGCCGAGAACCAGGCCCGGCCTCTCCGGCGTGCCGCGGTGGACATGCGAATAAACGCAGAGCGCGCGATGATAGCCCCGCACGGTCGCGACCCGACGTTCGACGAAGTCAAACCCTGGCCGCCACATCAAAGAGCCATAGCCGAATATCCAGAGATCTTCCGCCATTGCCAAATTTCACGTCCTCGGCGTTCGCGCTATAAACGCTGCCGTAGCGGGTAAAAAGCATCGATTCGCCGGGATTTCCGGATTTGGTCGCGATCTTAACGTAGGACATATTCCGAAGGAATCGATGCTGCGCTAAATTCTCGCATTGTCGCATGACCTTTTTGCAGAGCCAAATTCGGCGTTTGCGGATCAGGGTCGAGCGCATATCCAGGCGTCCGCGAGTAAAACGCGAGCGATGGAGATCGGGATGTCCGTCGACGAAGTGGAAGCGCCGGCGTCGAAGAAATCGCTGCCGCTCGTTGCGTGGCTTGCCAGCACGATTGGATGCGTTGTTCTTTTCGCAATCGCCTGGACGTTTGCCTGGCACTTCGCGGCGCGCGAGAGCGAGGCGATTGTCGACGCGTGGATCGCCCGTGAAAAAGCCTTTGGCCGGATCTGGTCCTGTCCCGATCGCAAGACCGCGGGCTTTCCCTTTGCGATCGACATTGCCTGCACAAAACCGCACTTCGAAGGCGTGATCTTCGGCAAGCATTTCTCCGGCGGTCTCAGCGGCTTTCACGCCACGGCGCTGCTTGTCCGTCCAAGCAGGGTGACGGCACGGATCGCATCGCCCTTCGCCGTTCTCTCCAACGACCGGACCATCGATCTCAAACTCACATGGGCCGATCTTCAAATTGTCCTTGATGGCTTGCCGAAGGAAATTTGGCGGGTCGCGATCAGTGGAGAGAATCTCACTTTGCGCGCCACCCGGGAAGGGTTCGGCTCGTTGACTGGCAAGGCGGCTCGGCTTGTGGCGGACGCCGCTCAGCAGAGCGAGCAAGCAGACCGGTCCTATGATTTTCATATCGCTGCTAGCGCCGCCTCGCTGCCCCTCCTCGATCGCTTCTTCGGCGCGGCCCAACTTGCCGATATCGGCGCCCGGGGCACTTTGACCAAAGCCGGCCTGGATCCGGCGCTGACCCTGCCGGAAAACCTGGACCGTTGGCGTGCCGCGGGAGGCCGCATCGATTTTGCGGACGCGAGCATCACGCATGGCGAAACGACATTCAAAGCCCGCGGCTCGCTCAGCCTTGATGACGCGCATCAGGTGCAGGGCAAGCTCGACACTGAAAGCCGCGGCTTCGAATCGCTGCTGCGCCGCCTTGGCGTCAATCCGATGCTCGTCAATGCCGGAGCGCTGTTGAACAGCCTCATCGGCGAGGCGCCGCCGAGCGGTGCGCAGGCGGCGCCACAAGACAGCCTGCACGTGGCAATCAGCTTCGACAGCGGCCGTCTTTCGATCGGCCCGGCGCACACCTCAATCCACCTGCCGCCACTCTATTAGCATGATCCCGAAGAGTTGCAGACTTTTCGGGCAAGATCATGCGTCAGGATTAGGATGATCCCGAAAAGTTGCAGACTTTTCGGTTAAGATCATGCGTCAGGACAAGCCTTCTTCTTCGTCCGTTCGCCGGCCGAAATCCGGCGCGGCGGTTTCTTGGCCTTCGGCGATAATGCCACGGCGGATCGCCCTCGTGCGGGTGAAGAGATCGAAGAGGCCCTGTCCGTCGCCGTTTCGGATCATGCGCTGCAACGCGGTCAGATCTTCCGTGAAGCGGCCGAGCGTTTCCAGCACCGCCTCTCTGTTGTTCAAGAAGACGTCGCGCCACATGGTCGGGTCGGAGGCGGCGATGCGGGTGAAATCGCGAAAGCCGCCGGCGGAAAATTTGATCACTTCCGCCTGCGTCACGGCTTCGAGATCGGCGGCAGTCCCGACGATGTTATAGGCAATCAGATGCGGCAGGTGGCTCGTGATGGCGAGCGCGAGATCATGATGCGCCGGGTTCATGATTTCGATATTGGCGCCGGCCGCCGTCCAGAATGCAGCAAGCCGTGCTACAGCTTGCTCGTCGGTGCCTTCCGGCGGCGTCAGAATGCACCAGCGGTTGTGAAACAGCGTCGAAAAGCCGGCATCAGGGCCCGACTGCTCGGTTCCCGCGACCGGATGTGCCGGCACGAGATGCACGCCTTCCGGAAGGTGCTGTGCCGCTGCCGCGATGACCGCGCCTTTGACCGAGCCGACATCGGAGACGATGGCGCCGGGCCGCAAATGCGGAGCGATCTCGCGTGCGACCTCGCCGATCGCGCCCACAGGCACGCAGAGAATGACGAGATCGGCGTTCTCCACCGCGGCCGCGGCGGATTCCGCTATGACATCAACGAGCCCGAGTTCGGCGACGCGCTTACGCACCTCCGGCGAGGAATCGGCGGCAACAATGGTGCCGACCAGGCGCTTGCGCCGGGCAATCCGGGCGATCGAGGATCCGATGAGGCCGAGACCGATCAGAGCGAGGCGTTCGAAGAGGGGCGCCGCGAGAGGTGCCCCGAGACCATCAGGCACGCGAACTACCCTCGCCCTTCATGAATTCGGCAAGCGCGGCGACGACTTGGCGGTTCGCATCCTCGGTGCCGACCGTGAGCCGCAGGCACTGCGGCAAGCCATAGGAGTCGACCGCCCGCAGGATTAGTCCGCGGCCCGTCAAAAAGGCGTCAGCGGCGCGCGCTTCGTTCTCATCATTGAAATGCAGAAGCAGAAAATTGCCGACGCTCGGCGTCACGCCGATGCGGAGCTCGGAAATTTCCCGCATCAGCCAACCGAGCCAAGCCTCGTTATGCGCGATCGACTTGTCGAGATGGTCTTGGTCGGCGATCGCGGCAATTCCGGCGTCCATTGCCGGGCGGCTGACATTGAACGGCCCACGCAGTCGGTTGATCGCATCGCAGATGGGGGCCGGCGCATAGCACCACCCGAGTCGCAACGCGGCGAGCCCGTAGATCTTCGAAAAGGTGCGCGTCATCACGACATTCCGGCTCGTCATGGCGAGTTCGAGGCCGGGCGAATAATCATGGCGTGTCACGTATTCGGCATAGGCCGCGTCAAGGACAAGAAGAACGTGGCGCGGCAGCGCTGCCGCCAGCCGCTTGATCTCGGCGAAAGGCAGGTAGGTTCCTGTTGGGTTGTTCGGATTGGCGAGGAAGACGATTTTCGTCTTCGCCGTTACTTCGGCGAGGATTTTGTCGACATCCGCGGTAAAATCCTTCTCCTGCGCGACGATGGGTGTGCCACCCGCCGCGAGAATGGCGATGCGATAGAGCGAAAATCCGTGCCGCGTGTAAATGCCTTCATCGCCAGGACCGAGGAAAGCATGGGAGAGCATGAATATCAGCTCGTCTGAGCCGGCGCCGCAGCAGATGCGAGCCGGATCGAGGTTATGGCGCGCAGCGATCGCTGCGCGCAGCGCGCTGGCGGAACCATCAGGATATATAGCGAGATGGTCGGCGCACTTCTTATAAGCCTCCTTGGCGCGCGGCGAGGGGCCCAGCGCCGACTCGTTTGAGGAGAGCTTGTGAACTTTGCCGGGTCCGGCCGACGCGCTCTTGCCCGGAACATAGGGCTCGATCGCGAGCACGCCTGGACGCGGTTGCGGTCGTCCGCCAGCGTCGGAAGAAGTCATCGCTGCAAACTCCGGAACAGGAGTAGACCGAGGCTGATCGTCATGCGCCGGCTCCGCGCGGCGCGTCCGCTTTGGGTCGGCTGAAGTCGAATCGCGCGGCATGGCTGCCGATCTCCGTTAAGCATGGCGCTTTCGCTCCGACAGGCGCCAAGGCCTTATGTAATTCGGCGGCGGAGAGCGATCCCGGTGTCGCGAGCAAAAGGGAGAGCCCGGAAGCATCCGCGGCTCTGCCGAGGATTTCGGTTCCCGACGCCGAGAGCCTGCCTTGAAGTGCGTCGTCCCAGCGTTCCATCAAGGCGGCATAGAGCACCACGTCGCGCGCCGCGCCCTCCGTAAGAGGCTTGGCGATCACGAAGAGCGGCATGCCGGCAGGATGGTCGGGCCGCTCCACAAACGGCAGCCGGGCAATGATCTTGGGTGCCGTGGGCTGCACAAGCCGCCCCCACCAGGCACCGGCCGCCGTGCCTGCTTCCACGCGAATGAGGCCTAGATCGCCTTGCGAACTCGCCACCGCATCAATCACACCGCCAATGTCGGGATGCGTGACGAAAGGGACAGTGAAGCCGAAATGAAACCGGCAGCAATCGCGCATATGCGCGTCGCCGCCCGATATATCGGCATGAACGCTATATTCGGCCTGAACGAAGGTGAAGGTCGAGATGATGATGCGCCAGATGCTCTCGACTGTGTCGAGCGGCAGAATGCCTTTGTGGCGGGACACGAGCTGACGCATCATGTCGGCCTCGCGGCCGGGGCGGAAAGCCGAGCCTGAGCCCGCGCGGGCCTTGACCGCAATAAGCCGGTCGATGATTTCGCCGCGTTCCATCAAGATCTCGTGCAGACGCGCGTCGATCCGATCGATCTCGTCGCGGAGATCGGCCAAGGTTTCAGATGCAGGTCGGTCGAGCATGATCGCCATGAGTTTTTTGCGCTGCTTTCTCTTAGAGCGAATTTTGCCGACCTGAAAAGCTTTTCCCTTCATATGCCGAATATCCGGCTCCCGAGCACTTCTTGCCATCGCGGCTGATTCCGGACTTGATTGCGATGTTACCGGGGACTGCCTCTCCTCAGAAGGGGCCGAGGCTGTGCTTGGGTAAAAGCGGAAAGTTGCGCTGCGTCAGCCCCTTGCCATCGGCCTTGACCGGCGTTCCGCCAACTTCTACATACCGGACGCTGTGTTCGCCATAGCGAACGAGGGGGTGGCGACGCGTACCGCCAAATGGAGTGAGTGCCAGAGCCTTGACGATTGTCGCGAACCAAAGAGCGATCAGCCAGCTTGAGGCGGACGCGCCGCATAGCCCAGTCGTGCGCTTCGGCGCCGACCAGCCCCTGGCGATGGACGCCGGCGGCACGTTGAGCCCGCTGTCAATCGCCTATCAGACCTATGGCACGCTGAACCCGGCCAAATCCAACGCGATCCTCATCTGCCATGCGCTGACCGGCGATCAACATGTCGCCAACACCCATCCGGTCACCGGCAAGCCCGGCTGGTGGCAGGTGATGATCGGGCCTGGCCGGCCGATCGACACGGATCGCTATTTCGTCATTGCCTCGAACGTCGTCGGCGGCTGCATGGGCACCACCGGGCCGGCCTCGACCAATCCCGCGACTGGTCGCCCCTATGGGCTCGACCTGCCGGTGGTCACGATCCGCGACATGGTCCGCGCCCAGGCCATGCTCATCGACCATTTGGGCATCGAGTCGCTGTTTTGTGTCATTGGCGGTTCGATGGGCGGCATGCAGGTGCTGCAATGGGCGACGAGCTATCCCGAGCGGGTGTTTTCGGCCATGCCGATTGCCACCGCCGCCAAGCATTCGTCGCAGAACATCGCTTTTCACGAAGTGGGGCGGCAAGCCGTGATGGCCGATCCAGAATGGCGCAACGGCCACTATCTCGACGACGGCGCCAACCCGGTGAAGGGCCTCGCCGTGGCGCGCATGGCGGCGCATATCACCTATCTTTCGGAGGAGGCATTGCAGCGCAAGTTCGGCCGCAAATTGCAGGAACGCGAGGCGCCGACCTTCTCCTTCGATGCCGATTTCCAGATCGAGAATTACTTACGCTACCAAGGCACGAGTTTTGTCGATCGGTTCGACGCGAATTCTTACCTCTACGTCACGCGCGCCTGCGACTATTTCGATCTCGCGGCCGATTACAACGGCTCGCTCGCGCTGGCGTTCAAAGGCACGAAGACGCGCTTCTGCGTCGTGTCCTTCACGTCAGATTGGCTCTACCCGACCGCGGCGTCGCGTGCGATCGTTCACGCGCTCAACGCCTCCGGCGCCTCCGTCTCCTTCGTCGAGATTGAGACAGATAGGGGCCATGATGCCTTTCTTCTCGATGTTCCGGATTTCAACGCCACGACACGCGGCTTCCTCGAAGCAGCGGCCCGTGCCCGCGGCATCGCGCCGGCCCGGCCGGGGAGCTGAGCTTGGCTGATCCGGGGGCAACGCGAACGGCCGCCATGCTCTCGCAGACGGCGCGTGTCGATCTTCTTGTCGTCGCCGACATGGTCGAGCCGATGAGCCGGGTTCTCGATGTCGGCTGCGGCGACGGCACTTTGCTGCGCCTGCTTGCCGAGGAACGCGGCGTCGATGCGCGCGGGATCGAGCTTTCGCAGAGCGGCGTCAATGACTGCGTCGCTAAGGGGCTTTCCGTTGTCCAAGGCGACGCTGACACCGACCTTGTCGATTATCCCGATGATGCTTTCGACTACGTGATTCTGTCGCAGACGCTGCAGGCGACGCGGCAGCCGCGCAAAGTCCTGGAACACATGCTGCGGATCGGCCACCACGCCATCGTCTCCTTCCCGAACTTCGGCCACTGGCGCATTCGCGCCCAGATCGCTTTCAAGGGCCGGATGCCGGTGACGGACAGTCTCGCGGCGTCCTGGTACGAGACGCCGAACATCCATTTCTGTACGATCCGCGACTTCGTCGCCCTCGTCGATACGATCGGAGCCAGAACGGAACGGGGCATTGCGCTCGATCGGCTCGGGCGCCCGATGCCTTTCAACGCGCCGTGGTGGGTATGGAACCTGTTCGGCGACCAAGCCGTCTTCTGTCTGTCGCGGGGGGCGTGAAGATCGCGCTGAAACCTCGCGTCTCATCTCGAGGAGCCGCGCGAGGAAGCAATCCAAAGGTAATATGATCAGAATGCTTGGCTTAGCGTGCGGCTGACGTCTGCTGGTCTTAGCCTTGCCCCTTGCAGCGGTCGATCGCCGCGCGGACGAGCCCACGGCCCTCCTCGGCGTCACCCCAGCCCAAGATCCTCACCCATTTGCCGGGTTCGAGATCCTTATAATGGTTGAAGAAATGTTCGATCTGCTGCACCGTGATCGGCGGCAGATCGGTGTAATTCTTCACGTTCTCATAGCGTTGCGTGAGTTTCGGCGAGGGAACGGCAAGGATCTTTTCGTCGCTTCCATGTTCGTCCTGCATGAGCAGCACGCCGACGACACGGCAATTGATCACCGCGCCCGGAATGATCGCCCGCGTATTGGCAACGATCACGTCGCAAGGGTCGCCGTCATCTGACAGGGTGTGCGGGATAAAACCGTAATTGCCGGGGTAGCGCATCGCCGTATAGAGAAACCGGTCGACGACGAGAACGTCGGCGTGCTTGTCCATTTCGTATTTGATGGGCTCGCCACCAATCGGTACCTCGACAACGACATTCACATCGTCGGGTGGGTTATCGCCGATCGCAATCGCATCGAGGCGCATACCATGCTCCAGCGGTTCTGGTGTGTCGATCCGGCGTCGTCGCGGCAACCTTCATTCAAAGGCGAAGGCAACTCGCTCCCGCAGTTCGGTGCCGAAGCGCTCATAGGCGCGGCGCACGACTTTTCCGCCAAGCCGCCGATAAAAGCCCAGCGCCGGTTCATTCTCCGCGAGCGCCCAGACCAGGAAAGAGGCATAGCCGTGCTCGGCCAAATCCTTCCGGGCCGCGGAAAACAGCCGTTTGCCGAAGCCGAGACCCTGAAATTCCGGCGCGATATAAAGTTCGAAGACTTCGCCGCCATAGGCCAGTGCCGGCACGCGATTGCGCCCATAGCTTGCATAACCACCGATCGTCTCATCGAAATCCAGGACGACAAGTCGTGAGCGCCGCACGATGGCCGATTGCCACCAACTGGGGCCGCGGCGCGCGATCATTCTTTCGAGCTCCCGTCCCGGGATAATGCCGCGATAGGCATGCCGCCACGCGGCATCATGCACCTCGGCAATCGCCTCTGCATCGCTCTCGCGCGCGTCGCGAATGGTAATAAGCGTCTCGGCCATGGAGCAATGTTAGGCCCGCTTCGCCTCCGCCTGCAAGAACTTCTTATTTTGCACTCGGGCGACGCCGCGTCGCCCTGTGGACTCAAAAAGTCAAGCAAATTCGGGGTTCTAAAAAGGCACTCGCGAGGGCGCCAATCAGAGGCATTTCGAATCACAAACCGTCCCTTGCGACGAAGTGCCGGGGGCTTGCAAAGACTGGCCTTCGGAGGGTTCTCGGGAGGGGCTTGATATGGCCACAAGCTGCAGCCCCAATTGTCGCAATAGAACGACGGATAGCGGGACAATCCCCGCAATGTTGCGAGGCACGGTTTACGACCCCACGAAATAATTGATGATCATTAATACGGCGAGCAGAACCAACCCGGTAACGAGGCTGCCGAGGATGAGTTTCTTTTCGACCGGCAGCAGCGGTTCGCGGTGCGATTCGTTTATTTCCTTGCGGAGATCGGAGTCCGACATTTTTGTCTCCTTGAGGCGTGGCTCAGCTCGCGAGCGGCGGCTTGACGCCGTGGAAGAAGAGCCAGGAAATGATGAACCCGACCCAGATGATGAACCCGAACAGGCTCAACACATAGATGGCGGCGAGCTTGCCGATCCCTTCTTCCCACAGCTTGCGGAAATTCGACAGCACACCGATCGAGAAGAAGGTGAGTACGAAGAAGATGACGCGGAAGACATTGGCTTCGCCAATTGCTGCCGTGAAGTGCGTTGTCTGTCCTTTGTCGAGGCTGAGCGCCAGAACGAGTCCGACAATAAAGGTCAGCACGAAGCCGAGGATGAACTTCGGGAATTGTTCGGAGATCTCGACGAGCTTGGCTCTACTGCCGGGCTCCGCCACATTGATATAGGTCGTCCAGATGTGTGCGAGCAGGAAGGCCCAGACGCCGATGAATATGTCGATGAATACTTTGATCGTCGCAGTCGCGCCAAGAATCCAGCCGGGCTGATACACCACTCCTTCCGCAGCGTTCTTGGCGAGGATCAGTGATTCGGTTATACCCCCCGCGGCGACGGCGGCGCCGTCGGTCTTGACCGCAAGGCCGATCCAGGCGGCGGCGACCAGCGGCTCGTGCGCGAGAAAGGTCTGCGCCAGGAACGGCAGGATCAGCACTTCGACCACCGCAAAGATGACGACCAGCGAAGAGACGAGGACGGGGACTTGCGGCCGTGCTCTGATCGCGCCGCCCGTTGCTATGGCAGCGGCTACGCCGCAGATTGAAATGCCCGAAGCCAGCGGCGCCGCCCATTCGCGGCCGAAGCCAAACCATTTGCGCGCGATGTAATAGACCACCGCCCAATAGATCAGATAGGCCTCGGCGATCGCCGCGATCCCTCGCAGGAAGACCGTCGAGGCAAGATTAAGCTTGCCGGCGGCCGTGACCGCGATGACGCCGCCGAGTATCACAATCGCGATCTTGATGTAGAGTTCGGGCCGAATCGCCTCATTCAGCCACGCGGCGAAGCGCGGGAAGAAATTTGCGATGATGAGCCCGACGATAAGGGCGACGATATAGCCTCCCTCGTTGGTCAGCCGGAACGACCAGGAAATGCCGAATTTGCTGAAGTCGGCGGGCGTCACCGCGGCGAGATGGGCATAGCTGCCGATCAACCAGCTCCCATAGGCGATCCAGAATGTCGCGCTGAACGCCAAGGCGAAACGGCGCACATCGGCTTTGAGTGCGGCGGCCGCCGCGGTCAACACGGCAAGCAGGGCGATGTAGGTGGCAAGCAGCGCGGCGAGGCCCCCGAGCCCGCTGTAGGACCTGGAGAAGGGCACAAGCGCCTTTGACGGGTCAGTCCAGACCTTGGTCGTCGCCGCCCAGCCGAGAAGGTCGAAGTTGCCGAGAACGGCAAGTGCAAGCCCGAAAACCAGAAGTCCAATGACGACGGACAGCCAATCCTCGCTGAGCGTGAGAGTCGCGGTGGCACCACGCGATGCGGTCGTGTCGGTCATGGTGAATCCCCAAAATCGGTGCCCGCAGGCAGGCTGCCACTGCCTATTTCTAAAGATAGACTAAGTCGACAGACTTTATATGTAAATAAGATTTTTACACGCAAAAGTTATGTTATTTAGTGCCAGCCGAATCCGTCGGGGACGCGCACGCAGATCTTCTAAGATCGTAGTCCCAGGAGAAATGTCACCAACTCATCCGCGGCGGCTGCGGGGCTTGTCGAATTGACGATCGTAATGTCGGGATCGAAACGCGCCGCGCATTCGGCGTTGCGGCTTAGGCGGGCGGCGATGTCGGCCGGCGCCTCCCGCCCGCGTCCGGCGAGACGCGTTGCGAGCTCTGTCTGCGGCGCAGTGACCAGCACGATCTTTATCCGGGCGAATGCTTGCTGTGCGGCGCCGATCGAGTTGCGCGAGATGTTGCAGGTGACGACCGCGCCTTGCTCCAGCGCCGCGAGCGCCGCGCGATCGAGCGCGTAACTGAGCCCATGCGCGCGCCAGTGGAGAGCGAAGAGTCCATCGCGGACGCCGCGCGTGAATTCTTGCTCCGACAATTCCGTGTGATCTTCGAACGCCGAGGGCGGTCGTGTGACGAGGCGACGGGGAAACAGAAACCCGGCCTCCGCGGCAAACCTCTCGCGCGCCAGTTGGATCAACGTATCCTTGCCGGCGCCGCTGGGCCCGACGACGCCGACGAAGATGCCTTTTTGCGCGGTGAAACCAGTTTCCTGCGCCATAAACATTGCCGGAGCGAAACAAAAAAGGAATCGCTGAACCGACATTGCAACGAAATATTAAATGATGCCAGCCCGGACGACGTGTTGATTCATAGCGTCAATGCCGGCGGCTTTCACGATGTCACCCGCATTCGTTATGTCAGACTTGCGATTTTGCTTCGCGCAATCTTGCGCTTGTTTCGCGACTGAAGGCTCGTTCGGCTTTTTCGCTACGATTTTATTCACTTCTTTCTGGCATTTCACACCATTGGATGGATCGCGCGCCTAAGCAGGCCGCAACCTGGAGCTTTCCACAAAAAGCGGCAGGCACGCGAGAAGGCCATGCAGTCGCAGGGAGGGAGTCGCTATGCTGAAATGGTTCAGGGAAATCGCGCCGATTGAAAAGAAGCTCAGTCTCGGGCTTGGTTTTCAGGTCCTAACGACGGCATCTAGCTTCGCACTCATCTTTTGCGTCGGCCAGAATCTAGTGTCGATTTACACGGCCATGATCCTCTGCGGTGTGATCATCACAGTTTCCGCGGCCGTCGCCTATCTGACACGGCAAACTATCGCCATTCCCTTCGCCGTAACGGTTGAGCGGATCGAGAGTCTGGCGCACGGCGATATCAACGCGCCGATCTCGTTCACCGAATACAGAGATTGCATCGGGCGGATGGCCAAGGCGATGCACATGTTCCGCTCCGCCGCCATCGCCAAAGTCGCCGCCGAAGCGGAGGCTGTCGAGCACAAGCGCCTCGCCGAAGACGAGCGCCGCCGGCAGGAGATCGAGGCGCAGGGATATATTGACGCGCACAATAAGTTCGTCACGTCGATCACCATGGCTTTCGATCGGTTCTCCAGCGGCGATCTGACTTTCCGCATGAACGACACGTTCACCGAGGAATATGAGAAGATCCGCAAGGACTTCAACAATTCGATCGAGAAGATGCAGCAGGTGATGTTGAGCGTCAGCGCCAACACCCAGGCGATCCGCTCCGGCACCAAGGAAATCTCCTCCGCCGCCAACGACCTTTCACGGCGCACCGAGACCCAGGCAGCAAGCCTTGAAGAGACGGCCGCCGCGCTCGATGAGATCACCACCACCGTGCGCAAGACGGCACAGGGAGCGATTCATGCGCGCCAAGTCGTCTCCACCGCCAAGTCGGACGCGGAAAAGGGCAGTGGCGTCGTTCGCCAGGCCATCTCCGCGATGAGCGGGATCGAGAAATCCTCGCGCCAGATCGGCCAGATCATCGGCGTCATCGACGAGATCGCCTTTCAGACCAATCTGCTTGCTTTGAACGCTGGCGTCGAGGCAGCGCGGGCGGGCGATGCCGGTCGCGGCTTCGCCGTCGTGGCGTCGGAAGTGCGCGCACTGGCGCAGCGCTCGGCCGAGGCAGCCAAGGAGATCAAGGGGCTGATCTCGACCTCGACCTCGCAGGTCGAGCAGGGCGTCGACCTCGTCGCCGAGACCGGCAAGGCGCTGGATCGTATCTTCACGCAGGTCGCCGAGATCGACACGATCGTGTCGGACATTGCGACGAGCGCGCAGGATCAGGCGACCGGCCTGCAAGAGGTCAACACCGCTGTCAACCAGATGGATCAGGTGACGCAGCAGAATGCGGCCATGGTCGAGGAGTCGACAGCGGCGAGCCATACTCTGTCGCTGGAGACGGAAGAACTGACCCGCCTCATCGGCCGCTTCCAAGTCGGCGAGGATGCCGTGGTGCCGATGCAGCGCGGGGCCAAATCCGCCACCCGGCCGGCCTTGAAGGCCGTCGGCACGCGCGGCGGCGCTGCCCCCAAACAGGTCGCCGACGAATGGCAAGAATTCTGAGCGTCGAGAAGTGCGAGCTCTCCCTGCGGAAGACAGTGACGCCAGAGATCTGCGGCTAAACAGGTTGACATGATTGACGAGTTGCACATCGAGATGGCGGCGCGTGGCCGAGAGTTGATCGCCTTCCGCATCGGCACGCAGGAGTTCTGCGTCGATATCATGGCGGTGCGCGAGATCCGCGGCTTCACCCCGGCGACCGCGCTGCCGCAGGCGCCGAGCTTCGTGCGCGGGGTGATCAATCTGCGCGGCGCGGTCCTGCCGATCGTCGATCTCGCGGCGCGGCTCGGCTTTCCCCCGGCCGAGCCGACCGCCCGCCATGTCATCATGGTCGTCCAGGTCGAGCGCCAGGTCGTCGGACTTCTCGTTGATGCGGTCCTCGATATCCTGACGGTGAGCGAGGGACAGATCCAGCCGACCCCGGACGTCGCCTCGGAAATGGCCAAAATGTTCGCCCGCGGCGCCATCGCGCTTGAAGATCGGATGATCAGCCTCATCGCCCTCGACCATGTCCTGCCCGCTATGGAAAACGAGGCGGCATGAGTCGCGCTTTTGCCCTAAGCACATAGTATCTTCAGCGCTTTCGGAGTTGTCATAAGCTCCAGCCGGCGCCATATGGCTTTGGCGAGCTGCGCCATGGGCCTCATAGCGCCAAAACCGACCTCTCACTTCGATCGCTTCGCGTCGCGAGCGCGTCTGCGCGCCTTCGTGCGGCGAAATGAATTTGCGCTGATCGGCCTCGCCGTCATTGTTGGCGCAATCGCGGCGGTCATGGTTGCCCTCACCTCGGCGGCGGTCGACCTGATTCACCACCTATTCTTTGGCGTGCCCTGGGGAGGACGGCTGAGCGCCGCCTTGTCGCTCGATTCACCCGTCATGGCGCTCGTGCCGATCGGCGGCGGCTTGATCCTTGGTATCACTGGCATCCTCATCAAAAAATGGCGCCCACGCCGGCCGGCCGATCCGATCGAAGCCAATGCCCTCCACGGCGGCCGCATGTCGCTCATCGACAGCGTACTCATCACGCTGCAAACCATCGTCTCCAGTGGTTTTGGCGCCTCGGTCGGCTTGGAAGCAGGCTATACCCAGATCGGCTCGGGCCTGGCATCCAGGCTCGGGGCGGCCTTCAGGCTGCGGCGGAGCGACATGCGCACACTCGTCGGTTGCGGTTCGGCCGGGGCGATCGCGGCAGCCTTCGGTGCGCCGCTGACAGGCGCCTTTTACGCCTTCGAGCTGATCATCGGAACCTATACGCTGTTCGGCCTGGCGCCGGTCGTGGCGGCGTCGATCAGCGCCGCGCTTCTCGCGCGACCGCTCGGCATCAATTACAATTTCGCCAGCCAACTCGCGCCGACTGCGGCCCTGACGCGCGTCGATCTCGCCGCATTCTTCGTGCTCGCCTTGCTATGCGCAGCAGTTGGCATAGCCATCATGCGTGGGGTTACTTTCGTCGAGTTTCTGTTCAAGCAGAGCCATCTGCCGGCCTTCCTGCAGCCGGCGATCGGCGGCGTCATCGTCGGCGCCCTCGCGCTTGCGACGCCGCACGTCCTTTCCTCTGGCCATGGTGCCTTGTTTCAGCTCTTTCGCGAGACCGGAACCGACGTCACCGCGCTTTGCGCGGTCGTCGCCCTGAAATCGATCGCCTCTGCCGTTTCGATCGGCTCCGGCTTTCGCGGCGGCCTTTTCTTCGCGTCGCTTTTTCTCGGCGGCATGATCGGCAAGATCTTCGCGGGCGTCCTGCCGATGCTTCTCCCGGCGCTCGCGCCAGATCCCGCTGTCTATGTGACGGTCGGAATGACGGCGCTCGCGGTCGCCATCGTCGGCGGCCCGCTGACCATGAGTTTTCTTGGGCTCGAAACCACCGGCGATTTTCGTCTCGCGGTAATGATCTTGATGGCATCGACCATCGTCTCGGTGATCGTGCGGCGGACGTTCGGCTATTCCTTCGCGACTTGGCGTTTGCATCTGCGCGGCGAATCAATTCGCAGCGCTCATGATGTCAGCTGGATGCGCAACCTGACCGTCGGCAGGATGATGACGGCCGACATACAGGCGACGCCTGCCGAGCAAACGATCGCGGCTTTCCGGGAAGCGTTCCCCCTCGGCTCGACGCAATGGGTCGTCGCCACGGATTCGGCCGGCCGCTATGCCGGCCTCGTCTCCGTCGCCGACGCTCATCTCGCCGCCGCCGAAAACGAGAAAGGGCACGCAACAATCGCGACGCTCCTGCGCCACCCGAACGACGTTCTTCTTCCGGCGATGAACATCAAGCAAGCCGCCGATCTCTTCGAGCGGACCGAGAGCGAGACGCTCGCCGTCCTGGATGATTTCGCGAGCCGGCACGCGATCGGCATGCTCTCCGAGGCCCATGTACTGCGCCGCTACACGGAAGAATTGGAAAAGGCGCGGCGCGAACTCTCCGGCGAGAAATGGCTGGGCGAGACGTAAGTATTGTCAATTCGACATGCGGATTGACGGCCCATCACGACGCGCCGTCATCCGGCGAACCGATGTCAAAGTTCGGTGATAGGAGAATGATAGGATCACCTTGCGTCGAAACGTAAGGATAGGACGTATGAATTTCGCTGTCCGCGCCGCCGTTCTTCCCATCGTACTGCCGCTCCTCGCCAATAGTGCAAGCGCCGCTGAGCCGACCGCCGCCGATCTTGCCAAAATCGAGACGATCGTCGTGCTCTACGCCGAAAATCGCAGTTTCGATGCGCTCTATGGCATGTTTCCCGGCGCCAATGGTCTTACCAACGTGACGCCCGAGATGGCGCGCCAGCGCGATCGCGACGGCAGCGTGCTGAGGGAGTTGCCGCCGATCTGGGGCGGGATCACAGCCAAAGGCATTGAGCCGCAGATCGATCAGGCGCACACCGCAGGCCTGCCGAACGCCCCTTTCGCGATCGACGATCCGAAGGGCTTCAATCTGCCGCTCGGCGTCGCGACGCGCGATCTCTGGCACCGATTCTATCAAAACCAGATGCAGATCGACGGCGGCAAGAACGATCTTTTTGCCGCCTATGCCGATTCGGGCGCGCTCGTCATGGGTCATTATGACGGCACGAAGCTGCCGCTTTGGTCCGTCGCTCAACGCTACACACTCGCCGACAATTTCTTCATGGGTGCCTTCGGCGGTTCATTTCTCAACCATTTCGAACTGATCTGCGCCTGTGCACCAGTCTATCCCAACGCCGACGAGAGCTTGGCCAAAGGCTTGATCGCGGCCGTCGAAACGGATGGTGTCACGCTAAAGCAAGCGCCCGGCTCCCCCGCCTCGGCGATCGACGGACCGCCGAAGTTCGTGAAAGATGGCGCGCTCACGCCGGATTTCTTCGCCGTCAATACGATGGAGCCGCCATTCCAGCCGAGCGCCAATCCGCCTGAACCCGGTGGCGATCCAGCCTATGCCGATCCGCACAAAGCGACGACATTGCCGCCACAGACCGCGCCGACGATCGGCGATCTCTTGAGCGCAAAGGGTGTCACTTGGGCGTGGTATGCCGGCGCATGGCAGGCGGCGCTCGATAGCGAAAACCCTGTTTCAGTTCGCGCGCTACGCTTCCATCACCAACCGTTCAACTATTTTGCCGCCATGGCGCCGGGAACGGCCGCGCGCACTGAACATCTGCGCGACGGCGGCCTCGATGGGTCGGTGTTCATCAAGGCGATCGATGGGGGGAACCTGCCGCAGGTGACATTCTATAAGCCGCCAGCCAATCTTGATGAACATCCGGGCTATGCCGACGTTCTATCCGGCGATACGCATCTTGCCGACATCGTCGCGCATCTCGAGAAGAGCCCGCAATGGCAGCATATGCTGGTGATCGTCACCTATGACGAAAACGGCGGCTTCTGGGACCACGTCGCGCCGCCAAAGGCGGATCGCTTCGGCCCCGGCACACGCGTTCCGGCGCTGATCGTCTCGCCCTTCGCCAAGCGCCACTTCGTCGATCACACGCTCTACGATACGACGTCGATCCTGCGCTTCATCACGCGGCGCTTTGCTCTGCAAAAGCTCAAAGGACTGGCGGCGCGCGATACAGCCATGCAGCAAGCGGGGAGCGGCGAGATCGGCGATCTTACCAACGCGCTCGATTTTTCCGGTCAGTGAGCGTGAAAAGGGTCACGCCGGTTCGGCGAGGCCGGCGAATTTCGATGCCGAGGCGGATGAGTCGCGGCCCAATTGGGCGACGCGGATGTTGTCGAAGAATTGACGCGCGCTTTCCTTCCAGGTGAACTTGGTCGCATGCGTGCGGCAATGCTCGCGCGAGATGCCGAGTGCGCGCAGCGCCGCCTGCCGAAGGTCCGGCGCGAGGACGCCACAGCCTGAATCGCCGATCACGTCGAGGGGACCCGTGACCGGAAAGGCTGCAACCGGGACACCGGAGGCAAGCGCCTCCAAGAGCACGATTCCGAAGGTGTCTGTGAGGCTCGGAAAGACGAAGACGTCGGCGGACGAATAGACCCGCGCCAATCCTTCGCCGCATAAGGCGCCGAGAAAATGCACGTCCGGATGCGCGGTGGCGAGGCGCGCCTGCAAGGGCCCGTTGCCGACCACGACTTTGGAGCCCGGCAAATCGAGCTTCAAAAAGGACTCGATGTTCTTCTCGACGGCGAGCCTGCCGACGAACAGGAAAATCGGGCGTGGCAGGCCGTCGAGAACGTTTTCGGAGCGCGGCCGGAACAAGGTCTCATCGACGCCGCGCGACCAGCGCATGAGATTGCGGAACCCGCGTCCGGCGAGCACATGTTCGAGGCTCGCCGAGCTCACCATCGTGCCGGCGGCGGCATTGTGGAAGCGGCGCAGGATGGCGTAGCTCAACCGCATGGGCACCGGCGCACGGGCCGCCAGATATTCCGGAAAGCGCGTGTGATAGCTCGTCGTGAAGGGCCGTCCCTCGCGCATGCAGGCCCGTCGCGCGGCAAGGCCAATGGGGCCTTCCGTTGCGATGTGGACGAAATCGGGAGCGAAGGCGGCGATGGTCGCGGCGATCTTGCGATGGTTGGCGAGCGCCAGCCGAATTTCGCCATAGCCGGGCAGGGGCATGGTCCAGAAATCCGACGGGGTGAGGAATTGCACCTCCATGTCGAAACTGGCCGCGTGAGCGGCGATATTTTCGAGCGAACGAACGACGCCGTTGATCTGCGGGCCCCAGGCGTCGGTCGCGATGAGGAGCTTGGTCACGCTGCGGAAGCCTCTGCCTCGCGTGTTCTTTGCGGCATTTCGATCACGGCCTCGGCCATCCGCCGCGCTTCGTCGCTCCAGCGGATGATTTCGAACCGACCGTCGAGATGTTCGACCAAAGCCGTGCAGCTTTCAACCCAGTCGCCGGTGTTCATGTAACGAACACCGAAATCGTCATGGATGACGGCATGGTGGATGTGGCCGCAGATGACACCCTGGACGTCGCGCCGATGGGCTTCGTGCGCCAACGCCTCTTCAAATCGGCCAATGTGGTTGACGGCGGTCTTCACCTTCATCTTGGCCCAGGCCGAAAGCGACCAGTAGGCCAGGCCCAGCCGCCGGCGCAGCAGGTTGACGTAAGTGTTCACGCCGAGCGCCAGCGTGTAGGCCCCGTCGCCAAGAAAAGCGAGCCAGGGCGCGTGCCGCACCACGAGATCGAATTGATCGCCATGCATGACGAGATAGCGTTTGCCGTCGGCGGCTTCATGAATGGCGGTGTCCATGACGTCTATGCCGCCGAAATTGTGCCCGACGTAGTCACGCATGAATTCGTCGTGATTGCCGGGAATATAGATGATCTTGGCGCCCTTGTGTACACGCTTCAGAAGCTTGCGTACGACGTCATTGTGCGTCTGCGGCCAATACCAGCCCGATTTCAGCCGCCAGCCGTCGACGATATCGCCGACGAGATAGATGGTATCGACATCGTAATGCTTGAGAAAATCGAGCAGGAGATGCGCCTGACAACCTCTTGTCCCTAGATGCAGATCCGACAAGAAGAGCGTTCGAATGGCGATCCCGGGATGATCTTTTTTCGCCAAGGTGCTGATCCCCGTTGACTAGGTTCCTCATGGCCGAGTTGGGTGGCACTTTCATGACATGAAGGGGGCGCGCCGCGGGCTGGTTCAGGGGAAAGGGCCGGCAGAAGCTTCCTTTTTCCAGGTCGAAGGCAAGCTTCGCGCCGGGATCCAGGGCTTGTTGGGCGGAACGCCCGCAAAAGAAAAGCGCCGGATGGAGGTCCATCCGGCGCTTGCTGTTGGTGCCCAGTGGCTGAGGTTCTTAGAAGAACCAAGCCGTGCCGAGGTCGATCTGGCTTGCAGTCTCCTCGCCGCCCGTCTGGTTCGTTGCCCACGAATAGACATATTCACCCTGGATCGCCATCCATGGCGTGAGCTGATAGCGGACGAAGCCGATGGCGCTCTGGTTCGACTTCAACATGTTGTTATAGTAACCGAAAAATGGTCCATAGGTAGTATCGAAGCTGTTGGCTTCAAGAGCGCTGATGCCCCAGCTGCCGCCGAACGTGAACTTGTCCCACGTATAGGAGGCCTGACCATAGCCGCCGTAGCTCGTGCGCTGCGACCCATCGATGGCAAAGCCGTCGAAGAACAGGCCGGTCGTGCCGAGACCTTTTCCATAGTAGCCATAGGCAACAAAGCTGAACCCGGAGATGTCGAGTTTGCCGAAGCCGTCGATACCCCAGGAATCCACAGCCGAGCCAAGCTGGGGACCCCAAGGTGCGAACGGAGCGCCGCTAGAGCCAATAATGTTAGAACCATAATCAAGGCGGTGTTCCTGCCACAGACCGTCGCCCGAAAGGGTCAGCTTGGCGCCTGGGCCAAGATCGCCCTTCCACTTGACCTGACCCTGGATCATCGGGGCCTCAGCCTCGTTTATGTACGCCGAATCAGTTCCGAGCCCGAAGCCGAACGTATCAAGCGGGGTGAAGGCGCCGATCGACGCGGTAAAGCCGTTGAAATCCGGGGTCGTATAGGTGACCTGGGGGATCCAGTCGGCATAGACATAGCCGAGGCCGATGCGGCCGAGCGTCGTATTGCCGGGGGCGGCGATATTGGCCGCCGTGCCGACGCCGAGTAGGGTCGCGTCGTTCAGGATGGCGTCGGAACCGAAGAGGCCGAGATCGCGGCCGATTTTGACCGTGCCGAAGGTCGGCGTGCCGATCGTGCCAAAGACCTGACGAAGATCGATGCCGGGCGTGCCGAGCGCGAGCGGAGAGCCTGGCCCGTTAGCATTGACAGCGCTCGGTTCGACGTTATTGCCGCCTGTATAGGCGCCAATCGTGAAGCCGAGGTCATAGCCCATCTGATTGGTGGCGATGCTCAGCACGATGGCGCTCGGCAGAAGGCCGGCGGCGATGCCGTTGGTGGCGTTGACGGTGCTATTGCCGACTAGACCGCCGGAGACGCCGCCATTTATTGCGGTGCCGGTTGCCTGCCTCTCGAAGCTTTCGATACCGGCAAAGACCAAGTCGCCGGAGATTTTCACATCGACCGCACCGACCTCGCCTTCCTTGGTGATTATGCCAGGGATCTTGAAGCCAATGCCCTTGTCGAGGCGCTGGATGTAGCGGTCGTCTTGAACGACGACGACGCCATTCTTGGTGACTACCCGGTGCCCGGGCGGGCCACTGCGTGCCATCTCCGCCTTTTCAGCTTCGTGGCGGGCCTTCAACTTCGAATATTCGCCGCCGGTAAGAACGCCCTTCGCCTTCAATTGGTCGAGGAGCTGGTCGGTTGTGTCTGCGCGGGCCGGGCCAAAGGCCACCAAGCTCACCGCCGCCGCCGCGAGCACGACCATCCGCGCGTGGCGGCCGCTGCAGCGAGTCTCGGATGGAAATTTAGGCATCAACGTCCCCCTTATGATGATTTATGAGTCGAGAATTGTACGCGATGCCAATCCTAGAGATTTTCCCGGCCCGGTCGATAGCTTGTTCGCATTCGGGCGTTTTTCTGGCGCGGATGTGATAAATTGGATACAGAATTTAGAAGTAAACTGGCGCGCAAAAAGGCATGCCAAGTTCCAGATTTCATTGGTTTTTTTGCCGAGATGAAGCAGTGACGGGGGCGATCTTCCGGCGTCCACAGCTCGCTAGGAAATAATTAAGTCCGCGTGTTTCGCAGGCCGTTTGTCGCAATCATGCAGTGCGGCTCGACACATCAGGGATGTCGATTTGAGCACATTATAACTGTGCGCCGCCCCGCATTTGTTCCGCACTAGTTTAGGGCGTGGACTTTTTAACGCACAGCCATAGCGTTATGGATGCAAGCTGGACAAAGGCAAGATAATTGGCCGCCTTCAAGAGCAGGGGCCGGCGTCGATATTGCCGAGATCTTGGCGCCGGCGCCGAACGTGACGGCGCGCTATTTGAGCGATTTCGATTGATCGATTACCTCTTGGACACGGTCTGGTGAAAACGCGTCAGCTACAACCTGGTATCAGCACGGGCGGCGGTCCGGCTGGTTTTAAGCGATTGCTTCAGCGGTCCATCTTCGCCGACGGGGGACGTCAAGCGCCATCAGCAGCGGACCGAGGAACTCCTCGTAATCCCGCCAGCGGCCGACCGCGCTCTTATAGATCGGTTGGCGGACCTGCGTTGCGCTGTGGGTTCGTACCGGTCGATCCGTCTCATGGAACGAAAGGCAGCGATCGTCCCAAGGCAATTCGCAATAGGCAAGAATGCGACGCGCCTGCGTTTGGAGGTCGGCGACCACGTCCTCATAGCGGACATCGAGAATCTGGTCCGGTGGCAATACGCGGCGCCAGTGTTCCATCAGACGTTCGTAGCGCTTGTAATAGCGGCCAAGCTCGCCAAGGTCGTAGGCGTAATTCAGCGGGCCCGCGAAGAGTTTTGAGAAGCATGAGACACAGGTGTCGATCGGATTACGGATGGTGTGGATGATCTTGGCGTTTGGCAGCGCAAGAGGGATCAGGCCGACGAAATAATAGTTCGACAATGTCTTGTCGACCACGCGCTCGCCCTTCGGTGCGCGGTCATGGACCAAGGCGAGATAGCGCGCTCCAATGTTCATCAACGTAGACGAGTTGAGCGTCGGGACGAATTCGGGATAGGGGATCGTCCGGCCGTCCGGCCCAGGGACCGCGAGAGCGACTTCTTTGAAAGTCTCCAATTCCCCCGCTCCATGCACCATTGGATGACTGGCGAGAATTTGCTCGACCAGCGTCGTGCCCGAGCGAGGCATCCCGAGAATGAAGATGGGTCGTTGCGATGGATCGCCGCCGCCGGACTTCGCCCCGATCAACTCGCGGGTGAAAATCGTTTCAAGCCGGTCGAACTTTGCGAGGTCTACCTGCTCGTCATAGGAAATCGTTGCGCGTTTCACGGCATTGCCTGACAACAGGTGCTGGAATGAACGACGATGATCCTTCACATCGGCGTAGGCTTTGCCGAGTGCGAAATCGAGATGAATGCGGTCGGCTTCCGATAATACCTCGGGTTTCGCGGCGAGCGTCTCCATGGCGGCGAGATGCGGATCGCCCGGCGTAAATTTCTTTAAATCCGCCAAGGCGAAATAAGTGCCGGCGCTCATCGGATCGAGATCGACAGCCTTCAGAACGGCCGTTCGTGCTTCCTCCAGCTGGCCGAGTTCTTTCAGAACGGTGCCCTTGCTGTTGTAGGCGTTCGCCAGGTCTGGCTTGAGCGCAACGGCTTTATCGCAGCTGACCAGTGCTTCTTCAAGGCGCGTAAGCTCTTTGAGAGCAATGCCGCGATTAGAGTAAGCCTGCGCATAATCCGGCTTTAGCTTGATGGCTTTGTCAAAGCTGGCGAGTGCTTCTTCAAGGTGCTTGAGCTCTTGGAGAACTATGCCGCGATTAGAGTAAGCCTCCGCATAATCTGGCTTGAGCGCAATGGCCTTATCGTAGCCGACAAGTGCTTCTTCGAGGCGCTTGAGCTCTTGGAGAACAATGCCCCGATTAGAGTGAGCCTCCGCATAATCTGGCTTGAGCGCAACGGCTTTATCGAAGCTGACGAGTGCTTCTTCGAGGCGCTTGAGCTCTTGGAGAACAATGCCGCGATTAGAGTAAGCCTCGGCAAAATCCGGCTTTAGAGCTACGGATTTGTCGTAGCTGACAAGAGCTTCCGCAAAGCGCTTTAGCTCTTTGAGAGCATTGCCGCGATTAGAGTGAGCCTCAGCATAATCTGGTTTTAGCGCAACGGCTTTTTCGTAGCTGACGAGTGCTTCTTCGAGGTGCTTGAGCTCTTTGAGAGCATTGCCGCGATTATTGTAAGCCTCCGCATAATCTGGTTTTAGGGCAATGGCCTTATCGTAGCTGACGAGTGCTTCTTCAAGGCGCTCGAGTTCCTTGAGAGCATTGCCTCGATTATAGTAAGCCTCAAAATCTGGTTTTAGGGCAATGGCCTTATCGTAGCTGACGAGTGCTTCTTCAAAGCGCTTGAGTTCCTTGAGAGCAATGCCGCGATTGGAGTAAGCCTCCGCATAATCTGGCTTGAGCGCAATGGCTTTATCGTAGCTGACGAGTGCGTCTTCGAGGCGCTTGAGCTCTTTGAGAGCAATGCCAAGATTAGAGTAAGCTGATGCGACATTGGGATTTATCGAGATGGCTTTTGAGATCAACTGAACAGCCCGCTCATAGGCTCGATTTTGGCAAGCTATCACGCCAAGGAGATTAAGCGCGCCGAAGTGATTTGGCGCTCGTTGAAGGATTTCTCCATAAATCCTTTCGGCGTCGGCAAGTCTGCCCTGCTGATGAAACATTAATCCGCTCTGCAATTGCGCTTGAAGAGCAAAAGGTGGCTGTGTCGAGGTTTGACGCCTATTCTTTTTCGACAAGAGTAGAGGCCCTTCATTCAAGGTTGTTTTTTTAACGACCTGTCGGATTCACGCCACTCCACCGCATGCCTCTGCGCCATCCCCTCAGCTTCAATGTATCTTTGTGTTGTACTCAATGCCGGATGACCCGCTGGCCCGCCCATGATTGGTGGTCCTGCTTGATTGTTAGTGCATGACTGGGCTTGGCGCCAGGCTGGGTTAGCCGGCGAAGGTGGTCCAGGCTGCGGAGCCAAAGCCCAGAACCTTCAAAAACTCGTTCGCCTTCTCGCCTGCCCGGAGGCTTCTTCGCAAATAGGGCCTAAGGCATACCATTCTCAAGTGATCCGCCATTCAGCAATCGGCCTAATGACAAGATGGCCGCATTGAGTCCGCAATACGCCGCAATCCGGATGTTATGCAGTCGGGGCTGACCAACCTCGATTTATGGGTCCGCGCCCTAGCGCATCCCACGTGGACCCGGCGAAGGAGCCGGCCGCGGCAAAGGCGAGTCGTGCGGAATGGTCGGCGAGGCGGCTCCGCCGCCTTCGGTATAAGGCAGCAAACTTTCCTGGTTCATTTCGAGGCAGGTCAGCATTTCGACATAACTTGGGCTGGGGGCGACCGGAACACAGCTGCGCCGGTTGGCCTCCTTGAACTCCGACCACTTTTTACTGAGCTGGCTCTTTGCCTCATTCTCGTCCAGCATGCAGCTCTTGTAAGTCTGCTGCGGATCCGTGGTGCCGAAGTTTTGTGCATCACGGCAGGACTTTTCGACATTGACATCAGGCACCCGATCGGCGGAGGCCTGCGCCGCCGGCGCAAAGACGACAAGCGCGAAGGGGATAAGAAACTGCGAAAAGCGCAAGGGAAAACTCCTGCTGCGGCTATCGATCTCTACATCGCTTCCCGCTGCGACGGAAGGGCCGCATCGCGGCGCCGAAGGGATTTAGGAATGAACGCTGCAGGATCCGGATTCGTTCACCACTAGATGATCTTTCCGCAAAACCGGTTCCCACTTTTGCGGATCATGCTCTAGCTTATGCGTCGTCGAGGCAGTAGAGGGCATATTCATGCGCGTGAAGACCGGACTTTTCTTCCTCTTCACCTTCCTCGTCGGGATGGTTTCGGCCTTCCCTGTCGAGGCTGCGACCTGCCGCGATCCGGCCGGATTCGATGTCTGGCTTGCCGGGATCAGGAAAGAGGCGGCGGCCGCCGGCATTCCTGAAATCCGCGATCAACGCTGGTCTGAGCGGCGTGACCTATGATCCTTCGGTCGTTTCCCGCGACCACGGCCAGCATGTCTTCAGGCAGTCGTTTGAACAATTCTCTGGCCGTATGGTGAACAGCTACAGGCTGCGCAGGGGCGCCGCTTTGCTGAAACAATATGCCGGCACCTTCGCGAGGATCGAGCAGCAATTTGGTGTGCCGGGTGCGGTGATCGTCGCGATCTGGGGGCTTGAGACGGACTTCGGCGCCGTCAGCGGCGATTTTCCGACGATCCGTTCGATCGCCACCCTCGCCTATGATTGCCGCCGCTCGGAGATGTTTACGACCGAACTCTTTGATGCCTTGCGGCTGGTCGCGCGCGGCGATCTCAGCCCGGCCCAGATGCGCGGCGCTTGGGCAGGAGAATTGGGGCAGACACAATTCATGCCCTCGGCCTATCTCAAATTCGCCGTCGATTTCAATGGCGACGGCCGCGCCGATCTGATCCACAACGTCCCGGACGTGCTTGCCTCGACCGCCAATTTCCTCAAGAACTATGGCTGGCAGCGTGGCGCCGGCTGGGAGCCGGGCGAACCCAATTTCGCCGTCATCAAGCAATGGAACAAGGCCGATGTCTATGCCCGCACGATTGCGCTGTTTGCGGACAAACTCGCCGGCAATGGATGAGCGCGTCAGTTAGCGTCGTGCAGCGATGTCAGGCTTGCCGGTTTTGCAGCGAAAAGCGGATCAGGTCTGTGGTGCGCTCGAGGCCGAGCTTTTCCTTTAGCCGGCTGCAGGAATTGGCCACGGTCTTATAGGCGATGCCGAACGTATTGGCGATTTCGAGCAGGCTCTTGCCCTCGCCGAGCAGCCGCAGGATTTCCATTTCGCGGTTGCTGAGTTTCTGCAGCGGATCTTCCTCGCCGGAGGCGGAGAAGACGAGTTCATTGGCTGCATCGCGGTCCACATAGCGCTGTCCCGCGGCGACGCGCTTGACGGCAGTGACGAGTTCGTCGGCGGGCGCGCTTTTGCTGACATAGCCTGAAGCGCCCCCGCGCAAGGCGCGAGCGACATAGCCGGCCTCCGAGTACATCGTGAACATGACGATCCGCGTCGTCTTGTTCTCGTTCTTCAGTCTTTGCAGAAGCTCCAGGCCGCTGCTGCCGTTCAAGTTGATATCGAGGACGACGATGTCGGGCGCTTCGGCGCGCAGCTTCGCAAGCCCTTGCTGCGCCGTGCCTGCCTCGACCACTTCGGAGCCGGGGATCGTCCCCAGCAGCCGGCGCACGCCTTCGCGCACGATGCCATGATCGTCGATCACCAGAATTTTCATTGCGCGGCAATCTCCTCAACGGCGGGAAATGCCGCGTCGACGCTGTCGCTCGGCAGCGGCAATCGCGCAGTGACCGCCACGCCGGCCCTGTCACGTCTGTTCTCTACGACCAGCGTGCCGCCAAGCAAGGCCGCGCGCTCCTTCATACCGATCAGCCCGAACCCGCCGGAGACGGCGTTGGCGTCGAGGCCGCAGCCATCGTCGAGAATGCGTACGACCAAGACCTCGTGGTGGGTTTCTTCGATGAGCACTTCGATGCACGACGGCTTCGTATGTTTGACCGCATTGTTCAGGCTCTCGCGGATGATGCTGTAGAGAGCGCTGTCGATCCGCGACCCCCAGTCTTGTCCGGGGTCTCGGCGCTGAACGTGATTTCCGGGCGCCGGGTCTTCCAATAAGAGATCAGGTTTTCGATCGCGCTGGCCAAACTCAAGGCGTGGAGGCCGGACGGACGAAGCTGGCCGAGGAGAGCCTTGACGTTGCGCTTCATATCTACCACGGCGCTGCGAATGGCATGTGAGCGGTCGACGACGCCTTTCAAGTCGCGTGCCTGTGCGAGCTCCTTGATGGTCATCGCGTCGACGTCGACCGAAAACAACAGCGGGCTGACTTCGTCGTGCAGATTACGAGCGAGCTCGATCCGCTCCTCTTCCTGCACGGTTTCGAGCTGTTCGTGCAGGCGATGGTTCCTGTGCTCCATCTCGGCGAGACGCATCGCCATTTCGTTGAAGCCGGTGCTGAGCTTCGTCAATTCGCGCGGCGGAAAGGCGGCGACGCGGGCGCGATAATCGCCATTGCCGATCCGGGCGAAGGCGAAGGTCAGGTCTTCAAGCGGCTTCAATGCCCGGCCGAGCGTAAAATAGAGGACAAACAGAACGAGGCCGCAGAATATCGCGAGAATCGCAAGCGAGAGCCTCGCCTCGCTCCACACTCCCGCAACTTCGTTATGTGCGTCGGATTCGAGCAGGAAAGTGCCGAGGTTCTTGAGCGCAGGAGGTAATTGGACCGACTCGACCAACGCTGGTCCGGATACGAGATCGAACAAAAATCCGGGTACCTGGCGTTCCGCAGGCCGGAGATAGGAGGCTACGGCGACGCTGTTGTCGGGATTGAAAAGGGCCGCGCGCAAATTCGGGTCGCCGTTGAAATCTGCGACGAGCAATTCGAGCCGTCTCCGCGGTAAGGCCACTTCCTCCGGGTCGTCCAAGGCATTGTCGACGATCCGGCGGCCGATGGTCATAGCGGAGCGCATGTCCGCCTGCACCTTTTGCACGGCATGCCAGTAGACCAGAAGCGCGCCTAGTACGAGTGTCGCGAAAAGAATAAACGCGATCGACCTGGCGAGCAGCAGACGCAGAGACAAGTGACCGACCCTCGATATTTGAAAGAGACCTCACGGGTCAATTCGAAGAGCGCTCGCCGCGAAGGTCTCGCAGTTCTCCAGCTAAGAACAGGACCGCGTGAAGCCAATCCTATCCTACATTCCTTACGTTATCGAATGATCTTCTTGCAAAACCGGTTTCCGCTTTCTTGGGTCATGCCCGAGCGACAGATATCCGCCGCCTTATAGCAGGTTACCCTGCCGGCGGTCTCCGAAATTCTTCATGCCTGCGGTAGATCTTGGGGCTGCAGCTACTCGAGAACGATGTCGGCCATATCCTCGGCCAAGTCATCCAAACCGTCGAGCTGATCGCAATTGCTCAGAAGGGAGATGCAAATCCACTTACCGCCGTCCTTGAGGCGGATGATGATGTTGTATGACGTATAGCCAGGAACCGCGCCGGAATGGCTGTAGACGTCGCGATCCTCTTTATGCTCGCAGAACCAACCCCTGCAGTAATAGATGAGCGGCGAGACCCGCGACGTATCGGCGAACATCTGGTCGCGAACCTCGGATGGGACGATTGTGCTGCTCATCAAGGCCCTGTTCCAGGCAAAAAGATCGAGCGCGCTGCTCACCACGTCGCCGCTGCCCTTAAGCCAGTCGGGATGGGTGAAAGGCGGGCGCCTACGGTGCCGATAATCGGGCGAGGCGAGGACGGCGCCTTGATCGTCCAGTGTCGCCGAGACCGGTTGTGATCTCGCGAGGGGCGCAAAGGGATCGGGAGGATCGAAATCGCCATCTTTGTCGCCGATGAAGCTCGTGCTCAGCATGCCGGCCGGCTGAAAGATCCGCTTGCGCAGGAATTCATGGTAAGGTTCCGGGGTCTGTTCGCCGGGCGTCAGAACCTGCTCCATCATTTCCGCCAGAAGGAAATAATTGGTATTGCTGTATTCGAAATCGTCCGACGGTGCGGCGGGCGGTGTCAATTGTTCGATCGTGTCGAACAGGTGTTGTGCGCTGATCGGCTCCCAGGGATTGGTATCGCTTGGCGGCCAGCGGGTGAAATTCGGCAAATTCGACGTCATGGAGAGGAGACGGCCAACCGTAAGCCAGGGCTGCGCTGCCCAGTAGCTGGAATTGCCGAAAACATCCGCAAGCTTGGTGTTCATCGAGATTTTCGCCTGCGTGCGAACGGCAGTTGCGCCGTTGTGGATCAGTTCAAGGATGGCCGCAGCGGTGAATTGCTTCGTCACCGATCCGATGTCGTAGAGCGTGTGTTCGGTGGCATTCCTGCCGTCGCTTGCGCCATAGCCTTTTGCCATGGTGAGTGTCCCGTCGACGCCAATCGAAAGGCTCAGCGTCAGAAGCGTCGCGTCGCCGTCGCTCTTGAGTTCGCGGAAACGTTGGACAAGCTGGTCGATCCGCTGCGCCTTGTCCACGGACCACGGCTGCGCGCCTGCCGCCACTGGCAGGCCAACGATGATGAAGAACAAGACTGCCGCGGGAGCGCGCCGGATCGTGATGCTTCGGCTGGGGAATTTGCGCCGGTCGAGGGGCAGCCCATCGGCCCAAACCCATTCGGTGCCGCGGGATCTCGTGACGATCGCGGCGAGGCTGCGGAAGAGGAATTCAAATCGCTTTGCCATGAACCCCACCGAAATAAAATGCCATAAGATCTCGCCTGGATCTACGGCGTCGCGCAACAGGCGCTAAAAACATGTGCAAATCCGCGGACTTCTTCGAGAAGCATAAATCGGGCCGCGGGTTTGGAGTCGATGAGATACATGCGACATGTGACCAAAAGCGCACATCGCGAGAAACGTGGATGTACGAGCCCAACGTCAGTATGAAGGAAAAGCTCGCGACAAGAATAGATCCGAGTCGCGAAATCAGGTCACCTAAGCGGGAATATCTCCCAAACAAAATAGAACTATTTCCCAAGAGAAACTGACGCATTTTCCCAATTTTTCGACGTTAATTGGAGCTTTTCATCGTTAACGTCACAGTTTAATTCCGTCCCCTCGAATAAAATAGAAAACAATGGGGCGAAAGTGAAGTTTTCTACTGCTTCGAGCGGGTCGGCATGCTGAAGGCGAGGGTCGATATTCTGAGGGAGTCATTGGCCGGACTGCACTCGCTTGGCGCAACCTGGGGCGCCCTAAGGATTTCGTGGCCGCATGATTGCCGCGGCCACGGAAATATCCGGCCAGTTCGCGCTGGATACCTACCTTGGAGTGTTTCCCGGCGAGCGGAAAGACTCCCTTTTTGCACGCGCGATCAGATTGCGGTTCAGGCCGAGGGCGGTGGTATGCGGCCGGCCTCGGCGAGAAACCAGGTCCGCCGCTCCGTCTCGTCGATATAGACTTCGAGCTGGCTCGTGGACGCGACGTCGCCATGCTCGTCGCAGACCTCGTGTGCCGTGCGCATCCGCTTGGCAAGCTCGCCGTTGTCATCGCGTAATTCGGCCAGCATGTCCTGCGGATCGACGTAAGGCGCGTCATTGTCGAGCACGCGCTGCATACGCGAAATCTCACCGATCGAATGCAGCGTCACCCCGCCGATCTTGCGAACGCGTTCGGCTATCACATCCGTCATCGCAAAGATCTGATCGGATTGTTCATCGAGCAAAAGGTGATAGTCGCGGAAATGCGGTCCGCTCATATGCCAGTGAAAATTCTTCGTCTTGAGATAGAGCGCGAACACGTCGGCGAGAATGAGGTTGAGTGCGGCCGCGATGTCGCGGGTGGCGTTGGCGCCGAAGCCTGTCGGCGTCGCCAGCTGCGGCGGTACCGCGTCTTTACTGGATTTATTGGACATAAGTGGTCTCCCTCTGGACGATAAACTCGGCGCGCGCCGCAGCCATACGGGTCGCCCGCTTGAATCTAGGCGCGGCGGTTCCACCTGCAAAGGCCGCGACTGAGATAGGGGCGGCAAACCCTATCCCATCATGGCATTTCGGCCGGCGTTCCGGTGGCGCTCACGCTTGCGACTTGAGCGCGGATGCACGCGCAAGCTCCCTCACGCCGCGTTCGAGGTCGCCGAAATCCCGGTGCAGTTGCTCCAAGGCAAAGCCGAAGGCGAAGATTCGTTCCACCGCATCAGCGGATAAATCCCGCATCAAACCTTCGTGCCGAGCCGCGGCGAACGCGGCCGCACAGGCGTCAAAAGCGGCTTCGACGGCGCTGAGTGGGGGAGGCGGCTGGCGAGCCGCAAGGGCGGCGCTAGCGGCCCTGAGATAGTCCGCCGCGATTTTGCCGGTTTCCGTAATCTCTCCGCCAAGCCGCACGAGGACACGCGGCGGAAGCGGCTGGAGTGCCGCGCGCCCAACCATGATGAGGTCGTGACGCAGCCTGAGCAAAGTGTCGACCAGCGGCTGCGTGTCGGGATCGGCATTGAAATAGGCGACCCGCTCGCGTTTCGCCTCGGCGGCGGTTGCGATCAGCTGGAGATAAGCCCGGCCGATATCGCCCTGGATACGCGCGATTTCCGCCGCATCTTGGGTTTCGCCGAGCGCCGCCACGAGACGGGGCAGAACCTGCGCCATGAGCGCGAGCATCTGGGCCGCGGCTTCGATCACCAAGCTATGCGCGCGTTCGGGTAAGACCAAAAACGAGACCGAGAGGGCGACCGCACATCCGACGCCGACCTCGAGCACGCGAAAAAAAGCCGAGTGAATGGCGCTGACATGGGTGATCGTTGGCATCAGCAGGACCATGACCGCCGTGAACGGGGCCGTCGTGAATCGCTGGCTGGTGGCGGCGAGCAAGGCGAGAGGCGCAATGGCGATCGCCAGCGTCGCAACAATCCCGATGCCGAGTGCATGCGGGACAAACGTGCCGACGGCGCCACTGTAGATGGCGCCGCCAAGCGTGCCTTCCATATAATCGAGCGTCACTTTCAACGATTTGCCGACGCTCACCTGCGTCACGATGACGGCGGTCAGAACCGCCCAGAGCGGCAGCGGAAGATGCAATAATTGCGAGAGGCTGAAGGCCAATACGGCGGCGACTGTCATCCGCAGGCAAAGGCGCAATTGCACCCGCAGCCCGTGGATTTGCTCCACGAACCATGTCCATGCTGCCGCGATGCAATTCATCGGCCTTGTTGGGTCTCGCGGTGCTGCGTTAGGTCGGCGGCAAAAGTTTGCGCGCGTCGAGCGCCATCACGATCAGAGTCGTGCCACCGAACACCATGTTGATGCCCAGGAGCAGCCCGATGGCCCAGGCGGCGGAACTCGGAAAATGGGCGAAGATTAGCGCCGCGAGGAAGAGGTCGACGATGCCGCTTGCGACCATCCAGCCCCAGCGCGCCGGTAGATCACGCCTGTATTCGAGGGCGAACATGATCGAGGCGACACCTTCGACCAGGAAGAAGATGATGAGCAGCAAAGTCAGCGAGACGGCGCCGTTCACGGGCCATCCGATCAATATGACGCCGACGGCGATGGCCAATATCGCCGAGACCAGCGACCACCAAAAACCCGGCGCCGGCCGCATTTTGAAGGTTGAGAAAAGGCCGACCACGCCGCTGATGAACAAAAGCCAGCCGAGGAAAATGGTGAGAGTCAAAGTTGCGATCGGGGGGACCAAGATCGCCGCCAACCCGAGGATGATGAGGATAATTCCCTCGACCAGGAAGAATATCCAGTGTTGGCGGATTGCCGACGTAACTTCTTGCTGCAATGCGCCGATGTCGGTTTGATCCATAGCCATGTCATGCCTCCCCATGTTTGTTGCACGGATGCCAAACGACCGAACCTCTCCCCCTCAAGTCTACTGAGTGCGACCATCGGCTCGCATCTGGCGGAGGTCAAGCGTCCCGCCCCCGCCAAGGCCGCTGCCGTGCCCACAAATTTTGATCCCGCGTCACCTAGACCCCTTGACGGCGGCCGGCGATCCTTGTGAATGGCGAACTGATGGGCTCGAACCAAAAAATGGGAGGCACGATGGCTAATCAACATGCCGTTTCCGCGGACGCGCAGGTCGATGCGGATTTTGCGGAGCACGTAAAGACCTATCGAATGTTCCTCAATCTGCTCAAAATCGCGCTGGCATGCGTCGTTGTCGCGCTTGTCACCCTCGCCATCACGACCCTTTGAGACTCCTAAAGCTTGCTCTAAATGCTGCCGGGTCCGCTCGAGGTTTCCGCCAAGCCCTTGAAAGTGCGGAATGTGAGTGGGAACGGGAGGTGCGGTTTCATGTCCCACCGATGCGGCTACCTCATCGGCGCAGAGCAATCTTGGCGATCTCGCCTATTTTGGAACGGCGAAGCAACTTCGGCGGGACTTAGTCAGGACGTGCCCCGAAGCTGAAATCGTTTCCCTGTTCGATCGGGAGTCCATCAATGCGTGTAGCCGTGCCTGCCGAAACCGATCCTGGCGAAGCGAGGGTTGCTGCGACGCCGGAGACGGTAAAAAAATTGATTGGCCTCGGGGCGGAGGTCGCGGTCGAAGCGGGTGCAGGGATTAAATCCGCCATTCCTGATGCGGATTATGCCGCGGCCGGCGCCACGATCACCGCCGACGCCGCGTCGGCCATCGCCGGCGCCGATATCATCCTGCGCGTGCGGCGCCCCGGCGGCGCGGAACTCGAAGGGGGCGAAGCCAGGGGCCGCAGTCATCGCAATCATGGATCCTTATGGCCATGTCGATGCCTTGCGGGCTCTCGCCTCGGCCGGCGTCGACGCTTTCGCCATGGAGCTGATGCCGCGGATCACCCGCGCGCAGGCGATGGACGTTCTCTCCAGCCAGGCCAATCTTGCCGGCTACCGCGCCGTCATCGATGCGGCGGCAGAATATGGCCGCGCCGTGCCGATGATGATGACCGCGGCGGGCACGGTGCCTGCCGCGAAGGCCTTCATCATGGGCGTCGGCGTCGCCGGTTTGCAAGCGATCGCAACGGCACGTCGGCTTGGCGCCATCGTCACCGCGACGGACGTGCGGCCGGCGACCAAGGAACAGGTCGAGTCGCTCGGCGCCAAATTCATCGCCGTCGAGGACGAAGAGTTCAAACAAGCCGAGACGGCCGGCGGCTATGCCAAGGAAATGTCGGCCGAATATCAGGCAAAGCAAAAGGCGCTGACGGCCTCGCATATCGCCAAGCAGGATATCGTCATTACGACGGCCTTGATCCCGGGCCGGCCGGCGCCGGTGCTGATCACCGAAACCATGGTGGCGTCGATGCGGCCGGGATCGGTGATTGTCGATCTCGCCGTCGAGCGCGGCGGCAATTGCGCGCTCTCCAAGCCCGGCGAGACGGTTACGACCGACAATGGCGTCAAGATCATCGGTCATCTAAACGTAGCAGGGCGGCTCGCGGCGACGGCTTCGTCGCTTTATGCAAAGAATCTCTTCGCTTTCGTGGAAACGCTCGTCGACAAGACAAACAAGACCTTGGCGATCAACTGGGACGACGAAATCGTCAAGGCGACCTTGCTGACGAAGGACGGCGCGCTCGTCCATCCGAATTTTCAAAACCCAGCCTGATCCGACCGCGTCCCATTGCAGATAGGAAGCAGACATGGCGAACGAAACTGCACAACAGCTTCTTGAGAGGGCGCAGGCGGCGGCCGATGCCGCGCGTCAGGCGGCCGATGCCGCGCAGTCCTATGCCGACCAAATTTCGCATGCGGTCGGTGCGGCCGCACATGTGGCGAGCGGCGGCGCGCTCGATCCCTTCGTCTTTCGCCTGGCGATTTTCGTTCTTGCCGTCTTTGTCGGCTATTACGTCGTCTGGTCGGTGACGCCGGCGCTGCACACGCCGCTGATGTCGGTCACCAATGCGATCTCCTCTGTGATCGTCGTTGGCGCGCTTCTTTCGGTCGGCGTCGATGTTTCGACGCCCGGCGATGACGGATCAATTTTGGCCCGCATCTTCGGCTTCATCGCCCTGATCCTGGCCTCCGTGAACATTTTTGGCGGCTTCCTCGTCACCGGGCGCATGCTCGGCATGTACAAGAAAAAGGGCTGAGCGATGTCCGGCAATCTCGCGGCCCTTCTCTATCTCGTTTCCGGGATCCTCTTCATTCTTGCGTTGCGCGGCCTGTCGTCGCCGGCGACGCTCGCGGCGCGGCAATCTTCTCGGCGTCATCGGAATGGCGATCGCGATCGTCACGACGCTGCTTTATCGGCTGCCGGCCGGCTTCTCCGCCTGGATCTTCGTCGTCGTCGGCATAGCCATCGGCGGCGCGATCGGCGCCTGGCGTGCGCGCACCATCGCGATGACCGCGATGCCGCAGCTCGTCGCTTCCTTCCATGCGTTGGTCGGCCTTGCCGCGGTCCTCGTGGCAGCAGGGGCGCTCTATGCGCCCCAGGCCTTCGGCATCGGCACGGCGGGTGCAATCCAAGCCCAGAGCCTCGTCGAAATGTCGATCGGCACGGCGATCGGCGCAATCACCTTCACCGGTTCGATCATCGCGTTCCTGAAGCTCGACGGCCGGATGTCGGGCAAACCGATCCTTCTCCCGCAGCGCCATGCGATCAACATCGCGCTCGCCGCGGCGCTCCTCTTGATGGTTGTTCTCTTCGTCATCACGCAGAGTCCGGTCCTCTTCTGGCTGATCGCTTTCGCCTCCTTCGCACTTGGCGTGCTGATCATCATTCCGATCGGCGGCGCCGATATGCCGGTCGTGATCTCGATGCTCAATTCCTATTCGGGCTGGGCGGCGGCGGGCATCGGCTTCACGCTCGGCAATCTCGCGCTGATCATCACCGGCGCGCTTGTCGGCTCATCCGGCGCGATCCTCTCCTACATCATGTGCAAGGGAATGAACCGCTCGTTCATTTCGGTGATCCTCGGCGGCTTTGGCGGCGAGACGGCTGGCCCTGCCGGCCATGTTGAAACGCGGCCCGTCAAGCAGGGCTCGGCGGAGGATGCCGCCTTCATCCTGGAGAATGCCGGCAAGGTAATCATCGTGCCGGGCTATGGCATGGCCGTCGCGCAGGCGCAGCACGCACTGCGCGAGATGGCCGATCGCCTCAAGAAGGCGGGCGTCGACGTCAAATATGCGATCCATCCGGTCGCCGGCCGCATGCCGGGCCATATGAACGTGCTGCTCGCCGAGGCGAATGTGCCCTATGACGAGGTCTACGAACTCGAAGATATCAATTCTGAGTTTGGGCAGGCGGACGTCGCCTTCGTCATCGGCGCCAATGACGTGACCAATCCCGCCGCCAAGACCGACCCGAAATCGCCGATCTACGGCATGCCGATCCTGGATGTCGAAAAGGCGAAGACCGTGCTCTTCGTCAAGCGCGGCATGGGCTCGGGCTATGCCGGGGTCGAGAACGAGCTGTTCTTCAAACCGAATACGATGATGCTCTTCGGCGACGCCAAGAAAATGGTCGAGAGCATCGTGAAGGCGATAGGGTAGAGCGAGGCCCTCGTCTTGGGACGGAGATCTTTTCCTCTTAGCCCTTACCCTGAGGAGATCGTGAAGCGGCTGTCCCGCAAGGCAACGGCTGTTCCATTCATCCTGTAAAGCGCCAGGACGGCGCCTCAGGCGCGCCCGAGCCGCGCGGAACCGTCCCTGGCGAGCTTGTTGTTCGGATCGAAGGCCAAGGCCCGCTGATAGGATTCCACCGCCTTGGCGCGATTGCCCATCTTTTCGTAAGCCAGGCCAAGGCCGGCCCAGGCATCGGCGTTCTTATTGTCGACATTGAGCGCGGCGTTGAAATCTTCAACCGCCTTGTCCGGCTGGCCGATGGCGATCAAGCTTTGGCCGCGGGCCTCATAGGGCGCGCCGGCGAAAGGATTGCGGTCGATCGCATTGTCGAAATCGGTGATCGCCTGCTGGTTGTTGCCTTCGCGCTGATAAATCAGGCCGCGGGCGTGAAAGGCCTGTGCGTTCTCCGGGTTCAGGCGGATCGCCTGATCGAGATCAGCGCGCGCCTGATCGAGATTGCCCTGCTGGCGCAAAAGATTGGCGCGGCCGAGATAGGCCGGCGCGTGATTTGGATTGGCTACGATCGCCTGATTGAAATCGGCGAGCGCCAGATCGTCGTGGCCCATCTGCCGATAGGCCAGCGCCCGATTGGTCAGGGAAGCGGCGTCGTTCGGACTAATCTTGAGAGCCTGGGTGAAATCGGCGATCGCCTCCTCGAAATGGCCGATCCGGGCATAGGCGACGCCGCGGGTATTATAGGCCTCGGCGCTGTTCGGATTGCGCTGCATGACATCGCTCAAGGACGCGATGTTGGCGGACGCTTCCTCCGGCGTTTCGTGGACGACTTCGGCAACGCCGGTGCCTTGCGGCAGAATTCCGCCAGAGTTTTCACACGCGGCGAGGCTCAGGGCGCCCACGGCGAGCGCGACCAAGGTGAGATTGCGTTGGGAAAGAATCATCTAAGTTCCCGTCCCAGATCAAGTCTGTTCCAGCGCGCTGCGGGAATCTTGGAAACGGCCCGATCTTACTCTCTCGCCGGACCCAATTCTTAGGCCCGGGCAATCCGGCAAGATTGCGACGACCCGATGCAATTGGCCGACGAATTGCACTCAACACAAGTTCGTTGCTGGAAAAATAACGGCGCCCCCGATATGTGCCAGAACGCCGGATCAGATCGTCGCGGGCAACTCAGCGGGCCCCGACCACCGGCTTCGGCTTCACCGGCAGCAGCCCTTCACGCTGCAGCTTCTTCCGCGCCAGCTTGCGCGCCCGGCGAACCGCCTCGGCCTTTTCGCGGGCCCGCTTCTCGGAGGGCTTTTCATAATGGCCGCGCAGCTTCATCTCGCGGAAAATGCCCTCGCGCTGCATCTTCTTCTTCAGCGCCTTGAGGGCCTGGTCAACATTGTTGTCACGAACCAGAACTTGCACGCAGCGATCCTTTTTTGAGCCGAACCGTACGAAGCGGCGGCGTATGGGATTAAGAAACCGGACTGTCGGGAACTGCAATCGGATGCGTTCACGCACCTCGATTTGAACGGGTGCGCATAGCAGACTCAGGTGATTTTGTCCAGGCTGCCATCATGGCGCGCGTGCATGAAAGATTCGCGTCACATGGCCCATCTTACGGCCAGCACGCACTTCCGTCTTGCCATAAAGATGCAGGCAGGCGCCGTCTTGCGCCAAGATTTCCGCAAAGGCGTTGACGTCTTCGCCGATCAAGTTGCGCATTTCGACCGTGCTCCCATGCCGCCTGGTCGATCCGAGCGGCCAGCCCGCGATGGCGCGCATATGCTGCTCGAATTGCGAAGTGAGGGCGCCGTCGAGCGTCCAATGGCCGGAGTTATGGACGCGCGGCGCGATTTCGTTGACCTTGATCTTCTGCGCCGGCGTTCCGGCGGGGCCGGCTTCCTCGGTCACGAAGATTTCGACGGCAAAGACGCCGACGTAGTCGAGTGCATGGGCGATCTTTCGCGCCGCCGCAACGGCCGTGGCGGCACAATCCGCGTCGATCTCTGCCGGCGCGCGGCTCGTGCTCAGAATGTGATTCACGTGGACATTCTCGGTCACGTCATAGGCGGCGAAACTGCCGTCCGCGCCGCGCGCGGCGATGACAGAGATTTCCTTGACGAAAGGCACTACGGCTTCGAGGATCGCCGGTACGCCTCCAAGCCCGCGGAAGGTTGCGGCGAGATCGGACCCTTCGCGGATCGTCACTTGGCCCTTGCCGTCATAGCCCAGTTGCCGGGTCTTCAAGATCGACGGACGCCCGAGCTGAGCCACCGCGCGGGCGAGCGCGCCGGCATCCTCGACCGAAATATAAGGCGCCGTCTCGATTCCGAGCGAGGCTAGAAACTCCTTTTCGCTGAGCCGGTCCTGACTTGCCGCCAGTGCCGCGGGCCCGGGACGTACCGGACAAAGTTCGGCGAGTATGCCAGCGGTGCGCGCCGGCACATTCTCGAATTCATAGGTGACAAGATCGATCTGGGCAGCAAAATCGGCCAAGGCTCGCTCGTCCTCATAGGCGGCGATCGTGCGGGCCGCGGCAACATCGAAGGCCGGGCTATCGGCTTCGGGCGTATAAATATGCGCCTTGAGGCCGAGCTGCGCCGCGGCCATCACCAGCATCCGGCCGAGTTGGCCGCCGCCCAAAATGCCGATCGTGCCGCCTGGTGCGAGACGGGGCGTCGAACCTGCCGCCATGCCTCATCCCTCGGGATGTTTGGCGACAGCGGCGGTTTGCGCGCTACGCCAAGCGGCAAGCCGCGCCGCCAGATCCGCGTCGTGGAGCGCGAGCACGGCGGCGGCAAGCAGCGCTGCGTTGATGGCGCCGGCCTCGCCGATCGCCAGACATCCGACCGGAACGCCCGCCGGCATCTGGACGATGGAATAGAGCGAATCCTGGCCGGAGAGCGCCTTCGTCTCGATTGGCACCCCGAGGACTGGGAGCGCGGTCATAGCGGCGGTCATGCCGGGCAGATGCGCCGCGCCGCCAGCCCCGGCGATGATCACCTTAAAACCTGCCTCATGGGCACCGTTGGCGAATTTGACGAGCCGCTCTGGCGTGCGGTGGGCGGAGATGATCGCGGCCGTGTAGCCAACCTTGAGCGCGTCCAGCGTATCCGCGGCATGGCGCATCGTGTTCCAATCCGATTGGCTGCCCATGACAATGGCGACGGGCTTTTGTGACACTGGACGATCCATGCGGCAAATGCTTCCAGGCAAAGCGAAGGCAGGGGCATAGACGAAGGGGAAAAGCCGCGCAAGCGGAGACGGTCAGCCAGCAAGGTGCGCTTGGCAATATCCACCGACGTTGTACCGTGGCGATCGCGCGCTATCTAGGCCATGAACCGCAAACTGGGGCACCCGCTTTGAAGATAGCGTGATGACGCTCATATCTAAGCCGCGGGCAAAGCCAGCGGCGATGAGGCCCCGTGGAGACAGAGGTGTAGAATGCACGCACAAGGCTCAGCGGCTGCGGCCGGCCAGTTCGACATTGGCGGCGATCTCACGGTCAATCGGCTCGGCTTCGGCGCAATGCGCATCACCGGAAAAGGGATATGGGGCGAACCCGCCGATCCGAAGGGTGCGCGCGAGACGCTGAGACGGGTGCCGGAGCTTGGCATCAATTTCATCGACACGGCGGACAGCTACGGTCCCTTCGTGAGCGAGGACTTGATCCGCGAAGTCCTCCATCCCTACAAAGGACTGGTCATCGCAACCAAGGGCGGGTTTGTCCGCACCGGCCCCGACATGTGGAGGCCGGTCGGGCGGCCGGAATATCTTCGCCAATGCGTTCTGATGAGCCTGCGCCGGCTCGGCCTCGAACGCATCGATCTATGGCAACTCCACCGTATCGATCCGGCGGTCCCGCGCGACGCGCAATTCGCGGTGGTCGCCGCGATGCGCAAAGAGGGCCTGATCCGCCATGTTGGATTGAGCGAAGTCGGCATCGACGACATTGAGGCCGCGCGCAAGTATTTTCCCGTCGCGACCGTCCAGAACCGCTACAATCTGGCCAATCGCGCGAGCGAAGATGTTCTCAGCTATTGCGAGAAAAATAATATTGGGTTCATTCCCTGGGCGCCGCTGGCAGCGGGCGCGCTTTCGCGGCCAGGCTCGGCTTTGACCGAGACCGCAAAGGCTCTCAAGGCAACGCCGGGCCAAGTGGCGCTCGCCTGGACGCTCAAGCGCTCGAAGGTCACGCTGCCGATTCCGGGGACGGCCAACGTCGATCATCTCGTCGAAAACGTTGCCGCTGCCAGTCTCGTCCTGTCGGATGAGGTATTTGCCGCGCTCGATCGGCAAGAACGCAGGATGCTCTAATTGCTAGGAGCGCCGCGGGGCCGGCGACCTTGAAGGATCTCGGCGCCCGGTCACCCGATTCGGCGCGCGATCACTTCCATGCCGATCCGATGATGCTCGCTGATGTTATATTCGATGGGAGCAAATCCGTGTTCGCGCAGGAGGCGATGGAGTCGCGTGCGTCCGAACATTTGGCAATCGCCGATTTCCCGCCAATAGGGGTTTTCCTGATTGGCGTGCAGCAGGTTGAACAGCATCGTGTCCTTGTTGGGCAAAGAGAGCATAAGCACGCCATCCTCGCGCAGCAGCCGACGAGCGGCGGCGAGCGTTTGGCCCGGATAGGCGAGCCGCTGGAAATGATCGGCGAAACTGATGACCGCGAAACGCCCCTCCCCGGCGATATCCTCGATCGTACCGCAATGAGCTTCGAACCCGAGTTGGCGCAGGCCTGCGACATTGGCCTCGCGAGGATCGACACCCACGGCTCGGAAACCCCATTCGGCGGCGGTGAAGACGAGCGCGCCATTGCCGAAGCCGACATCGAGCCAGGCGGCATCCAAGTCAGCTGCGCCGGCGGGAGGGACGACGTGGCGGGCGACACGCGCGACGGCCGCCCCCGCGGCGCGGCGGCCGTCCTCCATCTCGTGGCCGAGCATCTCCTGCCGCGCCGGTGCAAATATCTTCGCCGCGACCGCGGCATCGAAAAAGCCTTCGGTGAAGATGTGCTCGCAAGCACCGCAGCGATGCCAGGTCGTGACCGGCGGCAATGTCGGTCGATAGGCAGGATGTTTAGTGCAATCGGCGCCGATCCAGGGCGCGTGGTCCGCACTGCCGCAGAGCGGACAGGCTGCATAGAGGCGGCGTAAATTCCGCACTTCCGCCATGTCCGCGACCGCAGGCGCCGCAATTGGCGCAACCGCAAAAGCCTCCGGCCTGCCGCCCCCCGCCCAGATCTCCCACATGCGGGTAAAGGCCGCTTCGAGATGGCGCGTATAGCGGTTTGCATCGAAGAGAGGATGCGTCAGCCGGTTCGCGTTCAGCTTGCGGCGAATCTCAGCGAGCAGCGCGGGCTCATTGGCGAGCCTTAGGGTGAGCGCTTCATATTCGGCGAGCGAATGGGTGACGAGTTCAGGCAGGCCGATCGCGTGGAGCAGGCTCGCGGCGACGCGGCCGGCAAAAGTTTCGCCGAGGATCGTCACTACCGGGAGCCCGGTCCACAGAGCGTCGCTCGTCGTCGTATGGGCATTGTAAGGAAGGGTATCGAGAAAGAGATCGGCAAGTCTCTGTCAGGCGAGATGGTCGGCGATGCCGGCCCGGGGCGCGAAGACCAAGCGGCGCGGATCGATGCCGCGTATCTGCGCCTCGCTTTCGAGGTTGCTCTTGACGAACGGGTTGGCGTCGAAGAGCCAGAGCACGCTGCCCGGCACGGCGGCGAGAAGGCGCATCCAGACCGCGAAGAATTTCGGGGTGATCTTGTAGCTGTTGTTGAAGCAGCAGAAGACGAAGCCGCGGTCCGGCAGGCCGCATTCGACGCGCGACGGCGTCTTGTCGCCGATCCGCCGCCGGCTGTCGTTCGGCTGGTAGCAATCGGGCAGGTGGACGATTTTTTCGTCGTAGAAAGGCTGCTGGTCCATCGGCAAAGTGATCGGATCGGCGATGACATAGTCGATGAAATCAGCGCCCATCGAGCCGGGATAGCCGACGAAATTCACTTGTATGGGCGCCGGCCTGTGGGCGGCGATCTCACTGCGCGCATGTTGCGTGTAGCATTTCAGATCGACGAGAATGTCGATCTGATCGTCATGGACGCGCTGGGCCGCCTGCCGGTCGAGGTCGTGCAGATCGACAAAACGGTCGAAGGCATTGCCGAGGCGGTAGCGCAACTCGCTGCGGTCGCCATGGCCGAGCGAATAGGCGACGATCTCAAAGCGCGCGCGATCGTGCCGCTCAAACAATTCCGCCATCAGATGGGCCGTCGCGTGACGGTGGAAATCGGCCGAAAGATAGCCGATTTTGAGCTTGCCCTTGCCGAGCTCCGGCCGCGGCCGCCGATGGTCGAAGGCCGGCTTCGCCCGCATGCTGCCGGCCCAGAGGCGGGCGACATGCAGTTGAAGGGCCGGCGAAATTTCCATGCTCAGCAGTGCGAAGGGCGGGATCGGGTTCTTGTATTGTGCGATGCATTCGGCGAGCGCCGCCTCTTCGTCAACCAGTCCCGCCCAATCGCAGGCAGCGCGGCGATGGAAGTAGAGCTGCGTCCGCACGCCGATGAGATCCGGGTTGAGTGCCAGCGCTCGGCCGTAGGCTTCCGTCGCCTCGGCAAAACGGCGCGCGGTTTCATAGGCTGCGCCAAGGTTGCAGTGCGCCTCCGCCATGTCGGGTTTCAGAGCGATCGCCTGTCGGTAGGCGGCGATGGCGCCGTCGAGGCACCGCGAAGCTGGAGAATGTTGCCGAGGTTGCAATGGGCCTCGGCGAAGCCGGGACGCAGGGCGAGGGCCTGCCGATAGGCGGCGACCGCGGCGTCGGGCGCATAATTTCGCGCAAAATGTTGCCGGCGCAGAAATAGGGATGGGCGGCTTCCGGCCGTTTGGCCGAGATCGCTTCGCAAACCTTCAAAGCGGACTCGTGGCGTCCCAGCTTGCGCAGGAGATCGGCGGTATTTGTATGGGCTTCGACGAAAAAGGGGTCGAGCCGGCAGGCCTCGAGATAGGCGGCGAGAGCGGCTTCGAGATCGCCCTTGTCCTCAAGAACGTTGCCAAGATTGGAGTGGGCTGGGGCAAACCTCGGATCGAGAGCGACGGCTTTCTTGGCGTTTTCCATCGCCTTGTCGAATTGCCGTGCGGCCCGAAACACCGCGATGAGATTGGCGTAGGCCTGAGCGTAGTCGGGCCTGAAGGCGATTGCCCTGCCTATCAATTCCACCGCTGCCGCGTGATGCCCGGCGACATGTTCGATGAGGCCGAGATGGTGCCAGGCGACGGCGTCGGTCGGGTTCAGCGCAATCACTTGGCCGTAAAGGTCCCGCGCCATGTCGTAGCGCTCGGCCATGTGGAATTCGAGCGCGCTACGCATCAGGGCCGCAGGCTCGGCCGTCTCTTTCGCGGCGAACGCCGCTTCGTTGCGGGTCATCGACAGGCCTTGTCATCTCCGTGGCGTCAAGCGCGCTAGGACATAGCCATGTGCGGACTATACGGTCCGGCTTGTGCGAGGCCTTCCTCTCCAAAGATTGGGCGCTCCGTCCGCGCCTCAGGATGAGGGCCAGAGCCATTTCCTTGCGCTGCGATTGCGCGACGAGGCCTAGGCGATGATGTCGGGGGTCAATTGGTCTTCGATGCGCTCGATCTTGTCGCGCAGGATCAATTTCCGCTTCTTCAGCCTTTGCACTTGCAACTGATCGGAGGCTGAAAGATGGATCAAGGCCTCGATCGCCGAGTTGAGATCGCGATGTTCCTGGCGCAGACGCTCGAGCTCCGCGCGCAAAGCCGCGCGCTCCTCGGCGCTCAATTTTTCAGCCATTTAACGCCGTTCCCGGAAACCTTGCGCCGGCAATGTCCTTTGCCTACGCTCCTCGATCATCGCATCCGGGATTAGAGCATTTCCGAGGCCGCCTGCAAGGTCCTGCTGCTGGCGCCGCGGCAAATCCTATCGCAGGCCTTAGGCCCTGCAGACGCAGTGAACTCCGGTTCGCCGTTCTGGACGCTCTCCCCAAGCGTTCGCACGACAAACCGGAGCCCACTTTAATCCGAGCGCCTCAGATCACGTTGACTTGTGTCCCAACCTTCACGCGACCATAAAGATCAATCACGTCGACGTTCAGCATACGGATGCAGCCAGAAGAGACCGCGTGGCCAATCGTATCGGGCTCATTGGTCCCATGGATGCGAAATTGCGTATCGCCCTTTTCATTGAAGAGATACAGGGCGCGCGCGCCAAGCGGGTTGTCGATGCCGCCTTCCATGTACGTCGGCAACTCGGGGCGGCGCTGCAGCATGGCTTCCGGCGGAGTCCAATCCGGCCATTCGGCCCGGCGGCCGATGTGGACATGCCCTGTCCAATGGAAGCCATCGCGGCCGACGCCGACGCCATAACGTATCGCCTTGCCGTTACCCATGGAGAGATAAAGAAACTTGGTATTGGTGTCGACGGTGATCATCCCTTTCGTCGCGCCCGTCGGGTCGTCGACGAGCGCGCGAGTCATCTGGTTGTCGCCCTGAACGTCGGTAGGGAGACTGGCCTGTTGGGGCGGCTCGGCCTGCGTGGCCGGTGCGCCTTGAAACAGACTAAAGGGGAAGGGAAGGTCCTGGGCTTGCGCGCTGGTCGCATAGACGCCGGCGCTTAAGGAAAAGGCGAAAGCCGTGATGGCGAATGGTCGAAGGTTGAACATCTCACACCCCCAAAGCAGAAATGCCGCTTGGGCATAAACACACCGAAGCAACGCTTCGGCTGTGCGATTTGTTCCATGGCAAGCTGAGATTAAGCCGGCGCGGTCTAAAAGTCGGCGCTGACCAGCGGGATTACTGCCGCGGCCAGGTGAAATCGTCGGCGCGACCGGGTTTTGCTTCGGCCGGGTGGCCGGTGGTGGTAGCGGGGGTCAGCGCGCCCTGCGCGCCCTTCTGGTCTGCCGCCGGCGCGACCGTCGCGAGTTCGCCGCCGGGCGCGAGTACCGGACCGGTCAAAGGCAGAACCGGGCCGATCGGCGGTTTCACCGGCACCACGGGCGCCGCCGGCGCTACCGCCGCATTGGCCGGCGTGTTGGTGCCCGCCGGCGCCGTCGTCTCGATTTTCGCCAAGGCGGCATCATCCTGCGGGTTACCGGCATCGAGGATGCGGCGGATGTCAGGCTCGGCGAAACTGGCAAGCTTGCGGGCGCCGGCCTTGGTGAAATGGATGCCGTCGAGCGCGCGCAGCCGGACGATCTGGCCATCGACATCCGGGCCATAGGGGCTGTACTGGCTGCGGTCGTCGCTGAAGTCTTCCCAAATGTCGATGAAGGTGGCGCCGGCTTTCTCTGCATGTTCGCGATAGAGGTCGTTGAGCGCGGCCATCTCGGTCGAGAAGCGGTCGCTCTTCATGATCGGCAGGCCGATCCACAGCAGCGGGATCTTGGCATCGCGGAACATGGCACTGATGGCTTCGACGCGCGCGCCGTAGATCTCTTGCCATTTCGGTGTGTCGGGTTCGTAGCTGCCGCTCGAATCGCGCAAAGTCTGATGGTCGTTGCTGCCGATCATCATCACCGCGACGTTGATCTTCTGGCCGCTCGCGAGAAGATCGTGGACTGCCTTGGTCCAATCGTAGAAATCGTCGCGGACGAGGCCGGAATCTTCGCGCGCGTCATGCAGGATTTCGACCTCCGGCCGGTCGGTCATTGCCTCGACAAGCCCTTGGCCGAGCAACTGGCCGAGCGAATCGCCCAGCACCGCGACGAAGAACGTCGGCGGCACGGTGGGCTTTTGTTCCACGACCGGCTTGGGTTTCGGCGCCCGATAGTGCGGCCGTCCCTGCGGAATGCCGTAGCCACGCGGCGGCTGGAACATTTGCTGAAACCAGTTAAACGGGCTGAAGCCCTGCGCTTCGGCGGCAGGGCACCCAACGCCGATCAGCAAGAGCGCCGCCGCGCAGAGCGTCAGAATGGGCCTGTGCGCCCTGATCCAAAGCGCTTTACTACGCCGCGTCAGGCTCAATGGTCGGATGTCGTTCGCCATAGCTGCCGTCGCCCGCACGAAAACCGATCTATTTACGCGCCCTTTGGTGGCGAAGTTAAGAGGAATTTCCACTTCGGCACGGCGTGGTTACCGGTGCCGGCACCGCTCAGGCTGCGCTGGGGGCAAGTCCGGTCCAGGTCGCAAACAGAAGGGCGAGGCCGAAGAGCAGCACACAGAGTGCCGCGGCGACCTCGATCATGCGGCCGAGAATTTCGGCCCGGTGCGAGCCCGCGCCGGAAACCCGCAGCGCCATTTTCTTCGCAAAGACGGCTGTGGTGGCAAGCCCGCCGGTCGTCATCGCCGTGCCGAGCGCCATCGCGAATACCGCCGCAATGCCGGCCATGAAAATATTCTGCGCCAACGCGAAGACCAGGATCAGGATAGCGCCGGAACAGGGCCGTGCGCCGGCTGTTCCGATCGTCAATGCGGCGGATTTCCAGGAGAAGCCTTCGCCGAGCTGGCGCGGATCGGGGGCGTGAAAATGGCCGCAGCCAGGTCCATGCAGATGCCCCGCCGCGCCATCGTCGGCGAGGAACATCGCGCCTTGTTGGCTGTCCTGCGGGTAGGCGGCCAATTGCGCCGGTGCCGGCGCGAAGATGCGCAGAACCGGCGCGGTCCATGATTGCCGCAAAGAGCCTGCTAGTGCCGCGCCCTTGGTCACCAGAAGCACCAGTCCGAGGATGACAATGCCGCAATAGCTCGCGAGTTCGAGATTGCGTGCGGCTTGGTTCATATGTTGCGCCGTGGCGTCGAAGATCTTCGCTGCGATGCCGACAAGGGCGATCGCCACGAGAGCCTGCAAAATCGCCGCAAGCAGCGAGATCACGAGACCGCGCCGTAAAGCGCGCTCATTCGAAACCATGTAAGAGGTGATGACCGCCTTGCCGTGGCCGGGGCCGGCCGCATGAAAGACGCCATAGGCGAAACTCAGCCCGGCGAGGACGAAAAAGGCGGCGTTGCTCTCCTTGGCCGCGCGCAAGGCACCGGTTAGCATGCGCGAAAAGCTGCTTTCCTGCGCGATGATCCATGCCGTCAATCCGGAGACGTGACCGACCGCACCTTCATCGCCGCCCACCGCGAAGGGATGATGGAACCCTTGCGCCATCGCGGCGCCGGAGCAGGCCAAGAGAACAAGGCAGAGAAGCGGCGCGACCGCGGCATGCCCTCGCCATGCGGCAAAGATCGAGCGCCTCGTCATGGACAGGCCACGATCACACGGCTCGCCAATTTCATGCCGAAATCAGAGCCGGGCGAGAGGTTCGCGAAAAAGGCTTCCGAAAGCTTTTTGGTCGCCGCAGCATCAAGCGGATCGGCGCCGAGTACGCCGATCGAACAGCCCTTCGGCGCATCGACCAGACCGACCGGGTCTTTGTCGTCGAGACTGAAGGCGACGAAATAGGTGGGATCATAGACCTGAAAAGTGAAGGCCTTGCCGGGGCTCATCGGCGTCTTCAAGGGAACCGTAAAGCGGAGGACCACGAGCTTGTCAGGCCTTTCTTCGAGTGAATAATCGGTGGGTGCACCGAACTCCACCTTCGTGCCCGCCATTTTCGCGAACGTGAAGAAACCGAATTCAGCCAGCGAATCGACATTCGTCTTGGCGAGCGGCGCCAGCTCTTCTTTCGTCGCCAACTGGCCGTCCTTGCCGATGCCCTGGGTCGCGAAAGCCGAATACATATCATCGAAGACCCAGGCGTGCCGAATCGCCGTGATTTGACCCTGCTTGTCGAACATCACGTCTTCGTGCGCGGTCACCCAGACATGCGGGTGGGCCAGAGCGGGCGCAGCACGCATCATCAAGGCAAGGGCCGCAAGGCCAAGGCTCCTGCCCAAGAGTGCGCGCATAGAGGACCTTATGTCGCGTCGGCCCGGGCCGAACGCAGAATCGTGGAAGCCAGTGTAATTGCCAGCCGAACTCTGGCCAAAGCGAGGCAAGAGCGCATCTTCGCCGCCCGCGCCGCCGCGGTGGAGCTGTGCAAGTCTCTGACAATTGCTTGATCGCATGCTAGCATCGTCCTGAGATGCCCCGTGAGTGTGCAGCGAATTGCCGCGTTATCATAGGCTTATCGCAATTCCGCCAAAAGGCTCTCGGGCCGTGCGAAATTTGACGACCGGCATCGCTGATTTATACCGGTGAGCGCCGGGGAAGCAGGCGGAGTTTCCCTGCGTTGGAGGGCGGGCCGATGGCGGATGCGATCAAGGCGAAGGGGAATATCCTCGACGCCCCCCGGTCGATTTCCCTCGCCGACAAATATGATTTGGGTGAGACGCGGATCTTCGTGTCCGGTCCGCAGGCGGTCGTCCGTCTGCTCCTCATGCAGAAGGAACTCGACTGTCGCGCCGGCCTTTCGACGGCAGGCTTTATCTCCGGCTATCGCGGTTCGCCGCTCGGCGGCCTCGACTTGAATTTCCTCCGCGCCAAGACCGTTCTTGACGCCGCCGGCATTGTCTTTACCCCGGGGCTGAACGAAGACCTCGCCGCCACCGCGGTCTGGGGTGCTCAGCAGGCTGAGATGCGCGGCGAGGGCCGCTATGACGGCGTCTTCGGGCTTTGGTACGGCAAAGGGCCGGGCGTCGATCGCTCCGGCGATGTTTTGCGACATGTCAATCTTGCCGGCACATCGCAATTCGGCGGCGTGCTCGCGCTCATGGGTGACGACCACACCGCCGAATCCTCGACCACCGCGCATCAATCCGAGTTCACCTTCGTTGATGTGATGATGCCGATCCTGTCGCCGGCCGGCGTGCAGGAACTGATCGACTACGGGCTCTATGGCTATGCGATGAGCCGCTTCACCGGCTGTTGGGTCGGCATCAAATGTTTGAAGGACACGATCGAGTTGACTGCCTCGATCGATGCCGCGCTCGATCGCGTGCGGCCGCTGACACCAAATGATTTCGTCACGCCGCCGGACGGACTCAACATCCGCGCGCGCGATCCTGTCCTCGCGCAGGAAAAGCGGCTGCAGAATTTCAAGTTCGACGCTGTGCTCGCCTGGCTGCGGGCCAATCGGCTCAACAAGGTCGTCATGTCCGGCGGCCGCAACCCAAAGATCGGCGTCATCGCCGCCGGCAAATCCTATCTCGACGTGCGCCAAGCCTTGGACGATCTTGGCATCGACGAGAAACGGGCGAACGACATTGGTCTACGACTCTATAAGGTCGCCTGCACCTGGCCGCTCGAACCGCAAGGTTTGCGCGAATTCGCACGTGGCCTCTCGAAGATCATTGTGGTGGAAGAGAAGCGCTCGCTGATCGAAACGCAGCTCCGCGAACAGCTTTACGGCGGCGATATTCAGCCAGTCTGCATCGGCAAGAAGGACGAGAAGGGCGAATGGCTCTTCCCGGTTACCGGCGCGCTCGACGCCAATGACATTGCGGTCGCGATCGGGCGCCGGCTTCTTGAGCTTCATCCCAGCGAGGAGCTTGAGCGCCGGCTGCAGCGGCTCGAGCGGGCGCAGAAAATGCTGTCCGAGACGACGGACGCCGCCAATCGCACGCCCTATTTCTGCTCCGGCTGCCCGCACAATATCTCGACGAAAGTGCCCGACGGCATGCGCGCCTATGCCGGCATCGGCTGCCACTACATGGTGCAGCGGATGGATCGCACCACCGAGGGCTATACCCAGATGGGCGGTGAAGGCGCGAACTGGCTCGGCGAGGCCCCGTTCTCGACTCGCGGCCATATCATCCAGAATCTCGGCGACGGCACCTATGACCATTCCGGGGTTCTCGCCATTCGCTGGGCGGCCGGCGCGGGCGTCAACATCACCTTCAAGATCCTCTTCAATGATGCTGTGGCGATGACCGGCGGCCAGCATCTTGAGGGCAATCTCACGGTCGACATGATCGCCCGCCAGGTCGCGGCCGAAGGGGCGAAGACGATCGTCGTCGTCAGCGACGAGCCGGCAAAATATGGGCCAGACATCAAATGGCCGGAGGGGCTCGCGATCAAATCGCGTGACGACCTCGACACGGTCCAGCGCGCTCTTGCGGCAACGCCCGGCACGACGGTTCTCATCTATGATCAGACCTGCGCTGCCGAAAAGCGCCGCCGCCGCAAGCGCGGCCAACTCGCCGAGCCCGACAAGCGCGTCATCATCAACGAGCTGGTCTGCGAAGGCTGCGGCGACTGCGGCACGGCGTCGAATTGCGTTGCGGTGCAGCCGCTGGAAACCGAGTTTGGCCGCAAGCGAACCATCGATCAATCGAGCTGCAACAAGGATTTCTCCTGTCTCAACGGGTTCTGCCCTGCCTTCGTCACCGTGCACGGCGCGCAGCCAAAGGTGCTCGCGACAGAGACGAATATCGATGTAGACGATTTTCCCGCGCTGCCGCTGCCGCAGATCCCTGTACTCGCCGAGCGGCCGTTCGGCATTCTCATCACCGGTGTCGGTGGTACCGGCGTCGTAACGATAGGCGCCTTTCTCGCCATGGCCGCGCATCTCGAAGGCAAGGGCTGCGGCTCGGTCGATATGTCGGGCCTCGCGCAAAAGGGCGGCGCGGTTCACAGTCACATCAAGATCGCCGCGAAGCCGGAGCAGATCCACGCGATAAGCATCGCCGCGGGGGGCGCCGACCTCGTACTCGGCTGCGATCTTGTCGTTTCCGGGACCGCGAAAGTGCTCGCCGCGATACGCCCGCGCGAGACCGGCGTCGTCGTCAACACGGCGGAGATCTATCCCGGCGATTTCACCCGCGACGCCGATTTCGTTTTGCCGGCGGATACAATCAAAGAGGCGATCACGCAGGCAGCTGGCGAGGGCGCCGGCTTCTGCGATGCGACGGGCCTGTCGACGGCGCTCTTCGGCACGTCGATTGCGGCCAATATCATCATGGTCGGCTTTGCCTGGCAGCGTGGGCTTCTGCCCCTCTCCGAGGCCGCGCTGATGCGCGCGATCGAATTGAACGACGAGTTCGTCGAACTCAACAAGCGCGCCTTCCAATGGGGCCGGCGGGCGGCCTTCGCACCGGAGAAGGTCGCTGCGCTCGTCGCGCCGTCGCCCGACCGGACATCGCCGCGCCATCTCTCACAGAGCTTCGAGGAGATCGTTGAGCGTCGCAAGACCTTCCTCACTGCGTACCAGAATAAGACCTACGCCGACGCCTATCTCGCGCAGGTGCGCCGTGTCGCTGAGGCCGAGCGCAGCGTCATGCCCTGGGAGACCCACCTTGCCGAAGCGGTAGCGCGCAATCTCTTCAAGCTAATGGCGGTGAAGGACGAATACGAGGTCGCGCGGCTCTATGCGGACGGTTCATTCGCTCGACAGGTTGCCGCGACCTTCGACGGCGAGGTGACGTTCGAATTCCACCTCGCCCCGCCGATCCTCGGCCGCAAGAATGCCAAGGGTGAACTCAGGAAAATGTCCTTTGGACCTTGGATGATGCGTGTGTTCAAAGTCCTTGCCAAGCTGAAAAGGCTGCGCGGCACGCCCCTCGATCTTTTCAGCTGGAGCCAAGAGCGGCGGTTTGAGCGCAAGCTTCTCGCCGATTACCGCGCGCTGCTCGACGAAATCATCACGAAGCTTTCGCCTGAGAACCATGCCTGCGCGGTCGCACTTGCGTCGCTACCGGAAAAAATCCGCGGCTTCGGTCATGTGAAACTGCTCAATGTTGAGACTGCCCAAGCCGATGAGGCGGCGCTTCTCGCTCGCTTCCGCTCCGCGCCTGTGCCGGTGAAACTGGCGGCGGAATGATCCTTCTCCTGTTAAGCGTGCCTACCTTACGATCACGTTCTTGAACTGCCAGGGATCTTCGGTGTCGAGATCCTCTGGAAACAACCGTCCGCGATCGACGAGCGGCGTCCAGTCGGTGTAGACGCCGATGACCGGCCCGAGATAGGGCATCTGGACTTCAAGGCAGCGGCGGAAATCGAGTTCGTCCGCCTCGACGATGCCCGCGCGAGGATTTTCCAGCGCCCAGACCATTCCCGCGAGCACGGCCGAACTCACCTGCAGGCCGGTCGCGTTCTGATAGGGCGCGACGCGCCGCGTCTCCTCGATCGAAAGCTGCGAGCCATACCAATAGGCATTCTTCGCGTGGCCGTAGAGCAGCACGCCGAGTTCGTCCATCCCATCGACGATCTCGCGCTCGTCGAGAATATGCCAGTCCGGCTGTTGCTGCCATTGCGCGCCGGCCATTTCCTCTAATGACAGAACGGCATCGTCGGCGGGGCGATAGGCATAATGGACAGTTGGCCGATAGGCGACCGCGCCGTTCTTGCACAGCGTGAAATAATCGGCGATCGAGATCGATTCGTTATGGGTGACGAGGAAGCCGTGCTGCGCTTGTGCGGTCGGCGTCCAGGAGCGCACGCGCGTGCCGGCGCCGGGGCGCAGCAGATAGATCGCGCAGTCAGGCCCGAACCCATGCCGTTTACCTTCCGGCGGCATGTGCTTCTCATGCGTGCCCCAGCCGAGTTCGGCTGGCTGTAGACCTTCCGAAACAAAGCCTTCGACCGACCATGTGTTGACGAAGACGCCCATCGGCTTCGGTGTCGTGGCGCGCTGGGTGTCGCGCTCGGCGATATGAATGCCTTTCACGCCAACCTGCTCGGCGAGCCGTGCCCAGTCTTCGCGGTTCTGCGGTTCCGCGACGGAGAGGCCGGTGTCTTTCGCGACATTGAGCAGCGCCTGTTTGACGAACCAAGACACCATGCCCGGATTGGCGCCGCAACAGGAGATCGCGGTCGGCCCGTCGCCCAACGCCTCGCGTTGGTCGAGCACTTCGGCGCGCAGCGCATAGTTCGACCGCTGCGACAGCGTGAGCCGCGCATCCGTGTAGAAGCCGGGCCAAGGCTCCGCAACGGTATCGATGTAAAGCGCATCCACTTCATGGGCCAGGCGCATGATCGCAGCGGAGGAGACTTCAACGGAGAGATTGACGATGAACGCTTGTCCCGGTCCTTGGGTCAGCAGAGGCTTCAGGAGATCGACGAAATTCTCCCGCGTCACGGCTTCTTTGATGAATTTATAGCCACGCTCGTCGACGAGGTGGCGGTCGGTATCGATCGGATCGATCACTGTGAAGCGAGACTTGTCGAAGCGAAAATGGCGTTCGATCAAGGGCAAGGTGCCGCGTCCGATCGAGCCGAAGCCGATCATGACGATAGGACCTGCGATCGTGCCGTGCACCGGCCAATTCTGCATCGTGTCTCTCCGGGATGAGGTGCGCGAAAAGGCGCGAGCGGGACCGTGCGCGTTTAAGGCGAGACTCGCGGGAAGGTCAAGGATGCACCCCGCCGCGGCAGGGGGATCGGGCGAATCCTTCTCCTGCTTGCGGGAGAAGACGGGGCGCGCCTTACAGCACGACCACTCTGGTTCCGATTGCCACGCGCTGGTAAAGGTCCATCACGTCCGCATTCATCATCCGGATGCAGCCAGAGGAGACAGCTTTGCCGATCGTGTCGGGCTCATTCGTGCCGTGGATACGGAACAGCGTGTCCTTGTTCCCTTCGAAGAGATAGAGCGCGCGCGCGCCGAGCGGGTTGCCGAGTCCGCCGTCCATCTCCGTCGGCAGGTCGGGCCGACGCTGCAACATGTCCGATGGTGGAAACCACTTCGGCCATTCCTGCTTGTTCCCGACCTTGGCGATGCCCTTCCAGGCGAAACCCTCGCGGCCGACGCCGATTCCATATTCGATCGCCCTGCCGCCATCCTCCACGTAATAGAGGTGACGCGTAACCGTATCGACGACGATCGTACCGGGCGCTTCGCTCGTCTCGTATTGTACGACATGGCCGGTTTTTGGCGAGGCCGCGGCCGTGGCATCGTCAGGGGGTGGGTTGTAAACGTCGATTGTTCGCGGGGCCGGACTGGTATCGGCGCCGCTATCGGGTAGAGCGGGCTCGGGTTCACCATAAGTATAGCCGGTGCCTCGGCGCGCCCGAGGCGCCTGTTCGTAAGGCTGGCCTTCGGGGTAAGGCGGATAGTAATCCTCCTGGGGTGGTTGATAGCCCGGGGGCGCATAGGGCGAAGGATAGGCTTGATAGCCGTTGTAATAGCCCTGTGCGGCGGCTGGCGCCGACAAAAGCCAAAGCGACGCGAGCGCCGAAATCGTCAAAACGGCGTATTTCGTTTCAAGACGCATGGTCAACCCCCACGCCCAAGCTCCCCACCGGTCCAACGAAACGCAAGAAAACGGCGAAAAATAGAAAGGTGCGAAATTTGAAAGAATACAAGTTCTGCCTACACAGAAGGTTGATATTTGGCGGCAATCCGGGGCACGGCTGCGGCGAAAGATCCATTCGACGGGATTCGCGGTCAAACGGACGCCTAAATGATTAAGGAAGCTTCACCGCCGGCGTGAAAATCGGCCCTAAGGATGAAAAATTTAACTGCGAAAACCCCTGCAAAACACTTCGCCGGAGACCTATCCTGTGTCACACTTTCGTCGTGCATGGGCCTTCAGAAGGAGCACTGCATGTCACTGGAAAGCCATCTCGCCGAACTCGAACGCCGTCACGAAGCCCTCGACCGCGACATTGCCCGCGAATGGGGCTACCCCAGCACCGATGAGATTAAACTGGCAGAGCTGAAACGGCGTAAATTGCAGATCAAGGACGAGATCGCCAAACTGAAAAGTGAACGCCAACCAGAGACGGTCCACTAGGATCAGTTCCGCTCAGAGACTCGGCCGTTCCCGCAGACTATTGAGTGCTCGCGTGCTGGCAGAGCGGGGTCTCACGCCTGACTTGGCGCCCTTGCCTTCCGGGCTTCGATGCATCGCATTGCCCGGGCGCAGCAGATCAGCTAAAACGCTGGCGTCCGGGGCCGAGGGGTTCCGGCGAAATTGATTCTGCGCCTCCGCTTTCGCGGAACGCCAGAGCGTCGCGCCGCTAAAGCGCCCGAGGCACCCATAGCTCAGCTGGATAGAGCGCTGCCCTCCGAAGGCAGAGGTCACAGGTTCGAATCCTGTTGGGTGCGCCATTTGGTACTCATCTGCGAACTCGGTTCCGGCGCCGTTCGACCGGCCAGAACCGCTCTTTCCAGAACATCCTTGTTGCCTTTGATGCGGATTTGGGCATCGTCGACCTCGATGACGTCGATCAAGGAGCGAAGGTAAGCTTTTCGGAACGGCGTCGATCCGGTCGTCAGGTTTTCGCGCATACTACGGCCAAAGCTTTCGATTAGAGCCAAATCAATGCGGATGTCAGGACTTTGCCGGGTTTTCGTGGCCTCAAGCGCCGCTCTTGCGCGATCCCGATCCGTCTTGAGACTATTCAGTCGGTCCTTCAGGACGTCATCGAGATTGGTAACGCCATCTTCGACAAGTCTGTACAGGCGCTTGAGCCGTTCGTCCGCTTCCGTCACCTCACGCTGAAGCGCCATGATGCGTTTGTTCTCACCCTCGGCTTTTGCAGCGCGCCTCGCCTTGAGAGAGGACAGCATCACCGCAAGACGCTCCGGCTGGAGCAGCCGATCGACAAGATGTTCGGTGACCAGACCATCCAGCTTGTCCATTCGGATCGAGCGTCCCTTGCAGGCTGACTTTCCCTTCCGGGCGCAGGTCGAGCAGGTGTAATAGCGATGAACAGTGCCGGTCGATGATGTGCCGGTGCGAAGCGTCATCCCGCCTCCACACGTTGCGCACACCGCCAGCCCCGTGAGCAGGATTGGTCCGGTCGTCAGACGCGGAGCCACGACCCGCGGACTCCGAGCCCGCAGTTGCGCCTGAACCTGTTCGAAAACGTGCAGCTCGATAATGGCAGGAACGGCTATCTTGACGACCTCATCGGCCGGCTTGCGCTGCCGGGTACGAGATGAAGTTACATTGAATTGCCACTCGCCGATGTAGACCGTGTTGGTGAGAATCTTGTGAACGGAGGCGACTCCAAAGGTCTGGCCCCGGCGAGTTCGATAGCCATTGCGATTGAGCCAGTTGACGACTTCCTTGACGCCCAGGGCTCCCGAAGTGCCGTCGCCGTACAGGTAAAGCTTGTAGATCAAGCGAACGTATTCCGCTTCGACGGCATTGACGTCCAGCTTCTTCTTGATTTTGGTGCCACGTTTTTCGGCTTCTATGAGCTTGTAGCCCAGGGGAGCCGTGGCGCCATTCCAGAAGCCCTGCCGAGCATTTTCCTTCATTGAACGGATGACGTGCTTGGCATTCTCTCGCGACTGATACTCATCGAACAGCGCAATCACCTTGCGCATCATGGCGTGGACGGGTTCGTTCTCATCCCCGACCGGTTGAGTGATCGAGATCACCCTGACTTTGTGCCGAGCCAGCTTCCGCAGATAGAATTCCTGTTCGAATGCTTCGCGGAAGAAGCGGCTGTAACTGTGTACGATAATGACGTCGAAGGCTTTCTCTCCGTCGCAGGCCCGCTCGATCATTTGCTGGAAGACCGGTCGCCGATCGTCGGTGGCAGAGGCGCCGGCTTCGACGAACTCCGCTGCGGGCTCATAGCCGTGAGCAAGACACCAGGATTGCAATTGCTGACGCTGGTCGGGAATCGACAAATCGTGCTCGGCCTGCCGCCCTGTCGAAACACGCATGTAAAGGGCGGCTTGGGGCTTCGACGACTGCGCCTGCGTCTTTGCGGCTGTGCGAGCGTTCATGGGAAGTCCCAATATCGAGGCCACATAGTTGCAAATAAGGGAGGCAGCGCCAAAGCATTTCAGCCATCATCGCTCAGCCCCTCAGGATATCCCCAACCAACTGGCCGAGATAGGTCTCGATAATATCGACTCTCGCTCCGTTACGGAGAGAGTTGCGGGCCAGCTGTCGACAACTTCCAGGCCATTGGATGGCCTGCCCAGGAAAGCGCTCTGCACGCGTGAAAGATCTGCACCCACGCACAGATCATCATTCGGGACGATCGCTAGTGCTGCAGTCGAACCACGCTTTCGCCGCATTGATACGGGCTTCCGTCATGCTCCGCGCGGCCTTCCGAAAAGCCGGCGATCGACGGTTCTTAGCAAGGCGGACGAGCGCGATTGGCGGATTTGCTCAGAGCTGGAGTAGTCTCAGACCCACGCCGCGGCGGCGCCCTATCGGGCTGCGCGCTCATAAATCGGGGCGGGTTGAGCTAGGCGCGTGATGTCCGATTGTTCCAACAGCGGCACAAATACGGACATCGCCGGATTTCCGAGGAGAGGTGGGAACTGACCTTTGCAATCTGGCGTGTGACGTCTGGTTCGCGCCCATCTCGGTCATTTAGCTCGGGGCGGCCGATTTCTCTAAAGCGGACATGACGCAAGCGAGTTTTTTTGGCCGCCCAGCCCCAAAGCGGAAGTCCACGAACGGTGACCACGAAAGCAAGAATGCATGTGCAATCGGACGCTCACTTCGGGGCGCCACCGATCTCCACCTGCTGGCCCTTGGCGATAAATCCCAAATACGCGGCGATCGCGACCAGGTCGGGGCTGCCAAGTTCCGGTGGCGTCCCGGCCAGGCCGCCCTTGATGCAGGACTGCACCTGGCCTTCTAGGGTGACCACCTGACCAGCGCTACGGCTGAAGCGCGGATAAATTGCGGCGGCGTTGAGCAAGCTGGGCAGTTTGCGGTCTCCGAGTTGGCCCGGCGCCTTGCCGCCGTCCTTGTGGCAGCTCTCGCAGGTACGTCCATTGCCGCCGAAGGTCGCGGTGGCGAACAGGTGGGCGCCCGTGGCCACGGCCATTTCCAGCGGGGTTTCCGTGGCGCTGGCGGACCGGGCGGCGGACAGCAGCAGGGCGGCGCCGAAGGTGGTGGCGGCCAGGATATGGGTGGGCAGCATGGGGTTCCCCTCGAAGGCCGTTTCTAGGTGGCAGTGTAGTCCAACCAGGGGGCGCGGGGAACCCGTGTATCCCGCGTGGCTCGCTGGCGGCGCCGATCCCTACGATCACGCTCTTAGCGAAGGGGTGCCACCGGAAGAGTGCTCAAGGATAATTATCGGCGGCTCGTTCATGCGCCACTGTGGAGGTCACTGAGTGACACTTGCCGAAACTGAGTGACGGATTTTGGTGGTTGATTGACGTCCGGAGCGTCCTTGGCGAACGACCGCCCCGGGATTCATGCGTATCATCAGTGTCGCTTTCAGGTCGGCGACGCACATCGATAGGTCGACCTTTATCCGTCTTACATTGTGCGAGCGATATCACAATCGTGTCGACAGCATAGCGCCTTTCATTCCGGAAAGAGGCCGGCGGACAAACACTGACGAATTGATCTCGCGCAAGCTAATAACAAAACGCCGAAAGGCGCAGCCTGGCGCGTCGTCAAATCCATGGCCGAACAAAATGCGTCGCCTGCTGACGCCGGCAACTTGATTCTCACCTGTATCGGTACACCGAATCCCGTCTTAATTGGCTCACTATACGACGGGTAGACCGGCCGCCTTCCATTCCGGAAAGCCGTCCTCAAGGCGTCTCACTTTGAACCCTCGATCACGCAGCAAGGCCACTGCTTCGAAGGCGAGCACGCAATAGGGGCCACGGCAGTAGGCGACGATCTCGCGATTCTTAGGAATTTCGCGCAAGCGCCGTGAAAGCTCGCGCAAGGGAATATTGACGGCCGTCGGCAGATGGCCAGCGGCATATTCGTCCGCCGGCCGTACATCCAGCACGGTAATGAGATCATTCTTCAGGCGGCGGGTAAGCTCTTTTCGTGAGATCGGCTCTAGAGCATCACGCGCATTAAAATAGCTTCCGATCACGTCGCGGACCTGCGCCGAGTTGCGCTCTGCGACTTTCCTCAATGAGGCAAGGGCATCGAGCACCGCCATATCGCTGAGAGCGTAGAGGACGCGTTTGCCGTCACGCCGCGATGTAAGCAGGCCCGCGCCGCGCATGAGACGAAGATGCTGGGAGGCATTCGCGATCGACAAGCCGACGCGCTCTGCGAGAGCTTCGACGCTCCGTTCCCCTTGCGCCAATTGCTCGATGATTTCGAGCCGGTGACCCTGCGCAAAAGCCTTGGCCACCTCGGCAAAGCCCGCAAATACTGTGCGCTTCGGATTCCCGCTTGACATCGCGCCCCTTCAGCAACAAACATTCAACAGACTTATTGAATGATACGGCCCTGTCAAGCACTATCGCCGGGGCAGGTCCGCCGGACACGGAGGTCCACATGATCCTGCGCCAGTTCCTGCATACCGATCCCGTGGCGATCTCCTACCTCTTCGGCTGTGGCGGCAAGGCTGCGGCTGCCGTGGTCGATCCAGTCGGCGAGATCGCACCCTATCTCAAGGCTGCTCAGGAGACCGGGATGTGCATCCTCTACGTCATCGATACGCATCTCCACGCGGACCATCTCTCAGCCGGGCGACAACTGGCCGAGGCCGCCGGCGCAGAGTACGTGCTGTTGGCCGATGCCGATGCCACCCAGTCTTTTCGAGGCGTGCGCGATCGCGAAGTGCTCCCGCTCGGCAATGTGACCGCTGAAGTGCTTCATACGCCGGGGCATACCCCCGAGCACATCTCTCTTCTCGTCACCGATCGAACTCGTGCGGCGGAGCCTTGGTTCATCCTCACCGGGCACACGCTGATGGTGGGTGACGTCGGGCGCACCGAGCTCGCCGCAACGGCGGAGGAAGGCGCGCGGGTTTTGTTCCGCAGCCTCCAGCGCCTCAAGGGCCTCCCGGATTATATCGAGGTGCTGCCGGGTGCTTTTTCCGGGTCGGTGTGCGGGCGTCGCCTGAGCGGCAAACCCGCCTCGACCATCGGATTCGAACGCCTATACAACGAGGCGTTCCGCATCGAAGACGAAAACGCGTTCGTGCGCTTCATGCAGAGCGATATCCCACCGCCACCGCCGCAGGCGGCCGAGCTTCGTGCGGTCAATGCGGGGCTGGCCGTAGCATAGCCATCGAACGAGAGGGGCGACCGACCGGAATGCAGGGTTCCCGCACCTGCCCGCCGCTCGGATCGGCCTGAAAGAAAGGGTGCGAACATGCATAGGGCGTCAGAGTTTGCAGTTGTTGCAGCCGTCGGGATCGCTTCAGCGCCGACTTTGGCTTTGGCCCAACAACAACCGCCGGAACCCTACAGGTACGCATGTGGCCCCTACATGATGGATTGGGGCGGAGGGTGGTACGGCATGGTCTTCGGTCCGTTGTTCATGATCCTCGTGTTGGGCTTGGTGATCGCTGTCGCCGTCCTCCTCGTTCGCTGGCTGGCTGGACCCTGGCATTCAATCCAACCGCCACATCAGGCGTCACCGGCTCGTACGCCCTTGGACATTCTCAAAGAACGGTATGCGCGCGGCGAGATCGACAAGGAAGAATTCGAGGAGCGTCGCCGCATCGTCGGCGACTGACTTCCGTGATCTCGCGAAAGTAGAACAGGCCAATGAAGATCCTGCTCATCCTCAACGATCCGCCGTCCGGGAGCGAGCGCTGCTACAACGCACTGCGGCTCGCGCATACTCTTTTGAAGAAGGAGCCCGCGGCCGCGGTGACAGTTTTCCTGATGGCCGATGCCGTGTCATGCGGCCGCAAGGGTCAGAAAACGCCCGACGGCTACTACAACCTCGAACGCATGCTGAAGCGCTTCGCGACCGGCGCTCATCGGATTCTGCCGTGCGGAACCTGCATGGATGCGCGCGGCCTGATCGAGACGGATCTCGTCGAAGGCGCGCGTCGCAGTTCGATGGACGAGCTGGCGGAAGCAACATTCGCCGCTGACAAAGTTCTCGTCTTCTGAACTGGGAGACATAGAGCATGGACGCACGATCCTCCGGGTTCCGACAATTCGAAGGAGCCGCTCGATGGCCGAACGAGCCATGGAAATAGAGAAAGTGAGGATCGATACGCAGGCCGCCGGTGTCGCAGCCTACGATCTCGTTCAGAAGATTTTCCTTCTGCTTCTTGAACGAGGCGCACTGAGTGTCGAGCACGCACCGATCATCCTACGCGATTCCATCGACACGCAATCCGGGATCATGGATGCGGAGTGGGCGCCGGTTAACGAGGCGGCGGCGGTCCTGCTGACGCGCTTCTCCGAAGCTGTCCAGCGGCAACACGGAAGGGTCCGGCCAAAGGAAACTCCCGATGCCAAATGAGGCGTTCAAGAACCCAATCTACCTCGATTACAACGCCAGCACGCCGATCGATCCGGCCGTCGCGGCGGTCATGCGCCCGCTTCTCGAGACGGCCTACGGCAACCCGTCGAGCGGCCATTGGGCCAGCGCACCGGCGAAGGCCGCGCTTGAGCATGCACGCGGCCAAGTCGCGGCGCTCGTCGGTTGCGCCGCCGACGAGGTCGTCTTTACGAGCGGCGGCAGCGAGGCGAACAATCTCGCGCTGAAAGGCGTGTTCTTCGCGCGCGGCGGCCGGCCTTCGCAGGTCATTACATCTCAGATCGAGCATCCCGCGATCCTCGCACCGTGCCGGTTCCTCGAGCGGCTGGGTGCCACGGTGACCTATGTTCCCGTAGATCGGACGGGCCTCATCGATCCCGACGCTATCCGCAAAGCGATTACAAAGGACACCTGTCTTATCAGCGTCATGCACGCGAACAACGAGGTCGGCACCATCGAGCCCGTTGCCGACATCGCGCGCATCGCCCGCGAGCGTGGGATTCTTCTGCACACGGATGCGGCGCAATCCGTCGGGAAGATTCCGACAAAGGTGGACGAGCTTGGCGTCGATCTGCTGTCCGTTGCTGGCCACAAGCTCTACGCGCCGAAAGGGATCGGCGTCCTCTATGTGCGTCGCGGTATTGAAATCGAGCCGTTGATCCACGGCGCTGGCCACGAGAGCGGACGGCGCGCCGGTACCGAAAGCGCCCTGTTGGCTGCAGCGCTCGGCAAGGCCTGCGAGATCGCGCAGGACTGGGTCGGCATGCCCGCGGTACGACGCTTGCGCGACGCGTTCTGGGAGCATCTCCATGCCGCGTTCGACAATCGCGTCGTGCTCAACGGCCATCTCGAGAAGCGTCTTCCCAATACGCTCAACGTCTCGTTCCCCGGCCACAACGGCGCCGAGATCCTCGCAGGCATGCCGGCGATCGCCGCCTCGACCGGCTCGGCCTGTCATTCCGGCCAGGTAACCCTGTCACCGGTCCTTGAGGCGATGGGCGTCTCACCCGAAATCGCGCTGGGCGCGATTCGCTTCAGCCTCGGGCGCGGCACGACGGAAAGCGAGATCGAGGCGGTGGTCGGTGAGCTGCGCCGAGTGATCCCGTGAGCACGGCGGTCGCACCGACGGCGATCGGTCCGGAAGCCTATGAGTTCCTGGCGGACGACATCGCTTGGCGCCGTGACCGAGGCGATCGAGCAACACCTGATCCTGGAGCTCATGGGCGACCTCAAGGGCGCCCGGGTACTCGATGTCGGCTGCGGCGACGGCGTGCTCACGTGCGCGCTGGGATCGCGCGGCGCTTGGACGACCGGCGTCGACCCTGATTCGGCGATGCTGGGCGCTGCCCGCGCGCGGGCTGAACGCGCCGGCGTGAAGGCAGACTTCATGGACGGTCGCATCGAACGGCTCCCCTTTGCCGATGGGAGTTTCGACGTGGTCGCCGCGATCACCGTTCTCTGCTTCATCGCAGACGCCTCCGTGGCCGTCGGCGAAATGGCGCGTGTGCTACGGCCGGGTGGGCGCCTTATTCTTGGCGAACTCGGGCGATGGAGCCTATGGACTGCAATCCGCCGTCTGCGCGGCTGGCTCGGCGCGGCGACTTGGAAGACAGCACGCTTCCGCACCGCCGGCGAGCTGCACGCGCTCGCCGAGCAAGCCGGTCTTCGCGTGACCACGATCCGCGGCGCCGTGTTCTATCCGCCGGTCGGGCTCTGCGCGCGGTTTTTGGCGCCGGTCGATCCCTGGCTCGGGCGTCACACGACCTTAGGCGCCGCCTTCATCGCGGTCGGGGCCGCCAAGATGCTCGACCATGCGGAGCGTCGATCATGACCGCGCACTCATCCGCATCAGATGTCATCCGGCTGGGACTGCGCGAGAACTGGCAGCAATTTTCGCTGCTGGTTCTCATCAATGTCTTTGTCGGCGGCATGGTCGGTTTGGAGCGGACCGTGGTGCCTTTGATCGGCTCGGAAGAGTTCAGGATCGCATCGACCACCATCGTCGTCTCATTCATCGTCAGCTTCGGCGTCGTCAAGGCTCTCGCCAATCTCGTCTCGGGACATTTCGCGGATCTCTACGGCCGCAAGCACATGCTGGTGCTGGGTTGGCTCATCGGCCTGCCGGTGCCATTCATGATCGCCTGGGGACCGAGCTGGGGCTGGATCGTGGCGGCCAATGCGCTGCTCGGAATCAACCAAGGCTTCGCCTGGTCGATGACGGTGATCATGAAGGTCGATCTCGTCGGCCCGAGATCGCGCGGCCTTGCCGTTGGCCTCAACGAATTCGCGGGCTATCTTTCGGTCGGCATCACAGCCTTCCTCACCGGCTATATCGCCCAGCGCTATGGCCTCAGGCCCCAGCCCTTCTATCTCGGCATGGGCTACGCCGCGCTCGGACTCCTTCTCTCGATCCTGCTTGTGCGCGACACGCGCCACCACGTGGGACTCGAGGTGGCGCACCATACCGCGGGCAGCGAAGCCATAGCGTTCTGGGAGGTGTTCCGACGCGCATCGTTCGGCGACCGCAACCTCTTCGCAGCCTCGCAGGCCGGCCTCGTCAATAACCTCAATGACGGCATGAGCTGGGGCATTTTCCCGCTCTTCTTTGCCGCCTTCGGGCTCAGCGTCGAGCGGATCGGCGTCCTCAAGGCGATCTACCCCGTCGTGTGGGGCGTGCTTCAGACGGTCACCGGTCCGTTGAGCGATCGCTGGGGGCGCAAGGGCCTGATCGTCGTGGGCATGTGGGTACAGGCCGTCGGGCTCTTCTTGACGGCGGCGACACGCAGTTTCGGTTGGTGGTTCCTTGCCAGCGTGCTGCTCGGGCTTGGTACGGCCATGGTCTATCCGACGCTCATCGCTTCCGTTTCCGATGCGTCGCATCCCTCCTGGCGGGCACGCTCCTTGAGCGTCTACCGCTTTTGGCGCGATCTCGGATATGCCATCGGCGCTCTCTCCGCTGGCATTATGGCCGACCTCTTCGGTGCAGCATGGGCCATCGCCGCGATCGGCCTTCTGACGTTTATCTCCGGTGCCGTGGTCGCCTTTGCCATGAATGAGCGACGCAGCGCAAAAGCTCCGGACAAGACGCGATGACATCTGTGCCTGAAGATACGCTCACTCTGCAGCCGCTTTTCAAACTTGACGTTGGTGCCCAGCTTCGCATTAAACGGTTCAACAATGGCACCCCGCGAGGTTCAACAACCTCGTGCCCCTTGCTTAGAGATCGATGTTCGTCGATCTCTCGGTCCTCAGCTACGGTTGACCGAATGCTTTAGGACTTTCATCCAAAAAGCGGACACTGTGATTGTCAGGATCGGGTCTGAGCTTGGCTCGAACGCACCTGGACGGCAAGATTGCGCCATCAGCCGAAGTCGGCCGAAATCAGTCGCACGTCTGCTAAAGGCGAGGTCACCATGAGAGATTCAACTCAGCCCATCTCGCAGCCGGAGATTCGCTCCGAGATCACCTGCCCGCACTGCGGCCACCGGAAGATGGAGGAGATGCCAACGGACGCCTGCCAGTTTTTCTACGAGTGCGAAGCCTGCCACACCATTCTGCGACCGAGGGCAGGCGATTGTTGCGTGTTCTGCTCCTACGGGTCGGTGCCGTGCCCACCGATCCAGCTTGCGCGCCGCTGCGATGGCGACCGGTGTTGCGGTCGCTGAGTTATCTTTTCAACGGCCTGCTATGCGAATGACCGCGTCACTAAACGCCGAGGCGACGATATTGAAGTCGGCGGTCTTGCCGCGGATAAGGATCAGCTCAGGGACTAATATAAGCTAAAATCTCAAAAATGGACCTGTGCCAACAGCAAACCTTCACCTAAAGGAGCTGGTACATAACAAATGCGTCGACATACCCGTGCGTCGGATGACTGAACGCAGCTGCCAAACGGCGGACGATCTCAAACCCTAGTGGCTGCCACAGCCGCATGTGCGAGCATTCGCACTGACCACAAAGTTGAACTGCATTGCGCGATACCCACGCAATCGAGCATGCCCTAGCGAATGATCGCACATGCGGCGGGCAATCGCGCGCCCGGTAGCGGCGGCATGAGTCATGTAGCCGCAGTTGCACACGCGCCGCCTGCCACCGGCTTGATTTGGCCGCATAAGTAGGTGCCCAGGACCACGCCGTCCTGTTCTGCCACGAACGTCTCCTTGTCGCGCCCATGGCCGGCGCGTCGCGAGCAGCAGGCTCGTTTCAGTGGCCGTCACGCCATCCTTGAGACGCAATGGCGCATCGCATAGCGACGTGCATCTGACTGGCATTCGACGAGCAGTTGGCTGAGCGCGCGATTATCTCCGGTTTGCGCGCGCAGAATGATATCGTGGCGGACGGCAGGAACGACCTTTCAGCCGACATAAGGCTTCTTCCCCACTTTAGAACGAGGATCGAGCAACAGCTCGCCAGGGCTCCACTTTGAGCGCCTTAGCAAGCTTTCCGACAACCTTGAGGCTCGCGTAAAAGACGCCCTTCTCTAGTTGACTCAGATAACTTCGGCTGACCTCGGACTCGGAGGCGAGATCGTCCTGCGATAGGCCGCGCTCGCTCCGCAGCCGTCTCAAGTTCGCCGCCAATACCTCCCGCAAATCCATGCGAGAAGCGTGGCGACTTGCTTAATAAATGCACCTCGATATACTAAACAAAATGACGAATGCCTTTTCAGGAAAACAAGCCCTTAGGTGCGGTGGGATGGCATCGCTGTTAAAGCTCGCAAGAGCACGATTTGTGCTACTACTTTTGGGGCTCTCCGCGCTCGGGGTGGCCGGCTGCTATAATCAGCCGATCGAGGCGCAGGCGCCTTCTAACGACGATCTCGCGCGGCAAGTCGTGGCGTTCGCGGAAAAGTATTGCCGCGAGGCCGATTTTACGCCTGGGACGGCCCATTTCGATGATTGCGTCACTAATAAATCGATCTCATTGGCGCTAGAGGCAAGACTTCTTCAGCAGGCAGCATCAGGGCAAGCCGTTGCGCCGCCTCCCGCCGGAAACGTCTATGTCGTAACACCGGCACAAACTTCTTGTGTTCCGGATGTGAGGGGTATGTCAGCAGGTGCGGCCTTCGCCGCCGGCTTCCGAGGTTGCTAAGCCTCGTGCCAAATCCGTCGTCGGGTCGAAAGATAACACCCTCGAGAGAAAGCACTGGTTCCGCGTCAACAACGCATCGCCGAAGCGCGATCAGGTTCGTTGCGTGCAATGCGGCACGGTCAATCGGATTAGGGGCGAATCGAGAGGTTTTCCGATCTGTGGCAGATGCCGGAGAAGAGCTTCCGTGTGACTAAGAGGAGTTGAGGCGGCAAAAGGATTCGTTGGACCGACAAAAAATTTCGGGCCCGTAACCGGCTTTAACCGTGCTGCCATGAGCATTACGTTCACCAAGAAGACACGCGGAGCTGAGCGGTCGTGATTATTCCGGGCACTTTCAGGGAACGGGGCTTCCGTAGCCTAAGAAGCGACCTGAGCGGACATCCCGATCGTCCCCATAAATCTACTTGACTGGTCTGCTGCCGGTTTGGAAGACGCTCGGTTAAGGTAGCCAAGTCCGCTTTTCGCTTTCTGCATCCGAGAGCCGACATTCTGCTTCCGGCCCTAGCTGGATACGGCTTGGCTCCGCGTTAATAAATCTATCCACTAGCTCAAACCGATTCCGAGATAACGACATGCGCGTGATGGAGATTCCGTCGTTCCCGCGACCAATCGAAATCCTTAATCTTAAGGGTCTGTTGACAGCCCGGCTCAACGAAGAGGTCGTCTTGTGGCCCTGTCAAGCGATCCCGCTGTTGGGCTATATGTGCCATCCAAACGACGAAACAGAGCGCCACGGCGTCGTGAACCTGCTTTGCAGTTGGCCGAACTACAAAGGTCCGGGGCAACCACCTGTTCCGACAAAGTTCGAACGAATTCAGGACAACTGGCTGAAGGTCGCAAGCATCTTCCATATCTACTGCGGCATGGTCGATGGTAAGCACCAGGAGCGGCGCGGGGGGCCAAGCATCGGAAAGGCTATTACGCTGGTCGCGGCCAAATCAAAAAGCGCGGGCACGAGCGAGGCTCGTCTCTGGCAGCTCTGGAGCGACTACAAGGATGTTGCACACCTTGTGACCACGGTAGCGGTCATCTATCGCGAGGCTCGCGGCGTGTTTCGGGAAAGGCCGCCGAAACTGAAGCCAAGTCAGTTTCAGCCATTTCACATGGCGCTTTTGATGCCCGATCTCGTGCTGGCGGTCGCCCTGGAGTTTGAACGTGTTGGTCGGACACAGGGGTCAGATCCGTTGTCAAAGGCCCCGCTCGATCCCGACACGCACTGGCGAATCCCAGACGGCATCAACGTAGCGTCGCTTTCCCCGCCGTTCGACGAGCTTTGGTCGCAGGATATTAAAATCCTGAACGACCGCAGAGCGGGCAATCGAGGGCGCGCCAACAAGACTACTCCAGTTTCCGACTGAAGCCCGAGATGGACGCCGAAGTGCGGGGTATCTCTACGGTCTAATGGCTGCCGGAGCGAGGTTTGGCAGCCCTGAACCAAAGAGGTCGCCGTCATGGACTCGCAGACGCCCAAAAAGTCCCGCACCAGTCCGACCGCAGAGGGCGTGCTGACGCCCAAGGAGTTCGCGGAAGTGCATAAGGTCAGCCTGTCGTGGCTCGCCAAGGCGCGCCAGCGTGGGGACGGTCCGCGCTTTGTTCGGTTCGGTCGCTCCGTCCGCTATTTCCCGCTTAAAAAGCCGGACTAGCTCCGTCGAGCGGGGCGGAAAGCCCTCGCGCCGCTCTACATAAGAACAATTTTCGCAAATACTCCTCAATACATCAGTATACATTGATATATACAAGCAACTTGATGTATTAGGAATAAGCATATGAGTACATATAGCCAGTATACAGTTGACAACCTCCCAAAGTACTATAGGATACATCATCAGGCATCCCAATCCATTACGGGCCTAGACTGGAACATCCCAATGAAGGAACTCGGTGCTCTTCTCGAGCCGTCGTTCGCCGATGCGATCGCCGCAATCGAGCAGGCGAGCGGGTTGCCGCATCAGACCCAGCGGCATTGGGTGTGTTCATTACGCCAGATCGCAAAATTCCTTGATAAGCCGCTGGAGATGATCCCGGCCAGATGGACCGCGGTGCGCTTCCCTATCGGCCGCCTTCACCACGCCCGGGTCGGAGTGACCTGGAAGACTTTGGCCAACCATCGTGCCAACGCGCGTGCCGCTCTCGGTTGGTTGCGGGAGGAGCATGACGTTCCCGCCCGTGGCGCAAGGCTGACGCATGGTTGGGAGGTTCTTTGGGCTCGGCTTTCCGACCGCAGGCAACGCGCCAACTTGTCTTCCCTCATGCGATATTGCTCGGCTCGGCACATTGCCCCGGAGGCGGTCGATGAGACCACATTCGATGCGTGCATGGCGTACCGGGCCGAGAGCACGGCGCTTGCGAGTGATGACGCAGCGCGTCGCAAGATCGCCCGAACTTGGAATTTGTGCAGCGAGGCGATCGAGGGCTGGCCGTCTTTTCGACCGAAGGAGCCGCCCGTCAAGAGCAGTGAGGGGCCCTCCTGGGGAGACTTCCCTGGCGGCCTGCAGAACGACGTCGAGCTCTATCTTCAGAGTTTGACCCGGATGCGCCGAAGCGCAAAGGGTCGGCGCATCCGGCCGTGCAAGCCGTCGACCATCAGAACGCGACGGGCCGAGCTCGTCGCGGTCGCAAGGATGGCGGTGCGGCTCGGCTTCCCAATCGAGAACCTCACATCGCTCGGTGCGCTGCTCGACCCCAATGTTGCCGAGAAAGTCCTCGACGCCTATTGGGAGCAAGACGGAGAGCGGCCGGCAATTTTCACCATCGAACTCGCCTCGAAACTCTCGGCGGCGGCACGGCAGACCGGCTGCCTAGGAGAAAAAGCGCTCGACCGCCTCGATGAACTGCGGGCCGAACTCGATCACTATCGACGCCGCGGTCTGACCGATAAGAACGTCGCCCTGGTTCGCCAAGTGTTGAGTGAAGGCATCTGGAGCGAGGTCGTCAACCTGCCAAGGGTATTGATGGCGCAGGCGAGGTCTGAACGCGACCACGCGCCAGTGAAGGCTGCGGTCACAGCGCAGCTTGCTGCAGCCATAGCGATCCTCACGGTCGCGCCGGTCCGCCTTGGGAATCTGGCATCCATTCGCCTCGGCGAGAACTTGATCAAGCCGGGCGCCCCACAGTCGGTCTTTTGGCTCACCTTCCCCGACTTCGACGTCAAGAACCGAGTGAGGCTTGAGTTCCCGTTCGACGCCAACCTGACGGCCTTGATCGACGAGTATGTCCATGACTTCCGTCCAGAACTCCATCGCGGCAGCAACGAACCTTGGTTGTTTCCAGGCGAGACTTCTGGCTACAAGACGCCTGCCACGCTCAGCGACCAAGTGACCAAGCGGATCGAGAGAGCGACCGGGCTACGGATCACGGTCCATCAGTTCCGTCATGCCGCAGGTGCTCTCATTCTCAAGCGCTACCCGGGCAATTATGAGCTGGTCCGCCGGCTGTTGGGCCATCGCAACATCCAAACCACCATCAGTTTTTATTGCGGTCTCGAGAACACGCAGGCGAGTGAGATCTTCGCCAAGATCGTCCACGACCACATGAGCCTTGCGGAGCTGGATTGTTGACTATGGCAGGCAGCCCGGGCGCCGCGCGATCCCTGCCGATCGCCCAATGGCCGGAAGCGGACCGGCAGGGCTGGCATGGCGCCTGCCGACCGAGCCTCCGGCTAAAGTCAGGGGGCGCGGCCAGTCACCTCGCATCCGTGACACGCGACGATTTAGCGAGACGCTACGGTTATTTCCTGGACTTCCTAGAAAGAGCAGACCGGCTAAACCGGCAAGCGGCCGCTGCCGCGCAAGTCACGCCTGAAAACGTCCAATCGTATCTGGCCGAATTGCAGGCTCGGGTCAGCTCGGTGACCGTGTACGGATCCATCTACAAGCTCCGCCGTGCAGCAGAACTCATAGCGCCCGCATGCCAATACGCGTGGCTCTCCGAGATCGAAAAGGATCTCGCCTTGGTCATGCAGCCAAAATCCAAATTCGACCGCCTGGTTCTAACGGAGGTCCTCTTGGAAACTGGACTGATCCTGATTGCAGAGGCGGAGAGCTCGGCTGGAAGCGAGTTATCGCGCGCACGCAGGGTTCGCAATGGATTGATGGTGGCGCTCCTAGCGCTGCATCCGATACGCCTCAAGAACTTCGCCGCTCTTGAAATCGGGCGCACTTTTGTGGAAATCAAGGGCTCATGGTGGATTGTCTTGCCACCCCAAAGCACCAAGTCGCGAAGGCTCGACGAGCGCCGGGTTGCGCACATTTTCTTGGCGCGCGCAATAAGCGCCTACATCAGTCGACATCGCCCGGTGCTGGCGCGCTCCGAAAATCCTCCGCCTGCTCTGTGGCTCGGCTCAAACGACGGTGCTCCGATGACCTACAACACCGTAGAGCGCGTGGTGACGGAAACGACCCGTTCGGCAATTGGTGTCAGTGTCTGCCCCCATCTATTCCGCACTGCGGCCGCTTCGACGGCGGCGGTCTATGGGGCCACGACACCACATCTCGCGAGTGCCATTCTCGCTCACACGGACCCAAGAGTGACCGAGGAACACTATATTCGTGCGACAAGCATGACGGTGGCACAGGAGTACGCTGCCATTATCGGAGCGTACCGGCGCGGTGACTGAAAATCGCAGTATCGGTGGTTCGATTCCGCCCCCGGGGGCGAAGGCCGACGGCATTGCCCTTCCCCTTCGTATTCAAGTCAGAAAGCCAATCGGCTTACGAGATCGCGGAGCGCGTCACCCTCGGCAGCACGATTTACGCTGACGAAGCCGCGTCGTGGGACGTGCTGAATAGCCGCTATCTGACGAAGTGGATCAATCATGAAGAATGCTATTCGGACGGCGAGGCTTGCATCAATCAAGCTGAGAGCTTCTTTAGCCGCCTCCGCCGTGCCGAAGCGATTATAGCAAGTGGTGCGGCGACCATAGGTCTCCGGCAGATCGCGCCTGCGAGCGACCGTCTAAGCGACATTTTGAGGCGCCGCAGGTATTTTTTAGAAAAGGAGGATCTTTACTCTACATCCTGCCCGGCAACAAACGATGACTTGTCGATGATCTTCGGCAAGTTTTCTGCTAGCGCGAGTACTGTGGAAGCAGCACCCCGGGCGGCCATGCGCCGAAAGTCGTCCTGGAACTCCGCGATGCCGGCTCCGGGCCCATTTCTGGATTCCTTGATTGCACGCAACGCGTGCTCATACCCAAGCATCAGAATGCGCATGCCGAGAATGTATTTCTCGGTGATCACGTCGCGGGCGACGTCACCGCGAGCGTTCATTCGATATTTCAAATGATAGGCGTTGTCGTAATTGATCTTGTACAGCACGCCCTGCTGACCGAGGTCGTCGATTAGTCCGCCGTCCAAATCGGTGAAGCCATCGGGCCACGGCTGGGTTTCCTGATCGCCGACCGGGTGTCCATCCTTGGTAAGCAATCGATAGGGCGGTAATCCGTGGGTGGGACCAGGCGGCCCCTTTCCGTCTTTCTTGCCGCCCTTATCACCAGACGGCGATTCATTCTTCGCCTGAGGCTTCTTTGGCTCTTTTTCCTCGTCGACAATTCTCACCGTAAGCCTGTCCTCGACAGGCGAGGGCATGGAGTCGTCTTGTAATCCGACGAGCAGCACGTAGGTGTCGCCGATATTTACCGCATCCCCCACCGGTTCCAGATACAGCGTCAGACGGCCGTTATGAAGATGGCTTCTGATGACGAAGTGCTTATAGGGTGAAGGGCTGACCAAAAGGCGTCCTCTGTTGTCGGCACGTTGCAAGTATCCGTTCTCGACATCCGTTTTCGCAATTACCGATCGAGTCCGGTTGATAGGAACGGCAAGCCCCGTTTCGCGCAGCTTGGATCCAAAATTGAGTTCGGTCGGACTGTACTTGCCTTTGTACTCTCCACCGCCCTCGTCTTCCCCCTTGTCTCCCGAACCCGCCGATGGAAGCCTGATTACGGGGTCGCGATCGGTCAACAGCGCAGCCAAATTGCGATCTGCGTCGACAAGCTTCTGGAACAGGTCATTCCTCTGCGATGTCGCGGCTTGCTGCAGGCTCTTCCTTTGCGACCGCGTTCTGAAGTTCTTGCAGCGCTTTCAACTCCTTGATGGCGGCCGTGACCATGTCCTGATAGCGCTCGCCTACGATGGTATTGCGAACGTGTTCTCGGTCACCTTTCCAAACCTCGTTGTGCGCCTCGAAGGAAAGGTTGCTGGCGTCGATGATTACAACTATGCGATCTTTGAGCGCCGGAAATCCGCAGCTTTGAGAAAGATAACCCCGAGTCTGCTTGAACTGGACCTGGCCGTTCACGGCATGAAAAACGCGGTTGTTGGATCTCTCCAGCCACCCTGGAAGCTTACGCTTGAGGGGAATAGCCGAAATCGAGATTGTGCCAAGCTCCTCGCTGGTGATCGCAGCAACCGCGATCTGCCCCGTGCCAGCCGCCTCTTCCTCGTCTTCATCGCCTTCATCCTCGCGATGGGATCGAAGGAGCAAAAACTCCATGCCGCAAAAGCTCCGAGGATCAATACCTTCCGCGCGATCTCCACCGCGCTTTGGGTCAGGCGTCTGCCGGAAATCGAGGATCCGAAACGGAAGGATCGTCTCGACGAGATTCTCGTTAAGAGCCTCGCGCGAACCGCGGAAACCGCCGGCGAAACGTGACCCAATTTGATAATCGTAAAGCTTGATAACGGTTCCGGTCGAGAGATGGACACCGCCGTATCGCCGCCCGTCGCCTCTAACGAAAGGATAAAGGGCATCCTCTTCGAAAACCGGGATATTACCGTTGGGGAGAACGAAATATTCGGCAATTGGCATGCCGCCGCCGGGGCGCTTGCGCATTAGGGTAAAACCCCACGGTGTTCTTCCATCATAGCGCCTTGAGACGATCAACTTGAACCACTTGAGACCGCAATACCCCAGGACCCCGGAGGAGCCCATGTTGTATTTCCCTTGCACAAAGGGGATATCCTTTTTGTTTCCGGAGACTGAGCGAAAGGAAGGTACTCTCGAAGTCGTCAGCTTTTTGCCCCTCACCATTATCGACAAAGGTATAGCAAGGAAGGCCAGCGCGTTTGGTCCTGGCACCAGTGACGCCGATAACGAGATTGGTTTGCGCAAATGATCGAATCCAAGGATCTTTTGCATCCAAGTACGTGAGTTTCCCGCCGCGCAGCGGTTTGATGAGTTTGTCGACTGCCGCATGCATGGTTTGCGGGGCGTTCTTGCTCTTAGGATCGATTCCGGCCTTCAGGGCGTATTTCATCAAAACCGCGTCGACCATGTTCGTCATCAACTCCGTCAGCGCCTTGCCGCCGTCGGAAGCTTGGTTCGAAGTGATGTTGAAATTCGTTTCGCGTCTGTCGAGTGGCCGCCAATTGCGCGGACTCCGCATCTCCGGCACGGCCTCGATGATCTCTTGGACGGTGGCCTCGGATTCGGCGTCAAGAAGCCGACGACAGATAACACGAGCGTCGAATTTGGCGGTCATATTTCCCCATTATCTAATCGCGGTGCCGTGCTGCCCTGGTCCAGAATCACGACAAAGGCGTGCTTTCTTGTATTAAATCAAGGTCGATCGCTAAATAAAAGCACCATGGGCATACTGATAACTTATCCCCTGGATCGAGTTGGCGATCCGCCGGCTGTCGAATATAGTCGACTATAGTCATTTCCGGGAGTCAAATTCGTGAAGAAGGCCGAGAAGATGAATACCGCGTCGGCCGCGAAGACTCTCGGAGTATCGAGGGTAACTCTGCTGAGATGGTTTCGCGATAGAAAGATCGCGGAAGTCGGTCGCGATCGGAACGGGTGGCGGATATTTACTTCCGCCGACATCACCCGCATTAAGAGAGAAATGGGCTTGGACGCATGACGGCACACGGTAAGCATCGCGGCCGCCAAAAAGCGCTTCCCCGATTTCTGGCGGTGGATTTTTTCTGCGGGGCTGGTGGGACCACGCGTGGGCTGCTCGATGCCGGCGGATATGTCATAGCGGGGATCGACAAGGACGAGCGCTGCACACGCACTTATGCTGAGAACAACGTCAACTCCACTGTTGATTGCTGTCCGGCTCGCTTCCTGCCCTATGACATCTTTCCTCGCTGTTCGGAACATCCGACGGGGCAGCAACGTGCATTGTCTGCCGAACTCGAGCAATTGATCCCCTACTACCGCAAACGGTCGCCAGGCGTTCCTCTCCTCTTCGCCATTTGTGCTCCCTGCCAACCGTTCACGAAGCTCTCTCGGAAGCAGATGAGCAAAAAGCGACTAGAGTGTCGCGAGCGTGACATGAATTTGCTGCAAGAGGCTTGCCGCTTTGTACGCAAGTACAAACCCGAGCTGGTCTTGTCGGAGAATGTCGCCGGCATCGACGACCCCAAATACGGAGGCGTGTGGGAAGACTTTAATCGAGCTTTGCAGCGTGTTGGCTATGTCACCGGATCGAAAGTAGTATGCACGTCGCGGTTTGGCGTCCCCCAATTCCGCAAGCGCTCCATTCTCATTGCCGTCCTGCATGATCGGACTCGGCCAGAGCGATTCACGGATTTTTTGGAACAAGAGCTGCTCGTGCCCGAGGCCGACCCTGACACGGCGGTGGTCTCAGTGGCTGAAGCGATAGGGCACCTGCCGCCGATCAAGGCGGGCGAGACCCACGAAACGATTCCAAATCACCGCGCTCGCGCGCTAAGCCCGCTTAATCTCAAACGGCTTTCCGCGGCGCCTCCAGGCGCGTCCAATGCATACATGGCGAAAACGAGGTACGGGGATCTCTCCCTCGACTGTCACCGGAAAGTGAATTGACGGTTGAAGGATCGGTGCTTTTCAGATGTCTATACGCGAATGCGTCCGGACCGCCCCTCCCCCACGATTACCACGAAGTGCCACAGTATTTCGAACGGTCGGTTCGGCCACTATGACCAAAATCAGCTCCGCGGTATTTCTCTTCGCGAGGGCGCAATTCTACAGTCGTTCCCGGAAAATTACGTCTTCTATCCGAACGGTCAAATCGAACCGATCGCACGCATGATCGGCAATGCCGTTCCGCCGAGGCTTGCCGCCTTTTATGCCGAATACCTGGTCAACTCAGTGACGCGGTCAACTCGGCGATGACGAAGTGTGGAAATCAGTTTTTTCGTCTGCGGCTCGATCTTACAGGTCCAAATCGTAACGACGGACCAGCCGGCCTTCGTCAAGGCTGCGCGGGCTCGGCGATCGCGATCGATATTGCCGCGAATCTTTCGCTCCCAGAAGTCCTTACGCGTTTCCGGCAGCTTTCCTCTTTTGCAGTGATGCCCGTGCCAAAAGCACCCGTTGACGAAAACGGCAATCCGAAACCTCGGAAGGACAAGATCGGGCTTGCCCGGCAAATCCGCGCGATGGAGTCGGAAGCTAAAGCCATTGGCGTGCAGCTCCTGCCGCACAAAAAGCTCCGGCTTCGTATTCGAGCCCCGGACGGCGCTCATCATCCGAGAGCGCTCTTCGGGCGTCACCCTATCGGTCATCTCAATCCTCGAGCTCCCGACGGCTCGGTTCGGGTGGCGCCGGCATGAGCACCCTCCGCAGTCCTGCGTGGAGCCGCGACGAGCTGATCCTCGCTTTGGACGTCTATTTTCGCATCCGACCGCAGACGCCCAGTCCGACCTTGCCCCAGATCGTCCAGCTCAGTCGAGAGCTCGAATCGAATCGCCGCCCACAGCGAGGTCGGAAGACCTCCGAATTATAGATCACCGGCCGCGGTCGTCATGAAATTTATGAATTTCCGGAGCTTCGACGGGGAATATCCGGGCGAAGGCCTGTCAGCGGCCGGGCGTACGGATCGCCTTGTTTGGGACGATTTTGCCGAAGACCGGAACCGGCTAGCCACCGTGGCGCAAGCCATTCGTCTGGCACACGATGCGCCATCGCCGAAAGAAGGGTACTCTTCGAACGGAATCGTAGAAGCGATTGAGGGCGAGACCCTTACCCGGGCACATTTATTGAGGGAACGAAATCCTCGCCTCGTCCGGGCGAAGAAGCAAAGAGTACTTCAAGAGCGCGGCAAACTCGAATGTGAAGTCTGCGGCTTTGATTTTCACCGAACCTACGGCGAGCGCGGCAGCGGCTACATCGAATGCCACCACGTGCGGCCGCTATCATCTTTGAGGCCCACTACTAAGACTCGGCTGGCAGATTTGGCTCTGGTTTGCGCGAATTGCCATCGAATGCTGCACGGTTCGCGACCATGGCCGACGATCGCGGAGTTGAGGGGTAGCCTTGTGCGTGTGACGACTTATGGTTGATGATTCCCAGGGAACCGGACCTGCGGGAGGGGCTCAGATGGCTGAGAATGACAGCCGCGGACTGCTGCTTGACGGTCTTACACCGGATCAAAAGCGCGCGACGCAATCCCAAAAGCGGCGCCTACTGGTGGTCGCCGGCGCCGGGTCGGGGAAGACCGAGGCTATGGCTCGGCGAATTGCATGGTGGATCGGAGTGGAGGGCGTCGCCAAGGATCGGATTATCGCGTTCACCTTCACCGAGCGCGCCGCAGAGGAGATGAAATTTCGGATTCGAGGATGGATAGAGAGGATCACGGCGGAAGGGGAGGACATCTCGCTGGGAGGCATGTACGTTGGGACAATACACGGCTTCTGCCTCGCGAAAATTCGCGAGTTGTGGCCGGATCAGTACCACAACTACGACATTCTCGATGAAGGTGGGCGCGCCGCGCTCATCTTGCGTGGCTTTAATGGCTTGCTTGGATTGAGGGCTCTACAGAATGCGCTTGCGATCGGGCAATACGCGACGATCAATTCGTTCATTCAAGCCTATGATCAGCTACACGAGCATGACTATTTCGAGGTAAGGCTGCCTTCGGACGATCCGCCGTTTCAGCTCGGAGCGGAAGAGCAGGAATGGTGTAAGGAGGCTGAACTCATCACAAGCGTTGGCGAAACATCGGCTGCACGCACTTTCGCCCGTTCAGCAGCCCGCTATTACGCCTACCTTCGTTGCCGTCGCTTCCTTGATTTCAGTACCTCCCAGACGGAGTTCATACGTAGGCTTCGAAACGATGCCGCGAAGACGGCTGCAATCGCTTCCGATTTGCATCTTGTTGTGGATGAGGTGCAGGATATCAACCCGGTGCAGAGCCAGCTGATCGAATTGCTGGTCGGCAAAACCGGAAAACTAACTGCTGTCGGCGATCATCGCCAGGCGATATACGGTTTCCGTGGTGCGAAGGTCGAAATCATAGGCGAGATGTGGGAGGGATTTAAGAAGGCCTCCGATGCCGAGGTCGTCGATATGCAGGAAAACTTCCGATCAACGCAGCGGATTATCGACTTGGCAAACCGTTGGGCGGCCACTCTTTCCCCGCTTCGGTCGATGAAGACGCCGCCCATGAAGCACGGCAACAAACACCGGAGCGACCAGCACCCGTCGCATGTAGCGGTTATTGGATTCGAAAGCCGAGACCATGAGGCGGCATGGATTGCCGATGCCATTCGCGCGCTCGTTCCTTCCGAACATGAAGGGGCCCTCCACGACAAAAAGGCAGGTGCACAGCGCGGGGTCGCGCTAGCCGACGTGGCGATCTTGGTCAGATCGTCGACCGACGTGCGAACGTATATGCAGGCGTTAGAGTCCGCCGGTATTGCATGCGTGGTCCGGGCTGGCCCGGATCTATTCTCGCAGCCTGAGGTTCTGTTCTTCCTGGCAGCACTCGCGATAACCGCTGGCCTCGCAGCGTTCTTCGGATCGGAACACAATCCCAAAAGCCTACCGAATCGCATACGAGCTGTCCTCGGTTGCGATCCGTCCCCGGAAGCAGTGTTAAAGGCAGCGGCCACGCTTTTGCGCATTTCTGGCTTGGCATTCGACCGCAGTGTCGAAGATAGGGTTCTTTTCGCAAGCGAGGCGATGCACCGGAGGATCTCAGAGAGCTTCTCCTTCTCAGCGAGCGCGGTTGCGGGACTGCGCACGCCGAAGCTCCGGGAATTCTTGACCGCCGGGCAGCCTCTCCGGCGCGTATTTCCGCAGCAACTCTTCCATTTTCTCCTTTCGGAAGCGCGGGTTGAGTCCTGGGACACATGCGAGGGCCGCGGTCAGACAGCCATGTTTCACTTAGGAGCGCTGAGCGGCCTCGTCACGGGAATAGAGACACCTGGGTGGACGAGCGCCAGCGACTATCCATGGCAGATCGTCGGACTTTGCCAATACGGGGCCGAAGAAGGACGTGTCGAAGAACAACCCTTGATGGTTCAACCCGATGCAGTAACCATCAGCACGGTCCATGGTGTCAAGGGCCTAGAGTTCGCCGCTATCTTCGTGGCGGACGTGCAGGCACAACGGTTCCCGAGCAGCAACGCGAGGCGAAGGCCACGGCTCCCGTTGGACGGAGAAATTCTAAGGCAAATCGATGTCGATGGATTGGCTGATAACGCCAATTACGACAGCGAACGCCGGCTGATGTATGTTGCGCTCACGCGTGCTGAACGATTTTTGTTCGTTAGCCATTCCGGAAATAGGACATCAGCGTTCATCAAGGAGACTCCGCAGCCTCGTTCCGCAAAGCGGCGGAACGGTTACCGACGACTCGGAGCAGCTCCTCCACGATCTAAAGTACGCCCCGAAGGAATACCGGCGGGACGTGCGGCTCAGCACGTCGTTTTCGGACCTGCGCTACTATTTGGAGTGCCCTCACGACTTCTATCTCCGGAAGGTGTTGGGCTTTGCTCCTACGATCGATCAGGCGTTCGGCTATGGCCGCGGCATTCACAATTTGATGCGGGCGGTTCACTCGAATCCGAAGAAATGGGCTCAGCTGGCGCGCGATCGTTCAAAGCTGGAAGCAGAGATCGAGAAGCTCATCGATCGGGGGCTATTTTATCTGCGCTACACTACCGGTGATCCTGCCGACAACATGCGCAACAAGGGCATTCGTGTCGTGGCGGACTACATTGAACAGTACGCCGATGAGCTGTCCAGATTGCGTTTCGAACCGGAGAAGGAATTCGAGACCCTGATCGACTATGAGGACGGCGACGGTAGCGCTCTGATATCCGGCGCGATCGATCTCATTCGCCAGGACGATCCCCCACGCGCAACTCTAATCGATTTCAAATCGGGCGACCCGGAATCCGACAATCATCAGAAGCTTGACGAAGAAGAAATGCGGCTTCAGGTGGCGATATACGGCGTTGCCGCAAAGAAAGAGCTGCAATACCTGCCCGACCAAGGGCTTGTGCGCTATCTCGACGCGTCTGATGCTGAGAAGCGAGAATTGCAGGTGCCGCTAGATGAAACCGCGATCGGAGAAGCAAAGAGCCTGGTAGCGACGACAGCGGCCCAGATTCGCGATCGAGGCTTTCGTGCCGGTCCGAAGGCGCGAGATGGTCGCGCCCTTCGTTGCCCGAATTGCGATTTCGTCGGTCTCTGCGGAACACCCGAGGCGACCGCTTATAAGCGGTCGCACCCCGGGCGTTGGTAGGCCGCCTGCACCCAATCTGTGCCGCATAATCCCCTGCCAAGGGCGACGCTTAACGACGATAGGCCAGTTTGTTGGGAAAGCAGGCAATTGCGAGCGATGAGATACGAATGGCGATAAAGAAGCAGGAATTTTATGAAGGGGCCGCATTACATCTAATCATACGCGGCGGCCAAATCGCAGGCATTCGATATGAGGAGCCTTTCTTCTTGTTGAACGATCAATTGTCGATCCTCCTAAAATACAGTACGAGGGGCCGAAGTCCGTGGGGTTTTACGTTTACCGCGGACGAGCAGATGCTCTTGCAGACAAGGGCCACAATGTCGAAGACTGCTATCGGTCTCATTTGCGGCGCGGACGGTGTAGCGGCATTCGATTATCAATTATATCGCAGTATTGCCTCCCTGAGAAAAACTTCGGTTCACGTTGCGTGCTATCGCCAGCACGGCGAGCATTACGAAGTGAGCGGCCCAGACGGCATGCTCAAAAGAAAAGTCGCACCGTCGAATTGGAAAAAGCTCCTTGAGGATTAAGGGCTGAGATCATGAAACACTCCGACGAGGTCCTTGGTCTACTAAAGAAGCAGATTGGCAATGAGGAAGAGGTCCGAGACATAGGCAAAACCGCGAAAGAAGTCGTGAGCAAGTGGGTCAACCCACTCAGGGGCGGCGCCAAGGAAGAGATAAATGGTCTTATCTACGGCTTGGTCCAAAGCGGGAAAACCGGTGTATTGACCGTCACTGGTGCGATGGGTGCCGATGAGGGATATCGAACGATCATCATCCTGACTTCAGACATTGATCCGCTTTATGAACAGACGCTTGGTCGAGTGCAAGAAGCGTTTCCTGGAATTGATATTATCGGCAGAAAAGACTTTAAAGACGCCGACGCCTTCCTTCAGCGAGTTAAGGGTGGCACATGTGCCATCGTTACGTCGAAGAACTCCAGACTTCTGAGGACCTTGATTGAGAACTTTAAGGGAGGCAAAGTGCGAGGTCTACCCTGCCTAATTATCGACGACGAGGGGGATCAAGCAAGCCTTAACACGCGCGCAGAGTCGCGATGATGGCACCAGAAGCGCCATCAACGAGAAAATCACAGAGTTACGCAGTTTCTTTGATAAAAACACCTATCTGCAAGTGACGGCAACTCCCGAGGCTCTGTTCCTTCAAACTCCCGGCCATAGTTTCAGGCCGAAATTTACCGTGCTGAGCCATCCCGGGCACGACTATGTTGGGGGCGAAGATTTTTTCGCAGACGACTCAAAACTGGTCACAGAGTTTGATTTGCACGATATAACCGTTCTTGCTCCAGGGCCGCAGCCAACGCCGAGACTTGAGATTCCTAGGTCTCTGCTTAGAGCCTTAGATACCTTCATGATTGGGGCGACCTACAAGCGGAAAAAAGAGGCCGATCAGAATTGCGCATTTCTGTGCCATGTGAGCACTCGGACAAGTTATCATAATCATATTGTCAACCTGCTGCGGAAGTACAAGACGGACCTAACCGCTGGCCTTAAGGCAAAAGACCCGAAGGTCATCGGAAGGCTTGAGACGGCGTGTGATGACCTCGCGTCGACCCACGAGGGACTAAAAGGCAGTTCATTCGATGATCTGATAGGCGCCATAGAATTTTTTTCGCCGGGCATTGCCGTTAAATTGGTCAACGGCGAGACCGACGAGGATGTGGCGGTCAGATCCCCCTATAACCTATTCGTCGGCGGCAACAAACTTGGCCGAGGAGTCACGATCAAGAATTTGCTTGTCAGTTATTATGGGCGTCATCCGAAGAAGCCACAGGCAGACACTGTCCTCCAACATGCGAGAATGTATGGCTACCGAAGGAAAGATATCGGTCTGTTGAGGCTGTTTCTTCCTCGAGAACTCCATGTGGTATTCAAAGCAATCAACAGAATGGAACGTGGGTTACGGGATCTCATTGCGAAAAATTCTAGCGAGGAATTCCGGGGGATCTATGTTCGGAGCGGCCTCAGTGCGACCCGCAAGAATATCCTGGCTCCAGGCTCAATTGGAGTTTACGCTGGCGGTAGCAATTATAACCCTGCACAGATCATGCGGGACAATTCGGTGACGGCGTTTACGGATAAAATAGATAAGAAGCTCGCGGCCATAGGCAAAAAAGCCTATGCAGAAATGTCGATCGAAGACATGCAATTGCTCATCAGTTGGACGAGGCCAGATGAAGCGGAAGCGGAGCATGTGTGGAATACAGTCGCAGTAGCAGAATCACTTGGGCAGTTTGCAAGGCTTCACAATCAGACGACAGGTTACGTCTATGTGGACCGCGATCGTGACCTCGAGGCGCGCCGCAAGGAAACTGCGGGCGTGTTGACGGGTGGGGAATACCGTATTGTGCCCCCCGATAAAATAGCGCTGTACCTCCTTCGGACAACGGCCGGTAGAAGAAGCAACGCATCGTGGTGGCCACAGATCAGATTTCCAGACGGTAATTATGCATTCGCTTTCGCCATCTAGACCACCGCCGCCCAAGGAGATTCCTAATCAGGGCCCTTTGAATTATAGCGGTATTTCAATAACATACGTGTTCGCGGTTTTGTTCCGACTGGCGCGCCACTGTCCCGCAAAGATCTGCGCGCCTACGCCCGGATGAAATCGATGAGGTCGGCGTTAATCCGATCCTTGAGGGTCGTGCACATCCCGTGTGGCGCGTCGGGGTAGACTTTCAAAATTGCGTTCTTGACGATCTTGGAGGACAGCATCGCCGAGGCAGCAATTGGCACGATCTGATCGGCATCACCGTGAAGAATGAGCGTCGGCACGTCGAACTTCTTAAGGTCCTCCGTGAAGTCCGTCTCGGAGAAGGCCTTGATGCAGAAATAGGAGGCTGGGAAACTTGCCATCATACCCTGCAGCCAGAATGACTCGCGCACGCCTTCGGAGAGTTTCGCCCCCGGCTTGTTGTAGCCATAAAAGGGTATGCTGAGATCCTTCCAGAAGTGCGAGCGGTCCGCGTGAACGGCGGCGCGAAGCCGATCGAAGGACTCGATCGGCGTGCCAAGAGGGTTGGCTGGCGTCTTTAGCATCAGCGGCGGCACTGCGCCGATCAGCACGGCCTTGGCGATGCGTTTGGTGCCGTGGCGGCCGATATAGCGGGCGACTTCGCCGCCGCCCGTGGAATGCCCGACGTGAATCGCATCTTTCAGGTCGAGCTTCTCGACGAGTTCGGCGAGATCGTCGGCATAGGTGTCCATATCGTTGCCGTTCCAAGGCTGGCTGGAACGGCCATGGCCACGACGATCATGGGCGATGCAGCGATAGCCCCGGGAAGCCAGATAGAACATCTGGTCCTCGAAAGCATCCGCGCTGAGCGGCCAGCCATGGCTGAAGACGACCGGCTGCCCCTTGCCCCAGTCGTTGTAAAAAATTCGCGTGCCGTCCTTTGTCGTGATTGTGGCCATGGGAGGTGACTCCTTTTCAATACCGACCGCGAAATACGGCATGGCTCGGGTCGCCAGCGGTACGTAGGGCAGCAGCTGTGGATCTTAAGAGGAAAGTGCAATACCGGGCTCGAAATTGAGCCTCTCACCAGAGCCAATTCGCACTGAGCGATAGACTTTCGAATTTGCGCCTTCTCCTGACCGCAGAGGTGGCGGCGCGCGCCAGACACAAAAGCTTGGTCGAAACGTCTCATTTGGTTCTCCTCCGCCTGTCTAAGTTCGTGCACCGGAGCGCGCCGCCCCCGGCTTTCGCCCGGATATGGAGGATGTGAGATGTCATCGAAGCACGATGCGAGCGAGCATCACAAGCACGCAGCCGAACATCACGAACAGGCCGCTCACCACCACCGCGAGGCGGCTAAGCATCACGGCGAGGAAAATCCCGAGACTGCCGGCCATCATGCCCACGTCGCCGCCGGCCACACCGCCAAGGCAATTCACCATGCCGAGGAAGCCAGCAAGCTTCATGCCGAGCACTATGACGAATAAGTGCAGAGAAGCCGTCCCGATTGCGAAACACGCCGGCCGTCAAATCAAAGGCGGTCGGCGGAACTCTTCAGCAACGGGCGAAATGCAAGTTTGAACATGCCGAGGGCTTTGCGTTGCCCCAACTTGCCACCGGATGCGTCTTCCTGGCGGCTTTCGTTATCTTCGCCACCGCTCCTCTTTGCTGCTCTTTGCTGCGCGTTTGCGCGGAACCTCACCTTTTTCATCGCGCATTGCTCGGCGTTCCGGGGCAGAATAAAAACTGTGGAACTCAGTAATTCCGATACGTATAAGTACTCAGTATTATCTATTATAATTGAGACCGTCCGATAGGGAATACGAAACGCTTATTATGTTTGATGAGAGATATCAGACACTCTATTTGCAAATTTCTTGCGCAGCCATGGCTACCACCGTTTCACGTCTACGCAGATAAATCTATATGAAACGCTTGGTTATATCGATTCTGGAAGGATATTCGACCTTCTTTTCGCATGACGTGCGACAGGAATAACAAACTATTTTGCAACTATTGCACAATATATCTGTCCTCCATGCAGGACGCTCAAGCGGGGGATTGCAAATTCCCGGCGTGCGTGCCGGCTGGATGTATCTGCGCGACACCGACACTTTTAAATATGTTGGCACCGGTGGGCCGGTCGCGGCCGACGGCGAGGCGTGCACAGACTGCAGCTGCCAGCGCATGTTGGTCGATGGCGCTTTAGCCCGTGCGGCCAACATTCCGCAATGTGAGCGGATGGCCGGAAGTCCCGAACGCATCGAAACTCACGCAAGCGTGCCGCTGACGGCCGAAGGAACGCCGATCGGCATCCTCAACTTGATCAGAGAGGGCGATGCCAAAGCCGGGTTCTCCGATGACGAGCTGCGGACCTTTACGAGTGTCGGCAACCAAATTTCCGTCGCGCTCGAACGTGCCCGCCTCCATGAAGCCCTGGAGCGCAAAGTGGAGGAGCGGACCCGGGCGCTGACCGCCGAGGTAGCCGAACGGCGGCAGGCGGAAGCAGCAGCCCGGCGGGCCGAGGAGCGCCTGCTCGACGCCATCGAATCGGTAAGCGACGGCTTCGCCCTTTACGACGGAGACGACAGGCTGAAAATCTGCAACAGCCGCTATCGCGAAATTCACGCCGATATCGCCAACCTGATCGTGCCCGGCGCGAGGCTCGAGGATCTCGTCCGCGCTGGCCTCGATGGCGCCGGTCCTTCCATTTCCCCGACCGACGAAGGGCAGGTCGCGACACGGCTTTCGGACCACCAGCTTGCCGATGGCAGGCCGGTGATCAGGCGACGCGGTCCGACCTGGCTCATGTTGAGCGAGCGCCGAACGGACGCGGGTGACATTGTCGTTGTGCAGACCGACATCACCGAGCTCAAGAAAGTCGATCAGGCCAAGGACGAGTTCATCGCCACGGTCAGCCACGAACTGCGGACGCCGCTGACATCGATCCGTGCCGCGCTCTCCATGTTGGACGCAAACAAACTTGGCGAACTGCCGCCGGGAGTGCGTAAGATGATCGAAATCGCCCATCGCAATTGCGGCAGTCTCCTGCATCTCATCGAAGATCTGCTAGACGTAGCGCAGATTAGCAGCGGCAGCTTGCGGCTCGACGTTCAATCCTCGGCACTCCAGCCGATTCTCGAGCGCGCGCTGGAAAGTGTTCAGGCTTACTCAACTTCTGCCGGCGTCGAGATTGTGGTCACTAACAAGGCCGAGGGAACGGTGATGGAGGCCGATCCGTTCCGGATTACGCAGGTTCTCAACAATCTCCTGTCTAACGCCATCAAGTTTTCGCCACCGCATTCCAAGGTCAACCTCGATGTCGCGCGGCTGGGCGACAAGGTTCGTATTTCCGTGATCGACCACGGGTCCGGCATTCCAAAGGATTTTCACAACCGCGTATTCGAGGCTTTCGCCCGCGCAAATTCATCGTCGACGCGCGAGAAGGGCGGGACAGGCCTCGGTCTGAGCATCGCCAAGACCATCATCGAGTCGCATCGGCAGGGCAGGATTGGCTTTCACTCCACGGAAGGCGAGGGCACGACGTTCTATTTCGAGCTTCCTCTCGCCCCGGAGGGGCTGCCGGCGGCGCGCGGAGCGGCCTGAGGGGGCGCCGGGAAGGGCCAGCGCTATGGCTGCGCCGGTTTGACGTCGTCCGGATTTTCGAGTGAAAACTTCCGCAGGCGGTGCGAGCGGAGAGCTCCTTCGCGGCTCTCGGAGGCCATATGAATACATTGTTTCGCAAGTTTACATCGCAGTTGATCCGCGAGGGAGCGCTCGAAATCGAGGAGCCGGACGGCGAGCGCTATATCATCGGCGGCGGTGCCGGTGCTCCGCCTTTGGTGAAGATCAGGGACGAGGGGGTGAAGACGGCGCTGCTGCGCGACCCCGAACTTGCATTTGGCGAATTGTTCATGGACGGCCGCATAGAGGTCTTGCGCGGCTCGATCTACGACGTAATCGCGGTTGCCAGCCGCAACATGATACGCGGCGGCGGCCCACGCTGGGTCGAGATCTTGCAGAAGACCAGGCTCACGATCCAGCGATGGATGCGCAATACGATGCAGCGCTCCGCAGCGAATGTCGCGCATCACTACGATATTGGCAACGAACTCTATGGCCTGTTTCTTGATGCCAACCGGCAATATTCCTGTGCTTATTTCGAGACGCCGGATGCTGATCTCGACACAGCCCAACGTGCAAAGCAGCGCCACATAGCGGCCAAATTGCTTCTGAAGCCCGGCCACAGCGTCCTTGATATCGGATGCGGATGGGGCGGTATGGCGCTCTATCTCGCTGAGAATTGCGATGCCGTCGTGACCGGCATCACGCTCTCGCGCGAGCAACTCGATTTTGCAAATGAGCGCCTTGCCAAACTGAAGTGCCGGCCGGCGGTGGAACTCCGCTTCCAGGATTACCGCGAGGTCGAGGACCGCTACGACCGGATCGTTTCGGTCGGCATGTTCGAACATGTCGGCGTCGGCAATTATGACATTTTCTTTCAGAAAATTGCCGCCTCCCTCGTGGATGACGGGGTGGCGCTTCTCCACACGATTGGTCGCGCCAGTGCCCCCAGCGCAGTCAGCCCCTGGGTGCTGAAATATATCTTTCCGGGCGGCTATATTCCCTCGCTGTCAGAGATTGCGCCCGCCATCGAACGCGCGGGATTGATCGCCACCGACATCGAGGTGCTGCGCCTGCATTACGCGAAGACGCTGGAACACTGGCGGGCGCGATTTCATGAGTCATCGCGATCAGGCCAAGGCGCTCCATGACGAGCGTTTTTGTCGGATGTGGGAATTTTATCTTGCGATTGCGCAATGCGCCTTCGAATACGAGAACCAGGTTGTGTTCCAGATCCAGATGGCCAAGAGGATCTCTACGGTGCCGCTGACGCGCAGCTACATCGCCGAGCGCGAGGAGGCGCTGCGGCGCAGAGAAGACGCCGCCAAAGCGGCGATTTTGACCTGATTGAGCCCTTCCTCATTACCGAACGAGCCTGGCCACGACGCTGGTGCCGCCGGATGGCAGCCTATTTCCCCACGACCGTCAGCACGCCGTCGATCACGAACTGAACGGCAAGCGCCGCCAGGACGACACCGAGCATTCGCGACAGCACGACATTGCCGGTCGTGCCGAGCAATCGCGACACCTGCGTCGACGCCAAGAATGTGAGATAGCAAAGCAGCATGACCACAGCGATGATCGCCATCAGCGCGGCGAGCGTCTGCCAATTGCCGTTGGCGCGGCCGGCCAGCAAGATCGTCGCGGTGATCGAGCCTGGGCCGCTCATCAGCGGAATAGCGAGTGGAAAGGCGGCAAGGTTGCGGATGTGATCTATGGCGACGGCGTCGCTGGCGAGCTCCTGATTGCGCTGAATGCGCGGCTCGAAGATCATCTCGAAAGCGATATAAAACAGCAGCAGCCCGCCGGCGATGCGGAAGGCCGGAATTGAAATGCCGAGCGCGTTCATCAGCGCGCCGCCGCCAAACGCGAACGCCGCGAGAATTGTAAAAGCGATCAAGGTAGCGCGTAACGCCACCTCCGCTTTTGCGGGCTTCGCCATCCCCGAGGTCAGGCCGATGAATACCGGCGCCAATCCTGGCGGATCGATCGTGACGAGCATGGTCACGAAAGCGGTCTTGAGGAAGTCCAGCGACATCCGGCGCTCCGGAGCGGACGCTATGGTCCATGACGTGCAATTGTAATGGAACCATTGTTATGATTACAACGCCATGACACGATAATAACCCCTTCTGATGTACGAGATTTCACCGATGATCCGATCATTCGCATCGTCGTTGGGCGCCCTGCTTGGAACAAAGTCATCATGACCTTGGGAAGCGCGACTGCCGGAGCCGACAGCACCAGCCGCCGAACGGCATTCGCCTTCGTCCTTCTGATCGGAATTCTGAGCTTCTTTGCCGATTTCGCTTATGAGGGCGCGCGCAGCATCATTGGTCCCTATCTCGCCACGTTAGGGGCAAGCGCGGCCGTTGTCGGGATCGTCACCGGGTTCGGAGAATGTCTGGGCTACGGCTTGCGACTGGTCTCAGGGCGCTTTGCCGATTCGACGGGTAGGCTCTGGCCGATCACCATTTGCGGCTATGTCATACAAATGCTGGCGGTGCCGGCGCTGGCGTTGACGGGACATTGGTCCTCGGCGGCGGTTCTCATTATCCTCGAACGTGTCGGCAAGGCGATCCGCAACCCGCCGCGCGACGTAATGTTGTCGCATGCGGCGAAGCAGGTCGGCGGCTACGGCTGGGTCTTCGGCCTCAACGAAGCGCTCGACCAGGCCGGTGCCATGATCGGGCCGCTGGTCGTTGCGGCGGTTTTGGCATTTCGCGGCAATTATCGCGAAGCCTTCGCCGTGCTGCTCGTCCCGGCCGTCATCACGCTTTCCCTCGTCTTGATCGCGCGCCTGCGCTACCCACGGCCGCAAGATCTCGATATCGCGCCGCCAACGGCGCAAGGGGGGCGCCTTCCACGGATCTATTGGATCTATCTCGCCGGTGCAGTTCTGGTGGCGGCGGGCTTTGCCGACTATCCGCTGATCGCCTTTCATTTCAGCCGGTCGCATAGCGTGCCGAGCGAATGGATCGCAATTTTTTACGCCGTTGCGATGGGAGCAAGCGGCAGCGGGTCGCTGATCTTCGGGCGGCTGTTCGACCGGTTCGGATTCAGCATCTTGATCTGGCTGACGCTCTTCTCGGCCGCATTTGCGCCTCTCGTTTTTCTCGGCAACTTCTGGCTGGCGCTGCTCGGCGTCGCGATCTGGGGCATCGGCATGGGCGTGCATGAATTGATCATTCCGGCTGCCATCGCACCCATGGTGCCGATTGGCCGTCGCGCCTCCGCTTTCGGGCTATTCACCGCCGGCTACGGGATATTCTGGTTTATCGGCAGCGCGGCGATCGGACTCCTTTACGATCGGTCGCCGTGGGCCGCAATCGCCTTCTGCGTTGCAGCAGAACTTGCCGCCGTGCCCGTCTTTCTTTGGGTGGCCCGGCAAAGGTCGTACGCCGCCGGCGATCGCATCGCCTGAGTCTTCATTACCAGCGGCGGCGTCTGCGAAAGAGCCCCAGAATGAAGAGCAGTATGATGGCGCCGATCGTCGCGGAGATGATCGCCCCCACGATCCCGTGACCGAGGGGGATCCCCAATCTCGGCAGCAGCCAATCGCCGATGAAAGCGCCGACGATGCCTATGCAGAGATCGGCCATAAGGCCGAAGCCGGTGCCCTGCATGATCTGGCCGGCGAGCCAGCCCGCAACGATGCCGACAACTATGATGACCAGGAGACTTTCACCGGACACGGGAAATCCTTTCTCAGTTCGCAGCTGCTTGCGCGCTGGACGAGAGCGAAAGGTCGCTCCGCACCCTTTAATGCTAACACGCCTCGGCTTTGCGGCCTACCAAGCGCCCCCCGCGTTTCGGCTTATGCACAGCACGACGCAAGGCGAAATCCGCGAAGCGGCAGGGGATGGCCATCCTGCACGAATGATCGAGAACTGCCCCGCTTTCCGACTGGAAAGCTCGAGCTCAAGCTGCGCCATGCGAGAAGGGAACAATTTGGCCCAGCCAAAGTTTATGTAGATGTGCCGAGTTGCGTGGCTGGGGGCGCACCCGCGGGCATATGTTCGCGTTTTGTTGAGTAGACGCGTAGAATCGTAATGCGTAGCCGGCGAATGCGGGATCACCGAAAAGATCTGCGCATTCGCCGGTTTGTTGGGAGTATCAATATGATACCGCGTGCGAATTGGAAGGGCTATCTCAAACTGTCGCTGGTGTCGTGTCCGATCGCGCTGTTTCCCGTCGTGAGCACGACCGAGCGCATCTCGCTTCACCTCGTCAATCGAGAGACCGGCAACAGGTTACGCCAGCAATATGTCGATTCGGTCACTGGCGACCTTGTCGAGCGAGATGAGCGCGCGCGGGGGTATCAGATTGGCAAGGGGGAATATATCACCCTCGAAGAAAGCGAAATCGCCGAACGCGCGCTCGAGAGCACGCACACGATCGATATTGAGAGCTTCGTTCCGCGCAAAGATATCGATGAGGTCTATCTCGACAGCGCCTATTACATGGCGCCTGACGACAAGGTCGCGGATGAGCCCTTCGTCGTCATTCGCGAAGCCATGCACGAGCGTGGCATGGTCGGCCTGGCGCGAGTCGTGCTCTACGGGCGCGAGCGTATCCTGATGATCGAGCCGCGCCATAAGGGCCTGCTCGGCACCACCCTGCATTACCAATACGAGATCCGCGACGAAAAAGCCTATTTCGACTCCGTTCCGGATCTGAAAATTCCGGCGGAGATGCTCAAACTCGCCGAGCACATTATCGATACGAAGCGCGGCACCTTCGATCCATCGCAGTTCGCGGATCGCTATCAGGACGCGCTGGTGGAATTGATCCGTGCCAAGCGAGCGGGCCACCCGCTTCCCAAAGCACCGGAGACGAAGGCGCCGAGCAACGTCATCAGTCTCATGGACGCCTTGCGCCGCAGCGTCGAAGGCGAGTCGCGCGGCCGATCGGGCACGAGGGGCGCGGTTCCCACAGTGCGGAAGGACAAGCAGCCCACGTCCCATAAGAATGCCGCGCCGGCAAGCAAATCGACGCGACGCGTCAAAAAGGCTAGCTGAGCCTGCGAGGAGCCTGTGCCCACTGCGCTCGAAGCCTACCACAAGAAACGCGACTTCGCGGTGACCTCGGAGCCGCGCGGCAGTAAAACCCGCCGCAAGGGCAATATATTCGTCGTGCAGAAACATGACGCGACGCGCCTGCATTACGATTTCCGACTCGAACTCGATGGTGTGTTGAAAAGCTGGGCTGTTACCCGCGGCCCGAGCCTGGTGCCCGGTGAAAAACGGCTCGCCGTTCATGTCGAGGACCATCCGCTGGACTATGGGTCGTTTGAAGGTACGATCCCGGAAGGTCAATATGGCGCCGGTACCGTGCTGGTTTGGGATCGCGGCACCTGGACGCCCGAGGGCGATCCGCAAAAGGGCTACGCCAAGGGCCATCTCGATTTCACGCTGCACGGCGAAAAGCTCAAGGGCAAATGGCATCTTGTGCGAATGCGTTCGAAACGCGGCGAGAAGCGCGACAACTGGCTGCTCATCAAAGCGAACGACGCCGAGGCGCGGACCGCGGCTGATCCCGATATCCTCGAAGAAGAGCCAGAACTCCATCCTGACCGGACACTCGCTTAACGAGATTGCCGGCGACACGCATAGCCGGCGCTGGACTTCCGGCAAATCGGCACGATCTCCGACCACTGCCGCGAAGACGCCGCGCGAGAGGGCGGCGGCGCCGCTCGAATCGACGAAGATTGCAAAATCGGCCAAGCCCGCTGGGCGCGCGACAACGAAGGCCAAGGTCCGTACGGCGAATCGGTCCGCCGCCTTCAGTTTCAAGGCGCCGAATGCAGCGAAGCGCGCCGCGTTTCCGAAGTTCATTCCGCCCATGCTGCCGACGCTCACGAGTACGCCGCCGACCGGGGCTGGATGGATTCATGAGATCAAGTTCGACGGATACCGCATCGAGGCGGCGCTCGACGCGGGAAAAGTAACGCTACGGACCCGCGCCGGCCTCGATTGGACGGATCGCTTCCCATCTATTGCCGAAGCCGTCGCAGAACTTCCCGCAAAGAAATGCCTCACGGATGGCGAGATCGTTGTGGAGGATCAGAACGGCATTTCGGATTTCTCTGCGCTGCAGAACGCCTTGAAGGAAGGCAAGACCGGCGACCTGGTCTATTACCTCTTCGATCTCCTTTACCTCGAAGATTATGATCTCACACGCGTGTCATTGGTGGAGCGCAAAGCTCTGCTCAAAGCGCTCGTCGCGTCGGTGCGATCTGCGAGCGCGTTACGCTTCAGCGATCATTTCGACGAGAACGGCGATCTGATGTTACAGCATGTCTGCCGCCTGGGCGCCGAGGGCATCGTCTCGAAGCGGCGAGACGGTCCCTATCTTTCGCGCCGCACGACCGACTGGTTGAAATCGAAATGTGCCAACCGGCAGGAGTTCGTCATCCTCGGCTATGTGCCCTCGACGACGTCGCGTAAAGCCATCGGTTCACTCGTCCTCGGCTATTACGACAAAGGCAAGCTCGTCCACGCCGGCCGCGTCGGCACCGGCTTCTCGAACAAAATGGCCGCCGCCCTGTTTGCCGATCTGTCGCATGAGCGCATAGCCAAACCGGCAATCTCTGCGCCTCTTTCAGCGGAAGCGCGTCGCAATGTCGTCTGGGTCAATCCCACGCGCGTCGCGGAAGTCGAGTTCCGCGGCTGGACGGCCGACTCGAACCTGCGGCAAGCTTCCTTCAAAGGCCTGCGCGAGGATAAGGACCCAAAAGAGATCGTGCGGGAAAATGCGGTGGCAATGCCGGTCGATAGTCCTGAGCGCGCGATCAGCGTGCACCTCACCCATCCGGACCGCGTGCTTTGGCCGGAGGCCGGCGTCACCAAACAAGGTCTCGCCGATTTCTACGCGATGGTTTGGCCCTGGATCGAGAGACACATCGTCGGACGGCCTCTCGTTCTTTTGCGCTGCCCCACAGGCATTGTGCAAGGCTGCTTCTTCCAAAAGCATACATGGGCGGGAATCGATAAGCATATTCTGCAGATCCGTAACCCGCAGGAGAAACTGCCGATCCTCGGCATCAACTCGCTCGACGGATTGATCGCCTTGGCACAAGCGGCAGCGCTGGAAATTCATCCGTGGGGCGCAAGATCGAACGATCTCGATCATCCCGACCGACTGATCTTCGATCTCGACCCCGGCGAGGGCGTTACATTTCCCGATCTCATCGCTGCAGCGCGCGACGTCCGCGAGCGGCTTGCCGAGGCGAAGCTCGAAAGCTTTGTCAAGACGACGGGCGGGAAGGGGTTGCACGTCGTCGTGCCGATCAAGCCTCGTTCGTCCTGGGACTCGGCCAACGATTTTTGCCGCAAACTGGCCGAGACGATGGCGCGGGAGAACCCGGAGCGCTTCACCGCCACCGTGGCAAAGACCGCCCGCGCTGGTCGCATCTATGTCGACTATTTGCGCAACGCGCGTGGCGCGACCGCCGTCGCCGCTTATTCGACGCGGGCGCGCACGAGCGCCGGCATATCGACGCCGCTCGCGTGGGATGAACTCGCGAGCACAACAGGCGCGAGCCAATTCACGATTGGCAATTTCGGCAAGCGGCTACAACACCTCGCAGACGATCCGTGGGCGGCCTTCTTCGACGTTGGGCAGGCCTTGCCATCAAAACGGTAGCGGCTTGTCGCGCCAGGCCGCGGAACCGAAGCCGCTCTTGAGCTGCGGCTTTGGGGGCTTGCGTAAGCTTCACTTTGGTGAATTCGCACATAACAGAATCGCGAATGTATTCGAACGAAACGTCGAATTCCCCTTTTTCCCGAAATGCTTTAGCGTTAGGAAACGACACGGCTTGATCGACAGGGTGGGAACCGGCTTTGGCAATAAACGCCCACCGGCCGGCGCAGTGACAGGTCCTTCGATTTCGGCTCGCGCGGTCGCTTTGCTTTACGAATACCGGCTTTGATCGTCAGACAACGGGCGCGAACGTGACCAGCAGCGTACCAGAATCCTCGTTTGCACCGTCCATCAGTCCAAAATCTCTCGCCCCCTTATACTGGGGTCTCGTCGCCGCCGTTGCGATCGTCGCAGTGATTGTGGCTGCGATCCTATGGGTCAACGCGCGGAATCAGAGCGACAATGCGTGGGTGCGTCACACGCTCGCGGTTCGTAGCCAGCTTGAGCAGGTTCTGACGTTGGCGCAAAGGGCGGAGAGCGGACAGCGCGGTTATCTCCTGACAGGTCGCGAGACCTATCTTGTGCCCTATGGTTCCGCGATCGATCAGTTGCCCGGCGCGGTCGATCGAGTTGCCGAACTCGTCGGCGACAATTCGAACCAAATGCAAACGCTTGGGCGATTGCGTCAGCTCATCGCGGACAAGCTGAAAGAGCTGCGCGCCACCATCGAGGAACGCAAGGCCGGCCATGTCGATGCCGCGCTGGCTATCGTCAACACCGACGAGGGCCGCCGGCTCATGGATGATATCCGGCAAGCTTTGGCTACGATGGAGTCAGAGGAAGGCCGCGTGCTGGCCTTGCGGCAAGCCGGCGCGGTGACGTCCGGCACTCTCGTGCAGGTGGCTGGCGGCGTGGCCTTTCTGCTCATCTGCGCTGTCGGCGTATTGATCGGCTATTTCACGCACCGTTCCTTCTCCCAGCTCGCGCTCGCACGCGATGAACTCGCCGCTTCCAATCAAGAGCTGCTCAGAGAGGTGAACCGTCGTGAGCAGGCGGAAAGCCAGCTACGGCATGCCCAGAAGATGGAGGCGATCGGCCAATTGACCGGGGGGATAGCGCACGACTTCAACAATATGCTGTGCGTGATCTCGGGCTCTCTCGATATCATGCGCAGGTGTATCAAAAGAGGTGACTTTGGAATCGAACGCTTCATCGATACGGCGGTGAGGGCGACGGAACGTTCCGCCATGTTGACGCATCGGCTGCTCGCTTTCGGCCGTCAACAACCGCTGGCACCGGAACCGATCGACGCAAACAAGATGATTACCAATATGTCGGATCTCTTACGCTCGACTTTGGGCGAACACATACGGATCGAAACGGTGTCGGCGGGCGGGTTGTGGATGACTAACGCCGATGCCCATCAGCTTGAAAACGCGATCCTCAATATCGCGATCAATGCGCGTGATGCCATGCCGGAGGGCGGCAAGCTGACGATCGAAACGGGCAACGCCTATCTCGACGAAGCCTATTGCCAGCAACATGTCGAGGTGAAACCTGGACAATTCATCATGGTTGCGATCAGCGATACCGGCCTCGGCATGCCGCCTGATGTCGTCACGAAAGTATTCGATCCGTTTTTTACCACCAAACCGCCCGGCAAGGGGACCGGGCTTGGGCTGAGCCAAGTCTATGGCTTCATTAAGCAATCGCATGGGCACATCAAGATCTACTCGGAGGTTGGCAATGGCACGACCGTGAAGATCTATCTGCCGCGTCTCGTCGGTGAGATCAAGCCGGCCAGGCGCACGCTGCCGTTGCAGGTGCAAACAGGCGTTGCGGAGGAAATCATCCTCGTGGTCGAGGACGATCCGCTGATGCGCCAGATGAGCATCGACGCGCTGCGCGACCTCGGCTATACGGTCGTCGAAAGTGAGGACGCCGTTGGAGCATTGACGATGCTCGACAGCATATTGGGGATAAAGCTGCTGTTTACCGACGTGGTCATGCCGGAGATGAACGGAAAAAAGCTTGCAGACGAAGCTCAACGCCGGCACCCGGAACTGAAGGTGCTGTTCACGACGGGTTATACGCGAAATGCCGTCGTGCACGGCGGCGTGCTCGACCCTGGCGTCAACTTTTTGAGTAAGCCATTCACGCTGATGCAGCTAGCGACCAAGGTGCGGACAGTCCTCGACGCATAAGCCTCGTTACGAACGTTCCTTGCGGCCGAATGCTTTGCGAAGCTCGTCCTTTGCCCGCTCGATGATCCGTTTCCGCGCTGCGGGAAGATTTTTGCCCGCACGGTTTGCGTAGAAAGTCAGCATAGACATCGCCGAGCGAAACGGGCTGGATTTGCGGCGATCGCTGTGCTCCGCCGAGCGCTTCAGCGACTGCGCAATATATTTCGGATCGTCAGATTCGAAGATGCCCTCCTCGAGGTCAAGCGCATTGCTCTTCTCGGTGACCTCGGCCGACCATTTCCGAGCGGGTTTCTTGGCCATCACCGCTTCCTCTCAGATGCGCAACAGATACACGAAGATGAAGGCAATGATCACTCCCGTCCCCATATCAGCACATAGGGCGCGATAGGGGGCGTGCTGCCTTGCCGAGTTTCGGTCTTGGTCAGAACTGGAGCGTTGCCGTGGCGCTTGGCGCTTTCACGTTCTTCGGTTGTCACTTTCACGATGCTGTCCCAGAGGCGAACGAACGCTAACGCATTAAGGCCGAGCGCGTTGCATCGGTTCCGTCTTCTCCGTCCTCCTCCTTGTTGGGCGACAGCGGCGGTGTTCCATAAATAGGTGGGCGACTACTTGGAACGATCGAGATAGCTCGAACGGAGGCCTCACGCGGCGCGAATGCCGAAATCTTCCGGACTGAGTACCAGGTCGGCCAGCGTGTATCGGTCGAGCGCTTTGGCGAAAGCCTCGAGCGCCTCCCTTAGGGCTCCGGGCAAGCGGCAGCACGGGCTAATGATGCACCTATTGTTGCGTGTGAAGCATTCGACGAGCGCGAAATCGGGCTCGGTTGCGCGGATGACATCGCCCAAACGAATCTTCTGCGGGCGCTGACCGAGTGCCAAGCCGCCAGAGCGGCCGCGCACGGCCTTGAGGTAGCCTGCTCGCGTCAGCAAGTTGACGACCTTCATTAAATGCGCTCGCGAGATCCCGTATACGCCCGCTGCCTCTTCAATCGTGATGAGCTGATTATCTCGGGCTGCGGCATACATCAAAACTCGAAGGGCGTAATCGGAGAATTTTGTCAATCGCATAGCTAGGTCCAGTATCTGCGGTCAAAGCGACCCGGTGGAAAGCTCTATCATAACGCTAAAGATGAATTGCGGCATCTCTTATTCGAGGCGCCAGGCCCCTCTGGGTGTGTCCTAGGAGCAACTTGACGCCGGCCCCTGGCTATGATTAACATATATGCAAAATAGATGTTATAAGGGGGAACGTCATGATTTAGGATGTGGTATGGGGCGTCTCAATCGTCCTCATGGGAGCGCTTGCGGCCGTATTCGCCTGGGTCGCGGTCGGGGCCAATGTCGCGCTTGCCAACTATGGCCCGGCTATCGCCTCAGCCTATCGCATGCGCACGTGGCTGTTCGGAATTGCGGTTCTGGTCCTGATTGCGGCTAATTATCGTACGCTCGGCGAGTTGCCTTATCTATCGAGCTTGACGCCGCTGCCTGCGGCGGCGGTACAGTCCGTAGAAGCTGTCGGCGAGCAATGGTCGTGGACGGTCGAGCCAAATAACTTCGTCGTCGGCCAGACGGCCGAATTCCATGTCACCAGCAAGGACGTCAACCACGGCTTCGCGATCTACGATCCGGGCATGCACATCGTCGCCCAGGTGCAAGCGATGCCTGGCTACACCAACGTCCTGCGCTACACCTTCACCGAGCCGGGCACTTATCAGGTGCTGTGCCTCGAATATTGCGGGCTCGCGCATCATGAAATGAAAACAGAAATTAAAGTCGCCGCGAGCAAAGCTGCGGCCGGGAGGGCACCATGACCATTCAAGCTGTTGAAGCAAGTCGGAGCGATATCGACGCACGCATTGCCGTGCGCGCCTACCTCGCCGTAACGGGCATCGTTCTGCTGCTGATGATGCTGCTCGGACTTACCATGCGCCTGGCGCAGGCGCAATGGATCGATGTTCCACCCAACACTTTCTACGTGATCTTGACCATGCACGGCGCTGGTATGGTGGGCATCACCGGTCTGGGCGGCGCGGCGGTCATGTGGCATTTCGTGCGCCGCTATATTCCGGTCAGCACCGCTGTCTTCGTCGCAAACCTCGTGTTCTTCCTGATCGGCGCTGTGCTGATTCTCGGCTCCGGCTTCATCGGCGGCTTCGCCGGTGCCTGGACCTTCCTGTATCCGCTGCCGGAGCACTCCGGCGGGCTCTGGTCAGCGAATGCCGCAGCGGCTTACATGGCCGGCCTTCTGGTCATCGGCGTCGGCTTCCTGCTGCTTCATCTCGACATCGCCCGCGGCATTGTGTCGGTCTATGGCGGGCTCGGTGCCGGGCTCGGCGTCAAGCAAGCCTTCGGCCTCGCGCCCGAAAAGGACGGGCCGCCGCCAGCGGTCACCGCATCGACCATGGCGGCGATCGCGAACATCGTGGGCATCGTTATCGGTGCCGTCGTGCTGGTCCTGTCGCTCGTCAATCTCTACGTGCCGAGCTTCACGTTCAACACGCTCTTGGCGAAGAATATGATCTATTACTTCGGCCACACGTTCATCAACGTGACGATCTACATGGCGGTGATCGCGGTCTACGAGATTTTGCCGCGCTACACGCATCGGGCATGGAAGACCAACCGCGCCTTCTATCTCGGTTGGGTGGCTTCGACAACGTTGGTGCTGACCGTCTATCCGCATCATCTGCTGATGGACTTCGCCATGCCGACCTGGGCGCTCGTCGCCGGCCAGATCATTTCATGGGTGAGCGGCCTACCGGTGCTCCTCGTCACTGGCTTGGGCGCCCTGACCAATGTCTATCGTTCCGGCATCAAATGGGGCGCGGCGACGGGATTGGTGTTCATCGGGATCGCCGGCTGGTCGCTCGGCGTCATCCCAGCCATCGCCGACGGCACGATTGCGGTCAACACCGTCATGCACAATACGCAATGGGTTTCGGGTCATTTCCATACCTATCTGCTGCTCGGCATGGTGGGGATGATGCTCGGTTTCATGGCCTATATCGGCGGCGCCAAATCACCGTCCCGTCTGGGGCCGCTGGGGGTTTGGCTCTTTCTGATCGGCGGCTCGATCTTCGTCCTCGCCTTTCTAACTGCCGGCAGTGCCAGCGTCGCGCGCCGCTATGCGGTGCACCTGCCGGGCTGGCTCCCTTATGACCGGCTCGGTGCGATCGGCGCCAGCCTTGTGGTGACCGGAACATTGATCCTGGTGGTGCGTTTTCTTCTCACTTTGCGGTCGCCCCTACCGGAGGACAACACCACGTCATGAGCCGCGGCTTCATTCCCTTGCTCGGCCTCGTGCTGCTCATCGGAATCAGCGCGCTTGCCTGGGCTACGGAAGGATTTCGGGTTGCAACCAGCGAGGGCGCGCGGCAGCTTTCTGTCGCGCGCCATCCGCGTCCGGTGCCGAATGTTCGGCTCGTCGACCAGGATGGTCATCCATTCTCGCTCGCCGATTATCGCGGCAGGACGGTCCTCGTCGACTTCATCTACACGCGCTGCCCAAACCTCTGCGGGGTTCTCGGCGATGACTTCCATCGCTTGCTGACCCTGGCGCCGGGCCAGGACATCGAACTCCTCAGCATCAGCTTCGATCCCGAGAACGACAACCGCGAGGCGTTGCAGCTCTACGGCGACCGTTATGGCGCGACGGCGCCGCGCTGGCGTGTCGCCGTGACGGCCGACAAAAGCGGCCTCGCTGCGTTGCTGCGGACGTTCGGTGTCATTGTTATACCTGATGGCATGGGTGGCTTTGTGCATGACGGCCCCGTCTATGTCATGGACCGAGACGGACGTTTCGCGCGCATCCTCGAACCTGGCGCATCGCCGCAGCTTATTGAGGAGGCGGTGCGACCGGCAAAGCCATGAAGAAAGCCATGAAGAATGCGCGCCTGCTCGTGGCGGCGGGATTGTGGGTGTGCCTGTGGGTTTGGCCGCTGCGAGGCGCCCTCGAAAGCGACATGGCGCTCCATATGACGGTGCAACTGCCGCTGCTGATCGGGGTCGGTTTCACGCTCTCGACTTTCCTGCGTCCGCATGAGCCACACTGGCTCGCCGACGCCGATTGGCTCGGCATTCCTGGGCTGCTGCTGGTGATCTTCGCCACATCATTCTGGATGCTGCCACGCATGCTCGATCTGGCACTGGCAGATCCTTGGATCGATCTTGCCAAATTCGCGAGCCTGCCGCTGCTCGCAGGCCTGCCTTTGGGCTTGAGCTCGCACCGCATGCCGACGCTCGGTCGGGCCTTCGTCGCCGCCAATTTCATTCCCAAGCTCGGGTCGATCGGCGGACTTTGTCTCGCAGCGCCGACGCGACTTTGCGCTTATTACCGATTCGACCAGCAGGCGAGCGCCGGCTGGGCATTGATTGGGGTTGCCACCGCGCTTGGATTGATCTGGTTTCTCGCCGTCTTCATTGGGTGGCCGCGCCAGCCCGATTTGCGACGATCACAACGCGCCGGCGGTCCAGAATGGGCGGAGCGCGATCGATCGGAAATCTTGGTGGCCGGCGGCGAGTGGTAGCAGAGTAGGGTACTCGAATCGCCGCTCATCCTGTTTCCGTGCGGCGGGCTTGGCATGAAAGAATCTCTGATTGCTGGCCACTATTCGGCGGCGCTTGGTGGTCTCTCTCGCGCGCCCAACCTCACGTCGCCCACGTCGTCCTGGCCAGTCGACGCGCCTTGCTTTATATAGGTCTCGAGCGGCGGGCAATTGCAGACGAGGTTTCGGTCGCCATAAGCATTGTCGACGCGATTGATGGGCGGCCAATATTTGTCGACGCGGAAAGCGCCGGTCGGGAAGCAGGCCATTTCACGCGAATAGGGATGCTCCCAAGCGCCCACCAAATCCTCCACCGTGTGCGGCGCATTTTTCAGCGGATTGTTGAGGCGATCCGCGTGCCCCTCTTCGATCGCCCGCGCTTCCTCGCAAATCGCCAGCATCGCGTCGCAGAAGCGGTCGATCTCCGCCTTGCTCTCCGATTCCGTGGGCTCAATCATCAATGTGCCGGCGACAGGCCAGCTCATTGTCGGGGGATGGAAGCCGCAATCGATAAGCCGCTTGGCGATGTCATCGACGGTGACGCCCGTGCTCTTCGTCAATGGCCGCACATCAATGATGCATTCATGCGCCACGCGGCCATTCCGGCCCGTATAAAGGATGGGATAGGCGTTCTGAAGGCGCTTAGCGATGTAATTGGCGTTGAGGATCGCGATGCGTGTCGCCTGCGTTAAGCCGCGCCCACCCATCAGCAGACAATAGCTCCAGGCAATCGGCAGGATCGAGGCCGAACCATAGGGCGCCGCGGAAACCGTGGGTCCGCGCCCATTCGTCTCCGGGTGTCCTGGCAGAAACGGAATCAGATGCGCCTTAACGCCGATCGGTCCCATGCCGGGGCCGCCGCCGCCATGCGGAATGCAAAAGGTCTTGTGGAGGTTGAGGTGGCCGACATCGGCGCCGATATCGCCGGGGCGCGCGAGACCAACGAGCGCATTGAGATTGGCGCCGTCGAAATAGACCTGGCCGCCATTGGCGTGGATGATCTCGCAGATCTGTCGCACGCCTTCCTCGAAGACACCATGGGTCGAAGGATAGGTAATCATGCAGGCGGCGAGATCGTCGCGATGCGCCTCGGCCTTGGCACGCAGATCAGAAAGATCGATGTCGCCGTTGGCGGCGGCATTCACGACCACGACCTCCATACCACACATCTGCGCCGAGGCCGGATTTGTGCCATGCGCCGACGAGGGGATCAGGCAGATGCTGCGGCCTGTGCCGCCGCGACTCCTATGATAGGCGCGAATTGCCAGGAGCCCCGCATATTCGCCCTGCGCGCCGGAATTCGGCTGCATCGAGATAGCTTCATAGCCGGTGATCTCGCAGAGTTTCTTCGACAGATCATCGATTAGCTGACGATAGCCCTCCGCTTGGTCCGCGGGGACGAAGGGATGAATCTCGGAGAACTCGGGCCAGGATATCGGCAGCATTTCCGCCGTGCCGTTGAGCTTCATCGTGCAGGAACCGAGCGGAATCATCGCGCGGTCGAGGGCGAGGTCGCGGTCGGCGAGGCGTCGCATATAACGCGTTATCTCGCTCTCGGCCCGGTTCATGTGGAAGATCGGGTGCGTGAGATAGGCGGACGTGCGCAGCAAATTTTGCGGCAGCCGCGAAGCGGGATAGGCCTCGTCATATTTGAGATGGCAACCGCCGAAGGCGCACCACACCGCTTCGATGATGTCGCAGCGAGTGCGCTCATCGACGCTAATCCCGATGCGATCCTGCCCAACCTTGCGTAGGTTCACGCCGTTGTCGACTGCGTTCTTCAGGATCAGGCCCTGGAAGGCGCCAACCTCCACGGTGATCGTGTCGAAGAATGCGTTCGGCCGCACCTTGAAGCCGAGGCTTATGAGACCTTCGGCGAGCCGTACCGCGTCGCGATGCACGCGCTCGGCGATAGCCTTGAGCCCACGCGGACCATGGAACACCGCATACATCGATGCGATCACCGCGAGCAGAACTTGCGACGTGCAAATGTTCGAGGTCGCTTTCTCGCGCCGGATATGCTGCTCGCGCGTCTGCAGTGCGAGCCGATAGGCGCGGTTGCCGCGCGCATCGACGGAGACTCCGACGATCCGGCCGGGAAGGGCGCGCTTATGCGCATCGCGCGTCGCCATATAGGCCGCGTGCGGGCCGCCATAGCCCATCGGCACGCCATAGCGTTGCATCGAACCCACAGCAATATCGGCGCCCATTTCACCCGGCGGCTTGAGCAACGTGAGCGCGAGCGGATCGGCGGCCATCGCCGCGATCGCTCCGGCGGCGTGCAGCGCCTCGATCGGACCCGAAAAGTCGCGGCAATCGCCACAGACGCCAGGATATTGAAAGAGCGCGCCGAAGACGGCATGCGGATCGAGATCGCTGAACGGATCGCCGGTGACGATCGTCCAACCCAAAGGCTCGGCCCGGGTCCTGAGCACTGCGATCGTCTGCGGCAGGCACTCTTCGGCGACGAAGAAGGCCGTCGCGCGCGAGTTCGCAATGCGATGTGCCATGGTCATTGCTTCGGCTGCGGCGGTTGCCTCATCGAGAAGCGAAGCGTTGGCGATGTCGAGCCCGGTGAGGTCGGCGACGAGCGTTTGGAAATTGAGCAGGGCTTCGAGCCTTCCCTGACTGATCTCCGGCTGATAGGGGGAATAGGCCGTGTACCAAGCCGGATTCTCAAAGATATTGCGCTGGATCACCGGCGGCATTGTCGTGCCGTAATAGCCTTGACCGATTAGAGACGTCAGCAGACGATTCTCGTTGGCTGTCTCACGCAGCCGCTCGAGCGCGCGTCGCTCCGACAGTGAATGGCCAAAATCGATGCGCCCGGCCCACCTGATGCCGGGAGGAACTGTTTCGTCGACCAATGCGTGAAGGTTCGGCGCGTCAACGACGGCGAGCATCTCCGTGATCTCGGCTGCCGTGGGGCCGATATGCCGACGGTTGGCGAAGTCATAGGGATCGTATTTGTCGGTGGACATGTGCGAAGGTGCCTTTCGGGCGTAAAATGATCGCAACGCGCCGCAAATGAGGATTGGAGGATATCATCCTCGAGGCTCGAGCTTCTCGTGATCAAAACTAGCTGATAAAGGCGCGATAAGCCGCCTCATCCATCAGCCCATCCAAGACGGCGGCGTCGGCGAGGCGAAGGCGATAGAGCCATCCGCTTCCCTGCGGGTCGCTGTTTACGATCGTTGGATCAGCGGCCGCGGCATCGTTGACCTCGGTGACTTCGCCGTCGACCGGCGCGTAGACATCCGACGCGGCCTTGACCAATTCGATGACGGCCGCCGCTTTGCCCCTCTTCAACGCTGTGCCCACCTTCGGCAATTCGATGAAGACGAGGTCGCCGAGCTGACCCGCGGCGTGGGTCGTGATTCCGATCGTCGCAATATCGCCATCGTAGCGCAGCCACTCATGCTGGTCGGTGAATTTCAACATCGGTCGATCCTTGCAAATGTTTACGCGCGCTTGAAGCGGGCAGGAACGAAAGGCAGCGGCGCGAGGGTGACCGCAACACGCTGCCCGCGGACTTCGGTAAAAACACGTCGTCCGGGATCCGCCAGCTCGGCGGGGAGATAGCCGATGGCGACAGGCGCCTGAACGGTAGGTCCAAACCCTCCGGACGTCACTTTGCCAATGGGTGTTACGCTCTGCTCCTGCGCGAAAAGCGGCGCTCCGGCGCGCACCGGCACGCGACCTTCAGGCCGCAGCCCGACGCGCCTGCGTTCGGCGCCATGGGCAATCTGGCCGAGAATCTTGTCGGCACCAAGAAAGCCGCCGGGGCGAGCGCCACCAGCCCGGCGCGCGGTCGAGATGGCCCAGGCCAATCCCGCTTCGACCGGTGTCGTTTGGGCATCTATGTCGGCGCCGTGAAGACAAAGACCGGCCTCGAGTTCAGGGAATCTCGCGCGCCAAGACCGATCGGCCCTACGGCGGGGTCAGCGAGCAAGGCTCGCGCAATCTCTTCCGCCCATTCGTTCGGGACCGAAATCTCGAACCCGTCCTCGCCGGCATAGCCCGAACGTGAGATAAAACAACGCGCGCCGAGGACGTCGAATCTGCGCACGTCCATGAAGCGCATCTTGCGTACTCCTGGGACGAGCCGCGCGACCGCCGCCTCAGCCATGGGGCCCTGAATCGCGATCAGCGCTCGGTCGAGCGGGATAACCACGCAATCGTCACTAAGGTGTTCGCGCAGATAGGCTTCGTCCGCGGCCTTGTTGGCGGCGTTGACGACCAAGATGAGGCGATCGCCTATACGCGCGACCATCAGGTCGTCGAGAATGCCGCCCGCGTCATTGGTGAGAAAACCATAGCGCTGACGGTTGGCAGGGAGGCCGACGAGATCGATAGGCACGAGCCGTTCTAGATCGCGAGCGGCCTCCATAATGTCGCCCGAGCGCCACGTAACGGCGATCTGGCCCATATGCGACACATCGAAAAGCCCTGCGGCGTTGCGGACATGAATGTGCTCCTTGAGCACGCCGAGCGAATAACTGATCGGCATCTCATAACTGGCAAACGACACCATTTTCGCGGCGCGTTCGAGATGCAGCGAATGAAGGGGCGTGCGCCTTAGGTCCGCGCCAAGGCTCGCGCTTAGCTGAGCCGACATCAGCGCGTCCGTTGGACAGAGCGTGGGGCGCGAGAAGGCATTATACGCGGCCTACAATCATTGCGCATCCTCCCTTCTACAACGGCGGCCTTCCCTGCACATCCGGACTTCCGGGCGAGGGAGACGTGACTCTTTGCCACGCTAGAGCTTGGGTGGGCTCCGGCTGTCGATAGTCGGCCTGCTGTTCGACGCCACCTGCGATTTTCCACGGTCGAACCCCGTCGACGAGCAGGTGCCGACCGCGACGCGTGGGTAGTGCCTCAGTTTGGGCACTGCCTCAGTTTGAAATCGTTGGGGATTGACGGAGTATCTGCTTGGCCCTGATCTCTCGTGCTATGCTCACCGGCAATCATGGAGCGGAAATGAGTATTCAAGCTGAGCTAATGCAAAAACTCGTCGCTTGGAGCAAGCATGAACGTGACTGCATGCTGAGGCAAATAACTGCGATGAGGCGAGGCGAGAGAAGCGTCGGCACGAATGATGCCAATGAGACCGTCCGTGGGATAGACGAGCTTGAACAGCGCGTCGCAGAAATAAACCAATTGCTGGCAGATATCGCTGATGAGGCCGAAGCATGCCTAAAGGTCTTAAAGGCGAGAAGCGCCCCGCCGACGTCATCCTCGTCGCCAAGATCGCCACGCGCGAAGTAACTGAGACCACCGGACGCCGACAAAGACCGCAAAAGAACGTAGTGCCGGTCTCGGAATCAGCATGCCATGTGTCGATGCCGCTGGCCGCAATAGGCGGACTTCTTTAAGGCACGCTTGTGGTGGTCAAGATAATATCCACGCTACGCACCAGCTGCGCCCTGCTAACGGGAGCCGCAGTATTTCTCTAAAACGTCATAGAGGTCGGCTCCCCCTACATAGAAAACGTGGGGCTTGATTGGCGATCCGGAAATGGTGACCTCCTTGCCGTTCCCGAGCTCGTATGTAGCAATCCCCGTTTCCGTCCAGGTATCGCCAACCTTTTTGAATTGTGAGCAATCAACAGCGTTAGGAGGCACTCCCTCCATTGCGTCTTCGGCAATGGCGAACGAAGCGCTCAAGGATATGAAAACAAAAATTGCCATCGATCGGAGCACAATACCCTCCATCTAGTTTGCGAGTTTGGAAGGCTATGACCATGGTTTCATCATCAAACCATAGCCGGAGATTACGAGGCGATTCGCGTTGTCTCCAACCGCGAAGGCCCGTGCGACCGGAGCCTTCTTGCAGATGCTATAGGCCGCTTTAATCGGGCGCGGCGCCGATTGGCGGGCCACCGGGCGGCCGATGCAGAAAAGTGATGGAAACAAACGCCCCGAGCCAGGAACCCGCGGCGGCGAAACCCACATACACCCAATTCTGAGTATAGCTGATTACGGCGAAGGACGAGAGCAAATACCAAACGCCGCTCCAGGTTGCAGCGGGGACGCGCCTTCGGGCTACCACGGCGGCGGTGAACATTACGTAGACGGCGTCAGTCGCGGCGGTAGCAAGCATGACGCCTGCGGCGGTCAGGGGATCAATGGCCAACATTGGAGTTTCTATCCTGGTTGGAATTGCAGGGATGCGCCGACATATTCGCCAACTCGGCATTGTCTGCGTCGCGCCAGGCGATCCGAGGGCCGGCGAACCTCGCCATGCAGTTCTCGAGTCGAGTGCGGCTTTCCAGTTCGAGCCATCGCACTAGTCGAGCAGCACGTGGGCTTCAGCGACTGGAAGGCCGCGACTTCAGCATGACGATTGAACGAAAGACGCCCGGCGCCGGGAGAGTTCGAAGGCTGAAGCATGCAAATAACCGTGGCGCGAAGCGTAGCCTCGCGCCGAGGCTGGTTCACTCTGGCCTATTTGCTCAAGCCGGCGTCAATCGAACCCGAGAATATGTGACGGAAGCCGCGCTGGCACCGCCGGCGCGTTTCCGCATACCTTGGTTCGCGCGAATCGACTTCCGCACAATTGGTCGTCAGAGCGGGATTTCCTCAAGTAGCGACTGGCTGCCGCGACCCGAGTTGCAGGAAGTAAATGCATCCCGCCAACAGCACGATGTAAATCAACACGACGGACCACCCGAGGGCATTCATGATCCCTGTCGTGGTTCCCCAAATCGCTACAACTAACCCAGCTGCATTACTCACAGCGCCGCCCGTAAGCAGCGCTCGAACCGCGGTCGAATCCCGGCAGTCCCTTGCGAACCAAAAAATAAGTCCAATGCCGAGCAGCGCTACCCCGAAAATCGATATCCCAAGATGGCTGCCGGCGCCGTATCAACTCCGTAAAGGCTGATAATAAACTTCGGGATGATCAAGAATCCTAGGGCGTACGCAGTCGCGACTATTGCTACCAAGATTATGAAGGACTTCAGGTTCATTTTTCCCTCCCTCATTCTCGCGTATATGCCGCGATTCGGAATGGTACATCGCCTCTGCCACCAGTACGAGTGGCAGGTGCGGCAAAGCACACCAAATTTTCCGAATCATTCCGGCTCGTAGAAGAAACTGAGGTCGGCACGCGGCGAGAGGCGCCGCGACACCCGGTTTCAAGAGCCAGCGGCCTCGCTTGAGGCGATGCGCTTGGGTCTGCACGACTTCGCTAACCGCTCGGCGAGATCGACACGCCGGTTGCTAGCCGGGGCGCTGTGTGGCGGAGGCGACCCGCGTTCGCGATGCGACATCTTTCTTTCGCAAAACGCCGTTACAGGAACGTCGCCTCAAGTCGAAGGATGAGCGCTTCTTGATCCGGGGGAAGATGCCTCTCTGCAAGAAATTAAGTCAACTATGCGGTCAAGACCGTGCGCATCGTCGATTGAAAGGTGAACGCGCATTGTGTGCGGTAGCACGGCGTATTCCTTGCTCAACTGATAGAGAAACCCTCAAGCAGCGCAATTCAGCGCGGAGGTTGTTCAGTTATGACGCACCACGGATCAGCTGTGCCGTTCGAGGAAACCACTTGTCCCGATTTGAACCGGCGTCCATCGGACATTCACAATCTGCGCGATCTCCGCAATGAAATTGTCCGCCTCAGTTGCCCCCACTGCAAGACCGAGGTGACGAAAGAGGGCACTTGGCTCATTTCAATTCGCAAATTTCGCTGCCCGACATGTTCAGCGCAAACTGAACTGACATACGAGCGCAAGATCGAGATTTTCCGCGAGCATCTTCAAAGCGCCGAGGCTGGTTGCGCTATTGGAATAGCCGGGTCGTCCCGTACCGATCGGCGCCTGTAGGAATGCTTTTTCTTCGACGTATGGATTCAAAATCAGAGAACAAATCAGCAATTCATGTCGCGTTCTGCTTCGGCCCACCGCAAGACTCATTGGCGGTAGGCTGATCCCCGCTATGCTTGGCCTTGCTGCCAGCAACGAAACTGGCAATCTACACCTCGAAAGCCCGATCTCCCGCGGGAGAAGTAAGGCGGCGAACTTGGTGAATATTCATATCCATCAGTTCGAGCCCGGCGGCGCAGTGGTGGACGCTGCGGCGCTTGCGCAGTTCCAAGAGCAGTGGGCCACGTATCGCAAGCTCGTCGAAAACGATTACCTGGCCCATCGTGAGATGAGCGCTATTCTCCGAGAGACGCTGAACGACGTCTTCGCGTCGCCTTTCTGCTTCCTCGACATTGCTTGCGGCGACGCCAGTATGATGAAGACCGCATTGCGCGGAACCCAAGTTCGCCATTATCACGGCATCGACCTGTCGCAAGCAGCCCTCGATCTCGCCGTTGCCAATCTTGCCGAGTCGCTATTCGAGATTGAACTCGACCACCGCGACTTCGTAGAAGCCATGATGCGCAGGTCGGAGCGTGCCGACGCGGCCTGGTGCAGCCTGTCGATCCATCACCTGTCGACCGACGACAAGCTGCGGTTGATGAAGGCGATCCGCGGCGCCACCGGTGTCCGCGGAATCTTCCTACTCTACGAGCCGACGCGTCGGGTTAATGAGGATCGCGCCGCATATCTCGACCGTTTCCTCCGGACGAACAAGCCCTTATGGAGGGTACTGACGCCGGCCGAATGGGACCAGATCTGGCACCACGTCACCACCTGCGACTTTCCCGAGACAGCAGCCCTCTGGTGCGAGCTCGGCCGCGAAGCGGCGTTCGGTGAGGCGCGGCAGGTCTTCGTCGATCCAACGGATCTCTTCCGGCTCTTCCGCTTTGACAGGTGAGACGTTCGCAGAAGCCCTCTAAGGACAGCGCGAGAAAATCGAGGCCGTCCAAAGCATCTTGGGTCGTCTATATCCCCGCTCCGGTCACGGCAATCACCTGCCCCGTGATTCCCTTGCCGGCATTGGAGGCAAGAAAGCAGACAGTCTCGGCGATATCCTCGCGCTTTGCCCAATGCGCAGTGTCCTTGGGCTTCATCATTGCGATGTTGGACGCCGTGTCGGTAAGGCCGGGGCCGATGGCGTTGACGCGGATACCCGCGTCGCGCCCCTCGAGTGCGAGCGTGCGGGTGAGCGCTTCGATGCCCGCCTTGGCGCAATTATAGGCGACCATATTGGCTTGCGGCAGCCCGGCACGGGCAAAGTTGACTATCACGCCGCCGCCCGCGTTGCGCATATGCGGGAAGAGTGCGCGCGACATCAAAAAGGCGCTGAGGAGATTGTTGTTCAATTCCTCGGTCCAATCCTCGAGACTGAACTCGACCGCTGGCTTGTAGCGCGTAAGGCCGCCTGCGAGATTGACCAGAATGTCGATCCTGCCATATTCACCTAAGGCGCGCTGTACGAGTTGATCGACCTGGGCTTCATCGGTCAGAGATGCAGCGAGGCCGAGAACACGCACACCGGCATTGCGTAGCTCTTGTGCCCGCGCTTCCGCATCGCCCTGCGCGCGCGCACAAATGACGAGCGCGGCACCCGAGTCCGCAAGCTTTCTGGCGACCGCCTCGCCGATCTGGCCGGCGTGGCTTACGCCTGTCACCAAAGCGGTGTTTCCTTCAAGAGCTGACATGGCGTGCGCCTCCATTATCGTGTCCTCGCCCGCGGATCTCATGAACAGCCGCGGCGAGCATCCCAAACCTATAGCATCTTCCGCCGGCGTACAGATGTCGCCGCGCCTGGCGAATCCAATTCATCGGTTCAGAAGCCAGAAAATGAGGGAAAGCACCAGGCTGACAAGAATGCTCGTGGTGATCGGTGCATAAAAAGTAAAATTGCCGCGGTGGACCCAAATGTCGCCAGGGAGCCGGCCAAGTCCGAGCCGCGCGAGCCATGGCCAGAGGAGGCCGATCACGGCAATGACTAGCCCGACAATGATCAGGATACGAGACATCGCCTCAATGGTGCCAATTCAATGCACAGAGTCTCGATCAGCAGGTATTGGTTCGTAAGGCCGCCGACGAGTTTCACAAGACCATGCTCTTTAATTCCTGAAGGATGGCTTGGTCGAGGCGGGTAAAGCGGTGCTGCTCCGATTCCCCCCGATGAGCTTCTTCTGCACTTCCCAGCCGAACAGTCGTCATGAGTGTGCGCGCGTAGGTGGGCATGGTATGGTTGGCGCTGACGGTCGTACATAGTTTCCAGTTCAACAGGATGTTTGTCTTTGCGTGGAAGGCGACATGTCCTGGACGAGTGCGAGGAGAAGCGGCATGACCGCGTCACGTCGCGATCTAATCAACTCGCTCGGTGCCGGTGCTGCTGGTCTACCCACGGCCGAAGATGCGACCAACGCCCTGGCGCAAGGCACTGTCTCTTCGTCCTCTGGTGCAGGAAAATCGGCCGGCGAGCGCGTATCAGAGCAATCGGAAACTGAGGCCTGGCTTGCGCAGTTCTATTCGGCTTGGCGCCCGCTCGACCGGCAACTGCGTGCTGTCTTGCGCATGGTCTACGCACAACTGAAGGGGTTACCACCTCCGGCTCAGCTTCCGCCGGAAGAACTGAGGCGGATCAACACCGAGCTGGCATTTTATTTCAATGCCGGAGCGCCGGCGCTGCCGCACATCGAGGAACGAACGATCAATGTGCCAAGCGGCCCTACTCGGGTACGACTCTATGATCCCGGCACAGCGGCGCCGGCACCCTATTCTCTGGACCTCGAAACCCCGTCCCGGCGCGCCTATGGCGGCGGCGAATACTTTCTGGGCACGGCCGATATGGATCGATACCTGAATGACTATCTGCAAGACCAGGCCGCGCGGAAAAATCCGCTTGCGGTTCCGATGCTCGCCAACCTCACCAACCTTCCGCCGCTTTACATCACGGCATGCGAGTTCGATCCGTTGCTTGATGATTCCGAGCGTCTGGCGGCGCGGGCGAAGTCTGCAGGTGTAGATCTGGAGTTTCGTCTCTGGAATGGCATGGTGCACGGAGCCGTCAGTTTGATGGGCTGGATCGATGCCATGGACGCAGAGGTTGATCGTATCGGCGATTTCCTGCGGCGCGTCACGCGAATCGGCAGATAACCTTGTTCTGGATGCAACGAGTCGGATTTAGGAATTAGCTGGAAGCTGATCGATGATCAGTCATGGCGCCGCGTATACGTTGTGCGCGATACTTTCGTGCCGTTTCAGCCGAATGGGTGATGTGCTCACGCACGATCCGAAAGTTCCGTATCGCCAATATGGCCTTTGTCGAAATGAAAACTCATGGGCGACCGATGCATCGCAGAGCCGGACGTCATTCCCATTGGCGCTTGCGTCATGAGTGCCACACTCAACGCGTTCTTGAAGGAACTCGAGCCTTCGCTCGCCATCGAGATGTTCGAGACTCTCGAAGATGCTGGACAGGAGATCTCGGAAGCGTGGAATAATGCCGGCACCGGTGACGCTGCGAATGCCGCGCCGCCGGCCGCAGCGGAGGCGCGTTTGACGCGTGCGCACGTTCGGAGGCCCCACACGGCAGGAGAAGATGATGACTGACGTTCGCACGGAAACCGACAGCCTCGGCGAGGTCAGCGTTCCCGCCGACAAGCTTTGGGGCGCTCAAACGCAGCGTTCGCTGGAGCATTTCAGCATCGGCAGAGATCTCATGCCCCGCGAAATGATCACCGCTTACGCCATCCTGAAAAAAGCGGCGGCAAACGCAAACCACGCCGGAAAGCGGCTCGATGATGAGATGCACGCATTGATCGTCAAGGTCTGCGATGAGATTTTGGGTGGCCAGCATCACGATATGTTCCCGCTCCACGTTTGGATGTCGGGCAGCGGCACGCAATTCAACATGAACGTGAACGAGGTGATCTCCAACCGCTGCAGCCAGCTTGCCGGCTCGGCACTCGGCAGCAAGACGCCGGTTCACGCGCACGACCATGTGAACATGTCCCAATCGTCGAACAACTCATTTCCTTCGGCAATGCATGTTGCTGCTGCCATCGGCGTTACTCAGCGCCTGATTCCGGCCGTTAGGGCGCTGCACGATGCGATCGCCGCAAAAGCCGCCGAATGGGATTCTATCGTCAAGATCGGCCGCACCCATATGCAGGACGCAACGCCGCTCACTCTCGGCCAGGAATGGTCCGGCTATGCAAGCATGCTCGCCGATGATCTTGAACGGATCGAGGACGCTCTGAAGGGCGTATATCGCTTGGCGCTAGGTGGTACGGCGGTCGGTACCGGGATTAACGCCGCACCCGGCTTTGCGGAAGCCGCCGTCGCTGAGATCGCCAAGCTAACCGGGTTGCCCTTCGTCAGCGCGCCGAACAAATTCGCAGTCCAGGGGGCGCATGATGCGCTGGTGCAGCTTTCCGGGTCGTTCCGTACGCTGGCCGTCTCGCTCTACAAGATCGGCAACGACATACGGCTCATGTCCTGCGGCCCGCGCGCTGGTTTTGCCGAATTGATGATCCCCGAGAATGAGCCGGGTTCGTCGATCATGCCCGGCAAGGTCAACCCGACGCAGGCCGAGGCACTGACGATGATCGCCGTGCAGGTGATGGCGAACGATGTCGCGGTTGGTTTCGGCGGCGCTGGTGGGTATCTGGAGATGAATGTGTACAAGCCGCTCATCATCCAGAACATTACCCATTCGATTGCGATAATGAGCGATGGATGCACGAATTTCCGTAGATTTCTGGTCGAAGGGACCAGACCGAACCGGAAAAAGATCCAGGAATATGTCGATCGCTCGCTGATGCTGGTGACGGCGCTCGCGCCGATGATCGGCTACGACAAGGCCTCAAGGATCGCCCACCACGCGATGGACAATGACCTCACCTTGAAGGAGGCGGCCTTGCGGCTCGGCTTCGTCACGGAACAAGAGTTTGATCGGGTTGTCGATCCGGCGAAAATGGTTAAGCCACATGTCGCCACGAAACAATAACGAAGCCGGCGCGGACGGTGCAATATGGCCGGCAGTTGACCAGCATGGCGCGTCGCCCTCCGCGACGGGGCCGCAGCGAGTTTGGGACAGCGCTCGATTTGACAGCACATGCATCAACCCTGCCATTTGCAAACGGCCGGACCGCCGATAGCGTGGAGAGGGGCGCCGAGCAGCAGAATTTAGAAGCCGAAAAAGGCTCAGTTAATTTGAACAACGGCACTCAAAAGATACATGAGAAGCGAACATCCAAGCAGGAATAGGAGTGTCGCCAACGCCAAATCGAAGCGGACACCAGAGGCCGCCACGCTCTCTTCGGCGTCGATCTGCTTAGCTGTCCTGAAGAACCGCAGCGCCGAGATGGCCGTCATCGCCATACCCACCACCAAGAACATGAGCCCCACCGCATTTGCGACGCGACTGTGTGCTGCATCCGAGCGACCGGCGAGCTCCGGCGATGCGAGTCTCAGAAAGAGGTCAAATCTTTCGATGAGAAAGCCGAACGCCATGATGGCGATCGAAGTGCGCACCCAGGCAAGAAACGTGCGCTCATTTGCGGAATGGTCGCTGTATCGAATGATCACGGGCTTTCATCTCCGGCTTCTTCCTCTGTCTCACACCATGCCCTTCGCCATTGTCGGCGACGAGCATCACGCCGGCCTTCCAGGGCGGTGTGCGGAACGCGACATGAAAAATCGCTGCAAAGGTGCGCGCGGGGCAGACTAACTAATTGATTCTATGCTGGTAGCGGAGGAGGGACTCGAACCCCCGACACAAGGATTATGATTCCTCTGCTCTAGCCAGCTGAGCTACTCCGCCACGCGAGAGCCGCACACGGGCCGCTCTTCAATTCATGCTGCTGTTTAGGGCGAATTGGCTGGGGTTCGCCCGCAATATTTTCCCGCTGAGGCGGCCGGGATATAAGCCGGCCGCCTCAGCGGGTCAAGGCGCCCCGACACGCGCTGGTGCACGTGCCGGGATACCGACGAAGCCTCAATGCACCACCATGCTGGTGAACGGCGCTACGTAGGCCTGCAGCATCACCAGGATGCCGACGAGGCACGCCAGCGAGATCGAATGGAAGAACACGAAGCGCAAGATCGACCCTTCGTGTCCGAACCAATTGGTGGCCGTGGATGCGACGACGATCGACTGCGCGTCGATCATCTTGCCCATCACGCCGCCCGACGAATTGGCGGCGCCCATCAAGATGGGCGAGAGGTTCAATTGCTGCGAGGTGATCTTCTGCAGGTTGCCGAACAGGATGTTCGAGGCCGTGTCGGAGCCTGTCAGCGCCACGCCAAGCCAGCCGAGCAGCGTGCCGAAGAAGGGATAAAACACGCCGGCGGTAGCAAAGGCGAGGCCAAGCGTCGCGTCGATTCCGGAGAATCGGGTGAGCGTGCCGATGGCGAGCATCGCCGAAATGGTGATGAGCGAATAGGCGCACACTTTGATCGTCTTGACGTAAGACATCACGAGCCGCACGGGCGAGAAGCCCATGAGAGTGCCGGCAATGATGGCGGCAATCAGCATGCCGGAGCCAGTATAGGTAAGCCATGTAAAGGAGAACACGGCTGCCTCCGGCTTCGGCTTTACGACGACCGGCGGCATCGCGTTGATCAGCTTGTCGAGACTGGGGACCGCGTATTTCAAGGTCGTGAAGGGGTTGACCGTGTTCTTGAACCAATCAGTCCCCCAGATCAGAAGCACGATACAAACGATGATCCATGGCAGCAGCGACGACCAAACTTCCGTCGAGGTTGGCTTTACGGTGATCTTCACAGCCGGTGCCGCGACATTAGCGGAGGCGTCATGGCCGCGCAGCGCCGGCGAGGTCCAGATCACCGCCGGTTGCCAGATTTGCAGGAAGCCGATCAGACAACCCATCGAGATCAGTGATGCGCCGATGTCGACGATCCACGGGTTGACGAAGTTCGAGATCAGGAATTGCGGGACCGCAAACGAGATGCCGGCAACGAGAACCGCGGGCCAGATCGCGATCATGCCGCGGAAGCCTGCAAAGGCCCAGATCAGCCAGAACGGCACGATCAGCGAGAAGAACGGCAATTGCCGTCCGACCATCGCGCCGAGCAGAAATGGATCAATGCCCGTAGCCTTGGCGAGACCCGCGATCGGCGTGCCGAGCGCGCCATAAGCGACCGGCGCCGTATTGGCGATCAGCGAGAGTCCGGAGGCGGCGAGCGGTGAGAAACCGAGCCCGATGAGGATTGCCCCAGTCACGGCAACCGGCGTTCCGAAGCCTGACGCACCCTCGAAAAAGGCACCAAAACAAAAGGCAATAAGGAGGAGCTGCAGACGCCGGTCCTGCGTGACGCCGCCGATGGCGGCTTGCAGCGTTTCGAAGGCGCCCTTTTCGACGGTCAGCCGATAGAGGAAGATGACGTTCAGGACGATCCAGCCGATCGGGAAGAACCCGGTGACGGCGCCGAGCACGGTCGCGCGCAGCGACATGCTCGCCGGCATCGTGAAAATGAACACGGCCACGAGGTTGGCAACGATCAGCGCGATGATCGCCGCGATATGCGCCTTCACCTTATTGGATGCGATCAGGACAAGCAGTGTGACGACCGGAAGTGCTGCCGCCAGCGTCGACAACAGGGCGTTGTCGAACGGATTATAGACTTGATTCCACATCGATTTTTCCCCCCGTAGCGATTTTTATTATTGGTATTTGGTATTTGGGAGATTAACGCGATATGGCTTCCCCACAAGGGCATATTTGCTCAAATAAACATCAACCACGGAGGAGAACGGAGCAAAACATCAACAATGGGGGAAGAACGGCATTCGGCTGTAAGGGCCTATTGCGCCGCAGCGTGGTTTCTACTGAAGCCGTGCGCAATCAAGGCTTGGTAATGCGCACCAAAGTGAAGAGCCCGAACGGCGGCAGCGCGCGCCTTTCCGCCAGCACAAGGCAGGCATTGCGCGCAAGCCAGTCGCCGAGGACTTGCCAGGGAAATTCCGGCCTCCATCCGAGCGCGGCGCTGCTCTTTGCCAGCCGTGCCTCGATCCATGCGATCGGACCGTTCGCCGCGCCGATGTGGTTGACGAGCACGATCTCGCCGCCCGGCTTCAGCACGCGCACCCATTCATCGAGGCTGGCCTCCGGCCGCGGCAGAACGGTCAGCACATAAGGCGCGACGATCGCGTCGAAGGTCTCGTCGGCAAAGGCGAGACGACAGGCATCCATGGCCGAGAGACCCGCGACATGATCGAGGCCCGCAAGGCCGGTTCGTCGCGCGGCGCGCCGCAACATGGGTTCGCAAAGATCGATGCCGACGACTCGTGTCGTGGCATCGAACATCGGCAATTCGAGGCCTGTCCCGACGCCGACATCGAGCACGAGGCCGCCTTTGTATCGGCTGGCCGCTTCCGCAGCGAGCTTTCGGCCGGGGTGCATCGCTGCGGCAAAGGCGAGGTCGTAGACCGGCGCCCAGCGCGTATAGGCTTTTTCGACGTGCGAGTTATCGAAGGCTTCAGGGTCCGGCGCCCGCGGCGACACGGCATCTTTTCGGATGAAGTTTGTTTTCGCCGGGGGCCGGGAAGGCGCGTGGCGGCGTCTGACCAGCGCGCGTGTTCCCCCGATGTTGCCCATTTAGCGGCCGGCCGTCGCGAAAGCGGAATCGTGCAGCGTGTGGTCCACGACCGGCTCGGTCGCACTGATGAAGCCGCCGCCGAGTACGCGCGCGTCGGCGCCTTCGCTGGCATAGAGCACGCAGGCCTGTCCGGGCGAAACGCCATCTTCGCTGCTGGCAAACTCCACATAGCCATCGCCGTCCGCGAACTGTAGATAGCCAGGCACCGGCGGCTTTGTCGAACGGACGCGCACGAAGACCTCGCGCCCGGCGCGGCCGAGCTCAGCCAGGCTGCCGTCGCCGATCCAGTTGAGATCGCGGAGCCGAACCCGGCGCGTCGCCAATGCCTGACGCGGACCGACCACGACCTGCGCCTTGCCAGCATCGAGCCTGACGACATAGAGCGGCTCACCAGCGCCGGCGCCGCAGAGACTGATACCAAGACCGCGCCGCTGGCCGATCGTGTAGTGGATCACGCCGGCATGGCGACCGAGGATGCGGCCATCGATGTGGACGATGTCGCCCGGCACCGCCGCCTCCGGCCAAATCCGCTCGATGAAGTCGCTGTATTTTCCAGACGGCACGAAACAAATGTCTTGGCTGTCAGCCTTGTCGGCGACGCTGAGGCCATGCCGGCGCGCGATGGCGCGAACCTCCGCCTTCTGCATGTCGCCGAGCGGGAACCGCAGATGCGCAAGCTGCGCCCGCGTCGTGGCGAAGAGGAAATAGCTTTGGTCGCGGGTGCTGTCCTTCGCCCGGAAAAGTGCGCGCCCGCCGAACCCATCGGGACGCGAAGCCACGTAATGGCCGGTAGCGAGAATGTCGGCGCCGAGATCCTGCGCGGTCTCGAAGAAATCGGCGAATTTGATGTCGCTGTTGCAGGAAATGCAGGGAACAGGCGTCTCCCCCTCGGCATAGCTCTGGGCGAAACGGTCGATCACCTTTTCGCGGAAGCGCTGCTCGTAATCGAGCACATAGTGCGGGATTCCAAGTTCCGCGGCGACCCGGCGCGCGTCGTGAATGTCCTGCCCGGCGCAGCAGGCTCCTTTGCGGTGCTCCGCCGCACCGTGATCGTAAAGCTGCAAAGTTACGCCGATGACCTCGTAGCCCTGTTCCTTGAGGAGCGCGGCGACGACCGAGGAATCGACCCCGCCGGACATGGCGACGACCACCCGCGTCTCGGCAGCCGGCTTCGCCAGGTCAAGGCTGTTGCGGAATTCGGCTGAGGTCGGTGTCTCTACGTGACTCATGGGTGGTGACCGGATTGTCTCGGCGAAGTTTCTGCGGCGGGGAGCGTTTCAAGTCATATAGTCGCCGATCGGCGTTCCGACACGGGCATAGGGCAAATGCGGCATCGACGACGACAAAAGCCAGCTTTTTCATTCTAAACCATCCGGCCCATGTGAATGCAATGAGAGAATAGCCGAGATCGCGGCTGCGAAAATAGGACGCGAGGCTGGCGGCAGGTATTCATGCCGGCGAATGCCAGCGCTCTTCGCACCTCCGGGCATTTGTTAATGACATGCAAATATCGCGTCTCAAGTCGATACAATCATGAAGCAATCCTTAGCGTAATTATAAATATTCGGCTAATCTATAATGCTATTCTTTTGATAAACCATCGGTTCGCGTTTAGGTGAATCTTAAGTTCGCTTTTCTATTCTCTCCGATCAAGGGTCAGTCATGTATGTGAGTTAGCAATATGGTCGAGTTGCACCGCCCGAGGGTGAAGTATGTGATCGGGCCAGATGGGAGCCCCCTGACTGTGGCAGATCTTCCTCCGGTTACGACCAAGCGCTGGGTCATCAGACGCAAGGCGGAGGTTGTGGCCGCCGTGCGTGGCGGCCTGATTTCTCTTGAAGAGGCCTGCAGCCGCTACACGTTGACCGTTGACGAGTTCCTCTCCTGGCAATTGTCGATCGACCAGCATGGTCTCGCCGGCCTGCGCACGACGCGGATCCAGCAATACCGGATGTGACGGATCCAGCGTTCAGCGTGGATGGAAGATGAATTTGCGCTGAGCAAGGGCTGTCCTAATTCTTCTCGCTCAATGCAACCGGATTGACCGGTTTGGCATCAGCGTTAGGCGCGCTCGGATGGCTGAGCGCCTCCTGCAGCCTGCGGCGCTCGAAAACCACGACGACGATCGTTCCGATGATCAACGGGATCACGAGGTAAAGAAGGCGGAACACGAGCAGCGCAGTCAGCACTCGAAGCTCCGCCATCGCCGGCATCGCCTTGATGAACAACAGCTCGAAGACACCAAGGCCACCCGGCGCCTCCGACACGAGCGCGGCGGAAAACGAAGCCATGAACACGCCGAGGACAACGAGATAGCCAGGATTGCCCTCGTGCGGCAGGGCGAAATAGATGATCCCGGCGGCGCCCAGGATTTCCACCGGCGCGGCGATGAACTGCCGCAAGGCGATCCCAGGACGCGGATATTCGATCCTCAGCTTGCCGATGACTAGAGGTTTCAGATTAAAGACGGAGCCCACGGCATAGGCGGCCACGAGCGCCAGGCAGATTATGCCAATGGCGCGTGCCGTGGTCGGCTCGGTGAGAAGATGCGGCAGCATCTCGCCCAGTCGTCGCAACTCGAAGGGATGGACGATGAGAACAACGCCGCCGAGAAGCAGCACTCCGAGACCGAAAGTCAGCGAACAAAGGCCGACGAGGAGGGCGATCTGGGTCGGGGTCAGGCCCTTTGTCGAATAGGCGCGGTAGCGGACCATCGCGCCGGAGAAGACCGAGGCGCCGATATTATGCCCCAAGGCATAAGTCGTGAACGAACAAAGAGCGATGAAAGTCCAGGAGATGTGCTTCACGCCAAGATGCAGAAGCGCGATCCGGTCATACCAGGCGAGCGCGGCATAGGCGATGAGCGTGGAGATAATCGCCAGCCCGTATTGGGGCAGCGGAATGGTCTTGAGATCGGCCCAGACCTCTGGTCCGACGGAATCACCGCGAAATTGCTGGTGGAGCAGCCAGATCGACACGACGACCGCCGCTAAGCCGATGACTGGCCAAACAAATTCGAGGAAACGCTTCATGATTTTCCAAATCGGGCGTGGGAACAGCGTGTTCGCTGACGTAGCCGATAACGGGGTTGCTGCGGGATACGGGCTCTATCCCATTGATCTAGAGCGTTTTAGATCCTTCAAATGCTCCAATTGTGGACGCGCCCTTCGGGTCGAGACCTGAAGGTTGAGCGCGGGAGATGTCGAGATGTCGACCGGGGAAGCGGCAATTTGACGGCGGCCGGAGCGGACGACTGACTCGCGCGGTCCGGCACGAGCGCCGGCATTCCCTGCACCAAGCCGGGATCTTACGCAAGCGCAGCGTCGTCAACAGACCGGCTGATCAGGCGCGCGCCGTGCGCAGGCCAAGATCGAGGACGGCCGGGCTCCGATCGAGGATGTCGGCACCGCGTTCGGCGCCTTTTTCGCGGCCGTCGAGGCTCGTCATCTTACTGAGTTCTTCGAGCGCGTCGTCGAGGTTTGCCTTGGCCTCGTCGAATTGGCCGCGCAATTCCTCGCTGGATCGAAGGAGATTGTCGCGCCGCGCCCGGGCCGCCCGGGCATAGGTCGGATAAGCGAAATGCGCCGTGTCGGAGATGCCGGCCCGCTGCTCCTCAAGCGCAATCTCGCGGTCGAGGTCGGCCGCCATCCGGGCGAATTCGCCGATCATCGTCTCAATTTGCGCCAGCCTGCGACGCCGTTCCTCGACGTGGAAGCGCTTCAGGCGGATCAATGTATCCCGCGACTTCATGACGTTTATACTCCGAAACGCAGGTCCGTCCGCAACTTTCGATCCCGCTCGAGACCAATCGGAATATGACCGATCAAAGTTGCTGCTTCCTTACCCATATGCACCTGTGGATCGTCCCGTCACGGGCGATCGGTTCAGTATATATTCGTTTGCACGTATGATTCGTCCGATGCGGAAGATCTTACTAAAGGCGTAACGCTTACGGGTTCACGGGCGGAATGCGGCGGAGGTGCCGAGAGGGGCTTGCACGGGTCCCGCCGTCCCAGCGGCAGTCGATGGGAAAACTGGAGGCTCTCATCGTCGCGCCGATGGCGCCTGGAATGATTTTGTTAACCAATGATCGTTAACTTTAAGAAATTGGTTCGGCCGGATCACCGTTCCCGTCCACGGCTGCGCGCAAGTTGCGCCGCAGTGGTACGAATGGAAGCATTGCTTCGCCCGCCGACCAACGAGGGCAAGGCTGGGGGCCGCACATGCGCGTGCTATTGATTGAAGACGACAGCGCCACCGCGCAAAGCATCGAATTGATGCTCAAGTCCGAAAACTTCAACGTCTATACGACGGATCTCGGCGAGGAAGGCATCGATCTCGGCAAGCTCTACGACTATGACATCATCCTTCTCGACATCAACCTGCCCGACATGTCCGGCTATGAAGTGCTACGGACCTTGCGAGTCGCGAAAGTCAAAACTCCCATTCTCATCCTTTCCGGCCTCGCCGGCATAGAGGACAAGGTCAAGGGGCTTGGGTTCGGCGCCGACGATTATCTGACCAAGCCCTTCCACAAGGATGAGCTTGTCGCCCGCATCCACGCCATCGTCCGCCGCTCGAAGGGACACGCTCAGTCGGTGATCACCACCGGCGACCTCGTCGTCAATCTCGATCAAAAGACTGTCGAAGTGGCCGGCAATCGCGTTCATCTGACTGGCAAGGAATATCAGATGCTGGAGCTGCTCTCGTTGCGCAAGGGCACCACTCTGACGAAAGAAATGTTCCTCAATCATCTTTATGGGGGCATGGACGAGCCGGAATTGAAGATCATCGACGTCTTCATCTGCAAGCTGCGCAAGAAACTCGCCAATGCGAGCCGTGGCCGCAATTACATCGAGACGGTCTGGGGTCGCGGCTACGTCCTGCGTGAGCCGAGCGAAGACGAAGAGCTGATGCCCGCCTGAAGCGGGCTTCTCATCACAGTTTCGTCCCGCAGATTTCCAGCTGGTCGCCGGATCGTGCGGAAGGCCTTCGTCATTGCATGGTCTTTTTGTAAAGCTGGTTTTAGCTTTCGCGCACCACGCTAGCCCGTCGCAAGCATCAGAGACGGACGCGGCGAACGCGACGCCGCGCGCGGTATGTTGATCGAGCGATACTCATCGTGGGGCACCAAGGTATCGGTCAGGCCGACGACCGTTTCAGCCGCGCCCATCAGGAAATAACCGTCCGGGGCGAGGCACTGTGCCATACGGTTCAGGATGTTCTGCTTTGTTGGCACGTCGAAATAGATCAAGACATTCCGGCATAGGATCACGTCGAAGCGGCCGAATTCGCCATAGTCGGAGAGAAGGTTGAATTCATCAAAATGCACGCGTGAGCGCAAATGTTCGTTGATGCGCCAGCGATCTCCTTCCTGTCGAAAATAGCGGAGCAACTGCGAAATCGGCAGCCCGCGTTGCATTTCAAATTGGGTATAGACCCCTTCGCGAGCCGAGGCGATGACGCTGCGCGATAAGTCCGTCGCCAAAATCTCGACATGCCAGCCGGCCAATCGAGGCGCTTCCTCGTCGAGGACCATGGCGATCGAATAGGGCTCCTGGCCGGTCGAACAGGCGGCGCACCAGATCCTGATACGCCGTACATCCTTTCTGGCCTGGAGCAGGGACGGCAGGATGATCTTACGAAAATTGTCGAATGGCACGCGATCACGGAAAAAGAATGTTTCGTTCGTCGTCATCGCGTCGACGACATCGCGCAGCAGCGCAGGATCGTTCCCGGACAGGAGTCGTCTGATGAGCGCACTTAGATCGGCCAGGCCGAGGCGTTGGATGATCGGCTGTAGGCGGCTCTCGGCGAGATAGGCCTTCTCGGCGTCGAGGCAAAGGCCCGACGTCTGGATGAGCAGTTGGCGAAGCGCGTCAAAATCGGATGTCATAAATGGTTCTCTCTAAGCGCGGGCGGACGCAACAGTTGGCAGACGGTGGGGCCGATCTTATTGATCGAGAGCACGGCATGGGCAAGGCCTTCGTTGACGACAGAACGCGGCATGCCCCATACGGTGGAAGAAGCCGCATCCTGCGCGATCACGATGCCGCCGGCCTTGACGATGGCGCGCGAGCCCAGGAGCCCGTCGCTACCCATGCCGGTGAGGACGATGCCGATCACGTTCGCGCCGTAGGCACGAGCCGCCGTGCGAAACAGAAAATCCACTGAGGGCTTACAGAAATTCTCGGCCGGCCCGTCGGACAGCACGATGACAGCCGATTCGCCGCCCCGAGAAATACCGAGATGCAGGTTACCGGGCGAAATGTAGATGTGCCCCTTCATCACTTCTTCGCCGTGACGGGCCGTATGTGTAGGCAGGCCGGTGACTTTTTCAATGCGTTCGGCAACCGTTTCGGTGAATTCGGGAGGAATATGTAGCGCGATGAAGACTGGGATCTGCTCGATGGCCGGTGCCAGCCCTTCGATGACGACCGGCAGAGCCTGCGGACCGCCCGTCGAGGCACCGATCACGATGATCTGCCGCAGTCTGTCGTAGCAGCAGAGATTTATCCAGCTCTTGCAAGGTCGGACTCGACCCGGGCGCGAGGTCGATCGGCCGATCGACGATGGTCGCTCTCTCGGGCATGGAAAAGCCGATCCGGCTTGAAGTTACGCGCTCAGGCGACGGGTTCGATGAGGCCGATCTCTTCCAACTTGGATTGCAGGATCTGCTTGTCGAACGGCTTCATGATATATTCGTCGGCGCCGGCGTGAATGGCGCGCGCAATATGGGCGACGTCGTTCTCGGTCGTGCAGAACACGACCTTCGGCTTCAGGCCGCCTGGCAGCTTGCGCAACTCGTGCAGGAACTCGAACCCGTCCATCACGGGCATGTTCCAGTCCAGCAGAATGGCGTCGGGCATGAAAAATTCGCAGGCATTGAGCGCCTTGCGGCCGTCCTCCGCCTCAAGCGTGTGGAAGTTCATCCCTTCCAGGATTCGCTTTGCCACCTTTCTGATGACCGTCGAATCGTCGACTACAAGAACCTGTTTCATGTTGAGTTTCCCCGCATCATTCGCGCATTCCGAGGTACAAGCGCATGCTCAAACTCGCCGTTGGAAATCAAAGACGGTTCCCACTTCGAGCAACGATAGAATTCCATCGTCCAACCGATAGGCGGCTTCGGTCATTTTCGCCCGATGCTGGTTGAGATGCGGCGGCAACGGAATCTGTGTCTTTGGACTGAGAAATATGACATCGCCGACGTCATCGACGACGAGCGCAAAATTCTCGCCACGATGTTCCATTCCGATCGCCAGTTTCGACTTCGTCTCCGGCGCGTCCGCCATATGTAGTCGGCGGCGCAGGCTGACGGCGGTCACAATCTTGCCGCGGAGGTTGACGAGGCCGACAATCTCGCGCGGGCCGAGCGGCACGGGGGTGACCGCTTCGATCTGGAAGATCGTTTGGACGCAGTCGACACGCAATCCGAACGGTTCACCCCCCACGAATACGATGAAGCATTGCTTTTCGCCCTCATCGCGGGAATAGGCGCTATCAGTCTGCACGACCTCAGTTTGGATCGGATTGAGAGTCATGCGGCCACGGCTCCAATGATGCGCGACTCGAGATCGTGCTTATTCAGATCGTGGATTTCGAGAACGCGGCTCAGGATTTCGAGCAGGGCGGAGCGGTCGAACTTGCCGACGGCGCCGCACATCCCGCATTCCGCCGCCGCTTGCACGACGGTCGGTGCCGCATGCGCGGCAAGGGCGATGACTGGCATGCCGGCATTGCGCGGACTGCTGGTAAGCCGGCGTGCGAGCGCGTAGCCGCTCATGTTCGGCATGTCGGTATCGGTTACGACGGCATCGAAGTGCGCGCCCTTTTCGAACATCGCGAGGGCTTCCTCGCCTGACGCCGCGGTCGTGACCCGGTAGCCCGCCGCGATGAGCAAAGGGGCCAGCATGTCCCGGAAGAACGGCTTGTCGTCGACCAGAAGAATTTGAAACTGATTGGCAAAGCCGCGGGAGTAGGCGTTCGGCCGGCCGATCCGCATGAAATGCGTCGCATCGAGGATTTCCACGACCTCGCCGCGGATTTCGGCGGTTCCGATCACGCTCGGCGAGGTGCCGGCGATCTGAATGTCGAGACGCGCTTCGACGACGTCGATGATTTCTTCGATCAGCAGCCCCATGCTCTCGCCGCCGATGCCGAGCACCAGAATGGGATTGCTCTCCTGAAGCCGGGTCAGATCCAGCGGAAACAGCGGTACGAGTGGCATCAGCTGATCCTGATGCTGCATGACGAATATGCCGTCCGATTGGTGGATATCGGAAGCAGGCACCAATTCAATTCGGGCGACGAGCGAAAGTGGCAGCGCCTTCGGCGCGCCAGTGCCGGCGCGGAATAGAATGAAGCGGGTGTTCTCCTCGGCGGGCACGAAGGCTTCGACCGTCCGGCCGACGGTGTAGTCGCTCGCCCGTTCGAAACCGATGCGGCTTGCTATTCCTGTTGGATCGAGAATCAGAACCACAGAGCCGTCGCCGAGGATCGTGTGACCGGAAAAGACCTCAAGATGCGATAGCGAAGCGCCGAGCGGCTTAACGACGATTTCTTGGACGTCCGTGACTTTGCCGACAATGATCCCGAAGGCGCGAGCGTTGACGCGCATGACGATCACGAGATTGCCTGGTTCGCCCGCGGCCTGCTTGGGTTCGAGACCGAGAACGCTTTCGAGGTCGGCGACCGGCAAGACCTCGTCGCGTAACCTCAAGACAAGACTACCTTGGATTCTTTCGAGCGAATGGGCGCTTTCGGCGTCAATCCCGACGGCTTCGATGACGGAATGCTGCGGCAGGGCGAAGCGGTGACCACGCTCTTCGACGATCAGGGCCGGTGCGATTGCCAAGGTCAGCGGGATCTTCAGGGAAAATCGGGTGCCCTTTCCGGCTGTCGTCGTCAGCGAAATCGATCCGCCGATCAATTCAATGTTGTCGCGGACGATATCCATGCCGATGCCGCGCCCAGAAATGCTCGTAATGCGAGGCGCCGTCGAAAAAGTGGGAGCGAAGATGAATCGGCCGATCTCGTCATCGGAAAGATGTTTGGCCTCGGTCGCGGTTACCAAGCCTTTGTCCAAGGCCTTCGCGCGGATCCGCTCGAGATCGAGGCCGCGACCATCATCGGATACGTCGATCGTAATATAGCCGGCCTCATGCGCGGCGGTGACCTTGATGGTGCCTTCCTCGGGCTTGCCGAGAGCGATGCGCGCTTCCGGCAACTCGATGCCGTGGTCAGCGCAATTGCGCAGCAAGTGGGTCAGCGGATCGCGGATCAGCTCGACGAGCTGGCGATCGAGCTCCGTGTCCGCCCCTTCGGTGACGAGGTAAAGTTTCTTCCCGAGTTCGACGGCGAGTTCACGCACGAGGCGCGGCAGGCTTGCGAACAAGCGCCCGACCGGCTGCATGCGGGCGCGCATCACGGCGTCCTGCAGATCGCTCGTCAAGCTGGACAGCCGCTGCAATGGCGCCTTGGCGACCGCATCCTCCTGATGACGGGTGATTTCCAGAAGCTGGTTGCGGGTCAAGACCAGTTCGGAAACGAGCATCATGATCCGTTCGAGAGCGCCGACCGCAACCCGGATGGTCTCATGCCGGCTCGGCGCAGGGCCTCCCTGAGCCGTTGTGGCGGAAGCCGCGGCGATTTCGACGGGCGCCGTTTCTGTCGTCGCTTCCGCGCCGGAGGATGGGGCGATCACCGCTGGCCCTTGTGTCTTGCCCGAGGTCGATCTTGTGGCCGGGAATGAAGCGGGCGCGGTGAGATTGGCCTGTAAGGCCTCGATTAAGACGCTGTCGTCGCCTTCGGGCTCCTTCGCGGTTTGGGCTAGCCAGGCCAGGATGAACTTCACGCGATCGACGGCGGTCAGAATAAGCGAAACGGTCTCCGCTGTCGCCGGGGCACCGTCACGCAAGCCGCCGATCAAGGATTCGGTGATATGCGTCAGGTGTTCGAGCCGCGACAGGCCGAGAAAGCCGCAGGTTCCTTTGATCGTGTGGAACAGGCGGAAAATCCGGCCGATGGCGTCGGTGTCCGAGGGATCGCGCTCGAACATGACGAGCTGTTCGCCAGCGGCTTCAATGTGCTCGGTCGTCTCAACCAGGAAATCGTTGAGTAATTCGTCCATGGCTCCGCCTGAGGCCGCTGCCGCCGGTACACTCGGGCCAGGACTATCGCGCGGATCAGTTAAGGAGCCTTGAAAAACGCGAGTAATTTGAACGCCGAGGCCCAGTGGCGGGGGCGTTGCGACGATCATCGTGGCGGATGAGCGGGCCCGGCAAGATCACGCCGGGGCCATCCCCGGGCAGGCCTCGATCCTGACCATGTCGCTGGATGCCGTAACGGCAAGTGTCAGTTTCGCCGCCCGCGCCACGAGCCCAGTGTAATAGGCTTGAATCCCGTGAGCCTCGACGGGATCCTCGGGTGTCCCAGCAAGAAGCTGCGGCACGTGGCTCGCCAGCCGGACGTTCGTGCCTTTCGCCTCGATTTCGATCCGGGTCGTTGCGTCGGCGCCTTCGACCCTGACCTTGATCGTGCCGCCGCGTGGAATCGCCATTGCGGCAATCAGACACAGGTTCAGGAGGACCTTCACCTTATCCTTTGGCATCAGCGCCCGCGGCACATCCCATTCCAGCCGCGTCCGCTCATCGGCCAAAAGACCGCGGGCCACCTGCTCGGCGTCGCTAGTGTCGATTGCGGCGCCTGCCGAGCCCGCAGCGCCGAAGGCCAGACGGCAGAATTGCAACCGTGCCGAGGCAGCGCGGGCGCTCTTCTTTAAGAGATCGAGCGCGAAGTCGCGCATCTCGCTGTCGTTCTGCTCTTCGTCGAGCACTTCAAGCCCGTTGATAATGGCGCCTACCGGGCCAATGACGTCATGGCAAACCCGCGAGCAGAGCAGCGCGGCAAGGTCGAGGGGGCTGAGCGCAAAGTCCGTCATGTTTCCTCCCTCAAAGGGTTTCATCGGTGTGAGCGGAATCAAGCACCGCAACGCAAGGCCGCGCATCGCAGGGTCGCATCACGAGCGCCGCCGAATGGCGGTCCAACATGAATCGAGGTCGCGCCACGATCGTATGCCGTGCGAGTGCAGGGTCGGCCGACTAAGCAAGACGAATCAAAAAATGCGCTTTGGCAAGTTTAGTTACACGCGGTCTCGTCATTTGCAAAGTAGCCACCGCATCTGGCATTCGAGGCCGAACCGTGAGACTTGAAACAACGCTCGATTTGCCGCATGGAGACAATACGGCGCTGTTCCCTCGGATCCCATGTCTATAAAAGCAAGCCGGAACACCGGTCCCCTCTCTTTAGACTACGAGGTCATCGCAGAGATCTTTGCGGAGCTTGCGGTCGTCGCGGGCGCGGCCGTCATGCGCTTCTACCAAATTGACAGTCACGCCCAGACCAAGTCCGACCAGAGCCCCGTCTGCGACGCAGATCTGGCTGGCGAAGCGATTATTCTGGCCGGTCTTGCCGCGCGCCTGCCCGATCTGCCAGTTATTTCGGAGGAGGCAGCCGCCAGCGGCGCCAAGGAAGCGCCGGGCGATGCCTTCATCCTCGTCGATCCCGTCGACGGAACCCGCGAATTTCTCGCCGGGAAGGGCGAATTCACCGTCAACATCGAACTCGTGGTGGACGGGGAGCCAAAGGCCGGCGTCGTCTATGCGCCAGCACTCGAACAGATGTGGATGGCAGGGCGGAAAGCCGTGTCTTTTCCGGTTGCTCCCGGTGCGAAACTGCCGCCGCCCGAGCGCCGCCGGCGGATTCATGTCCGCCGGCCGGGCGACGACGGGCTGATCGCCCTCACGAGCTGGTCGCACACCGATCCTCGGACCACGACCTATCTCGCCAAATTGCCGATCAAGGAACGCCGCATGATCGGCTCTTCGTTGAAATTCTGCGCCTTGGCGGATGGGTCGGCCGATATCTACCCGCGTTTCGGCGCGACCATGGAATGGGATACGGCGGCGGGCGACGCGGTGCTGCGGGCAGCCGGCGGAATTGTCCTCAGCCGTGACGGTGAGCCGCTGCGCTACGGCAAGGTCGCGAGCAAATTCATGAACGGGTCCTTCGTTGCCTGGGGAGACCGCGCCGCCGCGCCGGTCCATTCCGGCGCAAGAATGGCGTAATCTTTCATTAACCGTCCTGGCCGAGAGTCGCGTTTCGAGGTAGCCGCCAACAAGCCAACGCGCCGCACACCGGGAGATGTCCATGCGCGCATATTCGCGTCGAGAAATTGCGGTGAAATTAGCTCTTGCCGCGGCGGGCGGCGCGGTTCTCGCGCGGCCCCTTTCGGCTCGCGCCGCTCAAGAAGATCGCCCCGGGGAATTCACCGGCGATGAACTGGTTCGCAGCGGCCATCACTTTTTCGGCACGGTCTCGCGCGGCCTCGCCGAGGTCGTCGAAACCGCGACCAAACGTTGGGGGCAGCCCAACGGCTATATCCTTGGTCAGGAGGCGAGCGGCGCCTTTGTCGGTGGCCTTCGCTATGGCGAAGGTATCATGTACACCCGCAATGCCGGCGATCTGAAAGTCTTCTGGCAAGGTCCCTCGCTCGGCTTCGACGCCGGAGCCGACGGCGATCGCACTATGATGCTTGTCTACGGCCTTCCGGCCGTAGGCGCGGTCTTTCGTCGCTTCGTCGGCGTCGACGGATCGGCCTATCTCGTCGGCGGCTTCGGCATGACCGCGCTGGCGGCGGATAATGTCGTCGTGGTCCCGATTCGCTCCGGCCTCGGCGCCCGTCTCGGCCTCAATCTCGGCTATTTGAAATTCACGCCGCACCCGACCTGGAACCCATTTTGAGTTTCGAGCGAGAAGCAGCGGAGATGCTTATCGACTTAAGTCATTGTTTTATCTTCAATTCATGAGATAGAACCCGCGTCTGGCCGAGATTTTGATCTCGCCGTGCTTAAGTGGCATAGTTCAACGCGAATGTTCCGACCGAGCAAAGCTGCGTGATCGAACAGGCCATGATTTTCGCGCTCGGGTTCCTGTTCGCAGGAACTCGTGGCGCTTGCCTTCGCGCCCGCCTTCTGGCGGCGGGCGATTCGGCTGACGCGTCGCCGGCTTGAGATGCAAGTCCCTCTTTCGGTGCAGGAAATCCTCGCCGAGAGGGATCAGCTCAGGGCAGAGTTCGCGGTCGCGCAGCGCCGTGTCGAGATGCGCGCGGCTCAGCTGAACGTGGCGCATGCGGCCGACCGTAGCGAACTTGGGCGCCGCGCTGCGGAGCTTAGTGTCCTCAAAGCAAATCTTGCCGAGCAGGTTGAAGAGAACCGCGACCGCGCCCGGGTCCTGTCTCGGGTCGAGCGCGAGCTTTCCGAAGTCTCGGCCGAGCTCGGCGCGATGGGAAAGGCGCTCTACGACGCCGACAGCCTCTATCAGCGCAGGCAGGAGGAATTCATCAAGCTCACCCACGCCCACGAGGCCATGACTGCGCTTGCGGACCAGCGGCTCGCTAACCATGCCGCGGCTGATGCCCGCACCGTTGCATTGGAGCTGCGCTTGGGTGACGTGAGCCGCAAACTTCTTGAGACAGAAAAGCAACTCGCGGAGAAGGCCGCGCAAGCGGCAAGGCTTAGTGACGCGTTGAGCCATTCCAGCCGCAATCTCGGCTTCAACGAGGGTAATTACGCCGCCCTGCAGAAGAAACTGGAGGCTGAAACGGAGCGCAGCGCTCAAGTCTCGCAAGATCTCCAGTCCCTGCGCGAGCAGCGTGACGCGGACCAAGGCAAGCTGCGTTCGCTCACCATCAAGATCGGCGTACAGGAAGCAGCGATCGAAGATGCAAACAGGCGCGAAAAGAAGATTCGCGCACAGCGCGATCAGCAGGCCGAGAAAGCTCGCGAGGCCGAGCTCGCGCTTGCCGAGAAATACGATCGTCTGCGGTCTGAATTTTCGGCTTTGGAAGGCGCGCTCGATGTCGCCCGGCGGCGCTGTGAGGCGCTCGAAGCAGACCTGTCTGCCCAGCGCTCCGGGCGCCCAAAGACTGTGCCCATAACGTCGGAGTCCGACGCAGACGTTTTGCTGCGGCAAAGCGTCAACGAGGTCGGCGCCGCGGTTGTTCGCCTCGCGAAGGCAAATGCCGAACCCGCGTCGAATGGTGTTACGAAAGCGACTGACACAGAAGCATCCAGTGATGGCGTTGTCCCACGGCCAGTGGCGCCGGCCGAATCTCAACCGGCCGAACAACTCGTGAGGAACCAAGTCGGCTCCTAGCGCATGATGCGCGAAAGGAGAACCGACTTTGCGATCATGCCATGAATGGATTGAAAGCAGGATCTCACGAAAAACGATTCTGCTCTGAAACAATTCGGCGTCTCGCACCGGCGGACTTGCGGGCCTTGGTGCCGCGCTATAGAACCCGTCATTCCGCGCAGGCTCCCTTCGTCTAGCGGTCCAGGACGTCGCCCTCTCACGGCGAAAACAGGGGTTCGAGTCCCCTAGGGAGCGCCAGTCATTTCAAATAGTTAGCTGGCACATCGGCTCATAATGCCGCTTGTACGGAAAATATACGGAAAACCCGCCCGCGAACGGGTGTGAACGCCGAGCAGGCCTACCGCCGCGCCGACGCACTCGCGAAGCGCGCAAGCTCATGGATGCATGGGCCGGCTACCTCGGCGCATCTCAGACAGGATCAAAGGTCGTGGCACTCAAACCAAAGCAGAGCGCCTAGCGCTCGAGAAAATTTGTTTACACCGGCTTGGGGACTTTTCTAACTCGTGCAGTCAAAGGCAATCATGTCTAAGCTCATATGAACGCGCGCGAACTAGTAAGCGAGATTCACAATGGTTACGGACATCATAATTAACGAGAGCGACTGGTCAGAGTCGGACGAAATTGCCGGTCCGATATTGGTCGATTTTCCAGAAGAGATGTCTCCGCATAAGCGCGGTTTTATACCGCTGAGCTGCGGGGCTCATTGGATCGCCTCCCAAGGCGGCTCAATCAAAATTGATGCCGCTGACGTCAAGATTTGGAAAGTCGCGTTCGAGGCGTTATTAGCACGAATTTCCCAGGGAGACTTTGAGGTTATAGGGCAGAGGCCGGGGCGCGCCATCAATAAAAAAATTCCCGCAAGTCGTTTTGCAGGCCTTCAGGTCATACATGTCGTTCTTGACCAACGATCAGTTGATCTGCTTTTCGGCGAAAAACTGGTGCTAGATTATGAACTCTATATAGATGAAAAAAATTGGCGCGACGGCCACGGCGACAGGCTTCTATTCAATGGGCGCACATATCGGGAGAAATTGCAGGTAAGCGGATCAGACATTGCTAAGAGTTGGCCTTTCGCCGGAAAGGCTTCCAATAAGCCGACGCGGGGCCGTTCGCCAAATGTGGATTGGACCATTTACGAGGGGTTTCTTCGGGACGAGTGTAAGAAACAGGGCGGCGTTCCGAGTGCGCAAATCGGCCTCGACTGGAGCACACAAGCCCATGCCGAGAGATTCATCTACACGATATTAGAAGCCCGCAGAGAAAAGGCCTCGGAAAGCACGGTGCGCTCACACGTTAGCCTAATGCTCGGGAGGATTAAGCAGGGGGCCGAAAAATAATCTCCGGCCTTTTCCGGCCTTTTCCGTCCGACACAAGCGGCCTTTGGCGGGCAATAAAGCGCTATCCATCTAACCGCGGTAGCCCCATGCTCGCAGACACTTCGAAGACGACCGAGTCCATTGACCGATCGATGACCGGCGCCGACTACGGTCTCGCTAAAGCGCTTTATTCCATCAACGAAACACTCGTTCTTACGAACCTGGGCAGGACGTATCTTTACGACTTGATCAACCGTGGCGACCTGCCACTGGTCAAAATCGGAAAGCGCTCGCTGATCGCCGCACCCGACTTGGTCCGCTTTCTCAATTCGCGTCGCACCACAGCCAACGCCGCATAGAAAAACGCCGGTCCCGAGAAGGAACCGGCGCGGAATTCATATCATCAATCTGGCGATTGATAGATACGATATTCTGCAGGCGGATTCAACCTCTTCGGGCCGGCATCTTTGAAAAAGGAGATGCCAATGCTCGCCCCACCCTCTAACAATGCAATCGACTTCGCCGAAATCAACCGCGCGGCCCTGGCGGCCTTTCCTGCCATCTTGGCGCGCATCCTGCCGGGCGGGAAGCGTGTCGGCGCCGAGATCGTCGCGCTCAACCCGAAGCGCGCCGATCGACGGCTCGGCTCGTTCAAGGTCAACCGCTACAACGGCCGATGGAGCGACTTCGCCACTGGCGACAAAGGCAGCGATCCGGTTTCGCTGGTCGCATATCTTGCGGACGTTTCGCAGGGCGAGGCTGCTCGATTGCTGGCGCGGATGCTCGGGCTCGAAGTCGGAGGGCGTCGGAATGGATGACGCTTTCGACAAATTCCGGCCTTTGACGGATGACGAGTGCGAAACCGCTTCGATTGCTGAGACGCCGAGCGACGACGGTGAGCTTGTGTCGCCGGTTCCGCCTGATGCACCGAACGTGCCGAATACGCATCCCCGCTTCGGTCGGCCAACGCAGACCTATACCTATCGCGATGCGTCTGGCGCGGTTCTTTCCCACAATCTGCGCTTCGATCGGCCGGGTGAACGCAAACAATTCGTGCCCCTATCGCTCTGGCGCGACGCGAAGGGCCTACGGTGGCGTTGGAAGGGTTTCCCTGCGCCAAGACCGCTCTATGGCCTCGACAGGCTCGCAGCCAATCCTGACGCGACTGCAGTCGTCTGCGAGGGAGAGAAAGCAGCCGATGCGGCTGCTCGGATCTTCCCCGATCACGTTGCGGTTACATCGTTCGGCGGCGCAAACGGAGCGGCGAAAGCGGATTGGAAACCACTCGCCGGAAGGCGCGTCTCGATTTGGCCGGACGCGGACGAACCAGGAGCGAAATTTGCTGCCGAAGTCGCGCACATCCTTCACGGGCTCGAATGCGAGGTGTCCACAATCGATGCGACGGCTTTGGCGAGCATGACACCCGATGGCGGCAAGCGTGAACCGATCGAAGGGTGGGACGCAGCGGACGCGGTGGCTGAATGGCAAGATCTCCCGGCCCTGCGCAAGGAGGCGGTGAAGCTCGCCAAGCCGTTCGACGCCGGCCCTGCATTCGTGAGTCACGGGCCTTTCACGATGACGGCGGAAGGCCTCTATAGCGAAACGACGCGCGGGCGCAGCGAGACGCGCCAGACAATTTCAAAATCGGTTTCGGCCGCATTTGAAATTATCGGGCGAAGCCGCAACGCCGTCGGCGGCGATTGGGGACTATGGCTCCGCTGGTGCGATGGCGACGGGCGCACGCATCATCGCCTTGTCGCATCAGCGGCGATCCACGGAGAACCGGCCGCTTTATGTCAAAGCCTTGCTAGCGAGGGCCTTGCTATCGTGCGCGAAAAGCAACGCGCTCTGGCGAACTATCTTTGCGGCGCCGACGTGCGCAGCCGCGTCACGAAGGCGGATCGAACCGGCTGGCATTCTAATGGCGGCCGCGACGTGTTCGTTTTACCGGAAGAAACCATCGGACCGCGTGGCGTCGAAACAGTTATTCTCGATGCTGCGGCGCGTGGGCCTTATGAGGTACGCGGATCGCTCTCGGACTGGCAACATGGGGTCGGCGCTATGGCGAGCGGCCATGCGCTTGCGGTTCTCGCGGTATCGGCGGCGCTTGCAGGGCCGCTCTTGCATCTCGCCGGCCAGGAAGGCGGCGGCCTCAATTTCTTCGGACCATCAAGCCGGGGCAAGACAACCTTGTTGCATCTGGCGGCGAGCGTTTGGGGCCCGCCGGCCTATGTGCGGGCATGGCGCGCGACTGCGAATGGTTTAGAGGGCGCGGCGGCGAGCGCGACCGACACCGCGCTCATCCTCGATGAACTTGGCGTGCTCGAAGCGCGAGACGCGCAAGCGGCGCTCTACAGCCTGAGCAACGGCGCCGGCAAGGCAAGGGCGGCGCGCGACGGTTCCTTGCGGGAGCCGAAGACCTGGCGCGTATTTATTCTTTCATCAGGTGAGATTCCGATTGAGACGAAGCTCTCGGAGGAACGTGGACGCAGGGCGCGCGCCGGGCAGCTTGTCCGCATGCTCGACGTGCCAGCCGAACGCGGCTTCGGCTTCGGCGTTTTCGACAACGCCGGACCGGACGGCGACGCAGCCACACTGGCAAAATCCTTCAAGCAGGCGGCGACTGCAGCTTATGGCACGGCCGGCCCGGAATTCGTGCGGCGGCTGATTACCGAGGACGTGACTGGCGAAGACGTTCGGGCCATGGTCGCGAAGTTCACGGCCTCAACCGTTCCGAACGGGGCGGATGGGCAGCTTGACCGGGCGGCGCAACGGTTCGGGCTCATTGCGGCGGCGGGCGAATTGGCGACGGCACTCGGCCTGACGCCTTGGCGTCAAAACGAGGCATGGGAGGCAGCGGCATGGGCATTTCAGCAATGGCTGACGCATCGCGGCGGAACGGTGCCGGCCGAATCCATGCAAGCGGTTTCGCAAGTGCGGCTTTTCATCGAACAATATGGGGAGGCGCGGTTTGATCCGCTCGATAATACCGACGCCAAGCCATCACCGAACCGTGCCGGCTGGCGACGCGGCGACGGGGACCTGCGCGAATGGTTCATCCCCCCAGAAATATGGAAGGCCGAAATATGCGCCGGGCTTGATCCGACATTCGTCGCCCGCACCCTAGCCGAACGCGGAATGCTGGAACGAGCGGGCGATGGCTTTCAGCCTGTCCGCAAGATCGGCGGCGGGAATAAGCGCGTCTACATCGTCAACGCCAGCATCTTCGACGGGGGCGAACGTGACGCCTGATTTGGCGGCGCGCCTTCGCCATGTATTGCCTGGGGAAACTATACGGAAAAATGGCGTAGCGGGCGTTACAGGCGTAGCGGGCGTGTTCGGCTACGCCACTAATCCATTGAAACTACGCCAGCTACGCCCGCTACGTGTCGAAAACAGCAATTTGGGAAATCAACGTTTCGGGGGCGTTGCGGAGGGCGTAGCGGACGCCTTGCCGCTTCGGGAGGGCGCGGCTCGCGCGGCCTCTGCCGCCACGGATGAAGCCGATCTGGAGGAGCGCGCGGCTATCGCGGAATTCGACGGCGGCGCGCCGCGGGTCTACGCCGATGCCTTCGCAAGTCTCCAATGCCAACGGCCGCTGACTGTTTCTGATGCGGACTGGCGGCAAGCGATCAATGACGCCGGCCTGTTCCTCGATGAATGGGGAGCGCTCGCGGCTGAATTTCAATGGAAGGCAGTCGATCTGTTCGACGTTCCGCGCGATGGCAGGCTAGGCGGCCTGGCTTGGTTCCTTGAAGGCGAGGCGGTTCGCGCGCTCGGGCCGGAGCATGTGCGGCTTTCAGACGGGCGCGTCTTCGATCGGTTGGCGATGAATCGGGCGGGAAAACCGGGGCCATTGGCTTCCACATCTCGCCGCTATCCTTAGAGCATGGTCTGGGCGTCGACTTGTCCTTGGTCAGCCAGCGTACGAAGAAGCCGCACGGCGGTCGCATAGTCGCCTCTGGCATAGGCAGCGACGGCATCCTCAAGCTGGCCGGCCGCGACGGGCGCAGCAAAGCTCAGTACCAGCATGATGGCCGCGACGATTGGGTTGAAGGCCCGTTCCACATGAGTCTCCCTTTGCAGAGGGTAACTCTATCCTACATCGTCCCATTGCCGACCGCACGATGCGCGCGCCATCGGGCGACACGTTCACCGCTCAGCCGCCGCGGCGCCGGCAAGATGCGATCGAGGGGAACTGCAAGTCGTTGGACACGCCGAACACCTTCGACCGGATTTCACCCGAGATTGACGCACGTTGGAGCAAATACAAGGAAAGCTTGAAGAACGGCTGCGATTGCCGTGGATGTCGCAGCGGCCGCACTCCAACGGCTTTGACGCCCAAACGCCCGAGAGATTTGGCCCATGTCATTTATACGCATCCCGTGGACATCAGTATCGACCATTCTAACGAACGATGCATAAATCCAAAGGATCGCTGCCAAACCTGCGAACAAGGCCTCTGCCAATCGCATCCAAAAAACAGTCGAGCAAGCAAGGTGAGACATAATGGGGGCGTTCCTTCTGTGCGCGGCGCTCCGGGCTTGAGGCCATGCAGACACGCCGCATTGCGGCAGACAACGAGCCTCTAAAGTCATCTTTTTAGATGCGCAATGGTCGGGGGGTGCGGGCGTCATTTTGGGGTGTAGCCTATTTAGGCCGACGGGCGTTTGATCACCGTCTTTGCTCCTCTTGTACTTCTGCCCGTCATGTGTGAACATAGCAAGAACACTCTCGGGGTCAAGTCGGCGTGTGCAACCTCTACTCCGAACTGAAAGCGCAGGCCGCAATCAGAGCGTGGGCGCGGGCGGAGGCCGACGCCGACGCATGAAACTGGAAGCGTAGCTTATTGGCGAAACGCAAGCGCGGCACGGCCCCACCGGAATCGAGCGGGCGCGTTTCCAAAATAGATTGGAGTAGAAACAAATGGCTCGTCCAAGAGGTTTACCGAGGACCGGCGGTCGCCAAAAGGGGACGCCAAACAAGGCGACGGCTGAAATCAGGGAACTTGCGCGAGAGCATGCTCCCGCGTGCGTCGCCGAATTGGCGAGACTTTCCACAGAGGCCCAAAGCGAAAGCGCACGCGTCCAAGCGATCGGAATGTTGCTTGACCGCGCTTATGGAAAAGCGTCGCAGTCGCAGCAGATCGACGTTTCAATGCCGGTCGGGATAAGCGTTGAGGATCTTACCGATGAAGAACTCCTTGCCATCATCGCCACAGGACGCGGGGCGGCCCTGTCGGAGCCGCAGTCATAGCGTCCCGCATCGGCGCTCTTTTCTCAAGATCAGGGTCGTGGTCACGCAGAGGGTCAATCAAATGGCGCCGAGACCATGAACGACTGGCTGCAGACGCTGCCGGCATTTCTGTTTGGTACAGTCGGCCACCGTGAACATCATGCCGGGCCGGGAAAAGCATCGCGAGAGCGGGATGGGGCGAGGGCCTGCCAATCGCTGAAGCTTCAAGCGATTCCAGCGACGAATCTAGGCGGGCTGCTGCTTGCGTAAAGCTTCTCTACGCCGGAAATACCAAGAAGCTGAGCCGTTGAGTTGCAGTTCGAGGTCACCCCAACCTTCGCCTATGTCGAATTCCGAGATTTCCTGTGTCTGCCAGAGGACGCGCGTTACGGCCGCCGAGCCCGCCAGGCGCGCTTCGAGATACTCTTTGGAATTCGGATCTGGATTGGAGACATGCGGCTGGATCGCCTCGATAAGATCATAGACGGTGCCGAGTGTAAGCAGCCGAACAAACGAGAGTTCCATCCTTGTGCAGACATTTGGTTCTTCGGCACTGTAAGGAAAACCTGGAGAGACTTCAAGTCTGCCGAGGCGGATCTGATTGCGGAAGACGGCGTAGCATCGCCCAAAGTGGGGCTCGTCAGAAATACCGCCGAGGCTGAGTTCCGTCTCTGGCAGTTCTTGAAGGCGCCAGGAAGAATGTACTGCGAGCCACCAATTTACGACGGCAGCGAAATCTGCGAAGTCGTCGAAGAAAGATCGATCTTCTTTCGTCATCAGCGACAGCCATTCTTCCGGGTTAGGCGGCTGGTGCTTGGGCACGATGGGCTCGCTGCGCAATAGTGCGGCGATGAATTTCTTTTTGGGCTTTGGGGGCTTGCGCGCGGCTTCCCGCCACAACGCGATGGTCGCTATCACGTTCAGAAAAACGATGATGGTCAGAACATCGAAAAGAAGTCTGTCAGACCAAGAAAACTCCGCCATTTCTAACCTCTTCCGTCGTTATACGAATGTTAGTTTAGAGGCTCCAAACTCATAACTAGTGGTGAAAATCTGACGCTTGGTTCCCGCCACGCTGGGCAGCTGTGGGTGCTTAGCAGGCCTTGCGCCCAAGCCGGACCTAAGGTGCGAGCGCTCCGCCCTAGCGCTTCAAGAATGTCACGATGAAGATTAGTGCCAGAAGGCATACGACGAACCACGCCGCCCGTCTCAGCGATCCCAGCATCTGCAACATCCGCGGGTCCACCGCCGCCGGAGTTTGCGTCTCTGGAGCCACACGCACTGTTCCGAGATCGGCCATCTCCTCGACAGACTCGGGCTCTGGCACCCGCTTGCGGAATTCAAGGCGTCGATTGATGAACAGTTCAGCCTGGCCGACGCGGTCCAGTCGCGGCGGTTCAAATTGATGGCCGGGCGGCAAGGTGATCTTCTGTTCGCTACCTGTGGCTAGGACCTTAACGTTGCGAGTAGAGATCGAAAGGCTCCACTCCGAATAGAAGCCGTCGACCCGTCCAACGCTGAGGGTCAATTCGTCCACCGAGCCGTGCGCAATTTTCGCCGCGTAACGAGCAAATGTCTCGGGCTTCACGAAAAGGTCGAAGACGATACAATCATCGACTGTCTCGTTCCTGAAGTCGTTCTCCGCCGTGTAGGATACCGAGCCCCATGCCATGCAGTATTCCTGTTCGGCGGGCGCGGCGATTGGATGGATGTCCAGTTGGAAGCTCTTGATGGCACGGTCGGTGCCGAACATCGAGAACGTCGTCTCGCGACGGTAGTCCCCATCGTCCCGCGGGCTGCCCGGACGCAGTTGCACGCGAATGACCTGGCGCTGATCGATCTCGGGCGGCGCCGGCGTGGTTTTTCCTCCACCTGGGAACTGTGACTCGATATCGATGCTGTCACCAAGCACACACGACGTTGCAGTGAAGTACAACGTCCAGTCCCATGGGATTTGATCGTGACCGATCTGCCGACCCTGGGCGTCGATCTCGTTGATCGCCCAGCTGTAGAGGCTCTTGTGCTTTGGCTCGGTGTGCAGCCGGAGCCCGCGCTCCAGGTGAAAATCCACTAATTGCCCCCTTCTTTGGGGCGCCCGCGCCGTGACTTCCCCGACAACTCGCAGGGCCCCTGGGTGCCTAGCGCAACCCCGGCGTTATTCGTCCAGGAGCGCCCAAGATTCTACTGTATCGCTAAGGAGTCCGCTACGGGGTCGCTTCCGGCCCGCCGTCCCAGGCACCAAGCGTCTGATTTTGACCACTAGCGAGCCACTTTCGGCCGCAAGGTGACTACGTTCTTTTCCTCGATTATCCCAAAGCCGGGCAGGGCGGATCGAACCGTGTCGGCCACATAATTTGGCGCAAGGTGGGCATAGTGTTTTTCGGTCATCCGGGTGTCGCTATGTCCAAGCTGTGCGGCGATGACGCCTAGAGGCACGCCTTTCATCGCAAGAGCGCTTGCGTAGGTATGGCGCAATATGTGAAACGTGGCGGGCGGATCGAGCTTTGCGGCCTTGGACGCCTTATCAAGAGGGCGCTGCTGGTGTGATGCGGCCCACGCTGCGCCGTCTGCGCGCTGGAATATAAGCGTTCTTGGGGAGCAGCCTTGCGTCAGAGAGATAAAGAGCCTTTGCCCCTCGTCGTTCAGAGCCACATGGCGCGATTTGCCGGCCTTTGAAATCCGAATCACAATCGAGCCCGCGTCCTGGTTGAAATCGGCGGCACACAATCGGGTGAGTTCGCTATACCGGCAACCAGTGACTAAAGCGCCGCGGACAAGATCACGAAACGACGGTTCGCAGGCATTAACGAGTTGGATGCATTCCTCGGGTTTTAGGAAATGGACGATCGCGACATCGGCTTCGCGGAACGGCTTCACTTTGCGCCATGCTTCGTCCGAAACTGCCTTGCCTTCGTGGAAGGCGTGATTGAGCGCGGCCTTTAAGATGGTCAAAAGACGGTTTGCAGTCGATCGCCGTGCCCGGATGGCGTCCGGGTCTTTGGCTACCGGCTGCGTCGTCCGCTTCTGCGCCGTCTTTTTTGTGCGCAAGAGCTTTGGCGCTGCCGCGACCTGTCCATGCCAATCACGAATGCGCTTTGAGGTAAGTTTGTCGATGTGAAGGTCGCCGAGACTTGGCGTAATCCTGGCGTCCGCCGCATATCGATCGGCCCTTACCCCCTTTGAGCCGCGATTTTCTCGGGCGGCGAAATAGTCGTCGAGGGCATTCTTGACTGTATAGGGACCGTTGGTCGGCGCGGCATGGCCAGCAAGCTCTCGGGCTTTTTTGGCGAAGAAATCGCGGGCAGCTTCCTGGGCCTGTGTGAAGCTAAAGACGGTCAGGCCATCAGGTTCGCGCGCATCGTCTGCTGCTCCGAGCGCCTTATAGTGCTGCTTGCCGCCGTCGTCCCGAAGGCGCGCAATCCACGTCCCGCCCTTGGCTCCTTTGCGATAGCCGATCGCGCATCCGCTCGAAATGACGGTCCAATATGGCTCACGCCGCGCGGCCAGCTTGGAACGCGATGAGCGGGTGTCGATCTTAGTGTTTCGCACCGTCCGAGGCATGGAACTGATCATACGGAAATTATACGGAAATGATGTAGACGAACGGGGGTGGACAAGCAAGGACAGAAAATCTAGGATTAACAACTGATTTTTTATCCGCTACCGTTCGCGGTTGTACGAAAAAGTAGTCGTTATCCCTCTCTCACGGCGAAAACAGGGGTTCGAGTCCCCTAGGGAGCGCCAGATAAATCAAACACTTAGGCTGAAATCTCCCGCAGCCAAAGAAGCCCGACAAAGGATCGGCAAAGGATCGCTGGGCCATCGGCGATCGAGACCCCGCACCCACGAGGATCGCGTAGGACGGTGCAGGTTGGGGGTCTCGACTAAGAGGGGCCGATCGCCGCTATGGGCCGCGCTGCAAGGCTTAAAGCCAGCCGGAAAAGCGGACTGGCCCGCTTTTTAACCGCACTCGCCGAACGCATGCGCCAGCATCGGTCAATTCGAGGCCGCCGAGTCATGTTGTTGCAAGGGAATATGAAACCAGGGCCAGAATGCAAGGGAAGAAGTCGGACGAAGTTTCGGGCCATTCGATGATGACAGTGATGATCGGATTACTGGGTTTGATCGTCGCCGGGTTTGTCGCGATGATCGGCTATTCTCGATGGAGGAAGATTGAAAACGCGGCCAACTATGGCGCTTGCGCCGGCCCAATCTGCGGTGCACGCACCGGCTTGGCCATGCCGAAGAACACTGTAACGCCCTGGCCGCCACAGAGCGTCGAGAGCGCCTCTTCGGCGCCGGGAAAACAACTGTCGATGTCCTGCCAGTTATTCATCACCCAGACGTCTCCAGCCGGGCCTATGGCGAGATCGGTCTGCATCTGCAGGCCTCCACCGACGTACCCGCCGGGCGGCGAAATCTCGTCGCCGGTTTTCATCCCAGGCGGGCAGTTCTCCGTGTGGACGCCGCACAGGTGCGCAATCTGGCCCGACGCACCTGCGAAGTTGGAGATCCAGACATTTTCGTCGCCGTCCACAACCGCAGCCCAAGGACCGGGGAGGCCGCCGCCCGTGAAGGGCGAGCCAGGATATTGGCTGCCGTCGGGCCGCAGCAGAGTGACGCTGCCGCCATCTGCGCCTCCCTTCTGCTCGAACATCTTGTGCGTCAGCGTCTCATCGAAATCGCCTCCCGCCTTCATGACAAGGCCGACTTCGATCAACTTGGCCAGACCCCGCAACGAGCTTCCAAACCGGTTCGTCACCCAGACATTGCCCTCGCTGTCGATGGCCATTCCGCTGCCGCTATAGCCGGTCTTGAACTCCTCAGCCTTTCTCGGATCGGAAGCTGGAAAGCGCGTGACGTGATCGGAGGCGGCATTGGTCACCCAAATCCGGTCCTGCTGGTCGATGGCGAGGTGGAACGGTGATTTGAACGATCTGCAGGGTTCCGCATCGGAGCCCTCACAAAGAAGCTTGCCCTTAGTCAGATCGCCCTTGGGGAAGTAAACGAGTTGATTTTTCGAAACCCCCACTGCCCAGACGTCGCCGCTGGACGTGACAATGACACCCTGCACCAGCCCGAGCTTGCCGTCGAACGTAATGCCTTCCGGCGGCGTCAACGGCTTGCCGCTCTTGTCGAACACCGCAATGGACTTGCCGCCGTAACTTGTAAACCAGGCATTGTCCTTGGTGTCGACGGCCGCGCCGAAGGTGCCCCCTTGCATCCCGCCGCCAGCGAAGCCCGTGGTGATCGGCGAAAGCGGACGACCATTCGGGGCGAACTTAGTGGCGTTGCCCTGCCACAAAGAGTCCTGCGCCTGCCAACCGACCGTAAAATTGTCGCCAACCCAGAGGTTGCCCTCACTGTCGAACATGGCCTTGCCGCCGGCACGATAGCCCCCACCATCGAGCTTCAGCGGCAGGACCCAGGCGCTGGGCGCGAAGTTCAAGTATGGCATGAACGGAACCGCTCGCATGGTCTTGCCAGTGGGGACCGGATAAAACTGGCCGAGAAGAGCGAAGAGTTCTTGGGCAGGTACCACGGATATCGAGCGACGGACTCTGCCGCCGTTAATGTGTCAGTTGGGACGCTCCCCGCCGGGGGCGTCGCGGCCGCGAAGAGCTTGCTGCACGCATCCGCCATCACGCGTGTGGCGCAACCGGAGAGTACGTCGGCCAGCGTGGCGAAGTTCGCCATCGTCGGCGTCTGCGGGCCGTTGAGTGAATCCTGAATGGCAGACCCCCAGCCACCCGTTTGTAGATCAACGAAGTTGGGAACATTGCCGGCCGCGATGCGCAACCCGAGCGCGTGACCCTTGATCGCTGCACCATCGAGGAACTGCGTATTCGTCCACACCGATGCCACCGTTGTCATCTCGTTGATGACGACGTTGGCCGGCGGCTTGTTGCCCAGCACGGTCAGCAGAGCGGTGGCTGGATTGTCGCCGCTGCCCTTGTTGATCGTGGCTTCGCCGCCTTTGGCAAGCAAATACAGAACGACATCCGTCCCAGGCGTTTCTTCGGTGCCAAGCTCAAATCGACCATCACTTCCTGTTTTTGTTTCAGCTAATTGCTTGGGTTCGCCCGCGCTTGCGGCCCATAGGGTTACGGTCGAGCTTGCGAGCGGACCGCCGCCCGCTTGAACTTGGCCCTCGATGCGAACGTCGGCCGAAGCCGGGCTGCAAGCATAACCGAGTAGCCCGCCCGTCAATAGCATCGCGGCTATGTGAGCACTGGCGATCTTGAGCATGCGCACTCTCCGATAAGAGCGAAAAAATTTTCGAGGACCACTCTAGTCGCGCATCATCAAAAAATTATCTATTGGTGAGGAGAAGCCACAATCCCAAAACGAAATTTGGGATGGGGAAAATCTCTCCGCGATGGTGACGTTGTACAAGTACCGCGGACAGATTGATCTAATCCTTACCGATCCTCCTTTATCGTAACATCGCGTGCGACCGCCGCGCCGATTTGCGTCCCTTCAAAGTGCACAATTCAAGGTTCCCCTGCGCCGAGCGGTTCTAAACCATTCCCAGCGCATAGACTTCAGCCTCGCCCGTGCGCTCGACTAACTTGAGAAGTCGCGATAGTGATTGCGACATTGCGCCACCGTGGGAGGGGGCTAAATGAATTTGAGCGAGGCGAAATCGCAAGTCTTTGCAGCCGCTTTCCTTGCTGTGCTTGCTGTTCCAATTAGCGGTTCCTACGCAGGTCCCTTCTCGCCCATGGCAGGAAGTTGGATAGGAAGCGGCATCCTCACCGTGAGTGGGGTGCGGGAAAGAATTCGGTGCCGAGCGATTTATTTTGTCTCCGCAGGCGGCGAAAGTCTAAGGCAAATTTTGCGATGCGCGAGCGACAGCTACTACGTCGATGTCAGCGGTGATCTTGTTGAAAGAGACGGAAAGCTATCGGGCATCTGGAGGGAGACGACGAGTGGTATCACGGGCACCTTAAGCGGAGTAGTTCGCGGCCCGATGATCCGGGGAATTATTTCGGCCCTCGGCTTCAATGCCCCACTTGCCCTGCTCACGCGCGGTCGATCTCAACACGTGTCGATCAGTCTCGGTGCGCCGAAAATCGCGGAAGTGTGGGTCACCTTCCACAGAGTCTGACAAGAACGAGCGTCGGCTTACTTCCCGCTCCCTGCGCGATCGCCATGAAGCCGTACATCCCGATCTGCCAGGCCGAAATCGAAGCTGCATCGGCCTTGAGCGTGTCGGTCTTGCTAAAAGAACCGCCCATAATCGCGCATCTGAAAGGCCATGGCCAGGGCCTGTTCGTCACATGCGTGAAGGGACGTTATCTGCACTCTGCGCCCGGCGTAGAGCGACCTGTTTAGCATCGCGTGATGGGGCCCAGCGTGCTACATCTCAAATCACAGCTTCGCTTGCGATCGAAACCAAGGGAGGTTAGCCATGCCAAAATATCTAGGACATGGGACTTACACTGCCGAAGGCTGGAAAGGCTTGCAAAAGGAATCGCCCACCCACCGCCGTAACTTCATCGCCGATTTCTTGACGTCGGTTGGCGGTAGGTTGGAGACCTTCTATTTCACTTTCGGCGAATATGATTTCGTCTGGATCGCCGACTACCCGGACAGTATCACGGCTGCTGCGGTGGCAGTCGCGGTGCAGGAGAGCGGAATGGTAAAAAGCCACCAGACATTGCTGCTGACAGCCGAAGACATGGATGCGGCGCTGAAAAAGCATGTTGACTATCGGCCGCCGGGCAGGGGCTAAACGGGCACGCATCCGACTTCCCCCGAAGGAAATCTATAAGGGCGAGAAGCGTTCCTGGGGGTGATCAGCGCGGCGCCGGGCTTCGAGTGCACGCGATGCGGCGCGAGAACGGTGAACGTCTCGCGGGATTGGCGAGCGTATCACGGATTTGACGAATTTAACGCAGATTAAAGAGCAGGTGTTGCACGTTTCGGTTTTTCTTCGGAAAGGTGAGATCCCATGACCGTTAAGAAATTCGGTTTTGTCGCCGCTGCAGTCATCACGCTCGCAGCCACGACCGTGGTTTCAGTCACGCCAGCATCTGCTTGGTGCCGGTACGGTCGTTGCTACGGCTGGGGTTACGGCTACGGCTGGGGACCTGCCGCTATCGCGGCAGGCGTGCTCGCTGGCGCCGCCGTTGGAGCAGCTGCCGGGGCAGCCGCGCGTGGGCCTTACTATGGTCCTGGCTATGCCCCTGGGTATGGTTGCCCGGTCGGTTATCATTTCTATGGCGGCTACTGTTATCCGAATTAGGATCTTTAGAGAACCGAGCCGGCTAGAATGCGATGGCATCCCCGCTCAGAGCAGGTGCCAATGGGCTATGCGCGCAGCGTCGGCCATTGCGCTCCCCTTTTTGAGCTTGAGATACAGATTTCAGTATCCAGCAACTTTCCGTAACGGGCAATCCGGAACCCGGTTCAGAGTGCGTCCCATTCTCTTATGAAAAATGGGTGCAGCATCTTTTCTAGGCCGCGCTTGCAAGTGGCCCGCTGACATTGATCTTCTTCGCACCGTTCGGCACGATCTAACTCATCGCTTCTCGTGCCGCATCGGGCACGGCGCCCGACCTCAGCGGAGGGACAAAGACGTGACAAGCCAGCCGGGTCTTTCTTCCTCTGAAATGGGGGCTATGTTCGACGCTCATGTCGCCGCTGAGTTCGTCGCCCGCGATGTCGATGCGACCATGGCGACCATGGTGGAGACGCCATCACTGACCCATGTTCCGGTACTGACCGGCGGATATGGGCGCGCGGCGGTCCGGGATTTCTACGCCAACTATTTCATCGGCCATTGGCCCGACGATACCACGCTGTCGCCAATCTCACGCACCATCGGCCAGAGCCGCGTCATTGACGAATTCATATTAAGCTTCACCCATGATCGTGAAATTCCGGCGCTGCTTCCGGGCGTTGCGCCCACCGGGCGCAAAGTGGCGCTACCACATGTGGTGGTGATGGGATTTGCTGATGGTAAGGTTGCCTTCGAACGCATCTATTGGGACCAAGCCTCGCTCTTGGTCCAGATCGGCCTAGTCGACCCGACCAGCTTGCCGGTAACGGGCGCTGAGCAGGCGCGCCGGGTGCTCGATGTCACCTTGCCGTCGAACGAGCTCATCCAGCGGGCCGCGAACCGCAAGCGAACCTGAAGGCGCCGCCAGTTTCCTTCCGTGCATGTTACGCTGAAGAGCTGACGGAGTTCGGACCTTAGCAAGACGACCGGTTTGAACATGGCAGAAGCTTCGATTTTGAGCAGATCGCTTACGGTGGCCTACGGCAGCCCCGCGATGCCGCCATAAAATCCCACGGCGATGATGATCACCGAACTGCCGATCAGAATCCAAAGATATAGTCCCCGCGGGCGCAGTGGCTCCGGCAATGCTATCGCCGCCAATCTCACAAGGAAGCCGATCACCAGCGGCAGCAGGAAGACGTTCAGAACCTGCGCCGCGATATTGAGCCGTACAAGATCCGGCACGAACGAAACAAGGATAGCGGCACCGGCAACACAGAACCCATAGACGCCGCAGAACCATTTCGCCTCGAACGGCCGATATTCCAGGGAGCGTCGGTAGCCCGCAACCTCACCCACCCCCCAGGTCAGCGCCAGCGACGACACGATGGCGGCGACCAGAGAGGCGCCAAGGACGCCTGCGCTGAACATCAGGCGTCCCACATTATCTCCAAGCATGGGCGAAAGCGCTTGGCTGATCTCGCCAACGCTGCCTAAGCTTGCCCGGATCCCGGAGGATAGGGTCGCCGCGGCGGCGACCAACACGGCTCCCGTCAAGCATTGGGTAAGCACAGCCGCGATCGCCGTTTCCAAACGGGCGGCCTTGAGGTGATCGGGCCGAAGCTTTTTTTCGGCAATCGCGGACTGTTGATAGAAGATCATCCATGGATTGAAGACCGCTCCGATGATCGCCGCGGCGAGATACATGAATTCAGGGTTGTGGAGAGGCAGGTCGACTGCATCCTTCGCCAAGGTCTGGAGGCTTGGATGCGCGGCGAATGCGACGGCAAAAAAGACGAGTTCGAATAAGCCGATGACAATCGCGGTCCGCTCCACTCGCTGGTAGGAGCCGGTGACGACTACGAAGATCAGGGCCGCAGTAGCAATCGGCAAAGTTAGACTGCGGGGCACGTCATAGAGTTCTCCGATCCCTGCCACTGCTGTGAGTTGAGTAACCAGCGAGCCGATTGTGGCTGCCGCCAAGCCTACTATCGACAGCCACGCCCATTTGACACCAAACCGTTCGCGGATCAGTTCACCGTGGCCGCGTCCCGTGTAGATTCCTAGCCGCACCGTTAATTCTTGCACTATGTAGAGCATCGGAATTAGCAGCAGCAGAAGTGGCAGTAGCCGATAGCCCCATTGGGCCCCGGCCTGGGCCCCTGTCACTACATTACCCGCGTCAGTGTCCGCCAGCATGACCAACAGGCCAGGTCCCCATACGTAGATCAAACGGAGAGGGGCGATTATTTTGGTTGTCGGTCCAGCTACGCCACGCATGTGCTGATTTCTCTTTCGTCAGAGAATCTCACCACCACGTTGCGCGTGGTTTTGGGATCGAAGATCGGCGTTGCATCCTGCGCGCCGAGTATTAGTTGCGATTTGGAAAGAATGGGCCAATCACGCTTCATGTCCACCACTGTCCAGCCGCGTCGGTTTGCCTTGTCGAGCTTACCGATGTGCGATTACCGGTCATATGCGTATTCGCGTTCGGCAATTCAGGCTTCACGTCGGTGAGATTTCCTTTGCCAAGCGCTCTCGGTCACGTACCTCGTTCAGATCGCGTTCAAGAAAGTAATTAAGAAAAGTCCGGATCACGGCGACCGCGGCGATACGCCCGACAGCATCCCAGCTCGTTGAAATAGAAGTCTCGAGGATGTCCGCGGCAAGCTGAAAGGTTAGGCCCGCCACGAGCCAGCGCGCGTAGCGCAGCCACACGTCGCGTCTCTCGTGACCCGTCCTGGTCGATAACATTACAAACAAGCCGCCGAAGAATGCCTCAATCGTGCCGGCAACGATAATGATCAATGCGAGGACGTCGATGACGACAATGGCTTCTTCGGTGATGAAGGTCAGCCATTCTTTCATGGCGCATTCTCACGACGTGTGGCTTCGGTGCAAACGCCCGATGGCTCAAGGATTTTGTTCCAATACCGCTTAACGGGCGCCCTTACTTTGAGACGCACCTGACCATTGCCCCGATCCTTCATAATCATGATTTTTCACTCTAGGTCTCGTTCCAGTAGCGGCTTCCTAGATCAGCAGTTTCCGGAGCGCTTTCAGAATAGTGCCGGCGGGTACCGCTATCAGCAAGACGGGCACAAATGGGAGGCACATCGTGGCAAGGAGCAGGATGAGGCTATTCAAATCCAAAGGGACGAAACGCATCTGGTAGACATTACTAACCACTGAATTAAGGTCTGTCGTCGCTGAGAAATCGGAAACTTCCAAGACATTCTGATCCAAAACGAGATCGCGGCTCAACCATTTGCGTTCGAACTCCTTGCCGACCCTGGTGGCAAGTCCGCCATACTCGGACACCCCACGCCGCCACTCCTCCAACAGGCGACCACTGAAGGTGGAAAGCGGCGCGACGAACAGCGTGGCTATTATGACGAGAAAGACGGCGGCGGCTATGATGTCGATTAATTTCGGGCCGCCGTGATACAGGACGATATTTGCGAGCCTGCCCGCCGCAATGGTCGCAGCTGCAAGCGCGACTATGGAGAAGGCGCGGACGGAATAGCCGACGAACGCAAGCCCAGCGACGCGGTCAGGGTGCGTCGGAATAAGATTAAGATCGAACCGAGAAATCAGCCAGAGAAGCCGCGTCCATATTGTGAGTCGCCATATCCACCCCAGAAAGAGGACGAGCAACAGCGGCACGCTGACAAGCGCGTTCCACCAGCCCGCCAAGGAAAGGGAGTTCCCCGCTCCACCGGTGGCCTTATACCACCCCTGGAGTTGTTCAAAGGGAATTGACAAGGCCAACTCGGCGACGACCGCATAAGACAGCACGATCAAGACGACTTGAACCGTGGCGGAATCGAGCAGCTTTCTTACCGACGCGACGGTCGTATCGAAGCGCGGTCGCTCCTGCTCCCGGATAAGTCCTCCGTCGAGGAAACATCGAGCGATCGCGCTGAGTCGTGCGGCACAGACCGTCTCGGCGATAACGAGCAGGGGCGCCGCGATCAACGAGCGCGCATGGACGCCAATGTCGGAGAAGAACCAGTCGGCGCTCTGAATGCGCGGGTTGGAGTTTTGCAACAACGACAGGACGGCAAGCGGCACCCATCCGATCAATACAACGAGAACGGCTCTACGCAGGATGTGCCGCTGTCCCGGCTCGATAAGTCTAAGGCGCGTTTGCAGACCGAGCGATGGTCCATTTTCAAACAATCCATCGTCGAACCCGGCCTTTGACGTCATGGGCAGGCTCCACGACGCGCAGCTTCCGCTAACTTGCTCGGAGGCTCAAAAAAATCCTTCCAATCCCCGTCTATGGATTGGAGCGGAACTGTGCTCATCGCAGTGCCCATTCAATGCTGCTTGTGGTGCCAGGCGGCAAAGGTATTGCCGCCCGGTCCTTGGCGGTCCCGCTAGTGTCCGGCGCCGCTGATAGCGTCATTCATCTTGACCAATGCATCGTCGATGGTGAAGCTTGCCGCCTTCTGGCTTGGCGGAAAGTCCTTGAAGGTCGCGGCGAATTGAGCGGCGATCGCCTGCGCCGCGAAGATAATGTAGTCGTGGTGAATGAACCAGTCGTAATAGGTGTTCGAGGTAATATCCGCCCGCTCGAATGGGTCGGTGCGCAAGTTGAAAAGCTTAGGCAGGCGCAGCTTGACGAAAGGCTCTGCCCATACCTGCAAAGTGCCTGGGCACCGCTGCTCCATGAACACAACCTTCCAGTTGTCGTAGCGCAGCCCGAGCACGTCGCCGTCATCGCTGAAATACATGAAGAGCTTGCGCGGGCTTTCCTTTTCCTTGCCCGTCAAGTAGGGCACCAAGTTGTACCCATCGATGTGGTTTTTGAAGGTCCTGCCGATCGCCTTATAGCCCTTCTTCAACTTCTCCACGACGTCCGGATCTCCGGCCATGGCGAGGAAAGTCGGCAGCCAATCGTGATGCTGGATTATCTCGTTGGATATTGAACCGGCCTTGATCTTGCCAGGCCAGCGTACCAGCATCGGAACGCGGAAGGCGCCTTCCCAATTGGTGTTCTTTTCGCTGCGAAACGGAGTCATGGCGCCGTCTGGCCAGGTGTTCATGTGCGGGCCGTTATCGGTCGAATACATCACGAAAGTATTGTCCGCGATTCCGAGTTCATCGAGAAAATCCAGCACCTGACCTATGAGCTTGTCGTGATCAATCATGGTGTCGTGATAGGGTGACTGCCAGCGGCCAGCCTGTCCAAGGCTTTCCTTTTTGGTGTGCGTGAACAGGTGCATGTGGGTGGTGTTGAGCCACACGAAAAATGGCGTGCCGCTCTTGTTCGCCCGCTTCATAAAGTCCTTGGCGGCGGCGGCGAACTCTTCGTCGCAGTTTTCCATCCGCTTCTTGGTGAGCGGCCCGGTGTCGGTGATCTTTTGCTTGCCGACGCGACCCCAGCGCTCCTGCACCGTCGGGTCGTCCTTCTCCTGCGCCCAGCAATGCATGACGCCGCGCGGCCCGAAGCGCTCTCTAAATTTTGGAAAATCCTTCTCGGGGGGATAGTCATACATCTCCGGCTCTTCCTCGGCATTGAGGTGATAGAGATTGCCGAAGAACTCGTCGAAGCCGTGCACCGTCGGCAGGAACTTGTTTAGGTCGCCGAGGTGGTTCTTCCCGAACTGGCCCGTGGCATAGCCCTGGTTCTTGAGGAGCGCGGCAATCGTCACGATGTCGTCCGGCATGCCGACGGGCGCGGCCGGAACGCCGACCTTGGAGAGACCGGTGCGATAGACGCTCTGCCCAGTGATGAAGGACGATCGCCCAGCGGTACATGACTGCTCACCGTAGGAGTCGGTGAACATCATCCCTTCTTTGGCGAGGCGATCGATATTGGGCGTGCGATAGCCCATTAGGCCATGCGAATAGCAACTCAGATTTGCGATGCCGATATCGTCGCCCCAGATAACGAGGATGTTCGACTTGTCGGTCTTGGCCATGGGCTTGCTCCTCACTGTCGATGCCTTGCTTGGGGGTGTGGTCTTTCGTGTAGGTTGTCTCGCCGGGCGTCGTGCCATGTGTTTCTCTCTCAACCGAACGGGCCGACGTGAAACACCATGCTCACGATGGCGGCGATTCCGATCAGCAACAGGAGAAGCGCCGTGACGAGGGTGAGCGAAGGCGGAAAGCGACTTTCGCCGTGGACCAGACCTTCTTCTGTCATCTGCTTCCGCATGATGCGAAGACCCAACATGAACTGGACATGATAGATGATGCCAAACACAAGCATCGCGATGCCAAGTGAGACGAGCGCCACGCCGAAGTGCCGCGCCGCGCTGGCGCCGCCTTGAAGGACATTGCTTTCTTTGAGTTTCTGAAAGACCTGAAAGATTGTGAATCCAAAGCTGATGAGCGATAGCGACGTGCGAATGATCGACATCAGAGTGCGGTCTGCGCTCATGCGTGTCCGCTGAAATGACATTCCCGTTCGACGCGAGGCGAGTTCGACCGATATCTGATCGGATGGCGATTTCGCATTGAGGGGTGTCATGATCGTTGCCCTGTGGCGATACGACCGTTCCAGCGGCGTGCCACGCGCGCGATAGGACCGCGGAGCAATAGGTAAGGAACGAGGGCGAGCAGGAGTGCGATAATCACCGCTTCGCCAGGATAGAAGGTCTTGAGAACCTCGTATTGATAGATCGTGTCCATGCCGAGGCCGAGCAGGATGATCCGCGCAGTCGAGATCACGCCCTCGCGCAGACGCTCGCCACGTTCCTGCGCATTGTGCAAAATGGTCCAGAAGTAGGGCGAACGCCCCAGGCGAGCGTCCTTGATGCCGTCATGCAATGCTGCAATCGCGGCCATTGTCGGCTGTAGAATGAAACGAAAGGTCATGGGGCCGCCAGGTCGGGCGAGTATGTTATTCCAAATTCTTTTGTAGACTTCACTCGAGAAGCCGTACCAAGCCGCACCAAGAATGATCAGGCCGACGACCAGTGCGACGGCGAGCCACGCCAAATAAATCGCGCTTTTCGATTGCGTCTCGGCCATCACGTGGCCTCTTTCCTGCGCAAGACGCAACGAAACCCGACGTGGCTTGTCGACGTGTCGACCGCTTCGGCGTGGCGCGCGGCAGGGCGGTATCGGCGGCAATAATTCGGCGCGCATAAATGCGAGCCGCCTTTGATCACTTTGCGAGGAATTTTGATTTTCGGCTGACAAGGATCGTGGCTCTCTGCCTCAGGGCCTCCGCGTGGATTTTGCGGAATGCAGCAGGCCTTCGGCGCGTCGGCCGCATGTTTCTGCGAGAACCAATCGATCGTCCACTCCCAGACGTTGCCGATCATGTCGTAGAGGCCATAACCGTTTGGCGGAAATGCCATGACTGGTGACGTACGTTCGAAGCCATCCTCGTTAAGATTTTCGAGGGGAAATTCGCCCTGCCAGGTATTGGCTTGATGTTTGCCGCCGGGCGTGAACTCATCGCCCCAGGCGAATTCGGCGCCGTCGAGACCGCCGCGCGCCGCAAATTCCCACTCGGCTTCTGTCGGAAGATCCTTACCGGCCCAGTTTGCATAGGCGAGCGCGTCGGCGAATGAGATATGAACGACCGGATGATCGTCGAGACCTTTTATGTTGCTCTTGGGGCCGTAGGGATGGCGCCAGTTTGCGCCCTCAAGGAAGCGCCACCATTGGCCCCAGTCGCGCAGATCTACCTTGTGCGTTGGCGGCGTGAATACGAGTGAACCGGCATAAAGCATGTGCGGCAACGCGCCCGGATAGTCCTTCGGGTCGGGCGGAATCTCTGCGAAAGTGACGTGGCGGGTCGCCTTGACGAATTCTTTGAATTGTCGGTTCGTCACGGGTGTGCTGTCCATCCAGAAGCCATCCACCGTCACGCGATGGACGGGCGCTTCTTCCGGATAGTGCCTATCGGATCCCATGCGGAACGTGCCGCCGGGAATCCAACGCATGCCGTCGCGCGCAGTTTGTGTCTGCGAGTCAGGGGGTGATGTCGATGCGGCGATCGTCGCAGTGTGCGCTGACGGAAGAGTGGATACGGAACGGCTCTCAATTGTCATTTTCAACCTCAGACACTAAGCGAGGTTCAAAAATTCACGAATGCCAGCAGCCCAAAGAAGAATCGGTCGCGGCAGCCGGTCCGCAGTATTTCGAGCGCAAAAATAAGTTCCGAGGTTCAACAAGCGCGTGCGCTGAACCCCTCGAATAAGACATCAACCCAAGCCAGTCTACTGCGGACTAGCGGGTCCAAAAAGCCCTTCGTCCACGATTTTGCCACTGATAGCAGGAACCATACGCTGCTGCATCAATAGCTGCCACCGCAGCTCCAGCCGCCGCTGCGCCCAGCCCCATCCTCCCACAGTACCGCCCGCCGCGCCAATACCCGCCTCCGTGCCAGCCCGGATGCACCCCAGCACGGCCTCGGAACGCGCGCGCCATCCCGGTTGTGCCAACGTGCCGGCGGCGCAAAGCCCAGCAATTGCGTTGAGTTTCATGGCCAATCGTTTCGTACGCGCTGCTTAGGTGTGTCGTTGCGCCTACAAAGCGCTATTCTGACAATATGTCATGGGGGGGGGGGAGCTTCTGAATTGCCAAAGGCCAGCGTTTCTTTCTTAAATCGAATTACGCGAGTTGAAAACGCCAGTATGATGCCCGCGCCACGCAAGATCGAGAAAGAGCTGAAAGCTCAAGGATTCGTCTTTTCTTGATCGTGGACAATCTTGATCCCGATAATAATGACCTTGTGACATTCGCGCGGATTTGCCGACCCTCGGGAGGGCCGTGGGATGATCCAGCCATTGCAAGTCAATCGCGTTCGATGCGAGTCGAAATCACCTGCGCGAACGCGATTGATCTTAATTCGAGGCCGTTCACTTTCGCCGCGCTGGGCTTGCCCTCGAATTGCAATTCCTGTCGATCTTGCGATGCCGACGTTTCGTTTGTATGCAATGCGGGAGGCAACAATGCCGAGACGCTAAGTTCGCGCTCTCTAAACCAACATTGACTAAAACTGGAATCAGAGAATGTCGAAGCAAAGCGCAATTCCTACTAGGTTTCCGCTTGCCTGCCTTTGATCCTTGGCACGTCACTTCCAGCCGGGCCAGCCGGTCGAGCTCGCTCAGGTCTCGCTCGATCGCGATTAAGCCATAATTTCGGCTTCATTAATTGCACGCGATGGCGCAATTGCGCGGCGATGGCTCAGATCGAGATGAGGGGCGTGTACGAACAGCTTATTTTTTGTCTGGAGAGCGGTAATGCGTATCGTACTTGCTTCTTTGTTCACGATATTGCTTATCGGGTGCATGTCCGACGCATACGGCGCTGGGACTAGCGGAAATTATGTCGCGAAGCACGCGTCATACCGGCGCGATGCGGTCAGTGAATACGATCGCAATCGCGCGCGCATAAACGACAACGTCGTCACGATTCTTTCAGGCAATCGCGATGGGGATTCGCTCGGGATAGTTTACGACTTGTCCGAGGTCCTGGACGATGGCGACAATTTACGCGTGCTCCCCGTTGTCGGGAAAGGAAGCGCGCAAAATGTGCGGGATATCCTGCTCCTGCGCAACATCGACATGGGTATCACCCATTCCAATATCCTGAATCATTACGCAAAGACCGGCGAACTGGGCGATGTGAAGGATCAAGTCGCCTACATTACCAAACTCTTCAACGAAGAGATGCATATCCTTGCGGGTCCTAACGTAAAGGACCTGAACGATTTGCATGGGCAGGTCGTCAACTTTGGCGAAGCGGGCAGCGGCACGCAACTGACGGCGCACCTCGTCTTTGAGGCGCTTGGCATCGACGTCAAAGAAGCCAACATGGGCCAGGCTGACGCGGTTGCGGCGATCAAGGACGGAAGTATCGCGGCGACGATCCTGGTAACGGGCAAGCCGTCGAGTTTCATCGCCGAGCTGAAGTCATCCGACGGCTTGAAGCTGGTGCCTATCCCCTTCACGGCGCCTCTCTTCGATGACTACTATCCGGCGACGTTAGATCACTCTGACTACCCAAACCTTATTAGTGAGGGCCAGCGCGTCGAGACGATCGCGAACTGCGCGGTTCTTGCGGTTTTCAACTGGCCCAAGGGCTCAGAGAGATATGACAGGGTCGCAAGGTTTGTCGATGCATTCTTCAATCATTTCGACGATTTTCGTAAAGCGCCTCGCCGCGCGAAGTGGCGAGAAGTGAACTTCGCAGCGACTTTGGAGGGCTGGAAACGCTTTCCCGCCTCCCAGGCATGGATCGACGCGGCGCAATCGCAGGATACCTCAGAGAAGGATTTCGACCGTTTCCTCGAGAGCAGTGGCAAAGACCTTGGGACTCAATCGGATGCCCAGCGTGAAGCGCTCTTTCGCGCTTTCGTTAAGTGGAGGGCTTTACAGGCCCAGCACTGAATCCGCGAGGGATTAGGAAGCCAAACTTCGGGAGTAACGGCAATGAGCCGGCTCGAGAGACCGCCGGAGCTGTATAGAGCAGAAAAGCAGCGTTCGCTCCGTCATCTGGTTCGTTTGCTAAGCGTGATCTGCGCCGCGGGCATTCTGCTGGTGTGCGAAAACGGGGCGGTCGTGAGCGATAATAATTTTCCGAGTGTTAGGAAAAGCTGGCCGCAGATGCAGCAACTTGCGCAGCTCAAAACAACAGAACCGACGACTGCTAAGCCAGAAGAAGGCGCAACGATCGAGGGGAAGCCAACGGAAGCAAACCCCGGACCGGTCCTACCGCCGAGTTTATCGGCAGCGGCACCAGTTTCGGATGCCGAAACGCCAGCGCCTGTTTCGGTTATCGAAGCTGCCCAGATAGTCGACAAGGCCGAGCCGCGTACGAAAACACCGCAAGGATCGGGCAAGACCGGCGACGAAATGCCCACGTTGGCCATTGATCAGGTGATCAGTGGCAGGCCTCGCCAGCCCACCGTTTTTCACCTATCGGTCAATGCCGACGGCGTGCTTCCAGATCATAGCTTGGTCGCGATTCACGGACTTCCTAAGGGGACCGTTTTATCGGCGGGTCATTCCGATGGTATGGACGGCTGGCTTCTTGCGCCGTACGATCTTCTAGGCAGCGGGCTGTCTATTACCCCTAGTGCCAACTCGAACGGTTCGAGCGACGTCGTCGTCCTGCTCCTAACACCCGAAGGGCGCGTCGCGAGGGAAGTGCATACAAAACTTGTGGTTTCGGGGAGCGCCGCGGTTAGTGACAACAACGAACCGCCTTCGCCCGTTGTATCGACGCCCGAAGAGATTCAGGTGCTTTTAAGCCATGGCCGAGAATTGGAACGCGTCGGTTACCTTGCCGGGGCGCGGCTTTTCTTTCAGCGCGCAGCGGAGGCCGGTAGCGCCGAAGGGGCGCGCGCCCTTGGTGAAACATATGATCCTGTCGAATTTCAAAAGCTCGGCGTCCACGGGCTGGCCCCGGACCCGGCTTTAGCGCGCATGTGGTACGACCGCGCGCAGGCGCTCGAAGAAAAGCATCTGGCGAAGTAACCCGGACCGTGGAATAGAATTGCTGCACTGTCGTGGTGCGGGGACTAATCGCCCTCGTTCGTCACTTGCGCGAATGCTACTTGCCGGCATACGACGGCGTTTGCCCTTCGCAACACTCGGCTTGGCAGGTGATCTGCAGTCGATCGCACAATGCCGGCGATTCATCTTGCACTCGATGTGACGAAGAACGGGTTATGTCATGTCAGACTGTCGGGCGCGATCGTTCCTTAGGGGGTCCGTCGTGGAGGGAATAATAGAGGCGCATAATCAACGCCCCGCCGCGATTTGGAGCTCTGGTGGTGACGCCTACAACGAAATCAGTCATCAGATCGCAAGCGCGCTTGATCACTGTGTCCGCAGGATCAATCCGCAGCCAGGCGAGCGCATTCTGGACCTGGCCACTGGCACCGGCTGGACATCACGCCTACTGGCGCGGTGCGGTGCGACAGTTACGGGCACTGATATTGCTTCCGACCTTATCGCCGCCGCGAGCGCGCGCGCAAAGGCCGAGGGCCTCGAGATCGCATACGAAATCGGCGACGCTGAAAAACTCCCCCATCCTGACGCCAGTTTTGATGCCGTCGTCTCTACCTTCGGCGTGATGTTCGTGGGCCATCCGGAGGCAGCGGCAGCCGAGCTTGCCAGGGTCTGCCGCAAAGGTGGACGGATCGGCTTGGCGACATGGCTGCCGGACGGCAACGTCTTCAAGATGTTCGGGGTGATGCGTGCGTACATGCCGCCGCCGCCCGTGCCATCCCTGCCCTCGCCCTTCGCCTGGGGAAACCGCGACCGCGTCCAAGAACTCCTAGGCCACAATTTCGGACTAAAATTCGAGGAAGGAACTTCGACATACTATGATCGAGACGGCAACGCGGCATGGACAGCGTTCGCCGCCGGATACGGCCCGACCAAAGCCCTGGCCGACAACCTCGACGAAGCACGTCGGGCGCAATTCCAGCGCGACTTCGTGGCCTTCCACGATGGATTCTCTACGGCCCTTGGGATCGCCGTGCCCCGCGAATATCTGCTCACGATTGGCATGCGGCGCTGAGAATCGCCGCTGTCGCCACGGTCCGAACCAAATTTTTCACGAAGTGGGACTTTCGAACATGGAGGCAAACGCCCCCTATGACGCCGGGCTGAGGTACGCCTCAGCTATATCCAATCATCTCATAGTCATTTCGGAGGCTTTCGTGGATCGCGCGCAGCGTGACCTTGCACCTGTACCGATCGCCGCGACCAGGATCGAAATGGCCGATGCGCCAGTTGTAGGGTATCGTAGCATCATCAACGAGTTCCAGCATGACGCTTCGCGCATCGGTGCATGAGGCATAAGCGTGAAGGAGAGCCATAACCTTCTCATTCAGCAATTTTTCGCTGATTTGGGTTCGAGTTTCCATGTCACATTTTCCAACGGTTCAGGGCTTCTTATAACATATTAAACACGCGCGCGGTGCGATCTCACCGGCAAGCCGCCGACGGTGTGTGCAATACACAGACCGTGGGTAGAGGAAACGATGACGAGTGTGCCGGCGTCGTCTTGGTCGGCCGGAATGGCGAGGGCCGGGAAGACGTGCTACCTTTTAACCGCTGAACGCGGGAGTGCGCAGGTGCAGTTTGCCGTCGGCTTCAAGGTACAAGGGAAGACCAGCCACGTTGTCGTTGACGCGGAAGATGCCTTGATTGCCGCTCTCAAGGTTAAGATGGAGCGCCCCGAGGCGCTGATCGCCTACGTCCGCCGGGAAAATAAGCGTGGCGACACCCGTCACCCGATGCGCGGACTCGGCAACGAGAATGGTTTTGCGGATTATCCAGAAAGGAAGTGCGTTAATGGTCTCTCTTGCTAGAGATCGGGGCGTCGTGAATGAGGAGCGTTTTCACCACGACGCCGGCGGGTTGAAGGCGGGATAGCCGATCAGCCCTGTTTGCGGCGAGATCACACAGCCGCGCCTTTCCCGGCTTCCGGATGGCGAGGACGCCGTGGTTGATCATCCACATAATGCCGGCCGCTCGCCCGCATGATCCAGCGCGCCAAAAGTCATGTTCGCCGTGGGGATCGTTGTCAGTGTCGTAAGCATTCACCGCGCGAACGCCCGCTAGAAGGGCCGCACGGGCAGTCGCTCCATGTGCGCGTAAAAAACGCGCTTCACGAGCTCGATCATCACGAGGAAGCCTACGACCACGGCCAGCAGAAACGCGAAATATGTGGGAGGAGGGCGCACGAATTCGAACCACCGGCTGATTCCCGGCAAGAAAGGCAGTGCGAGGGTCAGCGCTGCGGTGCCGAATGCCAGGACAGCCACGACCCAGTGCGGTCGGCTGGCAAACAAGTGCCGGCGGGTGCGTATGGCGAAAATCATGAGGATTTGCGTCACCAGAGATTTCAACAAACCATCCGGTGCGGAACAATGCGACGTCGGCATGGAACAGCAGCAACAACGCGGCGAAGGTCATCAGGTCGAATATGGTACTTATCGGGCCCATCACGATCATGAAGCGTTCGATCAGATTTATCTCCCAATGGATTGGCCGCTCGATGGCCTCCGGATCGACCTTGTCCAACGGCAATCCGCTCTGGGCGAAGTCGTAGATCAGGTTGGTCAACAACACCTAAATCGGCAATAGCGGGAGGAAGGGCAGGAGCAGCCCCGCCAGAACCATACTGAAAATGTTTCCGAAATTGGCACTGCTTGCCATCAGGATGTATTTGCCGGTGTTGACGACTGTGCGCCGTCCCTCCATCACGCCCTCGTGCACCACGCCCAGATCCCGCTCTAGCAGGATGATCTCCGCTGCCGCCTTCGCCACGTCTGCGGCGCTGTCGACGGAAATGCCAACATCCGCCGCGTGCAACGAGGGGGCGTCGTTGATACCGTCGCCGAGAAAGCCGACTGTCAGACCCATGCGCTTCAGCGCAATGATTATCCGGAGCTTCTGCTGCGGTGTCACGCGGCAGAACAGTCGCGTATCGCTCAGGCGCCCGATCAGGGCTTCGTCGCTCAGCGCCCCCAAGTCCGACCCGGTGAGCACTTTCCCTGCATCGAAGCCCAGTTCGCCACAAAGATGTCGCGCGACCTGCTCATTGTCCCCCGTCAGTACTTTCACTGCCACAGCGCTCGCCGCCAGTGCGGCAAGTGCCGCGGGGGCAGACGCCTTGGGCGGATCAAGAAAGACTGCGAAATCCGGCAAACGTCAGCTCGGCCTCGTCACCTAGCACGCAAGTCGCTTGATTGGCTGGTTCCGCGCGGCTGGCGATGCCGAGTAGGCGGAAACCCTCCGCGCTAAGTTTCTCGAAACGGGCTTTCAGCCCTGCGCGCAGTTCATCGGTCAATTCTTGGGCGGCGCCATCCATCATCTCCACATGGGTCGAGATTCGGATGACATCCTCGGGTGCACCTTTGACGATCAGCGTACGGACACCATCGCGTTCGAGCAGCACCGAGACACGCCTGCGCTCGAAGTCGAACGGCACTTCGTCAATCTTGCGCCATAGCGAAGGGTCGATCGTCCCGTGCGCCAGAATGGCCTCATCGAGGGGGCTTTTCAGGCCACTCTCGAAGTGGCTGTTCAGCCAAGCGAGGGTGAGAACCCGCTCGCTATCGCCGCCGGTGGGACCGATATGCCTGGTCAGCGCGATGCGCGCCTCTGTCAGAGTGCCCGTCTTGTCCGTGCACAGCACGTCTATCGCGCCCAGATTGTGAATGGCTGGCAGGCGTTTGACAATCGCGCGGCTGTGCGACAGCCGAACCGCGCCGCGTGCCAGGCTGATCGTCAAGATCATTGGAAGCAGTTCCGGCGTCAGTCCCACCGCAAGCGCCAGGGCGAACACCAAGGACTCGATCCAGGGCCGGTGGAACGCCATGCTCTCTGCCATTACCAGCAAAACGAGCACCAAGGTGATGCGTACGAGTAGCATGCTGAAATCGGCGGAGCCCGATCTCGAAGGCGGTCGGCGGGGGCTTAGATATCAGCGTGTCGGCGAGTTGGCCGAGCGTGGTTCGTCGCCCGGTGCGGCAGATCAAGAAGGTGGCGCTGCCTGAGATTACCGAAGCACCGGCAAGTGCTACGTTTCCCGCTTCGCTCATTTGGACGGCCGGGTCGCCTTGCTCGATCGCTCGCTTCTCGACGGGATAGGATTTTCCCGTCAGTAGAGCCTGGTTGACAAAGAAGTCGCGGCTGGACAGTAGTACGCCATCGGCCGGCACAAGGTCGCCGGCGGAGAGCTGCACGATGTCGCCGGGGACCAATTGGGCGACCGGCAGGCTTCTTTCGGCACCGTCACGGCGCACATCCGCCCGCAGCGCCACCTGCTCACGCAGCGCATCGACCGCGCTCTGCGCCCGGCTTTCCTGCACAAAGTCGAGCAGCACCGACAGCAATACTATGCAGACGATGATGACGAAGCTCGCGACGTCTCCGGTTGCGGCCGATAGCGCGCTTGCCAGCAGCAGGATGATGACCAATGGATTGGCGAAGCGCCCAGCGAACCGAAGCCAAGCTGGTGTTCGCTTCGGCGCAGTGGCATCGTTGCTGCCGTAGCGCAGCAAGCGCAACGTCGCCTCATGCGAAGTCAGGCCACGATCCGATGTAGCTAGCTCCACGAACAATGCGGCCGTCGGCTGATTCCAGAAGCCTGGATCGGTCATTGGCAGATCTTTCGCCGACAGGCCGCTGGTGCCGAGCTCGCGAGCAATGCCTCGTTGTCGGGCAATCAAAGCCCCTCAACCGCCTTGAGCATAGTTCGTATCTGCTAGACTGGCTTGAGTAGCTTGGAATTGTCGATCGCCTTCTCGGGAGGCAACCCCGGGGAGGGCAAAAGATATAAGTCTTGCCACCATCGCCTGGGGCATTTCGCTCAGCGAGCCCGGGGCCGATGTGATGGACATCGACCAGCCGAGCTTTATTCTCATTCAACCAATCGTTAGTCGATCCTCGACGGCACTGACACCAGGCGCAGCCCAAGCCGCCCGTTCTGCCAACCCGCGCTCGTACCATGCGTGAACCTTGCCCTCGAGGGTGACCTTGCCACCTGTTACGCCAACCTTGATAGCGTTGGCTTCGATCCCGGCATTTCGCTTCAGCGCATCTTCGATCAGATGCTTGATGTTGGACGCTTCAATACGCGGGCGCACAGTGACCAAATTTGTCACTCCGAGGACACCTGACAGTTTGCGCACAGCGTTCTCGGCGCCAGCCCTTTGAAAATTCCACTCAACCTCTCCCGACAGCGTGATCCAGCCCTGATGGACCTTGACCTGAATCTTGTCGCTTGGAATGGTCATGTCCCAGGTCATGATCTTCAAAGCCCGCTTGGCGATCTCGTCGTCCGCGGATTTCTTCTCGTCAGGATAGCGAACCTCGATCTCCTGCGCCAGGCCGCGAACGCCCTTGACGCGCTGCACGACGCGTTCAGCCGCCACCTTCTCAGCATAGCTTCTGACGTGACCCGTCAATGTCACGACACCATCACTCACGGCAACCCCAATGTTTGCAGAATCAATACTCGGATCGAAGTCGAGTTCATCGATAATATCTTGTCGCAGGGTAATATCGCTCATCAGTGAATCTCCTTCAATTTTAGGGTACCTTCGCACTCTTTAGCGATGCGAGGTCGCGCAGAATTATCCTTTCACGTTGTGAGCGGAGATCATTGAGCTAGATCAAGGCGGCCTCAGTCCTGCCCGGTACGGCAAATTCAGCCGCACCGGCGGCGGAACTCCGGCACGGCTCAAACGGGCGTGCGACAAAAGAAAGCTGGCGCAAAATCCCTCGCTCGGCACCAATTTCGATGGGTACCCATGAGTGCTAAGAGTGCCGGGATTTTGTTATACAAGCGCGCGGGCGCGCGACTTCTCGTTCTTCTCGTTCATCCCGGCGGACCGTTCTGGCGCCATCGGGATCTCGGTGCGTGGTCGATTCCCAAGGGTGAAATAGCCGCGGATGAAGATGCTGAGACGGCTGCCCGACGCGAATTCGCCGAGGAACTCGGAACTATGCCCACCGGCGTGTTGCGGCCACTCGGCAGTGTTCGCCAGCGCGCTGGGAAAAGGGTCGAAGCATTCGCCATGGAGGGAGACTTCGATATCAGTGGTCTGCGCAGCAACCTTGTGGAGATCAAGTGGCCTCGCCACGGCGGCCACATGCAGTCCTTTCCGGAAATCGATCGCGCTGCCTGGTTTGTTCTGCCGATTGCACGGCAGAAGATTATTGCCGGTCAAGAACCTCTACTCAATCGCCTCGAGGCGCTCTGCGGACCCGGCGGCGGTATCGCTTGATAGCATCCCTTGCATGATGTCAGCTCGGCGAGTTTGTTTTAGTATCCGGCATAGCTGCTCCGCAAAGAGCGACCAGCGGCCTGTCGATTCGAAAACAACTCGCTGCGGCCTGTCATGACCGTTTGGATCAGCCGAATTTTTGTAGCCTAATTTTGCCACTCGCATTACTATCGCTAAACTTGCCTTGCAGCTCAAAGCCGCTTTAGATGGATTAATTCTGGGAAATCGCTCTGCAAACTCGCCGAGGAGAATTCCGTCATAGTGCGATCAGGTTTATTGGCCTTCGCCGTTGCTTCAGCCTTTCTCGGCGTGGCTCTCTATATCAATATCGTTGAGCAGCCCGCTCGGCTCGGACTCGATCCGCGTTCGATGGTGCGGGAATGGACTCCTAGCAACCGTCGCGGGTTCATCATGCTCGCCGTGCTGGCCATAATATCTGCAATATTGGCTTATGTTGATTACACGCGCAATGGCGACGTGCGCTGGACAATCGGGGGAACGCTGATCCTCGCGAGCTGGCCTTATGCCTATTTCGTGATGGCGCCGGTGAATATTGAGCTCTACACAATTGCACCGGGCGCGCCGGCCTCGGCAATTCGCCAATTCATGCGTGATTGGGGGCTGCTCGAATGGGGACAAACCGCGATTGGCCTCGGCGCATGGTGTGTTTTTGCCTGGGCCCTTGATTTGCCGAGTTGAGCGGAGCGCGAAGACTCTTCGCTGAGTTGGGGGTACTCTATCTCCATTGGCGATCTTCTTCAACGTATCGCGCAAGGAGTATCGTGCGGGGCCTTCCGTAACGTTTCGCCTCTATTTCTCCTTCCGAAACTCATTGGAATTGCGTATCGCGAAGGTGCAGAGATGAGAAATGGTTTAATTAATTTGAGGAAGGAATAGATGATCGAGATTGTTGTCGCGCCTGAGTTGTGGTCCACAAGCATAATGCCGGAGGGCATCCTGGAGGGTTGGCTCGTTGCCAACGGAACGATCGTGAATAAGGGCGCTGCGGTAGCCAAGGTGCGCATCGAGGATATGCTTCACGAACTGACCGCGCCGGCCGCTGGAAAACTCGTAATCGAAGCAGCCAAGAATGATGTAATCGAGCCGGGGACCGTGATCGGGCATATTTCGCCAATCGCGAAGAGCGACCATTGATCCGAAAGCAACGAGCCTTCGCCCAGCAATAGAGTAGCTGTGCTCCGTTGCTGACAGAGTTGCTGCCACAGCGCTGGTAAAAATAGCACGTCCGGATATGGCGTCGTGCGCTCTCATGAGACTGAAGCCACTTTACACAGCGGTCAATGAGAGACGAGCGTGCAGCGGTCGGCAGCGAGCAAAAGATCGCGCGTGACACCGCCGAATACCCATTCGCGAACCCGGCTATGTCCGTAAGCGCCTGCGACGATGACATCAGCGGCTTGCTCCTGCGCAATGGCGTCCAGCCTCCTCGCGTCGTCGCCAGCCGGGGGAAAGGTCATGGTCTGGGCCGTCACTCCCTGCCGTGCGAGCCAGCCGGCGACATCATCAATGCGGGCGCGAGCCGCGTTGCATTCTTCATCATCGGCAATCTCGACGACGCTCACATGCGCAGCTTTTTTGAGCAGCGGCAGGGCATCCAAGATCGCTCGTCGCGCTTCACGCGTGTCCTTCCAACCGACGAGCACGCGCTCAAATTTCAGCGTGTCCAGGCTAGCGGGAACGATGAGAACCGGCCGGCCGACGAGCATCACAAGCTCACTTGCGCTTACGCGAGACGAACTCTCTAGCAAACTCGCTTGGTCTACGCCGGTGATGACGAGGTCAGCGCTGCGTGCCTCGCACGCGACATAATCGGCAAGCGAGCCGAACATCACCTTCGAGCGCCATTCGAGGTTGGCAACGCGCTTTCTCAGCGCGTCGTGAAATTCCGCCTTCGCCTTGGTGATCTGTTGTTCGATCTCCTCACGGTCCAGTTCGATGACTTCTGGCGGAATGTAGCCATCGCTGAACGTCAGACTGCATAGGCTGGCATGCAGCTATCCCGATCACGCTCGCACCAAACTGCTGCGCAACGTCGGCGACGACGCTCAAGAGATTTACATTCGATTCCCCGAGCTCGAAATTCACCATCACGGTCGCGTAGGTCACGGTCCTCTCCACGGGGAGCTGAAAACCTTAAGGAGACTAGTCCTTCTTCTTGTTTGCGTATCTTGATCCGCATCAAGGCCGCGCGGCTGTCTTCCGGCTTTCTTGTTTCGAGGGAGGGAAAATTGCCCTATGCATCCGTAGAAGCTCTTCCCGAGCCGGTACGTGCGCACCTCCCGCTCCACGCACAAGAGATCTATCGGAGCGCGTTCAACAATGCCTGGGAACGCTATACCAATCGCGGCGAGTTGCAAGAGGAGATTGCGCATCGCATCGCCTGGGCGGCGGTGAAGCGGCAGTATCGCAAGATCGATGGCGCTTGGGTTGAAAGATAGATGTGCCTTTAGAGATGCCAGGCCGGAAGCCTAATCATATCCAGAACATGCCGCGATCATCGCCTCTTCTTCGATCGGAATCACCGGACCGCGACGCGGCTCGAAAATGCGCTGATGATCCTTGCACCATGGCCGTTGGCGCCGCCATCGAGCACCAAGCCAACCGAGCATCGGATAGGTTGTGATCTCGAAGGCTTTTCGAGTCTTCTGGGCTGTGCTTTAGCCTGCCTGCGCTGCAGCAGCGCGGAAGCGAAGCAGAGCAAGAAACAGGAAGAGGCCGCCCGGCGACAAGGAGATATTGCGGCCACACCACTGAAGACCCGGCGTCTCGGAAAAGGATCGCCTGCGCGAAAGACACAAAATGCGTCGATGGTCAGAACTCCATGATCGTGCGTAGCGCTGGATTGGAGTGGCGTCGTGCCGTGCTCCGTGAACCAAGCGGTCGTAACGTTCGGATTGAAGTCCACGCGCACCAAGAGAATGACCGGCGTAGCGTTATTATAATAAAGCATATTTCAACTTGTTTGGGCCGCAACCATTCTAAATCTAAGCAATGCCAAGACTAGAAACAGAGCGCCGATCAGGCCAACCGCTAAATATTCGCGCCAAATAACATCGAATCCGGCACCCCGGTAAAGGATCGATTGGGCGAAGGAAACGAAATGAGTGGAGGGCGACGCCCGCATGATGGTCCGCAGCAGCCAAGGCTGGCTTTCGATCGGCGTATTGCTGCCGGACAATAAGTTCATCGGTATTGCGACCAGTATATAGAGCAGGCCGAGCTGCGGCATGGTGCGAGCGATCGTTGCGAGAAAGATCCCGACCGAGGTCGTGAAAAAGAGATAGAGGACCACACCTGCCATAAAGAGCGGCACGGAGCCGACGATCGGAATGTGGAGAAGGCCGCGCACGACCAGGCTGAGCGACAGGGCGACCGAAATCGTGATGACGAGGACGTTCGCCCAGATCTTCGACATTGCGATTTGGAACGGCGTTACCGGCATGACGAGGAGATGGTCCATCGTGCCGTGTTCGCGCTCGCGGACGACAGCGGCGCCGGCCAGAATGATCGCCAGCATGGTCACACTGTTGATGATGCCCATGACGCTCGTGAACCAGGCGGTGATGGAATTCGGATTGAAGAGGACCCGCACGGCAAGCGTCACCGGCGACATCGGGATGTCCTGCCCGCGTGAGAGGAGATTACCTTCATTGTGCGAAACGAAATTCTCGACTTCCGTCGTGAGAATTTGCTGCATATAGCCAGAGCCGAGGCCGGCCTGGATCATGGCCGTGGCGTCGATATTCACCTGCACCGTCGGCGCGCGGCCAGCGACGACGTCGCGTTCAAAATGCGGCGGTATCGAAATCACGAACGTATAGCGGGCCGTATCCATCAGATGATCTATGTCGCGTTCCACCACAGGCTGCGGCTCTTTGAAATAAGGCGGTAGAATTGCAGCGATCATCCGGCGGGAGAGCACGGAATTGTCTTCGTCAAGGACGCCGACCGACGCATTGTGGACCTCTTGCGACATGCTTTGGGCCTGAGCAATGACGGCAAGGGAAAAGGCATAAATCACTAGGCCGAGCAAAACGAAATCACGGAAGAAACTGCGGAGCTCCTTGGTGCCGAGCCAGTAGATGCTTTTCAGCGCATTCATATGAAGGCCCTCAGCTTTCCTGCTTGTGCAGGAACAGAAAACTGAGCCCGATAAATACCGGGATGAAGACGAGGAGACTCAGAATGTATCCCCCCAGCGCTGCGAAGCCGAGCCCTTTGGTGAAGACTCCGACGCTGATCGGCAAGAAATAACTCATGGGAAAAATCCGCCCCATCAGGATCGACAGCCCGGCCAATGAAGAGACCGGCACTGCCATGCCGGAGAACATGGACGCCGGCAGATAGGTTAAAATGGCCGTTCCGAAAAGCGCTGCGATCTGGGTTTTGCAAAAGGTGGATATGAACATTCCATAAGCGGTGGTCACCGCAAGATAAACCGTGACGCCGGTCAAAAGGGTCAGAAAACTGCCTTTGATTGGTACGCCGAAGATGAAGATGGCAATTAGGCATAGAAGCGTGAAATTCACCAGGCCGACGCCGATGTAGGGAATCTGCTTGCCGAGGAGAAATTCAAGGCGACCCAACGGCGTGACATAGAGATTGGTGATCGTGCCGAGTTCCCTCTCGCGGACGACGGCGAGTGCCATGAGAATGGCGGGGATCTGAATCAGCAAGAGCGCGATGTCTCCAGGCACCATTGCAAAGACGCTGTCGAAGCTCTGATTGTAGCGGAACCGCGCCTCGATCGTCGCCAGATTCGCCGCATTAGGGTCGGTGCCGTTCTTTATCGCCAGCTCGCAAAGCTGAGGCCCCCAACCGATCCAAACGCCGCAGGCAATCGGCTCGGTGCCGTTTTCTATCGCCAGATCGCCGAGATATTGCTGCTGGACTTCAGTCAAATAGCCGCGGATAGTTTGGGCACGGAAGGGCATGGCGCCGTCGATATAGGCGCCGATGGTCGTCGGTCGCCCGCGTCGGACGTCACGACCGAAGCCCGGCGGAATTTCGATCGCAAAGCTGATAGCGGCTGTTTGCAGTCGCTTCTGTAGATCCCCCTCGTCGGCGATCGGGGCCTTTTCTTTGAAATAATATGACGAGCCCCGCAGTTCTTCGAGATAGGCCCGGCTTTCATGGCTGTTGTCGCGGTCGAGGACGGCAAAGGAAAGATTGTTCACGTCGACCGATATGCCGAAACCGAAGACCAGCATGAGAAAGGTCGTACCGAAGAAGGCAAAGCCCATTCGGATCGGATCGCGCAAGAGTTCGAGCGTCTCCTTGATCGTGCATGCAAGGAGGCGCCGCAGCTTCAGGCCGAGCGCCGCGGAGAATGTCGATTTCCGCGCCGGACCCCCCCCCAGGGACCCGCCGCCTTCGATCCCCACGGCGGCGGTTTGCGGACCCTTGGCTTCTTCGAGGTAGGAAATGAAGGCCTCTTCCAGATTTGCCGCCTTGCGGGCGGCAACGAGGCCGGCCGGCGAATCGGTCGCAAGGACACGCCCGGCATCCATAAGCGCGATCCGGTCGCAGCGCGCCGCCTCGTTCATGAAATGGGTCGAGACGAAGATCGTCACCCTCTGGCGGCGCGACAGATCAATGAGGTGCTCCCAGAACTGGTCGCGGGCGATCGGATCGACGCCGGAGGTCGGCTCATCGAGAATGAGAATCTCCGGCTCATGCACGATCGCTACCGCAAGCGATAGGCGCTGGCGAATGCCAAGCGTCAGAGCCTCGGCGCGCTGATCGAGGTAAGCCGCAAGGCCGAAATCCTCAACAAGCTCCGCGATCCGCGCTGCAGCCGCCGCACGCGGTATATGGAACAGATGCGCATGCAGATCGAGGTTTTGCCGAACGGTCAGTTCCGTGTAGAGCGAAAAGCTCTGCGACATATAGCCGACGCGGGTACGCGCCTTTTCCGCCGCGGTCTCGATCGATTGGCCGAATAGCAGCGCCTCGCCCGAGGTTGGCGGCAAGAGACCGGCAAGCATTTTCATCGTCGTCGTCTTGCCGCAGCCGTTCGAACCGACGAAGCCAAAGATCTCGCCCCGCGCGATCGAAAAGCTGACGTGATCGACCGCCGTGAAATCGCCGAACCTCCTGGTGAGATTGCGCGCGACGATGACCGGCTCGCCGCCCGCTCGCAGCGGCGGCGGCACGCTGAATTCACGCCGGCCGCGGCGGCGCTCCTCGGGCAAAAGCGCGATGAAACATTCTTCGAGCGTCGAAGAGCCGGTCGCAGATTTAAGTTGCGCCGGCGTGCCAGTTGCGAGCACCCGGCCCGTGTCCATGGCAACGAGCCAATCGAAACGCTCGGCCTCTTCGATATAGGCGGTGGCGACCAGCACGTTCATACCGGTGCTGCTGCGTCGCATACTCGCGATCAGATCCCAGAATTGGCGGCGCGACAAAGGATCGACGCCCGTCGTCGGCTCATCAAGAATGAGGAGATCGGGATCGTGGATGAGCGAGCAACACAACCCGAGCTTTTGCCGCATGCCACCCGAGAGCTTCTTCGTCGGCCGATCGGCAAAGGGTGCGAGCCCCGTGCTATGCAGCAAGAGATCCATGCGCGCCTGCCACTCGCGTCGCGCTTGCCCGAACAGCCTGCCAAAAAACGCAATGTTTTCGCTGACGCTGAGATCGGCATAGAGGTTGCGGCCGAGGCCCTGGGGCAAATATGCGATTCTCGGGCAGATCGCCGCGCGCACGCGGGGAGAGCGCACGTCTTTGCCGAGAACGGACACCTGACCCGTCTGGATCTTGCGCGCACCGGCGATCAGACTGAGGAGGGAGGATTTGCCGACGCCATCCGGCCCGATGAACCCCACCATGAGACCCGCGGGAATGGCGATATCGACCGCATCGAGCGCCAGAGTCGGGCCATAGCGCAGGGTGACGCCGGAGAGTTCTGCCACATTCATGCGGCCGTCACTCATGGCGCGGGCACGTGATTCAATTGCGCCGGCCATTTGGCCTTTGAATCGAGGCGGACATAGGTCAGGCCGGGCAGGCCCGTCCGGATTTCATTGGGATGTTTTGCCAGCAATGCGGGGTCGACCCGGGCGCGGATGCGAAACATCAGCCTGTCGCGCTCGCTCTGTGTCTCGACGGCCTTGGGCGTGAACTCCGCCTCGGTGGCAATGTAGGTGATCCGTGCCGGCAGAGCGAGCTTCGGAAACGCGTCAAGCACGATGCGTGCTTCATCGCCGATGGCGGCGCGGCCGGCATCCGCGGTCGGCAGATAGATGTCCATATAGACGTAAGACAGATCGAGCATTGTGTAGACTTTGCCGCCGGCCGGCAGCACCTCGCCGACGTTGGAGACACGATATTCGATGCGGCCATCCTTCGGCGCGACGAGTGTATCGTCGGCGATATTGATCTTATAGAGTTCGATGTTGTGGGTCACCACCGCAACGGCATGTTCGGCCTCGTCGACCCTTTGGTTTGCCGCCTGAAGTGCGGCAATGGCGCCGTTGAGGATTTGCGTTTGTTGATCAAGCAGCTCTCGCGTGGCGAACTCCCTGGCAACGAGAAGTCTTGGTGCGGTCAATCTCTTGCTGCGCGAGGACAACCTGCGTGTTCTGCTGGACTACGAGGGCCCGCGCCTCTTCGAGGCTATGCTCGGCCTGAGCCTTTTGCGCGATCAAGCTCCCGAGGCTCGCTTGGAGGTCGCGCGTATCCATGCGTGCGACCACCTGCCCCGCCGTTACTCGATCGCCTTCCTCGACCCTGATCTCGGCGATGCGTGCGGCGAATTTCGTGTCGATATCGATCGGATCGGCTTCGAGACGGCCATTGCCGTATGCAAAGCCCGGTGGAAGATGAAACTGCCGAAGGCTCCACCAATAATAGCCGCCGCCGGCGCCGGCGCAGAGAGCGAGGAGCAGCAAGACCAAGCGCCAGCGCCGCCGCCGACGCACCGGCCGCACCACGACGGCGCCGCCGTGAATCGTTTCGGGAACTTTCTCGGCAATCTTTTCCAGCAACGAAGGCCGTAGAGCGACGGCCGATGGAAGAGGAGCCTGCCTCCGGAACGATCGTTTGGCCGACCCGGCCCTCCGGCGTCGGATGGGAGGCGGCCTCGCCCGTTTTGTCAGAGCGTGGAATACCTCCATTCGGCTCGTTCATCATCTTTCCCTATCCGATCCGCCCGAGTGCCTGCTCAAGATGCGGGCCGCTCGAAAACGCGCCTCCGACCGGTACAAGCGCCGCCCTCTCAGATAGAGATACGACGCCCAAACGGAAGAGCCTTAGTTCAAGCAGCACAGGCGATGACATACGTCTGATACCTTTCATGCGTCACGCGAAATGCGCCAAACCTTGATGGCCGACGCAAACGCCAAGTGCTTTGATCTTAATCATGTAAGCAGTCCAGGGGCCTACTCTAAGCCCCCCGGGCTGGCTCCGTCACGAAACCGCTTGATTCACATCAAGGCCGGCGGCACGTGATTTCGTCATCGTTGAAATTGTTCGGGCGCCCCCACGACAAATAGCCGGTAAATCGCAGGGGCTACGTGCGATGGACGACGAAAACGGCATCATCATCGTTGCCCCGTGATCGTGGGACTCAAAATGACCACTCACCCTGATGGCTTCCATCGTCTGCGTCTGTTATTGGCGCGCGAGCACGAGCATCCAGCTGGCGACCGCCATCACGGCTATGAAATGATTGCACCGCTGACCAGCGATGGCAAACTTGACGCGCTTGCATGGCACGCCAATCCCGGCGCATGCGGCGTCCGGCGTTTTCGACCGGACGAGGAAGATTGGATCGGTCACCTCGCTCGTAAGCCTGGAGGTCAATGGTATGTGGACTACGGCACCCCCGGACACGAGGACGAAACATTCTTCCGCTTAGGGCAAGAATCGTTTGTGGCGGGAGAATATGTATCCATTCGAGAAGAGGATGGCCAACTTCACACGTTTAAGGTGGCCTCGGTAGAATCACTTTGAATCTGGTCGATGTCCAGCAGACCTTGGCTTCGATGGGGTGATATAGGTGCCAATTAGCTGACGCGGGTCAGTCGAGTAACTCGCGCAGCCAACTCGCTAGTTCTCTAGCCGTGTAGGGTTTTTTCAACCAGCTTCGCGCTTCAGCCAATTCCCGTCTGGCAATGCTCGGCTCGGCATAGCCCGAGGTGAACAGGATCTTGATGTCCGGTCGGATCGCCTGGACCTCCCGCGCCAGTTCGTCGCCCGACATTTCGCCCGGCATGACAATGTCGGTGAACAGCAGGGCGATCTCCGGATGTGCCGCGAGTAGGACGAGACCTTGCGCTGCCGTCGCCGCCTCGATCACCTGATAGCCGGCATCCTTCAGGCGCGCGATGGTCACCCGGCGCACGCGCGGATCGTCCTCCACGACAAGGATGCTTTCGTGCCCGCGAAGAATCTCGTCGGCTGGCGTGTCTTCGCTCGTTTTAATTTCCGCACCGCCGCCCCGTATGGCGGGCAGAAAAAGACGCACGCTGGTTCCTTGAGCAGGCTCGCTGTAAAGCTGGACGTGGCCGCCCGATTGCTTGACGAAGCCATAGACCATGCTGAAGTCCGAGACCGGTCCCCGAGCCTTGCGCTTTGGTGGTGAAGAAGGGGTCGAAGGCGCGCGCCTTCACTTCAGGAGACATGCCCGTCCCACTGTCAGTGACCGAAATCAGCACATAGTTGCCGGCTCGCACCTGCGGATACATTTGAACGTAGTCGAGATCGAGACGGACAAGTGAGATCTCGATGGTCAAGCGGCCGCCGCGCGGCATCGCATCGCGCGCATTGAGAGCGAGGTTGAGCAGGGCGTTCTGGAACTGCGAGGCATCGACCAGCGCCCGATTCGAATAGCCTGTCACGACGGTGCGAAGCTCGACCATTTCCCCTAGCGTTCGCCGCAACAGGTCCGAGAAGTTGAGGACGAGCTGGCCGACATCGATGAGTTTCGGATTGAGCGGCTGGCGCCGCCCAAAGGCCAGCAGCTGCCCGGTCAGCTTGGCCCCATCATCGGTCGCGTCCTGCGCCTCGCGCAACAAAGCACAAAGCTTCTCGTCCTCGATCCGATTCTCAATCATCTCGAGATTGCCGCTGATGACGGTCAACAGATTGTTGAAGTCATGCGCTATGCCGCCGGTCAACTGCCCCACGGCCTCCATCTTCTGGGCATGGCGCAGTTCTTCTTCTATCTTATGGCGGCTCGTCAGATCGCGGGTAAAGCCGGTGAAGATGCGTTTGCCATTTGCGATTGCTTCACCGACCGCGAGCTCCATGGGAAAGGTCGTCCCATCCTTGCGCAGGCCCGTCACAACTCGGCCACGGCCTATGATGCGCCGCTCGCCGGTCGCAAGATAATGCGAAAGATAGCTGTCATGCGCCTCGCGGTCGGGCGATGGCATGAGCATCTTGACATTGCGGCCACAGACCTCGCCGGCGCCATAGCCGAACAGGCGCTCCGCAGCGGTGCTGAACGATGTCACCGTGCCCGCTTCGTCTATCACGACCATGGCTTCAGGAACGGTATCGAGGATGGAGCGCAGATGCGCCTCGCGCGAAGCGAGGTCAGCCTTGGCGTACTTTAAATCACTGATGTCGTTGTTCGTCTGCAGAATGATAAGACCCGAGCGACTTTCTGCCGCCAGGGCGACCCAGCGGCTGGCTATCGAGACGGTGTGCCCGTCCCTATGGCGATGTTCGAGTTCGCCATCCCATGCCCCGCAACTGGCGATCTGAGCACGTATGTCCGAAAGCGGAATCGGTAAGACGGTCGAAAGGAGCTCATGCACAACCTGCCCAACGGCTTCCTCCCGAGTCCAGCCATAGAGTTGCTCGCAGCCTGTGGTCCAACGGCTGATAATACCGTCGAACCCATGAACGATCACATTGGCGCCATCCAGCACGCGGGCAATCTCGTCGAGGCCTTCATCCCCAATGACTGGAGGCTTGATCGTATCCATCGAGAGCAGAAACCTCGTTGAGGTCAGTTCGGCCACACGGCCTGTCGCGCATAACCCGGACCCGCCTTATCCTCCTCATCGCCGTCTCCCGCAAGCGACACGAGCTTCTCGAAGTTCAGGATCTTGAGGCCATGACGGCCGCTCGCTGCGATCACGCCCCGGTTCGTCAGGCGCGTCATGGTCCGAGAGACTGTTTCGATGGTGAGGCCGAGATAGTCGGCCATGTCGAGCCGGGTCATGGCGATCTCGATGACCGGCGTAGCCTGCCGGTCGCCGTTTATCCGGCGCGCCATGACAAGCAGGAAGCTGCAGACCCGTTCTTCAGCGTTCTTGCGGGCAAGAAGCACCATTTGGTCTTGGGCCGCCGCCATTTCATCGCAAAGCTTGGAAAAAAGCTGCGGCCGCAATTCGGGCGAACGGCTGATCTCTTCCTGGAACCGATTGCGGGCAAAGCGACGTACCTGCGTGCGTATCACCGCCTCGGCGCTGTAGAGATAGCGATCCTTGAGGGAGATGCCGAGGATATCGCCGGGGTAGAGGAATCCGGTGATCACCCGTCGCCCATCGCTCAATATCCTGAAAACGCGAAGGACGCCTTCCATCACCTCGAAGATGTGCGAGGCGATGTCGCCTTCCCACAATATGGCGGCGCCGGCCTCGAACTTCTCGATGGGCTGCCGGCCGAACAGAGACTGGAGAGTGGGCGGGGCCGGGGGGATGAATACCTTGCTAGCGACGCTCACTTGCCCGCTTTCGGAGAACATGGCTAATCTCCTCTTTCACTGCGTTTTGACGGTGGCAGTGAAGCTCTTCATTGTGATAGCGAGACGATGGGCTTATGACCGTCGGTGCAGAATTGTAACAGACTGTGACAAGCCGGCACGATTTCCCGAGCTCAATATGACTGACCCAGAACAACGCAGCGAGCACATCCTCGTCGTCGATGATGACGCGCGGATCCGGCAGATGCTCCTTCGCTATTTTGAGGATGAGGGCTATCGCGTAAGCGCGGTCGCAAATGGCGCTGGCATGCGCGATTGCCTGCGCAAATCGACGGTCGATATCATCTTGCTCGACCTTGGCCTTGCCGGGGGCGAGGACGGTCTGACGCTCGCCCGCGAGATCCGCTCACATTCGGACGTGCCCATCATCATGTTGACAGGGCGAGACGACGTTGTGGACAGGGTCGTCGGGCTCGAAATCGGTGCCGACGACTACATCCCCAAGCCTTTTCACCTTCGCGAAGTCCTGGCGCGGCTGCGGACCGTCCTGCGCCGCCGCCAGCCTTCGCATCCGGGAACCGTCATCGAGAGCGAACCCATTCTTCGCTTCGACGGCTGGCAACTCGACATGGGTCGGCGCCAATTATTGGCAGCCGACGGTACCGAAGTCAGCCTGACGACCGGCGAGTTCGACATGTTGGCACTGCTCGCCAGACAGCCGGGACGCGTATTCGCGCGCGATATGCTGATGGACCTGACGCGCGGCCGGAATTTGGACGCCTTCGATAGGACGATCGATGCGCAGATCGCGCGACTTCGAAAGAAGATCGAACGCGACCCCAAACGACCCGCTTTAATCAAGTCGGTCAGAGGAATCGGCTACGTCTTTACTGGAAAATCCTGACGGGGCTCCGGCGGCTCGTGCGACGCCTTCGGGGCGAGCTGCACCAGCACGCCATGGTCCCAAGGCCGGACCTCGCGGTCGCTTAGCTGACGCGTCCGGTTCTCCCCTTCCGACGTCCAGATCCGCATGCTGGCGCAGCCCTCCGAGCGACCGAGCATCTTGAGATAGGCGAGCATTTCGGCCGCAACCCCGGCTTCGTCGGCCGCGCTCGCGATAACCATGATTGGAACATCAAGGATAGGACCATGGACGGCATGATTGCGCACGGCCGTGACGCAAAGCCCTTGGACATAGCCGCGCGGATTGATCGCGATGATGACGTTGTCCAGGTCAGGCCGATGTGTCACCCGGCTTACGATGTTTCGACATAGTGCTCGCCAAGCATCGAGACCCAGCATCGGCGCGACCAGTGTCACGAGCGAATAGGCCTGATCGATCTGATCCGCGCTTATCCGGCCTACTCCATAGGTTGCGCTCATAGAGGCTCCCGCCACTCCTCAACAAATCTCGTACATTTTGCCCTTGGCTCAACGGGCTCGCGTTGATTCACCGCAAAACACGAAATCTCTCGCAAGCGGTCGCTCGTGGCGGGAATAGCTGGCCCCCGGCAAACTGGCCCTTACATGGATTGCGAGGTCCACGTCACGAGATCGGTCACCACCTTGCTGAAGGCTTGGTCGAAAGCCGCTGCGATTTGCGACGCATCCGTCCCCTGCGCCGGCGCCGTCGCTTGGAAGAGCTTTGTAGTGACGATGTGACCGTTCTGGTCCACGAGCTTGGCGGAGAATTCGATGTTGGCCACAGGATCGGGGTTCATCGTGACCGCGAAGTTTCGCAGATCGATCAAGAGCTGATCGTTGGCCGCGAGCTGCTGCTCGGCTGAGGCAGCCGTGACTCGGAAGCCAGCGTTTTCAAAACTCTGCACTATTTTCGCCTGGATCAGATTTGGCAGTGCGTCGCTCCATTGAGCGTCGCCCAATGGCGAAATATTGCCATCCGGCGAGCGGGCGAGCATCCGCTGTGTCTGCAGCGCGACGACGGCGGTCGGCATGGCGATCACGAGTTGGCTTTTCGGCGCGGCAGGGGAGGTCGAAAACGTGCTTGGCACCATCAGATCGTAGATCGGCTTCGGTTTCTCCGCCGGTCCGCCTCCGGCAAGGTGCTCGAGACCGGCCATGATTGCGTCGACTCGGTCGGAATTGCGCGCCAGAGCACCGGAGAACGTCTTGATGTTGTCGATCGTACTCTTCAGGGACTCCGAATTGTCCTGAAGGATCTTATCGATGTGCTGCAGGGTTTGACGGGCGGCTTGTGTGAGATCCTGGGTCGCTCCCGGATTGGCCACGAGTATTGGCTTCTCGGTCGAAGAGGCGACGAGCAAAGGAGAACTCGAAGTACCGCCTCTAAGCGAGATCGCAGGTGTTCCCATCAGACCTTGGAAACTCACACCCACCTTGGTGTCCGCGTGCACCGGCGTGTTCTTGTCTATCGCTATCGTGGCGGTAACCCGCCCTGGATCATCGTTGTCGAGTCCGAGACTTATGACTTCTCCGACCCGGATGCCGTTGAACTGGACGGCCGCCCCAACCTGTAGGCCCGAGACGGAGTCTTCGAACCGGATTCGGTAGATGCTGCGGGCGCCGAGCCCTCCGGTATTGTTCAACCAATAAACGAAGCCGAAACCGGCGGCGATGATCGCAAGCACGAAAAGCCCGACCGATATGTAGCGCGCCCGTGTTTCCATCGATCCGGCCTCAATTTGCTGGTTGGCCGAGGGCGCGCGCCGTCTCGCGCGTGCGCTTGCCTCGGAAATATGCCTGCACCCAAGGATGCTCGCAGGCGAGAATGGTTGCGATCGGCCCCTCAACGACGATCTTGCCATCCGCGAGAACTGCGATTCGATCGCAGACCGCATAGAGGCTGTCGAGATCGTGGGTCACCATGAAGACCGTCAGACCGAGCGTCTGCTGCAGCGTCTTGATCAGGGCGTCGAACTCGCCGCCCGCGATCGGATCAAGCCCGGACGTCGGCTCATCGAGAAAGACGATCTCCGGATCGAGCGCAAGCGCGCGCGCCAAGGCGGCGCGCTTCGTCATGCCGCCGGAGAGCTCGGACGGATATTTCTCGGCATCATCGGCGCTGAGGCCGACCATGCCGAGCTTGGCGAGCGCCACCTCCTTGCGCAACCTCTCCGACACGTCGAGATATTCGCGCATAGGGAATTCGATGTTCTGGCGCACGGTGAGTGAGGAGAACAGGGCGCCCTGCTGGAACAGCACGCCCCAGCGTCGCTCGATAGCCCGAATCGTCTCTGGCGTCGCCGTGTCGTGGTTGGCGCCCAATACGTTGATGCTGCCTTCCTGCTTCGGGAGCAGCCCGATGATCGTGCGCAGCAAAACGGACTTGCCGCCGCCGGAGGCGCCGACGAGCCCCAAGATCTCGCCGCGATGCACCTCGAGTGACAGATGATTCAGCACGACCTGGTCGGGGAAACCGACGACAAGGTCTCGCACGCTGATCGCTGCTTCGTGGCTCGCCTTATCCATCGCTACATACCGATCCCGGCGAAGAATATAGCGAACAGACCGTCGAGTACGATGACGAGGAAGATCGACTTCACCACCGACGTGGTCGTCTGTAGCCCTAAGGATTCGGCGCTCCCCTTGACCAGCAAGCCCTCGGAACAAGCAACGACGCCGATCACCAGAGCCATGAAGGGCGCCTTGATGATCCCCACCTCGAAATGGGTGACCGAGACCGCATCCTTGAGGCGCGCAATGAAGATCGCCGGACTCATTCCCCCGTACAACCATGCTACCAGCCCGCCTCCGAAGAGCGCGGCCACAGAGCCGAAGAACGCCAAAGCCGGCAGGGCGCAAACAAGCGCTATCACGCGCGGCAGAAGCAGAACTTCGACCGGATCGAGTCCCATCGTGCGGAGAGCGTCGATCTCCTCCCGCATCTTCATCGAGCCGAGTTCGGCGGTGTACGAACTGCCCGAGCGACCCGCGACCATGATGGCCACGATCAGCACGCCGATTTCGCGCAGGACTAGAATGCCGACCAAATCCACAGCATAGTCCCCAGCGCCGAATTTGCGGAAATGAAAGATGCCCTGCTGGGAAATGATCCCGCCGATCAGGAAGGTGATTAGAAAAATGATCGGAATGGCCTGAAGGCCGACGCGATCGAGTTGATATACGATGGATATAGGCCGAAACCTTCGCGGATCGCGCAGCGCTCGAAAGAGCGCATCGCCAAGCGATCCGAGCATCTCGACGAATGTGGCCATATCCCGAGTTGCATTGATCGTTGCACGGCCGATGGCTTCGATGGCGGCAAAACTCGTCTGTTTTTTTGCGGCAGGCGGCGATGCCGATTGGCTGACGCGGTCGACAGCCGTCACGAGTCCGCGCATGCGCTCGGGTACTTCGATGGCATGCGCTTCGGTGCCAACCGTATCGCGGCCGCGGATCAGCCTCTCCAGCAGGCACGCGCCGAATGTGTCGATCTCGCTCACACCGTGCATATCGACGGAGATACTACGACCCTGCGATCCATGCAGGACCGTATCGACCAGAGGCTCGAGAATTGTCGCATGAGCAGCGGTCCACGATCCGGATGCGATGACGTCCAGCCCATCGCCGCGCACCGTGCTTTGTAATGGCAATTCGGAACTCAAGCTATCCTCCTGCCAACAGCGTATGGCGCATCCAATCAGGAAGTCTTGACGATGGCGTTGACGTTGGTCAACGCGAATCCTTCAAGATTTCCGCCGAAGCAAGATAGATGATGATCAGCGCTATGAACAGGAATCTGCTCTGTTTCGAGCCTTTTCAGCGGCGATTCCGGTCGGAGCGCACTCACAAGCTGCGGGCGTCCGGCTGTCAATGAGCGATGAGGATCGGTATGTCCGATCCTGTGATCATCTCCCGCGTCGTTCCGCCGAGAACCCACTCGCGAAGCCGGGAGTGGCCATAGGCGCCCATGACAATGAGATCAGCGTCCATCTTATGGGCTTCACTCAGCAGGACTTCCGAGACTGATCGGCCGGCTGCTTCGACGGATCGTATTTCGGAGTTAATGCCGTGGCGGCTGAGATGAGGGGCGATATTAGCACCATCCTCGGGGCGGTCGCTCCCATCGGCAGTTTCGACCGTAACTAGGCGCACGGTCGTCGCGGCGCGCAGGAACGGGATAGCCTCACTAAAAGCTCGCGCCGATTCCCGCGTGTTACACCAAGCTACCAGAATGTTGCGCGACGTGCCTCGCACCTTGAATTGCTCAGGGACGACATAAATGGCGTGCCCGGATTCGAAGAGCACTGCCTCGACCAGGGCGTCCCACCCTTCGTTGCTGCGATAAGGCGTCGTCGCGACAAACAAGTCTGCCCACCGCGCCTGCGAGGCGCAGAGCCCCGGTAGTTCGCTAACGCCCGCGTCTATCCGACGAACCTCGTTCGTGCCTGCCATCTTCTTAAAACGCTCATTTAGGCGACCCACAGCAACGTCGCCTTCCTTGCGGATTTGTTGTTCGATTTCGATCACCGGCCCCATCGGCGCAAGGCCAGACTGTATGGCGAGCACATAAGCATATTCGGGGAGTGGATTGGTATAGAGGCCTATCAAGTGGCCTTTGAAGTTGAGGCCGATTGCTTCAGCCTGGGCAAGCCGGACATTATCTTCCTCCGTCCCATCCAAATGCACGATCAAATCCTTCAACACACTTGCCTCCTTTCAACGAAGTAACATCCCCCAGCCGGTCTTGGCGACCGCCTGAACAGTTGCAAGAAGGGTCAGTCAGCGTATCTCGGCATTGATCCTCGTCAAAGGGGTTCCAAAGCCGGTGACTGCGCCTTCGCAGACACTCGCCGCTAGGCTTTTAACTATCTTCCCCACGATCGGCGGTGCCGCGAGCTGCTTGCCCGCAGCCGAAACGAATTCCTCCGGGCACCGGCTTGATCCGGATCAATGCTACTCGAAATGATTAGGCGTCTTTTCTGTTTTGAATGTTGGGAGTCCTCAAATGGGTGATCTCAAATACGGCAACGCTAATTCTCCCGGAAATCGAAACATGGGCAATCGCGATATTCGAATCCCGCCCGTTGGACTTGGAGGGCAATTGCGGCTGCCGTCGCAAGCAACGGCGATTGTGATATTCGCACATGGAAGCGGCTCCAGCCGCTTCAGCCCACGCAACGTCGCTGTCGCAGAGGCACTTAACAGCTCAGGTTTCGGCACGCTCTTGTTCGATTTATTGACGCCCGCGGAAGAGGGCGATCGAGCAAACGTGTTCGACATTCCACTGTTGGCCGATCGTCTTGTGCAGGCTATCCAATGGGTAGATCAAGAGCCGGACCTTTCAACATTACCGCTGGGGCTGTTCGGCGCAAGCACAGGAGCGGCGGCGGCTCTCGTCGCCGCGGCGCGACTCGGCGAAAGGGTTGGCGCCGTCGTGTCGCGTGGTGGGCGTCCAGACCTTGCCGGCGCGGCGCTTGCGTTGGTGCGCGCGCCGACATTGTTGATCGTCGGAGGCAATGATGATGTCGTTATCGAATTGAACGAACGGGCATTTGCGTGCCTGAAAGCACCGAAGGCTCTGCGAATTGTGCCAGGTGCGACTCACCTCTTCCCGGAGCCAGGGGCCCTCGAAACGGTCAGCAGGTACGCCATCGAGTGGTTCTCTGCCCATCTCCGCCATCGTGGCAAAGTGTCTCCGAACCGTAGCAGCTAGGGACCTTATCAAGGGATTTCGTGACCATGGGATTTCGTGACCGCGCAGATGCTGGCCGACGTCTCGCCGAGGCGCTCATTGGCTATGGGAACAAGCATCCCATCGTGCTTGCGTTGCCGCGCGGCGGCGTACCCGTGGCTGCTGAGGTTGCTCGCGAACTCGGTGCTCCCCTCGATCTGATCCTCGTGCGCAAGATCGGCGTTCCATTTCATCCGGAGGTCGCCATGGGGGCGGTGGTGGACGGCGCGGATCCACTGGTCGTGCGAAATGAGGACGTCATTCGGGCGGCGAGAATCTCCGAAGGAGAGTTCGCTGCTATTCGAAATCTTGAACTTGCCGAAATCAAACGGCGCCGAGCTCGTTATGTCGGTGACCGTTCTCATCCAGATTTGAAAGGGCGCGTCGTCATCGTCATCGATGACGGCGTCGCAACTGGCGCGACTACGCGCGCAGCGCTGCGGGCCGTGCAAAGGCAGAAGCCGAGCTGCCTCATATTGGCGGTTCCCGTGGCGCCAACCAGCGCATTGGATGCGCTGCGTGAGGAAGCGGACGAGATCATTTGCCTGGAACACCACGAGCCTTTTGGAGCTGTCGGCGTCTATTACAACGACTTCGGGCAAACTTCCGACGAGGAAGTTATGCGCATTCTTAATACGTTACCGGTTGAGCCGCCAGACTGCGGGTGGTAGCAGGCCTTCATAAGCTGCTCGTCGCGGCATTTTTTCGAAGAGATCAGGCGACAGATAGGAACATCAAATGCAAGTCCCACTCGAGATCGCTTTCCGGGAGTCGGAGCCTTCGGAGAAGATTCGCTCCGAAATTGAGAGAGAAGCCAAACGACTGGAGAAATTCTACGGTCGTATCACGAGCTGCCACGTGACGGTCATCGCCCCGCATACGCGGCACCAGCATGGCGACCTGTTTACGATCGATATTCGCGTCGCAATGCCACAACATAGGGACATTCTTGTCAACAAGACCCATGGCGACGTGCCCGAACACGAATACGCCAAGATTGCTATCAGGGACGCATTTGCCGCCGCACAGCGCCAAATCGAAGATGCCGTCCGCGAAATGCGCGGTCAGGTTAAGCCGCATGAGACGCAGGACCATGGTCGCGTGGCGAAATTCGTTGCTGACGAAAATTATGGGTTCATTGAAACCGTCGATGGTCGTGAGGTCTTTTTTCACCGCAACAGTGTTCTTGATAATGCCTTCGACCGTCTGAATGTTGGCACTGAGGTTTCCTTCACTGAGGAGATCGGCGAGAAAGGCCCACAGGCTAGCACGGTTCGCATGATCGCTAAGAACCATTAGGTGAGGTCCATAGATGGTCGACACGCTCTTTTCCGAGAGGCGGCGTGCGGAAGATGCCGAAGAGGCGGCAGCGATCGTTCGCGGCTTTTGTGAAAACCTTCCGTCCCCCGACGAGGCAGAAAAATTCGGCGCTTTTTTCGACTGTTTTGCGGATGCAACGGTCGTCCTTCTCGGCGAGGCGAGCCATGGCACGTCGCAATTCTACCGCGCTCGCGCGGCAATCACCCGCCGCCTGATCGAAAAGCATGGGTTCAATATCATTGCCGTCGAAGCAGATTGGCCCGATGCGGCACGCATCGATCGTCATGTGCGCCATCACGCGCATGAACCCACATCCGAGGAGGCCTTTTCGCGCTTTCCGACTTGGATGTGGCGCAACATCGAAGTGCACGATTTTGTCGAATGGCTGCGAGCGCATAATGAGAAGCTGCCGGCGGAAGCGCGGGTCGAGTTTCGGGGCCTCGACATCTATAGCTTAGGCAGTTCTATCGCCGCCGTTCTCGCCTATCTCGATCGGGTCGACCCCGAGGAAGCCAAGGCGGCGCGCAAGCGTTATGGGTGCTTAACCCCCTGGCAGGATAACCCTGCCGGCTACGGGCGCATCGCACTCCACCTCGGCGAATCGCCTTGCGAGGTCGGGGTCGTCGCTGAGTTGCGCGCCTTGCTCGATAAGCGGCTCGCCTACGTTCGGCGCGACGGCCCATCTTTCCTGGACGCTGCGCAGAACGCGCGGGTCGTGCGGGCCGCGGAACATTATTATCGGCTCATGTACCGCAGCTCCAGGGAATCATGGAATCTGCGCGACCGTCACATGTTCGATACGCTCGTGCAGTTGCTTGCCGCGCGCGGCGGAGATGCGAAGGCCGTTGTGTGGGCGCACAATTCACATATCGGCAATGCGGCGGCGACCGCAATGGGTTGGCAAGGCGAGTTCAACATCGGTAAGTCGTGCCGCGCGGCCTTTGGCGATGGAGCGGCGCTGATCGGCTTCGGTACGGATCGCGGAACGGTCGCCGCCGCCAGCGATTGGGACTTACCCATGGAAATAAAGAACATCGTTCCCGCGCGCAGGGACAGCTACGAATACGTATTCCGGCAGAGCTTGGTCGACCGATCCTTGACCAACTGGCGTACCGGCCGAAAGCACGAATTGCGCGATGTGTTGTCGACGCCCAGGCTCGAGCGCGCCATTGGGGTTGTCTACCGACCAGAAACGGAATTCTTGAGCCACTATTTCGAGGCGGTCCTCCCCGACCAGTTCGATGCCTATGTCTGGTTCGAGCAAACTAGTGCGGTGACGCCGCTTGCCGGTGGCCGTCCGCATGGCGCGCCGGATACTTATCCGTTCGGCCTGTAATGGCAGTTCCGTCGCCGACGACGGCCCTGAGGCCGCTGCGGAATAGGGTGGATGAAGAACATGATGTCAGATTGCCTGACCGAACGCCACTTGCTGCTCTTCGGAAGCATCATTCAATGGTTTGCGCGATATGAGCGGCTGATGCTGGAGGCCATGGCGACCGTCGCTAATTCGGATTCCGCCGCTGTCATGCTCTTGACGCGCGGCCTCGACTTCGAAGGTAGGCGGCAAGCTTTCCTGGATCTGCTTCGTCATCGGGCGGTCCCGCTCGATCAATATGATCGCATCTGCAGCTATCTGCGAATTCCACAGGCCTTGACGCGAGTGCGAAACGACATTGCTCACTCTACATGGATATCCGTTCGCTATTCGAGTTGGATTCAACCGGATTGGATCCTCAGGTCGCCATCCCGCGTTAAACCATTGCGCAATGAGTCCGGTGTTCCTGGCGCTGATTTTATCGAAGGCGACGAGGAAAAAACCCAATACTCAATCGATGATCTTGATGAGATCGTCGCGAATCTTTCTGCAAACCATGAGAATTTTTCGAACTACCTGCATGAGATTCGTCTAATTCAGTTACCCCCTGCGCAGTCGAGCCAGTGAAGCGCATAGGCCGGTAGAACATTTGTACTAAATCGCGCGCTTTTGCGGGCGAGGAGGGGGCGCCTATCGGGTTTGCGATTGTGAACTTCCGCGCCAGGAGTCGTTGTGCGCGAAGCGTAGGGAAATACAGCCGGATGGCAGACTACAATCCAGATGAGAAGCGAAGTTCTCTAGGAAAATCAATGGCTTATGGTTACATCTGGCTGTCCCATTGCGCTCTGCCTTAAACTCTCTCACGGCGAAGCGGGTTCGGTCCCCCTGGAGGGGTCGGAATGGCCACGCGCGCCAGTTTGAAGCACTCTCCATCGTCGAACCATGCAGGGAAACACGGCGGCGGCTTGGCATATGCGGCGCCGAGGCCCGCGCCGCCCAGTTGATAAGCATGGTACCGGTCGGAGTCCAACGCCGTGCCTTGCGTACCGGAAATGTGGATTGGTGATAAGCACGAAGCCATAGCCAGCGCGAGCGATCCGAGCTAGAGCATTGGCACCCTCGGCGATCACAGTTGAATTACATCGGGCTCATCACGCATGACATCATCCAAGGTTGCGCTTATCACCGGCATCACGGGGCAGGACGGGGCCTATCTCGCCGAACTCCTTCTCGACAAAGGCTACGTCGTCCACGGCATCAAGCGACGCTCTTCGCTCATCAACACCGCTCGCGTCGATCACCTCTATCACGATCCGCACGAGACAGAATCTCCGCTTCTTCATGTATTATGGCGATCTGACCGACGCGACCAATCTCATTCGGATCGTGCAAGAGGTGCAGCCCGACGAGATCTACAATCTGGCCGCGCAAAGCCATGTGCAGGTGAGTTTCGAAACGCCCGAATATACCGCCAATGCCGACGCGCTCGGCACATTGCGTCTTCTCGAAGCGATCAGGATTCTCAATCTCTCGGAAAGGACGCGGTTCTACCAGGCTTCGACCTCGGAGCTCTACGGAAAGGTGCAGGCAGTCCCGCAGAACGAGACGACGCCCTTTTATCCGCGCTCGCCCTATGGGGCGGCCAAGCTTTATGCCTATTGGATTACGGTCAACTACCGCGAGGCCTATGGCATGCACGCCTCCAACGGCATCCTCTTCAATCACGAAGGCCCGACGCGCGCCGAGACCTTCGTCACCCGCAAAATCACCCGCGCCGTGGCGGCGATCCATTTGGGGCTGCAGGACAAGCTCTATCTCGGCAATCTCGACGCCAGGCGCGATTGGGGCCATGCGCGCGATTATGTCGAAGGCATGTGGCGCATCCTGCAGCAGTCCGAACCGGATGATTATGTTCTGGCGACCGGCGAAGCCCATTCGGTTCGCGAACTCGTCGAACGCGCTTTCGCCGAAGTGGGCGTGAACATCGCGTGGAAAGGCACCGGCATCGCGGAGCAAGGTCTCGACCGCAAGACCGGCAAGATCCTCGTGGAAATCGACCCAGGCTACTTCCGCCCGACCGAGGTTGACTTTCTGCTTGGAGACGCGACCAAAGCACGCGAAAAGCTCGGCTGGACGCACAAGACCACATTCGCGCAACTTGTTGCCGAAATGGTTGCCAGCGACCTCGCCACCATGCGGCGGAATAGAGGCATGGCGCGAGTGAAGACGCATGAAGCGATCGCGTATCTTCGTCGCCGGTCATCGCGGCATGGTGGGCTCGGCCATCGTGCGCAGGCTTGAGACTGAAGACGTCCAAGTCATCACCGCCGGCCGCGCAGCAGGTCGACCTTCGCGACCAAGCGAAGGTCGCAGCATTCATGCAAAGCGAGAAGCCGGACGTCGTGATCCTTGCCGCCGCCAAGGTTGGCGGGATATTGGCCAACGATTCCTTACCGGCGGAATTCCTGTACGAGAATGTTGCGATCGAAACCAATGTCATTCATGAGGCCCATCGCGCCGGCGTCGAGCGGCTGGTTTTCCTCGGCTCGTCGTGCATCTATCCGAAATTCGCCGCACAGCCGATCAGTCGAGGAGGCGCTGCTGACTGGCGCGCTCGAACCGACGAACGAATGGTATGCCGTCGCCAAGATCGTCGGCATTAAACTTTGCGAGGCCTATCGTCGCCAATATGGGCGCCGCTACATTTCGGTCATGCCGTGCAACCTTTATGGCCGCAACGACAATTTCGATCTGGCGACGAGCCACGTGTTGCCGGCCTTGATTCGCAAGTTTCATGAGGCGCAAGGAGCAAGGGCGCGCGGAGGTCTCGATCTGGGGTACAGGCACGCCGCTGCGCGAATTCCTGCATGTCGACGATCTCGCCGATGCAGTCGTTTTCCTCATGCAGCATTATGACGGCAGCCGAGCCGTTGAATTGCGGCGCAGGCACGGATCTTTCAATCCGCGAGCTTGCCGAAAAAATCGGCCGCATCGTCGGATTCGAAGGCCGGCTTGTCTTCGATCCGACGAAGCCTGACGGCACGCCGCGCAAGCTTATGGATTCGAGCAAGATTGCGGCGATGGGGTGGAAACCGCGGATCGGCCTCGATGAAGGCATCGCCGAGCACATATCGATGGTTCGTGCAGAATAACTTCCACGAGCCAGCCGCAAAGCAATGTCGCTGATCCCGTTTGAGAGCGAACCGGCCTCAGCCAAGTATCCGATCATTCAGCCGCGCTGGGCGCGGGATGCGGATTGGCAAGCGGGCGGCGCCGACCCCTTGACCCATTCCTGCACGCGGTCGAGCAGCAGGTAGAGCACCGGCGTCGTGTAAAGCGTCAGCATCTGGCTGACGATCAGGCCGCCGACGATCGATATGCCCAGCGGCCGGCGGATTTCGCCGCCCTCGCCAAAGCTCAGCGCCAGCGGCACGGCGCCGAGGATGGCAGCAGCGGTCGTCATCATGATCGGCCGGAAGCGCAGAAGACAGGCTTGAAAGATCGCGTCACGCGCGCTCAACCCCTGGTGGCGCCGCGCCTCGATGGCGAAATCGATCATCATGATCGCGTTCTTCTTCACGATGCCGATCAGGAGGATCACGCCGATCAGCGCAATGATGCTGAACTCGGTGTGGAAGGCCAGCAGAGCGAGCAGCGCGCCGACGCCGGCTGAAGGCAGGGTAGAGAAAATCGTGATCGGATGGATGTAGCTCTCGTAGAGAATGCCGAGCACGATATAGACCGCCGCCAGCGCCGCCGCGATCAGCAGCGGCTCGTTCGCGAGCGACGTCTGGAACATCTTGGCCGTGCCTTGCAGGCTGCCGTGAATGTCAGCCGGCATACGGATGTCGTGAACGGCCTTATCGATCTCAGACGCCGCTTGGCTCAGCGACGCGCCGGGCGCCAGGTTGAACGATATTGTCGTTGCGACGAAGAGACCCTGGATGATTGACTGAAAGCGGCGTGTGGCCCGGTGCGAAATGAGCGATGGCCGCGAGCGGGACCATGGTTTCCAAACTGGTGCTCACCGCAGCCCCGGCGGAGGCGCTCCCGTGGCCTGTGTTGGCGAGCGCGTTCGTCGCCGCGTTGCGCGCGGTATTGATGGGGGTCGCAGTAGTGGCCGTCGAGGCGGTGCTCGCTGCTGTGGAGGATATGGAACCGAGGGGCGCTGTCGTCGTCACGGTTCCGACCGGTGCGCCGCTGATCTGCGTCCCGCTCGGGTTGCCGCCCGCCGTGCTCACGAAAATGTCGTTGAGCGTTTCCGGGCTCTGCCAATAGCGCGGTGCGACTTCCATGATGACGTGATACTGGTTGACGGCGCTATAGATGGTCGATACCTGCCGCTGGCCGAAGGCATCATAGAGCGTATTGTCGATTTGAAGCGGCGTGATATTGAGCCGCGAGGCCATGTCGCGGTCGATGACGACATCCGATTCCAGTCCCTTCTGCTGCAGGTCCGAATTGACATCGGTGAGAATTTTGCTTTGCCGCAACGCGTCCACCAGCTTTGGCGTCCACTGGTAGAGTTCCTCCGCGCTATCGCCCTCCAATGTATATTGGTATTCAGCATTGCTCTGGCGTCCGCCGACGCGGATGTCCTGTACGGCCTGGAGGTAGAGTTTCGCTCCTGGAATGACGGCCATCTTGCGACGCAGCCGCGCAATCACCTCGTCTGCCGACACCTCACGTTGCGATAGCGGCTTGAGCGCGACATAGGCCGATCCTTCATTCACACCCGCTCGACTGCCGCCGCTGCCCGAACCGGTGAAGCCGACGATGCTCAAGACTGCCGGATCGGCTTGAACGATCGACATCAGTTGCGCCATTTTCTTCTGCATGGCTTGGAAGGAGATGCTCTGATCGGCCTGAATTGAGCCAACCAGCCGGCCAGTATCCTGCTCCGGGAAAAATCCCTTCGGTATGATGACGAACAGAAATACGGTAAGTCCCAGGGCACCGAACAGCATCAGCATGATGAAGGCGCCATGCCGCAGCGCCCAAGCCAAGCTGCGCTCATAGCCGTGCAGCACGAGCGAGAAGGGATTTCGCCGCAGTGGTCGATCCCCGCGCGGCTTCAGCAGAAGCGAGCACAGCATCGGGGTCGCCGTCAGCGATATCAGCAGCGACACGAGAATCGCGAGCGACAAAGTCACAGCGAATTCCCGGAACAAGCGCCCGAGCAGACCGCTCATCAGCAAGATCGGCGTAAACACGGCAATCAGCGAAACGCTGATTGACAGAACCGTAAACCCGACCTCTCGCGCTCCACGCAAGGCGGCCTCAAGGCGGGGAACGCCCGACTCGACATAGCGCGTGATATTCTCCAAAACGACAATCGCGTCGTCAACGACGAAGCCTGTTGCGATGGTCAACGCCATCAAGGAGAGATTATCGAGACTGTAGTGCAGGAGATACATGGCGCCGAATGTGCCAATGATCGAGACGGGCACAGCCACGGCCGGAATGATCGCGGCGCGTACATCGGCGAGAAACAGGAAGACGATCAGGGTCACCAGCGACACCGCGATGATCAGCGTGCGCTCCGTATCGTGCAGCGAGGCGCGAATGGTCAGACTGCGGTCCGAGGCCCAAAGAATCTTGACATCGCTCGGCATCGCCGCGCGCAAATGAGGCATTTCGGCGTTGACCCGATCAACCGTCTCGATGATGTTCGCGCCCGGCTGCCGAAACAGGATCACCAGGACGGACGGCTCCCCATTTGCCAATCCCTCGTTGCGCAGATCCTCGACCGAGTCGGCAATCTCGCCAAGATCCGACAAGTGGATGGCGTTGCCGTTGCGATAGCCGACGATCAGCGGCTGATAGTCGGCGGCGTGGGTCGCCTGATCGTTGGTGTAGATCTGATAATGCAGACCGCCATCTTCGATCGCGCCCTTCGGGCTGTTCGCGTTGGCCGACGCCAGAGCAGCGCGTACGTCTTCCAGGCCGACGCCGTATTTGAACAGCGCGGTCGGGTTGAGCTCCACCCGAACCGCCGGCAAAGCGGCTCCGCCGATGATCACCTGTCCAATGCCGTCGAGCTGCGAAAGCCGCTGCTGCAGAACATTGCTCGCCGCGTCGTAAAGTTCGCCGCGCGTCAACGTCTTCGACGTCAACGCAAGGATCAGAATCGGCGCATCGGCGGGGTTGATCTTGCGGTAGGTCGGATTGGTCTTCAGATTCGCCGGCAGATCCGCGCGTGCTGCGTTGATCGCGGCCTGCACGTCGCGCGCCGCGCCGTCGATGTCGCGATCGAGACTGAACTGCAACGTGATCCGCGTCTGGCCGAGGCTGCTCATCGACGACATTTCCGTGACGTCGGCGATCTGACCGAGCCTTCGCTCGAGCGGACTTGCTACGCTCGTGGCGACCGTATCCGGGCTTGCGCCGGGGAGCTGCGCCTGCACCGCGATAGTGGGAAAATCGACCTGCGGTAGCGGCGCCACGGGAAGCTTCATAAAGCCCAGAATGCCGGCGAGCGCGATGCCGGAGGTAATCAGCGTCGTGGCGACCGGACGCGATATGAAGGGCGCCGAAAGATTCATTCACCTGCCTCGCGTGCGGTGAGCCGGCCAGCCGGGCGCGACGGAGACAGACGCCGCGCTAAACGATCGAAGTAAAGGTAGATGACTGGCGTCGAGAACAGGGTCAGGACCTGACTGAAGATCAGGCCGCCAACGATGGCGACACCCAAAGGCCTCCGCAGCTCGGAGCCCGTGCCGGTGCCCAGCATCAAAGGCAGCGCGGCGAGGATTGCGGCCATCGTCGTCATCAGGATCGGCCGGAATCGAAGCAGGCAGGCTTGATAGATCGCGTCGCGCGGCGTCAGGCCTTGGTTACGTTCCGCGTCGAGCGCGAAATCGATCATCATGATCGCGTTCTTCTTGACGATGCCGATCAAGAGAATGATCCCAATGATAGCGATCACGTCGAGTTCGTCGCCGGCCAGTATCAACGATAGCAGCGCGCCGACGCCGGCCGACGGCAGGGTGGACAGAATCGTGATGGGATGGATGAAGCTCTCGTAAAGGACGCCCAAGACGATATACATCGTAAGGATGGCGGCGATGATCAGCAGAAGCTCGTTGCCAAGCGATGCCGAGAAGGCCGCGGCACTCCCTTGCATCGACGAGATGAAGCTTTGCGGCAGGCCGATGTCCTTTTCCGCTTTTTGAATCGCCGCAACCGCCGCACCCAGCGAAGCCCCCGGCGCCACGTCGAAGGAAATGTTGGTGGCCGGAAATTGCCCGAAATGGGTGACCTGCAATGGCCCCGGCCGCTGGTCGACATGCACGATCGCCGAGAGCGGCACCTGTCCGTTCGTCGTCGAGGACGATGACGGCAAATAAAATGTATTGAGCGAACTCAGCGTATGCTGTAGGTCCGGCGTGGCTTCCATAATCACGCGATACTGGTTGGATTGCGTATAGATCGTCGAAACGATCCGCTGTCCGAAGGCGTCATAAAGCAGATTGTCGACGGTCGCCGGCGTAATGCCGAAACGGCTTGCCGTGGCGCGATCGATTACCAGATCGACGGCGCGGCCTTGGTCCTCCATGTCGCTGGCGACATTGGTGAGCTCCGGCAGGCCGGCGAGTTTCTTGACGAGCTTCGGCACCCAGGTCTGCATCTCGCTGCCGTTGGCGTTCTCAAGGACGAAGTGATACTGGGCGCGGCTGACGTTCGAATCGATCGTCAAATCCTGCACCGGCTGCATGTAAAGCTTGATGCCTTCGACGCCGGCGGTTTCATGCTGCAGCCTGCGGATAGCCGCGCCGACCGTATCCTGACGCTTGTCGCGCGGCTTGAGGTTGATGAGGAATCGGCCGCTATTCAGCGTCATGTTGGTGCCATCGACGCCGATGAACGAACTCAGGCTGTCGACGTCGCGATCCTTGAGCAGGACGTCGGCGAGTGCCTGCTGCCTCTCCGCCATGGCGGCAAAGGAGATGCTCTGCTCAGCTTCCGAAATCCCCTGGATCATGCCGGTGTCCTGCACCGGAAAGAAGCCTTTCGGAATCTCGATATAGAGCAGGATCGTCACGACGAGCGTCGCGATGGCGATCAAAAGCGTCAGCGGCTGGTGCTCCAGCACGACCTCCAGCGCCCGCCCATACTGCCGGATGATCCAGTTGAACGCGCGCTCTGCCCTGACATCAAACCGGCTGCGCGCCGATTCGGGCCTGTGACGGAGCAGTTTTGCGCAGAGCATCGGGACGAGAGTCAGGGACACGATCGCGGAGATTACGATGGTGGCAGCCAGCGTAATCGCAAATTCATGGAACAGGCGGCCGACGACATCGCCCATGAAGAGCAGGGGGATAAGCACCGCGATGAGCGAGACTGTCAGCGAGATGATCGTAAATCCGATCTGGCCCGAACCGCGGAGCGCCGCTTCCAGCGGCTCCTCTCCCTGCTCGACATAACGCGAGATGTTCTCGATCATAACGATGGCATCGTCGACGACGAAGCCGGTCGATATGGTCAAGGCCATCAGTGACAAGTTGTCGAGACTGAACCCCAACAGGAACATGACGATCAGCGTGCCGACCAGGGATAGGGGAACCGACAGGCTCGGGATGATCGTTGCGGGCAGATTGCGCAAAAAAAGGAAGATGACGAGCACGACGAGAATGACGGCGAGGCCGAGCTCGAATTCAACGTCGGCGACCGAGGCGCGGATCGTCGTCGTGCGATCGCTCAACACCTTGATGTTGATCGCCGAGGGCAGTCCGGCCTCGATCTGCGGCAGCAGACGTTTGATCCCGTCCACAACCTTGATGACGTTGGCGCCCGGCTGGCGCTGGATGTTGAGGATGATCGCCGGCGTCTTATTGGCCCAGGCGGCAATCTTGTCGTTTTCCGGTCCGCGGACGGTCGTCGCGACATCTGACAACCGGACCGGGTTGCCATTGCGATATGCGATGATCACATCCTCGAATTGCTTGGCCGAAGTGATTTGGTCGTTGGCATTGATCGTCGAAGACTGCGACGGGCCGTCGAAATTGCCCTTCGGGATATTCACGTTGAAGTTGCCGATGGTCGTGCGAACGTCGTCGACGTTCAAGCCATAGGCCGCGAGGGCGCGCGGATTGAACTTGATGCGGATCGCGGGCCTTTGGCCGCCGCTGATGCTGACCAACCCGACGCCGGGCTGCTGCGAGATCTTCTGAGCGAGCCGCGTCTCGCTCAGATCTTCGATCGTGGTCAGCGGCAAAGTACTGGAGGTGATGGCGAGAGTCAGGATCGGCGCGTCGGCGGGATTGACTTTCGCATAGACCGGCGGGGTAGGCAGATCGCTCGGCAGCAAGTTGGCGCCGGCGTTGATCGCCGCTTGCACTTCCTGCTCGGCGACGTCGAGGCTGAGGTTGAGGCTGAATTGCAGCGTGATCACCGACGCGCCGGCTGAACTCGCCGAGGTCATCTGGTTGAGGCCGGGCATTTCGCCGAGTTGCCGCTCCAACGGCGCTGTCACCGACGAGGTCATCACTTCCGGGCTGGCGCCTGGATAGAAGGTTTGGACCTGGATGGTTGGATAATCCACCTCCGGCAAGGCGGAGAGCGGCAGAAACCTATAGGCAAAGCCGCCGGCCAGCAGAATTGCCGCCATGAGAAGAGTAGTTGCGACAGGACGCAGGATAAAGGTCTGCGACGGATTCATCGCGCCAATTCTCCTCGACAGCCAGGGCTCACTCGGCGTTCCGTCGGTGCGAATGACCTTTGCCAGGAGTCTTCGGTTCGCCGCCGCCGGCTTTGGCGGGCTCGGTTCCCCGGATCATCACACGTGCGCCATCGCTCAAGCGGTCGGTGCCGTCGGTGACGACACGATCGCCTGGGTTCAAGCCGGAAACGACCTGGACCATGCCGCCATCGACGGGGCCGAGCTTCACGACGCGCACGGAAACCGTATTGTCCGCGTTTACGAGATAGACATAGGTTCCCGGCGCACCGCGCTGAATCGCTGCATTCGGCGCGACGACGACATTGTCAAGGGTTCTGACCAGCAAACGAACGTTGACAAACTGATTGGGAAAGAGCGTCCCCTCGGTGTTCGGAAATTCGGCGCGGAATTTGACCATGCCGGTCGTGGTGTCGATCTCGTTGTCGAGGACCGTGATCTTTCCGGTCGCGAGCTCGGTCACGTTCGCGCGATCATAGGCGGTTGCGACCAAGGAGACGTTCGCCTTCATCTGCGCGACGATTTCCGGAATGTCATCCTCGGGCAGCGAGAAAATGACCGAGATCGGCTGCAGCTGGGTCAATACGGCAATCCCGTTGGTATCGGTCGTCTGGACGTAATTTCCTGGATCAACGAGGCGGAGACCGACCCGGCCGGTGACCGGCGAGACGATGTGGCAATAGGTGATGTTCAGCTTCTGCTGCTCGATCTGGGCCTGATCGGTCTTTACCGATCCCTGGTATTGCTTCACCAAAAAGGCTTGGTCTTCGGCCTGTTGCCGGGCGATTGAATTCTGCTGCACCAGCGTCTGATAGCGGACGAGGTCGACCTGCGCCTGGTCGAGAAGGCCCTGGTCGTGCAGCAATAGTCCTTCGTATTGCTGTTCCGCCAAGAGATAGGGTCGCGCATCGATCTGCGCGAGGAAATCGCCTTGCTTGACCATTTGACCTTCTTTGAAGGCGACTTCGGTGAGCTGGCCGTTGATCTGGGTCCGCACGGTCACCGTGGCGAGCGGCGTGACCGTTCCAAGACCATTAAAAATGATCCTGATGTCTCCTGCGCCGATGGTGGTGACGCCGACAGACTGCGGCGCGCCGCCGGCGCGCTCGCTGCGTGCCGTAGGCTCCGGCGTCGGCGCGATGACGCGATAGATGCCGTAGCCCAGCAAGGCCAGAATGATCACACCGGTGAGAAAACCACCGATCGAGCGGCGCCGCGGTGCCGGGACCGTGCCCGGATGCTCGGGCGCACGCGGCCTGCCGGGGGCCTTCGCTGGCGCCCACGGCTCGGCAGGAACCTTGTCGCGCGCCACTGGCTCGCCGGTGTCACGCGGTGGCAGCGCCCCAGCGCCCTTTTCAGGCGGCGGCAACGCGGCAGAGGCCGTATCGCGCCCCGACTGCTTCTCGGGCGTCGTTTCAGGCACCGGCGCGCCAGGGACTTTCGGCCTTTGGGGCTTGCCGACTTTCTCGTCCATTTTGTTCTCATCCATTCGGTCTTGTCCGAGCGATCGTCACAAACCGCGCCGGCAAGAAACGAGGGTTTAGACGTAACTGGTCAAGGCCATTAACCTTCCCAGCCTGCCAAAAACATGACCGATGGCCCCTGCAGCGCCATGCTGGGGCGACGATCCGCTGAAGATTGTGCCTCAAAGCACCGGCCGCACGTTCTTTCAGCGAACACTTCGATCAATAAATAGTGTACGCGCGGCTTAGAAACCGAATTGTCTGGCGGCACAATGGCTCCGAACAAGCAAACAAGACACTATCCACTTCCCTGCAAGTACAAAAAAAGCAAATTACTTCTTGGTGAGTTTGGACAGGCGCAAGCGGCGCCGGGTCCTCAAAGGGGCGGCGTCAGCGTCGGCACGGCCGACAGGCCCGCAATATTTGGAAGGAGTGACGCGTCCCACCCCCCGCCCAGCGCCTCGATCAGGGCGACACTCGCGACAAATTGGCTCTGGCGGGTATTGAGCGCGGCTTCCTCGTCGGCGAGCTGGGTCGCCTCCGCGGTGACCACAGTCGTGAAGGCGACGGTGCCGGCGCGATATTGGTTCAGGTAGATCTGCACCGCCTGGCGCGCCGCCACGACCGCCTCCTCCTCTTTTTTGAGCTCCTGTGCCAGGATGCGAAGCGCGGCAAGCTCGTCCTCCACCTGCTGGAAGGCAGTCAGCACGGTTTGACGATAATTGGCGACACTTTGCTCATAGGTTGCCCGCGCTGCGGCGACCTCAGCGCTGCGCAGGCCTCCGTCAAAGACCGTTTGCGTCGCAGTCCCGACGACCGACCAGACTTCATCTGCGGCGGAGATCGGCAGTGGCGTCACGCCGATAAATCCGAACATTCCCGACAAGCTGATGTCCGGATAGAAGGCGGCGACCGCAACGCCGATCAGAGCGTTCTCTTCTTGGATTAGACGTTCGGCAGCGGAAATGTCGGGGCGCCGTTCGAGCAAGAGCGACGGAACAGTGATCGGAACGTGCGGAACTGTCTTTGCTAGAGCGCCCGGCGCCAGCGAGAGGTCGGCCGGCGGCCTGCCGGTCAAAACGGCGATGGCGTGCTCATATTGCGCCCTGAGAACACCGACACCGATCGCCTGTGCCTCGGTAGCCAGCACCTGAGTTTGCGCCGTGATCACGTCCGCCTGCGATACGGTGCCGGCGTTGTATTGATTCTGGGTGATTTCGAGAGTCTTCTTATAGTCGACGACCGTTCGGTCCAACAGCGCTCTCAAGGAATTGGCGGCGCGCAGATTGAAGTAGGCGGTGGCCAGCGCCGCCTGTTCGGACAGCGTAGCGTTCTGCAAATCTGCGGCGCTGACTTGCGCGGCGGCGGCGTTGCTTTCGACAGTGCGCCGGATCCGACCCCAGACATCGAGATCCCAGGTGGCGTTGGCGACGGGATTGTAGGTGACAGTTGTTGTTGAGCGGCCAAGGTTCACACCGATGCCGTTCACTCCTGAATTTTGGCGAGAGGCGGTTGCGCTATAACTGGTTGTGACGGTGGGAAAATAGCCGGCCTGCGCCTCGCGAATGATGGCAACCGCCTCTTCATAGGCGGCGACGGCAGCTTTGACCGTTTGGTTGGAAATCTCAACTTGGCTGAGGAGGGAGGCAAGCTTCACATCTCTATAGACGTCCCACCAATCGCCGCGATCGAGCGTATCGAGCGGGGTGGCAATCTTCCAACCCTTCTTCGCTTCCTTGAATTGCGCGGAAGTTGGTGCCGTCGGGCGCAGATAGTCCGGCCCCACGGTGCAGGCGCTCAGCGATACTCCAGCGAACAAGGCCAGAGCCATGGATATCGAGCCTGCGCCGGGCAAGCGATGGAAAAGCGATCGCAAATCCAAGGGTTCGGACTCTACGCCGCATCGGATACCGAAAGGCCATGAGGGCGCTTCGGCCGGCAGCGATTTTCCATCGCATTCCTTTGAATAAGTTGGCAAGATTGGCTCCAGGCAGAATTGCCCCGCGCATGGCGCCGCCAAACTAGCAGAGGAATTCGCGTGTTTTTTCAAAAGTTTGTGATTGTTCTGTTTTTGCCACGGCGTCCGTCTCGTTTGAACATCAAGTGAAGAAACTTGAGCTGCCAGCACAGTAAGACGGTCATTTCAAAAGACCGATGGTCTGAGCAGAACAGTCATCTTCATTCAAGGCGCGTGGATGAACGCCGGAATGCTGAGACAATTTTCGCAAACCTTTCGCGGCGGCGCGCTATACGACCTACGTGCAGAGTTGGCCTATCTTGAGGGCACAGCCGCGCAACTGAAAAACCCGCTGGCGAGTATTCACAGCCTTTCAGTTGGCATTTTGAATCGGCACCTTCGTAAATCTGATGCGGACGCAACCGCTGCCGATCAGCATCGGTGAGAAGGACCGCACGGTCGCGCCTTTCGTCGCGCGCTCCTTATCGCCGAGCTCGGCTCGGAGGAGGTCGCCAACTTCGCCCGCGATTCGCCGCGGGGCCTCTGATCGATCACGCTTGTTGCGGCGCGGTCTTCTCCCGACTTTCCAAGCTGAGGCTCCCCCGGGTATGCATCGGCTTCGGCATCAGTTCGGCACTTTCTCGACCTGCCCGCGGATCTCGCCGGGCTTGTTGGCTTCCGTATGGATGTTGAAATAGACGTTCCCGTCGAGAAGATCCTTGGCCTGGGACTCGGTCAAAGTTGCCGAACCGGTGATTGGATTCTGATCGACATTGGTGGCGGGCACTTCGATCGGCGCGTTCTTGCCGACCGCCGCCGGACCGTGGAAATGTGCCGCGATGGCCGGCCCGGTCAGGCCTGAATAAGATACGCTCCATGTCAGCTTTCTCGTGTCCGTGTCGAAAGTGGCGTTCAGCGTACCTGTTCCCTTGCTGGTCGTCGGAGGCACTTCTTCGGCGCCGATGAGCGTCGCCTGCAGTTTGATCGTTTCGGCCATCAGGGGCGAGGTTGCGGCGAGAAATGCCGCCGAGGCGGTAGTCGCGACCGCCAATCCCAGTGCGAAACGCGCCTTCGAGGCCGGGTTGAGCTTGAACATGTTTCACCTCCACGAGCTGCCCGAATGGCCGATAATTAAGGGTGGATGGTAAAGCCAAATTGACGGCCGCGGCCGAAACCGGGCAAATGGATTGGGCCGCGCTCGGGAACATAGGGCGCTGCCTGTTCGTAGCCACCGCGGATCGCCCGCGATATGATCCTGGCTGGAGCATGACCATGGCCGGGTCGCAACACTCAATCGGGGATCGCGTGAAGGATACTCATTTTGGCTTTTCGTCCGTGCCGCTGCCCGAGAAGCAACGCCATGTCGACGAAGTCTTTCACAAGGTCGCCTTCCGCTACGATCTGATGAACGATCTTATGTCCGGCGGCCTGCACCGGCTCTGGAAGGATCGGCTCGTCACTGCGGTGAACCCTTCGAAGACGCGGCGGTTCAGTCACCTCGACGTCGCCGGCGGAACGGGCGATGTCGCCCTTCGTGTCGCCAAGGCAGGGGGAGCCGAGACGCGTGTCACCATTCTCGACGTCAATCCCGACATGCTGGAGATTGGCCGCCGCCGGGCTGTCGAAAAAGGTTTGGCGGCCAGGCTCGACTTCGTCGAGGCGAACGCCGAGTCCCTGCCGTTCCCAGACGGCCAATTCGATGCCTATACGATCGCCTTCGGCATTCGCAATGTGCCGCGGATCGAAGCGGCGCTCAAAGAGGCCTATCGCGTGCTGCGCCGGGGGGGTCGATTTCTCTGCCTTGAGTTTTCGCATGTCGACATGGCCGGTCTCGACCGGATTTACGAAGCCTATTCCTTTCGCGCCATCCCCGCGCTTGGCCGGCTTGTGACTGGCGATGCTGCGGCCTACCGCTATCTCGTTGAATTGATCCGCCGATTTCCTTCGGCCGAAACCTTCCGCGACTGGATAGCGGCGGCCGGATTCGCGCGTGCCTCCTTCACCAAGCTGAGTGCCGGCGTCGTTGCAATCCACTCGGGCTGGAAACTCTAGGCGTGGTTTTTCCCTTCGGGCATCTTCTGCGTATCGCGCGCGCCGGCTTCGTCCTGTCTCGCGCCGGCCTTTTTCGCGACATTGACATCATGACTCTGCCGGCGACGGCGCGGGTTCCATTCGGCATCGCCAAACTCATTGGGAAACGCGGCAGCGGGCTCGACCTTTTGCCGGCGGCGATCAGCGCGCTTGGCCCCTCCTATGTGAAGCTTGGGCAATTCCTGGCGACGCGTCCGGATGTGGTCGGCGCCGACGTCGCCTTTCGCCTCGAACTTCTGCAAGATCATATGGCGCCGTTCTCGCGCGACCAGGCGGTGAGAGCGATCGAAGCCGCCTTCGGCCGCCCGATCGATACGATCTTCGTGAGTTTTGCCGAGCCGGTTGCGGCTGCGTCGATCGCGCAGGTCCATCGCGCCCGTGTCCGCGATGCGACAGGGGAGCGTGACGTCGCTGTCAAAATTTTGCGCCCGGGGGTCGAACGGCGTTTCAGGCGCGACCTTTCTGACATGTATTTCGCCGCTCGCATTGCCGAGCGCTGGTTTCCCGAAACGCAACGGCTGAAGCCGGTCGAAGTCGTCGACACGCTCGCCCGCACGGTGAAGATCGAGATGGACTTCCGGCTGGAGGCCGCAGCGGCCTCAGAATTTGCCGAGAACACCGCCGGGGAAAGCGATTTTCGCGTGCCCGCCGTCGATTGGGACCGCACTGAGAAAGAGGTGCTGACGCTCGAATGGATCGAAGCGATAGCGCTCTCCGACACAAAGGCGCTTGTCGCGGCCGGTCTCGATCTACCCGCTATCGGCCGCACGATCATCCAGTCCTTCTTGCGCCATGCGATGCGCGACGGCTTCTTCCATGCCGACATGCACCAGGGCAATCTCTTCGTCGACCCGCAAGGCCGACTGATCGCGGTCGATTTCGGCATCATGGGACGACTCGGCATCAAGGAGCGACGGTTTCTCGCCGAGATCATTTACGGTTTCATCACGCGTAATTATCGCCGAGTAGCGGAAGTGCATTTCGAAGCGGGCTACGTGCCGCGCCGGCACAAGGTGGAGGATTTCGCGCAGGCGATCCGCGCCATCGGTGAGCCGATCCATGCCCGCACCGCCGACCAAATTTCGATGGCGAGAGTGCTGACGCTGCTGTTCGAAATCACCGACCTCTTCGACATGAAGACGCGAACCGAGCTCGTGCTTTTGCAAAAGACCATGGTCGTCGTCGAAGGCGTCGCCCGCAGCCTCGATCCCAAGCTCGACATGTGGTCGACCGCCGAGCCTGTCGTGCGCGGCTGGCTCGAAAAAAATCTCGGGCCGGTCGGCAAGATCGAGGATGCCGGGCGCGCGCTGTCTTCGCTCGCCCAATTCGCCGCCAATCTTCCCGCGGTGCTTCTGCGCAGCGAGAAGATCGTGACGCAAATCGAAGCCATGGCCGAAGACGGGTTCGAGCTGTCTGAAGCGGCGATCGAGAAGATCGGCAAGGCTGAGGCGCGCGGCGCCAGGCTCGGCCATTTCGCACTTTGGCTCATCGTCGCTATAATGATTTTGTTCCTCTTCTTGCATTGAGCCGCAGATCCTGCCGATGCGAAGCGAAGAGCAGCCTTCGACGAATTCTCTTGGTGCGGTCTGGGAAAAGCATAGCGTGCTGCACGGCAAGCGTATTTTGCTCGTTATCGGCGGCGGCATCGCCGCCTACAAGGTCCTCGACCTCATCCGCCGCTTGCGCGAGCAGGGCGCGAGCCTGCACGTCGTCATGACGAAGGCGGCGAAACAATTCGTCACGCCGCTCTCGGCTGCGAGCCTCTCCGGCAGCAAGGTCTTCGACGATCTCTTCTCGCTGACGGACGAGACCGAGATCGGACACATTCAGCTTTCGCGCGATGCCGATCTCGTCGTCGTCGCGCCGGCGACGGCCGATCTCGTCGCCAAAATGGCGCACGGATTGGCCGATGATCTCGCCTCGACGCTGCTTCTGGCGACCGACAAGAAAATCCTCGTCGCGCCGGCGATGAACGTGCGGATGTGGTCGCATCCGGCGACCTACCGCAATGTCGCGACCTTGCGTCGTGATGGCGTGATGTTCGTCGGACCGGAGGAGGGCGAGATGGCCTGCGGCGAATATGGCCCCGGCCGGATGAGCGAGCCGGCCGCGATCTTGGCGGCAATCGCCGCGGCGCTCCAGGGCATCACGACCATCCCGCTGCCGGGAAGGACGCCGTCCTCAGCGCGGCCGTTCGCGGGCCGGCGGGTCGTCGTCACCTCCGGCCCGACGCATGAGCCGATCGACCCGGTGCGCTATCTCGGCAATCGTTCGTCCGGCAAGCAGGGCCATGCCATCGCGGCGGCGGCAGCCGCGGCGGGCGCCGATGTCATGCTCGTCAGCGGCCCGGTCGGTCTGGCCGATCCCCCCGGTGTCAAGACGCAGCATGTCGAGACGGCGGCGCAAATGCTCGCAGCCGTCGAAGCTTCGTTGCCGGCCGATATTTTCATCGCCGCGGCAGCGGTTGCCGATTGGCGGGTTGCGGACGCCGCCGCGCAGAAGATCAAGAAAGGAGCGGCAGGCGCGCCGGGTCTTTTTCTCGTCGAAAACCCGGATATCCTCGCGAGAGTTGCGCAACGCAGCATTGCGCGGCCGCATCTCGTCGTCGGCTTTGCGGCGGAGACGGAAAATCTCATCGACCATGCGCGCGCAAAATTGACGCGCAAAGGGTGTGACGTGATCATTGCCAATGACGTGGGCACGGAAAACGGCGGCGCGGGCGTGATGGGCCAGGACGAAAACCAGGTGACGATCGTGACGCGCTCCAGCACGCAGGCTTGGCCGCGTATGCGCAAGGAGGAGGTTGCGCAGGAGCTCGTTCAGCATTTGGCAAAGCTGCTGGAGGCAAGCGGCGATGTCTGATCAAGCCGCCTTGCTGGCCGTTGCCGTCCGGCTGTTGCCGCATGGCGAAGGCTTGCCGCTCCCCGCCTACCATAGCGCGGGGGCGGCCGGCGCCGATCTTTTCGCGGCGCTCGCCCCCGAGGTAAAAATCATCATCGAGCCCGGCGCGCGTCATCTCGTTCCGACCGGCATAGCGTTGCAATTGCCCGAGGGTTTCGAGGCGCAGGTCAGGCCGCGCTCGGGGCTCGCCTTGCAGCACGGCGTCACGGTCTTGAATGCACCGGGAACGATCGATTCCGATTATCGCGGCGAAATAGGGGTGCTGCTCGTCAATTTCGGCGGCGAGCCTTTTGAGGTCGTGCGCGGCGCGCGCATTGCGCAGCTCGTCGTCGCCCCGATGACGCGCGCCATTTTCGTGACGAACGCGAACTTGACGAGACGGCGCGTGGGACAGGCGGCTATGGATCAACGGGAACGCAAGCTTCCGGGAGAAGAAGGCATGATTCTTCTGTGCCGCCGCAGCATGCTGGCACTCGCCGCCGTCGCCGATATCGCCATCCACGCCCGGCCGCAGCCGGTCGCGGCGAAGACGCTGGCCGGCCGGCTCGATCTGCCGCCGCGCCACCTCGAAACTTTGCTGCAGGCACTGGTCCGCGCCGACATCTTGAAAGGCGTGCGCGGCCCGCGCGGCGGTTACGAACTCGCGCGCGAGCGTCGCCGCATCAGCGCCGCCGAAGTCGTCCGCGCCGTCATGACGGAGCCGCCTGGCGAAGTCGAAGCCCGGCGAAAGCCGCTTCGTCGAAGCGGTGATCGGGCCGATCATCGAAAAGGCCGGCCAGGCTTTCCTCGGAGATCTTGAACTTGTCACGATCGACGACATTTGCCGGCAGGCCGGGGAAAAGAAAATTTTCCCCGAGAGCGGGCGGGCAGATTTTACGATATAGGATCGTAGATCATAGCCTATTGCTTTGACGGAAATGGAAATAGTCAGTAATATCCGTGCTGATCTCGGCTTTGCAGCCCGCTTTCGTCGGCGAAACCTGGAAAAGCTTCTTCACGGGCCAAAGTGCGAGATTTCGCAACCGCGGTGCGCTGTGCGTGCCGTTTTTGGCGTTTAGAGAGGTGACAACATATGGCACTCCAACTTGGCGACATCGCCCCGGACTTCGAGGCTCAAACGACCGAAGGGCCGATCAAATTCCATGATTTCATCGACAACTCCTGGGCCGTCCTGTTTTCGCATCCGAAGAATTTCACGCCGATCTGCACGACCGAACTTGGCTATACGGCGAAACTGAAGCCGGACTTCGACGAAGCGCGGCGTCAAGGTCATCGCGCCTCAGCGTCGATCCGCTCACTAGCCACGAGAAATGGGCGCAGGACATCAAGGAGACCCAGGGCTACGCTCTGAATTTTCCCCTAATCGCCGATCCGGACCGCAAGGTCGCCAATCTCTATGGGATGATCCATCCCAATGCGAGCGATACGCTCACGGTGCGCTCGGTCTTCGTCATCGGGCCCGACAAGAAGATCAAGCTCACGCTCAATTATCCGGCGAGCACGGGCCGCAATTTCGATGAGATCCTGCGCGTCATCGATTCTCTGCAACTCACCGCCAAACATCAGGTCGCGAACGCCGGTCAATTGGAAAAACGGCGAGGATGTGATCATCGTCGCCGTCGGTCTCCGATGAGGACGCAAAGAAGAAATTCCCGGCCGGCTGGAAGGCGCCGCGGCCCTATCTGCGTGTCGTCGCGCAGCCGAAAGGCTAAGACGCCGGCGCACGTTCTGTTCGGTATTACCTGCCGTAACGACAGGTTCGCCCCTCCTCGCGTATTTTGCTATCGTCCTATATAAAATGAGCCCATCACCGGGAGCAGAGTTATGGCGCAAGCCGCAGTGAAGGAAGTCGGGAGCCCGGCGCAGAGGCATGTTCCGGGGCGTGGGCGCATCTACGATTCCATCATCGAGACGATCGGCGATACGCCGCTGGTTCGGCTGAACAAGATCGCCAAGGAAAAAGGCGTCAAGGCCAATCTTCTGGCCAAGCTCGAATTCTTCAACCCGATCGGCAGCGTCAAGGACAGGATCGGCGTCAGCATGGTCGCCGCGATGGAAGCGGCTGGCAGGATTTCGCCCGAACGCTGCGTACTGATCGAGCCGACTTCCGGTAATACCGGCATCGCGCTCGCCTTCGTCGCCGCAGCGCAGCGGCTACAGATTGATCCTCGTCATGCCGGAGTCGATGTCCATCGAACGGCGCAAGATGCTCGCTCTTCTCGGCGCCGAATTCGTGCTGACGCCTGCTCCGCAGGGCATGAAGGGCGCCATCGCCAAGGCACAGGAACTGCTCGCGACGACTCCCGGAGCTGCGATCCCGCAGCAATTTGAAAACCCGGCCAATCCTGAAATTCACCGGCTCACCACCGCCGAGGAAATATGGAATGACACGCAACGGCGAAGTCGATGTATTCGTCTCCGCCGTCGGCACGGGCGGCACGATCACCGGCGTCGCCCAGGCCTTGAAGCCGCGCCGGCCGAGCCTGCGGATTGTCGCCGTCGAGCCCGAGGATTCCGCGGTCCTCTCAGGTGGCCAACCGGGCCCGCATAAGATCCAGGGCATTGGCGCTGGCTTCGTGCCGGCGATCCTCGACCGCAGCCTGATTGACGAGGTCGTCACGGTCGGCAATCAGACATCTTTCGACACCGCCCGTCTCGTCGCCCGGCTCGAAGGAATCCCGGTTGGGATTTCTTCGGGCGCCGCGGTCGCAGCCGCAGTTGAAGTCGGCTTGCGGCCGGAATTCGCCGGTAAGAATATCATCGTTGTCATTCCGTCCTTCGCTGAACGCTACTTGTCGACGGCTCTGTTCGAAGGGTTGTGAATCGCCGCAACTTGACCGCGTCCTTATGGAATGCCAGAGGGCTCGCTCCGGACACATCGCGCGAGACCCATGGCTTCCTGTCTCTACGATATCGTCGGCCTAGGTAATGCGATCGTCGACGTCATTGCGCCGAGCGACGACGATTTTCTCGCGCTGCATGGTCTGCACAAGGGGACGATGCGGCTCGTCGACGAGACGACGGCTGAGAAGCTCTATTCGGCCATGGGTCAGACGACGATCGTCTCGGGCGGTTCGGCCGCCAATACGATCATCGGCGCGGCGAAACTCGGCTGTCGCACGGCCTTCATCGGCAAGGTGAAGGCCGATCCGCTCGGCAAGATTTTCACGCATGATATCCGTGCCGCGGAAGTGGACTTCGCATCCGCGGCGGCCTTGAAGGTCCGGCGAGTGCCCGCTGCCTCGTGCTGGTGACGCCTGATGGCCAGCGCACGATGAACACGTTTCTCGGCGCATGCCAGGCACTCACCGAAGCCGACGTCGATCCGGCGTTCGTCACGGCGGCGCAGATCGTCTATCTCGAAGGCTATCTGTGGGATCCGCCGAAGGCAAAGCGGCTTTTCTCAAAGCCGCCGGAGATCGCACATGCTGCGGGGCGCCGCGTCGCCCTGAGCCTTTCAGACGCCTTCTGCGTCGATCGCTACCGCGACGAGTTCTTGCGGCTCATCCGCGACGGTCATGTCGATATCCTCTTCGCCAACGAAAGCGAACTGCATTCGCTCTATCAGACGGCGGACTTCGATACCGCCGTCGCATGCTTGCGGCAACGAAGATATTCTCGCCGTCGTGACGCGCTCGGAAAAGGGCTCGCTCGTCGTGACTCGCGAGGAGACGCATGCGGTCAAGGCCGTACCGATCGAGAAAGTCATCGACACGACGGGCGCCGGCGATCTTTTCGCCGCCGGGTTTTCTCGCCGGTCTCGCGCAAGGATTGGAGCTGACGGATTGCGCGAGGCTCGGCTCCCTCGCGGCGGCCGAAATCATCCAACATTATGGCGCCCGGCCGCAGACGGACCTTTTGGCGCTGGCCGCCGAAAGTGGCTTGGCGTAAGCCTCCACGCCGAAGCGCGTCAAGGCAGATCGCGCCGGCATCAATAGACGTCTGTCTGATAGCTGCCGCCCTTCTTGAGATCTTGCACGAATTGACGGGCGGATTCGAGGTCGCGGCGCGAATGTTCAGCGACGATGTCGACCATCGCCCGTTCGACATCGCCTGCCATGCGCAACGCGTCGCCGCAGACGTAGAAATGCGCGCCGCGCGCGATCCAGTCCCAGACTTCCTTGCCGGATTCGCGCAGCTTGTCCTGGACGTAACACTTCGTTGCACCGTCACGCGACCAGGCGAGCGACAGGTTCGTCAGGATGCCCCGGTTCAGAAAGTCCGTCATTTCCTCTTCATAGAAGAAGTCGGTCGCGCGATGCTGATGGCCGAAGAAGAGCCAGGCCCCGCCTTTTGCCGCCTGCGCCGCGCGCTCATGCAGGAAGGCGCGGAAAGGTGCCACTCCCGTGCCGGGCCCTACCATGATGATTGGTGTGTCGCCACTTGCGGGCAGGGCGAAATCGCGCGCCCTCTGCACATAGGCCTTCAGCTTCGTGCCGGGCTCCAGCCGTTCGGCGAGCCAGGAGGAGGCGACGCCATGGCGCGGGCGCTCGCCAATCAGATAGCGCACATGATCCACGGTGAGCGACACGCGGCCGGGATTCGTCTTATGCGATGACGAGATCGAATAGAGTCGCGGCTGCAACGATTCGAGGCATTCGACCAGCGCTTCGGGATCGGGGTGGATGCCGGCGAATTTCTCGAATGCGGCAAGAACGTCGAGATGGGCCGCATCGCAATCCGGGTCTTCGCCCTTGGCGAGTTCTTTCGCCTTCTGCCGACGCTCGCCGCCGACGATGTAGGAAATCAGCCCGAAAAGCGCATCGGGTGCTGGCGCGAGCGATACTTCGTTCAGGAGCACCTCGCGCAGCGTCCGGTCAATGATGGGGAAATCGGCCGGCGCACGAAGCGTGGTGAGGATGGTATCGACGAGGGCCGGGTCATTCTGCGGATAGACGCCGAAACTAGATCGAATTCGATATGATAGGTCGCCTTGTCAGAGCCCTCCTTATTGAGCCGCCGGCGCGACAGGAAGGTCACATCGACGGGTGTGCTGCGCGAATAGCCGAGGGTTTTGGCTATCGCCGCCTTCGGAGCAGCCGGAATTGACATTGCAGGCTCTGCGGCGGGTACCCCGGCGGATTCTTCGAGGAGCACCTTGAGACCGCGCGCGGTGATTTTTTCGCCCGGCACGCAGAGATTCAGGCGTTGCTCCGATCCGTTCGCGATCGCGTCCGCATAGGTCTCGCAGAGATAGCCGCATTGGCCGCAGTCCTGCTGCGCCATGGCCGCCATCAGGCGACGGCGCAGCGGTTTGCCCTCGGCAAGCTTCAGCCGCTCGTCATAGGACAAAGTCGGGTCGTGCCAGGGTGCGCCCTCATCGACTTCGCCTGCCGGCGGGATACCGGAATCGCCTTCAAAAGGCATCTCCGGCATCGCCGGATCGGTCGCTGCCAGAAGGCCGGCGAAGAAGCCGTTCAGCCAAGCGCGTTGCTCCGGCGGGAACGGCGCATTTTCCGGCAGAAGTGGGATCATGAGCGCAGTTGGGACGGCAATGGTCATGTGTTGCAGGTCTCAGCGAGGGTTTTGAGGGCGCGGACATCGTGGCGCGCGGTAAATTGCTGAAAGGTCTCGGCCGAGCTGGCGCGATGGGCGAGATAGGTCTTGAGTAGGCTTTCGACGACGCGAGGTGCGGCATCGGCCTTCACGTCGCGGAAAATCTCGCGGCCGATCGAAGCCTCGGCGCCGAAGCCGCCACCGATGCAAATGTGATAGCCTTCAACCGCGTCGCCTTCTTCATTGGTGGCGACCCGCGCCCCGATGAGGCCTATGTCGCCGATGTAATGCTGGGCGCAGGAATGATGGCAGCCGGTGAGGTGGATATTGACCGGCCGGTCGAGCCGGATGCGGCTCTCGCACCACGCTGCGATCGCCTCGGCATGTCCCTTGGTGTCAGAGGCTGCGAACTTGCAGCCGTGCGAGCCAGTGCAGGCGATGAGCCCGGCGCGGATGCTCGATGCCTTCCAGTCGAGGCCGGTGGCTTCGATCCGTTGTTGCACTTCGCCGAGCCGATCTTCGGCAATGCCGGAAATCAGCAGATTCTGCCAGACGGTGAGTCTGATCTCGCCGTCACCGCAGGATTGCGCGATTGCCGCAAGTTCCCGTACCTGCGGCGTCGTCATTTTGCCGACTGGTAGAACCACGCCGACGTAATGGAGCCCCTGCTGCTTTTGCCGGTGAATACCGACATGAGCGTCCCGCTTCTGCGCCGGCCGCGGCGCCACCTGGCTCGCATCGACGCGCAGCAATTGGCGGCCGAGCTTGCCTTCGACGGCCGCGACAAATTTCTCGATGCCCCACGAATCGAGAATATATTTAAGCCGCGCCTTGTTGCGATCGGTCCGGTCACCCTGATCAATGAAGACACGAACGATGGCATCCGCAACCTTCGTCGTTTCTTCCGGTCTGACGACGATTCCCGTATCGCGGGCGATGTCCTTGTGCCCGGTGATGCCGCCGAGCACGAGGCGGAAATAGTTGCCTGAGGGTATGGCTGCGCCTTCCAGCACTTCGACGGCCTGGAACCCGATGTCGTTGGTGTCCTCAAGGGTCGGGATGACGCCACCGCCGTCGAAGGCGACGTTGAACTTGCGCGGCAGACCATAGAGCGAGCGGTCATTCAAGATGTGGAAATGCCAATCGCGCGCATAGGAGCGCGTATCGATGAGTGCTTGTGCGTCGATGCCCGCGGTCGCATCTCCGGTCACGTTGCGGATGTTGTCGGCTCCGGAGCCGCGGGAGCAGAGGCCGAGGTCCAAGATGGCGTTGACGAGGTCGACGGCATTCTTTGCGGCCACTTCGCGGACCTGCAGGTTGGCGCGCGTCGTTACATGAACATAACCGCCGGCATAGCGTTCGGCGACGTCGGCGATGCCGGCGAATTGCCAATGTTTCAGGATGCCGTTCGGGATGCGCAGCCGGCACATGTAGGAGTCTTGCGCCGGAGCGACATAAAAGAGGCCGTGGAAGCGCCAGCGGAAATTGTCCGGCGGTTTGGGAAATTCGTTGCGCTCAGCCTGATCCACGAGCCGCGCATAGGCGTCGAAAGGATGCTGCTCGCGTTTCCATTTCTCCGGGTCAGACAGTTTCTTGCCCGTAGCTTCGAACCGCGCCATCGCGGCGAGATGGGCGGCATCGGGGCCGCTCACTACGGCGGCAGATGAATTGGCGGCTGGCGCCGCGCCAGGCGAGACACCTGCTCGGCCCGCTCGCGAAACCTGCAGACCGGAGGCGAAACCTTCGAGATATCTCTTTTGCTCGAGCGTGAAATCGCCGCTCATTCAGACCTCTATCTCCATGTCTGTACGTCGGAACCGGCGCGGCCGGCGGGGGACGCCAGACGAACGTCTCAACGCACGCCTTCGCCCTTGGGCGGGGCAAAGCGTCGTTGCGCGACGTCAAGCCGCAAAGCACAGCAATATCCGTGCCTTGATCCAGAGCTCATCTCTGCTGCGCTTGAAGACCGGCGGACCCCACGCGTTCCGGAGGGTCGGCGGCCGTTTTTGTGCTTTGTTCGCGGGAGGTGGAGTCCGGACGGGCGGGCACCGATGCCCCTTTTGGCTTGATCAAAGCCGCGAAATCAGGCATATCGCCGCCACTCGGTGCATGACGGAAAAGTCGCGCCAAAGTTTGGCCCCGCGTACCTGCGCGCGGCTTCGGAATTCGATCATGCCGGCCGGCCTGGCCGGCGATGCATTTTTAAAGGGCCGCCGTCATGAAAGTCCGCAATTCCCTTAAGTCCCTGCGCGGCCGCCATCGCGCCAACCAGTTGGTCCGCCGCAAGGGTCGAGTCTACATCATCAACAAGGTCCAGAAGCGATATAAGGCCCGCCAGGGCTGACGTCGCATGCCCACACCCGCGGTATCGCGGAGATTTGCCTCGACTTTTTGACTTTCATCGGTTGTGCTCTAATTTATCAAGCCGTCACGCGCATTGGCGTGACCAGCGCGTCCTCGCTCGCGTATTCTTGAGGGCGGGGCACTAAGCGGCGATCTCGCCGGACATGCTCACGCGGAAGAGTTCGAGAGCCGATGCGGTTACGCCTTTACATGTGGCCAATGCTGATTCTGGTCGCGGCCTGCCTGTCGGCGGCATGGCCGATGGATCGCGCCATCGCCGCCTCCGATGGCGACGGCGCGCAAGACCAAGATCCCGTTGCGCCTGATGATTCTTCGGGCGGTTTCTTGCGCATTCCCGGCATGCCGCCGATGCAATTGCCGCCGGGCGTGCACGTCTACGGGTCGGACGGCCAAGAGCTGTTCGGACCAATGCAGGGCCGGGGAGGTGAGATTCCCGGACTTGCCCCGCGCAAGAGACCCACGAACCCGTCAAGCGCGTCGCCGGAAGAAAGGGCCAAGGCGGCCAAGGCCGAAGCGCTGAAGAAGGCGATGATGCCGCATCCGACCCATGCGGCCCTTCGCAGTCTGACGCTCGACAAGCTGTTCAAACGCCTTGCCGCTGCCGGCGACGCTGACGAGGCGGCGGGGATCGCAGCCGCCATAGACCATGTATGGATGCAATCCGAGTCCGATACCGCCACGCTCTTGATGGCGCGCGCATTGGCCGCACAGGAGGCCGGCCATTTGCCGCTGGCGCTCACGCTCTTCGACAGGCTTCTGTCGCTGGAACCGGGCTGGGCCGAAGCCTGGGACAAGCGCGCGACGACACGTTTCCTTGGCGACGATCTTGCCGGCGCGATGACGGATCTGGAGCAGACGCTGCGGCTCGAGCCGCGGCATTTTTCGGCTCTGGTGGCGATGGGCTTCATCTTCGAGAAGCAAGGGCAGGACAAGCGCGCGCTCGAAGCCTTCCGAAAGGCGCTCGCGCTCAACCCGCAGCAGCCTGAGGTCCAGTCGATCGTCGACAAGCTGCAAGTCGAGGTCGAAGGCCGCGACATCTAGGGCGGGATCGCAGCATATTTGCTGAAATGCTTCGCTTCGCGCAGCGATCGGGCGCCATGCCCTTCTGGGCGCTGTTCACAAAATGGTTGACGCGTGACTCAAGGCTTTGATTCAAGAATGCCTCTTGGAGGCAGGATTGGGTCGCGGCGACCTGAGCGAAGCTGAGTGGCGTTTGCTCGAACCCCTTCATGTCTTTTTATTTTTGTGTACTTCCGCTCAAGTACCCGCGGGCGCTTTCTTCTTCTTTTTTGCCTGATTGTAGTCAACAGCGGCTCGGACGAGATTTTTTAGAGCACGCTCATCAATCTTGTCGCCCTCATGGATATCGATGGCACGCCTGGTGTTGCCTTCGAGGCTCGCGTTGAAGAGGCCCGAAGGGTCCTCCAACGAGGCGCCGTTGGCGAAGGTCATCTTCACGACGTTCTTGTACGTCTCGCCGGTGCAGATGATTCCGGCGTGCGACCACACCGGAACCCCTCTCCATTTCCACTCCTCGACCACGTCGGGGCAGGCCTCTTTGATGAGATTTCGGACCCGAGCGAGCGTCTCGCCCCGCCAATCACTCAGTTCCTTGATTCTCGCATCGATCAGCTGAGAGGGAGAGTCTCCCCCTTTTCCTTCCTTCGAGCCGCCATTCTTCATGATGGTTGCCGCTTTCGCGTTCACCCGCAGATGCCTACGCCATGCAACTTTGTAAACAGGGCCTAATTCTCGATATAAGCGATCCTGACCATATTGGTCGCGCCTGGCGAACCGAACGGCACACCGGCCACGATAATGATCCGCTCACCGGTGGCCGCGAATCCTTCCTTTCGCGCGATTATGCAGGCACGTTCAGCCATGTCATTAACGTCATGCGCGTCCTCGGTGATGACGGCATGGACGCCCCAGACCAGCGCGAGGCGGCGGGCCGTTTCGCGGTTGGGCGTCAAGGCGAGTATCGGCGCTTCCGTCCGCTCGCGGGCGATGCGGAAGGCGGTGGACCCCGACGCGGTCCAGGCAACGATCGCCTTGAGGTCCAAGGTCTCGGCGACATCCCGCGCGGCCGAAGCGATCGCATCGGCACCTGTCGCCTCGGGTACGGCGCGCTGCGCGTTGATGATCTGACGATAGAATGGGTCGCGTTCCACTTCTTCCGCAATCCTGTTCATGGTCGCGACGGTCTCGATCGGATAGCGGCCGGAGGCGCTCTCGGCCGAGAGCATGATTGCATCGGCGCCTTCGAAGACGGCAGTCGCTACATCTGAGACCTCGGCACGCGTCGGCACCGGCAGAGAGATCATCGATTCGAGCATCTGCGTCGCGATCACCACCGGCTTGCCGAGCCGGCGCGCAATGCGGGTGATGCGCTTTTGCAGGCCGGGCACTTTTTCGAGCGGCATTTCGACGCCGAGATCGCCCCGTGCCACCATGAAACCATCAGAGATTTCCATGATTTCTTCGAGGCGCGAGATTGCCTGCGGCTTTTCGATCTTAGCCATGACGAGAGCGCGGCCGCGCACGACCTTCTTCACTTCCGCCACGTCCTCTGCGCGCTGCACGAAAGAAACGGCAACCCAGTCAACGCCGGCATTTAGCCCGGCATCAAGATCGGCGCGATCTTTTTCGGTCATGGAGGAGACGGGGATTTCGGTGTCGGGGAGGCTCACGCCTTTGCGATTTGAAATCGTCCCGGTGACATCGACCACCGCGATGGCTCTTTTCATCTGCGCTTCGACGACATGAAGGCGCACCTTGCCGTCGTCGACCAGGATCACATGGCCGGGTTGCAGAGACTCGCAGGATTTCCGCGTGCGGAAGGTGCACCCGGCTGGCGTCGCCCGGCGTCGTGTCTTGGTCAAACACGAACTGGTCGCCACGCACCAAGTGGACGGAGCCGTCTTTCAAGGTTCCGATCCTGAGCTTCGGCCCCTGAAGGTCGAGCAGGATCGCGATTGGCCTGCCAAATTCCTGTTCAAGCGAACGGATCATCTGCACCCGCTCGCGCATATCGTCATGGCTCGCGTGGCTCATGTTGATCCGAAACACGTCAGTGCCTGCCCGAAAAAGGTCGGCGAGCGCGGACCGATGGGCCGTCGCCGGACCCAGCGTCGCAACGATCTTGCAGCGACGGAGCCGTCGCATCGGCATCTCCTACTCTAGGTGCGGGCTTCGCATTGCTCCGCGACCGGGCATTACTGTGAAACGCTGCGGAAAGCCGCCTCTTCAGGCGTTAATTTCCATGGCAAAGTTCTGTGACGGCCATTGTGACCGCGAGGACGGGCTCTCGATTTCCGAGAAGATGTTCAGACTCCGGATAACGCATCTGCTCGAAATAGTTTCAAGGCCCAGAATGCGCCGGATTAGGATTCGGGTCGGTCAGTTGTACGGTCCAGTTCTTGGCATCCTTGCCAGTGTCGATTTCGAAAAAGCCGGTGCGGTCGAAACCGCGAACGAAGCAGTCCTCGCGCCCGCTGATACGGAATTCGTGATCGCGCGTACACATGAAGGCTTTACCTTTCCATTCCGCGCCGCGCTCGTCCATTGCATAGACATAATAATACTCAGCCGCCAGAGGTCCGCGCACCAGAGTTTCGCAGCCGCTCGCCTTGAGATTCCACCAGCCTTCACTCACCCAACTGGTGCCGTCCGTATAGGCAATGGAGACGCTGACCCTATTGGATGTCGTGTTGCACAGCCGAAAATCGGCGTATGCCGGCACGGCGGCGAAGCTGAAAAGAGCCGCGGCGAGGGTGCTGAAGATCAGGTGTTTCATGAAGGGGCGGAGGGTTCCGGACATGAGTTGGACTGGTTATTGGAACGAATACGCTCGAAAGGCGAAAACTATGTCGCCATGAAGGCGTAGCCGGAACCGAAGGCCAGTGGCTGGAACGATACACCGATTCGCCGCAATGGCGGGTCAAACCCCTGCCAAATCGGCTTCGCAGCATTCGGTGAAAGATAAAGGCTCGCTTCTCGGGTTCTGGTTGCCGTACAAGCAAAATTCACTTTCCTAACCTATTGATCCGAAAGTCTCTTGTGGTGCCAGCGCCACGGGTTCTCCCAGGATCGCGCCTGAGGTGCAGCATCATGCCCGAAAACGCCAAATGGTCCGAAATAGATCGCGACGCAGGTTCTGCCGAGGGTGCTTTCGCTCCGGTCGAAAGCATTGCCGGCCGGCTCGATGCTGGGGTTTTGCTGCTTTGCGATCACGCGAGCAATGCGCTGCCGGCGGCCTATGGCACGCTCGGTCTTACGCCGGAGGATCTCAGCACGCATATCGCCTATGATATCGGCGCGGCAGAGATGACCCGCAGGCTTGCAGCGTGTCTGTCGGCGCCGGCGCTGCTGACCCGGTATTCACGCCTTCTCATCGATGCCAATCGCGGCGGCGATGATCCAACCTTGGTGATGCGGCTTTCGGATGGTCGGATCGTGCCCGGCAATGCACGGATCGGCACGGCAGAGATCGCGCTGCGGCGCAGCCTTTACCGGGAGCCCTATCGCGCTGCCATCGGCACGACAATCGCGGCCATGTCGGCGCAGGGGTCGGTTCCAGCCGTCGTCTCGCTCCACTCGTTCACGCCTATGTGGCGGGGCATGCTGCGGCCCTGGCAAGTCGCCGTGCTGTGGGATAGCGACGCGCGACTGGCGCGCCCGCTGATCGCGGCGCTGGCCGCGCGGGGGTTCACTGTCGGCGACAATGAGCCCTATGACGGCGCGCTTTCCGGCGACACGCTGCATGAACAGGTGACGCAACGGGGACTCGCCGGCTTGCTGATCGAGACCCGTCAGGATCTGATCGATACGACGGCAAAGGCGCACGGTTGGGCCGATATGCTGGCCGAAATATTGCGGCCTCTTCTGACGCGACCCGAGATGCACAGGGTCGAAATTGGGTCGAGCCGGGTCAAGCGGCCGGGGTAAACTCGCCTCCGTGCGGGAGCTCTCAATCGCAGCGGGAGAATTGCGGGGATTTCCGCGTGCAAAGCTTGACCTTCCCGGCGGCAGACCGCAATTCGGGCTGATGAGCGGGCTAGCGAAAGGTCCGGAGGACCATAGCTCCCCGGCAACCATCTCTTCACCCAGCACTCCAATCCGAACCAAGGAAATGGTGAGATGACGGCAGACATCGCCGCAACCGGCGTCGCGGCCGGGGAGCTGAAGCAGTTCGTCGAGCGGATCGAGCGTCTTGAAGAAGAGAAGAAAGCGCTCTCCGACGATATTCGTGACGTCTATGCGGAATTGAAGGGTCGCGGCTTCGATTCCAAAGCGGTGCGGCAGATCGTCAAGATCCGGAAGCAGGATCATGCCGAGCGCAAGGAGATGGAGGCGATTCTCGATCTCTACATGCAGGCGCTGAATATGAATTGAGGGCTCACCCCAAGTCCTCCCGGTGCACGTCGTGAACGCTTATGCCGCGTTCCGGCATCGTCATCCAGGCCTTGTGCATCAAAGTATGTTTGGTGTCCTCATAGCCGCTCTGCCAATGTTCGCGCATGGACGTTTCTGAGAAATCATAATCCTTCGCGTGACCCTCATAGGCCTTCTGCTGATAGATCAACTGCATGATTGTGATCTCGGGCAGCGCGGCGAGCTCGTCCCGCAGCTTTCTCTCGTCATCGCTCAAACGCTCATCGGGCACCTTGGAGAGCGCTTCATAGGTACGCATCTTCCATTCCCGCAAACGGCGGTGCACGTCGGTATTGTAGCGGGTACGCGAGGAATAGACGATGTCCTTATGGCGGCCGAGAACCTCCGCCATATCGCGCGGCATTTGCCCCCGCGCAGAGAACAGATCGACTTGAAAGACAAGCGTGTTCGCGCAGTCGCTCTGGTCGAGCAGATGCTGCAGCGGCGTGTTTGACACAATACCGCCATCCCAGAAATAATCAGTTCCGATCTTCACCATCGGGAGGGCCGGCGGCAGGGCCCCTGAGGCGATGACATGTTCCGGCTCGATCGTCGTGTCGCGATTGTCGAAGTACTGGAAATTGCCGGAGAGAACGTTCACAGCACCGACGGCGAACCGCACCTTGCCTTCATTGATGAGCGAGAAATCGACCAATTCCCGCAGCGTTTCAGCGAGTAGGGTGGAATCATAAAAGCTGGTCGCCGTGCGCGCGCCCGCGGGGCTGAACCAGGGATTGATGGCGTGCGGTTTGAAAAAGCCTGGTTGCCCCAAAATCAGGGCCGTCAGCGCACTGGTCACGTTGCGAGCCCTGCGAAAGATGTCTCCGTCCGGCGTATAGGTCCAGATCCGACGTTCCGTGATCCGAGTCCAGAACTCGCGCAGCTTTTCGAGCCGTTGCGCTCGCGTGTTGCCGGCAATGATTGCCGCATTGACTGCACCGATCGAGACGCCAGTCACCCAGTCGGGCTCGATTTCTGCTTCGTGAAGCGCCTGATAGACACCGGCTTGATAGGCGCCGAGCGCGCCACCGCCCTGGAAAACCAGGGCGACCTGTTCGCAACGCTCAGGGCGGCGACCGCGAGACCCTTCATTTTCCTTGCCGTCTACCCGTTCTGGAGCAGTCCTGGTGTCCATGAATCAGCCTCCGTAGGCTCGGCGGTCGCTGCGGTCTTCAGGCGAATTTGAAACAGCTTTCGAATTGCCTCTTGTTTACGCGGGAGCAACGCGGAAGATTACACGAGTAGCGAAAATATGAGCGGCTTAATTGCAAGATCGCGGTGCGGATCCGTCACATCTGGTGCATATTTCGTGTTCAAACAGGCAACTGACAAGCGTGCTGGATCAGATCCCGCGCACAATTCTTGATCGTAGGACTTTGCATGAAGTTGAAGGGAAGTCTGAGATGACCGAACCGCGCACGGCCGTCGTAACCGGATCGACAAGCGGCATAGGTCTCGGCATCGCCCGCGGCCTAGCTGCCGCCGGCATGAACATCATGCTGAACGGTTTCGGCGAAGCCGAGGCGATCGAGCACGAACGTACATCGATCGCCGATGAATTTCACGTGAAGGCGCTCTATTCCCCCGCGGATATGACGAAGCCTGACGAAATAGCCGCAATGATCGCGACCACCCAAGCCAAGCTTGGGCCGATCGACGTGCTCGTGAACAATGCCGGCATTCAATTCGTCGCCCCGATCGAAGAGTTTCCGCCGGAGAAATGGAACCAGATCCTGGCCATCAATCTCTCCGCGGCCTTCCATACTATTCGCGCCGTCATTCCCAGCATGAAGGAGCGGCGGTCCGGCCGGATCATCAACATCGCTTCGGCGCACGCGCTGGTGGCCTCGCCGTTCAAATCGGCCTATGTGGCAGCAAAGCACGGCATCGCCGGGTTGACCAAGACCGTGGCCCTTGAAGTCGCTGAGGATGGGATCACGGTCAACGCAATCTGTCCCGGCTATGTGCTGACCTCGCTGGTGGAAAAGCAAATCCCGGACACGGCCAAGGCGCGCGGCATCAGCGAAGAGGCCGTCAAGCGCGACGTGCTGCTCGCGGCACAGCCGACGAAGCGCTTCGTCACCGTCCAGGAAATCGCGGCGCTGGTCGTGTTTCTCACAAGGCCTGCTGCCGCCTCGATCACAGGCGCGATCCTTCCGATCGACGGCGGATGGACCGCGCAGTGACGCATTCCAACGGGAGGGCTCCATGCGACGCGAAGATGTTCTTCATCTGCCTTCGATGCCGCTCGCTGGGCCGAGCTATCCGAAAGGACCTTATCGGTTCGTCAATCGCGAATATATGGTGATTTCCTATGAGACCGATGCCGAGATCATTCGCGCGCAATTGCCGGAGCCGCTGGAGCCCATAGATAGGCCGCTCGTCCATTACGAATGGATCTCGCATGCCCGATTCCTCCGGCTTCGGCAGCTATACCGAGAGCGGTGTCGTCATAGCCTGCCGCTTTAATGGGGAGGACGTGAACTTCGTCTCGCAAATGTATCTCGACGATGATCCGCCGATCGCCGCCGGCCGCGAAATCTGGGGATTCCCGAAGAAATATGCGCATCCGAAACTCGAGATCGTCAAGGATACGCTGACCGGAACGCTGAGTTATAGCGGCCAGCTCGTTGCCATGGGCACGATGGGCTATAAGCATGAAAGCATGGCTGGCAACGGGGTTATGACGGCCGCGACTTCTCGCCAAGACGCAGGTCAACCTGAAGCTCATTCCGGGCGTCGACGGCAAGCCCGGCATTTGCCAGCTCGTCGCCTACAATCTCACCGATATTACGGTGAAAGGCTCATGGATCGGGCCCGGCCGCTTGCATCTCGTGCCGCATGTCAATGCGCCGGTCGCCGATCTGCCGGTGCGCCGCGTCGTCAGCGCGCATCATTTCATCGCCGATCTGACTTCACCTTACGGCCGTGTTCTCTACGATTATGTCGCAGGCTGAAACTGATCGAATGTTTCACAGAGGTGGAACACGAATATATGACTCGCGACCCCGTACCGTTTCGGCACGCCCTGCTGTCATCGCTAAGTTGGCGTTAACCATCATTGCCTAACCCTCGTTGCAGCGCGGCTAGGACGGTCGTGCGAGAGCGAGGGGACGCGTGCCGGTCTGCACCCAAGACCGCCTTAAGGTCGTGACAACTGCGGCGGCAGCGATCTTTGCCGCCGCCGCGAGCGTCTCCGCATGGGCGCAAACCGCGGACCCCCAAACTCCGAATTCGCAAGGCGCGACCACGCAGCCGCCAGCATTGCGCGGCACCGATCAATCCTCTTCGCAAGCCGAGAATTTGCCGACCGCGCAACCCCAAACGCAGGACAGCGCCAACCCGATCGCAACACCGCCGCCATCCTACGGCTTGCCGGTCCCGGTGAGCGACACATCGGATGTCATCAACTACGGCAAGCCGAAACCGAAAAAGCCGAAACTCTTCCAATTGCGCAAGCAGAAGCCGATCGGCGAGTTGCCGCTGCCGCCGCTGATAGCCTATAAGACCGCGCCCGGCATGCTGAAAAGGAACAGCAATTCGCCGACGGCCGAGACGATGGACCCCTGTCCGACGGTTGCGGTCATTCCGACTCTGCCGCATCCAACGCCGCCGAAACCAGATCAAACGCCCTTCGACCCGCTCGGCATCGACGTCGGCTCGCTGCGCCTCTTTCCTTACGTCGAGGCTGACACCGGTTATGACACCAATCCGAACCAGCAGTCCTCGAACGTGGTGGGCTCGACCTATGCCCATGGCGAGACCGGGTTGAAGGTGGAATCGGAATGGTCGCAGCATAGCTTCACCGCCGATCTGCGCGGCGGCTATTACGATTACTTTCGCGTCCCCAATGCGAGCCGTCCGGATGTCGCCGGCACGATCACAGGCCGCGTTGACGTAACGAAGCAGACGCAGATCAATCTCCAGAGCACCGTCATTCTCACGACACAGCAGCCGGGCTCGCCGCTGCTCGCTATTCCGGGCAGTGTGTTCATCACCAATCGTCCGCTCGTAGCAACGTTCGGCCAATCAATCGGCGTGACGCAGGAGTTCAATCGTCTCTCGATCGGGTTGCGCGGTACTTTTGACCGCTACATCTTTGGCGACGCCACGCAATCCGACGGCACGATGCTCTTGTTGTCGCAAGATGACTACGACGACTATGGTCTCATCGGGCGCGCATCCTATGAACTGACGCCTGGAGTGATTCCCTTCATCCAGGTGACGGCCGACAAGCGCCTCCACGATCAGTTTCTCGACGTCTACGGCTTTGCTCGAAACTCGGATGGGATCGCGGGCGAGTTCGGCACGACCTTCGAGTTCACCCGTCTGCTGACAGGCGAACTCGCCGCCGGCTATGCCAACCGCGTCTATGCCGATCCGAGATTACCCAATCTCAACGCTCCGACGGTCGACGCCTCGTTGATCTATACCGCGACTCCCTTAACGACGTTCACCTTGCGCGCTACGACAGATCTCTCGGAAACGACGCTCGCCTATGCCTCCGGCGCGGTTAGCCGCAGCGTCAGCCTGGAAGCAACGCATGCGCTGAGGCGCGATCTTACCCTGACGGCGATTGCTATCTATCAGAACAATTTTTACGAAGGTCAGCCAATCACCGAGCAGCGTTATTCAGGAGCGATCAAGGCGGACTATCATCTCACGCGCTCAGTGCTCATCACCAGCGGCTTTACGCACCAACGTTTCGAGAGCACGGCGCCCGGCTCGAATTATACTGAGAATATCTTCCTCGTCGGCTTGAAGCTGCAGGACTGAGCGGCTCAAAGCGTGCCGATGAGGCTCTTTAAAAGCGCGCGAAACTCGGGCGCTACGTCCGCATCGGCGAGGGCGAAGGCGACATTGGCACCAAGAAATCCGAGCCGCGAGCCGCAATCATAAGTCTCGCCATCGAAAACCACACCATGGAAGGCTTGCGTTTGAGCGAGAGCCTTCATGCCGTCGGTAAGCTGGATTTCGCCGCCGGAGCCCTTTTCGCCCCTTTCGAGAATTCGAAAGATGTCCGGCGAAAGCACGTAGCGGCCTGAGATGATGAGGTTGGATGGAGCCGTGCCTTGCGGCGGTTTCTCCACCATGCCGGTGATCTCGAACACCGAACCGAAATTCTTGCCGACCGACACGACACCGTATTTATGGGTCTCCTCAGGCGGCACTTCCTCGACGGCGATAACATTGCCGCCACGTTCCTCGTAAGCCGCGATACATTGAGCAAGGCACCGCCGCTTCTCCGCGCCCGATGCCATGGTCAGCATGTCGGGCAGGACTACGGCGAAGGGCTCGTCGCCGACGATGTCGCGCGCACACCAGACGGCATGGCCGAGGCCAAGCGGCGCTTGCTGTCGGGTGAAGCTCATGGCGCCGGGCTTCGGCAAGTCGGCCATCAGGGCTTGCCATTCCTTGGTCTTGCCGCGCTTTCTCAATATGTCTTCAAGCTCGTAGGCCATGTCGAAATAATCTTCGATCACAGCCTTGTTGCGCCCAGTGACGAAGATGCAGTGTTCGATTCCGGCCTCATAGGCCTCTTCGACCACGTGCTGGAGAATGGGACGATCGACGACGGTCAGCATCTCCTTGGGGATGGCTTTCGTAGCGGGAAGAAACCGTGTTCCTAAGCCTGCGACCGGAAAAACAGCCTTGCGTATGCGCTTGCTCATATGAAGTCCCAAAAAGGTTCAAGGCCGCTTTGAATCGGTGAAATCGGCGGGCGCGCGCGACGTCCGACCTCGGCCTTTGGCCGCAGACGTAGAATGTCGGCGGCCTCGGCGTCAACTTGCGCGTACAGGTTGCGGGATTAACCCGGCGTTTTGTTCTCGCTGGCAGGATCTACAATTCGGGTGGGAGAACGATGGAATGGCAATCCTGGTAACGGGCGGTGCCGGCTATATCGGCGGCCATATGGTTCTGGCGCTTCTCGACGCCGGCGAGCAGGTCGTCGTCCTTGATGATCTGTCGACTGGATTTTCGTGGGCCGTTCCGAAGGCGGCGACTCTGGTCGTCGGCGACAGCGGAGACAAGGCGCAACTCGAAAGGATTCTTGCCGAACATAAGATCGACAGCGTAGCCCATTTTGCCGCTAAAATCGTGGTGCCTGAATCACTGGCCGACCCAATTGGCTATTATCTCAACAATACGGTCAAGGCCCGCGCTCTCATCGAATTCTGCATTCGCAACGGGATCAAGAATTTCATCTTTTCCTCGACGGCCGCCGTCTACGGCGAGCCCGTGGCTAATCCGATCTTCGAGACGGCGGTGCCGGCGCCGATCAATCCCTACGGTCGCTCGAAACTCATGGTCGAGTGGATGCTCGAGGACGCTGCTAGGGCGCATGATCTCTCCTATATCGCGCTGCGCTACTTTAACGTGGCCGGCGCTGATCCCAAGGGCAGACTTGGCCAATCAACTCCTAACGCAACACACCTCATTAAGGTTGCAGTGCAGGCCGCTCTCGGCATGCGTTCAGGCGTGGATATCTTTGGTACCGATTATCCAACGCCGGACGGAACCTGCATCCGCGACTATATCCAGGTGAGCGACCTCATCACGGGCCATGTCCTGGCGCTCGCGCATCTTCGCGGAGGCGGCGAGAACCTGGTGCTCAATTGCGGTTATGGTCACGGCCATTCGGTACGACAGGTCGTCGATGTGGTCAGACAAGTGGCCGGCGTCGATTTCAAGGTTCGCCTCGCTGGGCGGCGCGCCGGCGATCCCGCGGCGCTCGTCGCCGGTGCGCAGCGTATCCGCGACAGTCTCGGCTGGTCGCCGCGTTACGACGATCTTCGCGAGATCGTACGACAGGCCTATGATTGGGAGCGCAAGCTGCGCGACGGCACCGTTCCCAAAGCGCGCTAATAACTCGATTTCGACTGATCCTGCGGCGGCTGATCCTGCTGCATTTGTTTCTGTTTCTGTTTTTCCAACTGCTTTTTGTAAGCATGGCGGCGCGCCATTCCCGCAATGCAGCCGGCGATAGCGCCCTTGACGGCATGATGGCCGGCATAATGACCGGCGACGGCGCCGGCGGCGCCGTACTTGAGGCAGCCTCCGGGTATTGCTTCCGCCGGCGACGCGCCGGCCAAGACGCATAGAAAGCAGACGGCGATTATCGCGGTTCTCATTGGGAGCCTCCCTGAGCTGCGAAGGCTGAAGGGCCGTCGCCAAAAGCCCTTGCCGATGCCCGGCGGGGCAGAGAAGATATGTGCATCCGCCAGCCGGGAGGAAAGAGGCGGGACGATATGGCGGGTCTCGCACGACGGGCGGGGCTTCGCGCGCGCCTGCGCAAGGAAGGCGCTGGGGATGATTATGCGGGCGCACCGATGTGCGCGTTCATATCCAGCCAGATAGCTCGCGCACGACGAGATCGGAAATGACTTTCATTCCCTCCGCGCTGTCGTTGAGGCAGGGAACAGCAGCAAAATTCTTGCCGCCACTCTCCAAGAAGAATTCGCGGTTTTCCTTGTCGATCTCTTCGAGCGTCTCGACGCAATCGGCGGAAAATCCCGGCGTGATCACGACGAGATTGTTGCATCCGTCTCGGGCCAGGGCCCTTACCGTCGCGTCGGTGTAAGGCTGCAGCCATTGCGTCGGTCCAAAGCGGGACTGATAGCTCATCTTCAACTTCGCGTCGGCGCCGAGCGCCGCGCAGAGCAAACGGAATGTCTCATCGCATTGGCGCGGATAGGGATCGCCCTTGTCCGCGTAGGCCTGCGGAAGGCCGTGGAAGGAGACGAGGACGGCATCCGGCTTGAAACTGAGCGTAGCCAGGAATTTGCGCAACGAGGCGGCAAGCGCCTCGATGTAGGTGGGGTCGGCCCAATAGGGCGGCGCGATCCGTAGAGCCGGCTGAACGCGCATCCGTTCCAGGGCGGCAAAAACCGCATCGCCGACGCTCGCTGTCGTCGCCGCGGCATATTGCGGATAGAGCGGCAGGACGAGCACGCGGTCGCAGCCGGCATCGACGAGACGGGTCAACGCTGGCGCGATCGCTGGATAGCCGTAGCGCATCGCCCAATCGACCTTGATCGCGGCCTTCGTCGGCGCCAAGCCGCCGCCGTCGATCCAGGCGGCAAGCTTTTCCGCCTGCCCGCGCGTGATCGTCTTCAGTGGGCTTTCGTTGCGGTCGTGGTTCCAAATCGATTGATAGGCCTTGCCGCTGCGAGTCGGCCGCAGCGACAGGATGACGAGATTGAGGATCGGCCACCAGAGCCAGCGCGGGGTCTCGATGACGCGCGGGTCGGAAAGAAACTGCTTCAGGTAGCGCCGCACGGACCAATAATCGGTGGCCTCGGGCGTCCCAAGATTGGCGAGCAGAACTCCGATTTTTCTCTCTTGGGGTTCAAGTGCGGGACTCATTGTCACAGATGACCTCATGGAACAGCGAGCGTGACAGACTCGTCGCGATCGACCAGAGCGCGTCATGGAATTTCGCGTCCTAGCGCGCTCTCCATAGAGGGTTTCGCCGCTCTTCGCCATATCGGCGGCGCGCGGCGTGCGCAGCGCCACAGCCGGAAGCTGAAAATCGCGTCGGCCAAGCGTTGGCGCGGAGATGAGGCCGGTTGGCTTATGCCGCCGTCAGATGCCCATCGTCTCGTGTGCGCTCCTGTGCGAGGCGCAGTTCTGCAAGGGCCGCTTCGAGTTCGTTACGTTGGCGTTCCAGGTGGCTGATCTGCGCGACGATCTGATCCGGTCGAAGCTTGAGTTCCAGCCGCTCGCTCGAATCATCGCGCGCGAGGACGTCGAGAATTTCCGTCAGCGTGAATCCGAGCTGCTTGCCCTTCAAAATCAATTGCAGATGCAGGCGGTCGCGGCTGGTATAGAACCTGGTCGTCCCGCGCCGGCGCGGATGCAACAGACCGCGATCCTCATAGAAGCGCAGGGCTCGCAGACTGATCCCGAATTCACGCGCCATGTCGCCGATCGTCAAATATCGCTCGCCTTGGGCCACGTCCCGCTCCTCGACGCGGCACCGGATGCCAGCGCTTTGATTTAGGCTCGTCTCCATTGCCCACCTCCCCCATCCGGGACGTTGAACCGAATCGCCCCTTGCTACAACTATAGAGCAAAATACGTAGTTGACACCACAAATACGATAGCTAGTGTGGCGGCCGACAGGCCGGCGCAGAGGGGGCGCGTATGAGCGCGCCTCTTTTCTCTGGGCTGGCAAAATTCGTAAGAAACTGTGGGCGAATTGCATGGTACTGGTTTCCGAGGGAAAATTCGATGCCTCGGAAACGCACCGCCGACACCCCTCCATTTAATCCCTCGGTACTTCGCTGGGCGCGCGACCGTGCAGGTCTTAGTCCAAGCGAGGCAGCTCGGAAGCTGTCGGTACCAGAAGAGAGGATTTTGGATTGGGAAGACGAGGCTGGTGATTTTGTACCTACGGTTAGGCAGGCTCGCAATTTAGCGGCCTTTTACGGCCGCTCATTTTTGGAGTTCTTTCTGGAAGCCCCTCCGAGCGAGCCAGAGCGAACTCTAATCCCAGATTTCCGTCTTTATCGCGGCGCTGAGCCTGCCGGCGATACCCGCGAATTATTAGAAGCCCAACTTTGGGCAGAGACGCAGCGCGATAACGCTGTCGATCTTTATTCAGAACTCGGTGACGATGTTCCTCGCTTTCCCGAGACACTATTCACTACCGACGAAGCCAACGTTGAGACGATAGCAAGCCGCGTACGGGAGGCAATTCACTTTCCGATTACCGCTCAGATAGGGCTCAATTCGACTGAGCGAAAAGGTATTCCTTCGGTTATTCGAACCAAAATCGAGTCTTTGGGCGTCCTCACGCTTCGGCGTTCCGATTTGAAGCGATACGGGGTTCGAGGGTTCTGCATTGCAAGCTTTCCGCTGCCCGTTATCGTGTTCACGATGGAATCTCCAAACGCTCAATCATTCACGTTAGCGCACGAGTTGGCGCATGTGCTTTTGAGGCAGAGCGCAATCAGTGGCTCGATTCCACGCGAGGGCGGTGATGCCGCGATCAGAAAAATTGAGGGATGGTGCAATAAGTTCGCTGCCGCTTTCCTTATTCCGCGACGGACGCTGCTTGAAAAATACCCAAAACCAGTCGCTCGTCGGAATTCAATTGGAGATGACGAGATCGCATCTTTGGCTGCTTACTTCGGTGTAAGCGAACACGCTATGCTCGTCAGGCTCGTCGAACTCGAATATGTGCGAGCATCTTTCTATTGGGATATCAAATTGCCGCTCTACAGCCAAGAAGAGCGCGATTTCAGGCAATTCGCCCGACCTCAATTCTATGGCACCCGCTACAGTAACGCGCTTGGGCCACTTTATACGGCATTGGTGATCGAAGCGTGGAACGCGGGCAGAATAACCAACCACAATGCAGCAGAATTTATGGGCATCAAGAACCTTGCTCACCTTCACGATATTCGGGAGGATTTCGGAACCTAAATGCCAAAGTACTGCGTGGACACATCTGGCTTGTCCCATCCTTATGAAGAAATTCCTGAGGACATACACGCATCGCTTTGGAAGAAAGTAAGAGGGGTTGTCGCAGCCGGACACGTCGCCGTTACCAAAGAAATCTTCGATGAGATCACCCAAATCCATGGGGGCCTTGGCACCTATTTAGATGGCCACAAGGCGCTCATTCTTTACGAGATAGAACAGGGCAATTGGAATTGGCAGAATTACACAAAGCACGTTGCAGAAATGCAGCGTAAATACCACGCGTACATCCGAGAGCTGGGAGGAAGAGGTTCGCCAAGAACGGTCTGCTTAAATGATATCTCTATAATCGCTCTCGCAAAAACTCTCAGCTTACCCGACCTAAGCATGGAGAAGCCTGTCGATCCGCAAGCCAAGAAACGACATATTCCCGATATCTGCTCCGCAGAGGGCGTCAAGCATCTCAGCTTCAACGATTTTTGTCGCAAGGAACAATTCAGGTTTTGAAGGGCCTTCATGAGCAACGACCAACACGACCCTAAGGAAACAGCGCACCGATTAGGAAAGATCATGGAAGGTGCATTTAGTGGGCCGCCAACGCCACTAAAGGATATTCCAAAAAAGTCGGGCGAGTCTCGGTCTTTGAAGCGGAAAAAGCCTCAGCGCAAGCGGGCACGCCAGCGCAAGAAACGCGCAGCCTGAAATTTGAAATCCGGCTTAGTGAGGTTGATGATAGGTGAGGCGCTTACCCTCACCGCCCCTTACTGCGGCAATCGTGCGATCATCGTCATTGTAGCCGAGCGCCACGCGATAATTGAAACGGAAATCAAATTCCGCGAGATAGCGATGTAGGTGCTTTTCGCTGCAATGCTGATAAACGCCGCGCATGCCACGTTTGAAGATTGCGAAATAGCCTTCAACTGAATTGGTCGTCACATCGCCGCGAGCGTATTCCTTAATGCTATGCACGACCGTTTCGTGCGCCGCGAATTCGCGCCCGACGCGATAATAAAGGTTGCTTTCGTCAGTATGCAGCCGAGTTTCGCGGGCGATGTTGTTTTTCACAATCTCAACCACGCTGCCCAAGTGAGCGGCTGGAACATGGAACGAGCGAACATCGCCACCGCGCTCGACAAGCGAAACGATAGCGCGCTTGTTTCCAACGCCATGAGGGCTTTTCTGGAAAGAACGACCTGTGGTCTTGAACTGGCGGCGCGAAGCCTCCGGTACGTCACCAAAATAGGTTTCGTCAACTTCCACAACCTTGCCTTCACCGCCCATAGGGGGAACGAGGCCACCGCGACGCATGGCCTCCATGACGCGATGATGCAAAAACCAAGCGGTATTGTACTGGCAGCCAAGCTCGCGGTGAAGCTGGTGAGCCGAGAAGCCCTTTTTGCTAGACGCGGCCAAATGGAAGGCAGCCGCCCACTGGGTTAGCTTGGCGTGGCTGCGCTCCATGACTGAGCCGGTCATGACGGTAAAATCCCTGCGGCAAGCTGGGTTGGCGCAGCGATAGCGGCCTAGCTTCTTGGTCGCATAGTGCTTCTCGCTCTTGCAGTTCGGGCAGATAGGGCCGTCCGGCCAGCGGGCGGTTTCAAACCATACCCGAGCCGCCTCCTCGTCATGAAAATGGGGTTCTGCAACTGTGTTCTTGGCCATTGCCGTTCTCCGATGACCAAAACACTACCACTTGGGGTTTGTGGTGTCAACTACGTATTTCGCCTATAGATTGTAGCGATATAATGCACAATCCGGGGTTATGGGATTTGTCTCAAAATCGAGCATAATTAACCCGGTGTTTACCGAGGTTACGGAAATTCGTCGACAGGAGCGGCGCGTAGCGGGCGGTTCGTGATTCGGCGCTCTTCCTGCTCCTCCCGAATTTGGGTTCACAGCCGGGGTTACGAGATCCCGTCGGAGAGAACATGATCAAAGCGTTTCCCTGGAGCGGCAGGGATGGGGGCGGTGGTGAGGCGGCGCAGGAGGCTGTCCAGCGCAGCGATTCGCGCCATGTCCTCGCGGCAGACGCTCCTACGCGGCTCTACGGCGCACAATTGAACCGGGTTGAATCAACGCTCAATTCCCTGCTATCGGCGGTTGCTTCTTCCGCCGGTGAGTGGGAACCACAGCCCCGCCGGACGCAATCCGGCCGGTTCTCGTCGTCGCTTGGTGCGACCATTGCCGAGGTCGCCCGCCGGCAGCGGGATTTGGAGGATCAAGCTCGGTCGCCGCAACCGACAGCTCCGCCGCGCTCCAGCGAAGCCGCAGGAGACTTCGGCGAGGCCGGGCTTCAATCTGCTTCTCGGCCGGGCGCGACCTCACTGATAAGCCTGCAGGGCGATATCGCCGCGCTCGCCACCAAGCTCGACGACATGCGCCACGAGCAGGCTCAGCGCCACGCCGAGCCGCCGACCGCCTGCAATCTCGACAAATTGCGGACTGAAATCGCCAATATGTCGGAAGCGCTCCGAGATCTCGCCTCGCGCGGCTCGATCTCCGCGCTCGAACAGGCGATCCGCGGTCTCGCCCAGCGGATCGAGGCCTCGCGCACCGAGGGCATCAAGGAGACAGTACTGCGGCCGCTCGAACAACTCGTCGGCGAGCTTCGGCTTTCGCTGGCCGAAATCGACCCGCGCATGACGATTAAAGGTCTAGAGGGCGAACTAAAGAAGCTCGGCACCAAGCTCGATGATCTCGGCAAATCGGGCCTCGATCCCTTGGCGTTTCGAAATATCCAGCAGCAGACAGGCGAGATCCGCGATCTTCTGACCGCGGCAATGGCGCGTCCCTTGCCGGTCGAGCGGATCGAGCGGCAAGTCGCCCTACTCGCCGAAAGCATAGACCGTCAGCGCAACGCCCCGAGCGTGCGCGACGCGGCGCAATCCTTTGCCGACCATTCGGCCCATGCCTTGGCCCTGAGCAAGATCGAAGGACGGCTCGACACCATTACCGCCAAAGTCGAGGAAGCGATCGCAGAGGCGCGCGACCAGAGCCGCTACGAGGCGCTGTCTAGTCGCATCGACAATGTCCGCCAGGAGCTCACGGCGCGCATCGCGGACGCGTGGCCAGCGCCGGCCGTGGATACACGGCCCCTCGAAGACCTCGTGCGCGGACTTGCCGAGAAACTTGAGCGCGCACAAGCGCCGCAAGCCGACGGCCACGCGATCGAGGCGTTGGAACGCCAGATCGCCGAACTGGCCAATCGGTTGGAGCGCTCGAATGCGGGCTTCTCGTCCTTGGCTGTGCTGGAACATTCGATCAGCGATCTTTTCACCGAACTTGAGAAGACCCGCCAAGTTAGTCTGGTAGCGGCCGAAAACGCCGCGCGGAATGTCTTGAAGGAGGCGCTTGGCGATGCGCCGGTCGGTGGTTATCAGGCGGACATCGGGCAGGAGCTTGTAGAACTGCGCGCAATGCAGGATCAGGCGGACCGGCGAACGCTTTCGACCTTGAATGCGGTTCACGAGACTCTGGAAAAAGTCGTCGATCGGCTGGCGATGGTCGAAGAAGAATTGTCCGATCATCGGTCGAAACCGGGCGAACTTCTGGCGTCGGGGCCGGCGCCGGTTTTCGCACCGGCGCGGCGCGATGCTCCGTTCAGCAAGCCGGCAAATGTCGCGCCGCCGGCGGCGCCAATTGAAGATTTCCTCATCGAGCCCGGCAGAGGTTTTCCCGGCCGCCGTGAAAGCACGAGCGAAGAACCCCCGGCGACCCGGCCAGGGCCGACGACCGCACGTAATCAGGAGCCGGCGGAAGCGCCCCCGACGCGTTCCGATTTCATTGCTGCAGCGCGCCGCGCCGCACAGGCCGCGCAAATGGAATCGGCCGCAGCCGCGCAGTCGCAGGCGCGGGTTGGCGTCACGATGAAGGTCGAAGGCGGCGCCGGCATCATCGAGCAGACGCGTAATTTCATCGCCCAGCACAGGCGGCCGGTAGTTCTTTCGCTTGCCGCTCTCTTCGTAGCGGTCGGTGCCTATGCCGTGCTCAAGACAATGGGCCATGCGCAGCCGACGAGCCTCTCCTACAACGACGCACCGGCGAAGGCGGAGATTGCCTCCGTGGCTCCACTGCCGTCGGCGCCGCCGCCGCAAATCAGTGCGCCGCCGCCAATCACCGTGTCAGCGCTCAACCCTTCGTCTACCCAGGAACAGCCGCCGCAATCCGCGCCCGGCATCGACCCGATGGCCGTCGGCTCGATCCCGGCAAAGCCGAAGGACGTTGCTTCCCCTCCGCGCGAAATGCCCCAGGCCGATCTGCAAGGCGCAGCCGATGCCGGGGACGCCAAAGCGCAATTCGTACTGGCGACGAATTATGCTGAGGGGCGCCTTGTGCCGCGTGATCTCAAGGCGGCGGCGCAATGGTATGAGAAGGCAGCGGTGCAGGGCATCGCGCCGGCGCAATATCGCCTCGCGTCCTTCTATGAAAAAGGCCTCGGCGTGTCGCGCGACTTGGCGCAGGCCAAGGCCTGGTATCAAAGGGCGGCCGAGCAGGGCAACATTCGCGCCATGCATAATCTCGCGGTTCTCGACGCCGACGGCGGCGACACTGGCAAGCCCGATTATGCCGACGCTGCGGAATGGTTCAAAAAGGCTGCGGATCATGGCGTTCGCGACAGCCAATACAATCTCGCGGTGCTGCTCGCCCGCGGCCTCGGCGTGTCGCAGAATCTCGTCTCATCCTACACCTGGTTTGCGATCGCCGCGGCGCAGGGCGACGAAGACGCCGGCAAGAAGCGCGACGATGTCGGCGCGCGATTGACGCCTAACCAACTCGCCGCCGCGAAAGCTGTCGCCGCCGCTTTTCATGCCAAGACGCCGGACACCGCCGCCAACGATGTCCAACCGCCGCAAGGCGGCTGGAGCGCTCCGCCGCCTGCGCCCGCGGCCTCAGGCAAGGCGCAACGACCGAAAGTGTCGATGCTGTGAGACAAGGCGCTGGGGCGGCTCCGACGCTTATGGCCGCAGCGCTTCGCCATGCAAGACGACATCGAGGCCTTCGCGCTCCTGGTCGGCGCTGACCCGCAGCCCGACGAGAGTGTCGACGATTTTCAACGTGATCCAGGTGCCAACGATGCACCAGCCGACCGTGACGACCACACCGACCACCTGGGCAAGAAATTGTGTCGCGTTGCCTTCAAGAAGGCCGGAAATGCCGGGATTGCCGCCGCTCGCACTCACCGAGGCGGTGGCGAAGACGCCGGCGAGCAAGGTGCCGAGCATGCCGCCAACGCCATGGACGCCGAAAACGTCCAGCGAGTCGTCATAACCCAGCCTCGGCTTCAACACCGTGCTCGCCCAGTAGCAAAGGCCGCCGGCAAGCGTGCCGATGATGACGCCGTGCCAAGGCAGCACAAAGCCGGAAGCGGGCGTGATCGCGCCGAGCCCGGCGACCGCGCCGGAGAGCAAGCCGAGGACGGAGGGCTTGCCGCGTTCCAGCCATTCGAGGGCGCTCCAGACCATGGCGCCCGCGCAAGCGGAAAGATGGGTCGCCACGATTGCGAAAACGGCGCGCGAACTTGCCGAAAGCGCCGAGCCGCCGTTGAAGCCGAACCAACCGACCCACAGCAGCCCCATGCCGATGACGGCGAGCGAAAGATCGAAGGGCGCCATGTTCTCGCGCCCATAACCTTGCCGGACGCCAATCATCAGCGCGGCGACGAGGCCGGCGACGCCAGCGTTGATATGGACCACGGTTCCACCGGCGAAATCGATGAGACCCCATCTCGCAAGGAACCCTCCGCCCCAGACCCAATGCGCGCTCGGAACGTAGACGATGAACAGCCAGATCACGCAGAAGAGAAGGAAGGCGGAGAATTTCATTCGGTCCGCAACTGCCCCGCCGACCAAGGCGCAGGTGATGACCGCGAAGGTCATCTGATAGGCCATGAACAGCATTTCTGGGATGGTCTTGGCGAACGGGCTGACCGTATCGACGCCAATTCCAGTCAGAAACAGCCGATCGAAGGAGCCGATCAGCGCACCGTCGCCGCGAAAAGCGAGACTATAGGCGAGCGCGAACCACAGCAGCGAGACGACAGCCTGTCGCGGCGACGCTTTGCGCCATCGTCGCGAGGAGGGTCTTGCGGCGGACCATGCCTCCGCCATATTCATGTCCAGCAACATCCAGCAATGTCCATAACAGACTGAATTACTTATGATAACTAATTTAATTTGTCCAAAGCGGTCCCTAGACATCTTCCCTCATCCCACATATAATGTGGGGCTAAATGAGGGATATCGTGAAAGGCAAAGGGAAACATCCTCACAACGCGCTGACCAGCGTCAAGGTACGGCAGATTAAGGACCCGGGGCGCTACGTCGACGGCAATGGTCTCTATCTGATCGTCGATCCATCGGGGGCGAAACGGTGGCTCTTGCGAACCGTCATCCAAGGTCGCCGTCGAGATATGGGACTGGGGGGCGCCCAGCTCGTATCTTTGGCCGAGGCGAGAGAGAAGGCGCACCAGTATCGCAAAATCGCCCGGAACGGCGGTGATCCCATTGCAGAGGGAAGGAAGAGCCGGATCACTTTGCCGACCTTCGCCGAGGCCGCTCAAGCCGTACATGCAGAACACCTTCAGACATGGAAGAACAAGAAACACGGCGCCCAGTGGATCAACACCCTCTTGGAATATGCCATTCCGATCATCGGCGCAAAACGCGTCGACGACATTACGACGCCCGACGTTCTGAATGTTCTCTCGCCCATCTGGTTGGCGAAACCCGAGACAGCGCGGCGAGTGAAACAACGGATCGGCACGGTGATGGATTGGGCCAAGGCCGCCGGGTTCCGTGCCGGGGACAATCCAGTCGATGGCGTCACCAAGGGTCTTCCCAGGCAGCCTGATCGGAAGGGGCATCACGCCACCTTGCCTTATGGCGAAATTCCTACATTCGTGTCCCGACTTCGTGAAAACGATGGCGCCGACATTTCGAAGCTCGCCTTCGAATTCCTCTTATTGACCGCCACCCGCACGAGCGAGGTTCTCGGAGCGAGGTGGGACGAAATCGACTTCAACGGCATGGTCTGGAGCATTCCCGGTAACCGAATGAAGATGGACCGCGAGCATCGAGTGCCGCTTGCTCCACGCGGTGTCGAGATCTTGCGGCAGGCGAAGGAGTTGTCGGAGGAAAGCGACTTGGTGTTCCCCGGGCGTTCCCACAACAGGCCTCTGTCGAACATGGTCTTCCTTATGATTTTGCGACGAATAAATCTCGACATTACCGCCCACGGTTTCCGTTCGGCGTTCAGGGACTGGGCCGCGGAATGCACGAACTTTCCGAACGACGTCTGCGAAATGGCTCTCGCTCACACGATCAAGAACAAGACCGAAGCGGCATATAGGCGCGGCGACCTCTTGGAGAGGCGAGTTCCGTTGATGGAGCAATGGGCCACCTATTGCGAGCCGACGCCGGGCTCCAATGTGGTCCCGGTCGTGAGTTCAAAAGCAGCGACTTAGAGAACCTCAAATTGGGCGGCCCTTCATGACGACCGGCCATCAGCATTGCCGCGAAGGCAAGGTAAGGATTGCAGGCCGGGTCCGGACAACGAAACTCAACACGTTTCGCCTTTGGGGTCGGGGAAGTACATGGGAATGCGAACCGATCATCTGGGAGGTGAAAACGCCGCCAGCGTCTCTTCGCGCTCGGTGAGGATGCCGGTACGGCTAGTCTGATGAAGCTCGCGGGCAATGACTGGTCGGCGCTCGGACTGCTCGCACCTTCGGAGGCTGGTCTGCCCAGCACCAAGGGCTTCAGACCTGAAAGAAAATAGCGCCAGCAATGATAAGCCTTAAGCCTCGAACGATTGTTCGCCGGAGGATCTCTGTCACAAGCCTTTTACGCGCGATCTGGCCCCGCGTCGCTCTTCAGCCGATGGCTGGCCGACTGGACGAGCAGTGGCTAGGCCGTGTACTCATAAATCCGGCTCAACGTCCGCTTCGCTCCGAAAGCGACCGAAGTGCTGCATTGCCGCGAAACGACGCGAAGGGCCATGAGCAGACATTAGTGCCCGGGCAACGCGCTCATAGGGCTCGCCAATACTCTTGTTCCGATATAGATTTGCATTTAGAACTCAATCTGCGGCACGGCGCAGGGCGCGTTCAAGTTCGGCATCGAGCTTGCGCCCGACGGCCGCGACTTTCTCGTCGCCGAATTGGCCGAAAAGCGTGGAGGGCAAGTCATATTCAAATATCGTCCCTCCCGATGCATTTTCGTAGAGAACGACACGCAAAGGCGCGTAGAGCGCCGCCGGCAATTGGTACCGAGCCATCGACGACGCAGTAATTGGATTCCCGATTTCATATTGCAACGCGTTGCGCGTCTGTCCGGCGCTACGCAGTAAAATGCCGTGGTCACGTTTTTCGAAGATAAAGAGATCGAAGCCGCGCGCAAGCACTTTGGCGCGCTCGCCATCGCCCTTGGCCAGCGCATCCATGATCGCCGGATCAATCCGCGGAATTGAGAGTTCCAGCGCCGCTTCGACCGCGGCGAATGTTTTCGTTGACGCAATCGTGACGTGCTCCACTTTTATGGCGTGCTGAGTGAGATTTCCTTCGGCCATAACATTTCCCATCATAGCAGATGCGAAAACAAAAAACGCCGTGAGCTCGATCGACTTGGCGGCGATTGTCATGTGCCCGACCCTTGTCGCGACGTCCAGCTTGCAACGGTGCACGTGCGCTTCTGATGCTGTGAAGGGAAGGGCCCCGCACCGCCATCAGGCGTTCAAGAAAAGCCTCGTGTGACTCACGAAAAGTTCCGGATACTGGAACAGCGCCCCATGACCGGCATCGGGATAGAGAATGAGCTGCGCATTTTTCAGATGCTTGAACATGAAATAGGCGTTGTCGGCCGGAAGCATGGTGTCGTCGCTGCCGCTGACGATCAGTACGGGTTGATGGATCGCTCTTAAGATCGCGTTCTGCGGATCCTTCGTGGCGCACCAGCCAATCAGCGCTTTGGCTTGCGGATCGGTGATTGTCTTGCCGCTGTCGGGATCTCGATCCTCAGTCCGCGCTTTTGCGCGTTTGAGGAAGGCGAGGCCCGCGGCCTGACTTGCTTGCGACGGCGTGAAAAACAAAGGCAGGCGGGTGTCTGGCGCCTCTTTATGCGCGAACGCATCGGCCAGAACCTTCAGCAAATGTTCCTCGCCGCCTTGTGGCGACGTGCCGACCAGCAAGAGCTTTCTGACGAGCGCCGGATGTTCGGCAGCCAACTTCTGCGCGATGAAGCCGCCGAGCGAATAGCCAAGAAGGTCGACTTTCTCGAGTCGCAGAGCAGAGATGAAATGCAAGGCGTCCGTTGCCATTTGCGCGACATTGTCGGGCGTCGAACCGGACGACTTTCCGACCCCGGCGTTGTCGAAAACGATGACGGGCCGGTCTTCGGCGAGCGCATTCACGACCGCGGGGTTCCAAGAGTCCATGTTACCTGAGAAGTGCTGCAGGAAAACCAGAGCAGTGCCCGCCGTCGCGCCGAAGCTGCGATAGGCAAATCTTGTTCCCGCCGCCTCGACGAACACAGTAGGTACGGTTTCCAACCTATCCGCTGGCTTCATGGCGACCTCGATGTTTGGCCTAGTTTCCCATAGGCGCTTGACAATAGTGCATATGCACGCATAATACGCGCATGTGCACGTAAATGTCAACCCAGGGTCCCTCGGTCGAGACGATCGTCGAGCCGCAAACAGTGCCGGCGCAAAGAAACACTTTGGCAGGCCGCGCCTGAAAAGCTTACCTGAGGCTGGCGTTGAGGTTATGAAGTATATGCGCGCATATCGAGCATCGAGGACTGATAATGCCGGTCGACACCCTGCCGAGCTCCGAGAATTGCAATTGCTTTGCCGTCCGGGCGGCGGGCCGATACATCTCGCAGTTTTACGATCAGTTCTTGGCGGTTGTCGGCCTGCGCACAACCCAATTCTCGATCCTGGCAAGGCTCGCCCGGAAGGGACCGATGACGATCAACGCGCTTGCCGAGAATATGGTGATGGATCGCACGACGCTCGGGCGCAACATCCTGCCGTTGCAGCGGGACGGGCTGATCCGGATTGAACCCGTTGCCGTCGACCGCCGCGCCAAAGAGCTGCATCTGACCAAGGCGGGCGAGAAGCGTCTTCAGGCGGCGCTAAAACAATGGTCCGCGGCGCAAACGCGATTTGAAGCTGTCTTTGGAGCCAAGCGCGCCGCGGACTTGCGTGCATTGCTGCAGGCTGCCGTCGCCAGCGAATTCACGGGCGGCGACTAAGGATCCGAGCGAAGGCAATGCTGAAATCGGGAGATATATATGAGCGATGCGACGACTGCCCGCCATAAAAGGATCATCGTCGAGGTCTTGACAAAGGCCTTCACGGAACGCGACTTCACGGCGCTGGAGCAGTGGTTTTCTCCCGATTATATCCAGCATAACCCTTTCATTCCCTCCAAAAGGGCCGGGCTGCGCGGCTATGTCGAGAAGCTTCCCAAAGGCAGAGTCTATGAGTTGGGGATGATCGTCGCCGAGGGCGATCTTGTGATGGTCCATGGACGTTATTCCGGCGGTGGCGAAAGGGCGCTCGTCGCAGCCGATATCTTCCGTTTCGAAGGCGACCAGGTCGTCGAGCACTGGGATGTTCTCCAGGAAGAGGTGCCCGCTGACGAGACAGTAGCCGGCAACGCCATGTTTATCCCGGCAACCCGCGCCTGACGCGCGCAATTTGCGCGCTTCCGATGCGTCATAATCCTGAGAATGTCCGCTTTGGGTCTTGGTTGTGTCAAAACGCGCGGCCGTTTTCCTGGTCAGCGGTTCTGAGTGTCGGGTTGGCTGCCGCGAGTTTTCAAGACTGATGCTTTGGGTAGGCCATCCTCGATCTCAGCCAGCCCTGATGGCGGCGATCAGGGTCTGCCTACCGACGATATTCATCACACGGGTAAGATTATAGGCGAGGACATGCAGCGCCATCTCGGCGGCGACATTGGGCAGCCGCTTCATCAGGAAGTGTGTCGCGCCCATGCGGGCCTTAATCGTGCCGAACGGATGCTCAACCGTTTCGCGGCGGATGCGCATGGCCTCCGGATTGGCATCGAGGCGCTGCTGGACCTCGTCGACAAGGTGCTCGTGCTCCCATCGGGTGATCCGGCGCTCTTTTGAGGGCGTGCACTGGCGCTTGATCGAGCAAGTCAGGCAGGCGGCAGTCGACCAGTAGCGCCGTAGCGTCATCCCATGCTCGACGTTGCTGTAATGATAAGGCAAGAGCTCACCCGATGGGCAGCGATAGACGTCTTGCTCGGGCAGGTAAGCGAAGTCTTGTTTGCCGAACCGCCCATCCGCTTTCGCGCCGGACGTCATCGGCTTGGGCAGCGTCACTATGATGCCGGCTTGCACGCAGGCCAGGATTTCATCGCCGGCAAAGTAGCCACGGTCGGCGATCACGTCGAGCTTATCCACGTGCAACGTCTCCTTCGCCTGGATGGACATGCGCGCGAGCTGAGCGCGGTCCGAGCCGCTGGTGGTCACATCGTGGGTGATGATCAGATGATGCTCGGCGTCGACGGCTGTTTGTACATTGTAGCCAACCACGCCAGAGCCGCGACCGCTGGTCGCCATAGAGCGGGAATCCGGATCAGTCAGTGAGATCTGCTGGTCGGGCATCTGGCGCATGAGCCCATCGAGAGCGCTGAGCCTGTCCATCTCCTCCTTTAGTTTGGCGACCTTCTCTTTCAACCGTGCGGTCTTGGTGAGGATCGCCTCCGACGGTTCCTGTCTGTCGGCGCTATCGAGTTGATGCAGGTAGCGCGCGATGCTCTCCTCGATCTGCGCGACGCGACTTGCCATCTTGGCATGTGTGAAGTTCCTGTCGCGATTGTTGACCGCTTTGAACTTGCTACCGTCCACCACAACGGTGCCTCCTACGAGCAGCCCCATGTTCCGGCACAGCGCCACGAAGCGGGTGCAGACCTTGCGGATTGCCGCACCATTATCCTTGCGGAAGTCAGCGATCGTCTTGTGGTCCGGCACGAGCCGGCCAAGCAGCCACATCAGCTCGATATTGCGCGAAGCCTCCCGCTCCAGACGCCGGCTCGATTGCACCCGATTGAGATAGCCGTAGATGTAGAGTTTAAGCAAAACCGCCGGGTGGTAGGAGGGCCGCCCCGTCGTTTTGGCGATCGCGCCCGCGAAGCCCAGCGAAGGCAAATCGAGCGCCTCGACGAACGCCTCGATCACGTGAACAGGATTATCTTCGCCGACCCAATCGTCCAGACATTCCGGTAGCAGGCTCATCTGCGACCGATCCACGCCCGTCACGAAACGTTTCATTCGATCTTCCCCACGTCTATCCAGGGGAATCGTACCTAACTCGCACGTTTTCACACAGCCAGGGTCAATCGGGACGCACCCGATCGCGCCGAAGCAATCCCTATGACCGTAAGCCGCCTGAAAGCCGACATGGTTTCGCGTCCTTCGAGAGTGGGGCGCATGTTCGTCATCCTCAGTAACAGAGGACTACAAACCATGTCAGACCATGAAAATTGCTCGCCGGCCAACAAACGCGTGCCTTGGAACAAGGGTAAGCTGATCGGAGCAAGGCCGCCCTTGCGACCCAAGCACGTTTGGGCGATAAGGACCCGATTGCTGTTGGAGGGGCGAATACGCGATCTCGCCATGTTTAACTTGGCCATCGATAGCAAGCTTCGCGGCTGTGATGTCGTGGCTCTCAAAGTCGAGGACGTAGCCCCAAACGGCTATACGATGGACCGTGCAACGGTGCGTCAGAAGAAGACCGGGCGCCCAGTCAAATTCGAGCTGACGGATCAGACCCGTCAAGCCGTCGACGACTACCTGAAGGCTTCCGGTAAGAAGCCGGGTGAATTTCTGTTCACGGGTCGGCGCGGCTTCGGCCAGTGCATGACCACGCGGCAATACGCGCGGCCTCTTTCAGAATGGATTGCCAGCATTGGGCTAGACCCCAAACTCTATGGCACGCATTCGCTGCGGCGGACAAAAGCAACACTCATCTACCGCCGAACCGGCAACCTGCGAGCCGTGCAGCTCTTGCTCGGTCACACGAAAATAGAAAGCACTGTCAGATATCTCGGCATCGAGGTAGATGACGCCTTGGCAATAGCGGAACAGGTGGACGTCTGAAATACCTGGGCAGAGCGGACATGCTCTGCCCATCCGTTAGCGGAAGAAACGGGCCAATTGCGGCTCATGCATTGCAACAGACAGAGTTGTCCATTGGACACATCATCGTCCATGAAGATCGGAGACTTACGCCATCTGTCGCGGCCGAATTCACGGAACGATCGGTGAGCTTTACCCGCACGGTCGTGCTATCCGCGCTGAGCTGTTCGCATGGCTAAAACGCGCGGCATGCGAAGCGGCGCACAGTTTCGAGATGCATTTCACCGGCCGTGCGGCTCATCATGGGATCAATTCCGCCAAGGTAAAGTTGCTCCACCAACTCGATCCCGCAGTATTCCATAAACCCCTTATGATGCATCTTGAGCGCACGCAAAGTACCGTTGCTCTTGAGTTCATCCACGCTCGCTTCCGATGTCGTAATAATGGCGCCCCTCTTGCCAGGAAGGCTTGGCCGATAATCTTTGTCCTTGGTCAAATAGGCGGAGCCTGCAGTGAAAACGCGATCGACATAGCCCTTAAGCATAGCTGGAAAGCCGCTCCACCATAGAGGCGAAACCAGGGTGATGACTTCAGCGGCCCGAATTGCGTTCAGTTCGCTGCGAATGTCCCTTGTCGGCTTGCCGCAAGCAATGGCAGTTATGTCTCGCGCCGATAAGATCGGATTGAAGCCCATAGCATAGAGATCGCGACATGCGACGCGATGTCCGCATTCCGTAAGCGTCGTCGTATAGGCTTCGACGACGGAGTGATTAAAACTTTTGATGCGAGGATGAGCGGCGATGATGAGGTGACGCAAATTGACCTCCGCTGTTTTAGCCTAGGGTGCGTCTCATAAATGAGCTGAATGAGGTCGCTCTGCGAACGTCCGGTTTGCCTCTGACACCGGTCGCGGTCGAACGGCTGCTCGGAGTCGTGAAAGCGCCCAAGGTTGCCGTTTAGATGAACATTCGCTCTGCTTGAAAGCAGACATTTGAGAATTGAATTCATTGGTCGGCAGCGCGCCAATAGCGGCCGCTGCGGCTCGCTGGTTCACTGCGGCGCGCAGGTGAAGCTCGGAGCGAGCATAGCGCGCGGAGAATAGCTGGACTGCCGATAGGCGAGACCAGCTTTCGTTTCCTTCTCGACAATGTCACAAAGATTGAGTGAGGAGGTCGAGGAGCGCGGTGTATGTGGTGTAAGCTGGTGGCGAGATAGACATCCATGTCAAATTTTTACATCCGGGGGGTACTAGCCAACCTGGTAACGCTCGCAATTTTGCTCGCGTGCCTGTTCATTCCTGCAGGTACGCTCAACTATTGGCAGGCGTGGGTCTTCGTAGCCGTGTTTGAGGTGTCCGCTCAGGCGTTGGGCATCTATTTTCTCGTGCACGACAGAGAGCTCGTTGAGCGCCGCATGAACATCGGACCCGTCGCGGAGCAGCGACCGGCTCAGAAACTCATCTCGGCGCTTTTCATCCTTGGGTTTGTAGGGTTCGTGGTGCTTCCCGCGTTCGACCATCGCTTCGGTTGGTCGCCGGTTGCGCCGGTCGTGTCAGTTATCGCAAACGCAATGATTGTACTGTCTTTCCTGTTGTTCTTCGTGGTGATGAAATCGAACAGCTATGCCGCTTCTACCATTCGGGTAGAGGAGGAACAGCCCGTCGTGTCGACGGGCCCGTACGCGTACGTCCGGCACCCGATGTATTCGGGTGCATTGCTCCTGCTTGCGGCGATGCCGCTCGCGCTCGGTTCGTGGTGGAGCGTTCTCCTCGTCGTGCCGTTCTTCCCGGTACTCGTTTGGCGCATCCTTGATGAGGAAGTCTTTCTCCGTAGAAATTTGCAAGGGTATACCGAGTATATGCAGAGGGTGCGATATCGTCTTGTTCCTCGGGTGTGGTAAGGCATTGACGTTGGGGGAGCCTCCTTACGGTCGCGTGTGGCTCTATCAACTCCGCCGACCGTTGATTGTCGTTCCCGAACCAACCGATGTCCGTTTAGGGTCAACCGCGTCGCCGCCGGCTGTGGGCTTCAGTATGCCCACTTCCGCTGCCCCCGGAAAGCGACGGCTGGCCATAAAGTGCGGGCGCGACGCGTAGGGCCATGTGTGGACGGCTCCAAGTTGGCAAGGGTTTTCTCACAGGTGCAGCATTGGTCGGTGCGGCCATGTGTTCGGCCTTTGAGCGCGGTTCACGTGACCGCTGGCCATAATGCCCTCCGCGGATCAGGTCCCGGTCAAAAGCACGCATTCGACAATGCTCTGGCCCAAGTGGGTTGCCCTGATCGCCGGATCGACCGGCTCTTCATTACGTGCTGTTCGCCCTCCCAACCGTCACATCACGCCGGATACCCGGTGTGATCTCGTTTAAGCCGCCAGCGCGGCCGGTTCCTTGTAGCGCTCACCCCTGGCCATCATCGCCCACGCCATTCTGGCGATCTTGTTGGCGAGCGCGATGGCTGCGACCTTGGTCGGCCGCCGCGCCAGCAGCGCCGTGAGCCAGGGTCGATGCCTGGTGCCATGGATCTTGGCATAGCGGATGACGGCTAACGCGCCGGCAGTGAATAGGCTGCGCAGATAGCGATCGCCTCGTTTGCTAATATTGCCGAGTCTATCCTTGCCTCCGCTCGAGTTCTGCTTGGGGACGAGCCCGATCCAGGCCGAGAAGTCCCTCCCAGACCGGAAGCTCTCGGATCAGCAACGCTCGCAACTAGAGCGGTTGCCAGAGCTGGACCGACGCCCGGTATATCGTCCAGGCGCCGGCTTGCATCGCTGGATCGGTGCCAGGCCCTGATCATACGGTCGAACTCCAAGACCTGAGCCTTCAGCGTTTGCAGTTGGGCGCCGAGTGCAGCAACACAAGCGCGGGCAATGTCGGGCAATCGTTTGTCACTTGCGTCAGCGACAACTCCGAGCAGTTGCTCGACACCATGGCGTCCGACCGGCGCAACGATGCCAAATTCGGCAAGATGCGCGCGGATGGCGTTGATCACCGAGGTCTGCTGGCGGATGAATAGATGACGGGTTCGATGTAACGTCAGGCAACTCTGTTGCTCTGGCGTCTTGGTCGCGACGAACCGCATGTTGGCCCTAGTGACCGCTTCGCAGATCGCCTCGGCGTCAACGGCATCATTCTTGTGCCGCTTCACATAGGGCCTCACGTAGGCCGGAGGCATCAGGCGAACGGTGTGGCCAAGTGCCTGAAGTTCGCGCGACCAATGATGCGATGAGGCGCAGGCTTCGATACCCATCAGGCACGGCGGCAGCTTCTGGAAGAAGGCCAGCACGTAGCGGCGCTTGAGCTGACGACGGAGGATGACTTTGCCCTCCGCATCGACGCCGTGGACCTGAAATACCGACTTCGCGATATCGAGACCGATTGTCGTGATCGTCTGCATGATTTGGCTCCTCCAAATCGTGGGGGCCTTAAACAGCACCCACATCATGGCACTCACGTGCCGGTGGAGGAGCCGTCCACAGCATCAAAAGCGGACATCTTGTGGAGCATAATGTTTTCAGGGCAGCAAAATGGCTAACGCGACCCCAGTCCCTCGATAAGCATGCGCATCAGCCGGACCACCAGCGTATCGATCGCCAGGTCCGAATTGGTCAGCCCATCGATGATCAGCAAGGTCAGGCCATGCACGCCGGACCAGACCAATAGCGAGGCGGTTGCAAGCGCGTTTTTGCTCTTCGGAGAGATCGTAAATGCGCCTGACGCCGCGCCACGCAGAATTATGTCGTCCAGAATCGCCTTGGCGCTCGCGCCCGCGGCGCGCGCTTCGGCCGGGCGGCCGCCATCGAGTTTCGTCCGTTTGTTGGCGAGTTGCGTATCAACTCCCGCTCGCCCGTTCGGCGCGGCCAGCGCTGGGCCGAACATCAGCCGGTAAAGCGCCGGGTTTTCCACTCCGGCGCTCAAATAAGCCTTCGCAGACGCGATCAGCGCGGCGCGCGGATCCGAAATGCCCGCGACCGAAACGCACATGCGCTCGCGCAGCGCCTCAAATCCAGCCGCGGCCACGGCGCCGAGCAGATCGCGCTTCTCAGGAAAATGATTGTAAGGAGCGTTGTGGCTGACACCCGCGCGCCGCGCCACCTCGCGCAGCGAAAAAGCCCAATCCTGCTCCTCGGTTACTAGTGCCAAGGCCGCGTCGATCAAGGTGCGGCGCAGATCGCCGTGGTGGTAGGGGCGGGGCTCGGCGGGCTCGACATGCGGCATGATGGCTCCCAAAAAGATGTTGACACTGCCTATTTTGGTTTATATGGACACTGTCAACTTAGCGCGGATCGGCCGCGCTGTCCAGGACAGAGGAGTTCGTCATGCCTAACCTTCAGCTCGATCTCACCAAGACATATCCGGTCCGCGTGAAGCGCGACCTCGCGAAGCGCTTCGGCGAAATTTATGCGGATGTCATGCAGACCACTCCCGATCTGGTCGATGTGACCTTCCGCGAACTCGGCGAAGGCGGTCTTTGGCGCTGTGGCAAGTGCGAGCCCGTGCCCGCGGTCACGCTGATCTGCGACATCAGGCGCGGCCGTCCGCCGGAGCAGCGCGAGCGGCTTGGGCGCGCGCTGGTCAATGCCAGCGTCGATGCGCTCGGCCTCGATCCATTGCTGGTGAGCGTCGAGTTCACCCAGCATTCCGGCGATGAAATTTACCGCAGCATCCTCATCGACGGTGTCGTGCGCGGCGGCCTTTCAAAGGACTGGTCGGAATCGGAAACGGGAACGCCCTTGGTTGAGGCAATCAGGGCCGAGCGTCACGCCGACCATTAGCCGAAATTTTCTGGTGCGGCCGGTTCCGGATCATCCGGCCGGCGGCCCATTGTCAGGACAGTCCTGTGCAAGGAGATAATCCATGTCGATCGCGGACCATTTCGATCATGCGCCGGATGCTGGATTCATCCGGTCCTATGACTTCCGCGCCGCGCGCCGCCAGTTTCAGGCATCCGTCGCGGTCATCCTGATATTGACCTTCGCGGCCTTTTCGCTCGGGCTGCTCGTGCGCTTCGAGCCGCCGGGCGCCGCCAAGTCCAATTCACCGCCGAGCGCGCACGAGATCCACTTTGCCGAAGGCAATGGCGCGGCGTCCGCTTAGACGCCAAAAACAGGAGACACGAGATGAACGCCCACGTGAGCATGGCCAGCGCAGCCGACTAGCGGCTCTTCTCGCAAGGCAGCAGGCCGCATTTCAGCAGGAAGGCCCACCAACGTTTCGACTACGGATGGCTGACCTCGCCAAATTGAAAAAAGCGCTGCTGGACAGGCGTAGGGAATTCGAGGCGTCGGTCAACGCCGATTTTGGAGTCTCGTTCAGCCTATGAAACAACGATGATGGAGATGGTTCCTTTAGTTCAAGGGATCAATTATCTGCGCCGCCATCTAAAAAAATGGATGCGTCCGCGCCGTCGACACGTGGCACTGTACGCGATGCCGGGCAAGGCGCGCGTTGCCTATCAGCCCCTTGGCGTCATCGGGATCCTATCGCCTTGGAATTTTCCAGTAGGACTTGCGCTCATGCCTCTGGCGACAGCAATCGCGGCCGGCAACCGGGCCATACTTAAGCCCTCCGAATTAACACCCCGAACGACCGAACTGATGGCAAAGATGTTGCACGATATTTTTCCAGAAGAGCAGGTCGCAGTTGTCGTTGGTGGTCCAGAGGTAGGAGCGGCCTTCTCGGCGCTCCCATTCGACCACCTCGTATTTACCGGTAGCACGAACGTCGGTCGCGCGATCATGCATGCGGCGGCCGAAAACCTCGTCCCGGTCACTTTGGAGCTTGGTGGCAAGTCACCAGCGATTGTCGATCAAGGCTCTTCGCTAAAGCGTGCCGCAGCCTCCATCGCCTACGGAAAACTGGCCAACGCCGGACAGATCTGCATCGCTCCGGATTATGCGCTCATCCACGAAGATGACTGTGACGCCTTTGCTGCCGCGTACGAACACGCTGTTCACGAGCTCTATCCTCGCGAAGCTTCTGATCCTGCTTACGCGTCCATCATAAATGCACGGCATTATACACGATTGAATGCCCTAGTTGAGGATGCACGGGGAAAGGGCGCGCGTATAATCGAATTAGGGGTGTTTGCCCCACAAGAGCGACGTTTTGCGCCTACAATCATACTTGGCGCGAACTCCGGAAATGGCTGTCATGCAGGAGGAGATCTTCGGGCCTGTCCTGCCTATTATTTCGTATAAAAATGTGAACGAAGCCATTGCCGTTGTTAACGCCCGGCCGCGTCCCTTGGCCCTTTATCTTTTCAGCGACAATCGCGAAGTGATCGATCGTGCCTTGGCGTGCACCACAAGCGGCAATGTTACTATCAACGACACCTTGATCCACTACGCGATCGACGATCTACCTTTCGGCGGCGTTGGGGCCAGCGGAATCGGCGCTTATCACGGTGAAGAAGGATTCAGATCGCTCAGCCACGCGAAAGGCGTGTTTCAACAGGCTAGATGGAATTTCGCTGGAGTGGCGCGCGCGCCCTTCGGGCGAATAACGGATCTCGTGCTTTCGTATTTGCTGCGATAGAGGCAGGAGGACGTGGCATGCAAGCAATCAAACAGACCCTGGAGGACGACCGAATGCTTTGGCGACATATCCGCATCGCTCGGTTCGGCGGGCCCGAGGTCCTTGGACTGGCTGAAGAGCCACGCCGCCCCGAACGGCGCGTTAAGGATTAGGTTATCGCTGGACTTGATGCAAGATCAGATGAGGGAGACTGATATTGCCTCCTGTAACGCCAACCAAATTCCGGCCCCTAAAATTGAAGGGGGTCAACCTATGTAGCGAGCGTCACAAGTAACACCCAGTCTGGGGCCGCATTCTCACCGCGATTTTTTCGCCCTGGTCTGGGGTCACCTTCGGAGCCATTTACGCCTCGCGTGAACGTCGCCTATGGGTCAACCGCGTTGCCGCCGGCTGTGGGCTTCAGTATGCCCACTTCCGCTGCCCCAAAAAGCGACGGCCGGCCGTCAAAATGTGGCCTGTCGTGAAGGGCCAAAAGCGGTCATTCCAGGTTCGCCGGCAGATCCGCGACAAAATCATGTCACGCTACTTTTTTCGATCTGCTCCATGACGTCATTGCTTTTACTTTGACCTGCCGACCGCGACCCGGCAAGCGACGGCCACGAAATTTTGCACGGCGGGAGATCAGTCATCGCGGCGACGCGCTGCAATCGTCCGGCGCCGGCTCGCCGGCAAAGCGCGCCGTCATCCACGCGACAGCGTAAGGCGCCGCGGCGCGTCCGGCCCAGCCGTGGCCGACGTTCGGCAGCGCGACCGTTTCGACCTTGCTTCCCGCTTTGCAGAGCGCTGCCGCATAACGCTGCGTGACCTCGGGCTTAATGATCGGGTCGCTCGTGCCTTGCGCAAGAAAGACCGGGATGTCGGGCGGCAGAGTGCCGGGCGTGTTCTTCTTGAGTAGCGTGCGCCAGGGCTCGACATAGGCCGGATGCGTCACTGTCAGAAAATAGTCGCCGAATATCCGGCCGGTGCGGCTGCGGGCGAAGAGATCGAAAGGCCCTTCGATACATTCCCGCGCCAGGCGATCGATCGCCGGCACAGCGCGCGGATCGACCACTTTGTCCATCGACGCATCATAGACCCGCTGCCATGACCACAGCGTCATGGCCGTGATGTTTTTTCCGCCGACGGCATCGATGTCGTCGTTCATCAGCGTCGCGAGATCGGTCGCGGGCGCGGCCGCGGCGACGCCCATCAAGGTAAGCTCCGGCGCATAGGCTTTGGCGATGAAGCCGGTGAAGAGAGCCGCCTGGCCGCCTTGCGAATGGCCCCAGACGATGAAACGCGTGCCGCCGCCGGCGCCCGGCATGTTGCGCGCGACGCGCACCGAGTCGATGACCGCGCGCGCCTCGCTGATGCCGACGAGATAGGGATGCGGCTCCGGCGTGCCGAGCCCCGGATAATCGGTGGCAGCGACGACGTAGCCGCGCTCGACCATCGGCCTGAGCCCTTGGATTTGCTGAAAGATGAAGATCGCCAGCGACGGCGCGCAGCGCGGCACGATGCCCGAGGTCGGATGCGCCCAGGCGACGATCGGGCGTCCGCCCGGCGGCGGCGGGCCTTGCGGCACGATGACGACGCCGGAGACAAGGATCGCCTTGCCGTCGAAGCCCGTCGAACGATAGAGAACGCGATAGGCGGCGGCATTAAGCGGCGCGCCGACCATCGCCTCCGCGCGAACGAGTGTACCGGGCTTGCCCGCGACCTCGGATTGCGGCGCGTCGTAGAAGGACTGCGCCGCCGCCGGCAAAGAGCAGGAAGCGAGCAGCAGCGCCGCGCCGACGATGCGCCAAATCCGAGGAGGGAACGCCGCGCTCCGCAGCAGATCAGAGCCCATAGACGATCCCCAGGTCGCCGCTTGCGCGCAGCACGACGTTGAATCCGTCCGCCAGAAGTAACACTTTGTCGAGCTTCGCGGAAGTCAAATGGCCTTCCATGCGGAAGCCGTTCTTCAACGGCCGCGTCAGCTTCTGGTTCGCACTGTCGATCAGCCTCTGATAGGCAGCTTGGTGGTTGACGCTCACCTGTTGCTTGATCAGATCGACGAATTGCGTGCTACCGAGCATTTGGCCGATGTCGTTCGCCGCCCCACTTGCGGCGGCGAGATCGGGGAGCTTCAGCGTCAGCGAGTCCGCCTCGACTTGCGGCGTCGCCGAGAGATAGACCCATTCGCCTGCGTTGGGATCTGTGTCCGATGTTTTTGCGACGCGCAGGCCGACGATGATCTTGCCTGATGACGGATAGATCTCGACGTCGCGGATCGTTATCTCGCCCTTCGGCGCGGCGGCGATCACGTCCATGATCTTCTGGCGGATCGTGTCGTAGCCGATATGGACCGGCAGAAGGATATCGAATGTGCCGGGTGCTTCGACTTCGGTGCCGAGCGGCGCAAGCGGCGTTGGCGTCACGGCGGGAGGCGCTTGGCCGACGAAGGTCTCGGCATTGCCGGAAAGTTCGAGCGCGCCCTCGAGGACTTTGCGATCCGCGCGGACGCCGGCGAAAGCGGGCTCTGCGGCGTTATCTGCAGCCAGACCTCGGGATCATCCGAAAGCTCGATCGGCGCGAACGCCTGCTGCCAGGCGGCGGCCGCCTTACCCTGCAGATCGAGCGCCCGCGCTGCGGCGAGCGCCAGCCCCCGAACCTGCGCCAGGAAAACGCGAATGCGCGGCTCGACATAGCGCGCGATCGCGATATCGCGGCCGAGCACGCGAATGTATGGCGGCTCGCTCCAATGGAAACTGTCGCCGAAATTCAAGGCGAGCGACCAATCGTGCCTGAGCTCGGGGCGCGCCTCGCCTTCAAGCGTGGCGCGCGCTTCGGTTTCGCCGTGAATACGCGCGGTGAACCGATTGGCGCCCTGCCCTTGCGCCACGCCATAGATCGGCGTAGCCCCGATCACGCGATCGCCGCGGCCATAGAGCGAGACGGGGCCGGTGCGCTCGACATAGCCCCAGATGTCGCAATTGGCGTTGACGCGGAAGAAGAGTACGCGGCGGTGGACGCAGCTGATGCGTTCGTCGATGGTGGCGAGCCTTCGCGGAAAGTCGCGCTCGACTGCCGCGGCAAGCGCCGGCAGGCCGAATTCGATCGTCGCCGAGACGCGGGATTGCGTCATGAGCGGAGAAGAATGATCGGGAGAAAGCGCCGGCTTCTCGACGGCCAGCGCGGGGACGTGAGCGACGCCAAAGCCAACAAACAGACGTCGGAGAGACGAGCAAGTCGGAACGCCATCGGAAGCACCAAGGTTATTGTACCTCAAGGCTTGCGACATACAATCTAGCTCGATCGCTGCGCCGGCTCCGCTCGCGCTGCAGCCTATTTCGGCTCTTCGCAGAAAACGCATCCACATGAGAGCCGGCGCGCCAGAGGCGAGGCAACCACACCGCCGTATCTTCAATGTGCTGTTTCTGTGCCCGGCAACTCGGCGCGCTCTATTATCGGCGAAAGCATTCTGCGCAAGGATGGGGCGGGACGCTTCAATGCCTATTCGGCCGGAAGCAGGCCAAAGGGCGTGGTAAATCCCTTCGCGCTCAAAGTCCTTGAGTCACACCGCTATCCGATTGACGGCTTGCGCTCCAAAAGCTGGGATGAGTTCGCCCAGCCTGGCGCGCCAAAAATCGATTCGATCATTACCGTCTGCGACAGCGTCGCCGGAGAAACCTGCCCCATATTGCCTGGCCAGGCGTTGACCGCCCATTGGGAAATCGAAGATCCTGCCGCTATCGAAGGCAGCGACAGCGAAAAGGAAGACGCCTTCGAACGGGCATTCGAGTCCCTGCGCGACCGCGTCGGCCTTTTTCTGCGGCGACGATCTCTTCAGAAGTCTTGAGTGAAGGGCTTACGTGAGTATCCCAACCGACTTCAATCCCGAAAGTATCTGCTCGGCCGACGGCGCGTCCTTGCGCAGGAACACGGCGGGCTTGGATAGAGGCGCAGGCATCGTGTTCCAATCGCCGGGACTGCCGGCGTCAGTGCCGGTCCACAGATCGACCCATGCGCTCCCGACGGGGAAATAGACATCGACAGCATCGGCGCCCTTGTCCAGCACCGGCGCGACCAGGAGGTCGGGACCGAGCAGGAACTGATAGCGCAGCGCGTGGGTGTTCGGATCGTCCGGATAATGCAGGAAGAGATGCCGAGCCACTGGATAGCCCTTCTCCGCCGCTTCCGTGACGAGACCTTTGCGATAGGCCGCGAGCCCTTTGTAGACCTTAGCGAAGCGCGTGAGATGCGCCATATTCGCCGGAGTTGTGTCGAACTGCGCCTCAATTGACGGATCGAGTCCTTGGTGGGTCCTGAAAACGGCGGTGAAGGCGGCCAACTCCATCCAGCGCTGCAGCAGTTCGTTCGTCCGCGCGATCACCGGAATTTTCTGGCCAGCGACCTTCAGGCTGAGCGAGACATAGCCCCCAGTATCGCTGTGCAACAGACTGAAACCCGAGACGCCGCCTGACAGGAGGCCGACAACAGCCGTCTTTATCCCGTCATACTCGTCCCAGGTCTCCATCTGATCGCCGAGCCAGAACAGGGTCGAATAAGTCGGGCTCTGCGTGAAGCCCGAGCGATTGAAGAACACGATGTCGTCGCCGCGGCCCGCCTCCTCGATCGCTTCCCGGTTCACCTTCGCCCATTCTTCTGGGAAGCGGTTGTGCCAAACCGCTGGATCCGCATCGCCGTAAAGTTTGCCGTTGAACGGCAAGGCTTCACCGAAGTCGGCCATCCACCCGGAAGCGCCGGCTTTCGCGATCAGCACGTCCTTGATGATTCCCTTGATCCAGGTGCGTGTCTCGGGATTGCTGAGATCGATCAGCCCGGCATAGAAGGTGGTGTTCTTATTGAGAAAGGGTTCGCTGCTCGCCGTCTTCACCAGATAGCCTTTCGCCGCGGCCTCGTTGAAGAGCGCGTCATGCCCTTTGGTATTGCTCAGGAACGGATTGATGTAGATCATCATGCGGCCGCCCTGTTTTTCGATATCGGCGACGAGTTGATGCCAGTCTGGATAGTAGGATTCGTCGAGCCGCCAATCCCACCAAAGCTGCACGCCGGCAGAGGTAATGCGGATGCCCATCCAGTCCTGGATCCACAGACCGGCAAGCGGGATCTCGGCTTTCAGCAATTCCTCGAACTGCGGGCGTGCCACTTTCGTGCCGCCCTGCAGCGCGACGATCACGCCATTGTGCACCCAATCCGGCAGAACGCGCATACGGCCGGCATATTCCGTGTAGGCTTCGATCAGGTCGAGCGGCGTCTCGCCAAAGAGAATCCGGCCGGTCATGACGCCGGACCAGACTTTGATTTCGGCATGGTTTGCCGCGCGGATATCAAAGACGCTATATTCGGTGTTTTCGAGGAATAGCGATCGCAACCTGCTCGAAATGAAGTGCGGCGCCGGCGCCTCTGTTACGTAAGGGCTCCCGCCGCCACCAGAGGCGAGGATATCGACAAATTGCGTGAGAATTGGTCTGCCGCGCCCGACACCATGTTCCTGCACCAGGATCGGCAGGACATTGCCCTTCTGGTTGAAATAAGTGAGCTGTTCGCCGAACCCGAAGAAACCTTCGTCGGGTACCAACTCCGTTCGTAGCGCGATACGGTTGATGCCCGCCCCACTCGGGGTTTTGATCTCGAACCGCAGGTGCGTCGACGACATTGCCTCGAAACTGAGCGTGTAGCCGATGTTGCCCGCCCCTCCCATGAGCCGGCCCGATACGATCGCACGGTTCGACGCCAGATCGATTACGTCGATACTCGGTCGTCCGTAAGTCGCTGAAACCGTGTCGCTGATGCGGAACGAGCCTTCCGGCGTGCCAAATTCCTCGATATTCGCCACGGCCTTCTCGGCGACGACGAAATTGCCGTCGGGCGCGGTCTCCCATAGCACCCGTTCCGGCTTCTGCCGATGCGAGACGCGCAGGACACCTTCCGCACGCTGTAAGATGAAGTCACCAACGGGATGACTATCCCCCTCGCCGGCGTCCGACTGTGCCGACGAGCTCTGCGGCAGCACCGCCGCAGCGACGGCCGATGCGCCGACGAGGAAATCACGCCGCTTCATGGCGACCTCCCGCTTCTTGCCCAGTCTGCCGACGGCCAATCGCCGAAGTTAAAGTTATCTCTGTAACAAACCCAAGATCCTTCCAAACGTCATCATCGACGCTTCGAGTTCGACCTCCCGCAGCTTCGCCGCGGCGGCTTTGGGCCGCAAGACCTTCCGGTATTCGTCGCGCTTGGCATGGATCGAGGCGATGACGTGGCCCATCGGAATGCCGATGTCGACAAGGACGGCCTCGGAGAGTTGCCGACTCGCCTCGATCGTCTCCGGCACGGCGTCGGTGACGCCGAGCTCAGCTGATGACCCAATGGAGGCCTCGATCGCTCCGCGCTGAACCTTAGTGAAAGCTCCTGCCTGCCGGCGTCGCACCGATAGCCTCGATGGTCGTGATATGGCGATTTCCAATATTGCTAACCGTCAATAGGCAGGATCGGACGGGCTCGCCGTCGAGATGAACCGTGCAGGCGCCACATAACGCCATGCCGCACCCGAATTTTGTGCCAGTCATTCCAAGAACGTCGCGTAGCACCCAGAGCAACGGCATATCGTCCGGAACGTCGACCTTTTGGACCTGTCCGTTGATAAGCAGCGTCGCCATGATCTAGTCCGCTACATGGGAGCCAGGTACAGGCCAGCTCCGTCACCGAGCTTGAGCTCGACGTTTAGGTCGGAGGTCGCGACATGGTAAGCGTTTTGACGGGAAACACCATCCTGCGGCTAATGCGCTACGCCCGAAATGCTGAAGGCCATTGATGGCCTAATTCGCAGACCGGTCGCTGGACCGCAAATTAGCCAAACAGCTGGGGTGCTGTGGGCACACTGAATTAAGGACGAATGCGGACGCCATCGCTCAGCACCTACCTAGAGCCGATGTTAGGGCTATACCCGCCGCTTGTATTGCATGCCGATGTCATGCAGCGCCCAAAAGAAGTCGACAGCGCCACATCATGCCTTGATCTAACGCGCCGGCACGAGATTTAATGTCCACGATTGACGCGCGATGCGGCCCTTCGGCGAACTGCTGCTACTGACCCTGGCTGTGTGAAAACGTGCGAGTCAGGTACGATTCCCCTGGATAGACGTGGGGAAGATCGAATGAAACGTTTCGTGACGGGCGTGGATCGGTCGCAGATGAGCCTGCTACCGGAATGTCTGGACGATTGGGTCGGCGAAGATAATCCTGTTCACGTGATCGAGGCGTTCGTCGAGGCGCTCGATTTGCCTTCGCTGGGCTTCGCGGGCGCGATCGCCAAAACGACGGGGCGGCCCTCCTACCACCCGGCGGTTTTGCTTAAACTCTACATCTACGGCTATCTCAATCGGGTGCAATCGAGCCGGCGTCTGGAGCGGGAGGCTTCGCGCAATATCGAGCTGATGTGGCTGCTTGGCCGGCTCGTGCCGGACCACAAGACGATCGCTGACTTCCGCAAGGATAATGGTGCGGCAATCCGCAAGGTCTGCACCCGCTTCGTGGCGCTGTGCCGGAACATGGGGCTGCTCGTAGGAGGCACCGTTGTGGTGGACGGTAGCAAGTTCAAAGCGGTCAACAATCGCGACAGGAACTTCACACATGCCAAGATGGCAAGTCGCGTCGCGCAGATCGAGGAGAGCATCGCGCGCTACCTGCATCAACTCGATAGCGCCGACAGACAGGAACCGTCGGAGGCGATCCTCACCAAGACCGCACGGTTGAAAGAGAAGGTCGCCAAACTAAAGGAGGAGATGGACAGGCTCAGCGCTCTCGATGGGCTCATGCGCCAGATGCCCGACCAGCAGATCTCACTGACTGATCCGGATTCCCGCTCTATGGCGACCAGCGGTCGCGGCTCTGGCGTGGTTGGCTACAATGTACAAACAGCCGTCGACGCCGAGCATCATCTGATCATCACCCACGATGTGACCACCAGCGGCTCGGACCGCGCTCAGCTCGCGCGCATGTCCATCCAGGCGAAGGAGACGTTGCACGTGGATAAGCTCGACGTGATCGCCGACCGTGGCTACTTTGCCGGCGATGAAATCCTGGCCTGCGTGCAAGCCGGCATCATAGTGACGCTGCCCAAGCCGATGACGTCCGGCGCGAAAGCGGATGGGCGGTTCGGCAAACAAGACTTCGCTTACCTGCCCGAGCAAGACGTCTATCGCTGCCCATCGGGTGAGCTCTTGCCTTATCATTACAGCAACGTCGAGCATGGGATGACGCTACGGCGCTACTGGTCGACTGCCGCCTGCCTGACTTGCTCGATCAAGCGCCAGTGCACGCCCTCAAAAGAGCGCCGGATCACCCGATGGGAGCACGAGCACCTTGTCGACGAGGTCCAGCAGCGCCTCGATGCCAATCCGGAGGCCATGCGCATCCGCCGCGAAACGGTTGAGCATCCGTTCGGCACGATTAAGGCCCGCATGGGCGCGACACACTTCCTGATGAAGCGGCTGCCCAATGTCGCCGCCGAGATGGCGCTGCATGTCCTCGCCTATAATCTTACCCGTGTGATGAATATCGTCGGTAGGCAGACCCTGATCGCCGCCATCAGGGCTGGCTGAGATCGAGGATGGCCTACCCAAAGCATCAGTCTTGAAAACTCGCGGCAGCCAACCCGACACTCAGAACCGCTGACCAGGAAAACGGCCGCGCGTTTTGACACAACCAAGACCCTGAGCGGTCGCTCTCTCCGAGCCGCATCAAGGCATCGCAAGGGCACAGCATCGCTAGGTCTTGTCCCGGTTCCTGGCGAGCCATAAAGTGAGGTCCCAGGCCCGAGTTTTAGGAGCCTGCGCCCGCTCTATTGGAGTGCGCCCACCATAAATAACGATAAAAATTTGAGAGAGGAACCGCGCGATGAAGGCTGCACTATTCCAATCCCGCCTGGAAACGCCTCAGCTTCTTTTCTTTTATCGTTCTGTGCGCGAGACAAGCCAATACCTTGGTTCAAGATTGTCGGATGCAGATGCCAGCGCGCAATCCATGCCAGACGCAAGCCCGGCCAAGTGGCACTTGGCACATACGACATGGTTCTTCGAATCTATGGCGCTGGCACCTTTTCTCGCAGACTATCGATGTTATGACTCAACATTCAATTTTCTGTTTAATTCGTATTACGATTCAATCGGCGCTCGCCAACCGCGGCCGAAACGTGGGCTAATTACGCGCCCGAGTTTCGAAGCCGTTTATAGTTATCGCGAATATGTCGACGCAGGCGTGGCTCGCCTCCTGGAGGACGACGCTCCGCGAGCCGCGAGAGAAGTCATTGAACTCGGCTGCCATCACGAGCAACAACATCAGGAGCTGCTTCTTACCGACATTCTACACTTGTTTTCCCAAAACCCTCTGTGCCCAGCCTACGAGAGCGCGGAGCCACTCGCTGTAGAGCCTGATGGTTCTGACATTCTCAAATTTGAAACGCTCTCTGGCGGCCTTGACGAAATTGGCCATGATGGAGACGGATTCGCCTTCGATTGCGAGGGGCCTCGGCACAACTCTTTTATCGAGCCGTTTCGACTGGCTGACCGCTTGGTCACGAACAAAGAATGGATGGAATTCATTGTCGATGGCGGCTACCGCAGTGCGCTGCTTTGGCTCTCCGAAGGCTGGGCGAAGGTTCAGTCCGAAAGCTGGACAATGCCACTCTATTGGGAAGAGCGGGACGGCGAATATTGGACGATGACTTTGCGAGGTGCGCAACCGGTCGATCCGGCAGCGCCGGTCTGCCATGTCAGCTATTTTGAAGCCGATGCCTTCGCGACCTGGCAAGGACTTCCGACTGCCAACAGAGGCCGAGTGGGAGTATGCCTCGCACGGCCTTCCGCTGGCTGGAAATTTACTCGACTCGGAGCGTCTGCGGCCGCGCCCGGCGCCGCTGGCGGGGACGGGCCTGCGTCAAATGTACGGTGACGTCTGGGAATGGACGCGCAGCGCTTTCTCTCCATATCCGCGCTTCCGTGCGGCCGAAGGCGCCATTGGGGAATACAACGGGAAATTCATGTGCGGTCAGTTTGTGCTGCGCGGGGGCTCCTGCGTCACGCCCGCGAGCCATATCCGGCCGACCTATCGCAATTTCTTCCCTCCCGACGCCCGGTGGCAGTTCTCCGGGCTTCGGCTGGCGGGGGACGCCTGAAATGTTTCAGGTTGAAGATCGCGGAACTCGTCAAATTGACAGCTTCCGATCGGACGTTCTCACCGGGCTCGCTCAGCCGCAGAAAACTTTGCCAAGCCGCTGGCTGTACGACGACAGAGGCTCCGAACTCTTCGAGGCGATCACGAAACTTGAGGAGTATTATCTCACCCGAACCGAAATCGCCATTTTGACTCTCTATGCTGGCGACATTGCGGAATTTTGCGGCAAAGGCGCGGCGCTTCTCGAGTATGGCGCCGGAGCGGGCGTCAAGACGGAGATCTTGATCAATGCTCTGGAACTCGCCGCGCTTTTACGTACCGATAGATTTGGCCGAGCATTTCCTCCGGCAAACCGTCGCGCGCATGCGCAAGAGCTTTCCATTATTGGAAATCAGTCCAGTGGTTGCCGATTTCAGCGCGGATTTCGAAATTCCCTCTGCAGCGCCTGCACTGGGGCGCACGGCTTTCTTTCCGGGATCGACCATCGGCAATCTGGATTCCTCCGAGATCTCGTTATTTTTGCGCAGGGTGCGAAACCACGTTGGACCGCAAGGCAACGCCATCATCCGCGTAGACCTTAAAAAGGATATTTCGACTCTTCTCACGGCTTATGACGATAGGCTCGGGGTTACCGCAGCGTTCGACCTTAACCTTCTGACTCGCATCAATCGTGAGCTTGGAGCCAATTTTGTCTTGGAGCAGTTTGCTCATGAGGCGCGTTGGAAAGAAGTGGAATTTGCCATCGAAATGCATCTTGTGAGCGTCGCTCGGCAGACTGTAACGATCGACAGACAATCTTTCAGATTTGAAGCTGGCGAGACGATCCACACGGAAAGCTCTCGAAAATACGATCTAGAGGCTTTTGCCGATCTTGTGAAGCTCGCGGGATGGCGCGTGGGCCCGATCTGGGTGGACGCCGGAAATCCCTTCGCCGTGTTTGCGCTCAGTGCCGATATTTGAGAATTGCGCCAAGGCCTGATTAATAAGGGGGAGCTCGGCGCGCCCGTTGTTCTCTTGCGGCCTCGATCCACCAGGCTAGATCTTTGGAAAAACGATCAAAGTCATGGTTGAGGGCTTCGCCGGCCGTGCCAGAAGGCAACGAGTCAGCGGTAAGCGTTTGGGCGATGGAGGCGACTGTCAGCGTGCTTGAAATGACCACCATCCCCATCTCCGACAAAATGCCATGCCAGATCGTATTCGCACGGCGCTCCGGCGAGGCGTCCGGCTGAATAACTGGCGATAGCCGCCGGCCGCCAGAACCATTCCTCCAAATAATAGTGCGTGAGATTTTTTAAGCCAGGTTGCGGTCCCCAATTGTATTCGCCAGTGACAAAGACGAAGCCATCTGCAGAGCGAATCTTCTGCGCCAGTTCCTCCATTTTCTGTGGCGCAGTACCTTTTGGGTACTCCTTGTACATTCGATCGAGGATGGGCAGCTCACCGGGACGCACCTACACGGCGCGGCAGTACGGCCGCTTGATCGGCTCACCCAACGCGATTGTAGATGGTTCTTCAGGGGCCGGAGCCTGACGAGATTCGAGTAGACCTCTGGCTCCTTCAACCTGAATATCAGGTCGACGCCACAGGCGAGGCGCCCATCGAAGGCGCCTCTCCAACGCCAAGTAGCGACCGCATCCATAGAAAATCAGCAGTCGCTCGGTCGATCTCCGCCCTACGAAGCCCGAGCGGTAGCGGCCGGTCCAGTCTTTTGCTTTACCGCAGCCATCAGCATCTTCGCGGCCGCCCCGGAGGAGGCCGGATTTTGCCCGGTGATCAACTGGCCATCGGTCACCGTGTGTACGCCCCAGTCCTTAACCTTGGAAAACGTGGCGCCGAGCCTCATCATTTCGTCCTCGACGAGGAAGGGGACTACCTTGGTCAAGCCCATTTCTTCCTCCTCGCCGTTGGTAAAGCCGGTAACTTCCTTGCCTTCCACCAGAAACTTGCCGTCTCGTGTCTTGACGTGATGCAGCGCCCCCGTGGAATGGCATACGATGCCGATCGGTTTGCCGGCGGCGAGGAAGGACTTCGATCAGCTCGATAGAGTGCTTGTCTTCGGCGAGATCCCACATCGGGCCATGGCCGCCCGGATAGAAGACCGTGTCGAAGTCTTCCTGCCTGACGCTGTCGAGGCGAACGGTCTTGTCGAGCTGAGCTTCCGCGGCCGCGTCCTTCTCGAACCGGCGCGTAAGGTCGGTCTGGGATTTGGGCTCGTTACTCTTGGGATCGAGTGGGGGACGACCGCCTTTCGGGGATGCGAGCGTGATCTCGACGCCGGCGTCCTTGAAAACGTAGTAGGGAGCAGCGAGCTCTTCGAGCCAGAATCCCGTCTTTCGTCCGGTGTTACCCAGTTGGTCATGGGACGTGATAACCATTAGTACTTTCATCACTTCCTCCTTATTTACCACCGTTGAGGTGCAGGCCAAACCTGCGCCAACGAATCTCTTTTGCTGATGATCTCGTTTGGACGGGATAATCAAAATGTCGACCGCTCGGGGCGCCCATTTCCGGGGCGCCTTCTTTCGTCAGGAGGCGTTCGCTTGGGACTGGTTCGAACGGACCAAAGGACGGCATCTCCCTGGTCTGCAGCGCAGATGCAACCATGGCGAAGTCTTCGATGGCGGCCCCGCAACGCACTTTACGACGGATCGTAATGCCGTGGTAGAGCCAACGCCTATTCGAATACGCCAGTGCCCGAAAAAGCTGGCAGCGCTGCAATCGGTGACAGCGCAAAGCATCAGTGAATAACGGCGCTTCACAACTCGTGAGGAACGTCTCCCGCAAACGTGGCGCAAACATGTTGGGAACGAAGCGGACAGCCGCCGAGCTAAAGCTCTAGTTGAGTACGACAATCACAAGGACTAACGTCGGATGGGATCAACCATGATCGCCGCCGTTTTGTAGGAACGGCTACGATAGCACAGGTAGAGGCAGACGAACCCGGACCTCCGCTGCAGAATATCACCATGAAGCTCGGCGCCTCGAGTCTGCCGCAATCCCCAGTCGTGGGCGGCTCGTGGGGATTGCGGGCTCAGTGTCGGACGGGATAGCGACGACGGCCGCTGCCATCCGCGGCCAGTCGTTGGGGCAGGCCAAGGTGCGTCTGCTGACTGGGGTTGGTTGTTATACGAAGCTGGATGCGTGCACATTTGAGGGTCTAGCTTGATCTAGGTGTAGAAATCCAAAGCGAAAAGCTCGTATTCTTCTGGCGGCTGTGATTGCTCTAATCGCTGGCCGCGGTACGCAGGCTGGTCCAATGGAGTCGACTTCTGCAACGACAACCTATCGCCGCGTGACGGTTGATGGCGTAGGCGTCTTCTACAGGGAAGCAGGTCCAAAGGATGCGCCGACGATCTTGCTCCTGCACGGATTTCCTTCCTCCTCGCGCGAGTTCGATACGCTTATCCCTCTGCTTGCCACACGCTTTCATTTGATAGCACCTGACTTCCCGGGCTTCGGTCAGAGTGATGCCCCGGCACCATCGTCGTATACGTATACTTTCGACCACGTCGCCGGGACGACGAACGCTCTCCTCGAGTTGCTTAAGATCAAGAAATGCGTTTTCTACCTTCATGACTACGGCGGGCCGGTCGGCTTCCGCATCTTTTTGGCGCACCCGGAGCGGCTGCAGGCTCTCATCATCCAGAATGCCAACGCCTATAAAGAGGGTTTGGGTGCCAAATGGGCTGGTATCGCCCAGTATTGGACCGATCCTAAAGCGCATCCTGAAGTGTTCGATACGTTTGTATCATTAGCGGCAACCGAACAGCGTCACATCCTCGGGACCTCGCATCCCGATCGTTACAACCCCGATACCTGGACTGACGAGTATGCGCACCTGTCCCGACCCGGACAACGCGAGATTCAGGCGGACCTGCTCTACGACTACCGGACGAACGTCGCTTCGTATCCGGCGTGGCAAGCGTGGTTGCGTGAGCATAAGCCGCCGACTTTGGTCGTCTGGGGACGAAACGACCCCTCCTTCATCGCGCCTGGGGGGGAGGCGTTCAAGCGCGATCTTCCGGACGCCGAAATCCATCTGCTCGACGCCGGTCATTTCGCCCTCGACGAAAAGAACGATGAGATCGCCAGCCTCATCCTCAAATTCTTGTCGAAGCACCACGTCTGACACACAGATGCGGTAAGTCACGCCGCGCGCTAATCCTGGTCTTAATGGCGATTCGCGAAGCCGAGGTCGTCATCCTCGGCGAAGCCACCAGCGAGAGCGATTACGACCGAGAGGAGATATCAAAGCTGCTCAATGAAGTGACGCCGGGCGACGAATTTGATAGCTTATCCCTCTCGATAAAGCCGCTGCTCGCAGGCACCGTTTGAAGGGATTCTACTGAAGTTGACTTGCAATATCACAGCGGAGGATTGAGCATGACGAGAATTGCATCCTGGCTGATGGTGATCACTGCGGTAGTGCTCACCTTCTTGGCCGGAAGAGCCATTTCCGCGCAGGACAACCACCATATACGCAAAGCGTGTCAGCAGAACATATAGACGGAACCGTACAATTGACATTTCGCGTGCTCGACGCGACGACTTAGCATCTAACGCCCGTTCGTATTCGGTTAGGGGCCGCGCAAGCGCGAGCTCTTGCGTCTCAAATGGTTCCTTGCGCATTGGCGGCTGAACAGTGGAAGCGCGCGTTCACGGGTAGACATGAATGACTCCACTGCCCTCTGGCGGGGATTATGTATTTGACGAGTGCGACAGCCGGAGGTAGCTCTTAAAGCCACCCCCAACTGGGAGTTTTTCGCCATGACTCTCCAGATTCAGAACGCTACGCCCGACCTGCTTAACAAGCAGGGAAGCATCAATATTAGTGACCGATACACTGGCAATTTAATAAGCATCGGCTTGTCAATAAATTTCACGGGTTCTGAGACGTTGGCTCAAGCGAATTCGATGATAAAGGAGCGAGCGAAGCAGATTCTTCAGGATGCGATTGCGCTTCTTTGATGCCGCCTCTGCGCTCGGGACTCGTCTCTATGACCCGAATCGCTTGCTTCAATAAAATTTCTTCAGGAAAGTTGGTAGTGTCCTAATTCCAAGCCTTTTGTCCTAATTTGAATTTCCGGCTGTCCTAATTACGGCGATGATCCGGCAGTTGACTTGTTAGGTCAGCCATGCGAGGCTTCCTTTATGAATAGAGGAAAGCCGTCATGGCCCGCGCAAAGCAACCCCGCCAAATTCAGCAAATGACCTTCGCCCAATGGGAAAAGGCATTCCCGAATGAAGATGCTTGCTGCGCTTATCTTATCGGCCATCGCTGGCCCGACGGTGTGAGATGTCCGCGCTGCGGCGCTGAGGTAGGCGAGCACGGCACGATGCCGTATCATTGGCAATGCTACCAATGCGCGGAAAAAGGAACCTCCTACCGTTTCTCGCACATAGCTGGCACGATTTTCGAGAACACGAAAGTTCCACTTCGTACCTGGTTCCGCGTGATTCACCTCATGCTGACCAGCAAGAAAGGCGTTTCCGCTCGTCAAATCCATCGGACCATGGGCTTCGGCTCCTATGAAACCGCTTGGTATATGTGTCATCGCGTTCGCGCCGGATTGGCAGACGAAGATTTCCGCAAGCTCATGGGCATCGTTGAGGTAGACGAAACCCTCGTCGGCGGTCTCGCCAAGAATCGGCACAAGGACAAGCGCGGTGGTGGTGATGGAACTGGCGGCACCGGTTCGGGTAAGGCCACTATCGCTGGCGCAGTCAGCCGCAAGGGCAATGTCGTCGCCCGCGTCATCGAAAACGTCCGCGCCTCGACCCTGACGGAATTTGTGCGTGAGTCTGTGTCGACAAAGGTTAGCCTGCTCTGCACCGATCAATGGGTCGGCTACAAACATCTCAACAAAGAATATCCGCACGCGACGGTCGATCATGCGCGCGGGCAATATGTTGTCGGCGCGGTTCATACCCAAACGATTGAAGGCTTCTGGTCGATCTTTAAGCGCGGTGTCGTCGGAACTTTCCACAAAGTCAGCAAGAAATATCTGCCGCTCTACGTCGCGGAATTTCAGTTCCGATACAATAACCGAGAGAACTCGGATATTTTCGGCGAGGCTATCTCGGGGTGCTAGATGGGTTCTCACGAAAAATCTCTCGAATGCGGTTTTGCTTCAGTCTGAAATGGTGATAGCCAACCCACACTAAAGCTGCCCCGAAAAGCATGCTGACGATGCACGTCAGGAGCCACGGAGCATATTTTGGAATTTCGTCGTTGTGCTCTACCAACAGCGTCACAAGAAGCCAGAAGGCTCCAGAAAAAAAGAATGTTCCGGCAGCAGCGGCACCTTCTTGAAGCCATCCGAAGGTAGATAACTCTTCTAATAGCGGGCGACTCACGGGGATATACTCCTCATGTTGATCAAGATAATGGGGGATATGCCGCGCGCCCACTTGGCTCGTGACAGGCACGGAAGCGGACGATTGATCCCCCGCAGTATAGGGGCTGCCGATATCCGACATCTCGGTATCCTAGGGAATCGGCGGTGACGATGGAGGCGTCGGCAGATTCGCTGAGGCCTCCGCAGCGGCGGCGGTAAACACTTGGCCCATTTGCCTGATATCTTCCGGCGTCAGTATCGCTGCGAAGCGATAAGCAATAATGTCCGGGCCGTCTGGTTGCTTGACCGTCTCGGCTAGTGAAAGACGAAAGTTGGTGCCGAAGCGAGCAATCTGAATCCGGTTGATCAAGATCGCAGGAAGCTTGAGGGACTCTGGATCCCAAGGAACGTTGGTTTCGACAGCCATGCGGCCTTCTCCCTAATTGCAAGATGGGAAAGCCTAACATAACTGCCTTACAAGTCAACTGCCGGATCATCTCCCTGATTAGCCGTGGCACGTACAGCCGGCATGCCCGCAGCCGGCACCTGTCTTGTGGTGGTCAGCGCAAGCCTCAGAGCAGTAAATTCGGCCCTCGTGCTTCACGCCTTTATCGATGTCAACGACGCAAACGCAGTCGTTGCAAGCGCATTTCACACGTTCGACGGTCACGTTCACGGCACAACTCCCCTTTACCACCGCGCGAGGCTTAGAACCCTATTACACCGCGTTCACGCCTGGCAACCATCAGTGTACGCCAAAACCACGGGGCGCGCGTGAAACTTGAGTCTGACGAAGAATTTGCGGCGAAGGCGCTCAGTCAAGCGTTTCGAACAAGCTACCGCATTGGCGACGATCCAACTGACATCCATCTCGCCATCAACGGTGGCGAAATCGCTGTCGAGATTTCGACCTCGGCTCAACACGTTCGCGATGAGAAAGTAGGAGTACAACCTCGCCCATCGGTCGATATGACCGCCGTCAGATTGGCCAACGAACTCAACCAAGAGATTTCCGCAAAGATTGAAGATGGGAGCCAAGTCGCGGCTTAAGCGTGGGAGTTCACGCGATGCGTTCCTTGCCGAAGTCGGCGCCTTGAGCCCTTACTGACATCATCGAATTGCACGCCCCAGCACGTAAGAGCAGACACCGATGCTGCCGACAAAAAAGCCCACCGGCCAATTCAAGACATAGGAGAGGGCGATTGAGACCCACACGGTGATCAGCGCAATGCCGACCGAAAGAACGATTGCCAATGGTGGCCGGTCAGTCAGCGCGCGCGCCGCCGCCGCCGGGCCCACCATCAGGCTGAAGACCAAAAGCGTCCCGACCACCGGAACAGAAATGGAAGTGGCAAATGCCACGATGACCAGGAAACATAGCTCCATGCGCCGAATTGCGACGCCCTGAGCCTCTGCCAGTTCTGGAGAAATCGAACTGAGCAGGAGCGGCCGGAACAACACGGTGACGGCCGCTATCACAACAGCGCTCATCGCCGCGACCGGGCCGAGTTCGCTTCTGCTGATGCCGAGCACTTCGCCGAACAGTAGGGCGTAGACGCCCTGCGAATACTGCGTCGTCATGCTGAGAAACAACGTTCCCAGGCCGAGGAGCGTCACCAGGCAAAGTGCCGTCGCGACGTCGTGTTGCCCCTTGCGACTGAGTTGACTGATGCCGATCGCCCCAAGCCCGGCAAACACGATCAGGCCGGTAAGCTCGTTGATGCCCAGGAGGTCTGCCGCCGCCGCACCAGGAAAAGCGCCAAGTGGCAAAGCGTGTGCGGCGAAGGAAGAGCCGCGAAGTACCACAAAGAAGCCGACAGTCCCCGCGACGATGGCAACAAGTGTGGCGCCGACCCAAGCGTTGATCATGAAGCTTGAGAACATCAGGCACTTCCCGTCCGCGTACCGACTCCTGCGCGGATCGATGCGGCGCGCTTTCGCATCCACATTCGTTCAGGAACAGCGACAACGATGACGTAGAATGTGAAGATGAGCGAGACGATGAAGAAACTCACGGGCCAACCGTGGCCGGGCGTCCAGTAGAAGCTGTCATAAGCGAGGAGAATCCCGCCCCAAGTGGCGCCAACACCGATCAGCACGGCGATGCCGATCGCCTGGCCCGGCCGCTTTGCCAAGCGTAGGGCCGTCGCTGCCGGTCCGATCAAGAGCGCCGTGGACAGGATGGCTCCTACGGTCATGGCCGAAAGCGAGACGGTGAACGCCAGCACCAGTAAGTGCAGGAGTCCCGTCAGACGGACCCGTACCCCCTGAACCTCGGCGAGTTCCAGAGAAAGCGAGACCAGAAGAAGCGGTCGGTAGAAAACGGCGCTGATCGCAAGCGCCGCCGAGCCGACCGCTAGGGCGAGGGGAATGATGGTTGGCGGGATGGAAAACATCGATCCGAACATGACCGTGACCGCGGCCCCAGTCGTGCTCGTGAACGTGACATCAAAGTACAGGAGCAGGGCCGCGAGACCGAGTCCGGCGCCTACAGCGATGCCGGTCACGAGGTCGCGTTCCCGGACGAGACGGGCACCGGCCAGTTCCATTCCTCCCGCCGCTGCGACCGCCATACCCAGAAAACCGAGCAGCGGGTTTATCCCCAGAAGAAACGAGGCCGACCCGCCGGCACTGCTCACATCGGCGAGGGCATGACCTGCGAATGATTCACCGCGCATGACGGTGAACACGCCGACGACGCCCGATACCACGGCAGCGACCCCGCCGATGATCATCGCCGTATGCACTGGGGCGCTGGCGAAGAAACCGGACGCAAAAATCATCGCGGACAGCGACCGCATGACTGATCACGGAACCGGAGCGACATGGGCCGGGTGCCTTTCAATGGCCGCGAGAATATCGCCTGGGCTGTCGGCGGCGATCACCAGAACCCGTCCGTGAACGCGGACGACATCGATGTGGTAGCCATAAAGCCTACTCAGAACATCGGTGCGGATCACCTCGTCCGTCTTTCCGCTCACGGCGCGGCCATTGGCCAGATAGACGACGCGATCCATCACCGGGAGCAACGGGTTCATATCGTGGGCAGCGAGAAGAACGGTGATCAAATGCCTGACGGAAAGCTGGTGCAACACGGTGACGATTTCGGCCACACTGCGCATATCGAGGTTGGCCAGCGGCTCGTCGAGTAGCAGCAGTTGCGGTCGCTTGACCAAGGCGTGAGCGAGTAGAACCCGTTGCTGCTCTCCGCCCGAGAGATTACCGATCCGCTGTTCCGAGAAGTGTGTCGCATTGACGACCTTCAACATCTCGTCGATGAGGTTCCCGCGCGCCCGGGATGGAAGCGGTAGACCGAGGCGACGGCCGTCGAGACCCAGCGCCACAACATCGCGTGCCCTTAGCGGCATGTAGGGATCGAGAGCGACCTTCTGTGGCACGTAACCAATCAATGAGCCACGCGAGGCAGGCCCGGAGCCACGCGAGGCAGGCACGCCTCGGCCGTGCGCGCACCCGATTCTGACAGTGCCCGCACCAAGCGCCTGGGAGCCGAGAATGGCGCGCAAGAGGGTCGTCTTGCCCGAGCCGTTCGCGCCTATGAGACCGCAAAACTCGCCGGCGCGCAGCGTGAAACTCACGTCCTGCAGGACCGTCCGCCCGGAAAACGAGACACTCACCTCCTTGACGGCGAGTACCTCGCCCTGCTGGTGCATCATTTCCGGTTTCCCGCCTAGAGCTTCTCAGTCGACACTTTGTCGGCCACCGCTTTCCGCATCGCTTCGACTTCCGCCACCATCCAGGATTGGTAGTGGTAGCCGGTCGGCATCGTCTCGTAGACGCCGACGATCGGAATTCCATTCTTCCTGGCAAGGCTGAGGAACGACTGGGTGAGGGAGTCCGTCACTTGCTGGTTATAGACGAACACCTTCACCTTGTGTTCACTGAAAAGCTCATTCTGGGTGGACACGTCCTGGGGGGAAGGGTCGGTGCCGTTCATGATCGCCGCCTGAAGACTGAACGGCGTGGCGATGTCGCAGCCGATGGCCTGGAGCATATAGTCTGCGACTGGCTCCGTAACGGCGACCGGCGTGCCTCCATGGCGCGCCTTGAACGATGCAATGGCCGCAGTCCAAGGCTTCAACGATTCGTCAAATTTTTTCAAATTGGCCCGAAAATACGACGCCTGTGCCGGAACAAGGTTGGAGAGATCGTCCGCCACAACCTTTGCCACCGCTGACATCGTCTTGGGATCGTACCACAAATGGGGGTTTGGCGTGTTGTCGGGCAGGCCCAGCAGGTGCTGGACATCGATCACCTTGCGTTGGCTGTTGGGTGTAGCAGCGATGATCTTGTCGGCCCAGGAATCATAACCCACCCCGTTCTTGACAACGATTTCGGCTGCGGAGATTTGCGCGGCGACTGCTGGACTGACCTCGAAAGAGTGCGGATCCGTGTTGGGGTCTGATTCGATCGCACTCACCTCCACATATTTACCGCCGATTTGGGAAATCACATCGGCATATTCATTTTCCGCGCCGACCGCCTTGATGACTCCAGCCGCAAACGCCCTGCCGCCGCCAAGCGATGTCAAACTCAGTGTAATCAGCAAACCGCCGATCACTTCTCTGCGCCGTAGCCGGGCAACCGGCGTCCTATCCGGCTGCGCTGAATAGCTTTGAGCCAATGTGCCGCTCCGACCCATTTTCATCTCCAGTTCTGTTGTGGGGTGTCCCTAGATAGCCTTGCCGTCGCAACAGGAAGTCGAGTGGCGGGCATCCGTCCAGGCGCCCCAAGCATCTAGCCAAACCATCTGTAATGTTATAACCATCACGCCCTAATGGCAAGCGCCGACCGTGGAGCGGGCAATGGGACTAGGAAAGAGAGCAGGTACTGGCACTACGGGACGCCAACGGGCTGCGGTCGGCTGCACGACAAGAAACGAATTGGCAATCCTTCGCGTTCTGAGATCGGCCAAATCACCAATGTCGGCCTATGCCATCCTTGACGCCGTTCGAACCACTGGGATCACAGCGCCGACAACGGTCTATCGCTCCCTCTCGCGATTGATCGCAGACGGCGCCGTTCATCGGCTGGAATCACTCAACGCGTATGTCACGTGTAGCGATTGTCAACATACTCGTGGTCCAACTGTCTTCGCCATTTGCCGCCATTGCGGTCATGTTGATGAATTGGCCGAACCCGACGTCGTGCAGCGTCTTCAGTCGGACGCCACACGACTAGGATTCCATGTCGAAGCGGCCATGATCGAGCTTACGGGGCGTTGCGCATCATGCATGCAACGCAGAAGAACAGCATGACGCACACAAACGATCCCCGTACTGTCTTGTCCGATTCCTCGGTGCGGGGAAATCGACCCCAAACAACCTACAGTTAGGCACCATGATCTTGCCGCAGCGTGAGCAGAACATTCATGGCGCAGAAATTATTGGCACGATGTTCTTTGACGATAATATTTTTTGCCTTCGCCATAATCGCCAGCCAGAGACAAGAGCATTCTGCTGATGGTGTGCGATCAATGCGCCGTGCGTCGCGGCCTCGCCCGACGGCACGTTCAAGCAATGCGGCTTGGGCCAGGTCAAGGCCAAAGGCTGGTGGAAGGAGTTGTCGCAGGCTGCTTCCCTTCAACTTTATGGCGCGCTCGCAGGAAGCCCGCCCGACCATGTCGTAACGTAGTAGCCGGGCGCATCGCCTGCTGTTGAACCATCCGCGTTTCGGATCAAGCTAGCTGGCGTTTGGGCTCGGATTATGAACGGACTGGCTGGCGCTCATGACGCCGCAGTGCAAATGATCGACACGTCTATCGTCCGCGTGCATCAGCACGGTGCACGCATCACTCGGAACAGACGGCAGTGCATGGGCCGATCAGAGGGCAGGTTGACCGACAAGATTCATGTGCTGGTTGATAACAATGGGCTGCCGGTTCGGCTCGCACTGACGGCCGGCGAAGCGCACGATAACCGCCTCGCAGGCAAGCTCCTATCTCGCCTGAAATCGGGAACAAAGCTGCTGGACCTGGATATGACGCTGACTGGATCAGAGCACTTGCCGCCGAAAGTGCGTCTGTGCCAAAATTCCGCCGCTGCAATTGGAACGAACCGATCTGCTTCAGTCCCACCTTTATCGTGCCCGCGCCGCGCCTCTGCCAAAGGTGACAACGAGGGTGACATTGGCAAGCGCAGTGTTCATGATGTTTATACAAATATCAATAGCTTAACCAATGAGATTGGCGGAGAGTGGCTCCGCCTTGGCAGGCGGGTCGTATGTGCACACGCACGACCGCCTGCCGAAGTATCTGGATTCTGAGATGCCATTTTTCTACTGCTGAGTAAGCCTCGACCGGTGCCAGCCAGGAGGGCAAGCTTCCGCGCTATTCGGTAGCAACGCGCCCATACCGCAAAGTCCGAGAACAGCAAATACTTTGATTTTCATGCTGACCGCCCGGGTGCGAACTCAATGCGATCCAGCTCGAAAAGAGAATCAGGCGCGTTCTTCAGAACCTCTGCGTGAGCCCGGCATAAAAGCCTCGCCGCGGCCCGTATTGCGGTGCGAATACGCCGATGCCAGTTCCGCTTCTGATCTGATAAACCGTGTCGAGGATGTTTACCACATCAAAGCGCAGCGTGAGAGGCTTCCCGTTCACGCCGACGAATTCGTGGGTGATCCCAGTATTGAACTGCGCGTAAGCGGGCTCGCTGCTGATGTTGTCGTCGCCGGTGCGCAGACCGCTGCCATAAATCATGTCGACCGAGAATCGCGTCCCCTGCCAAAGATAGGACAGGCCCGCCGATCCGGTCACGATCTGGGTGTGATCGGTGTAGATCCAGTGAGTCTGGGCGTACTGGTATTCGGTCAATCCGCCGAGATCGGCGAGCGGCGTGGTGTTGTCGAAGAGATATTGGTTCGACACCGGGTCGATGGCTTTCTCTTGGCCAACGGCTAGGTTGCCGTAGGCCTGCAAATCGCCGCTGTGGAGTTTTGCGCTGAACTCGACGCCTTCGGTGATTCCTTCCGCATAATTGAACGCGCTGAGCACCAAAGCCTGTCCGAAATTGCCATTGTCGATGAGGTCGGTCGCCTGCTTGTAATAGGCATCGGCTCCGAGATCGAGGGTGGTGCAGTCTGGCGCCGCGGACGAACTGCATCGCAGCGGCACCACCTGATCGACGCCAGCATCAAAATAATTCGAGCGCTCCGGCTTCACCGGATCCGCCGGTTGGCCGGCCGGCGCTGCACCCGTGGTGCCGTTGAACAGCGCAATATTCGCCGGCGCTGCCTCAACCAGTACCGGCGGCGTGAAGTAACGCGCATAGCCGGCATGGAAGGTCGTGTTCTCGAACGGCTTGTAGGTGAAGCTTAGCCGCGGGCTTAGCTGGTTATCGTCGACATATTGCCACATCTGATCGAAACGCAGGCCACCATTGATCGTGAACTGGTCGGTGATCTTCCACTCGTCCTGCGCGTAGATGCCAGCGAGCCAGCCGAGTTTTGCGACGTTGTCCGATATCAACTCGGGCGCGTCTATGGGCACGCCTCCCGGGGCCGGCTCGACAAGTGATGTATTATCGACATTGCTCTGTTCGCCGCTCACCGTGAAGCCGACGCGAAGCGTATGCGCCGGGTTGATCGCATATGCGGCGTCGCCTTGAATGCCGTTCGCATATGATTCTCGGCTAATGTTCGAGGCGATGCCGTTGAGCAACAAGTCTCCGATCGGGTCGGGTACGAAATGCAGCCAGTTGTAGCGAGTGAAATAGGACAATTGCCCGTCGAAGCCGGGCACCGATCTCTGTAGTGCCAGCACAGCGTATTGGGTGTCCTCTATCTGGGTCTCGTTGAGCTGCGCTGAATTGAAGGTCGTAATTCCGTTGACGCTGGTGACCGGCGGATTTCCCATCTGTCCGACCGGTTGGCCGGGGACGTCGGGAATCTGGAATGCGTTGGTGGCGGTTCCCGCGATCAGGCTCAGACGCGTGGTGGGATCGATAAATCCCGACATATAGGCGAAGCCTTTTTCCTGCTGCGAGAAATCGTGTATGGGATTCACGCTGGCCGTCGGATTTTCGATCCCCTCCGTGGTCTGCAGATAGCGGCCCGTAAAATAGTATTGGACGCCTGGGAAGCAGTTCGTGGTCGACGCCCCGGGCGCGGGCGCGGCTGATCCGCAATTTCCTCCGAACGTGCCGCCATATTCGAAGGACGGCTCCAAGGTTCCGAAGCTGCCCCCGTATGCTGTGATGCTGCCACTGTTGTTGAAGACATCGGTCCTGGTCGTAATTTCGACGAGGGCGACCGTGCGCAGCCCGAACTCGGCCGGCAGCGCGCCCCTGACGAGCGACATGCTGCCGATCAGGCCGGTGTCGAAGATGCTCCCAAAGCCGGTGACGCCATCGGGCAACATGACCCCATTGATGCGGAATTGCACGTTGGCGTGATCGTTGCGGACATGGAGCAGGCCGCTCGCCGCGGAATCCTGCGAGACGCCGGGCGCCTGCAGCAGCACTTTCTCGACCGGCTGGTTGGTTCCCTGCGGGAGCGCCTGGATGGTTTTATGGCTGATCTGGTAGGAGGTGGTGCCGACGGTCGTATACAACTTGCTGCGCGCGGTATCGAATGTCCGGGCTTTTGCCGCCAGCTGGCGTGCCGCGACGGCCTCGGGCGTCTCGCCGGTCGGTTGGCCAGATGTGCGCGTCCGCCCCGGCGCTTCTCCCTTCGCCAGCTTCGCTTTGCTCGCGATCACATGGACGGTCGGCAAGGTAACTGGCGTCTGCGCGAAGCCCATTCCACTGAGGCAACAGGGCAAGGCGAGAGCCGAACTGCTCAGAAGGAGCACGCGGCCGCGGTGGCTGGAAAGCAGAAGACGCATCCGGCCCCCTCCGGGAACGACGTCGACTGTTATGTTATTACGTAACCTGCAGCTAATGTCAATGGCTGCAGAAATGCGCGATCATTCGTTACTCCTCGAACGAAAAACCGAGAAGTCTGCGTGTCCATGTGAGGGGAGACCTTGCGCAAACGTGTTGACAATATGAGAACAGGGACCGACGGCGTCGGGCGATTACCGCGTCGGTCACGCGCGACGGCAGCGACTGGATTGTGCGCGCGGAGGTCGAGAGCGCGAGCGCCCGTGACGCGAACCGCGAGTGCTCAGCGAGTGCGGCGGGTTGAGCGGAAGACCAGGCTCCGCGCCGAATGGACGGCGGGCGGCACGGTCGAGCGATTTTTCGACTACGCACGCGACCGGCCGGTCGGTAACATCGAGCCACACCGAGGGGCCGATTAGAAGCTCGCGGATGATTTGGACCGCCTTGTACTGGCGAAGCCCGAGGTGAGCGATCTGACGGCCGCTCGCATCATTGTCCCTGTCGAAGTCGGCAAGATTGCGTACTTCGATACGGTCGACGGCAAGTCGATGGAGTTCAAGTGCTTGGCCGGAGCGCAGGCGATGAGGATCGAGGTATCGAATCGCATCGCATCGTATTAGCGAGAAGAGGGCTGGGGGATGGCATAGCGAAAAGCACCCCTCAGTCTCTTGGCGAGGAAGTAGAACCGAGCAAGCAGAAGCCGACATCCGAACATCCGTTTCGAGTCCTCCAGCGGAGCCAGTGGCAGGGAATGGGAGTGTCCGGTCCTGGCCTCTTGCTTTGCGTCCTTAAGTCTCATCCATATAGCAGGCGATATGACTTGCCTCGTTTATTGGGGTTCTGTGACTGAACGCGACCCGTCCGGTTTTTATGGCATGTCCAGCCTATCGAAGAGCGTGGCACGATAGAACTTCCCGGGAGCCCTTGATTCCTTAGCGCCAAGCGTTGCCCGCTGGCCCAATTCGCCGGCAAACCGCACTGCCGGTTGCTGCGACATGCCAACCAAACATGGCACGTCCAATATCGAGAGGACACGACAGCCATAAGGCATCCCAGCGCCGAGGCAGCCATTAAATCTGGGGGCGCAGCTCCAAGCTTTGAAGACGGCCGTCACGCGAAGCGATTTGCAAATAGGTATCTATTTGTATCAGACGGCACGGATCGCTTTAATAGACATGCTCGAAATTAGACAGAGTATCCAGCGTGCCGGGAGAGCGCTGCCTGACGTTTCGTCGGCGTTGACAGACAACGGGGCCCGTGTCTGAATATGTGTTCGCAATCTGATATGGAGGTCGATATGCTTCCACCGGGTCAGAATGCCGCGTTGATTGCTGTCGCAATCTTTCGGGCGGCAGCATAGCGGCGAATATACGAACAGCACGCCGGGAGCGGCCCTCGCGGGTCGCATCAGTAAGGCAAGACCCCAATTCGGTCGCCCCCGACGCGTGTTATGATACACTCTTTGGCGCGCGAGCCGCTTTGGAACGGGTAGCATCCCGCCTTGTAGCGAGCTAAAAGGGCTGAGAAAGAGACAGCGTGAACGGGATGCAGAAGCGGGAGCGCTGGAGGGATGTCAATTCCCGTAGCACGGCGTCCTCAATCATGCGGCGGGACGCGGAGCTTTCACGAGTTCGGCAAGGTCTGGCTCGCCGCAATGCGCCAAAATGACCTGTCGCACGCTGTCGCGCAGGCGCACAATCGAAGTGAAATCCGTTCCAGATGGTCTTATGGCCGCTTCGATCCGCAGATTGATCGGCGTCCACCTCGGAAACCATTGATCGGCACGCAACATCGTGCGTGTTCCATGTAAAATGCCGGGCAATACCGGAAAGTCGGCTTCGGCGGCGACTTTGAAGGCGCCGAGGTAGAACCCGGAAAGGCCGGCTCTGCGGGTGAAAGTGCCCTCCGGGAAAAACACGAGATTGCGGCCCTGTCGCGCCGCAGCAATGACTGCCTCGGTGTCGGCGAGGCTGCTCGCTACGTCGAAACGTTCGACGAATAGCGTGCCCATGCGGCGCAGGAACGGACCAATGAAAATCTGCCGGGCAAATTCCTTTTTTGCAACGAAAGCCGGTTCGCCGGGCAGAACCGCGACGAGGACGACTGCATCCATATAGCTCGAATGGTTGAACACCAGCATGGCATTGCCGCGCGGTACACGACCGATACCGCTTACCGAGACGGGGACGCGCAGGGCGGCGAGACCGACGCCGGCAATGCGCCTCACGATGGTCCAGCGCCAGGCCAGTTGTGGCATGATCATCGCGGCGATCCACGCCAGGAAGTAACCGAACGCTATGACGATCCACCACCACAGGGCATAGAGCGCATCCTTCGTAAGCGCGGTGAAGCGAGACAATTGCGGGCCAAAGCCGGCGAGTGACAGACGCAGTAGCTGCCACCATAAGGCGCGCTGCGGCGCACCGATGCGGCCGCTCTCATAGAGTTCCCGGGCGGCGCTTCGGCGAATCTTACCGCTCGATGTCTTGGGCACCGTTCTCGGCGGCGCGAGGACGATCTCGTCAGGCGGCGTGCCGCCGATATCGATTGCTGCCTGTTGCGCACGAGACTCCAGCTTGGCATGGACCGCGGCATCGGTTTCGTCCGTCTCCGCCACGACGATCACCCGTTCTGTGCCCGTGACCGGATCGGGCACCCCGAAAACGGCCACGCCGCCTCTGCGGATGCCCGGAATGTCGGCAATGACTTCCTCGATCTCCTGCGGATAGAGGTGGCGGCCGGCGCGGATAATGATGTCCTTGATCCGTCCGGTGATATAGACATCCCCGCTCGCCATATAGGCCCGGTCGCCGCTGTCGAGCCAGCCGTTGTGGATGAGTTCACGCGTCTTCGCCTCGTTGCGAAAATAGCCCGATGTCGCCGAAGGGCCCCTAAATTCCAGCCGTCCCTCATGCCGCTCCGCGACTTCATGTCCGGCCTCGTCGACGATCCTTATGTCGTGCAGGGCTAAAGGCTGGCCGCAGGCAACCAACTCCAGCGGTTTCGGGTCGTCGGGTTTCGCCGGTTCGGCCACGCCGCGGCTCATGAGCGCAACGCGGTCGATTCGATCGATGAGGGGCGCGCGGCCCGGCGGGGGAAGGGCAAGTCCGACCGCGTTTTCCGCAAGGCCATAAGCGGGAGCCATGGCTTCGCGGTGAAAGCCATAGGGCGCGAATCTTTCAAGGAACCGGCGCAATGTGTGCACGCTGACCGGTTCCGCGCCATTCGCCACCATGCGCAGCGAGCTGAGATCCAGACCTTCGAGATTCGCCGCGTCGATCTTGTCGAGGCAGAGTTCGAAGCCGAAATTTGGGGCCGCGCTCAAGCTCGCGCGAAACGTGTGAATCGCCCAAAGCCAGCTTTCCGGGCGGACGAGAAAGGTGAGCGGAGACATGACGTAAATTGGGGCGGCGAAATAAAGGCACCCAAGCCAAGCGCCGATCAAGCCCATGTCGTGATAAACCGGCAGCCAACTGACGAATATATCCGCGGAAGTCGCCGCCATGGCGACGCCCAGGGCTCTCAGGTTGGCAAGCAGGTTGGCATGGCTCAGCACCACGCCCTTCGGGTCGCCCGTGCTTCCCGACGTATATTGGATCAGGGCGGTCGAATTCTCGTCGCTCGCCGGCAGAGTCGTATCGACGACACCGGCGGTCACGCCGGCGACGCTTTCGACGGCAAAGAGGGTCTCAACCTGCGCCCGCAGGAGAGCCGCGAGGCCCAGGCCTTCTGGGACAGTCAGCAGAATGCGGGCACCGGCATTATTCAGGATGCCGGCCTGACGGCGCAGATGTTCTTCGAGCCGTGCAAGCCGCAGCGGCGGATAGATCGGCACCGGCACGGCGCCGGCATAGAGGATGCCATAGAAGGCGACGAAAAATTCGATGCTGGTCGGCAGCATGAGCGCGACCCGGTCGCCGGGGGCGATGTCGCGGGCGATCAGTCCTGCAGCAACCTGGCGCGCTTGCGCCGCAAGTTGGCCATAGCTCAGCGTCCCGAGGATCGTCACGTCATCTTGCAACAGGGTCAGGTGAAGCCGGTCGGGATGCTGCGCCACGTGCCAATCAAGGACATCGATCAAGGTCAAAGCTTCGCTCGCGGCCGACACGAAGGGTAAGGACGGCGCTGCGGGCGCCTCGACGCGCTTGAGCGCCAAGCCCGCATAAGCCTCTTCAAGCGCCTGAAGAAGATCCGCCACCGTCTCGGCCTCACCCACGATGCCGATAGGGAGGCGCACATGAAAAGCGCGCTCGACCCGCAAAACGAGCTCCGTCCGGGCGAGACTGTCGATCCCGAGATCTTGTTCGAGGCGGCTCGTTAATGAAATTTGGGATGTTTTCGTCTGTTGTGGATGAAGTTCGCGCGTCAGAGCTTCGACGACCGCCATAAGATTCTGCTCATGCGATCCCCGATCGGGTAGCGGTTCTTTCGAGCCGTGGTTTTCGACACTCGGTTCCACGTGGCGAAACCTAAGTCAAATCGGCCAAAAGGCACGCAATTCTTTTGGCGTGACGGCTTTCACATCTTCGAGTTCTGATGCCGGCAAATGCGCCGCAAGCAGGGCGAAGACTGCATGCGCCACTTGCTCGGCATCGATACCTGGATCGCGATGCACGCCTTCGCGAATACGCTCGAGGAATGCATCGCGACTCTTGAACATATTGGTCTGCTTCGCAGAGTGCCAACCCTCATAATAGAGGCCGCGCAGCAAAGTCGTCAGATATTCCCCAGGAAAACTGCGCAGCACGCCCCAGCTGATCCGCGCAAGCTTGTTTGCCAAAGCAGTCGCGAGCTTATTTCGATGCATGCGTGGAGATGCGTTTTTCAACCATGTTCCAAAGCTAAATCGCTCCCAATTGTGCGGACGCATCAGCAGAACTTTCGCTGCCTGGATGAACAATGTCCGCAGATACTTATCACCTCGTTTCGAGATGCGGCCAAGGATCGTTCGGCCTCCGGTGCTGTGTTGCCGTGGGATTAAACCGAGCCACGCGCCGAAGTCGCGTCCGCGTTCGAACGCCTCACCGTCGCCGATTGCCGCCACTTGGCCGTCGAGATGATCGGTCCGACGCCTGGCACGCTCATAAGACGATTACAGCTTTCCGTCGTCTGCGCGATCTCTTCGATCTCGTCGGTGATACTTTCAATCCGTTCGTCCAGCCAGAGCCAGTCTTCATAAAGACCCACAATTAAATCGGCCATCCGTGGTGAGATCTCATCTGCTCGATTCTCGAGGATCGCAAAAAGAGAGTTACGCAACGCTCTGGTGCCGGATCGGACAGCGATGCCTTGTTCGATCAAGAATGCGCGGATCTGATTGATCGTGGCAGTGCGCCGAGCTGAAGGGCTCGCCCCGAAATTCCGGACGGAGCTTCTGAAACCTTGAAGCAGTCGTTGGCTGCAGCCATAACGAGGACGTTTCGGCTATTGGCTGAAGGCGTCCTCGACCCGGGCATCGTGGTCCGAGTTCGTAGGAATTATTTGTTCGGCTTCAGGTTCTTCGCGACAGCGGTGCGTAGCTCCTTCGCCTGCTCCTCGAGAGCAGCGGCCTGCGTCTTCACGTAGTCGGACTGAACGGTGACGATTTCCTGAAAATCCTTCGCCCGAACGAGCTTCAGAGCGAGATCGAAGGCTGCTTTCACATTCGCTTCGGTGAAGCTGATTGCGCTCGCGCCGACTTCCTTGGCGCTCGACTGCAGGACGTCCACGGTGCCTTCCGCCTGAGCGGTTGCCGTCTGAGCGGCCTCGACGAAACGTTCGAAGACTTTCCGGGCCTCGTTGACGCTCTTCTCGGTCAAGTCACGGATTTCGGCGGGGACTTCGTACGGGATCTTGGTCATGGTTTGCATCCCTCCTTAAAATCCGAGGTTCGGGAACGCGCGAACTGAATTGCCCGCCAGCGGACCACCTTCGTTGCTGCACTCGCTCCATCGAGAATGCCTCCCGAAAAGGAAGAGCGGCCGGGCGGCCGCTCTTCCAAAGAGCTCAGAAGAAGCCGAGCGCCTTGGGGCTGTAGCTCACCAGCAGGTTCTTCGTCTGCTGATAATGATCGAGCATCATCTTGTGCGTCTCGCGACCGAAACCCGATTGCTTATAGCCGCCGAAGGCCGCGTGCGACGGATAGAGATGGTAGCAGTTCGTCCAGACCCGGCCGGCCTGGATGCCGCGACCCATGCGATAGGCGCGGTTGATGTCGCGCGTCCATACGCCGGAGCCGAGGCCGTAGAGGGTATCGTTGGCGATAGCGAGGGCTTCTTCCTCATTCTCGAACGTGGTCACGGAGACCACCGGCCCGAAAATCTCCTCCTGGAAGACCCGCATCTTATTGTTGCCTTCGAGGATCGTCGGCTTGACGTAATAGCCTTCGGACAATTCGCCTTCGAGCTTGTTGCGCTCGCCGCCAATGAGGACCTTCGCGCCTTCCTTCCTGCCGATGTCGATATAGGAGAGGATCTTCTCCATCTGATCGTTCGAGGCCTGCGCGCCGATCATCGTCTCGGGATCGAGGGGATGGCCTTGCTTGATCTTGCGCACGCGGGCGATCGCCTTCTCCATGAACCGATCGTAGATCGACCTCTGGATCAGGGCGCGGCTCGGGCAGGTGCAGACTTCGCCCTGGTTGAACGCGAACATTGCGAAGCCTTCGAGCGCTTTATCGAAGAAATCGTCATCCTCGGCCATCACGTCGGCGAAGAAGATGTTCGGCGATTTACCGCCGAGTTCGAGCGTGACGGGAATGATGTTCTCGGACGCGTATTGCATGATGAGGCGGCCGGTCGTTGTTTCGCCTGTGAAGGCGACCTTGGCGACCCTCTTGTTCTGCGCCAGCGGCTTGCCGGCTTCGACGCCAAAACCGTTGATGATGTTGAGCACGCCTGGCGGTAGAATGTCAGCGATCATGTCGGCGAAGACCATGATGCTCATCGGCGTCTGCTCGGCCGGCTTCAGCACGACGCAATTGCCGGCCGCGAGCGCGGGCGCGAGCTTCCAAGCCGCCATCAGGATCGGGAAATTCCACGGGATGATCAGGCCGACGACGCCGAGCGGCTCATGGAAATGATAGGCGACGGTGTCGTGGTCGATCTCCGACAGCGAGCCTTCCTGGGCGAGGATGCAGCCGGCAAAATAGCGGAAATGGTCGATCACGAGCGGAATGTCGGCCGCGGTCGTCTCGCGGATCGGCTTGCCATTGTCGACGGTCTCGGCCAAGGCGAGCAGGCTCAATTTGCTTTCGATGCGGTCGGCGATCTTGTTCAGCAGTTTGGCGCGCGCCGAGGCCGAGGTTTTGCCCCAACTTGGGCGCGCCGCGTGTGCGGCATCGAGCGCGAGCTCGATGTCTTCCGCCGTCGAGCGGGCAACCTGACAAACGGGCTTGCCGGTGATTGGACTGATATTGTCGAAATATTGGCCTTTGACCGGTGCGACCCATTTGCCGCCAATGAAATTGTCGTAGCGCTCGCGCAGCGCCACCTGTTGCTTCAATTCCGCGAGGCTTTTCGCAAGCATGATATCCTCCCTGGGGGCTCGATGTCCTCCTAAGATTCGTTCATTTTCTAATGCCAATTGCGATCTCAGACCTTGATCCAGAGCAAACTTTCTCTCGCGGATCGGGCCTAGCCTGACCGTGGCCTCCGCGATAGGGCTGTTTTTCGTAAGACAGATGGGCCGCCTCGCCAAGTGAAGTAGATCTCGACCGGCCCGAGCACGGCAGGTGCAAATGCGATCCGAGCGCAGGGCCAGATCAACAAGTGCCTTCGGTTTCGTCATTGCACCCGACTTAGCGCGATTCATAAGTCCGCAGATTACCCACGCCCTAAAAAACCAATCGCCGGTGTCAAGCTGCCGATTTGCTCGCCTCTACTAAAATCCGAATAGCCGAAATTTCTAGCTGAGCGGCGTGTCGGTTCAGATTGGCGGTAAGCGCCTCTCCCTCGCAAAATTGCCTTTCGTCTTCGAAGCTGGCGGATCAGGTCAACTGAGGTCGATGATCGCTTCGACAATATGATTGAGTGGCGCGTTCTCGGCCGTAAGAGTTCACGCGCAACTTCAGTTTGTCGCCCTCGACCTTGCCCTCGCGAACGATGCGCTCAATCTCGCGTTGCGATGTGACGCCGACTTCATGCAGAACTTTGGCGTTCCGCGCCATCCGGTTGGCGCGAAAGAGAACGAAAAGCCCATCAATTGGCGTCGCGGACTGTTTCGGATCTGGCTTCTCATTTCTGCCGGCTGGATAATGGCCTGGATCATATATTTGATCCTGAACGGCCTTCACGGCGGGTTCAGAACTGCGGGCGATTTCCTTGTGATACCCGTTCTGCTGTTGGGGCCGCCGATTGCGGTTTTTGTCCTCGCGGTAGCCGCCGGGTGGGCATTTCGCGGTTTCAGAATGGATGATGCTCAGGCGCCGAAAGAGCCTTTCAACCTGACCATGCGTCTTTACGCGCCGAAGTCCGAAGTGCTGGTGGGCAAGCGGAATCCGCCGCCGGTCGTGAAGATCCATCAGCCGAGAGCCCCTCAAGCGCAGTGACGTGATATTGTGACGCCCGGCTTGGGGGGCGGTGCGATTGTGCGTTCGCGATTGGCCAACCTCAGCCTCGAGGGTCGCGAAAGCGCCGCACCGACGCGCCGAGCCCGGTGGGTGCCAGAGCCCAAAACTGCCGTTCGGGGGCTGTCAAAAGCGTTTACACGACGACCTCCGACCCGTCGTCGCACCACAACTTGACGCTGTAGCGCCCGAACGCTGCCGGCCGGCGGCAGGCTCGTGCCGTCGAGGAATTCAACCTCGTGGCGCTATCGCGCATCGCGATGCTGACGAACCGTTCAGCGAGATCGAATTGCCATCGCTTTGCGCCTGGCTTCGCACTCTTGACTCAAAATGTCGGCAAGTTTCATGAGGTCCTCGACGCTAAGCTTACTGCTCGGCGCGCCGGGAAGCGCACGTCATTAAGATAGCCGGCAGGACCCCAGACATAGGGTCCGAAGGCTCTAGCTGCTCCTCGCTGTTGTAGGGCGAGATCGATCTTCACCAGCCGCGACCCGTCTTCGGACCCTTTTCTTCTCTCATCCGGCGTCACGACGGCATCGTCCCGGCCGGGTCAACCGTCTTTTTTCCATCTTTGCCGGCGATTGTTCGCGTGATGGTCAAGGCAGCGGACTACGAGGCAACGGCCGGATCCGGTCAATTGACCGATGCGCAAAGGCCGCGGTTGCTGACACTCCTCTACTGGCTTTATGAGCGTCGGCTGTTGCGTCAGGTCCGAGCACGACCGATGCCGTGTCACGTTGGTGTCATTCTGGACGGAAATCGTCGGCACGGTCGGCGCCGGAATTTGCTAGGTCCCGAAGAAATCTACACCGTGGGCGCCAATAAGCTCGATGACCTTCTCACCTGGTGCGTCGATCTTGACATTCCAGCCGTAACGCTTTGGGTGCTTTCGACCGACAATCTCGCCCGCAAGTCGGAAGAGGTTTCCGGCATATTGGCGGCGATCGAGCATAAATTGCGTCTCCTCGCGGAGTCGCCTCAAATCCATCATCATCGCATCCGAGTGAGGGCCGTCGGCAGGTTGGAGCTGCTGCCAGCGTCAACGCTCTCGACTGTGCGGGCGGCAGAAAGCGCGACAAAGGGGTACGAGAGCACGCTTCTGACGATCGCGGCTGCCTACGGCGGACGTCAAGAGATCACCGACGCTGTTCAATCATTGCTGCGCGAGCAACTGGCGAAGGGAAAGAGCCTGGCCGAAGTCATCGATTTGGTGACGCCGGATGCGGTTGGTCGGCATGTCTATTCGCCCGATCTGCCCGATCCCGACCTCATCATTCGCACCAGCGGAGAGATTCGACTTTCTGGATTCTTGCTTTGGCAGAGCACGTCCTCGGAGCTCTATTTCTCGGAAGTGAACTGGCCTGCGTTTCGCAAGATCGACTTCCTGCGTGCAATTCGATCGTTCCAAGGTCGGGCACGGCGATATGGCCTTTAGCGAAGCATGCACATTTTGAGGGCGGGGCTCTCTGCTGAGCCGAAGCATGGTGATGATGCGTGAAGATGCCGAGCGCGACAGCTTCGAGCGACGGCTGGAAACAGTCCGAGCGGCCGCGGCCGGCTCGGTCGAAGGAATCTTCGGGCCCGGCTCGCTGACCTGGCGGATCGATCGCGAGGCGATCACCTTTCTGGGGGCCGGCCGCGCTTTGCTGCTTCAGTTGGCCCATCCCTGGATCGCTACCGCTATTGCTGAGCATTCCTGGGCAGGCGCGGATCCAATCGGCCGTTTCCACCGAACCTTCAGCGTCGTCTATACGATGGTGTTCGGCTCGCTCGAACAAGCGCTCGCCGCATCGCGGAGGCTCCACCGCCGCCACGCAGCGGTGAGCGGCGAGATGCCGACCGACCTCGGACCCTTCCCGCGGGGATCGCCTTACCGCGCCAACGATGTTGCGGCGCTGCGCTGGGTCTACGCTACGCTCGTCGACACTGCTTTGCTGGCACACGACATGGTGCTTCCTGCTCTGACCAGCGGCGAACGCGAACGCTATTATGCAGAGAGCCGCCTGTTCGCGGCGCTGTTCGGTATCGCGCCGGCCGATTTGCCGTCGAATTGGACGGCTTTTGCGGCCTACAACGAGGCCATGTGGCGCTCCAATACATTGACGGTCAGCCCGTCAGCGCGCGAGATGGCGCGGCAGCTTCTGTTCGGAGCCGGAGGACTGCTGCGAGCGCCGCTTTGGTACCGCGCCTTGACCGCGTTGATGCTTCCGCCGCGCCTGCGCGTGCCATTCGGCTTGCCGCTTGATGAACGCGAGCGCCGCATTGCCGAGCGGGCACTTGAACGGATACGCCATCTCTATCCGCTGCTCCCGGCGCGGCTGCGTTTCGTGGGTCCGTACCACGAGGCCGTTGCGCGGTCGTCCGGAGGAAAGCGACCGGATTTGATCACCCGATTGGCCAACCGGGTTTGGATTGGCCGGCCGCTTATGGAAAATGCATCGAGCGCCATATTAACCTGATGCCCGCGTGACCGCGCTCGGGGCAAGGAGGATAGCTCGGTGAGGCCGCTAGCCCGGGGAGTTCGACCAAGCTCGCGAGCCTTGTTCACACCGGTTTGCGGCATACGATACGGAAAAACACGTGGCTGAACAACGGCGCACGTGGATGGACTGCAAATGCCGCCCGCACCGCCGACAGTCGCGCATCTGAAAGCCACGGCCTCGAAGGTCGCCGTCGAACGCTCCATCCGCCCGATCGCTGTCGTAGGGCGCAGTCATGTTGGAACTCGCGTCGCGGAACCCATCTTGGCCAGCGTTCATGTGCGAGCGCGACAACAGGCCGGACATATGAACGCAAGCGATCTGATCAAGCATTGCCCGAAAGCCCTACCGGCGCGACCTTTCTTCAGCGGCAAGCCGGGCTGGGTGCGGTCGAGTGCCTGGATCTGGCTCTTTTCGTCGACGCTGAGCACGATGGCATGAGCGGGTGGATCGAAATAGAGCCCGACGACCTCAGCCCGCACTCGACTAGCGCGTCCGTTAGTACGAGCCGAAGATGCCTGATGGCCTTCTCTTTCGCTGCATCTAGGGCATGGACTATTAACGCGGAGCCAAAGCCGTATCCAACTGGGGCCGAGAGCGGCTGGTCCGCTATGGAATGAAAAGACGCGGATAGCGGACATTTGGCTTAGGAACCGCCTGCGCGGCAAGAAGCCATCGAAATCAGAAGAAAAGGTTGAGCCTGACCGATGTTTTTAGAGTTTCGGTCATATCTTTTGAAAGCCGCAACCTATTGATAACATTGGTTCGAACTCAGCTTGCAGAAGTCTTGAATTTCGCACCACCGGATGCATGCATCATGAAACAGAAACTACTAAATCCTCCCGGAGATTCAGAAGGTCAGGCGGGAGTGGAGGCGCTTCGCGTTGCTTTGAACTGTTGAGCGCTTCCCGCGACGCGTCCGACGCAGAAGCGGGCAGTCTCCGTCTCATGCCTGATCCGTCCCGGACTTACGCCTTGGCGGCGTTCTGTGCAGCCTCGAATACATCGCGTGCGGACGTCGTACCCGCTACGTGCTCCGTACCCTCGACTCCGAGGTCCATCCATCCCGCATTCACGGCCTCAAACATTTCTTCGGCAGGTCCGGTGTGGCCCTTCGGGATGCCGAATTGCTCGAACGCTTCCGCCCACCCTGCACGCGGGACTGCAAAGGCTTTCACGTCGAGATTCAGGACTTCACCCAATTGCTCCGCGACTTCATCCGCGCTGACCATCGAACCAAGCTCGACGACGCGCTGCCCTGACCACGCTGGCCCGGTCAAAAGGGTTGCGACCTCCGCGCCGATGTCGTTCGTCGCGACCATGGTCGATTTCCGGTTTGTCGGATTGTAGTAGACCGGTAGCGTTCCGCCCTGGGCGACCTGCAAGCCGTAGAGGAAGTTTTCGAAGAATCCACCTGCGCGCACAAATGCGATTGGCGATATCAGGTCGCGAAAACCTTGCTCCAGAAGCGACAAGGCCGTGATCATCCCGAGCCCGCTGGTTCTGTTCGCACCCATCGACGAAAGCGCAACCACTCGCGGCGGCGCTGCCTTGGTGAGCGCCTCGACATAGTTTGCAATCACGCCCTTGGCTTCTTTGTAATCGGGCGAGGGCGCCCAGACAGCCGGCAACATGACGAACGCGCCTTCGACGCCTTTGAGCGCTTGCTCGATGGCTGCCGAATCATTCCAATCGCCGTCTACCAGTTCCACGCCCTGGTTCGCCCAGTTAGCCGCCTTCTCGCGATTGCGGACGAGCGCGCGTACCTCCTTGCCGTGCGCCAACAGATGTTCTGCCGTTGCGCCGCCAACTTTTCCCGTGATTCCCATTACTAAAAACATGCGTTTTCTCCTGATCTTGAGGGACAGAGCACTGCCCCTGTTGGTTCAACGGATGAGCGGCAGAATGGCCCGGATACGGGGATCGCGCGCGTAGAGGCCGCCCCATGTCATCGCGCCCAGAAGCAGGGAAATGATTTCCGGCGGCGACCCCAACTCACCAATGCGGACATGGGCGCAGATGGCACCTCCCAGAAAGCCCGTCACCAGGATCGCGCCGAGGACGGCGGTGGCCGGGATGGCGTAAAGGATGGCGCAGGCGAGTATGATCGGACCCACGACACGGGTCAGGTCCATCGCGAACCCGGTTTCCTGCAACATGCTCGCGATCTGTGCCGGCGCGAAAAGCTGAATAGTGCCGTCTGCCACCAGAGCGATAACGACAAACGCGCTCATTATCCGGCCGGCCCACAGGGCGCGATGCAAGGTCATAGTTTCAGGCACCTGATGCAGGTTCATAGTTTCGGACACTTGTCATTCTCCGATGGGGGGATCCCAATATTCGGAGCTTACTGTGTCTCTCAGGTATGATAAACACCGAGGAAATGAACTCACTGTTCTCTCTGTGGTGAACAATACCGAGGCACGAAAATGCAAAATCTCGAACCCATCCTCATTTTCATAACGGTAGCGGAAATGGGGAGCTTCACCCACGCGGCCGATAGCCTGGGCATCCAAAAGGGGAGGGCCTCAACGGCGGTCCGGAAGCTGGAAGAAGATGTCGGTGTCAGGCTCCTGCACCGGACGACGCGCAGCGTGCAGTTGACGGAGGACGGACGCGCATTTCATGCCCGTGCCCGCGATCTGCTTGCTGAAGTCGATGATCTGCACTCGATGTTCGCAGGCGATCGCGTGGCACTTCGCGGGCGTTTACGGGTCGATCTTCCGACCGAGGTGGCGCGCACAACGATCGTGCCGGCCTTGCCGGATTTCATGGCGACTCACCCCGAGTTGGAGCTGGAGGTGTCGAGTACGGATCGGCAAGTCGATCTGGTTCAAGAGGGGTTCGACTGCGTATTGCGGCTTGGACCCATAGGGGACGAGACGCTGATTGCCCGCCCACTGGGCCTGTTGCGCATGGTCAACGCTGCCAGTCCCGCCTATCTGGCGCGCTATGGCGTCCCTCGATCGCTAGAAGATCTCCAGCGTCAGGAACATCGGACAATTCATTTTTCGACGATGCTGGGCGCAAGACCCTATGGATGGGAATATCCGGACGGCGACAGCTACGCGACGCTTCAGTTGCCAGGTGCGCTACACGTCAACAGCGCGCAGACCTACGAAGCCGCTGCCCTCGCCGGCCTTGGCCTGATTCAGGCGCCACTCTTGGGGATTGGCCGATACTTAGAGAGTGGAGCGCTTGTGGAGATCATACCCGATTTTCGTCGCCGGGCGCTCGCCGTGTCCCTCGTCGTAGCACATCGGAGCAATCTGTCGCGCCGAGTCCGCGCATTCATGAAATGGATCGAAGATGTGCTGACGCCGTATCTGGAATAGCGAGACGAACATCTTCGTCCGGCCCTCGAAATCAACATTCTGAAGTTATGTCTGCCGGTCGGCGGTCGGCGGCCCGGCGGTCCAACAGAATGCGACACTGAAACCGGCGACCTTTGAAGTCCGACATGAGATATCCTCAAACTTTTCCGCCTTCTGTCTCCCCAACGCCGTGCCAATGCAACAGAACCATTCCGTATCAGGTTCGGAGATATCCGGCTGCTCGCAACCTTATCCGGGGCCGCCCGTCGATCTCCGTAAGGCAGCAAACGGGCAATCGGAACGAATGGCCGCTTTCGGGACGGCTCACTTTGCCCGGGAACGGCGAGGATGGGCGCAAACCAGACCCGCCGATTTGCACGCCATTCTACGCTATAGCCCTCCCACCCGTTGAAGGCACTTTACATACTCCGCGGATTGCGCGCAGATCGGTTCTGCGAGCTACCCGAGAACACGGACATAGAAGAGCCTCCGAGCCAGTGACGAAGGGATCGACAGAGCAGCAGCACGGCAGCGAAAATCGCCGCCCAAACTACGCGGTCGCCGCCGGTTGCCCCCTCACTCCCACTCGATCGTCCGGGGCGGTTTGCTGGTCACGTCATAGACGACGCGGTTGATGCCGCGCACCTCGTTGCTGATCCGCGTCGCGACGCGGCCGATGAACGACATGTCGAAGGGATAGAAATCCGCCGTCATGCCGTCGGTCGAGGTGCTGGTGCTCGAGGCTCTGCCCGTCGCGCTCGAGATCGACAAGGATGACGGCCGTCCGCGCTACCGCCGAGATCATCGCCGAGGCCGAGCGTCGGGCCGCGGCTGAACGTGAAGCGACTTGGCGGGCGTCGTTCGTGCCGCATGCTTACCTCCTCGGCACGGAGACACGTCCTTCTCAGATCACGTTTTATGCCCTGACCGGCGGCTCGGAGCGTTGGCTCAGGATTCCGCTCGATCTGTCGCAGCCGCCCGTGACCTTCGCGGCTCAGGCGTGTGCCGTCGCAAAGCAGACCCCGGTGGTCCCCTTCCACGGCCGCACAACGGGTTTCATCGTCAATTACACGCCGGACAGTGCGGTACGCTTCGATCTCGATGGGAGCCCGGTCGAGTCTCTAAAACGGGCATATGTGCCGGGCCAAGTCGAGCTATTTCTGGGACGACGCAAAGTTCCGGCTAAGACCTTCGCGAAAGTCCTCGGGATCGCAGGTGCCTGATACGAACTGCAGAGATCGAACGGCGTATAAATAGATCGAACCTATTATGTGAATGGTTATCGAGACAGCGCACGCAGAGCAGCTAGGATGCAAACCATCAAAAACTAATGACCAACGATAGAGGAGCCATTGAAATTGACAGCATTCCAACCGTCGCCGAATAAGTTCGCAGCCTTCAGGATACCAGCCGAGATCCTGGACAGGGTCGATGTCGTCTGCGAACACCAGGACCTGACACGCTCGCAGTTCATGCGACGCTCCGTCATCGAGCTGCTGAAGCAGCATCCTCTTGAAGGCGACCAGCCGACCGAGCCGAAGCTGACCTGGTCTGATCACTGGAACAGGAGACCGCAATCGTGATCGGCCGAGACCAGAGATCTGAGCGATTCAGGCGCAACGCCGAGAGTCATGGTGACCTTGATTCCGGTGACCCGTAGCTTGCTCTTCTCGTTCCGCCCAATCTCGCAGAGGGCCGTCGTCGTCAAACGCCCGATTTCCGGTGACGGCAACGAGCGCGCCAGGAGCTATAGCTTCGCAACAGCAATAAAACAGAATAATTGTTGGCCAGAGGAAGGGCCATGAAAAAGCATAAAGGCTGGCAGCATTTTCCATTACCGCCCCTGTATCCGTTGTATCCATACGTCGCCCCGACTGACAAAGCCGTTGCTGAAAGACCGGTGCGCTTCACGATGGAGCAGCGCGGCAACTGCACGGTGTTTTTGGCTTCCCGGAAAGCTTATGACGAAATCATTGGCAATGAATTAAGCGACTTCTCAAAATCGACATACTCGACCTCGGGCTCGACATGCTGCGCCATGGAGCCATCAGCGGTATCGTGAAAGAGCAGATTGCCAATGCCTTACGCGCCGATCTGGACGTCATGACCCATGCCACAATCACAGTTGCTCCAGACGATACCGTGAAGCGCGCCATGAGCCCGATGATGCATCACCGCGTGCGGCATTTGCCCGTGATTGCCAACGGCAAGCTCGTCGGCATCGGCGGCATCGGCGATATCGTTAAGCATCGGCTGGAAGACCTGGAAACTGAATCGAATGTCCTGCGGGATGTATATAAAGCGGCGCACTGAAACGCTGGGGCAATCCGCGCACTGGAGGCGAGCAAGCCATAGAAACGCCTAGCGCCCTAGTTTTCCCCTCCGCCGAGGCGCAGAAGCTCGTACGCGAGTGGAAGCCGACCACGCAGCCGGCCTTGGTGATCGATCTCCTGGTTTAGAGATTTGGGCTCCCATCGCTAGCAGACTGCTTTCCGCTATCACGCCGCGCTATGTCGCCATTTCCTCTCGTCTTTGTTTCAGGCGCCGGTCGATCTGATCGAAAAGGCCGGCTGCTTTCAGCTGAGCGAGACCGGGGCTTCGCTAAAGGGCGTGCAGCACATATATTGAACCGGCGGAATCGAGAATTTGCCGCAGGCCGAACCGCCGAAGAGAGGCGCGTGAACAATGAGCGATAAATCGACCGCTGACGCTATGATCGAAGCCGCGATCGCAGCCGAGCGGCAGCGCTGTGTCGATCGCGTGCTGACCTATGCCGCGCTTCGGGATCAGGCCGCCATCGATTTGGATAAAGCGGCGAGCGGTTCCGGCGACGAGAAGCCGAGCGAAGGAGCGGCGGAGCGCGCGCGAATGCAAGCGGAGGTGGCGCGCGACATCGCCCGATTTTTGGGTGAGGAGAGGAAGGCCTGAGGCGAACCTAAGAAACCTCAGACATGGTTTTGGTCGGTTTCCGCTTGCGCTGCCGGCGCTGCTTCTCCGCCTTCGCCTCGCGCCATTTGCGCCAGCGGATTTTGTTCGCCCGGCGGCAGTGAGCGGACCATTCCGCCTCGGTCATCGATGCCCGTGTCGCGTGGCCGCCGGCGCGGCCAGGGCCGGCGGCGGGTTGCGTTGAGTCGGATTGAACTGCAGGTCGATCAATTTTTGCGTAGCCGCTCTTGCGCCCTGCGCTTAATCAGCTAAGGTTTGCCTTCAGTTGGCGTCGTAAATTCGTTGTTCGCACAACGGGGGTACGCCAATGAGTTGGCGGCGTCCAATCGTGCCCAAGGCGCCTTTGGGCGTCGCCGCACCAATTCCGCAGCGCCGTGCATAAATGTAGAACGGGCAGCGCCAGCCGCGCTGCTGATGGTTCGTCCCGGCGCCCAAGCTGCTCTCCTCACGCCGCGGCGAGGTCGGCCTCAGCGAGTAGGCTTTCGTCATCGTTCTGCGGGGTGTTGACGCGTTTGGCCACCCAGCAGGGCGCCCTGTTCGCGCCTGGGCGATGCGAGCAGCAGCTTAGCGACGCTTGCGCAGGGCACGCCCTTGAGGACCACCGCTAACGTCTGGAACTTCTATTCCGAGGGCAGTGGCTAAATCGATTTGATGGTCCTGCTCCTGCATGAGGATCTGGCGAATCTGTTCCGCCATCGCGTATTCGCCCAGCGCTTCGCATTGCTGGATCCGATTGCGGTAATTGCGAATGGTTTCGTTTTCATTATCAAGATCGTACCGGAGCATGTCTTGCGGATCTTTGGATGTGCGTACCGGCTTGGGAGCGACCACTGGCATTTTGCCGAGATAGTCGATCTGCCGCGAGATGATCAGGGCATGATCGAGCTCCTGCTTGGCGTGGATTTCGAGTTGAGCGGCAATGTCCATGTATGCGGCGCCGCTGAGCACCTGGGAATAGACTACGTAAGCGATGATGGCCTGATATTCGCGGGAAAGGTCTTCGTTCAGAGAGCTCTGCGAGGCGGTCGCGAGAAATTTCGATTTCGTCTGCGGCGGATGTGGGCTCGGTCATTTGATACCTCCGACGGCGTAGACAAAGCCCCAGGTGCCCGAGTTATGCATGACGCCGTCAACCACGATCGGCGTTGCCTCCTGGCCCCGCGACGTCCCAAGATCGTAGGACCAGGCGAACCCAAGGCGGTCGACATTTGCGTCGTTGATCTTCGTGAGCGGCGAAAAATAGGTCTCGTTGCCGTCGCGTCCCAGGGCGAACCAGTTCTCCGGTTCTGTATCGGCCGCTTTGAGCCGTTTCTCATTGATGTCGCCGGCGGCCAAGGCTGGTACTACCACCAAGGTCCCGGCGATCACAAGCAACCAATTGCGCAACCATTTGCGAAGAGACATTGCTGACCCTCCATTCTAGAGTGGAAGCCGGTTGTCGTCATCACAGAGTGCAACAGGGTGCGCATCCGATCTCCGCCCGCCAGTGGCGATTGGCGACGATCGCAGGGGCATTGTCACGTTCGTCGGTTTTACTTGTCAATACGACGGCGCGTCCGCAAATTTGAATGCGTTAGAGCAGTCGTCGCTCGGCCAAATCGGCGCAAAAATCGCCTATTCTTGGTCAATGTGACAAAACCCCGAAATTCAATATCGGCGCCATTGCAGATTGCCGATATTTTTCTTCGAAGGATCTCCGGCAGAGCTGACGTCATCCCGCACGTGTGCTCGAAATAGCTGTCGGGGCTTCGGGCAATGCGTAGCACACGGCGAATCGCGGCATGATCTGCCATTTGCCGGTGCCGAGGACGTCCCCGCGGGCGCCAAAGCCGGCCGACCAGCGCGCGTCGAAATCCTGTATGAGCGCGGCTTGGATATCTGCGTCGCGGACGCCGTAAAGCTAATTTCCCAATTTTAAATTGTCCCCCGATAGGGAACCGCGCCCGGCTACTTCAGTGACAGCGATTTTGATCGGTATCGCATATAATTTCCCCTCGAACCTAAAGTCCGGGAGAAGGACATGATCATACGACACCCCGTTTGGTGGGGATGGGACCAGCTTAAGCAGGCGGCTTCGGGGATTGGGTCGGCGATCCGCTCCATTCATCGTCCCGAGGAGGCGAGGCGTGCGCCGCTGCCCGCCATCCGCCGGATCGAGATCGCCGATCTCACGGATGCTTTGGAAAAGGGGGTGCGGGATTTCGCGAGCTATCGAACCGACGTTATTTTTCTGTGCATCATCTATCCCATCATCGGCTTGGTCATCGCGAGGCTTGTGTTTGCCCAAGGGATGTTCCAGCTGCTGTTCCCGCTTGCGTCCGGCTTTGCACTCGTTGGCCCGTTCGTAGCAATCGGCCTCAACGAAATGAGCCGGCAGCGCGAACAGGGCGTCACGGTGAACTGGGCAACCGCCTTTCAAGTGCTTCGCTCGCCGTCATCCGGCGCAATCGCGATGCTCGGTCTGTTGCTTATGGTCATATTTCTGCTGTGGCTGTTGATCGCCCAGCTAATCTACAGGATGACGCTTGGTCCGCAATTGCCTTCCTCCATCGCCTCGTTCCTCCATGACGTGTTCGTGACGAGAGCCGGCTGGGTTCTCATCGGGGCGGGCGTCGGCGTCGGCTTTCTCTTCGCCGCCTTTGTGTTGGCAATCACGGTCGTATCGTTTCCGCTCCTGCTCGACCGGGAGGATGTCGGGCTCGATGTCGCGATCGGGACATCGATCCGCGTCGTGATTGCCAATCCGGGGCCGATGGCCGTCTGGGGGTTAATTGTCGCGGGGAGCTTGGCGATCGGCTCGATCCCCTTTTTCCTTGGACTCATCTTGGTCATGCCGGTGCTCGGGCACGCCACCTGGCACCTCTATCGCAAGCTGGCGCCGCGCTGAAACGGAACAGCGTCTACATGGCCAAGGCGGAATAATGTCACTCTAGGGAGGGCGTCGCCGTACCTGCTCAACCGCATCGGTGGCGAACTCGCCAAAGATCCCGCTGTTCACGCAATGACCGATGTGAACGGGTTCGGCCTGCGGTCATGAACTCGAAATGGCGCGCGGTTCCGGGCTCAAGCCTGTGTTGAAAGCTAATGATGTGCCGCTCTTGAACGAAGCCAGACCATCGCGACCTTTCGCCTGACTGCCGGTCACGGCTGCAGTCGCTTTCGCCAATGATCCGACCAGGTCAACTTAGGCTCAGTCAACTCATCGGTGTCGACCGGCTGCTGTCTGAGCGGACTCCACGACAGAGCGGCGCATGAACTGAGAGCGTGTTAGGTCCTGCTGCTCGCAGACGACATCGACCCTGTCTAGGATCTCGGCTGGTATCCTGAACGCTGCGAACTTATCTGGCGATGGTTCAGATGCTGTCAATTGAAATGCTCCTCCTATCATTGGTATCCGTTTTTGATGGTTTGCATATTAAGATGCTCTACGTGCACCGTCTCGATAACCGTTCACATAATAGGTTCGATCTATTTATATGCTGTTCGATCTCTGCAGTTCGTATCAGCCACCTCCGATCCCGAGGACTTTCGCGAAGGTCTTAGCCGGAACCTTGTGCCTTCTTAGGAAACACCCGATGACGCCCGCACCGACGATCGCGCATGACCGCGCCGACGAAGTTCCTATTTGGTTACGATGAGTGGCACCGAATAACATTTGGTCCCGCCTTCAGTGTCCCAATCTTTCCGTTTAAGCAGCATAATGGCGACGGCTCCGCCATCATCCTCGGTTAGCCAGACTCGTCCCGCTTCACATTCCTCAACAATTCGCTCGATCGGATATGTTTTTCGCACGAATTGAGCTTCGCTCATGATGTCCGCAACCGCACTGGCGTCCGCCCCGGTCGCCTTTCGCGGCTCAGCCATTTCGCAACTTTCCTTTCAGCCCGGCACGTCAAGGCATTGGCTTCGTCGGAAAGTCGTAACAGGCATCGCGGGCACAAACCCATGGGTGGCCGGTGAACTTGTTCACTACAAAGACTCCGTTTTCACTGCTGGTTGCGGTATAAATTCCCCCGACAACGAAGGCGCCAAGCACGACCGCAGCGGCGATCACGAGCGCGGCTCTCAGCCACGGGCCTGTCATCTTCCCATCCCGCTCGCGTTATGTGTCCGCCAATCCGGCATGACGTTCACCGCTCTTTCGCCGCATCGCGTGCACGCGATGCGCCGCGCAATGTGATCGAAGGAAACCCGCAGTCGTTATTGCTGAAACTTTGGAGAGAGAACCGATGGCAGAGGCGCGCCTCTGCTCGCTCGGTTCTACATCCTGGTGCAATAGATCGAACACGGCGACGAAAGAATTGGCAAGGTCCATGCAATCGGAAAATTCATAGATAACCACCACGTTTTGTTTTTGGTATTTACCCGACTGCCGTCCCCCTCCTATGTTTGGGCTCAAATGGCCTCCGGGTCATCTCTGCCGCGAAATTCAATGGCTCTTCGAGAACCAGCTTTGAACATCTTTGCCAAGCTGATCGATCAAGGGAACAGTATGATGTGTCACACACTCTTGAGTATCGCAGGGCTACTACTGAATTGCGTTGGCGTCCTGACGTTGTTCTATTATGGGCTGCCTTTTCGAATGGCTGATGCGCACGGCCGATCATCCAACGTCACGGAAAACGTGGTGTCGGCTGAACAAGCAAGGGAAGACGATCGACACAAGATGCGCGGCTGGATCGGATTCTGGTTTGTGGTCGTCGGAACTGGGCTTCAGGTGCTTGGCGCGGCAATAGTTAAATAGCTCCGCACCCTGCCGCGCCCCCTTAAGGCGCAACGCTTCGCGTTCGGCGTCGCCCAAGCCAGTGAGCAGCGTCGGGACGCGCAACGCCGCGCCCAAGGTAAGATCGTCGCCTTTGGTGATCGCCTCAGATCGCGCCGGAAAATCCGGCGTGATGAGAAGGTTGGAGGGCGAACAGCAGCCTTCGAGCGTTTTCTTAGCGTGGCGCCATAGTGGAAAGTGCAGTCCGCTTTTATAATTAAACTGCCCACCGAACGCTCACGGAGAATTGGTTCCCCATGCAAGACCGCCCCAAGACGCCGCCCAATCTCTTCACCCCCATAGACGTTGGACCGCTCAGGCTCCCCAACCGCGTCGTCATGGCGCCGCTCACTCGGAGCCGCGCCGGCGCCGGCAACGTGCCGACCCAACTCAACGCCCTCTACTATGCCCAGCGCGCGAGCGCCGGGCTCATCATCTCGGAGGCGACCCAGATCTGCCCGGAGGGCCAGGGCTATATCAGCACGCCCGGCATTCACAGCGCCGAGCAGATCGAGGGGTGGAGATGCGTGATGGGCGCAGTCCATGTCTCCGGCGGCCGCATCGTGCTCCAGCTTTGGCATGTCGGGCGCATTTCCCATCCCTCCTTCCAGCCCGGCGGGGCATTGCCGGTCGCGCCCTCCGCCATCAAGCCCAACGGTCAGGCCTTCACCGCAAACGGCTTCGAGCCGATCCCCACGCCGCGCGCGCTCGAGACCGACGAGATCCCGGGGATCGTCGCGCAATATGCGCAAGCAGCGCGGAACGCGCTTACCGCTGGCTTCGACGGCGTCGAGGTGCATGGCGCGAACGGCTATCTGATCGATCAGTTCCTGCGTGATGGCACCAACAAACGCACCGACCGATATGGCGGCTCAGTCGAGAACCGCAGCCGGTTCCTGCTGGAGGTAGTCGACGCGGTCACCGCCGCGGTTGGCGCCGAACGCACTGGCGTTCGCATCTCGCCGCAGAACCGCCAAAACGACATCACCGACAGCGATCCGCAAAGCCTGTTCAATCACGTCGCCAAGACGCTCTCCGGCAGAGGCCTCGTTTATCTCCATGTGATCGAGGGCGATACGGGCGGCGCCCCGGTTCCGCCCTTCGACTATCTTGCGATCAAGCGCCTCTTCGGCGGGCTCTTCATCGCCAATAACGGCTTCGACAAGGAGCGCGCCAACGAGGCCATCGCGCAAGGGCGCGCCGATCTCATCGCCTTCGGCAAGCCCTTCATCGGCAACCCGGACCTCGTGACCCGGCTATATCTCGACGCGCCGCTCGCGCCCCTCAATCGCGAGACACTCTATGGCGGCGCGGAACAGGGCTATACCGACTATCCGATGTTGCGCGCGGTCGCGCCCCATGCGTGCTACGCCGACGCGGAAAGGGCTTGGGGATGATGGCGAATGCATTTGTGGGGCTTCCGAGTTGCCAGGAGCGCGCCGGCAACTGACCCAGCACCGCGGTCCGCTGGTCAATTTCGTCGTCTCAGGGAACAGTCCTGGACCTGTTCGCTGTCGTGGTCGGGCCATCGAGCTTGATCGTCGCCGGCGACGTCACCTTTGCCGACGACTTGGACGTGGCCGAATGTCTGCTAATGGCGGATATTGTTGATTTAGTCGGCATTGATTGGCGTCGTGTCCCATGATTCCATCGACCTGTTGCTTCGGAGGGAACAGATCGATGATGGGATGGCAGGTGGCGCCGGCGCAGCTGTTCTATGACTTCTGCCTTGATGATCATGTTCCCGACGACCACCCGCTTCGCAAGATCGATCAGTTCCTCGATCTGGAGAGCGTGCGCTCGGAGCTGAAGCGGTTCTACAGCGCCATCGGTCGTCCATCGATCGATCCCGCGTTGATGATGCGGATGCTGGTCGTCGGATACTGCATGGGCATTCGGTCCGAACGACGGCTCTGCGAGGAAGGATGCCGGACTTGAAGCATAAGATCAGCCGGCAAGGTTCGTTGATCGCGGCGACAGGCTGACGATCACCAGGGCGTCGAACCGTTTTCGTTCCTGCGGCTCATTGAAAAATGGACAAGTGGACGGATGGGACACACACCCCTAAGGGGGTGTGTCCTGTCCATGTCCTGTCCTGTATCCAAGTCCAGTTCCTGATCTTCTCCTTCTAATGGGCTGCTAGAACATTTCCGCGGCGACCAAAACGATCAGCGTTCGATAGGAACCGTTATGATTTGGTTTAAGCCGAGCGTCGGCGCATCATCTTCGATGGCAACGACCTCTCGCAAAAGACGCTTCAGGCTCGATGAGCTAGTCGAAGATGCCGTTTCCCGTTCTCGCCTTCCTCTTTCGCGGGCGTCAATTCACAGGCCCAGTCATCGCCATCCCTCGTCTTGATGACGATCTCTGACTTTTCGATCCACAATTTTAGAGCACGATCGAACGCCTTTCGGTTGGCTTCGTCAGTCTTGCCTTTATAGTGACGATCGAACCCGAGGCGCAGGGCCTCCTTCCGCGTTCCTCTGAATTTGCCATCGTCGAATTCGGTCATTCCATTCGACCTGCGGGCATCATCGAGCGCCTTCTTCAAAGCGGTCAAACCCTTACTTTCTCGCGCTCCGCCGACATTGCCAGCATCCTTCGAGGACCCCTCTGGTCGGGGTTCGACAAATGGGCAATAGATTTCGTTCCCCTGCGCGTCTAAATCGATCTGGATACCGGTTAAATCGAAGTCGCATGTCCAATCGGTCTCGCCGCTCCGTAATTTCGTCGTTTCAATCCAGCGGCGTTTGACCTTCCCGTTTTCATCGTTCTTGTGAACCGACAGAATGAAGTCCGGAATTGCCGTGAACGCAAATGAACCGGCCGCTCCTCTCGCTTTCTCCTTCCCGTGATGGTGAACGCCGAGCGCCACCGCACCGGTGGCCTGATGGATCTTCTGCAAAACCGCCATGGCTAGCCGCGCCTGGCTGGCATTATTCCGTTCGTCGATTCCAATGGCCGAGAGCATCGTGTCGATGATGACGAGCCGTAACGAAACGGCGTGTCTTTTCTGCATTTCCTCTGCGACGGCCACAATTTTTCCAATCAAGCTCTCCGCGTTATCGGGATGCACGAGATCAGGAATGTCGTAGACCACCGCGATCGGTAACTTCGGCGTATCGACGGCGCCGCTCGGATTCAGTTGCTTCAGATACGGGATGATCGATCCGCTGGTCTCGGCGTCGAGTTTTTCCTTTACGCAGGACGAGCCCTCTGCGCAGATGTAGATCGTGCCGCCCGGCTCCTTGATCTCCTTTCCGAAGAACGGCTTGCCCACGGCGAGGCAACCCGCGAGGTTAATGCAAGTGAATGATTTGCCTGCCTGGCTCTCGCCCACGAAAAGGCCGGTGGACGCCGTCGGGATCAAGTCCTGGACAAGCCACTTGGTGGTCGGCCAATCCTTGCTTCCCGCCCATCGCACAATACCATCAGGCGGACCATCGACGTTCTGGCTCAGCGATTTAGCAAGTGGAGGATGAGGGCTCTTGGCGCCAGCGCGCCATCCCGAGTTCGAATGTTTTTGCAATAGCCGGTACGCCGTCGTCGGCGACAAGACCGCATTTTTTCGCTGCTTGAAAGAGTTGTTTCGCGACCGAATCCTGATCGATCCACCCGGCCGCGAACATGCCAGCCATGCGGTATGAGATTGAGTTGAGAATATTGTTGCGTTGGCCTCTGGAAGCGTCCTCGAGTTCTCTCGCGCATCCTTGCAAGGCCTGTCGAGCGTAGGCCATTTCTCGCGGAGTTGGAGCAGGCGGCGGCACGGCGTTTCGTGTCTTCGTTGCTGCCGATGGCCGCCTTGTTGCGATGGCCGTTTTCAAGAATTCCGGAATAGGTGGGATCGATTTTTGCCGGAACGCCTCGGCAAGATCGGGATTGTCCTCATCGGAGGCATAGGCGACGTCATCAGACCTGACGGCCCCGGGCGCGATGATGAACCCCCCATTGCCACGGACATCGATACCGCCGGGCAAAGAACCTGTCCCATTGCCCAACAGCTCGCCGGTCTCGGGTTGACGGAAGATGTAATGCATTCCACCGCCAGCGGTCTTGGTAACCGGCCCAACCGGCAGATCGCGTCCATCTATGAATTTGGCGAAATTCTCGACGCCATCGACCTCGCCGTGGCGATCGACGTCGATCGCCACGAGGTTCACCGAGCCCAGAGCAATCGCCGGCGCGGCATCGGGGAACTGCTCCCACCAGCCACGGATGATGCTCTCGTCAGTCGTGCACTGCGTTTGCCAATTGCCGATACACGGCTTTTTCCGCCATGACTTCGAATTTTCCTCATCGGAGATTTTCGCAGGAAAAACTGGGATGCCGGCGTCCGCGTAACGCAGGGCGGCCGCTAGATTGATCTGACCTCTGTCCATCATTGGCCTCCCGCGCCGATGCGCTCGATGAGGGCGATGATGTCCTCCAGACGCCAAACTGTGATCCTCGGGCCGAGCTTCAACGGCTTTGGGAAACGGCCATCACGACACCCCTGCCACCATGTGGATTTGGAAACAGGAATGGGGCCATGGGGGCCAATGATTGAGGAAAGACGAACGAACCCATTTCTTGACTCTGCCAACTGTTGGCTCCTCTTAGGGTCTGGACCCTCCCTTGCTGTTGGATTTGTGATTTACGGTCTCCGAGAGGAGATCTCTGATGGATCGCGATTTTTTCTGGCTGACAAAGGATCAGCGCGGCGCAAGCCGTCCTGCCGACCGCACGTGACGGGTGGGCAAGTCGCCGACTGCACTGCCGGAGAACTGTTGCTGCAACAGATGCCGCAAGTCGCCACGCTGCATGGCGACAAAGGCTGCGACAGCAAAGTGATCCGTGGGGCAGGTCGAGGACCAAGACGCGATGCCCAGCATCCCGCCAAAGGCCAATCGGCGCTGGAAGAATTGCTTCTCGCCGTTCCTCTATCGCAACCGAAACGCCATCGAGCGTATGTTCGGTCGCATGAAGGACTTCCGCCGCTTCGCCACACCCTGCCGACCGGCTCGCCAGCAATTCCTCTCGGCAATTCTTAATCTATACGATATTGCCAAGTGTGTCAACCGCCCTGCCTAGACGACCGACTGTAGATCTCGACGCAGATACTTTTGAAAACAATAGACGTACCTATAACTGCGCCAGCCTAAACTTATGATAACAATGGCGATCAAAGAATAACTTAACCAATGATCATGGCTTGGATTGCTCAAGCGTTCGAGCGTGAGGTGGAATTGGAGCGCTTGACGATCTAGTGGATAAAATCTGACGGTTGAGTCCGGTTGAGGATCCCAAGCGATTGGACGCGTGCGAGGCTTGCGCATGCGCGCTGGAATTTCCATCACTGTTTCACCCTCCGATCACCGCCGCCTTGAAGCTCTCGTAAGGGACCGCAACACCTCGCAGAAACATGTCTGGCGGGCTGAGATCGTCCTGCTCAGCACCGACGGGATCGGCACCAATGAGATCATGCGGCGGACCGGCAAATCGAAGACCTGCGTCTGGCGTTGGCAGGAGCGCTTCGCCGAAGTGAGCTTCAATGGCTTGCTGCGCGACAAGACTCGCCCGTCGCGCGTCAAACCGCTCGGAGATGAAGTCAGCGAGCGTGTCGTCGCCTTGACCCTGACCGATCCGCCGGGCGAAGCGACGCATTGGACCGGCGCGATGCTGGCCGGGGCCGTTGGCATCAGCGTCAGCTCCGTCCAGCGCATCTGGCGAGTGCATGGTCTGCGGCGTACCGGATTCGTCAGTTCAAGCTTTCCAACGATCCGAAATTCGTCGACAAACTCCGCGAGGTCGCCGGGCTCTATGTCGATCCACCCGCTCATGCCATCGTGCTCAGCGTCGGCACTCGACCGCACCCAGCCCGGCTTGCCGCTGAAGAAAGGTCGCGCCGGAACCATGACGCATGATTACAAGCGCCATGGGACGACGACGCTCTTTGCCGCGCTGAACGTTCCTCGACGGCAAAGTCATCGGCCGCAATATGCAGCGCCAGCGCCATCAGGAGTTCATCCGTTTCCTCAGTGCCATCGAGGCGGAAGTCCCGGCCGGCAAGACCGTGCATCGCGGTCTTCCGCTCGATCACCGACCTCCAAGCTGCCATCAACCGCTTCCTCGACGAGCACAACCAACAACCAAGACCCTTCACATGGACCGCCGACCCAGACAAAATCATCGCCGCCGTCAATTCTCTGACACATGATTTCTTTCTCGGATCTATTGGCTTTTGAGGCCAACCGAAGGGGAGGGCGAAATCGCAAAAATTGCGAGAAGCGGCCAACGCGAGCCTAAATCGAATGTAGGCTTAAATGTGGGGTGTACGACGACTAATCACATAAAACTATTTAGAGTTCAATTAGTTATGTGAAAAGCGTGGCGGACCATGCCGCAATAGAACAGCGCCAAGCCTGGGATGGTCATCAGCAGCACGAGCGCTGTCGCGGCGATCATGAAGGCAGTATCGGCGGGGTCGATTTTCGTATCGGCCGCGAAAGCGGGCGTGGCGAACCCGAGAGCGACGGCTGCAAAAAGGCCGGCGTGGGATAAAACCTTCGTCGTGTGGGGCAGGATGGTTTTGCGGCGCGCTGTGGGTAAAATAGTCGCGATATGCTCGGCACCGCGGTTCAATCCGTGCGGCCTTTCCGGCGCTCGTAGCGCTTGACCTGACTTACTGTCAAGCTGTGGGTGCTGTGGCGAGCTACGCAGAGTTCGTCAGACTTGAATTGGCATTCTCCAGATCGGGCTGCTGCGAGCCGTTCGCTACTGAGCAGGGGGAGCCGACGGCGCCGCCGCGCGATGTCCACCGATCCGGCACGCTGCCGCGGGGGAGGACTCTCCGGGCAAGAAAATACGCACGGTCCAACTCCCGCTGACCCTGCCCGCACCCGTGGCGCAGATCTCGCGGGCCGTTTTGCCGGCCACCTGCCTTTCGACCTTGTCGCTTATAATTCCGCCTCTTGGCGTCGCTGCGATGAGGTCAAGAGACCGCGTGTCGGAGCGGATTTGGTAGCTGGTGATCAGCCCTGAGGCCTTATGCGCGTCGCCGATATTGCCGAGCGATTTCAGATCGTCGGCATGCGTAGCACCGGCCCAACCGCAGGCCGAAAGAGCTAGGCCCGCGATGAGCGAAACTTTGGCCGTAGCTCTGTGGTTTTTCGGCATAGCCTGTACCCCTCGAACGAAAAAGCTTACGGCGAAGAAGACATCCTAATCTCGAAAAATGGTAGCGATAATGAGGCAGCGTCGCCGATGCTCAATCCGGCAGACATTGCTCGTGGGCCACGCGATAGACGCGGTCGCGGCCGAGGACATGCGCGACAACGGCGGAGCGCCCGAACAGAGCCGCGAAGGCGCGGTCGCACAGATTGAGCCCGCCGGCATAAGCGCCGAAGGCCGGCAGGATGCAGCGTGCGCCGTCACTAACGAAACAGCGGCGCCGCACCGAACCTGCGCTGCCCGCCACGCGTGCGACAGGATGGAGATGGCCGGCGATCTCGGCCTCGCTTGTTTGCGCTTCGGGCTGATGCCGGAAGCGGATCTTGCCGATGGCGATGTCGCCGTAACGCGCGCCGCCGAGATCCTCGGGCAGCACCGGATCGTGATTGCCGGAAATCCAGATCCAGTCGCGCCCGCTCTGCAAGAGGCGAAGCGTCGCGCGGTCGCGCGCCGCCAAGCGCTCGCCACCTTTCACGTCATGGAAGGAATCGCCCAACGCCAGCACTGAGCGCGGCGTATAACGCGCGATGAGCGCTGCGAGCGCGGCGAGCGTCGCGGCGGTGTCATAAGGCGGCAGAAAGACACGCCGCACGGCGTAGGCCGAGCCCTTTTCGAGATGCAGATCGGCGACGACGAGGAGCCGCTCCTCGGGCCAATAAAGCGCACCCATCGGATCTGCGACGAACTCCGTCGCACCGAGGTTGAGGACGGGAACCGCCGAAGTTCCCGTGTCTCGCGTTGTGAACCTGTTCATTAAGTGTTCCTGACCCCATCCGGCCGGTGGAGCTCAGGTCCCCCGTTTAGGCTCTGCCGCTTCCCTGTCGAGCGCCGCGGATGCTTCCGCCAGGATTGCCTCGCGCGCCTCGCCATAAACAGGCTCGCGACCGATTTCGAGCAGAATGGGCACCGCCAGCGGCGAGACGTGATCGAGCGCCTTGTGCATGATTCGACCCTTGATGCGCGACAACATTGCGGCGAGCCGCGGCAGATCGAGCAAGCCCAAAGCCGCGTCCGCCCGCGTTGCCCGCAGCAGTATGTGATCGGGTTCATGCCGTCGCAAGACGTCGTAAATAAGATCAGTGGAAACCGTGACCTGCCGCCCGGTCTTCTCACGGCCGGGGAAATTCCGCTCGATCATGCCTGCGATGATCGCGCAATTGCGGAAGCTGCGCTTCATCAGAGAAGACTCCAGGAGCCAAGCTTCGAGGTCATCGCCCAAAATATCCTCCGTGAACAGCGCGTCGAGACGGACGCGCTTGCGCGCGATTTCCGCGCCAATATCCACGGCGCCCCAGACGCCGAGCGCGTAATCATTCGCGACGAAGCCGATCGGCTGCAGGCGCGCGCGTTCCATCCGCCGCGTCAGCAGCATGCCGAGCGTCTGATGCGCGAGCCGGCCTTCGAACGGATAGGCGACGAGATGAAACTTATTGCCGCGCGGAAACGTCTCGACGAGCAGATGACCCGGCGGGGGCAGGGCGGAGCGGCGCTTCTGCAAGGCGAGCCATTCGGCGACGGGCTCAGGCAGCTCGTGCCATTGTTTCGGGTCGGCAACGAGTTCGCGCACGCGCGCGGCGAGATGGGTCGAGAGCGGAAATTTACCGCCTTCGTAAGAGGGAATTTTCGGCGCCTCGGCACTGGCGCGCGAAACCAGAGCCTCGTTCTCGACGATGGCGCGCAAAGCCAAGATTTCGCCGGCAAACAGAAACGTGTCGTTCGGCGCCAATGTCTCGAGGAAGTATTCCTCGATCTGGCCGAGCATGCGGCCGCCGCGTCGCAAGGGTCCCGTATAGGCCTCGGCCTCCTTTGCGCCACCGCGCACGAGGCGAACTTTCAGCATGTCGGCCTCGACGATCGTGCCGACATTCATGCGATAGGTTTGAGCGACGTGGCCGTTGGCGATGCGCCAGTTCCCATCCTTCTGCTGCTTGATCTTGGCGAAACGTTCGTAGGACGCGAGCGCATAGCCGCCATGTGCGACAAAGGCGAGCGCAGCGTCGAAGTCGCCGCGTTCGAGATCGTGGTACGGTTCGGCCGAGATGACCTCGTGGAACAGATCGTCGGCCATGAAGGGCCCGGCGCAGGCCATGCCGAGAATATGTTGGCAGAGCACGTCGAGCGCGCCGCTGCGCGCCGGTGCGGTATCCTGCGCCCCAGCATAGGCGGCATCGACTGCGGCGCGGCATTCGAGGACTTCGAAACGGTTGGACGGCACAAGGATCGCCCGCGAGGGCTCGTCGAGGCGGTGGTTGGCGCGGCCGATCCGTTGCATCAACCGGCTAGCGCCTTTCGGCGCGCCGATATTAATGACGAGATCGACATCGCCCCAATCGACGCCGAGATCGAGCGTCGAGGTGCAGACGACGGCTTTCAATTTGCCTTCCGCCATTGCAGCTTCGACGCGGCGGCGCTGGCCGACGTCGAGCGAGCCGTGGTGAAGCGCAATCGGCAACTTGTCGTCGTTGATCCGCCACAGTTCCTGGAAGGCGAATTCGGCGAGCGCCCGTGTGTTGACGAAGATCAGGCTCATATGCGCCTCTCTGATGAGCGCATAGACCTCAGCCAGCGCGTGGCGCGTCGTATGACCCGACCAAGGCAGATGTTCCGTCGTGTCGAGAATGGTGAGGTCCGGCGGTGCGCCCGGCGGTGCGACGACCAGCGATGCCATCGCAGGGTTTTTCTGCGAGACGAGCCAGCGCCGCAACTCGTCCGGGTCGCGCACCGTCGCCGAAAGACCAGTGGCCTTCATCGCAGGAGCGATTTCCCGCAGCCGCGCCAGGTCGAGACTCAGAAGATCGCCGCGTTTGGAGGCGACAATTGCGTGTAATTCGTCGAGGACGACGCGTTGAAGGCCGGCGAAAAGATAGCGCGCGTCGGCACTGGCGAGGAGGAGCGCAAGCTGTTCCGGTGTCGTCAGCAGAATTTGCGGTGGGTCGCGCCGCTGGCGCTGGCGCTTTGATGCGGAAGTATCGCCAGTTCGCGTTTCGACGCGGATCGACAGACCAATTTCGGCGATCGGCGTATTGAGATTGCGTGCGACATCGGTCGCCAGCGCCTTCAGTGGCGAGAGATAGAGCGTATGCAGGCCACGTTGGCTCTTGCACCGGTCGAGATCGACGAGCGTCGGCAGAAATCCGGCGAGAGTTTTGCCGCCGCCGGTCGGCGCGATGAGGAGCACATCTTCGCGCGCTGCGGCGCTTTTCAGCAAAGCGAGTCTGATGCGCGCGTGGCGTCCAGCCGCGCGCTGAAAACCAGCCGGCAAAATGCGCCGGAAGAAGGGTGTCATCGGGTATCGGCGCTCTCAGGAGCTGCCGCCCATCTTGCGGAGCAGATCCTCGAAATAGGCGATCGTCAGCTTGAGGCCCTCACGCAGTTCGACTGTCGGCTTCCAGCCTATCACGTCGCGTGCCCGCGAAATGTCCGGGCATCTTTGCCGAGGATCGTCCTGCGGCAGCGGCAGTTCGATCAACTTGGCGCGCGAGCCGGTGAGATCGAGCACGAGTTCGGCAAGTTGCCTGATCGTAAACTCATTGGGATTGCCGAGGTTTTAGGGTCCGGTCTCCTCTTGCGGTGTGTCCATATAGCGGACCATGCCGTCGACGAGATCGCCGACGTAGCAGAATGAGCGACTCTGCTCTCCGTTGCCGTAGATTGTGATGTTCTTTCCGGTGAGCGCCTGAACGATGAAATTCGACACGACACGCCCGTCATGGGGGTGCATCCGCGGGCCGTAGGTGTTGAAGATGCGCACAACCTTGATACCGAGATTGTGCTGCCGCCGATAATCGAAAAACAAAGTTTCGGCACAGCGTTTGCCTTCGTCGTAGCAAGATCGTGGGCCGATCGGATTGACGTTGCCCCAGTAGGTTTCGTCCTGTGGGTGGATATCCGGGTCACCGTAGACCTCGGACGTCGAAGCCTGGAGCACCGGCACTTTGAGACGCTTTGCGAGACCCAGCATGTTGACGGCGCCGACCACGCTGGTCTTGGTCGTTTGAACCGGATCGAACTGATAATGGATCGGCGACGCCGGGCAGGCGAGATTGAAAATGCGATCGACCTCGATATAGAGCGGAAAAGTAATGTCGTGACGTAGAAGCTCGAAATGTTTCGAATCGAAGAGATGCGCGATGTTTTCGCGCGTTCCGGTATAGAAATTGTCGACGCAAAGCACCTCGTCACCCTGCGCGAGAAGCCGCTCGCAAAGATGCGAACCAATGAACCCGGCACCGCCCGTCACGAGGGATCTCTTGCGGGCGGCATAGGACGTCCGACCGATCGACATGATTCTCATCCCGGCTCGCGCCGCCACACTGCGTAACAGTGCTCAGAATGCCTGCCCTCTCATACTTCGCGCAAGGTCCCATTCCAAGTCGCCAGGGGGCTCAGGAATCAACTGGGAGTGGCAGGCCCAGCAGCGGCCGTTTGCTGCTCTTCTGCTGCGAGCTCCTTGCGGCTGACCTTGCCTATGGCGGTTTTGGGCAGCGCAAGGCGAATCTCGATGACTCTTGGCATTTCGATGCGTGACACATAATCCTTGAGGAAGAGCAGCAGCGACTCCGGGGTCGCTTTGGCGCCAGGCCGCAGCGTGACGAAGGCCTTCGGTACCTGGCCGCGATAGGAATCGGGAATACCGATGACTGCGGCTTCCGCCACCGCCGGATGCTGATGCAATGCCTCCTCGATGACCCGCGGATAGACGTTGAAGCCTCCGCAGAGGATCACATCCTTGATCCGGTCTACGAGAAAGAGAAAACCCTCTTCGTCCAGATAGCCGACATCGCCAGTCCGGAGCGCGCCGTCGACGAACACAGCTTCCGTCTCCTGCGGATTGTGCCAATAGCCGGCCATGACCTGTGGTCCGCGCAGGCAGACTTCACCCCTTTCGCCGACCGGCAGGATCTGGGTCGGATCGGCAAGCGAGCGAATCTCGATCGATGTGCCCTCGAGCGGATGTCCGACCGACCCGATTCTGTATTCGGCATCGAGAGGATCGCAGCTGACGACCGGCGAGGCTTCCGTAAGGCCATAGCCTTCGACGAGCTTGCAACCGGACAACGATTGGAATCGAAGGCGCACATCGAGCGGCAGTGGCGCGCCGCCGGAAATGCAGTAGCGTACGGAAGACAGATCATATTTTCCGTCGGCAACCCGGGCGTTCAGCGCCGCAAAGAGACTTGGGACGCCGGGGAACAGAGTCGGCCGCTTCTTAGTGATAGTGGCCAGCACCTGATGCACGTCGAAGCTCGGGAGCAGGACGATCTCAGCCCCGAGCGAGATGCAGAAATTCATTCCTGCGGTCATGCCGAACACGTGGAATAGCGGCAGGAGCAGCAATGCGCGTTCGCGCCCCGGCCTCAGGCTCGGCACGCGACGGGTGATCTGGGCAACATTGCTGGTGAGATTGGCGTGGGTGAGCATGGCACCCTTGGGCACGCCAGTCGTACCGCCGGTATATTGCAGCATCGCCAGATCGACGCGGGGATCGATGGCGACTCGTGCCATCGCGCCGCGATCGGCGATCAGCTCCGCGAAGCGGATGTGGCGGTCATCGTTGGGAACGTCGGCGAGCTCGGCGGATTTGAAGAGGCCGAACAGCATACCTTTCGCCAATGGCAGGATCGCCCGCATGTCGCAAACGACGACGCGCTCAAGGCACGTCTTACCGAGCGTCGCGGCGATCTTTGGATAGATTTTCTTGACGTCCAGCGTCACCATGATCTTGGTGCCGGAGTCTTCGATTTGATTGGCGATCTCACGCTCGACATAGAGCGGGTTGAAATTGACGACGATACCGCCCGCTTTGAGGATCGCGAAATAGGCGATGATGTAATAGGGCGTGTTTGGTAGGCAGAGCCCGACCCTCGTGCCGCGCTCGACACCGAGCTTCTGGAAGCCCCGCGCCGCGCGGTCGACGCGACGTCCGAGTTCCGCATAGGTCAGCTTACGGCCGAAGAAGTCAGTTGCCGGGTGGCCGCCGAATCGCGCGACCGCCTCATCGAGCAAGCTCGTCACGGAGCACGGCGCCAATGGCCGCGGCGAATTTGGTTTGGCTGACATGCGCATAGTCTAGCGCAGGTTCCAGAGCGCGTTGAGCAAAAGTCACGGTCAAGCCGCGTGCGATGCCGGCTCCTGAGTGAGGACAGCGTAAAGCGCAGCCGGGTCGCGCGTTGCTCGCAGCTTCGTGGCGATCCGCGGATCGCGCAGGACACGGGCGATCCGCGCGAGGGCTTTAAGGTGGTCGGCGCCCGCCGATTTGGGAGCGATCAGCATGAACACGAGATCGACGGGCGCAGCGTCGGTCGCCGCAAACTCGATCGGCTTTTCGAGCCGCGCGAAAAGGCCGAAAATAGCATTGCATTTCGCAAGCTTGCTGTGGGGCAGTGCGATCCCGTTGCCGGTGCCGGTCGAGCCGAGCCGCTCGCGCTGCAGCAACGCGTCGAAGATCTCGCGCGGCGTCAAGCCTGAGATGCGCGCCGCCCGCTCACTCAGCTCCTGCAACACCTGCTTTTTGGAATTCGCCCGCAGCGACGGAATAATCGCCTCGGGTTTGATGAGGTCGGTAAGCCGCATATTAGGAAGGATGTCCAACCTCCGAACGCTCGATGGAAGAGCCATGTCATGCACCGCGCGAAAGGATGAAAGGGGAACCCGGTTCGTAGCCTGCGATCCCAGGATTAAAGAGACGAGGCCTTAGATGAAGGCGCCGGATCGATCCAGCCGATATTTCCGTCGGCACGGCGGTAAACGATATTGATCCGCCCGTCGCCGGCGCGACGAAAGATCACGACCGAAGCATTGTTTTCGTCGAGCTCTCCGATCGCCGCGGATACCGACATTTCCCTGAGATCCGAGAGTGATTCAGCGATGACGAGTGGGTTCGCGTCACCGCTGCTTCCGAAATCAACGGGTTCGATCGCCGCGACGGGTTCTCCATCGCCGGAATGTCGCGCAGTAATCGGCCCGGAGGCCCGGTCCTTCACTCGTCGCTTGCACCGCCGCAGACGATTCTCGATCCGGTCCGCAGCTTTGTTGAAACTCGAATAGGCATCTTGCGCTTCGGCCTCGGCCTGCAAAGTCAGCCCCGAGTTCAAGGTGCAACGTGCAATCCGTCCGAAAGCCGGAACCTTCCCGTTCAATCGTGACATGTCCGCCGGTGGGTTCAGCGGAATATTTCAAAGTGACCAGATCGATGCGCGCACCGACATAGGTGCGCAAAGATTTGCCAATGTTAATATTTTTGCCAGAGACGCGCAATGTCATGGCTCTCCCTCCAATCCACTGACGACGCCCCCCGGTATGGTCCGCTGCTTTGCGAGCGGTTTCTTCACGGTTAGGAGTGTCGCGCCGTGAAGTCAATGGGCTGGCCGGGCGCGGCTTAACCGCACAGACCAGCCCGCGCTTGCGCGCAATCAGAATGCCATCGGCAAGTCGCGCAAAGATGGCTCGTTTCCGCCAATTGTGGAAAAATCAAAAGGATAGAGACTTTCGCGGCGTGCGTCGCGATGCTGCGCCATCAATGCAATTCTTTCATTCGCCGGCGTTCGACAGATGATGGAATTCTCAAGCTCTCTCGATATTTGGCGACAGTGCGGCGGGCGATATCCACGTTCGAGGACTTGAGTTGCTCAACAATCGCATCATCGGAGAGAATGTCATTTGCGCCCTCCCGATCGATCATTTGCTTGATCCGGAAGCGCACCGCCTCGGCCGAGTGGGCATCGCCTCCATTGTGCGATGCAATCGAGGCGGTGAAGAAATATTTCAGTTCGAAGAGACCGCGTGGCGTTGCGATATATTTGTTCGAGGTCACGCGTGACACTGTCGATTCATGCATGCCGATTGCATCGGCGACAGTCTTGAGATTGAGCGGTCGCAGATGTTCGACGCCGTGCGCAAAGAAGGCATCCTGCTGCCGGACGATTTCGCTCGCCACTTTGAGGATCGTCCGGGCCCGCTGTTCGAGGCTCTTCGTCAGCCAATTGGCCGTTTGCAGACAATTGGACAAGAAGGACTTATCAACATCATTGGCTTTTGCCCGCGTGACACGCGCCGCATAGACCTGGTTGACGAGTACCCGCGGAAGAACGTCGGAGTTCAATTCGACGTGCCAGGAGCCATCGGGCAACGGGGAAACAGTGACGTCAGCGACGACCGGCTGGAGGGCGGCGGCGCCGAAAGCGCGGCCCGGTTTCGGATCGAGCTGGCGAATCTCGGCAATCATGTCGTTCACGTCCTCGGCGTTGACACCGCAAAGCTTACGCAAGGTCGCGTAGTCGCGTTTGGCGACAAGATCGAGATGGGCCACCAATGTTTGCATCGCGGGATCGAAACGGTCCCTTTCGCGCAGCTGAATCGCAATACATTCGGCGAGACTACGGGCGCCGACGCCGGAAGGCTCGAAGCTTTGGATGAGAGCAAGGACCTTCTCGGCGCGTTGAAGCGCCGTTCCCAGCCGTGCAGCTACCTCGGCGAGAGAATCGGTGAAATAGCCGGCATCGTCGATCGAATCGATCAAGGTCTGCCCGATCACCCGATCGATCGGATCGGCGGTGGCCAACATCAATTGAGCGGAGAGATGATCCTTGAGGTTGATCTCGGCGGCGACGTAGGCTTCGAGATTGGCCTGTTCGTCGTCGAACGAAGGCCCCGGGGAACCGGACCACGAATTTGCCGAAAGACCGGCGCCTTCCGCGAATTCATAGCGTTCGCCCGGCGTCGGCGGTCGATCATCGTCAAAAGTATTCGACAATTCGGTGCCGAGACTTGATTCCAGCGCGTCGCGATTGATGGCGAGGGCGTCCGAATTCCATTCGGCATCGCCCGCGTCGTTGAAATCGGCACTCGCGACAGCCGCGTCGTCTTCCGCCTTTTCGCCGTCGGGCGCCAAATGTGCTGTCTCATCGGCATCGGGCAGATCCTCGGCCCGCTCCAAAAGCGGATTACGCTCAAGCTCTTCCTGGATGAAAGCGGCGAGTTCCACATTCGAGAATTGGAGAAGCTTGATCGCCTGCAGGAGCTGCGGCGTCATGACCAGGGCCTGACCCTGGCGCATCATGAGCTTGGTGGTGAGAGCCATACTTTTGCACCGCCCAACTCTTACCAAAGACCGAAAAACGGCCCGTTTCTTGCTTATATCACGTTTGGTGCTTTTGTCTCTCCCCTTATAGCGGCATTCGCCCAAATTTTTCGCCGATTGAGGTTAGTTTGCCTTGCAGGACCGGTAGGAGCCTAGGGGGAGGCGTCGATGTGGTCCGTATCGTCCAGACCCTCCGGCTCGCCATAATCCACGGAGACGAAATAAAGGCCCGTCGCAGGCGCCACCACGCCGCAGCGACTGCGGTCGCGGGCCTCGAGTGCCGCGCGGAGGTCGAGGGAGGTCCATTTGCCGGACCCTACGTGTTCGAGCGAGCCGACCATGGAGCGCACCTGATGGTGCAGGAAAGAGCGGGCGCTCGCCCGGATCTCGATCGTATCGCCGGTTCGGGCGACATCGAGCCGATCGAGCGTGCGGATCGGGCTCGTCGCCTGGCATTCGGCGTCGCGAAAGGTTGAAAAGTCGTGCCGCCCGACGAGCGCTCGCGCCGCCTCGTGCATGGCTGCGGCATCGAGTTCGCGCTTGATGAGCCATGCGCGCCCAGCTTCCAGGGTGAGCGGCGAGCGCCGGTTGATGATCCGATAGAGATAATGTCGCCGCACCGCTGAGAATCGTGCATCGAACGTGTCGACGACGGGTTCCGTCTCTAAAATGGCGATAGGCTGCGGCCGCAGATGTGCGTTGAGTGCGTCGCGCAAGACGTCCGGCCGCCAGTCGCGGGCAAGATCGGCATGTGCGACCTGGCCCATGGCGTGGACGCCGGCATCAGTACGCCCGGCTCCTCGGATCGCAACCGCTTCACCGCAGAGCGCGGCGAGCGCGGTTTCGATCGCTTCCTGGATCGAGAGGCCGTTCGCCTGTCTCTGCCAGCCGACGAAGCCGGTTCCGTCATATTCTATGATGAGTTTGTAGCGGGGCATCAGGGCGCGACACCTAGCATGAGGCCCGCCCCGATCGGGGCACCGCGTAGAAACTCAGCGGCGCTCATCCGCGCCTTGCCGGCGCGCTGCACTTCAAGAAGGCGCAACGCTTGATCGCCGCAGGCGATGGTAAGTTTGTCGTCGAGCACTAAGCCCGGCGCGCCATGGCCGGCCGCCAGCTGGCTACGTAGAACCTTAATCCGTTCCGGGCCTTTTCCGAAGTCGGCTTCGAAAACGGCGGCGGGATGCGGCGAGAGCCCGCGCACAAGATTATGGAGTTCGCCGGCGCTTTTCGACCAGTCGATAAGCGCCTCCGCCTTTGTGATCTTGCGCGCATAGGTGACGCCTTCTTCCGCCTGGGGCGTAAAGGCGAGCGCGCCCCTCGCCAGCGCATCAAGCGCACGCGCCATTAAGCCCGCGCCCAGAGCGGAAAGCCGGTCGCGCAGTTCGCCGGCGGTCATGTCCGGCCCGATTGCCGTCTTCTCGAGGAGCGCCACGGGGCCGGTGTCGAGACCTTCCTGCATGCGCATCACCATGATGCCCGTCTCGCGGTCGCCGGCCATAATGGCGCGTTGGATCGGTGCCGCGCCGCGCCAGCGTGGCAGAAGCGAGGCGTGCAGGTTGAGACAGCCCTGCGCAGGCATATCGAGAATAGCTTTCGGCAGAATAAGGCCATAGGCGACGACGACCGTGACATCGGCCCGATGGCTTGCGAAGACATCCGTTGCTTCGTTGGACTTCAGACTCGACGGCGTTAGGACCGGCAAGCCCATGCGTGCTGCGGCGGCATGAATAGGCGAGGGCAGGATTTCGAGGCCGCGACGCCCGGCCGGCTTCGGCGCCCGGGTGTAGACCGCGGCAATGTCATGACCTCGCTTGACGAGTTCAGTGAGGACCGGCACCGCAAAATCCGGCGTGCCCATGAAGACGATACGCACGCGACCGCCCTTCCGTTCAGCGCGCCTAATTCACGCGCGTTCCGCTTCAGCTTCGTCGCCGCCAGCGTCGGCCTTGCGCTCGTCGCTGTCACGCTTTGCCGCTTTCGTAAATTTCTTCAGAATCCGCGCGCGCTTTAGGCGGGAAATGCGATCGATGAAGAGAACGCCGTTCAGATGGTCGATCTCATGCTGCAGGCAGGTTGCGAGGATTCCATCCGCTTCGATTTCCTGCCGTTTGCCGTTGCGATCCAAATAGCGGACGCGGACGCGTGAGGGCCGCACGACCTCCTCGAAAAATTCAGGGATCGACAGGCAGCCTTCCTCGTAAGTCGAGGTCTCCTCGGAAACCCAGAGGATTTCCGGATTGGCGAAGAACATGGGATCGCGGCTTGCCGTCTCGTCCTGGCGCTTGGCAACGTCGAGCACCATGACGCGCTTGGGGACGGCGATCTGCGTCGCGGCAAGCCCGATGCCGGGCGCGTCGTACATCGTCTCAAGCAGGTCATCCATGAGGGCGCGGACCTCGTCGTCGATTTGGGAGACGGGTTCGGCTTTGAGGTGAAGCCGTTTGTCCGGCAAGGTGATGATAGGTCTTAGGGCCATGGGCGCTCGATGCCGACTTGCATGGCTAATGACATAGGCATCAAGGCGGGCGAGGTCAATTTCCGGCGCGCTTGGCGGCTGAGCCGCACCTTTGCTCGACCGGACGTTACGCCCGCTCAGGCGACCCGGACCATACCCAGAAAATCCTGCACCTGTTTAAACAGGACCTCGGACTGACAGGTGAGTTCGGTGGCGGATTTCAATAGTTCCTTGGCGGCCACGCTCGAATCCCCGGCGGCCTTGGTCACCCCGACGATATTGGACGTCACCTCATGTGTTCCCCGTGAGGCCTCCTGAACCCGCCGGGCGATTTCCTGAGTCACCGCCTCCTGTTCCGCCACGGCTGTCTCGGCTGCGATGGCAATGGAGCTCACATGCTGAGTTGTCTTGGCCATGGTGGCAATGAAGGAGGTGACATGTTGGGTCGCATCCTGGATGCCGGCAACGTGAGCGCCGATTTCGGACGCTGCCTTGGATGTGGCGTGGGCGAGGCTCTTCACTTCCTGGGCGACAACGGCGAAGCCGCGGCCGGCCTCGCCGGCGCGTGCCGCTTCGATCGTCGCGTTGAGGGCGAGCATGTTGGTCTGCGCGGCGATATTGCTGATGAGGTCGATGATGCCGCCGATTTGTTCGGCGGCCTCGGCAAGGCTGCAGACCGCCGCTTGGGTCCGATCGGCGTCGCCGGCAGCGCGGCCAGCGATTTGATTCGACTCGTGAACCTGGGCGCTGATTTCTCCGATCGCATGCGAGAGATGGTCGGTCGCCGTGGCTACCGCCTGAACGTTCGAGGCGGCTTCCTTCGAAGCTATGGCCGCAGCCATGGATTTTACACTCGTCGACTCGGCCGAATGGGTCAAAGCATCCGCGGTGCTGCGCAGGCGCTCGGCGGCGTTGGCGACGCCGTTGACGACGCCTCCTACGGCATGTTCGAACGACTCCGCGAGATTGCTCAATGTTTGCTGTCGTTCGCGCAGCGTCACATCCATATAGACGTCAACGATGTAGGACATGTCGAGCATGGCGAGGCGCATATAGGCGGACTGGAGCCTGGCCCGACGCTGCTTCGTGGGCAGATCGAATATATCCACCGGCAGACGTAGCGCGATGCCCTGGGCCATGCGGGCGATGATGAAATTATAGCTGCTGGTGCACCATCGCGGGTCAAAACCGAAGCGGTCGCGCATCCTATAGATAGTTTCGACCGATTTTTCATACTCTTCGTCGAAACGCCCCTTCATCGCGATTTGCCAATGACGATGGTTATGCTCCCTCGAGCAGGCGATCGTTTCATCTTTTTGGTAGGGGGACGAAACTTGCACGAACGGTTTGAACTGGACGTAAAACGCATCGAGAGCCGCGACGAACTCTTTGTAGAGAAAGTCCTTGTTCGCCTCGACGAGAGCGATGCAGTCGTCATCGATCTCGTAGAATTGGCGAAGATCGGCAGCAGAGATTTTTGCGACCATGGCGGATAATCCGGGCGGCTCGATGCTCAATTTAGGTCACATTTCTTAGCGAGGCGTAACGACTGCGCATCTCATGAGCGTCGCGGGCCTGCTTGTGGCCAGAAATTGCGCTTTGCAGCGCACAATTCATGATCGTCACGGCCGCGACCGCCGCCCCTTAATCGCCAAGAACTTCGTTCCGCCTTCGTTCCAAGCGAGGTGTTGCAACGTTAAGCGCAACTTCCTGCATTCAAACCCAGTCAAGGGCCCAAGGGGGCCACAAAAATTCGATCCATTTGTTCCAGCTCTCAACTGGTTTGGCGATGCCGCTCTGACTGCGACAACCGCAAAGTTATTGAGATAAATAGATTTGTTCTTCCGGCGTGATGTCCGCAATTTTGTCGGTCGAAATGCTCTGCGGAAGGTTGGCGGGTTCATAGGGCACGTCTTTCGCACCGAAGACGGTGCATCGCCTTCCACGTTTTCTTATTGCGCTCCAGTGAACCCTTTCGTTGATATGCTCTTTTGAACTATCCACGTTACTGGTGAAAGCTCCGTGCATAATTGCATCCGGCGAGAGAACCCTGCGAAGATGTGGCCATCTATGATCGATGAGCCAGCCTATGGTGGAATCGTAGACCTCGCCATCGACGTTCGCTTTTGCCGCAACGGCCTTGACTGCGTCGATATCGAAGTCGAGGCCCGTTAAAGCCTGCATGCGCGCAATCATCCATATAAGTGCTTCGTTTGACAGCCCGCTATCGGGCTCACCCCCGCCGATATTGCCGTGTTCGCCAGCAAACCATGTCTGCTCGACGTGTCCTTTCGGCTTCAGTCCCTTTGGGATCGTCCAAAAGGTCGGAACAAATGGTCGTCGCCGCTCGTCGATTGCTACGGCATGTAGGCCCACTTCGACATGATCTCCGAAGCTGGTGTCGTGAAAGCCGAGCGTTACTAAAGCAATGTAACGAGCGAGAGCTGTAAGCCCGAACCCGGCTGGCACACCGTAGGAACCAACTGTATCCCAAACGCCAACACATTTGACGCGGTTGTCCGGCTGAACATCGCCCGCATCGTGCAGGGCTTTCATATTGCTGATTGCCTTTTTATCGCTGCTGCTCGCCGTAGCCGGTGCGGCGCGTATTGCCGGATCGACCCGATAGTTGAGCCATGCGGTTTCCAGATTAGGCGGCGCAGAATGGCGTACAATTCCGGAAGCGCCGATCATTCCCACCAGCGCACGTGCCGCGTAGGCACCTCTCGAGAATCCAAGTGCAAAGATATCATCGCCATGGTCGTATAATTTTACCAATGATGCGTAAGCATCGAGCACAATCTGTTTGAGACCTAAGCCTATCGAGCCACCAAGCCAGTGCTTAAGGAAGTCGGGGTCTGTGCCAACTCCCTTATGATAGACGACGCGCTGTTCTATTCCGTCTTTTCCGCTTGGCCTGATCAGAGGAGGACCAGCCGCGGTGTTGGCTGGATCCAGTATCGCTACGTTAGTATTGCTGCCAGACCCTTCTTGATCCCACGTGCCGTCTATCAGGATTATGATGCGCTTCATTCGCTCCTCCCACCTGTCAGTGGTTGCCAAGCAATCAGCGTCAATTTTGAACGGTTATCGCTCTTAGTCGCTTTCTGACCCTCGCACGTCGCCTGAGAGTCAATTAAGTGCGCGCATTGCGTGGCTTCGATTGGAGCGGAGACCACAGCTGCGCGTCAACAGCCCGTTCTGCAACGCGACTTATCGAAACCGATCTATTTTTCAGAGGTCGCCGTACCCCCTTCGTTCCAAACCCTTCGCGAATCGGTTAGAAGGGCATGCGATGGACCATGTTCTCTTTCTCGTCGCCGGCGTGCCGGTCAGCCTGTTTGAGCTTTCGGCCGGACTTGCTCTGGTTCTGCTTCTCTTCATCTTGGCTGCTGCAACACGTGCGGCACACGCACGGCAGGGCGAAGCTGCGGCCATGGTGGAACACCAGCGCGACCTCAATGAAAAAATAGTGGAGCTTGCGCGCTCCAATGCCGAATTGACTGGCCGCATGCGGAGCATGGGCGAGATTCTCGGCACGAGGCAGTCGGATCTTGCCCGGCTTGTTGCGGAGCGGCTTGACGCCGTCGGCGCGCGCGTCGGCCGCGGTCTTGAAGAGCAAAGCCGCAGCGCAGGCGAAAGCCTCGCCAAGCTCAATGAAAGGCTTGCCGTGATCGACGCGGCGCAGGCGCGGCTTACCGGCCTCACGGAAGAGGTGATCGGCCTCAAAGATATTCTCGCCAACAAACAAGCGCGCGGCGCCTTCGGCCAGGGACGGATGGAGGCGATCATCCGCGATGCGCTGCCCACCACCGCCTATATGTTCCAGCATACGCTCTCGAATCGCTGCCGGCCTGATTGTGTGATCCGCCTGCCAGGCGACGAGCGGTTGATGGTCGTCGATGCGAAGTTCCCGCTCGAAGCATTCGTTGCGCTGAAAGATGCGGCGGGCGAGGAGGCGCAAAAGCAGGCCGCGGCGCGGGTACGCAGCGATGTCGGCAAGCATATCCGCGATATGGAAGAGCGCTATTTCGTGCCGGGCGAGACCCAGGATATTGCCGTTCTCTTTGTGCCCTCGGAATCGCTCTACGCCGATCTTTCGGAGCATTTCGAAGACGTGATCCAAAAGGCCTATAGGGGCCGGATCCTCATCGTCTCGCCATCGCTTCTCGTGATGGCCGTGCAGGTCATGCAGGCCATCGTGCGCGATGCGCGGGTGCGCGAACAGGCGCATGCGATCCAGATCGAAGTGCGCCGTCTCGTCGAAGATGTCGTGCGGCTGCGCGAGCGCGTCGGCAAGCTCTCGGTGCATTTCGGCCAGGCGCAAGAGGATATCGGCACGATTACAATTTCAGCCGACAAGATCGCCAAACGCGGCGATCGCATCGATACCATGGATTTTGCCAAAATCGACAGCGCGACGAATCAAAGCGATGTTTCTATCGCGCCGGGCGTCAAGGCCGCTGAATAAGCGCCTGTTCATCTCGGGGGCTATGGTCGCGGCTTAAGCAGTAATTGCTTACAAATTCAGCAATATTTTGCGGGGATTATGCCGCTTTTGCCTGTTTTATGGGCGGTGGTAACGGTACTCCGCGGGATTGCCCGGAAGAGCGCGGCCGAAGCCATTGTTTAACAAGAGCTTGCGGTGTCGGCTCTCGCGTGGCACGCGCCTTGATTTCCGGTCATGGGCATAGGTCGTCTCACCGATGGGGTGCAAGAGCGCGACGTATCTTCTCATCGAAAGTGCGGTTCGCATTCGCACTGGGGAGAAGGGTTTGGATGCGATTTGAGGATCGCATTCTTTTTTCTTTCCGAGCAACGCCGGAATTTTCCACTCGATCTTGAGGGCAGGACATGAAGAGTGCCGATGAAGTGCTGAAAGCGATCAAGGACAATGATGTCAAATATATCGATTGTCGCTTCACTGATCCGCGCGGCAAGTGGCAGCATGTGACGTTTGACGTGTCGTTGGTTGATCGTGACACGTTTTCGGAAGGATTGATGTTCGACGGTTCGTCGATTGCCGGGTGGAAGGCGATCAACGAATCGGACATGTGTTTGATGCCGGATCCGGTGACGGCGGTGATGGATCCGTTCTTTGCGGCGCCGACGATGTCGATCGTCTGCGACGTTCTCGAGCCGACGACGGGCGAGCCCTATAACCGCGATCCACGCGGGATCGCCAAGCGCGCCGAGGCCTATGCCACCTCGATCGGGATCGGGGATGCTGCTTATTTCGGTCCGGAGGCGGAGTTTTTCGTCTTTGACGATGTCCGCTTTGCCACCGAGCCCTATAACACCGGCTTCATTCTTGATTCGATCGAGTTTCCGACCAATTCGGACACGGTCTATGAGGGCGGCAATCTCGGCCATCGGATGCGCACCAAGGGCGGCTATTTCCCGGTGCCGCCGCAGGATTCGGCCCAGGACATGCGCAGCGAGATGCTGTCCGCGATGGCGCAGATGGGCGCCCAAACGGAGAAACATCATCACGAGGTCGGCTCCGCGCAGCACGAGCTCGGGCTGAAGTTCGGCCCGCTCACCATCATGGCCGACCGTTTGCAGATCTATAAATACTGCATCCACATGGTGGCGCAGAGCTATGGCAAGACCGCCACCTTCATGCCCAAACCCGTCTACGGCGACAATGGTTCGGGCATGCATGTGCACCAGTCGATCTGGAAGGGTGGCAAGCCGGTCTTCGCCGGCAACAAATATTCCGACCTTTCCGACGAATGCCTGTATTACATCGGCGGCATCATCCGCCATGCCCGCGCCTTGAACGCCTTCACCAATCCGTCGACGAACTCGTATAAGCGGCTGGTGCCAGGCTTCGAAGCGCCGGTCTTGCTCGCCTATTCGGCGCGCAACCGTTCGGCCTCCTGCCGCATCCCCTATACGTCGAACCCGAAGGCCAAGCGCGTCGAGGTGCGCTTCCCCGATCCGGCCGCCAATCCCTATCTCGCCTTCGCCGCGATGCTGATGGCCGGGCTCGACGAAATCACGAACAAGATCGATCCGGGCAGCCCCGTTGACAAGGACCTTTACGACCTGCCGCCGAAGGAGCTGAAGAAGATCCCGACGGTCTGCGGCTCGCTGCGCGATGCGCTGCTGAACGTCGACAAGGACAGGAGCTTCCTCAAGGCCGGGGGTGTCTTCGACGACGATTTCATCGACAGCTATATCGATCTGAAAATGGGCGAGGTCCTGCGCTTCGAAATGACCCCCCACCCGGTCGAATTCGATATGTATTATTCGGTCTGAACCGCCTCCCACTTAAGCGTGGCTACTCCCTCAACCTCAGCGCTCCCCACAAGGGAGCGCTTTTTTGTTGCAATACCGCATTAGGGAATGGGTTCAGCGCCCCCTGCGGCGTGCGCTGGACATCCAAATAGCCCTGAAGCACGGCGGCGCCGGTACGCGGTCAATCCGGGCCACGAGACCGTGATCTTGTGTGAACTTCCTACAGCGCCCGCGAATCCCCTCGAACTTATGGCCGTCTCGGCGCATTATATATACGGTCCGATATATGCACGTAGGAGACCGCCTGCCGCACCGACGCAGGATCGCCCGCGGCGAAGCAAGCGAAGGCTTCGATCATGGCGTTCGACTTTATTTTTGGATCAGTCATCCTGATCGGCTGTTTTTCCTATCTCGTCTATTCGCTGATCCGCGGCTTTTTAAGGATGTCGTCATCCAAGCGAACAGGCACTCGCGCCTAAGCCAGTTGGCTTTGTCGTGCCTTGGGCCCGAGGCGACGCTCATCATCGTCGCGACCTAAAACAAAACGCCGGCCCGAGGGGCCGGCGTTTCTTGGTTCCTGGCTTAAAGATCAGAACTTCAAGATGATGTCGCCGCCGACAGTGACTTGATCGGACTTTGTCCCGAAACCAGACCCGGTCCCGGTAGCGGGATTGAAGCCGGTATTGACAAGGCCGAAGGGGGTGGTGCCGTTCAAAGAAGTATCGTAACGCACTTCCGGCCGGATAATGATGCCTTTGATCAGCGGGGTATCTGTAGGAAGCGTTGGAGTGATGTTGAGGCCCGCAGTGAGTTCCAAATATGTGGTCGGCACGCCCTGGAAGATCGCCGTGTTCGGATAGCCATGCTCTACGTTCACGAAATCGAAGTAGCCGGGAAAGGCGCCGACAAACTCGCCCTCGTCGTCGCGGTAAACCTCGGCGCGGCCATTGATCTTCAGCCACGGGAGGGGGGTCTGGTAGGACGCGTAGCCGGCGACGCCGTAGGCATCCGTGCCGGTAAGTGAGTTAAGCGTGTAGTTGCCGTCGACAGTTACAGTGACCTTGTCGTTGACAGTCCAGGTCACGACCATGTCGTTGAGATAGTTGAGCGCCGAGTTGGCCGCTGGGTTGGGCGGCCCGACCGGTTGGAGGTACGGGTTTTCAGGCCCGATGTGAGTCGTCGCGAGGACGGTGACGGCGCCGCCGAACAATTTGTTCAGGCCGATACCGCCTTCGAAGGCCGGCGCATCATTATTGTCGCCCACGTATGGGCCGAGAACTCGTGTTCGAGCCGGAAGTGATGCCGGTGTAGATGTCAAGCGTGGGATTGACGTGGGAAATCGCCAAGACGCCGGTATCCTTGAAGGGCTCGGCATAATTGAAAATGTAGGAATGCGAGTAGAACAGGTTTTGGTCGGACTCGATAACTTCAGCGCCTTCCAAGGTCACCCACTGGCCACCCTTAAAATCAATGCCGCCGTCGAACATCCACGGCGTGTGAACTTCGAGCCAGGCCTCGACTACGTCGAATTGATAGATGCTGTTGGTGAGATACTCACCCTCGCCGAGGAAATGTGTGTACCGCGCGTCGGACCCGAACATGCCCTGGACTCTGAAACCGACGTCATAGCCTTTGGCGTTCGGATCGATCGGCCGCTGGATCGTGAGTAGGCCTTGATTGAACAGCGGCTCGTTGGCCTTGTCGTCGAACAAACGCCCCCAGTTCAGACCGCTGGGCGGATCGTCCGGATTTCCCGTGATGCCGGCGTCGATCTCGCCGGTGACCGTCACGGTGGACCACCAAGACGGCGGCGGCGCTGGCGGAGCCTTCGTGTCCGGCAGATCCGCAGCAGCCGCGTACTCGCCCGTAAAACCGAGCATCACGCCGGCGCAGAGCGCCGATACAGTGAATGATCTGCGAAGAAAAGCCATAATGCCGCCCCCGTGGAAATCGACCACTTGTGACAAAAGGTACACGTTGCCGCGCCGCATTCAATCTCAGTTGACTGTTTCCACTTGCATTTTAGGAAAGCGGTGCTTTCCTGCAACGGTTAGGCGTATCTCGCGCCAAGTTGCCCGAGCAAACGGCAGAGTTTGGCCGTTTCTTGGCCTGATTGAGAGAGATGGGAGCGGCCGTTTCTCCCGGCGTCTGCGCCAGGCGAGCGCTCTACGCTGGTGCAAAAGCTGATGATTGCCTGCATCGGTTTGGCTTATTCATTTGCCGCATTCCTTTTGCCTGCCCTGTCGTGTCGAACTGTCCCCAACGCAGTGCAACTCCTGCCTCGGGGCCCTACCGATGGAATTTTGGTGGCGGTAGTGATCAGGGGTTCGACGCGCGATGTCGGCTATTTCGTCGTCCTTGTGGCCGCGACGTTCCTGATGGCGTCGAGCTTTATCGCCGGCAAGATTCTGCTTGCCGCGGGCATTCCGACCTTTCTTCTCATCGGCTGGCTATTCTGCTTCGTGGCGGTCGCGACCCTGCCGCTCATCGTCGCTGCCAAATCAATGCCTTGGCGTGCAGCGCTGCTGCCTCGTCTCAGCATCTGCGGCTGGGGCGTTGTGGCGCTGATCGGGTTTCTGCAGACGGCGGCCGTGATGGGATTGCTGTTTCTCGCCATGCAAACGATTTCGGCGACAACGGCGGCGATTCTCCTCTTCACCAATCCGCTCTGGGTGGCGCTGATCGGCCAATTCGTCTTGCACGAATCACTATCCGCGACGCGCATCTTCGGCCTTATCAGCGGAATCCTTGGAGTGGCCCTGGCCCTGGGCGTCGCACTTGCAAGTTTTTGGCGAACGCGCTCGATCGATATTCCGTTGAAGAACTGAGCGTTTCCACCAGACTTATATGGAATTTTTATTGTTTGGGGGTCGGAGACGGCTCGAACCTATATGGCATTTCCCCGAAATGGTCGGCGGGTGAAAACTAGACAGAGGTCAATCGCGGCCAACGCAGTGGCGCAGCGACCGAGCCTCAATTGACTTGGATCATTGGCAAACGCGAGCAGCATGCCATTTTCATCGCGCTTCTTTCGTCGCGCGCTGATGGGAGTAATTCCATGTTGGATCTTACTTACTTGGCGGTCGGGATCGGCGCCTTCCTGATCATCACGCTTTACGTCTTCGGTTGCGACAGATTGTGAGAAAAACATGATCATCGATTATGGGCTCGGCGCTCTCGCTGTCCTCTTCATCCTCGTCTATCTCGTCTACGCGCTCGTCCGCGCTGAGCGGTTCTGAGGAGCAGCGCACATGACCTTCAATGGCTGGATTCAGATCGCGATTTATTCGCTGCTCGTCATAGCGGTCGTGAAGCCGCTTGGCGCTTATATGGCCCGCGTCTTCACGGGCGAGCGCACGTTCCTCTCGCCGGTTCTCCAACCTGTCGAGCGCGGCATCTATCGAATTTGTGGTATCGACGAAGGTCAGGAGCAACATTGGGTGACCTACACCATCGCCATGCTGTTTTTCAGCGTGGCGGGCTTCGTCACGCTCTATGCCCTACAGCGGCTGCAAGCGGTTCTGCCGTTCAATCCGCAAGGGCAATCGGCCGTCGAACAAAGCCTCGCCTTCAATACATCAGTGAGCTTCCTCACCAACACCAACTGGCAGTCTTATGGCGGCGAGACGACGATGAGCTATCTGACGCAGATGGCTGGGCTCACCGTGCACAATTTCGTCTCGGCCGCAACCGGTATCGCGCTTGCCATCGCGCTCGTTCGCGGATTCGCGCGGCGCTCGGCGCAGACGGTCGGCAATTTCTGGGTCGACCTCACACGCTGCACGCTCTATATCCTGCTTCCGATGTCGATCGTCGTCGCGCTAGCGCTGATCGCCTTCGGAATGCCGCAAAATCTGAGCGCCTACACTGAGGCGACGACCGTCGAAGGCGCAAAGCAGCTGATCGCGCAAGGGCCGGTCGCGTCGCAGATCGCGATCAAGCAGCTCGGCACCAACGGTGGCGGCTTCTTCAACGTCAACTCCGCGCATCCCTTTGAGAATCCGAATGCGATCACCAATCTCATCGAGATGTGGTCGATCCTCGCGATCAGCGCGGCGCTGACCTACACCTTCGGCCGGATGGTCGGCAGCCAGCGCCAGGGCTGGGCGATCTTCGCCGTCATGGGCGTTGTGTACCTTGCCGGAATTACAACGTGCTACTGGGCTGAGTCACACGGAAACCCCGCGTTCACCGCGCTCCATATCGACCAAGCGCCTTCCGCCTTGCAGACAGGTGGCAATATGGAGGGCAAGGAAGTCCGCTTCGGGATCACCAATTCGACGATCTGGGCGACGGCCACGACCGACGCGTCGAACGGGTCGGTCAATGCGATGCATGATAGCTTTACGCCGCTTGGCGGCATGGTGCCGATGGTCAACATCATGCTGGGCGAAGTTATCTTCGGCGGTGTCGGATCCGGGCTCTACGGCATTTTGCTCTTTGCGATCCTAGCCGTGTTCATTGCCGGGCTGATGGTAGGTCGTACTCCGGAATATCTCGGCAAGAAGATCGATGCGAGGGAAGTCAAGATGACGATTATCGCCATTCTGGCGCTGCCGTTATCGATCCTTGGCTGGACTGCGCTCGCCACGGTTCTACCGGCTGGTCTCGCTGGAACTGCGAACAATGGCCCGCACGGCTTCAGCGAGATCCTCTATGCCTTCACATCGGCTACCGGCAACAATGGCAGTGCATTTGCCGGACTTTCCGCCAATACGCCCTACTACAACACCACGCTTGCATTCGCGATGCTGATGGGGCGGTTCGTCTTCATTGTGCCGATGATGGCAGTGGCGGGCTCGCTCGTATCAAAGAAAATCGTGCCGGCCTCAGCTGGGACTTTCCCGACTGATCGCAGCCTGTTCGTCGGCCTGCTCGTTGGCGTCATCCTCATCGTCGGCGGCTTGACCTATTTCCCCGCGGTATCGCTCGGGCCTGTGGTCGAGCACTTCGCGATGAAAGCCGGCACTCTTTATTGATCCTCAGAGGCATTCCCATGGAACTCTCCCATACGCGCAAACGGGCCTCGATCGCCGCAATGGCGGACCCGAAGATTCTTGTCGCCGCCATCGGCGAGTCGTTCAAGAAGCTCGACCCTCGGGTCTTGATTCGAAACCCCGTGATGTTCACGGTCGAGATCGTTGCGGCGCTCGTCACGATTCTGTTTCTGCGCGACATCGTCGCCGGGCGCGGCCACTACGGCTTCGCGTTCCAGATCATCCTTTGGCTCTGGTTTACCGTTCTCTTCGCCAATTTTGCCGAGGCCGTGGCGGAGGGACGCGGCAAGGCGCAGGCGGCGAGCTTGCGCCGGAGCAAGACGGAAGCGAATGCGAAGCTGCTTTACGCAACCGGCGAGGAAAAGTCTTCCGCCAGCGGCGCTGCGAAATGGCGCTCGGTGCCTGCGACCTCGCTGAAGCCAGGCGATGTCGTGTTGGTCGAGGCCGGCGACTTGATCCCGAGTGATGGCGATGTGATCGAGGGCGTGGCTTCGGTCAATGAGGCGGCGATCACCGGCGAGTCGGCCCCGGTCATTCGCGAGAGCGGCGGCGACCGCTCGGCTGTGACCGGCAGTACGACTGTGATCTCCGACTGGATCAAAGTGAAAATCACCGCCGCGCAAGGTTCGACCTTCCTCGATCGCATGATCGCGCTTGTCGAAGGCGCCGCGCGGCAAAAGACGCCCAATGAAATCGCGCTCAACATTCTGCTCGCTGGCATGACGATCATTTTCGTCATCGCCGTTGCGACCATTCCGAGCTTTGCCTCCTACGCGGGAGGAAAGGTGACGGTCCTCGTGCTCGTGGCCCTGTTCGTAACCTTGATTCCGACGACCATCGGCGCGCTTCTCTCGGCCATCGGCATTGCCGGCATGGACCGGCTGGTGCGCTTCAATGTGCTCGCCATGTCCGGCCGCGCGGTGGAGGCGGCGGGCGACGTCGACACTTTGCTGCTCGACAAGACCGGCACGATCACGCTGGGCAACCGCCAGGCCGCGGCCTTTATTCCGCTCACGGGCGTGAGTGAGGCCGAGCTCGCCGATGCCGCGCAACTCGCGTCGCTCTCGGACGAAACGCCGGAGGGCCGCTCGATCGTCGTGCTCGCCAAGGAAAGGCACGGGATCAGAGGGCGCGACATGAAGGCGCTGAACGCAAAGTTCATCCCCTTCTCGGCGCAAACCCGGATCAGCGGTGTCGATACCAGCGAAGGCGCCGTGCGCAAGGGCGCCGTTGACGCGGTTCTGGCCTATGTCCGTGCCTTGGTGCCGTCTGCGCCCGTGCTCAACTCCGCCGTCCGGGAATTGACAGCGAAGTCCGATGAGATTGCGAAATCTGGGGCCACGCCGCTCGCTGTCGCCAAGAACGGCCGCTTGCTCGGCCTGATCAACCTCAAGGACATTGTGAAGGGCGGCATAAAGGACCGCTTTCAGGAGCTCAGGCGGATGGGTATCCGCACTGTGATGATTACCGGGGACAACCCGCTCACCGCCGCCGCCATTGCGGCGGAAGCAGGCGTCGATGATTTCCTGGCCCAGGCGACCCCAGAAGCAAAATTGAAACTCATCCGCGCCGAGCAGGTGCAAGGAAAGCTCGTCGCCATGTGTGGCGACGGCACGAATGATGCGCCGGCGCTCGCTCAAGCAGATGTCGGTGTCGCCATGAATACCGGCACGATGGCTGCGCGCGAGGCCGGCAACATGGTGGATCTCGACAGCGACCCGACGAAGCTCATCGAGATCGTCGAGATCGGAAAGCAGACTGCTCATAACCCGCGGCGCGCTGACCACATTCTCGATCGCTAATGACGTGGCAAAATATTTCGCCATCATCCCTGCGATGTTCATCGCCTTCTATCCGCAGCTTCAGGCGCTGAACATCATGCATCTGAGGACGCCTCAGAGCGCCATCCTCTCTGCGATCATCTTCAATGCGCTGATCATCATCGCGCTCGTGCCGCTGGCGCTCAAGGGTGTCACTTATCGCCCGCTCGGCGCCGCGAATATCTTGCGCCGCAATCTCCTAATCTACGGCGTTGGCGGCATCATCGCGCCGTTCATCGGCATCAAGCTGATCGACATGGTGGTTTCCGCCGCCGGCCTTGCGTGAGGACAGCCAATGATAAAGCAAATCCGTCCTGCCATACTGATGATCGTCGTGATGACCGTCATCACCGGTCTCATCTATCCGTTGGGCATGACCGGGATCGCCCAGGTCCTCTTCCATCATCAGGCGAATGGCAGCCTCATCGACAAGGATGGGAAGATCATCGGGTCCGAGCTCATCGGCCAGAACTTCACGAGCGACAAGTATTTTCACCCACGCCCCTCGGCGACGACCGAGCCGGACCCGAAGAATCCGAGCAAAACGGTGCCTGTGCCCTATGCGGCGGACAATTCGGTTGGCTCGAACCTAGGACCGACGTCGAAAGCGCTCGTCGATCGAGTGAAGGGCGATGCCGCCGCGCTCGCGGCGACCAATCCCTCGGCTCCCGTCCCGGTCGATCTCGTCACGACATCGGCGAGCGGGCTCGATCCCGACATCACGCCCGCTGCGGCGCTCTTTCAGGTGCCCCGTGTTGCCAAAGCGCGGCAAATTCCCGAAGCAACCCTGCGTGAACTCGTCGAAGCGCATATCGAGAGCCGTTTCATGGGCCTTCTCGGCGAGCCTCATGTCAATGTGCTGAAACTCAATCTTGCCCTCGACGGCCTGGGACACAGGTGACGCGGATGCGGAATTTGAAGGTTCCGCAGGCGAGTTTGGTATAAAATCCGGCCATGGAGAAATTCGGCGACAGGCGGCCTTCGCCCGAGGTCTTGCTGCAGGAAGCTCAGAACGGCGCACGAGGAAGATTGAAGATCTTTCTCGGCGCAGCACCGGGCGTCGGCAAGACCTACGAAATGCTGCTCACCGCCCAAGCGAAACGGCGCGAAGACTGGGACGTTGTCGTCGGCGTGGTCGAAACCCATGGCCGCGAGGAAACCGAGGCGCTCCTTGCCGGCCTGGAAATCGTGCCGCGCCGGATGGTCGCCTACAAGGGGCGAACGCTCGCCGAGATGGATCTCGATGCCGTGTTGGCGCGCCATCCACGCCTCGTTCTTGTCGACGAACTGGCGCATACCAATGCGCCGGGCAGCCGCCATCCCAAGCGCTACCTTGACGTCGAAGAGTTGCTTGCCGCCGGCATCGACGTCTATACGACGCTCAACATCCAGCATGTTGAAAGTCTGAACGACGTCGTCGCGCGCATAACCCGCGTGAAGGTCCGCGAATGCGTGCCCGATTCAGTGATCGATCGCGCCGACGATATCGAAGTCGTCGACTTGACACCTGAAGACCTGATCGACCGGATCAGCGAAGGCAAGGTGTACATGGGCGATCAAGCGGTGCGAGCGAAGGAAAATTATTTCTCGCCGGGCAATCTCACCGCTTTGCGCGAGCTTGCACTGCGCCGCACGGCGCAGAGGGTCGATGCGCAAATGGTCGATTACATGCGCTCGCATGCGATCGAAGGCCCGTGGCCGGCTGGCGAACGACTGCTTGTCGGTATCGATGGTGCGTCGGGCGGCGCAGCGCTGGTGCGGCATGCGCGGCGCATGGCGGATCGGTTGCAAGCGCCTTGGACGGCACTCCATGTTGAAACGCCGCAAAGCCTGCGGGCCAGCGAAGCCGAACGCAACCAGGTCGCGGAGACCTTGCGGCTTGCGGCGCGGCTCGGGGGGACGCCGGTCACGCTCCCTGGCGAAGACATCGCCGACACGATCGTCGATTATGCCCGCTCGCATAACTTTACCCATATTACTGTAGGGCCGTCGCGCCGCGCGCGATGGCTCGATCTCTTTCGAAGTTCGGTGACGCAAAGGCTCATTCGGCATGCCGGCGGCGTCAATGTTCACGTCGTCGCGCTGCAAGCGGCGACTGCGCAATCGGCATCTGAGAAAGCTGCCGCCAGTGCAGTGACGCCCGGGCGTCCGAATTGGGTGGCCTGGGCCGGAAGCCTTGGCTATGTCGCGGCGGCTTGTTTTGCCGCGCTCGTCCTGCGCCAGACGCTCGCTGTCTCCAACCTCGCACTCGTCTTTCTGGTCGGCGTGCTGGCGAGCGCCCTCAGCTACGGTCTCTGGCCCTCGCTGTTCGCCTGCCTCGTCAGTGTGCTCGCATATAACTTCTTCTTCCTGCCGCCGCTCTACACGTTCACGATCGCTGATCCTGAGAACGTCGTTGCGCTCTTCTTCTTCGCAGTGGTCGCTGTCATCGCCAGCAATCTCGCGGCGCGGCTGCGGGCGCAGGCCATCGCGGCGCGACAGCGCGCGCGGATCGCGGAGGAGCTTTATCTGTTCAGCCGCAAGCTTGCCGGCGCCGCCGGGCTCGATGATCTTCTGTGGGCGACCGCCCATCAGATCGCGCTGATGCTGAAGGTAAGGGTCGTGCTGCTGCTGCCGGAGGAGGGCAGGCTGGTGCTGAAAGCCGGGTTCCCGCCGGAAGATGAGCTCGACGAGGCCGATCTCGCCGCCGCACAATGGTGCTTCGAGAAAAATCAGGCCGCCGGCCGCGGCGCTGATACGCTGCCGGGGGCGAAGCGCCTTTTCACGCCGATGCATACCGGGCGAGGGCCGATCGGCGTCATTGGGATCGATGCCGACAGGGAGGGCGTCTTGCTGACGCCGGACGAGACGCGCCTGCTCAATTCGCTCGCCGATCAGGCCGCGCTGGCGATCGAGCGCGTCTATCTCGCCAGGGATATCGCTAAGGCGCGGCTCGCGGCCGAGACCGACCGGCTGCGGCAGGCGCTCCTTACCTCGATCTCGCATGATCTGCGCACGCCGCTGGCCTCGATCATCGGTTCGGTGAGCAGTCTGGTCGCCCATAGCGCGGAATTGGACGCCGAGGCACGGGCGATACTGCTGCGGACGATCCAGGAAGAGGCTGAGCGGCTCAACCGTTTCATCGGTAATCTTCTCGATATGACGCGTCTCGAGTCCGGCTCGCTCAAACCGCAGACGAGTCTCGTCGATCTGTCCGATCTCGTCGGCGCGGCCCTGCAAAGGGCGCAAAAGATCATGAAGGACCATAAGGTGGAGATCGCTCTCGCGCCTGGCCTACCCATGCTCGCGTTGGATATGGTGTTGATGGAACAGGTTTTGTTCAATCTTCTCGACAATGCCGCCAAATATGCACCTGCGGGCTCCGAGGTCTCGATCAGGGCATATCGCGAAGGGGCGATCGTGGTTCTTCAAATTGCCGACGAAGGCGACGGAATTCCTGAGGCTGATCTCGAATCGATTTTCGACAAGTTCTACAGGGTCCACCGCGCGGACCGGCAGCGCGTCGGGACGGGGCTTGGGCTCGCGATCTGCCGCGGCTTCGTGGAATCCATGGGCGGGACGATCGCCGCCGCCAACCGCACCGACCGGCGGGGCGCCATTTTCACCCTCCGCCTGCCGGTCCCGCCGGGGCAGACAGCGGAGGCTCTGACATGACCAACCTTGCCGGCCAGCTTCGCGTTCTCGTCGTCGACGACGAACCGGCGATCCTGCGCTTCCTGCGGCCGAGCCTCGCCACGCAAGGCTATATCGTCTCCGAAGCGAAGGATGGGCATACGGCTCTTGAAGCGATCCGCCGGAAGTCTGCCGACGTCGTCGTGCTCGATCTCGGCCTGCCCGACATGGACGGTCTGGATATCATCCGGCAGTTGCGCGAAAGCGGCGAAACCCTGCCGATCATCGTTCTGTCGAGCCGCGACGCCGAAGGCGCCAAGGTGAAGGCGCTCGATCTCGGTGCTGACGACTATGTCACCAAGCCTTTCGGCATCGACGAGCTTCTGGCCAGAATTCGCGCTGCGCAGCGCCACCGGCTCCAGCAGCAGGGTGAAAAGGCGATCTTCCGCAGTGGCGATCTCTCGGTCGATCTAGTGCGACGCATCGTGACGGTCCGCGGCCAGGAGGTGAAGTTCTCACCGCGCGAATATGATCTGCTGCGGCTGCTCGTGGCGCATGCCGGCAAGGTATTGACTCATCGCTTCATGTTGCGCGAAGTCTGGGGCGGCGATGCCGACGTGCAATATTTGCGCATCTACATTCGGGCGTTGAGGCAAAAAATAGAAGTCGATCACGAGCGCCCATGCCATATTCTGACGGAGACCGGCGTCGGCTATCGGCTGCGCATCCAAGATGAAAGTTCGCCGATGTCGCTGTCAAATCCGAATTGACTCGCGTCTTCCCGCAATTCCCTCGCCGCCACCGCTTCAGGACTCTCAATGGACATTGCCGAGGTACTTACCGAAGATCGCGTAATCCCCTCTCTTCGTGCGAACGACAAGGCGCAGCTTCTTCAGGAGCTTGCGCGCCGCTCCGCCGCGCTCGCGAAGATCCCGCAAAAGTCAATTCTCGATGCGCTCGAGGAGCGTGAAAAGCTGGGCTCGACGGGATTGGGGCAAGGCTTTGCTCTTCCGCACGCGCGGATCGCCGGGCTCGATCGATTTCTGGGCCTGTTTGTGCGGCTCGCGCGGCCGGTTCCTTACGACGCGGTCGATGGCAACCCCGTCGACCTCTTGTTTCTGCTTCTCATCCCCGCCGAAGCAGAGGAGCATATGAGCATCCTCGCTGCCGTTTCCCGGCGCATTCGCGATAAGGATTTCGCGCGACGACTACGCAAAGCGACGGACGCGGCCACTCTTCACGCCCTGCTGACTGGCACGTGAGGCGCGGCCGCATCGCTTCGGCTATTGCCCAGCGCGCTCGATTGTGCCGCAAGCGATCGGCAGCGCCACTTGCGCCGGGATCTTGCCGAGCGAAGCCACCGACGGGGGCAGCTTAGTGGAAGGGAAGACGCCGTGGATAAAGACGACTCGCTTATCAAGGTTGAGGTCCGAGCCGCCGAAGGTCTTGGCGAACGCCGCCTTCAACGCGCTCAGCGATACGGTCTTCTTATAATGAAAATCGCCCTTCGCTGAAGCCTTCGGATAGGTGTCGCGCACGATCTCCATGCTGACGGGATCGTCATGGAACGGCACCATGGTCGTGCCGGACGTGGGCTCCGTCTCGATCAGGTCAATCACGCCGTCGTGGTTCGTGTCAGCCGCGGCTGTCGGGCAGGTCGCGTCGCGGCTGTCCGTGAAACCGTGGAAGTGCTGCAAATGCTCGATACCGGGCGGCAATCCTTTGGCATCGACTTGGATCGTCAACTGGTCTCCCTTGATCGTGAAGCGCGCCTCGCCCGAAGCGTCGCGCCCGGTTACTTTACTGTTCAAGGGCGTCAGGTGAGCGACATAGACGGCGTCGCCTTCATTTGCGGCGACTGCTGGGGCAGCGGCTAAACATATGACGCCCGCGGTGGCGAGCGCCCCAAAGATCTGCTTCCTCATAATGGACTCCGCGGCACAGATCACGCTCCAATGAGCGTCGATCATAAGATATAATATGTATATATCTTATTGTGATCCCGCCTAGTGTCGAGGAGAATACGCGGTGATGCTCCGTCTCAAAAAGCGGAAGTCTCAGCGCATGCGCCGGAAGTATCGTTGCATTTTCGGGGAGTTTTACTTGGTGGCGTTGACTTCTTCCACCATACGGATGTTGTGTTCGTGCGACGTCAGCATGTCTGTCAAGCCGTTGCGCAAAGCCTCGTCCTGAATCTTCGGCAGCATTTCGCGCAGTTTACGCGCCACCCAGCCCTGGCCGCGATTGAGAAGTGCAAGGCGCCCAGGAAGATCGGCGATCGCCATCACCTTCTCATGGAAGGCGCCGGTCCGCGTCGATGGTTCGGCGCCGAGCCCCTTGATCGCCCGCGTCAGCAATGCACACCATTTTGCCTCGTCGTGATGCACGAGATCGATGGTCGATTTGAGCGTGCGATCCTTCATCTCCGCCGCCATATGTAGCGTCACTTTCGCGCCGGCGCGTTCCGCTTCGAGCAATTCATTGAGGAAGGCGAGAAGTTCCTCACGCGTCGCGTAGCCCATGTAGGCTGCGTCTGCTTCACTAGCGAAGCAGACCGGTGAGCTTGGCGCCCGTGCTTTGTCCGCCACGCCGCGGCTTTTCAGCTTCAACTGCAAATATTCGGCTAAGACGGCGGCGTTATTGCGGTCCCTGTCGTGCGCGGCGAAGAGAAGGGTCGCTCGGCCTTGCGCCGCCAGATCGCGCAGGCGATCGACCGCCTCGCCACTGGAGTCGAGTTCACCGCGATAGCGCCTGCGGAATTCATCCCAGCGGTTCGGATCGTGGCCGAACCATTGCCGCAACGCAGCGCTCGGTGCGATTTCCTTCAGCCAAAGAGTCAGGGCAGCGGCTTGCTTGGCGATTCCCCGCGGCCAGATGCGATCGACGAGGACACGCGCGCCATCATCCGGCTCAATCGGATCATAGATCCGTTTGATGCGTAGATCGCCGCTCATAGAGGCATGGCCTGCGAAGTCTCCGGAAATCTCCAAGAACCGCATCATAATTCAGCTCGCTCTAATAGAGGCATTGGCAATGAATGTTATAAATTGCTATTTGATGAGGCAAGCGATATATAACTCTTTCGCGCGCCCTGGCGATGCGACATCGAAGGCATCTGCGCATGCGACTCACCCTCTATACCGACTATTCCTTGCGCGTCCTGATCTATCTGGCGCTGCAACGGAATCGCTTAAGCTCGATCCGCGAGATCGCCGAAGTCTATCGCATATCGGAGAGCCATCTGATGAAGGTGGTTCAGGGCCTCGCCCATTTCGGCTATATCACGGCGCTGCGTGGCCGCGGCGGCGGCCTCAAGCTCGCGAAGTCTCCGAATGAGATTGGCATCGGTGATGTTGTGCGCCGCACCGAAGACGACGAGGCTTTCGTCGAGTGTTTCATGGAAGGCTCGGATTGCCGGATTGCCGGATCGTGCCGGCTCGAACATCTGTTGCGCGATGCACTCGCGGCGTTTTTCGCGGTACTGGACCAATATACACTGGCTGATCTTCTGCACGCCAGACGCGCCGCCTTGAGGGAAAGCCTGGGCTTAACGCTCGTGACGTGATCATAGCGAAGAATGAAGCGCGGCGACGATCGTATCGAGCCGGCCGACAATGCGCAGGCCCAGGCTGTAGGATCAGCGGCAATTCGATCTCGATGATTCGGTTGTCGCGTACCGCCGGGACGTGATCGAATCCCGGGCGCATTCGCTTCGGGGCTTCTCAGCATGAGGGAGCTTCGCCGCTTTGTACAGCCCCTCACGCTGAGGAGCGTGCGCAGCACGCGTCTCGACGGGCGAGGGCGGATGCGGGTGATTTCGCGATGATTACGCGCTCTCCCTTGCGCGCACGGCGCGCTTGCGCTCGGTCGGATCGAGAAGCGCCTTCCGCAGCCTGATCGATTTCGGCGTTACTTCGACGAGTTCGTCGTCCTCGATATAGGCAAGCGCCTTTTCCAACGTCATCTTGATGGGGGGAGTCAGGCGCACCGCCTCGTCCTTGCCAGCGGCACGGATGTTGGTGAGCTGCTTGCCCTTGAGGACGTTGATCTCAAGATCGTTGTCGCGTGTATGTTCGCCGACGATCATACCGCGATAGACCTTGGCTCCCGGCTCGATCATCATCGGCCCGCGGTCTTCCAGCTTCCACATGGCATAGGCGACAGACTCGCCTTGATCGGTCGAGACGAGAACGCCGTTGCGGCGCCCGGCGACCTCGCCCTTAAAAGGCGCGTAGGCGTGGAACAGCCGGTTCATGATCGCCGTGCCGCGCGTATCGGTGAGAAGCTCGCCCTGATAGCCGATAAGTCCGCGCGTCGGCGCATAGAAGACGAGACGCAGGCGGCTGCCGCCGGAAGGCCGCATCTCGACGAGGTCCGCCTTGCGTTCCGCCATCTTTTGCACGACCACGCCGGAATATTCCTCGTCGACGTCGATTACGACTTCCTCGATCGGCTCCAGGAGTTCGTTCGTCGCGTCGTCTCTTTGGAACACGACTTTCGGCCGCGACACGCCGAGTTCGAAGCCTTCGCGCCGCATGGTCTCGATCAGGATCGCGAGCTGCAATTCGCCGCGGCCCGAGACGATATAGGATTCGGACCCTGGCGAGTCCTCGACGCGCAGCGCGACATTGCCCTCTGCCTCCTTATGAAGCCGGTCGCGGATAACGCGGCTCGTCACCTTGTCGCCTTCGGTCCCGGCGAGCGGGGAATCGTTGACGAGGAAGGTCATGGAGAGCGTCGGCGGATCGATCGGCTGCGCCTGCAGCGGCTCGCTCACCTCCGGCGCACAGAGCGTATCGGCGACGTTGAATTTTTCGAGGCCGGCGACGGCGACGATGTCGCCGGCCTCCGCCTCTTCAATCGGCGTGCGCTCGATGCCGCGAAAGGCCAGGATCTTCGACACGCGGCCCTGCTCGACAATATTGCCTTTGTGATCGAGCACCTTGACGGCCTGGTTCGGCTTGATGCTGCCGGCAAAGACGCGGCCGGTGATGAGACGGCCGAGATAGGGGTTGGCTTCAAGCAACGTGCCGAGCATCCGGAAACCGCCCGGCTCGATCTTCGGCGGCGGCACATGCCGCAGGACGAGATCGAAGAGAGGCGCCATCCCGTCCTTGGGACCGTCAGGCGCCTCTGCCATCCAGCCCTGTTTTGCGGAGCCGTAGAGAATGGGAAAGTCGAGCTGCTCGTCGGTGGCGTCGAGCGCAGCGAAAAGGTCGAAGACCTCGTTGACGACTTCGGTCACGCGCGCGTCCGGCCGATCGACCTTGTTGACGGCGACGATAGGCTTCAAACCAATCTTCAAGGCCTTGCCGACGACGAATTTGGTCTGCGGCATTGGGCCCTCGGAGGCATCCACGAGGACGATCGCGCCGTCGACCATGGATAAAATTCGCTCGACTTCGCCGCCAAAATCGGCATGGCCGGGGGTATCGACGATATTGATCCGCGCATTCTTCCAGGCGACCGAGGTCACCTTGGCCACGATCGTGATGCCGCGTTCCTTTTCGAGATCGTTCGAATCCATCACGCGCTCGACGATGCGCTGGTTCTCGCGGAAGGCGCCGGATTGCTGCAGCAGGCGGTCCACCAATGTCGTCTTGCCATGGTCGACATGCGCGATGATGGCGATATTACGCAGTTTCATGAAGGTCTTGATCCGAGGTTCGATCACGGGCGTGGAGCGTTTGAGCGAAGCCGGTCGCGATTCGACCTCGCCATTCAAAGAAGTTCGAAATCAGCGGGTTAACCAGCGCATACGCCGACCTGGAGCGGGCATGACGCTCCCTGTATATGGCGACACTTTTCGCAATTGCAGCATCCCATATACGAATCAAGGCGATTTGGGAACTGGCCCGAATATTCCGCGAACTGGAAAGGGACGCGGCCAAGGATTAAGCATAGGCTCGCCAATCCGCATGCAACCGCGATGCCGCTAGAATTCGCCTGACAGGCTCATGCCGGAAGCCCCAAGAGCACAAATTCTCAAACTTCCGACCGTCTCGCCGCTCAAGACGACGGTCTACGCGCGCATTCTTCGCCACGACCCTGACGTGGCGATGACGACGGTCTTTTTCGAGGATGGGGAGTTGCGCCTGCCACTCATCGATCTGCCTGTCGGTTCGGCCGTGCAGATCAGGATCGATGCACGCGACGTCTCGGTCGCTCTGTCGCGGCCGATGGATGTCTCGATCATCAATCGCTTGCCCGGCGAAATCGCCGAGCTCGAATTGCTGACGCCGCCCTATGTGCGTGCGACTTTCAATCTCGGCAAGACGCGCCTCCATTCCCTCATCACCCGCGAATCGGTCGAAAGGCTCGCCCTCATACCAGGCCTCAAGGCCTGGGCGATGTTCAAGGCGGTGGCGATTTCGGTCCGCGACCTCAAGCAAGATCGCGCGCCGCAGCCGCGGCCTTGGCCTTTGGGTCGAACGACCAATCGAGACAAGCCGTAAGTTCTTCGAGCGATTTTTTCGCCGCGCTTCCGGCGTGCCGCTCGATCGAGCGGTAGAGCGCGACCAGCCTTTCGCCGAAGGGCGTGATTTCGGCGCCGCCGCCACGCCGGCCGGGAAAGGTCGCGACGATCGGACTTTCGAACATGCGGTTCAGGGCATCTACGCTGAGCCAGCACTTGCGATAGGACAGGCCCAGTGCGCGGCTGCCGCCGATGATCGAGCGCTGGCTGCGAATGGCGTCGATCAGCGCGAGTTCCTGCGGCCCAAAGACTCCTCCGTTCGGCAGATTGATCTCGATCGTCACATGCGCTGGCTGGTGCTTGCTGGTCATGGCGGATCTCAAATCTCGGGGCTCTCTGTCGGCCGGTACGTGAGGCCGACCGAAAAAGCTATATCACAAATTATACTGTTGCGGCGGCGTAAAGGGCCCGGGTTTTGGCCGACCCGGATGAAATCGACGTGTCACGTGTCCCGACGCACGGAAACCTTCCCCCGATCAGGCCAGTTTCGCTGACAACAAACGAGGAGTTTGGGACATGGCCATCGCAGCCCTCTATCCGAGCCGTCGCCACCAATCGCACAGGCATAATCCGCTGTTCGCGCGCGAGCGCCGGCAAAAGAGGTTTAATGCGATCCTCGCCATGAGCTTCGGGCTCCTCTGCTTTGTCGGGCTCCGCATCCCACCCGGCACCGCGCCGGCCGAGGCCAGAACCGCGAGCGTTCGCGCCGTTGCAGTGGCTCTCCCCGCGGCGCCGAAGCGCAAAGTGCGGATCATTCCGCTCTATGCGGAGCCGGGCGATACGGGGATTGCGATCCCTGCCAACGGCTGACCCCGCTTCGCTCCCCCATTTTGCCAAAGCGAGGCCAGAAATTTTAGCTGTTGCTGTCGATCGGGCGCGCCGACATGGTGGGGGAACCCTCTCGCCGGAGAGGGCGCCGTCGCATGCATCGGGGAAAGATCCCAAACTCGTGGACCCGCTCGACGAACTCTTCCTGGCCGCCGTCGCTGTACGACAAAACGCCTATGCGCCTTATTCGCACTTTGCCGTGGGTGCTGCGATCCGCAGCCTGTCGGGAGCCGTCTTCTCCGCCGCCAATGTCGAAAACGCGGCTTGCCCGGTCGGCACCTGCGCCGAGGCGGGGGCAATCGCCGCTATGATTGCTTCCAGCGAGCGGAAGATCGCCGAGATCCTTATCGTCGCCGACAGTCCCGATCCTGTCATGCCTTGCGGCGCCTGCCGGCAACGGATTTTCGAATTCGCGACGAAGGACACGAAGGTTCACAGTGCCGGGCCCGCGGGCGTGCGCAAGAGCATGGCATTCGCCGAGCTCTTTCCCAATGCATTCGGGCCGCACAATCTCGGCTTGGAATAAGGACGCGATACGAACCTTCTCCAACATGGAGAAGGATACGCGCCGCTACAATCGTTTGATCGCCGTGATCTCGCCGGCGCCTTTTTGTCGGATGCGGTCGCGGGCGGTCTTCAAGGGCTCCGCCGCGACAAGCATGTGATGCGTATTGGCGTGGAGGAGCACCTGCGCGTCGCGCATGATGCCGACATGGCCTTTCCAGAAAACCAGATCACCGCGGCGCAGATCCGCGAGGTCTTCGGCAACGGGTAGCAAATGGCCGAGGGTGCGTTCCTGCAAGTCGGTATCGCGCGGGGCCAAAACATCTGCCTCGGCGAGCGCGATCTGCACGAGGCCGGAGCAATCGATTCCGAGGCTCGATTTGCCGCCCCAGAGGTAGGGGGCGCCGAGCAAGCCTTCGGCGACGGCGACGAAATCCCCAACTCTCTCATCACGTCGCTTCAGGTGCCGCACCACGACGAAGCCGCCCCCTGCGAGTCCGGCGTAATCCCCTAGTTCGCTGATCACTCTTATGGCAGCGCCGAGCGGCAGAGCGGCAAAGATCGGCGTTTTCAAGTCGGGCGCCGGATAAACGAAGCTGCGGTTGACACAGATGCGGTGCGTCGGCTGCGCCGTGCCTTCTGCGAGCGCGTCGCGCGACAGATAGCCGACATATTTATCATTTGCCAGCTGCACCCAGCCCCAGCCTTCGTGCTCATCGTACAGCACTAGGTCCTCGCCGTGGAGTACCTGGGTGTCGATCGACGACTCATGCGAAGGCTTGCGGCGAAGATCCGCGAGGCCGGCGCGGACATGCATCGCGCGGCCCTCGACATAGCGCGCGGCCTCGACCTCGCCACGAAGATGCGCGGCAGCGAGATCGGGACGTGCTGGCGTCAGCCGTGGGTCGCGGTTCATCTGGCGACATCCCTGGTTTCAGCAATGGGCTTTCGCGGCTTCTGGGCCGCACCGTAGCGGCTTTCGATAAGGTCGAAAAGAAGCCGTGCCACCTGGATCTCGCCGCCTTCCGGCCGTCCCGGTTTAGCCGTCGGAGTCCAGGCGTAAATATCGAAATGCGCCCAGGCCTTCGCCTTTTCGACGAAGCGGCGCAGAAAGAGCGCCGCGGTGATCGAGCCGGCGAAGGAGCCCGAGGAGACATTGCAGAGATCGGCGATCTTTCCGTCGAGCAGCTTGTCGTAAGGGTCCCACAGCGGCAGACGCCAGACCGGATCATTCGCAGCCACCCCGTGATGTGCGACGGCGGCGGCGAGCGCCTCGTCCATCGTATAGAAGGGCGGCAGATCGGGGCCGAGCGCGACACGCGCGGCGCCAGTCAATGTCGCGAAGTCGAAGAGAAGATCCGGCGCGTCTTCGTCAGCGAGCGCCAAGGAATCGGCAAGGATGAGGCGGCCCTCGGCGTCGGTATTGCCAACTTCGACGGTAAGACCTTTTCGGCTGGGATAGATGTCGCTGGGGCGCATGGCGTTCGCGGAAATGGCATTCTCGACGATCGGCAAAAGCACCCGCAGGCGGATCGGAACCTTGGCGTCCATGAGCATGTTTGCAAGCGCCAGCGCCGTCGCCGCGCCGCCCATGTCCTTCTTCATGAGCAGCATCGCACTCTCGGGCTTGATGTCGAGACCGCCGGTGTCGAAGCAGACGCCTTTACCGACGAGCGTGACCTTCGGCGCGTTTGCGTTTCCCCATGAGAAATCGACAAGCCGCGGCACGTTGTCTGCGGCACGGCCGACGGCGTGGATCAGCGGAAAATTCGCGTCGATCAGTGCATCGCCAGATGTTACCGACGCCGTGGCGTGAAATTGCGTCGCAACCTTCAGGGCAGAAGCTTCGAGCGCGTCCGGTCCGAGGTCGTTCGCAGGCGTGTTGATGAGATCGCGCCCGAGCGCGACGGCAGCAGCGACGCGCATGATCCGCGCGATCTCGACTCCTTCGGGCGGGCAAAGCGCCGGCGGCTGAATAGTGGATGTCTTGTAACGGCCGAAACGATAGGACGAGAGCGCCCAGGCCAGCGTCGCAAGACTCGCATCATGCGGTTCATTGGCGAAGCGGTAGATGCCCGGCGGGAGCGCCGCCACGAGCGCGCCAGGCAGAAAAAGATCGCGGCTTGCCGCCTTTTTTCCTTCGAGACCGAAAAGCACGCCGCTCAAGCCGCCCTCAGCGGTGGGCAGGATCAAGATACGGCCGGGCGTCGGCTCGAATTTGCTCGCGCTCGCAAATGCTGCCGACGCCACCGGAAGGGTGGCATGAATTTTTGGCCAACTTTCCGAAGTGACGAAATAGATCGGCACGGCATCGGCCGTCGGCGAATCAAGATGAAACGACATTGCGAACTCCTAAGACGGCAGGCTTAAAGCCAGAATGCGGCATTGCCAAAGCCCGGCTGCCGCGTTCCGCCACTCTCTTAACCGTTTATTAGGGTTAACTTTTTATTGCTGACAAGGCGGCAAGAAAGAGAAGGCCGATCGATGCGTAGACCTGGCGCCGCAAGGCTCACACCGTCCTCAACGAAAACCGCCAGCGCTCGTTTGTGGTCCTATGCCGCGATGGCTGGATTGCTCGCCGCTTCGCTCCTCCTCGTCGGGTGCCAGGGGTTGGGAATTCGGCGACGTCACGGGCTCGATCGGCCAGGACGCCGTCCTGCCGGATTCCCTACCGCAATTGCAGCGCTACGCCGATGATCTCGGGCACCGCTACGATGATGATCCGAATAATAAGCAGGTCGCCTTGGCCTATGCGCGGGCGCTCCGCGCCTTGACCCGCTATGCCCAAGCGGTCGCAGTGACGCAGAAGCTTGCTGCCAAATATCCGAAAGACATGGAAGTGATCGGCGCCTACGGCAAAGCTTTGGCGGATGCCGGCCGGCTGCGGGAGGCTGCGGCCGTCCTGCCGGAAGCGCATACGCCGGAGCAGCCAAATTGGTCGATCCTCTCGGCGCAAGGCTCGGTCGCGGACGAACTCGGCGACCATGACAAAGCGCAGGCCTATTATCAGGCGGCCTTGAAGATCGCCCCGAATCAGCCGGAGGTTCTTTCCAATCTCGGGCTTTCGTATGCGCTTTCGAAACAATTGCCGCAGGCAGAGTCCAGCTTGCGGCAGGCTGTTGCCCAGCCCGGTGCGGATATGCGAGTGCGACAAAATCTCGCTCTGGTGCTTGCTCTCGAAGGCAAGTTCGATGCGGCACAAACCGTCTCCCAGCGGGACCTGTCGCCAATCGATGCCGCTGAAGACGTCGCGGCAATTCGGCAAATGATCGCCCAGGCGAATCCTTGGAGCGAGATCAGCAGTCTCGATGCCAAAAAAACCGCTGCCAAGCAGCCGGCTAGAGAGCAGCGCGTGGCCAGGAAACCCGACGCCGAACCCGTGGAAGCCGACAAGACCCAGCTCGGCGCCGCGGAAGTGACGCAGTAAAGCAACCCAAGGTCTTCGCGGACTGCGTCGTCGTCAATGGCCGGCCATGACTTGCGAGACCTGGATAGCTGCCGGTGTAATGATCACCGCGAAAAGCACGGGCAGGAAGAAAAGGATCATCGGCACGGTCAGCTTCGGCGGCAATGCGGCCGCCTTTTTTTCGGCCTCGCTCATCCGCCGCGTGCGGCTTTCCTGCGCGACGACGCGCAAGGCGGTGCCGAGCGGCGTCCCATAACGTTCGGCTTGGTTGAGCACCGTGGCGATCTGTTTCAAAGCATCCACGCCGGTTCTTGCCCCGAGATTCTCGAATGCAACCCGTCGATCCGGGAGGTAGGACAGTTCCGCCGTGGTCAGCGCCAGTTCTTCGGCCAGCGGGATCGACTGGGCCCCGACTTCCTGCGCGACCTTGCGGAACGCAAGTTCGATCGACATTCCCGATTCGACGCAGATGAGCAAAAGGTCCAAGGCGTCAGGAACGGCCCGCGTCATCGATTTCTGCCGCTTGGCGATCTGATTGCTGAGAAAGATCTCCGGCGCCTTGATGCCGAGATAGGCGGCCGCTATCGCGGCGCCGAAATCGAACGCGAGGGGCCAAACCAAATGGCTCAGGAAGAAAATGTAGATCAGCGCGAAGATGAACAGTGCGATCGGCGTGACCAGCCGAAAAAACAGAAATCCAACTTCCGCCTGCGGCCCGCGAAAGCCGGCCATCGTCATCTGCTTCTTTGCCTCGTCCGTGCCGAGCCATTTCGAAAGATTGAATTGTTCGACGACCTTCTTCATATAAGCCTTCGGCTCTTGGCGCAGATAGACTTTCTTGCTTTCGCGAAGCCGCTCCCGCTCTCGGGCACGAATACGCTCGCGTTCCGTCGCCACGCTTTTCATGCGGCGCGCCAGTATATCGGTCTGAAGCAACGGCATGGCCAGCGTGAGAATGGTCGCCACCGTCGCGATCGCCACGAGCATGGCCAGAATGGTCTGCCGGTTCAAAAGGCCGTAAACAACTTCGATCATTGGAAGGCCCGTTCTCTCGTTCCGCCCGAATGGCTTTTAGAAGTCGAAATTCACCATCTTCTTCATTATGAAAATGCCGACGGCCATCCATATTCCGCTGGCGAGCATCACCATTTGCCCCGTCGAAGTCGTCCACAACAGCATCATATATTTCGGGCTCGTCAGATAAACCAATCCGCCGACGACGAAGGGCAGGGAACCGATGATTATGGCGGACGCCTTCGCTTCCGATGACAGCGCCTTGATCTTGCCTTCCATCTTCTTGCGTTCGCGCAAGACCGCAGACAAATTCGCAAGCGCTTCCGAAAGAGTACCGCCGGCCTTCTGCTGGATGGCGATGACAATCGAAAAGAAGCTCGTTTCCGAGATTGGGACCTTGTTGACAAGGCGATCGACGGCTTCGGAGACCGTCAATCCCATCGCCTGCGCCTCGACAACCTGGCGGAATTCGCTGCGAATTGGGTCGGCTACCTCGGTCGCGATGATGCGCAGGCAGTCGCCGAGCGGCAAACCCGCCTTCACGCCGCGAACGATGACGTCGATGGCGTCGGGGAAAAGGGCGGTGAATTTCTTCAGCCGCCGCTTGGCAAGAAATTTGAGCGTCCAGAGCGGCAATCCGACGCCGCCGACCAAGGCTCCTGCGAAAGCAACGTAGGGATTGCTGTCGACGAAAAAGATTAGCGCGCCGAAGATGATCCCGGACATGACGGCAGCGATCAGGAACTGGCGCCGCGACCATTTCAAGCCCGCTTGGGCGATCCTGACGTCGAGCGTGGCCCGTTTGCGCGTATTGCGGGTCTCGATTTCCTTCAGGCTGTCGGCGACTTGCTTGCGCCGCGCGACGGCATCGGCTTGTTTGTCGACGATTTTCTTCGTCGGGCCGGAGGTAAAGGCGGCCTGCCGCCTCTCGGCTTTCTGCTCGCCACTGAGCACCGGATAGACGAAGACGAACCCGATGCCGCCGACCGCGACCGCTGCCAATGCAGCCAATATCAAAACATGGATGTCCATGCGGTTACTCCATGACCACGGCGGCTGGCAATGGCGTCATGCCTCGCCTCTCGCCTCGCTGGCGTCGAGCGCTCTGGCGAGTTTTTCCTCCTCACCGAAATAGCGCGCTCTTTCCCAGAAGCGTGGCCGGCCCACTCCGGTCGAACGATGTTTTCCCTTCAAGCGACCAGAGGCATCCTCGCCGGTAACTTCATAGACGAGCAGATCCTGGCTGGTGATAACTTCGCCTTCGAGACCCATGATCTCGGTAATATGGGTGATGCGACGTGAGCCGTCGCGCAGACGCGCCGTCTGGATAACAACGTCGATCGAGGAGACGAGCATCTCCCGCAAGGTTCGCGGCGGCAGCGCGAAGCCCCCCATCGTGATCATCAACTCGATGCGGCTCAGCGCCTCGCGCGGCGAATTGGCGTGGACCGTGCCCATCGAGCCGTCGTGACCGGTATTCATGGCTTGCAGCAAATCGAAGGCTTCGGCTCCGCGAACCTCACCGACGATGATGCGTTCAGGCCGCATACGAAGGCAGTTCCTGACCAGATCGCGCATAGTGACTGCGCCGCTGCCCTCGAGGTTGGGCGGCCTCGTTTCGAGACGCACTACGTGCGGCTGCTGCAGCTGAAGTTCGGCCGCGTCCTCGCAGGTAATCACGCGTTCGTCGCCATCGATATAATGCGTCAAACAATTGAGCAGCGTCGTCTTGCCGGAGCCGGTGCCGCCTGAAATGAGGACGTTGCAGCGCACACGCCCGATGATCTTGAGGATCTCACCGCCTTCCGGCGATATGCAGCCGAACCTGATCAATTGTTCGAGCGTGAGTTTGTCCTTGCGGAATTTGCGGACCGTCAGGATGGGCCCGTCGATGGCGAGCGGCGGTGCAATGACGTTGACGCGCGAGCCGTCGGCAAGGCGTGCATCGCAGATCGGTGAGGCTTCATCGACCCGTCGGCCGACCTGGCTGACCATGCGCTGGCAAATGTTCATCAATTGGGCATTGTCGCGGAACCGTATATTGGTCAACTGAATCTTGCCACCGACTTCGATGAAGGTCTGCATCGCGCCGTTCACCATGATGTCGGCGATTTCGTCGCGGGCCAGCAGGGGTTCGAGGGGTCCGTATCCGAGCACGTCGTTGCAGATGTCCTCGAGCAGGTCTTCCTGCTCGGAAATCGACATGACGATGTTTTTGATCGCGATGATCTCGTTGACGATGTCGCGGATTTCCTCGCGCGCGCTTTCGGCGTCGAGACGCGCCAGCTGCGACAGATCGATTGCTTCGATCAATGCGCCGAAGATCATGCTCTTGGTGACGTAATATTCGTCGGAGCGCGGCGCCTCCGGCGCCTGTTGCGCGCTCGGCTCGATGATGGTCGGCGCGGTTTTGCGCCCCGGGTCGGAAACGCTCCGGGAGGCTGGAATTGCAACCGGCGCCGGTCGCGCGGGCATGCTTTCGGCGGTACTAGATCGCTTACCGAACATCGCCCACTCCTTTTCGACGGAGATCCGAACCCGCGCGGCAAATCCGGATACCCAGGAACGATCCAAACATGAGGCGATCTCCCCAAGTTCAGCCTCGCGAGCTTAGGAGACCGCGCAGTACTTAAAAAATGCCTACCTCGCCGCACGTTCAGCGAAGCCGAATCCGCTTTTTGGCACTAATGCGGAATTTTTGGATCGCGAAGGGTAATCACGTTGCCCATAAATGTCCTAGGACGCCTTGCTGAGACCGAGCCGCAGCTTGAACGGATCAAGCAGGTTTTTCTTGGCCTTGCGGATTTCGGAACGGCCGGTCACGGCTCTCGCGAGTTCGCTGATGGTTTCGTTGATCTTGCCCGCCGGTTCAACCTCCGCGATCATCTGGCCGTTGTTGGCGGCGGTTCCAAAAAGCTTCGGCTCGAAGCTGACGATTCCGGCGGGTTCGAGATCGACGGCCTTGACGAAATCGTTAATGGCAATTTCCGGCCGTTTTGGAACGCCGACGAGGTTCAAAACCAGTTTCGGTTTGGCGTCGTTCGGCCGTGCCGCGCGAACCGTGTCGAGCATGCTTTTCGCGTTACGCAAATTAGCGAGGTCTGGGGCCGCGACCAGGACGATTTCGTCGGCCCCGATCAGCATGCGCCGCGCCCAGGCGGTCCACATATGCGGCACGTCGAGGATCACGCAGGGCGTTGAACCCCGTAAGATGTCGATGATCGCATCGAAGGCGGTTTCGGGAAAGTCGTAGATTCGGTCGAGCGTCGCCGGCGCGGCGAGGATGCACAATTTCTCACTGCAGCGCGACAGCAAACGGTCGACCAGATTGGAATCGACGCGATCTGGCGCGAAAACCGCCTCGGCTATGCCTTGCGGCGGATCCTGATTGAAATCGAGCCCGGCAGTGCCGAAGCCGAGGTCCAAATCGACGAGCACCGTCTGGATATCGAGGTCGCGCGGAATTGACCAAGCAACGTTATGCGCCAGCGTCGAGGCGCCGACACCGCCCTTGGCTCCCACAAAGGCGACGATCTTGCCAACGGGCGTGGCGCCAGCGCTCGTGTAGAGATGCGAAATGGTGCGTATGAAGTCGACAACTGCGAACGGCGTGACGAGATATTCGCTGATCCCGCGCGCCATCAGGTCGCGATAAAGAAGGATGTCGTTGAGTTCGGCCGGCGACCACAACCTTGGTTCCGGCGTCGCAGAATTCGGCGAGCGCATGCAGATAATTGATCAGTTCATCGCGGGCGGCCGTCGTTTCCAGGAAGATCACGTTCGGCGTGGGGGCGCCCCTATAGGCCTCGATCGCCGCCGGCGCGCCGCCCATATTCACCTTGATATGAGCCTTCTCCATGCGCCGGTCGGCGATCGCTTCCTGGATCACTTGCGCAATCTCGGCCGTTTCGCAAAACGCTTGCATCGAGATGCGCGGAACGGGGGCAATTTGCTCGTATGGTTTATCGGGCAGGTTGCTCATCAGTTGCTTCCGATCGTGCTGATCGATGTATTCTTCGTCTTCCAATCCGTAGTCGGATCGGTTCCCTTCCGCATGTCCGCGATGCCGCGGTTACGCATCTGCGTATCGGGCGGATCCTCAGCGTGCGGGGCCACGAGATCGCGTGGATCGGCAATTTGCTCCGCGATCATGCTTTGATAGGAGCAGCCGAAATTCCAATACGGCTTGTTTTCCCAACCTTGGGTTGTGCTGCCGGAGGCAAGATCGCTCGGCCATTGTCCGCACGGGTCCGCGACCTTGGATTTGAGTCCGATGAAGCTCAATCGGATCGGCGATGCGAGATCGCGATTGACGACTGGATAGTTGGTGATTTGGAGCGGTGCAGCCGCGCCGCCTGCGGCTAACGCGCGGTGAATGGCATTGATCGCATAGCGCGGCTCAGCGCCGCGGCCATCGACGGGTACGAAGACGTTGATCGGACCGTGTCCCACGTTCTTATAAAGCTTGCCGAATTCCGCGACTTGGGCGGCGGTGTGGCGGTCGAGACCGCGACTTTCAGGTGCGGGGAAGATATCGAGCTTGCGCGCTTCTTCGGCCAGGACGATCGGATGGCGATTGCGATAATCGTCCATGGGAATCGACGACGTTGTCATCCGGTCGGCACTGCAGCCGCTGAGAATTGCGAAAGCGCCGAGGGGCAGAATAAGATTCCATCCCGTTCTGCCCATTCGGCGGTTCTGGACTTTCATGTTTGGCGAGGTCGGCATGGCGGTCTGTCTCACTATCTCGCTTGCTGCTATGGCGATACTTCAGTCCACGATGAAACCGACCCGCCCTTTGAAATTCTTCACCGCTTCGGGGTTGTTCGGAGAAGCGTAGAGACGGTTGATGCGGCCGAGCAGCCAGGTTTGCGGATCGCTTGAATCCTCAAACCCGTCATCGGGTCTCGGAAGAGCGTCGGCCGTCGTCGCCCTGACGAGATAGGGGGTGACGACGATCAGCAATTCGGTCTCTTCCTTCAGGTAGTCGCGGGAGCGGAACAAGGCGCCGAGAATCGGCAGGTTCATCAAGCCGGGAAATCCATTGATGACCTGCTGCGTCGTGGTTTCCAGAAGTCCGGCCGAAGCGATCGACCCGCCGGACGGCAGCTCGACCGTCGTTTCGTTCTTGCGCGTGCGCAGGCCCGGAACGTTCACGCCTTGGATGTTGACGCTGGTTTGATAGTCGAGTTCGGTGACTTCGGTGGCGAGGTGCAAAAGGATACGGCCCTCCGACAAGACGACGGGCGCGAAATTTAGCGTAATGCCATAGGGTTGGTATGCGGTGCCGCCAGGGCTGCAATTGGTGACCGTGCCGTTGGTGGCGCAAATCGGCGAAGCCGGGATCGGCACTTCACCGCCGACCGTGAATTTTGCGTTTTCGCCGGAGACAGCCGAGACGGTCGGTTCGGCGAGAACATGCGACACGCCGTAGCGCTCGAAGGCCTGCAGCGTCGCGCTCACCGTATTGCTTGGATTACTCAAGGTGATCCCGGATGTTTGGCCGCTGGGCGAAGTGGCAAGCACGCCGTTGATTCCGAAGGGATTATATTGAGTGAACGGACCCCAGACGCTCGAAGTGATGCCAAGTTGCTTGGCGACATCGCGGCGGATTTCGGCGACGGTGACCTTCAGCATCACCTGATCGCGGCCACGAATCACAAGCGAGTTGACAACGAGGTCGTCCGGCGCCGCATTCCCCGGCGCGAGCTGTTTGACGAAGCCCTTGGCGATGTCGGTGGCGCGCTGTGCCTCTTCAGCTGAGTCGACCGTTCCGCTCAAAATGATTGTGTCGTTCACCGTGCGGGTCATGATCGTCGCGTTGGGAAGCGCAGCCTTCAAGATCTGCTGCAGTTCGCCGACGTCGCGGCCGATGCTGATCTCGAGGACGGCAATCTTACGGCCTTGGGCGTCCAAGGCAAAAACAGTAGTTTGGCCGTTGTCGAGGCCGATGACATAGAGTTTGCGCGCCGAGCGCACGACCGCGTTGGCGACTCTGGGATTGCCGATGAAGATTTCGGCGGCATCCTGCGGCAGATCGACGATCACCGATTTGCCGACGCCCATCGAGAGTTGCCGCACCAGCGCCCCACTGGTGCCGTCCTCGATCTGAGGCCGCGACTGGGCGTAGATCTCTTCGGCGGGTGCAATTGCGATAAGACTTGCCGCCAATCCGCAAACGATCGTCGAGACACGGCGTTTCATGCGAAAATTTCCTTGAGCGTGCTCATTCGTGTGCGGGTAATTCTGATTCAATGGGGTCGCGCGATGATCGGGATACCGAAGCGAACGATGGTCATGTCGTCGGATCTGTCGCTCGCCTCTTCAGTTGTGGTCGCGCTCGTATCGGACATGCTGCGCAAGCTGAGCGACAATTGGCCAACGCGTTGTGCAAGAACGATTTTTTCGGCTTGGTCCTCGGTAAGTTCCAGGGTTGCATTGGACCCGACGACGACACGCTCGTTATTCTTTTCCTGGATGTTCTGACCGATCGCGAGGACCCGCACGTTGCGCAGAATCGTCTCGCTGACCATGCCGTCGTTGCCTGCCTTGGCCGCGTTGTCGTCTTTGTACGTGTGGATCACGTCGACGTGGTCGTTGGGTAGGATGAAGCCGCCCGCTGTTGTAGATCCTTGAGCATCGATGTTGATCGCCACAGCGCGACTGCCAGCTGGCAGGATCGCCGACATGAAGCCGGCTTTGCCAGGCTGGATCAAACGGTCTTCATAAAGCGGCTCGCCCGGGCCGATCGAATTGCGTGTGAGGGCGCCCTTGAGTTCCGCGATGGCGTCAGGCTTGGCGGCTCTAAGAATGACGCCCGGAGGGACGCTGCTCTTGGGCCAGCTCTGCCAGCGCAGATCGCCGTCGTCGATGGTGCTGCCGAACCCGATGTCCCTTGCAGCGACAAGGACATCGGCCGTCGCGATCTTGGCTGGCGCGGAGGCGGCCTGCTTAACCAACTCCGGCTTTGATCCGGCGACCATCACCGCTGCGCCGATGCCCGCGGCAAGCGCTGTGGTGAGGATCAGGATGCGAGCTGCTTTCATGCGTGACCCATCCGGCGAACGTCGAGTTTGAACGTACCCCGAACATGATCACGCAAACGTCAAATTAAGGTTAACCGAATATGTCCAACTCGAAGGGATGGTGCACCGAAGCGTCCCTGCCACACCCTCAATAGGTCGCGGTCGAAAGCCAGATGCGCGTTTCCGGGTAAAGGATTAGCCCCGCCACGGCCAGCGCAATTCCGTAAGGCACGCCGCTCTTGCGGTCGTGCAGGCGCGTGACCCATTGCTGGGTGGCGAGAAAGCTCGGCAAAGGCCAGCGCCGCGCCATCAGAATGAACAAGGTGAGGCCACCGCCGAGCAGGGCAGAGCAAAGGCTGTAGTCGGCAATATGATCGAATCCGAGCCAAAGCGCAGTGGCCGATGCGAGCTTGGCATCGCCGCCGCCGATCCAGCCGCGAGAAAAGAAGAAGAAGGTTAACAAAAGCACACACAGTCCGCAGGCCACATGCAGGCCGATCTCCCTGAACGGAACGCCAAGGGGGATCGCCAAGATGAAAAATATCACGGCAAGAGCGATCGAGATGCAATTCGAGATCGTCATTGTAAAGAGGTCAGAAAAGGCGGCGAAGATCATGAGCGCCGGGAATAGGACGAGCGTCGCAATTTCAAGCATGTCAACATTCCAAATCGATCTGGCTCGACACCATGTTCGGTTTGCCCGCAAGCCTAGCGCCGACAAATTTACCAAGTCTTAACACTATGGACGACTCGCACCGCGACGGGAGCGCCGTTCACGTTGCTTTGGTTCGGCTTAATGAATCACCGCTAAAGTTCCGAATTCGTGAATTCCTCGTGCCGCGCCATGTCGACCAAGCGATCCTTCGATCTCGAAACAATTCTGCCACAGCTCGCGGACGACTGGCGTCTCGCGGCCGTGGTCGCGATCATGGCCGTCATCCAGCAAGCCGTCGGTCACTTGAATGGGGACAATTCCTGGTTCCTGACCTTCGCCGAGAAGTATCGGGACGGTCTCGTCCCTTATGTCGACGTGTCGGATCCGAATCCGCCGGCCGCTTTTCTTGTCTATCTTCCGGCGGTGCTGATCGCCCGCGGCCTGTCGATCGCGCCGGAACTCGTCCTCGCGACCATCACATTCGTGGGCACAGCGGCGGCGATCTTTCTCTCCGGCGCGATCCTGCGTAGAGCGGGGTTGCTGCAGCCGTGCGAAACTTGGCGGGCACTGGCGATCGCCATCTATGCGCTGCTGTTCGTCACCGCCTTCTGCTTCGCAGAGAGGGAACATATCGCGCTGCTCGCCATGTTGCCGATGGTGGCCGCCGGGGCCGCGCGGGCCGCAGGCGGGCGTATATCGCTGCGCGATGCTTTGCTGGCCGGCTTGGGCTGCGGCATCGCCTGCGCCTTCAAACCTTACTTTCTGCTGCCGGTGGCTTGCGTCGTCCTCTATGCCGCCATCGCAAGGCGCAGCGTCGCCCCATTAATGGCCCCCGAGACCGCGGCCGCAGCTGTGAGCGGTGTGATTTATCTTGCTGCTATATTTGTGTTTTTCCCTGCCTATTTCAGCGATGCGTTACCGCTGCTCGTCGATGTCTATGCGCCGCTGCGCGATACGCTTCCGCATATTCTCAATTCGCCGCTGTTCATTGCCAATTTCGCTCTGCTCGCCGCGCTTATGTCCGTCGCGCGCGGCAAAAACCAGCACCGCACGCGTGCCCTGGCGGCCGCTTCGGCAGGTTTTCTTGTGACTTATCTCATTCAGAGCAAAGGCTGGATGAACCACGCATACCCGGGCATGGCGCTGGCGCTCCTGGCGTCGGCGTCGTTCCTGTCCGGGCGCGGGGAAGCCGAAGGCGACGAAACCGGGCGCGACCCCCGCTCGCGGCGACGGTTCGCGCTGTTCATATTTATCCCGGTCCTCTGCCTGGCGCCCTTTCTTTTCGGCACCTTGAAGGATTTCGGCAGCGGCGAGGAATATCCCGGCCTCACGGACGCGGTCCGGCGCGTCGCGCCCGCGCATCCTAAAATCAGCGCCTTGGCCGAACAATTGGATGTCGGCCATCCGCTCGTCCGGCGGCTGGGCGGCACTTGGGTCGGCCGCCAGAACTGCCTGTGGATCAGTTGGGGCGTAAGGTATCTGCTGAGCCAGGAGCTCGCCAAACCTGCCGACCGTGAGCGCCTTACGGCGTACATGCGCCAGGATGAAGAAACATTCGCCGAAGATGTGATTTCCGGCAAACCCGATGTCCTGCTCGTCGAAAGTCCGACGGTCGAATCCTGGGCTCGCACGCAGCCGGCGCTTGACGGCATTTTCCAAGGCTATCGCCGGGTTGCGAGGGCCGGCAACATCGGCATTTGGCTGCGCAACGATGACGAATCGGCCGATCGGGCGCAGCGAGCCAAGGGATAGAACGGGCACCGCCGTCCCGGCGGCTGGCAACCGCGCTAATCGGCCTACGGGAGGGCATTGCCGCCCCGTAGGCCATGGTGGCCTTTCGGGCCTCCTGCTAATCCGACATCAGCTCAAGTTCGCCGCGATGACGTTGAACTTGTTGGAGATGTTCGTACCTAACGTGGTGACCGCAGCGATAATCACAACGGCAATCAGACCGGCGATTAGGCCATATTCGATGGCGGTGACGCCTGACGTATCCGCAGTGAAACGTGCGAAGAGCTCTTGCATAGTTTGCTCTCCTGATTTCCTGAAGCTTCAAAAAATTCCTGCGAAACTACCTAACGTGCTTGCTGGAACGCTGCGTAAGCTACGTGGCGTTCGCTGCAATTGGCTTAATTCGGCAAGTCGAAATTAAGTCTATATTGCGCGTTCACGCAGATCTTATCTGCGGCGCTCTATTAGGCAGCAGCGCAATCTTCGAGGCGTGATGTGCCGGCAGCGCCAGTCTTTGCCGAGTATGTCCGAGACGTCTCCTCGCCGAAGTCATAGCGGGGTTCAAAAAAGCAACGGCCCCCGAAGCGGATGACCGCTTCGAGGGCCGCAAGCAAAATCCCCAAGCTCCTTGCGGAGCCGATATCAGCTCAGGTTCGCGGCAATCGCGTTGAACTTGGTCGAAACACGCGTGCCGAGCGTGGTGACAGCGCTAATGATCACGACGGCGATGAGACCGGCGATGAGACCGTATTCAATAGCCGTGACGCCCGCCTGGTCCGCGGCAAAACGCGAGAAAAGATTCTTCATGAGTCTGCACTCCTCGTTCCCAACTCTCCACAAATTCCAGTCCAACGGCTTGCTGGCTTGTTCTCTGGAACCTCACCGAAGGTATGATTAACTCGTTGCGATCACGTTAATCTGAACGGCGAGCCCAAAGAGCAGTTATTCTTCGTCCTGTTGACGTACTGGAGAGCCCTTTGCCCTTCCGCAATGCGCCGAGTCCGATAAAGCACCGGGAGCAATCATCGACGATCGAGCGAGTTATGTAAGCATCGGATTTGCAATGCATATTTTGGAGACAGAACGGTCGCCCCTAGGGCGCCGAGTGCGTGCGCCAGCACCGCTGAACTTCCGCGAGGAATGGCACCAAAGCATATGTTTCTTGGATGGCGTCGACGCTCGAGATCTTCAACAATAATTCACCATTCCACAGTCAAACTGCGGCCGGACAATACCAGATTGCGAAGGGTAGGCCATGGGTTCGTTGCTTTCCGCCGCTCGGTTCTTTCGCCTTGGCGCAAAAGCTGGGCTGATATCATGTCTTCTTGTTGGTTCGCTGGGCGCGGCCTTTGCGGACGACATGCTCGTTGTAACGGTAGACCAGGCCCGCGTGGTCAAGGTGCCCCTCACCGCGCGGACATTGATCATCGGCAATCCGATGATTGCGGATGTCACCTTGCTGAAGGAAGGCGGCACGATGATCGTCACCGGCAAAGGCTTCGGCGAGACCAATCTCATCGCGCTCGACGCGAATGGCAATCCGGTCGACCAATCGACGATCCAGGTTGTCGGCGGCGGCAATGGTCTCGTCGTGCAACGTGGCATGGACCGGCAGTCTTATACCTGCGCACCACGTTGCCAGCCGACGGCGCGGCTTGGGGACGATCCGAAATATTTTACCGAGGTGACGGCGCAGATGCAGGCGCGCAATTCCCAGGCGATCGGAAAGTAACGCGGCAAAACCCGCTTCCGGCTTTTGTGGCCGGCGCTAGATGGTCTGATTGTAAGCGCCGACTTCCGGATGTTTGCGGAGCACCGCGTCGACGGCCGCGAACATCTCGCGCATGCGAGCCTCCGACACTGGGCTCTCGACAACGACGACAAGCTCCGGCTTGTTCGACGAGGCGCGCACCAAGCCCCAAGTGCCGTCCGCCGTCGTCACCCGCACACCGTTCACCGTGACAAGATCGCGAATGGACTGCCCGGTCAGGGATTCGCCCTTTTCCTGCATCGACTTGAACGTGGCGACGACCTTGGCGACGACGTCATATTTGCTTTCGTCGGCGCAGTACGGCGCCATGGTCGGCGAACCCCAGGTCTTGGGCAGATCGGCGTAGAGATCGGCCATAGACTTCGTCGGATTGCGATCCAGCATGTCGACAATGTGGATGGCGGTGAGGAGGCCGTCGTCATAGCCGCGGCCGACCGGGTCGTTGAAGAAGAAATGCCCCGACTTCTCGAATCCGGCCAGGGCCTTGAGGTCGTTTACGCGCCGTTTAATGTAAGAATGGCCGGTTTTCCAATAATCCGCTTTAACCCCGTTCTGCAAAAGCACCGGATCGGTGACGAAAAGCCCGGTCGATTTGACATCGACGACGAAGGCCGCGCCGGGGTAAAGTTTCGACAGGTCGCGAGCCAGCATGACGCCGATCTTGTCGGCGAAGATTTCCTCGCCGTGGTTGTCGACGACGCCGCAGCGGTCGCCGTCGCCATCGAAGCCGAGGCCGACATCGGCACCCGTTTGACGGACCTTGTCAGCCATCGCATGCAGCATTTTCATGTCTTCTGGGTTGGGATTGTAGTGAGGGAAGGTGAAATCGAGTTCAGTATCGAGGGGCACGACCTCGCAACCGAGCCTCGCAAGGACCTTCGGCGCGAAAGCGCCCGCCGTCCCGTTGCCGCAGGCGGCAACAACTTTGAGCTTGCGGCCGATCCTGCTGCGATTGGTCAGATCATCGATGTAGCGGGCGGCGAAATTTTCGACGAAGCGATAGCTGCCGCCGTCCGCGTAACGGTATTTGCCGGCAAGCACGATGTCCTTCAGCCGGCTCATCTCGTCGGGACCGAAGGTGACAGGCCGCTGCGCCCCCATTTTCACCCCGGTCCAGCCATTGTCGTTATGCGAGGCCGTAACCATGGCGACGGCGGGCACATCGAGATCGAATTGGGCGAAATAGGCCATGGGCGACAGCGCCAAGCCGATGTCATGTACCTTGATGCCGGCCGCGACCAGGCCGGTCGCCAACGCGTATTTGATCGATGAGGAATAGCTGCGGAAGTCATGGCCGGTGACGATCTCCGGCCTGACGCCGAATTCGTGCAGCAAGGTGCCAAGGCCCAGCCCCAGCGCCTGCATGCCCATGAGATTGATCTCTTTTTCAAACAACCAACGGGCGTCATATTCGCGAAAGCCGGTCGGCTTCACCATTGGGGTTTGTTCATAGGCATAGGTGTTGGGCCAAAGTGCTGGCAGCGGCTTCGGAAACATAAAATCTCTCTGTAAAAGCGGGCCTATCGCGCGCGGATCGAGGTTTCGGCTGCTCCTTGGTCGCATGTCGGATCGCCTGGAGCAAATGCGGAATTCGGCGCAAACCTCGGGGCGGGAAACGTCAGGCGGCGCAGTTGAACGGGCGAGATGGCGCGACGTTCCAATGCCAAGATCAATTCATGGCTTGCCTCGTCAAATGAGCCTAAATCAACAGCTTAAGCCTATTCATTGGACAACGCGGAAGAGGTTCGCCAATTGACGCTGTTCTGGCGTTTATTGCCGCAGGACAAGCATGCCGTTCGAGATCTCGATGCCGCCGAGGCGGTGCAGCGCGCTCATCCCAAGGAGGCTTCTGCGCAGCGCGCCCTCCGGCATGACGAAAGCGTCAACATCATCGAGCTCCAGCGAGCCGATCTGCAGCCGATCGATACGCACCTTGGCCGCGACGCCCGTGCCATTGGCGGTCATCGTTTGATAGGAGTAGTCGGCCGGGATCGGGCGAATGCCGATGGCGTCCGCGTCGCTATTGGTGAGGCAGACATAGGTTGCTCCGGTGTCGACCACCATCCAGAGCACGTGCCCCTCGATCTCGACATCGGTCTCATAATTGCCGGCGCGGTCTGGCGCGATCGCGATCTCCCCATAGCCCGGGCTCCTGGCCGGCGCCCGGACGACCCGCATCGCGGCCGGCGCGGACGGCGATATGAGGCCGGCGGTCGATGAGGTGGGACGGCGGTATATGACGCCATGGCTGAGAAAATGACCGATGGCGAAACCCACCGCCACCGTGACGAGGACCATGGCGAACATCGAGCGAAACATGACGGTCCGACAGGAAAAGACTGATCCCGCCGCGATTTTCGCTCGTAAGATTTACCTTGAGCTTAATCCAATCATTGGTTGTCGAAGGATCGGCGCAAGGACGGGTTGAGAAAGGCGTGGGTCAGGCCGCCTGCGACGTCAGCCCCGGCCGCGTCGTGAACGTCGCTTCGGTCTTGCGTGTGATTTCGTCCAGTGAGACCTCGGGGGCGAGTTCAATGAGCACCATTCCAGCGCCGCCCGTCTTGTCGATCGTGAAGACGCCGAGATCAGTGATCACCATATCGACCACGCCCGATCCGGTGAGGGGAAGCGTGCAGCGATGCAGCAGCTTCGGCTGGTCCTTCGCGGTATGTTCCATGACGACGACGACGCGCTTGACGCCAGCGACGAGATCCATGGCGCCGCCCATCCCCTTGACCATTTTTCCGGGGATCATCCAATTGGCGAGATCGCCATTCTCCGCCACTTCCATGGCGCCGAGAATGGCAAGGTCGATATGGCCGCCACGGATCATGCCGAAACTATCGGCGGAGGAAAAATAGCTCGTCGTCGGCAGTTGCGTCACGGTCTGCTTGCCGGCGTTGATGAGATCGGGATCTTCATCGCCCTCGTAAGGGAAGGGCCCCATGCCGAGCATGCCGTTCTCGCTTTGCAGCTGGACATGCATTCCGGGCGGAATGAAATTCGACACGAGGGTCGGAATGCCAATGCCGAGGTTCACATAGAATCCGTCGCGCAGTTCCTTGGCGGCGCGTTCGGCCATCTGCTCCCTTGTCCAAGCCATTCTATTCTCCCTCACGCCGCCGCGCGCGTTCGTGTCGTCCGCTTCTCGATGGGCTTCGCGGGATTTGGCGCATGCACGATACGCTGGACGAAAATGCCAGGCGTATGGATTTGATCCGCTTCGATCTCGCCGGGTTCGACGAGATGCTCGACCTCGGCGATCGTGATCTTGCCGGCAGTCGCCATCATCGGATTGAAGTTGCGCGCCGTCTTGCGATAAACGAGGTTGCCTTCGCGGTCAGCCTTATAGGCGTGGACGATCGAAACGTCGGCAACGAGGCCGCGCTCCATCAGATAAGTTTCGCCGTCGAATTCGCGTAAATCCTTGCCCTCGGCGATAATCGTGCCGATGCCGGTCTTGGTGAAGAAGGCGGGTATGCCCGCGCCGCCAGCGCGGATGCGTTCGGCCAGCGTGCCTTGCGGATTGAATTCGAGTTCGAGTTTGCCGGACAGAAATTGCTCGGCGAAAAGTTTGTTTTCGCCGACGTAGGAGGAAATCATTTTCTTGATCTGCCCAGCCTCGAGCAAAATGCCGAGGCCGACGCCGTCGACGCCGGCGTTGTTTGAGATCACCGTCAGATTTCTGGGGCCGAGTTCGCGGAGCGCTTCGATCAGGCTCATGGGGCAGCCGCAAAGACCAAAGCCGCCCGACATCAAAATCATACCGTCTTTGACGACGTCAGCGAGAGCCGACCGCGCATCCGGATAAAGCTTGTTCATCTTCGTCGCTTCACCTCGTGTTGGTTCTCGGCGGGCATTCCTAGGCCGCTCTTTGCCGCAATGCAAGAAGCTCGCCGGATGGCTTGGGAGCCGGGCATCAGGCCCTGACGGCGATGAGAAAAAAGCGCGGAAAACGCAGAAGCACCCGGCCGTCGCTGAGCGGGAGATAGGCTGCCGCGACCCGTCGTGTATAGGCCGCGAGGAATGCTTGGCGTTCGCTCTCATCAAGCAGAGCGAGATAGGGCCTGAGGCCGCTGCCCATCGTCCATTCGACGATGGCGGGAGGATCGGCCAGCGGATGATTGTAGATCGTGTGCCAGATGTCGATGCGCTGGCAGAGTGGGCCCAATTGGTCGTAATAGACCGCCGGCGTCGGCAAAGGCTTGCGCGCCGCACGGATCGCGGCGAGCCGGTCGGCCCAAGGCCCGTCTTCGGCGGTCTCGCGCATAAGCACATGCGAGGGTTCGGCAAGATTGTCTGGCATTTGGACGGCAAGAATGCCGCCCGTCGGAAGCGCTTCGACAAGCTGCGTCAAAACTGCGAGATGATCCGGCACCCATTGGAAGATGGCGTTGGCGAAGAGCAGGTCGGTCGGCCGCTCAGGGCGCCATTTGGCGACATCCGCCACTTGGAATGATACATTGGGCAAGATGCGCCGCGCCTGCGCTAGCATGTCCTCGGAACTGTCAAGGCCGACGATTTCGGCGCGCGGAAAACGTGCGACGAGAAGCTCAGTCGAATTCCCCGGCCCGCAGCCGAGATCATAGACATGCCCGGCCTCCTCGAGCGGCACTTGGGCGAGGAGATCGCGCGCGGCCCGGGTGCGCTCGTCTTCATAGCGTAGATAAAGGATCGCATCCCAACCGGGCATCCGCTTCCCTCACGCTTCAGCGGTGATCGTCTCCGCCTCGTATCCGGCTGCCTCCAGAGCCGCGCTGACGCGGGACGGCGCGAGTGATGTTTCGACGGTCACTTCCTTGGAAGTGAGATTGCAAAGGATATTCGCCGCGGGATCGAGGGCGTGAATGGAATTCTCGATCGTCTGCACGCAATGCGCACAACCCATGTCGGGAACTTTGTAGCGTTGCATCTGCTCACTTTCCTTGTTTGCGTTAGATCATATTCAGCGGCATGACGGTCGCAGGAGGGGTCGCCATGGGCAGGGTGATGATGTGGTCCGCGCCGGCAGGCCCTGCAAGCCCTTGCGGTGCGGGTGGGCAATCACGATCTCTGCAGCAAGCCTTTTTGGCATATCCCGCGCCGGAGGACGAGGAAGAATGGATAGTGGGCTCGCCGAACCTGCAGCCACGTCCGGCCTGAGCCTCAAAATCGAGGGGATGACCTGCGCCTCTTGCGTCGCGCGGGTCGAAAAGGCGATCCGCGCTGTACCCGGCGTCGCCGACGCCTCCGTCAATCTCGCCACCGAGCGGGCCACGGTCCGCTTTTCCGATCAGCCCAGCGTCGATGCGCTGGTGCGGGCCGTCAGGCACGTGGGCTACGCCGCCAGGCCGCTCGATACCGCGGCAAAGCCTGGCGCGGACGCCACCGAGGCGAGGAGGGCAGGGCGCCGCGATCTTGTTATCGCCGCCGCTCTGACGCTGCCTGTCGTCATCATGGCGATGGGTCCGGAGTTCTTTCCTGCTTTCGACACTTTCGTGCAGGAACGGGCCGGCGTCTTCCCCTGGCGCGTGGTCGAATGCCTGTTGACGACGATCATTCTCTTCGGTCCGGGCCGCGTCTTTTTCATGAAGGGCGTGCCGGCGCTCTTGCGTGGCGCTCCGGAGATGAATGCGCTCGTTGCGCTCGGCACTTTCGCAGCGTGGACCTATTCTGTTGTCGCAACCTTCGCGCCGCATGTTTTCCCGGCAGGCACTGCGCAGGTCTATTTCGAGGCCGCAGCGGTGATCGTCACCCTGATCCTACTTGGCCGGAACCTTGAAGCCCGCGCGAAGGGCCAGGCCGGCGCTGCAATCCAGCATCTGCTCAAGCTGGCACCGGAGACCGCGGAGGTTCTGCGGGCCGGCTCGCCCGTTGAAGTACGCCTCGACTCGGTTGTGCCGGGCGACCTCGTGCTCGTCCGCCCGGGCACTCGCGTACCGCTCGACGGCACGGTGGTTGAAGGCGCGTCCCTTGTCGACGAATCGATGTTGACCGGAGAATCGCAGCCGGTGCGCAAAGCCGAAGGCGCGGCAGTGACTGGCGGCACGATGAACATTTCAGGCAGCCTGACGGTCAAAGTCACCAAGACAGGCGCCGACACTATGCTTGCCCGCATTGTCCGCATGGTCGGTGAAGCGCAGGGCGCAAAACTGCCCATCCAGGCCTTGGCGGACCGGGTCACGGCCTGGTTCGTGCCGGCGGTCATGGCCGTCGCTGGACTCACCTTCATCCTTTGGCTTGTCTTCGGGCCGCAGCCCGCCTTGAGCTACGCCCTCGTCAACACGGTTGCCGTGTTGATCATCGCCTGTCCCTGTGCCATGGGCCTTGCGACGCCAACCTCGATCATGGTTGCGATGGGCCGCGGCGCCGAGCTCGGTATCTTGTTCCGGCAAGCCACGGCGTTGCAGAACTTGCGCAATGTTTCGACCGTCGCCTTCGACAAGACTGGAACTTTGACCGAGGGGCGCCCCGAACTCACCGATCTGTTCGCGGCATCCGGATTCACGGAGGATCAGATCATCGCACTCGCCGCTTCCGTCGAGGCGCGTTCGGAGCACCCGATCGGCAAGGCGATCGTGGCAGCCGTGAAGGCGCGCAATCTGGATCTGCAGAAGGTGACCGACTTCGAGGCGACGCCCGGTTTCGGCGTCGTCGCGCGCGTGGCCGGCCAGAGAATCGCGGTCGGCACGGAGCGCTTCATGGCGCGCCTCGGCAGCGATGTCACACCTTTCGCCGATGTCGCAGTGCGCTTGGCCACGGAGGGAAAATCGCTTTTCGTGGCCGTCGATGGCCGGCTCGCAGCAGCTCTGGCGGTCGCGGATGCACTGAAACCGTCGGCGCCAGAGGCAGTCGCGGCACTGAAAAATCTGGGGCTCCGCCTCGTCATGATCAGTGGCGACCGAAAGGCGACCACGGAAGCGATCGGTCGCACGCTTGGCATCGACGAGATCGAGGCAGAGGTCTTGCCCGGCGGCAAGGTCGCCGCTGTGAAGCAATTGCGCGCGGACGGCAGCAAGGTCGCCTTCGTCGGCGACGGTATCAATGATGCGCCGGCGCTGGCCACTGCCGATGTCGGCATCGCCATCGGTACTGGCACGGATATCGCCATCGAATCCGCCGATGTCGTGCTGATGGGAGACGATCTCGATGGCGTCGTGACGGCAGTCGTCTTGAGCCGCGCGACGCTACGCAATATCGCGCAAAATCTGTTCTGGGCGCTGGCCTATAATGTGGTCTTGATCCCGGTGGCGGCGGGCGCGCTCTATCCGTCCAGCGGCATTCTTCTGTCGCCGATGCTGGCCGCGGTCGCGATGGCTTTTTCTTCGGTCTTCGTTGTCGGTAATGCGCTGCGGTTGCGCGGAGTCAAGGCGGCAAGGTAAGTTGATTGCGCGGGCCCCGCCTGCGTGCCGTCAATTGGAAGTTGACCTCACCCAAGCGCAGGTTCGGCACTCGCCTTCTCACGAATGACGGAGCTCGCGGGCACGTCGAGATCCCAATAGACGCCGTCGGGGGCGAAGACGGCCTGTGACCGGCCGCCAAGCGCCTGGCCGGCGATCCGGTCCATGACCATCCGGCCGAAGCCGTTATGAACAGGCAAGGCGACCGGCGGCCCACTCTGCTCCTTCCAACGCAGATGCATGCGGCGCCTGCTGTTCTCGTCCGTTACGATGCACCAGGAGACGGTAACCGTGCCGCCTTCCGCTGAAAGCGCACCGAATTTCGCCGCGTTGGTGGAGAGCTCATGCAAAGCAATTCCGATGTTCTGCGCCGCCTCCGGGCGCAGGATGAGATCTGTGCCTTCGAGATGAATGCGTGTGTCGAACAAATCATCGAAATGTTGCAGTTGGGAGCGGATCAATTGGATGAGTGAGGCGCCCGCCCAATCGTCGCTGGAGAGTAGATCGTGAGAACCGGCAAGGCCGCTGAGCCTTTCGCTGAACCGCACGACGAATTCCTCCGGCGTCGTCTGCAGCGAAAGGGATTGCCGGGCCATCGCTTGAATTACGGCTAGCAGAATTCTTCGACCGATGCGTCAATTCCCGCATCAGGAAATGGACATGTTCGTCGCGCTGCTTCTGTGCCGTAACGTCGCGAATGATCAGGGAGCCGCCCACAAAATCGCCATTGGCGCTGCGCATAGGGGCGCCGCGAATCCAAACGTCGATGACCTGTCCGCTCTTCTGCCGGCGCTGCGTTTGATATTCAATCGCCTCGCCTTTCATCAGGCGCTCCATCGCCGCCGCGCGTTCGTCGACAAGATCGGGGGGAACATAGAATCCCCCCGGGCGGCCGATAGCCTCCTGCGCCGAATAGCCGAACAATTGTTGGGCGCCGTAATTCCAGGTGAGGATCGTGTCGTTGAGGTTGACGCTGACGATGGCATCGACGGACGAGGCGACGATCGCCGCCAGTTGCGCATTGCGCAACTCCGCAAGCTTGCGTTCGGTGATGTCGAAGCATAGGCACAAGATTCGCTCGATCTCTCCCGCCGCGCCTCGGATGAAGCTGCCGCGCGCATTGATCCAACCGACGGCGCCATCGGGCCGGCAAATGCGGAAGTCGCGCTCGAACTGGCCACCCCTACGCCGCAGATACCGATAATCAGCCAGCAAAGCCGCCTTGTCGTCCTGATGGACGACATTCAGGATCACGTCGAATTTAAATCGCCTTTCCGCAGCGTCGGGCGGTAACTGGAAAAGCTCGGCAAATTTCTCCGACCATAAAGCTCGCCCAGTGACGAGATCGCAGTCGGCGACAGCCAGGCCGCCGGCATCCTGAACGAGCTGCAGCCGCGCTTCGGCATCGCGGAGCGCGAGCCTGCTGCGGTTGAGGCGCAGCAGAGACTGAACAAGGATGATGAGTTCGGACGGCTCGAAGGGATCCAGAAGCAATCCATCTATCACCGGATCGACCGTCGTGATGCGCGCGGCGTCGCTCGCACGGGCAATGCGCAAGATTGAGGTCGAGGGACTGCGCTCCTTGATCTTCTCGTAGATCTCCAGGATCCTCGACGTCGGCGTCCATGATGACGAGATCGAAGACCTCGGCGTCCAAGCTTTGCAACACGGCGCGGCCGGAGGCGACCGCGCTCACCCGTAGGCCCGCGTCCTCAAGGAGCCGGACCTTCCCGCTGCGCGATGCGGGGTGCGGATCAACGACCAGGAGCTTGGCAGTTATCTCCATGAACTCGCAACCTACTTCGCCCGGTCTCGCAAACCCACCCCTCTCGGCAAGCAAAGCGGCCGATTGCAACTCACCTTATTCGCAATGCGGAACTTCGTTCCGTTCTACCCATTGAATTTTGAAATACCGATTACTTTTACCAGAATTGCCGGAACGGCCTCGCATCTTTTTTGTCATTTCAGGGGCTTAGGTAAACGGCGCAATCCGACATCTTTATGGTCGTGACACAGGCCGCCATTCGACAAGCGGACTTTACTCGGCCGCCTTGGCCACCGCGCCGTTCAGGGGATTAGCTTCGTCCCAGCCATAGGCGATCGTCTCGAAGCGCAAAGCGAGCGCGTCGATCAACAACAGACGGCCGACAAGGCCTTCACCGAAGCCGACGATCTCTCGGATCACTTCGATCGCCATCAAGGCGCCGAGCAATCCAGCAAGACCACCAAGCACGCCGGCTTCCGCGCAAGCAGGAACGGTGCCGGGCGGTGGCGGTTCTGGAAAAAGGCAGCGATAGGTCGGATTGGGCTTTCCCGAAGCGGCCCTTTCGAAAGGCCGCAAAGTGGTCAGCGATCCGTCGAAGGCGCCAATCGCCGCCGTCACCAGCGGCCGGCGCTCGTAAAAGCAGGCGTCAGAGACGGCGTAACGCGTCGCGAAATTATCCGAGCCATCCGCGACGACATCCCAGTCGGCGACCAAGCCGCGTGCATTTTCCGCCGTCAACCACAACTGCGAGGGCGTGACCTTGACATGGGGGTTCAATCGCGCGACGGCCGCCGCGGCACATTCCACTTTCGCGTGACCAATGTCCGGCGTTCCGAACAGCACTTGCCTTTGCAAATTGGAAAGCGATACGGCATCGTTGTCGACGATACCCAATTCGCCGACACCGACCGCCGCGAGGTATTGAATAAGGGGGGCGCCGAGGCCGCCGGCACCGATGACGAGCACGCGCGCCTCCTGCAGCTTCTGCTGTCCGGGACCGCCGACGTCTCTCAGCACCAGATGACGCGCGTAGCGTTCGACTTCTTCAGGTGAGAACATGATGTTCATCTAATACCGGGCGGCAGGAAAATCGACCCTCTTGAACGCAGCGCTTCACGCCGCGCAAATGGCCGAAACGTCCAATCCTGCCCGCAGCGACCTTTCGCAGGCGCCAAGCGGCGTGACCTCGACCTGTCAGTTCAACGCGGGCTCCAAAATTGGATAGCCCACGCGCCGCATGGTGTCATGGGCAAATTCCTCGACAATCGCGACCGCGTCGCGCTCGTCTCGGGATCGAAGCTCTTTCCAATTTCCTGCCTTTGCGGGGCCGATGAAATTGAAGTCGGGGCTGAACCCGTTGTTCCCCTTGATCTCTCGCTCCCGCATGGCACGCGGGCTTGTGTCGGCGGTAATTTCTTCGATCCGCGCCTTTTCCGCTTCGACTCCCAGCACTTTGGCGAGAATCTCGGTTTGGCTGACAGGATCGGTGACGAAGTCTTCGTAACGCAGAAGGGTCAATTCGAAGGGCGCCATCTGCGGTCGAAGGGCCAACCAGGAATTGACGTGTTCCTGCCAGGAGCAGGGCCAAATGCGTCCCGCCATCCAATCCATGGCGAACTCCTTCATGTCGCCAGGATAACGCCCACAAATCGCACAAATCGATAATAGGAGAGAAGAACGTCTCTCGGATCGCGGATCAAATAGATGACTCTTCGATATTCCCCAAAGAGCGGCGTCCCATTCAATTGGAAATGCGATTTGATCAGATAATGGCTTGCAGCAGGCACGATAGACTTATCCGGCATGACGTGCACGTCGGGCACATATTTGTAGGTGCCGTTCTGGCGCCAGCGAGCCCACGCGCTCGGCATGGCTCGTAGGTCGGGCACGAGTGAAACGATTTCCGTAAGATTTTCCGGTGATCTTCGGTACAGCAATTCAGACTGCTATGCAGCTGACCCAGGTCGTTCCCGACCTTGGATAGGTAACAAGAAAGATATCCCGTTCGGCGTCCGGCTGAAGCTTCTCCGGGCGCCGAAACAGGCGCATCAATTTCGCGACATTGTCGCTCAGTCTCAGCATGTCCCCCGGCCCCCGTTTGCTTTCGTAAATCGGCAATAAATCCCTTAAACCGGCTACTTCAATTTCACGGCCCCATTATGCCTTTTTGCTTCGCGACTTGGTCGCGCATGTTTTAGACATATGGGCGCTGGGTCAATGTATCGTGAGGTCAACTTGGCGTGTTCGCGGAGCTGGGTCGATCAGGCGATGCAGGACTTGTCCTGCAAACGTGCCGTTCAAGCCGCGGGTTTTCGGTGCGCCGACGGCCCACGCATGGCGGAGGGGTTTTTGTTTGGTAAAATATGGGGCTGCCGTCGGCCTTTTGCTTATTGTCCTGGCGTTCGCGCCGGGTGCGGATCTCTGCGCCTCCCGCCTATTCTACGCTGACGGCCATTTTCTCGGCAATGGACGGATCGGCTTCTTCGCGCGGGATGTTGCGAGACTGGCGCCTCTGCTTCTTTTCGGCGTTGTGGCGCTTCTTTACATCGCACGCCGGCTCGGCTGGATCGCCGCACGCCGCGCGCCCGACGGGCGCAGCATGCTGTTTCTAGCGCTGTCGCTCGCACTCGGGCCGGGCCTTCTCGTCAATGGCGTATTCAAGACGCATGTGCATCGGCCACGGCCGGCCCAGGTTCAACAATTTGGCGGCACGCTCGATTTCCAGCCTTACTATCGTCGCGAGGGCGGCTGTTCGCGCAATTGCTCATTTCCCTCCGGAGAGGCGGCCGCGGCCTTCTGGACCGTGGCGCCGGCAAGCCTCGCACCGTTGCCCTGGCAGCCGGCGCTGATGGCGGCAGCTCTCCTGTTCGGCGTTGCCACGGGCCTGTTGCGCATGGCGTCCGGGGGCCATTTTCTTTCCGATGTGCTTGGCGCCGGCTTTTTGATGCTCATTGTTATCGCCGGGACACGGCGGCTTCTGCGGACCAACCATAAGCCGGTCATTCGCGGCACTGACAAGGGCATCTGGCGTCGCATTCATCTTATTCCCTACACCGTCACGATCGCGGGTACGGAAGTTGTGCCGGACTTCCGCGCGAAAGTGTTGCGCCCGGAATTGCCGGGGATTTTGAATTGGGCTTTGGCCGGCCTCAAGGATTACCTCACCAATGGTTTGCGCCCGCCGCCATGCGTTGTTGAAGCTACCGATCGCTACCGAGCTGACATGGACATAGTTGCGCGATGGATCGATGAGCGCTGCGAACGAGCTTCCAAGGCGCGGACGCTTCTCAAATCGTTGACGACCGACTTCAACGACTGGGCGATCGGCGCCGGTGAAATTCGCAAGCCCTGGATCGGCCGTACCCTGTCCGAGCGGCTTCAGGAATTGGGTTTGGGAAAAACCGAAGGTGGCAAAAAGCACAACGTCGCCGTCATCGAAGGGCTGGAATTGAAGGGCTAAAAAACAACCGGCCCGGGATGCCGGGATGGAACCTGAATTTTACTAAAGTTTTCTTATACGCGCGATATGGAAAAAGTTTAGGAAAAACCCCGTTTCATCGCGGCATCCCGGGCCGGCGCTTCGGCGCGCTCCCGAAGGGTGGGAGTGCATGGTCAATTTAACCGTCCTTGAAAAGCTGTGGCAGGCGCGATCGCAAACCGCCGAAGCCGCGACCGCAGCCGATCTGGCCACGGCTACCCGACTGATGGCCGAAATAGCCGACGACGGTTGGGTCAATTCCTTTGACATCGCCGCGCCGGGGCTTTTTGTCCGCTCCTAGCAATAATGGCCAAGGCACATAGCGGACATCCCACCTGCACCGACGAATGCTAGTTCGGACAGTACCGCATAGGCGAACCCCGTCTGGTTGCTGGCTGAGACTTGCTCCCGGCAAGCCAAGTCATACGGATCCCTATACTCGGCTGATCGCTCGTGGCTCACCGCAGCCGCAATATATGCGGATGTTTTCACATTGTAGACTGCGAGCTATGCACCACGGGGGCCGGGCAACCATCCCCACACATGTCCTAATTTTTAGGAATGACCGCTCGAACCCTCCGGCTGCCGCCGGGTTGACGGATTACGGGAGGAAAGATCTGAGGAGAACGGATATGAAATATCTCCTTATCGCGGCCGCGCTGACGTTCGGTTTCAGCGGCGCGTGCTTCGCCCAAACCCCCATGTCCAATAGCATGTCCAAGACCGGGACCGGCATGTCCAATAGCATGGCCAAGACGGGAGAGGCTTCGACGCCGACAGAAGTTTTGGGAAAGGCGACGACGCCAACAAATCAATGCCACATCGTAGGGGCCCAGCTCGTCTGCCAATAGACTTATAGTAGCCAAGACCAAGTAACACCGAGGCCGCCGCAGTGGGCGGCCTCTTTTTTCGTGACCGGAAACGACCAATCTGTAAGTATTGCTGAAAGCTCTGCCTTTGGCGGCTGAAAAAAGCATTGCAGTGCGCGGAATTCTCCAATAATGTCGCTACATAGCCGGCGACTATAGTTTGATAAGGCAAGGTCTTGTTGGGTCAGTCTGTGGCGCGGCAAGGCAAGGTGAGTTTAGACGTGGCTCGCGGCAGGGCCACGACTTGGCGAAAAGAGTTTATTTAGTTGACTATACTTGCCAGCAGAGAGAGGGCCTGCAATGGCGCGGAAGAACCGCAAAGCGGCCATGGATGATGACGCGGTGATCGACGAACTGTGCCGCTTCAGAAAGCTGGACACCCTCGCGAACTATCCTGGCGCGTTCCCTGCCGAAGCCGAAAATGCGCGGGCGAAAGCCGACGCTTTGCGGACCAGGCCGAAGCCACCTGGCAAGTATGATCCGCCGCCTCTCCCTTCGCTGGAGGAATTGGTGCGTCGTCGAAAGGGAGCGTCATCCGCACGGCCGGTCAATGACGCGGCGGAAGTCGCCCGGCTCAAGCGCGTAGTCGCCCGGCTCAAGCAGGAGCTTGCGGAAGCGAGGGCGAAGCCTGCCATCGCCAAGGTCGGACGCAAGCCGATCGGCGAACGCGCGATGACTGCGGCAGAGCGTATGCGCAAGATGCGGTCACGCCGAAAGTGAACGATGCTTGCGATGCGCCGCGACGCGGCAGCGGACGCTGCAAAAGCGACCCTTGCTTGCACTGGCCCGCTTTGGCGTAAACGGCTGGCCGCAATGCGCACACGCACGGTTGCGCCGCGCAGCAAGTCGCTGCTTTCCGCGTGCGATCGTGTACTTGACTTGTTGCGCCCGCTTCGACGGCTTGGCGGCTACGTTCCGGCAAGTCTCGCTGCAATAGCATGTGCGGGCGTCACTGGCGACGAATGAGCCACGGCACACGTCACAGCGGTGAACCCGATCGTCACGCAATGCCGGAGGATAAATATCCGCATCGTCGCTGACAGGTTCGCCAAGACCGGCGTAGCGGCGTGCTTGCTCTTCCTGCAATTCAGCAAGCAGCGGCTGCCACAACGGCATGATCGGCGCGGGAACAGCATAATGCAGCACGCCGTCATCAACCGCTTGCATGTGGTAGGCATTGAGCGGCGCGGTGCGGATGATGAACGTCAGAGGCGGCTGGCGCTTCAACCAGGGCGCCCATCTTCGGTGGCCCCACTCCACGCGAACTTCATCGCGGCGCACCGGATGCTTGCGGCCGGCCAACTTGCGAAGTCTCCGTCTAAGTGGGCGTAGTTCCGAACATCCTGCAAGCTTGCCATAATCGTTACATTTCGTCAAGCACGCCCGAGGATTGACGCCAAATGCGCGCGATCGCGCGTATTTGAAGAAGCCGGAGCCGTGAACGACTGATTGAACGCAATTGAGCGCGGCAAGCGGCAGGGTTAAAGGTAAGAAAACCCAGCTGCCGTGCAACTTCTCACAACAATATCAAGCTGTTAGCTATATTAATGGCGGATGCGGCTTCCGCCGTCGGCGCAGCGGCATGAGGAGAGCGACGCAGTCTCGCCGCCGGCGAGGCCGGACACGTCTAACGTGCCAATTCCCTGAGACCGCGTTTGATCAGCGCCGATGCCTCGGCATCTTCACCAAGTGCCGCGCGCGAGACTGCGACCGCGCCAGCCGCCTGCGGCCGGCTGTAGCCCAAACTGACGAGTGCCTCGATTGCATCCTGGACTGCGGGCATCTCCTGGGCTTCCCCCGGCACGCCAGCGGCGCTTGGCGCGAGGGTAGCGAAGGCACCCGTCTTGTCCTTGAGTTCCGCGAGGAGCCGGCCAGCAAGCCTTGGACCGACGCCAGGTGCGCGCGAGATCGCGGTCTTGTCCTGCCGCGCAATCGCGGTGGCAAGTTCTGCGACGTCGAATACGCCCAGGATAGCAAGCGCCACTTTGGCTCCGACGCCTTGCACCGTTTGCAGCAGCCGAAACCAATCGCGCTCTGCGTTGCTGAGGAATCCATAAAGTCTGATCGAATCCTCGCGCACCTGCGTTTCGATCGCGAGTTCGGCGATCTCACCGGAGCGTGGCAAATTTTGCAGCGTGCGGGGCGAACACTGCACGACATAGCCGACGCCATGGACATCGACGATAAGGAAGTCCTCGCCGATCGAATCGATCATGCCTTTCAGCTTGCCGATCATGCCCTGCGCACCGCCGGGATTTTGTGATGATGCGCATGGGTGATCGCGACGGCCAGCGCATCAGTCGCGTCGGGAGAAAAATCTTGCGGTTTGACGCTCGAACATTTTGGCAGAAGCACTTTCACCATCATGGCGATCTGGGCCTTTTCCGCGTGGCCGGTACCGGCCACCGTCTTCTTGATGAGATTGGCGGCATATTCGGCGACGGGCAAGCCGGCTAGCGCCGGCACGACGAGCGCGATGCCGCGCGCCTGACCTAGCTTCAGCGCCGATTGCGGGTCGCGGTTGACGAAGGTCTCTTCGACCGCCGCTTCGTCTGGCGCATAATCCGCGACGATCCGGGTGAGCCCCTCGTGGAGCTCGCGCAGACGGTTGCCGAGCGCCGTCTTCTCGTGTGACCGCAGGACGCCGCTTGCGACATAAGAAAGCCGTGAACCGGCAAGATCGACGATGCCCCAACCCATGTTGCGCAAGCCGGGATCGATGCCGATGATGCGAATCGTGGGCGCGTTCATGCCCCGCTCTTACCTCTTTCCGCGGCGCTTGCCCACGCGGATTGGGGAAGCCGCAGCGAGCGCCGGCGTGGGAAGGCCGGCGCAGCGCACAGCAGAGGTCAGTTCTCGGTCAGCAGACGTTTGAGAAGGTCGATCTCCTCCAGGAGGTGGGCGTCCGACCCCGCGAGGGCCTCGATCTTGCGCACTGCATGCAGCACCGTCGTGTGATCGCGACCGCCGAAACGCCGACCGATCTCCGGCAAGGACCGCGGCGTCAGCATTTTCGCCAGATACATGGCGATCTGCCGTGGCCGCACCACGTTTGCCGTCCGGCGCGCCGAGAGAATATCCGCCTTGGTGACGTTGTAATGGCTGGCAACGAGCTTCTGGATGTCTTCGATCTTGACCCGTTTCGGCTCGCGGGTGCGGACGAGATCGCGGATCGCGGCTTCGGCGGTCTCGACAGAAAGCTGCACGCGGGTGAGAGAGGCGTGCGCGACCAGGCGGTTGACCGCACCGTCGAGATCGCGGCCGTTGGTCTGAATGACGCTCGCAACATAAGCGAGGACCGCCGGCGACATCTCAAAATTGGGATGCAGCTGTTTCGCCGCAGCAACCCGCGCTTCGAGAAGCTTGATCCGCAGGTTCTCGTCGAGCGCGCCCATTTCGACGCAGAGGCCGCCGGCGAAGCGTGACCGAACCCGTTCGTCGAGACTTTCGAGATCTCCCGGCGGCCGGTCAGCTGCGATGACGATCTGCCGCCGCGCATCAATGAGCGCGTTGAGAATATGACAGAACTCATTCTGAATCGATTTTCCGCGCAGGAACTGGACGTCGTCAATCACGAGGATGTCGATTGCCCGCAGCTTGTCCTTGAAGGCGATTGCCGTCTCGGCTTCGAGCGCGCTAACGAAACCATGCATGAATTTTTCGGCAGTCAGATAGATCACCCGACGTTTGGCGGCCGTCGCCGCATGCGCGATCGCCTGCAAGAGATGCGTCTTGCCGAGTCCGACCGATGCGTGGATGTAAAGCGGGTTGAAGCGCAGCGCTTCCCCCGGCTGGGCGAAGGCCACGTCTTGCGCTGACGCATAGGCGAGCTGGTTCGAGCGACCGACGAGAAAGGCCGAAAAATTCAACCTCTTGTCGAGGGGTGAACCGGCCAGGGTTTCTACTTCGGCAGCATCGCGCGCGGTCGATTTCATCGCCTTGCCGCCGACAAAGGCATTGGAAAAACGCTGTGGCTCGGGGAGAGGTCTCGACACCTTCGGCTGCGCCGGGCCGTCTCCGAATTGGGACGCGGAATCCGGCGAGCTCTCCTGAGCCAAGTCCCCCACGCGTCCATTCATCGGGCGCGACGACGAGCGCACGCTGATGGCGACCTGTTTGACGGCGCGAAATTCGCCCGCGACGGCGGTCAATATCCGCTGGGAGTAATGCGCCTGAATCCAGTTCTTCAGGAACTTGGTCGGCACCGAAAGATAGGCGGTGTCCGGCCCGAGGTTTTCCAATTCCAAACGCGCAAACCATGAAGTGAAAATCGCTTCTCCGAGTTCGGCCCGCAAGCGGCGGCAAATGGCTGCCCAGGATTCCTCCTTACTCGTGTCGCGCGGCGCAGGATTGCTGGTGTCGCGCGGGATGGAGTTCAATTTGCCAGTTTCTTCTCGACGAGGATTCAACATCGGTCTTCTTCTTGCACATAGAGAGGCGGCCGGCCCCGAAAAAAGCTGCCGGACAATGCGTGAAAAGATGAAGGTGACGAAAAGCGACGGGCGCGCGATCAGCGGAAATGGACGGCCGGTTCTCTCAACCAACGCTCGCTCATCGAGCGAGATTTGTCGGCGGCAAACCGGCGGCGATCCACTCCGCCGCGTGCTCTAACGCATTAAGCGCTGTCGGTACCGAGAGAAAAGCCGGTAGGAAAGCGGAGCGCCTTCAATATGAGAGGCGCAAGAGTTTGATCGACCTGTCACGGGTCTGTTCATAGCCAAAAGTTCCCCATCCCCGAAATCGAAATTCCGAAGTCCAACTCGTCAAAATCCGATAGAGGTTTAATTGTAGCGGACGCTACTCTTTGCCCCCCTCCGCCTGCAACGATCTGCCCCACGCAAACCATTTTTTCACGTCTCTTCTTCGCACGGATTTGCAATGCGTTTGACGACGCAAAGACACCACCGATACTAGGGGAAACGCTTGAAGTTCGCTCGAAGCATTCGCGCAATCGGAACGTCCGACCACGTCAGAACCTTAACATAGAACCTGCGTCCCGCAACAAGCTTGTGTCACGAAAATTTCACTGCGTGGAAAGCGGGTACTGCGCGGGTTTTCATTCGGGCGCGCCGCACCATTGTAAGCACCTGATTTCCGCGCAAATCTGCGCGCATGCTGGCGGCCAAGTATTCAAAACGGGCGTTGAAGGAGCCGACCAAATGCGTTCGTCATGAGATTGCAAAGAGCGCGTCGAATGCCGATTTTTTGAGGCAATAGAAACGCTTTGCTTTTAAAGCTTTGAATCAAATGGAAATTGGATGCTCGCCGAAATTGTCGCTTCGCAACCGCATCGTCGCCAGGTCCGCGCAGAAACTCTGCGGCGACAAAATAGGAGACAACTGCCGCTAAAATGTTACACGTCCGTTGCAAGATCTTGACTTCTGCCGCATGCTTGTAAGTGCAGGCGTCCAAATCTCACGTGTCGTCATCGCCGGAGGCTGCGGCACGCGCGATCTATCTTGCGGCTCTGTCTTCATTCCTTCAATAAGGCCTCAAGCGTTTCAAGTTGGTCCGCCTCATGCGCCGGCTTATCCCAACGGATGCGATTGATCCGCGGAAAGCGCATAGCGATTCCGGATTTGTGCCGGCCCGAGCGGTTCACCCCGTCGAAGGCGATTTCGAGGACGAGGCCGTCTTCCTTCCCATGCGTAATTTCGCGTACTGGTCCGAAGCGATTGCTCGTATTGTTCCGGACATAGCGGTCGAGCAGGCGCAACTCCTCGTCCGTGAAGCCGAAATAGGCTTTCCCGACCGCAACCAGTTCGTCGCCCGCCGTCGTTGCTTGCCAGACCCCGAATGTGAAATCGGAGTAGAACGAAGATCTTTTGCCGTGACCGCGTTGCGCGTACATCAGCACCGCGTCGATGGTGAACGGATCCCGTTTCCACTTGTACCAAAGGCCTTTCGGGCGACCAGGCACATAGATCGAGTCGCTGCGCTTCAGCATCAGTCCCTCGATTGCCGCCGCGTCGGCGCCTGCGCCGGCGGCTGCCGGATCGCGCCGCGCCGCCGCCAGAAATTCCCATGATTTGAAATCGATGAGCGGCGAGAGGTCGAGCCGTTTGCTCTTGGCCCCGGCGGCGAAGGCTTCGAGTTTGCGGCGTCTTTCGGCGAAGGGCAGAGGCCGCAGATCCTCACCCTCCAGAGAGAGAAGATCATAGGCGCGGATATGCGCAGGATAATCGGCGAGCAGCGCGGCCGAGACGCGCTTACGGTTCAACCTCTGCTGCAGAACGCTAAAAGATTGAACCAAACCATCGCGCAGGATCAACAATTCGCCGTCGAGCGAGAAGGAACGATAGGGCTCCTGCGCGAGCGCATCGACCAGATCCGGAAATGCGCTAGAAATATCTTCTCCGGTCCGTGAAAAAAGCCTGACGATCTTTTCGCTCGTATGATGGTGGTGACCTAAAGCGGCCTGAACGCGGATACCGTCCCATTTCCATTCGGCGCAGAACTCAGCCGGCATAAGCTCGGCGAGGTCGTTTTCGGTAAGCGCATGGGCGAGCATGGCCGGGCAGAAGGGCGCCGGATCCCGTGTCACTGGCCGCGCCTCGCGGCCTTCCAGCCAAGCGAAGAGATCAAGATAAGGCGGCGCCAGGCCATGCCAGATATCCTCGATATCGTTGGCGCTCTTGCCGGCGAGTTCGGCAACCGCCTGTTTTGCGAGCCGCGCCGAGACGCCGATCCGCATCGAACCGGTGATGAGTTTCAGGAGCGCCCAACGGCCGGTTTCGTCGAGCGCGTCGAGAAGCCCGGCGAGAACGCGCGGCAGGTCGACTTTGCCGGTATGAGCGAGGCTTCGAACAACCTCGGTCAGCGACGGTGGATGCGACCCTTCGGCGGAGGATGGCGCTGGCCAAAGCAAAGCCGCGGTCTCGGACAGATCGCCGACGAAATCATAGGAGAGATCGAACAGGACGGGATCGACGCGCGAGCCGATGAGCGCCTTGATCAGACCGGGCTTGGCGTAGCGGAAGGATAGCGTGCCAGTCAGTGCCGCGAGGCCATAGCCGCGGTCCGGGTCAGGCACCGTGCTAAAATAATCGGTCATGAGCCGCAGCTTTCCCAGCCGCGACGGCTCATAGCCGAGCTGGTCGAGAAGCAGGGCGAACCGGTTCACGCTTCACTCTCTGCCGACACTTCCGCCTCGTCCTCGCCATAGCCGACAAGATGGAGGGGTTCGGCGGCGATCCCACGACCTGTGAAATAATGCACAAGCGCATCGGCCTCGCCGTGGGTCACCAGAAGCTTTGTACAGCCCGTCTCTGCGATCGTGGTGCAAAGTCCGTCCCAATCGGCGTGATCGGAAATGACCAGTGGCAATTCGATGCCGCCTTGCCGCGCCCGTGCGCGCACCCGCATCCAGCCGGAGGCGAAGGCCGTCACCGGATCGGCGAATTTGCGACTCCACAGATCGTTCAACGCGCTCGGCGGACAGAGCACGATTTCGCCGGCAAGCTGCCCCGTCCCGGTGACCGCGACTCTACGCACGTCTCCCAGTTCGATGCCTTGGCTTTTATAATAGTCGGTGAGTTTCTCAAGACCGCCATGGATGAAGATCGGGCGCTCGTAACCTGCCTGCCTCAACAGAGCGATCAGGCGTTGCGCCTTGCCGAAGGCATAAGCGCCGACGAGATGCGTGCGCTCGGGGAAAAGCCGCAGCGAAGCAAGCAGCTTATCGATTTGGCGGGCGGCATTGGAATGGCGGAAGACGGGCAGGCCGAACGTCGCCTCACTTATATATGTATCGCAGGCGAGCGGTTCGAACGGCGCACAGGTGGGATCAGCCTCGCGTTTGTAATCGCCCGACGCCACTGTCCGCCTGCCCCTGCCGGTCACAAGGATTTGAGCCGACCCGAGCACATGGCCGGCGGGATGAAAACTGACGTCCACACCCTCGACCCGCAGATTTTCACCGTAGCCGATGGCCTGCGTTTCCCCGGCGAAATCCGCGCCATAGCGGATCGCCATAATGGCGAGTGTATCACGGGTGGCGAACACCTTGCCGTGGCCCGGGCGCGCGTGGTCGGAATGCGCATGGGTGATCAAGGCCCGCGGCACGCGTCCTACCGGATCGATGTAGAAATCGCCCGCCGCGCAATAGAGGCCGGCAGGTTTCAGCGCGAGCAATTCCGCGGCTTGCATGATGTGGCAGAGATAGGCGCTCGGCGGCCTTATTTCGAGGCGGGTGCCCGCAGCATCCCCGCCACAATTCCGAGACTTAACTCGCGGATGCGGAAATACTATTCGCTGCAGGAGAGGCTGCGCGGCGCATAGAGCGCGCCGAAGGAGCCGGATGTCGTCCCGACAACCCTGGTCACCTCGATGCAGTCCTCGTCAGACTTATCGGTCCGCGACAGGCTGACCGCCGGGCCCTTGGCGAGCGGAGCGAAGCTTGTGTGCTGGATGGCAGTGTTGCGCGTTACGGAGTTCATCCGGACGGGTGAAGCGAAGACCACAACAGCGCCGAGACAGGAAAGGGCGACGCCGACGATGATCGACCTCGTGACCGTACTCTCGATAAGATGCTGAGACTTCGTCATGGCTTCCCCCTGTCGCCGACCGCCTTGATGAAGTGAGAATGGCGATCGACAGGTCGTAGGTCGGTGCGTTCGCACACACCGACAAAACGGCCGAGTTGGCGGAAGGTTTCAGCCGCGCTTAAGCAAATTGCCGGCGGGAGAAGGCGCGCCGCAACCGGCGTCAAAAAGCACGGCACAAAATAAAGAGGCAAGCCGGGGAATCTCCGGCTTGCCTTGAGCTTAAGCAGACCGTCCGAGCTTAGTATGGATAATATCGGCAGCCGTAAGGATAGCCATAGGGATAGCCGTAGCCATAAGCGTAGCAGGGATAGCCATAGCCGCCGTAATAATAAGGATAGGCTAGTGCGCTGCCGATGGCCAATCCGCCAAGGAGCCCCGCGGCGCCCCAGCCCCAGCCATAGCCTCTACCGCCCCAACCGTAGCCTCTGCCGCCCCAGCCGCCGTGCCAGCCGCCATGATAGCCGGCGTGAAAGGCCAGGGCGGGAGTAGAGGTCGCGGCAACGGTCGCGCCCATGGTCGCAGCGACGAGAGCACCTGCGATCATCTTTCTCGACAGTGTCAACATGGTTTGCTCCTTCACTTCAGTCGTCTCGGCGGGCTGCCTTGCTCTTCTGATCCTGCCGCCTAATTCAGCCGGCGATGTTTGCCGTCCAATGCTCCCACCGCGGGCCTGCGATCACCGAGTATCCCAACGGGCCAATCGATGCCCAGGCCGCTGATCTTCCTTGTGGATTTCAAACCATAGGGAAGTTGAACTGGGGGTGAATGCGGCGTGCGGCTCCTCGGTTCCCGCTTGACATCTTGTCTCTTCGACATGGCGAGGAAAGTGCCCCGCGACAAGCCGAGGTCAGGCTGGTAACGAACTTTTTATAAGGAAGCTTTGAGGGGTATTCCATGGACCGACCGCCGCCTGTCTTTCGCTCCTCCGGCGATGTCATCGCCGATCGTCGCCTCGACTATGCCGACGCCTATGCATCAAGGGGTGATCATCACGCAGCGCGCGACCTTCTCGAACAGGCGCTCGAACGCGCCCCGCATTGGCCGGCGGCGTGGCTCGCACTTGGCTGCGCAGAGGAATCGCTCGCCTCCCGCGACCGCGCCATCGCCGCCTTCACCCGCGCGGCGACGCTCGATCCGCAGGACGAATTAGGTGCAGCCCTTCATCTTGCCCGGCTCGGCGCTATTCCAGCGCCCGCTTCCGCACCCGAATCCTACGTCAGAGGCCTGTTCGACCAATATGCCGAAAAATTCGACCTGCATCTCGTCGACACGTTGGCCTATTGTGCGCCAGGCTTGTTGGTCGAGGCGACTGCCGACCTCGATCGTGCGCGCTTCGCACATGTCGTCGATCTTGGCTGTGGCACCGGCCTTTGCGGCGCGGCCTTTCGCGCTCGCGCCGAATTCATGACAGGAGTCGATCTTTCCCCGCGCATGATTGAGCAGGCTCGCGCCAAGGGTCTTTATGACCGTCTCGTGGTCCAGAATCTCAACGCATTTCTTGATGCCGAACCGGCGGCAAGTGCCGACCTTTTGGTGGCTGCTGACGTGCTTGTCTATTTCGGCGACCTCAATCAGGTGTTTCTCCTGGCGAGGCGCGTATTGCGGGAGGACGGGATGTTCGCCCTCACTTTGCAGAGCGCGGAGAGTGGATTTCATCTGGGGTCGGACATGCGCTATGCGCATGCGCCCGCGTATGTGCGCGAGGTCGCCGAGCGGCACGAATTCGCGGTCGTGGTCTTGGAGGCGGCGTCAAGCCGTCGCGACGGCGGCGCAGATGTCTCCGGACTTGTTGTTGTCCTCGGTGCGCAATGAACGCAACAAAGCCGCACGTCCGCTCCGGCAATCATGGCTTGGGCGAATGGCCGATGGCGAGCGTCGTGCGCGCGGTCGTCGTGAGCCGCTCCTGTATGGGGCCGGCAAGGCTCGCGAGAAGCCATGGCAGGATAATTTCGATCTGTACGCTGTCGGCCATCACCGCGAGCCGAGCCTCGATCTGCTGCGCTAACGCGACAACTCGTATAGTCGCATTATTGCCAATCCAAACGGCATCGGTTTGGGCAACTTTGTCGATATAGGAACTTCGCAGATAGTCGATCTCAGCCGCGATCCGGCGGCGCGCTTCGTCGATGCCAAGTTGATGTGGCACTGTGACGATGATCGATTTTGACATGCGCTGCCTCTCTATGTGTCCGTCACATCGGGAACATAGCAGATGGGCAGCAGGCTGAAAGCCTCATTAAAAGTGTCGCTCGTCCGCCGCTTACTGCGGTGGCGGCGTAATCCCCAGGACAGCGGCGAGGCCGAGCACCAAGATCCCAAGCGCGAATTCCAGAGCAACGCTCGTGCGAAGCCTGGTAATTTGGGCTATGTCCGCTGATAGCGCTGCGCGCAGCCGCGGCATCGCGACGAAGCGATTGAAACAGGCTAAGGCCAACATTACGGCTATCACGCCGAGCTTGATGAGCAACACCTCGCCATAGGCGGTGTCAAAAAGCTTGCCCACAGACGCGCCGACGCGGAAAGCCGTGTTGGCCATCCCACTCGCGATGATCAGGGTCACCGCGACGATAGCCATCAAAGAATAGCACGATAAGATGTCGAGCGTGCCTTGGCGCGCTTTGCCGGGGCTTAGGCGCCTTTGCTCAGCAAGTACAAGAAGGAGCGGCGCGAGGCCGCCCACCCAAGCGCCGGCCGCGAGCATATGCGCGCCATAAGCGGCGATCATGATCGCGCCGGCGAGGCTCGCGCCGCCTTCCGCGGCATGCCCGAGCCAAGCCTGCATGATCAAGAGCATGGCGCTGACGACAAGAAACGCCGAGAGCCAAGCACGATTCTGCAAGGGCAGGAGAGCGATCGCGACTATTGCGGCAAGGAGCCCCAGCCTCGAGATCGCAACCCAGCCAAACTGCGTTTCGAATAAGAAGGCGCGTAGAGTTTCCGGGTCGAGGACATTCCCGAAGCCGCCTGTCATATTGGCCAAAATTCCGGCGAGCCATGCGATGCCGGAAATCGCCGCTACCGGGGCGGCGACGCGCAGCAGGATAATCATCGCGCGCCGGGCTTGTCCATTCGCGCTGGTCGTCCATCGTTCACGTCCCAGGAAGATCCAAAAGAACGAGGATCCAAACACGACGAACAAAGATACGAAGTGGGCCCAGCGCGCGACAACCAGCGTTTGAAAGATCGTCATGGCTCAGGGTGCGACGGTAAATCGATACGTACCCGACGTCGGATGAGTATCGACCGAGACCACATGCCAGCTCACGACATAGGATCCCGGCTTAAGCGCGTGGCCGAGCCGCACATGGAGTGTGTTCGGCGGACCGAGCGTCGGCTTTCCAGTTGGAACTGACCCACCCCCCTCGGCCGTAACATTGACGCCCGAGAAAGCGACGACGACGTTCTGCGTGAACGTGAGCTGAAGCTCGCTCGGCGACCCATTCACGGTGGTGCCGACCCCCGGAATGGCCTTTTCCAAGAACGCGTGGGCGAAGGCGGCTGTCGTCGCAAAGACGCAAACGAAAGCCGCTACGATGGAAAGAGTTAGAAAACGTTGCATGGGTCAGTTCCTCAATAGGGGTTGGCGCGGGTTTGCGGAGGGCCGAAGAGCGGTTTGCCGATCGAATCCGGCGCGATGTCGTCAAGGAAGAAGTCCACTATGGCCAAGGCGCCGACATGTTTGCCGCTGGCTTCATTGATCGGAAACTGCGCCATGACTCCGACTTCGAAATATTGGCCGATCCAATAGACTGACGGGCCGACCACACCGGTGGTGTCTTCGGGCGAGAACTGGCCCGGAATATAGGGGCCAATGTTCGACACCGGCGTGCTGAAAATGCCTTCAAATGCGGGAATGAGTTTATTGAAAAAGTCCGGGAGCTGATGAATGAAGGAGTTCTCATAGAGCAGGCTATATTGCAGCGTTGCACCGTAAGTTAGAACGGTAGGATTTAAGCTCTGGTCGGGATTGATGCTGACCGTCGGGATGGAAAAGTCCATCTCACCGGTGACGGCGAAGGGACGCAGCCAGTCCGCCGAAACATCGCCAAGGCCTTTGCCGACAAAGATCTTCGACGTAACGGTCGAGAAAGGGGCCGAAGGCAGAGAAGCACTGGAGGGACTGCCGGTATTGCCCCAATCCACGCTCTCCGCCGCGGCAATGATAAACTCATGCTCGGGGTTTTGATAGAAGACATACTTCGCCTCGGTGTCGATGTTCGACCAACCTTCGGCTTGCGGATTCTTTTGCCACGTAAGCTCGTTCCCGATCGTAAGCGCCAAGTCGGGGGTGATCAACTTGTCGTATTCCCAAGCGAGGGAATAGGAGATCGGCCCAAGCGTGCCGTCGGGATTGGCTGACGCCAAATAGGCAAAGGCTGGCAGGACCAGTTCATCGTTGACGCCTGGATCGTCGATGGTGAGCGTCGCCGGAAACACGCGGTTGCCGACGATCGTATGCGCGAGCGCGGGGCCGGCGCCGATCAGCATGGCGGCAAGGCCGCCCAATGCTGCAAGGGAAGCCTGACGTGACATGATGGATCCTCAAACTGAAAGGAAGCTGAGGCCAGCGTGCGCGGCGAACCGCGAATGAATGCGCGGAACGACAGACGCAGCCGGACTCGTGAGCAAGCTGACAGGGCGTTTCGCCAGTGCGGCGAGGCCCAATCTCTCTTCAGGCAGAGATGGGGGGGCCGCGGGGCGACGCGCCGGCAAAAAACAGCGCGGGCGGCGGAACGGCGAAAGACGCCCGTTCCAATTTTACCGAGACGATGGCTGCACTTACGAGGGCGATCAAGGAAGGCGTGATCACCATCACTGCATTGCAATGGATCGCGCAGAACGGGCAAGTAGAATGCTGGGTGGGCGCGTTGTCGCCCTGTTGCGTCGCCGAGTTCTCCGCGCTGCCTTGCGAATGGCAGATCGGAAATGCCGTTAGGCCATCATCCGCGAAAGCCGGATTGACGCCAGCGGTGCAAAAGCCGGCGGCGAAGAGCTGAACATAGAGGCCGACGATCGCTAGCCATGCGCAGACATGGCGGGGGGCGGCCAGGGCCTTCAGGCCGCCGGCCTTGAAATGCCGCCTCGTGCGGACGCGATCGAACATGCCCCCATGTCTCCGTTACCGGACAAGATATCAACCTTCGTCGGCCACGAATAGATACTGCGGATACCCACATTGACGCAGGCTGAAGCAGGGCGGTCGAGGCGATTGAGCTTCACGCCTTCGCTGCTTTCTGGCCGAAGAGATGTTTGCGCGCCTCGTCATCCATGGCCTGCTGCGTGGGGTTGATCTCGCGAGCCTTTGCATACGCGGCGATCGTCGCTGGCCGCGCCTTGATCGCTTCGAACCAGCGCTTCAGATGCGGGAAGTCGTCGAGGTTCTGGCCCTGATTGGCAAAAGGCACGATCCAGGGATAGCAGGCCATGTCGGCGATCGAATAATCACTCGCCAGATATGGTCGATCGGCGAGGCGCTTGTTGAGCACGCCATAAAGCCTGTTCGTCTCGTTCTCATAGCGCTCGATCGCGTAGGCGAGCCTTTCTTTCGAATAATTGCGGAAGTGATGGCTCTGACCGGCCATCGGCCCGAGCCCGCCCACCTGCCAGAAGAGCCATTCGAGCGTTGCCACGCGCCGGCGCAAATCCCGCGACAGGAACTTGCCGGTCTTTTCGGCGAGATAGAGCAGGATCGCGCCCGATTCAAAGACTGAGATCGCCGCGCCGCCATCCTTCGGCGCGTGGTCGACGATCGCCGGGATTCGATTATTCGGCGAGATGGCGAGAAACTCCGGCTTGAACTGATGGCCTCTACCGATGTTCACCGGATGGATCGTATAAGGCACGCCCGCTTCCTCGAGAAACATCGTAATCTTATGTCCGTTCGGCGTCGTCCAATAATAAAGCTCGATCATACATCTCTCTCCATTCCCCTAATCTTGCATCCTTCTCCCGCCTACGGGAGAAGGGTCGCCGTCATCGCATCACTCTCGTCCTTCGCCCGCCTCCCATAGCGCCGTAAGCCCTTCGCGATAGGTCGGGAAAGCGAGCGCGATGCCAAGCTTTTCCTTCAGCTTGCGGTTCACGGCGCGTTTGTTTTCGTCGTAGAAGCTGCGCGCCATCAAACTCAGAGCGGCGGTATCGATATCCTGCTCGGGCGGCGGCGTGAGACCCATGAGGCTCGCAGCATAGGCGATGACATCCTGCGGCGGCGCCGGCTCATCGTCCGCAACATTCCAGATCTCGCCGTTGCCCTCATAAGCGAGCGCCGCGGCGATGGTGGCGCTGATGTCGGCGACATGGATGCGGTTGAATACCTGATCCTTCTTGACGATGCGGCGCGCCGTGCCGTCCCTGAGATTGACGAGCGCATTGCGCCCGGGCCCATAGATGCCGGCGAGGCGCAAGATATGAATCGTCTTGCGCCCGTCCTTCGCCAAGGCGAGCCAGGCTTTTTCGGCGCGCAGACGCGCGAGCGAGCGTTCGTGTTTGGGCTTGGGGACGCGCGTTTCGTCGACCCATTCTCCGTTGCGGTTGCCGTAGACGCCGATCGTCGAGAGATAGATGATCGTGAGCTTCTGCCCGAGTTTGGCAAGATGCCGGCCGAACTTGACGAGGATCGGGTCGACCGACGCGCCCGGCGGAATGGAGACGAGGATGACGTCGCTCTCCGCCAGCGCCTTGGCTATCCCGGGATCGGCATTTTCGTGATCGAAGACGAAGGCCTTGATTCGCGGATCCGTGAGGCGCTCCGCCAACTCAGCGCTATGCACGGTGCCTGCGACCTGATCGAATCGATCGCCGTGCCGCGCGATGAAGTCCTGCGCGCAATAGCCCAATCCGAAGCCGAAGAAATTCATGATGTAGAGCTCGCCCCGCAGAGATCGCCGAGCGCTGCGGACCATTCGGCTTGCACGTTAGCGTCCATCTCCTCCCGCCGCCGGCGCGCCGCCAAACCACGTATGCGTGCAGGCTCGGCAAGGCGGCTAAGCGCCCAGACCGCCATGGCGCGCACGAGCGGCGAAGCATCATCGAGCCGCGCTTCGATCAATGGCACGAGTGACGCCTCGCGCGAATTGCCGGCGGCGATCAGAAGATTGCGCATGAAGCGCGCGACGCCGATCCGCTTCACAGGACTACCGGAGAACAGCGCGCGAAATCCCGCATCGTCGAGCCCGAGCCAAGCTTCGATCTTCGGCGACAGCAGATCGGCACGCGGCTGCAATTTCGCCTCGCGCGCGGCTTCAGCAAATTTGTTCCAGGGACAAACCGCAAGACAATCGTCGCAGCCATAGATACGATTGCCGATTGCTTCACGGAACTCTGTCGGAATATGGCCCTTGTGCTCGATCGTGAGATAGGAGATGCAGCGCCGCGCGTCGAGCAGATAGGGCCGCGGAAAGGCCTGCGTCGGGCAGATGTCGAGACAGGCCCGGCAGGAGCCGCAATGATCTTCTTCCGCCGCGTCCGGTTCCAGCGCGAGGTTCGTAAACAGCGCGCCGAGGAAGAGCCAGGAGCCCGCCTCGCGCGATACAAGATTCGTATGCTTGCCTTGCCAGCCGAGGCCGGCCGCCGCGGCGAGCGGCTTTTCCATCACCGGCGCCGTATCGACGAAAACTTTGAGTTCGACGCCCGAGGTCTGCGCCGCGAGCCAGGAGGCAAGCTGTTTCAGCCGGCCCTTGATGAGATCGTGATAATCGCGGTGGCGCGCATAGACCGAGATATTGGCATGCGTCGGCGAAGCAAGCAGCGCGAGCGGGTCGCCATCTGGCGCGTAATTCATGCCGAGCAGAATGATGCTCTTGACGTCAGGCCAGAGTTCACGCGGCGTGGCGCGGCGCTCGCGCGTCGTCTCCATGTAGGCCATGTCGCCGGCATAGCCTGCTTCTAACCACGCATCGAGCCGCGCAGGGGCATCAGGCACCGCATCGGGCACAGTGGCGCGGCAGAGGTCGAAGCCAAGCTCCGTCGCTTTCGCAGCAAGCGCCGTCTTGAACGAAGCTTTCAGAAATCGAGGTCCGCGTAGACCGGCGGCGGCGTCAGGCCCGGCACCCGGTCTGCGAGGAGCGCGCGGAAGCCCTTGCGCGATTTCATCCGCGCATACCAGAGCTTCGCCGTTTCGTCCTCGTCCCATGGTACATCGCCCAGAAAATCGACAACCGATATATGCGCGGCCGCCGCCAAATCGGCAGTGGTCAGCTTGTCGCCCGCGAGCCAATTCCGCTGCGCGGTCAGATAGCCGATATAGCGCAGATGATAGCGGATATTGGCGCGGGCCGCGCGCACCACGTCCATGTCGGGCGCGCCGCCGCCAGCCTCCGCCGCCATGAAGCGCTTATAGACCTTTTCGGTCACAAGCCAGTTCGAGACTTCGCCATAGAATTTCTGACAGAACCAGGAGACGAGCCGGCGCACCTCGACGCGGGCCGCCGGGTCCGAAGGCAGAAGCCGGTGCTCGCCGAGCGATTCGCCCAAGGTCTCGTCGAGATATTCGGCGATCGTCTGCGCGCCTGGGACGACCTGCTCCTCGTCCGTTACGAGAACCGGCGTCTCGCCGGCCGGATCGAGAATCAGGAATTCCCGCCGCCGCTCGAAGACTCGCTCCTCGATTAGCTCCGGCTCGACGCCATATTCGGCGAGCAGCAGGCGCGCGAATCGCGATTGGGGGCAGAGGGGGTGATGATAGAGGAGGGGCATGAAGGGGTGGGGACTGAGGAGTGGCGGGAACGGTATAGGCTGGGGCGGCGTCAGGGACAAGACTGTGCCGCGGCTGCGGCGCCTTTGCCGGTGCGCGGGATCAGACTGCGACGCCAAGGAACGCGTCGTTAAACTCCTGCGAGGCGAGAAAGATAAGTATCGATCTAAGGTCGGCCGCGCAATTCGCGCCAAAGGCTTTCTCGAATCGGTTCTGCGCGACCCTCCAGAGGCGCGACGTCTCCCTGAGCTTGCCGATACCGGCCTCGGTCAACTTTGCGCGTTTGGCCCGGCGATCGTTTTTGTCGGCAACGAGTTCGACAAAGCCATCACGTACAAGTGGCCTTAAGGTGTGTCCAAGCGCCGACAGATCCATGACAAGCGCGCCGGCGAGCTCACGCAGCGTGGGACTGTTCATGAATTGGATTTGCGCAAGGATGGTGTGCTGCGTCACATGCAATCCGCTCGGCGCGAGCACGCCGTCGTAAAGTCGCCCCAGCCGCCGGGCGCATTGGCGAAGAACCGCATTGTTGCACGAGCTCGGGCCAAGAACAGATCGGGTCATTGCTACCTTTCCAATGATGGACCGTGCGCGCCTTGTCGAAACTCCAACCGGAATCGTTTGACGCAAAACGCGCGCCTGCGCGCCCACGCGGCCCCAGCTTCCCAACTCGCGCGGCCGGTCGCCTCATTTGTCCAGGAACCGGTTCACCTCGGCGCCGAATTCTTCCGCATACTGGAACAGAAAACCATGCGCGGAGTCGGGATAGATATGGACTTCCGCATTTGGAATGAGTCCACCAAGCAGATGCGTAAACCGCGGCAGGATCATTAGATCGGTATCGCCGTTGGCGACCAACGTCGGCTGACGGATGGCGGAGAGCCGCTGAAGCTTGGCGTGGTCCGGGATGCCCCATTCCACGACCGCGTCATATTGCGCGTCGCGCGTGGCAATCGAGCTCAGCGGGTCTCTATTCTCCTTTCTGCGCGTGAACCGGCCAAGGAATTCCACGCCCTTGGCATGGCTCGATTTCGTGTGCGCGAAGAAAGCGTAAAGCAAATCGTCCGCTCCGGTGACGGGCTTTCCAACGGCATCCAGGATGTCCTTGCGCCAACCGTGCATGTCCGGTCCTCCCTGCGGAGCTGCGGCTGCAAGCACCAATCGCCGCACCTGCGTAGGCCTCAGCAGCGCAACATCCTGCGCAACAAAGCTGCCGATCGAGAAGCCCAGCAAATCGAATTGCGGCAAGCCGAGCGCATCGATGAACACGATCGCGTCGCGTGCCATTTGGACGATCGTGTTGGGTGTGACGCCGCTGGACGAACTCACGCCGGTGTTGTCGAAAAGAATAATCTCGCGCTGGGCCGCGATCGCGTCCGTCAGAGCCGGATCCCAATTGTCCATATTACCCCTGAAATGCTGCAGGAAGAGCAGCGGGACGCCCGCGCCGCCGCCAAACCGCCGGTACGCGTATTTCACGCCGTTCGGGGCTTCGATGAACAGGTTTGGCGCTGTCTGATGTGTCGCTTGTGTCATAGCACTCACTCCACCGATGCCGCCAAATTACAGGCATATACCATCATTATCACGGCGCAGGGACGCATACAAGGCTGACCGTCCAGCCGCTCATATTAGTTGACCAGGAGCCAACGGAACCTTGAAAGGAGATACGCCATGGACTTTCAGCAAATCGTGCACGAAATGACCGAGGCCTCGGACGAAGAGCGCATTACCTTCACCGAGGTGGTGAAGGCGCTGATGGAGGCAGGCGTCGAGCGCTACCACGCCGATCTCATCTGCGCGAACAAGACTTATTATATGCCGGACGGACGCTACGAAGTCGTCGCCTGCCACGCCGTCGAAGCGCCGGCGCAGAGCTTTTCGGCCGCGGGCGTCGAGGCCGCGGTCCGCGCCATACAGGCGCAGAAGATCCAATATCGCGAATTCTGCTCAGCGATCGCCGCCGCCGGCTGCGTCGGCTATTTCGTCACCCTGGTTGGCCGCCGCGCCATCTATTATGGCCGCAATGGCGACAGCCACACGGAATGGTTCCCCGCGCTAGGTGAGGAGGCAAGTGAGGCGCTGCGCATGGGTGCGCTCACATTTTCCGAACCTGAACGAAAATCTCGTCCAGTCGAAAATCAATTATCTTCAACTTCGAACGAGAACTGGTCTTCAAATTGATGCCTTCAACTTTACGTCATGGCGGCATCTAATTCCCCTTCACCCCCTCGGCACGACATCGACCATCACGTCGACGTCCTGCTCCCTCGTGCCCGTGATGAGGCCGGCGATGGGGGAGATGTCGGCATAGTCGCGCCCTCGCGCCAGCACGATGTGGTCATCGCCGATGAGCATCGCATTGGTCGGGTCGAGGCCGATCCATCCCAAGGCGCTGCCGCACCAGAGCGAGACCCAGGCATGCATGGCGTCTCCTCCTTCGAGGCGCGGCGCGCTGCCCAGCCGCCTCGTGCGTATATAGCCCGAGACATAGGCGGCCGGCAGGCCGAGGCCGCGCAGGCCGGCAATCATAATATGCGCGAAGTCCTGGCAGACGCCGGACCTCTGTTCGAAGGCTTTCGAGAGCGGCGTCGAGACGACCGTCGATGTCGGGTCATAAGTGAAATCCCTGCGAATGCTGCGCGTGAGTTCGATCGCCGCTTCGAGCACCGGCCGTCCGGGCGAAAAAAATTGCAGCGCATAATCGCGCGCCGGCGGATAGCGCGGCACGAAACGGCTCGGGTGCAGAAAATGCGCGGGGGAGATTTTGTCGAGCGATGCGCTGGAGAAGGCGGTGTCGCGCACGTCTTCCCAAGCCGGCGTCATCTGCGGATCGGGGGGCGGCGCGCGCTGAACTTCGACGCTCGCCAAAGCTTCGACGGTCAAGCGCTGATGCGGCGTCTCGATCGTCATCGAGGTCACGCGATTGCCGAAGAAACAGGGGCGCTCGTGCATCTCTTTCGGCGCGGGATCGATGCGCAGATCGGTGCTCAGCACTTTTTGACCGGGACCGTCCTGCGGCAGAAGCCGCAAAGCACATGTGCCGAACGTGACGATCGACCCGTATTCGTAAATCGTCACATGGCGGATGTCGTAGATCACGCGAGACCGCTCGCCGTATCGGCCCGGGCCACGTGCGGGCCTTGCAGGAAATAGCGCGCCGCGATCGCATCGGCGAGAGTGAGGAGCGCGTGCTCGAAGCCGAGGATGCGCGTGTTGTCGAGAGATTCCACCGTCGTCGTGGCGACTTCGGCGGCGAGTTTGAGGGTGAGCCGGTGCGGCGTTTCGAGCATGCCGTCATCGCTCAACGTCGGCAGCTCGGCGATGTGCTTGTCGATCCGCTCGACCTGGAAGGCGACGGAGCGCGGGTTGAACGGATCGAGCACCGCCATGTCGCGCACGGGGCCGAGCGCGACGCCCATCATGTAGCGCGAGCGATAGGTGATCGGCGAATTGATCAGGTCGAGCAGAATGTCGAGATCTTCGGCCGGCGCATCGGGCGTGCCGAAATGGCGCGCGAAGCGGCAGGTGTTGATGGCGCGTTCGATGCGGCGGCCGATTTCGAGGAAGTGCCAGCCGGCGCCGCGATTCATATTCTCTTGCGCGAGGCCGGCGATGGCGGCGATCGTGCGGAGCGCTGCGTTGGCGCGCTCGAAGGCTTCGGCCTCGGTCAGCGAGGCCTCTTCGTCGCGATCGAGCCGGCTGCGCAATTCCTCGATGAGCCGCCAGGTGTCGGGCGACAGCCGCTCGCGAATGAAAGACGCGGCGCGATGCGCGTCGCGCACCAGCGCCAATGCCGAGCCGAATTCCTTGCTGCTGTGCAGGCCCGTCGTCGCGAGCTGCATCGCCTCGGCGATAGCCTTGGCGGGCGCCGCGCCCCAGGCGACGAAAAGGCTACCGATCCGCGCGATGGCGAAGCGCGCATTGGCTTGCGTATCAGTGTCGATCAGCCGCCCGGCGAGGCAACGGATGAGGCGCAACGTCGCCTCTGCACGTTCGAGATAGCGGCCGAGCCAGAAGAGATTGTCCGCGGCGCGGCTCGGCAGATGGCCCATCAGCCGGCGGATGCGCACGTCTCCATCGAGCGGCAAGAGCGTCACATGTTCGACCGGCTTATCAGCGAGTACCCAGACGTCGGCGGAATGCACGCCTTCGCCCATCGACACGGCGCGTGCATCCGGGCGGCCGGAGATGCGGCAGAAGCCGCCGGGCATGATCGTCCATCCGTCTTTTGTTCGCGCCGCATAGACGCGCAGCACAAAGGGCCGCGGCACGAGCCTTCCTTCTTCCCACACCGGCGTGGTCGAGAGATTGACCACTTCCTGGCCGACAAAATCGATCCCGCGTTCGGTGATTTCGTCAGTGAGCCGCCCGCGCTCGTCCGCAGGCAGCGAGGCAACGACCAGCGCCTGGTTCGGCGGATGATTGAGAACCGGATTGCCGAAGGCGCCGGCAATCGCCATGCCTTCCGGAAAGGCGAGTACTTTTTCGCGCTCGCGCTTCTGCCCGCACCACCAGGTCGCGACATTCGGCAGCAAGAGATCTTCGCCGAGCAGATGTTGGCAGAGCCGCGGCAAAAAACTCATCATCACGGGCGCTTCAAGCACGCCCGAGCCGAGCGCATTGGCGAGCACGACACCGCCCGCGCGCAAGCTCTCGATAAGGCCCGGCACGCCGAGGCGTGATTTCGCGTTGAGCTCGAGCGGATCGGCGAAATCGGAATCGATGCGCCGCCAGATGACGTCGGCGCGTTTCAGCCCGGCGATCGTGCGCACGTGTATCTCGCCGTCGCGCATGGTGAGGTCGCCGCCCTCGACGAGAAGGAAGCCGAGATAGCGCGCGAGATAGGCCTGTTCGAAGTAGGTCTCGTTATAGGGTCCTGGCGTCAAGAGGCAGATACGCGGGTCGGCATGGCTCGCCATCGCTGTCAAACCGCGGCGAAACGCCTGGAAGAAAGGCGCGAGCCGCTCAACATTCATGTCGCGATAAAGCGCAGGGAACGCGCGCGAAAGAACGAGTCGGTTGGCCAGCGCATAGCCGGTGCCGGAGGGCGCTTGTGTGCGGTCGCCGACGACCCACCAGCTTCCGTCCGGCCCGCGGCCAAGGTCCGCCGCGTAAAGAAAGAGGAATTGGCCTGACGGTGGCTCCACGCCTTCGAGCGGATGCAGAAAATCCGGGCAGCCCGTCACCGCCGCCGCCGGCAGGTCGCCGCCCTCGACGAGATCCGCCGGGCCATAAATATCGGCGAGCACAGCTTCGAGCAGTCGCGCCCGCTGCGTGACGCCCGCCGCGATCTCGCGCCATTGCGCCGCTTCGATAAGCAGCGGCAGATGGCTCAAAGGCCACGCGCGTTCGCTCGTGTCGCCGTAAGCGCGGTAGGAGACGCCTGTGTCGCGGATATGCCGGTCGGCGGCCGCAAAACGCCGGTCGATCTCATCGGCGCCGAGTTCAGCCAGAGCGCCGAGGAACTTCACCCAATACGGCCGCCGCTCGCCATTGGGCGCGAGGAATTCGTCCGGAATATTGGGCAGCGACCGATAATCGGCAGTCAGCGCGTCAAAGCGGTGAGCCGCCATTTCGGCTGGAGAGGGAGATGTTGCAGCGCGCATGCCTATTGCCTTGGCCGGAAGGATTTGAGCACGGCGGGATCGGTATCGATCCGCGCCGCGCCGATGAGATCGAGACAATAAGGAATTGCCGGGAAGACGGCATTGAGACAGACTTCGATCGCCGCCGGCTTGCCGGGTAGGTTGATGATGAGACATGCGCCGCGATGCGCGGCAATCTGGCGCGAAAGGATCGCCGTCGGCACTTGCTTCAGGCTCTCCTGCCGCATCAACTCGCCGAAGCCAGGCAAGACGCGCGGGGCAGCGGCCTCGGTTGCCTCCGGCGTCAGGTCGCGCCGGCCTGGCCCGGTGCCGCCCGTCGTCAGGATCAAGTCGCAGCTCTGCCGATCGGCCAGCTCGATCAGCGTGTCACGGACGGATTCCAATCCGTCCGGAATAATGCGTTGCACGATCTCGACCGGCGTCGTGAGGACGCGCGCGAGATAGGCGACGATGGCTGGGCCGCTCTCGTCCTGATAAAGCCCCTTGCTGGCGCGATCGGAGACGGTGACCACACCGATCACGGCCTGTTTCGCTAGGTCCGACATTGCCCTTTCCATCTCGATTGCTTCATCGCGCATGAAAGCCCCGCAATCCCTATGCCAGAGTCATTTGCTGGCCCGCGCCATTTCCACGAACGCAGTTCGCGGGCTGGCGGTGCGCGCATAGTGGCCCAGGCGAAACAAACATCACGCGTCTCCAATCGGCATGCACGTCACGCCCTGGTGGCCGGACGCGGCGCCGGGCCATGCCCGGTCAATCCAGTTCCGTCACCGCCGCTCCTTTAAAGGTGAGCGCATACATTCTGTCGCCAACGGCCTCGATGGTCAGCACGCGGCCTTCATCGAAGCCGACGAAATGCGGTTCGCCCGCCGGCGGCATCGCAGTAGCGCCGCGGCGCTGTTCGGTGACGGCGACGATTTCGTCGATGGCGTAGAGATCGACCAGGGGGCAGGCTGCTATGACCGGTGGCGGCGAGGTAAACCCCGCTTCGGCGGAAAGACGAGAAACGAGGATTGCCGAAGCGAGACCGTCGAGGAGCCCTGCTTCCCGGAGATCGGCGGCGATGATCGCGGGGGCGACAAGATGGGCATGCCCTAGCTTCCCACGCGTCTTGAGAAAGTCATCCGCGTCGAACGGCCCGTGCAGATGCAACATGGCGCCGGAAAGCAGCGCGGCGAAGGGCCCTGCGACGAGACCGGCAAAAGTCGTCGGCGGCAGCGTAGAGAGGATCGGCGTCGCCCGACCGATCTTTGCGCGCGCCACGAAGTCGAGGGCCGCCGCCATCAAAGTCGCCTGCTGATGCAAGATCGGCGTGAGGCGCCGGCTTCGATCCAGCGTGACGAGACCTGGTGGCGCGGGCACGGGTTTGCCGCGCTCCAATCCATCGTCCGGATGGGCGGCCGCGTAACGCAGTACGGCGGTCGCACTGAGATCGACGGCGCCGTCAACGTCCCCGGGCCCGAATGTCGCAAGAAGCCGGATCGAGGGCACCGCCGCTGCTGCCGCGAAATAGGTGTCGACCGGCTTGAGATCGCCGTAAGCCGTCGGGCCAATCAGCGCCGCGGCTTCAATGGCCCGCGCGTAGGCCGTCAATTCTGCCGGCTGGAGATCGAGCGGTGCCAAAGCCGGTTCGAAGCCGCCGCGAAGCGCTGCGATGATGGCTATGACAAGCGAGACTTCTGCCCCGCCGACGAGAAGCAGCCGCTCGCCCGGGCGCAGGCCGCACTCGGCGAAAATCCGCGCCAAGGCAGCAGCTTGCGCAGCAACGATGCCATGTGGGCACGCGCTGGTGCGGTCGGCGAAGGCGATGCCCTCCGGGCGCAGACGTGCTGCGCCGGACACCAGAGTTTCGAGGCTATAAGGCGCGAAGGTCTCGCGCCGCAGTCCTGACGCCAGGGCAGGCTGCGCGGTCATGGCATTTTCCTCCACCATGTATCGAGCGTCGCGTCGACGGTCGGCATTCCGAAAGCCGGTAATCTCTCGGGTCTCTGAAGCGCTGCCGAGGCGGCGATCCATTCCGTCGGCGCGTGGAACAGCGGCACGATGTAGAAGCCCGAAAGCAGCACGCGATCGAGGGCGCGCACGGCAGTCACGAAGTCGTCGCGCGATTTCGCGGCAAGCAGCACATTGATCATTGCATCGACGGCTGGCGATTTGACGCCGGCAAGGTTGTAGGATGCCGGCTCGTCGGCGGCGGCCGAACCCCAGCGCGTACGCTGTTCGCTGCCGGGCGACGCCGAGGCGATCCAACTGCCGATCATCATGTCGAAGTCGAAATTCTGGCGACGCCGCTGGTATTGCACTTCATCGACCATGCGAATATTCGCGTCGACGCCGATGCGCGCGAGCGAATCGGCATAAGCGAGCGCGAGCCTTTCCTGGCCGCGATCCTGCACCATGATCTCGAAGCGGAAAGGCTTGCCGTCCTTGATCAGCTTTCCCTTGACCACGTGATAGCCGGCGGCGGCGAGAAGGTTCAGCGCCCGTTTCGGCCAGACTCTATCGTGGCCGGTCCCGTCGTTCCGCGGCGGTCGCCAGCGTCCTTCGAGAATGTCTTCGCGTGCCGCGCCAGGGAAAGGCGCAAGAAGCGAGCGTTCGGCTGCACTCGCCGGGCGCCCGGTCGAAGCGAATTCCGAGTTGTCGAAGAAACTCTTGGTTCGCGTGTAAAGGCTGGCGAAGAGATTGGCATTGATCCATTCGAAGTCGAACATCATGCCCAAGGCTTCGCGTACGCGGATGTCGTCGAACAGGTTTCGCCGCAGGTTGAAGACGAAGCCGTCCATGCCTTGTGGGCCACCGACCGGCAGGCTTTCGCAGACGACGCGATGATCCTTGACGGCAGGAAAGTCGTAGCTCGTCGTCCAACGCAACGGACTTGTTTCGATGCGGAAATCGACGAGACCCGCCTGGAAAGCTTCGAAGAGGCTGTTGGCGTCCCGATAATAATCGATCTCGATCTCATCGAAATTGAACATTCCCCGCTGGCTCGGCAAATCCTTGGCCCAATAATCGGCGTTGCGCCGCAGAACCAGCTTTTCGCCCGGGTCCACTTCAGTGATGCGATAGGGTCCTGAGCCGATCGGTATTGCCAGGCTCGCCGATTCGAAGGTCGCGGGATCGGTCGTGTGGCGTGAAAGGACCGGCATAAGCGCGAGGATCAGTGGCAGTCTCGCGGTCGCCCACACCCGGAAAGTCGAAGCGGATCGTTTCAGCGTCCGGAGTTTCGACGTGTTTGACGAGCGTATATGCGGCACGCTGCTGCGGCCGGCCCTTTTCCTTCAGAAGTTCGAAGGTAAACAGCACATCGGCCGAGGTAATCGGCGTGCCATCGGAAAACCGCGCCCGCGGGTCGAGCCGGAAAATCGCATAGGTGCGGTCGGCATCGGTCTCGATGCTCTTGGCGATCAACCCATACATGGCGAAAGGCTCGTCTGCCGACCGGGCCATCAAAGTTTGAAAAATGTTCGTGTTGAGGCCCTGCGCCGTCGAACCGGATTTGATGTTGAAGGGGTTGAGGCTGTCGAATGTGCCTTGAAATCCGATGACAAGACGGCCGCCCTTTGGCGCGGCGGGGTTCGCATAGGAAAAATGCGTAAGGTCTGGTTGAAGCGCCGGTGCGCCGTGCATGGCGATCGCGTATTGCGGGCCGGTCAGTTCGCCGCGATCGTCGACGGTCGGCGCGGCTTGCGCCATCGCGGTCGCAAAGCCGATTAGGCTAAAGACCGCCGCCGCGCGGACAATGCCCGAAGCGATCCCCACAACGTTAAGCCAGACCCCCCAAAGGCAGCGAATCGCAGCACATTTCATGGTTCGACTTTAGGGCCTGTCGGCAAGCATGAATAGGGCGGCCGGACAACGCCCTGTGCGCTACGGCCGGCCCCTCGTTGCCGTGTCATCGTCGCCGAACCGCGCTTTTCCCCAAAAAGCACGGCGATTGCCGCTGGGGAGGGGCGAGCGGCCAATTTGTCGCCGCATTCGAAGCTGATTTGCGATGCACATTCTTGACTGGCGGCCGCCGTTCGCGTCTTTGTGGGCGGCGGCTCCCGCTTGCCGCGCTTTCGCCCAACTCGCAAAGGCCGTTTGGCCGAAGCGCTGACTCCACCAGAAAGGTTTTCTTATGGCGTTCTCGTTGATGCGTCTTAGCTGCGCTGGTCTGGCGGGCTTTCTCGTCTTGGCTGGCGGAGAAAGTTTCGCTCAGCAGCCAAAAAAGCCGGCGCAGACTGCGCCGGCCAAGCCGGCTCAGCCAGCCGCGCCACCGGCCGCCACTGCGCCGGAGCAGTCCGAAACTGCCGCCCCACCGGCAGCAGGGGCGGCACCGCAAGGTCCGATCAAGCTCGACCTGGTCGGCACCCAGGCGAACTGGACCAAGGTCTGCGGCCACGATCAGGCTGCGAACAAGGATATTTGCTATACGACGCGCGATTTTAGCGCCCAGGCGGATAAGCCGCCGGTCCTTGCCGTCGCCGTGTATGACATCAAAGGGGATGACACCCGGATCGTGCGGCTGTTGATGCCAGTCGGGCTCATGCTGCGTCCAGGCTTCCGTTTCTGGGTCGACAAGGGCTCGACACTCGACGGCGCCTTCGAAATTTGCTTCCCGAACGGCTGTTTTGCCGAATCCAAGATCAAGGGCCCCACCATCGACCAGATGAAGAAGGGCACTACGCTCAGCATAGCGGTGCGTAATCAGGCCAACAACGAGGTCACCTTCGGGGTGCCGCTAGCCGATTTCGGCAAGGCTTTCGACGGGCCGGCGGTCGATCCCAAAGTGCTCGAAGAGCAGCAGAAGAAATTCCAGGAAGAACTGCAAAAACGCGCCGACGAAGAGCGCAAGAAGCTGGAGGCTCAGAAACAGCAGAGCGGCGGCTCGCCGACAGGCGGCGCAGCGCCGCCGGCAGCGCCTGCGGCACCTGCCCCGGCAGCTAAATAGACCGACATAGACCCATATTGCGTTTGACGATCGGGCGCTGCGGCGCCCGATCGACCTCGGTCCGGAGATTCCCAGCGAAATCGCGGCAAGAAATCAGTTCAGCCGCCCGGTCTTGATGTGATAGCCGCCATCTTGCGCGCGGATGAACATCTCGTCGACCTGCGGATGACGCACCGGATCGCCTGACGTGTCGGGCAATAGGTTCTGCTCCGACACATAGGCGACATATTCCGTGTCGGCATTCTCCGCGAAGAGATGATAGAAGGGCTGATCTTTGCGCGGCCGCACCTCTTCGGGAATCGCCAGCCACCATTCGTCGGTATTCGCGAAAACCGGATCGACATCGTAAATGATCCCGCGGAAGGGATATTTGCGGTGGCGGACGATCTGACCGATACCGAATTTGGCTGTGCGCGATTTCGCGTTCACGGGGAACGTCCGAAGAGTAAGGTGGTACGCCGAAACCCTCTAAAATTCAGCGTTACTGCAAAGGTTTTTGTTACCCGCCGCCAAACGCGATGTCAACGTAACGGGCGGCGTCCGACCAGCGTCTGCCTGACGCAGGCGGTTCGACTGCCCTGAATTCCGGCGGTTGCGTTCGTTTGGCTTCTTGGACACGATCGAGGGATGTTGTCGCGTTCAACTCCTGCGGAACTGCTTTCGCCCGCCGAAATGGCCGTGGCAGATCGGTTGACGATTGCCTTCGGTATTCCTGGCGCAAGATTGATGGATCGGGCCGGTGCGGCCGTCGCAAGGGTCGCGTCGCGGCTGCTGGCGACGCGCCATCCGCAGGGGAGCCGGGTCGCAGTCTACTGCGGTCCGGGTAATAATGGCGGCGATGGAATCGTTGCCGCGCGCTATCTGCGCGCCGAAGGATTCGAGGTCTCGCTTGGTCTTCTTTGTTCGCGCGAGGCTTTGAAGGGTGATGCCGCGGGCGCGGCGCAGGGCTGGAACGGCGGCATCCTGAGCTTTGAGGATGTACACCTCGAAGATGCCGATCTTGCGATCGTCGCGATTTTCGGCGCTGGCCTCGCCCGCGATGTAGATGGCGACGCACGCGATGCAATTCTGCGTGTGAACGAGTGGACGCGGCGAACGCTCAGACCGGTTGTCGCTGTCGATATTCCGTCGGGCATCGACGGGGCGACCGGCGAAGTGCGCGGGGTCGCCGTTGAAGCGACGCAAACGGTGACATTCTTTCGCTTGAAACCGGGTCACCTGCTGCTGCCGGGTTGCATGCATTGCGGCGAAATAAGCCTGGTCGATATCGGCATTCCAAACTCTGTCCTCGGCGCGATCGCACCGCAGATCTTCATCAATGCGCCAGCGGTCTGGGGCAAGCATTTTCCGCGTCCGCGCATCGACGGCCACAAGTACAAGCGCGGCCATGCGCTTGTTCTGTCCGGCTCGCTTGCGCATACCGGGGCGGCACGGCTCGCGGCGCGCGGCGCCTTGCGCGTCGGCGCAGGGCTCGTCACCGTCGCAACGCCGCAAGACGCGCTTGCCGTTCATGCCGCTGCGCTCACCGCGATCATGACGCGGGTTTGCGATAGTCCCGAAGATCTCGGCGAACTGCTTGCCGATCCGCGAAAGAATGCTCTCGTCATGGGCCCAGGCCTTGGCGTCGGAGCAGAGACCCGTGCTTTGGTGTTTGCCGCTTTGACGAAAGATACAAAGGCGGGTGAGCCGCGCCGCGCCATCGTGCTCGACGCCGATGCTTTGACGAGCTTCGCCGGCGAAGCCATGCGTCTTGCCGAAGTGGTGAAGCGCTCGGACAAAGCGGTCGTGCTGACTCCGCACGATGGCGAATTCGCGCAATTATTCGCGGCAAAAGAGGGCGAGCTGCGGGATCATCCTGACGTTGCCCAATTGGCTTCATCGTCGAAGCTTGCCCGCGCCCGTGCCGGCGCCGCGTTGATGGGCGCGGTCATGGTCCTGAAAGGCGCCGACACTGTTGTCGCCGATCCGCAGGGCAGGGCGACGATCGGACACGACGCGCCGCCTTGGCTCGCGACAGCCGGCTCCGGCGACGTGCTCGCCGGCTTGATTGGCGGCCTCTTGGCACAGTCCATGCCGGCTTTCGAAGCGGCGAGCGCCGCCGTCTGGCTGCATGCCGCGGCCGCGCGCGAATTCGGTCCGGGATTGATCGCCGAAGACATTCCTGAGCATCTGCCCGCTGTTCTGCGTCGGCTCCTCGACGGCGGCGGCCTTTGAAGCCTCGTATCGAGAAGCTGCAAGCGTTTCAGCCAGGATTAGGCGTCAACTAAAGCGTGCGGTATCGCGAACCAAACGTGGCGTTGAAATTTCGCGATCTCGTCTATACGCAGGTGCTCGCTGTCGCGAAGCTGAGCAGCGCCGAAGGCGGCGCATGCGGAATCGATCATGCGGGGAACCCAACGAAATCGATTTCTGGCGCGGCTTTGCTCTCGTCACGATCTTCGTCAATCACGTTCAGGCCTGTATTTCGAACGCTTCACCTATCGCAACCTTTCGCTTTCGGATTCCGCCGAGCTGTTCGTCTTCCTCGCCGGCTGGTCGCTGCGGCTGTTGATCGAAGGTCCCGGCGCGGCTTTATCGATGCGCCGGCTCATTCTGCGCCTCACCGGCCGCGCAGCAACCATCTATTTTTGCGCAGTTGGTGATCACCGAAATGGCGGTGGCTTTGCTCGCCGCGGCCTCGATTGTCTACAATGCCTCCTTCCTGCTCGACATGCATAATGCCGCGGCGGTGTTCCACGATCCGGTCGAGGCACATATCGGCTTGGTGCTGCTGACCCATCAGCTCGGCTACTTCAACATTCTGCCGCTCTACGTCGTGTTGATGACGGCCGCGCGATCGGCTCGTCTTCGACCTTTGGCATTGGCGCCTCCTCCGATGCCAAGAGCTATCCGACGCAACTGGAGACCACCTGGACTCCGCGTTGAAGGGTATCTATGTCGAGATCGTCAATCGCGGCGTTGCCGGCGAAGTGGCGGAGACGACCGCCGATCGGATCACCAGCGAAGTGACCCTGGCGAAGCCCGATCTCGTGCTTTGGCAGCTTGGCACCAACGATGCCTTGTCACGCGTGGCGCCCGAGGATTTCGACGCGACTGTGCGCAACACGGTCGAATGGCTGAAGTCGCAAGACATAGATGTCGTGCTCGTCGGTCTGCAATACACACCGCGCTTCGCCAAGGACATGGGCTATTCCGAGATTCGTCAGGTTCTGAAGAAGATCGCCGCCGATGAAAATATTCTTTACGTGCGGCGCTACGATGCGATGTGCTTCATCACCAAAGCGCGCGCCAAAGAGCAGATTCTGTCGCGTGACAATTTTCATCCGAACGATCTCGGCTACCGATGCATGGCCGAGCATGTCGCCCGCGCCGTCATCGTCAATCTGTTCGGACGCCGTTCCGAGCGGCCGGCGGAGTGACGTCAGAGTCGGGAGTTTTCCGATCGATCGCTCGCGCTCGGATTTTTTATCGTCACACCATGTTCTCGCAATGCCGGTGCCACTTGCAGATCACGCATCAGCTTACTTCGAACCAAGTCACCGTCGTCGTCGATTGCGGTCCGAGTGCCAGGCATTCAATGGCCCATTTGCCGGGATTGTCCGCGACGAAGGCCACATGCTTGGTCCGCCCTTCGGGAACGATGACGCTATCGCGCCAATAGGGCTCCCAGCCGTCGTCGAGGTCGTGCAGCAGGCGGAAGTGATGGCCATGCACGTGGATCTGCTGCACGATTTCGGTCGAGTTGACGAAGCCGAGCGTGACCGGCGTTCCCTGGTTGACGGAGAAGAGCGGCGTCGCGCTGAAGTCTTTCGCCGTCGCGCTGTCGAGGCTGAAGGGCGGCGCCGGGTCGGTCGGCGCAGCGGTCGGTTTGCCGCCGCCTGCGATGACGAGATCGATCTTCCGCGATGCTTCGAGCTTGATGATCCGCGGCAGCAGTGGATTTTGCGGCAGCGAGGAGATCGGCGGCAAATCTTGGCGTTTTTCGCCGTCCATCTTGAAGGTCAGGAGGGGGTGATCCGGCCCCTCGGCGCTGCGCAAGGCAAGGCCCGCCTCGGCGCCGGCCGTGGCCGGAAGATCGAACATCACGTCGAAGCGTGCGCCGGGTCCGATTGGGAGCATCCGTTGCAATGGCTGAAAGGCGTCGCACGATTCGCTGTCGATCGCGATGACGAGCGGCTGTACCCCCGAGAAAGCGACGAACATGACGCGGGCCGAGATCGCATTCAGAAGTCGCAGCCGCACGCGTGTGCCTGGCGGCAGCGTTTCGGCGACTGGAATGGGCTCGGAATTTACAGTCGTCAGCGTGCCCGGGCCTTTATCCGCGCTGCCGGCGGACTTCGGTTCTACCGGCGCTGCGGAGTAGCTGGCGATCTGGCCACCTTCGTCGAGGCGCCAATCGGCGAGCACGACCACGATGTCACGGTCCGCCACGGGCGGGTCCGGTTCATCGACGATGAATGGGCCATAAAGGCCGTGGCGCAGCTGATCGACAAGGCCGGGCGCCACAAACGAGCGATACCAGGTGAACGCGGCGTCGGGTGGTGCGATGCGATAATCGTAGGACTGGCCGGGTGAGATCGCCTGTTGCGTCAAGCCTGCCACGCCATCCATCGCACTCTCGAGCCGCATCCCCTGGCACGCGAAGGTCAGCGGCTGATCTGTTTGGTTGACCAAGCGGATCTTGATCTCGTCGCCCTTTTTGCAACGGAGCAATGGCCCCGGCACCTGCCCATCGAAGCCGAGGATTGCGGTCTCCGTAGCCGGTTCCGACAGAATGCGGCAGGTCGCCTTTCGGGCGGTGAGGATGCGTGGGGCGGGCGGTTCAGCCCACGCCGCTCGCGAGATCAAGTTTGCAAAGGGTGAGCCGAGCAGGACGCGGCGGGTGAGAAGCATCGGCGGGTATGGTTCGGCGGGAGGAGGAATGCCAGCCTAACTGTATCGCCGGAGGGTCAAAGTCGATAGGGCTCGGCTCTCGCCGGCCACGCAATGCTGCCGCGCCTGTCACTTTTTTGCTGCACAAGGGGCCGGCATTGCTATAGACCCGGCCCGAGCGGTGAGACGCGACGCTTTTGACGCGCTCGCGGGCGTGGCGGAACTGGTAGACGCGCCGGATTTAGGTTCCGGTGGTGAAAGCCGTGGGGGTTCGAGTCCCTCCGCCCGCACCAGATTCCGGCTTTCGGCCGCATATCGCGCCAGGATTGAATGTGATGACGGCCCGGCTTTTCCGTAAATGCCGGGTGTCGCTAAGATGAATGAACCGAAAGGGCGAAGCTGATGCAGGTGACCGAAACCCTCTCCGCGGGATTGAAGCGCGAATATAAGGTCGTGCTTGCCGCAGAAGATCTCGCGTCGCGGGTCGAAGCCCAGCTCGCCGACATCAGGTCCAAAGCGCGCATCAATGGATTCCGACCGGGCAAAGTGCCGGTCGCGCATTTGAAGCGGCTCTACGGCCGCACGATCATGGCCGAAGTGGTGCAGGAGGCCGTCAACGAGGCCAATCGCAAGATCGTCGAAGACAATGATCTAAGGCTCGCCGGCGCGCCGAAGATCGATTTGTCGGGCGATGAGGCGGAATTACAACAGGCCTTCGAGGCCAAGGCGGACTTTTCCTATGTCGTCGCTGTCGAAGTCTTGCCGAAGTTTGAGATAGGCACGTTCGACGACATCGCGGTTGAGCGGCTGGTCGCGGACATTCCGGAACAGGACGTCGACGGCGCGCTGAAAAACATTGCCGAGCGAAACCGGCCCTATGCGCCGAAGGAAGGCGCGGCCGCCGTCGCCGAAAAGGGCGACAAGGCCACGATCGATTTCGTCGGTACGCTCGACGGCGAGGTGTTTGACGGCGGCACTGCCAATGATGTCGATCTCGTGCTCGGCGCGGGCTCCTTCATTCCGGGGTTTGAGGATCAGATCGAGGGCATGAAGCTCGCAGAGACGCGGACGATTTCGGTGACGTTCCCGGAGACCTATTCGGAACCGAAACTCGCCGGAAAGCCGGCGCAATTCGCCGTCACTCTGAAGGCGATCGCCGCGCCTGGTGACGTGGCGATCGATGATGCGTTCGCCAAGGGATTGGGGTTCGAAGACCTCGCCAAGATGCGCGCGGCGGCGCGTGAGGCTTTCGAGCGCGATCAATCGGCGGTGGCCCGACGCAAATGGAAGCGGGAGCTTCTAGATGCGCTCGACAGCAAATACACTTTTGAGCTCCCCCAGGAGCTGGTGGATCGGGAGTTCGGAACGATTTGGGGCCAGGCCGAGGCCGAGCAAAAGGCTACCGGCCGCACCTTTGCCGACGAGGGGACGACGGAGGAGGCGGAGCGCGCGGAATACCGTAGGATCGCCGAGCGGCGCGTGCGCCTCGGCCTCGCTCTGGCGGAAATCGGCGACAGGGCGGCAATCAAGGTCTCGGACGAGGAAGTTGGCCAGGCGCTTTATGAACGGGCGCGGAACTTCCCCGGCCGTGAGAAGCAGTTTATCGAGCACTATCGCAAGAACGCCGAGCTCATGAATGAAATCCGCGGCCCGATCTTCGAAGAAAAGGTGATCGATCACATCGTGGCTCAGGCCAAGGTCACCGACCGCCACGTCAGCAAGGATGAGCTGATCAAGACCGTTGAGGCATCGGAAAAGGACACCGAAGAGGCACCGGATCAGAACACCTGAGCGGAAGGGGCGGATTTTGCCGGCGCGCATCCCCGTTGCGAAAGCGGCGGGAGCTATTATCTTGGCCTTAGAGCGACGGTTGCCCCGCCTTTGATTCGATTGCGGCCCCGTGAACCGAGAAAGAACTTGTCATGCAGGATGGCGATCCGATGGAAATCCACGCCAACTACCTGATCCCACAGGTCATCGAGAACACCAGCCGCGGTGAGCGCGGGTTCGATATCTATTCGCGGCTTCTGCGCGAGCGAATCGTGTTTCTGACGGGGCCGGTCGACGATCATGTCGCCTCGGTAATCGTGGCGCAATTGCTCTTCCTTGAGGCGGAAAATCCCAAGAAAGAGATCTCGATGTACATCAATTCGCCGGGTGGCGTCGTCACGTCGGGCCTCGCGATCTATGACACGATGCAGTTCATTCGTCCGAAAGTATCGACGCTTTGCATCGGCCAGGCGGCGTCGATGGGCTCACTGCTTCTCGCCGCCGGTGAAGCGGGCATGCGTTATGCGCTGCCGAATGCGCGGATCATGGTGCATCAGCCGTCCGGCGGCTTCCAAGGCCAGGCCTCGGATATCGTCCGCCATGCCGAGGACATCATGAAGATCAAACGTCGGCTCAATGAAATCTATGTTCGCCATACCGGCCGAGACTATGATTCGATCGAAGGCACGCTTGACCGTGACCATTTCATGTCGGCGGAGGAATCCCGGGAATTTGGGATCGTCGATCAGGTCATCGACAAGCGTCCCGAAGAGCCGGCAGCGGGGAAGGCGGCCGCTTAGAACAGCGAAAGCTCCGCCGGCGTTCGGCCGAGGTGCGCCAGAACAGGACGTTTGCGTTCGCTATGGTCCAGATCGGATGCGTTCACTCGACTAGCCTCTGCTCCGGCCTCGCGACCAGAAAATGCGCCAGATCAAGGTGTTAAGGCGCACTCCCGCGAAAAGATAGACATTGCCGCCTGCGCGCTTTCGGCAGCTCCTGAGCTTTCCCGATAGGGAAACGGGGGCGCCGCGCGCCTCTGTGGCGCCGATGGCACAGGCATTGCTGATCCGGCCGAGGGCCGCGCCGCTTAACCGATTGGACGCAATTATCCGGCACTCTAAAGTCAGATCATTGCGCCCATGTGACGCAGAAAGGTCGCGGTGCTGGGGAATCCGGTCCCGGGGCTTGATCCCGGCCTTCCGGCATGTTGCATTTGCGTTAGCAGAAGACGCACACTTCCGGGAGAGCGCAAGGCGGGTAAGGACGGCGGCGGCTCGGTACGAGTTTTCGCCTTTGGCAGTTGAAGAAAATAGGTCGGAGCCTTCTGGTTACGGCCGCTACGGAGATAAGCCATGACCAAGGTCGGCGGCAGCGACTCGAAAAACACGCTCTACTGCTCATTCTGCGGCAAGAGCCAGCACGAGGTCCGCAAGCTGATTGCCGGCCCGACGGTATTCATCTGCGATGAATGCGTCGAACTTTGCATGGACATCATCCGCGAGGAAAACAAATCCGCGCTGGTCAAAAGCCGTGACGGCATCCCGACGCCGAAGGAGATCTGCAAGGTTCTGGACGATTATGTCATCGGCCAAGGGCAGGCCAAGCGCGTCCTGTCGGTCGCGGTCCACAACCATTACAAGCGCCTCAACCACTCCTCGAAGCACAATGACGTCGAATTGGCGAAGTCGAACATCCTGCTGATCGGGCCGACCGGTTCCGGCAAGACTTTGTTGGCGCAGACGCTGGCGCGCATCCTCGATGTGCCCTTCACCATGGCCGACGCCACGACGTTGACCGAGGCGGGCTACGTCGGTGAGGACGTCGAGAATATCATTCTGAAGCTGCTCCAGGCCTCCGACTACAATGTCGAGCGGGCGCAGCGCGGCATCGTCTACATCGACGAGATCGACAAAATCTCGCGCAAGTCCGACAACCCGTCGATCACCCGCGACGTGTCGGGCGAAGGCGTGCAGCAGGCGCTACTCAAGATCATGGAGGGCACGGTTGCTTCAGTGCCGCCGCAGGGCGGCCGCAAGCATCCGCAGCAGGAGTTCCTGCAGGTCGATACGACGAACATCCTGTTCATCTGCGGCGGCGCCTTCGCCGGACTGGAGAAGATCATTTCCACGCGCGGCAAGACAAGTTCGATCGGCTTTGGCGCCACGGTCCAGTCGCCGGACGATCGCCGCACTGGCGAGATCCTACGCAGGGTTGAACCCGAGGATCTGCTGAAATTCGGCCTCATCCCCGAGTTCGTCGGCCGTCTTCCCGTCATCGCGACGCTCGAAGATCTGGATGAAGACGCGCTGAAGCGCATCCTCGTCGAGCCGAAGAATGCGTTGGTCAAGCAATATCAGCGTCTGTTCGAGATGGAGAACACCGAGCTTACCTTCCAGGATGAGGCGCTGAACGTGGTGGCCAAGAAGGCGATCGATCGGCGCACGGGCGCGCGTGGCTTGCGCTCGATCATGGAGTCGATCTTGCTCGATACGATGTTCGAACTGCCCGGCCTGGATAGTGTCGAGCAGGTCGTCATCGGTCCGGACGTGGTCGAAGGGAAGTCCCGGCCGCTTTATATCTACGCCGAGCGCAACGAGAAGAGCGCTACCAGCGCCTGATCGACGTCGTTGTGAGCGGAGCGAAGCAATTCAGGCTCGTTTCGGCGTTTCTGCGTTGCTTTGTCGCTTCGCTCTTCGCGATGGTTGCGTCGTCACCAGCCTCTCCGGCCTGAGTGGAGTGAGGAGCCGGGTCCACGATCTGGACCCAGGATCATCGCTCGCTGTGTCGGCTCGCGCGTGATCGTGCCGCTGCTTGAAAGCTGCGCTGTGGAACGCCATCTTAAGGTGGAAAAAATGCCCCAATGAGGGGCTCAGAGTTACGATCTTGCCGAGCACAGGGTTAAGTTACGCCGACGCAAGCCCGAATTGCAGAATGGCGCTCAAAAAAGTGGCAAAACGTCGAACACGAGGTTCAGACTCTGGTTATGAACAATTATTCAGATAGGACGACATAATGACCAGCCAGAAGCGTGAGACTGCCTCGCCGGGGACGATTGAAGCCTATCCCGTCCTGCCGTTGCGCGACATTGTCGTTTTCCCGCATATGATCGTGCCGTTGTTCGTCGGCCGCGAGAAGTCGATTCGCGCGCTCGAAGAGGTCATGAAGGCCGATAAGTTCATACTGCTTGCGACGCAGATCAACGCCTCCGATGACGATCCCAGCCCCGATGCAATTTTCAAGACTGGCACGCTGGCCTCGGTCCTGCAGCTTCTGAAGCTTCCCGACGGCACCGTGAAAGTGCTCGTCGAAGGCCAGATTCGCGCACGCGTTCACGGCTACACGTCCACCGCTGAATATTATGAGGCCGATGCCGAAGTCGTCGCCGAGGAATCCGCCGACAAAGTGGAGGTCGAGGCTCTGGCACGCTCGGTCGTGGCCGAGTTCGAATCCTATGTGAAGCTCAACAAGAAGGTTTCGCCCGAGGTTATCGCGGCGGTGAACCAGATTGAGGATTATTCGAAGCTCGCCGATACGGTCGCCTCGCATCTCGCCGTCAAGATTCTCGACAAACAGTCGGTGCTGGAGACGAGTTCCGTCGCCAAGCGGCTGGAAAAGTGCCTCGGGCTGATGGAGAGCGAAATCTCCATCCTGCAGGTCGAGAAGCGGATTCGCACGCGGGTCAAGCGCCAGATGGAGAAGACCCAGCGCGAATATTACCTCAATGAGCAGATGAAGGCGATCCAGAAGGAGCTCGGCGACGAGGACGGCAAGGACGACCTCTCCGAGATCGAAGAGCGCATCAAGTCGACGCGCCTCTCCAAGGAGGCGCGCGACAAGGCCGTCGCCGAGCTCAAGAAGCTGCGGCAGATGTCGCCGATGTCGGCGGAAGCCACCGTGGTGCGCAATTATCTCGATTGGCTGCTCGCCATCCCGTGGAATAGGCGCAGCAAGGTCAAGAAGGATCTGAATGCGGCGCAGGAGGTGCTCGACAGCGACCACTTCGGGCTGGACAAGGTGAAGGAGCGCATCGTCGAATATCTTGCGGTGCAGACCCGCGCCAACAAGCTCACGGGGCCGATCCTCTGTCTCGTCGGGCCGCCAGGCGTTGGCAAGACATCGCTCGGCAAGTCGATCGCCAGGGCGACCGGACGCGAATTCGTCCGCATGTCGCTCGGCGGCGTGCGCGACGAAGCCGAGATTCGCGGCCATCGGCGCACCTATATCGGCTCGATGCCAGGCAAGATCATCCAGTCGATGCGCAAGGCCAAGACGTCTAATCCGCTCTTCCTGCTCGACGAGATCGACAAGATGGGCATGGATTTCCGCGGCGACCCGTCGTCGGCGCTTCTCGAAGTGCTGGACCCAGAGCAGAACCATGCGTTCAACGACCATTACCTCGAAGTCGATTACGACTTGTCGAACGTGATGTTCGTGACGACGGCAAATACGTTGAATATTCCGCCGCCGTTGATGGACCGCATGGAGATCATTCGCATTGCCGGTTATACGGAAGATGAGAAGATCGAGATCGCAGAACGCCACCTCATTCCGGCGGCGCTTAAGAAGCACGGCCTGGCGCCTGTCGAATGCCAGATCGAGCGCAGCGGTCTCGTGACGATCATTCGCCGCTATACGCGCGAGGCGGGCGTCCGCAATCTTGAGCGTGAGATCTCCAATCTTTCGCGCAAGGCGGTGAAGCAGATCCTCACCGGCAAGACGCTCTCGGTGACCGTCACCGCCGACAATATCGGCGATTTCCTGGGCGTGCCGCGCTATCGGTATGGCGAGGCGGAGCTGGAGGATCAGGTCGGCGCCGTGACCGGTCTCGCCTGGACGGAAGTCGGCGGCGAGCTGCTCACGATCGAAGGGGTCATGATGCCAGGCAAGGGCCGCATGATCGTCACCGGCAATTTGCGCGACGTGATGAAGGAATCGATCTCGGCGGCCGCTTCGTACGTGCGCTCACGCGCGGTCGACTTCGGGATCGAGCCGCCGCTCTTCGATCGGCGCGACATCCACGTGCACGTGCCGGAAGGCGCGACGCCGAAGGACGGGCCTTCGGCCGGCGTCGCGATGGCGACAGCGATCGTTTCAACGATGACTGGCATCCCGATAAGGCGCGATATCGCCATGACTGGCGAGATCACGCTGCGCGGCCGGATCCTGCCTATTGGCGGTTTGAAGGAGAAGCTGCTTGCGGCTTTGCGGGGAGGGCTGAAGAAAGTCCTCATTCCGGAGGATAACGCCAAGGACTTGGCGGAAATTCCGGACGGCGTGAAGAACGGATTGGAGATCGTTCCGGTCTCGCGCATGGACGAGGTCTTGAAGCACGCGTTGGTGCGCCAGCCCGTGCCGATCGTCTGGGAAGAGGAGCGCAAGCCTATCGCGGCTCCTCCACCCGAAGACGAAGTTCCAGGCTTCGTCGCCCACTAGACGTGGTTCAGGGCGCCCGCCGGCGCCCTGACGCTGTAAACTTCGTTGCATTGCTGAGTTCAGGCGGCCGCTTGGGCTCAGCATTTTTATGTTGCGCGTCGGAAACGCCCGGAGTTTACCTTTTTGCGCATGGCGGGCCTCCGGTCGAGGCCCCGCGATACGGGCGGTTAGCTCAGTTGGTAGAGCATCTCGTTTACACCGAGAGGGTCGGCGGTTCGAGCCCGTCACCGCCCACCACTTAACGATCCTACCAATTCCGGCAACATCCTGAGCGCAGCATAACTGGGAGCTATTCCTCCTCTTTTAAGTTCAGCGAGGGGTAACACCGTCCATTGACATCCGGGCGCGGGTGGGGGCAACATCAGGGGCAAGTGAGCTGCCCCGCAAGGAGTTGCCCCCATTGTCCCTGATTGATACCGCGATCCGTAATGCCAAGCCCGGCGAGAAGCCGCTCAGGCTGTTCGACGGTGGAGGTCTGTATTTGGAAGTCTCCCCGACCGGCGGGAAATGGTGGCGACTAAAGTACCGGTTTGACGGCAAGGAAAAGCGGCTGTCCCTTGGCGTCTATCCCGACGTGAGTCTGAAAGACGCCCGCGAACGCCGGGACGCGTCGCGCAAGCTGCTGGCCGACGGCATTGACCCGAGCGAAAAGCGTAAGGCGATGAAGTCGGCGCGTGCCGACAGGGCGGCAAACAGCTTCGAGGTGGTGGCGCGGGAGTGGTTCAGCAAGTATTCCACGACATGGGCCGCGAATCACCGCGACCGCATCATCCGGCGTTTCGAACGCGACATCTTCCCGTGGATTGGCGGGCGACCGATTGCCGAAGTGACCGCCCCCGAACTGCTGGCCGTGGTGCGGCGGATTGAAAACCGGGGCGCACTCGAAACCGCGCATCGGGCGCTGGGCAACTGCGGACAGGTGTTCCGCTACGCCGTGGCAACCGGGCGGGCGATGCGCGATCCATGCGGCGACCTGCGCGGCGCTTTGCCCCCGGTGAAAGGTGAACATTTCGCGGCGACGACCGAGCCGAAGCGGGTTGCCGAACTGCTGCGGGCGATGGATGGCTATGAAGGCACGCTCACGGTGCGCTGTGCCCTGCGCCTTGCCCCGCTAGTATTCGTGCGCCCCGGCGAGCTACGCAAGGCCGAATGGGCCGACATTGATCTTGAGGCGGCGGAATGGCGTTACACGGTGACCAAGACCAATACTCCGCATATCGTTCCTCTCTCCCAACAGGCCGTGGAAATCCTGCGCGAGCTGCATCCCCTCACCGGGCGCGGGCGCTTTGTCTTTCCGGGAGCACGGAGCAACGGGCGACCGATGAGCGACAATGCCATTCTCGCGGCAATGCGGCGCATGGGCATTGCGAAAGATGAAATGAGCGGACACGGCTTCCGGGCGGTAGCACGGACGATTCTTGACGAAGTCCTAGGGGTCCGCCCTGACTACATCGAACACCAATTAGCCCATGCGGTGCGCGATCCGAATGGGCGCGCCTATAACCGGACAGCGCATCTTCCCGAGCGGCGGAAGATGATGCAGCAATGGGCTGACTATCTCGACACGTTGAAGGCTGGGGCGGAAGTGATAACGCTGCGCGGTCACATGACTTGACGATTTGGCCGCGCCTAGCGCGCGGCGTAGCCCGGCGCGGTGGGACCGCGCGCGCTGCGAAATCCAGAAAAGCGCCGCGCAGCCTACCGCCAATAGCGCCGAAAGAAATCTAAACCCGCCCAGATGATGCGCTAGAGCGGGATGAATTTGGATTGAATCGGTTGAGGACAGCTCATGGGCATTGAGGCCACCGCCACTACGGTCTCCGAGATTGACGCGATTCAGTCGCTCTACACCGACCTTGCAAGCACCCGGAGAAGGATTTGGGTGGGCCAAGGGCAAGGAGAACGCGCGCCAACTCGGCTACGACGCGCGGTGGCTCGAGACATTACCGAACGTCCTATGGGAGTCTGCGCGGCTGTGGGGAACCCATTCGCGCTGGCCCCGCTGCGAGCCGGCGAGGTCGTTGTCGACCTCGGTTGCGGCGCAGGGGCCGACCTGTGTGGGGCGCGAGTGTCCTAATTCAAACAAAGAGTTGTCCTAATTCGCCAGCGAGTTCGACTATTGGCACTTGGAGGTCAGACTATTTCTAGTTGATTGATCCAACGGAGCCGATCATGCGCATCGTTATGTCGATAATCGCGGGGGCGCTTTCTATTTCGCTAGCTGGATGTTTTGAGGGTCCTGCGGGCCCTGCGGGTCCCTCGGGCCCTCAAGGGCCGCCAGGACCGCAGGGACCTGCAGGCGAGCAAGGGCTGAAGGACAGCCCGCCCGCCAAGGCGGTCGCGGAATGGCACGAGGCCTGGAAGGCCGACCTGCCGAAGGACGAGGCCCAGCCTCTGGGACTGGATCGCCGTCCTCGACGACACCAGCCGTGCCGCTCTGCTGGCGCATTGCGTCTCTTTCGGCATCAATGCGCTCTACGAGAAGGGCGACCGCTATGGCGGTCCGGGCGTGTCCATCCATGGCGTCCAGCGCCGGCTCGTTCAGGCCGACCGGCTCGCGCGCGCTGTCGGACTCGACATGGTCGAAGCCGGATGGCGGCCGACGGTCGACAATTATCTCGGCCGTGTGACCAAGCCCCGCATCCTCGAGGCGGTGCGCGAGGCGAAGGGCGAGCAGTCGGCGCAGCTCATCGACCATCTGAAGAAGGCGGAGATGGCGAAGGAAGCCGAACGGCTGCTCGATGGCACCGGCTGGCTCCCTGAATCGCTGCGCACGCCTGAGACCGAACCTGCCGACACAACCGACGGCAGTACCGCTGAGGAGACCGAAGCGCTGCCCGCCTTCCTCGCCGACGACGAGGAAAGCACCAACGACGAAGAGTCCGACGAGCCGGCCGTGATCGCCGCCGAGTGACGGTCCGGAGCGGGGCGGTGAAAGCCGTCCCGATCACCTCTCCATCCATCCCCAGCGCGCCCGGCCTCCTGAGCTTGTCGAAGGGGCGCCGAGCGCTTTCGTTTCTGTATGCTTGCATGCCCTCACTTCACCGTTGCCTCGGTGCACCCGTATAACCGGTGCCTAGCTTCAAGTTTAGCCGGCGGACGAAATGCAGACGATGTCTATATCTCACGGCTGTTTAGCGTAAGTGAGACGGGAAAGCAGCTAATGTCTAATCCTTGGCCTCATGTTTTCGCCATCTGCCCCGGGCCGATCCAATGCCGGAGCGCCAGCATAAACCGGGCGATGACGAGCAGCATTGGAAGCTCGACGATGGGACCAAGGATGATTGCAAAATAGACGAGCGGATGGCCGGGGAACGCTGCGATGGCCACGCCAATGACGGCCTCCGAGTTGCGCGCGGTGGTCGTGAAGGCCAGCGTCGCGTTGCCTTCGTAGGACAGCCTGAACGCGCGGCCTAACAACACCGTGAGGGCGAACAGGACAACGAAGAATCCGATGAGGAAGGCGATCAGTAGGGCAACGGTATTGATGTCAGAGAACGACAGCGTCTCCTGCGAAAGAAACATGCTGACGATCACGACGACGAAGGTCCACAGCTTGACCTCGCCGAGACCCTGTTTGAAGCGCCCGAAGAAGTAGTCGCGGCCGCGCGTCGCGATGATCATCTTGCGTATCACGAACGACACCAGGAACGGCGCGACGAGGAAAAGTGCGACGCTCTGGGCCAAAGACCAGATGTCGATCGGGATGACCTTGCCGACGAGTAGATACAGGTAAACGGGCAATAACAGAACCTGCAAGGTGACGTTCCAGGGCAGCAACGCGATTCCCCAGGCGACATCGCCCTTCGCGATGTCGGTGAAGATCAAATACCACCCGATGCAGGGGGTGAGCGTGTACAAGATCGCTCCGACCCAGAAGTCAGGATAGTTGCGCAGGATCAGCCAGCCGAGCGACCACGAGAAAACCGGGATGAAGATGAAATTGACGAACAGCGCAAGCGCGGTCGGCTTCAGCTTCTTCATGGCGGCGCCGACATCGTTAAGCTCGACCGGCAGCATGATGGCCGTGATCACCAAGAACACGCCGATCTGGGTCGCGTAGATGAGCCACGGCAGCCCGTGGCCGATAACCCACTGAAGCGCGATGCCGACAATCATCGCGCCGATGAGAATGAACGGTTGCTGTTTGTCCTTAGCCGACAACGTCATCTAAATCCTCCGAAGCCGAGCAGACAAAAATCAGCGAAAAATGCTGTCGCGGCGCTGACGCTTTGCGAAGAGCTTTCATAGGCCGGCACAGCTTCGCCGACAAAGTGCTGGATCATCAAGCCAGCGATGGCAGCCGCCACTAGAATGAAAGGCTTGCTCTTGTCTCGGGTGGAAAGCGCCATGAAGGGTGTCCTTTGTCGATTGCACGCGGCGTGGTCTGCAAAATCTTGTGCCCGCCTACCTAGATTTTATTGTTATCCACTTTTGCTCTGGCCTCCTCTTCCGCGTCGATTTGCCAATCCACCTTGACCTGCACGTCCACCCCTTGCTTGACCGAAGAGGTGACCGTGCAGTATTTTTCAAAACCTTCTTCGCACCGCTGCGTCCGGGGATTTCTCTCGGCCAGGCGGGGGCGGATTGTCACCTCCACATGATGGATGCGTGGTTCTCCCTCCTCGTTCGGCTTAACCACCGCGACCGCTTCGGTCTCGCATCCCAAGACATCGACGCGAGATTGCCTCAATGCCTCTAGCAACGACGCCGAGAGGCAATGACCCAGTGCAGAACCGAGGAGCGCCGGCGTCGAGGGTCCCGCGTCATCGCCAATCGGATCTGGCTCGTCCGACAGATAGGGCGTGCCGTGCAGTCGGCCGTCTTCACTGGCCTGCGATGAAAACTGAAAGTTCTTTACGTGGGTGATTTTCACTGAAAAGCGCCGTTCGGCTTGACCGCGCATATGCATGATGACTCCTCCTTCAAGCTTATTTCCCATCAACAACGTCGGCACCGGTGCGGCCTATGGCACTGCGGCGTCTCTTCGTCGTGACCCCTGTTCATTCTCATCTTTGAGGATGCACAGCAGCTGTGCTCTCATGTTTGGTGGCGGGCCCTGAAAGAGTTCGGTGCTCGATGCCCTCCACGCGGCCGTTGCGCAGCAAGATCCGCTGGTCGACGCGGTCGGCAGTCTCTTCGACACGGTGGCTCGACATCACCACACAGGCTCCTTCATCAACAAGCTGCTTCACCGCCTCGAGGAACACGCCAGCAGCCTCGGGGTCGAGAGCCGACGTCGGTTCGTCGAGCAGCAGCAGACGGGGCCGCACCGCGAGCGCCCGAGCAAGCGCTACACGCTGGCACTGGCCACCAGAAAGATTGCAGGGGTATTCGTTGATCTTGCCGCCGAGCTGCATGCGCTCCAACCATTCGATGGCCCGATCGCTAGCGCAGCGGCGGTCGAAGTCCCGCACTACGCAGCGCCAATTCGACATTCTGGCGCGCGGTCTTGGTTTCGAATAGCGCGACCTCTTGCAGCACGGTTCCTGTCTGTCGCCACACTCGTAACGCCTCTCGCCGGCTGCGCCCTGGGATGCGGGAGCCAAGGGTCCAAATGCATCCGCGCGTTGGTGGATCAAGCCCGTTGATGGCACGCAGAAGGGTAGATTTCCCCGAGCCGCTCGCGCCCGAAAGTAACGTCCACTCGCCTCGACGACACTCGAAAGAGATATCGTCCAGCAGCCAGGAGCTAGAGACCTGAATGCCGACGCCAGCGATCCGCACCGCAATTGAGGAGTCATTCATCGGGCCAAATCTCGATTTCACCCATGGGAGGAACGGGCGTATCCGATTTTGGACCGAACCAGCGATCGTAAATCTTCGCGTATTCTCCAGATCTAGCGATATCTTGCAGGGCAAAATTGATCGCGTCCCGCATTTTTGAATCGTTCTCGCGAACGCCGATCCCGTCGTATTTCGGACCGATCGCCTCGTCGACGATGGCAAGCGAGGGATCGCTGCGGGCGAGATACGACAGGATCTCGTAATCTTCGGCATATCCAGCGATGGCGCCTTGATTTACGGCCTCGAGCCCCGCACGTTTGTCGCCAAACTCCAGGACCAACGAGGGATCGAATGTGTGTCCATTCCGGGTGAGCCAGTGACGCCAGTTCCCTCCGGCGTTGCTGCCGCGTGAGATACCGACCCGCCTGCCCACGAGTTCAGACAGTCGGTTGATCTTTCCTCGTTTGACGACGAAAGTCTGCTTCGACCAGAAGTAGGTCTGGCTGAAATCGATCTGTTCGGCGCGCTTGCGGGTCTTGCTGAGGCTCGCGACCGCAACATCGATCTGGCCGGTTTGCAGATAGCTGATGCGGGTGAGTTCATTGATTTTCACCTTCTCCAGTTTGACGTGCATAGCTTTTGCCACCGCTTCGGCGATATCAACGTCGAAACCCACCCAGCTGCCATCCTGCGTCACGAAACCATGCGGCGGGTCATCGAAACGAATCCCCGCCCGCAAGATTCCCCGCTCTTTCACTGAATCGAGAGTGCTCTTCTGGGCATTGGCAGGATTGGCCCCAAGGATCCCCGAAGCCAACAGCGCGAGAAGGACAAGCGCCCAGCATTGGGCGAACGCGCGCCGCGGCGCGGGCCTTTCCCCTGAAAAGTCTTGCGTCGCTTGACTCATTCTTCCCATTCACAATTCACGCAAAATGTCCGCCGGCTTGCGGCATCGCCTCGCGCCTTAGTTGGAGGATCCTGAGCAGCTTTCCGGCCGCCCAAGGCATGAACTTGATCAAAGCCAGGGTCGCGGCGAGATACAGCGAAGCCGCTACGATCAGGATGATGGCCCATTGGCGGAAGCTCGGTGAAGCCTCGGAAAGCAACTTCGCAGTTGTCGTCAATTCGCCGATGCCCAGGACCACCAAGGCGCCCGTGTCCTTGAGCAGCGATATCCAGTGGGTGAGCAGCGCCGTCCATGACCGCCAGAGAGTCCACGGAGCCCGCGGACTCCAGCCATTCGCGGGAAGAGCTCATCCCCATCAGCCGCGCTTGATCCGCTGTGGGCCGGGGATATGCCGCAAGAAAAGAGCGCAAGATTTCGCCGACATGGCTGAATGAATACAGCGTCAAGGCTAGCAAACCTGCGCCTCGGATCGAGAACAAGGATACGTGCGCGAGCAGGTACACTAGCAGGATGAGCGGGATGCCTCGGAGCAAGGCACCAGCGGCTTGGAAGATCAAACTCGTTCGCGGCAGCGCCACGCAGACCGCCGCATAAACAAATCCCGCCATTAGTGCGCCCGCTCCGGAAGCAAAAAAAAAGATCAAGGTCAGGACTAGGCCGCCAGGCCGATCTCCCGGGAGTCCGATCAGAAGATTCATGACCATGCTGGCAGTCTCTTCCCCGCCCGTTCGGCGACTGGAGGGGTGAAAGCGGCTTCAAGCCATCGAAAGGCCAGCCAGGTAAGGCCGCTCAAAAGGACGTAGATGGCGCAGCCCAGTAGCGCAGCGTGAAACACCTGGAAGGTCGCACTGGCTTCCCCCTCGATTGCGCCAAACAAATCCGCCACCGGAAAGAGGGATGCAAAAGCCGTATTGTGCAGGTGATGAATGAGCCGCGTTCCAACGGGCGGAAGTGCGATGGCGGCGCATTCGCGACCAATCACCACGGCGTACCGCGGATGCGACAACCCGAGCAGGCGCGCCTGCGCCAACCGAGCGGGACCGAGAGCGGAGCGGGCTGCACCGAAAATTTCCGCCAAGTGCCCGGCAGATCCGAGCGCCAGTGCGAATGCGAGCGCCCAAGCAAGATCCTGGAACGCCGCGGTAGTCCCCGGGAAGATCACCGGCAAATCGGCAATGGTGATGAGATGCATAGTTCCGATGCCGGCGGCAATCACGAAGAGACTGGTGGGAATCCCGCGCGTGAAATTCACGATGGCGCGCGCCAAAACTCGTATGGGACGACGAGGGCTCAGTGAGCCAGCGGCAAGGATCAAGCCGATCAAAATGGCTAGGCCGCCGCTTATGGCCCACAACACAATCGTTCCGGTAACGCCGACCCATAGATTGTCACCCAACAGCAACGACGCGGCCTCCCCGTGGCGGTATCACACTTTTTCTTTGGTGCGCTTGCGTTTCGTCGCGCTTGGCAGGCAGTCGGCAAGAGCCGTCTCCATGACCGTGAGACACTCATGCGGCATGCCTTTGCAGCAATTCTGCGTCAGGAACGTCATAAGGGCGGCCATCTGCTCGAAATCGGCGGCGTAGTAGATGAACCGGCCCTGTTGGCGAGAGGATATCAGCCTCGCATGGCTCATCTCCTTGAGATGGAAAGACAGGGCGGCTGGCGCGATTTCCAGAAACTCAGCAATTCGCCCGGCAGGCATGCCCTCGGGGCCCGCTTCGACCAATAGGCGATAGGCGGCGAGGCGAGTTTCCTGTGCTAGAGCCCCAAGGGCGATAACCGCTTCCCTCATTTTCATATTTCAACTATTGATGAATTGTTTTATGATGTCAAGGCTTTTGCGCGGCAGGGTTGGCCGGTTACTTTTGACATAAGTCAATGATGGAGGCCGGCTGCGGGAAGATGATGATTTTGTCGTGAGAGCATAGCTGAGGAGAAATGGGCAATGGTGCCGGGCCATGGATGATAGGCTGGAGCGGTCAGGGTGCGCAGATGTGCACGATGATGGCGGGTCACGTCGAAGGCCGTCTCGTCTTTCTTAAGGCGGAACTCAAGATCACGACCGCCCAGGAGCCGTTGTGGAGCGCCTATGCCAGCGCCGCGCGCGACAATGCGCAAAGCATGACGGGCCCGCTGCACCGCGATGATGAGCCAGGGCGGAGCAACGGCGCTCACCCTCCCGGATCGGCTCAATCTCGGGCTCGCCATGATGGCCGCAAACGGCCTGAAATCATCTTTAGTCGGCATGAAGTGCTGAGATTGGGAAGAAGTTTCTTTGCGATTTCCGCAGAGTCCGGCATTTTGATCGAACAGCCAAACGCCGGCTGCATCATGGCGTACGGATAGAGGGACGGCCGGCTTCGGCCCGAGGAAGTCCGGCCAAAGATCCAGAACCTTGCCCTGAAATCCGCGCGCGCATTTGCCGATATCATGCAAAGCGATCAAAGCGACAAAGCAGCGCGAGAGGTCCTCGACGTCCACATTGCAAGATTTCGCCAGCCGCGCGACACGCGACCGGTTCTGACGAAGCAAAGCTTCCGCGCAAGCAGCCACGTCCAGAAGATGATAAATCAACGGATGAAATTCGATGGAACTGTCCGCGAGATGGGAGCGGCCAGTCTTGGCCCAGAATAGAAGGAGCGATACGTTCATGAGCCCAGACATGTTCAACGAGTTCTGTCGGATCGGTCGATCTGCGGCAATATGGGACCAGTGTTGCCGCGCGACTTGGCGCTCATCAGGATCGCCCCGGATGAATTGGCCGGGTACGCCGATCGCAACCCAAACAGTGCATCGTAGCATGGTCGCAAATTCCTCGTTAGGGGGCGACCGGCAGGGTAGTGGTCCAGTTTGAATAAGGCAGCGCTATTTTGCTCTGGCGATGTGGCCGGCGTCGCCGCATAATGTGAGTATGGTCGAAGTCCATCCATTCACAATCAAGATCGAGCCTGACCTCTTAAACGAGCGCCGGGTCCGTTGGATGCTTTGCGAAGGCAACCAAATTCACGTTCGATCCCCGCACTCTTATGCCACTCGGCAGGAGGCCGACCAAGAAGCAAACAAGGCGATGACGAGGCATATCTCAATATGGCGCCTCAGAGAATGACCAAGCGCCTCAAACGCCCTCGCGATCTCGTCCAACTAGGCAAGCTGATAGGCGATATCCTGACCGGGCAAGTCGAAGACAAAGCCTCGATTCCCCCTGAAGATTTGAACAGAGGCCGAGCCGCAGTCTCGCTGGGCCGCAAGGGGGGCTTAAAAGGCGGTCGCGCGCGCAGGTCCGAATATTCCGAGATGATTAAAGCGCCATCAGTCATCGCGAGCGCTCTCTTGCGCCCGACCCTCGCTCGGGCTTGCGTCTATGACCTTGCGGCATCAACCGAACGTACCTTAGCGCGGTGGAGCGATCGGAGCGGAATATTTCAATCGACAATGGGCTTGCGGATCGAAGCCTGGAAGCTACTCAGGGACGATTGATCCCTGTCAATGTCCGGTGTTCCCCAAAAGCGACCGCCAACCCCGGCGGCAGCCATCTGTAGCGATGGGCCCAGGCTGTGTGAAAAGTCGCACTGATGCTATGATTCTTTTTTAAATCGGCATGGGCGGGAGCGACGGATGTCAGGCTTTGTGGAAGGGATTGATCGAAGCCAAAGCACACTTTTCCCTGCCGTGCTTGACGACTACGTGGCCGAGGACAATCCGGTTCGTGCGGTTGATGCTTTCGTTGAAGGTCTTGATCTTGGCAAACTTGGCTTTGGTCGGGTTGCGCCGCTGGAACAAGGGCGGCCTGGCTATCATCCGGCGACGCTGCTCAAGATATACATTTATGGCTATCTCAATCGCGTTCCGTCGAGCCGACGCCTTGAGCGTGAGTGCCAGCGCAATATCGAGCTGGTCTGGCTGACCGGCCAATTGGCGCCGGACTTCAAGACCATTGCGGATTTCCGCAAGGACAACGGCAAGGCCATTCGTGAGGTCTGCCGTACCTTCGTGGCGCTGTGCCGGGAGCTTGATTTGCTGAGCGTAGCGAGCGTCGCCATCGATGGCTCCAAGTTCAAGGCTGTCAATGCGCGCGATAAGAACTTCACCGAGGCCAAGATGAAGCGGCGTCTTGAGCGGATGGATGAGAGCATCGGGCGCTACATGGCGCAATTGGAGACTGCCGACCGCCGGGGTGATGCGGTGCCGGAGGCAAAGGTTGCACGGCTCAGGGACAAAATCGGGAAACTGAGGGAAGAGGTCGCGCGGCTCAGTGCGATCAATGCCGAGATGATGACGAGCGAGGACAAGCAAATCTCGCTGACCGATCCGGATGCGCGCTCGATGGCAACGAGCGGCAAGGACACTGGAATCGTCGGCTACAATGTGCAAGCCGCAGTCGATACCAAGAACCATCTCATTGTGGCCCACGAGGTGACGAACGTCGGCACGGACCGCCATCAACTGTCGAATATCGCAGAGCAGGCGCGAACCGAGATGGGCGTTGCGACGCTCGATGCTGTGGCTGATCGCGGCTACTTCAGCAGCGAGGAGATTCGCGCGTGCGAGGAGGCAGGGATCACCGTCACGCTACCAAAGCCGATGACCTCAAAGGCGGCAGGGCGCTTCGGCAAGCAGGACTTCCGCTACGTGGCAGCGGAAGATGTTTACATTTGTCCTGCCGGCCAAAGGCTAGCCTACTCCTTCACGACCCAAGACAAAGGCTTGGTCCTACGTCGCTACCGGACCAACGCCTGTCAGAGTTGCGCTATCAAGCGTAGCTGCACGACCGGCAACGAACGACTGATCTCCCGATGGGAGCACGAGGCCGTGCTCGAGACTGTGCAGGCCCGTCTCGATCACCATCCGGAAAAAATGACAGTGCGTCGTCAGACGGCGGAACATCCGTTCGGCACCATCAAGTGCTGGATGGGAGCAACGCACTTTCTCACGAAACGGCTGCCGAGAGCAGCAACCGAGATGGCGCTCAATGTGCTCGCCTACAACTTGAAGCGCGTAATGGCGATCATCGGCGTGGCCAGGTAGATCGAGGTTTTGGCACTTGAGCCAAGACCTGCATGACGAAATCAAGCCCCCTGCAGTATGCCTCATCGCGCATCTGAGGCGGTCAGGGAGCCAATTCTGTGCAGATTGGCGTTTGATGATCGCAAAACCAAGTCGCGCTAAAGATTGGCGCCGATACGGAGCCCTTTCCACACAGCCTGGGCCACAAGCGGACACATCGAATGCTACGAGAACTTGCCCCGAATGCTACGAGAACTTGCCCCACGCGCGCTCTGTCGCCCACCAGATCAGCTTACCTCCGCCGGTGATGACGACGCCCAACGCAACCCACTCGTAAATGCCCGACGAAATGAAGCCGAGGACGAGCACCGGTACGATCATCGCCAGATAGTAAGGCCCGGTGTAGCGGCAGTGCGTGCGGCCGCAGCGCCGCGCATTCAGAATGCATGCCGTGCCCATCCAAAGCAGCGCTATGGTCCAGATGACCACGCGAAAAGGGATTGGCATAAACAAGCCGACAAGTAGCGCCGCGTGGGGAATCCACCACGCCAATACGTTGCTAGACGTACTGGCGAGCCAATCGCGAGAAACCTGAACTTCGGTCACGTGCTGCAACAGCTAATGGCGTTTTCAGCCTGCATTGGCGGACACGGCACTGAACCGTAAGAGCAGAACACACAGCAATCCCCGCTTTTGGGCCGCAGCTTAGTGCGGCAGCCGGTGCATACGTAGAAGAACTGGCAAGCATCGGTCGGCATCGTTTCCGATTTCGCCGTGCCGCACTCAGGACAAGTGATGATGGATTCGCGGATCATGGTCTTTCCTTACAGCATGTAGCCAACGTCGGACGCTCCGGTCGGGTAGGCGAACATCGTTGACTTCAGATCATCAGCGGTGAGGCCATGACGAATGGCCATACCAAACAAATTAATGATTTCATCAGCGTTCGGCCCGACTAGGTGCGCGCCAAGAATGTGGCCGCTCCCTTCCTCGACAAGGGTCTTGTAGCCATACACGGATTCGCCGACCCTGCGGGCCGTGTACCAATCGGGCACGTTGGCAGAATTTACGCGCAATCGCGGTGTGTGCTGGCGCGCCTCGCCTTCGGAAAGACCAACAGCGGCAATCGGGGGAAGCGTAAAAGCGACGCTAGGCACGCCACGATAGTCGGGACAGTGCCGATTGCCTTCTAGGATGTTGGAGGCCACAACCTTGCCGTCATGGCTTGAAACCGGCGTGAGCGGCGGACCCTGTGCTGCGGCATCTCCTGCGGCATACACAATCGGATTAGAGACGCTTTGCAGATATTCATTGAGCCGCAGGCGACCGTCCTGCACGTCCACATTGCCGGCTGGTAAGTTTAGTTCGGCAATGTCCGGCACCCTCCCTGCGGCATGAACGACAATCTCAGCAGAAAACTCCGCCACGCCTTGTGACGTTTGGGCGGATACCCGAAATTCGTTCCGTGAACCTTCGATCCTGATGACCGCGTGGCCCGTGCGCACGGCGATGCCGATTTGACGAAATGACGCCATGAGCCATTCGACCACTTCGGCGTCGAACCGAGGCAGCATGCGCCCGCCACGCTGTAGCACGGTGACGCTCGCACCGGCGCGGGCCGCGATGTGGGAGAACTCTCCCGCAATGTACCCACCGCCGATCATGACGATTCGCTTGGGTAATTGCTCAAGCTCCATGAATGTATCGCTAGTGATGGCATGCTCCGCGCCTGGAAATCCAAGCGTGATCGGGCGAGCGCCGGTCGCAATCAGAATATTGCCTCCTTTGAGCGGGCGGCCTTCGACAGCGACGGTTTCGGGATCGATGAAGCGCGCCGTACCATGGAAGGCATCAATCCCCTCCTTGGCAAAACTCGCTTCGCGCCGCTTCGGCACAGGATCAGTGAAAGTCCGTTTGAAGGCGATCAATTCCGGCCAATCAATGCGCAGTTCGCCGATTACGCCGTGTTCATGCATCCGGCGCGCCCAATCGATGGCCTCCGCGCCGCTGACCAACATTTTCTTCGGATCGCAACCGCGCAGTGCGCATGTTCCACCGAATGGGCGATTGTCGATCACCGCGACCGACCGTCCCGCACGTCGCACGCGCGCCGCCGCCACTTGTGCAGCGGTGCCCGTTCCAATCACAACAAAATCATACTTCTCCATCCGCCCTCAATTCGCGCTCGCGACATGAGAGGGATAGCCTGCGTTGGTGGTTGCCGCGATTAGAGCGGCTTCATTGGTCACCGCGTCATCAAAGGTAATCGTGGCCATGAAATCCGCCATTTGATTCGCTTAACTCATTTTCACACTCTTGACGCCGTGCACGCGCATCAAGGATTGTTGGACGATAGGCGGACACAGCACACAGTCCGCATTTTTCACGTCGAGAACGATGGTCTTATCCGCTGCTTGAGCCGACCAGGATAACAAAACGGCGGCAATTACGAGAGTGCCGGTAACGAGAGCCTTGCGCATTTCAAACGTCTCCATGGTTCACAGGAACAGGGCAGCGATCCTTGGGAATCCAATGGCGATGATGACAAGAACGGTCGCGGTCCACAGACCGATTTTCGCCACGCGATTTGAGGAAGGGTAGGCGCAGTACGAGCCTTCGGCGCATGCGACCTTTGGCTTGCGATACACGAGGTAGAAGCCATAGCCGAGGCAGGCGACGGCGAGCACAGCAAAAACCGGCTGATAGGGTTCAAGCGCAGTCAAGTTGGCGATCCACGCTCCGCTGATGCCTAACGCGAACAGGGCAAAGGGCGCTACACAGCACGATGCCGCGCCCACTGCCGCCAAAATACCGCCCACCGCGAGCAGTTTCGGCAGGCGCCGTCTGCCATGATCTTTGTTGCTCGTCATGGCGCCATCGTGCATCCTGTAGCCACTGCAGGATCAAGGGAAATCTCATGCCGGCGATCACAGCTTCGCGAGCGGAAGCGTTCCCGATTGGCGAGCTTTCAAACCGCAGCGGCGTCAAGATCGAAACCATCCGTTATTACGAGCGGGCCAAGATGCTGGCCCCGCCGCCGCGCACCGCGAGCGGTCGTCGCGTCTATGACGTGACGGACCTGCGCATCCTTGTTTTCATAAAGCGGTCGCGCGAGCTTGGCTTTTCGCTCGATCAAATCCGCGCGCTGCTACGGCTTGGCGGACCTGAGAAAGCAAATTGTCGCGAGGTTCGCAAAATCGCCGCGCGCCATCTTGACGACATTCGAGCAAAGCTCCGCGATCTTAAAAAGCTGGAACGTCTGTTGTCGACAACCGTTGCGCGTTGCTCGGGTAACACGGCACCGGACTGCCCCGTGTTGGACGTTCTCGATATCCCGCGTGTCCAAAAGGCGAATGTCTGAATCGGGTCAATTTCGACCAAGCCCGTCGTGGATGCGGGGCTGCGCACTTCCGTAACGCCCCAGAAGCGGACCCAGATTCGGCGTCTGTTTCACGTACCGACCTAGCTTGACTTTGGACTTCGGCGGACGACCATCCCGGTCATGAGATTCAACCGTCGCCAGTGAGAACATCAGCGCCGCGCCGTGGCTGAGAAGGAAGCCGCTGCGCGGCGCGCGACGCAGCCGGAGATCATCAAGGACGCGGAGCGCTTAATCGCCGCCTGGAACGAGCGGCAAGCCCGGCGAATGCCAATACTGTTTTCGCCGACGATTGGCGCCGCCCTCGCAGCGCGGCATTGGTTGATGTGGGTGCGTTGTATCGCGGACCAGCATCGCGGATGAGCTGCGAGAGGACCAGGCCCGAAAGGCGTTAGGAGAGTGAGCGGCCCGACGCGATCTTTGATTTATCTTTTGCTCAACCTCTATTGGCCGCCCCATGATCACGCTAAGCCAGTGAAATGACTGGCGCTCCCTAGGGAAGTGCGCGAAGCCAGCAAAATCAATAACTTACGCCAAGGTTTGGGCAAAAGTTGCTTCATTGTGTTTCAATGCGTTTCGACCACGACGCCCAAACCTTTAGGAGCTGCGCGGCGACGAACGCACCATAAGCTACTCGGGGCACACGCCAGCGATGTCTTCTCCTCCCCTTACTGGGCCGCAGCATCATCCGAGCCAGATGTGAAGCTGCTTTCAGCTTCAGCTGCAGATAAGCCGTCTCGAAGCTTGGCAATGGGGTCAAAGCCAGTAACCGTTTTGACCTTGGGATCGAGAATGAGAAGATTCTTGGCGGCGATTTCGAAGTCTTTCGCTATCGGGGCGTTCTCCCGATCGATCGGCGAGGTGACCCATGCGCTACGAACTCTATTACTGGCCCACCATCCAGGGCCGCGGCGAATTCATCCGGCTCGCGCTCGAAGAGGCCGGCACCGATTACGTCGACGTGGCGCGCCGGGCGGGCGAGCGCGGCGTGCCGGCGATGATGAAGCTCATCAACGGCAAGCGCGTCGCTCGCCCGCCCTACGCGCCGCCGTTCCTCAAGGCCGGAAACCTCATCATCGCGCAGACCGCGAATATTTTGCTCTATCTCGGGGAGCGCCTAAACCTTGCGCCGCGCGAGGAGGCGGGACGGCTGTGGGCGCACCAGTTGCAGCTTACCATCGCCGATCTCGTCGTCGAGATCCACGACACCCATCATCCGCTTTCCGGATGGCTCTATTTCGAGGAGCAGCGCCCGGCGGCGCGGCGGCGCACCCAGGATTTCTGGCGCTATCACGTGCCGAAATTTTTGGGCTACTTCGAGCGCGTGCTGCAAAACAACGGCGGCAAGTACATGGCCGGACGGCGGCTGAGCTACGTCGACCTGTCACTGTTCCAGATCATCGAGGGCCTGCGCTACGCCTTCCCCAAGCGCATGAAGCGTTTCGAGAAGAAAATTCCGGGCCTGATCGCACTGCACGACCGCGTGGCGAAGCGCCCGCGCGTCAAGGCGTACCTCGCCTCGAAACGGCGCATCCCGTTCAGCCAATGGGGCATCTACCGTTACTTCAAGGAACTGGACCTTTGATGGTCGGCGTGAGGCACGCCCGGCTTCGGGCACATCAAGTCGCGGCTGATGACCAGCTCTTCGGTGGTGGACGCCGACATGCGCGCTTCGCGGCCTGAGTTTTCGGCGATGCGCTGATATGACAGCAAAGGAACATTCAGCGCGCTTGGCAAGGGAAAATGTGGGGTTTTGCAAAGTTCGTGGCTTCACGAGCCAGCCCCTCGCTGTCGTTGCGCTGTCTGACAAAAGTTTCCTCAAATCAGTTGCCAGGAGGCACCGATGAACGAAGCAGAAAAAAGAGAAACTGAGAAGAGCCATGAGCGGCGGGAAAAACTAGGGCGCTAGGCGTTTGCTGTAGCTTGCTCGCCTCCGTGCGCGGATTGCCCCTTCAGTGCGCCGCTATATATACATCCCGTAGGACGTTCGATTCAGTCTCCAGATCTTCCAGCCGATGCTTAACGACATCGCCGATGCTGACGATGCCGACGAGCTTGCCGTGAGCAATCACGGGCAAATGCCGCACGCGGTGATGCGTCATCAGGCTCATGGCGCGCTTCACGGTATCGTCTGGGGCAACTGTGATTGTGGCATGGGTCATGACGTCCAGAACCGCCATGGAAAGTGCTCCCTCCCCATGCCGCGCGATGGCATATACGATCTCGCGTTCTGATATGAGGCCGGTCATTGCATCACCGCTTTTTACGACCAACGCGGCGATGCTGTGCTCTTGCATCCGATCGGCGGCGCTTTGGACCGTCTCAGTCGAGCGGATCGTGATTATCTCAGTGCGGTTGCGATCCAGAATATTCTGAATGCTCATGATCGCTCTCCTTTTCGTTGGTAACGGGGTGGGCGACATTGCTTCGGTGGAGTCACCCTGCCTCCCGCGCCAAACTGGATTGCGATGCAATCTTCGTGCCCCGCACGAGGGTGCGTGCCGCCAACGAATTCGTCTTGGCAGAGATGTAGCTCAGCATTGGGCCAGCCTTACCGCGGCAGTAAAAATTATATTGCAATGCAGTAACGGCCATAGCAGCGCTTCAATTTGCGCAATGCCTAAGCGCGCAGACGATGAGTCGCCATCTCCAAACGCGTGAATAACGATGACGAAGGGCCTGCTAGTCGAGGCTGACCTCGCCGCGGCGTCGTGAGCTGAGCAGCTTAGCACAGGGATGAAACATCACCGTCAATGGAAGCAAATATCAATGATCAATCATCCATGAGCGACCGACTACTACAGTGCGCCCGACGAGCATGTAGATCCGGCAGCAGCGTAGCGGCCTACGGGCGAAGCGCGATGAATGTGATTGCAACTGTTCGCATTCCACAGCATTATGTGAACAGTCATTGAGTGCGATGCGGAGGATCGTCAATGAAATCAGCGTATCTGAAATTGGTCGATCCGATTGTAAAGCGAACAGTTCGAGCGCGGGGACGTAAACCGAACGCCGAATATCGAACGCAAGAGCATCTGACTGAGGATCAGGTCAACAAGCTGCTTACCGCTCTAAAGGCCAATCGTTATGGTCATAGGGATCGGCTCATTGCGCTGGTGTGCTATCGACATGGATTGCGCGTCTCAGAGCTTTGCGATCTCCGCTGGAATGATATCGACTTCCCTAAACGCACGATCCAAATCAGACGGCTCAAAGGCTCTTGCGACAGTGCGCATTATCTCGAACGGGATGAACTGGCAGGGCTCAAACGATTGCAGAAAGAGCAAGAGCCAAGATCAGCCTACATCTTCGTGAGTGAGCGCGGCGGGCCGTTTAACAGGGCCGGCGTGGCCAGGATGATCGAGCGAGCCGGCGAAGCAGCCAAGCTCGGCTTCCCGGTGCATTGCCACATGTTACGGCATTCGACCGGCTATGCGCTGGCCAATAAGGGTATGGATACCCGGCGTTTGCAGCACTACCTGGGCCACGCCTCAATCACCAACACAGTGCGCTACACCGCCATGAGCCCGGAGCCCTTCCAAGATATTTGGCGCTGAGATCGCCAGCGATCCTTTTTCCAAGCCACCGATTATCGTCTTGCCTCCCGACTCCCGACGGCACCACAGGGCGCGCTTCATTTACGCGGGTGCATCTCCCCGTCTTCCTAGGATGACTAATGGCTTGGCAGAGGGACAGTGTGCATACCCTGTAAAGTCGCTATCTTCATCGGCTAGGGTATCGCACAGATCGATGGTATGCCGAAGCCAGCCGCGGTTTCTCAATGTTCTTTTATTGGCCCTTTTCTATGGCCTGAATTGCGTGTTGGATGCTGTACCCCACGAGGATGCCGGAATTGACGAGTAGCTGGGTGTCAACCTGTACCCCGTTAACAACTGTCTTTGCGGCCTCCTCTTTGTAGCCCTGCACCACTCCGAGTATTTCATATGTGTGGCTAGTGAAATTCCAGAAGATGATCGGGCCGCCGGAGAAGCCAGGGTTGTTGAATCCGTCGATGTACAGTACGACAGCATCAGGATTCGTTGCGTCAATTGCGGACATTGTGCCCCCTTTCATGAATGGGATGAGCAAACCTTCGCCTACGTGACTGCCTAAACCGAACGGGTATCCCAAGAACCAAATCTGTTGGCCCATGGTTACGCCATCAGTCTTTCCCATAATCGTGACTTTGAACGGTTGAGAAGCCTTTTCGTCGGTTTCGAGCACGGCAATGTCGGCCTCGCCAGAAGGCGGAAATAAAGTTTTGACGGTATAAAGGTCTTCCCATTTGTCAGCCCGACGCATTTGGATGGTGGCGTTGGTTTCGGGCACACCTGCGACGACGTGCCTAGCAGTGACTAAGTAAAGCTTGCCGCGATAGTCGATAGCGAACGCCGTCCCCATCTCATTTCCCACCTTGATGAAAAACGTTCTTTGGTGCATCTCGCTCGGCACGGCATCCTGGGCGAGTACGGCAGAGACCAAGCACAACCACGCAGCGATAAGAATGATAATTCTGCTCATAATCGAATCTCCAAAGTTCGTGACACACACTAATGCGATGACAGGCATCGGCCTAAGCTTTGACACATCGCAAAGCGACGACATCAGAAACGGGTTGTCAGAGCTAAGCCACCAAAATAAGGAACTGGTAAATGGCCAAGAACGAACATGCTAAACTCGAAGGGCGCGTTCGAGCCCTCGAAGCGCTGATTTTGGAATTACCGGAGACAACGCCAGAGCTAGTTCAAGCGGCGAAGGCAAGCATCCAGGCCAGAATCAAAAGTCGGGATCGGCTAGCCGAAGCACGGGAGAAGCTCAAAGCCCCCCTAGATGAGCACGCGGAAGCCGCATTGGACGAACTGCTCAATCGCGCTGAAGCAAAGAAATCGTAGGCGCGCGCCGGCCGGCACTATCCGAGCAAGCCGTGCGCTGGCGGGGTCTCAGCGGCCAACGTCGGCGCCGAAACTGGTAAGCGAGCACACCGCAACGCCCGATGGCGCGCCGAGGTCACCGACTGCGCCGTCTGCCGCGAAGTCGATCCGTCCCTCGACGTTGCGGAGCAATTTGTGCATGACGCAATCCGCGACAGCGCCATGCGAGCTTGCGCTGAGCACCGATTGCGATCGGCGGCAGCCTGAGCTTTCGTTGGGTCGGCGGCAGCTTGAGCTTTCGTCCGGACTCGGCGGTAATCCGTGCGACGGAATGCGTCCTTCCACGTTTGCAAAAACGAGAGTATGCCTCCTGCAATCGCCGAAAACGAGCGATGAAACGGGATGGAATGCCAAGCAAGCGACCAAAGAGGAGGGCAAGATGACTGTGGCGCGGATAATTGCCACGAAGGGACGCGAGGTCCTAACGGCGCAGCCGCACAGAACCTTGAAGGAAGTCGCGGAAATCCTCTCAGCGCGGAACATAGGTGCCGTCGTCGTCGCCGATGTTCACGGCAACGTGCGCGGGATCCTTTCTGAGCGCGAAATCGTCGGGGCCATCGGCAGACGCGGCGCCGAGGCGCTCGACGACGCTGCCTCTATGCATATGGCTACCCACATCGTCACCACGACCGAGGACGAGACCGTGTTGGCGACGGCCGAGAAAATGAATGCCGGCCATTTCTGGCATGTTCCGGTCCTGAAAGAAGGCAGACTTGCCGGCATCATCTCGATCGGCGACATCGTAAAATACCGGCTGGCCGAAATGGAGGATGAACAGTCGGCGATGCGTGAGTATATTAATCTAGGCCAGATACCGATCTCGACGAACGCAGCTTCAGGCTCCCGAGAAGTCTGAAGCCGCGCAACCGAGCGGCGGCCCTCCGAAGAAGCGCGTCGCGTTGGGCCGCATCATCGCGGCCGTCCTCGATCACCTCTCGCCCGAGAAAGTGCCACCGGCTTTGGGCGAATTGGCTTCGACGTGCCGGAGAGCTTTCCGCGCTTGAGTTCCCCTTTTGTTCCCTTTAGGCTGGCGGACAGACCGCAGGGGTTGCCACGGCGATTTCGCCGAACGGATGACGGGGGAGGATTGCCATGGCAGACGTGATCACCGTACCGAAGCCCCAACGATCCAGAAGGCTCGTGCTCTTTCTGGACGGAACCTGGGATAAGGAAGAGGGCAATACGAACGTCTGGCGTTCGAAGTGTCTGTGCGCACCCAAGGGACCTGACGGAATTGATCAGAAGGTCTTTTACAGCGAAGGCGTCGGCACAACATTTGGAATGGAAGTGAGCGGCGGCGCTTTCGGGAAGGGAATTGATGACGTAATCATCGCTGCCTACGAGTGGCTTGTTGAAACTTTTGAAGACGGCGACGAAATTTTCATCTTCGGATTCAGCAGGGGTGCTTACACAGCGCGCAGCTTGTCCGGGTTCATTTCTCGTGGAGGTTTGATCAGGCTCGGCGCGCCGCTTGGCGTCAAGCAGCTCTATGACCGTTACAAGAAAGGCAACTTGGTTCGTAGCATTCATGAGTCTGCTTGAACCCGGCGCTGACAAAACGCCGTTCACCTTGGAAGAAAGCTGGATGATCACTTTTTGCAACCCGGTGCCAGTGAAATTCACCGGCGTCTGGGACACTGTTGGCGCATTTGCCAAGACAAATATTGCGAAGTCGCTGACCGGGGGCGATCATTCATTCCTCGATGCCAACCTGCGCAAATCTGAGACATATGTCTATCACGCTCTCGCTATTGACGAAAATCGAGACGATTTCGACGCCACTCTTCTCTCGCAGTATGTGCTGAACACACAAGCTGAGCCCTTCCGTTCAGCCAGGCTTTTGTCCGATGTCGAGCAAAGGTGGTTTGTGGGCTCGCACGGCGACGTGGGCGGTGGCAGCTATAACGATTTGCTAGCACAAATTCCGCTCCGATGGCTGCTGACAAAAGCTTCTGCTCACAACCTTGCCTTCCGGGAGGACATCAGGATTGATGAGGGAGCGGCGACGGCTCCGGTTGAGGACTTATTCTCGAATTTCTTGAATGGCGTATATAAGGTTTTGGAACTAGGGCAGCGACACTTCCGACCTATTGACCGCCCGCCAAAGCGGTTAAGCGAGACCACCGTCCACACGATCAACGAAACGATTGACGCATCGGTGTTTGACCGGTGGCGCAACGATCCAAAATATCGCCCAAAAAATCTCTCTGATTGGGCTGCGCGTTACAACGTTCGGATCGAGGACATCCACGGATCGAAGCTAGCCGCCGACCCAAGTCAAGACGCCCCGGATTGATACGGTTTACCGCATAAAGCCAAGATCGCCGAACTCAGACGATCCCAAATCACTGTCTGAGGCATCCGCTGCTCGACCTCGGTCCGGATGTCGACCCAAGAGCCGCGGTCGCCAATAAAGGCTATGATGCGAAAAGCAATCGGGAGTTTGCGCGAGAGCGCGGCAGCTGCCCGGTCGGCTCGCAATTAAGCCCAGCCGTCTCCGGTTGTTTTTGGTACTGCAATGAGCGATTGATCCTTAAGGTAGCTGAGATGAAAACCTTTGAAGGCATCAAGCCGGGTGCTCGATTGCGGGGCCTCGACCCCGCGGGAATAGCGGAGGTCGTCCAAGTCGCGCGTTTTGGACCCGACGCCCTGAATCTCGTGTTTCGTGTAGATGGCCGGGGGGGAGCGCCTTGCATCGGCCTCTCTTGCTGGCTTGCATAGGCCAGGCCGTAGCACCGGCGGCAGGCAAATAGCTCACCGGCACCGTACAGTATCGCGGCGCGGCGCCCGCAATAGCGGCCATTCGAATAAACCGCGCAAACGAACCACGGGCGTTGACCGCCGAGGTGGCACGCCGTCCAGGTGATTGGCACCCGTTGTTCGATGGATTTCCATTCGGTCGCCCCCCAGCCCCGCGACCGATAGATCAAAACCACCGCGTCCCATTCCGTGCGCGCCCTGATGCTGCCTGCCGGTTCTCCGCCCCGCGTCCACGACCATGAAAAGTATTGCCCTGCCTGTAACCGGCCTTGGCGATGCCAGCGGCGCACGTCAATCGAGATACAGGACTTCGCATGTGTTGCGACCACCGTAGGCCGGACGCGCCATCAATTTGCCTCGCCAGAATTATCGAAATCATTTGGCAAATGTAGATGCCGAAAACGCCGTCAAACGCGAAAAACTGCCGTCTTTGTTGATTTTTTCGAGTCAGGCATGGTTTTGATTTTTTGATTTCGGCGGCAATTTCATCTTGCAGCACAAGCGCTGTCGATCAGCCGTAATTGGCGGCCACGATGCCCATAGCGGCAAGCGCCGCAATAGCGTCCGTCCGCCGCACTTGATGCCAACAAGTGGAATAGGTTTTGAATGGCAGGAAATCATGGCGGCGCCCATCCAGGCGCCGGACGGATCCGGCGAACGTCGGTTAAAGTTCCGCCCCTAAAGGAGAGCACGCATGTTGCAGATGGCCGGCCGGATGGCGGTGCTGGGCACCGAGACGGCATTCGAGGTGTTGGCGCGGGCCAATGCGCTGGCGGCGCAGGGCCGCTCGATCATCAACCTCGGCATCGGCCAGCCGGATTTTCCGACACCCGATCATATCGTCGAGGCCGGCCGCAAGGCGCTGGCCGACGGCCATCACGGCTACACGCCGGCCAACGGTATCCTGCCGCTGCGCGAGGCGGTCGCCGCCGATCTGTTCCGCCGCCACAAGGTCGAGGTGTCGCCCGACCAGGTCCTGGTGGTTCCGGGCGGCAAGGTCACGATGTTCTTCGCAATCATGATGTTCGGCGAGCCCGGCGTTGAGATCCTCTACCCCAATCCCGGTTTTCCGATCTACGAAAGCGTCATCCGCTTTTCCGGCGCCACCCCGATACCGGTGCCGCTTTACGAGAGCGCCGGATTCTCGTTCAGCGCCGAAGAAGTGTTAGCGAAGATCACGCCGCAGACGCGGCTCTTGATCATCAACAGCCCGGCCAACCCGACCGGCGGGGTCGTGCCGCGCCGCGAACTCGACCGGCTGGTCGCGGGGCTAGAACGGCACAAGCAAGTCGCGGTGTTGAGCGACGAGATCTACGGCGAGATCGTCTATGACGGAGCCGAGCACGTCAGCCTGTTGGGCTATCCGTCGTTGCGCGACCGGCTCATCCTGCTCGACGGCTGGAGCAAGACCTACGCGATGACCGGCTGGCGCCTGGGTTACGGGGTGTGGCCGAAACCGGTGTTTGCGGCCGCCGAGCGGCTGGCGATCAACTGCCATTCCTGCGTCAACGCCGCGACGCAATACGCCGGCATCGCCGCGCTCGAAGGGCCGCGCGAACCGGTGTTGCGTATGGTCCGGGCATTCGCCGAGCGGCGCGAGGTCATCGTCGCCGCGCTCAATGCGCTGCCCGGCATGCGCTGTGCCACCCCGGGCGGCGCGTTCTATACGTTCCCGAACATTTCTGGCACCGGCTACGACGCGCGCAGCTTCCAGAGCGAACTGCTGGAAAAAGCCGGCATCGCGACGATCGCCGGCACCAGCTTCGGGGCGTTCGGAGAGGATTACGTGCGTTTCTCCTACGCCAACAGCCTGGCGGCGATCACCGAGGCGATCGATCGCATCCGCGGTTTCCTCGGAAATCTGCCGGGCGGCGCGTCCTAGCAACTGCTGCCGCCGTCTCCGCGCCGTCGCCGCCGCCCGCGTCGACGGCGTTGTCGAAGCTTGCATCGAAGCTGGCCATCGCGCTGTCGAACGAAGCGAATGTGCCTTAGTAAAAGCATCCCTCCATTCTAGGTCCTCGTCAGTTGCGGGCCAATCGAGCCGAAAGGCCAGGTGCCGCCCTGTCGGCAGCCACCGTCGCTCTCGCTGCGGGCTCGTCCGACGAGACATTATGCATCAATGAAGCAACGATTTATTCCGGGTGTGACATTAATTGCTTAGAGCCTCCCCAAAATTCGCCAGGACCATGTCGAAGAATTGCGGTTTGCAATACTCGCGAATTGCCATATTGAACGCCATCCCAATGGAAGGGGAAACGTGAATACATCACACAGCTACAAGTGGGGACTGTGCATGCCCCGTTTGTGCATCACGCATCACGGCGGCAAGCACGAAAATGCCGATCCCGAACTAATCTATCTTGCCCGCCTTCGCCTGTTGTTCGGCAAACCGCCATGCGTCTCGCTCGAAAAGAGACGCCGCATGTCCCCCATTGCCGTCCCGTACATTGGGGGAGGATGACAGGATGCGTCTGCCGTCCTCGTCCTCGGCGAGATAGTACGAGTACACATGCCCCTCCTCCACGTGGCGCACGCTAACAGTGACATCTGTCATTTCTTCGAGGCGGACGTTCTGGGACATGCTGCCCACCTACATCGTTACGAGTGTCGTTTTCATGACCGCCGCTGTGGTAACGCCACGACATATCAGCGGCTCTTTGACAACTCTCAGCCCCAATTACCTAGCCGACAGGGCCTTTGGTGGCCTCAAAAAAAGATCATCCAGAGAAATTGCGGTGTGCGCGACACCAAGACTTAATCGCAGCTGCCTCCATGTAAGGTTTGGCGCTATTCAGGCTGCTCCAAACTGACTTTACGATATGACCCTGGAGCAGAAGGTCGCATGCCTGGATAAGCGCGGCTTCTTTCGTAGGAATGCGGCGAGATTCCATGGTGCGATTAAGTCCCTGTGTGTCGTCATATTCGACCCACCACCATTCTTCATTATCCGTCATCGGGTCTTCCTATCGTTTATCGATCCTGCGCTTTAGATCATCGATGGCATTTGCGACTCGCTGCATACGGTCAACTAAGGTCGTCCAGAGCCCCACCCGTGATCGCAAAACATTCCTTTGAGGATTTTGAAGTAGCGGTTCATTATGCGTTCGAGGAGGAACAAAACGAAAAGAAATGTCAAAGCATCTAAAGGCCGTAGCAGGAAGTGATCTAGCAGGCTGTTGAAGAAGGATCGCGTTTCGCCTTGAGGACAGTTCATCGCCGTCGTGATAGGCGAACTCGATCTCCGTCGTCGTTGAGTTCGGCCGAGCCGTCGCCGCGAACTTCGTCCATTTCGTCGAATCCTTCCCAGGTGAAACCGACCGAGGAGCGGCTGTACTCGATTTCGAGGCTGGCCTGGAGAGTGCCGAACGCGATTTCGCCGCGCCCATGGTCGGTGATCGTGATCGTCGCCGGCCCGCAGAGGTCGAGATGATCGCGATCCCAGATATCGGCCTCGACGATCCGCCAGCGGCCGATCAGCTTGCAATCGGCCGGCGCGCTTATGTCGCGGCCGCCATGAGCTTGGGGAGCCGCGCCAGGTTGTCGGCGGCCGCCGCGAAAGTGAAGGCCCATACGACCCGCTCGCGTCCGCGGAACTTGGTTCTCTCCTGCCCGGCGACCGTCTTGATCCAGCCGAACGCCTCCTCGATCCGCCTGCGGATGCGCTGGCTCAGCGCGTAGCCGGCGTGCCGCATCATCCAAAGCCGCGCATACGGATTGGGGTCGGCGGCTGGACCTATGAGCCCTGGCGTGGTGCCTTCTATCCCGCAGGCCTCCCACAGACGCGGGAACTTGAATATGTGAGCCGCAAGCTGACCTCGATTGAGATCAACGGCACCTATTATGGCTCGCAAAAGCCGGCAAGCTTCGCCAAATGGTACGACGAAACGCCGGACGATTTCATGTTCGCGCTGAAGGGACCGAGGTTCGCGACCAATCGCCGCGTTCTCGCCGAAGCGGGCTCCTCGATCGAGCGCTTCTTTGCAAGCGGCGTGATGACACTCAAGGATAAGCTCGGCCCGATCAACTGGCAGTTCATGCCGAGCAAGAAATTCGACGCCGCCGACTTCGACGCCTTTCTCAAGCTGCTGCCGAAAAGCGTCGAAGGACGGCCGATCCGCCAATCGTCATTGATTTTATTGTAGTTTCTGGCTTTTAGCCATACAGTCCACGTAATCGCCCACGATCGCGCATCTCAAATCAGGCTCGGACTGTGTTGCACAATTAGCACAGCTCTGAACAATCCTACTCATCCCACGCAATCTCCATATTGTCGGCGTGATCGGCAGTCGTCATCACGCTCGCCAAATGTGGATTCCTCCCAAACCTGATGCCGGCAGCACGCTGCCGGCTCTTTTTTGCTCACTGATGCCCGCACCGACCATCGCGCATCTCAAAGGCCACGGCCTCGACGGCCTATTCGTCACATGCGCAAATGCCGCATTCTCGCGGCGCCGGTCTAATCCGTCGTGATTATCGCTTCGGTCACTACGTGCTGCGAACCTGAGCTAAGGACCTCGCGCTCGGCGCGGAATCATCCGCAACTGAGGCTTTCCTGGCCTTCCGTACTGTCCCCTCGTCCAAATCGTGATTCCTCCATGACTCACGCCGGCAGTTCGCGCTGCCGGCTTTTTATTGATCCGGGAACAGCTCCGGCGAGAACGGCTCAGCTATCGTCACTGAGAGCCGCGCCAGGCGCACGAAGCGGCGCGCAAGCCAGAGCCGAAGTCCCAAGATCGCGCGCACTAATGGGCTTTCTCGGAAATACACTTTAGCCGGCATCGCCGACGTTCCTCGCGGTTAGCCATTGAGTTCGGCGAAGTGGGCGACGTCAGCCCGCAACGCACCGATGCCGGTGTAGAGCCATCGAAACCTAAGCGGCGCCGCTTAGTTTCGAACTTGCGCCAGACCGTTGCCGGGCCGGAGCGTTATGTCGCACGCGAAGAAAGCTGCCAGACGCTCGCATTAGGGAACACAAGAGCAGAAGTGTCCGTTGAAGGCACAGGGAAGGCCGTGCGCGGGGCTGGGTTGGCAGTGTCCCCGAACTGCCGATCGGATGGATTGGCCTTCACGGCCTTCCCTACATCATCGATTGCAGCACCTTCGGCGTGGCTAACCGTGATCACGCGCTTGGTCGAAGAAGTCTCTCACTTTTTTGTGCCACCGACCACGCGCAGGCCCGGCGCGCCGGGCGGAAGGTCCGGCGGCCTGCCAGAACCAAGATCGCAGAAATAGGCGCCGCAGCCTTTCTGGTAAGGATGCCGTGGGCGCCACCATTTGCAGTCGCCGGCGAGATATTCGAGAAGCTGCGTCATCTCGATCTCGGCACCATATTTGGCCGCGAGGCGTGCAAGCCGATAATTCCCAGTCCGAGGGCAGTCCCGGCAGGCCATGCGAACGATCACATAGGGATAGGTGAAAATCCTGTCGCCCACGCGTGAGAACATAAAGCGAACGCGAGACTGGCTCAAGCTACTTTCCCGCTCGCTGATTTGACTCCTGCAGAACTCGCTCCAGATTCGCGTTGCTTTACCGTTGCGCAGGAGGCGTCTGTGGCCGCTCGTCCGCATTGGAAGGGATATCTGAAGCTCTCGCTCGTTTCGTGCCCGATTGCACTCTATTCAGCATCCTCTTCGACTGAGCGGGTGGCATTTCGGCAGATCAACAAAAAGACCGGCAATCGGCTGCGTCAGCAGCTCGTTGACGACGTGACACGCGAACCGGTCGAAAGCGAGGACAAGGGTCGCGGATATGAGTACGCGAAAAACACCTATCTGATTATCGACGATGAAGAACTGGAAGCCCTAAAGATCGACAGCAGCCAGACGATTGAAATCGACAGCTTCGTTCCGCGTGCGCAGATCGACGAGCGCTATCTTGAGAGCCCTTATTACATCATGCCCGACGATAAGGTCGGGGCAGAAGCCTTCGCAGTGATCCGCGAGGCGATGCGCGACAAGAAAATGGTGGCGCTTGCGCGTGTCGTACTTGCGAAGCGTGAGCACGTGATGATGCTCCAGCCGTGGGACAAAGGCTTGATGGGAACGACGTTGCGGTATCCTTACGAGATCCGGGATGCAAAAGACTACTTTGATGAGATCCCGGACCTAAAGGTTGCTCCGGACATGCTGAAACTCGCGGATCATATCGTTGAGAGCAAGAAGGCCGACTTCGATCCGTCCCAGTTCGTTGATCACTACGAAGAAGCTGTCGTCGAGATGATCAGGCGGAAGCGGGCTGGCATGCCGGGTCAGCCGCAGAAGATATCGCCGACTGCTCCCAACGTTGTGAGCCTGATGGATGCTTTACGTCGGAGTGTTGCGGAAGAGAAAGGCGCGAAGCCTGCGCCATCGAAGAAGGGCCGTAAGCGGGTCGAGGGTCAACGCGAGATGCTGCTGCCAATATCGGGCAAAAAGGAAAAAGAAGAAGCAAAGCCGGCGGCTCGATCGAGCACGCGGCAGAAGAAGGCGGGCTAAGTCTTCCCGCTGCCGCTGGCGGACTCGCCCGCTCGGCGGTGTGTAAACTGCTGTGCCTCGCAGGCGCGGCGGAGCGGACCCGATCGTCATTCCCTTCTGCGGCCAAGGAGATGAAGAATGGTGAGCGGGCAAGCAGTACGAACGGCTCCGACGGGAGCAGAGCGCTGGTTCTATGCTCCACGCAACCCCAACATCCCCGTACCGAGCAATCGCGAGATCGTGGCCACCCAAGCGGGACCTGGGGGCGACGGGGTAGCCGCTTACAAGGGTGTGGGGCTACCGCCCGCCGCTGATTATCGCTCGCCGTGGACTCTTCATGTTCGAAAACGGAATGCTCTTCCTCCCGACGGCGCCGGCGGAGGCCAAATCTTGGCTAGAAAGCATGCGCGAGCCGCTGGTTTTCACCGTTGGCGGGGTCGCGGACACCTTTCTACCCCTCGGCAGCAGCTTGCTGGGAATAGGACGCGATGCGACGATAGACGAGTTGCTATTTGGCAAGCACGATCGAGAGAAAGCCGAGCGCGCGCTGAAGGCCCGGTGGGAGCATCCGGATGTGTTTGTAGTGGCGATCGTTGCCATCGTAGAGGCCTCGTGTTGCAGCGTGCGCGGTCGCGGCCTCTTCGCCAAGCGCACAGCTATCTGGCCGTCAGTGTGGAGGATGCAGATGGCCGAGAGGCGAGCCGTACGTTTGGCTTTGCCTCTTCATGCGAGACGTTCCCTGCCGCTCTTTTCACCGCGCGTACGGCCGGGAGATCGAGTTCTATAAGGACCGAGCGGAGCGAAAGCTCATCGGCTACGACGACCGCGCGCGTGCCGCACTCGCAAAGCTGGGTCTAGACATCACTGCGCCAGAAGTCACCTTGGAGTCTATTCGAGATGCAATCGAAAGAGCCCGCGAAGCGGGCCGTGCCGGTCCGCTCGACCACGTGACAGTCGGACAGACTCAGTGACACGCTCACTGAGATCGGAAATGCGGCACGCAGCGAAGCCAAGCAGCGAACGTCTTCATCGCCCCGAATCGGCTGCGAGTGTTGGGGGGGACAGGAGACATAGCGCCCGACTTATGCAGGGTCCGCATTCTCGAGGTTAGATCGCTAAACACCTTCGCGCCGTCCAGTCGTTCGCCATTGCGAGGGCGATTGGCCCACGTGTTTCTTGAAGGCTCTGGTGAAAGAGCTGACATGAGCGAAGCCGAGGTCTGAGAATATCTCGCCGATATGTTTTCCCTTGAGCAGCAGGCTTTGCGCGCGCTCGATCTTAAGCTGCTCCGCAAGATCGGTGAAAGTGACTCCAGCCGACTTCAGGCGCCGGCTGAGGATGTGGACGCTGACCCCCAAAGCCCGACTGACCTCGGAGCGTGTCAAGCGCCCATCGCCAACATGGGAATTCAGAATCGATTTCACCGCAAACATGAAATCGCCTCTTGCCAACTCGATCGCCTTTTCCAGGATTGGGGTTAGAATCTCCCGATAGGCGGGGTCGTGAACCATGACCGGCCAGTCCAGCACAGCGCGATCGAATGTGATCTTCGACGCCGGCGCCCGGTACTCGACCGGCGCTCGAAAAAACCGTGCGAACCGCTCGAGATCCTTCGGGGGCTCGTTCATCAGATAGACGCGATCCGGACGCCAGTCTGCGCCGCAGAATTGGCGCATCGCGTTGACGATTATCGCGACGGAAGCGTCGCAGAACTGTTCAACGTTCTCGACGCCGTTGACGATAACAGAATAGCCCAATGTCGCAATGTCCTCGCGAACCTCAAGCCCGACCGCGCCGCCGCTGTCGGTCGTCTTCAGGCCCGCGATAATGGCGCCCCACGCCTCGCGCACAGTCGGCGAGTTCATCGAAACCAGTGCGGGCAATCCGGCCGCGGTGACCCCTTGCAAGACTCCGATATGAAGCCCCATGTCGTGGCAACCGGTCGCGCGCATCGCCTCGGACAGCAGCCGGTCCAAATCCGTATAGAGGATTGTCCTTTCCAGGCTGTCAAACAGATTGGGTTCGAGACCGGCGCTTTCGAGAATTGTGGCCGGATCGGCGCCAAGCGACCGAAGCACGTCGGCCAGCGCGCGGAAATTTCGCACGTTTATGGTCGCAACCTTCGGCATGTTGTGGACCGAGCCTTGGCGCCTATCGCCGTCTCTCCCTTTCGGCGCTCGCGGATATTATGACACAGGCCAGCGTAAAATTCGGACAATTTTTGCGCACGCGCGTTAAAGACTCCGCGGCCGACTTGCCATAGCTTTTCGCTGACGTTTCGGCAGACGTCGTCGCCGCGCAAGCTGCTCGCGTGTCGCGAGAGGTCCGGGGTGACGCTCGCAGGGAGGAGACGCTCCATGAATCGGCGACAATTGTTTCTTTCGACCGCGAAAGGCGCGCTGGCGACGGCGCTCGGCGCCCTCGGCTTCCGCACGGCGGCCCACGCGCAGTCGCCGACAGCGGTCGAATTCCCCGACAGCAAAGTGCTGCCGACCCCGACGCCGCCCTTCAACGGTTTTATCGAACCGAACCTGGTCGACAGCATGCCGGGCTGGCCGCCGACCGTCATGCCGCCTGAAGGCGCGCCAAATGTCCTGCTGGTCCTGATCGACGATGCGGGCTTCGGCTCCAACTCGGCGTTCGGCGGCATCGTGCCGACACCGACAGTGGATAAGTTGGCGCAGCGCGGCCTGCGCTACACCCAGATGCACAACACGGCGCTCTGCTCGCCGACCCGGGCGGCGCTGCTCACAGGTCGAAATCATCACGCGGTCGGCTTCGGCATGGTCGCGGAGGGCGCCACTGGCTATCCCGGCTACAACTCCATCACGAGGCCCGAGACGGCGCATGGAGCGTTAGCCCTGAAGGAGAATGGCTACTCCACCGCCTGGTTCGGCAAGAACCACAATGTCCCGGTCTGGGAGGCGAGCCCGCAGGGACCGTTCACGCACTGGCCGATCGGACAGGGCTACGACTATTTCTACGGCTTCGTCGGCGGCGACACCAGCCAGTGGGAGCCGGGCAGCCTGTTCCGCAATACGACAGCAATTCACCCCTACAACGGCAAGCAAGGCGAGTGGAACCTGATCACCGCGATGGCGGATGATTGCATCGAGTACATCACCACGCAGACCTCGACCGACCCGAAACGGCCCTGGTTCATCCACTACGCGCCGGGCGCGACGCACGCGCCGCACCACCCGACCAAGGAGTGGGTGGACAAGATCACCGAGATGCATCTGTTCGACGACGGCTGGAACGCGGTCACCGAGCGCATCTTCGCAAACCAGAAGAAGCTCGGGGTGGTGCCGGCGAACGCCAAGCTGCCGCCCTGGCCGGAGTTCCTCCCCAAGTGGGAGACGCTGACGGCCGACCAGAAGCGGCTCTACCTTCGCCAGATCAACGTCTGGGCCGCCTACATGGCCTACAGCGACCACGAGATCGGCCGCATCGTCGAAACCGTCGAGAAGCTGGGCCTGTTCGACAACACGCTGATCATCTACGTCCTCGGCGACAACGGCATGAGCGCCGAAGGCTCGATGAACGGCACGCCGAACGAGGTCGCGTATTTCAACGGCTACGCCTACACCGTCGAGCAGATGCTGCCCATGATTCCGGCGTGGGGCACCGACCAGACCTATCCGCACTTCGCGGTGCCCTGGGCGTTTGCGATGGATACGCCCTATCGCTGGGTCAAGCAGATCGCCTCGCACCTCGGCGGCACGCGCACCGGCATGGTGGTGACTTGGCCCAAGCGGATCAAGGACGCCGGCGGCATCCGCAACCAGTTCCACCATGTCATCGACGTCATACCGATGATCTTCGATGCGGTCGGCATCCCGCAGCCGACGATGGTGAACGGCATCGCCCAGCGCCCGTGGGACGGGGTCAGCATGGTCTATACATGGGACAAGGCCAACGCCGACGCGCCGTCGACGCGCACCACCCAGTATTTCGAGATCCTCGGCAATCGCGCGATCTACCATGACGGCTGGATGGCCAACACCATTCCGGCGGTGACCCCGTGGGAAGGCGTCAAAGGGCATCCGCCGGTCGACGTGCTGAACGGCTTCAAGTGGGAGCTGTTCAACCTCAAGGAGGATCCGACCCAGACGAACGACCTCTCCGCCCAGGAGCCCGAGCGGCTGAAGAGCATGCAGGAACTGTGGATGATCGAGGCGGTGCGCAACAATGTGCTGCCGCTGAACGCCTCGCAGGTCGCGATCCTGACCGTCGAGCGCCCCGGACCGGCGGCGGGCCGCACGCAGTTCGTCTACACCAAGGCGATGACCTCGAACGAATTCGGCGTCGCGCCCTCGATCATCAACCGATCGTACAAGATCACCGCCGAGATCGAGGTTCCGCAGGGCGGGGCGAACGGCGTGCTGGTGACCCAGGGCGGGCGGTTCTCGGGCTACGGGCTCTACCTCAAGGACGGCAAGCCCACCTTCACCATGGACCTGCTCGATATCGAGCGGCCGAAATGGCAGAGCCCCGACGCGCTGCCGCCGGGCAAGCATACCATCGTCTTCGACTGGAAGATGGACCCGACCGGCATGGCGGTGGGGCGCGGAGGCGCCGGCACGCTGTCGGTGAACGGCAAGCAGGTGGCGCAGCGGTCGTTGCCCCATACCCAGCCGTTCATCTGGGCCTGGGACGAGACGTTCGACGTCGGCCTCGACACCGGCACATCGGTGGACGAATCCGACTATCACGTGCCCTTCGCGTTCACCGGCACGCTGGACAAGATCACCTTCGACCTCGGCGAGACGAGCATGACGCCCGAGGCCATCAAGGCGATGATGGAGGAGTTGGCGAAGAAGCGCGATCGGTGAGGTCAGCGCGTCTCCTTGGCGATCTCGGTCAAGACGCCGGTGCTGACCGACGCAGAAGCTCTTGAAGGCGAAACGCGCGAAGCAGGACGCGAACTGATCGGACCGCGGCGCTGGTGGCGATTGGGCGTTTTGTTCCGGTCCGATAGGCCCATCTACAAAGGCCGGATGGCGTTGGAAGGAACAGGAAGGGAGTAATGGCGATGTGGGCAAAACATTGTTCCGCGAAAGCGCAGCTGATCGGCGCAGGGTTGGCGCTCATGTTGATAGCGGGCGTTGCCGCCCCCTCGATGGCGCAGGAGGGCTTCAGCGCGGATTTGGGGATCATCCGAGCTTGCGCCGGCGACATCTGGAGTCTCTGCTCGGACGTGCTGCCCGATGTCGGACGCATCAAGAGCTGTGTACAGAACAAGATGGGCCAGCTTTCCCATGGCTGCCTCGACAAGCTCCTCGACGCGATGGCCGGCGCGCAATTCAAGGTCTGCAAGGATCAGACTTACGCGCTTTGCGCCGCGGCACGCTGCAATGTGTTCGACGGCGTCGCTTACTGCCAGTGCGACGTGAAGCACGGCGACAGCATCAGCCTGCCGTTTGCGATGGGCAAGGACGAGGACGTCTGTTCGATCAACGCCGCGGGCGCGGCCAACAAGTTTATGGTCAGCACCTACAGCCTGCCTGAGTCGATCGCCTCTCCGCAGGGAGGCGGCGCGGTCTACACCTGCCAGGGCGATGAGGGCGGCGCCTATGCTCAGTGCGACGGCGGACTGTGCTTCAGAAGCACCGAGGAGACGACGTTCCCGGGCTTCGACAAACCGGTCCCGAAAGGACAAATCGTCTGTTCCTGCCCAATCACGAAAGCCAATTCCGGCAACAGCTACCAGATCCTCGGGCCTTACCCATGCGACAAGTCCTTCTTCCAATATTGCAAGGGCGCCATCGCGACTAGCAAAACGGGCTCGACGATCTATGTCGGCGCCCCTGTAGGCACGGCTGCTGCTCTGGCCGTCCAGCTTAACGGAAAGGTCCCGCCCCTCAACGAGTGCTCGCCCTGAAGGGGTATGAGACGATATCGATCGCGGTCGCGGCCGCGATCGAAGTGGGGACGGGCCTCATTCTGGTCAGCTTCCCGTCGCTGTTCGTTTGGCTGCTTCTCGGCGTCGAGCTCTCCGAACCGGGGCAGATTGTCGGCCGGCTCGCTGGATTGACCCTCCTCGCCCTGGCGCTGGCCTGCTGGCCTAGTGCGGGGACGGAAAGCGCAAGGCCTTCGTCGCTTCGAGCGCTGCTCATCTTCAGCGCGCTCCTTGCGCTCTATCTCATCTATCTCGGGATCGGCGGCCGCTTTGTCGGGCCGATCCTCTGGCCGGCGGTTGTCCTTCATTCGGTCGTTGCGATCGCCCTTGCTCGCGCGTGGGTCAACGCTTCACGAGGCGGGGAAGAAGGATAAGACGATTAGATTGGGTTCGAGGCTGACGCTTTCGAGGATCCGGGCGCCGCTTGCATGAATGACCGCCAGGGGAGGGGTGATGAAGACGAGCAAAAATGGACTTGCGGCGCTGTTCCTGACCGCTCTGCTCGCCTGCGCGCCGGCGCGCGCCCAACAGGCGGCGCCCGATGCCGGCGACGCCAAGCCCGGCGGTGACACGGCGGGCCAGAGCAACACGGACCTCGCCAAGAAGATCCAGAACCCGATTCGGCGACCTCTACAGTTTCGCGTTTCAGAGCAACACCAATTTCGGTTACGGCCCGCACGGCGGAACGCAGGAGATTCTCAACATCCAGCCGGTGATCCCGATCCACATCACGCCGGACTGGAACATCATCACCCGCACCATCCTGCCGGTCGTCTGGAACCCGGACCTGTCGCCCGTTCCGACCGTGCCGGCCGGCACGGCGCCGACGACCTTTTCCGCGTTCCTGTCGCCCAAAAATCCGACCAACGGCTGGCTCTGGGGCGTGGGCCCGGTGATCCAGATCCCAACGATCAGCAGCACAACGCTGGGTTCGAGCGTCTGGGGCGGCGGCGCGACAGCGGTCCTCGTCTATTTAAATGGACCAATCGTCGCGGGCGCCCTCGCCAACATCGTCTGGTCGTTCGGCGGCACGCATGGGCGCCCGGCGACAACCAGCTACAACGATTTCTTAATTCAGCCCTTCGGCAACTACAATTTCGGCGACGGCTGGTATGTCGGCTCGTCCCCCATCATCACCGCCAACTGGCAGGCGAACGGGACGAAATGGACCGTGCCGATCGGGGCGGATGCAAGCCGGGTGTTCAAGGTCGGCAAGCTGAATGATCATTGTCATTGCTACGTTGATCGGTGTCCTCGATGAAGGCTGGTCAATTTTCGTGGTTAGCAAACGAGCATGCACGTTGGCGGTTATGGACCACTTATCTGTGTTATATTCTGCTATATGGGCTTTGTCGCTGGCGACGTGGGCATGGCCGGCGAGAGGACGAAGGAGAGCCACACGTTGAACCCCGAAGGCCGGGCGTGGGCGTCGAACTCACCATAGCCCTTGAGGTTCAGGTATCCCTGCATATCCCCCAAGGGAATCATGTAGCCGATCTGCGGACCAACACCCACGACGCGTGACTGAAAGCAGCCAACTTTGTCGCCAGACCCGCTGTCGCAGCCGACCTCGTCGTAGAGATAACCGACCGCTCCCACGAGCAATTGTTTGGACAGAAACTGTGATGCACCCCAATCCAAATGAAAGTCGACGCCATTCTGATAATCGGTGCTGGGGTTCATCAAATTATAGGTAAATCCGCCCACTGCGGAAAATTCGTGCCCGGTCGTGGGGTCTAAATAAGTATAGCCCGCCCCACCATCCATAGCGCCGTGCCCAATGCCAAGATTGGCCAAGCTGGTTGAGCTGTAGGTACCGACGGGAATGTCACCCGTCGAATAGATCATGAAGTTGTTGACACCCTGATTCCACTTCCAGAATGCCTGCGGATAGAGGTCACCATAACCGGTTACTGATTCGCTGATGCTTCCGGACCGAGTGGCGGTTACTGGACCTACTGAGGCCGTCAGTAGTCCGGACAGCGAGGTGTACGCACCGCCCAAAATTCCGCCCATGCCCACCGACACCTGCCCACCCAGGACCGGAGTCGCGAACACGTAGATCGGATCGAGCCAAAGAAAACCGCAATCGGCTTTCAAACTCGCAGACAGGTTGGCCTTCACGGTCGCGCTGGATCCGCCGATCTGAAACTCGCGTGCCGCGGCTACGTCGGCTCCGGCGGTCACCGATGTATTATAAGCGAAGGTATAGAACGTAAATCCCGGCACCGAGGGCACGGCCGCCAGACTTCCGAAAAGGCCTGGAAGCCAGAAGCTGACGCCTAATTCATCGGCAAGTGCGGCTTTTGGCACCAAGCCAGAGACAATAACAACTGCTGCGATAACGAGCAGTCCCGACCGGCGGCCCCTGGCCCAGCTTTCGTTCCAATATTTTGATGATCAATTCTGGGTCATGGCTACCTTCGCTTGCCCAGCCGTAGCTCAAAATTTCGAGTTGATCAGCCCTATGATCCAGATCACGGGCGGGCTTACCAAGGCGCCTCTTATGCCCCCGATTTTCCCCTAGACACTATCCGGCCCGTAAATCGGCCTATCAAGACCAAATCTACCAATCTCGTCCGTCGGATTGCGAAAGCCAAACCTTGTTGCTCGCTGGACACGACTGCGGTCTCGACGAAAAGGGCGATACCGGCTCTTCCGCCTTCAATCCGCTCGGCGACGCGGTGTCGGGCCTTTTGCTTCTAACCCGTCTGCACGGCGACGACGGGGAAGCCGAAACAAGGCCAAGAGCAGAAAAAGCCTGGCCGATCACCGCGAAATTTCACTTCTTGCACCACTTCTTGAACAGAGTGGGGGTGCCACAAAAGTTGGCTGGTGTCTTCGCCAATCATCTAAGCGGGCTACTTCACTCTCTGGGTAGGCCTGCGAACAGCAGGGACGTGGATGTAATGCGAAGAACCCAATCTGCGCTTCTGGGTTATGCCATTGTCCGATTACGAGCACCCGGGATTTTTTTGTGTGACACGGTGTGGACCGACTACCTGCCGCGCCGCCCCTCGAGTTCGAGGGTGACGAGCCGCGCCAGCAGCGTCGCCGGATAGAACTGACCGATAATCGCCTCGATGTTTGCGAGGCTGCGCGCGACCGGATGCACAGGGACGATGTCACCGTAGCCGACCGAAGTTAGGGTCACGAAGCTGAAGTAGATCAGGTTACTGGCGTTTGCGAGATTGTCCTGTAGTCGCCCCAGGCCGGAGAACGCGCCGGGCACCGTGAGCGCCACAAAACGGTATAGCGATACGAAGGTGAGCCCGATGCACAGGTAGACAAGGATCGCACCAATGATACGGTGGAAGGTGATCCGTCCGGGCGCGAACACCGCGCGGGCGACCACGATGCCCAGCGTCAGGCCACTGATCATCAAGGCGCTCGCGTCGAGGTAGATGTCGAGAAGCGAGGGGTGCCGCAGGCGCAGCAGAGTGGCGCCGACGACTAGCGCGACGGCGAGCAAGGTAGCCCCGACCGCCGCTGGGCTACCCGACACAATGAAGACAGCGAGCGCCAGCACCAGCGCGAACGCAATGCCGAAGTAGTGAACCGCAAGGAGCCCTGAAGCCTGCAACGGAGCGATTACGAACATGAGGACGGCGAGCAGGATCGTCAGGGCTGTCAACAGCGGGTCTTGCAGCCTCTCCTGCAGCCGACGAAAACGATCTCCGGTCGACCGGCTAGGCACGTGCATCGGGCCGTGTGTCAAAAAAGTTTGATCCCGGGGTCGGAATCCTGATCGAAAGCACCATGATAGATTTTCTGCTCCCCGTCGACCCGACCTATGACCGCGCCTGCCACCGGGTTCGCTGACATGGCCCCCATCGCATCGGAACCTATCTGAGGCTCGAACCCGAATTGGTGTATCGGCATGCCGGCACGCGCGAAGGAGCGCGGATTTTAGGGATTCACGGCTGGCAGACAGTTCGACGAAGCCAACTGCCGCGTCAGGTTATATTAGTCGCCCCATGCGACGGGCGGGGCTTATGCCAATTTCCTTGCCATTGACGAGGCTGACCGCGTGGGCGCGGCGCATGGGTTGGAAACATGCCTCGGCTTCGCGGTCCAAAAGTAAAATACGACCCCAGCAACATGTTCCGCCAGAACCCAGGCGGCACGTCGCTGGCGTCTCGACGTTAGCCAAGGTGCGGCCCTTTCGCGCCCTCGGGGGTCATGGCATAAAGATGCAGCAAAGAGCGAGGCGAACTCGCGCCGTGCGCAGAAGCTCTCACGCGAGTGACCACGCAGCCGACGAAATGGCTACACCCAATGAGGCCCGCACCGCCGACGATCGGCCACTTAAAGACCAACGGCCTCGAAGGTCTGTTCGTCACTTGTACAAACGCGGCTTGCCGTCACTCGAAGCCCTTCACCTTCGCGGTGCTCGGACTTGCCGATGATGTGCAGTTTCCTTCGATCGCGCGATGCAGGCGCGGTGCGCAAAGACGCTGCTGGGTGGTTACGATGAGTTAGAAATCCTCCCTCCCTGAAGCCGCTAATTCTATCTCAGAGGTGCTGATCCCGGACAGCATTCGCCCGTAATCGGATGAAGGCCCGCTCGGACTTGTCGGTGCGCTGAATCCAGCTTCGGCCGGCGTTGCCAAGCACCGGCGTTTGGGACGTGATGCACGCTGACCTGAGTGCATCCGCGCGCATCCGACTGGTTAGTGAATTTTTCGCTGATACCGTTTCGCGCCCATCTTGCAATTGTCGGCATCGGGACGGAAACATAATACCGCCCGTCCCTACCGTACGTCCGTCCAAGACTTTGGGCCGCCTAGTTCGAGAACGGGAGATCGTCAGAGATTGATGACGCCGAGTCGCGCGGCGTGTGCGACGGCGTCCGTTCGGCCGGCGGCATCGAGCTTGTCCAGAAGCGAGCCGACATGAAACTTGACGGTATGAACCGAGATTTCAAGCCGACGGGCGATAGTCTTGTTCGAAGCGCCCTCCGCCATAAGATTCAAGACCTCGATCTCGCGCGGCGTCAGTGGGGGCGCCTGCTGGTTTGGGGCGGTTGTGACACTCAACGGAACAAGGGCCACATCCGCTTTTTCGCCGGCCCGCGCCAACCGTAGGCTTGGCGCGTTAGCAAGCAAGGCCGTCATCCGGTCGGCAAGTGCCGGATCGTCGATCTGAATCACAATCACGACCGGCTCTGGCGCGCCTTCCTTCGTCAACTCTCGGGCCTTTCCCCTATTGTCAGCGTGACCTCAATCGGCCCGCCGGCACGCAGCAAGGAAAGCTTAACGGTTAGGCCAACGCTCTCGGGGCCAAGCGCTCGCAGCAACGTTCGCACGTCGCGAAGGCGCTCCCCATTCCAATTCACAATGACGTCGCCCTGCCGCACCCCGGCGGACGAGCCAGGCCCCCCCGCGTCGACGCTCATTACCATCGCGCCGAATCCGCTATCGCCATCCAGTTTAGCAGCTTGGAGGCCGAGGCCAATGTAACCGCGCGCGATGCGGCCATGGGTCTGCAATTTGCCGGCGATACGGTCGATAGTCCCCGCCGGAATGACCAGAACCTTTCGACGTGGTCCAAACACAACCATGCCGAAAGCGCGGCCGGAGACGTCAAACGCGAGACCGCCCTCGCAAGCGTGGCGCAGCGAAAGATCCAGCTCAATTCGCGCGTCAATCTCGCCGCCGCGCAGGCTGCGCCACGCCGCGCCAACGAATGACACGGCACCGAACGCGGCGATCGGCGCCGTGCTCCCAGCGCCGACAGTCAGCGCGAGCGCGCCGGCCTTTGTTGACGCTGATTGGAGCGGGACGACCGGCGCGTTGACGCCATCGGCCCGAAGAAGGGCGATATCGGTGGTTGGATCGCGTCCGACCAAGGTCGCGGCGACTGTTTCGCCACCGGGCGACATGAGAGAGATCTCGCCTTCTTCCGCGAGAGCCTCATCCGCCGTAACGATCAAGCCAGGTCGCCAAACGAATCCGCTCGAACGCGAATGGGTCGAATGAACGGCGACAACGCTCTTTGCGACGTGAGCAACGACCTCGGAGAGCGCGTCTGAAAACTGTTGCAAGGAACTGGTCGGCGCGGGGTTTGACATGGAAGCCTCCAAAATCAGAGCCTCTACCTAGGAGCCGCAGTGGGGGTCGCCTACTGCCCAGGAGGCTAGGGCGGACGAACTGCTAGAGCGCATCGTCGAGGCGATTAGAGTGGAAACCTTCGTCGAGGCGAAGCGAGCGGGCTCGATCCCAAGTCAGCACCGGCACGACGAAATTCCCGCTACGATCGGGTGACCGGGATAGGAAAGAACGGACCGCGGCTTGAGATCGGGATCGGCATAAGACGGGATGGCCGTTCCGAGCATAGCTCCTGCAAGTAAAATGAGGATTGAAACTTTCATTCGATCCATCCGGCACATGTCGACCTCCGTCGACAAGCAGGTTATTGTTGCTTTTGCATCAAGAGTAGGGCTGACGCCCTCGCCAACCTGCCTTCCCGGGCAAGGTGGTTCCCGCAAGGGGATGTGGCCGTTCCGGCAACAAAGCGGGATTTTCGCCACGCGTCAGTCCTCCTCGTCGATAGAGGAGGCTTGCCATGGGCGATTACTATCCGATCCACGATCTCATCGAGAACCAACAGAAACGGCTCGGCATGCGCCGCGGCGAGCTTGCGCGGCGGTGTGGGTTCAAAAACATCGACAAGGGCATTCGGCGGATCGATGGCGTCTGCCACGGCGATCTCGATTCGCCGGCCGCCAAGATGGTGCTCGACGCTCTGCCCGCCGCGCTGGAGATGGACAAGGATGCGGTTGAGACGGCCGTCCGCGCTACCGCCGAGATCATCGCCGAGGCCGAGCGTCGCGCCGCGGCTGAACGTGAAGCGACTTGGCGGGCGTCGTTCGTGCCGCATGCTTATCTGCTCGGCACGGAGACACGACCATTTTCCATCACCATTTACGGCTTCAGCGGCGGCCCGCTGGCTCAAGATTCCGCTCGATCTGTCGCAGCCGCCCGTGACCTTTGCGGCTCAGGCGTGGGCCGTCGCGAAGGAGACGCCGGTGGTCCCCTTCTATGGCCGCACAACGGGTTTCATCGTCAATTACACGCCAGATAGTGCGGTGCGCTTCGATCTCGGCGGCAATCCCGTCGAACATTTTGATCGGGCCTATACGCCGGGCCAAGTCGAGCTATTCTTGGGACGACGCAAAGTTCCGGCCAAGACCTTCGCAAAAGTCCTCGGGATCGGAGGTGAAAACGGGTGCCATCCCTACAAGGTAGGCGAGTAGGTGGCTCAAAGAACGTCTCATAGTATGCGGATATCGGCCACATAGAGCATCTCGGTGCGGAACCCGTCAAAAACAACACAAGCGATGCGAGGAGCACCTACGTTGCGCGAAAATCCAACCGTCGTCAGATAAGTTCTCGACAGCGTGAGCGAAGGGTTCGAAGGGTTCGAAGGTTTTTCACCAGCTATAGACGTGTGTGGCCAACTCGCGCTCATAGGAGACCATAGAGAGAGAAGCCTTCGATCCCTTCGAACCCTTCAGGGGCAGGTCGTAAAGTGCTTCCCCACTAGCGAGGTCATGCCCACTTCGGTCGTTCGACAGTGGCAAGCCTGGTCACCTAGATTTGCAGGCAACCTCGACGTTTTCTGACCACACCAAATTGGCGTAATGCGGCTGACACGCGCTCAGATGGGGACGTGAACCGTCAATTTTGTGGTGGTCGTGGTCGGGTTGGTGTCGATCAGCGACCGGCCGCCATTGCACTCGCGATCCGCTGCAAGAATCCTGGCGAGCCAGACGGTTGGGCGGCCACGATGGACAAACTTCGGCGGACAAGCTCGGACAATCGAATCCCGTCCCGCACGGCAAGTTCCCTCAATCTTGTAATGTCCTGCTCTGTCACCCGAACTGAAAGTTGTGCCGATTTTCGCATCGATTGGCTCCCCAAGGTCCTGTCCTGTCTATTTATGCGCCGAATTTTCTGGCTTCGGCGATGACAGCCGGCGATTTCTGCGACATTCGATTTCCGACATTCGATCGCATAAATATATGTAATATAACGCCTTTTTGTGTGCATATTTGCCACTTTTTGGCCCGTGTGGCAAACGTCGCGCGGCGATAAATAGAATGCACCACAGAACGTGCTTAAAGGAGTTTCAAATGTGACTAAGTCGGCCATTGATTATGCGAGAGCCTATGTGAGCAGAAGGCTCCAGGTTATCCCGCTCCATTATCCCACCAACCAATTCGTTTGCCCGTGCGGAAATGTCGAATGCCAATCTCCGGCAAAACATCCGGTCGGGAGACTGGTGCCGAATGGAATTAAGAACGCCGCCATCGACGCCGATGTGGTCGAGCGTTGGTTTCGGGATCAGCCCTGGAACATCGGCATCGTCACCGGCCTGACCAGTGGCATCTTTGCCCTCGATGTCGACCCGCGTCACGGTGGCGATAATTCCATTGCCGACCTCGAAAATAAACACGGACCACTACCTCCGACGTGGCAATTCCTGACTGGCGGAGGCGGTGAGCACATCTTGTTCCGCCATCCGGGTGGTTTGGTGCCGAACAGCGCAGGCAAGATCGGCGTTGGCATCGATGTGCGTGGCGATGCCGGTTACATCGTGGGTCCGCCTTCGCAGCATATATCCGGGCGACCCTACGCGATATCGGTCGACCACCATCCCGACGATGTGACCCTTGCCGAACCGCCACCATGGCTGAATGCAACGGTGCGAGGGCAATCTGGCAACGGGAATGGCGCTCAGGTGAAAGACTGGCGGCACCGTGGCGGGGCAACAATCCCGGAAGGTGAGCGTAACGACACCATCGCTCGATTTTCTGGGCATTTGCTTGGCCGAAACGTAGACCCACACGTCTGCCTCGATCTGATGCTGGCATTCAACGCCACGCATTGCATTCCACCGCTCTCGGAAGAGGAGGTTTTGACCACAGTTGCGAGCATCACACGCCGAGAACTTGCCAAACGGTTATCGGGCCGCTGCGGAGGGTCCCGCCATGTCTGACCTCCACGACCGCCTAAATGAGTTGATCAAACAGACTTCGGCGAATGGCGAACCTGATCCCGCAAACGGTCGACCCGCCGACTACGCCGATGATGCGCTCGCCCTCAAATTCGCCTCTCGGCACCAACACCGCCTTCGGTTTGTGAAGCGATGGGATCGATGGATGATCTGGGATGGCAAGCGATGGAGTCCGGACGATACGCTGAGGGTCATTGACCTCGCCCGTGACATCGCCCGAGAAGCCTCGTCGGAAATAATCCGTAACCGCGGCAGCAAGGCCAGTCTCGTCGCAAGCTCTAAAACGGTCTCAGCCATCGAGTCTCTAGCGCGCGCCGACCGTCGTCATGCTTCTCGTGCGGAAGACTGGGATACCGATCCTTGGTCGCTCAACACTCGCGAAGGCACCATCGATCTTCAGACGGGAATGTTGCGGCCGCACAATCCCGCTGACTTCATCACCAAGATTACCGCCGTTGGGCCAAGCGGTGACTGCCCAATGTGGCTGTCTTTTCTCCGCCGCGTGTTCAATGGCGATGAAAGCCTCATTGCATATGTCCAACGGATGCTCGGCTACAGTCTCACTGGATCGACACGCGAACATGCCTTGTTCTTCCTCTACGGAACGGGTGGAAACGGAAAGGGTGTTTTTCTCAACACGTTCCATCGAATCCTCGGCGACTATTCCACCATCTCGGCAATGGAGACCTTCACGGTCGCCAACAACGAAAGGCATCCCACGGAGGTGGCCATGTTGCGCGGGGCTCGGCTTGTCACTGCCCAGGAGACAGAAGATGGGCAGCGATGGGCAGAGTCGAAAATCAAGGCTCTTACCGGGGGAGACTCGGTCACAGCACGGTTTATGAGGCAGGATTTTTTCACATTTACTCCGCTGTTCAAGCTTCTGATCGCCGGAAATCATAAGCCCTCCTTGCGAAGCGTGGATGAAGCAGTGAGACGAAGATTCAATCTCATCCCGTTCACGGTCACGATTCCGAAGTCGGAACGTGATCCCGATTTGGCAGAGAAGCTCAAGGCGGAGTGGCCAGGAATCCTCGCCTGGGCGATCCAGGGTTGCCTTGAATGGCAACGTATTGGCCTAACACCACCGTCTATCGTTCTTGAGGCTACCGAAAGCTATCTGGCCGACGAAGACACTCTTGGTCGTTTTCTCCAGGAGCGGTGTGAGGTGCAGGATGATCCGAACGCGATGGAGGGGCTTCAAGAGCTGTATGCCTCCTATAAGGATTGGTGTGGGTTATCCGGTGAACATGCGGTTTCGGCAAAGAAGTTCAGTCAGAAACTTGAAGACCGAAAATACGAACGATGTCACGCTCCAGCAACACGCCGCTCTGCGTTCCGTGGCATCCGGTTACGGATTCGCGCAATGCCTGGCGAATTCCGCACAGAGGCGTAGACAGGAATGGAATGGTCCACCCTGACGCGACAACTCCCGCCAACCTTGCGGCCGCGTTTGATCAGCCGAGAGGTCGCAGCAAAATACATCGGCGTGTCACCGAACACGTTTGATGCGATGGTGGAGGATGGGCGAATGCCAAGGGCGAAAGTGGTGAGTCCTCGCCGTCATGCATGGGATGTTTGGGCTCTTGATGATGCCGTTGATCGGCTGCCGTCTGAGGGCGAGGATACACCGGACGACACCTGGGGTGACGTGGATGCCGCGCAAACTCCCTCGACACGTTGAATGCTGGCGTGACCGGCACGGAAGGCTTCGTGTCTACTTCCGCAATGGAAAAGGGCCGCGAACACCGCTCCCTGCCGACATCGGCTCAGAAGCATTCAACTCCGAATACTTGGTCGCACTTGCCGGTGAATCTGAGGCCAAAGGCCGACCGCGACCGGCACACGCCGCTCCCGCCAGCATCGCAGCACTTATCAATTCCTACGTTCGTAGTGCGGCCTATGTCGGACTTCGCCAAACGACGAAAGCCGGTTACGTGTCACGGATCGAGGCATTGCGGAAAGACCATGGGCATCGCGCTGTCGCGGGATTGACGCGAGAGAGGATCATCAACGGCATTTTGCAACCCTACGCAGGTCGGCCAGGCGCTGCGATCTGGAATGAAGCTAAGGGGAACTATGCGGCTGCGATGCGCTCACAAGACGTGTTGCGCGCCACGAAGGTCGCTGCCGATCGAGCCGGCTCAACATATTCCGGGCTCAATATCGACAACACAACTCGCCAAGAGATTAGAAAGATTCTCGACAATCCGAAACGCGTTCGTGGATTCTCCGATGCAGAGAAAGCGCAAATGGAGAAAGTCGTTAGAGGAACCTGGACAGGAGACTTGCCGAGATGGATCGGAAATATGCTCGGTGGCGGCGGCGGATTTCCCTCCATCTTAGCGTATGGTGCGGGAGAAATGGCGAGCGGCAATGTTATGGGCGGCTTGGCGCTCCCACTCGTCGGCTATGTTTTCAAGAGATTAGGAAACGTGATTACTTCTAATCGCGTTGCCGAGCTTAGCAAGATGATCCGTTCTCGCTCTCCACTTGCTGCACAGATGCGCGGGCCTCTCACGAATTGGGGTAAGGCCGGCGTTTCGTTCGAAGGCTCTCCGACGCCACGCAACATCGCGAGAACTTCTTGATCGCCTCGCGCAATCTATCGAACAATCTCAAAGACGCGGGGATTTCAGTTACGTCGGATCAATTGGTCGGAGCTGTCCAGCCGAACAATGGAACTGAGAAATCTCACTGAGTTTTATAGCTTCTCGTCACTGTCCATTTCGAATAGGCAATGGCGAACAAAAATAACAGTGGTCCGGCGAACGGTATTATTACAAGCATGGCTAACCATTTTGTCTTTCCTATGCGGCCGCAAACGGCAATCGCCGGAAAGATCGAGATCAAAGACCAAAGGGCGAGCGGAAATAACTGAATGAGCGTGTCGTTCATAGTTGGTCCCTCTTCTAGACAAAGGCTCCTTCGGGGGCCGTTTTCATATTCCAACTCCGATAGGCTGTAAAGGCATGGCCGGTGTTCTCCCAGGCTTGGCGTTAAGCCAGCAAATCGATCAGAATGGCCAGCCGCTTGCAGGGGCATTATTGTATATATTGCAAGTCGGAACAGTTGCTACGCCGCAAAACAGCTATCAGGATTTCGGGCTCACGATCCTCAATCCAAATCCGCTTCAGGCCGACCAAACCGGCCGGATTCCGATGTTTTATCTTGCGGACGGCCAAGTTCATGTCCGTCTCACGGATGCGAATGGCGTCGTCATCTTAGACCAGGCGACGATGCAAGTCGTTGGGCCATCGAGCGGAGGTGGCGCCCAAAGCGGCGGCAGCATCGATCCGACCACGATCGCGTCAACCGGCGACACTAAGTTTCGTGCGACTTCCGAAACTCTGACGGGATGGGTGAAGCTTAACGGTCTGAGCATAGGCTCGCCTACATCCGGCGCATCGCAACGCGCAAACAACGACACTCAGAATCTCTTCTCTTATTTGTGGGGGAATTTCACCAACGCCCATTGTCCGGTGAACGGAGGACGAGGATCGTCGGCTCTCGCCGATTTCCAGGCCAATAAAACGATCCAATTACCAGATTGGCGTTCCAGTACCCCGGTCGGCTTGGACGACATGGGGAACACCGCCGCCGGAATTTTACAGGCGAGCAATGTTACCAGTGGCGGCGGAGATGGGCCTACAACGCCTGGCGCATATGGAGGTGAAGCCAATCACCTTCTTCTGACGCAAGAAATTCCGTCGCATGTCCATGGAGTGAACGATCCTGGGCACACGCACAATACGGTCAGCGGTAACGACTTGTGGGTCCAGGGAGGGGCTACTGTTGGAGGATCAGGATCGGGAGGAATCCATCTGGACACTATTGCGTCGGCGGCGACCGGCATCTCGATCCAAGCCACTGGCGGCGGCAGCGTTCACAACAACATAAGTCCTTTCGTTCTTGGCACATTTTACATGAAATTGTGAGAAGCCGAAATGTACGAGAACCCGACACTTTTTCCGCAGATCAGCAATCGAGAAAGTTGGGTACAGACCGTCCAGATATTTGACGATGACACAGGCGATCTTATCACGCTGACCGACAATAACGACAATGCTCTCTATGCAGTGACACTTGAAATACGTCCATCCCGTTCGAGGGGGGGATTTTATGGTGTTCCGCCTACGCCATATTACGACAATGGAAGTGGAGAGCCAATGATCTATTCTACTCTCGCTCAGGGATCGCCGGCCATTAAGTCAGGCAATTACATCTCGATCATTGATACCGGCACGATCAACATACAGGTTCCGAAATCTCGGATGCAAACGTTGCGCCGTTCCGGAACATGGGACGTATTCATGACGATAGACGACACGGCAAATGATGATGGCAGACAAATTTTAATTGGAAAGCTTCCCGTGTTCTTCGGTGGACGAAATACATGAGTCTCCCGCCAAACATTCGCATCAATGCCAGCGTCCCATTTCCGCCCATTGTGCAGGGTGCGGGCGGCGTCACAGTCAGCAAGGCCAACGGAATTTGGACGATAAGCGCCGCAGGTGCGATCGGGGCGAGCGGTCAAGCGACGATCAATTTCGGGGCATTCCCTGGATCGTCAGACACCTCAATCACTGTCTCAGATACCGGCGTTCAAGGCTCGTCGATGGTTTTGGCAGAAATCCTGGCGGTAGCGAGCGCAGACCATTCAGGAGATGAGCATTGGGCTGAAGAAATAGATATCAGGCCTGGCAACATCGTTGTTGGCGTTGGATTCACAATTTATGCGCGCACGCGCAACGCTCCGCTCTATGGCGCGTGGAACGTATCTTGGTTCAGGAGATAAATCATGGCAATCGAAGTCCTTGGCGTGGGCGGAGTCCTCGCTCAAATTGAGACGAATAGCGCCGCCTTACGAACCGTCTTAAAACCTAACGATGTCGGATCTCTCGGTGCTTATTCGCTCGGCGGACTTTCCGGCGTCATGGCTGCTGGCCTCACCAGCGCCTCTCCGATCTATTCTTGGCGTTCTGGTACGCAGAACATCTATCTGGTCAAGAAGATTCTGTTCGGCGCTATCGGACTTGGAACGGCGTTCGCGGCGGGATCGTGTTTCTTCTCTCTGTTCGCGGCGCGCTCTTTCTCCGCTTCTGATAGCGCTGGCACGGGCATTCTTCCGACGCTTAACAAATTGCGCACGTCAATGGGGACGACCGGAATTCAGGACGCGCGCATTTCTTCGACTACCAATCTGACGGCAGGAACGCGCACCCTTGATGGTCAGCCTATCGCGACCCTGGCCGGAGTTGCTTCGGCCACGGCTTCTACCGTTATCGTTCCTAATCAAACACCGTTCTTCGAATCCCGTGCTGGTGAATGGCCTCTGGTCCTGGCTCCGAACGAAGGCTTTGTTATTCAGGCTACCGTTGCGGCGACAGGCACTTGGAGCTTCGCGGTGATTGTCGAGTGGGAAGAAGTCTCAACTTATGGAACAGGTCTCGCATCATAGTTGAGTTAAGCTTTGCTGCTTCGATCCGCCGCCTCTGGCGGGTTTTTTATTGCAAGATCGACGCTTTCGGTCGTGATGCTTTCTCGAAGCACGGCGAGATTATCGCCATAATAAAGCGCGTTGTTCACGACTGCCCCGTTTCCCAATCCCCTAAGACCTTCACCATATCAGACATTTCCCAAAGCTTGGAAGTCACCCCGGCTGCCATCGCGGGAGTAATTTTCAAGGTTTGATGAATGCGCACGAAATTGTAGTGCATGAAGTAGATCGCCATCATGTGCGCGTGGTTTTCGGCCTTTTTGGAGAAGGCGTTCGTGAGCCGTGGTGTTCGGCCTTGGCGTTCTCGTCGGGCATTTCTGGTGGACGCGATGACCTTGACCTTCATCCAGCAATGCTCGCCGGCGCAGATCGCAACCGCAAAGGAGTCGTTCGAGTTTTGGACGGGGAAGCTCGCGTCGGCTTACGCGATCACGCTCCCCGATGGCTCGATCTTCGCGCCTCCAATTCCACTGGTCACCGAAGATCAAGCCTATGGTTTTCTCGGCAACGAGCAATGCGAGGACTCGTTCAACGGCAAGCTGCGCGGCGACAAGGATACGGCCGGCGGCGAAGAACAGTGGCACGGCGATCGGCAGCAAGTGATCCTCAAAGGTTGTGGCATTGACGTGTGGACGGCTTCTCATGCCGATCAGTTGAAAGCCGCACTGTGGGAGCTTCAAAATATAGAAACTGCCGCGCTCGCAAAAATCATCGCCTCGACGACAGTTACCGACGCCGCCACTGCCATCTGCGAATATCTCGAACGTGCTGGCGAGCCCGGTGCGATTGAGGAACGTAGCACGGCGGCCGAGGCATGGGCGGAATATGGCGCCGCGAATTGGGAGCTTAAACAATGAACGCTTTTGATTGGGTCATCGTCGGCATCGTCGTGGTTGCCGGATTGATCTGGTGGTTTCTGTCATCTTTGAAGCCGGGAGATTTTCCGTGAGCGACGCCCCGACACCGCCGGCTGATAAGCTACCAGCCGGCAGTCCCGCCAATTTCCCGCCTTCAGAGTGGACGAAGGACAATGCCTATCCGCTCTTGAGCGTCATTCAAGCGCTGTGCCTGTGGGGCAAGGAGAACGGTATCGTTTCGACTTTCGATACGGATGGCTCGCCGGCTTACGCCGCCGGAAAGGTCTACAGCACCACCTTCACTGTGACGTGCCCGCGCATCCTCGATTGGAACATGCCGGCGCAGATGGACTGGACGAAGATCGAGGCGATCGAGCAATACATCATCGATTACCTGAAGAATATGAAACCGGCGGCGAGCTGATCGCGATGATCACCGTCCTCGTCTTCTGCGCCGTCATTCTCGTCGGCATGCTGACGTGGACGGCGATTCTCGCTTTTCTTGACGCTCGCGACGGAAGCGGCCCTTGGCGGAAGTGGTTTCTGTGGGGCCTTCGCGATGTGTTTGGGACGATCATCTGCGCGCCGTTCGTGTTCGGCTTCATCGCGCTCCGCTGGCTCTGGAACAACGGCGGCCATCTCGCGCTTCTCGCCGTGAACTGCGTGCGCCAGGCGCTTGCCTTCTTCTTCGTGGCGATCGCGCTGATTTTCTTCGGCAGCGCAATCCTCTTCGCGTCAATCGGTTTCTGGTTCGAAAATCGAACCGACGAGATCAATGAGTCTCTCTACGCGCTCGGCTGGAAAAAGCGGCCGGATTATAAGTGGTGAAGACATGACGCCGACCTTCCTCAATCCGCCGAGGAATTATACGCCCGAGACCTTCGCCGCCTTCGTCGCGACGCTCAGGTGGATAGCGTGGAGCCCGAAGTTCATCTGCCTGCACAACACGGCTTTGCCGACCTTGGCGCAACTCTTGAACAAGACGCTCGCACAAAGGGAAGCCAGGATTGTCGGCGAAAATGCCATGTATCTGAATACCGATCACTGGCACGCCGGGCCGCACCTTTTCACCGATCCTTATGCCGACGGGATTTGGAACGCCTGCGATCTCACCAAATCCGGCGTCGCGGCTTCGTGCTTCAACGGCGAGGCGCTGTTTCTCGAAATGGGCGGCAATTACGCGACGCCGAACGAGCTTCGCCCGGGCATCGATCCGCCGGCAGATGATTGGAATAGCGCCGAGGCGCAGATCGTTCGCGACAATGCCGTGGCGGCGATGGCGATCCTGCATCGCGTTCTCGGGCTTCGGCCAGACGGTTTCGTTAAGGGCGTGAGCGGCCTGCACTTTCATCGCGACTGTCCACAGGATCATCATCTGTGTCCGGGGGGACAAGTCTCTAAAGATGATATGATTGCGCGCGTTCTCGCCAAGATGCAGGAACTGCGGAGTCAAGGATGAGCGGCATCGCATCTCAAGACATCGAGAGGAATTGAAATGCGAAAGCTCTTGCTCGCCGCAATTGGAACCGCTTGTCTTTGCGCGTCGGCGAACGCCGCACCTGTGTGCTTCGCCGTGCAGGACGGTCGCGACATTCCTGGCATCGATTTTCACCGCGATTGCCTTGGGCCGCGCGACAAGTTGCCTGGAATGGAAGCTCCTGGATGCGGACCGCAGCGCGTCGTCTGCGTAGAAATTCTCGCCGACGGATCGGTCAAGAGGACGTTCTCAACGATGAAACTGGCCGATCAATTGATGACGCTGCCGGCTGCCGACAAGCAAAGCAGCCCCTTCTGAGCATGGGCGAGCCTTGCATCCACTTCGTCGGGTTTCGCGATGATCGATATCTCAATGCCGTGCGCGTTTGGGGTAAGCCTGATTTCATTCATCGCTGGTGGGATCGGCGTGCCCGGCGAGAAATTGGGCCTGACGATGTGATCGTTTTCGCGACAGGCGACTGGCGGCAAGAGCCGTCAAAATTCAACGCGCCAGATATCGACGAATAGGATTCCCATGAGATTTGTGTGGCTCTTGCTCGGCGCCGTCATCGGCGCCGGCGGCGTGTTGCTGTGGCTCGCTACAGCATTCAGAGGTGCCATGAAGCTTTCGTTCTGAGCATGCGCGCGCTCGCGGTTCTCATCGTCGCGTTCGTCGCGCTGATCATCGTCGCCTGGATCAAGGCGCAAGGCGTCTAACTCCGCGCCGGCGGTATCCGGCATTCACCAAAAGGAAATCCTATGCGCGCGCGCATTTTTCTTGCCGCAGCGATGATGCTCGTCGCTGCGCCGGCCTTCGCCGACGCCACGGCATCCTCCGCCGTTCAAATCGGCCCCTTCGTTCAATTTACCGGGCAATTCGCTTTGGCGCTTCTGCAGGCGATACTGCTCGCGGCGACGCCGTGGATCGCGATGAAGCTTTACGCCTGGACGCATCTCAAGTTCACCGATGCGCAATGGGCGGTGTTCGATCGCACGGCGCTCAATTGGGCGCGACAGTTCTGGGCGAAGTCTGACCCTGGCATCGCCAATGCTTCAATTGAGGTTGGAGACCCGGCTATCGCGGCATGGGCGCAATTCGCGCTCGCCGAAATTCCACCGATCGTCAAGGCGCTCGGCCTGACGCCGCAGTCCGCCAGCATCGCAATGCAACGCTTCATCGTGTCCCATCTCGGCGGGATGCAGGCGATAGCCGCCGTCCCGGCACCGGCCGCCAAAGCCTAGCCGCAATCGATCTCACTCCCGCTGCGAAGGAATCGCCATCATGAGCCTCTGGTCAGACATCAAAGCGGGCATTGCAACTCTCGATGCCGATGCGAAGACCGCTCTCAAATATCTGTCGATAGCGACCCTCGTCGGAAGCAAGGTCGAGGGCGGCGCGGCGAAAGGGCTTTCGTCCGTCGTCGATCTCATCACGAATCCCGCCAAGGCGGCGACGGACGGAACGGCACAAACCGTCATCAACGGATTGGCCAATATACTTGGCGCTATTGCGCTGATCCCGGAACCGCTCGAACCGGAAATTGCCACGGCAGCGGCGGTGCTGAAAATCATCGGCATGGAAGAACCGGCGATCGTCGCCAGCATCGAGTTCTTCATCGGAATAGGAGCCCTCGACAAAATCTCGCAGAGCATCATGGATCGGGAAGACGCCGAATATCGCCAACTCGATCCACAAGGCGACGTTTTCAAGATGACGCCGCAGAACGACGAGCGGCCGACCGGCGCTGTCGCCGGCGAGCAGGGGCCTGACAAGCTCCCTGATTCGCCGAGCGGAATGCGGCCGCAGAACTGACCCTCAACCTAAGGAGAATAGTATGAGAAAGATCCTGCTACGCGCGGGCGTGATGGCGCTCGCCCTGTTATCACTCGGCGCTTGTACGCCAGCGCAAGAGCAAGCCGTCGAAACCGGCGTCAATGCCGCTTGCATCGGCGTGACGGCCGGTGCCGCCCTAACCGTCCAGGTGTCGAGTTCCATCAGCGGCGTGGCGCCATGGCAGCAAACGTTGACGCAGACGAGTTCCACGGTTTGCAGCGGCCTCATCGCCGCGCTTAACGCGGAAGTCTCCTACATCAACAGCCAGGGGGGCACGGCGACCGTCACCGCTGCGACGACATCGGCCGCCGCGGCTGTAGCGCTTCGCGAAGCCGTTGGCCTTCCTGCCGGCGAGAGAAAAGTCGGAGCGGCAACGGTGCTCACCTGGACCGTTCCCCCCGCTCAGAAAGTCTTCGGCATCTTTTGATGGCCGACTTTTCACAAATGCGCCTCGGTCGGCGCGCACCGCGAGCCGACCCTCGCATCTTCAGGCTGGCGCGCTATCTACCAGCGCCGCTCGCGACGCCGCCAACGTCATGCGATTGGAGCGGCGGCCGCAAAACTTGGGACATGCTCGGCAATGACCTGATCGGCGATTGCGGCATAGTCGCGCCGGCCGATGCCTTGACGGTCCTCGCCGCGGCTGCGGGTTCCATCGTCGCCCCGACGACGGCCGAGATCGAGGGCGTCTATAGCGCCGTCACCGGCTATGTTTCCGGCAATGATGCGACGGATCAGGGTACGGTCGAAACCGATTTCCTGACATGGTGGCTAAATTCTCCGACGGGGTTCATCGGACAAAAGCTCGTCGGCTGGGCAAGCATCGATCCGACAAATCAAATCCACGTCAAGCAAGCGATCGAGCTTCTCGCAACGCCGCTCTTCGGCATCAACCTTCCGCTCACCTCCCAGACGCAGGAGATATGGGACGTGACGGGGGCGCTCGTCGGCGCCGCGGAGCCGGGGAGTTGGGGCGGCCATGAAGTTTGCGCCATTGGCTATAATGAGATCGGCCCTGTCGTCATCACGTGGGGAGCCCTGATGCAGATGACGTGGGCTTTCTTCGCCGCCTACGTGCAGGACATAGACGTTCCAGTCGTGGCGAATCTATGCCCAGGGCATCTTGCGCAAGCGACGCTCCTCGCCGACGCCGACGCTCTGAGAGAATAAACCGTGACCAATTCTGACTGCCTTTCCGGAGCGCTCGTTTCCGGTCTGCGGCTCTGGCTCGGCGTAACCGAACTCGGCCTCGTTGCGATCGCGCTATTCTTCAGTTCATGGGGCGTAACGATCGACGCCCAGATCACCGCTGCCGAACTCATAACGAAATTTCGGACGCCGCAGTTGGAGCGCCTGAAGCGCGATCAGGCCGTCGCCGGCGGCGCGCTCATCATCCTCTGCTCGGCGATCATCGTCGTTACCGGCGTGCTCGTCATAATGTGAAAGGCGACCGCCATGGCCAGCGCACTCGACGTCATGGGCATGATCCTTGAGGACGTCAGGCTGGGGCGCCGGCATGACGCCGACATCGAAGCTCGCGCCATGCACTACGAAAGACTGCTCGCCGATCTCGAAGCCATATCGGCCAAGCGCGGGCGCAATCTCACGATAGGCGAGATCGAGGAATAAGCAGTATGCCCGAACTCAACTCCTATGCGCACTCTGAAAGGGGTGACGACACATGCCAAAATATTGCTCCGAAAATGAGCGTGTGAAGCGCGATTACGCCTTCTATTTGGAGGCCGCGAACGGCAAGCAGAGCGCGACGATCGATGCCGCCTTGAGGGCCATCGAGCGGTTCGAATTATCCACCAACCGCAAGCCGTTCCGCAAGTTTCATATCGAGCAGGCAAGATCCTTCCGCGCCCGTCTGGTTGAGGAAGTCGGCGCCAATGGCAAGCCCTTAAGCTCAGCAACCATCGCTTCCACTCTCAAGCATCTTCGCAATTTTTTCCTTTGGCTTTCGCGCGAGCCGGGCTTTCGCTCCGCGATCAATGCCAATGACGCAAATTATTTCACTCCGTCCGACCAGGATATTCGGATTGCGACCGCGCGGCGCGAGAAGCATGTCGCGACGCTGGAAGAGATCAAGCACGTCTTGACTTTCATGCCCGCCGTCACGCCCATCGACCGGCGGAACCGGGCGCTTGTCGCTTTCGCTATCCTGACCGGCGCACGTGACGGGGCATTGGCGTCGTTTCGGCTCAAACATCTGGACTTGAAGGCGCAAACCGTCTTTCAGGACGGGCGAGAGGTAAATACGAAACGGCGCAAGACCTTTACCTCTACCTTCTTTCCGGTTGGTCCGGAGCCGGTCGCCATCGTTGCGGGCTACGTGTCCATGCTGACGGCGGAACTTGGCTTCGGGCCGGAAGATCCGCTCTTCCCGGCTACCAGGATCGGACGCGGCAAGGATCAGGGCTTTCAAGCCGAAGGGCTTTCGCGGGAGCCGTGGCACACGGCGGAGCCCATGCGGCAAATCTTCCGCTCGGCCTTTGAGGCGGTGGGCCTCCCTTATGCTAAGCCGCACTCCTTTCGGGACACTTTGGCACGGCTTGGGCAACGTCTTTGCCAAACGCGCGAGGAATGGAAAGCATGGAGCCAAAATCTCGGACATGAAAGCGAGGCGACAACCTCTGTCAGCTATGGTCATGTGCCGATGCATCGGCAAACGGAAATCATGCGTGCGCTGGCAAACCCGCGCCCGATGGCGTTGCCGCCAGGCCTCGACATTTCAGCCCTTGAAGCCTTTGTCGAAAGCGCGAAGGCTGCCAGCTTGTAAAGCCTCGGCAGATCGCGGCACTCGGAAAACGAGTATCGCGGGTACCCGTCGGTTTTCGACCTCGCGATGCAACCAGCTCCCGCAAACTCATGGTCGAATCCTTGGCCGGGATGCTGCGGTTTGGCATCAAGTTCTAGTCTAGGGACACCGACTATGGGCGGGGGCAACTATGGGGGCATCTCAAGAGTAACTATTTGCGTATAAGTTTGCTTATCACTAGGTTACGATCCTTATTCGGTAGTGTCACCGCCACCAGCGTAAGGTACAGAAAACACTAGTATAATCAAACCAAGCGTTGTGCTAGAACGGCATTCTATTTAAGTGGGGAAGCCTGGGGGAAGCAGCGGCGATGATTTCGGGTTATACGTGGCTCTCTCAGCGGGTAACCGCCTCGCCACCGGCGACGTCTTCGGCTGTTCGACTGGAATGCAGCAGGCGTCTTGATCGACCGCCCCTCATCTCGCGCGTAAGCAAGCGTGGTCGGCCCTCGTTCCTGGCGACCTTCCTTTCGAAGAATTACTTGGGTCCTCGACAGGGCGCTGGGGGATTCGTTAATGCGGCCGGCGGCGCGTCCATGATCGCGCATATAGAATGTCCCAACTTTCCGGAAATGAATTTCAAACAGCAGTAATTGAGGATGATCGAGGCCCACTTATCATTCGCGGACCACTCGTAGTCGGTGAGTTCATAGCGCATGATTCGGACCCCTGGTTCGGGGGACTTAAATCCTTGGCAGCCAGTCTCAATGTGCCCTGTCGCAGGGCTTTTGGTCGCTATCCATCCGAAAGCGGACTTGTTTTGCTCAATATGAATTTTGTCGATCCTGACCCATCTCGACGTTCTGCGACAGCCAATTACCGCACTGCGAAAGGCTTATTCGATCACCTCGCCCGTGCAGTCAGCAACTGCGGCCGGGCCGATCAGGTCAAGCGCACCCTTCGAGAGCCGCAACGCGGGCATCGCAGCCGACTTTCCAGCAGGCCGAGCGGGAAGTTCCGGCCACGGGTCCACACGAGCGTCAGCATATCAAGCTCGCCACCATAGACGCATTCGCGGCGGCGCTTCATGGCATCCCGCAGCCCCCATCCGCAGCGCATGGTGACGCGCCATCCGTGGTCATAAGCCTCACCGATGGTCTCGACGGCCATTGAGAACGGATAGCGAACATGATAGTAGGCCGGGCAAGAGCCACGAGATTTTATGCTGTTCACATTTGAGGACCTGGAAACCGGCGAGCTGCGGTGGGTGATCGCGGCGAACGAGGCCGCCGCGCGGTTGCAGCTCGGCGGCATATGGACCGACATCGAGCGCACCGCCGCGTTTGAGCCGTGCGAAGTCGCCGGGCTGCCTGAGATTTACCGGGAAGCGCAAGCCACTGAGGAAGCCGCGCGGCAGGAGATGATGGCGGCCAATCCGATGGGCCGGGGCATCACTACGCCCGAACCGCTGGCCAAGTTCACAGCGGCCCAGGAAAAGCACAGCAAACTCCAGGCCCGGCGCGAGGAGCTGATGCGGCTGATGATCGCCGCCGGCAAATAGGGAACATGACGATGCTGACAATCGAGCGTGATGCAGTGGAAAAAGGCGGGCGCAATTTTGCGTCCTGGATCGATGACGGTGACAAGTACGCCGTGATCGCCCTGGCCGTGAAACTCGATGACCCGGTGCCGCTCCAGCAGATGACGCCACACCATTGGGTGTTTGCGGATAAGCGTTTCGATATGCCACCGCACTGGCGCGAATGGCTCGGCACGATTCGCACGCAGGAAGTCGAAGGCAGCAATCTGTTTTTGCTCAGCAAGATGCGGTCGCAAGCGCCCGACATCCTCGATGGCGAGAATGCCGAGATGAAACGAAGGGCAGGGCACTTTTACAGCGGGCTTTTGCTGGCGAGCCCGTTTGCGCCTGCGCACAGCCCGGTGATGTTGTCGGGATCACGCCGCCATGGCGAGATCGGTGTTCGGTCGCAGGACAACTATGAGCCGGCCATCCCGAGCATGGTCCGCCACTATCCGCCGGTCACGCTCGCTGATCTTCAACTGGCCGCCAATCTGGCGGAGCAGATCGCCGCGCTTGAAGTTGCGCCGTTAAACGGTGGCCACTGGCGGCTGTTCCGGGTTTTCCACCTGTACCTCGAAGCGCGGGCGATCCGCGACAACATGGACCGGCTGCATCAATACTGCCGCTGCATCGATGGGCTGATCGTGTCGAAGCAGGGTGAAGCCAAGGCGCAATTCAAGAGCCGGACGGAGCTGTTCATAGGCCCGCGCCATCACACGCTGATGGGCGATACCTATGCCGTGCGCAGCGACGTGGAACACTTGCACGAGAACAAGCACCTTGAGGTTTTCGACCGCAACGCGCGGCTCGATCTCGTCAAGAAGCTGGAGATGATGAAGTACATCGCCCGCAGCGCGCTCGTGCGCATCTTGCTCGACCGCAATCTGTGGCCGCATTTTGCCAATACCACCGCGCTGCAAGCGTTTTGGGCGCTGGGCGAGAGCGAGCGGCGCAAGCTGTGGGGCGACTTCATCGATCCGAACGATGCACTTGCCGACTTCGACCCGCGCTATGTTTCCGATGGTCAATTAGGCGCGCCGTGATGGCGCCGTCACGCTGAGAGCAGACAATGGCAAAAGATTTCCAGCTCATCCATCTCACAGTCGATGAGGGGCGCCTAAAGGGCGCCAGCAACCGCGTGCGCAATCAATTCGTCGGCTGCATGCACGCGCACAACGAACTCACGGTGCTCAATCGCTTGCTGATGTTCACGATGAACGACACGGGCGACGGTGAGCTGCACAACTCTGCGCAGTCGGTGCAGATGTGGTGCATGCTGCAACTCCTGGCGGCCAAGCTGTTCGAGACGTGGGTGATGCTCAATGAGCGTTTCTTGCAGTCAAATCCGCCTGATGTCGTCGGTCGCCTAGAGCCGGCGCATCAAGCAAGCCTCGACTGGCTGACCGATTACTTCGGCAAGCGGCAGCCGTTTAAGGACAGCGCGCTCAAGATCATCCGCGACAAGACCGCGTTCCACTATGACCGGCTGAATCTCACCGAGGCAGCCGACAACCTCGCTGCCGGCGAGAACAGTCTGTACCTCGCTCAGCATCCGGCGAACTCGCTCTACTACATGGGCTCGGCTCTCGTGTTCCGGGCCGCCTTCGCCATGATCGCGGATAAGGCCGGTGCAGCGGCCAATGACGATCACGCGGAGCGCGTTCTCAAGGGCACGAAGATCGCGCTGGATGATGCCGCTAAGGTCAACCTGCACATGCACACGCTCCTTTACGGCTTAATCAAGCTGCTGATGGATGACGTGATGGGGCAACCGGCAGAAAACGAGCACCAGGTTCGCATCAATGTGCTGGATGCACCTCCACCTGAGCGAGTTGGCATTCCCGCATTCATCGACATCGAATGACGCCCCCCACAATCGAGCCTCCTGCAGCGGCCGGCACGGGTATCCTAAATGCAAACACTCGCTGTTTCGATTTTTGGCGCAATCATCACTGCGGTCGGCGTATGGATCGCAATGGCGCAGATGGTGATTGCGCGCGATAGATTTGAAATTGACGCTTTTGATAGACAATATACGCGGCGAGTGGCCGTCTATGAGGCTACTCGGAAATTCTTAGAGGGGGCGTTTCGTGGAACTCTTTCGGAGACTGACGTGCGCGCTTATGGGCTTTGCACGCTGGATGCGCAGTTCTTATTTGACGCTAACATGTACAAGTATCTGAGAGAACTGTGTTGGCGTGTGACTTCGTGGATCGAAGCTAAATCTTCTATCGACAATTTACCGCCAGGAGAGAACAGATCAGGATATGAGAAACTTCGCACAGAACATCTCGATTGGATTGTAAAGCAGGGCGATGAAGCGACCGGATTTGCAACAAAATTTGCGCCATTCTTGATGTATAAGCGGCCCGAACGGCCTTGGCTGTTTCGACTGCTTAAACTGTAATCATCTGATTCTGCTCCGCGCCACGCGGTATGGCGACGCCGCGCTTACGGACTTACGAGTCTGCGCCGAGGTCGGCAATCAGCGCGGTCGCGAGGCGCTGTTGGCGCTGCGGCGGATAGGCGTACTATTTTTCGCGGTGCAAAAAGTCGCTCATGCCCCTACGCGTCGCGCCCGCACTTTATGGCCAGCCGTCGCTTTCGGGGGGCAGCGGAAGTGGGCATACTGAAGCCGACAGCCGGCGGCGACGTGTATGACCCCTTGCAGACATCTGTCTTCGAGATTTTCCGCTGCGCACAATGGCTGCCGAGCCCCATTCCGCGGGCAGCAAAACCTGCTGAAATTGGATATGGGATATATTGCGAGCGGTGCCAGCCATCATTCGCCAGCCGCCTTCGACCCGCTTCGGGGCGGCTTCGTCGTGAAGCGGCGCGGAGATCACCAGCGTTTTGTCATCACGGCGGCGCATTGCCTGCCATTTTTCCCGCCGTGCCACGGTGCATCCCATCTCGAAGAGAGGACCTATCCGCGCTTGCTCGCACCGCTTGGCGGCAAACCTTCGGTGTGGGCGGAATGCCTGTTTGCCGATCCTGTTGCCGACATTGCCGTGCTTGGATCGCCAGTTGAAGATGAAGAACTTCACGAGGAAGTCCGTGCTTATAGGACTTTTGACGGAATCGGCGAAGCCGCTGGCGATTGCCGATGCGCCGTTTGAAGGCGCTGGCTGGATTTTGTCGCTCGACGACGATTGGTTATCGTGTACCGTCAAGCATAGCGACGGCCCACTTTGGCTGACGCCGCAGGCGGGGAAAATCCGCAGCGGTATGTCCGGCTCGCCAGTCATTTCCGCCGAAGGCCGCGCGATCGGTGTCGTGTGTGTGAGCAACACAGTGCTTAGCAGTCACGGTGAACGCATGGCGCGAGCGCGCGGCCTTCGGCGAGAGCTGGCGAGATGGCGTCCATGCTTCGAGCATAGACCTTGCGTCGCCAAATCGGAGCAAATTTTCTGTCGTCAGCCCGACGAGAAAACGCGGTTGCCGTGGCTATCGCCCCGGCTGTCCGCTTCCTATATGCTTGTCGGAAAGCATGGGAGGCGTTTAGTGGCAAACCACGCGGAACAAGATGCCAGAGAAATCATTGAGCGTCCGCAGCCGACAAAGCCGCAAGGCTCAGGAATGCAAAAACTGCCGCTATAAGAACTCTAAAAATCATCAACCCTTCCTTTTAGCCCGCGCGGCTTTTCTTTAGTCGCTTAAGACGCGGCCAGCGCCTGCTGGGGACGCCGCGCATCGATGAGCGCCTCAAGGGGTAGTTGGCTTCCACTCGCTTGCGCGCCTCTGCGCCTCTGCGATTTGAGCTGGTGTCATCTGCGCGCCTAATCTCTTGTGCCCGTTGAGCGCGTCATGTTGGTCAACCATGTCAGACGAGGCGTTCGATGCCGCCAAGCTGTACCACATGTACGCCTGCACGTAGTCCTTTGGTACGCCTCGGCCTTCCTCATATGCATGGGCGAGAGCGCATTGTGCTTTCGCCTTCCCCTGGTCGGCAGCCTTGCGGTACCAGAAGGCGGCCTGCGCGAGATCCTGTCGCACATCCGGCCGACCGAGATCGTACACAATGCCGAGCATGCGCTGCGCCTCGGCATTCCCTTGGTCCGCAGCTTTCCGATACCATTTGGCGGCTAAAGCAAAGTCCTGCGGCACACCTTGGCCCTTGTCGTACATATCGCCGAGACTGAACTCCGCCTCGGCATTCCCAGCCTCAGCTAGGGGCCTAAGGAGCCGCACGGCAGTCGCAAAGTCGGCTTTGGCGTACGCAGCTTGACCATCGGCAAGTTGATCAGCCGCTGCGACCCCGAACGTGGTGAGCGCGAGAAGACATTCGGTAACGAAGATTTTGGTCCACTGTTTCATACGATTCCCCACCTGCAAAAATCAGTGGAGCGTCGCGACACCAAGAGAACCCTAATCAGCCTTTTGGCTGTTTTATGCGCAGCCTAACACAAAATCCCCCCGCGCCGGGCTTGTTCCCCGTCATTCCGGTCGGTATGCAAAACAAAACTCTCCGGTGTCTCTAAATTTGTAGCCTCCGCAATTATGTAGCCTCGGCTACAACACGGAGCCACAAGCTGGCCACCTTCCCTTATATAATCGCGTGCCTCGCCTGCACCATGTGCAGCCTGGAAGGTAGCTATCGGCTCGTGCGTCTCGGCGAGAAATACGACTTGCCGGTGAAAGTGCGGACGCTAAGTGCCGAGCCTTTTCGTTTTGCTGCACGTCTCATTTGTATTCCCTTTCCGTTGCTCAATTTCATCAAGTGGTCGTCACCGCCCGTTTCCGCCAGTCCGTCATTCAGTGACCACCTACGGCCTTTTTGATGAAAGCGCTCAGTGACATTCCGCTTTGATCGAAGTCATTTAGGAAAACGACCTTTCCACGTTGCACTTGGGCTCTTTTGATAGGTTGCCCGGGCTTCGTATTCAACGAAAGCACGACCGAGTGAAACGCGCGCGCTGCTAAAGAGACATCGGCCTCATTCTTACGCAGCCCTGTTGGCCTTTGACTGGCGCTTCGCGGATGACGGTTGATGAACTCCATTTCTGGCTCGCTTGCCCAGCGCCCCTCATCGAACCCGCCGACTTTCTCCGTTCGTTCTCCGGCAAAGTGTCGTCGCGGAAGCCGAACAACATCTCTGGACGAATCCCGCACTTTGCGATCGTGCGCTCAGCGAAATCCTTCTTGTCGGGCGGCATATGTCGAATCTCGAACTCGGCTTCCCGTGTGATCCGGATAGAAAACTCGTCATTGGGGAGTTCGACCGCGAGGTCAATGTTTCGGTCGTACAAGAAATCCCAAACGCAGTTATCGATATAGACGCTAATCTTCATCGGCTATGCCCTCGCCAATCCGGTGACCGGTTCACCGTTCGGCCGCCGCAGCGTGAGCACACGAAATGCCGACGCCGCGCGATCGACGGGAACAGCACGTCGTCAGCAAGGTCGAGCGCGGCGAAGCTGAACGCGGTGGCGTGTAGGCAAGCCGCATTGCCACAGACGACGAACAAGCCCACGAGGCCGTGGCTTTTCAAGTGCGCGATGGTCGGGGGTGCGGGCGACATGTTCAAACTCACCTAGTTACGATCGGGTTCGCCCTCCAATGTGGCTTTCTGGGCGCGCCAATAGGCAAGCTCCGCCGCGAATCCGTTTTGAGCGTCAGAGGCACCTTACGTCCTAGGACAGAATGATTCCGAGATTTCGCATTTCGGCACTCGGAAGTATACACTCAAAAGCCTGCATGGCGACCGCATTTTCGCAACTTGTCGGCGGCGCAGGGGCTACAATGAAGCGAGATGGATCTCGCGCAGCACATGACCCCCCGAGCAGATAGCCGAGGCGCAGAAGCTTGCACGCGAGCGGAAGCCAACCACGCAGCCGGCGAAATAGAACTCGCTATGGTATATTTGGCTGAAGCAGGGAGGGATGATCTATGGAAAGCCCAAAGGATGCACTAGCTGGCCTACGCCAACTTTTGAAGGCATTGAAAGCCAAAACGATGAAAATCAGGGAGAATTCGAAGGATGTAACGGACCGGGAGATTGCTAAGTTGAAAATCAACATCAAATCCCTCAAATCCGCCCTCAAGCGGGGAAAGGCGGAGAATTCAGCGCCGAAAGACAACAACAAAAAGGTTGCTGCGGGCGGCAAGCCCCAAGCAAGCACGCATCCGACTTCATCCGAAAAGCTATAGGAATGCCTAAAGGCCCCAACGTTTAATGGTCCGCCGGCGGCGGGAACAGCTCCGGCGACAAGGCTATCGTCACTGATAGCCGCGCCAGGCGCACGAAGCGGCGCGCGAGCCAGAGGCGGAGCCGCGATAGAATGGCGTTTCTTGCTCGACTTGCTCGCCGTAGGGGCCGCGCATGCCGGGGAATTGCTCGATGGCGCCATCCATATCTCCGATCCTGCTGCTGCCGGCGGCGTTGTTGGAACATAGCCGGCCTCGTCCCACCGCGGGCCACGGCCAGGTTCGATTAAGCCACGATGGCCAAACCATTCGCTGCGCGGATTATAATTTGGTTCGCCCGAAGTCGGCGGGCAATGTGATCTGCAATCCAACGCGCTTGTACCGGGATGGTCCTCGGATCGCGAAGATCAAGTCCCGTTTCCCGTTGAAACAAATCGCCGAGGCGACCGCGCCCGACGTTTCTCTTGACCGCAACCTGGCGCTGTTTAGCATCCCAATTTATGTGGAGACGGCTTTTCAAAATATGGCTTACCCTCGCGTTCATTTGGGCGATTTTCGTCGCGGGCTTCATGCAATTCTTCGATCTCTGGAGAAGCTCCCCTCATTCCACAAGCATTGCCAATTTTTGCCGTGATCTGGGGCATTCCAGCCTTACTTGTCCTGGCCGTCGGAGGGATATTTAGATGGGCTCTCAAATAAAGGATGCCATCTGAATGCCAGTCGGACCCAAAGCCAGAAACGCGTCCGCGACCTAAACCTATGGGCAAAGCGTATGGTCGATATCGCCAGGGCGAAGCGTCCGACGTTCCGCCAGAAGAACATCGGGATGCCAAGAAGTGCGACAGCGTTGAAGGCCTTACAGGTATCGCACTGATGATCCTTGCTCCCGGAAATGTTGCCGCGCCGGGCTGCCTCATTCAAACAGCGCACTACCTGGGCTGAGGTACGCTGTTAGCCATTTCCAATCATCTCATAGTCGCTTCTAAGATTTTCATGGATCGAGCGCAGCGTGACCTTGCACGCATAGCGATCGCCGAGACCGGGATCGAAATGAACGATGCGCCAGTTGTAAGGTATCGTGGCATCATCAACGAGTTCCAGCATGACGCTTCGCGCATCGGTGCATGAGGCATGAGCGTGAAGGAGATCCATAACCTTCTCGTTCAGCAACTTTTCGCTGATTTTGGTTCGAGTTTCCATGTCATCATTTCCAGCGGTTCCGGGCTTCTTATAATATATTAAACACGCGCCCGGCGCGACATGACGTCGATGCCGTGGAAGCGCCGAGCCTGCCAAGGTAAGGCGCCAGCTTATTGTGCGCAGGCACAAAATGAGGCCGCAAAGCTTAAGAACCGCCGCGCGAAGTTGAAAGGAAAATAATGAGCGATCGACCGACGCTTTCGGATCTCTTGCTTCGGTTTGTAGAGGCTAACCCAGATCAGCTGGTGGGAAACGAAACCGCGCAGCAATGGGTTGACTCGATGTGGTCGACGAGAAATGCGGCAGGGAAATTAAAAAGGTCGCTAGAGGCATTTCTGGCGGTCTTTGAAGATTTCGAAGGTCCGGCAACCGTCGCCCTCCGCGACGCGATCGAGCCTCTGACCAAATAGACGCCGGCATTATCTGCGTCGCCGAGAACGGCGAGGGGCCCTGGGGTGAGGCTGAGGAAGAAGCGGAAATGAGCAACGATGGCTCGCACAGTTTCTCAATGCATCACACCGGGACGTGCTCGCATCACGGCGGCGTAGCGCAGTGGGAATAGGAGCGCTGACGGCCACTGAGGCACGCGAACTCTAGGGGAATGGTCGAGGATTAACGGCTAACCCTATTTCTGTTTCCCGCGGGACGTTTGCGGTGTCGACCCATCATGGCGCGGGGTCGTGGTACAGTTTGAATAAGGCGGCCAGATTTGCTCTGGCAACGTAGCCGTCCTCGCCGCATAATGTGAGTATGGTCGAAGCTCACCCATTCACAATCAAAATTGAGCCTGACCCCTTAAACGAGCGCCGGTTCCGCTGGATGCTTTGCGAGGGCAACCAAATTCACGTTCGATCCCCGCACTCTTATGCCACTCAACGGGAGGCCAACGAAGAAGCAAAAAAGGCGATGGTGAGACATATCTCAACATGGCGCTCCAGATGACCAAGCGCCTCGCCACGAACGCGGCGATTCTTGGCGCCCACCCATACGCCTACAGCGCGACTCTGGATGACGTTGAAGAATGTCTGAAAGAAAGAGGCCGGGAGTGAGGCTAAGAATAGCGAATAGCGAGGATTCCGATGGCACCAAAACCTAACGAACCGCGCGGTCTTGAGGCAATAGCGGCCGTGAATGAGGTTCTGGCCAGCATAATGACTGCGCATTTTTTCGAGGGCCGCGGCTTCAGCGACAGCACCATTCATGCGCTTGTGGCCTTCGGAATAGATAGGCCGGAGCGATTGCTATCCATGGACAAGCGCGATCTTGCAGCCATTCCTAGGGTCGGCCGTGTGTCAATGTCAGAAATCATGCGGTATCGAGAAAGATTTAGCTCGACGGCTGATCATAAATAAGGCGCGCCCCGCGCCGGGACGCGGCCTATGTCGCTGGGCAATTCGAATTGTCGCGCTGGCGCGACAATCTGCCATTTAAGCATCATCGCGAGGTTGCCGCATTGCCGGCATCCGAGGCCGACGCGCTGCTCGACTGGCGACCAATTCCGCACCGTCATCGCGCTTGCCGCTAAGAATAAGCCGAGCGTCGATTTCTGCGGATATTGGCAGAGGGCGAAGACAGCTTGAGCATGATCTAATTAACTGGACAATTCGTTGCATAAGCATACGGTCGGTTTCATGGAAGCTAACCGCTAACTCGAAGCTCTCTCTCTGTTGATTGCGGACGCTAAGCTTCTGATAGAGAAATTGCGGCGACGAGATAGGGCTGCAAGTCTATCAGCCGTGCGGGAATTAAAGCTTAAAGAAGCGGCATACAAGTGACAGGCCGCGTTGGTTGATCGCTAAACGCCCCTCGGGCTACGCCAAAACCCATTCCTTCAAGTCGCCAACGCCGGCAACCGCCAAACGCACATGCCAATTGCGCGTGCCGAGCACGAGCAATTGGCCGCGCCCGGACAGGCGCTTCAAGGTTTGGGCGAGCTTTTGAGTAATGGCGATGGCCAGGACCAAATCGCTCGTATCAAAGCCTTTTGGCACTCATGACGCGTAACGCGATTTCTTTGGTCGAAAGCTCCGCGCCATTGGCAAGGGATTCTAGGGCAAGTTTCCAAAAGCTCATGCCGCTTGATGAAATGATTTCGTCGCGTTTGGATGTAGGGAACACAACGGCACAATTGTTCGTTAAAGGCCCAGGGAAGGCCGTGCACGGGGCTGGGATTGTTGGCAGTTGCGTGGATTATGACCGACGATTGACCTTCACGGCCTTCCCCACCTACCGCGGACGATCGCGCATCTCAAAGGCCACGGCCTCGACGGCCTGTTCGTCACCTGCGCGAACGCAGCTTGTCTGCACTCGACGCCGTTTACCTTCGCAGCATTCAACGTGCGTATCGTGTCAATTGATTCTTTCGTCTTAGATTGATCGCAAGGAAGCGACCGATACCTGCTCCGCAAGGATCCACAAGCCTGACAGACCTTCAATGGGAATTTGTGGAGAGGAGTGTGTATGTCATGAGCAAGATTTTGGCGCGTTTTAACCCAGATGAATCCGGCGTCACGGCTATCGAATATGGCCTCATCGCCGGTCTGATCGCCGTCGTGATCATCGCGGCGGTCACCACGCTGGGCACGAACATTTCGGCCAAGTTCAACGTGATTGCTGCGAACTTGAGCTGACCAGGGCCAACGGAGGAAGGCGGCGATCTTGTTCATTGGAATTTACCAAAAATCTGAGGGGAAAGGTTTGTTCCAGCACAAATGTATATGCCGGGCGGTGCGGTCGGTGGAGGAACAATCGTGTCGAGAATTCGCATCAGCCGACCCGACGTAGGGAGCCCAAGATGCAACGCTTCAAGAGCTCGGGCTCAGCCCAGAAAATTTCTCTCAACTCACGCAGTCGTTTACAACACCTTCAACGTCCAACGCCACCTCACAACTGCCCAAACCCACCGACGCTTCCGCGCCGCGGCGATGAACACTTGGCGCGCGGCAGTTACGGCCGCTTGAAAACGCGCGAAACGCAGGCTTTCCGCGTTCTCCGTTCGACAACGTGACAAAGCCCCGCGGGGATGTCCCGCAGTCGCGCGCTGAAAGATCTGTTAGCGGCGGTGGCCGCGCGCCTTGCAAGATTGCTAAGGCAGGCGCGCGGCGTTATCCTCATGACCGCGTGCCAGACATACTGTTCGCTGATATCGGCAACAGATACACGGGGAGGAGAAATGGCGAAGAAGGCTACCAAAATCCGTCCTTGGACGAAGGAAGACGTGCGCACTCTCAAAGCGCTCGCGCGCGAGAAGGCAAAGACGAGTGTGATCGCACGGAAACTTAAGCGGAGCGTAGGAGCGACGCATCAGAAGGCAATGAGACTTGGTGTGAAGCTGGGAGCTTCTCGAAAGAAGAAGACAGGATAAAAGCTTCGCAGGCGTTAACGTGTCAATGCCCGCGCGCAGGTTCCATGGAGGCTGCGAGGCCTAAATCGTGCTCGTGCATTTCGCGCGTGATCGCATAATCTTCGCGACGAGATAGAATATGAAATTGAATTCACAAGACCTGACGAAAATCGCCAACCTTACGCTCGAACACTATAACCAGCGTGCCGAGGAGTTCTGGGAAGGCACGCGCGATCACGATGTCAGCCAGAACATCGCGACGATGTTGCAATACATCGAGGGTGAGCCGCGTTTCACAATACTCGAATTTGGCTGCGGGCCTGGGCGCGACCTCAAAGTGTTTGCCGAACTCGGTCACATCGCGGTCGGTTTGGAAGGTGCCGCGCATTTCGCCGACATGGCGCGTGCCTACAGCGGCTGCGAAGTATGGCAACAGGATTTCCTCAAGCTCGATCTGCCGGATAACCATTTCGATGGAGTATTCGCCAACGCCGCGCTTTTTCATGTACCCAGCCAGGAATTGCCGCGCGTGTTGCTGGCACTCCATGCAAGTCTGAAGCCGGGTGGTGTGCTATTCAGCTCGAACCCGCACGGCCATAATGAGGAAGGCTGGAACGGTGGGCGCTACGGCGTGTATCATGATCTTGATACTTGGCGCCGCTATCTGTCAGCGGCGGGGTTCGTTGAACTCACCCACTATTACCGACCTGCCGGCTTGCCGCGCGAAAGGCAGCCTTGGCTAGCGAGCGTCTGGCGTCGGTGAGGATGAGCGCCGGCTCCGCCCGACCTTTCGTGATCGAGATCGGGTAATCTGGCTTATTGTCACCGGGAAGTCGTACTCTGTTTGACCACCCGGCAAGGCGACACCGCGCCCAACCTCTTCAGCCGAGAGATGTCACAATTTCCCGGTAGGCCGCTTCGGGGAAAGCCTTGAGCGTTTTAGTGCGCACGTTGCCGAGGCTCCCGAGTTGCAGTGTGAACCGCGCTGCGATTGCATCGTCTGGCGCCTCGTAGACCGCGACGAAGTCGTACTCGCCCATCGTTAGGAAGAATGATCTGAAATCGCCGCCCATGTCTTTCAGGAGGCGCTTCGCAGTGTCGAGACGACTAGGTGATTCCTTAGCATTCTTGGCTCCAGCATCGGTGAGATTTGCGAGCATGATGTACGTTGTCATGGCACATTTCCTCCCTGAAGCTCGCGCCTGATTGGTCCCAGTTGCGTAGCAGATTGGCATTAAGTGTCCTGGCCGTGCCGTCAATGTCTTTTCATGTGAGTGAATGCACGATCACCGGCCCGGCGGTGGCGATATAGCGAAGGTCTCGCAAATTCATGCTGGTCCAAGGGGCGCCGCAGGAAAGCAATCGGCGCTGCCTATCGTTTTAAGCGAGACAATCGATTGGATCAATGAGATGCGCGCGCCTATTGTGCCGGTATCATCCAAACGGAGAAATCATGGCTTTAAAAAATTTGGTGCTCAGCCCGGAGGAAATCAGGCCAATGACAGCGGCGTATGAGCAAGCATTGCAAAAGCTCGGCTTGATCGACCAAGCCGATCCAATAACCGAAGTGATCGCGAAGAAAATTATCGAGGTCGTTCAAACTGGCGAGCGCAATCCCGCCCGCATATCAAGGCGCGCGCTTTTGGAATTGGGCGTTCCAACGCCTCGGTAGTGCGGGTGCTCTGAGTTGCGGGGAGGGAGGGTCCCAACTTGGGACGCCGACGCCAGCGAAAGAGGAAGGCGAGAACGGGAAACGGCATCTTCGACTAGCTCATCGAGCCTGAAGCGTCTTTTGCGAGAGGTCGTTGCCATCGAAGATGATGCGCCGACGCTCGGCTTAAACCAAACCATAACGGTTCCTATCGAACGCTGATCGTTTTGGTCGCCGCGGAAATGTTCTAGCAGCCCATTAGGAAGAAAAAGATCAGGAACTTGGACTTGGACACTGGACAGGACCATGGACAGGACACACCCCCTTAGGGGTGTGTGTCCCATCCGTCCACTTGTCCATTTTTCAATGAGCCGCAGGAACGAAAACGGTTCGACGCCCTGGTGATCGTCAGCCTGTCGCCGCGATCAACGACCTTGCCGTCTGATCTTTATGCTTCAATTTCGGCATCCTTCCTCCGCGGGAGATTGGCGGCGAGGACGAAGGTCGGCCCGATCTCTTTGACGGGTTCCACACCGAGATGCTCTATGTGCGCCGATAACCGCATACTATGAGACATTCTTTGAGCCACCTCCGATCCCGAGGACTTTCGCGAAGGTCTTAGCCGCAACTTTGCGTCGTCCCAGGAATAGCTCGACTTCGCCCGGCGTATAGGCCCGAGCAAAGTGTTCGACGGGATTGCCGCCGAGATCGAAAGACACTGCGCTGTCCGGCGTGTAATTCAGATGAAACCCGTTGTGCGGCCATGGAAGGGAACCACCGGCGTCTGCTTCGCGACGGCACACGCCTGAGCCGCAAAGGTCACGGGCGGCTGCGACAGATCGAGCGGAATCCTGAGCCAACGCTCCGAGCCGCCGGTCAGGCCATAAAACGTGATCTGAGAAGGACGTGTCTCCGTGCCGAGGAGATAAGCATGCGGCACGAACGACGCCCGCCAAGTCGCTTCACGTTCAGCCGCGGCCCGACGCTCGGCCTCGGCAATGATCCCGGCGGTAGCGCTGACGGCCGTCTCAACCGCATCCTTGTCGATCTCGAGCGCGGCGGGTAGAGCCTCGAGCACCATCTTGGCGGCCGGCGAATCGAGATCGCCATGGCAGACGCCGTCGATCCGCCGAATGCCCTTGGCAACGTTCTTGAACCCACACCGCCGCGCAAGCTCGCTACGGCGCATGCCGAGCCGTTTCTGTTGGTTCTCGATGAGATCGAATCGCCCATGGCAAGTCTCCTCTATCGAAGAGGAGGACTGACGCGTGGCTAAAATCCCGTTTTGTTGCCGGAACGGCCACATCCCCTTGCGGGAACCACCTTGCCCGGGAAGGCGCTTCAGGATCGATCTCATCCCAAGTCATGGCGCCGGGCCTCCCTAGCGATGTGATCGACGCTCCTAGGGCCAAACTGCCTTTAAGGACCGTATCAAATCAGCTGGACATATCCTGCTTCTTTTCCAGGTATTCGTCGCGGTTGATCTCTCCACGCGCGTAGCGCTCTTCGAGAATATCGAGCGCAGATGAGCGGCGGGGCAAACGCAGCTGGCCACCACCAGATCGCAGGAGCCAGATGATGCCCGCGACTATTGCAATGAGGATTACGAACCAGATGATCATGCCGAACCCTCCGCCACCCCACCCCATCATGTTTCCGTAATCCCACATGACTCAAATCCTTCTCGCGGCCGGTAGACTCCATCCGCCGTGAGCCGCCCCTTGCCGGGCCAGGCCTATAATCGCGCAAACCGTAAGCGCAGCGAATTGGCGATCACCGAGACCGAGCTGAAGCTCATGGCCGCCGCCGCGACGACGGGGCTCAGTAATAATCCGAAGGTCGGGTAGAGAACACCAGCCGCGAGCGGAATGCCAAGCGCGTTGTAGACGAAGGCGAGCACCAGATTCTGCCGGATGTTGCGCATTGTCGCACGAGAAAGCGCCCGGGCGCGCGCGATGCCGGCAAGATCGCCCTTGACCAACGTCACGCCGGCACTCTGCATCGCGACATCGGTGCCCGTTCCCATCGCCACGCCGACATCGGCTTCGGCGAGCGCTGGGGCATCGTTCACGCCATCACCCGCCATGGCAACCACGCGGCCTTCGCTTCTCAGGCGCCGCACGATCGCGTTTTTCTGCTCCGGCAAAACTTCGGCCTCGACCTCGGTGATGCCAAGCTTGGCCGCGACCGCCTCGGCGGTCATGCGATTGTCGCCGGTCAGCATCACGATGCGTACCCCGTCGGCCCGCAGCCTGGCGAGCGCGGCCGGGGTCGTCGCCTTGATCGGATCGGCGACGGCGATGATGCCTGCAAGCCGGCCGTCAACGGCGACGAACATCGCTGTTGCGCCTTCGCGTCGAAGCTCATCAGCCCGCGCGTCGAGTGTAGTACTGACGATGCCCAAGTCTCTGAGGAGCTTAGCATTGCCGATCGCCACGTTACGGCCGCCGATCGCGCCGGTGACGCCCTTGCCGGTGACTGAGCGAAAGTCGACAACGTCTTGCATCGTGACATTGCGCTCACGGGCCGAGGCAATGATCGCGGCCGCGAGCGGATGCTCGCTCGCGCGTTCCAGACTGGCTCCAACTGACAGGACCGCGGTTTCGTCGAAGCCCTCGGCCGCCACCACCGCGACCACGCGCGGTTTGCCTTCCGTCAGGGTCCCGGTCTTGTCGACGACTAGTGTGTCGATCTTCTCGAAGCGTTCCAGCGCTTCGGCATTCTTGATAAGAACACCCGACGTTGCTCCTTTGCCGACCCCCACCATGATCGCCATCGGCGTCGCCAAGCCCAGCGCGCAAGGGCAAGCGATGATGACCACCGACACGGCGGCAACAAGCGCATAGGCAAAGGCTGGCGGCGGTCCGAAGATCATCCAGGCGATGAAGGTCACAATCGCACTAAGGATCACCGCCGGAACAAACCAGGCGGAGACTACATCGGCGAGCCGTTGGATCGGCGCGCGGCTGCGCTGCGCCTCGGTAACCATGGCGACGATGCGCGCGAGCATCGTGTCCGAACCGATCTTCTCGGCGCGCATGACGAGACTGCCAGTTCCGTTCATCGTCCCGCCGATCACTGAGGCGCCGGCTTCCTTCTCGACTGGCAGTGATTCGCCGGTCACCATGGATTCATCGACGGCGCTCTTGCCTTCGAGCACGGTGCCGTCGACCGGCACGCTGTCGCCCGGGCGGACTCGCAGACGATCACCGATTTTTACCTGTTCGAGCAGCACTTCTTCATCGCTGCCGTCAACGCGGATCCGCCGCGCCGTCTTCGGCGCGAGATTTAACAGGGCACGAATGGCGCTGCCGGTCTTTTCCCGCGCCCGCAGTTCGAGAACCTGACCGAGGAGCACGAGCACGGCGATGACGGCGGCCGCCTCGTAATAGACGGGAATGACCCCGCCGTCCTGCCGGAGCGATTGCGGAAAGAGTTTTTGCGCAAAGGTTGCCACCAGGCTGTAGAGATAAGCGGCGCCGGTGCCGAGCGAGATCAAGCTGAACATATTGAGCGACCGGTTGCGCAGCGATGCCCAACCGCGCGCGAAGAATGGAAATCCGCACCACAACACGACTGGCGTGGCGAGCACGAATTGGACCCAAACCGAAACCTGCGGTGAGACGTAGCGGTCCAAGCCCAGAAAATGCCCGCCCATTTCCAGGACCACGAGCGGCGCCGCAAGCGCCGCGCCGATCCAGAAGCGTCGCGTCATATCGATCAGTTCGGGACTGGGGCCGGTCGTCTCCGTGCCACCGGCCGGTTCCAACGCCATGCCGCAAATCGGGCAGCTTCCCGGCTTTGTCCGCCGGATCTGCGGGTGCATCGGGCAGGTATAGATCACACCGGCTTCCGGCTTTCGCGCAGGCTCGGCCGTAAACTTGGCCTGGCAACCGGCACGGCAGAAATAATAGGAAATGCCATGATAGTCCGCGTGGCGTTTCGCCGTCGCCGGATGCTCATTCCACAAACCGGGTATTTGACCATTGTCGTTTCACCCGCGAGCGGTTTGTCGTGGTGGTGATGCGGCAGGGCGTCGGTCATTTTGGCCACTTCATGGCTGGACCATATACCCCGTATGGGTATATACAATAGGGAACATGAGAGATGCCGTCAAGAAATCGACCGCCGTCCGGTTGAGCCGCATAGAGGGTCAAGTTCGCGGTATCGCGCGCATGATTACCGGTGACCGATACTGCATCGATGTCATCAACCAAGTCGAGGCCGTTAAGGCTGCCCTGGGGAAAGTCCAAGACGAAATTTTGCACGATCACATCGAGCATTGCGTTGAGCATGCGATCGTCTCTGGAAATGCAAAGGATCAACGGCGTAAAGTCGCCGAGCTTGTTCAGGTCCTCAAGCGCATCACATAGGGAATTGGTTTCAGGCGCCGCCGGCTGTGCTCGCATGGATGAGGCTGCGTTATGATACTTGGATCGCCAGATGCCGAACGGCAAGCGCGGCGCAAAGCAAGTGTGGCAACTGGTTCCGTCTTCGGTTTCCTTGTATCGATTTCGCGGCGATTATCATGCGGCTCGTTAGCTTAGACCAGGGGAGAGTTAGCCATGAGGTCAATTGCGATGCTCGCTGCGGCTCTGGTAATTGCTGCAGGAATGTACGGCGGCGCCCGTGCACAGGATCAGTCTCAACAGCAAGGCCCGTCGAGCGACTCTATGATGGGCGCCCCTGGAATGATGCGCGGTGGCATGATGGGCCAAGGCATGATGGGCCAAGGCGATCTTAAGGCAATGGTCGAGGGACGACTTGCCTATGTGAGGACGGCGCTTGGGCTCACCGAAGGAGAAGGACCGGCCTGGAAAGCTTATGAGGATGCCGTAAGAGCAAATGAACAGAGCATGCAAACAGTGCATGAGGCGATGGTTACCGCGATGCGATCAGGCACGGCGATTGATCGCTTGCAGAAGAATATCGCCATGACGCAAGCGCGGCTCGATGCGCTGAAAGCACTGCAGCCGGCGACGGAGGCTCTTTACAAAGCGTTGACGCCAGAACAGCAGAAGAAGGCTGACATGCTGCTACTCGGTGTGAGCGGGGGCATGATGTAGCCAATGCCCTGTTTAGAAGACATCGGAAAGAGCCGGCACGTGCGTTCCTCGACCCCCCGAAGGGGGACAGTCAGCGCGCGCGAACTGATTTGAGTTAAGGCGTCGGCGAATCGGTTGTCCATCATGCCGGACGCTACGATGCCATCGTGATCGGGTCGGGGCGTCCACGCAAGAATGAAGCTATCTCTCTTTGCTTGCGAATAGGCGGGAGAAGACCGTGAATAGATGTCAACCCCTGGCCCTCGGCATCGCGATTGGTATCCTCTGGGCGTTGTATGTAGGGTGCTTGGCCATCACGGCAATGTTTGGTCGGGGCACCGCGCTTATTATGCCCCTCGCCTCCCTCTATGTCGGCTATGGCGCCTCAATCGTTGGAGCTATTATCGGAGCGATATGGGCTTTTATCGATGGCTTCGTCGCCGGCGTCGTCATCGCTTGGATATACAATCTCATAGCGCGATAGCAGGCGCGATTTCCAAACCAGTGGCTGAATGTTTTGTGCCATGCAGGACGAAGCTCTGAATCCGTACGAAAGAGCGATCGTGCGCAACGCGGACGGTTCATCAGCCGGCAGACGCAAGAAGGCTATATCGATGCCGAAGGTGACGAGTTCTACGGCATTCGGGGCGATGCAACGCTGGTCGGCCACTCGGTGACGGTGCGCTGCTATGCGCATGTTCTGACCGGATCGAACAACTATCTGGGTTCCGCCCGGCGTTCCTTGGACTGGCTTGCCGCCCGGCAAGACAGGGAGGGAGGATGGCGCGGCTTCTCTGCTTTCACGCTTGACGGCGCCCAATGCGTTTTTGAGGGCTTTAATACTTACCAGACGATTAGCGGCGACCGCCAATATCAGAACGCGCTGATCAAGGCGGCTGACCGCATGATCGGAGGAACGCTTCAACCCGACGGCAGTCTGCGGCTCGCAAATATCATTGAGATCGGCGAATACGCCCACTTCGCACTTCTCGCGTGGAAAACAACTGGAGAGGAACAATTCAAAGTCGCGGCCGAGCGGATGCTTACACATATCGAACGCAACTTCGATGAGGAAGAAGGGTGTTGGCGGCCTTTCGATGCTGCCAAGCTGCGCAGCGATCTGTTGACGCGCCTCGTGCGTCCACCGTTGCGTTTCGCCATGCTTCACCTGCCGTTGCGTGGCAGAATGATTGCAAGGATATCAGACCATATTCTTGCATTCGTGGTGATCGACAGCCACCCGCAATACGCCATGAACCTGATGGATGCGGAAGCGATGCTCGATATGCTCGATGGCTCGTGCGAGTTTCCGCGCCTGAAGGAACAGACGCGGGCCGCCATCGCCTGGGCCGAGACTCATTGTCGCGGGCCTTTTGATGGAAGCCTGGTTGAATCCAAACCGACCGATGACGCGTCCAGCGTCTATCCGGTCGCGATCATCAACGATACGCGCATGGCGGCACTCTGGCCTGCCACCTGTTTGCTCCTAGCCTATTGTGGCATGAATGACGAAGTCTACCTTGCGAAGCTCGAGCCGTCGCCGATTGGGTATTGACCCTTCAAGACAAAAGCGGGGCTTTCAGCAATTTCAAAAATCCAGATGGAAGTTTGAAGCCATTGCAGAGTGGCAATGTCAATTTCTATGCATCAATGGCATTGTGGGCCTTCAATGAGATCTACAATAATGGTCGCGTCAAGCTGTTCTCTGGACTGATGGCGAGAGCGTGAATATGCGCTCATGGCGACGCAGAAGTGGCGGAGAACGCTGTGGATTTCCACTTGCGCCGCGCAGGCGGAGCGCGCGTTCATGAACCTTCCGCGGTGCCGCTTCTCAAAGCTCGATTTGCCGGACATTGGGAACCGACGAACCACTGCACGTGCATCAGCTGAACCGCGGGCTAGTAAACCAAGAAGGCACCCTCGAAGCTGGGCTCCACCGTACTCGCTGCCAGTACCACCGACTGTCGGCGACGAGCGCATCGCACTTAGTTGCGTTCGATGAGTCGTCGAATTCTATCTGACTGTCTTCCTCGCGGTCTTGGGGCGACGCTTAGCCCAAAAGATCAAGCGACTGGTGCAGACGACATAATCGGCGCCAATCGGCTTTTTCTCGCTGTTCGCCAGCGAGCACGAGCTGAGATTGCCGGGTCGGTGATGACGCTCTCCCTGCTCATTGACCATCCGGACTTCATCAATATCGTAGCCATCGTTTTTCAACGCCGGGAGGAAACCCATCTTTTCCGCAACGTCAAAGCCGAGGCCCCAGAAATCGATAATATATCCGCCTTTGCGCAAAGCCGGTGCGGGCTCGATCAGAGTTGGCTCGAAGCCGTATCGCTGGAGCCAGTAAGCCAGCGTCGGTCCCGCAATCCCTGCGCCGCAAATGAGGATTTTCGAGTTCTTCGGCGAATCGTTTACCATGAGGATTTTCCAGGTCGTCCAGAACCTGCATTTGAAACGATCGGCCCCACAGATAGCGATCCTTGTCGCGGAGGCAGAGTCCTACTGGAGCGTTGGCAGATCACTGCTGGAGCGATCTTGACCCGATCAAAGAGTGGATGGCTCTATTGACAAGCAAAACTTACCAACGCGACAATGCCCGCTCATGAAAACCGCCGTTGCCTTGATGCTCCTTGGCTTAGCGTTGGCGCCAGCCGCCGCCGAGGAGGCGAGTATCGCGCGACCGGTTATCCTCTCGCCCGCCGAGGGAGCGACCGTCGCCAGCCCGGTCACTGTTACCTTTAGGCTGGCTGGGCCCGGTTCGTCAGGGATGGCGGGTATGGCGCACGGCGCCCACCTGCATCTGATCGTCGATGCGCCGCTGCCCCCAGAGGGCTCGAATATCCCGGTGGACGCGCGTCATATCCACCTGATGCACGGCGAAACGGCCACTACCCTCACGCTGCTGCCGGGCCGGCACACGATCCAACTGATCGAGGGGAGCATGGGTCACGTCGTTTCCGCTGGCGCGCCGCATTCCGACCAGGTCACGTTCGAAGTGAAGTAGCTCCCCCACCGACGTGGTCTTCGTGCCCTTTCATTGCCGCTAGCTTCACAGGTCTGCGCAAGGCTCCCGTTCTCTTCATGAACGAATTCCAGGGACTCTTTGATCGGCTGATTGAGCGATCGCTTTGGATTCTTACTCCCATCATATGCGGTTTCAAGGCGTCGATACCAGCCGACTTTCGGCCCAGTTGACGCGACCTCAAGGGTAGTTTCGATAAACTCACCGCGTTTTCGCCGGTCCTCTAGAACCAGACGGTCGCCGAACTGCTCCATCGTCATCAAGCGCCGCCCAATTTGAGGTTCCCTAAGTCGCTGCTTTTGAACTCACGACGGGACCACATTGGAGCCCTGCGTCGGCTCGCAATAGGCGGCCCATTGCTCCATCAATGGAATCCGCCTCTCCGAGAGGTCGCCGCGCTCCCGGCCGCTGAAGCCGACGAACTTCTTGATTGGGCAGAGAGCCGATTGCCGAAACGGGCAAGGCGCGGTCGACGCGGAACAGACTCCAGTTGCCTCCACAGGAGACGAGACGCACATCCGCGCGATAGTTTTCCAGGAAGGCGATCTACGTTGCTCAATGTCTTGAGTACGACATCGCCACCCAAGGCTCTGATAATCGTGACAGTTCTCGACCGTGGCATCGCACCGGCCGCCGAAATCGTCTTACCCCCTGCGCGGCGGCAGCGGAATGATCATCGAAACCCGCGCGCGATAGCTTACATATTGCGCGCCGAAGTGAGCGACCAGATCCCGCTCCTCGAAGAAGATGCCGATGAATATGTAGCCTGTCGTCGCAATCGCAAAGAGCAGATGGCCGAGCGTCATCGCCGGCGTGGCCCAAAACGCCAACAGAAACCCGAAATAGATCGGATGCCGCACGAACTTATAGAAAAGGGGCGTGCGGAAGCGTTGCGGCGGCACCTCCATGCCGCGAAAGCGCGCATAGACCTGCTGCAATCCGAACAGATCGAAGTGATTGATCAGAAACGTGCTGATCAGCACCAGGCCCCAGCCGAGCCAGAACGCGCCCACGAGAATTTGCGCGCCGATTTCGTTGGTGACCGTCCAAACCGGCGTTGCGATCGGGCGCCACTGCCAATAGAGCAGGATGAGCGCAAGGCTGGAGAACACGACATATGTGCTTCGCTCGATCGCGGGGGGCACAACGCGCGTCCACCACGCCTTAAATCCGGCGCGCGCCATGACGCTATGCTGGACGGCGAAAATTCCGAGCAGAATCGTGTCGACGACTAGGCTTGCAACCAGCGGCCCCTGCGCGCCGCTGTCGATCGATTTCGGCACCGCGAAATTACCGACGAAACCGATTGCATAAAGGAAGGTGCCGAGAAAAATCGCATATGCAGCAGCCCCGTAGATTAAGGCTAAGAAACCTCCCATGGTGTCCCCCTATCGTTGTGTCGGTTCGGACAACTGGCAGCGAGCGCGTCTTCCGAAGGCTCAACTCACGAGTTCACGGTATCCTCATTCCGCACTTACAGATAGGTCGCCCGTCAGCGTTCGCCGTCCCGCGCTTTTGTCCGCCTCTAACCCCAATATCGGTTATGGAAAATCCTGCGCCGCAGGTCGGCTTTTGGCCCAACGCGTCGTTTCGCGGCAATGCAGCATTTCGGTCGCTTTCGGAGCGAAGCGGACGTTGAGCCGGATTTATGAGGACACGGCCTAATAGCGCTTTTGAATGTTTCGCTATGATTTGGGGGGTAACATATCGATGGTTTGTCGAATAAATGGCGCTGGGAGAATGACACCGAAATTTAGGTCCTGGTTGGTGTACTCAGGCAACGCCGAGCGAGTGGATTGAATGACCAGCCCGAGTATGCCTTGGAACAGGCCGAGGTGTATTTGGTGCTTAAATATTCGATTTTCGTACGAATAATAAACCGGCCCTCCGCTGTTGCCAGGAAGAACCAACATATCTAGCTCTATTTGCTCAACCGTCTCCATCGGGGTTAGCGGATACGAAGCTATGTGACCGCTACGCAGAATAGGAAATCCCCCAGGGCCATTTGCGGCAAGAGGGAACCCCAGGCAGAACACTTCGTCGCCAGGATGTACTTCAATGTACTTTAATCGCTGGTCATCAGCCAAGGAATCCGGGACTAGGCCAGTGATCGGAACATTGTTCGGCAAATCAACATACATTGCAGCGACATCCGCATCTTTGTGTTTGACGTAGAGCGGCTGTCCATTGGTGCGAATTGGGACATTGTAGTTGTAGGCTGTGTAACTGCCGTCAGAATTGGGGCGTCTCACCGTAAGAGACGCTACGTCACCCGCGATGCCATCTAGTACGTGAGCTGCGGTGATTAAAACAAGCGATCCAAGTTTACCTTCATTTTTTAGCGGCACTCCCATAACGAATACGGTGCCAAACGTGGTTTTGTTGGGATCGTTCTTGTCGGGACCCTCAATGCGAAAAGTGGCATGAAATAGGATTGTGTTGAGTTCGTCGCTGGGTGCGGTCGCCCTCTGCGGAAATGCACCTGAGGCATAGAGCGGCAATATCAAAGCCACAGCGAACCATCGGAACATAGAGCGTTTCATGGGGGAGCGGCCAGTTTGGATTAGTGCATGCTCGGCTCGATCAAAATGCCACTATTGTCCAGCAGGATACCACAGAGCGCGGAAGCCAGCATCGCCATCCCAGCGTCTCTTCCGCACGAAACCCAGCTTGCGAAGTGCGGTCCCTAACTCGCCGGGGTGGCAATGCCCGCGCGATCGTCCACGAAGATAACGTTGTAGGGTGGTCACTGAGAGTCCTTCGCACTGTATATCTCTCGGGATGGTCGCTAACAGACGCGACAGCCTATCATCTAAAGGGGTAAGCCTCTCGCGCGCGGCTTCCGTCTCCGCACGTTCCTTTTCTTGACGTCGCGCTTCTTTCTGTGCACGCCGCGCTGCTTCATATTGCGCTTGGCGCTTTTCAAGCTCCCGGACGTACGCGATCATGGATTACCTCCTGTGGTGATCGAAACTGCTTGTGTGCCCGACGGCCTGTCGCCTTGAGGGCGAACCGTCTGTTCGCTGTGATTTGCCTCCTCCGAAATCTTTTTTTGTTGATACGTAGACGGTGTGTCCGCCAAAACGGGCACACGTCGTTAGACGTACGGTTTGGCTGGCGGGCATAACTAGTTGATATAAAAGGAGTTGTAGCCCGCCAAATGAGTCCGTTTTTGGCGGGCAAGAAAAATCGGACATAACCCACTGAAATCGCAGGGTATCTAGCCCGCCAAATGAGTTGGTCGCCTTTCTTGGCGGGCTAGATTTGGCGGGCAAGCTGGCGGGCAACAGATCATCCGACATATGCATAAACCTGCCTGATTTGACCCGGGAGACGAAGCGCCGCGCGGTCCTCCTTAGTCAAAGTCTTTAGGATCAGAACCCCGCCAGCCTGCAGTTCCTTCACAACGTCACGAACTTCTTGTCTCGTCGCCTTGAGCGGCCCTTTCTTACCGGCAAGAGAATCCAGCTGGTTCGGTGTCGTCCCAGGATTATGCTTCAGGTACTCGACCATTCTATCCATGAGAGCTTCTCTTGCTGTGTGTATCAGTGGCCTACCAACTGGCGTGCAGGGCTCGACAGTTATCGTGTGGAAGTCGGGAACATGCACCTTCCTAAGATAGGCCTTCTCCCTGCTCGGACCGTATGAGTTCTTGGGCATGCGGACCAAAAGATACTCGCTTTTGACATTCTCCAGCTTCAACGTCTTCGCGTCTTCATCCGGGAGTGGAATGACACCCACCACCTGCCGCGCCGCGTTTTCGAAGGCCAAGGAACCTGTTGTAAAGCCGTCAAGCACATCTTGTGCGCCGATGCTGGCCTTGGTGATATGCGCTGTAAGAACGACGGCAGCGCGAGTTGCAGCAACAATCTTGTTCGATTCTACCGCCAATGCGGTCGCTGTGTCGCTGAAGTTGAGATCCCCGCTAACCAAGCCTTGGAGGTGGTCGAGTACAATAACTTCAGCACCAAACTCCTTCGCTACACGGATCATCTCGTCGGCAACTCCCGAACCTAATACTTGACGACGGTCAATTCGTGTGAGGCGCGCATCCCGATCCAAGCAGGAGACTAAGCGCAGGTTTTCTTCAGCGCGGCTCCGCTCCTCGTCGGTCCATGAATCAACGCAGGCACCATACTTGCGGTTGAGTTCGTCCTGGCTTTCCTCAATGCAGAAGACCAGCACCTTCCTCCTCTTAAGATCCATGCCAAACGGTTTGCCTGCAGCGATATGCGCTGCCATTGCAATAATGAAACTTGTCTTTCCGACGCCCCCCAGCGAGACGAAGAGGGACGAAGCATGCATTGGAAAGAGGTATGCGTTTCCAATGGGAGGGCCTGCGAACTCGCGCGGCGGCATCCCTTCCGCGACATAGACCGGAACCGCGGCGTCGAGATTGAATGGCACAATCGGGGGCAGCAACTGTTGTTGAGCGGCGCCCCGTTGTACGAACGGTGGTCGATACCCACCCTCTTCTGCGTACTTTCTAACTGTTCCGATCTCGATCCGAGGCCCAGTCCAAGTCTGTGCACGTTTGAGCGCATCATCATACTGCCGCTTGACCTCGGCCTCGTTGTATTCGCACGGCTTCATGTGTTCACCGCTCCTTGCCAAAGCTCTCCTCGGCTCCAGCGAATAACAAGCTCACGACCGGCCTCCCCGCACTGGTCCGCGATTGCAAAGAGTACGTCCATCCACCTATCTCGATCAGACCAAGGATCGATGAACCGCAGCATCGCCTCGATCTCAGCAATACTGTGCTGGCGGGCATACGGCGCCTGTTGCCCCGACAGTGTGGTCGATGGGCTCGCTTGCGTCGGCAAATGAGCGTGCAGCCCAAGGCCATCCATTATTTGGTCAACGCTATAGCGCGGCAATTTTGGCTTGAGATGTTCGAGCATGAAGTGAACGTTGAAGGGCTGACCCTTACAGTGGTTAAAACCCGGGACCCGCATCACACGGGAAAGGTTGCTGACTTTCGGATCCGTCCCGAACTTGGCCGCAATTGCCTTCTGAACCGGCTTGAAGCGATCAAGTGGGAAGCCTTCCGCAACCAGCCAGTAGACATGCCATTTTCCAGGTGAGCTTTCGATCACAAAGTGTGGCGTAAGCGCGCGCAGAATGGGCTCGAGGGGTGCTCCATCGGTGTCGGCGAATACAGCTCGGACCTTTGTAATTTCCGCGTCTGTATGGCCACCTTCATTTACAACGACGAAGGCGCCCGCTCCTTGCATGTTCCGGACTTGGAGTGACGGTGTACAATCCTCGATACGACCCGAGAACTTTCCCGTCAGCTCCCGCCTCTTCCCGTCCGTGTCGTCGAAGGTTCTGAAGTTGAACACGCGCGAATATGGATTGCTGCCAGCGAGCAAGCCAAGAAAGGCCCGTGCGAGCTTCTGTTGAGGGGTGAGACTTGATGGCTCAAGCATTTTGCCCTCGCTTCATCGCGGCACCAGCTGCGCTGGTACAGGTTATTGGTGCGGAGAGGCGTCGCTCAGCCCATTCAAGTAGATCTCGTGGTCGATAACGGACCGCCCGCCCAAAATGACGGAACGGCGGGCCTGTTGATGCAACACAAGCCCATTTGGCCAGAGTGGCCGGCGATACGGGAAACCCGCGCTCCCGCAGATATGCAGAAGCCTGGCGCCGATCGAGAAGCGGTTCCGCTCGCCCGTATGTTTCGCCGTCGAGTTGCTCAAGTTGGCATGAAGTTGACATGCTGTGCTCTCCTTTCCTCGCATGAGAAAGGCACAGCAGACGAACAAATCAAGCCAGCGGAACACCGCAACCGAACATATCAGGCCTGATATGTTCGGTTATTAGTTTGGCTTTGCTGTCCTGCGCACATGTGTGGCAGTAAGCTTTACACCATGCTTTTTGAGAAGGTTCTTTGCGGTAAGGCTTGCGAACTTGCGCCGAGGCACGCCCTCTGCCTCAAGGGAGCGGTACTCTTCATCAATTAAATCTCTGGTGCGCTCTCCCTTTTCGAATGCGGCGCGGGTTGCCTTTACTTGAGGGATGCATCTCTTGTTACGGTATTCGATCAACAGCTCCTCGATCTCAATCGATAGGTGGACGTCCTGATGCTCCCCCGTGGCTTCGTTTTTCTCCCTGCGCCTGCGCAGCGCTTTGATAAGCTCGTGAACGTTGGCCTTCTTCGGTGCTTTGCTTCCAGCCTCCGGCGGCGCGAACAGCGTTTCGATCGGCCAAGGGCATTTGAAGCACAACAGCCGCTCAAGGAACTCCCTTGCGCCCCTCAGGAAGGCTACTTGGCTTTCCGGGTAGCCTTGCTCAATAAGGCCGTCACCCTCCTGGCAGATCGGCACCCGCTCAAGGTACTTTTCCGCGTCGTCAATGACTTGGCTAATCGAGAACGTTGGCTCAATCAGGTCATTCTTCTGGCCCTGCGTTTCGCTTTTTGCGCGTCGTCCTTCGGCAAGAAGCAAACCTACTTCGGCAGCGTGGTGCACCTTCGGCTCAATAAGCTTCCATTCTAGATCGCGAGACGATACCTTGCGTTTCGTTCGGGTACCCGCGCTCGCGGACGTCTTGTTTCGATTAGTGCGCATGTTCAGGACACCGTTCTGTGCTGCGCAATCTGGATGACCTCTGCTTGAGCGCCATCCAGCATTGAGGCAATTTTTGACGCGACGCGATCAGCGGCGGCTATGAGTGCTGCGTCAGGGCGGCGGATGTAATGCCGCGCGGTCACTCCGCGCCGGGCATGGCCGAGCAGCTCCGCAATCGTGGCATCGCCGTACCCCTCTTCGGCCCCTATGCTCGCGAAGGTACGCCGCAGATCATGTGAGCGGGCGTCTGGCAAGCCCGCGGAGTCGAATAACTTGGCAATGGACTTCTTGAGATCAGCAGATCCGCTGGCCTGGCGATTCGGAAAGACCCACTCGCTCTTGCCGCGGGGCAACGCCGAGAGAATGTCCAATGCCATCCTGCCGATCGGTCGCATCGATTTACCGGTCTTGGTTGATTCCAATCGCAGGCAGCTGGCGGCAAAATCGATTTCCCGCCAGCGCAAACCGCAGGCCTCTTCTCGACGGAGGCCTGTCAATGCAATAAGCCGAACTGCACTCACGGCAGCCCGGCATATAAAGTCTTCCTTGCGTAATACGGCTCCGAGCCGTGCCAGCTCACTGGCGTCGAGCGTCCGGTCCTTGGGCGCGCCCTTCTGGGTTTCAACGCCTCGCGTCGGGCTCGCGCCGTGAACATGGCCGCGCTTTTCCGCCCAGGTCCAGATGCCACCCAGAAGCTCAATAACTCGCGCGGCAGTGCCGGCGCCCCCTTCGACGATTGCTAGCCCACGCAACTTAGTCTTGAAGGTCCCAGCGGTCTTGCCTGCCGCGATTGCGTCTGCCATCCGCTGCACAGCTGGGCGGGTTAGATCGCGCGCGGCGACAGTTCCAATCAGCGGAACGATGTGCCGTGTTATGCGGCCTTCGTCGTTCACGATGGTCGAAGGGCGCTTGGGTTTTTTAAACCTCGTCGTGACCAAGCCCGCGCGGGCGGCCTCCAAATAGAGTTTGCACAGCTCTGCAACTGACAGGGCGCCGCGCAGCTCGTTTCGTTCTGCAGACGGATCTTTTCCATCTGCCACGGCTGCGAGCAGTCGCCGTGCCCTTGTTCGTGCTTCCTCAGGCGTGAGCGTTCCGACCCTGGCAAAAGCGTAGCGCCGTGTCGTGCCCTGGCGCGTGCGATATTGGACGAGGAAAGAGGCGCTCCCGGACGCTTTCATGCGAATGGCAAAGCCGTGCAGTTCGCTGTCCCATGCGAACACGTCAGAGCCCGTCGGATTGGGGCGCAAGGAGTCGATAAATCGCTTTGTGAGTTTTGGCACGATTGGCTCCGGGGAAGCAGGAGGGAAGCACGGGAAAGCAAACAACAGCTTCATCGATCCAACGCCGGTGAACCGGAGTCAACGAAAAAGGCAGACGATTTCGATGGATAGTTAAGCCAGGAAAGAATGGGTAAATTCGGGAAAACGAGCTGACTACCACGTTTACACCGAGAGGGTCGGCGGTTCGAGCCCGTCACCGCACCACCTATCAGCGGCGGTAGACCCATCGCTTCGCTTCTCCCAGATTGCAAAGACGCCGCTGAAGGCCCTCGTCATCGCGCGGTCTTTTTGCGGAATTCGTGTCCCACCTTGGTGGATCCAATTGCGTCGCGCGCCCGAAGCGCTATCCTATCTTCAAGCGTCGGGAAGGGGATCCTAGGGCCCTCGGACTTGCGCGATCCCGGCGCGGCAGGTCGATGTCATGCGCAGGTTTATTTGCAAATTGGAAAACCAGGGTGGCGCAATGGCGTGTCCTGCCAGAGCGGTTTGCGCCGCCTTCGCAGTCTTGCTCGCTTTCGCCTTCACGCCGAACCTGGCACGGGCGCAGGAAATGAGTTTCCGGCTCGTCTCCGTCGGCAATCGGGCTCAGTGCGGTAATTCCTGTCCGGTGGTGATCGCTGCGGAGGGCGAAATCACCAATCAAACGCCGGATGCTTTCATTTCGTTCGTGCGGAACAACGTCGGGCGCACCAATCTGCACGCGATCGTTTTTCTCGATTCGCCGGGCGGCAAGGTCGTCGCCTCGATGGAATTGGGTAGGGTTCTGCGCCAGATCGGTGCGGCGGCCATCGTCGGACGCGTCGATTCCGGCGTCAACAATGGCATAAGCGATTTTACGGCGGCGCGATGTCTGTCTGCCTGCGTCTATGCGCTGATGGGCGCCAAAAAGCGGGTGATCCCGCCCGCGAGCCTGGTCGGCGTCCACCGCATGTTCACCTATGTCGATGCCTTCGATGCGGAAGGCTCGGACGTGGGGCGCTACCGTCGCTATGACAATGGGTCGATGGCGGCAGTTCTCTCGCGCTACAGTGGGATGATGGGCGTAAGCCCGGCGCTCATCACCATGGCGGAGCACATATCGTCGGACCGGATTCATATCATGACGCGGGCAGAGATCGCCCGTTTCCATTTGGGCTCGGCCAAATTCTAAGCGCGCAGCAATGCTTTTTCGCGTTCGCGTGCCGCGGCGTTCTTGCTTGACTTGCCGAGCGCCCTACCTTATCGGGCAATCTCCGTGAGGCTGATTGAGATGCCCGCGGGGGAGTAGCTCAGCTGGTTAGAGCGCCGGCCTGTCACGCCGGAGGTCGCGGGTTCGAGCCCCGTCTCTCCCGCCATCTTTCCAATGACTTGATCAATTCCTTTCTGCCTTTGTCAGATTCTGCCATTATCTATGTCAGACTTCTTGTCTCGACGGGAGCCTAGCGCGGTTCCGCCGGCGGGAGAGGGCTAGATCTCTGGCTTTAGGCTGCCAGCCGTTTGCAAACCGCCGTAAATAGCTTTCGCAATTTGATCTGAGATACTTCATTGGCGTAGCTGCCGGTGAACAGTTTGGCGATCAGAATTCCGTCGGGTCTCCGCGTCAGCGCGGAATCGCACGGCCACACCGTGAGGCAAATTGCGCACCTGCTCGAACGATGCCTCTTCCCCGTTTGCGAATACTAACGCGCCTTCGTCGTCAGCCCGCAAGCGGCCGATGCCCAGCACGAGGTTCGCACCCCCCAGAGAAATATCATGCACTTCGCACGGTATCTGCATCCCGGTTGAAACGCGTACCATCGCGGCTTCGCGGGAAGGAAACCGCTCTTCCATACGCCGCCTTGGCATCTCGACGCAGACCGCGCACGCGATGACGAGTACGGTGATGTTGAAGACGCTCCAGAACACGTTCACCTCGTAGCCGTCGGTGCCATAAAGCGGAGAATATTGCGAGACGTTCCTGATGATGCCGATTACCGTGGCGAGGGCCAGCGCGGCGAATGGCAGTAAAGATCGCCACTGAACAAGGATCCGGTCGGAGGAGATTCCCTTTGCCGTCACCTTGAAGGGATGACCCCAAGGTCTCACCAGCGCGGCGGCCACGGTCGCAATGATGGTGAAGCTTGTCAGCAGCTGGGCTACATCGGTCATTATCGGAATGATGCGCTTCTGCGCATAAAAGCCCAGAAACAATATGGAACACACGACGTAAGGGGCGAGAAAGCTGAGAAGCTCATTCAATGTACCGGAGATAACGGCCGTCTGTGTCCACCAATAGACGACCGGGCCGCTGATCATCATCAGTTTGAACGGCGCGTTGCTGACCCAATAAAGAACGCCGTCAAGCGATGAAATTCGGTTGATGAGACTGATCTTCGCGCATCCAAGAAAGGACCAACGGGTATAAATCTGCTGAATTGCGCCAAGACACCAGCGAGCCCGCTGCGAGATATAGCCGCTCAGCCCTTCGGGCGCTAAGCCCATGCTCAGCATCTCATTGAGGAAAACAGTGCGGTAGCCATGCTCTCCAAATTTGAAGGTCGTGAGCATGTCCTCGGTCACCGTTTCTGTAGCCATGCCGCCTGCGGCGACTAGCGCATCGACACGAAAGACCGCCGAGGTTCCACAACAGAAGGCTGCGCCCCAGGCATCCTTGCAAGCGAGCAATGTGTTGAAGAAGAATCTTTGCTCATCCGGCCAAAAACGAGAAACAAGCAGATTGCTTTGTATAGGATCGGAGTTGAAAAAATGCTGTGGAGTTTGGACGATCCCAACGTCTGGTTCGACAAAAAGTCCGAGGGCGCGCTTAAGTATGTTGCGATAGGGCACAAAATCGGCGTCAAGAATCAGAATGAATTCTGGCCGACGCCCTACGCTCAGTATGTGCTTCAGACCGTTGTTGACGTTACCCGCTTTGGCGTGCTTGCCCTTTACGCGCTGAACATAATGTGCGCCAAGCTGATCAGCGAGTTCTCTCACCCATTCGCGCGCTCCATCATCAAGGACCCAAACCCGCAAATCCTCGTGGTCGATCGTCCGTGCCCCAACGATTGTTCTCTCCAGGATTTTATATGGCTCGTTGTACGTCGCAATCAAAACGTCGACAGGGGCGTTCAAAAGTTCCGGGGCAACTTTCTTCGGTGGCTTCCGCGCACTATGTCGTGACATGAAGAATTTTACGCTCGTCGAGCTGACGATTGACATTGTCTCGAATGCGAAAAACACCCATGCCCAGGTCTGTTGGTAGACATTCTGGTTTGTCGGCATCGAGTACTCGAAACGCCACCACATATAGCGAATGGCGAGAAATATGCAGAGCGCCGAGAGCAGTGCTCGCACTAACCGAGGAGCACCGCGTTCGAATTGAATAAGTATCAGTACGAAGCCGACACTTAGTAGGGGTGGCCCGAGAGCGACGAGACTGGGCATGGAAATTAGAAGGAGTAATTAAAGAGGCGCGAAATTAGGCCGGGCCCCTTTGAAGGAAGTATGACGCGTGCGGTGCGGCCAACGAAACATTGGCTGTCGCTTTGGCTCAGTTGAATGCGCACGGTAGCTGTCGGGCTTCTTTCTTCAAAAGGGACGGCCGCAAGATTGCGGTCTCCACCGGTCGCATCGCCCGTAACTGAGATCACGCGGCCGAGGCGCTTGACATTGTCGCCTGACAAAAGGAACTCCGCATCGCTTCCGATCCCGATATCCGGCACTCGATTCTGCGGTACCTCTGCGATGACAAATGCGGCGTCACAGTCTACGATCTGGGCGACGGTTTCTCCCGCGCCGATTCGCTCACCCACCGAGGCGTTGACTTTCCATACGATTCCGGAAATCGGCGTGGTCATTGTCGCAGCGCTTAGCTTGCGCACACGCACTTCCTCGCTCTGAAGGCGCGAGGCCGTCTCATCGATGTCGCCAATGATGAATAATCGCTGCTGCGCGAGCTCTTGTAGGCGCACGGCGATCTCGTCCGCGCGCTGGCGCGAATAAGCAACATCATTTGATCCGGGTTCGGTGACGACGCCATTCTTGATCGCGGTCAATTGTGCCTGAAGTGCATCGAGCTGGCCTTGTTGAGCCAACGCCGCGTGGGAGGCTGCATCGAAGTCCGCCTGCGCCTTGTCTAGATCGGCGGTCGACGTATAGCCTTCTTGCGCAAGAGAAGAGCGCCGCGATAGGGCGTGCTCGGCTTCGTCTCGGCGCGCGTTAAGAGCGGCGAGCGTGTTTTCTGCCTCAGTTATGGACCCGGTCAGCCGTGCCAAGGTCGCCGCGTTATAGGCTTGCGACCTCTTCTCCAAATCCCCGCGGATTTGGCTAAGAGCGTCTTGTTCGGCAGAGATCGCGGCGAGCTGGGCTCGCGCCAGCGTGAGGTGCCCGCGAAGATCGACAAGATGTTGATCGTCAAGGAGGTTGTTGCTGACCTCAGCGAGGTTCGCGCCGCGTTTGACGCGATCGCCAATTCTCAATAATGGACCGCCAACCACGCCTTGTATCGGCGTACGAAGCGCCACCGAATAGGCCGACACGACTGCATTATTGGTCGCGATCGCAAGCTGGTCCGACAAAGCCGCATAAGCTCCGATCGCAAGGACCATTGCCGCGCCGCCAAGCTTGATGAGCCGTGACCATGGTATCTCGAAGCTCAAACCGAAAGCTTCCGGTAACGCTCGTACCGGGGCCTCTCCAGACGATGTGCTCATGTTGCGCCAATTGAAAAGAGTATTCGCTGCGGTATCACTAGGTCGAGAAGCTTGAAGACCTTCTAAACTCAGTCGGTCGCTTGCAATTTGAGTTAAATTGAGTTTTAGAATGTGAGTTAAAATGCAGTTAGAGTGTTGGCTTAAATGGTAGCTGAATAGCGACCGAGCAAATTGACCTGCTGTTCACGGACGTTCCTGTTCGGCCTTCTGCACTTCATAGAGTCCCTGCAAGTTCATCCAGAATTCCGGGCTGGTATTGAAAAAGCGGCCAAGCCTCACGGCGCTGTCACCCGAGATGCCGAGTTCCTCATTTACGATCCGCTCGATCCGGGTACGCGGGACTCCGCAAGCCTAGACAACCTTGCCGGCCGACAGGCGGAAGGGCTTGAGAAATTCCTCCCGCAGAATCTCTCCGTGATGGAGCGGCGGTAAATGCTTGCGGGTGGTGGATTGGCGGCCGGCGCGCTCGCCGAGAATTGGAAGGACAAGTTCGGAGCAAGGCGTGCGGATCGCTGGCTTTGAGATCTGCAAGGCGCGAAATTTGCGCCGCGCAACCAACAGGGTGAGCTGGGGTAACGCGCCGGCTGGCCTAGGCTGTCAGCTTCGATCTCTGAGCAATATGATTACCTATCGCTGGAGTGGCGCCCCGCGAGGCCAAGTAACGCTCACGTCAATTGAACACATGTTCCAACGATAGGCTTAAGGCCGGAGCAAATGTCCTTCGACCACTTGGATGACCTAAAGTTCGTGGACGAGCACACCGCCCTAACGGCGGCTCTGGCTGCCGCGCCTCTGGATCTCAATGAGCGCGGAATAGTCCGCCAGGAAGCGGAAGCCCTGGTGAGGGCCGCCCGACGCCGTGCCGGTCATCAGGGGGTGGTGGAGAGCTTCCTGCAGGAGTTTAGTCTCTCCACTCCTGAAGGCCTCGCGTTGATGTGTCTAGCTGAGGCTCTTCTTCGTACGCCCGATGAGCAAACGCGCGACCAGTTGATCGCAGAAAAAGTCGCGTCCGCAGACTGGGCCCGCCACGTGGGCCGATCCGACAGTCTGCTGGTCAACGCATCCACTTGGAGCCTCATGTTGACGGGCAAACTTATCGCCCCGGACCAGGAAGCAGTTCGCGATCTACCGGAATTCGTCCGTAGGCTGGCCGGCCGACTGGGTGAACCCGTGATCCGCCGCGCTGTCGGGGCGGCTGTCCGCATCATCGGCGAGCAGTTCGTGCTGGGCTCCACAATCGCGAGGGCCTTGAAGCGAGCGAACACGGAGGGACTTGTCTGCTCATTCGACATGTTGGGCGAGGCGGCCCGGACGCAGGCCGACGCCGACCGATATGAAGCTGCATACGCCGCAGCCATAGAAGCTGTGGGCGCGCAAACTGGCGGCAGGGGCCCTGAGGCGGGCCATGGCGTGTCAGTCAAGCTGTCAGCGCTCTCACCCAGGTACGAAGCCCGCCAGGCCGAGCGCGTCTGGGCGGAGCTGTATCCGCGCATAAGGCGCTTGGCGTCCCAGGCTGCAAACGCCGACATCAACCTGACCTTCGATGCCGAGGAAGCCGACCGTCTGGTACTGTCCCTAGAGGTCCTCGACCGGTTGGTCCGCGAACCAGAACTGGGCGCTTGGAAAGGTCTAGGGCTCGCTGTCCAGGCCTATCAGAAGCGTGCGCCACAGGTCATCGAGACCATCACGGATATTGCTCGCTCAAGCGGTCGCCGGCTCACGGTGCGGCTGGTGAAGGGAGCCTACTGGGATACCGAGATCAAACGCGCTCAGGTCGCCGGCCTGCCGGACTACCCTACCTACACCACCAAGGCCGCCACGGATCTTTCTTATCTCCTCTGCGCCCGCGCCCTGGTCGCCGCAGCGCCCGCCCTCTATGCCCAGTTCGCGACCCACAACGCCCACACTCTGGCCGCCGTGCGTGAAATGGCCCGACAGGCTGGAATTTCACCAGAGTTTCAGCGTTTGCACGGCATGGGCAAGGCCCTCTACGCTGGAGCCGCCGAGCGCTACGGCGACTTCGCTCTCCGCGTCTACGCGCCGGTGGGAAGTCACGAGGACCTCTTGCCCTACTTGGTGCGACGCCTCCTGGAGAACGGAGCAAATACCTCTTTCGTGCACGCCTTGCTGGACGACCGCACGCCGGTCTCCAACGTCGTCCTGGATCCAATCGCTGCAGTGGAATCGACAGGCGCCGCGCCGAATCCTCGGATCCCGCGTCCCGTTGACCTCTACGGCCCCAGCCGCCGCAATGCGATGGGCCTCGACCTCTCCACAGCTAGCGCACGCGGCGAACTCGCCAGGGCGATCGCGGCGCTCGATGCCGAAGAACTGGAAGCGGGACCGATCGTCTGTGGTCGGCTTGATCACGTTGGCGAAGTTGAGGTGCGCGTATCGCCTGCCAAGCTGGGACATGTTGTCGGACGCACCTGGCCCGCTACGCCAGACGATGTGAACACCGCCTTCTTGGCCGCCAAGGCCGCGCAGCCGGCGTGGAACGCCTGCGGCGGCAAGCGCCGCGCCACGGTGCTTCGCGCCATGGGCAATGCGCTGGAAGTAAACCGCGATCGGCTTATCGCGCTGTGCGCACGCGAGGCGGGCAAGACGCTGAGCGATGGCGTCGCCGAGGTGCGCGAGGCCGCTGATTTCTGTCGATACTACGCCAGCCTCGCGGAGCGTCAGTTTGGGGAATCCGACTTGCTCAAGGGTCCAGTGGGCGAGACGAACCAGCTTTTCCTGCAGGGGCGGGGCGTCTTCGCCTGTATCAGCCCGTGGAATTTTCCCCTGGCTATCTTTACGGGGCAGATTGCAGCGGCGCTCGCCGCTGGCAACGCAGTTCTGGCGAAACCCGCCGAGCAGACACCGCTGATCGCCGCGGAAGCAGTACGCCTCTTCCATTCTGCCGGCCTCGATCCAGGGCTGCTGCACCTCTTGCCTGGCGATGGCGAAACGATTGGCAATGCGCTGGTGACGCATCCGCATTGCGACGGCGTCGCCTTTACTGGTGGAACGGACACGGCATGGGCGATCAACCGTGCCCTTGCCTCGCGGCGCGGGCCCATCGTTCCGCTCATTGGTGAGACGGGTGGACTTAACGCCATGTTCGTAGACACCACGGCCCTGCGTGAGCAGGTCATCGATGACGTTCTCACCTCGGCGTTCGGGTCGGCCGGTCAACGATGTTCAGCCCTGCGGCTTCTCTTTTTGCCGCATGAAACGGCCGATCAACTGGCGGAGGGGCTTATCGGAGCCATGAGCACCCTTGTGCTCGGCGACCCTGCAGATCCGAGGACCGATATCGGCCCGATCATCGACGAACAGGCCCGTGGCGCTTTGCAGGCGCATGCGGAGCGGCTGCTGCGCGACGCCAAGGTGCTGCATCAACTTACCCCGCCGGGCGGAGGCTATTACTTCGGGCCGCTGATTGCGGAGATACCCTCCGCGGAGTTTCTGCGGAAGGAAGTATTCGGCCCCATCCTGCATGTGGTGCGTTACGACCCTGCTCAACTCGAGGCCGCCGCCGCTCCGGTACGGTCGGCGGGCTATGGCCTGACGCTTGGAATCCACAGCCGTATCGAGGCGTTCGCCGAGAGGGTGCAGCGGGTCGTTCCCGCAGGAAACGTCTACGTCAACCGCTCGATGACCGGCGCCGTCGTCGGAGTCCAACCGTTCGGCGGTGTGGGATTGTCTGGAACCGGTCCGAAGGCGGGCGGCCCATACGCCCTGCTGAGGTATGCAGTGGAGCACGCAGTGAGCCTCAACATCGCGGCACAGGGCGGTGACCCCGCGCTGCTAAACCTTTCCTGAGCGCCCAACTCTTAAAGCTCTCACGCCGGAGCGAACAGGGAGCGTGACTTCTATGTGTTGATCTGTAACCCGTCTATGTCCTTAGAGGCGGCGCGTGGCGAGCAGTAGGCTGGTTTCGGTGGCCGCCACGCCGTCGATCAGGCGTACCGCGTCGAGGACGCCGCTGAACCCGACGAGGTCGCGGGCTGTGAGTTCGGCGACGAGGTCCCAGCGGCCATTGGTCGTGTGAACCGCCTCGACCTCAGGAAGGCCGCAGAGTGCCCGCGCCACCGACTCGCCTTTGCGGCCCTCCACCGCGATGGTCATGATAGCTCGGACTTGACCCTCGGTTCCTTCGGCCGGCCTGCGCAAGGTGAAACCGACGATGTCGCCGCGATCGCGCATGCGATCGATCCGGTTCTGCACCGTGGCGCGGGACACCTTCAGCGTCTTGGCGAGCGTCGCCGCCGGGGTTCGGGCATTCTGGCGCAGTAGGACGAGGAGATTGCGGTCCAGTTCATCCATGACGATTCTCGATACGCTATCAATATATAGCATATCGCTAATGTACAGCGCGGAATCATCAAGATTGATCTGTTTTCGCTGACATTGCTTCGCACTACCTTCGATTAAGATTCGGATGGAGGGGGGTATGCGGCCACAAATCATGATGACCGATCCGGCGCATTTCGAGGTGCGCTATGCGATCAATCCTTGGATGCGGCCGGCTGACTGGGCGATCGGGCATCGCCTAGCCGCTGCGCGGGCTTGGTGCAATCTGAAACGGGCGCTTGAGACTGCAGGCGCGGACATCACCGTCATCGACGGTGCTCCTGGGTGGCCGGACATGGTGTTCGCGGCCAACTTAGCCGTCGTCTTTGACGGGCAATGCGTGCTCGCCCGCTTCCGTCACGCGGAGCGCCAGGGCGAAGAGCCCCATTTTCGCGCCGCTTTGGCGTCGATGACCGGGCTGGCCGATGAGATCATTTCACTGCCGCCCGGCCTGATCCAGGAGGGCGCCGGCGATTTCATCTGGGACGCGAGCCGGCAGATGTTCTGGGCGGGTTTCGCGCAGCGCTCGGACAAGGCCGCGGCGCTCTGGATGGGCGACGCCCTTGGCGCCGAGACGGTTCCTCTCGAGCTGGCGACGCCTCACTTCTACCACCTCGATACGTGCTTTTGCCCACTGTCCGGTGGTCAGGTGCTCTACTATCCGCGCGCCTTTACGGCCGCAGCACTCCGATCGATCCGGGCGCGGGTGGCGCCCGACGCGCTGATCGAGGCCGACTCGGAGGCCGCAGGCGCCTTTTGCGTCAACGCCGTCAACCTCGGCCGGACCATCGTGATGGCCAAGGCGCCGCCGCGGTTGCGCACCATTCTTGAGGGACTCGGCTATCGGGTCGCCGAGGTCGATCTGGCGCCCTTCATCCTCTCGGGCGGGGCGGCGTTCTGCCTAACGCTCCGGCTCGACAACGCGGCCACGCGGGCCGCGGCGGCCTCCTTCCAAGCCTCCATGGAAAGGATCCCGACATGAGCCTCATCTTGGAAGCCGACCTGGATCGCTCCGCCGCCGATCTGATCGCGGCTGAAAGCCGATTTGGGGCCAAGAACTACAAACCCTTGGACGTAGTGCTCACACGCGGCGAAGGGGCCTATGTCTGGGACACCGAGGGCCGGCGCTACCTCGACTGCCTTTCGGCCTATTCGGCGATCAACCAAGGACACTGCCATCCGAAGATCCGTGAGGCGATGATCGCTCAGGCCTCGCGCCTGACGCTCACCTCCCGCGCTTTCCGCAATGACCAGCTGGCCCCGTTCTACGAAGAGCTCTGCGCGCTCACCCGGTCGCACAAGGCCTTGCCGATGAACTCCGGCGCCGAGGCGGTGGAGAGCGCGCTGAAAGTGGTCCGCAAGTGGGGCTACGAGGTGAAGGGCGTGGCCGAGGACCAGGCCGAGATCATCGTCTGCGCCGACAATTTTCACGGCCGCACCCTGGCGATCGTGGGCTTTTCGACCGACGCGCAATCGCGTCGCGGCTTTGGACCATTCGGCCCCGGCTTCAAGGTGATCCCGTTCGGCGACGCGACGGCGCTGGAGACGGCGATCGGGCCGAATACCGTGGCGTTCCTTGTCGAGCCCATTCAGGGCGAGGCGGGCGTCATCATTCCGCCGACGGGCTATCTGCGCGCCGTGCGCGAGATCTGTTCACGCCGAAACGTGATGCTGATCCTCGACGAAATTCAGACCGGCCTCGGCCGCACCGGCAAGCTTCTGGCAGAGGAGCACGAAGGCGTAGAGGCGGACCTGACCTTGGTTGGCAAGGCGCTCTCCGGCGGATTCTATCCGATATCGGCGGTGCTCTCGAACAACGAGGTCCTTGGCGTGCTCAAGCCGGGCGAACACGGCAGCACCTTCGGCGGTAACCCGCTCGCCTGCGCCATTGCCCGGGCGGCGCTCAGGGTGCTGGTCGAGGAGGGGATGATCGAGAACGCTGCGAGACAAGGCGATCGTCTAAAGACCTCGCTGGAAGGCCTCGCCAAGTCCTCCGTCAGGGCGGTGCGTGGGCGCGGGCTTATGATCGCCATCGAACTTGAGCCACAAGCGGGCGGCGCGCGCGCCTATTGCGAGCGCCTGCAGACCCTGGGCCTGCTCTGCAAGGAGACCCACGAGCATACCATACGCATAGCGCCGCCACTGATCATCACCGATGCCGAAGCTGATTGGATCGCCGAACAATTCAGCGCAGTTCTGTAGGGTTCAACCAAAGCCGAACCGTCTGCGTGGCGATCACGTTGTGAGAGAAGCCACATGCAGAACGCCCTTGAGCAGAGACTTTTCCACGAGTTCTGCCTTGAGATCGCATTCCGGCCGATCATCTGTCGCGCAAGATTGATCGGGATGTGCGCCATAAAGACGTATTGACAATACATCTTTTCATGCAAGGATTTCGCCCGAGCACCAGCATTGCGCGGGTTACCCGATGGTCATGAAGGACTGCCCGGAGAATGAGGCCGGCGTAGACCATGGCCTACTGCAGCGCTGTGACACTTTAGACGACGCCGGCTAAAGAGTTGTGTTCAACGCAGCCTCTCAATGGGACACATTATGGTCGATCTTAACACGCAAGACGGACGGACCGATAAGGGATCAGCCTCCAATTCGGATAGCACCCTAGTACCGATGCTTGTGGGGGGTCTTGTTCTCATCCTCATTGCCATGGTCGCGGTTCTGATGTTCGCTTAGGTAACCAGTCTCTCTGGGTGAGCCAAATTCGCTGCACCGAGAGCGACGCGTTCTCGCCTGGTCTCAGACACCAGCACCCTTCGCCAGCGAACGAGCCGATTGCAGCAGGGCGGAGCGATGCGCTGCCAGGCGGCGTCGTTGCATGGCTTTCTCCCTTGAGTGTTTGGCCAAAGCTGTTTTAGAGCAAGGTTGGAGCTTTTCTCATTCCTAGGTCCGACGAATTTCATGAGCACCCAGGAAAAATCACTGTTCATGACCTTTCTCATGACTCCTGATATGGCCAATTTCTCAGGCCATGTTCACGGGGGTGCGATCCTGAAAATTCTCGATCAAGTGGCCTACGCTTGCGCCGCGCGATACTGCAAGACCTACGTGGTGACAGTTTCGCTCGACCAGGTGATTTTCAAGCAGCCCATCAAGGTCGGCGAACTGGTGACCTTCAAGGCCAACGTCAATTATGTCGGCCGAACCTCAATGGAAATCGGAATCAAGGTGATTGCCGAGAACCTGACAACAAAAGAGACTCGCCACACCAATTCATGCTACTTCACCATGGTCGCGCAAAATGCGGACGGAACCCCCTGCATAGTTCCTTCGCTCGAGATCAACACCGAGCTTGATCGGCGCCTCTTTGAGGCCGGCAAGATGCGCAGGGAAATGCGTGAAGAAATCATGGAAAGAAATCGGATGCTGCACGTCGGCATCCCGGACTAAAGGTTGGCTTTAGATTCCAATTTAGCCCTGTGTAGCTCGGCGTGGAAACTTGGATTGCGTTGCGGCTTTCACCCGTCCCGCAGACGATGCACGTCATGGAGGGTTGAGGGGCGCCCGAGCGCGGAATTGCTCAATTTCGACCGAAGTCGTTTGAAGAGCGGCCAGGGTGCAAGCACCAAAACAAAGGACAGCGCCGCCAAGCCGACCGCGATGAGCGCGCGGCGTGGCCAAGCACCAAATGCTTCCAAGAGGGCGGGAATTCGGCTCCCCGGCGCCGGGTTGCCAACGAAGCCGTAATTCGATCCGAGCCACAGATCAACCGGCACTATTAAGGCGATGTAGATCGCGCTTGTTATATAGGCGCGCCCAAGGTCGCTCCAGTTCGGCCGAAAGCCGAGTACCGCCACGTCATAGACTGCGCAGATCATGACGATCGTATGTGCCGCCCAAAAGGCCCAAAAACCAGCAAAGGCGGGCCCGGCGATCAAAAGCGGCTGAACGAAAGCTTGGACCGTGAGGGCGAAAGTCCAGAAATAAAGCGTTGCCCTAGCCCAACGGTTGTGCGTCAGGAGGGCAAACGGCGCTACTATGCCATTGAGGTCACAGATCTGCAGCGGCAAGCCGTTGAAAAGATCTATGCGGCTCCAGTTCCACCAAGCATTGTAGGCGACCCAATAGCAGAGTGCCGCGATCGCAATTGACCACCGCAGCTTCACTTCCGCCTCTGTCGAGCGAAGCGCGCGACCGAGCATCGCCGTGGCAGCGATCACCGATATGCAGACGGCGACCGACGCCAAATGCAATCCGCTGTAGGGAACGAAGACACCCCACGAATTGAGACTTGGGAGCGCAGCCGTTGTCGAATTGACCATAGGCTTCTCCGAGACCTTTTGGCAATTCGCTCATCAAATCAAAAAGAGCGTCAAAGCGATTTTACGAACTCTGCGAGATTCGCTCCGTAATTGCCCGATGTCACAGCCGACGCCACAACCGCGCAGCATGCGCAAGGCGCTTTGCCGACGATGTTTTGCATCTCGGCGAAGGCGCTTTCGCCGCCTCGATGGCGGAAGGTGCAGAAGAACGCCACTTCGGGAAGGCGCGCTCTGTTCGCCATAAGATATGCTCGAACCGGCGAAGATACGGACCATGCCCAAACAGGCGTTCCGACGATGACCAGATCATAAGACGCCGGGTCCTTTTTCGGGGAGATAATTGATGAAGGACGCTTTCGTGCCGCTTCGATCACCGATCGCACAAATCCGAGAATGCCGGGTCGATCCCTGATCTCGACAATTGCTTCAATTTCGCATTGAAGCAATGCCGACAGAGACTCGGCGACTTTGCGCGTCGTCCCCGATCTGGAATAATAGATGACGAGAACTCTTGAGTCCGCCATTGCCATCTCCTTGATCGCTCCCAACTCGTCAAAATGACATCGAGGCCATCCAGCGTTTGCAGTTCAGCTTGGCGCCGAATGGTACCTTTCTTTGAGCCGGCCGCAAAGAAACGCGACGTGTAGCGACTCTTTCCCCTCATCTCCCACCGCCCGCCCTTGCCTGCAACAGCTTAAGAAGATCGGCGCGGCCAAGACCGTCGGCCGGAGTATCATGCACTTCGATTTGAAAGGCATGGATCGCATCGCGAGAGGCCTGGCCGAATTTTCCATCGAGCGTGCCGCTATAGAACTTGAGCCGCGTCAAAAGTCTTTGAATCTCGATCTTGTCGCTGCGGCTCCAAAGCTTTTGATTTTTTGGCCAGGCTCGGTGCAGGCCGGCGCGCCCAACGATGCGGTCGCCGAGGCAAGCGAGCGACAAGGCATAAGAATCAGAATTGTTATAGGCCTTCAAAACCCAATAATTGTCGCTCAGGAGAAAAGCCGGGCCGCCGGCGCCGGCCGGCAGAAACAAAGTTGCCTTGCCCTCCACCGGCAGGGCCGATCCATCCGCCGCCGTAATGCCTGCCACAGCGAAATCACGAAAATCCCCGTGCAAGGTCGCGAAGGCGAAATTCGCCGGCACAATGACTTCGAGTCCCAAGGCAAAGCGCGGTTCCAACCGGAAGCGCTCAGAAAATTGCCGATCGAGGCAAGCGTATCCGCGGGCCTGTTCCAGATATCGGCGAAACCATCGCCGCTATAGCTCACGGCATATTTGAGAAAAGCCGAAGGCAGGAATTGAGGATCGCCCATGGCGCCTGCCCAGGAACCTCTCAACTTGTCGCGCGGGATGGCGCCTTTCTGCAGAAGGACGAGCGCATTCAGAAGTTCTTCGACGAAGAGATCGCGGTCGTTTCGGCGAAAGGCGAGGGTCGCAAGTGAGCGGATTATATCCTTGCCGCCGCGCAATCGGCCGAAATCACTTTCCATACCCCAGGCTGCCAGTAGGATGGCGCGCGGCACGCCATAGCGGCGTTCGATATCGGCGAGTTCGCTCTGGTACTGGCCCGCGAGCGCGTGGCCGCGGGTGATGCGCGTCGCTGAAACCGCCTCAGTGAAATAGGCCGACAGAAGCCGCTCGAATTCCGGCTGTTCGCCGAGGGCCGCCGGCGCCGAGAGGTCTTCGGTCACGCCTGCGAAGGCTTGATCGAACGTATCGCGGCTGACGCCGCGCGCCAACGCCTGCGGCCATAGTGTTTCGAGAAAAGCGCGGAAGGCGCTTTCTTCGCCTATGCTGCTTGCCTGCTGCGGCGCGTTCTGCGCCGCGGCGATTGGCCCGTCCCAAAGCAACGCGCCAAGCAGGGTTGCGCAGAAGAGAATGCCGACGCTGTCAGCCCAGGCGCGCAACGAACGAGGCTCCTAATCCTAGGGCGGGGTCAGGATATCGTAACGCAGAACCATAGGTCACTCTGGTTAGCTTCATGCCTGTTTCCTCTAAGATACTGAATATGTGCAACATTTACAGGCAATCCGATCACTCGTCTTGTGGCTTGCCCCTTCGAAATTACACCGTGATCAGGACAAAGCGATCGCCTGGGCGCAAGCCGTCGCTTGAGACCTATTTTTGAAAACGGGCAAGAGCAGATATCCCCGGCTGCGGGCTACGTTTCCAACTCTTGCGACTTGCGCCATGTTGTAAATCGCGTCTCTTCGCGCAATTAAGGACGGGCGAGGGGGCTGATGCAGAGACGGCGGGGTCTTATCGTGGTCAGGGCTGGCGGCTGCCTGTTTCTTCCGGCGACATTGGCGGCGTTCGTCGCGACCGCAGCGAATGCAGGCCCCTGTACGGTCGAGATCGACAAGGTCCAGGCGCAGGTCGACGCTAAGATCGATGCCATCGCAGCCAGCGGTCGCACCGGCAACGAAACCAGAGCTGCACGCATGCATTACCAGCCGACGCCCGAATTGATCGCGGCCGCCGAACGAAGGCTTCACGAAAGCCAAGGTGTCAACCGGGCGCTTGCGGCGCTGGCGCAGGCACGCAAGGCTGATGCGGCGGACAAGGCGAGCGCTTGTGAAAAGGCTCTCTCCGATGCGCGTGCGGCGATCGCGCGCTGACTGCGGTTCACCTGCAATCGATCCCGGTAACAAGCCCTTCGCTGAACCATCGCGCTAGGAAACCGGCGGCGCGCTCGGCAACTGCGTCGTTCTCGTCGTGAAACGCGAGAAGGCTGCAAATCTCGCCGAAGGTCTTGCGAGCACGCGCCTCGGCGAGGGCGAGCGTCTCGGCCTCGTCGAGAAGTCGGTAAACCACCTGCTGCCCCGGATCGCGCCACACCAGGACCGCCTCCTCGCCTTCGTCCGTTCGCTGCGGAAGCGGATTCTGCTCGACCGCTGCTTCGTAGGTTGCGACCGTGCCGATCGAGACAGCCAAAAGCGCGAGACTCGGTTGGAAATCGAACCGCAGGTGCGGCCAGCCTTCGGCCGAAACGGTGGCCAGCGCGCCGATTTCGTATAGTTTTGCATCGGCTGCATCGAAGGCGTCGCCGAGCGCTCGCTCGAACAGTGCAAGATCAATCCATTCGGTGTTGCCGCGCCAAGGCTCGGTTGCCCGCATGAAGTCCGGTAGCCGCCGCGCATACCAGCGCGCGTTGGGATGACGCGAGGGTGTGGCCTCGATATAGGCCATAACGAGCGCGCCGAACACGTCGTCACCGAGCGCATTGCGCAACACGGGGAAATCTTCCGACAGAAATCTGGCGAGCCGCAGCCGATAGGCATCGCTGTAGACGGCAAAGCGCGCAGCGCTGTCGAGCCGGCGCGACGGGTTGATCACGCCGAGGATTGTGCGATCATCGCCGATGATGGCTTCTTGAAACCTTGCCTGCAGGTCGGCGAGCTTCACGCCGCCGCTCCGATCTTCGCGGCCGAGACTTGCATCGCGATCATGCGAGCGTGGTCGAGTTCGGCGAGCAGTTCCGCGAAGGGTGGAAATTTATCGTCGCGCTCGATCATCACCGAGACCGGCTCGAACCGCCGCCAAGCCTCAGCAAAGAGCGACCAGACCTCTGCGCTGACGGGCTCGTCATGCGTGTCGATCTTATGGGTGCCGTGATCGGCATGGCCGGCGAGATGAAACTGAACGACGCGCTCTTTATCGATCGAGTTCGATGAATTCGCTCGGGTCGAAATCATGGTTGAAGCCTGAGACGAAGATGTTGTTCACGTCGAGCAGCAGCCAGCAATCCGCCCGCGCCGCGAGTTCGCGCACGAACGTCCATTCGTCCATCTCGGATTCGGCGAAGGTGACATAACTTGATACGTTTTCGATCGCGATACGGCGGCCGAGGAAATCCTGAACCATGCCGATACGGTCGACGACGTGATCGAGCGCCTCAGCTGTGTAAGGGATCGGCATGAGGTCGTGCAGATTGACGCCGTGAACGCCCGTCCAGCAGAGGTGGTCGGAGACAAAGGCCGGCTGGAACCGATCGGCTAGGCCCTTTAACGCGGCGAGATAGTTGCGGTCGAGCGGCGCCGTCGAAGCAATCGACATCGAAACGCCATGCAGGACGATCGGGTAGTCGTTACGGATGCGCTCCAATGTCGAGAGCGGGCTACCGCCGTTGACCATGAAATTTTCGGAGATGACCTCGAACCAGTCGACCGGCGGCCGGGTCGCAAGGATGTCCTGGTAATAGACCGGACGCAGGCCGAGACCGAAACCGAGCGGAGGGGGCTTCTGCATCGATTGCTCCAATCTTCGAAGCCTGCGCTGCGCCGACCCGGCTTCGAAGGCGCGGGGAGCGCCCTCAGGAAAGCTCGTGAGGGCGCTTTATTACGATATGGCGGATCAGCAAATTTGCATTGTCGAAAGATTTTGGCGTCGGATCAGGAGGCGACCGTGCCGCCCTTCTTGGTGCATGCCGCTTCGGACTTCACCGGCAGCCACCCATGACCCTTGCAGGAATTCTGGCCCTTGCAGGCGTTGGACGCGGACTTGCAAGCGCTCGTGCCCTTACAGCTATTAATGCCCATGCAATGGACTGGCCCCGCCGCCTTGGCACCTGTGGCCACGGGAACGCTGGCCAAAGCGAGCGCAACGGCGGTAACCGCGATGCTGCTGCCAGAAACGAATGTCATTTTCATCTTGCTCTCCCTCAAGGATGCGCCGGCAATTGACCGGCTCTCTCTGGCGCAGAGGCGCCCGATAGTGTTTCGGCGCCGGGGTCGATGGCGTTACGCCGGTCACGGATCCGTGATGCGCCGCGGTCCGAACGCGATGTTCTGCGCCTTTTGGCGTCAAATTGGACCGCTGCCGTCCGCGCGTCAAATGAGCGCGGCTGCGGTTCAGGTAGCCCGTACGGAGATTTTGGGCCTCGAAGGCCCCGGGGCCTGCGCGGTGCTGCGCAGCGATAATGCCCGTCGCGCCGCGATCTCCGAAAGCGCCGCTTCCGGCGGCCCAGATTTATATTGAGCCCTGCAATATTTCTCATTATTCATGCGCCAATCGTGCTTTTCACGCGCCGATGCCGGAACACCCCGTTCCCCCAATTGCGGCGTATGTGAGCCTATTTGGTCGGGCCCGAGCGCTCGACCCACGGATTTCTCTCAATTGGCCCTTAGCCAGCGTGAGAAATGCCGGGGGAGAGGTCCGTAATTCTGGATCTACCCGGGAAATGAGCGAAAGAGCATTTGTCCTTCATTGGGCAAAGGCGGCAACCGAGACTTTGGGAGACAGAATTTATGAGCAATAGGCCGCGGAGCCCTGGGCGTCACTTTTTGCAAATTCCCGGTCCGACTCCTGTACCTGACCGTGTGTTGCGCGCCATCGACATGCCCGTCATCGATCACCGGGGGCCGGAATTCCAGAAGCTTTCCCGCCGCGTGCTCGAAAAGGTGAAGACTGTCTTCAAGACCAAGAACCCCGCGATCATTTTCCCGGCCTCCGGGACGGGTGGCTGGGAAGCGGCGCTCGTCAATACACTGTCGCCCGGCGACCGCGTTTTGATGTTCGAGACCGGCCAGTTCGCCAACCTGTGGAAGGTGATGGCGACGAAGCTCGGCCTCAAGCCGGAATTCATCGAGTTCGATTGGCGCATCGGCGCTGATCCGGCGCAGATCGAAGAGCGGCTGCGCGCGGATAAGAAGCACGAGATCAAGGCCGTTTGCATCGTTCATAATGAGACCGCGAGCGGTACCACCTCGCCTCTCGCCGAGATCCGCCAGGTTTTGGATAAGCTCAAGCACCCGGCTCTGTTCTTCGTCGATGCGGTCTCTTCGCTCGGTTCGATCGAGCTTCGGCATGACGAATGGGGCATTGATGCCACGATCGCCGGCTCGCAGAAGGGTTTGATGCTGCCGCCTGGCCTTGCCTTCAATGCGGTGAGCCAGAAGGCTTTGGAAGCGTCGAAGAAATCCGGCTTTGCGAAGTCCTATTGGTCTTGGGACGACATGCTGGCCAACAATGCCAGCGGCTTCTTCCCCTATACGCCGGCAACCAACCTGCTTTACGGCCTCGACGTTGCCCTCGATCTGCTCGAAGAAGAAGGCTATGAGCGCCTGTTCGCGCGCCATAAACGTCACGCCGAGGCGACACGCCGCGCCGTCGTCGCCTGGGGCCTTGAGGTTCTCTGCAAGGACCCGAAATATTATTCGCCGGTCGTCACCTCGGTGCTTCTCCCGGCCGGGCACGATGCGGACGCGTTCCGCGCGACCGTGCTTGAACATTTCAACATGTCGCTCGGCACTGGTCTCGGCAAAGTTGCCGGCAAAGTGTTCCGGATCGGCCACCTCGGCGACACCAACGACCTGACGATTATTGGCGCTCTCGGCGGCGTCGAAATGGGTCTGGAGCTCGCTGGAATTCCGCACAAGAAGGCCGGCGTACAGGCGGCCCTGGCCTATCTTGCCGAACAAGCCAAAATCCCGGGGCATAAGCTCGCGGCGGCTGAATAGAACTTTAAGGGTGGCTTTTCTGGAGCCGCCCTTTTGCTATCAGGGCCGTGACGTCACCGCGGCCGGTCCAGGCGTCCAACGAAGAGCGCTGTCATGGACCACGAAGTGGCCGAGGATCAAAACGAGGTCTTCGCCCTTCTCGGCAATCCTGCGACTTACGGGCTTGATGGCACGGCGGTAAAACGCATCGATACGCACGGCGCGGTGGTTTTTCTTGCTGGTAGCGATGTCTACAAGGTCAAGCGCGCCGTTCTCTTCCCTTTCATGGATTTTTCGACCCTCGAAAAGCGCCGCACTGCTTGCGAAAACGAAATCGCCGTCAATTGCGCCAATGCGCCGGATCTCTATCTCGGCACGGTGCCGATCCGGCGCGACGCGAGCGGACTTCGCCTTGGAGGCGCGGAAGGCGCGATCGTCGAATGGTCGGTCCACATGCGCCGGTTCGACGAGACGAAGACGCTTGATCGTTTGGCCGAGCGGGGCGAACTCGATCTCGGTATTGCCGCGAGCCTCGCCGAAATCATCGTCGCCGCGCATGAACATGCGCCGCAGCGCGCAGGCGGAGCGACGGAAATGTTCTTCCGCCGGATCGAAGATACACTCGATGGGCTTGCCGCTGCCGCGGATGTTTTCGCGCCGGCCTCTGTCGCGGCGCTGCGTGCGCGCTTCATGGCCGCTTTCGCAGCGTGCGCGTCGCTGCTGCATGCGCGGGAAGGGCAGGGCAAGGTGCGCCGCTGCCATGGCGACTTGCATTTGCGCAACATCGTACTTGAGAACGGGCGACCGGTTCTTTTCGACGCCATCGAATTCGACGAACTCGCTGGCGACCGTCGATATCATGTACGACCTCGCCTTTGTCCTGATGGACCTTTGGCAGAGAGATTTGCATGCCCATGCCAATGTTCTCTTTAACCGCTATCTCTGGCGCGCTCCGGATGTCGAGCACGAGCTTCAATCTCTGGCGGCGCTGCCGCTTTTTTTGGCTCAGCGGGCAGCGATCCGCGCCCGCGTCACCGCAGCCTTAGGCAAGCTCGGACCGGCCGGTGACCACGGCCGCGAAGCACGCCGCTTTTTTGGCGCCGCGGAGAATTTTCTTGGCTCCCAAGCGATTCGTCTCGTCGCCGTTGGCGGGTTTTCCGGCAGTGGCAAGAGCACGCTTGCGCAGGCGCTTGCGCCACAGATCGGGAGGGCGCCCGGCGCCGTGCATTTACGTAGTGACATTGAGCGCAAAAGGCTTGCTGGCGTCGGGGAATATGAGCGCCTGTCGGATGCGGCCTATGGGCCGGAGACTTCGGGCAAGATCTATCAACGGTTGCGGCATCTAGCGGAGATTGCCTTGCGCGCCGGCCAAAGCGTCGTCGTCGATGCGGTTCATGCGACGTCGGAAGAGCGCGACGCCCTCGCCGCTATTGCCGCGCGTACGGGAGCGCAATTCATCGGCCTTTGGCTGGACGCGCCGATCGAAACGCTGGTTTCGCGTGTTGCTGCGCGAAGACGTGACGCCTCCGACGCCACGGTCGCGGTCGTGCGCGAACAATGCGCGCGCCCGCTTGGTTATTTCGATTGGGTGCGCCTGGATGCGACGCAGCCGCTTGCCGAATTGATGGAAACGTCGCTCAAAAACATTGGCTGATTCCTTCTCCCACACGCAGGAAAAGGCTCCGAACTTAGGGCGTGGACTCATTAACGCGGAGCCACAGCCGTATTGATGCGAGCTGGATGAAGGCAACGTAGTTGGCCGCGAGTTTGTCGTAGCGCATCGCGACCCGCCGGCACTGTTTGATCTCTCCAGCCCGCTCAACACCGCCAATCCGTGTCAGTCGACCGCTGATTAGGCTCATGCTTCTTCCGGAACCAACGGAACAAGTGGCCTGATCTGGTGTTTGATGGGCACCGCGATAACGGTGGGGCCCTGGGCGTTCAACGCTTTCGAGAAAGCTTCTTGTATCTCCTGCTTGGTCCGCGCCCCGACCGCTGCGCAGCCGAAGCCCTTGGCCGTCGAGACAATGTCTAACTCCGGAAGGTCAAGGGCGGGCACATTGGGCGTTTTCTCAAGTTCTGCAAACTCTTTGAGGATGGCATATTCGCCGTTGCACGGAATTATGTAGATCACCTTGAGTTTATGTTGTGCGGCTGAAGCTAGACACTGGATTGAGTATTGCAGCGCTCCGTCACCGATAACGGCAACGACCGGCCGCCTGGTGCCGGACTCTTTCTCCGCGAGAGCGATACCAACGGCCGCGGGAGCATCCCAACCGAGTGCGCCACTGGCATAGGTATAATATGAAGCTGGTTTGATCGTCGGCCACCACGTCGCCAAATCGAAGACATTCGAGGGCGATTCCTGTACCACAATGGTGTCTTCCGGCCGCAGTTCGCTCAAAGCTGCATAAACCTCGCTCGCTGTCAGTGGTGAGTTAGGTGGCGAAGGCAGATCGCGCGGTAGGTTAAGGGGCCTTGGCGCTGTTCGGGATGATCCGTCCTCGACCAATTCTACCAAAGCCTCAAGCGTGAGCTTGGCATCGCCGAGTAGGCTGTCTCCAACAAGAGCGCTGCCCGCGTCGCTCGGATCGTTGGTAATTTGAAGGAGTTCGCAACCCTCTGGCAGCACTGGCCCCGCAATGTAGGGGTAATAGCGGAAAACCGTAGCGCCGATCACGACCGCCAGATCGAAGCCCTTGAGGCGGTCGCTTAATGGCCCCATAGCGATCGGCAGCATGCCTTGGAACAGTCTATGCGTCTCGGGAAATGATGGCCGCTCGGTGTTTGGTGCGTGGAAGACGGGAGCATTGAGCTTCTCGGCTAATGCAACGCCGGCGTCCCAACCGCCGCTGCGGTCGATCTCCTGGCCATAGATGAGGGCGAGCTTTTTTGAAGCAGAAATGCGCTGAGCAAATTCGCGCAGCCGATCGCCATCGGGTGCGAAGCGGGTGCTGACCGTGCGGACGACGGCGTGGCCCAGAGCGGGCCGGTCCCAGTCATCTAGCGGAATCGAGACGAACACCGGGCCTGAAGGCGGCTGCAGCGCCATGGCGTATGCACGCATCATAGCTCCTGGCACATCTTGAGCGCGCGTCGGCTGATAAGCCCACTTTACCCATGGGCGTGGCAGCATCGTTTCATCGCGGTTCGTCAGAAAAGGATCGCATATGATCATTTCGCGCGTCTGCTGCCCGGCCGTGATGATTAGCGGCGTTTTGTTCAGAAACGCGGTCAGGATGCTACACATGCCATTCCCGATGCCGGCTGCTGTGTGCAGGTTCACCAACGCAGGACGACGTGTCGCTTGTGCGAAACCGTCCGCCATCGCAACGGCAGTGGCTTCTTGCAGGCCCAAGATGTATTGAAAGTCGGAAGGAAAGTTCTTCAGGAACGGCTCTTCTGTCGATCCGGGATTACCAAAGAACGTAGTCAACTTCAGGGATCGCAGAAGGTCGTAGGTAGCCGCCCAAACGGTTTGGGCCTGCTCAGTAGGGAACTCCTCGCTCTTTCCGCGCTTTGCAAAAGATCTATTTGTGTTGTCTTTAGTGGCGATAGTAGTCATTAGCTTGGTCCTTTCCATGCTGAGCCGAGATAATTGCGCAGAGCCATAGCGCCAGCCTCCTGCGGTGGGTGTCGCCGGCGTGCTCCTGAGTTGGCTGCGAAATTATTTATCTAAGCCCGCGGAACATGACGCAGGTTTTGCGGGTTAAACGCTTCTTGACTTTGCCGGTTTCAGTGCACGCGCGAATTATTTTTCGAGCGGCCGTTCGATGTGCGCGAAGTCCAAGTTTGGCCCATCGCGTCATTTCGCGGCAACGCACCATTTCGGTCGCTTTCGGAGCGAAGCGGACAGTGAGCCGGATTTATGAGTACACGGCCTAGTCCCTTGGCGGAATCAGCACCGCCGCGCCCTGCAGCCGGCCTTCGCGCAAATCAGCAAGCGCCTCGTTGGCGCGCTCGAGCGGATAGGCCCTGGTGTGCGTAACGATGCCTGATCTTGCAGCCAGATTCAGAAAATCAAGCCCGTCCCGGCGGGTGAGGTTGGCAACCGAGACCAGCCGGCGCTCCTCCCAGATGAGGCCGTAGGGGAAGCTCGGGATATCGCTCATATGAATGCCGGCGCAGACGACGGTGCCGCCCTTCTTAACTGCCGCCAGCGCCAAGGGCACGAGCGGCCCAACCGGCGCATAGATGATAGCGGCATCGAGCGGTTCGGGCGATTTCTCATCCGACCCGCCCGCCCAGGCTGCGCCGAGTTCGCGGGCGAAATTCTGCGCGGCGTGATCGCCGGGCCGCGTGAAGGCGAAGATTTTGCGCCCCCGTTTCTGCGCCACCTGCGCGATGATATGCGCGGCGGCGCCGAATCCGTAGAGGCCAAGGTTCGTGCCTTCGCCAGCCATGACGAATGAACGCCAGCCGATGAGCCCGGCGCAGAGCAAGGGTGCGAGCTCCTGATCCATACCGCTCTCGCCGAGTGGAAAGGTGTAGCGCGCGTCTGCGATCGCATGGGTCGCAAAGCCGCCGTCGCGCGTATAGCCGGTGAACAGCGGATTGTCGCAGAGGTTTTCCCGTCCGCTCCTGCAATAGGGACAATGGCCGCAGGTATGGCCGAGCCAGGGAACGCCGACCCGCATGCCGCGCGTAAGACCTGCGACGCCCGCCCCGATCGCATCGATCCTGCCGACGATCTCGTGGCCGGGGATGATCGGCAGTTTCGGATCCGGTAATTCGCCGTCGACGACATGGAGGTCCGTACGGCAGACGCCACAAGCACCGACCCGGACGCGGATCTCGCCAGCGGCCGCCTGCGGATCGGGCAAATTCACGTAAACCAGTGGAGCGCCGATCTTATTCAGGACCATTGCTTGCATGAAATATCGATCCTCGTTGGCGCTTCGCTTCGGCCGCCGCAACTGGCGGCAACTCTAAAGCGATCCGGTTCGCCGAAAATTGGCTTTTTGCGAATTCTTTTTCAATTTGCCGGCATAGGCCAAATTGATGCCGAATTGAAATTCTAGGATGGCTCGTTACAGCGCGGTAGGCGGAGACCGAACGATGATAAACAAGGCAACGCCCAAGGCGCGAAATCAACCGCACCTGGGACGCGCTGCTTCGGGGTTGCCTCGATCTTTAGTGGAGGATGCCAAGATGGATGCACCTGCGATTGGGCCTAAGGCCGGATATATGGAAGAGAGTTTTGTTAAGGCTGCGGCTCCGTTCCAGATCGCATGGAAGCGTGCCTGGTTCGATTTGCCATTCACGTTTGCGTCGGAGGCGTTGCGATTTGCAGCGCAACGGCTTCAGGCGCAAGGCGATTTCCTCGCCAGCTTGGAAACGTGTCAAACGGTGCCCGAGGTTATCGACGCGCAATCGCGCTTCGTGCGCACTGCCGTCGGCGACTACGGCTCGGAAACGAGCAAAATCATAGAAGACGTACGCAGGAGCGTCTCCAAAGCGGCATAATCCTGGGAGGATCAAGGGCGGCGGCGGTGGGCATGGGGCCGCCGCCTTTGACTTCAGGCATGCCGCAGAAAGATCTGCAACAGCGCGATCGCGACTTCCGCGAGAATGAGAATCACGATGATCGCTTCGAGACGGGTCGCGCGGTCGACGTCGAAAATGTCGGTGAGTGCCTGACCTGTTTCGACAATCACGCCGAGCTTTTGGGTGACGGCGCGAGCGCGCTCGCGCAGTTCATATTCGTCTGCGAGCCGGGTGTATAGCCGTTCGAGGCTCGGGTGGTCCCAGAGAACATCCGGCGTCTCTTCCACCGCGACGCGGCCGGAAATCCGATGCCGGGCCAGAAGCGCTTGGCCGATGAGTTTCAACATCTTGCGCCGGTTCCAAGGTGCGCGCCCGGTTTGCGCCAGCGCGGCCGCGAAAGGTTCGATCACATCGAAAACGCCGCTCAAGGCGCCTTCGTCGCGGCCGAGCGAGACGGTCTTGGCGAGAACATCCGCGACGACCAGAAACCGCGCGGCGGAAAGGTCCGGCATTTGAATTGGGCCGCCCGGTGGCACTCTGTCCTCGTAGCCCGGCAGAATTTCGAGCATAGCCGTTTCGTCATTCTTGCGGTCGCGTTTGCCGCTAATCCGTGTAGCAATCTCTTCCAGAAACCTGTCCTCTTCGGCCGCGGTCGAGCCGATGAACACGGCCACGCCGAAGCGATAGAGCGCGACGAATTTTGCCGGCCCCAGCCGCAACGCCAGGGGCGTCGTGGCGATCATATCGCCGCGTTCAAGGCCGGCCGCATCGATCCTGTCGCCGACGACGAGCGCGTGCGCCACGATTCGTTCGGGCGTTTTCGATCCTGCGGTCGTGGGAGATTCAATCATCTGCTGAAGTCACTTGTTTTGCCGTCGCGCCCGCTGCAGTTTGCGACAGCGGGTGAAAGAGGAGCGCACCCATAATGATAGCCGAATTGCACCGGGATCCTGTGGCTTTCCTGCGGCCCAAGCGAGGATATTGAAATGGCCGAACCCAAAGATGTCGACCCGGATATCCCTGGCCCTGAGATCAATCCCGACAAGGTGTGCTTCGTCATAGCCAAGGCGCGCGAGCTCGAGGCCGAGGACGAAGGGATCGACTTCAGACGATTCCAATCCGACCGATGATGAATTTGTCAGCATCCTCACCGAAAGGGCCTATGGACCGACCCGGCGAGAGCTTGTGGCCTTCATCAACGCCATGGACGATGACGAGAAGGCGGAGCTTGTCGCGCTGACCTGGACGGGGCGCGGCGATTATAGCGCGCGGGAATGGCGGGTCGCCGTCGCCGAGGCGCGCTCGCGCCGTGAAGTCGAAACCTCCGTCTATCTGCTCGGAATCCCTTTGTTAGCCGGTTATCTCGACGACGGCCTAGCCGAGTTCGATTTATCCTGCGACGACTTCAACGCCCGCGAGATGGGCTGAAAATGCACCTGAATTGCTTCGCTCGCGGGGTGGCGAGGCGCATCAGCCCAGTCCACTCCACCTTGATCCAGATCATGAACGCAAGCTTCCCTTTGCATGTTGGAAGGACCCGCGAACCTGCGGCTTGCACGCGCCGAGCGGCACCCTAAATCAAGACTGCGTCCATTTCTGATCGCTTGATCAACGTCAATGTGCGCATGAGTGTCAGGGGCTTTAATGCCAACCTGGCGCTTGGAAGGTCCCGGAAACGTATTCACTTTCCGCTAAGGACACGGTCCAAAACGTCGAAGTCCCGTCCTGCAATTTGGAGGTGAATCATGAATATCAAGTCTCTCATCCCGATCGGACGTGAGCGGTCGAACGTAACCACAAGCTTCGCACCTTTCGCGTCTCTCCAGCAGGAGATCGATCGCGTGTTCGATGATTTCGGCCGCAGCTTTTTTGATTTCGGCCGCAGCTTGCCGAGCTTTCCGAGCTTCGGCTCGACGGAGGTCGTTCCGCGCATGAACGTGAGCGAGACCGACAAGGCGATCGAGGTTACCGCCGAACTTCCCGGCCTGGAGGAAAAGGACGTGGAGATCAATTTCGCCGACGATGTGCTCACGATTCGAGGCGAGCGGAAAACGGAAAAGGAGGAGAAGGACAAGAATTACCACGTCTTCGAACGCCGTTACGGCGCGTTCGCGCGCTCAGTCGCACTGCCCGCCGGAACCGATCCCAACAAGATCAAGGCGGCCATCGACAAGGGGGTCTTGAAGGTTACCGTCGAGAAGCCGGAAGCCAGGGTCGCCAAGAAGATCGAGGTGAAGGCCGCGTGACGATTTCGGGAGCGCTCGTCGGTCTTTGCCGGCGGGCGCTCGCTCTCTGACCTATTGGCGGGGCGAAGATGAAAATAGGCAACGGCGATCTGATTGTCGTCTGCGACGGCCGCAAGGCCTTGGTGCTCGAGAATGAAGGCGACGAAATGGTCGCAAAGTTCAAGACGCGCGAGGTCCACGAACAGAAGGAAGAACCGACCAGGGCTCTCGGCACTGACAAGCCGGGACGGGTCCAAGAAATGGCGACCGGTGTGCGTAGCGCGGTCGAGCCAACCGATTATCATGATCAGGAGGAAACAGCCTTTCTCGGGCGCCTTTCGGCGCGGTTGGACGCCTTGGTTAAGTCCGGAGAGGCACATCACGTCGTGATCGTCGCGCCGCCGCGTGCGCTCGGCACACTTCGAAAATCCTATTCTTTGGCGTTACGGCACGCAATTCGTGCCGAGATCGATCATGATCTGATCCATTTGCCCGTCGGGGACATCGAAGCCAGGCTTAGCAAGGCCTGAGTTCTGCTGGCTTGTGCACAACTTCTTGTAATTTCATTGTTCTTCCCCATATAGCGGCTGACACGGACCCGACCCGCTGACGACGCTCTCAAGTGAAAGCGGACGTAGCGTCGCGGGCGGCTGCGGCACCTTGCGCCGGAAGTTGCGCTGCGGTAGGGATCGGCCCGGCTGGAAATCCGCTTTTTCCGGCTTCGGCTCATCCGTTTTTCCGGTCCAGCCTCAGGCGCGTTTATGCCCGATCTGCTCAGCCAATATCTTCCGCTCGCCGTGTTCGTGGCGGTCGCCGCGGTGATCTCCGGGGTGCTGGCGCTTGCGCCGTTTCTGGTCGCGTTCAAAGCGCCGGATGCGGAAAAACTTTCCGCCTATGAATGTGGCTTCAACGCTTTCGACGATGCGCGGATGAAGTTCGACGTACGTTTCTATCTCATCTCGCTTCTTTTCATCATTTTCGATCTCGAGGTGGCGTTTCTGTTTCCCTGGGCACTGGCTTTCCGGAAGGCTGGAGCCGCTGGTTTTTGGGCTGTGATGATCTTTCTTGCGGTCTTGACCATCGGCTTCGTCTACGAATGGAAGAAAGGGGCTTTGGAATGGGATTGAACGCGGCGTTCAAGCCCGACTCCGCAGGCGGGACGCTTGTTCATCCAGCCACTGGACAACTGGTGCGCTCGGATGATCCGAGTTTCCTGAACATCAGCAACGAGCTCGCAGACAAGGGCATGCTGGTGACGACAGCCGACGCGCTGATCACCTGGGCGCGTACCGGCTCACTGATGTGGATGACCTTCGGGCTGGCCTGCTGCGCGGTCGAGATGATGCAGGCCTCGATGCCGCGCTACGATGTCGAGCGCTTCGGCTTTGCGCCGCGCGGCTCGCCGCGGCAATCCGATGTGATGATCGTCGCCGGTACGCTCACCAACAAGATGGCGCCGGCTTTGCGCAAGGTCTACGACCAGATGCCGGAGCCGCGCTACGTCATCTCGATGGGTTCCTGCGCCAACGGTGGCGGCTACTACCATTATTCCTATTCGGTGGTGCGCGGCTGCGACCGGATCGTGCCGGTCGACATCTACGTACCAGGCTGCCCGCCCTCGGCGGAGGCGCTCGTCTACGGAATCCTGCTTTTGCAGAAGAAGATCCGTCGCACCGGCACGATTGAGCGCTAGGTCGAAAGGACCATCAACGAATGCACGGCGAACTTCAGAACCTCGGCGATGCGATCGCGGCGGCGCTCCCCGGCGCCGTGCGCGCACATGAGGTCGCGTTCGGCGAGTTGACTCTCGAGGTAGAACCCGCGCGCCTCATCGAGACGGTGCGCTATCTGCGCGATGATCCATCCTGTCTCTTCGTGTGCTTCATTGATCTGACCTCCGTCGACTATCCGACGCGCGTGCCGCGGTTCGATGTCGTCACGCATCTCCTCTCGCCGCACCACAATCGCCGCATTCGCATCAAGGTCGCGGCCGATGAAGACGAGCCCGTGGCTTCCCTGACGGGCCTCTATCCGGCCGCCAATTGGTTCGAGCGCGAGGCCTATGATTTGTTCGGCATCGCCTTCTCAGGCCATCCCGACCTGCGCCGCATCCTCACGGATTATGGATTCGAAGGATATCCGCTGCGCAAGGACTTTCCGATGACGGGTTATGTCGAGGTGCGCTACGACGATGCGCAGAAGCGCGTCGTCTATGAGCCGGTGCGCTTGCGGCAAGAATTCCGCAGTTTCGACTTTCTCTCGCCATGGGAAGGAGCGGTCGATTACGTGCTGCCCGGCGACGAGAAGGCGAGCAAGGATTCGGGAAGCAAGACGTGACTTCGGCAATTCTTTGATGACAGACCAGAGCACCCGCACATTCAGCATCAACTTCGGGCCGCAGCATCCGGCGGCGCACGGAGTCTTGCGGCTCGTTCTGGATCTCGACGGCGAGATCGTCGAGCGCGTCGATCCGCATATCGGTTTGCTCCATCGCGGAACCGAGAAGCTGATGGAGGCGCGCACCTATCTGCAAAACGTGCCCTATTTCGACCGGCTCGACTATGTCGCGCCGATGAACCAGGAACATGCTTTCTGCCTCGCGATCGAAAAACTGCTCGGGCTGGAAGTGCCGCGTCGCGCTCAGCTGCTGCGGGTGCTCTTCTGCGAAATCGGCCGCAATCTCTCACATCTCTTGAATGTGACGACCCAGGCGATGGATGTCGGGGCGCTGACGCCGCCGCTCTGGGGCTTTGAAGAGCGCGAGAAGCTCATGGTCTTCTATGAGCGCGCGTCGGGCTCGCGCATGCATGCCGCCTATTTCCGGCCGGGCGGCGTCCATCAGGATTGTCCACCGAAGCTCATCGAGGACATTGGCGCCTGGTGCGAACCCTTTTACAAGGTTTGCGACGACCTGCAGGAGCTCTTCATCGAGAACCGCATCTTCAAGCAGCGCAACGTCGATATTGGCGTGGTGAGCCTGGAAGATTGCTGGCGCTGGGGCTTTTCCGGCGTGATGGTGCGCGGCTCCGGCGCTCCCTGGGATCTGCGCAAGGCGCAGCCATATGAATGCTACGAAGAGATGGAGTTCGACATCCCGGTCGGCAAGCATGGCGACAATTACGACCGCCAGGTGGTCCGCATGGAGGAGATGCGGCAAGCGACGAAGATCATGCAGCAATGCGTCGAAAAACTGATGTCGAAGGGCGGGCAGGGGTCGGTTCACACCAAAGGCAAAGTCGTGCCACCGTCGCGGCCGGAGATGAAGCGCTCGATGGAAGCGCTGATCCACCATTTCAAGCTCTATACCGAAGGCTTCCACGTACCGGCGGGCGAGGTCTATTGCGCCGTCGAAGCGCCAAAGGGCGAGTTCGGCGTCTATCTCGTCTCGGATGGGACGAATAAGCCCTATCGTTGCAAGATCAGGGCGCCCGGCTTCGCACATCTCCAGGCAATGGATTTTCTTTGCCGCAAGATGATGCTTGCCGACGTTAGCGCAATCCTGGGTTCGCTCGACATCGTCTTTGGGGAGGTCGATCGATGACGGTTCGACGCCTCGCTGAAGTACAGCCCGAAAGCTTCGCCTTCACGCCGGAGAACGAAGCGCGCTGCGCCAAGGAGATCGCCAAATATCCGCGTGGGCGGGATGCCTCCGCAGTGCTGTCGCTGTTGTGGCAGGCGCAGAAGCAGAACGACCGCTGGCTGCCGAAGCCGGCGATCGAGAAAGTCGCGGCGATGCTCAGCATGCCGAACATCCGCGTGCTTGAGATCGCGACCTTCTACACCATGTTCAATCTCGCGCCGGTCGGGAAATATCTCATCCAGTTCTGCGGTACGACGCCCTGCGTGCTCAGCGGTGCGGATGCGATCAAGGCAGTGCTCGAAAAGCGTGTCGGCCCACAAGGCAAAGTGACGGCAGACGGGCTCTTCTCCTGGCTCGAAGTCGAGTGCCTCGGTGCCTGCTGCAACGCGCCGATGGTGCAGATCAATGATGATTACTACGAAGACCTGACTCCGGAAAATTTCAACACGCTGCTTGACGACCTCGCGGCAGGGCGGCCGGTCAAGGTCGGATCGCAGATCGGTCGAGTTACTTCCGAGCCAGTTGGCGGTTTGACGTCGCTGACGAGCCTTTACGGTAAAGATGGCCGCAGCGGACCGCAGTCACTTCACGGGCCGCCGGGTGCGGAGCCTGGCTCCGACAGAGATTGAGATCTCAGCCGATGCTTGAGGACAAGGACCGCATCTTCTTAAATCTGTACGGCTTCGGCGACTGGCGCCTGAAGGGCGCGCGGGCGCGCGGCACTTGGGACAATACCAAGGGCCTGATCGACAAGGGCAAGGATTGGATCATCAATGAGATGAAGGCTTCCGGCCTGCGTGGGCGCGGCGGTGCGGGTTTTCCCACCGGCCTCAAATGGTCCTTCATGCCGAAGCCCGATCCGGCGCGACCGTCCTATCTCGTCGTCAATGCCGATGAGTCAGAGCCCGGCACCTGCAAGGACCGCGAGATCATGCGCAATGATCCGCATCTCCTGATTGAAGGCTGTCTCGTTGCAAGTTTCGCCATGCAGGCGCATGCCTGCTACATCTACATCCGCGGCGAATATATTTTGGAGAAGCATCGCCTGCAGGCGGCGATCGACGAAGCTTATGATGCAAATCTCGTCGGCCAGGACAATATCCACGGCTGGCCCTTCGAGATCTACCTCCATCACGGTGCCGGTGCCTACATCTGCGGTGAGGAAACGGCGTTGCTCGAGTCGCTCGAAGGCAAAAAGGGCATGCCGCGGCTTAAGCCGCCGTTCCCGGCCAATGTGGGCCTTTATGGCTGCCCGACCACGGTGAACAATGTCGAGTTCGATCGCGGTGGCGCCGGCCATCCTGCGCCGCGGTGCCGCCTGGTTCGCCAGCTTCGGGGCACAAAACAATTTTGGCACCAAACTCTTCTGCGTCTCCGGTCACGTCAACAAGCCCTGTAACGTGGAGGAGGCGATGTCGATCCCCTTCCACGAACTCATTGACAAACATTGCGGGGGCATCCGTGGCGGCACCGACAATTTGCTCGCTGTGATCCCCGGCGGCTCCTCGGTGCCTTGCGTTCCGGCGCATGAGATCATCGATGCGCCGATGGACTTCGACACGCTGCGCAATCTGAAGTCCGGCCTAGGCACGGCCGCCGTGATCGTCATGGACAAATCCACCGATATTGTCCGCGCGATCACCCGGATCAGCTATTTCTACAAGCATGAGAGCTGCGGCCAGTGTACCCCCTGCCGTGAGGGGACGGGCTGGATGTGGCGCGTCCTGACTCGCATGTCGGAAGGCCGTGCGCAGAAGCGCGAGATCGACATGCTGCTTGAAGTGACGACCGAGATCGAAGGCCACACGATTTGCGCATTGGGCGACGCCGCGGCATGGCCTGTGCAAGGCCTGATCCGGCATTTCCGTCACGAGATCGAAAAGCGCATCGATCAATATGCGGCGAACCCGCATTCCGAACCGGCTGCCGGCTTCGAGATGGCGGCGGAGTAGAGGCGATGGCAGAGGCCAAACCGATGACCAAGCTTCTCGTCGACGGCATCGAGATTGAGGTCCCGCCGGAATACACGCTGTTGCAAGCCTGCGAGGCGGCCGGCGCCGAGATCCCGCGTTTCTGCTTCCACGAGCGGCTGTCGATCGCTGGCAATTGCCGCATGTGTCTCATTGAGGTGAAGGGTGGTCCGCCGAAGCCGGTCGCCTCCTGCGCCATGGGCGTGCGCGATCTGCGTCCGGGCCCGCACGGCGAGCCGCCCGTCATATTCACCAAATCGCCGATGGTGAAAAAAGCGCGTCAGGGCGTCATGGAATTTCTGCTGATCAATCATCCGCTCGATTGCCCAATCTGCGATCAGGGTGGCGAATGCGATTTGCAGGACCAAGCCATTGCCTTCGGCTTTTCCGGTTCTCGCTATGCCGAGAACAAGCGCGCGGTCGAGGACAAATATATCGGGCCGCTCGTGCGCACCTCGATGAACCGCTGCATTCATTGTACGCGCTGCGTGCGCTTTACGGCGGAAGTGGCGGGCACAGGCGATATGGGAGCGATCGGCCGCGGCGAGGATATGGAGATCACGACCTATCTCGAAACCGCCATGGGTTCCGAATTGCAAGGCAATATCGCCGATCTCTGTCCGGTCGGTGCGCTTCTGCCGAGACCCTATTCTTTCAAGGCGCGGCCTTGGGAGCTCACCAAGACCAACTCGATCGACGTCATGGATGCGCTCGGCTCCGCGATCCGCGTCGATACGCGCGGCCGCGAGGTGATGCGCATTCTGCCGCGCATCAACGATGCAGTGAACGAGGAATGGATCTCGGACAAGACGCGACAGATCGTGGACGCCTTGAAGACACGTCGTCTCGATCAGCCTTATCTTCGCGAGGCCGGCAAGCTGCGGCCGGCGACGTGGCCCGAGGTGTTCGCCGCCGTCGCCGCGAAAGTCAAAGCCGCTCGGCCGGAACGCATCGGCGCCATCGCCGGCGACCTCTGCGCTGTCGAAGAAATGTTTGCGCTGAAGCTTCTGATGCAAAGCCTCGGCGGTACGTCGCTCGATTGCCGGCAGGATGGGTCGAAGCTCGATCCGAAATTCGGCCGTGCGAGCTATATTTTCAACCCGACCATCGCCGGCATCGACGAAGCCGACGCGATCATGATCATCGGCGCGAACCCGCGCAGGGAAGCGCCGGTTCTCAACGCACGCATCCGCAAGCGCTGGCTCAAAGGCAATCTGCTCGTCGGCGTCATCGGCGAAAAAGCCGATCTAACCTATGAGTATAATTATCTCGGCGCGGGTCCAGACACGCTGGCCCGCTTCGTCGCGCATCCGCCCTCTGAGAAACAGCGGCCGATGCTGCTGATCGGGCAGGGCGCGCTCGCGCGTCCCGACGGACTTGCGATACTCGCAGAAGCTGCCAAAGCCGCGGTGTCACTCGGTTGCATCAAGGAGAACTGGCTCGGCTTCGGCATCTTGCATACTGCGGCGGCTCGGGTCGGCGGCCTCGACCTCGGCTTCGTACCCGGCGAAGGCGGCCTCGATGCTGCCGGCATGGCGAAAGAAGGCGCGCTCGATGTGCTCTTCAACCTCGGTGCCGACGAGATAGAGATCGCGCCCGGGGCCTTCGTGATCTATCAAGGCACGCATGGCGATCGCGGCGCGCACCGCGCCGATGTGATCTTGCCGGGCGCAACCTATACAGAAAAGTCCGGCCTTTACGCCAACACGGAAGGCCGTGTGCAGCTCGCCGAGCGCGCGAATTTCCCGCCCGGCGATGCGCGCGAGGATTGGGCGATCCTGCGGGCGCTCTCCGCCGTTCTCGGCAAGACTTTGCCCTTCGAACTCGCTGCATGCACTGCGCGCGAAGCTCTATGCGCAATATCCGCATTTCGCCAAGCTTGACGCGATCCTGCCGGGCGAGCCGGCAGATATCGCGAAGATCAAGGGCGACGGCGGGGCGAGCGGCGCGGCGCCGTTTGCGTCGCCGATCGAGGATTTCTTCATGACCAATCCGATCGCGCGTGCTTCGGCCGTTATGGCCGAATGTTCGGCTTTGGCGCGCGGCCTCATGAAACAAGCGGCGGAGTAGGACATGGATTGGCTGCTGCCGCTGCTCCTGACCCTTTTGAAGAGCGTCGTCCTGCTTGTCGCGCTGCTGATCTATGTCGCCTACGTGCTCTATGCCGACCGCAAGATCTGGGCGGCGGTGCAATTGCGGCGCGGCCCGAACGTAGTCGGCCCCTGGGGGCTGCTGCAAAGCTTCGCCGACATGATCAAGTTCGTCCTCAAGGAGCCGGTCATTCCGGATGGAGCAAACAAGGGCGTGTTCCTGCTCGCGCCCTTTGTCATGGGCCTGTTGTCGCTGGCAGCTTGGGCGGTCATTCCGCTGGCCGACGGCTGGGCGATCGCCAACATCAATGTCGGCGTGCTCTATATTTTTGCGATTTCTTCGCTCTCCGTCTATGGCATCATCATGGGCGGCTGGGCGTCGAATTCGAAATATCCGTTCCTCGCGGCGCTGCGCTCGGCCGCGCAGATTGTCTCCTACGAAGTCTCGATCGGCTTCGTCATCGTCACGGTTTTGCTCTGCGCCGGCTCGCTCAACCTCAGCGACATCGTGAGGGCGCAGGACACGCGCTTCGGCCTATTCGGCTGGTATTGGCTACCGCTGTTGCCGATGTTCGTGATTTTCTTCGTTTCCGCGCTGGCGGAGACAAACCGGCCTCCGTTCGATCTCGTCGAGGCCGAGTCGGAACTCGTCGCGGGATTCATGGTCGAATATTCCTCGACGCCTTACATGCTGTTCATGCTCGCCGAATATGTGGCGATCATGACCATGTGCGCCTTTGGCACGATCCTGTTTCTCGGTGGCTGGCTCTCGCCCATTCCCTTCCCGCCGTTCACATGGATTCCCGGCGTCTTCTGGTTTGTGCTGAAGATCTCCGCCATGTTCTTCATGTTCGCGATGGTGAAGGCCGTCGTACCGCGCTATCGTTACGATCAGCTGATGCGGCTCGGCTGGAAGGTCTTTTTGCCGATCTCCCTATTTATGGTGGTGCTCGTCGCAGTGGTGATCCAAATCACCGGCTGGGGCGGCACCATGGCGCAATGAAGGTGCGGATCCATCATATGCGTCGCAAAGTCGAGGAACCGAGATGAAAGTCGATGCCGCCGCCAAGGCGCTTTTGCTGAAGGAGTTCGTCGCGGCCTTCGCGCTGTCGATGCGCTATTTCTTCAAGCCCAAGGCGACGCTCGACTATCCGCACGAGAAGAATCCGCAATCGCCGCGTTATCGCGGCGAGCACGCCCTGCGCCGTTATCCGAATGGCGAGGAGCGCTGCATCGCCTGCAAGCTCTGCGAGGCGATCTGCCCGGCCCAGGCGATTACGATCGAGGCGGGGCCGCGCCGCAATGACGGCACCCGCCGTACAACGCGGTACGATATCGATATGGTGAAATGCATCTATTGCGGCTTCTGTCAGGAGGCTTGCCCGGTCGACGCCATTGTCGAGGGGCCGAACGCGGAATTCTCCGTCGAGACGCGCGAGGAGCTTTATTACGACAAGGATCGGCTGTTGAAGAACGGCGACCGATGGGAACGCGAGCTTGCCCGCAATATTGCGCTCGACGCGCCCTACCGGTGAGAGCATGAGCCAAAATCCTGTGTCGGAGAAACATCTCCCTCATCCTGAGGAGCACGGAGAACGCGCGTCTCGAACGACGGGCACGGGCATGAGCATCTTCGGTATCCTTCGAGAGGCTGGCCTTCGGCCCACTCCTGAGGATGAGGGCATTGAGAGGTCGTTCCGATGAATGCCGTCGCCTTATTCTTCTATCTTTTTTCTGCCGTCATGATCGCCTCGGCCTTCATGGTGATCACGGCGCGCAACCCCGTGCATTCGGTGCTCTTTCTGATCCTCGCCTTCGTCAATGCGGCGGGGCTTTTTCTTTTGCTCGGGGCGGAATTTTTGGCGATGATCCTGATCATCGTCTATGTCGGCGCGGTCGCGGTTCTATTCCTCTTTGTCGTGATGATGCTCGACGTCGATTTCGCCGAACTGAAACAGGGTTTCCAACGCAATTTGCCGATCGGCGCAACGATCGGTGGCATTGTGCTTATCGAACTTGCTTTCTGCGTCGGGGCTTGGACTCTAGGCGGGATGGCCATTTCGCAGACGACGACGCCGATGCCCCCGGGCCTTTCGAATACGGCGGCGCTCGGCCGCGTGCTCTACACTCAATATATGTATCTCTTCGAGGTCGCCGGGCTCGTGCTGCTAACTGCGATGATCGGCGCGATCGTCTTGACCTTGCATCATAAGAAAGGCGTGAAGCGGCAGAATATCGCGGCACAGAATGAACGTACTGCCAAATCCGCGGTCGAGCTCAAGAAACAGCCCTCGCGGGCCGGCGTGTGAGGACAATAGAATGACGATCGCTCTCGGCCATTACCTCGTCGTCGCCGCGATTCTCTTCACGCTCGGCTTCGCCGGCATCATCGTGAATCGCAAGAATATCATCGTCATTCTCATGTCGGTTGAGTTGATCCTGCTTTCGGTCAACATCAATCTCGTCGCCTTTTCCGCTTTCCTCGGCGATCTCACCGGCCAGATTTTCGCTCTGTTCATTTTGACGGTCGCGGCTGCAGAGGCGGCAATCGGCCTCGCCATTCTTGTTACCTACTTCCGTAATCGTGGCACGATCGCGGTTGAAGACATCAATCTGATGAAGGGCTGAGCGGGGACATATGTATCAGGCCATTGTCGTCCTGCCACTTGTCGGCTTTCTCATCGCCGGGATCTTCGGCCGCCTGATCGGTGCGCGTCCTTCGGAGATCGTCACGACGAGCTTGCTGTTCGTCTCCATGGGGCTCTCATGGATCGTCTTCGGCCAGTTCATATCCGGTGCCGCCGGCGCAGATGTGCAGATCATCACGAGCTGGATGACCTCGGGCGCGCTGCGGGTCGACTGGGCCTTGCGGGTCAATTCGCTGACCGCCGTCATGCTCGTCGTGGTGACGACGGTGTCGGCGCTCGTGCATCTCTATTCGATCGGCTATATGCGCGAGGACAAGTCTCGGCCGCGTTTCTTCGCCTATCTGTCTTTGTTCACCTTCGCCATGCTGATGCTGGTGACGGCCGACAATCTCGTCCAGATGTTCTTCGGCTGGGAGGGCGTCGGTCTCGCCTCCTATCTCTTGATCGGTTTTTGGTACGAGAGGCCTGCCGCCAATGCCGCGGCAATCAAGGCCTTCGTCGTCAACCGCATTGGCGATTTCGGCTTCACGCTGGGGATCTTCCTCGTTTTCGTTCTCACGAATTCCGTCGCCTTCGATCAGGTTTTTGCCGCCGCGCCGGGGCTGGCGCACAAGGTGATCCATGTCTTTGGCTATGACATGGACGCAATGACGATCACCTGTCTCCTTCTCTTCATGGGCGCGATGGGCAAGTCCGCGCAATTTCTGCTGCACACCTGGCTGCCCGACGCGATGGAAGGCCCGACACCGGTTTCCGCACTCATCCATGCCGCGACCATGGTGACGGCCGGCGTCTTTATGGTGGCGCGGCTCTCGCCGCTCTTCGAGCAAGCGCCGGTCGCACTCGCATTCGTGACGATCATCGGCGGGACGACGGCGTTCTTCGCCGCGACCGTCGGCCTCGTGCAGAACGACATCAAGCGCGTGATCGCCTATTCGACTTGCTCGCAGCTCGGTTACATGTTCGTCGGCCTTGGTGTCGGCGGCTATTCGCTTGGCATCTTCCATCTTTTCACGCATGCTTTCTTCAAGGCGCTCCTGTTTCTTGGTGCCGGCTCGGTGATCCTTGCCATGCATCATGAGCAGGACATGCGCGAGATGGGCGGCCTCGCTCGCAAGATTCCCGTGACTTTCGCGATGATGGTCATCGGTACGCTAGCTCTGACCGGCGTCCCCATTACCTCCGGCTTTTTCTCGAAGGATGCGATCATTGAGGCGTCCTATGCCGCCCATCGTCCGGATGCTTTCTATGCCTTCGTCCTGACCACCGTCGCGGTGGCGATGACCTCCTTTTATTCCTGGCGACTCATCTTCATGACCTTTTTCGGCATCCCCAAATGGGAGCACGCGCGAGAGGAGAGGAGGCACGCCAAAATCGAGGGAGAAACGGCGGGAGCACACCATGAGCATGCGCATCACATCGATCCGCACGAATCCCCAAACGTGATGATGATCCCGCTCTATTGTCTGGCTGCGGGATCTCTCTTCGCCGGCGTTGCCTTCAGCCATCTCTTCGTCGGCGACGGCGCGTTAGCGTTTTTCAAGGGCTCGCTGTTCTTCGGACCCACGAACCATGTCTTCCAGACTTTGGAAGACGTCCCGCCCCTCGTGCACTTTCTGCCGCAAGTCTTGACATTGGCGGGCTTCCTTATAGCCGTTTATCTCTATCTCGTCGCACCAGGAACCGCGGAGCGTTGGGCGCAGGCGATGCCGGTCCTTTATCGCTTCCTGCTCAATAAGTGGTATTTCGACGAGCTTTATGACCGCATCTTCGTGCGACCGGCCTTTTGGCTCGGCAATCTTTTCTGGAAAGGCGGCGATCAAAACATCATAGACCGCCTCGGGCCGGACGGAGTGGCGGCGCGCGTCATCGACGTAACCAACAGAGTCGTCAGATTGCAGAGCGGTTATCTCTATCATTATGCCCTCGCCATGCTCGTCGGCGTCGCGGCGCTGATCACCTATTATCTCGTCTGGAGCCTGCACTGATGCTCGGTTTCGGCATTCTGTCCTGCCTTGTATTTCTGCCCCTCGTTGGCGCCGCCTTCATCTTTGCCTTGCGCGGCGAGGACGAGGCGACCTGGAACAACGCGCGCTGGGCGGCGCTCGTCACGACAATCATCGATTTCCTATTGTCGCTCTATGTCTATGCGAAGCTCGATCCAACGTCGGCGGCTTTCCAGTTCGTCGAAGAGAAGCACTGGTTTGGCGGCGGCCTCGTCTACAAGATGGGCGTCGACGGCATTTCGATGCCGTTCATTGTCTTGACGACTTTCCTGATGCCGCTCTGCATCGCCGCCTCGTGGACATCGATCAGCACGCGCGTAAAGGAATATATGATCGCCTTCCTGGTGCTCGAAACCCTGATGGTAGGGGTCTTTTGCGCGCTCGATCTCGTGCTCTTCTATCTCTTTTTCGAAGGCGGTCTCATCCCGATGTTCCTAATCATCGGTGTCTGGGGCGGCAAGCGGCGCGTCTACGCGAGCTTCAAATTCTTCCTCTATACGCTGCTCGGCTCGCTGCTCATGCTGATCGCCATCATGGCCATGTACAGCTTCGCCGGCACTACAGATATATCCGTTCTCTTGAAGACCGCATTCCCCGCCTCGATGCAGAAATGGCTGTGGCTTGCCTTCTTCGCGTCTTTCGCGGTGAAAACGCCAATGTGGCCGTTCCACACCTGGCTGCCGGATGCGCATGTCGAGGCGCCGACGGCAGGTTCGGTCATCCTCGCCGGCGTTCTCCTGAAGATGGGCGGCTACGGTTTTCTGCGGTTTTCGCTACCGATGTTTTCCGATGCGTCCGCCTATTTCGCGCCGCTCATCTACGCGCTTTCGGTCATTGCCATCATCTACACCTCGCTCGTCGCGCTGGTGCAGGACGATATGAAGAAGCTCATTGCCTATTCCTCCGTGGCGCATATGGGTGTCGTCACCATCGGCCTCTTCTCGATGACGCAGCAGGGCGTGCAGGGCGCGATCTTCCTGATGATCTCACACGGCCTCGTTTCGGGCGCTCTCTTCCTCTGCGTCGGCGTCGTCTATGACCGGATGCATACGCGCGAGATCGCGGCCTATGGCGGCCTCGTCGAGCGCATGCCGCTCTATGCCTTGGCCTTCATGGTCTTCACCTTGGCTAATATCGGCTTGCCGGGAACATCCGGATTTGTCGGCGAGTTCCTGAGTCTGCTCGGCGCGTTCCGAGTCAATAGCTGGGTTGCGGCACTCGCGGCGACGGGCGCCATCCTGTCTGCGGCCTATGCGCTCTATCTCTATCGCCGGATCATTTTCGGAGTGTTGGAGAAGCCGAGCCTCAAATCCATTCTGGATCTCTCCCCGCGCGAGATTGCCGTGCTCGCGCCGCTGTTTCTCCTGACGATCTACTATGGAATGCGTCCGGCGCCCATTCTCGATGGCACCGCCACGTCGGTCGCTCAATTGATCCAAGGCTACGACACGAGTTCTCGGCTCGGTGCGCACCGCCGCGCTGCCGCCCTCAAAGCAAGGCGCATCGGAATGACCTCGCTGCCCTTCGCTCTCGCCCATAGCCTGCCGGAACTCATTCTAGCGACCGGCGCGCTGGCGCTCATCCTCCTCGGCGCGATCCGTGGCAGGCGCGCCAACGCGCTTGTCACCGAGATTGCGGTCGGTGTTCTCGGCCTCGCGATTCTGGTTCTGCTCGGCGGGAAGACAACGGCAGTCATCTTCAATAATTCCTTCATCGACGACGGCTTTGGCCGCTTCATGAAGATCCTGAGCTACGCCGGTTCGCTCGTCACGCTGATGATGGCGCAGGATTATCTGACACGAGAGAAGATCAACAAATTCGAATTTCCGGTCCTCGTGCTGCTGTCCACGCTCGGCATGTCGATGCTCATCTCCGCCGTCGGATTGATTGCGCTCTATCTCGGCCTCGAATTGATGTCGCTGTCCCTCTACGTCATCGCCGCCTTTCACCGCGACAACGCCAGAGCTTCGGAAGCGGGACTCAAATATTTCGTCCTCGGCGCTTTGTCATCGGGCATATTGCTTTACGGTGCCTCGTTGCTTTACGGCTTCGCGGGAACCGTGTCCTTCGCCGGCATCGCTGCGGCAGCCAAAGGCACGCCCTCGCTCGGTGTCGTCTTCGGCCTCGTCTTTCTGATGGCGGGCCTCGCCTTCAAAATATCGGCGGTGCCGTTCCATATGTGGGTGCCTGACGTCTACGAAGGCGCGCCGACGCCGGTGACGGCGTTCTTCGCGTCCGCGCCGAAGATTGCCGCCTTTGCGATCACCGTGCGCGTCGTGATCATGGCCTTTCCCGGCATTGCGCTGCAGTGGCAGCAGATCGTCGTCTTTATCTCCATTCTCTCCATGGCCCTCGGCTCCTTTGCTGCGATCGGCCAGCATAATATCAAGCGGCTGATGGCCTATTCGTCGATCGGCCATGTCGGCTTCGCACTCGTCGGGCTCGCTGCCGGCACCGAAGCGGGCGTCGCCGGCGTGCTCGTCTATATGGGCATCTATCTCGTCATGCTGCTCGGAACCTTCGCGGCGATCCTTTCGATGCGAGTTGGCGGAAAATATGTCGAGAACATCCGCGATCTCGCGGGGCTTGCGCGCACCAACGGCACGATGGCCTTCTTCTTCGCTATGATGATGTTCTCGCTCGCCGGGCTGCCGCCGCTCGCCGGCTTTTTTGCGAAATTCTATGTCTTCAATGCCGCCATTCAGGCGCACCTCTACGGCCTTGCGGTGATCGGGTTCATCACCAGCGTCGTCGCCGCGTTCTATTATCTGCAGATCGTCAAGATCATCTATTTTGACGAGCCGGCTGCGGCGTTCGACAAGGCGCCACCTGCGTTGTGCGCGGTGCTTGCCATAACCGGCCTCGTCGTGCTGTTTCTCTTCGCCTATCCCGGGCCCTTCGTCGCAGCTGCGGCGGCTGCCGCCAAAACGTTGTTTTGATCATTGGACGTGCGCGAGGCGAAAACGTTTCAGCTTGCCGAGGCCGCAGCAGGGAGCGGCTTCCGGGTGTTCACGTTCGAGACGATCGGGTCCACCAACGACGCGGCAATGGATTTGGCGCGCGCCGGCGGCCGCGATCGAACTTGGGTGATCGCAGAGGCGCAGACACATGGTCGCGGCCGGCATGGGCGCCGATGGGCGTCGCCGGCGGGCAATCTCCACGCAAGCCTTATTTTGATCGATGCAGTACCGATTGAGCTTGCACCGCAGCTGGGTTTTGTGGCGGGCGTTGCGCTGGCGCGGGCGTTGCGCACGCTTTTCGTCGACGAGGCGCGGCTGCGGCTCAAGTGGCCGAACGACATTCTGTTCGATAGCGCCAAACTCGCCGGGATCTTGCTCGAAAGCACAGATCTTGGCACAGGCGGCTTTGCATCGGTCGTCGGAATCGGCGTGAATTGTATGTCCGCACCGCGCGATCTTCTCGATCCGGTGACCTCTCTCTCCGAAACGGGGGCGGCGCGATGCGCCCCGCAGGACGTGTTTCTGCAGCTCTCTGCCGAATTCGCGCATTGGCTTGATGTCTTTGCCAAGGGAAAAGGATTCGAGTCGATCCGCCGCGAATGGCTGGCGCTTGCAGCCGGGCTCGGCGCGCCAATTAGGATTTCGACGCCCGCGCGTCGTCTTGAAGGCCATTTTCAGACGATCGATTCGGCTGGCCGGCTGATTATCGCGAATGAAGACGGCAGTATGATCGCAATCGAGGCTGGCGACGTGATTCTGGGTCATTGAAAAAGGGTATTGTCGATGCACGAGTCTGATGACGAATTGGTCTTCGTGGCGCTCGGCGGCCTCGGCGAGATCGGCATGAACCTCGCGCTCTACGGCCTCGGTCCGAGGCGGCGGCGGAAATGGCTGATGGTCGATTGCGGCCTCACCTTCGCCGAGCCGGAGCGCGCCGGCATCGACATCATCATGCCTGATCCGCAGTTTGTCGAAAAGATCAAGAAGGATCTTGTCGGCCTCATCATCACGCACGCACACGAGGATCATATCGGTGCCGTCGGCGATCTCTGGCGGCGGTTCGAATGCCCGATCTATGCGACGGCTTTTGCGGCAGGCCTCTTTGCGATGCGTCGGATCGGCGAAAACGGCGCGCCAGACATGCGGATTACGACAGTGGCGCAGGGTTCGCGTCTCGCGCTCGACCCTTTCGATGTCGAACTCGTGCCGGTCGCTCATTCGATTCCGGAAAGCTGTGCGCTGGCAATCCGTACACGCTGCGGCACGATTCTCCATAGCGGCGATTGGAAAGTCGATCCGGAACCGGGACTTGGCCTGCCGACCGACACCCGGCGACTGATCGAGATCGGCGATGAAGGCGTGCTCGCGCTCGTCTGCGATTCGACCAACATCCTGCGCGACGGCACAAGTCCTTCGGAAGCCGAGGTCGCGCGGACGTTGCGCGGGATCGTCGCGAGCGCTCGCGGCCGTGTCGTCGTCACCACCTTCGCCTCCAATGTTGCGCGCATCCGCGCCGTCGCGGAGGTGGCGGCAGCGGTCGGGCGCAAGGTGATCATCGTCGGGCGCGCGATGGAACGCGTCGTCGCTGTCGCCCGCGACTGCGGCTATCTCGACGGTATCGAAGATTTCCTCTCGGTCGACGCCTATTCTGCGCTGGCGCGGGAAGACGTCGTCTTGCTCGCGACCGGTAGCCAGGGCGAGCGGCGCGCCGCGATGGCCCGCATGTCGGAGGAAGACCATCCGATCGTGAAGCTTGCGCCGGGCGATACGGTCATCTTTTCGTCGCGGACTATCCCGGGAAATGAACGGGAGGTCGGACGCATCGTGAACAATCTCGTGAAGCAGGGCGTGGAGGTCATCACCGACCGTATGGCGCTGATCCATGCTTCGGGCCATCCGCGCCGCGCCGAGGTTGCCAAATTCTACGAATGGGTCAGACCAAAAATCGCCATTCCTGCGCATGGCGAAGAGATTCACCTCGCCGAACATGCGCGCTTCGCCGCGACCTGTGGCGTGGAACATGTCGTCAAGGCGCGCGACGGCGATCTGGTGCTGCTGGCGCCGGGAACGCCGGCGATCGTCGACGAGGTGCCGCACGGCCGGCTTTGCAAGGACGGCACCGCGCTGCTCGCCATGGATGATGACGCATTGCGGACGCGGCAGAGATTAGCATTCTCCGGCATCGTTACGATCGGCCTTGCCGTCGACGGCCGAGGCGAGATGGCCGGCGTTCCAGATGTCATCCTTGCGGGCGTCCCGGCCAAGACCGACACGGGTCTCGCCCTGGACGAGATCGTCGATGCGGCCGTCTTTCAGACATTCGATGCTTTGCCGCGGCCGAAGCGGCGCGACGCCAACGTTGTCTCGGTAGCGATCGAAAAAGCCGTACGCGCCGCGGTGGTGGCGGCCTGGGGCAAAAAGCCAGCCGTACACGTGCTCGTCGTTGAAGTGTGACCGCGCGAGACCGGCGAATCTCTTCGTAACGTCTACGTCACATCCGCGTGTTTCGATCTTCGCACATGGTCGGGCAGGCTGATGATGCGGGCGCCTCTCTGCAGCGTGAAGAATTGCCATAGCCAATTGAGGGCGACGACGAGCCGGTTACGAATGCCGATCAGGAAGTAGATGTGGGCGATGCCCCAGAACAACCAGCCCACGAACCCTGTCAGGCCGAAATTCGTGAAATTGAATTTGACGACGGCGGCGTGTGTTCCGATCGTCGCAAGATCACCCTGATGGTGATAGACGAAGGGTGCGGGGCGCGGCGCGCCATTGATCTCGCCGGCGATCAGCTTGCCGACATAGGTACCCATCTGTTTGGCGGCAGGCGCAATACCTGGCACCTGTTTGCCGTCACCAGAGAAGACGGCAGCCGTATCGCCAATCGCGAAGATCTCCGGATGGCCGGGAATCGAAAGGTTCGGCTCGACCTTGATCCGCCCGGCCTGGTCGTGGGCGGCACCGATCCATTTGGCGGCCGGCGAGGCGATCACGCCCGCGGCCCAAATGATCGTGCCTGCCGCGATCCGTTCGCCGTTGATCACGACGCCTTTCGCGTCGACATCGGTAACTGGCGAGGACGTCAAAACCTCGACGCCCATCTTCTCCAGCGTCTTCTTCGCGTAATCGGACAGGCGTTCGGGGAAGGACGGCAAGATACGCGGTCCCGCCTCGACCAAGAGGATGCGTGCCGAGCGCGGATCGATGACGCAGAAATCATGTGGCAAAGTCTGCAAAGCGACCTCCGCGATGGCACCCGCCATCTCCACGCCGGTCGGGCCACCGCCGATGATCACGAAGGTCAGAAGCGCGCGCTGCTTGGCGGTGTCGGACGTAAGCTCGGCATGTTCGAAGGCAAGTAGCAGACGGCCGCGAATCTCGGTCGCGTCCTCGATCTCCTTGAGGCCGGGTGCGTAATCCGCCCAGTCGTCGTGGCCAAAATAGGAATGCGTCGCGCCCGTCGCGAGGACGAGATAATCATAAGAGAGCGAGACTGAATCGGTGTGGACCACTTTCGCATCGACATCGACGCCGGTGACTTCAGCCATCAGGATTCTGATATTGTGCTGGCCGCGCAAGATGCCGCGGATCGGCCATGCAATATCGGCAGACGAGAGAACCGCCGTCGCCACCTGATAGAGCAGAGGCTGGAAGCAATGGTGGTTCTGGCGGTCGACGAGGGTGATTTCGATCGGCAGGTTCTTGAGTGCGCGGGCGACAGCAAGGCCGCCAAAGCCGCCGCCGACGATGACGACGCGTTTGCCGTTTGGAAAGTGCTCCAACGTAAATCCTTCTGGTACTTTATAATTAGGTTAGCCCCGGCGAGCCTTTTACACTGATTTGGCCGTCGGAGAAATTCGGCCTTGCGCCTGGAGCTAATTTGCCGCGATGGGCGAGATTGAAGACCGCATGAAGACGCACCGGGTTTCATCAAGTTGCGGACCCCCTCGCGCGCGGCAATGTCGTTTTCGACGCGGGGAAGGCAATTAGAGTGCTTGCGCATCGCAGCCGAGATGGGAGTGGCCGTCAACCCTTTCGCAAAGGCGGGGCCGGTGCGCCGGCTCTAAGCACGGCCGGCGTCACCTGCAGGCTTTCCCCGCAACTTACCGCCGCACGATCTCCTGAGGTTTGGGGTGGTAGTCCCGATAGCAGGTAACCCATATTTTATGCCGCTGCTCGGACGAAAGATTGAGGCGCTTCGACCAATAGTCCTGCTCTCCTGAGCTTAGGCTCCGCACGTCTTCGCAAGTAACCGCGCGAGCAGAGGATGAGCCAAGGAAGGTTGCGACTGTCAGAGCGAGTAGAGTTGCGGCATTTCTTGCGGGCCAAGACTTTTTCACGGTGATGGTCGAGAGCATGAAGTCTCCTCAATGGCGAGTATGCGCCTGCCACGCGTGGGTTTGATTCGGACGATGTGGGAGCAATGCTCATCCCTCCAACGAGAAAGGGGCAGTAATTTGGCGCATGGGGAAAGAAGGATTCCCCTTCGCCTTGCCTCGGGCTCAGCGCTGACGCCGGCTTATGCCAGGCTAATGAGCTAAACATGAATTAAAACAGCATGATAAAAGCAAACGAGCGCGAGTGCCTCATCCGTCGGCCAGATTGACCGACAAGCGACAAATTGTCCGCAACGTCAGGTGAGACGGACAAGTGGGCGCGAGATGAACCTGCGACCCCTTAAGGCCGCTGCCTATTTGGTCGCGTCAAGGTGCTCATCGGTCACGCGCAACAGCGAGATTTATCCGTATGCGTTCGGTAGAGATCATTGTGCGTCAGGTTTCTTCGCCTGTTGTCGAAGCGGCATGCAGAGAGCCCGGCGTCGCTAGCGCGTCAAAGGCGTAGCCCTTCAGCACTTAGATCGCGAGCTCGCAATCGAACTCTTTTCCATTATGAAGCCTAGTACGGCGCGCGAAAGGATTTTTTCAGCAGATATGCTGGGCGTGGGCGCATGCCCGCTCCGCTAATTCTGCTCGAACGCGAGGATCCGACATTCGCGCGTGACGCGGCAGCTGGGGCTCTATACGCGCTATGCAAATTCGGCCGAAGCCACATCACGCGAGCATGAGTGTCGTTCATGGAATGAGCGGTTTGATAACCTCCCCGCCTTTCATCGAGATTTTGACGATGTCCTTTGCGTCGAGGTTCATCTTCATGAGGTCCACCATTCGGATCTGGCTGTTCTCGTAAGTGCGGAAATAGTACCGCTTTGCCTTGAGATCGCTGGCAGCGGTCCACTGCGTATAGTCCGCCAGGATATTGCCGTGCTCGTCCTTCTCGTGTTCGCGGGCCGCACCTTTTGGAATGTCGAATTGGTTCAGGATGTGGAAAGCCTCAAGAACCGCGTCGTCTCCGGTCTTTGATGGCAGGACCGATTGGCTGAATGCGACGGCGCGAACGAAGCGGGACGGTGGCGTGAAGTCTCCCGGCAGTCCGAGCATCCCAGAGCCCTGGCCAAACGGTTCGAGCGTTACAGACCCCAGTTTGACCGGAGGAACATTGGTCATTGAGAAATTCACATAGTTGCGCAGATTGGTCATGTGCCAATCGAACGCCGGCGAGTTAGTTAACACGCCGAGCGGGTTGTCATAGACGTTGAGTTTGCCGCCGACATACTCGATCACGATGCTCTTGCCAGAGGCGTCGTGCACAATGGCATGCACTGGCGGAGCGAAGCCCCATCCCTCGTAAACGACGGCGGGGACGACGATGTTGCCGATGTTGGCTTTCACCTCCTCGACGCTTGCGAAGTTCTCCAGAATCCACGACCCCAATTCCCACGGGGCGATGGTCTTGCCCGCATCGGCTGCGCTATAGGGCATGTATCCGGCGGAGGTAGGAAAGTAGAACAGCCCAACGGCCAGACCTTTTTCATTCAACCCGTCGACAATGATCGGCAAAGCAACGCCATTGGCCCCTACACTGGCGTACTTCGCCTTCCACTTGAGTCCTTCTTTGCCGTCGGGTGTGGTCCCTGTCCGCGCATATCCGCGCGGAATCATTATTACGTCGGACTGAAGATCAATTGCAAATTCCAGCGTTCGTGCGTGAACGACGGTGCCGTCCTGCGCGATCAGGCGGATGCCCGTGCAGGCCTGTGCAGATTGTACAATCCCGCTTAGAAGCAACGCGCAGACACTGATGATAGAGGCAAGCCTCTTCGGGTTTGGGTTCTTAATCATTCCGCGCGCCTTTCCTTGCTGGGATCCGACACTTCCAAGACCAAATCTCGACTTATGTCGGCTTCTGACCTGAACAGATTGAAAACGTCGTCGTGAGCAGGGCGCAGCGATTGGTACCGAGGGGCGCAGGTGTTGAGTCGCAATGCTGCTCCTTCGATCGACGAAACCGAAGATCGAACACCCGTCCGGGCGTGCCCGCACGCAATGCTTGGCTCTTCAAAACCTTTGAGTCATTCAAACGCGCGCAGCGCTGGCTGCAACGCAAAAGATCAAAGAAACTGTTTGGGTGTGGCTTTCGAACCATTGTGCAATCGGCTCCGCCCGGACACACTTAGCATTGTTGCTTTTCAATAGCGCGCAGAATTTAAATCGCATTTTCTTCCACGGACCGCAGAACTCTGCGCTCGACGCCCTCTGTATCTGTGATCACGATGAACGGGAAGACCGGATCGATTTCCGTTCATACAAAGTCCGAAGATCATAGCTTTCGGTTTGTGCGTTTTCGGTGCTCTCGCAAGCGCGCCGAGATTAGCCATGGCGGACGAATTCGGCGTAAGTTTTTGGCTTCCGGGCCTGTTCGGGAGCCTCGCCGCCACGCCTCAGCAGCCTGGATTTTCGTTGGCGACAATCAATTATTATACGGACGTATCGGCGGGGCGCAGCATCGATTTCCAGCATGGAGGAGCGATCTTCGCCGGTGTCGATGCAAATGCGGATATTGGTCTCTTCGTTCCGAGCTATGTGTTCGCAACCCCGGTTTTGGGCGGCCAGCTTGCTGTGGGCATGATGACCATATTCGGACACCAAGAAGTCTCCGCGTCGGCGACGTTGACCGGTCCTTTCGGTGGTGTCTTGTCAGGCAGTCGTACCGACTCAATCACCGGGGTGGGAGACCTATACCCGCAAGCTACGCTGCGTTGGAACGAGGGCGTTAATAATTTCATGACCTATGTCACCGGGGACGCACCGGTTGGCGCCTATAATCCGCAGCGGCTGGCGAATATCGGCATTGGACATAGCGCTGTGGATTCCGGCGGCGGTTACACCTATTTCAATCCGCAGACCGGACATGAACTCTCGGCCGTGGCCGGGTTTACATATAATTTCCTCAATCCCTCGACCAATTATCAAAATGGCGTCGACTTTCATCTCGATTGGGGCGCCTCGCAATTCATAACGAAACAAGTGCAGGTGGGTCTCGTCGGATATGTCTATGATCAGCTTACTGCCGACAGCGGGTCCGGTGACCTGCTCGGCCCATTCGAATCGCGGGTGATTGGCGTCGGACCACAACTCGGCTTCGTGTTTCCGGCAGCCGACTATCAGGCATATGTGAATCTCAAATGCTACAAGGAGTTTGACGCTGCGCATCGCCCGGATGGCTTCAACATGTGGCTAACACTCGCGATTACCCCAGGCGCGCCGAGCGAGACGCCGAAGCCCATGATCACGAAATAACCGGCTGATTGTTGCTGATGAGTCAATCACGGCTTATGAATCGTGTCGTTTATCGGCGCACACGAGGACACGGAGTCACGGAGGCGGCGGTGCGCTGCACGTGGCTCATAGCTTGGGGTGCAATTTTCCTTCCCTTGCAGATCCGTTGGCGCCGCGCCCAAATCATGCTGCGTTGGTACGCTGTTCTTTCCTTGAAATCGGGACCGACACCTATTTCATGCCGGGTGGTGCTGTGGCTCAAGGTGAGTGTGCCGATGGTCAAGGAGCGTCCTCTCTACCATTTCAAGACCGAATTGCAGCTCGTCGCCCGCTTCTCAACGAGCGCGTGAGACCTGTGAATGAAAGATCATAGTAGCCATTGGGTGAGCCGTCTGCTCGGTGCGCTGCGCCCCTCGTTCGCTGATGTATTGCTAATTGCATTACTCAAGAAATTAAGTATTGCGCGGTAAGTTATTGTAAATACAGCATAAATTCTGCGAAAAATAATTCAAGAATCTTAGGGCTTGGCAAACAGCGCAGCTGTCAGTTTCGTCGGTTACAGGGAGAATGCACATGGCATGGATCCAAACCCTTCTTTGTCGCTTCGCTTTTCCCGTCCTACTCGGCGTGGCGCTCGTCGGCGCCCCTGTGGCGCGCGCGGCCACGGCAATCACCGAACAAGAGGCACACTCGATCGGTGTGGCGGCCTATGTGTATTTCTATTCTCTTGTCACGATGGACCTTACGCGGAAGCAACTGACCAACGTCGCCAAGGCCGAAGGTCTTCACACCCCGATGAATACCTTCGCCAGCCTTGCAGCTTTCCCGCCTGCCGATATGAAGGTCGTGGTCCGGCCAAACTTCGACACGCTGTATTCTAGCGCCTGGCTGGACTTGACCAAGGGGCCGATGATCGTGTCGGTTCCAGACACGCATGGGCGCTACTACCTGCTGCCGATGCTTGACATGTGGACTGATGTATTTGCGTCGCCGGGCTGGCGCACCACCGGAACCCAGGCAGGCGACTATGCCGTGGTTCCGCCAGGCTGGAGCGGTACGATTCCCGCTGGCGTCGTTCGCATCGACGCGCCGACTCCATATGTCTGGATCATCGGCCGCACCAAGACCGACGGGCCGGCCGACTACCCCGCGGTGCACGAGGTTCAGGCCGGCTTTAAGATCACCCCGATCTCGCGCTGGGGCATGGCCGCCCAGCCCGTGGTTGGCACCGTCGATCCCGACGTTGACATGAAGACGCCGCCGAAGATTGCAGTCGATACGATGCCGGCGGGTAAATTCTTCGCCTATGCCGCAGAAATCCTCAAGCTCCAGCCACCCCACATTACCGATCAACCGATCCTCGCCCAGATGAAGCGGATCGGGATTGAGCGGGGCAAGAGTTTCGACATCGACAAAGTCGACCCGGCGATCAAGGCCGGGCTGGAAACCGTTCCCAAGGACGCCTTGGCGTTGATGGCGTGGAAAGCGGCCAGCATTGCCCGCGTCGTCAATGGCTGGTCGATGAATACCGACACGATGGGTGTTTACGGCAACTACTACCTGAAGCGCGCGATGGTCACTCAACTTGGCCTCGGCGCGAACTTGCCGGAAGATGCGATCTATCCGCTGAACCTCGCCGACGAGACAGGAAAGCCGCTGGACGGCGTGAATGCCTATGTTCTGCATTTCGAGAAGGACGCGACGCCTCCAGTGAACGCTTTCTGGTCGGTCACCTTGTATGACGCTGAGGGCTACCAAGTGGCGAACGGCCTCAATCGATTCGCGGTCAGCAGCTGGATGCCGTTCAAATACAACCCGGACGGCTCCCTCGACCTCTATTTCCAGAACGCCAGTCCCGGTGCCGACAAGGAAGCGAACTGGCTGCCGGCGCCGAAGGGACCTTTTAATCTCACAATGCGACTCTATGCGCCGAAGAGTGAGGCTCTAACCGGCAAGTGGAACCCACCGCCGGTGATGAAGGAAACCGAGCCGACGGTTTTGCCGATGCAATAGCTTTGTTGCTGAACTAGACCGGGCGGCCGGTTACTCGCCGAGGTGCACAATAGGCCGTCCTCGCTATTCCGACATCGTAACAAAATCGATGACTTGATGGTGGGCGCGACAGGGATTGAACCTGTGACCCCTCCCGTGTGAAGGGAGTGCTCTCCCGCTGAGCTACGCGCCCATCTCCGTTGCCATGCGACGGTCTCTTGGCGCATGGGTTCGCGGCCGCAAACGGCCAGCGCATCGGTTTACGAAAGCCCGCTCCGCCGAGTCAAGGCAGAGAGCGAAAGCGAGAGTACGCTGAACCTATTTGTTGATGTCTGCGACGGCGTCCCACAGGTCGTCGAAATGCGAGATCACGCGGTTAGGCTTGTAATTTGCGACCGGCTGGTCGGTATAGCCGAAATCGACTGCGACGACCGGGATTTCCGCATTTTGCGCTGTCTCGATGTCAGTCTTCGAATCGCCGACCATGATCGTGTTGTACGGGCTGCCGCCGGCCTTATCGATCGTCATGAGTAGCGCGCGCCCATCGGGCTTGCTGACCGGAAAAGTGTTCTTGCCGCAGATCGCCTGGAAACGATGCGCGATGCCGAGCGCCTCGAGCAGCTGCACTGAGGATTCCGCGATCTTGTTGGTGCAAACGGCAAAGCACCAACCCGCCGCTTCGAAACGGTCGAGCGCCGCGCCGACGCCGGGAAACAGCGTCGTAGCGTCGGCCATATGTGCCTCGTAATGGGCGAGGAAATCGTCGAAGAGCTCGTCGACGCGCTCTTCCGGGAGGCTTGAGCCGGCATGGGCGAGGGCCCGCTCGATCATCAGCCGCGCGCCGCCGCCGACCATGGCGCGCGCAGTCTCGAACTGAACCGGACCCACACCCTCGCGGCCAAGGACAATGTTGAGCGTCGCGACGAGATCCGGCGCCGTTTCGGCGAGCGTTCCATCGAGATCAAAAACGAGAAGGGGCGGGGACGTCACGGATTTCATGAGTCCCGCATAGAGCCTGTGCCGTGGCGGATCAAGCGCATGATGGCCGCAGGCAGTTTTCGTTGCGCTTGCGTTAGCCGCACCCTTCAGGCTTTGCTGGAGCATTAACGACGCCCTTCGTCGCACTTCCGGCACGGCTCGCGTATAAAGGAATAGGCCAATTCGCGAAGCCGGGAGCACCTATCATGAAATTTTCCTTGCCTGTTTCCGCCTTTCCTTGGATCTGCCTCTGCCTTTGGCTTGCGTGCGGCGCCACCAGCGCCTTGGCGGCAAACTATGAATTCCTGGCGGCGCCGGAAAAGGATCTCAACCGCATCTACCGGCTCGATCGCGCCACCGGTGAGATGGCCGCGTGCCAATATGGCCTGAAGGAGGGCACTGTCGGGGTGACCCTCTGCTATGGGCCGGGCGAAGGCGCCGGACCGCAGGGGTCGAGCGAATATGCCCTCGTTGCGTCGAGCCATGAGCGTGAGGCTGGGGTCTTCCGTGTCGATCTGCGCACCGGCATGATGTCGGTCTGCTATGTGCTCAATGATGCAGTGGTCTGTACTCCGCAGGCCGGTGCTCCGTCGCCCGAGGGCCAACCTTCCGCCGTCGTGGTAACGCCGGCACACCCGCTGCCCAATCGGACACCATGAGCGATCTAGAGGAAGCAAAACTTCGGGCGGCGGCGACAGCCCTCGAACTCGTGCGCCCGGGCATGCGGCTCGGTCTCGGCACCGGTAGCACGGCGGCGCATTTCACGGCCCTTCTCGGTGCGCGCGTCGCGCAGGGCCTGAAAGTCATTTGCGTGCCGACCTCGGAACGTACGCGCGCCCAGGCGCAGGCTCTCGCCATTCCACTTGCTACGCTGGACGAGCTTCCGGAACTCGATCTGACCGTCGATGGCGCCGACGAGTTCGATCTGCAACTTCGCCTCATCAAGGGCGGCGGCGGCGCGCTGCTGCGCGAGAAGATCGTCGCCGCGGCCTCGCGGCGCATGGTGGTCGTCGCCGACGAGTCGAAGGCGGTCAGGACGCTGGGCAAATTTCCGCTGCCGGTCGAGATCAATCGATTCGGCGTCGAAGCCACGCGCCGGCTGATGAGGCGGGAGGCGGAGGCTTGCGGCTGCATCGGCGCGATCGAGCTGCGCCTGAGAGTTCGAACGGCCAGGCTTTCGTTTCCGATAGCGACCATTATATCCTCGATTGCGCCTTCGGAGTCATTCCGGCGCCGGAGGAACTGGCTTCGCGGCTCACTGCGATTCCTGGCGTCGTTGAGCACGGTCTTTTCATCGGTCTCGCCAAGGCCGTGATCTCGGCCGGCCGCGAGGGAATCAAAATTTTTGGAAGTCTCGATTGAATGGCGGAATTCGACGTTGATCTCTTCGTCATTGGCGCGGGCTCAGGTGGCGTGCGCGCCGCCCGCCTTGCAGCTGGCTATGGCGCCAAGGTCATGGTCGCCGAGGAATTCCGCATCGGCGGCACCTGTGTGATCCGCGGCTGCGTGCCGAAGAAGCTCATGGTCTACGCGAGCCGCTTCGCCGATGATTTTGCTGATGCCGCGGGGTTCGGTTGGACGGTGCCGAAGGCGACATTCGATTGGGGTAAGCTCGTCGCAGCGAAGGAAGAGGAAATCTCGCGGCTTTCCGCCATCTACCGCGCCAATCTCGAACATGCCGGCGTTACGCTCGTCCAAAGCCGGGCGGTCGTCGAGAGCGCGCATAGCGTAAAGCTTCTCGCCGACGATCGTGTGGTGAGTGCCCGCGTCATTCTCGTCGCAACAGGCTCCTCGCCGTTCCTCGCGCCCAATGTGCCGGGGCTCGAACATACGATCACCTCGAACGAGATTTTCGATCTGCCGGAACTGCCGCGACGTATCTTGATCGTCGGCGGCGGCTATATCGCGGTCGAATTCGCGGCGCTCCTCGTGCGCCTCGGCAGCCGGGTGACGCTCGCCATGCGCAGCGAAAATATCCTGCGCGGCTTCGATGAGGATCTGCGTAAGTCCTTGCGCGACGCTTTGAGCGAAGCCGGCGTGGCCTTCAAATTTACCAATATGCCGACGCGTATCGATAAAACGGCGCAAGGTCTCTCAGTGACGCTCGTCAATGGCGAAGTGCTGGACGTCGATCAGGTGATGGTGGCGACCGGCCGGCATCCCCATACCCAAGGGCTCGGTCTCGAGAAGTTGGGGGTCGCCTCGGATTCGGTCGGCGCGATCAAGGTCGATCCTTGGTCGCAATCCTCCGTGCCCTCGATCTATGCGGTCGGCGATGTGACCAATCGCCTTGCGCTGACCCCGGTTGCCATCCGCGAGGGCCATGCCTTCGCGGATACAGTCTTCGGCGACAAGAAACGAGCGATCGAACACAACAATATCGCAACTGCCGTCTTCACGACGCCGGAACTTGGCACCGTCGGCCTGACCGAGGCCGAGGCGCGGGCGGACTATGCCTGCATCGATGTCTTCGCCACGCGCTTTCGGCCGCTCAAGGCGACCTTGTCGGGAAGCAAGGAGATGGTCTTCATGAAGATCGTCGTCGATTGCGAAACGGACCGGGTCCTCGGCGTACATATCCTTGGTCCCGATGCGGGCGAGATGGTGCAACTAATTGGCATTGCTATCAAAATGGGCCTCAAGAAAGCCGATTTGCACGCAACGACGGCGGTCCATCCGACTTCGGCCGAAGAACTCGTAACCCTGCACTCGCGGACTGCGCGCTATGAACAAGTCAAGCTCGATCCTGGCGAGGCCGCGGCGTTGATGGATGAGGAAAGAATGCCGGAAGTCCCTGGTGCTTAACCGTTTTCAGTCCAGCACTCGATTGGCGGTCGCCAAGGGGCGCGGGGCCATGTAAAAGGCGGCACATCCGTCATAAATGATAGGAGCCGGGTAGGCGCCGGCGCGCATTCAGCCCGGATTTCAACGATGCCCACCGAACAATGGTCGCCCGATAGCTGGCGGACGAAGCCCATCGAGCAGGCCCCAGTCTTTCGGGACATGGCGGCGCTCGCCGATGTCGAGCGCCAGCTCAGCACCTTTCCGCCGCTCGTCTTTGCGGGCGAGGCGCGCAAGCTGAAGGCTCTACTTGCCAAGGCATCGAAGGGCGAGGCCTTTCTGTTCCAGGGCGGCGATTGCGCCGAGAGTTTTGCCGAGCACGCGGCCGACAATATCCGCGACTTCTTCCGCGTCTTTCTGCAGATGGCAGTGGTGATGACTTTCGGTGCGGCTCTCCCGGTGGTGAAGGTCGGCCGGATTGCCGGCCAATTCGCCAAACCGCGGTCCGAGCCGATGGAGCAAAAGGGCGATGTCGCCCTGCCGAGCTATCGCGGCGATATCGTCAACGACATTGCCTTCACCGAGGCGGCGCGCGCTCCCGACCCGGCGCGGCAACTCATGGCCTATCGTCAGTCTGCGGCCACATTGAACTTGCTACGCGCCTTTGCCTCGGGCGGCTATGCCAACCTCGAGAACGCGCATCGCTGGATGCTGGGTTTTATCAAGGATAGTCCGCAATCGGCCCGCTATCAGGAACTCGCGGATCGGATTACCGAGACGCTCGGCTTCATGCGTGCCATCGGGCTCGATCCTGAGTCCCATCAGGAATTGCGCCAGACGGATTTCTATACGTCGCACGAGGCGCTGCTGCTCGGCTATGAGGAGGCGCTGACACGCGTCGATTCGACGACGGGCGATTATTACGCGACCTCCGGCCATATGCTTTGGGTCGGCGACCGCACGCGCCAGATTGATCACGCGCATATCGAATACGTGCGCGGCGTCAAAAATCCGCTCGGCCTCAAATGTGGCCCGTCACTCAAGCCCGATGAGCTGCTGCGGCTGATCGACATCCTCGATCCGAACAACGAACCGGGCCGATTGACACTGATCTGCCGCTTCGGCGCGGACAAAATCGAGGATCATCTACCGAAGCTCATTCACGCGGTGAAACGCGAAGGCCGCAACGTGCTCTGGGCCTGCGATCCGATGCATGGCAATACGATCAAGGCGGCGAGCGGCTATAAGACGCGGCCGTTTGATCGCATCATCAGCGAGACCCGCGCCTTCTTCGCCGTGCATCAGGCGGAGGGCACCTATGCCGGCGGCGTACATCTCGAAATGACCGGCAAGAACGTCACCGAATGCACCGGCGGCGCGCGGGCCATCTCGGAGGCCGATCTCCACGACCGCTACCACACCTATTGCGACCCGCGGCTCAATGCCGAGCAAGCGATCGAAGTCGCATTCCTAGTGGCGGAGCTGCTGAAAGCCGAGCGCTTGCAGCGCCCGAGCGCCGAGGTTGCAGCGGAGTAGATCTGCAGGGTCGGACATCTTCAGACAACTGGACGTTGCGACTCAACGAAGAAAAATAAACCCTCGCGGCGAAGACGCCGCGGGACCAGTTTGCCGGAGGGTGCTCAAAATGCCGCTCCAAAAATTGATGCAAGCGCTTGATCTGCCGAGATTACCCGTATACGCCAGGAATCTTTGATATTGGGGCTTTGATTGTCCACAGCAAAATACACCACGGGCAGCTTCATCGTGTTACGCTCAACGCGTGATTCAGAGGTCGGGATTGGAACGATGATTCCCATGACATCGCTGCAGGCTCCGGCAGAGGATATGGTGCTCGATCGGCATGACGCCCGTTGGAGTCGCTTGCGCGAAATAATTCTAGATAAGTCCCTCGAATTTGGCGACTTTATTTTGTCTTCCGGCGTCAGCAGTAAGTTCTTGTTTCAACTTCGCCAGACAACAATGCTACCTGAGGGCGCAGCGCTAATTGGTGAAATTGTCGTAGACTTCATGAAGCGCAAGAATCTTAAGTGCGTTGGTGGCCTGGAGCTTGGGGCTGTTCCGCTCGTTTGTGCAATTTCTGTCGTGAGCAATTTTAGGGAATATCCGGTTGACGCTTTTTTCGTGCGAAAAAGTGCAAAGGGTCACGGTGCGCGGGAGCGCATTGATGGCTATGTCCGCAACGGTGGGGAAGTTCTTTTTGTTGATGACGTGGCCACGTCAGGAAAATCTATCATCACTGCTATCAAGGCGATGAAGGAAGAGTTTCCTACCTGCTCCGTGCGTCGCGCATTCGTCGTGGTCGATCGGGAAGAGGGTGCAACTCAAAATCTTGCCAGGGAGAATATTCAGCTTCTCTCTCTCTTCAAAAAGAGCGACTTCCCGATCAAAGCATGACGCCTGCGGCGATCAGGTGCTTGGGCGCTCTTCTTCGCGCACGCTCATGGCATTGCCGCGCCAGGTGAAATCGTTGACGAGCCAGGCGTCGACATAGACAACCGGCAACATCAGGTCGCGCAATAGGAAGAGCAAGGGCAGGCGCCACGAGAAATGCCATTTGTTGGCGAACGCCAGGAGAGTCTCGGCACAATAAAGCGCGAGCAGTACGAGGCCGGCTGTCAGCGGCACATTCCAGTCGAGCAAATGCGCGGCATAAGCTCCAATGATCACCGGCGTCGCGGACCCTGCCAGAATCTCCGGCAGGTAGTGCGCTGGAAAAGTCTTGCGGCGCATGCGCGCCCAGCGGATCTGTCGGTGCCAGACATCATAGAGCGTGCGCCGTCCGAGCGGCTGTTGGAACGGGCTGTCGACAAGATTGATCTTATGGCCGCCTCTGCGCACGAGCTTGGTCGATGCGGCGTCCTCGGCGATCTCGGCGGCAAGCGCCCTTATACCGCCGCCGGCTTCGAGAATATCGCGCCGCCATAGCATGTTTTTGCCTTGCGCGAAGCCGGTGCCGACTCCATCGGCTGAATATTGCCAGCGCGCCTGGTAGGTGTTGAGGAACGCGATTTCGAGCTCGGCCCAGATGTTTTGCGGATGCGACCCTTGTGGCATGGAACAGACGAGGCCGGTCGTCGGCCGCCAGCTCGCCAGGAGCCGCTGGATATAATCGCTGGGCATCAGGACATTCGAATCGGCGAGGATGATCCAATCGTAGCGTGCCGCGTCCCAGCCACGCACGCAGTTGTTGAGCTTTGGATTGGCGCTGACCTTCTCGTCGCCCATGATGAGGCGGGCGGCGACATTCGGATGCGCGGCGATCAGTCTGTTGACCACAAGAACTACAGGGTCGTTCGCCCGAGCGACGCAGAAGATGACTTCATAGGACGGGTAGTCTAGCCGGAAGCTCGATCCCAGCGTCTCCTCGCAGAAATTGTCGATCCCGCAGACTGGCCTGACGATGCTGACCGGCGGCGCATTCGGCTGCGGCGGCAGCGGCGTCGCGCGCGGCTTCGCCCGTTTGATCGCGATCCCGACACTGATGAAATTCAGGGTGACCAGAACGAGGCAGATGAGGCCGACTGCATAGCCAAAAATCATTCGTCAAGCCCCCCGCTCATGTTGGCCGCTCATGATCTTATGCATAAGGAAATCCACTGAAGAAACTGAAACGCCGAGGGCGTTACGTCGAGCGAATGGCTGAAAACGCGCCAGCGCAACGCATCGTTGCGTCGCCAACGCCCAAGGTCCTTACCAAATTGCCCACGGCAGAAAACGCTCCGCTTGCGGTTGCGCAGACTGGGCGGTAGGCCATATCGAAAGGAACATCATGCCGCTTCCCATAGTCCGCTTCGCGCCATCGCCGACCGGCCGAATCCATATCGGCAACGCGCGAACGGCGTTCATGAATTTCCTCTTTGCCAAAAAGCAACATGGCCGATTCATCCTTCGATTCGATGACACTGATGTGGCGAGATCGAAGGAGGAATACGCACAGGCCATCGAATTCGATCTTGCCTGGCTCGGAATCCGCCCCGATTCGGTCGTGCGGCAGTCGCAGCGCTTCCCGCTTTACAACGCCGCGGCGGACAGATTGCGCGCGGCCGGGCGGCTCTACCCCTGCTATGAGACTGCGGAAGAGCTGGAGCGTCGCCGCAAACGCCTTCAGGCACGCGGCCTTCCGCCCATCTACGATCGTGCCGCGCTCGGGCTTTCGGGGGCGGACCGGGCGCGCCTTGAGGCCGAGGGGCGGCGGCCGCATTGGCGCTTCAAGCTCGATCACCTGATCGTTCGGTGGGACGATCTCGTCCGCGGCGAGAGCCATATCGACTGCGCCTCCTTGTCCGACCCGGTGCTTTTGCGCGAGGACGGTACCTATCTTTATACCCTGCCGTCGGTGGTGGACGATATCGATTTCAAAATCAGCCATATCATTCGCGGCGAGGACCATGTCACCAATACGGCGGTCCAGATCCAGCTTTTCGAAGCTTTAGCGGGGCAGGGCGCGGTACCGCTCTTCGGCCACCATAACCTTTTGACGGCCGCCTCCGGCGAGGGCCTGTCGAAGCGCAGCGGCGCTTTGTCGATCGCCGCCTTGCGGGATGAAGGTGTAGAGCCGCTTGCCGTCGCCGCCTGCGCGGTTCTCACCGGCACGTCCGATTCAGTCCACCCGGTTCATTCACTTGACGAAATTGCTGCGGCGCTCGATCTGTCGCATGTGTCTCGCACGCAGGCGCGTTTCGATCCCGCGGAGTTGTTGAGCCTCTCTGCCCGCACCCTGCATCAGATGGACTTTGCCTCAGCGCGCGACAGGCTCGCGGCAGAGGGCATCGCCGGACCCAAGGCAGAAGCCTTTTGGCTGGCGGTGCGCGGCAATCTTTCGATCTTTCGTGATGTCGTCGATTGGTGGCGCGTCGTGACGAGCGAAATCGAGCCGAGCCTCGAAGATGCCGAGCTTCTGGCCGCGGCGCGCGACACCTTGCCCGACGAGCCGTGGAACGAGGAGACCTGGACCCGCTGGACGACCTTGCTCAAGGAGCGCACCAACCGCAAAGGAAAGGCGCTGTTTCATCCTTTGCGGCTCGCTCTGACCGGGCGGGAACAGGGCCCTGGAGCTCGCGGCGCTCCTCCCGCTCATCGGCCGTGCTAAAGCGGAGGCCCGACTATCCGGACGCGTCGCTTAACACCGTCGGGGCCGGTCACCTCGACGGTTTGGCCCTGGCCCTGCGGATAGGCGGCGCCCCCTTTGACCTCGCCTGTGGCGATGCCGGCCGAATCGGTGCTTGCCGTCGGAACTTGCGCGGCCGCTGCGGCATCCGTCGCCTCGATATCGTCGCCCGATTGAGACGTGGCTTTGACCGGCGCGGACTTGCCGGCCGCGTCGGTCGCTTTTGCGCGTGGGTCTGGCTTCGGCCGCGCCATTTCGGCCGATTTTTCCGGGGTGACCAGCACGTCCTTGCGGTCGTGGCTGAGCATCCGTTCCGCGTCGGCCAGCGTGTCCGCCCACGAGGCTCCGGGAGCCCGGCATGAACAGGAGGGATCAAGTGATTTTTGATATTTGAGCGCCGCCGGCAGATCTATGTAGGGCTTCCCGTCGAGCCCCACCGCCGTCTGGATCGCCTCGCCCGGCACGCGCGTATACACGCTCACTTCGGCATTCGGACACGACGCTTTGCAGAAATCGGTGAGCGTATCCGAGCCGGCCCGCGACGAGTAAGTCAACGGGAAGAAGCCGCCGTCGCAATGGCGCACGCACAGCACCTCCGAACCACCCTGCGGCGCTTCATTTTCGCCTACTGCCGGCACTTGCTCCAACGGGTCCTGCAAGGAAGGTTGGACGTCTTGCTCGTTCAGGCCGCCAAAGAGCGATTCGAAGAAGCCTCGCTGGCGCGGCTGTGAGGCTGTGGTCGTGCGGCAAGAGGCATTGTACCGGGCGACGAGTTGCTGCCGCTCCGGCGTATTGGCGGCGCCGCGCGCGTTTGCCTCTGACTGCGCGACGGCGGCCTGCTTTTGACGGATTTGGGCGTTCAGTCCCCCGCATTGTGACGGCGGGGGGCTGCCGAAGAACAGGAATTGCTGTCTGTCGCAGCCGATCTGCTGCGCATAATTGGTCGCTCTTTGGAGATCCGCGCGCTGCTGCTGAAGCGTGGCGGCATAAGGGTTCGTGCGCATGCTGGTCTGATCGAGGGCGGCGATCTGCGCCCGAAGTCCGCCGCAATCAATGCCTTGGGCGCTCGCCGCACCCACCGCTAGGCAAATCGCCCCCAGCAGCGCGAGAGCGAAGGCGCAGCGCATTGCCGCGCGAATGGCGCCATACAGCGTGTTCGCGCACCTTCCCTTGTGGCCGGTAATCATGCCGGGGCAGGGTGCGCCGTGCGCTGATCGCGTCATGCAAACCTCATCTGGCCGATCCGCCATTTCGGCCCGCTGGGAAGCCGGTCGCATGATCCGGTGATTCGTCCTTGGCCGGAAGAAAAATGCCAAAGGGGCATCATTCCCTTTTATACACCTGCGCGGCGAACCTGTCGTTGGTCCGGCCCGGCAATCCCCCGAGGCCTCTTCCGCCACAGAGTTCGCGGGCCATATCAAAGCCTCACGAACGGGAGCACTTCCACCTATGATCCTGTCGAATTTGCGGCCGATCCTGGTCGCCATTCTGAGCGTCACTTTCGTTGCGATGGTGCCACCGCGCGCCTCGGCCGAAGATCCAGACTTGATCTTCCGCAAGTCAACTGTGTTCCACTTTCTGACGCCGAACGACAAGCTCGCCACTTATGGGATCGACGATCCCGCGGTCGACGGCGTCGCCTGTCATTTCACCGTTCCCGAAAAAGGCGGCATTGCAGGTACGTTTGGGCTTGCCGAGCAGGTCTCCGACATTTCGCTCGCCTGCCGCCAATATGGGCCAATCAAATTCGAGCAAAAGTTCGCGCAGGGCGATGTCGTCTTCCGCGAGCGGCGCTCGCTGTTCTTCAAGAAAATGCAGATCGTGCGCGGCTGCGACAAGAAGCGCAACGTGCTCGTCTACATGGTTTACAGTGACAAACTGATCGAGGGCTCGCCGAAGAACGCGACGTCGACAGTTCCGATCCAGCCTTGGGGCGCTGCGAGCGACGTACCGAAATGCGCCGATTGGGTGACCGACTGAACGCGAAGCAAGCCTAATGAAGCAGGCGCTTCAAATCAGTGATACCCTTGTCGAGAAGTTCGTCGCCGAAAGCGCCTTTGGTTTGCGCCTTCAATACGATCTCGGCGGCTTTCGTTGCCGCATCAGTGGCGGCATCGCGTACTTGCGATATGGCCTGCGTTTCGGCGGACGCGATCTTCTCTTCCGCCTGCTTGGTCCGGCGGCGAACGAATTCGGCGACTCGTTCATGCGCTTCGCGAGCGATGAGTTCGGCTTCGGTTTTTGCCTGGGCGATAATTGCCGCGGCCTCCGCCTCAGCTTCGGCCTTCTTGTTGACGAAGGAAATCAGCAGCGCTTCCGCCTCGCTGCGCAAGTTCGCGGCTTCCGCGAGGTCGGCCTTGATCCGCGCCGTACGCTTATCGAGCGCGGCTATGATCTTCTTGTGGACGCCAATATATGCCAGCAGCCCGATGAAGATGAGGAAAGCGATGAAGTCCCAGAACTCGGCATCAAAATGCATGTCGGCTCTCCGGTCTAGGCCTTGGTTTTGGCGATGGCTGCCGCGATCGCCTTCGCATCAGCCGGTTTGCCGGTGATATGTTCGACGATGGCGGACGCAGTTTCATGCGCGATCTGCTGGACACTGGCCATCGCCTTGGCTTTTGTTGCTTCGATCTGCGCTTCGGCGGCAGCGAGCTTTGCCGCGAGATCGGCCTCAAGCGCCTTGCGCTTGGCGTCCGCCTCGGCGGCGAGTCGGGCATACGTTTCCTGCGCAAGCCCTTGCGCGTTGGCGCGCGCGTCGGTGAGGGTCTTTTGATAATCGGCAGCGGCCTGGTCGGCTTCCTTCCGTTTGGCGAAAGCGGCGCCGAGATCGCCGTTAATCTTGGCGCGGCGGTCATGCAAGATGCCATCAACGCGCGGCAGCGCGAGCTTCGACATCAGGAGATAGAGCGCGCCGAATGTCAGCACGAGCCAGAGGAGCAGGGACGGAAAATTGGCAGAATCGAAGGGCGGAAACGGTTTCTCCCCCGCGTCCTGCGGCACCTGCGTGGTGGTAATATGTTCGCTGCTGGTCGCCATCGCTTGCCTGATCTTCAATTGCAGGGCGTAGAACGCGGGTCTTTGTCAAAAGACCCGCGTCCTGCTGGTTACTTGAGGACGAACAAAAGCAGGATCGCGACGAGGAAGGCGAAAATGCCGAGACCTTCCGCCAGTGCGACGCCGATGAAGGCGCGCCCGAACTGAGCATCGGACGCCGTCGGGTTGCGTAACGCGCCGGAAAGGAAATGGCCGAAAATCAGGCCGACGCCGATCGCGGCGGCGCCCATGCCGATCGCGGCGAGGCCGGCGCCGACATATCTGCCGCTGACATGTCGCGGACTCCATTATTTGCTCCTGACTATTTGGATAGGGCGACCGATCTGTTGTTGCGCTCTTTATTCAGTGGCCCGGATGAATTGCGTCGTTGAGATAGACGCAAGAAAGAATGGCGAAGACATAGGCTTGCAGAACCGCTTGCAGAAGCTCGAAGGCCAACAGCACGACATTGGCGACGAAGGGGAAGCGGCGCGATGAGCGCGGCAACGCCCGCGCCGAGCAATGCGGCGACGAAGCCAGCCATGACTTTCAGCGTGATATGGCCGGCAAGCATATTGGCGAAGAGACGAACCGAAAGGCTGACCGGCCGTGTCGCGAAGGAAACGATCTCGACCAACACGATGAACGGCAGAAGGATCGGCGTCACGCCCGAAGGCACGAAAACCTTGAGGAAATGGAGCCCGTGCCGAAAGAAGCCGATACCGATCACCAACGAGATCACCATGATGGCGAGCGCAAAGGTGATCGACGATCTGACTGGTGATGGAGAAGGTGAAGGGCAGCAGGCCGAACAAATTGCAGAAGAGGACGAACATGAAGATCGTGAAGATCAGCGGGAAGAATTGCATGCCCTCCTTGCCGCCGGTCATCCGCACGGTCGAGGCGACGAATTCATAGGACATTTCGGCTGCCGACTGCAGCCGTCCGGGAACGATCGCGCGCTGGGAGGTGCCGATCAGCATGAGGAAACGAATGGCGGCGACGATGATCACCATGAAAAGCGATGCGTTAGTGAAGCTGAGCATCAACGCCGAATGGATGCCAAGCGATGATCGGCTCGACCGTAAACTGATGGATCGGATCCATGCTCTGCCCTTCGCCCACTTCAAGGCCACTAAACCTGCGGCGCCCTGCCGCTCGCTATTTCTGAACCGTGCGTGCGGCCCAGAAGACCCGACGGCAATGCGATAAACGTTCACCAACCCCGCCACCATCCCGATGATCAGGAAGATGATGAGAAAGATCGGTCCGGTCTGAGAGCCAGGTGTCGATCTGCCAGCCGATGAGAGGACCGACAACGACGGCCGTCACGAATTCGACGAGCGCCCGGAGGCCAAGGTTCGTCGCAGCGCCAAGAGATTGGCCCGAAGAATCGGCGCTGTTGCCATCGTCCGACTCGGACTGCGTTTGCCGCCGCTTGTCGAGCGCGCCCGATAATTTCGCGAGTCGCGCCTGCAAGGCCGCGTCATCGCCGTCCGTGTCCTGCCTCCCCAAGTCGCGATCGGCTGCGCCTCGATCGTCTCTGTCCTCGTTCCTTGCCATCGCCGTTTCCCGCCCCGCATGCAGACGGAACAGCGCTCTATAATGTGGTCCCGCGTGAAAAGCGAGCGCGGCGAATGCGGGCCAAAAGGACCCGCGTGCCTTTCGTCATGACCTGCCGCTGAAACCGCGCGCACCTTAAAAACGGCCTCTCACCCTGTCAAGCTTTCGCCACATTGCGCTCATCGCCATAATGGTCTGAAATCCCTCCGCGTTTTCGGCACGTCCGAGCCGAGGCCGGTGGATGCGAGCGCGGCGGATGGCCGCGTGCCGGACGTCCGCCATATGCGCGCATCCGCGGGGGAGGCACCGCTTGTCGAGGCCGCGCCAGATGTGACAAAACCGGGCCGCGCGATGCTTGACAGGCGCGTCCCCGATCGGGGTTGATACGGAGGGGCTTGCGCGCAATCCCGACGCTATTCTGTGATACCGGCTTTTGCTCGTGACCACGAAGCCTTCCATGTCGGCAACTTTTTTCGCAGCGAATCCAGACGATCGGCCGTTCGCGGCAGTCGATCCGCTGTGGCGCGCCGCGAAGCGGCGGTTTGCGCCGCTGCTTGTCGCCGTCCTTCTGTTTCACGCAACGATCATTGCCATTCTCATCTTGGGCGATCAGCCTGACGCCGACGCCAACTTGCGCGATGCCGAAATACCCGTCGAAATCATCGTCGAACCGCCGCCGCCTCCGCTGGAGCAGAAGAAACAGGAGCCTCAGCTAAAACCACCGCCGGAAAAACAGAAGTTGCAGCGTGACGAGAAGCCGGCCTTCGACGCGCCGCGGGCGCCGAACGACGAGAAGATAGACCGGGAGAATACCGACAATCAGACGCGGGCGCCGGTCCAGGCCAAGCCCGCTCCGGCGAACGAGACGAAGCCGACGCCCGCTCAGCCGCCAAAGCCGGCGCAGAATGCGGCGCCGGCAGCCGCCCAACGCACAGCCGCGCCCGAAAAGGCTGACGAGCAGCCCGATGCGGAGCCGCTCGACAAAGCCGCCCCTTTGAAAGACCAGGAGGCGCAGCAAAGAGTGAAGCAGACCAAGCAGAGAGCGACGTTGCCGGACGACAAGAGGGCGGCAGTTGCGCGCCAGCTCGCGGCCTTGTCGCCGTCACCAAATTTTTCGATTGCCGCTGAAGCGAAGGTCGCCCCGATTTCCGGGGGTACCGAAAAGACGACCTATCTTTCGATCCTCTTTGGCTTGATCATGCGCCAACAGCATTTTCCGTCAAGCCCGCATCCTCGCCACACGACGGCAACGGCGGTTGTCGCCTTCTGGGTCAACGATCGTGGGGCACTCGTCCAGCAGGCGCTCTATCGCACCAGCGGCTATCCTGAACTTGATCAGGAGGCCATGGCGGCCGTGCGTCGTGCCGCGCCGTTCCCGGAGCCGCCGCCGAACCAGCCTCATGGCTTCATCGCGCAAATGGCGTTCCCGCCCAAATAAGCGCTGTACAACAAGTCCGCTTCGGCCGCGCGACGAAAATGTACCGCGACGGTCTCTTCTGCCCCCATGGCCAGAAGAGACCGCAGCCGATCATTTTGCGAGCGCGTCGGCGCCTGCCTGATAAATGCCGTCGATTGCCTTCTTGGCATCAGCATCGCTGGCGCCTTTGGCTTTGTACTTGCCTTCCCAGACGACGTCGGAGCCGGCGCCGTCCGGCACGACTTTGATCGTCGACAGGTAACCCTTCACGGGCAGCGGGCTCGATACGATCATATAAGTATAGCTATGTGCTTTGTCGTCCCACTTCAGCAGACGCTCGACGATCGTGCCGCCGCCTTTCAAGCTAAGCGTGCGGATCTTTTTGCCGTGCGACAATTCGCATTTCTCGACCGCAGGATGCCAATTCGCGATGCCGCAAAAATCGCCGACCTTCTGCCAAACCGCATCGGCGGAATTGGTCGACGTCGCCTTATAGCTCGACTCGATCGCGTAAGCCGATACGCATGAAAAAATAAGCGCGGCCGAACCGGCCGCGAACGTAACAAACTTGGTCATTGAGCGTTTCTCCGTTCCTTCCCATCTTTGGTGACTGGGCCGCGCAGCTTAGCCTTGGGCCATCCCAACATGCAATCCCATGGCAGCGGAGATTTGCATCTCACCGCGCTCGGTCCGTCACCAAGCACCGATGGCATTGTGAATGCTCGGATTTATCGCACGGGAAGCGCGGGCTGTGCACGTGCGGCGCTGGCAGACGGATGGAATCGATGCGGCCCGTGTGCCTCAACATCAAGAGTTGGCCCCGTGCCTGCTCTTGACCGCCGGCACGAGGTCGTCGTTCGAAAGCGCAACACGTTTAAGTTCGGCGCCCCGCGCTTCCGTCGATCTGCGGTCGGTGCTATGCGAGCGCGTTTCTGGATGGGGATGACGAGATGGACGAGATTTTGCTACGTACCGGCGAGGCGACGGTTCTGGCCGCGGAGGGACAATTCACCGATGCGATGCCCGAGGTGATGATCGGCCATGTCAGAGGCCCAGTCGGTCATGCTTTCGCCGGCATGGCCGGGCAGGTGGCCGGGCATCCGCGGATGTTCGTGATCCGCGACCTCAATCAGATGGTCCGGCCTCCGACGATGATGACCACCAAGATGACCGTGCCGTCAGAGGCCTATGTCGAATTGCTCGGCGGCATCGTACAGGCGGCGACGGGTGATGCGATCGTCGATTGTCTCGCCGCGGGGGTGTTCCCACGCGAATTGCTGGATGAGCTTTGCATGATCATCATGATCTGGCTCGATCCGCGCTGCGCCGAGGACCAAAACCTTGACCGACGCGATCTCTATCGCACCAATTACGAAGCGACGAAGCTCGCGATTTCGCGCGCCATGAAAGGGGAGCCGACGGTCGCGCAATTGATCGCCAACCGCAAGAGCATCAGCCATTACGCGCTTGAGGGCGTGTTCGATACTTAGTCGACGGCCGCTTCGCCGAAGCCGGTCGCCGGATCGGGTTTAGTGGGTCGCGGCAAGAAATGCGCAAAGGCCGTCGAAAAGACAGATGATGAAGGCGACCACGCGCGGGCGCGGCCCCCGGGCCGCGCGGCCGCTCCTCGCCTACACCGCCTCTAGGAACCGCTCCGCCTCGGCAAGTTCCACCGACACGAGCTGGCTCACGCCGCGCTCGGCCATAGTGACACCGAACAGCCGATCCATCCGCGCCATGGTGATCGGATTATGCGTGATGGTCACGAAGCGCGTGTCGGTCCGCCGGCCCATTTGATCGAGGAGATCGCAGAAACGTTCGACATTGGCGTCATCGAGCGGCGCATCGACCTCGTCGAGCACGCAGATCGGCGACGGGTTGGTGAGGAACACGGCGAATATAAGCGACAAGGCCGTCAGCGCCTGTTCTCCGCCCGAAAGCAGCGTCATGGCTTGCAGCTTCTTGCCCGGGGCCTGCGCGAGGATCTCAAGCCCAGCTTCCAGCGGGTCCTCGGATTCGACGAGCTTTAGTTCGGCGGTGCCACCGCCGAAGAGGCTCGTGAACAGATCTTTGAAATGTGCATTGACTGCATCGAAAGCGGCAAGCAGGCGTTCGCGACCTTCCTTGTTCAAGTTCTGAATCGCCTGGCGTAGCCGCCTGATCGCCTCGGTCAGATCTTCATGTTCGGCGACAAGGCTGTTGCGCCGGGCTTCGACGTCGACGAGTTCTTCATCGGCTCGCAAATTGACGCCGCCAAGGCGTTCGCGCTCCTGTTTCAGGGTTTCGACCTTGGTTTCGATCGTCGCGGCTTGGGGCAGCGCAGCGCCAGGTTCGACTTTCGCGAGTGGCGCAAGCTCGCCCGGCTCGCACTGCAATTCCGTCGCGATGTGGTGCGTGATCTCGGCGGAGCGTTCGCGCGCCGCCTCAAGGCGCGCCTCGCTGCGGGCCTTTTCCTCGCGCGCAGTGCTCATATCGTCGAGCGCCGCGCGCGCCAGCTTGTCGGCTTCGGCGAGGCGTTGTTCGACCGCGGCGCGGGCATCGGCGGCTTTGCGGCGCGCCGCCTCCGCGGCATCGATCCTGTTCATCAGGCTCACGGCGCACGCGAAGGAACTCATTCGGCGCGTCGGCGAGTTTTGCCTGTTCCGCGGCCGCCTCCGCGATGCGGGATTCAAATTCGCCGATTTGCGAGAGCGCGCGCTCACGCCGCGTCTGCCAGGAGGTGCGTTCGTCCGCGATCGCCTGGATGCGCTTCGCCCGCATCTGGGTTTCATGCAGATGGGCCTGCAAGGCGGCCCGCGCTTCCGTGGCCGCGGCGCGGTCCTGCGTCGCCCCGGCGCGCGCCATTTCCAGTTTCACCGAAAGTTCACTCGCGGCGACGAGGCTCGCCAGAGCTTCTTGCGCCTTGGCATGATTGTCTCGCGCTTCGTCGCGGCTCGCGGTCAAACGCTGCTCGGCTTCTTCGCGGGCCGAGAGACGCGCCGCGACCTGCGCGTTCTTGCGCTCGGCGGCGGCAGCCCTTTCGCGCGCGGCTTCAACCTGGCGCAGAGCGTCGCGATGGTATTGCCGCGCTTTCGTCTCGGCCTCCGCCTTAAGACGCAGATCCGCCTGAGCGCGCTCGGCTGCGGCTTTCACTTCCTCGGTGGCCTTGCGCGCAGCCTCCGCCTCGCGCGTGAGATCGCCGAGGCGATTTTTCTGGGCAAGCCGGCGCGCGGCCAGCGTCGGCGCCTCTTCGGCGAGAGTGAAGCCGTCCCAGCGCCAGAGATCGCCTTCGATCGAGACGAGGCTTTGCCCGGGCCGCAGAAGCGCCTGCAATGCCTTGCCCTCGCTCTTCGCGACGACGCCAATCTGGGCGAGGCGGCGGGCGAGGGCCGTGGGCGCGGTGACATGCGCCGCGAGTGGCGCGACATTGTCGGGCAAAGCCGGGTCGTCGGTGCTACGTGTCAGCGCCCAATGCGCTGGCGCCGCGACATCGGTCGAAGCGTCGAGATCGTCGCCGAAGGCGGCGCCGACTGCGGCTTCATAGCCTTTGGCGACGGTGATTTCTTCGACGACCGCCGGCCAGGCGCCGCCGGTCTCGGCGTTGAGCAGTTTCGCCAAGGTCTGCGCTTCCGTCTCGAGGCTCTGCGCGGCGCGCTCGGCATTTTGCAGAGGTACGCGGGTCAGCGCCTCCGCCTGGCGCGCCTGCGTGTGCAAGACTCGGCAGCGATCATCTGCTCTTCGGCGGCTTTCGCCTTGGCGATGGCGTCGGCGAGCGCAGCTTCGAGCCCCGCGTCGGCGCCGGCTTCGGCAAGTTCAGCGCGCAAGCTTGCGAGATCTTCGGTGACCTTGCGCAGCTCTGCCTCGAACTGCGTCAACCTTTGCGCCTCGTCGCGCAGACTCTTGCTGAAGGCGTCACGTCGCGCTTCCGCATTGGAAAATGCGCTCTGCGCTGCGCCAAGCGCCGCCTCCGAGACCGCAAGCACGGCTTCGGTTTGCGCAAGCCTCTGCCGAGCCGCAACTTCGGCTTGCGCATCACTGCCGCCTAACTCGGCAAGTTCGGCGCTCTCGGCATCGAGGCGCAAAAGGACCGAGGCCGCGTCCTCGATCAAGGCCTGTTCGCGCGACAAGTCGGCATTCATCTGAGCGACGCGCCGTTCGAGTTCGGCGAGGCGCGTCTTGGCGCGTTTTTCCTCGCCGTCGAGCGTCTCGCGGGCAAGCATCACTTTCTGCAAGTCGCTGCCCGCCGCCGACTCCGCCTCGCGCAGCGGCGGCAACTCATGTGCCGCGACAGCCTGCATGCGTGCTGTCTCGGCCTGCCGCAGCGTTTCCGCGGCAACCTTGCCGAGATCGGCTTCGAGTTTGCGTTCAGCCGCGCTCAGATGGTCGCTCGCCTCCGTGTAGTTGACGAAGGCAAGGAGAGCTTCGTTGCGTCTGATGTCAGCGGCAAGATTGCGATAGCGCGTCGCCTGCCGCGCCTGGCGTTTAAGCCCGTCGATCTGCACTTCGATTTGCTTCACCACATCTTCGAGACGAACAAGATTGTCTTCTGCGCCCTTGAGCCGAAGCTCAGCCTCTTGACGGCGGGAATACAGGCCGGCAATGCCCGCCGCCTCCTCCAGAATGCGGCGGCGCTGCTGCGGCTTGACCGCGATGATCTCGCCGATCTGTCCTTGCCGCACGATTGCCGGCGAGCGCGAGCCGGTCGAGGCGTCGGCGAACAGCAATTGTACGTCGCGAGCACGCACTTCGCGGCCATTGACGCGGAACGTCGAGCCCTCGTCGCGTTGGATGCGGCGGGTGACTTCGATGATTTCGGCATCGTTGAAGGCGGCGGGCGCGCTGCGGTCGCCATTGTCGAGAACGAGACGAACTTCCGCCATGTTGCGGCCGGGGCGATTGTCGCTGCCGGAAAAGATCACGTCGTCCATTTCGGCGCCGCGCATGGTCTTCGACGAACTCTCGCCCATGACCCAGCGCAGCGCATCGACGAGGTTGGACTTGCCGCAGCCGTTGGGGCCCACCACGCCGGTGAGTCCGGGCTCGATCAGAAAATCGGTCCCCTCGACAAAGGTCTTGAAGCCGGCAACGTGGAGTTTGTTGAATTTCATGGCGCAGCCCTCATGCCGCGAATTGGGCGACGCCGCAACATGGGCGCGGGCCAGCGGCTGAGCATCAAAAACTCCGTAAATCCCTGGTTTTGCACCAAATCGCCATGCTGCGCGCGTGGAATCATTTCATTGGGGCGCGATTACGGCGGAAGCCGAGCCGACAGCGCAAGACCGCCCAGCGCTTTTTCTGTGTGAAACGAGAGCCGGCAGGACTTGGTGGAAAGCGCAGAACCGCCGATCAAATTTCGATCGGAACGATAATTTTGCCGATCGGCCAGAGAGCGATGCCGGCGAGCTTCAGGTGCGCCCATGCGAAGGGGAGGCCGATAATGGTGATCGCCCAGAGGGCCGCCGTGACAACATGGCCGAGCGCCAACCACCAGCCGGCGAGGATTAGCCAGAGGATGTTGCCGATAAGACCAAGCGGTCCCGTGCCGAGGTCTTCGCGACCGGTGAAAGCGGCGCGAGAAACCGCGCGATGGCCGAAGGGCAGCAAAGTATAGCCCGCAATGTTGAATGCTGCACGCGTCCAGGGGAGGCCGATGATGGTGATCGCCATGATCACCCCGGCAATCACCCAGGCCACAGCCATCCACACACCGCCGAAAACGAGCCATAACACATTCAAGACCAGCGACAGCGGCGACATGGCGACCTCGCTTCAGTAAATCAAATCATTTCAAGTACCTAAATGGATATTTTCAGGAGAAATCTTCACCCCTTCAGCATCGGTTCAAGCAGCTTGTCGAGCGCATCTGGAGTAATCTCGCCGCTCACCTTCCTGCCGTTGATAAAGAACGTCGGCGTGGCATCGATGCCGAATTTCTCGGCAGCGTGGTCGCGTTCCTGATTGATCTTTTCATAAAGGCTCTGATCGTTGATGCAAGTTTCGAAACTCGCCTGGGTCATGCCGGTCTGTTTGACAAGATTGGACAGAGCGTCGAGCGGTTTGTCGGTAAAAGCCCAATTCTTTTGCTGATCGAAGAAGAGGTCGATCATGGCGTTGCGCTTTTCCTGGCCGGAGCAACGCGCCAGCATGAAAGCCGCGGTCGCCAAGGGATCGAGCGGAAATTCACGCAAGATGAAACGCACCTTGCCGGTGTCGATATATTTGCTGACGAGCGTCGGATAGGTCGTCGTGTGGAAGGCAGCGCAATGGGTACAGGTCATAGAGGCATATTCGATGATCGTGACTGGAGCATCGGCCTTGCCTTGGACAATGTCGGGCAACGCCTGTTCCGCCATCAGCTGGTCGATCGGCACAGTGACGCCCTGCGCGTGGACCGGCCTGCTCCACGTTCCAAGCAGGGCGGCTATGCCGGCCAAAGTCAGCGCGACGGCAGCCGCAATCTCAAGGAAATGCCGGCGGCTCTTAAACATAAGCGAACGCTGTTTGGGCGGAGACATGGGATTTTCCATTTGGAGGCGACGATCGAGGAGTGGAGCAGAGGTTGAGGATTGCGGCAGTATGGACGAATTTCGCTCTCTTGTGCAGGCCGGATCTGGTCAGAATTAAAGTAGGCAATCCTGCGGGCGGAGGCTCGGATCATGCCGCAGGCTTGCGGTCAAGCGATTGTTCGAGCACCCGGGCCCCGAGTCGGGCCAGGGCGTGGCGCAAAGGCTCCTCCTGGACCCCTGTCACTGCCGCCTGGGCGGCTGCAACCGCCTCGGCAGCGGGCGGCTGGCGTGGCGCCTTGCCGCTTGCTCGGCGCGCCAGCGGACCCTGTTTGATCGCGATCCGGCCGACGCAGCCGAAGCCGAGATGTGCATTTACGCGCTCAATCACCAGCCCTGCGAGGTGCTGCAATTCGAGTGCGAAGGCGCCTTCCACGCGAATGACCAGCGTTGCGGGCGCGTATTCGTGTTGGGTTTTGCCCCGCGGCGGCCAGCGCAGACTCAAAGGCTCCGACAGGGCGGCGAGCTTTTCGCCGACGATCTCCTCCCAATAGAGGATGATGTCGGATTCGCCGAAGCCTTGCCGTGCGAGAATCGGATTGATCGCCACGCCGACGAGATCGGCGAGGGGGCGCGACCAGGGGGTGGCTTTCTTGGAAGGGCTCCGCAGCATCGGCTCTTATAACCCGCGCGCGGCAAGGTTTAAAGCGCACTGGCGCAGTCCAGCGCGCTGGAAAATCTCGTGCCCTGGCTATGCGACCGTGCGAAGACCGGCTAAACCAATGCAGATGCACCGGGCCTCTCGCGCACTCAGGCAAGAGTCTGATTTTTCGCCGGCGTCGCAGCCGGGTGCTGTGAGCGCGGCGCTCTTTGCCTGGTACGATCGCCATCGCCGCAATCTTCCATGGCGGGCGGCGCCAGGCGAACGGGCCGACCCCTATGTCGTCTGGCTCTCCGAGATCATGCTGCAGCAGACGACGGTCGCGGCGGTCAAACCCTATTTCGCAGCTTTTCTCCACCGCTGGCCGGATGTCGCGGCGCTTGCCGCCGCGCCGGTCGAAGCGGTGATGCAGCAATGGGCAGGGCTCGGCTATTATTCACGAGCGCGAAATCTGCACGCTTGCGCAAAGGCGATCGTCACCGAATACGCCGGCTCATTCCCGCAATCCGAAGCGGCCCTGCGCGAATTGCCGGGGATCGGGCCCTATACCGCGGCGGCGATTGCAGCGATTGCCTTCGCGACAAAAGCTACTCCGATTGACGGCAATGTCGAAAGAGTTATCGCGCGGCTTTCGGCCATCGACGTGCCGCTCCCAGCGGCCAAGCCTCTAATCAAGGCGAATGCCGAGCTACTGGTGCCGGCCGCGCGGCCCGGCGACTTCGCGCAGGCGATGATGGATCTCGGCGCAACGATCTGCACGCCGCGGCGGCCTGCCTGCAGCCTCTGCCCGCTACGTGGGTTCTGCCAGGCGGCGGAACGAGTTTCGCCGGAGGACTGGCCACGCAAATCGGCCAAGCCGGTGCGGCCGAAACGATGTGGCGCAGCGTTTTACCTGCGCCGCGGCGACGCCATTCTTCTGCGCACCCGGCCGCCGCGCGGGCTGCTCGGCGGAATGACCGAACTCCCCGGTACGACTTGGGCGGACACATGCGATGCCGCAAGAGCCTTGCGCGAAGCACCTTTGATCGCCGATTATCGCAAGCTCGAAACGCGCGTCGGGCATGTCTTCACGCATTTTTCCTTGTCGCTCGATATTTTCGTTGCCGACGTGACGCAAGAGGTCGAGACTCCAAAAGGGTGCCGTTGGGTGAAGGATGTAGATCTTGACGCGGAGGCATTGCCAAGCGTCATGCGTAAGGTTGTTGCAGTGGTGAGGAGCAGCGGTTGCTGAGTCGGTGCAGAGCGCGTGAACAAGGGCCACTCGCATGAGCGATGAGGGCTCGCGTGGGGGGCGCGGCCGGCCGCGCTTGACGGTTGAACTCACCGAAGGCGCATTTCGTGTAACCTGCGGCCCAAGATCCTTGACGATCTTCACCGCGCCGGACCTTCCCGGCGCCGCCTCGCCCGCCGACTTTGTCATTCATCTCGACGAGATCCTGACTTGGGATCCGCCGTACGAGGACAGTGAGGTGCAAGTCGACGATTTGCAAAAAATCGCCGCTGGAATCACCGCCGAATGCGAACGGCGGGGCCTGACGGTCGAGTTCGAATAGGGACCGGCCGGTATACCGCCGCAATCTAAGCCCTCATGCTGGGGTGCGGCAAGTCCGCCTAGACATTGACCAAAATGGCGCCAGCCTAATTCCTCCTGCCTAAATCCCAACCGCAAAGGCAATGCCTCGCCGGGGTTCCGCGCCCGCCACACCGCGGCCCGAAACCTGCATGCGGCCGGCCCGGGCAGACGCGCTGCCCCGGCGGTCCATGCCGGATACCGGATCGGGCTCTCCCGCCTTCGGACGATGCGGCAGCGGCGCCCGTCAGGGAATCAAAAAATGCAATCGCAGAATTTTCTCAAAGTCGGGCATTTGCCGACGTTGTTTTCCGCATTTCTCTATTTTGACTTGAGTTTCATGGTCTGGGTTCTACTCGGGCCGCTCGGCGTTCAGATCGCAACCAGTCTGGGACTCAGTCCGGCGCAGAAGGGCCCGCGTCTGCGGATTGTCGGTCAATCGCGGCATTCTCGTCGATGATTATCTCGCGACCAACGATTCGGCGATCTTCGCGGTCGGCGAATGCGTCGAACATCGTGGCGCGATCTTCGGGCTCGTGGCGCCACTTTATGACATGGCGCATATCCTCGCCGAGCGACTTTGCGGCCAGAACGAAGCAGTCTACGAAACGGCGACGACGGGGGCTCGAACTCAAGGTGACCGGCATCGACATGTTCTCGGCCGGGGACATCTACGGCGACGAAGATACCGAGATCCTGATGTTTCGCGACGCCGCGCGCGGCGTCTACAAACGGCTCGTCGTCCGAGACGATCACCTCATCGGCACGCTACTTTATGGCGAGATTGGCGATAGCGTGGCCTATCTCGACCTCATGCGCGAGCGCTGTCGGGTCGCAGCGCGGGACGAGCTGATGTTCGCGCCGCAAGCGGCGCGCGAGGAGAAAACCGTCATGGCCGCGCGATGAACGACATGGCGAGCGGCATGAGCGCGATGACGCGCACCACCTGTCCCTACTGCGGCGTCGGGTGCGGTGTGCTCGCAAGCTCCGACGGAACTGTCGCCGGAGATCCGGCGCATCCGGCAAACGCCGGGAGGCTCTGTTCCAAGGGTTCGGCGCTGGGGGAAACGCTCGGCCATTCCGAGCGTCTGCTGCGGCCGCAGATCGACGGGCGGGACGCCGGCTGGGATGCAGCGCTCGACCTTGTGGCGCAGCGCTTTCAAGCGGTGATCGCCGAACATGGTCCGGATGCCGTTGCGTTTTATGTGTCCGGGCAATTGCTGACGGAGGATTATTACGTCGTCAACAAGCTCGCCAAAGGTTTTCTCGGCACCGCCAACGTCGACACGAATTCACGGCTGTGCATGGCCTCGAGCGTCGCCGGGCATCGCCGCGCCTTCGGCGAGGACCTGGTGCCAGGCGCTTATGAAGATTTCGATGAGGCCGATCTTGTCATTCTCGTCGGCTCCAATACTGCCTGGTGCCATCCGATCCTGTTCCAGCGTTTGCAGGCAGCGCGGGAGGATCGCGGCACTCGCGTCGTCGTGATCGATCCGCGCCGCACCGCGACCGCCGTCGGCGCCGACCTGCATCTTTCCGCGCGCGGCGGAACGGATGTTTTGCTTTTCAATGGCCTTCTTTCGTATCTCGCCGCTTGCGACGCGATCGATGCAACCTATGTGGGGCAACACACGTCGGGATTTGACGCCGCGCTCGCCGCGGCACGAGACGATGGGGGGATCTTGCCAACGTCGCCGTGCGCTGCGGCCTCGGCGTCGCCGATCTCGAAAGGTTCTATGATTGGTTCGCCGCGACGCCGCGTGTCGTCACCGCCTATTCGCAAGGCGTGAACCAATCCTCGGCCGGCGCGGACAAGGTCAACGCCATCATCAATTGCCATCTCGCGACCGGGCGCATCGGCAAGCCGGGCATGGGGCCGTTCTCGCTTACGGGTCAACCCAATGCGATGGGCGGCCGCGAGGTCGGCGGTCTCGCCAACCAGCTTGCCGCGCATATGAACTTCGACGATCCGGCGGCGATCGACAAGGTGCGCCGTTTCTGGCGCGCGCCGCATGTGGCGCACCGCGCCGGCCTCACGGCCGTGCCGATGTTCGATGCGCTTGCCGAAGGCCGCATCAAGGCGATTTGGATCATCGGCGCCAACCCGGCGGTCAGCATGCCGAATGCCGGCAAGGTGCGTGACGCGCTGAGGCATTGTCCCTTCGTAGTCGTTTCCGATTGCGCGGCGCCAACCGACACGGGCCAATGGGCGCACGTCCTGCTGCCGGCAGCCGCCTGGGGCGAAAAGAATGGCACCGTCACCAATTCGGAACGGCGAATTTCGCGCCAGCGCGCCATTTCTTTCGCCAGCCGGCGAAGCGCGCCCGGATTGGGCGATCGTTTCCGACGTGGCGCGGCGGCTCGGCTTTGCCGAGAGCTTCGCCTATGCGCACGCGGCTGATGTCTTCCGCGAACATGCGGCATTGTCTGCGTTCGAGAACGAGGGCGAACGATTTTTCGACATCGGCGGTCTCGCGACGCTCGACAATGCCGCCTATGACCGGCTGGAGCCCGTCCAATGGCCTGTACCGGTAGGGGAAAGTGCAGGTACGCCACGCCTGAGCGCGGATGGCGTCTTCCCGACCAAGGATGGGCGTGGCCGCTTTGTCGCAGTCAGCCATCGGGCGCCGGTCTTCGACACAGATGCGACGTATCGGCTGATTCTCAACACCGGGCGGTTGCGCGACCAGTGGCACACGATGACGCGTACGGGCCTCGTGCCCCGCCTTGCCGCGCACATGCCGGAACCTTGCGTCGATCTCAATCCGGCCGACGCAGCCACGCGTGCGGTTTGCGACGGCGATCTCATCCGGCTGTCGAGCCGCTGGGGCAGCGCAATTGCCCGCGCGCGCATTGCCGCCGATCAGCCGCAAGGCAGCGTTTTCCTGCCGATGCATTGGACCAAGCAGTTTGCCGGCGATTGCGTCGTCGGCCGGGTCGTCAATCCCGCCATCGATCCGATCTCACACCAGCCGGAACTGAAACACACGCCGGTCGAGATCGAACGTATCGAAGCGAAATTCGAAGCACGGCTTATCACCACGCGGCATTTCAAGCCCGAAGGTATCGGCCATTGGACGCGCCATCGCGCCGAGGGCTGCGAGGTCTACAGCATACTCGGCACCGAGCCGGCGCAAGTGATCGCCGAACGCGCCGAGGCCCTGCTCGCGCCTGACGCCGAAACGGGCCTCCAGCTCATCGAATATCGCGACCCGGCGCGCGGCGTCGCGAGGCTCGCCCGAATTGGCGAGGAAGGGCTCGCGGAAATTCTCTTCGTGGGACCCGCCGGCAGTTTGCCGGAGACTGAGGCCGTCATCCAGCTCTTCGCCGACCGCCGGCCGCTCGACGCGGCCTGCCGCAGCTCATTGCTGAGCGGCCGAATCGCGGGCGCCGCGCCCTCGGCCGGGCGTATCGTCTGCACCTGCTTCCAAGTGGGAATCGAGGTGATCCGCGCGGCCGTCTCCGCGGAAGGCATCACAAATGTTCGCGCGCTCGGGGAGCGCCTGCGCGCGGGCACCAATTGGGGTTCCTGCAAGCCGGAATTGCAGGAGATTATCGCCGAGGCCCGTGCGGCGGCGGCTGAGTGAAAGGTCAGCCGGCATTCTTGGCTTCGTGGGCCGACGCCGCTCTATTGCGGTCCGACGAGTGTCGCGAGCGCTGGGTGCGGTTCGACCGGAAAGGTCGTTTCCCAGCCGCCGCCCAGCGCCTTATAGAGCGCGACGATATCGACCGCGACATTGGTTGCGCTGATTGCCGCTTGCTGCTCGCCTTGCAGCAAGGTGCGCTGCGCATCGAGCACCGTGATGAATTGCTCCACGCCGTCGTTGTAGCGGCTGCGCGCAAGATCAAGTGCGGCGCGCGCGTGCTCGACCTGACGCTTCAGAGTCTGCCGCCGCTCCTGTTCGGTGCGATAGGCGACGAGCGCGTTAACGACATCGTGCCAGGCCTTCAGCACCGTTTCGTGATAGGTAATCGCCGCCTCCTGCTGCTGAGCATCGCGCAGTTCGAGCGTTGAAGTCAGCTTGCCGCCTTCGAAGAGCGGCATGGTGACGTTCGGCCCTAAGGCGTATTGGAGCGATGAGCCCTTCCAAAGGTTCTTCAAGTCCAGCGCCTGGAAGCCGACACTGCCGTTGAGCGTTACGCTCGGGTAGAACTCGCCAACGGCGACGCCGATGTTGGCGGTCGCAGCGTGGAGTTGCGCCTCGGCCTGGCGGATGTCGGGGCGGCGCCGCGCGAGTTCGGATGGAACGCCGACAGGCACGCGCGGCGGCTGCGGGGGTAGGGCACGCGTGGCGACGAGTTCCGCCGCAAGTGCGCCCGGCGCTTCGTCAAGCAGCAGGCTTACGCCGTTGATAGCCTCAGATTGCTGCCGCTCGAGATCGGGTAGTTGCGCGCGAATCGATTCCGCTTCCGCAGCAGCGTTCTCAACGTCAAGCCCGGTCACGAGCCCCTTTTGTGACCTTACCCGCGTGACGTCGAGGATGTCGTTCGCGGTTGCCAGATTGTCGCGCACGATCCTGATCTGCTCTTGAATGCCGCGCAATTGCATATAGTCGCGCGCAAGTTCGGCAAGGCTCGAGATGAGCGCGGCGCGCCGTTGCTCGGCCGCGGAATCGACATCGGCGTCGGCGGATTCGACCTGGCGTCTGACCTTGCCCCAGAGATCGAGTTCCCATGAGGCATCGAACCCTTGTTGCCAAAGGCTGAAGGGACTGAGGAGGTTGCCGGGGATGCCGCCCACGCCCGAGCCGAACGAGCCGCTGGCCTCCTGTCCTGGCGTTCCCTCCGTGAATAGCCCGAGCAAACCATTTGCGCTTGCCTTCTGGCGTTCGTAAGAACCGTTACTGTTGAGTGTCGGAAACAGGCTCGACGCCGTCACGCCGCGTTGGAAGCGGCTTTCCGCCAGCCGCACGGTCGCGGTCTTGACGTCGAGATTGGCCGCTGCGACGCGTTGCTCGAGCGCGGTCAATTCGCGGTCTTTGAAGAGCGCCCACCAATCCGGATCAACTGGCTGAACTGAAGCTCGGTAAACTACCGACTTCTGAGTTGCGCCGGCAAAAAACGAATGCTGCGGCAAGCCTGAGTCGGGCGGCGTAAAATTTGGCCCGACCGCGCAGCCGGCGACGAGCCACGCGAGCGATAAGCCCAGGGTCAAACGCAAGGTGGTCAACATGAACGATCCCATGCGGCAGGCAATTCTAGTCGAATTTCCGCCGAGGCGGACGCTGTTTCGGCTGCTCGACGGGCTTTGTCAGAACCTGTGTCCACTTCGCCTCAGTCTCCGGCGCGCCGGCCGACTAGTGCGCGCCGGCGCCGCGCCCACCCTTGATCGGTGAGAGCAGGAAGCACAGCGGGACCATCAAGAATGCGATAACCGAGCAAAACATGAAGACGTCGGAATAGGCCATCACTTCCACCTGTTCGCGGAACATCTGATAGACCCTGGCAAGAGCGAGCGTATGCGCTACGCTGGCCACATGCCCCATCGTCTCGAGGGCGGCTTGATAGCGGGCGACCAAGTCGTTGAAGGGCTGATGGAACGGGTTCGCCCATTCCGAAAGATAGGATTGATGCACCTGAGCACGCGTCTGGACGAACGACGTCGATAAGGCGATGCCGATCGAGCCAGCGACGTTGCGGAACATCGAATAGAGCGCCGTCGCGTCGCCGTTCAACTCGCGCGGCAAGGTCGAATAGGCGATGGTGCTGATGGGCACGAACAGGAATGCCAGCCCGACCGTCTGCGCCCCCCGGATCATGACAAGCCTGCCGTAATCGATGTCGACGACAAGCTTGCTCGAAAAGATCAGCGCGCACCCCATGATGAAAAAGCCGGTGGCGATGATGTAGCGCGTCTGGACGAGCACCAGAAGACGCCCGACGATGGGAATGAGAACGATGACGACGAGACCGCCGGGCGACAGGATGAGGCCGGCCCACGTTGCCGTATAGCCGATGATCTGCTGTGCGAATTGCGGGATGATGACGGCCGACGAGTAAAGGATGCCGCCCATTGCGCCGATCATCGCGCAACCGCCGGCGAAATTCTTGTCCTTGAACACTGCGAGGTTGATGATCGGCTTTTTCGCCACCATGAGCCATAACGCGGCGCCGGCGATGCCGGTCACGGCAAGCATCGCCATGATGAAGATGAAACTCGAATGGAACCAATCTGCATCCTCGCCGCGATCCATCATCACTTCTAGGCAGCCAAGTCCAAGCGCGATGAGGCCGAGGCCGATCGCGTCGATGCCGCGCGCCTGGCGTTTGGCCCAAGGTGGATCCTCGACGAGAATGGAGACAAGAAAGACGGCGAGGATGCCGACCGGAACATTGATGAAGAAAATCCACCGCCACGAAGTGGAATCCGTGATGAAGCCGCCGAGCGTCGGCCCGAGCACCGGCGCCACGATGGTCGCGAGCGCGGTGACGCCGAAAGCCGCGCCGCGCCGTGCCGGCGGGAAATAATCGAGGATGATCGACTGCTGGTTCGGCTGCAGGCCGCCGCCAAAAAAGCCCTGTAGCAAACGAAAGAAGATGAGTTGCGGGAGGCTCGACGCGATGCCGCAGAGAAACGAGCAAACCGTGAACATGCCGAGGCAGATCACGAAATAGCGTTTGCGTCCTAGGAGATTGCCGAGCCAACCTGAGATCGTCAGCACGATGCCGTTGGCGACAAGATAGGATGTGAGCGCCCAGGTCGCTTCGTCATTGCTCGACGAAAGGCTGCCGGCAATGTGCGGCAACGCGACATTGACGATGGTCGTGTCGAGAATTTCCATGAAAGCGGCGAGTGTGACGACGATGGCCACCAGCCAAGGACTGAATTTCGGGCGCCAAGTTCCTTGAGCCCTTGCCGAAATCGTCAGCCGCATCCGGTACTGTCGAAAGCGCCTCCGGGGCGGCTGGCACAACTGCAGCACCACTCACTGTGTCGGGCGCTGCAACAGCAGCGGGTGTTTCGCCCGCCGCCGACGCTTCGGCGCGCACGTTCCGGTCTGGCAGATCCTCCAGATCCGTTCTCTTTGCCGTGGCGCGCGGCCAGTTCATTTAATTGTCACCCGCGGTTCGACGGAGGCGCCAAGCGGCAAGGGACGTTGAGGATCGAGTCCCTTGTCGATGTCGATCTTGACCGGCACGCGCTGGACGATCTTGACGAAATTTCCGGTCGCGTTCTCGGGCGGAAAGGCAGTGAATTTCGATCCCGTCCCGAGCTGGATGGAATCGACATGTCCTTCGAGTTGGAGGTCCGGATAGGCGTCGACCGAAATCGTCACGGGCTGGCCCGGTCGCATCGACGTGAGCTGCGTCTCTTTGAAATTGGCGGTAACCCAGATCTGCGGTGAGACGATCGAGAAAATCTTCTGGCCCGGCGTTACATAATTGCCGACCTCCACATTGCGTTTGGTGATCCAGCCGTCCTGCGGCGCCACCACGACAGTGTAGGATAAATTGAGCAAAGCCTGGTCGAGCTTGGCTTGCGCCTGACCGACTTGGCCGTTGAATTCACTTACCTGCGCATCGGCTTGGCCGATCCGTTGCTCGACCGGTTCGGCCTGTCTGACCTGCGCCTCGGCCTGCTGCACTTGCGCCTGCGCCTGCTGCAAGGCTGCGGTTGCGGCGTCGACCTCTTGTTGCGTTGTTGCTTGACGCGGCAGGCTTTGCTGGCGGTTGAAATCCGCCTGCGCCTTGAACTGCGTTGCCTTGGCGGACGCAAGCTGAGCTTGCGCGAGGGAGAGCGCGGCGGGAAAATTCTTACGCGCCACTTCCGCGGCGTATTTGAAACCCGCGAGCTGGCCTTTCGCCGTCGCAAGCGTGGCTTCGGCCGATTCGCGATCAATCCTATATTGGCGGTCGTCAATATGAATGAGCGGGTCGCCCTTATGGACGAACTGATTGTCGGACACATCAAGCGACACGATGCTGCCGGATACCTGCGGCGCTATGTCAATCGCCCGCCCGTCGATAGAAGCGTCGTCGGTCAATTCATAGGCGCGGTTTGCTATCCAATAGGCATAGGCGGCATAGGCGAGACTGCCGATGAGCACGAGCAAGAGCAAAAGGACGAGCGGGCCACGGCGGGGCGTCGGCGTGGCGTCTTTGGCCGGCGCGCCCTTGGACGCGGTAGCTTGGTCGGGGCGACGCGCTTCCCTACCGCCAAGATCTGCCGCTGGCGAAGATTTGGCGATCCCCGGCGGGGCTTTAGCTTGAGTGTCAGCCATGGGATTTCACGCAATGTAGCGCTGGAAGTGCTCGGGCAGGGCTTGCGGCAGCTGGCCCAATGCGCGTAAATGAGATACGGCTTAACCGAACTACAGAGTTCGTATAGGGTTCCCCTCGCCAGATGTCAACCGGCCTCTCCCAAGACGGAATGCTGAAACCGAAACGTATCCCGCGGGGGGAGAAGCGCCGGGAGGAAATCGCCGCGGTGGCCGAACGCGTCTTCCTCGAACTCGGTTTCACCGACACCACGATGCAGATCGTCGCCTCGCGTGCCGGCGCCTCGAAGGAGACGCTCTACCGTCATTTCGGCAGCAAGGAGGAGCTGTTCTCCGAAGTCGTGAAGGCGCGCGCGGAGCGCGTCTTTGGCGGGAGCGAGGGAGAGCTTCAGCTGCACGGCGAGCCGCGCGAAGTCTTAATGCAGCTCGGCTTCAATCTGCTGCGTATGATCCTGAACGAAGATCCGCTCTGTCTTTTCAGGATTGTCGTCGCGGAAGTGGCGCGGACGCCGGAACTGGGCCGTATCTTCTTTAAGCAGGGACCGCAGCGGATCCTGCACCAATTGACGGCCTATCTCGAAAACGCGACGCGTCAGGGCCGCTTGAACTGCCCCGATCCGACGCTCGCGGCCAGGCTTTATCTTGGCGCCGTCGTCGCGAACCGCCATATCATGCTGCTCGTCGCGCCGGATGTCGAAGTGATCACGGAGGAAAAGATCCGTCATCACGTCGAAGCGGCGGTCGCGCTGTTTCTCGCAAAATACGCCGTCGCTTCATAAAGGCAGCCGCGCTAATGTGCTGGCTGCGCGGATGAGTGAGGCTCATGCCTGCTGAACGCGACGAACCTTCGGCTTTCCACGACCCGCGGGCGCTTGCACGGCTCCTGCGCTGGTATGCCGACATGGGCGTGGATAGTGCTATCGATGCCGCCCCGCATGATCGGTTCGTCGAGTCCGTCACTCCTGCGCTGAGGACCACGTCCGCAAAAGCGCCGGTTCAGACAGCGCCGGCGCAAGCCGTGGTCTCTGCCGATGCGGTGACAAGGTCGGCACGCGATGCCGCGGCGTCGGCACGAACGCTTGAAGATTTGCGTGAGCAGCTCCTGGCTTTTGAAGGATGCGGCCTTAAGGCGACGGCAACGCAGCTCGTCTTCGCCGACGGCAATGCCGATGCCGACATCATGATCATCGGCGAGGCGCCTGGCGCCGACGAGGATCGCCAGGGCGTGCCTTTCGTCGGGCGCGCGGGGCAATTGCTCGATAAAATGCTGGCCGCCATCGGCCTCGATCGCCGCCGCGTCTATATCGCCAATGTCGTGCCCTGGCGTCCGCCGGGCAATCGTACCCCGACGCCGATTGAGACGGGCGTCTGCCTGCCATTCACGCGCCGCCAGATCGAACTTGTGAATCCGAAAATCCTCATCTGCCTTGGCGCGCCCTCGATGCAAACGCTGCTCGGCATCAAGGATGGGATCATGCGTGCACGCGGCCGCTGGCATGAATATGACAAGGGCGGCGCGAAAATCCCGGCCATGGCTATGCTGCATCCCGCCTATCTGCTGCGCCAGCCGGCGCAGAAAAAACTCGCCTGGCAGGATTTGCGGGAATTGGCGAAGATGATCGAAAAGGTCAGCACCAGTTCCCGCGTCGGCTGAAGGTGTTAAAGTGCCAGTAAACTGTTGGGAGTTGTCGCATGGAATGGCAAAATTTCCGCCGCTCGGACAATGTCGAGGACAGGCGCGACGACGATTCAGGCGGCGATTCTGGAGGCGGCGGCGGTGGCTTCGGCATCCCGGGCCTGGGCGGCGCCGGCCATCTCGGCCTTGGCGCGATTATCGTTCTCGGCCTCATCGGCTGGGCACTTGGGATCGATCCGCGCGTGCTGATCGGCGGCGCCGAAATGATTCAGGGCGCGCGGCAAGGTCAGTACACCCAATCGAGCCAAACCTCACCGCCAAGCCAGCAGGCGCGAACCGAAACCGGCGTCCCGAGCGATCAGATCGGGCAATTCGTCGCCGCTGTCCTCGCCCAGACCGAAGACGTCTGGTCTTCCGTTCTGCCGGCGCAGAAGGGCATCAAGTATGTTCCGCCTCATTTGGTCATGTATAGCGGCCAGACGCACTCCGCGTGCGGCGGCGCCCGCGCCGAGATGGGACCGTTCTATTGTCCGCTCGACCAGAAGGTCTATCTCGACACATCCTTCTTCAGGGATATGCAAACGCGCTACGGCGGCGGCGGTGATTTCGCTTACGCCTATGTCATCGCGCATGAGATTGGCCACCACGTTCAGGATCAACTCGGCATCCTGAGCAAAGTGAATGCGGCGGAGAAAAGCGCGTCGAGCAGGATAGTGCCAATGCGTTCTCGGTACGTATCGAGCTGATGGCCGATTGTCTCGCCGGCGTTTGGGCCGCCAATGCGCAGAGCAAATATCACGTCGTTGATCCGGGCGACATCGACAAGGCGATTGCCACCGCGCAGGCAATCGGCGACGACCGCCTGCAGACCGCGGCGCAAGGCTATGCCGTGCCTGATTCCTTCACGCATGGCACAGCGGCTCAGCGCGTCCAATGGCTCAAGACGGGGCTGAAGTCCGGGCAGATCGATTCCTGCAATACCTTCGCGCAGTGAGCTGACACGCTGAGTTCACACGATCCGCCGCAAACGCAGGCGCGTGGCTGAACGCGCCCGGGTCGCCTTGATGAGATTGGCGAAGGAGGGGATCGCGACGTCGGTGCAAAGTCGGCGGGAAGCAAGGAGCCCGACGGCTGGCGCCACGCTCGGCAACAGCCGCGCGATTCCGCTCTCCGGCGCGGCCCGTATGAGCCAGCCATGTTCTTCGCTGCGGCGGGAGCGCAGAAGATCCTCCAGCGCATCGACGAACCCGATTTCGGGAACATAGCCGGCATAAAGGACCACGAGGTCGGCGGCGCGCCCCAGCGCGAGCGCTTTGCGCAAGGCTTCCGTCTCGGCCTCGGCTTCGACGAAGGCGCAGCCGGCATGATCAGCAATGAAGCCAAGATCGTGTCCGGGCGGCCCCGCCAAGACCGCTTCACGGACGAGGCCCCTAACCGAGGCGGCAAGGAAGGCTGCGAGAGTCCGCACCACGCCTTCGGCGGTGCCGGCGTCGCGGCTTGACAGGTCGGCCTTGCAGAGAACGATCAAAGACAACGCCGCCAAGCTTAAGGCCCTTCTGGTCCGATAGTATTATCCTGAATGGATATTGACATACTCATAATGTTCTCCTAACGTTCGCCAACCGTTCTAGTTCGCAAGGAATTTGGGGATGTCCGCCCCAGCCAAAGCTTATGCTGAAACAAAGAGCCATGTCTCACCGCGCCGCGTGCCGGCGCAGGTTCGGGCTGCCGATGCGGCTCATGGGGGCGACGAAGCACGTTTTGGTGCCGGCGAGAAGCCGCGGCGTGGCCGCGGCGCGCAATCGAACCTGAGCGGTCGCTTCGAGCTTCACACCCGCATTCCTGTCGATGACGGCTGGGGCGAGGACGAGACGCCGCCACGGCTCGCGACTTCAGTGACGTTGGAGCGGGCGAAGACGATCATCACTCGCAACAATTCGCCGGACATTTCGTTCGACCGCTCGATCAATCCCTATCGTGGTTGCGAACACGGCTGCATCTATTGTTTCGCGCGTCCGACCCACGCCTATATGGGTCTGTCGCCGGGCCTCGATTTCGAAACCAAGCTCTTTGCCAAAGTCGATGCCGCAAGCCTGCTCGAACAGGAATTGGCGGCGAAGAATTATCAGCCGAGAACAATCGCCATCGGCACCAATACGGACCCCTATCAGCCGATCGAGCGGCAACATAGGGTGATGCGCCAGGTGCTCGAAGTCCTGGCGCGCACCAATCATCCGGTCGGCATCGTCACCAAATCTTCGCTCGTTCTGCGCGACCTTGATCTTCTCGCGCCGATGGCGGCGAAAGGTCTCGTCAAGGTGGCTCTGTCGGTGACGAGCCTCGATCCCGTCCTCGCCCGGCGGATGGAGCCGCGCGCGAGCACGCCTGAAAAGCGGCTTGCGACCTTGAAGACGCTTGCCGATGCGGGCGTGCCGACGTGCGTCATGGTCGCGCCGGTCATTCCCGCCCTCAACGATGCCGAGATCGAAACCATCTTGGCCCGCGCTCAATCGATCGGCGTGCGCGAAGCTGGCTATGTCATGTTGCGCCTGCCGCTCGAATTGAGCGATCTCTTCAGCGAATGGCTGCTTGCGCATTATCCGAGCAAATACCGCCATATCCTCTCGCTCATCCGTTCGACGCGTGATGGCAAGATCTATAATTCGACATTCGGCAAGAGGATGACGGGCTCGGGCCCCTATGCGTGGATGATCGGTCGCCGTTTCGAGGCCGCGGCCGCGAAATTCGGCTTCGCCAAGACCAAGGTCAAATTGCGACACGATCTCTTCACGCCGCCGGCGCGGGGTGGGCAGCAGCTGCAGCTGCTGTGAGGCAGGGGAGGGTGCGGATTGCGCAGGCTGCAATCCGTGGTCTATGACGGTCTCGAAGGAAGGCGCTACGCGCCGTCGCCGAGACCGCTGGCATGCCCCCGCTGCCCCATTTCCGCTACGAAAAGAAATTGGCCCAGCGCGAGCTTTGGCCGGTCGCCGGTGTTGATGAAGTCGGCCGCGGGCCGCTTGCGGGCCCTGTCGCTGCCGCGGCCGTGATCCTCGATCCCGCGCGTCTGCCCAAGGGCGTGAACAATTCGAAGCTTCTTGCCGTCGAAGAGCGTGAAGTGCTTTACGAAGAGATTCTCGGGCGCGCCTTCGCCGTCGCGATCGCCTTCGCGAGCGCCGCGGAAATCGATCGCATCAACATCCGGCAGGCGAGTCTTGCGGCCATGCGGCGGGCGCTCGCCGCGCTTGCCGTCAAGCCGCGCTATGTCTTGATCGACGGCAATGATCTGCCGCACACTCTTTGCTGTGACGGCGAGACGATCATTGACGGCGATGCGCGGTCGATGTCGATCGCAGCCGCATCGATCATCGCGAAAGTGACGCGCGACCGGCTGATGCGCCGGCTCTGCCGCCTCTATCCCGTCTATGGGTTCAGCCGCCATGTCGGCTATGCGACACAGGAACATCTCCTGGCCATCGCCAAACATGGGCCTTGCCCCTATCATCGCTTGAGCTTCTCGCCGTTCACTGCGGACTGACCGCGGCGTGTGCAGCGAAAGCTATTTTTAATCAATTCGTTCAGAAAAGAGACAGCACCGCTTCACCCGGCTAACGCGGATTTTACTTAAGCGGCGCAGATTGACGCCGTTCGTCGCGTATCCGGTGAGTGTTTATGCGTATCGCACGTGCCGGGACTGCCGACCCGAAGTCTCAGCTCAAGGTCACGCGTACTGAGCCTTCGCGGGCGCGGCTCCCGGCCGTGCCATCCTCGGCATGCCCGCAAGCTCTGCTGCCCTTCAATCAAATTCTGATCGGCGATTGTATCGAGAGGCTCAATCGGCTTCCGGCCGAAAGCGTCGATCTCGTCTTCGCCGATCCGCCCTATAATCTGCAACTCGAACAGAGCCTGTCGCGGCCGGACCAAAGCTTGGTCGATGCGGTCGATGACGATTGGGACAAGTTCTCGAGCTTTGCCGATTATGATGCCTTCACCCGCGCCTGGCTTTCCGCCGTGCGCCGCGTGATGAAGGAGAACGCGACGATTTTCGTCATCGGCTCCTATCACAACATCTTTCGCGTTGGCACGATCCTTCAGGATCTCGGCTTCTGGATTTTGAACGACATCGTCTGGCGCAAAGCCAATCCGATGCCGAATTTCCGCGGCCGGCGGTTCACCAATGCGCATGAGACGCTGATCTGGGCGGCCAAGAGCGCGGCGACCAAATCCTACACATTCAATTACGAGGCGCTGAAGGGCGGCAATGAGGATTGCCAGGTGCGCTCGGATTGGTTCATGCCGATCTGCACGGGCGCGGAGCGGCTGAAGAACGACGCCGGCGCCAAGACGCATCCGACACAAAAGCCGGAGGCACTTCTCGCGCGCGCTCTTCTCGCCGCCTCGAATCCGGGCGATCTCGTCCTCGATCCGTTTTTCGGCACCGGCACGACAGGCGCGGTCGCGAAAAAACTTGGCCGAACCTTCATCGGCATCGAACGCGACGAGACTTATGCCGACGCGGCGCGGGCGCGCATTGCCGCCGTCGCGGCTTTGCCGGAGGAGGCGATCGCCGCCGCGCCAAGCAAGAGATCGCAGCCGCGCGTCGCCTTCGCGTCAGTGGTCGAAGCCGGGCTTGTCGAAGCCGGCGATATGCTGGTCGATGAACGCAAACGTCATCGCGCCATGGTGCGCGCCGACGGGACGCTGGCGCTCGAAGGCTCAAGCCCTGCGCTCTCGATCGTCGGCTCGATCCACAAGGTCGGCGCCTTGGCGCAGGGCCTGCCGGCCTGCAATGGCTGGACCTTCTGGCATGTGGAGAGGGCAGGCAAGCTCGCGCCCATCGATGCGCTGCGCACGACGATCCGGCAAAGCCTGAAAACGGCGGCGGAATAGCAAGAGCGTCTGATGCGCTTTTTTCTCACACTTGCGAAATAACAAACGCGCTGGCAATTAGATATCGCGCGCTCATCGCACTCGGACGAATACATGGACGACGAAGCAGCTTTCGCAGCCTGGTGCGATGCCATAGCGGCGCTCCTGGAACTGCCGATCGAAACAGGGGATCGCGCCGAGATCATCGCCAATCTGCGCGTTATCGCGCGGCAAATGAAGCTCATTGCGGATTTTCGCCTCGACGATCTCGCCGAGCCCGCCGCTGTCTTCCGGGCATGAAATGAGTCCTGACATTCTTCGCGCGACGGCATCCGAAATCGCAGCGGCCGTCGCGTCAGGCGAGATCGCCGCGCAGACCGTGGCCGAGGCGGCGCTTGCCTATATCGCGGCCGCTGACATCAAACTCAATGCTTTTACCACCGTCACGAGCGAGCGGACGCGCGCGCAAGCCACGGCGATCGACGCGGCGCGCTCCGCCGGGCGTCCGCCAGGTCCGCTGGCCGGGGTGCCCTTCGCGGTGAAGAACCTTTACGATATCGCCGGTGTCGTCACGCGCGCCGGCGCGAAGATCACTCGCGACGATCCGCCCGCGCAATCCGACGCTTGCCTCATCCGTCGCCTCGACGCCGCCGGCGCCCTTCTGCTCGGCGCGCTCAATATGGACGAGTTCGCCTATGGCTTCACGGGCGAGAATGTGCACGGCGGCAATTCGCTCAATCCGCACGATCCACGCCATATGACGGGCGGTTCGTCGGGCGGCTCGGCGGCGGCCGTGGCGTCCGGCATGGCGGCCTTTGCGCTCGGTTCGGACACCAATGGCTCGGTTCGCGTGCCGGCCTCGCTTTGCGGTCTGTTCGGATTGAAGCCGACCTATGGACGGCTGTCTCGCCAGGGCATCTATCCTTTCGCCGCGAGCCTCGATCATGCCGGTGTGTTTGCCCGTTCCGCCACGGACCTTGCACTCGTCTATGACGTGATACAGGGCAAGGACCCGGCCGACGAGGCCTCGGCACAGCGCGATACCGAGTTGGTTTCGCCGCTGCTTACGCGAGGCGCGGAAAATCTCCGCATCGCCGTTGCAGGCGATTATTTCCGCCGTGGCGGCGCGCTTGAATGTATTGCCGCCGTCGATCATATCGCTGCGGCGCTCGGCGCCACCCGCGAGGTCGTCGTACCGGCAGCGCAGCAGGCGCGGGCCGCCGCCTATCTCATCACCGCCGCCGAAGGCGCTGCCCTGCATTTGGAACGGTTGCGTCAACAGCCGCAGGATTTCGATCCGGCTGTGCGCGACCGTCTCTTGGCCGGAGCAATGATTCCCGCCGAGATCGTGATCAAGGCTCAGAAATTTCGTGCCTGGTTTCGCAAGCGCGTTGGCGAAATCTTTGCGGAGGTCGATATCATCCTTGCGCCGGCGACGCCATGTCGCGCGCCGCTTTCCGGGCAAAAGCTGATGAACCTCGGTGGCGTGGATGTATCGGTGCGCGCCAATCTCGGCATCTACACGCAACCGATCTCGTTCATCGGCCTACCGGTCGCAACCGTTCCCGTCTGGGCGCAGGGCGAGCACTTGCCACTTGGCGTGCAAATCATCGGGCCGGCGTGGCGCGAGGATCTCGTGTTGCGCATCGCGCATGATCTCGAGCGGCGCGGCGTGGTCACAGCACCGGTCGCGCGTCGCATAATGTGAGCTACCAGACGGAAAGCACGCAGATCGACAGCGGGTAGGCGAGGATGATGCCGAGAATGGCCCCGGCGACAATATCGCTTGGATAATGATGTGCCGTGGCGATGCGCGACCAGGCCATCAGCGCCATCAGGGCGATAGCCGAGATGGCGGTGGCCGGCCAGACGATAACGATCGGCACAAGGACCCCGGACAAAGTCATTGTGTGTCCGCTCGGAAACGAGTGCTCATCGAGCACGGCGAGCAACGACGGTAGGCGCGGATCGACGCGGAAGGGGCGCGGCCTCCCGAACCACCGTTTGATATAGGGGAACATGCAATGCAGCAGGCCAGCGTTCAAGCAGCCCAGGAAAACGACGCGAAAGCCCGTGCGGCCAAGGCCTTCAAACACGACCGACAGAATGATCAGATAAAGCCAGCTGTTCCCCAGCTTGCTGATCACGATCGCTGAAGCTCGGCCGACCCTGGGGCGAGCGGAGCGCGAAATAAGGCGGACGGCGGCGAGATCCGCACCGCGCAACCGCTCCGCCCAAAGAGCCCTCAGGGATGCGTCGGCTTTGGCCGAAAGCTCATCTGAGGTGTCTGGCGCGGACGGAAGATCGAGCATGAAATCCTTTTCCAGACGAATAGCGACGAGGCTCTTCACCCAATCGAGACGGTTGGTCCCACAGGCCCAACGATTCCCGTTGATCATACGACAGAAGACCCGTCGAGTGACCAGAGTGTGACATCTGAAGGAGATTAACGCATGCCGCCTGAGACCGAAGGGCTCGCCGTTCGAACGCCGGCAAGTCTATAAGACTCAAGAGGCGCGCTTCTCACCATGCCCGCCGAATATGAGCTTCTAAATGTGGCAACGCAAGCGGGGCGTCGGTCTTGAGTTCAGCCGATGCGACGGCCAAGCGTCGCATGTGGTTCCGGGTTTTCCGCTTGCCAGCCCAGGGAAATCTCGCGCTCGAGTTGCTGCCGCATCGCTTCCGCAAGCAAATCCGCAAAAGCTTCTGCTTCGGCATCCTCGGCAAAAGCTTCCCTATATTTGATGGCCTGACGCCAGGACTTATCGGCAATATCCAGCGCGAAAGCCATCAGAGCATTAGCTAAAAAGGCTTCAGCGGTCGTGCCGCGATGCGCGACGAGCGCGTGGACTTCGTCGACGAGGTTCGGATCGAGCCGTGAAAAGATGGCCGTGGCAGTGATTTCCCCGGAGAGAAGACCGACGATCAGATCGCGCAGCCGGGGTGCAGCCGTGTCGCCAGACGACAACTCGGCGCCGGCAATCAAAGTGCCAAAGAGAAGCATGGTCATCTCAGTCTCCCGTTCCCACGCTACGCGCCGAACCGCCCCGACATTATACACGAACATTTGGCAATTTGCTCTGGCGCGTCGGGCTTGACTTGCATTCAGACCCTTGGTGCCCGACCTGGGTGTACAGGCTTGGGCTTGGCCTATAGGCGGTTCGGGATGTCGTCGCCGAAACGCCGAGGAGCGCGAGCTGTTCCACCCGAACCTTGCGGGTTCGCGTAGGATCGTTTCGGGTGCAATCAACCCTGCGCGAGGTTCTTTTCACAGAAAGGGTCGTGCGGATCGTCTCTAGAAGCCGAGATCGCTCAGCGACGGGTGATCGTTCGGGCGGCGGCCGAGCGGCCAATGGTATTTGCGCTCGCTCTCCTTGATCGGGACGTCGTTAATGCTGGCGACGCGCCGACGCATCAGCCCATGCTCATCGAATTCCCAGTTTTCATTGCCGTAACTGCGGAACCAATGGCCGCCGTCATTATGCCATTCATAGGCGAAGCGCACGGCGATACGGTTCTCATGGAAGGCCCATACTTCCTTGATTAGCCGATAGTCGAGTTCGCGGTGCCACTTGCGGGTGAGGAAGGCTTCGATGGCCTCGCGGCCCTGAAAAATCTCGGCACGATTTCGCCAATGGCTGTCGATCGTATAGGCCTGCGCGACCCGGGCAGGATCACGCGTGTTCCAAGCGTCTTCGGCTCCGCGTACCTTCTGGGCGGCGGTCTCTGCCGTGAAGGGGGGAAGCGGGGGTCGGTCCATGGTTTCTATCCTGATTATGGTGAAGTCTACGCTATATGAGCGTTGCGCCCGACGACAAGCCGGCGCGGCAGCCACCGCGACTTTCAACCAAAGAGTTTCTTGGCGATTTCGGCCACGTGCCGGCCTTGGAAGCGCGCGCTTGCGAGCTCGTTCTCACTCGGTTTTCTCGACCCGTCGCTTCCCGTGATCGTCGTGGCGCCATAAGGCGAGCCGCCGGTGATCTCGTCGAGCCTCATTTGGCCCTGGAAACTATAGGGCAGGCCGACGACGGCCAAGCCGAAATGAAGCAGGTTGGTCAGGATCGAGAATAAGGTGGTTTCCTGTCCGCCATGTTGTGTGGCGGTGGAGGAGAAGGCCGCGCCCACTTTGCCGACCAGCGCGCCGCTGGCCCAAAGGCCGCCGGCCTGATCGAGGAAATTGGCCATCTGCGAGGCCATGCGGCCGAAGCGCGTACCAACGCCGACGATGATCGCGTCGTAATTTACAAGATCATTGATCGTGGCTATGGGTGCATCCTGATCGAGCTTGTAATGGGAGGCCTTAGCGACTTCTGCCGGCACCAGTTCCGGCACCCGCTTGATATCGACATGGGCGCCGGCTTCGCGTGCGCCCTCAGCGATAGCTTTTGCCATCGTCTCGATGTGACCATAGGCGGAATAATAGAGAACCAGAACCTTTGCCATGTGTGCCTCAGCTTTTGGGTGAAGAAAAAACGCGGCCTGAAATCAGGCCGCGTCGGATTAGGCGGCATCGACGAGAACGATTTCGGCGTCTTCGAGCGCCTTGACGCGCAGGACTTTTTCGCCAAAAGCCGCCGCGCCATCACGCGCGTTGAGCTTCACGTCGTTGACCTCGACCATGCCCGTGGCCGGCACAAGATAGCCGTGCCGCGCTTCGCCGAGAGGATAGTCCACCGTCTCTCCCGCCTTCAGGCTGGCGCCCACGACGCGCGCATCGGCGCGGATCGGCAGCGCATCCGTATCGGACGGAAAGCCGCTCGCGAGGGTTATGAAGCGGCCGGAACGGTCGCCCTTCGGAAAGGGCTTAGCCCCCCAAGACGGCCCGGTGCCACGCGCGTTCGGCAGAATCCAAATCTGAAAGAGGCGCGTTACGCCCGGCTCCAGATTATATTCGGCGTGGCGGATGCCGGTGCCTGCGCTCATCACCTGAACGTCGCCGGCTTCGGTGCGGCCCTTGTTGCCGAGGCTGTCCTGATGCGTGATCGCGCCTTCGCGGACATAGGTCACGATCTCCATGTCCGAATGCGGATGCGGCGGAAAGCCGGTCTGCGGCGCGATCGCGTCATCGTTCCAAACTCTGATCGCACCCCACCCCATCCGCTCAGGGTCGTGGTAATTGGCGAAGGAAAAATGATGCTTGGCGTCAAGCCATCCGTGGTTCTCTCCGCCAAGACTCTCAAAAGGTCTGCGTTCGATCATGGCAAATACTCCCGTGCGGAGCGCCGCAGCGTCCGCTTCTGGCAGAGATATTGAGCTTGACGATCAAATCCGAAATAGAAATGGTAGAAATGAACTGTTTCCGATTCTGATATGACGAAACTTCCGGACTTCGAGGCTTGGGCCGTGTTCGCGAAAGTGGCCGAAGTCGGCTCCTTCGCCCGGGCCGCTTCCGAATTAAGCCTGTCAAAGGCTACGGTCTCCAAGGCGGTAACCCGGCTTGAAACCAAGCTCGGCGCGACGCTCTTCCACCGCACATCGCGGCGGATGTCGCTGACCGAAAGCGGCCGCGCCTCCCTTGACCGTGCTGCCCGCATTCTGGCCGAAGGCGAAGCGGTCGAGGCCGAGGCCACGGCGCAATCGGCGGCGCCGCGCGGCAATGTCCGTATGGCGGCGCCCATGTCCTTCGGCATCGCGCATCTGGCGCCGTTGCTGCCGGATTTCTTTGAGCTTTATCCCGATATCTCCATCGAACTCAGCCTCAGCGATCAGATCGTCGATCTGGTCAGCGAAGGCTTCGATCTGGCGCTGCGGATCGCGGCGCTCGCCAATTCGAGCTTGCTGGCGCGCCGGCTGTGTAGCGTGCGCATCCTTCTCGTTGGCGCGCCGGCCTATTTCGACCGTCACGGCCGGCCGCGCCATCCCAAGGATCTCGCGGCCCACACGGGACTTTTCTACACCTATTCAAAGAACCGTGACGTCTGGCGCTTCGTCCACGCTCAAGACGGCGACTATAGCGTCAGCGTGCCTGCACCGTTGCGTGCCAATAATGCCGACGTCCTACAGCCGACACTGCGCGCCGGGCTTGGCATCGCCTTGCAGCCGGAGTTCCTGGTCTGGCGTGATATCGCCGAAGGCCGGCTCGAGGCGGTCATGCAGGATTGGACAGTCCCTCCCGTCGCGCTGCATCTCGTCACGCCGCCGAGCGGGATGCGGCCGACGCGCGTATCCGTCTTGATGGAATTTTTGGCACAACGCTTCGCACGCGCGCCTTGGGCCGTTCCCTAAGGATTAGGCCCGGCAAGCAACCCGCGTAGTCCGGCATGGAATTTGATTGGCCGTGTAGCGGCTGGCCCGTTAAGTCTATCGCGACGCACCTATGCGGATCAGCAGCGCGCTGCCGCGTCCGAGGATCGATGATGTCTGAAGACGGCCTGGTGACGATCCCAACGAAATATTCGGTCAAAGAGGCGCTTGATCGCCTCGAGGCTGCTTTGAAGGCCAAACGCGTCACGATCTTCGCACGCATCGATCACGCGGCGGGCGCCGCGACGGTCGACATGCCGTTGCGGCCGACTGAGGTGCTGATTTTCGGCAATCCGAAAGCCGGGACGCCGTTGATGCAATCCAACCAGACCATCGGCCTCGATCTGCCCCTGAAAATATTGAGCTGGCAGGATGCCTCGGGCAAGGTCTGGCTCACCTACAACGATCCGCTTTGGCGCGCGCCGGTATAGGCTTGACGCCGCCGCCAAGCCGGCCGTCGAAGCGCTCGCAATCGTGTTGGCTAACTTTGCCAAGGCCGCGGCCGAATAAAGCGCCGCTCGGTTTGACCGGACGTGTGACGTGCAAGACCGCATCACTCGTCATTGCTGGCATTGAGCTGATCGACAGGGACCGTCGTTGGGGCAGCTTTCATGCGCACGCCGGGCTGGCCGCCATTGGTGAACTCGACCCCCGCCGCTTCGAGCGCATGGCGCATGGCCGCCATGGCGTATTCCGGCACTTTCACGCTTTCGCTTGCCTCGTAATGTTTCAAAGTTGGCAGCGGCAGATCGGCTTCGTGTGCAAGCCGCGCCTTCGACCAGCCGAGAAGGGCTCTTGCGGCACGCAGTTGAGCGATGGATATCAAAGCCTTGATCCAATTTTGATAATCGAGGATGAGACAACCTATCAGGACTTCCAATTGGGAATAAACGCGACACCGGCGCGCATGGGTCGTTGGACGCGTTCGCAAGTTGAAAGTCAAAGCCTGTCAAATTCCTCAAGGCAGCATTGAGGAAGGAAAAGATCCACGCGTTGTAGCGTTTCGGAAATTGAAAGAGCGGACCGGCATCGACAATGCCGGAGTTGTTGCGGAGGTTGGCATGCCACGCGCTTCCTCAATAGCGATGCCCGGCGCCCGCCCTCCTTCACCTGCGCCGTGCGTCCCATGACACGATCCGGCCTTGCGGAACAAGGTCGGCCAACAGGCCGAGAACGGCTTCAACGACCGGCGGCTCGTCGAAGAACTCAATCACCAGCGGCAGGTCCACCATGATTCGCAGAATATCGGCGGCGTGGACCTCGCCGGCATCGCCGGAGCCGGCGATACCGCGGAACACCGTCACGCCTTTGACGCGATGCTGGTCCTGCAAGATGTTCAAAATCTCCTGCATGAGAGTCTTGCGTCGGCCGTGGTCGGCCTCGTGAAGATAGATGCGGACGATTTTGACTTCGTTCCCCATGGCCGCGCGCCTCACAGACTTCGGGCAATATAGGCGCCGACGGCGGCTGCCAGGAGCCCGAGCACCAGCGAAAGGGTGACATAGAGAACGCTCTTGCCCAACTCGCCTTGCTCGGCGAGCAGAATGGTCTCCATCGCGAAAGTCGAAAACGTCGAGAATCCGCCGATGAAGCCAGTGATGATGCCGATCCGCAGCACTGGGCTGATCGTCAGGCGCTCCAAAGTTTCGACGAAGAGAAACCCAATGAGGAAACACGCCAGCACGTTGATCGACAGCGTCGCGAAAGGAAAATCGCGGCCGTAGATCGATTGTACGAGATTTGTCATGGCATAGCGAGCCCAACAGCCGAGAACGCCGCCTATTGCAATTGCCAGATACGCCCACATTCCAACCGGGTCCGCTTATCGACTCAAAACAGTGCAATGATGAGGATGATGACCAGAAGTGCGCCGATCAGCGACAGGTAGAACGTGAGATGACCGGATTGGATGATCCGCAATTTTGCGGCGGCGGCGAGGACGAACTTTTCCAGTGGAGCGAAAAGATACGGGCCGAAGATCGGTGCGACGTCATGGGTAAAGGTGAGCCTCTTCGTGAAGTAGGGTTGGCCGTTGGCCTCTCCGGCCGAGTGCCGTTCGGTTTCCATCGTCGGGCGATAGATGAAGCTATAGAACGTGCGCAAGGCATTGGAGAAGGTGAGGGCCGTGGTCGCGGAGCGGCGCGGCGCTTGGCTGCCGCCTCCGTACCAGACCGGCGTGTAACGTATAGGTCCACGCCGGCGCTTCGACAACCACAGGAGCGCGATCGGTAGGAGCGCCAGCAAGGGCATGGCAATGACGAGCTTGCTCGGCGAGATGAAGGCGAACTTGGCAGTCAACGGCACGAGCAGCCAGCCGTCATGCATGTTCGTTGCAGCGTCGGCGCCGAACCTCGTCGCGACGACGCTCTGAAGCCCGGTGAGCCAAGCCGGCATGCCTACGGCCAATGCGAGGACGAGAAAGCCCAAGACGCCGACGGCGACAGAGGTCGCGTCCGGCACCGCAACGCTCCTTTTGTCGCTGCGTCCCAGAAGGCCGATACCGAAGGCCTTGATAGAAGTCGCGAAGGCGATTGCCGCCGTCAGAGCCAGTCCGGCACCGGCGAGGGCGGCCGTCAGCCGACTCCCAAGGCTCAAGAGGTGAAAGCCCTGAAAGAAGGTCTGGAACAGGTACCATTCGCTGACAAAGCCAGCTTGCGGCGGCATCGCGGCGAGGCTCATCGCCGCGAAAAGCGCGCCAACGCCGAAGATCCAAGGGCTTTTGGCGAGCAGGCCGCGCTGGACGAGCATATAGTTTCCTGCCGCCCGATAGACGCCATCGGCGGTCAGAAACAGCGCGCTCTTGGCGAGCGCATGCCCAGCGAGATGAATGAGCGCGACAGTCCAGGCGAGGCCGGCGAGGTCCTTCAGGCCGTCGTGCCGGAACATTAGTGCCACCCCGAGCAGGGCGATTGCGATCGAGGCGTTTTCGGCCGACGAGAGGCTGAGCAATTCGCGCCAAGCCTCCTGCTGGAAGGCGTAGAGCGCCGTGAGAATCGCGCTGAGCACGGCGATGGCGACGATGAAAATGCCGGGAACGGAAACCGGCAACATCTGCGTCGCCGGCAGCCAATCGATCAGACTACGCGAGAGGGCAAAGAACGCCGCGTTCAAGACGATTCCGGAAAGCAGCGCACCCGTCGCACCGCTTCCCGCGCCATAGGCTCCGGGAAACCATTCGTAGAACGGCAGCAGGCCGAGTTTAGCGCCGAATCCGGTAAGCAGCAGAAGCCCGACGAAAAGTTGCGTCGCGCGAGTCATCTCATTTACGCCGGCGGCGAAGTCGTCGAACGCGAGACTATGTGCATGCCCGGCGAGGAGGATAAAGGCCAGGATCAAGGCAACGAACCCAGCCTCGAGCAACCCTAGCATGAACAGCACCGGCCGGCCATTCTCTGAGGCGAGATTTTCGCCGAGAATCATGACTGCGCCACCGAGACTCATGATCTCCCACGCCACCAGAAAGCTAACCGCATCCTGCAGTCCGAACACGCCGAGAGCGCCGATGAGGCTCACCGCCAAACCGAAAATCCAGCTTCTTTGGCGGGGTGCCGGCGTGCCGAGCCAGGACGCGAGAATGGCGCCGGGCAAGCCGAATCCCATCAGCCAGAGCGCGTCTGGGGAGAGCCGAAAGACCGATCCTGAAGGGCCGATGCCGAGCGGCGTGTGGATGGTAGGAGAGCTTCCCGGCAAGGTCGCGATGGCGAAGATCAACAACGCCAGACTGCCTAATCCGAGGAACGCGCGGGCGCCGGCGAGGCCGCGTCCGATGAGCGCCAGCGCCGCGGCGGCGAGCCATGCCGCCAGAGCAATGAAGAGAAGATCATTCGACAAGGCGACCTCCCTTCACGCGTTGCGGCGCACGGTCGAGGAACATCAGCAAGGCTTCGATCAGCGCTGCCGGATTGGGCGGGCATCCGGGCAAATAGAGATCAACGGGCAGCACTCCTTCTAGGCCATTGGCGCACGCATACCCGTCGCCGGCGACGCCGCCGGAGACAGCACATGTGCCGACGGCCATTACCCAGCGTGGCGCCGGCATGGCGTCATAGGCGCGGCGCAAGGGTTCGCGCATCGCGTAGGTCACGGGACCGGTGACAAGCAGAAGATCGGCGAAGCGCGGCGACGCCGTGAAGAAAATCCCGAACCGATGCAAATTGTAGAACGGATTGTTGAGCGCCTGAAGTTCCGATTCGCATCCATTGCATGACCCCGCATCGACGTGGCGGATATGCAGGCTGCGGCGAAAACCCGTGCGCGGGACGGACTCAGTGCTTGGCTCTACGCGGCGCTGCGGATCTGCGGATAATACGAGGTCGGCGCGATCGCGCGTTCCGAACGCCCAGTCGTGAGAACTTACGGCGGCATTGGTGGGGCACACCTCGACGCAGAGCTGACAGACGACGCAGCGGCCGTAATCGACCGCGAGTCTCGCCGCGCCGCTTTGCTCCGGATCAATCCCGATCGCGCCGGTCGGGCATATGGCGGCGCATTCGGCGCAACCATCTTCGCAATGCTCCGGCGCGAAGCGCGGCATACCGAAGACATTTTCTTGCCCGTTGTCCGTACCGTTAGGCCAGGACGTTGTTGCGCTTCCTTTGGCGAGTCCGAAAAGAGTCCACAGCGGCATGCGTCAAACCTTATTTCTTACGCCCGATCTCATCCGAAAAGATCTGCGAACTCTTCGGCACCATGCTCTAGCGATCACATCCCGCGACGGTGAGGCCGAAGCTCGCCTCGTTGATGGCATAGTCCATCATGTTGCTGTCGTGGACCGTGAACGGAAAAACGCGCCAGTTCGAGAAGGAAGGCGATTTGATCTTGACCCGCCCGAGCTTCCCGGCGGTGTCGAAATGAACGGCATAGAACAGCGACCCGCGCGGCGACTCCGCCCATCCAAGCCCTTCGGAATCGGGCGGCGGGACACAATCGGCACGCACCGGGCCGTCGCTCAGCAAGAGCGTAACGCGTTGGATCATGGCGATGCTCGCGTCAATTTCTGCGATCCGCACCTGCTCTCGTGCATGCGCATCGCCGCTCGTCCTGACGGGCACGTCGAACGGAAGTTCGCCATAGGCGGCATAGGCGTGGTCCCGACGAAGGTCGCGATCGAGTCCCGCCGCGCGTTCGATAGGACCCGTAGCCCCTTGGTCGAGAGCGACTTGGCGGCTCAATTCTCCGGTCGTGAGCAGGCGGTCGAGATGGCTGTTCGTGCTCTCCAGCAGCGCGACATAACGCTCGACACTTTTGCGCAGATCTTCGAGCGCGCCGCTCAACCACGGCTTGGGAATGACGTCGCGGCGCAGACCGCCCGGGATCAAGACGTTGCGGAGAAAACGGCTGCCGGCGAGCCGGCCGTTGATTTGTTTCGCACGTTCTTCGAGCAGCTTTCCTTCGGCCTCGCCGACTTTGAGCGTCGTCGTGTGGGCAAGATGACCCAGATAGTGAAGATGATTGTAGAGCCGTTCGAGTTCAGCGAGGAGCGTGCGCAGCATCAGCGCGCGACGTGGCACAACGCAGCCCGCCGCACGCTCAACAGCCTGACAAAACGCGAGGCCGTGAGTGAAGCTGCCAACACCGGAAACCCGCTCCGCCAGAACGACGCCGCGCGCGAGCGAGCGTCCCTCGAAGCGCTTTTCCATGCCACGATGCTTGAAGAAGAGCTGCGGATGAAGGTGCAGGATGCGCTCGCCGATGTAGAAGAAAATCAGCTCGACCAATTCGACCACGTCGGCGCGCACTGGGCCGAAGGGAAGGCGTTGCACGTCGGGGCTTTCGACATCCGGTATTCCGCCTTCCCTGGCAGCGAAGGGCATCGGCGTTTCGCTGGGATAGGCCGGGTCGAACGGCGGCATGATCGGAATCGCGCCGGGATGGAGGACGAGGCTATGGGGCTCGGGATGGTTCAGAAACTCGAGCCCGAACAGATCCGAAATCTCGCGCTCGTACCAGCCAAGTAGCGGGCTGATGGAAGCGAGGCTGGGGACCGGACCCGATGGTCTGCATCGCCAGACACGAAAATCCTGACTGCCCGCGCAGACTCGCGACATAACGCAGTTCAAGCTGGCCCGGCGCTGGATACCAGCCATAGGCCATCTGCATCCGGCCACCGTCGCGGATCAGGCGGGTGACGGCGCCCGGCAGATTTTCCGGCTCGATCGTGATGAGTTCGACGCCGGTCATGGCACGCCCGGCGACAGAGAGGGAGCGATGGAGCTCAGATAATTCCAGATGCCGGCCGGCCACCACAGGCCGAGGATCAGCAGCGGCACGAGCGAAAGCCACATCGGCACCGAACACCAGGCACTCAACGTCCCGCTTGGCTCCACGCCGTCGGTACCTGGGCGGTAATACATGCGCCGGAATTGGTTCATGAAGCCGATGAAAATGACGATCAGCAGGATTGCCATCACATAGACGGCCCAGGAGAACGACGGCTTCATGCCCGCGCGCATGATCGTGAATTCGCTCAGGAACAGTCCGAACGGCGGCGCGCCGGTAATGGCGATCGCGCCGGCTAGCCAAAGCGCTCCGACCACCGGCAGCCGGCGGCCGACGCCGTTGATCTCGTGGATTTCCTTGGTGCCATAGGTCCGCATCATGTTTCCGGCGCCGAAGAACATCAGCGATTTATTCAACGAGTGATTGAGCATGTGATAGAAAGCACCGGCGATACCGAGCACTCCACCAAACCCGAAGCCGAGCGTGACCACCCCCATGTGCTCGATGCTCGAATAGGCCATGAGCCGCTTGATTCCCTGCTGGCGGACAATGAACAGCGCGCCGATCAGCAGCGACAACGCACCAAATCCGACAAGTGCAAGCTCGGGGATCTCGCCGAGATGCGCCGCCCGCGTGATGCCTAGAAATCGGACGATTCCGATCATCGCCGTGTTCAACAGCGCCCCGGACAGCATCGCCGACACCGGCGCCGGACTCTCGCTATGCGCATCCGGCAGCCAGGTGTGCATGGGCGCCAGGCCGACCTTGGTGCCATAGCCGACGAGCACAAGGAGAAATCCGAGGATCATCAGCACCGGGCTCATACTGGGCGCGGCGCCCGTCAGCACGGCCCAGGTCATCTTGTAGGTTGGACCGAGAACGAATGTACCGGCCCAGTAGAAGAGGATGGTTCCGAGCAAAGCCAGGCTGATTCCAGCGGAGACGATAATGATATATTTCCACGCCGCCTCCATGCTCTCGGGGACGCTCTCGAAGGCGACGAGAAAGGTGCTGACTAGCGTGGTCGTCTCGATCGCGATCCAATAGATGCCGATGCTGTTCATCATCGGTCCGATAAGCGTAGTGAGTGCGAAGCCGGCGAACAGCGCATAGAATTTGTAGAGCCTTTCGTCCTCGTTCAGCAGCCGCATGTAGCCGACCGCATAGATCGAGGCGAGGAGATAGACGATCGCCGAGCAGAGGATGACCCAGGCCGCGCCGCGATCGACGATGACGTAATCGTCCCAGAAGATCTGCGCTTGTGCGCAGACCAGGAACGGCAACGGCAAAGCGCAGGCGAAAGACACCGCGGCGGCGAAGAGATTGAGTGCCTCCGATGCACGCCTATTCCGTGTCAGAAGGCAACCGACCAAAGCCACCAGAGGGGCGAGCGGCAAAATAAGGATCAGTGCGCCGACCATCATCCCACCAGCCGCTTGAGGTCGAGGCTGCTCGTCGTCCCGACACGAATCATGAGGTAGCGGACCAGCACGCCGAAACAGGCGACGACGATCAGCAGATCAAACAGGATCACCACTTCGATCAACAGCGGCATCCCGGGCACGAGAATCTGCGAGCCGAGGAAGATACCGTTTTCAAGTACGAGCAATCCAAGGATCTGGCTGATGGCCTCGTAGCGAACGGCGAGGATGAGAAAGCCGATGAGCGTCATCGACAGCATAACTGTCAGCGCCAGCACCGCGACGGTAAGTTCGAGATGAAGCTGCGTCGCAATCCGGAAAGATACAGAGAGCGCCAACATCACGAAAAGCGCGCCGACCACAAGGCTCGTGCTCGGCTGCAAAGTGAGATGGATCTCGCGGTCGACATCGAGCCGGCGAATGATCCGCCAAAGCAGATAGGGCAACAGCAGGCCGCGGAACAACAGCGTCAAGATCGCTATGAGATAGAGTTCCGGGTAATTGCCGTAGAAAGCTACGGCGGCGGAGATTGCCGCGATGATCCAGGATTCCGCGGCGAAGGCGTAGAGATAATTGTTGAGCCAGCGCGATCCCAGCATGACGAAGGAGAGCAGGAGGCTCGCGATCGCCAGCAGGCTGAAAAGCGACGAGGCAAGCGGGCCGAGGTGCTGGAGGAACATGGTCGCTAACTCAATTGGGTTCCGACGATCGACAGAATGGCGAGCAGAAAGGATGCGGCGAGCGGTTCCTGGTAGCGGTAGAAGCGCAGGCGCGATTGCGCAGTCTCGACGAATACGACGGCGCAGGCGACGGCCGTGAATTTGATGACGAGCCCGATCGCAGCGCCGGCGGCGCCGACCGCTGTTCCCGCGGTCGATAGGCCCCACGGCAGAATCAGCACGTTGCAAAAGATGACGTAGAGGATGAACTGCTTCATCGCCGAGGCCCATTTGAGGAGCGCCAGCAGCGGCCCGGAATATTCGAGAATCCGGGCCTCCTCGATCATGTAGACTTCAATATGCGTGCTCGAATGAATCGGCATACGGTCCGTCTCGACGAGCAGCAGGATGAAAAAGGCGGCGACCAGGAACAGATGCGCCGGGCTCCAGTAGACGGCCCAGCTCGATACGAGGAGGTGGTTAACGACGAAAGGCAGCATCGACTTGGCGAGCAGCGTGATCCCGACGAAGACCAGGATCAGCGTCGGCTCGGCGAGGATCGAGACCATGACGGCGCGGCTTGATCCGATGCCGCCATAGGCGCTCGCGGTATCGAGCCCGGCGAGAACGATCATGAACGAGCCCAGCGTTAGGATGAGGCCGCCGCCCAGAATGTCGCCCATGTCCGATTCAGGCAGAGGAAAATTGGTGAGCACCGGAATCAAAATCGGCACCGTCAGCATGCAGGTGAAAGCGACGATGGGCGTCACCCAGAAGAGCCATGATGCCGTCTCGGGCACGACGATCTGCTTGTGAAAGAGCTTCCAGAGGTCGCGATAGGGCTGGAAAATGCCCGGTCCGTGGCCGCGCTGTACCCGCTCCTCGAATTGCGCAATGATCCCTTGGATGAGCGGCGCGAGAACCAGCACCGTCAGAACCTGGGCGATCTGGAGAAGAACATCGCGAGTCATGACAGACATTGTCCCGGCCGCAGATGCGGCTGCGCCGAAAGCGAGCACAGAACAGATGTCATCGGAGGTCGCCCAGGGCCTCTCATGCAAATTTCTCCTGCCGTCCTAAAGACGTGTACAGGAGTTATCAGCCCCAGGGGCGGTTACACGGCGAACTCCATCGCCGATTCCTCCCAATAGCATGAGAATGTCTGTCCGCCTTGTCAACCGCCCATCTGCGCCGGCGAGGCGGTGGCGGAGGGTGGCTTGACCAAAGGCGGGGGAATCGTCTCAACTACGCGCTGAGTATCGCATCGCTGGGAGGGTTTCATGCGTCGCTCGGCTTGGCCGTGGGCCGTTTTCGCCATCGCTCTCGCGCTCAGCGCCTGCAACGAGGACGCTCCCGTCGCCTCGGCCCCACCGCCTCCGCCGCCGCCGGCTGCTCCTGCGAATTTTGCAAACCTGCCGCCGGATGCCCCCTGCACGACAAAGATCAATCATTACCAAGGCGTGCTCGTTGCCGACCACGAGACCGGCAACGTCAATGATTCGGTCTTCAATCAGATCGAGCGCGAATTGTCGGACGCGGCGGCGGCGTGCTCGGCAGGCCGCGGCGGCGAGGCGATGAACCTGATCCGCGCCTCCGAAACCAAGCATGGCTATCACACGTAAGAGTCGGTCATTGCGAGGAGCGGAGAGACGAAGCAATCCAAAACATCACACGATTGGATTGCTCGCGTCTCTCGCAATGACGAGATGCCTCACTGCTGTGCTGCGAGCGCATGGCGTAGATAGGTGAGGGTGAAATCCGGCATCTTCACTTCGTCGAGATCTTTTAAGCTGAAGACGGGCCTCAGCCCGGCAAGTTCCGGCTGTTTTTCTCGCGCGAGGAAAGCTGTGACGCGCGCCACGAGTTCGGCGGCGGACAGGTCGGAGCGGACGATCTTCATGCAGGCGATGCGCGAGCCTTGAAAGACCACAGTCCAGCCAGGGTCGAGTGCTACGTCACGTGCGGCAATTCCGCTCTCTTCAGCGAGTTCGCGCAACACGCTGCCATCGAGATCGACGGCTTCGCCGACGAGATCGCTCGGGTCCGGTGTCCCGGCTGGAAAATAGATCTGTCCGGGGCTGGAGGTCGAAGCCCCCATTTCGCCCAGCATAAAGGCGCCGTCGGCGGATCTGAGTGCCGCCATGGCGAAGCCGTTGTAGATTGCTGCGTCGGGAAAGCCGAAGTCGCGCCAGGCGAGAAAAGCCTTGTATTCGGCGATGAGGCAGCCGCCTTCGAGCACGCGGCCCTCTGCGGTTTCGCGGACGCCGACGCGGTGCATGAGCAGCACGCGTCCGTTGTAATAATGCGGATTGCGGCTCAAAAGCTTCGCCCAGTGGGCATCGATTTCGCTGTCGTGGTCGGTCGCGAAACGCCAGGGCTTCGGCTCCAGCCGGAAGGCGATGGTCGCGATCTTTTCGATGCGCGGCGGGGCAAACATCATAGATCGAGAAATCCTTCCCCGACGATCACTCCCGCGCCGCCGATCGAAGCCTCGACCAGAACGCCTCTTTCGACGTCGAGCCCGAGAACAATGAGGCTCGGCCGATCGATCTCGAAGCCTTGCTCGATCGTCAGCGCGTGGTTGCCGTCCGGGACATTCTCGAAAGCCATCAGCACCCCGGCGAAGGCCGCGGCGGCGGCACCCGTCGCGGGATCTTCGGCAATGCCAAGCGTCGGCGCGAACATGCGGGCGTGAAAATCATGCGCGGCGTCGATCGTCTCGCGCGTATACAGAAAGACTTGCGCCGTCTCGGGGGGCGCGAAGGTCGTCCCGAAAAGATCGGCGCGCGGTCGAGCCCGAACCAGAGCCGTCAGGCTCCCCACGGGAACGAAGGTGAAAGTCGTGCCGGCCGAATAGATCGAGGCCACGTGCCGATCGAAGTCGATATCTGCTGGCGCAAGGCAAAGTGCCGCAGCGAGGCGCTCGTTGCTCAACGGCAGACCGACACGCGTTGGCAGATTTCGGCAAGGTGAAATGCGCTTGCCGGCTTCTGCCGGCGCGATGGCGCACGACACAGGAAATCGCGCCGACGTTTTCTTCGAGTACCACCCTGATGTCCTGCGCGCGCAAAAGGTCGTGTGCGCGCAATTCGCCGACGAGAATGGCGGCGCCGAGGGTCGGGTGGCCCGCAAAAGAGAGTTCGCCCCTGGGTGCGAATATGCGCAGCCGCGCGGTATTGACTGGATCATGCGGCTCGAACAGAAAGGCCGTCTCCGAGAGGTTGAACTCGGCGGCAATTCGCAGCATCGCCGCGGAATCGAGACCGCTGCTGTCGACCACGACGGCGAGCGAGTTGCCGGCGAGCGCCCGGTCGGTGAAGACGTCCAGCAGATAATATTTGCGGCGCAAGCTTGGCTCCCGGGCCGGGCGCTTTGATTGGCAGCCCGTAACCGTCATGCGATGTCGGCCTTTCGCCAGTCAAGCCAAGAGCAGCGGAGATGGTTGCCGCTCGGCCCACGCGACCGCCGGCGACGTGCCCCCTCTTGTTCACCGCCGCCGGAGGCCATATTCTTTCGCAAAGTTGGGCTGACGTCGAAGTCCACGCAAAATCTCATGGAATGGGCTTGGCAATGGTGGAGACCCGCAAACCCGTGGTCGAGGACGTGACCTTGGCGGAATTGAAACAGGGCCTCGCGGACGGCTCAACCGTTCTCGTCGACGTGCGCGAGCCGCACGAATATGCCGGCGGCCATATTCCCGGCTCTACGCTCAATGCGCTGCAGAGCTTTGACGTGGAGGCTTTGCCAGCGGCCGAGGCCGGCAAGAGAATCGTTCTTTCCTGCCGCTCGGGTCGGCGCTCAGTGATCGCGTTGGGCCTCGCTCAAACAGCAGGCCGCGATGATATCCGCGCGCATTTCAGCGGAGGCATGCTCGCCTGGGAAGGGGCGGGAGAGCCGATCGAGTTCTGACGCGGGCTCACCGCTCCCGCAGCCCGACCCAGAATCTGCGTTTCTCCGATCGGCGCAGAATATCGAGCGGCACGGTGCGGCCGATCTTATCGGCGTCGAGCAGGCGCACGAGATCGTCGGCGCCGGTCACCTCCGCGCCGGCGACGGCGAGCACGATGTCGCCGCGCAAAAGCCCGGCTTCATCGGCCGGCCCACCTTTGTCGACGCTGGTCACGACTGCGCCCGTCGTCTGGGCGAGGCCGAGCCGCAGGGCAATCCGACGCGGCAATACGATTGTGCCGCCGCCGATGCCAAGATGGGCGCGGCGGACTCTGCCGTGACGAATGATTTCGCCGAGCACGAAACGGGCGGTGTTGGAGGCGACCGCGAAACAAATGCCCTGTGCGCCGGCAATCATCGCCGTATTGATCCCGATGACTTCGCCGCGCGAGGAGACGAGCGGTCCGCCGGAGTTGCCGGGGTTGAGCGCCGCGTCGGTCTGGATCACATCATCGATGGTGCGACCGGATTTGGCACGCAGGGAGCGACCGAGCGCCGAGATGATGCCGGCTGTGACACTGGCGTCGAACCCGAGCGGATTGCCGATCGCGATCGCGATTTCGCCGCGCTTCAGATGTTTTGAATCGCCGATGTGAGCGGCCGGCAGAGTCGCATTTTCGTCGACGCGCACCAGCGCGAGATCGGTGTCCGGATCGTCGCCGAGCACGCGCGCCGACAATGTGCGGCCATCGAGCGTCGTCACCTCCGCCCGCTTGGCGCCTTGCACGACATGGCTGTTGGTCAGGATCAGCCCGTCGGGCGAAACGATGACGCCGGAGCCGGAACCGCCGCGCTTGCCGTCGCCGTGGCGGATATCGAGACGAACGACACTCGGCCCAACGCGTTCGACGACATCTGCCACGGTGCGTGAATAGGCATCGAGCAGAGCAACGTCGCCTTCGTGTGGCGCCCCGTCGGGCACGGTGGTGCTTTCGTTACGGTCTTCATCAAGGAGAAAAGCGGGAGCGTGGTCAAGCATGGCCCCCAATATGGGAAGGGCAGGGGTTTGGCGGAAGGGGCCGGCGGACGTTGCGCCGATGCCGCGGATCGGCGGCTTGATTTCGACCGGGCGCGGCGCAGACTGAGCTTGAAGGTTGATTCGGTTCCCAAGGCAAGCCATGGCAATGATCGCACCGCCCGAGGGCATGAGCGAAGCAGATTATGGGGCGATCGAAGCAGCGGTGATGGAAACCGTGCGCGGTCGCTGGTTCCTCGCCGAATTCGCCCGCCGCAGCCGGGTTGACGAAATGCGCCAGATGCTCGACGCCGTGGGGCGCCTCGAGCAGGTCGTGCGCGAGCAGCAAGCCCAGCCGGCCGATCCTTCGATCCGCCTTCTCGTGCAGCGGCTTCGGGACGTGACGCAGAACTCTCGATCGGCTGGCCGCGGAAATGCGGGCTGACGCCCTCGACGAGAAATTCTGCGCCGGGATCGAATTCGCAGGCGCACGCGGTCGCCGGCCTCTTGCGTCTCAATCAGCCAGCCGCGGCTTTGCCGAAGGCAGAGCCGGAGCCGCGGCGCGCGCCGGCGCTCGCGTCGCCCGTTGCGCCCGAAGCGATGCTTGCGCAGAATCCGCAGGATTCGCATGCGGCGCGGCTCGCCGCGCTAGCGCGAATCGACCGATTATCGGGCGCCGAAAAGCTGGAACTCTTCCGATAGGAACTCCGGCGGCGTGGCCGGATTGAAGCCTAGGCCCATCCAAGCCGGGGAGGTCTCTTCGCGCTTGCGGTCGAGTGGCGGAGGAGGGAGGACGGCGGATGCGCTTGATCTTGGGAATCATTCTTGGTGTTCTACTGACCATCGGCGTTGCCTATATCGCGGATTACGGCCGTCGTCCGGTGTGCCCGGCGGGCGGAGTAGGTTGTCCGCTGGTCAACTGGGACGAAGCAAATTCCAAATTCGACAGCATTTCCGCCGGGATTCAGTCGGCTTGGCATCGTCTCATCGGACGCGAGAGAGATTAGCTTCCGCGGCCGAGCCCGGTTTTCGAAGGTCTGATTGAGGCGAACGAGCAGCGAGGCCGTATGACAGAGACCCAAGACGATGCCCGCCGCCATCGCGAAAAGATGGCGAAGCGGAAGGCTTTGCAGGATGCCGCGGTGGCGAGCAAGACGATCGCCGAGAAAGGCCTGCTGATCGTCAATACCGGCTCCGGAAAAGGCAAGTCGACAGCCGGCTTCGGGCTTCTCCTGCGCGCGCTCGGCCATGGCTGGCATGTCGGCGTCGTTCAGTTCATCAAGGGTACGTGGGAAACCGGCGAACGCGCCGCCGTCGCGCGCTTCGGCGATCTCGTCAGCTGGCACGTGATGGGCGAAGGCTTCACCTGGGAGACGCAAGACCGCGCGCGGGACATCCGTGCGGCTGAAGCCGGCTGGGCCAAGGCGCGCGAATTGATGGACGATCCGAAGATCAGGCTCATCCTGCTCGACGAATTGAACATTGCGCTGCGCTATGGCTACCTGCCACTCGACGACGTCGTTGCGGCTTTGCGTGGGCGCCGACCGGATCTCCATATCATCGTCACTGGCCGCAATGCCCGTCCGGAACTGACCGACGCCGCCGATCTCGTGACCGATATGAAGCTTGTCAAACATCATTACGATGCCGGCGTTAAGGCGCAGGCAGGAATTGAGTTTTGATTTCGATCGCGCCCGCGAAGGCGCTGATGTTTCAAGGCACGGGCTCGGATGTCGGCAAGTCCCTGATCGTCGCCGGGCTCTGTCGCGCCTTTACGAAGCGCGGGTTTCGCGTGCGCCCATTCAAGCCGCAAAACATGTCGAACAATGCGGCGGTGACGGAGGACGGCGGCGAGATTGGCCGCGCGCAGGCCGTGCAGGCGCAAGCCTGCGACATAGAGCCTTCGACGGACATGAACCCCGTGCTGCTCAAGCCGCAGAGCGGCAGCGTTACTCAGATCGTCGTGAAAGGCCGCGTGCTCGGCCAGGCGCATGCGACCGATTTCCAGGCCTATAAGCCGAAGCTGCTCGCCTGCGTCCTAGAAAGCTTCGGCCGCCTCAAAGCCGTAGCCGACCTCGTCATCGTCGAGGGCGCCGGCAGCGCGTCAGAGGTGAACTTGCGCGCCAATGACATCGCCAACATGGGCTTCGCCTGCGCCGCCGATGTGCCGGTGGTACTTGTCGGCGATATCGATCGCGGTGGCGTCATCGCCCAGATCGTCGGCACGAAGGAAGTGGTCGCGCCGGAAGATGCGGCGAGGATCGCGGGCTTTCTCGTCAATAAGTTCCGCGGCGATGCAAAGCTTTTCGATGAAGGTATGACATTCATCGAAAGCCGCACCGGATGGAAGGCGCTGGGGCTCGTTCCTTATTGCGCGGCGGCTGAAGCCCTGCCGGCCGAAGATTCGATGGCGCTCGCCGCAAAGCCGGCGAAAGCCCACGGCGGGATGAAGATTGCCGTCCCGGTTCTGCCGGGAATCGCCAATTTCGACGATATTGATCCGTTGCGCCTGGAGCCGGGCCTTTCGGTCGCTCTCGTCCGCAAAGGAGAGTGTTTGCCGGCGGACGCCGATCTCATCCTCCTCATCGGCTCGAAGACGACGATCGCCGATCTCGCTGCGTTCCGGGCGGAAGGATGGGACATCGATCTCGCCGCGCACGTGCGCCGGGGTGGCCGCGTCTTTGGTATGTGCGGCGGCTATCAGATGCTCGGCAGGAAGATTGCCGATCCGCTCGGTCTCGAAGGGCCGCCGAGCGAAGTGCCCGGACTTGGACTGCTCGACATCGAAACCAAAATGACGGCGGAGAAGATCGTGGCGCCGGTTAGCGGCACGGCCGTTGCCGACGGCACGCCATTCACTGGCTATGAACTTCATTGTGGCCGGACCGCGGGGCCCGATTGCGACCGCCCGCTCGTGCGGTTTGCCGATGGCCGCTCAGATGGCGCGATTTCCGCCGATGGGCGGATCAGCGGCTCTTATGTGCATGGCTTCTTCGGCGGCGATGTGCAGCGGCGCGCTTGGCTTGCACGATGGGGCGCGGAGCGCTCGGACGTTTCCTATGCCGCGCGGATCGAAGAGGCGCTCGATGCCGTCGCCGCGCATCTCGAGGCCCATGTCGATCTCGATCTGCTTCTCAGCCTCGCGCGATGAGGATGAGCGCGAGACCGCCGAGCGCAGCCCAATGCACGAGGCAGGCGCGGCGGTAGAGCTGCAAAGCGCGCCAGATATCGCGCGCACCGGCCTCCGCGACTCCGTTGCCGATCCAGGAATCGTCGTATGCGCCGTCGACTTTCTTGCCGGCATAGGTGCGCGGCCCGCCGAGCCGAAGGGCGAGCGCGCCGGCCATGGCCGCTTCCGGCCAGCCGGCATTGGGTGAGGGGTGGCCGCGCGCATCGCGCCTGACGATGCGCCACACGGCATAGGCGGAAGCGTCCGGCATAAAGAGCGCGGCAACGCCGAGCCACAGCGCCGCGAGCCGCGCGGCCGGCCAGTTGACGAGATCATCGAGTTTCGCGGCGGCGAAACCAAAAGCGGCATAGCGCGGCGTGCGATGTCCGATCATACTGTCGGCTGTGTTGATCGCCTTGTAGAGCGCGCCGCCGGGGAGGCCGAGGAGGGCGATCCAAAGAGCCGGCGCGACGATGCCGTCGGCGAAACTTTCCGCCAGGCTTTCGATCGCCGCGCGCGCAACTCCAGCGCTATCGAGCACGCGCGTGTCGCGCCCGACGATCTTGCCGACCGAGGCCCGCGCTGCTTCGAGCCCGTCGCGCTCCAGTGCATCGGCGACGCCACGCACATGCTGATCGAGGCTGCGCTGGGCAAGCAGGGAGGACGCGGCCAGGGCAAGGATGAAAAAGCCGAACAGCAATGGTTTCACGAAAGCGGACACGAGGCTTGTCAGCGCTTGCGCCACAAGCCCGGTGACGAGCAACACGAGGCCGAGCGCAACTACGCCGAGGATGCGGCGGCGCGACTGGCTCGCCTCGCCGTGGTTGAGACGGACCTCCAGAAATGCGATCAGCCGACCGATCCAGGTGACCGGATGGCCGATCGCCCTGTATAGGGCTTGCGGATAGCTGACCAACGCTTCGAGCGCGAGAGCGGCGGCCGCCAGCGCGACGGTGAAGCCGAAACCATGCATGAGACCTCGCAACGCGAAGTCCAGGTGTTAGCCGGCGAAAGCCATGGCGGCAATCTCGCTTTGGCGCGCCGTCTTTTTCCGCAGGCGCCTTTGCCTTGGCTCGATCTATCGACGGCCGTCAATCCGCATGCTTATCCAGTCGCGGACCTATCATCGGATGTCTTCGGGCGGCTTCCGGAGGAAGCAGATCTGCGCCGGCTTGAAGAGGCGGCGGCTGCATTCTATTGCGTGGACGCCCTTTGCGTCGTCGCGGCAGCGGGAACGCAGGCGCTCATCCAATGGCTACCGCAGCTCGTCTCTGCCCGGCGCGTCGGCATTTTGGGCTTCACCTATAGCGAACATGCACGGACCTGGCGCAGCGCCGGCGCGGGCGTTTGGTCATGCGAAGGGCTCGCCGAACTGGCCGAAATGGATGTGGCCGTCGTCGTCAATCCCAACAACCCGGACGGACGGCGCGTGCCGACGGCCGATCTCACCAAACTCGCAGAGCATTTCGCTGGACGCAGTGGCATGCTCATCATCGATGAGGCCTTCGTCGATTTTCTGCCGCAAGGGGCGAGCCTGGCTCCAGCCATGCTGGCGGGAGTGATCGTTCTGCGTTCTTTCGGCAAGACCTTTGGTTTGCCTGGCCTGCGGCTTGGCTTCGCGATCGCCGCGCCGGATATTTGCGCGAAGCTGCGCGCCGCGCTCGGACCTTGGCCGGTCTCCGGCGCGGCGATCGAGATCGCCATGAAAGCATTCGCCGATCGTGCCTGGCTCGCCACGACCAGCGCCCACCTGGCAGTCGATGCCGCCAAGCTCGACGCCGTTCTCGCTGCGGCCGGCTTAACGCCTGTAGGCGGAACGCCGCTCTTTCGCCTCGTGGCGCATCCCGAGGCTAGCCTCTTATTCGATCGGCTCGGCCGCGCGGGCATCTGGGTGCGGCGCTTCGCCGCGCGACCCGCGTGGCTGCGCTTCGCGATCCCATGCGACGCGACGGAACATGAGCGTCTTGCGGCTGCCTTGCCGCGTTAGAGCAGGATCGCGCCTCACGTTCTATCCGCGATTCTCATGTTTCGGAGATCATGTTCTTGCGATCGCATAAGCGTAATCGAGCCAGGGTGTGAGCAACCCTATGTCCCGCGCATCGACCGTCGGGCCGCACCAGATGCGCAAGCCTGGCGGCGCCAGGCGATAGGCGCCAATGTCATAGGCGACATTCTCGCGTTCGAGGTGATCGACGATCGTTTGCGTAAAGGCACGCCGCGCCGCAGGCGCGAGGCTCGCGACTTCGGCATCGACAACTTCCAAACATACGCTAGTGTTGGAGCGGATCGCCGGATCCTTGGTTAGAAAGTCGATCCACGCAGTCTTGCCGACCCAGTCTGCGAGCTCTCGCGCATTGGCGTCAGCCCGCGCGATGAGCGCGGCGAGGCCTCCGATTGATTTCGCCCAAGTCAAGGCGTCCAAATAGTCTTCGACGCAGAGCATCGAAGGCGTGTTGATCGTCTCGCCCTCGAAAATCGCGTCAATGAGCTTGCCGCCCTCAGTGAGCCGAAAGATCTTCGGCAGCGGCCATGCCGGCACGTAGGTCGTCAGCCTCTCGACCGCACGCGGTCCAAGCACAAGCATGCCATGAGCCGCCTCGCCTCCGAGGCATTTCTGCCATGAAAAGGTGACGACATCGAGCTTTGCCCAATCGAGCTTTTGCGCGAAGGCGGCGGAAGTCGCGTCGCAGATCGTGAGGCCGTTGCGGTCGGCGGCAATCCAGTCGCCATTCGGCACCCGAACGCCCGCGCTGGTGCCGTTCCAGGTGAAGACAACATCGTGGTCGAAATCGACGCGCGCCAGATCGACGATGTCGCCGTGCGCAGCCCTTAGAACGCGAACATCCGCGGGCTTCAATTGCCCGACGATGTCTTTTACCCAGCTTTCGCCGAAGAAGTCCCAGGCAAGAACATCGACGCCGCGGGCGCCGAGCAGCGACCAAAGCGCCATTTCGACCGCGCCGGTATCGGATGCTGGTACGAGCGCGATGCGGTGCGTCGGCGGAACTTCGAGAACTTCGCGGGTGAGATCCAGCGCGCGTTTCAGCCTCGCCCGTCCGGCCGGGCTGCGATGGGAGCGGCCGAGCAGTGCACCTTCGAGCCTATCGAGCATCCAGCCGGGCCGTTTGGGGCAAGGTCCGGACGCAAAGAAAGGGCGCCCGGGTTTTGCTTCGGGTGCGGCTGGAATGAGAGTCACGAGCGATTTTAGGACGGCCGGCAGCGTTTGAGGAAGGCCAAGCGATAACGCCGATTGTCTCGGCAATCCCTTGCTTTGCTCGATGCGGAATGCGGCGGTACGGGTCAGTCGATCAGGTAGCGCATGCCAAGGCGGACTTCGTGGGCGTCGATGGTTTTCGAGAAGCTATCGCCGGAGGGATCTGCAATGCCGGTGATCGTGCCGAGATTGATATAGCGGTAGCCGAGGTCGACCATCACCTGCGGGGTGAACGCATAGGAAAAACCGGCCATGAGCGCCCACGCGAATTGATAGCGCAGCGTAGATTCGCTGCGATCCCAATCGAAATAGAATCCGTCTGTCGAGACCTGATAGGGCAGGCCGTTGCTCATAAACCAATGGACGCTGCTCGACACTTGGGTGCGGCTGACGCCGGCGCCAGCGCCGATATAAGGCGTAAATCCATACCAAGTGCCGATATCCGCATAGAGATTGGCGAGTGAATCCCAAGTTTGGATGCTGGAAGAATAATGCGGCGTGCAGGTATCGAAGGCTGTGTCGGTCGGAATATTGTTGATCGTGGTCACTTGCGTGACGCATTGCTGGCCTGCCGCGGTGCCATTTGCGTCAATCGGTCTCCAATAGTCGACGACAAGGTCGCTTCGCAGCCAGTTGTTGAACTTGTAACCGAACCCGAGATCGGCGTTGAGGGCCGTTTGCCGCGACGAAGAAACAAATTGGCTGAGATCCGGAGATACGTTCGGCAGCGAATCATTCGCATAGGCGACATCGCCGCGAATATACCAGCCGGTGCCGAATTCGACCGGTTGTAACGGTGGCGGAGAGCCGTCGGAGAAGAGCGATCCGAGATCGGCGGCTTCGACCTGCGCCGACGCGGCGCTGGCCGCGAGAGCAGCGGCGACCGCAAGCGCCCGCAAAAGAATGGTTTGGCTCGTCATCGACACGCTTCCTTTCAGGTCTCGATCGAAAGGAAGTGTGAAGGATATTTCTTAAACGCCTCTTAACCTTAACAAAGGTTTTCCTCGCGCGACCGCCGGGCGGTCTTCAGGGCAATCGGCAGGGCAATCCGCCCCTTATCAAAGAAAAAGCGGGCCAGGGGCCCGCTTTTCGTCTCGGGTTGAATGGCGGCGCTTAATATTTGGTAACCAGCGGCGGAGCAGGCGGGGGCACTTCGGCGAAGACGTAGCGCAGGCCGAGGCGGACATCGTTCGAAGCTATGTGGAAGCGCTGGACTTCGTAGGTGCATCCGGCGGTGCAAATGATGCTGTTGCTCGCCACGTTCCCCATGTCCAGATAGCGATAGCTGAGCTCGAGCTTCCAATTGGGCGTAAACGAATAGGCGACGCCAGCCATCAGCGCCCAGGCAAATTGCGTGGTGTTGCTGGTCGGCGCTTGGCCGAACCCGCCAGTTTGCACGCCAACGTCGGTCAGGCCTTCGAACGAGTGGAAAGCCGCGCCGATGCCGGCGCCGACGAAGGGTGTGAATCCATACCAGGTGCCGATATCAAAATAACCATTGGCAAGCACGTCAAAGGTGCGCACGGACCCCGTATAGGCGTCGATGCAGGTGCTGCAGGCGGGGGTTGTGCCAGCATAATTCTCGTAGGCCCAGAATTTTGTTGGCGTGCGATATTCGCCGGTCACGTCGGCACGGAACCAATTGTTGAATTGATAGCCGGCACCGCCGCCGAAGATTGCCTGCCGTCCAAGGCCGCTGCCATCGTAGGAAAAGCCCGGAATTCCCGCGTTTGCGTCGCTCGAGCTGAAAGAGCTCAGTTCGTCAAAGCCGACGCCCACGTCGCCGCGCAAATACCAGCCCGAAACGACCGGAAACGGTGCGATGGGTGGCGGTGGCGGCATCGGCAAATCCGCCGCCTGGGCGAAACTGGCGGCGCCGAGCACGAAGGCGCCTCCAAGAATTATGGCTTTCAAACTGGCCATGACATCAGTCCCCTCCTTGGCTCGGGCAGACTGATGGCCCAGAGCACTCATTCGACGGGGGGAAGATGTCGCAAAGACCTTAAAAGCCCCTTAACCCTACATCTTAAGGTTAATCACCCTCAGCTTCAGTCACGCCGCAGCGGCGCTCAGTGCATCGCAGACGTCATCCACGATCTGCTCAACGAGGTCGAGGTCGTCACCTTCGCCCATAACCCGGACCACTGGTTCCGTACCGGAAAGGCGAATGACGAGGCGACCTTTATTACCGAGCTTGCGTCTGCCATCTTCGATTGCCCGAGAGACGCGCTCTTCTTCGAGGGGCCGCCCGGCCTTGAAGCGAACGTTCTTCAAGATCTGCGGCAGCGGCTCGAACCTGTGGCAGACTTCGCTCACCGGCTTCATCCGGCGTTTGACAATAGCGAGGAGCTGCAAAGCGGCGACGAGGCCGTCGCCAGTCGTGCAATGATCTGTCAGAATGATGTGACCGGATTGCTCGCCGCCCACGTTGTAGCCATGCTCGCGCATATGGGCGAGCACGTAACGGTCGCCGACAGCAGTGCGGGCGAGCGCCAGGCCGATGCTCTCGAGATAGCGTTCGAAGCCAAGGTTCGACATCAGCGTCGCAACGATGCCCGGCCGCGACAGCCGGCCATCATGCTGCCAGCTTTCGGCAATGGCCGCCATCAACTGGTCGCCGTCGACGATCTTGCCTCGTTCATCGACGACGATCACCCGGTCGCCATCACCGTCGAGGGCGATGCCGACGTCGGCGCGCATTTCACGAACCTTGTCGACGAGCGCCTTCGGAGCGGTCGATCCAACGTCGCGGTTGATGTTGAATCCGTCCGGCTTGACGCCGATCGAAAAGACTTCGGCGCCGAGCTCCCACAGAGCTTCGGGTGCGACCTTGTAGGCGGCGCCATTGGCGCAATCGACGACGATCCGCAAGCCGTCGAGCGAAAGATCGCCGACCAGCGTCCGCTTGGCGAATTCGATATAACGGGCACGATCGCCCTCGACGCGCATCGCGCGTCCGAGGTCGGCGGATTTCGACAATTTCAGCATGACTTCCTTGTCGAGCATCGCGTCGATCTTGGCCTCGACCTCGTCGGAGAGCTTGTAGCCGTCCGGGCCGAACAATTTGATGCCGTTGTCCTCGTAGGGATTGTGCGAGGCGGAGATCATCACCCCCACGTCGGCGCGCATGGAATGGGTCAGCATGGCGACCGCTGGGGTTGGCATCGGCCCGAGCAGGAGCACGTCCACCCCGACCGAGGTAAAACCTGCCACCATGGCAGTTTCGATCATGTAGCCGGAGAGCCGGGTGTCCTTGCCAATGACAGCCCGGTGACGATGCTCGCCACGTTGGAAGAGCACGCCTGTGGCCTGAGCGACCTTCATCGCGAGATCGGGCGTGATGATCTTATTGGCAAGGCCGCGGATCCCATCCGTGCCAAAGTGCTTGCGGACCATGAACTCCCCTCATACGAGACCGGGAAAGAGCGCAGTCTGCCGCCGCCGCCGCCCGAACTCCCAACGTCTGCGCGCGCCCTGCGCAAACTTCGGCGCGACGGGTCTTTTTATCGCATCTGCGGCCGGATTTCTAATTCGGACCCGCCGCAACTTCGGCCTAATATCTCGTGTATGAACAAATCCTTGCTCATGTCCAAACTTTGGCCGAACTATGCCTTAATAACAAGCTGACAAATCGCTGGACAGTCCCATGACTCGATTGAACAAAGGTGCTGCCGCAGCCGCTGTAGCCGGGGTATTCATCCTGGGCTGTGCTCTCCCAGGGCACAGCCAGGAAGCCGGACAGCAGGTAGTGCAGGATTATGGTGTGCCTCCGGCCGACGTGGGCGGTGGTTCAGGCGGTCCTCCGCCGGACGGCGGAGACGAATCCAGCCTCATCGTCAGGGTCGGAAAGCTCGAAGACCAAATCCGTCAGATGAACGGTCAAATCGAACAGTTGCAGTTCGAAAACCATCGGCTCGAAGACCAATTGCGGAAATTCCAGGAGGATGTCGACTTCCGCTTCCAGGAAGGACACGGAAAACCATTGCCGAGGCGTAGCGATGTGAGTGAGCCCGGCACAGCTCCAGCTCCAGCTCCGCTTGCGCCGCTCGCCGGCGATGCCGGATCGCCGCCAGCGCGAGCAATAGAGCCGGAGCGCTCGCACGGCGATGCCTTCGATCCAAATGCAGACCCGAATGCGCCCGGTGCGCCTCGCCAACTCGGAACGACAGCGCCGAGCACCCCGCTTGCTGCGGCTCCGGCGGCCGGTTCCGTCGCTTCGAGCGATCCGAATGCGCCACTCGATCTGCCGAGTAGCGAATATAAGGCTGCGCCTCCTGCGCCTCCTGCGCCTCCTGCGCCTCCGGCCGCCGTCATCGCTCCCGGGCAGCGCCAGCCCGATACAACTACCGGCCCGGTTACGACGCCGGGCGGCACGGTGCTCGCCGGTTTGCCAGCCAATCCGACGAAAGAGGAGTTCGACGTCGCCTACGGCTATTTCAAGCAGAAGGACTATGACAACGCCGAAAGGAGCTTCACCGCCTTCCTGCAAAAAAATCCGAAGACCCATTACACGTCGGACGCGCTCTATTATCTCGGCGAAACCTATTATCAGCGCGGCCAACACAAGGAAGCCGCCGAGCAATATCTGAAGATCTCGACCGATTATGCGACCTCGCCGCGCGCCGCTGAAGCCATGCTGAGGCTCGGCGAGTCTCTTCAGGCGATGCATGCCAAAGAACAGGCCTGCGCAGCCTTTGGCGAAGTGGCGCGCAAATATCCGAATGCTTCAGCGGCGGTAAAAGCCGGTGCCGAACGGGAAGCCAAACGCGCGCAATGTTGAACCCGGCGCTCGAAGTCTCGACGCGGCGGGCAAGCGCAGCGCCGACGCAGGCAGTGACGGGCTCCTTCAGCGGCGCGGAAATTGAGGCAGTGTTCGCGCCTTTGAACGAGGCGCGCGCTGCGGTGCTCGCCGTGTCGGGCGGTCCCGATTCGGTCGCCATGATGCTGCTTGCATCCGCCTGGGCCCAGCAGCAGCATTCCAAGGTCAGGCTTTCTGTCGCGACGGTTAATCACGGCCTGCGCCCAGAGTCGCGCAGCGAAGCGGAGACCGTGGCGATCTGGGCCGCGACCTTAGGCCTGCCGCATACTATCCTGACGTGGGAGGGCGAAAAGCCCGCGACCCGCATCCAGGAGCGCGCGCGGGCGGCGCGTTACACGTTGCTGTTCCAACATGCCCGCGCAATCGGCGCCGATTTCGTCTTGACCGCGCATCATGCCGACGATCAAGCCGAGACGATCTTGTTTCGGCTGCTGCGTGGCACCGGAATCGCCGGTCTTGCCGGAATGCCGATCGCAGCACCGCATGACGACCTCGTACATCTGCGGCCTTTGCTCGCCTATCCGAAGCATGCCTTGGTCGCCGTCTGCGCCGAGCGCGGCCAAGCCTTCCTCAGTGATCCATCGAATGAGAATTCCGCGTTTGCGCGAACAAGGTTGCGCCGTTTGCTTCCTCTTCTTGCTGAACAAGGGCTCGACAGCAGGGCGCTCTTGCGACTGGGCCGTCGTGCCGCGCGGGCCGACTTTGCGTTGGCGATGCGGGTGAATGCACTGCAAGCGTCGTTGCATGCCACACTTGCGGATGCAGTTTTCTCCGCGCCGATCGGCCATCTCAGCGGCGAACCCGAGGAGATCTTGCTGCGTCTCGTCGAGCGGGAAATCCAGGCGCTCGGCGGCAAGCCGGTGCGCCTCGATCGGCTCGAACATATGATGGCCGCATTTCGCGCAGCACTTGAAAACGGCGCCGCATGGCATGGGACGCTCGGCGGCACAGCGTTATCGCTCGACGCGTGCGGCGTTTTGACAATTCGCCGCGAAGATCGTCGCCGGCGCCGCAGCACGCCCGAAGCGTCGAAAAATCCAGCTTTGCCACTGGTCGGCAACTGTCTTGCCAAGGGCCGGTAACCGCATAGATAACTTCCCTTGGCAAGCTCTCCCGCGACGCCTACATTAGTTGGGTATGCGCCGCTTGGAGCGCCTCACTGAACAGTTGATTTACCCTTCTTCGGGCAGATCGGGCTGTTACGGGTCACAGATGAATCCGAATTTCAGGAATTTTGCTCTCTGGGTCATCATTTTTCTGCTCGTCGTGGCTCTGGTCATGCTGTTCCAGAACCCTGGCCAGCATACCCCGACGCAGGATGTCACCTTCAGCCAGCTCTTGAATGAGGTCGAGCAGGGCCACGTTCGCGAGGTGACGATCGCGGGCAACGAGATCACCGGCCATTTCACAGACAATCGTGCGTTTTCGACCTATGCGCCGAACGATCCGAGTTTGGTGCAGACCCTCTACAAAAAGAATGTGTCGATTGCGGCCAAGCCCCCCTCCGATGGCAATAGCTGGCTGGTCACGCTTCTGGTTAACGGCCTGCCGCTGATCGCCTTTCTTGGCGTGTGGATTTTTCTTTCCCGCCAGATGCAGGGAGCGGGCGGCAAAGCCATGGGCTTCGGCAAGTCGAAGGCGAAGCTGCTGACTGAGGCGCATGGCCGCATCACGTTTGAGGATGTCGCCGGCGTCGACGAGGCCAAGGAGGATCTGCAGGAGATCGTCGAATTCCTGCGCGATCCGCAGAAATTCCAGCGGCTCGGCGGCCGGATTCCGCGCGGCGTTCTGCTCGTCGGTCCCCCCGGTACCGGCAAGACTTTGCTCGCGCGCGCAATCGCCGGCGAGGCGAATGTGCCGTTCTTCACGATCTCGGGTTCCGACTTTGTCGAGATGTTCGTCGGCGTCGGCGCCAGCCGCGTCCGCGACATGTTCGAGCAGGCGAAGAAGAACGCGCCCTGCATTATCTTCATCGACGAAATCGATGCGGTCGGCCGCCATCGCGGCGCCGGGCTTGGCGGCGGCAATGACGAACGCGAGCAGACGTTGAACCAGTTGCTCGTCGAGATGGATGGATTCGACGCCAACGAAGGCATCATCCTCATCGCCGCGACCAACCGGCCCGACGTGCTCGACCCTGCTTTGCTGCGCCCCGGCCGTTTCGACCGCCAGATCGTCGTCCCCAACCCGGACGTGATCGGCCGCGAGCGGATCCTGAAGGTGCATGTGCGCAAGGTGCCGCTCTCTCCCGATGTCGATCTGAAGGTGGTGGCGCGCGGCACGCCGGGCTTCTCCGGTGCCGATCTCATGAATCTCGTCAACGAGGCGGCGTTGCTCGCGGCGCGCCGCGGCAAGCGTATCGTCACCATGGTCGAATTCGAGGACGCCAAGGACAAGATCATGATGGGCGCCGAGCGGCGCACGCTCGTCATGACCGAGCAGGAGAAGATCCTGACCGCCTATCACGAAGGTGGTCATGCGATCGTCGCGCTCAACGTGCCGGCGACCGATCCTGTGCATAAGGCGACAATCATCCCGCGCGGGCGAGCGCTTGGAATGGTCATGCAATTGCCGGAGCGCGACAAGTTGTCGATGAGCTATGAGCAGATGACTTCGCGTCTAGCGGTGCTGATGGGCGGCCGCGTGTCGGAGGAGATCATCTTCGGCAAGGACAAAGTGACTTCCGGCGCGCAGTCCGACATCGAACAGGCGACCAAGCTCGCGCGAGCGATGGTGACGCGCTGGGGCTTCTCTGATGAGCTCGGCACGGTCATGTACGGTGAGAACCAGGAGGAAGTGTTCCTCGGCTATTCCATGGGCCGGCAGCAGAACATCTCTGAAGCGACCTCGCAGAAGATCGACGCGGAAGTCCGCCGTCTGGTCGAAGCGGGCCTTGCCGAGGCGACGCGGATTATCACCGAGAAGCGCAACGATCTCGAAGTCCTCGCCAAAGGCCTGCTCGAATATGAGACGCTGACCGGCGACGAGATCGTGGGTCTTCTGCAAGGCCGCCCGCCGATCCGCGACAGCGGCGATGAGCCGTCGCCGCCTCCCGCGCCGCGGCCCTCACCGGTGCCGACCACCGGTCGCCAGAAGCCGACCCCTGAGCCGGGGTTCGAACCGCAGCCGCAGGTTTGAGACGAATCCTTCTCCTGGAGGGGAGGCGGCGGTGTCGCTCAGGCGAATTGGGTCGGGCTCCGTCCGTCGGCTTCGCGGCTACTATCCCCGAAGAGGAGGGACTAGATCTCGCCGCGGCAGCCAATGATCACCGAGCCATAGCGATAAAAAGCCGGCGTTCCGTTGGGGACGCCGGCAAAGATTTGGGTCATCGAGAGGAAATGGGCGGCGGTGGGGGGTGCCGCCGCCCGGCAGTCGTCAGGACTGGCCGCCTGCGAGCACGGTGACCGCGCGGCGATTCTGCGACCAGCAGGAGATGTCGTTGCAAACCGCGACCGGCCGCTCCTTGCCGTAACTGATCGTCCGTATCCGCGCAGCGGCGATTCCGCGGGCGATCAGATAATCCTTGACCGTCTCGGCGCGTCTTGCGCCCAGCGCGAAATTATATTCGCGGGTGCCACGCTCGTCGGCGTGCCCTTCGACGGTGAAACTATAATGGCCATATTGCTGCAGCCACGCGGCTTGTTTATCGAGAGTCCCTTGGGAGGTCGGCGACAGCTCCGTCGAGTCGGTATCGAAGAAGACGCGGTCGCCGACGTTAACGGCGAAATCCTGTACGCTGCCCGGTATGGCCGCGCCGGCGCCAGCGAGGTCAGTTGGATTTTTGGCACAGGCGGCCATCGCAAGGGCAATGCCTAGGATGGCGGCGAGCTTCCATACCCCCGCGCGTTTGTGAAAGCTCATGAGCAAACTCCTTTGGTGACAGCCGGATCCTATTTGTCCTACCGATCGATGGTTAAACGAAGGTTCCGTCAACCTTTATGAGAGCTTCACGACACGTGTTGCATTTGCGCGATCGATGACAATGGTTAAATTCGCCTTGATGGCAGCAATACGGCCGCGGTCCCGATTTGAGCCATCAATTGGAAATGAGCTGCCGCATGAGACGTGTCGGCCACAGAGCCGCGATCATGCCTCGGATCGGGCGGCCGCGCTCATAGTGCGGAAATGGTGCGGCGGATAGACACCGAGGATCTTGAATTCCTTGCAGAAAAACGCGAGTTCCTCGAATGCGCGAGCGAGCGAGGGGTCGTCGGGGTGGCCGTCGACATCGGCGAGGAATTGAGTCGCGGTGAATTCACCGTCGACCATATAGCTCTCGAGTTTCGTCATATTGATGCCGTTGGATGCAAACCCACCGAGCGCCTTATAAAGCGCCGCCGGCACGTTGCGGACACGGAAGACGAAGGTTGTGACTGACGGGCCGTTGCCGGGCGCCGGCCATCGCGGCTCTTGCGAGAGAATGACGAAACGCGTCGTATTATGCTTTTCGTCCTCGACGTTGGCGGCGAGGATGTCGAGTCCGTAGATCTCTGCCGCGAGCGCCGGGGCGAGCGCGGCTTTGGTCACGTCTTTCCACTCCGCAACCTCGCGGGCCGAGCCCGCCGTATCACCGCTGATATGGGCGGCAAGGCCGAGCGAGCGGATGATCTTGCGGCATTGCCCGAGCGCATGGACATGGCTGTAGACGGAGCGCACGTCTTCAAGCCGCGCTCCCTTGAGCCCCAGCAGTTGGAAATGGATCGGGAGAAAATATTCGCCGATGATGTACAGGCCGGCGGTTGGCAGCAGGTGGTGGATATCGGCGACGCGGCCGGCGACTGAATTCTCGATCGGGATCATCGCGCAATCGGCAAGACCGTCGGTAACGGCCGCCAATACGTCCTCAAAACTGGCGCAGGGCAGAGGCTCCCGATCCGGATAGACATCGCGGCAGGCCATGTCGGAATTGGCGCCCGGCTCGCCCTGATAGGCGATCTTGCTACTCATCGCGGCCTCAGAATCATGCGAGCACGTTCGAGATCGGCGGCCGTATCCACGCCGAAGGTGGGCTTGTCAACATGCGCGACATCGATCCGCATTCCGTTCTCAAGGGCCCGCAGTTGCTCGAGCTTTTCCTGGCGCTCGCGCGGCGAAGGCGGCAGCGCAACGAAACGTTCGAGCGACGCCCGCCTATAAGCATATAGACCGATATGATGATAGAGGGGACCCTTCCAAGCTGCGGTGCGGCCGAAGTAAAGCGCGCGTAGATGGCCCGAGGGGAGGGGTTCTCCCCCCACCTTCACGACATTGGGGTCTCTCAGCTCATCGTCATGCGTGATTGGCGCGGCAAGCGTCGCCACATCGACTTCCGCCTCGGCGAAGGGCGGTAGGACCGCGGCAATATGAGCCGGGTCGATCGTCGGAAGATCGCCTTGCAGATTGACGACGAAATCGAACCGACGCGTCGGATCGAAGCCTGTGAGGGCCTCGAAGATACGGTCGGACCCGGAAACGTGATCCGTCCTGGTGAGAACGGCTTGGCCGCCGGCTTTGACCACGGTGTCTGCGATCTCGGCGCTGTCGGCGGCGACGAGCACCGGCCCGAGCCCCGCGGCGCAGGCGCGCCGCCAGACATGTACGATCATCGCCGCGCCAGCGATCTCGGCAAGCGGTTTGCCTGGCAGGCGCGTTGCCGCAAGGCGCGCCGGGATTATGACGATCGGTTGGGACATGTCGCTGACCGCTTATCCCGACTGTGGCGGCAAAAGGTAGCAAGTTGCCCGCGCTTATACGTGTTGCCAAGGTTGCCGCAAAGCGCCTAATCATCGCCGGCTTTGCGCTGCAAAAAGATTTCGGCCGATACCACGATTGAAAACGGTGGGTTCAAGAGTGATTGATTCGTTCGAATTCAATAAGATGGCCGGTGCCTTTCTCGGCACGCTTCTGTTCATCATGACGGTCGCCACGATCTCCGATGCGATCTTCTCGCATCCGAAGCTGACGAAGCCCGGCTATGACCTGCCGACCGTCGTGCCGGGCGCCGCGCCCTCGGGCAAGCCCGCACCGGTCGAGCCGCTGCCGCAACTTCTTGCTAAGGCCGATCCCAAAAAGGGGGAGGCCGAGACCAAACCGTGCCAAGCCTGCCATAATTTCGAAAAGGGCGCCGGCGTCAAAATCGGGCCGCCGCTTTACGGTGTCGTCGGCCGTCCCAAGGGCTCGGTACCTGGCTTTGATTATTCCGAGGGCATGAAGGCAAAGGGCGGCAACTGGACATTCGCGGATATCTTCGAATTCATCAAAGATCCGCAAGCCTACGTGCCTGGCACTAAGATGACCTTCGCAGGCGAACCCGACCCGCATAAGCGGGCTGACCTCATCGCCTATCTGCGCACGCTCTCGGACAATCCGGTGCCGCTGCCGAAACCTGAGGCGGCCGCGCCTGCCAAACCAGCCGCGCCGCCCGCCAAGCCCGCCGCCGCTTCTGGCACCGAGACCCCACCCGCAGCCAAGCCCGCGCCCGCCGTCCCAGCCGTCGAGACTGCGCCGGCCGGAAAGACGGAGGCTCCGCCCGCTGCTGCAACTGCACCCGCAGCCTCGCCGAATGCGACGCCCGCAGAGTCTGCGCCCGCCGCCAAGACCGAGGCCGCGCCCGCCACTGCAACTTCACCCGCAGCCGCGCCCGCGCCTAGCGAGGCGCCCGCCGAGCCTGCGCCGCCAGCTTCGCTCCCGTCCACGCAAGCGCCCTCGAGTTCGCCTTCCGCCTCGTCCCCGCCCGCTGCGGCGCCCGGCAAATAGAGCATCCGTCCGGAGGTCTGGTTGCGGCCGGATCATGTCTTTTGCGTAACTTGCGCAAACAGGGCATCCGTGCTGGCCTGCGTGTCGAAAACCGACATAATTCGCGGGCACTTGTCTTTTCGTCTTGCCTTATCGCCGAGCTTCAAAGGGGCAGTTTTTGAATTTGCGAACGCGCCTGCTTTTTTCCCGTCGTTCGGCCCTGCATGTCTGCTCCGGCCTCTTAGGCAGCCTCGGTCTCGCATCGTTTCGCCCGTGGCCCGCAGTCGCGGACGCGACGAAGGACGCGGGTGGGACGGAAACGCACGGCCTCTCGATCTTCGGCGATCTCGCGCTGCCGGCCGATTTCGCACACCTTCCTTACGTCAATCCGCAAGCGCCGAAAGGCGGCCAGATTTCGTTGCAGGTGAGCGGGACCGCCGGCAATCAGAACTTCACGACCTTCAACACGCTGAACATCTATATTTTGAAGGGCGACGGCGCCGCCGGCATGGGAGCGATCTTCGACAGTTTGATGGCTGCCAATGCCGACGAACCCGATTCGCTTTATGGGCTCGTCGCAGAGAAAGTCTGGATTTCGGCGGATAAGAATCTCTATCGTTTCTTCCTTCGCAAGGAGGCGCGATTCCATGACGGCACGCCATTGATGGCGCAAGACGTTGCCTTTTCGCTCGATGTTCTGAAACGCCAGGGTCACCCGGCGATCCGGCAATCGCTGCGCGACTTTGTCAGCGCCGAGGCAGAGGCCGATGACGTGCTGGCTGTCCGGCTGAAGCAAGGCCATAGCCGTGAGGCGGCGCTGATCGTCGCCGGACAGCCGATCTTTTCCGCCGCCTATTACGCGAAACACACGTTCGACGAGACGACGCTCGAGCCGCCGCTCGGGTCTGGCGCCTATAAGGTCGGCGACCTCGATCAAGGCCACTTTATCTCTTTCATCCGCGTCGCGGACTATTGGGGCAAGGACTTGCCGGTCAATCTCGGGCAGAACAATTTCGAGACGATCCGCTTCGAATATTTTGCCGACCGCAAAGTGGCCTTCGAGGCGTTCAAGGCGGCCGTCTTCACCTTCCGCGAAGAATTCACGTCTGCCGTTTGGGCGACCGGCTACGACTTCCCCGCGGTGAAGGACGGGCGTGTGAAACGCGACACTTTGCCGGATGGGTCGCCGATGGGGACGCAGGGCTGGTTCCTCAACATCCGGCGCGACAAGTTCAAGGACCTGCGCGTTCGCGAGGCGTTGGAACAGGCATTCGATTTCGAATGGACCAACAAATATATCATGTACGGCGTCTATCGCCGCACGGTCTCCTACTTTCAAAACTCGCCCATGGAAGCTTCCGGCAAACCTTCGCCGGAAGAATTGCAATTGCTCGAACCGTTTCGCAAGCAATTGCCGGAAGCCGTCTTTGAAGACGTCGCTGTACCGCCGGTCTCCGACGGATCTGGACAGGACCGGACGCTCCTGCGCCGCGCCAACGATCTGCTTTTGGCGGCCGGCTGCAAACGCCAGGACTCGCGCATGCTCCTGCCTGACGGCGACCCCTTCGAGATCGAGTTCCTCGACTTCGACAATTCCTTGGAGCCGCATACCGCGCCGTTCATCAAGAACCTCAATCTGCTCGGAATAGCAGCGCGCTTCCGCGTCGTCGATCCGGCGCAGTACAAGCAGCGCACCGACAATTTCGACTATGACATCGTGACCTCGCGGTTCGGGCTCGGGCTCACGCCGGGCGAGGGCATGCGTGAATATTTCGGCTCGGAAGCGGCGCGTCTCCCCGGCTCGCGCAACGTCTCGGGCATTGCCGACCCCGTGGTCGATGCATTGATCGAGCAGGCGCTTGTCGTCGACACGCGCGCGAAGCTCACCTTCATCTGCCGGGCGATCGACCGTATTCTGCGTGCGGGCCATTATTGGGTGCCGATGTGGAACAAGCCCGATCATCTCGTGGCTTATTGGGACCTGTTCGCCCGCCCGCCGAGCGGTGCGAAATATGATATCGGCGTCGTATCGACTTGGTGGTACGATACGATGAAAGCCGCCCGTATCGATCTTCCGAGCCATTGAGGCGGCGATGCTCGCCTATATCGCCCGTCGCCTCCTCCTGATGATCCCAACGATCTTCGGGATTTTTGCCATCTCCTTCCTCATCGTACAGTTCGCGCCGGGCGGTCCGGTCGAGCGGATTCTCGCTCAGCTGCAGGGCCTCAACACCAACGCCACCGCAAATTTTAGCGGCGGCTCCGAGGCGCGGATGAGCGGCGGCGGTGCCGATTTCTCGGCCAAATACCGTGGCGCGCAAGGACTTGATCCGAAATTCATCGCCGAGCTTCAAAAGCAATTCGGCTTCGACAAGCCGCCGCTCGAACGCTTTGAACTGATGATCAAGAACTACCTGCGCTTCGACTTTGGCAAATCCTATTATCGCGACGTGCCGGTGCTCCAGCTTATCAAGGAGAAACTGCCGGTTTCGATCTCGCTCGGGATTTGGATGACGCTTTTGTCCTATTTGATCTCGATTCCGCTTGGGGTCGCCAAGGCGGTGCGCGACGGCTCGCGGTTCGACGTCTGGACCTCCGCTGTCGTCATCATCGGCTACGCGATTCCGAGCTTTCTGTTCGCGATTTTGCTTATCGTGCTGTTCTGCGGCGGCTCGTTCTGGCAGATCTTCCCGCTGCGCGGCCTGACCTCCGAGAATTTTGCCACGCTCTCCCTGCTTGGGAAGGTCGAAGACTATCTTTGGCATATAGCGCTGCCGGTACTCTCGCTGACACTCGGCGCCTTTGCGACGGTGACCTTTCTCACCAAGAACTCGTTCCTCGACGAGATTTGCAAGCAATATGTGCAAACGGCGCGAATGAAGGGCTTGAGCGAACGGCGCGTGCTTTACGGTCATGTATTCCGTAATGCGATGATGATCGTCGTCGCCGGTTTTCCCGGCGCCTTCATCAATGCTTTCTTCGCCGGCTCGCTGCTGATCGAGACCATTTTTTCGCTCGACGGTCTCGGGCTCCTGTCGTTCGACTCGATCGTCGATCGCGACTATCCGGTGGTCTTCGCCAATCTCTATATTTTCGCGCTGCTTGGCCTCGTCGTGAACCTCCTGTCGGACCTCACCTATACCTGGATCGATCCGCGCATCGACTTTGAAACGCGGGAGGTCTAGGCATGAGCCTGCCTGCCGTGTCTGGCCAGACGCCGACGGAGCTGCGCGCCTTCGCGCCGCCGCTGGTGCGCCAGGGCTTCGTCAGGCTGACGCCGCTTAACCGCCGCCGCCTGAACAGTTTCCGCCAAAACCGACGCGGCTTCTGGTCGCTGTGGATCTTCCTAGTCTTCTTCGTCCTGTCGCTGTTTGCCGAATTCATCGCCAACGACAAGCCGATCCTCGTTTATTACAAGGGCGCATATCTCTTCCCTGTCGTGCATGATTATCCTGAGGAAACGTTCGGCGGTTTTCTCGCGGAGACCGATTATCGCGACCCGTTCATCGCTAAGGAGATCAATTCGCATGGCTACATGATCTGGCCGCCGATCCACTATTCCTATCGGACCATCGAACGCGCCTTGCCGACGCCGGCGCCTTCGCCGCCGACATGGATGTTGAGCAAGGCGCAATGCGAGAGGGCCGCCGCAAGAGTGCTGCCGCCGGGCAAGCCAAACCGCGGTTGCGCCGACATCGAATGGAATTGGCTTGGCACCGACGATCAGGGCCGCGACGTGGTGGCACGCCTGATCTACGGATTTAGGATTTCGATCCTGTTCGGCTTGGCGCTCGCCTCAATCTCCTCCGTGATCGGCGTCGCTGCGGGCGCGGTGCAGGGCTATTTTGGCGGCTGGCTTGACCTGGTGTTCCAGCGCTTCATCGAGATTTGGTCCTCACTGCCGCATCTCTATCTGCTCATCATCCTTTCTTCGATCATCACACCGAGCTTCTTCGTTCTGCTTGGCATTCTTCTTCTCTTTTCCTGGGTCAATCTCGTGCATGTCGTCCGTGCCGAATTCCTCCGTGCGCGCAATTTCGAATATGTAACCGCGGCGCGCGCGCTTGGCCTTTCGAATGCACGGATCATGGTCAAACATGTGCTGCCGAACGCCATGGTCGCGACCTTGACGTTTCTGCCCTTCGTCCTCAACGGCTCGATCACGACCCTGACGGCGCTCGATTTTCTCGGCTTCGGCCTGCCGCCGGGTTCCGCCTCGCTCGGCGAGCTCTTGCTGCAGGGCAAGTCGAACCTTCAGGCGCCATGGCTGGGCCTTACGGGCTTTCTAGTGATCGCAATCATGCTGTCGCTGCTGGTCTTCATCGGCGAAGCGGTGCGCGACGCCTTCGATCCACGCAAGACGATCGGATGAGCATGGAGGTATTCAAAGGCTGACTGATGCCCTTCGTACCTGAGAACCCTCTTCTCGCCGTCCGCGATCTTTCTGTGACCTTCCGTCAGGAGGTTAAGGAGATTCGCGCCGTTGATGGCATCTCATTCGATGTCGAACGCGGCCGCACGCTGGCGATCGTCGGCGAGTCGGGATCGGGCAAGTCGGTCACGGCGCTTTCGATCCTGCGGCTGCTGCCGCCGGGCGCTGCGCTCGCTGGCAAAGTGATCTTCAAGGGCGAGGACATTCTCCATTACCGTGAGCCGCAATTGCGCGCCATTCGCGGCGCTGCGATTACCATGGTCTTTCAAGAGCCGATGACCTCACTCAATCCGCTGCACACCATCGAGCGCCAGATCGGCGAAATCCTGGAGCTTCACGGCGCTCGCAAAGGTCCGAAAATGAAGGGCCGGATCATCGAGCTTCTCGAAGAGGTTGGCATTCCCGATCCGGCGCACAGGCTTGCTGCCTATCCACATCAGCTTTCGGGAGGCCAGCGCCAGCGCGTGATGATCGCCATGGGACTCGCCAACCGGCCCGATCTCTTCATCGCCGATGAGCCAACGACGGCGCTGGACGTTACCGTGCAAGCGCAGATCCTGACGCTCTTAAAGGATCTGCAAACGCGCCATGGCATGGCGATGCTGTTCATCACCCATGATCTCAACATCGTCCGCAAGCTCGCCGACGATGTCGCCGTCATGCAGGCGGGCCGCATCGTCGAGGCCAACAGCGTCGAACAGATCTTCAAGGCGCCGCGGCATCCCTATACCAGGGCGTTGCTCGCCGCCGAACCCAAAGGCGCACCGCCGAAAGCCGATGAAACTTCGCCGGTCGTTCTGGAAACGCACGATGTCCGTGTTCACTTTCCGATCAAGCGTGGGTTCTTCCGACGCACCGTCGGGGTCGTCAAGGCGGTCGATGGCGTATCGCTCCGGGTGCGCCAGGGCCAGACGATCGGTGTCGTCGGCGAATCCGGCAGCGGCAAGACCACGCTTGGCCTCGCCTTGCTGCGGCTCATCAAATCGAACGGTCGGATTGCCTATCTCGGCCACCAGATCGATGGTCTCTCGTTCAAGGCTATGCGGCCGTTGCGGCGGGATATGCAGGTCGTCTTTCAGGATCCGTACGGGTCACTCTCGCCGCGGCTTTCGGTCGCCGATATCGTCGCGGAGGGGCTCGTCGCGCAGGGAACGAACCTCAGCTTCGAGGAGAGGCGCGAGATCGTCGCCCGCGCCTTGGCCGACACTGGGCTCGATCCCGCTGCGATGGATCGCTACCCGCATGAATTTTCCGGCGGTCAGAGACAGCGCGTCGCAATTGCCCGCGCCATGGTGCTTGAGCCGAAATTCGTCGTCCTCGACGAGCCGACCTCGGCGCTCGACATGTCGGTCCAGGCCCAGATCGTCGATCTCCTGCGGCAATTGCAAAGCAAGCGCAGCCTCGCCTATCTGTTCATCAGCCATGATCTCAAGGTCGTGCGTGCGCTCGCCAATGAGATCATCGTTATGCGGCAGGGAAAAGTGGTCGAGCAGGGTGCCGCTTCCGAAGTCTTCGCAAATCCGCAGAGCGAATACACCCGCGCGCTTTTCGCCGCGGCCTTCGCGATGGAGGCGGACCGCAGCGGGATTGTTGCGCAGTAGGTTCTCAGGCTGTCTTGCGCGGCTCCAGGCCGAATGCGCGCGCGATGAAATGGTCGAGCGAGACCGGCCCCGGCCCGCGTGCGATCACGAGCAGAAAGCAGGTTGCCCAGACGCCGTGCGTCGGCCACGCGTCCGGATAGACGAAAATTTCAATGATCGCCGTCATGATCAGCAGCGAGAAGGCGGCGAAACGGCTGGCGAGGCCTAGGATCAGAAGAACCGGAAAGAAATGCTCGGCGAAAGCAGCCGCATGCGCTGCGATCACGGGATCGATCAGAGGCAGCTTATATTCCTCGCGGAAGAGCGTTACCGCGCTGGCCTTTAAGTGCCATCCTTCGACCTTGGTTTGACCCGACTGCCAGAAGACTGCAGCCGGAAAAATCCGTGCCGAGAGACCCAGTATCCAATAGGGGATCATGTCGAGGAGGGAAATCGCCGAGGCGGCGAGGCGCACCGGCCAGGCCTGTGCGGCATGCGGCGAAACGGAAATCGTGCTCATCCATGCCCCCATGCTTACGAAAGAATGCCGACCAGAAGCCCGCAGCTGAAGAGGCCGGCGAGGTTGATGGAGAGGTCGAAATCCGGCGCCGCCGCAAGGGCCGCCACCGCTGCGTCGGCGAGACATTCAGACTGCGATAGTTTCGTCAGAAAAACTGCGCCGCCTGGCGGCAGGCGGCGAACCTCGACGTCGAATGCCGGCCGTGCGATGAGTGCGTCCTCGCTATGCCAATCCTCGATCGGCGCAAGCTTCATGTCGCCGACATTCATTGCCCAGATCGTCACGATCGGATGCGGCGATGTGATGACCGAGACGGCGGGATGCAGGGCAACGCGCAGCGTCGCGAGCGTGTCGGGCGTCAAGCTGGCAAGTATCGCCTCGCCGAGTGGCACCATGTCGGCAGCGTGATAGGCCCGGGTACGGCCTGCTTCGAGCCGCGCGAGATCTCCGAGATAAGGCAGATCCGCGCAGGCCGGAAAAACGTCGAGAAAATCGGCGAAGTCATCGCCATACAAGGTAATGACCGGCGACGTCGGCGGATGCTGTGAGATGAAGACCCGCGCCGCATTGGCGAAGAATTCCTTGCCCACGGTACGATGCACCGCCGGGAAGCGCGCCTCAAGCGCTTCGATCAGGCTTAGGACGACATTGTTGCGATAGACCGCAAACCGGCCCTGATGCGCGGCGTTGATCGCCGCGGGAGCGGCGCACTCGGGGTCGAGCAGGGCGGCAGCAATTGCGGCTTCGTGCGCCATGGGCTGCCTCACGCGGCGCGGATCGCGGGCTCGCGCCCCCGGGCGCGCGCCGCGTCGAGAATGGCGCTGGCGATCTGCACTTCGGCGAGCAGCACGGGCCATTCCGGCACGTCATTGTCGCGCTCGATCAGGCTCGGCAACGGCCCCGTCTTGCCGAGCACGTAGTCATAGAGCGCGAACACAGGGTCTGCGATCGCCGCGCCATGCGAATCGATGAGCAGCGTGACGCCGTCTTCACCGGTCGACAGGCTGTGTCCGGCAAGATGGATCTCGCCGACTTCGGCGAGCGGGAAAGCGTCGAAATAGGTCTTGGCGTCGAAGCGATTGTTCGAGGCGCTGACGTAGACATTGTTGATGTCGAGCAGCAGTCCGCAGCCGCTGCGCCGCGCAAGCTCGGCGAGGAAGTCCGGCTCACTGATCGTGCTGTCGTCGAAGCTCAAATAGGCGGCAGGATTCTCGATAAGGATTCGCCGCCCCAGCGCGGTCTGCACTTCATCGACATGGTCGATGACACGGGCCAGTGTCGAGGCGTTCGTCGGCAGCGGCAAGAGATCGTTGTAGAAGACCCCGTCGTGGGTAGCCCAGGCGAGATGCTCGGAAAAGCTTTCCGGCTGGTAGCGATCGCAGAGCGCCTTCAGGCGCGCGATATGGTCGCGGTCGAGTGGGGCGCTGCCGCCGATCGACAGGCCGATGCCGTGGATCGATAAAGCATGATCGCGGCGTAGGGCAGCAAGCTCGGCATGCGGGCGCCCGCCCGCGCCCATGTAATTCTCGGCATGGATCTCGAAAAAGCCGAGCGTGCCCGGCGCGGCGATAATCGCAGCAAAATGCTGCGGCTTGTAGCCGACGCCCATGGCAACCGGGAGCGATGTCTCGACCATGGCGATAGCTCCGCTGCTTGGTCTTCGCTGCTTTCTGGCAGGGGGTGCGCGCGGGCAGGCCGCACGCACCGGATTGCGAATCAAGATTTCTGGGGTTGTAGCGAGCCCACGCCCTTCGGCGTCTTGATGGTCTCGCATGTACCTTTGGCGACGTATTTCCAGGAATTTGGCTGATAATCGACGGCCTGGGTGCCGGCACAGGTCGTGCCGGGCCCGGCGGCGCAATCATTTTGGCCTTTGAGGGCAACGCCGTAACATTTGTCCATGCCCGGCTCGAGCGCCTTCGGGGCCGCCGAAGCCTGCAAAGAGATGAGCGTCACAGCGGCGGCGAGGGAGGTGGCGAGTGTCGCGGATGTGATTGCGGTCTTGGTGGTCATGGTGAGTTTCCTGAGGCTGGATTGCACGAGAGGGGCGGGACGCCTGGAGCATTGCCTATGGGGACCGGCGCACGTCCCTTCTTCGGTCCCGCTTTTGGCGTCGTTACTGGGGCACCCTCGCTTTTTGATCACGAAGGCGTGACAAGACGGTGGCAAAAAGGCATGTAACGCCAAGGCGAGCCCCGACGAAGACACATTGAGGAAGCGTGCGCGTAGACCGCGAAAGCGAGTGGAGCTCTTTGCTACGTGCTGCCAATGCGGGAGATGCGCGGGCCTATCAGCGCATCCTGAAGCAATTGGCGCCCGTACTGCGTAGTTTTGTGCGCCGTTGGCTTGCGCGTGCCTATGCCCCTGATGCCGATGCCGAGGATATCGTGCAGGAAATATTGCTGGCCATACATATTAAACGGCAAACCTGGATCGATACGGCCCCGGTTTCCCCCTGGGTTTTCACGATTGCACGCCATAAGGTGATCGATGCGCTGCGACGCAGAGGCCGGCGGATCGATGTTCCTATCGACGATATCGCAGAGACTTTGGCGGCCGATACCGAAGAGCCGAATCTGATCGGCGTCTACATAGACCGTCATCTCGAAAGACTTCCAAGCGTACAACGCAAGGTGGTGAAGGCCGTTGCGATCAGCGGCGCTTCGATTGCCGAGGCGGCGGATACGCTCGCCATGACCCGCGGCGCGGTTCGCGTCGCCTTGCATCGTGGGCTCGCGGCGCTCGCCGCGCGCTCCTCCACAGATCGATAGAGTAGACATGAGGCAATGAAGACCGACGATCTGATCCGCGTTCTTGCCGCCGACGACGAGGGACCGAAAACGCCGCTCGCCTTAGCGCTCGTCTATGGGCTGCTGCCGGGAATCGCCATTTCGCTGGTGCTTTATACGGTCATCATCGGGCCGCGGCCGCACCTGCTTGATCTCATCACAGCGCCGCGCGTCCTATTCAAAATCGCCTTTCCGTTGGCGCTCTTCGGCTGCGCCTGCGCGCTCGCTTTGCGGTTCGTGCGGCCTTGCGGCAATCCGCGGCCTTTGCTGATCTGTCTCCTGATCCTTGTTTTGGTGTTGGCCTCCGCCGTCGTCACGGAACTCATCATTCTTCCGCATGACCTCTGGTGGACGCGGCTGGTCGGCCATAATGCGCGGGTCTGTGTGGTTCTTATCCCGACGCTGTCGCTCGCCCCTCTCGTCGGTGCTCTCGTCGGCCTACACTACGGCGCGCCTACGAATCCAAGCATTGCCGGCGCGGCCGCGGGATTGCTCGCCGGGGCGCTCGGGGCCACCCTTTATGCTACCCATTGCCCGGACGATTCGCCGCTCTTTGTCGCCACCTGGTACACGTTGGCGATCCTCATCGTCATCTCGATCGGTGCGATCGCCGGATCGCGCGTTCTGCGGTGGTGAGGCAAGAAATGGTGGGCGCGACAGGGATCGAACCTGTGACCCCTACGATGTCAACGTAGGGGATGAGATTTTCCAGTGCTTACCTGTGCTTTCCGCACATCGATTATTGCTTGATATCTAACAGGTTCCCCTTTAGTTTGTATTTCTGGTCATTGATGGACGTGACTGTGATTTGTTTCCCGCTGCTTCCCCGCTGCTTCCCCGGGCACTAAGCCAGGCGCAAAAATGTTGAAGCTCACCAAGCGCGTCGTCGACGCCCTGCGACCCGACTGTGACGGCCGCGACCGCTTTATCTGGGACAGCGAATTGCGCGGCTTCGGCATCCGTATGAAGCCGTCCGGTGCCGCATCCTTCATCCTTCAATATCGAACGCCTCAAGGAAAGACCCGCCAACTCGCCTTCGCGAGGGTCGGTATCGTTACGCCAGATAAAGCGCGCGCCAAGGCGCTAAAGTTACTCGCCAAGGTCGAGGAGGGCGCTGATCCTTCGGCCGAACGGCACGACTGTCGAGAGGCGCTGACCGTCGCGGAACTGTGCGATAGATATCTCGAGGCGGCGCGTGCAGGTCTTGTGATGACCCGTTTTCGCAAGCCCAAGCGCGCGTCGACCGTCGCAATCGATGAAGGGCGGGTCGCTAGGCACATCAAGCCGTTAATCGGCTCGAACGTCGCAGTCGATCTTACTCGCTCAATCGTGCAGCGAATGACCAACTCAATCGCCGCCGGCAAGACGGCGGGGACCTTCAAGACCAAAGCGCGCGGGAAGGCTGTTGTCGACGGCGGCGTGGGTACAGCCGCGCGCGTCGTTGAACTGTTGGGCGGGATTTGGACTTGGGCCGAAAAGCGTGGTCTAGTGAGCGGCGCCAATCCGTCGCGCGGTGTCGAGACCGGGCGCGGCGAGGCGATGGACCGGGTTCTTTCGGCCGATGAGCTGGCGAAGCTTGGGCAGGTCATGCGGGAAAATGAAGAAAGGTACCCGGCTGCCGTCACCGCTTTGCGCCTTATCGCACTCACGGGCCTGCGGCGCGCAGAAGCTTGTGGCCTTCGACGGAGCGAAATCGACCGTGCTTCTTCCTCTCTGCGCCTTGAAGCGACCAAGACTGGCCGCTCCGTGCGCCCTCTGAGCAAATCGGCACTCCGGTTGCTGGCGGCTTCGCCGCAAGGGGAAAGTGCATGGCTGTTCCCTAACCAACGCGGCAACGGCAGCGCCGACATGAAGAAAGCGATCGCCAGGCTGTTCAACGCCGCGGGCCTATTTGACGCGCGCGCGCATGACCTTCGGCGAACCTTCGGCAGCATCGCAGCCGACGAAGGTTACGGAGACTCGACGATCGCGGAGTTGCTGGGACATGCACGGCGCGGCGTGACTGCGCGGCACTATATCCGCCGCCCCGACGCCGCGTTGATCGCCGCGGCCGATCGAGCGGCCGAACGAATTGCCAATGCCCTTGAGGGGAGACAGGCCGAGGTCGTCGGGCTTCGGCAGCCCACTCGCGAGACGACAGGCTAAGTCGCAACCCTTTCAGAAGATGCGCATCCGAAGCCGCAGAGTATCCCGCGAGGGCAGGCCGCGCAGCCGACAAGCCGAGGCAGCGCCGACTTTCCGCGGTTCACGGCGCGTAGTACGGGAGGTCGATGGTGAAAAAAGGGAAGCGCGTCCAATACGCCGGCGATCTCGATCGACCGATCAAATATTCGAATTTCGATGATGTTAGCAAAGAGATTCTTGACAGGATTTTTTTGCTGCTCGACCATTTTGAAATCGACAGGAAGGATTCCAGTCGTTGGGAACTTTTAGCATTGGCTCTTGCCCTTCGATATGTACCGGGGTTTCAAATTGCTGAAAAAGAGGAGCGCGGGCGACCGAAGACTTGGCCGGAGCAGCGCCTCGCGCGGCTCGCCGAAGCGGTTGATAAGATCAAGAAAGAAAATCCGGAACACCGAACCGACCTTGCCGCCTGCCAACATCTAATGAGGCACGAAGTCCTGTGGAAAACTCCAGCTAACCACAGGGGAGGCTCGAATGCATGGTCACGCACGCTCCAAAACCGGGCGTCCGAAGGTCGAAAGACAATCTATTACCGACTAGGATTCAATCATTTGACGAGCCTCTTTCTGCTTTCTCTCACTGGCACCTCGGACAAAAACGGATCATCGTTAGAAGCACTGCTTAAGGGACTATCCGCATCATCCGGCGATCACGGAAATAAAATCCAATAAATTCCGGGAGAGAACCACCTGCATTGCTGTGTCACGCCGGGAAATTCCCGGATCAACCCGAAGCGGGCGACACATGGAAAGCAGGGAATTCCTTCGGCGCAAGGACGCCGCGACTTATCTCACCAACAAGTATGGGTTCGGCGCCGAGCGCACCCTCGCAAAGGGTGTTGTAACGGGCGACACTCCTGAGTTTCGTAAGGCCGGCCGTATGGTCCTGTACACGCGTGAGGCCCTCGACAACTGGGCTCTCGCCAAGATTGGCCCGGCGCAAAAGTCCACCTCAGAGAAGGACGCATGATCGATGCGTGCCCTAGAAACAGCGAGAGCCGCCACTGCGAACCGCGGTGACGGCCCTGGGGTTTCCTTGCTTGACGGCAATGAGAACTCCTCTACCACCAAACAAACGCACGATCAAACAGCCGATTGGCTCCGTCGTGACTTCATCGCCGAGTGCGGCGCCCTCATTGTGTCGCTCGGCATTTCGCTCGAGGAAGCCGCATGGCGTGGTTCCGACGCAACCGCTGAAGTGACGCTGCGCCAGATTCGCGACGTCCTAGTTGCCGCGATCAAAACTTTTAAGGAAATCGGCACGGCCTCTAACGCGGGAGGCCAGCAATGACGGCTTACCCTGAAGATTTTCAGAGCCTGCCGCCGGAAAAACAAAACGAATTCTGCCCCGATGAAGCGCGCAAGTACCGCGCTGAGAAAGCGAACGGGCATGCCAAGCCTTTTGAGCCAGGCCTGGAACCAAGTGCGGCGACGGATGGTCCGGCATGGAGGCAACCGAAGCCGCTGCCCAACGGTCTCTTGCGTGTGGATTCTTTCGATCCGGCATTTTTGCCAAAAGCGATCGCGCCTTGGGTAATGGACATTTCAGAACGGATGCAATGCCCGCCTGATTTCGTCGGCATTCCCGCGATGATTGCGCTCGGCTCCGTGATCGGCCGCAAAGTATCCATCCGGCCGCAATGCATGACCGATTGGGTCGAGGTCCCTAATCTGTGGGGCTGTATCGTCGGGCGTCCCGGCGCGATGAAATCGCCAGCCATGGCCGAGGCGCTAAAACCATTGCACCGGCTAGAAGCCGAAGCTCGCAAAATCAACGAGGAATCCGCGAAGGCATACGCGATCGAGGTTGAGGCGTTCAAGCTTCGGAAAGAGGACAGCCAGAAAAAGGGGCGCGCGGCCATGAAGAGCGGAGCCTCGGACCTATCATCGTTCTTCGCGATCGACGAACCGGACCAGCCGAAGGCCCGCCGCTATGTCGTCAACGATGCGACCTATGAGGCGCTCGGCGTCATCCTGGCCGACAATCCCAACGGGACGCTGGCCTTCCGGGACGAACTCGTTTCGCTTTTGAAAACCCTTGATCGTGAGGAGCATGTCGCCGCTCGTGGCTTTTTCCTCACTGCTTGGAACGGAACTAGCAGCTACACTTTCGACCGGATCGTTCGCGGCAGAACCCATATCGAGGCCGCGTGTCTCAGCCTTTTGGGTTCGACGCAACCCGGACGCCTTGCCGAATATATGCGCGGCGCCTTATCGGGCGGGGCTGGCGACGATGGCATGATTCAGAGGTTCAGCCTGCTTGTGTGGCCGGATCAAAGCCGGGACTGGGAAAATACCGACCGCTACCCGGCAAGCGAACCGCGCGCGGCGGCGTGGAATGCTTTTCAGCGTCTGAACGAATTAACGCCCGCCGTCATCGGGGCGGAAATCGATGAATTCGCGCCGATCCCGTACCTTCGGTTTGACGAAACCGCACAAGGCGTTTTTGTTGAGTGGCATCGGGATTTGGAAAGGCGGCTTCGATCCGACGATCTAATGCCGGCGCTTGAAAGTCACCTTGCCAAATACCGCAAGCTTGTTCCGGCCCTCGCGCTCATAAACCATCTCGCGGACGGGAACGCAGGCAGTATTTCCGAGACGGCGGTCCTTAGCGCGCTGGCCTTCGCTGACTATCTCGAAACCCATGCGCGCCGCGCATATTCGGCCGGTTCGGAGGTCGAGACTGCGGCGGCGAAAGCCATCCTGGCGCGCGTGCGCAAGGGCGAATTGTCGGCCGGATTCACGGCGCGGGACATTCATCAGAGGGGATGGTCAAACCTCTCCGACCGGAGCGCCGTTCAAGCCGGGCTCGATTTGCTTGTCGACCTCGATTGGCTCGCGCCGAAGACCATACAGACGGGCGGGCGCCCGCGCGTTGTTTTCTCCCTTAACCCGAGGGGGAGGCAATGAGCCGCTACCTCGCCAGGTTGAAGGCTGTGACCGCCAAGAACAGCGAAACACGCCTCCCCGATGAACCTTCAAAAGGTTCAAAAGCTCGTTTGGAACTATCGAAGGGCCCTTTTGAGCCTTTTGAAGGTAGGCGGGGGAGCAGTTTTTCTCGGAACGATGGCAGCGAAGCCGACATTGAAGAACGGGCCGCGCTCGCGGCGGGCGACGTTCCCGGGGTCTATCTCGACGCCTGGGCTCGCTTGCAATGCCAGAAGCCCTTGCGCATGCCGGATGACGAATGGCAGCAAGCCATCGACGACGGGGGGCGCTTTATCGATCAATGGGCAGACCTCGCCGTCGAATTCGGTTGGACAGTGAACGACCTTTTCGACGTACCGCGCGATGCATGGCCGGGCGGCCTGATTTGGTTCTTCCATGGTGAGCTTTTGCGGGCGCTGGGGCCATACCATGCTGTAACGACATCCGGTCGAGTATTCGACCGGATGTCGTTGCGTAGGGATGCCTGAGAATCAAGATTGCGAGGACCGCCTATGTCTGAAAATTCAGACCCAAATCATGGCCATCGCTGGAAAAAGGGCCAGAGCGGCAATCCGGCGGGCAAGCCCAAAGGGGCGCGCCACAGGGCGACGCGAGCGGCCGAAGCGCTACTTGATGGTGAGGCCGAGGCTTTGACGCGCAAGGCTATTGAAAAGGCCCTTGAAGGTGACTCGATAGCTCTCCGTCTTTGCCTTGATCGTATTGTCCCGCCGCGCAAAGACAGGCCAATTTCGTTCGAGCTGCCAGATGTGAAGACCGCGGCGGATACTACTGCAGTTATGGCCTCGATTTTAAAAGGTCTCGCCACCGGCGATATCACCCCGTCGGAGGCGGAGACCCTGGGCAAGCTAATCGAAAGCTATGCGAAGGCGCTCGAAGTGCGAACGCTCGAAGAGCGAATTACAGCCCTTGAACAGAGATAATTGAGCCGTGACCCAGATGGAAAAGCGTCTGAGGAAACTTGAGGAAGCGGGCCGAGTAAATGCAGTGCCTAATCTCGACCGAAACGCTGCGGTTCAGAGTTTTATCGCCGACTGCATAAAACGAAATTCAGACATGCTATTTAAACTTTGGCGCACGGATCGACTTGCTGCTGGCCTCCCAGCAGAGCAACAGGACTACGATGATGAAAAAGCCGCCGATGAAGCCGCTTGGCATAGGCACTTCGCGTCGCTGCCGCCCAATGAGCGAGCGGAACTCGGAAAGAGCGAGCTCGACAAGGCTTTGGCGCGACTGACGTTCAAGCACCGCTACTTTAGCGGCGCATGATGCGATACGGCCCGCACTTCATTCTTTTGGCGCATGAGTGATACGAGTGCCACGGCTGGGGTGACCGTCGAAGCTGGTGCAGGTTTCGAGGCCGCCCAAGCGCGCACCGCTGTCGTGCCGATCGATCGGCGCCAACACCGTTCGTCTCGGCTTCATGCGCTCGGCCCCTCGACGCAGTGGTGTCACTCGTCGCCCGTTTCACCTCCGATCCAGAGGACCTTCGCGAAGGTCTTGGCTGGAACTTTGCGTCGCCCCAGAAATAGCTCGACTTGGCCCGGCGTATAGGCCCGAGCAAAATGTTCGACGGGGTTGCCGTCGAGATCGAAAGACACTGCGCTGTCCGGCGTGTAATTGACGATGAAGCTCGACAGCGGCTTCCCCGCCGCCGAGTTTTTTAGAAAGACGCTCAAAGGATACTCAGCGACTTTTGTCGGCTTTGCGCAAGTGCTTGCTAGCTGTTGAGTAGAGTTTTTCTATGGGCAAGAGCGCGGAAGGGCTTCTATGTTTAGTTCGGGCATAGCAAAAACACAAGCGACAGACGTATATTTATCGATACACGACTTTGTTCATTTGCGACGTTTGCACTCTATGTACCGCCAAAGATGAGTTTGCTTTAGTATTGCAGCAGCAACTGCGGCCGTACTTCCATCAACTGCGCTGCCTGGCTCCAGCTTCAAAGCTTCTCTAAAGGCCTCGGCTACCTCCGGATCGTCTTTCGCACCCAACTGCCCGCGCATCACTGCTATCATTTTTTGCGCTTGGAGCATCCCTTCCATAAACTCATCTCTTCCTTGGGACACAACATGATTTATGGCAGAGTATCTTTTCCAGCTCATACCAGCAATTGCAACAACCGCTCCTCGCGCGACGAACGCCTTGTCCTCGACTGACAATTTATTTTGCATCAATTCGGCATTCACTAGGCTTGCGCAGTACATGGCTATCTCGCTTAGATATCCAAAAACATATGGGTCTTGGTAGGTCGAGCTTGGGAGTTTCTGAAACACCGTTCCAAATGCTAGGAATTCTTGCAGCATCTTCTCCACGGCACCGATCGCCTTGTATCGCCGGAATGCGCTGAACACGGGCGTAAGTCCTCCCAAAATGATTTATTCAGTTCGGCCGATTTATTTGGGAACAAGTGGATCGACGGCAGCATGTTACAACCAAGTCGCTATCTGGCATCACCGCGAATTTTGCCGCATCACGACGAAGCACCTATTTGCGTTATGAATCCTAAATGCCTCGCCAGCGGCCGAGTGATACACGCAACCCAGGTTGTTACGCGTCCGGCGAATTAAGTATGCATCCGACCTCAATCGTGGGCCAGTGATCTTCGCGGTCAAACGCAAAACCTAGGCGGGCAATCCAAGCGCCCATGTCGGCAAGCTCGACATCGGTAGCGCCAACGCGTCCTACAATCGCTGCCCAACGCTGCATCCATTCGGTTGGGTCTTTGATTTCCCTCAATTGCGACCCGTGGATTTTTGGGCACAAATTGTCCGGCACCACGAATGCGGAGTAAGTCGATGTCCTTTGAGCGCATCCTGCGGTGGGCGCTCGTCACAATCGCCATTGCGGGATTGGCCGCAGGAGTTTTCGCGCATTTGGCTGGCCGGCCCGGTCTTGCCGATCTTTGCTGGACGCTGGCGACCGCTCCGGTGGTGGCGGGCCTCGCGGTCTCGATCGTGCGGGACTTCCTGGCCGGGCGGCTCGGCGTTGATGCGATCGCGCTCGTGTCGATGAGCGCCGCGCTCGCGCTCGGTCAGCCGCTGGCCGGCGCCGTCGTGGCGCTGATGTATTCCGGTGGCAACGTGCTTGAGGACATCGCCGTTGCCCGCGCCGAGCATGGTCTGCGCTCGCTGCTCGATCGAGCGCCGCGCGTGGCGCATCGCCGCGTCAACGACCGCATCGAGGACGTGCCGGTCGGTGGGGTAACAGTCGGCGACCGGCTTCTGGTGCGGGCGGGCGAAGTCGTTCCGGTCGACGGCGTCGTCACGTCGGACACGGCGACGATCGACGAATCGGCGTTGACTGGCGAACCGATCCCGGTGGTCAAGGCCAGAGGCACCGCCACCTTCAGTGGCTCGTTGAACGCCGGCGAGACCTTCGAAATGACTGCTTCGTCGGTGGCCGGCGAAAGCACCTATGCGGGCATCGTGCGCCTGGTGACGGCGGCGCAGACCGCCAAGGCGCCATTCGTGCGGCTTGCCGACCGCTATGCGCTGCTGTTCTTGCCTTTCACGCTTGCGGTCGCCTTCGTCGCCTGGCTGATCTCGGGCGACCTCATTCGCAGCCTCGCGGTGTTCGTTGCGGCCACGCCGTGCCCGCTCATTCTGGCGGCGCCGGTTGCCTTCATCGCCGGCGTCGCCCAGTCGGCCCGGCGCGGCATCCTGGTCAAAGGCGGCGGTCCGCTCGAAGCGCTGGCGCGCGCACACACTGTGCTGTTTGACAAGACCGGGACGCTCACGGTCGGCGGTGCGCGTCTCCTCTCCGTTGAGGTGGCGCCGGGCCAGAAGGCCGACGAGGTGCTGATGCTCGGCGCCTCACTTGAGCAGGCCTCGCACCACGTGCTCGCTGCTGCCATCGTGCAGGCGGCGGCCGAGCGCGACATGGCCCTGAAGGTGCCGGAGGAAGTGCACGAATCAATGGGCTCAGGGTTGCATGGCGTAATCGAGGGAAGGCACGTGAGCGCGGGTTCCCCCGATATGATCTTTGCGCGCCAACTCACTACCGAATGGGCCCAGCGGGCGATACGACGCGCCTCGTGGCGATCAGCGCTTATCGTGTTCGTCGCCGTCGAGGGAAAACCGATAGGCGCGCTGTTGCTCGCCGATGAGCTGCGCTCTGACACGCCGCATGCCATCCGCATGCTGCGTGAGGCGGGCGTTGCGCGCATCGTGATGGTCACCGGCGACCGCGCCGCCGCCGCGCAGGCGATCGGCGCCGCGCTCGATCTCGATGCCGTGCTGGCCGATCGCGTTCCCGCCGACAAGGTCGAAGCCGTGCGTGCCGAGCGGCGGCTCAATCCAACTGTCATGGTTGGCGACGGCATCAACGACGCCCCGGCTCTGGCATCGGCCGACGTGGGGATTGCGCTGGGCGCGCGCGGCGCTAGCGCCTCGTCCGAGGCGGCGGACGTGGTGATCCTCGCGGACCGCCTCGATCGGGTCGGCGATGCGATCGCGATTGCACAACGTGCGCGCCGGATCGCCGTGGAGAGCATCGTTGTCGGCATGAGCCTATCGGCCCTGGCAATGGTGGCGGCGACGGCAGGTTGGCTGGCGCCCGTACCTGCAGCGATCGTCCAGGAAGTGATCGACGTGACGGTGATTCTCAATGCCCTGCGTGCCTTGAACCCGGCCCACAGCCGCGTCCGGCGAACGATCCCGGCGGCAGTCGGACGCGAGATGCATCACAACCACGTGTCGCTTATCAGCAGCCTCGACCGGCTGCGATCCATTGCGGACGCACTCGACGATGTTGCGCCCGATGGCGCGGCGGCACTGATCATGGAAGCGAATGCCATCGTCAAGGCTCAGGTGGTCGAGCACGAGCGCGACGACGAGAGGCAGCGTTTATCCGCGGCTCGCGAAGGTTCTCGTGGATCGCCACGGTCTTTCCGCCATGAGCCGGGCGCACCGCGAGATCCTGCACCTCGCGCGCCTACTCGCCCGTATGGTCGACGACCTGCCGTCGGAGAAGATCGACCGTTATCTCGTTCGCGATGCCCAGCGCGTGATTGAAGCGATCGAGGTCCTGGTGCGCATCCATACGGCGCAGGAAGAGGACATCTACGAGGCCGTTGTGGCGCGCTAAAACAAGTCGGCGCCGATGGCACACTGGCGAAGATACAATGAGCACGATGCCCTTCGGCTTTCGCGCTATACTTAGTGGCTTTGCACAGCAAAGAGCTGACATCCTGTCGCCGAACGATCAGGCCAACCTCGACCGCGAATAGGGGGTCTCGATCACAAAGGGCCGCGCAGTCATAGGAACGTGTGATGTTCAAAGGCTTCGTACTTGGCGTCCTCGCGGCGATTGTCGTCGCAGTATTATTTGCGTCTGTCGCTATCCAAACCGGCATCATTCCCGCAAATGCAGATGCAAAGCCCTTCTGGGTCGAGAGATGGGCTGCGGGAACGTCACTGCACGCAACTTTGGTTCGCCAGGCTCCCAAGGGCCCCAACCCCGTCTCTCTGACGGAGGAAAATCTGATCGCCGGCATAAAGCTCTATGGGCAACACTGCGCGATCTGCCATGGCACGGCAAAGCGCGACGCCGCAGCCACACCGCTGGCGAGGGGCCTCTACCCACGTCCTCCGCAACTCGCAAGCGACGGCGTGGAGGACGACCCCCAAGGCTTTTCCTTCTGGAAGATAAAGCACGGCATTCGATGGACAGCCATGCCCTCATGGAAGAGCGCTCTGACCGACCCACAGATCTGGACCCTCGCTCTGTTCCTGAAGTACATGGACAAGCTGCCTCCGAATGCGGAAGCGGAATGGCAGAAGCTTCAGAATTGAGATGGGAAGTGCCCTGGAAGCTTGCTCGGCGATTGGTCTCCTCTTGGCTGAAGATTCCGTGACCCTGCATGATCTCTTTGCGGCTTCGGACCGTTTAGTGGGTCCAACATCGGTAGAACTTCTGGATATTCATCGGCACATCCGAGATAGAGCGAGAGTGACAGGAGAAGGGCGAGCGGGGTCCGGACAGCTTGGAGGCGTAGAGAGTCATTTTCGCCTTTCGACGGCATCTTTGTCATCTTCAGGCTTTATTTTCTGAGCCGGCATTCGCTTTATGCTCCATTGAAAGGTCCAAAGTCGTGGCACGTCCACATCGCGAATATCACCTTGTCGAGCGCATCGGCTGGCTGCGCGCCGCCGTTCTCGGCGCCAATGACGGAATCATCTCCACCGCCAGCCTGATCGTCGGCGTCGCAGCTGCCGCCACCTCTTCCAAAGAGATTCTGGTTGCGGGCATTGCCGGGATGATCGCTGGCTCGATGTCCATGGCCGCGGGTGAATATGTCTCAGTGAGCTCGCAAGCCGACACCGAGAGGGCGGATCTGGCGCGCGAAAGTCAGGAACTTGCGGACAGTCCCGAATTCGAGACTAAAGAGCTGGCGCAGATCTATGTCGACCGCGGACTCAAGCCCGCCCTCGCCCGAGAGGTGGCCGTGCAACTTATGGCAAAGGATGCGCTCGGCGCTCACGCGCGCGATGAACTTGGGATATCGGAAGCAATAAGCGCCAAGCCGATCCAAGCGGCCCTCACGTCAGCGGCGACATTTGCCACTGGCGCCGCGCTTCCGATTGTCGCCGCAATCCTGGCGCCTCGCCATCTTCTCGTGCCCATCGTCTCCTGCGCATCACTGGTTTTTTTGGCGCTGCTCGGCGCTATCGGAGCGAAGGTCGGCGGAGCCGGCATCTTCAAACCAACACTTCGCGTCGCCTTCTGGGGAGCATTCGCGATGGCGGTGACGGCCGGCATTGGCGCGCTCATCGGCAAAGCCGTTTAGGGGTTTTTCGGCGCGATCGGCTGGAAAGCGAGCGGCAGCAAGTCAAATAATTTTCCAGCACGCGCGCGAGGCGAATATCAGAGGTTCGGGGTGTATGTATATCCGGTAGCTCAACCTAATCCACATGAAAGCGTAGAGTGAGCATCGCCCCCTTTAGTCGATCAGGCCTTCTTCGCGTACGCGCTGCACCAGCCCTTAGACGACACAAGCTTGCCTTGAAACAGTTTACATGGTCCCATCGCATCACCCGCATTGCCGGAGAAGAGCGCACAGCTCCCGCAAACTTGACCGGCCGCATAGGTTTTGTACTTGGCAGTATCAACCTCGGTGGCGTTTTCCTTGTAACCCAGAGCCTGTGCCGCCGGATCGGATTCCATAACCTTTGCAGGCATGTCAGCAAGTGCGGTACGCGAGAAGGTCAGGACGGAAATAATGCCGGCGGCACTGGCGAGAAAATTTCGGCGGGAGTTCTTCATTTTCGGCTCCGTTAGGTAATTGGATAAAGTGCGATGAAGCTTGCGTTCTTGAGGCTGAGCTGACAGCGAACACGCTACAACTGGCCGCCGGCGAACCGGCCCGTGGTAGCGACTAAATCCGATCCTGTTCGCTTTGTGCGCCGTCATAGCGTGCTCATGAGCCGCCACACTGTGCTCGTGAGCAGCAACGGCGTGTTCCTTCGCCAGATCATGAACGGCCGTGGGCGTGATGATGCGCGGCCTGGTGATGGGCCGCGGCCGCATGACGCGCCGCCGCTGCATGATGGTGTTCAATCGCTGGATGCTTCGTGGGCATAGCACTCTCCTCAGGAACTCTCATTCCATCAAAATATCGCTGCGCTTCTGAATTACATTGATCGGGGTCAACTGGGCGCAGTTTAGCCGGTCAGCGCTGTGTTTCCGTCGATTGCGAGTTTTAGGCGTCTTGGCGCCTTTCGAATGATGTCCGCTCCTAGTCGTCACAAAGGCAAAAAAATACGTCTCTCCTCATCTGGCAGCAGCATCTCGCGTTGACCCTCGACCCGCTTACGGCCCTTCTTCGATGGCGCAGGCTTCGCGCCTTTCTCTTCCGAAACGCTCCGACGCAATGCATCCATCAAGCTCACTGCGTTGGAAGCAGTCGGCGATATCTTCTGCGGCTGACCCGGCATGCCAGCCCGCTTCCGCCTGATCATCTCGACGACAGCTTCTTCGTAGTGATCAACGAACTGGGACGGATCGAAGTCGGCCTTCTTGCTCTCAACGATATGATCCGCGAGTTTCAGCATGTCCGGGGCAACCTTTAGGTCCGGGATCTCATCGAAGTAATCTTTCGCGTCTCGGATCTCGTAGGGATACCGCAGGGTCGTTCCCATCAAGCCTTTGTCCCACGGCTGGAGCATGATCACGTGCTCTCGCTTCGCAAGCACGACGCGCTTACACGGATGACCGGCGCTAAAGAGGCCGTTTGCCTAAGCCATTGATCTTATTGGCGGAGCCAGGGTCCGCCTGAATGTGGGAAAATGCCCTAATTCTCCAAGTGATCAGAAAAATAGCGGCTGTTCTGTCTACAAACGGCGCCACAAGGCGAGGCGGATTTTTGGCCTCGCCGCTCGCCCGGGGCCCCTCATTTCACTCTGTCTTGCTTAAGTCAGAAGAAGCGGCGCCCGCCACAGACCTTGGAACCAGACGGGCGGTGCCGGCATTGTTAGGCGTTGGCGGATTTGTGTTCAAGTCGAGCGTTCGTCGGCCTCCTCGAGGGACATGCTCGCCACCCTGATACGTCCAATTTGGGGGAATACGCCCAATTTGATCACGGGGAGGACTGAGCGATGTCACAGGCGAAGCAAGCTTCGAAGCGAAAGCGTCGGCGCGAAGCCGTACTGGTGTTTGGGGCCGCCGGGTTGTCTTTATCGTTAGCGGGGAGCGCATCAGCAACCGGTGGGCTGGCGGCGGATGCGCCGACGACGCGGAACACCGCAGTGAATCACGAAATTATTCTCGGTGAGGAGGAAATCTCCGACGTCAGCTTGGCGACGTTCCATGTCTTCGATCAGGAAAGCCCAGGAGCTCCACAGGCACTCATACAGCTTGCAAGAGGCGGCTGCGGAGGCTGCGGCTGCGGGCATGGTGGCGGCTGCGGGCATGGTGGCGGCTGCGGCGGCTGCGGCTGCGGACATGGTGGCGGCTGCGGTCATGGCATTGGCGGCATGGGCCACGGCATTGGCGGCATGGGCCAGGGCATCGGCGGCATGGGCCGCAGCGGCGGCTTGGGCAGAGGCCGCGGTTTCGGCAGAGGCCGCGGTTTCGGCAGAGGCTGCGGATTCGGCTGTGGCGGCTGCTTCTATGGCGGCTGCTTCTATGGCGGCTACGGCTGTAGCGGCTACGCCGCCGTGCCCGCGCCGATTGTGCCGGGCGGTGGGGGTGTCGCCTATTGCGAGGGGCATTTCCGCTCCTACAATCCGGCGACCGGAATGTATCTGGGCTATGATGGGCGGCACCATCCCTGCCCGTAACGTGAGAGCTTCGACACAAGCTGCGTTGCGCTCTCTGCTAAACTTGGGCAGCGGCCTAACAACAGAGACGCTCCGCGTTTCGCGCCGAATTTCACGGTCTAAGTACTGCCGCCCGTTTACGCGGATTAGGGCGTGATGGTCAGCCAATTGTCTTTCCGCCAGCCGAAAGCTATGCGAAAGCGACCGGCCAGTGATTAGGCAACGATCAGCAGCAGGCCCTGCGGCGGCATGAAAGCGCGCGCGCCCGAACAGAGGGTAGGCGTGAGAGAACGTGCCGAAAGATGGCGCGTAAGCCGGGAATACGCAAAGAATCCGGCGCGTGCTGCAGGTAGGCAGAGGAAGCGTAAAAGACCTCGCAATCTGCCCCCGCGTCCCCGCAGCAATGGGACTTACGGCGCCGCCGCGCCTTATGTCCCAGCTTCTCCAGAAAAGGAGCAAGCCACGCCTGCAGTTCCTCGCTACACCGTTTTAATTGCGCTCTTCACTTTCGCCAAAGTGGCAGCATCTATGGTCGCCATACCGTGCGCGTCCTTAGCGTGTTGAGCCACTTTTCTTAGGAGTTCCTCTTCCGTTGATGCTTCAGCTTTGAAATCGCAGTTTTTCATGCCGACATCCTTGCACGCAACACTGTGTTTCATGATCGCCTCCCTATTTGACCGGCATTTTCCAGATGGCGTTCCCGACGATTTGTTCAAGAGGGGATTCATTCTCAGTCGCACTCAACTGTGTACATGCTGGGTCTTCAGGTTAGGATGAAGAACCTCTAGTCGTCCACCTCAAGTCCCTGACATGTTTCGCGCGGATCGGGTCAGTCATCTTGATGACTTGTGTCGAATGGGCGCCAGGTGGGTTGCGGATAATCTCCTGACGCTGCGCGAGGCCAACCCCGGCCGTGCCCGAAGAGGCTCCATGACCGCGCCGCAGAGCCGGCGTTCCTCCATCGGCGCACCGCTGACGCTTCCGGCAGTTTCGCGGCTGGTTAAATCAAATCTATCGCGGCTGCGCCTCTGGCTCGCGCGTCGTTTCGTGCGCCCGGCGCGGCTATCGATCACCATCGCCGAGCGGTTGTCGCCGGAGCTGTTCCCCGGATCAATAAAAAACACCGGCAGCGCGAACTGCCGGCGTCAAGTCTTCCCCGAAACCGTTCACTCAAAAGTCTCGGCGCATTCCCCGAGGGGGGAATCAGTATTTGGGCGACGGAGATGACGGGCACCGATCGCGTCGACAATATGGCGGAAGCCAGGTGGCCCGCATGGGCCACCTGAGAAGCGCACCTCGTCCGGAACGCTTTTCGGGCGTCCGAAATCGTGAGAAGTTCTTGGGTATTCACAGTGTGAAGACCCTTTTCATCGCCGTCGCGCCGTCTAGCGGCTTTTGGCGCTTTGCCAAGGATCGGCCACTCTACGCGCCCACTATGCCCCAAGGAGACTCTACCATGCGATTTTCGTCGGGATTTCGTGCCGCTGTCGTCGCTCTGGTTGTGTTGGCCAGTGCAGGCATTTCGTCCGCCCACGCCGATTCCGGCGCCATTTGGATTTCGGAGTTGAAGGGAGGCTGGTTCATCGGCGCATCCGGCGGCGGCACGCTGATCTTCCATGGGCGGCGCTATCCGCTGTCGATCGGGGGCCTAAGCGCAGGGCTCGTCTTCGGCGCTTCGGTGACAAGGCTGTTCGGCCGGGTGAGCCACATCCGACGCCCGTCGGACGTCGCCGGCGTTTATGGGGCCGCCGGCGCCGGCGCCGCGCTCGGGTACGGGGCGCGGGCGATCGTGCTGCGCAATGAAAAGGGTGCCGTGTTGACGCTTTCCGGCCCGCAGGTCGGATTGATCGCCAATGCCGACATGAGCGGGCTGGCGATCTCGCTGCCGTAGGTGCTGCTATCGCGGCGGACCGTCATTTCGGCTTGCCCCCGCTGCGGGTCTAGGACCATAGGCCCGATGCATCCGCCAATCCGGCATAATGTTCACGGTTCTGGCGCCGCCCAGCCTGCACACGAAGCGCCGGCACTGCACGATTGACGGGAACAGCACGTCTTCAGCAAGGTCGAGCGCGGCGAAGCTGAACGCGGTGGCGTGTAGGCAAGCCGCATTCGCGCAAGTGACGAACAGACCGTCGAGGCCGTGGCGTGGGCCGCAAGCTATCCGACGCAATTGTCGCGGGCCCAGCGGGCCCAACGCGCCTGCGCCGCGCGCGTGCAGTTTATCCCGCACGGAATGCCGTACAAATCCCTCGTGAAGTCTGCAAGGGAATCATAAGTCCCGTCGGGCCCCTGATAGGCACTGTAGGGGACTGCCGGCCTCCGGCAAATGCATGGGTCTCGACTGAGCCGTCGAAGATGCCGCTGGAGCCACCGCGAGGAGAGCGCCGGCCGCCAGCAAAAGGGGGAGTTTGGAATTCATCCGAACACCTTTGGTCTAGGCGTCGACATCGCCGCAATATCCGAACGGACCGCAGGCGTCGGCGAATGAGTGCCACATGGAAGGGCCGCAACTCGTCTGCAAATCGACTTAATACCCGAGGCCAAGCACTGCGGAGGCCGCCTCAGTTGGCGGCCTCATACGGCAAACGAATTTCTTCAGCTCGGCTAGGGCGCCTTGATCCCTAAATCAATGACCGCCGCCATCCTTGCCTCAAAAGCGCCATCGCTCATAAGAGGGAGCTTTTGCCAGTCGGAAGATTGCCATTTAGTAACGCCAAGATCGGCAAGTTTGAAAGTTCGCTCTGCAGACTTTGATTGTCGATCGAGGTGTCTGGCTTCGGGAAAGTGCGAAAGGAATAGCCGAAGGACGAGCAGCAAATCGGCTGCTTTTTTCTTTGCGCCAAGATCAATGAAGGCCCGCAGATCGGTGCGGATCAAATCTCGCACAACGACAGCGCCCCGCCAAAGGTTAAGCGCATAGCTCTCAAGCAAGGAATGATGTTTGGCGGAGACGACAGTGCCTATCAGCAACTCACTTAAGTCGAGGCCCGCGTAACCGGCACATTGCGACAAAGAAACCATCGCACACCCTTCGAGCGAAACACAAAGCAGGTAATCAAAACGTCAAATCGGCCATTTTGACGGAGCCGTGACCTTTGAGATGCGCGAAGGTCGGCGGTTTGGGTGTCATGCTGCAGATCGCGATGCTCAGATGGCTCCGGACAAAGCTAGCGCGCGTGCTGGTGAGGCTTAACCCATAAGTCGCCGCAACGCGCCTTGGACCAGATACTCGTGGGCCTGGCTTTGTTTCGCCAATTCGAGGACATGCCTCGCCAAAACGTTGCGAATAGGCTCACCGTCCGTATCAGTGCGGATACCTTCTGCGAAAGCACGCTCCGTCGCATCGTCTAGCGCCATTATGAGACGTTCGGTATTCGAGAATTCCCCCGCACCTGACTCGTTAGGTCGCGCCATCGTTCTCTCCTTGTTTGTGCAGCGGACCGCCCCGCAGCTCTGGTCGCACCAAACGCGCGCCGGGAGTCATTTTTATGAACCGAAAAGTAAATTCTGGTTTAGGTGTGGGCCCCTAGCTCACCACGAGCGCTTAAGGGTTGTCAGTGTTTACTTCCATCGTGGGCCGCTCCTTTTTGCGAGACAGTTCTGATGAACTGACCCGCCGGGGGAAGCAGCCGGTCCATCCCATTAGCGGACGGTGTAGTGTCGCGCAGGGCTTTTGTCCATTTTCGCCGCCGCTCGGCGCGACGCTTAGCCGGAACGAGGCGAGTCGTTCCCGAATTACAATCTGCTTGTGGCGGTTGGCTAGGCCGCGAAGCGGATGCTCATCGCATCATTCATAAACTTCTAACAACAAACACGATGATAACAATAAGAATGATAAGTCCTAGGATGCCGCCACCGAAGATCATATGAAGTCTCCTAATCAACGCCTTGTTGACATCGCCTTTGCGTGTTCGCTAACGCGCCTTCATCGGAGACGCCGATAAGGAAGACACGAAAAACTACTGTAGGGCTTTTCTGATACCGATCCGGGATCTAGATGACGACCCTAAGGATGAAAGCGCAGCGGGCTCAAGCGAATTTGTCTGACGGGACATGCGACGATGCCAAGGTGATCGTCGCGACCGCGCGAGAGATGGGGGGTGAAGATCAAGATGGTGACGGGCGATGCGCTGGCCATCGCCGTAGAAATCGCCTACTGACGGCTGGAGATTAGGATCATGGCCACTGGGTTGTCCGCCGAAAGCACTTCACCTCCGAAGTCGGCAAGTGCCGCCAATGTTAACCTGCCAAGCGGCCTGACGAGCGACGAAGCGCGTCGTCGGCTGGAAAAATTCGGCCCAAACGCGATGCCCGATACGGCGCTCCATCCGTTGCGTTTGGCGCTCGGAAAATTCTGGGCACCAGTTCCGTGGATGCTCGAGGCCGCGATCGTACTCGAACTGGTGCTCGGCAAGTATGTCGAGGCCGCGATCATCGCCCTTCTCCTGGTGTTCAATGCCGCTCTCGGGCTGTTCCAGGAGAGCCGCGCCCAGGCGACCCTTGCCGCACTGAAGTCGCGGCTTGCGCTGAACGCGTCCGTCCGGCGCGACGGTGTGTGGAAAACGGTGCCCGCGTCCGAGCTGGTGCCGGGCGACGTGGTGAAGCTTTCACTCGGTGGCGTGGTTGCTGCCGATGTGCATCTCACCGGGGGAGAAGTCCTGCTCGACCAATCCATGATCACCGGCGAATCGGTACCGATCGAAGCCGGCGCGGGGGTGCAGACCTACGCGGGCGCATTGGTACGGCGCGGCGAGGCGGTTGCGGAGGTCACGGCGACTGGAGCGCGCACCAAATTCGGCCGCACCGCCGAGCTCGTCCGCACCGCGCATGTCGTAAGTTCTCAGCAGAAGGCGGTGCTGCGCGTGGTGCGCAATCTCGCGGCGTTCAACAGTGTGGTCATCGTGCTGCTGGTGGCCTATGCCTATTTTCTGAAGATGCCGCTCGCCGAGATAATCCCGCTCGTCCTGACGGCGGTCCTCGCATCGATCCCGGTCGCGCTGCCGGCCACCTTTACCCTTGCTGCGGCGCTCGGCGCGCGCGCCTTGGCAAAGCTGGGCGTCCTTCCAACCCGCCTCTCCGCGGTGGATGAAGCGGCCTCGATAGATGTCTTGTGCGCCGACAAGACCGGCACGCTGACCCAAAACGCGCTGACCGTGACGACGGTCCGTCCCATGCCCGGCTTCGACGAGGCGCATGTTCTGGCGCTGGCCGCACTGGCCAGCTCGGATGGCGGGCAGGATTCGGTCGATGGAGCCATTCGCGGCGCCGCCGCGCGCAAGGCCATCTCCGACGCGCCGAAATTGATCAAATTTGCCGCCTTCGATCCAGCAAAGAAGATGTCTGAGGCGACGGTAATAGATTCGACGGGAAGGCCGCAACGTATCGTGAAGGGCGCTTTCGCTGTCGTCATCGGCCTCGCTCAGCCGTCGTCAAGCGCGACGGCGGCAGCAAACGAACTCGAAGGAAAGGGTTTCAGAGTGTTGGCGGTCGCGGCCGGTCCACCGAATGCGATGAAGCTCGCAGGGCTGATCGCGCTCAGCGACCCGCCGCGCACGGACTCGGGCGCGCTCGTCACCGAATTGCACGGACTGGGCGTGCGCACTGTCATGGTGACGGGCGATGCGCCGGCGACCGCAGCTATCGTAGCGAAGGCGGTGGGGCTCGATGGCGCCATCTGTCCGCCCGGGCCGATCCCCGACGCTGTCCACCCCGAGCAATTCGCTGTCTTTGCCGGTGTCCTGCCGGAGGACAAGTACAAGCTCGTCAAGGCGTTTCAAAGGGGCGGTCACACCGTCGGCATGTGCGGCGACGGCGCCAACGACGCACCGGCGCTGCGCCAGGCGCAGATGGGAATTGCGGTCTCGACGGCAACCGACGTCGCCAAATCGGCCGCCGGCATGGTGCTGACCGAGCCCGGCCTCGCCGGCATCGTCGCCGCGGTCAAGGAAGGGCGCGTGACGTTCCAGCGCATCCTGACTTATACGCTGAACTCCGTAATCAAAAAGATCGTGACGGTTCTTTTCCTGATCGTCGGCCTGATCATGACCGGGCATGCAATTCTGACTCCGCTGCTAATGGTTATTGTGATGATAACTGGCGATTTCCTCGCGATGTCATTGACGACCGACAATGTCCAGGCATCACCCATGCCGAATACCTGGCGCATCGGCCGATTGACAATGGCGGGAGTCATCATGGGCATCTGCCTGCTGGCCTTCTGCAGCGGGGTCCTGGCCGTCGGCAAATTTGAGATGGGCCTCAAGATTGGGGCATTAAGAACCCTCGCCTTCACAGCCTTGGTGTTCGGGAGTCAGGCGACCCTCTATGCCATTCGTCAACGCCGGCACCTGTGGGGCTCTCGCCCAAGCCTGTGGCTTGCCGCGTCGTCCGTAGCCGACGTTCTGATCGCATCGACGTTGGCCGTCGGCGGAATCGCAATGACGCCTTTGCCGGCCTTGGTCGTATTTGGAACGCTTACCGCGGCAATTGCCCTCGCCGTCGTCTTGGATCTGGTGAAGCTTCCTGTATTCGCCCGTCTCCGGATTACCTAGGGCGAGGCGCGCCCGCGAAAGAGTAGAAATGAAGATCAATTCAAAGGATTTTCGCGTACGCGAAGGAGATGAGGTCGACCTCGACAAGTGGCCGACGATCGTCGATCCCGTGTACACGTCGAAGGATCAATACGAGAAAATTCTAAAGGAGCACGTTGAGCAACTGAGCCTCGCAGCAGCAACTTCTCTACGCATCCAATCGCTATGCGGTCCTGCTGATCTTTCAGGCGACCGATGCGGCGGGAAAGGACGGCGCCATCAAACATGTGATGTCCGGGGTTGATCCCCAAGGCTGCCAGGTGTTCAGTTTCAAACATCCCAGTCCCGCCGAATTGGAACACGATTTTCTCTGGCGCACGACACGCGATCTACTCTGAATCACATTTTGCACCTTGTCCGGCGTATTCCTACCCATCAGAATGTGAAGTCCAACGGGTGGCGGGCCATCCGACGCCGCTATTTTGGCGCGCAGCTGTTCAAAGAACGCCAGCGCGAAATCTCGTCGGCTGCGTTCAGCGATCACCAGCAAACCGGCCTCCTTCAACGCCCTGCGGTATTGCTCTGGTTCTGCCACGGAGCTTGACGCAGCCATTGTGGCCCACGGAACGGGATACGTGAGATCGCCATCACCGACCTTCATGACATCATATATTCCAAAAAGTGCGCTCGGCCGCAGGACTCGGCTGACCCCGAACAAAGCGTTGCTTTGTCCTCGATATTCATGCCGACATGCAGCATGTAGGCGCCATCGAAAGCGCGGTCGGCAAAGGGCATTGAAAGCGCACTGCCCATGATCTGGCGCCTTTCCACATGCCATGCCGTAACGACATCCGGTCGAGTATTCGACCGGATGTCGTTGCGTAGGGATGCCTGAGAATCAAGATTGCGAGGACCGCCTATGTCTGAAAATTCAGACCCAAATCATGGCCATCGCTGGAAAAAGGGCCAGAGCGGCAATCCGGCGGGCAAGCCCAAAGGGGCGCGCCACAGGGCGACGCGAGCGGCCGAAACCCGTCGGATACGAGGCGGCAAAAGCGGCCATTTCTAACGCTCTCGGACGCGATAATCGCATGTTCCCGTCTAAGATTTGTCCCATTATCCAGGCACCCGCGCGGCACATTCATGGAGTTACGAGACGACGAGTCAATCGTCCTTAGCTGCGCCAATGATTCCTGCCCGTGCCTTATTGATGGCCCGACCCAAAGCTCCAAAGCCCCGTCAATAACTTTCACCTCATCTTCTTCGCTCATTCCTTCCGTACCAGAGTTCTTGAGGCCAGCAATAAATTCGTCATGAAGGTCGTCCAGCCAATGCGTGTCTTTTTGCCCTTTAAATTTGCTAAGCGCGACAAGCGTCCGCAAGCGCCTGTGATAGAGCGAGATGCGCCATCATCAGGATGCGCTTTTGAAAATCGAGATTGGTCACTGCCTTTCACCGTTTTAGTTTAATTAATCGCGCTATTTCCTTAGCGTTGAGCCACGCTCCACTGTTGATTTCAATGACGCCATAACCGTCACCGCTAATTGCAAACTCAAACCTCGGATTGTCGGGGAAGACAAGACCGCGTTGTTCGAAAGCGGACCTAAGTCCTTCCGGATTTTGAGCAACCCATTGTTCGAAAACCTCGACGTGATTGAGCAATTGATCGGCAGCCCTGGTAGCCGCCAGGGTCGTGCCAGAAGTCATCAAACCCCCTGCAGGCCTGAACACCTTCCTGCCATATTCAAAGGTCGCATTGACATGCTTCCCGCGCAAGACTGCTCGCTCACGATCTGTGGGTTGAAAGTACGTGCCTGCAATGGCCCCGCGGATCTCGTTGAGGAGCCCTTCGTTTGGCCATTCGTCAGCAACCACCGTCAGAACGTGTATTCTCGTCCAGCTTCCGTGCGGCATGATATCGATCAGGTATGCGGCTTGTGGTTTGAACATGGCGAAGAGAAGCGGCCCAGTGCGGCTCACGAACCCGTTGGTCTCGACTTGTGTCGAAATATGGAGGTGATGGACATCCCATTCGTTAAGCATCAAATCTAGATCGGCGCGAGGTGACCCCGGCTGTCGCACTACCGCGCGAGCAATGTTGCGGCCCAGATACTTTGTGAGATCGCGCCCTGCTTCGATATCGGCGACGATTTGTGTAAGGTCGCTCGCGCGCTGTGTCATGAGGGGATTTTGCTGAAAGGCCCGCGATTTATGAACCGCTCGCGCCTGTGGTTTTACGAGCCTATTCATCCAATTGTGATAGGCGACGAGCAGCGCATGAGCATCAAGTCCGTTCAGGTGCGCAACGAGGGATGCGTCGCTCGAATCGTAGGGCAGGTTTTGGAGCACCCATTGGCGGGCGCTTTGCTTAAGGTTCATGACGGCACCGGGCGCTTCTTCCTCGGCCGCGACAACTGCCTTGCGCTCGCCATTGCGGGTTTCGCCAAAGGCCTGCAATCGATGGTAGGAAAGGCCGTGTAGGAGTCCATCCCGTCGGCAGTCTGGGGGAGACTGCCAACCCAGCCCCATGCACGGCCTTCCCTGCGCCTTCAACGGACAATTCTGCCGTTGTGTTCCGTCCGCCCGCTGCAAGATATCGGTTCGCGGCGCTGACCATTACGGGCCTCGCTGACGGCCGCATGGTAGCGGAAGGGTCTGCAAAACGCGCCAGTGAGGCGCGCTGTGGGCCGAGGGTCGAGCAAGCGCCTCGGCCGCCTCGCCCGGTTGAGTTCTCATACTCCGTAGCTCGCAATTATTCGTGCGGCTGCGGCACGATGCGGATATATGGTTTCGGCGCCTTCCAGCCTTGCGGGTACTGCTTCTTGGCCTCATCGTCCGACACCGAACCGGAAATAATGACGTCCTCGCCGATCTTCCAGTTTACCGGCGTCGCCACCTTGTGCTTCGAGGTGAGTTGCAGCGAGTCGATGACGCGCAGCACCTCATCGAAGTTGCGGCCGGTGGTCATTGGATAGATCAGGATCAGCTTGATCTTCTTGTCGGGGCCGATGACGAAGACGTTGCGCACGGTCTGATTGTCGGCCGCAGTGCGCTTGGTCGGATCGCCCGACACCGGCGCCGGTAGCATGCCGTAGAGCTTCGACACGTTGTAATCGATGTCGGCAATCATCGGATAGTTTGGCGCGAAGCCTTGCGTCTCTTCGATGTCGCTCGCCCAGCCGGAATGGCGGTCGAGCGGATCGACTGATAGACCGATGATCTTGACGCCGCGTTCGTCGAACTCAGGCTTGATCCTGGCCATGTAGCCGAGCTCAGTGGTGCAGACCGGCGTGAAGTCCTTGGGATGCGAAAACAGGACTACCCAGTCGTCGCCGATCCAGTCGTGGAACCGGATCCGGCCTTCGGTGGTCTCGGCCTCGAAGTCTGGAGCCGTCTCATTTAGTTGCAGAGCCATGACTTTTCTCCGGATACGCTTTGAGAGGACTTCTGGATCGCGTGAATTCGCGCAAGGCCGCTAGACTTGCAGCCCTATCTCGTCGCCGCAATTTCTCTATCAGAAGCTTAGCATCTGCAATCAACAGAGAGAGAGCTTCGAGTTTGGGGTTAGCTTCCATCAAGCCGACGGTATGCTTACGCGATGAATTGTCCAGGTAATTAGATCATGCCCAAGCGGCGAAGAAGCTTGTACTCATAAATTGAGGTGAGCCAACAGTTGGTCGATGTCCACTTTGGAGCGCCTTCCGGGCTCAAGATAGACGTCGCACCAAGTCCGAGTCGTGCCAATAACGGACTCAAGACTGCGGCGCTACCGTCTCCGGTTCGGCGGTTTCCGGCATCCCAAGGGCGAAGACGATCAGCGCCACGGAAGCGGCAGCGCCGAGCGGCAAGAAAGGCCGCGCTGTACCCGAAATGATCGACGATCTCGCCGGCAGCCAGCCCGCTCAGCGAGGCGCCAATTCCCTGGACCGTGGCGATGGCGCCCTGGGCCAAGTTGTAGCGCCCGGTGCCGCGCATGATATCGGCGATCACCAGGGGCGTGAGGGCGCCGAAAATCCCGGCGCCGACGCCATCGAGCACCTGGACGCCGATCAGCCAGAAGCTGTTGTCGGAAAGGGTGTAGAGCACCGCCCGGACGGGCAGGATGGCAAACCCGGCGAGAAAGAGCGGCTTTCGCCCCCAAACGTCGGCCTTGCGCCCGACCAGAAGCGCGATCGGCAGCATCACCATCTGTGCCGCGACGATGCAGGCCGACATCATGGCCGTCGCTTCTTTTGGATATGCGGCCGCGAGCTTCTGTCCCACCAGCGGCAGCAGCGCCGCATTGGCAAAATGGAACAGCATGACGCACAGGCCGAAGATGACCAGCGGCCGGGATTTGAACAGGATGCCGTAGCCGGCGGGGCCGCTCGCGGCTACCGCCGCACCGGGCTCGGGCTCCAGGTCTCGCGCCCGGTCGTAGTCGATCGCTTTGGCCGGAATGGACAGTACCGCGATGCCAGCAAGCGTGGCGAAGACCGGCACGAGCAGGAAGACGGCGCGCTGCGAGAAAACATAGCCGACCGCGCCCGCCACCACGGCGATCGCGACATTGCCGGCATGATCGAAGGCGGAGTTCCGCCCCATTCGCCGGGCGAGTTGCTTTCGCGCGTAAAGGCCCAGGGTCAGGGCCGCGACCGCAGGACCGAAAACGTCGCCGACAATTGCCATCAGGCTGTTCGCGATCGCCACCGGCCAGAAGCTCGGCCATGCGAAGATGATGGCGCTCCGATACCCAGCACCGCAAGCGCCAGAACGATCGCTCCGCGCTTGGCGTGGGTCTCGTCGATCGCGGCGCCGATCGGCGTCTGGACCGCGATGCCGAGCAGGCCGCCGATCATGGTCACCAATCCGACTTCGGACTGGCTCCAATGCTGCTGGGTGACCAGGAACACATTGAGATAAGGCCCGAGCGCGCCGCGGACATCAGCGAGCAGGAAGTTGATGGCGTCGAGCGAGAACGGGCTGAAACGTTTGCCCTTGGTTGATGTCATAGCCACAGCCACAGCGTCCCGATAGCGAGGGTGACGATGGTCAGTGGCGCGCCGACTCTGAAATAGTCCCAGAACCCGATCGTCGCGCCGGAAACGGCCGCCCGCTGCACCACGATCAGATTGGCGATCGAGCCCAGCACGGTGAAGTTGCCGGCCAAGGTCGAAGCCATCGCAATCGTCAGCCACGCCGTGTCGTGGTCTTTCAACGCATCGACAAAGGGCTTGAGCATCAGCACGGCCGGCACATTGCTGACCACGTTGGACAGAACCGCCGTCACCGCGCTGAGCACGGGAACTTGATCGAGATGAAGCCGGCCCACGGCGGCAATGATGTCGGGGCTGAGGAGCGCGTGCTGCGCGCCGGCGACGATGATGAACAGACCGGCGAACATTAGCAGCAGCGACCAGTCGATCTCCGCGTAGACCCGCCGACTCTTCACCCGTCGGGTCAGCAGCAGGAGGCCCCCGATGATGATCGCCGCCTTCGCCGGCACCACCTCGGCGAAAAATAATGCTATCAAGATCACGGTCGCTAGCAACGCACGGGCGACCAGCACGCGATTGGCATCGACCTTCGGCTGCGGCGCTTCCAGTCGCGCGTCGTCGCTGAACTCGGCGTGATGGAAGAGCGCGATGAGCGCCACGGTGATGATCAGCCCGACCAGCGCGACCGGCCCCAATGCCAGGGCAAATTTCGCGTACGGGATATGAGAAAAGCTGCCGATCATGATGTTCTGCGGATTGCCGGTGATCGTCGCGGTTGACCCGACATTCGACGCCATTGCCACGGCCAGCAGATAGGGCACTGGCCGGCGTCCGAGCGCGAGCGTCAACTCCAGCACGAGCGGAGCCAGCACCAGGCAGATCGCGTCGTTCACCAGGAAGGCGGAAAAAACACCGGAAACCGCGACGACCGCGCCGAGAAGGATCAAAGGGCGCCTAGTATGCGCCCCGATCCAGGCATTGGCGACGGCGAAGAAGCCCGAAAGCCGCAAACTGGCGACGACGATCATCATACCGAGCAGCAGCGACCAGCCAGCGGCTTCGATTGGAGGCCCCGGGACGCATATGAGCGATGCTACTGACTAAACCGCGCGGAGTCCCTCATATAGGGGATCGAAGGCCGCGCCGACAGCCAGCGCTGAATACGAGTACACTCCACACTCGTGGTCCATACATATGGGTCAAACTGCGAAAAACTCGAGCATATGTTTGCCGGTCTTCCCTCAATAACGGACATTCGTCGCCGGCGCGCGCTTGCGGCGCCGATCGGCGCGCAAGGCATTGGTCAAATATTATTCCAACGGGTCAACCTGCGCTTTCATGATACCGCTGATGGCTCCATGGCGCAGCATGTCGAGCCGGAGGTCGAGCATGTCGATCCCGAGAAGTCGCTTAAAATGGACCTGCCGTTGCCACCAACCCCGATTTATGAGTACGCGCGGGCTGGCCGGTACAGGACGCCACGCGCTGGTCCAATTACGGTTTCAGTGGGGCCGAGCCCCAAGGACCGGGCGCACCGCCCGGCGTGCGCTCCTGAGCCAACGTCGTGGTCAACGCCGTTATCCCGGCCAGGCCGCCGAGCTGCATCGTTTCGACCGCCGTGCTCGGCACGATGACGATCTTGGCGTTGTTGCTCTTTAATCCTTCGTAGAGCATGTTCATCGCTCGCAAATGAAAAGCGACCGGATCATTGGCGTAGGTCTTTGCCGCCTCGGCGAACTTCTCTGCGACCTGACGCTCTGAATCGCCGAGGATGACGCGCGCCTGGCGTTCGCGCTCCGCCTGCGCCTGCATCGACATCGCGTCCTCCAAGGCAGAAGGGATCAGCACATCCTTGACCTCCACCGAAATGACATTGATGCCCCAGGGCTCGGTCCGCAGATCGATGATCCTCTGCAGCTCGCTGCTGATCTTTTCCCGGCCTTCCAGCATGTCGGACAGCATGGTCTTGCCGATGACATCGCGAAGCGCGGTTTGCGCGGCCCAATTGATGGCGCTGCCATAGTCGGCAACGTCGAGCGCCGCCTTCTTCGGGTCGACAACCTTCCAGAACAGCACGGCATCAACATCTACCGGCACCGTGTCCTTGGTGAGGGTCTTTTCCGCCTTGAACGTGCTGGTGATCACGCGGGTGTCGATCCAATAGGCGACGGCCTCGATGATCGGAATGATGAAAAACAAGCCCGGGCCCTCGAGGGAACGGAAGCGCCCGAGCCGCAGAACGACGACCCGTTCCCACTGATCTGCAACTTTGATGGAATAGGAGACAATGGAGGCAATGATCGCGGAGCCGGCGGCGATCGACACGCTTTCTTGGTAGCCGCCAAGCACAAAGCTTGAATAGGCAAAGGCCAAGCCGATGCCGAAAATGATGACGAAGATCAATCCCGGCAGAGAGCTCGGTTTCCTCATCTCGATTCCCCTCTTTCACGTCGGTGTCGGTTCCTAGACATCGCGATCTCCGGCGCATCCGGTTCGTCGTAGCGTTGATGCCGCGCAATATTGAACCCGGAAGATCGCCAAGTTTACCACGACGGCTTCGAGTCCAGCCGACGCGCGCGGGCTTCGACAAGCAGGTCCATTGGCGGAAGGTTGCGCCGATTTAATGAAACAACCCGGCGGAGGTTTGCATTATGCCCCTATAGAGGCATTTCAGCAAAAAAAGGTGATCGCCATGAGGAGGATTCTTATTGCGTCCGCAGCCGCGGGCGCTTTCTTGCTTGGGCTTGGCGCCGCGGCTTATGCCGTGACCGGCCAGTTCAACGACATGTGTGCGGAGGGCCTTGCCCTACACAAGCAGATCAAGACCGATTGCTCCATAAACGATACCTACAAAGGCAAGACGTACTGCTTTGGCAGCAAACAGGCCAAGGCTGACTTTATGAAGAATCCTACGGCAAATCTCGCAAAGGCCGAGGCCTATTACGCGACGATCCACGGCTAGGTTAGCGTTTCACTGAGGTTAGCCTGTTTAACTTGCCATCAGTCCGCCTCCGCGGTCTTTGCTGGCGAGTCAAAGTTCGTTAATGACGCGTGCTCGAGGCGTGTGTCGGGAGCGCGCGGGAGGACAACGTGCTCTAGCTAGACCCTGCAGCCGAAGCAAGCACCGCCCAAGCCGAAGCAAGCACCGCCCAAGCCGAAGCAAGCACCGCCCAAACAGAGGCTCTCTTGCCGATCGATCTGGTCGAAGCACGGGTTCGAGTCGAACCCGTGCGGGGCTGCGCCTTGAGGCGGAGCAAGCAGCCAAGGCCCTTGTTCCGCCGCAAGGTGGCAATGATCCGGGGGATGCGCGAGGACAGCGTGATCGCCACATGCCTCACGTCAACGATCTTGTCCGGAACTGGCCCCTCTAGTCCGTAATCCCGAAGGAATTCTCCAATGTCATTCAAGTCCACCCTCCTGCGCATCGCGATCATTTTCACGCTTGCCTTCGCCTCCGCCGTAGCCGTTGCCGGCTTTGCGATACCGGCAACAGCCGCCGAGCAGGTGATGCCCTTTGATCAGGCCGCTTTCGACGCCGCGCAGAAGGCGGAAAAGCCGATCCTCGTCCACATCACGGCGCCCTGGTGCACGGACTGCGCGGCCCAGAAGGAAATTCTTGGGCGCCTCCTCCCCGAGCCGAAGTTCAAGGACCTCGTTACCTTCAACATAGACTTCGACTCACAGAAGGCGTTGGTCCGCAAGTTTGGCGCGATAAAGCAGAGTACGTTGATCGTTTTCAAGGGAGCGAAGGAAGAGGGCCGCTCGACCGGAGAGACCAAGGCCGACGCGATCGAGGCACTCCTCGACAAGGTGGTCTGAGGCCCGGTAATGACGCTCGCCCTTGCTTTTCTCGCCGGCATTCTATCCGTGCTGTCGCCTTGCGTCCTGCCGCTGCTGCCGCTCGTGTTCGGCGCGGCGGCATCGGAACATCGCTATGGCCCGGCGGCACTGGCGGCAGGGCTTACGCTGTCCTTCGTCTCACTGGGCCTGTTCGTCGCGACAATCGGCTTCGCCATCGGCCTCGACGGCGATGTCTTCCGTCGCGTCGCGGCGGTGATACTCGTTCTGATTGGCTTGGTTCTGATGATACCCGTGGCTCAGGTCCGCCTGGCGACTGCGGCGGGGCCGCTGACCAATTGGACCGGGCAGCGGTTTGGCGGCTTCTCAACCAACGGTCTGTGGGGCCAATTCGCCATAGGTCTTCTTCTCGGCGCGGTCTGGAGTCCCTGCGCCGGCCCCACCCTGGGCGCGGCCTCGATTCTGGCCGCGCAAGGCAAGGACCTGGCTGCAGTCGCCCTCACCATGGCCTCATTTGGCGTTGGCGCGGCACTGCCGCTGCTACTACTCGGCATGCTCTCACGCGAGGTGCTGATCCGCTGGCGCGACAAGATGATCGGGCTCGGCAAGGGCGCAAAGGCGGCTCTCGGCCTCGTACTCGTCCTCGTCGGCGTGGCCATCCTTACAGGCTTCGACAAAACGATCGAAACCATGCTGGTCGCGGCCGCGCCGAAATGGCTGATCGCGATCACTACTTCCTACTAAAGCGGGATGAGTTTGGGTTGAATCGATTAGGACCGCCCCGACATCGCACGACGGCGCGCCCGATGGAGGCAGCGTCAGAACCGGATCGAGCCGGAGCGCCTGGTCTTCATCGATGAGACCTGGACTAAGACCAACATGGCGCAGCCTGGCGCGCGTCACAACGCCCTCCGAAAGGCTATTTCTGAAGTTAGCGACAGCCGACTATACTGCTGGAATCGCGAGTCGCTTCCAACCGAGCTTAGCGGATCGGATTATCTTTATATCCGACCTCGCATAACCTATATCGAGCATGAAGGACTGACTGATCTTGGCCGACCGCCGGGGAGCAAGTGTTGGACAAAACATCAGACGACAGAGAAAGATTATTCCCGCGCTCGCAACGCGTAATTTTCGAGAAGGCGCCGCTGAAGCAGGTCGTCTGCCAGGTTCGCTTTCCGACAATCCTAAAGATCGGGGAAACCCCCGCCGACTTCCAGGAGCGGGTCAGGCAGATGTTTCCGCTCTATGAAAAAGGCCCAGAAGTGAACGTTCCTATAGCAACGCCGTTGCCGCCACAAGTCATCCAAGCGTTGAGAAACCAGATCGGAGGAATGCCCCATCGGTTCATGACTGTGGACCGAAGCTCAACGATAATTCTAGCGTTGGAGTCGCTCTCGCTTTCGACGTCAGCATATACCCGGTGGGAAGAGTTCCTGAATTTGTTTCGTTCGCCTCTTGCCGCGCTGAACGAAATCTACAAGCCGCCCTTCTTCTCGCGGGTGGGTCTTCGATATATCAACCAGATTGAGCGTGACAAAATAGGACTTGCCCGGGATCGTTCATGGTCAAATTTAATTCAAGATCAAGTATTGGGCGAGCTCTCTATTGCTGTGTTCGAAAAGAACGCGGATATGGCGACGAGGCAAGTCAAGTTAACGATGCCCAACAATGCAGGCAACATCCTTTTCCAGAGCGGGATATTGGGAACGTCTGCAAAGGATAACCGCGCGTTCATGATCGACTTCGACTTTTCCAAGGAAGGACAGATAGGGGTCAACGATGCCGAACCACTCCTTTTTGAATTTCACAAATTGGCTGGAGACGCCTTCCGGTGGGCCATCAAGCCCGAGTTACATGACGCCTTGGATCCCAAGCCCGCCGGAGACGCCTGAGGGAACGCCCGGCGTCGGGCAACCGGCTCGCGAATGGCTCTGCACGTTGCATGGCACGAGTCCCGATGGGGCTGTTTCGCACGTAACTAAGATATATGCTACGGGAGAGGATCCGTATGCTTATTCCCACGCCACAATGTGCCGGATCCTGAGCCTCTTTGTCATCGCTGATCTAAACGATAGCGCGATTGTTGAAGCATGCGAGTCGCTCACAGATATCTACACATCGCAGGCCGAAAGCGCCCATCCTCAGGACCTCCTAATCATGCAAGCGCGACCTGTTTCTACAGCCACCCCGAAGCAGCTCGGCAAGATTTGGTGAACCTCCATCTTTGGATTTCTCTTCCGCGCGCGATCGCCGAACGCGAACATTGCGGCCCGACCGGTTCCCGCGTCTGCGGCGGGTGCCTATAGTGCTGTCGATGTCGCTGCAGAATTGCGTCAGTCGGAAATCTTGAGCGACCTCGCCTTCTATACAAATCAACCAAACGAAAATGATCCCAGCAGGATCGACACCGGAGTGGGGTCGATATCATATGCAATCGTCGTGACACCGGACTGTGATCTTCTGCAAGACTTTAAGGATCGCAGAGCGGGGAGAGAGAGCAAGCTGTTCGGCGTTTTGATGTTTGGCATGGAAGAAAAGGCTCAGGCTAAAGCGCGGATCGGGTATAATGGCGCAGAGATGAAGCACCTTACTCAAAACGAACTCGACCGATTTCACTTCCTCCAAGCTGCAAAGCCGGAGGACGATCTTTCGCGAACGGGACTGCCCGAATTGGTCATAGATTTCAAAAGGTATTTCACACTTCCGCCTGATGAACTTTACCGCCAGCTGCGGGCATCCGACCCTGGGAGTGCAAAGCGCCGCTGTCGGCTAAGCGACCTATGGCGGGAGGATTTGCAACGGCGCGCAATGTCCTACATGCAGCGTGTAGGCCTGCCTGACCTGTCTGACGCGGAATAAACCAGCGCGTCAGATCTGCGCGCCTCGCTGGATTTGCGGCGTGGTACGCTTTTGTAAGCTGGGAGGGAGGTTTGGCATCGCGCCTCTGGTCGGCGATCCTCGGTTCTGTGGCCGTCCTGTTTAATCCGATAGCCCGGATTTATCTCTCTCGGGCAACTTGGCACGACCTTGACGTTGGTGTCGTCATCATTTTTGCCGCACATTTAGCGTTGGTGCGGTTACGATGGCTTCGGACTAAGGGTTCATGAGGGGGTTCCGTCAATGTTTGGTCTGTTCAAAAAGAAGCCGCCGACACTGCTGGACGCCTTTATCCGTACGATGTAGGAGCCAATCCACCGCCAAAATCCGCCGACCTTGAACGCTCAATCATCATAGCCCATGAAGATCTTCTTTTTGGGCGCGTGCCCTTGTCTGAGGTCAAACGGCTGGCTGGCGAGCTATTCAAAGGACCAATTCCATACTCCACGCACGATTTAGCTGTTTCGACAGCGTTAGCATTTTTCAAAGCGCCGGAATTCATGCAGGCACTTAAAGAATGTCAGATGTTTGCGAGAGTGCGGGTAGTGAATTGGTTTGAGGACGGCAAAATCGTCAGACTGCTGGCGCAAAGTTTCGAGGAGGTTCTATATAGGGTCTACAAGCCTAACCAAGCGGAAGCGCCCGAGCGACCGACGACAAACCAAGCAGCGGAAAAATCAATTATTTCGCTCGTTGAAAAGTTGCTATCGGCGCAACTTATGTTGAAATATGAGCGTCCAAGAGACGCGCTTTCAGAAGGCTACCAGGACACTTACCAGGCCTTTTATGGATGTCATGGCGCGGTTCTCGCGTGCGGCCGGCAAGCTGGAGGCACACGTCGATTCGGAAACCTAAGCCAGAGAGCGCCTGCGAAGCGCAGTCCGCTCGGGACAACGGAAACGGAAGTGGCAGCGTATCTCTTGAAAGCCGCCATCGATAAAATGATCGATCGATGCTTCCATGCGTTGCCGTGAGTCCCATCATCCTCTCTTCACTCGACAGGCTGCTCTCCTCTAATCAAGACATCCAGGTTCCAGCGGCGCAATTGCTTCAATAGCAAACTCGATACCATCACATTGAATATTGCGCTCTTTCCCACTCCGGTAAGGAAAGCGATCTTCTTAGCGAATTCCCAAAACAAGGTACCTTTCGCACTCTCATCGATCTTCGCCACCCACTTCTTGCAGCAACTGTACTCGGCATAGCGCGCTTGTAGTAAAGCAGCAAAACTAGCTTGCGATAGTCCCCGCTCCTCGAAGTTCTTGCTAACAAATCTTTCCACCGCATCCATGAGAACATTTCGGTTTAGGGCCGACAAGTTCCTAAATGCCACCTCATCGACCCAGCGTAGGAGAATTGCTGCCGTTTCAGCCATCACATCGCGCTCAATCGTGCAATTAAGGACAATCTGTTCGTTGCCTTGTCCGTTCTCTTTGACAGTTCGCGCCGCGAAAATCCCGACATCAAGAGCAAGGTCAATCAACCTGGAAATAATGCTCGCCTTCTGAGCAAGCACCGCTTCAGTGTTTGCTATGCCTTGAAACTCCTCCCACGCAACCTTCCGGTCGTCCAAGTCTTCGACCATCAGATCATTCCTTCCCGGCTCAGCGCCCGGCGCATCTGGATCGTCGCTTCTTCAATGTCTCGATGCGGAGCTTCGACAAGCGCGTGTCCGTAATCCATTTCCCCCCTGTCCTTCCGCGCGTCCGTCACCCTGCGGGTCGCGTTTGCTGGCGCAAGAAATCTGAGGGCCGGAACCTAAAGCCCTGGTCCTCAAAAAGCTGCCGCCACTTTGGCGCTAGGTTTTCAACCGTCGCAAAATGCGGCTTGCACTCCATTCCGTTACCAAGAAGATGATGCCGGCAATGTATCGATTAAGAGCGCCCAGATTTTCAAATCGTTATTTTCCGATTCCTGCTTCCCCGGTGCTTCCCCAAATCTATGCACCGCCCAGCCGCGGTCCGTTGCGCAGAGATAATTGCAAGTATTCAGAGGTTTAGATGGTGGGCGCGACAGGGATCGAACCTGTGACCCCTACGATGTCAACGTAGTGCTCTCCCGCTGAGCTACGCGCCCGCACGGCCCGTCATGCGGTGCCGTCGTAGGATCGGGAGCCTATATCGGCTCACGGGCGGCGGCGCAAGCCGCGGCCGTTGTTTGGCGCTGCTCAGGCCGCCAGCAGACGCTGGACCTCGTTGACGAGATCCTTGAGGTGGAAGGGCTTCGACAGGATCTTCGCCTGTCTCGGCGCATGATTGTCCGGATTCAGCGCCACGGCGGCGAAACCGGTGATGAACATCACCTTGATCTCGGGGTCGAGTTCGGTCGCCCGGCGGGCAAGCTCGATTCCATCCATTTCCGGCATGACGATGTCGGTGAGGAGCAGCTCGAACGGCTCTTCGCGCAGCCTATTATAAGCGGAAAGCCCATTGTCGAAGGAAGCGACGGCGTAGCCGGCGTTCTGCAACGCCTTGGCCAAGAAGCGGCGCATGTCGTTATCGTCTTCAGCGAGCAGGATCTTGGGGTTCTGCAGAAAGGACTCGTCGCTCATCTTCACCTCGTTGTCATGCCACCATCAAAGCCGGGTTCGGTAAAAATCGAGTGAAAATCTCGGATCTTTGCGCTAACCATTTGGGTGGGAGGATAGTTTTGGATTGGCCAAGCGAGAGATGGACACCGCGGCGGTCTCTTGCCAGAGTGACGTTCGGCCAGATGCAGAGCCGGTGGCGATACCGGTGAGGAGAGCTGTTCATGTCTTCCGGCAAGCTGGGCATCCACCATCCGCTGCAATTCGCCTCGGACGTGCCGGCGCACGAACCTGAGCTCAATCCGCCGTTCAACGTCATTGAGCCGGCCGCGCTGACCTCGCCGCTGGTGTTTTCTTCGCCACATTCCGGCTCCGTCTATCCGCAGCGATTCCTCGCCAGCGCACGTCTCGATGCGATGACCTTGCGCCACTCGGAAGACGCTTATGTCGATGAATTGTTCGCCGGCGTCGTCGCGCACGGGGCGCCGCTGGTTCGGGCGCGGTTTCCTCGCGCCTACCTCGACCTGAACCGGGAACCTTATGAATTGGACCCGCGGATGTTCGACGGCCGGCTCCCGGGCTTCGCCAATACGCGCTCCGTGCGGGTTGCCGGCGGCCTTGGGACGATCGCGCGTGTCGTTGGCGATTCGCAGGAGATCTACGCCCATCGCTTGAAGGTCGACGAGGCGCTCGCCCGAATCGAGAAGCTCTACAAGCCCTATCATAGGACGCTCCAGGCTTTCCTTGGCCGGGCGCAGCAGGCGTTTGGCCTCGCCGTTCTGATTGATTGCCATTCCATGCCCTCGATCTCGACCCTGCCTTTGCCGGAGAAGGAAGGTGCCGATCGAAAGATCAAGGCCGATTTCGTCCTCGGCGATCGCTACGGCACGAGTTGCGAGACTGAGCTTATCGACACCGTGGAGTATGAGCTGCGTCGGCTCGGCTATGCTGTCCTGCGCAACAAGCCTTATGCGGGCGGCTTTATCACCGAGCATTACGGCGACCCTGCGAACAATTTTCATGCCATGCAGATTGAAGTGAACCGCGGGCTCTACATGGATGAGCGCAGCATGGTGAAGGCCGAGCGCTTCGACCGGATTGCCGATGATTTGTCAAAAGTCGTCGAAAAGCTTGTCGGCCGTCTTTCGGCGCGTTGGGGCAACGAGCGCGCCGCGGCGGAATGATTCGCAACGGCGATGATATAACGGCCGGCGACAATAAAGAGGCCGCTTGCGGTATCGCAAGCGGCCCAAGTCTAGGGAGGAAACGCCCAAGGAGGGCATCGGCGACAACCGGGTTGCCGCACCGCAATAATATGCACGTGCATCGCACAAAACGCAAGCCCCGCTAATCTACTTTCCCCCGCTGCGTCCGCCGGCCGCATCATTTTTGGTAAGTACTTGTTTTTTCATGATTTATTAAATCAATCGCAGGTTCATGCGCAACGGTCGCCGGGGAGGGGAAGCGGGACGCATCGCCGGACCGAAAGAAATTTCGGATCGACTTTGCCTGCGGGCCTGACCACCCTCTACCCTCATCTCATCACAAATTGGCCGGTCCATGACAGCCGTCGATCTCACTGCCTTCATCGAAAAACTCGCCGATGTCGCCGGCCGCACCATTCTGCCTTTCTTTCGCACCGCCATAGGCGCCGAGGACAAGAGCGGCGGCGGCATGTTCGATCCGGTTACGGAGGCCGACCGCGCTGCCGAAGTCGCCATGCGCCGTCTCATCCGCGAGACCTTCGCGCATCACGGCATCATCGGCGAAGAATTCGGCAACGATCGCGAAGATGCCGAATATGTCTGGGTGCTCGATCCGATCGACGGCACGAAGAGCTTCATTTCCGGCATTCCGACCTGGGGCACATTGATCGGGCTGCTCCACAATGGCCGGCCGATCTACGGCATGATGGCCCAGCCCTTCACGCGCGAATCCTTCATGGGCGACGGCAAGGTTACGACGTGGCGCGGCCCCGGTCTCGACCATGCGCCCACGCAACGCAAATTGCACGCGCGCGCCTGCGCCTCTCTCTCTAAAGCTACCCTGATGACGACATCGCCGCTACTTTATTCGGCGCAGGCCTTGGCGGCGTTCCGGCGTGTCGAGAAGGCCGCACGGCTCTCACGCTATGGCTACGATTGCTATGCTTTTGCGATGCTGGCGGCCGGTCATGTCGATTGCGTCATCGAGTCAGCGCTCCAGCCTTATGATGTGGCGCCGCTGGTGCCGATCATTGAGGGCGCAGGCGGAATTATCACGAACTGGAGGGGGCAGAGCGCCGCGCGCGGCGGCAATATCATTGCTGCGGGCGATCCGCGCATTCATGCGGCGGCGCTCGCGTTGCTCGCAGGAGATTAGGTCTCGGCGGTCGCGCTCAGGCGGCAAAAAGTCGACGAAGTGTTTGGACGCCGCTTCTGAGGCGCCGGCTCTTGCGGCCGGCTCGCTTCATTTCGTCGCCGATCTGCTCCAGCGTCTCACTTTCACCGAGCAAGCCGCGTTGCCGCCACAACGCATCGATCAGAACCATCTCTTCGGCTTCGAGACGCTTTATTCGCTCGCGGTGCACGGCGAAGAAGAGCAGATCCGGTTCGGACGCGATCTTGTCAATCGCATTCTTGACGCTGATTTCGTCGCGCCAGATCGTCTGCGAGAGCAATGGGCCATCTTGATAGGGCAGTTCGTCACCGTCCTTGTATGCAAAGTACAAATAGACGCGATAGAGGAGAAATTCCGACAAAAATCGTGTCTCGCAGAAGACCGAACAGAGCGAGCGGTTTTCTTTCAATTCGATATGGTCAATGAGATCGCGCACGGACTTTGTGTGCATCACAAAGGGTGTGATCGGCGAGCATGGACGGATAGGAATCGCCCCTGGATCAAGGCCGAAATATCGAATGCAGGTTTCGTAGTGAGCAGGGAGCGTCACGAAGTCGTCTTCGAGCGTTTGAATGCCCTTGCCCTTAGATGTCACGAAGCGATCGGCGGATACATTTCTTATCAAGTGATTCTTGGCGTCGAGAAGGACATAGAATTTCTTGTCGATGAGCGTCGATACGGCGAGCTTGAGCGCCTGTTGCAAGATCCATCCGTTGCATGGGTCGAGCCTGAAACCAACGTGGTGGAACGGGACGAGGCGCACGCGATCTTTCCAGCGCCCGTATTCGGGCAGAATCACGCGCCGAATTGCCTTCATCGTCTGCGTCAGGTCGAGGTCGTTGACGATCACAATGATTGAACCGTCGAACTTCGGATCGAGAAAAAGCGCGAGGGATCTCGCCTGGAGTCGCAAAAGAAAAAGTTCGTCCTTAAAGACGATCGTCACGAGATCGACGCCGTCTCCAACGATAGGTAGCTGCTTGCGGGTTCTGCGATGAAAGAGGAGATGCCGCAGCGAGAAGCTGAACGAAGACACGTATTGAGGAAGCTGGAAAACCAAACCCGGCGAAGCAGTTCTCCAACGAATTTCAATCATTTAGCACCGGAGTCTGAAGCGAATACAAGCTCTCAAACTATTGGGTCAGCATAAGACAGACAAAGTCGGTTGTCCGCAAGGCGCTCAGCGAGCGATTTCAACCTTTGGCGGAGGCCTTTTGCCAAGGCCAGAAGCGCCACCTGTGCGGCGATGTCGGCATAGCCAAAAGCCTTTTTGCAAGCGCGTCCTCAACTCCAGGAATGAAGGCGTCGAAAGCAGCCCAGAACTGGCTGCGAAAAGGGTCGCGTTCCGACAGGATGTCGTGCCGGGCATAAGGGATGGTGATGAATCGGGCCGCTTTCAGTCAACTCGCGAAGACCTCGATAGCCGGCGTCGCGACGATGTGGTCGGCGCCAGCCGCGATGACGAGAATGGGCGTCAAGGTGCGGCGCGGATAGTCCGGATCTTCGAACTGCCGCATCAAGCGGAAGGCTGCATTGGTCCAGCCGATCGTTGGATCGCCGACCGCGAGATCGGGTGCAGCGCGCAGGATGGCGGCAGTCCGCTCGTGGCGCACCGGATCGGAAGTCAGATTATTGACTGCGAAAGATTGCTGGAAGATCGATCTGCCCTTGCCGCCTGGAATATAGGCGCCGCCGAGGCCGATGATATCCAAACCTTCGATAAACAGCCGCGTGCTGGTCTTGAAACGCAGCTGATAGAGATCGATCATCGGTGAGGTGACGACAATGCGGGCGAAAGGCGAGCGGCCGCCCCGCCCCTGGGCGATGAGAATGGCCGCTGCCATGCCATGGCCGAGCGCGAACCATGGCCGTGGGCAAAGAGGCTCGAGGATTTGTTCGCGCAGCGCGACGAGGTCGCGTTCGTAGATTTCAAAATCGTCGATATGGCCTTTTCTTCTATTGCGGAGCTGACGCTCCGAAAGGCCCTGACCGCGCCAATCCATGGCGACGACGGCGAAGCCGCGCGCCAGCAATTCGGTGATGGTTTCGAAATATTTCTCGATGAACTCGGCACGGCCGGGCAAGACTGCGATGGTGCCGCGTGCATTCGATGGGCCGGCCCAGCGGACGCTGCGCAAATGCGCACCATCCTTGGTTATGGGCGTCGCAATACTGGCTCCGTCCGGAATGGGGTTCTCCGGAATGGTGAAAAGATCCATTGGCAGAGATTTTCCTGGTCTTCCGTCTTAAAGCACGAAACCGCTTGACCCCGATTGGGGAAGCGCACCCTAGGCATTTTCCTGTCCGGGTTCCAGACCGCAGAACATGACATCAGAGCTGCCGCCCGTGGCCACCGCGCTCGGCGCTGCGCCAAGAAATACCCGGATAATAATCGACCGGTTGAGGCGTCCGCCTTAGCGCGCCAACCCCTTGCAGGCCTCAAATTCGACCCCCACATCGAAGGGGCGCGGGCCATAGGGACGCGCACAGACCGGGCATGGCTAGGGCAAAACGCCGGCCATTCCCGCACTCGCTTCTTTTAGGAGGATGAAATGCGTCAATTGGATCTCTCGCCGCTTTATCGGTCCACCATCGGCTTCGATCGCTTGTTCAATCTCGTCGATCAGGCCGCGGGTTTCGAGGCGGCCCCGTCCTATCCGCCCTACAATATCGAGCGGACGGCTGAAGACAGCTACCGCATTACGATCGCAGTCGCCGGCTTCGCGGAAAAGGACCTTGCGATCGAGACGAAAGAGAACAGCCTGATCATCCGCGGTTCCAAGGAGTTCTCCCGTAGAGACGGAGCCGACGGCTAAGGAGATGCTCTACCAAGGCATTGCCGCCCGCGCCTTCGAGCGCCGGTTCCAGCTCGCCGACCATGTTCTCGTCAAGGGTGCAAGCCTCGAGAACGGCCTCTTGCACGTCGACCTCGTTCGCGAATTGCCGGAAGCGCAGAAGCCCCGCCACATCCCGATCAACAAAGCGGCTCCCAAGGTCGTGGAAGGTGGCGTCAAGGCCGCTTAATTTTCAGACCGATTGAGAAGCTGGCTTCGCCGGCCCACAGAAAGGGCGTCGTTCACGGCGCCCTTTCTGGCGTCTGTCTATTTCTTGTCGGCATGCGGAGGTTATTTGTCCTGCGCCGGCTTGGCAGCGGGCGGTGCTGGCGGCTTATCGTCCGCCTGCTTCTCCGGCGGCTTAGTAACGTCTTTTTTCTCCGCGGCTGCGGCCGCGTCCGGCTCGGCGAGCTTGACCGCGGCCTTCTTGGGCACAACGGCGAGCTTGGTATTCTCGATAACCCTGCCTTCAAACGCATCGAAGACGATCCGGTGGCGCTGGCCATGTACATCCTCGACTTCAGCGAGGTAAATCCGATCCTTGCGGCGCGGAGTTGCGATGAGGTGGAAGCCGAGGAGTGCAACCCGACGACGGATTTCGGCAACTGGAAGCGCTCCATAGGCCGCGTCCGGTCCGTAACCTTGCGGTCCGGCTTCGCCCGCTGCGACCTGGCCCGGCGGTAGCGGTGGCGGGTAGCCGTCGTAATAGGGGTAGCGCCAAGGATAGGGAAAACCCTGCGCCTGCGCGCAGGTTGCTGGAAGAATTCCTACGGTGGCCAGCCCCAAAAGGCCCGAAAGCCAGAAGAGCGCCGTCCCGGCGCTTCCGGATTCTGTGCGCAGGCCGCGCGAAAGCGCAGCCGTTCTCTCGTCCGAGCCAGTCATGATGTCCCTCCGTCTCGGCTCGCGAGCATCTCCCGGACCGTGCACGATTCATCGGGGAATGCTGCAAATATCCGAATTCTACCGTTGACAAGGATTTCGGCGAAAGTCGGCAGGGATTGCGGCGTCGATGCGTTCACCCCCGCGCTATAAGTCGAAATGATCCCCTATCGAGCCTCAAGCCCAGGCGAGGCGTTTTGGCGAAGTTGGCCGCATAACGTGCTTTTATTCAGTCAGTTGGATTACGAACCGACAAAACCTGGGAACCGCTTTGCGTAGCGATGGCACAGAGACCGCTAACGTGTGCTGTACCGCGAAAGTGATGGTCTTGCGCCCGAATGCACGACGGGAGCCGCAGACGTCGGCGGGGCGCCCTGCTTTCAGATTTTGATCTTCAAGTGCCAGCGGGAAAGCCAAACGGCGTCTGGCACGGACATTGCCGGAGGTCCTTTGTTTCATGTCGCGGAGCAGGTTCGATAAGGGTATAGACCTTTGCGGAATTGATCTGAACGGGTAGCTAGGCGGCCTTGTTTTTTCCTTGAGATTTGCGATATTGGTTGCGCGTCAATAGGACAGCCTTGCTGACCTTTCACGGATCGGTAGATTCGCCGTTTTCGGAAGACAGGAAACCGATCCGGTCGCAGATTTGCAAATCTCCGACATGATGCGCAACTGCGCCCGGCGGCGCGGGCCTTGGGGACTGAGCATGACGGCTGCGGGAAAGCGAACGGGTTCGACGAACGGTCGTAAGGGCCGCCTAACGCGTATGGCTCGCGCGTCGCAGGTTCCCAACGGCTGCGATCCCGGCTTTCCTCCGGCGCAGGGCCTTTACGCGCCGCAGCGTGAGCATGATTCCTGCGGCGTCGGCTTTATCGTCGATATGCATAACCGCAAGTCGCACGATATCGTCGCCAATGGCCTCGAAATCCTTCTCAACCTCGACCATCGTGGGGCCGTGGGAGCCGATCCGTGTGCAGGTGACGGCTGCGGCATTTTGGTGCAGATCCCGCATCGCTTTTTCGCGGCCGAAGCCGCGGCGCTTGGCTTCAGCTTGCCGGAGCCGGGCGATTATGCGGTCGGTCCGATGTTCCTGCCGCGCGATCCCGAAGGCCGCGCGCTCGTCATGGCGATTATCGAAAAAACTGTCGCCGACGAAGGCCAGATCTTCCTTGGCTGGCGCGACGTGCCGGTCGATCCCACGGGACTCGGCGAGAGCGTCAAGCCGACCGAGCCGGTGATCAAGCAGATCTTTATCAAGCGCGGGGCGAACGCGGGGCAGGGCGCTGCCGAGCAAAATCTGTTCGAACGCCGTCTCTTCATCCTTCGCAAAGTAATTTCCAACGCTGTGTTCGCGCTGCGTGATCCGCGCACGTCGGGCTTCTATCCGGTGTCACTGTCATCGCGGACGGTCGTCTACAAGGGCCTGCTGCTGGCAACGCAGCTCGGCGATTATTTCAGGGATCTGCAAGACCCGCTGTTTGAATCCGCGCTGGCGCTCGTGCATCAACGGTTTTCGACCAATACGTTTCCGACCTGGTCGCTCGCGCATCCCTATCGGATGGTGGCGCATAATGGCGAGATCAACACGCTGCGCGGCAACGTCAATTGGATGGCGGCGCGGCAGGCCTCCGTCGCTTCGGATCTATTTGGAGAAGACATCAAGAAGCTCTGGCCGATCTCCTATGAAGGACAGTCGGACACGGCTTGTTTCGACAACGCGCTCGAATTTCTCGTCCAAGGCGGCTATTCGCTCGCCCATGCGATGATGATGCTGATCCCGGAGGCCTGGGCCGGCAATCCGCTCATGGACGAGGATCGGCGCGCCTTCTACGAATATCATGCCGCGCTGATGGAGCCTTGGGATGGGCCGGCTGCGGTCGCTTTTACCGATGGCCGGCAGATCGGCGCGACGCTCGATCGCAACGGTTTGCGTCCGGCGCGCTACCTCGTTACCGAGGACGGGCTCGTCGTCATGGCCTCCGAGGTCGGCGTGCTGCCGATCCCGGAAGAAAAGATCGTCTGCAAATGGCGGCTGCAGCCGGGCAAGATGCTGCTGGTCGATCTCGAAGAGGGACGCATCGTTTCCGACGACGAGATCAAGAGCAAGCTTGCCGCGCTCAACCCTTATGGCGCGTGGCTGAGCCGCACCCAGATCAAGCTCGAGGAATTGACGCCCGTCGCGGCCCGTTCGACGCGCGGCGATGTCTCGTTGCTCGATCGCCAGCAGGCCTTCGGCTATACGCAAGAAGATATCTCGCTGCTGATGGAGCCGATGGCCTCCACGGGCCAGGAGGCGGTCGGCTCGATGGGCACCGACACGCCGATTTCGGCGCTGTCGTCGAAGTCGAAGCTGCTCTACACCTATTTCAAGCAGAATTTTGCGCAGGTGACGAACCCGCCGATCGATCCGATCCGCGAAGAGCTCGTCATGAGCCTCGTCTCGTTTATCGGCCCGCGCCCGAACATCTTCGATCACGAAGGCAACGCGAAGCGCAAGCGGCTCGAAGTCAAGCAGCCGATCCTGAGCAACGGCGATCTCGAAAAGATTCGCGCGATCGGCATGGTCGAGGACACGTTCGATACACGCACGCTCGATTTCACCTATTCCGCGGACAAAGGCGCTGAGGGCATGGCCGACGCGCTAACCCGGCTGTGCAGCCGGGCGGAGCAGGCGGTCCATAGCGGCTATACGATCATCATCTTGTCCGATCGTCTCGTTGGGCCGGACCGGATTCCGATTCCGTCTCTGCTCGCGACGGCGGCAGTGCATCATCACCTGATCCGCAAGGGGTTGCGTACTTCGGTCGGGCTCGTCGTCGAGACCGGCGAGGCGCGCGAAGTGCATCATTTCGCCCTGCTTGCCGGCTATGGCGCGGAGGCGATCAACCCTTATCTCGCGTTCGAGACCTTGATCGCGATCGCCGAGCAATTTCCCGAAGACGTTGACGGCTACGAGGCCTGCAAGCGCTACATCAAGTCGATCGACAAAGGCTTGCTCAAGGTCATGTCGAAGATGGGCATTTCGACCTATCAATCCTATTGCGGCGCGCAGATCTTCGACGCCGTCGGGCTCGCCGATGATTTTGTGGGGCGCTATTTCACCGGCACTGCCTCCCAGATCGGCGGCGTCGGTCTCGCCGAGATCGCTGAAGAGACTCTGCGTCGGCACAAGGATGCCTTTGGTAATTCGCCCATCTATCGCAACGCGCTCGATGTCGGCGGCGATTACGCCTATCGCATCCGCGGCGAGGCGCATTCCTGGACGCCGCAATCCGTCTCCCTGCTGCAACATGCGGTGCGTGGCAACGCCGTCGAGAAATACCGCGCCTATGCGGAGCTGCTCAACGATCAACGGGCGCAACCGCTGACGATCCGCGGTCTGTTCCGGATCAAATCGGCGGAGGAAGACGGGCGCCAGCCCGTGCCGCTCGAAGAGGTCGAACCCGCGGCGTCGATCGTGCGCCGCTTCGCAACCGGCGCCATGTCCTTCGGCTCGATCTCGCGCGAGGCGCATACGACGCTGGCGATCGCGATGAACCGCATCGGCGGCAAGTCGAACACGGGCGAGGGTGGCGAGGAATCCGACCGCTTCAAGCCCTTGCCGAACGGCGATTCGATGCGCTCGGCGATCAAGCAGGTGGCCTCGGGGCGGTTCGGCGTCACGGCGGAATATCTCGTCAATTCCGACATGATGCAGATCAAGATGGCGCAGGGCGCCAAGCCCGGTGAAGGCGGCCAGCTACCCGGACACAAGGTCGATGCGGTGATTGCCAAGGTGCGCCATTCGACCCAAGGCGTCGGGCTCATCTCACCGCCGCCGCACCACGACATCTATTCGATCGAAGATTTGGCACAGCTCATCTTCGACTTGAAGAACGTAAACCCGCAGGGCGACGTTTCAGTGAAGCTCGTCTCGGAGGTCGGCGTCGGCACGGTCGCCGCCGGCGTCTCCAAGGCGCGTGCCGATCATGTCACCATTTCTGGGTTCGAGGGGGGGACGGGCGCTTCGCCTCTGACTTCGATCAAACATGCCGGCAGCCCCTGGGAGATCGGGCTTGCTGAAACGCATCAGACGCTTGTGCTGAACCGACTGCGCTCGCGCATCGCCGTACAGGTCGACGGCGGCGTCAGAACCGGGCGCGATGTCGTGATCGGGGCCTTGCTCGGCGCCGACGAATTCGGCTTCGCGACGGCGCCACTGATTTCCGCCGGCTGCATCATGATGCGCAAGTGCCATTTGAACACCTGTCCAGTCGGCGTCGCGACGCAAGACCCTGTGCTGCGCAAGCGCTTCGTCGGTCAGCCGGAGCATGTCATCAATTTCTTCTTCTTCGTCGCCGAGGAAGTGCGGGAGTGGATGGCGAAGCTGGGCTATCGCAGCTTCAACGAGATGATCGGGCAGATGCAGATGCTCGACAAGCAGAAACTCGTCGAACATTGGAAAGCGAAGGGCCTCGACTTCTCCAAGCTCTTCAACAAGCCGCGGGCATCCGATCCCACGACGATCTTCCGGTCAACGCGGCAGAACCATAAGCTCGCGAAGGTGCTCGATCGCCGCCTGATCGCAGAAGCACAGTCGAGCATCGACCGCGGCGCAAAGGTCCGCATCGAATTGAAGATCAACAATACCGATCGCACGACCGGCGCCATGCTGTCTGGCGAGATCGCCCGCCGCTATGGCCATGCCGGGCTGCCCGAGGATACGATCCATGTTCGGCTCACGGGCACTGCAGGGCAGAGCTTCGGTGCCTGGCTCGCCCATGGAGTGACGCTCGAACTCGAGGGCCAGGCGAATGACTATGTCGGCAAGGGCCTCTCGGGCGGCCGCGTCATCATCTATCCGCCGGCGCAGTCGCGCATCGTGCCCGAAGAATTCGATCATCGTCGGCAACACCGTCCTCTATGGGGCGATCTCCGGCGAATGCTATTTCCGCGGCGTCGCCGGCGAACGCTTCGCGGTCCGCAACTCGGGCGCGATCGCCGTCGTCGAAGGCACAGGCGATCATGGCTGCGAATATATGACCGGCGGTATTGTCGTGGTCATCGGCAAGACTGGCCGCAACTTTGCCGCCGGCATGTCGGGCGGCATCGCCTATGTTCTCGACGAGGACGGTAGCTTTGCTGACCGCTGCAACCTTGCCATGGTCGACCTCGAGCCTGTCGCTGAGGAAGAAGAGAGGATGCAGAAAAGCTATCACCAGGGTGGCGATCTCGACTTCCACGGCCGCGTCGATGTGATGCAGGACATGACCCGTTTCGATGCTGAGCGCCTACATCAGCTCATCGAGAACCATGCGAATTACACCGGCTCGGCCCGCGCCCGCGTGATCCTCGACCGATGGGATGAGTATAAGGGCAAATTCCGGAAGGTGATGCCGGTCGAGTACCGCCGTGCACTCGCCGAGCTCATGGCGCAGAAGGAATACGAAACGGCGCTCCTCGCTGCCGGAGAATGAGGCGCGTCGTCTAGGGGCCGTGCCCATTCCTCTATCGATATATCGCTCTTCCTTTTATGAGCTTCGCATGCGAGCTTCGGCGGATGCGAGAGGGCGGGCTTGACGGGTGAAGGTTCAATATCTGCCGGCGACGCTGGCTCTTGAATTGGGAATGGCATGGGAAAGGTAACCGGATTCCTTGAAATCGATCGGCGCGACCGGCGCTATGTGCCGGCCTCCGATCGTATCCGTCACTACAAGGAATTTATGATTCCGCTGTCGGAAGAGGCGACGCGGGACCAGGCTGCCCGCTGCATGAGTTGCGGCATCCCCTATTGCCACAACGGCTGCCCGGTCAATAATCAGATTCCCGACTGGAACGATCTCGTCTATCGCAACGATTGGGAAGAGGCCTCGCGCAATCTCCATTCAACCAACAATTTTCCGGAATTCACCGGCCGCATCTGCCCGGCACCCTGCGAAGCCTCCTGCACTTTGAATCTCATCGACAGCCCGGTGACGATCAAGACGATCGAATGCGCCATCGTAGATCGCGCCTTCGCCAATGGTTGGGTCAAGCCTGAGCCTGCCGAGCGCTCGACGGGCAAGAAAGTCGCAATCGTCGGTTCCGGGCCTGCGGGCCTCGCCTGCGCGCAGCAGCTCGCCCGCGCGGGTCACGAGGTGCATGTCTTTGAAAGGAACGCGAAGCCCGGCGGTTTGCTGCGTTATGGCATTCCCGACTTCAAGATGGAAAAGCATCTGATCGATCGGCGCTTCGCGCAGATGCGAGCGGAAGGCGTCAACTTCCACGGCGGCGTCAATGTCGGCGTCGATCTCGATCCGGCGCGGCTCCTCGAGGAATTCGACGCCGTGGTTCTCGCTGGCGGCGCTGAGAAGCCACGCGACCTGCCGATCCCCGGCCGCGACCTCGCCGGCATCCATTTCGCGATGGACTTTCTGCCGCAACAGAACCGCCGCGTGAGCAAGGAGCCATTCCAGACCAATCTTCACATTCTCGCCGGCGGCAAGCGCGTCATCGTCATCGGCGGCGGCGATACTGGCTCGGACTGCATCGGTACATCAGTGCGTCAAGGCGCGGTGAGCATCACGCAGCTTGAAATCATGCCGATGCCGCCCGAGAAGGAGGACAAGCTTCTCACTTGGCCGGATTGGCCGATGAAGCTCAGGACCTCGTCGAGCCACGAAGAAGGCGCCAAGCGCGACTTCGGCGTGCTCACCAAGGAATTCCGCGGCGAGAACGGCAACGTGAAACAACTCGTCTGCGTGCGCGTCGACGCACAGATGAAAGAGATTCCGGACAGCACCTTCGCGATCGAGACCGATCTCGTGCTGCTCGCCATGGGCTTTGTCTCGCCGCTGCATGAAGGGCTGCTCGAAAAGCTCGGCGTCGCGTTCGATAACCGCGGTAATGTCGCGGCCGATACGATCGCCTATAAAGCCTCGCCCCATAAGGTTTTCGCCTGTGGCGACATGCGCCGCGGCCAGTCCCTCGTCGTCTGGGCCATCCGCGAAGGACGCCAGGCGGCGCAGGCGGTCGATCTTTATCTGATGGGATCGAGTTTGCTGCCGAGGTGAGCTACGCGGCTCGCGCCAAATGGCTATGCGTGCGGCTATATAAGAAGTAGATCGCCAATCCGATCATGAGCCATACGCCGAGCCTGATCCATGTGTCGCTCGGCAGGCCGATCATAAGAAAGATGGCGGAGAGAGCGCCGAGCGGCGCGACGAGCCCCACGGCCGGAACCTTGAACGGCCGCTTCACCTCCGGCTGCCTGATGCGCAGGACGAGAACGCCGAGACAGACGACGGTGAAGGCGAACAAAGTGCCGATGCTGACAAGCTCGCCGACGAGACCGATCGGCGCCAGTCCTGAAAGAAGCGCGACGCCGACGCCGGTAATGATGGTTGTGACGTAAGGTGTGCGAAAACGCGGGTGGACGCGCGCGGCGATCGGCGGCAACAAGCCGTCTCGCGCCATCGTATAGAAGATTCGCGATTGGCCGAGCAGCAAGACCAGAATGACTGAACTCAGCCCGAGGATCGCGCCGAATTTCACGAGCGGGGCGAGAATGCCAAGGCCGATGTGATCGACGCCGACGGCGATCGGGTCCGGCACATTGAGCTTGTCATAGGGCATGATACCGGTGATCACGAGCCCCACCAGCACGTAAAGGATCGTGCAAATGCCGAGCGAGCCGAGGATCGAGCGCGGCATGTCGTGTTGTGGATCCACCGACTCCTGCGCAGCGGTCGAGATCGCGTCGAATCCGATGTAGGCGAAGAAGACGACGCCGGCGCCGCGCAGAATCCCACCCCAGCCGAAATGCCCTGGGCCCTGAGCGGGGGGAATAAAGGCGCCATGCGGGTTGCTGGCCGTCACCCAATTTGTCGTGCTGAAGAACCAGACGCCGACAAGAATGAACAGCACGATGATGGCTAGCTTGATCGCGACGATCACGTTATTGACTCGTGCCGAGTTGCGAATCCCCAAGACGAGCAGCGTGCTGACCGCAGCGATGATGAATGCTGCGGGAAAATTGAAGACGGCGCCGGTGTGCGTCCAATGCCCGCTGTTTGGATCAAAGGCGAAGGGTGCGCTCGCGTAATCAGCCGGGATGTGAATGCCGAGGTCGTTCAGAAAGCTCGTGACATAGCCGGACCACCCGATCGCCACCGTCGCGGAGCCCAGTGCATATTCGAGGATCAGATCCCAGCCGATGATCCAGGCGATGAACTCGCCCATGGTGGCATAGGCATAGGTATAGGCGCTGCCGGCAACCGGCACGGTCGAGGCCATCTCGGCATAACAAAGCCCGGCGAGCGCGCAGGCGATGCCGGAAAGAATGAAAGAGAGTGCGATCGCCGGGCCCGCATATTCGGCCGCTGCGTGGCCGGTCAGCACGAAAATGCCCGCCCCGATGATGCCGCCGATCCCCAGCGCCACCAGACTTGGCAATCTGAGCGTTCGTTTGAGCGGGGGGTTGCCATGCGCGACGATGCGCTGAACTTCGGTGTCCGAGGCCTCGGCCTCGAGCACCGCGATCGGCTTACATGCCAAAAGACTTGTCATCCGCGCCTCTCTCGGAATGTAGTCGTTCTACCTGCGCCACCCGTTCCGGGAAGGCTGCTGCGAGTGCCTTTTTATCCGCCGTGACCACGCCGCGTTCGGTGATGAGGCCGGTAACGAGGCGCGCTGGCGTCACGTCGAATGCCGGGTTTGCGGCAGGGCTCGATTTCGGCGTCATCCTCACGGTCTCGATGCGCCCGTCTTCGGTCATGCCGCGCATATGGGTGACTTCGCTCGCGCCGCGCGCTTCGATCGGGATCTCCTTCACCCCGTCCATAAGTGCGAAATCGATCGAAGGCGAGGGCGCGGCGACATAGAAAGGCACGCCATTGTCCTTGGCTGCGAGTGCCTTCAAGTATGTGCCGATCTTGTTGCATACGTCGCCGGTCGCCGTCGTCCGGTCGGTCCCGACGATCACGAGATCGACATCGCCTTGCTGCATCAAGTGGCCGCCGGCATTGTCAACGATCACCTCGTGCGCAATGCCTTCTTGTCCGAGTTCCCAGGCGGTGAGCGCTGCGCCTTGATTGCGCGGCCGCGTCTCGTCGACGAAGACATGAATGGAAATGCCGGCCTGATGTGCTTTGTAAATCGGCGCGGTGGCGGTACCCCAATCGACGGCTGCGAGCCAGCCGGCGTTGCAATGGGTAAGGATATTAACCGGCGCGCCTTGCTTACGCCGTGCCACCGCTTCGATCAACCTGAGGCCGTGATCGCCGAGCGAGGCGCAAAGTGCTACGTCCGTTTCAGTGAGTTCCCCCGCATGGGCGAGTGCCGCCGCATGGCGTGATAGAGGCGGCAGCGGCTGCAAATACGCGCGCATTGCAGCGAGCGCCCAAGTGAGATTGACGGCGGTCGGCCGCGCCGCCGCGAGTGTGGCGCAGGCTGCATCGAGGCCCGAGTCGGAGGAATCTTGCCGCATGGCGAGGGCGACGCCATAGGCGGCAGCAATGCCGATCAGCGGCGCGCCGCGGACCTTCATGTCTTTGATCGCAATGGCTGCCTCCGCGAGCGTTGCAAGCTCGCAGATCACGAATTCGTGCGGCAACCGGGTCTGATCGACGATCGAAATCCTGCCGTCTTTGTCAGGCCAGATGGTGCGAGTGGGCTTTCCGTCGACGTGCATCAAAGGTTCCTGGCGAGGCGCGATGAGTGAATAAGCAGGGCGGAAACGAAACGCGCAACGCCTTTCTCGTGCCCCAAAGCTTCCCCAAATGGGCGATGAAAAGCCTATTCTTTAACAAGCTTTTAACGAAAAGTGATGCACTGTCCTAACTTCTTGTTAACCCGCTCGGGGGTGCCGCGCCATGGATTCTTTCGACGAAACGCAATCCAATCAAAAGCCTGATGCCCTTGCAGCCGCCGCAACACCGGACGCGAGCACGGACCGCGCCGCAGACCCCAAGGTGGATGCGACTTCTATCCCCCCGATCGAGGCCAAGGCGAGCGACGTGCACGCCAAGGCGCGTGAAGTGAAAGACGACAAGCCAGAGACGGAAAAGCCAAAAGCAAACGATGCTCCAGAGGTGCTACCGCCGGTGCCGAGCTCTGCGTTGGTCGTGCTGCCACCGTCGATGCGCCGTTTCGATGCCAAAGACGATGCGGCGGCAAGCAGCAAAGCCCGGAGTGCAAGTTGGGCGAAATGGCTGCGGAATGGATCGCGTGCAGCTTTGGTTCTCGTGCTTTTCGGCTGTGCCTTCGCAGCGGGGGGCCATTTCCTTGGCTCGACGCCGTTCGCCCAGCATACGGCGGCGAGCGCCGCGCCTGGCGCGGTTCAAGTCGCGCAGACAGGTGATGACAGCGCCGAGATGCGCCGCGCCACGAAGGTGCTAGGCGATCAGATCCACAGCCTCGAGACGCGGCTCGAATCCTTGCGCGTCGCCGCGCAGACCCAGAACTCCCGAAGAGATTCGCGGCTTGAAGAAGAGCATCGACGGGCTCAAGGCAAGCCTTGATGCGGAAAAGGCCGAATCCAGCACGTCGATCGCACAGCTTTCTGCGAAGCTCGACAAATTGCAGCGTGAAGAGGCGGGGAAGATCACTCAGGCGTCGCTCGAAAAGAGCGAACGTTCAGAGAGCAAGCCGGTCGCGACCGAGAAGGTCGAGCGCGTCGATAGCAAGCCCGCTCAAACCGCGGCGACCGAAAAGACCGAGCGCATCGACCCCAAGGCCATCCAGGCGACACTCGACAAGGCTTCGCGCGGCGAAAAAACGTCCGCCGCACCGCTGACGACCGCCTCGATCCCCGCAACGTCAGCGTCCCCGCAGGCCACGGCGGGCTCTTCCAAGGCGCAGCCGTTGCCTTTGGCGGAGGCGCAAAAAAGGCCGCCGCAATTGCTGACGAATTGGGTGGTGCGCGATGTCTATGACGGCATTGCGCTGGTCGAAGGTCCGGAAGGCGCCATCGAAGTCATGCCCGGCGAAACCATCCCCGGCGCCGGCACAGTCAAATCGATCGAGCGCAAGGGCAACGGCTGGATCGTGGTGACAAGCCGCGGCATTGTCGATTACGTGCACGATTAGGTACAACAACGCACGCACCCGGCGCGTGCGGCAACGACTGGCCGACGACGTGTCACCATATACTCGGCCGGCGTTCTAGCGATGCTCCGCGCGTCAAGATTAAGGCCGGCCGTCGGCGCAGGCTTACCACCGGCATTTTGCGAGCGCGCCGCTATCACGGAATATGTTTCGGCAGGAAATAGGCAAGCAGGCCGATCGCGGGCAAAAATGCAGTGACGCGGTAAACGAGTTCGATGCTCGTCGCGTCGGCGAGCACGCCGAGCACAGCCGCGCCTAACCCGGCCATGCCGAAGGCGAAGCCAAAGAAGAGCCCGGCGACCGTGCCGACCCGTCCGGGCAGCAGTTCCTGTGCATAGACGATCATCGCTGCGAAGGCCGAAGACAGAACGAGCCCAATGATGAAGGCGAGTACGCCCGTGAAGAACAGATTGGCATAGGGGAGCGCAACCGTGAACGGCAGCACGCCCAGGATCGAGCCCCATATCACGTAGCGCCGGCCGAACCGGTCGCCGATTGGACCGCCAAGGAATGTGCCGATCGCCGAGGCGCCGAGAAAGACGAACAGGAAGATCTGCGCTGTCTGCACCGAAACGCCGAATTTCTCGATCAGGTAGAAGGTGAAATAGCTATTCAGGCTTGCGAGATAGACGAATTTCGAGAAGACGAGCGCGAGCAGAATCGCGATCGACGTCGCGACATGCTTGCGTGTCAGGCCATCGATGCCAAGTGCCCGGCGCGGGCGGTGCGGCGTCGCCGCCAAGCGGCCCGCGTACCATCTGCTGATCATGAAGAGCAGGCCGATGGCGACAAGCGGCACCAGTGACAACCACGCGACGGACTGCTGTCCGTGTGGCACGATGATGAAGGCGGCGAGCAAGGGGCCCGTTGCGGCGCCGGCATTGCCGCCGACCTGGAACAGAGATTGCGCCATTCCGTGCTGGCCGCCCGACGCCATGCGCGCAACGCGCGACGCCTCGGGATGAAAAACCGACGAGCCGACGCCGATAAGCGCGGCCGCAGCGACGATGGTCGCGAAATCATGCGCGATCGCGAGCAGAACGAGGCCGATCAACGTGAAGCCCATGCCGACCGGCAGCGAATAGGGCTTGGGGTGCCTGTCGGTATAGAGACCGACAAACGGCTGAAGCAGCGATCCGGTCATTTGGAAGGCGAGTGTGATGAGGCCAATCTGCCAGAAATCGAGGTGATAGGAATCCTTGATGATCGGGTAGATCGCCGGCAGGAGAGACTGAACCGTGTCGTTCAGCAGATGCGACAGGCTGAGCGCCAGGAGCATGGCGAAAAGAGTGGTGTCGCCCGTTCCAGTGAGGGACGGGGCTTGGCCTTTTGCATCCATAGCGTGAATTATTTCGCGTTCATTATGGTACCGCCACCCCGGCTCGAACGGGGGACCTCTAAATCCACAATCTTATTAAGCCCCTCGGGAGGGTCAGAACGCCGTTCTCTAAACCATTGAAATGGCTCATTTCGCCCCTATATTTGTTTCCAAAGGTTTCCGTTTGTTTCCGTTACGGTGGCGACAAATTCACAAGGGACGGGAGAAAACCGAGGATGACGACCAAACTGACCAAACGGGTAGTTGACAGGCTCGCGCCGCGCGACAGACCCTTCATTGCGTTTGATGCGGAGGTCAAGGGGTTCGGTTGTCGCATAGCTCCGAACGGTGCCAAGACCTTCGTGCTCGAATATCGCCCCGGCGTGGGCGGGCGCGGCGTCGCCAAGAGCCGCCTGACCCTCGGCCGCTATGGCACCATCACCGTCGAACAGGCGCGACAGGCGGCCCTCCTAGCCCTGGCGCGGGTGCGTCTCGGCGCCGATCCGCAGGCCGACAAGGCCCGCCAGCGCGAGGACTTCCTGACGATTGCCGCGCTCATCGATCGTTTTGTGGCCGAGCACGTAGGCAAGCTGAAAGCCGGAACCGCGGTTGGCTACAAGATCGCCCTCGATAAGCTGCGCACAGCACACGGCAAGATGAACGCCAGCCATCTCACGCGGGCGCATCTTGCGACAATGCACGCGAAGATGGCCGATGGCCCCTACGGCGCCAACCGTTTCCTGGCCGTCGTCTCGATCCTGTTCGCATGGGCGATCGATCGCGGACTTTTGCCGGAGGGTCATACCAACCCGGCGGCGCGCATCGATCGCTTCAAAGAGCAAAGCCGCGAGCGCTATCTGACCCGTGAGGAATTTGCCCGGCTGCGCGCGGCCCTGCGCATGGCTGAGAGCGAAGGACTGTCCTACGACGTCGATGAGACCAAGCCGGGCGCCAAGCACGCCGCCGCGCCCGAGAACCGGTGCGTCAAGCTCGACCCCTATGCCATCGCTGCAATCTATCTCTTGATTATGACTGGCGCCCGGCTGCGTGAAATTCTGCATGCGCAATGGTCGCAGGTCGATTTCGAGCGCGGCGTGATCTTCCTGCCCGACAGCAAAACCGGCAAGAAGCCGATCTTTCTCAACTCAGCCGCGGTCGCCATTTTGCACGGCTTGCCGCGCCTTGCCGATAATCCTTACGTCATTCCCGGCCAGGTTGCCGGCCAACCGCGCGCCGATCTCAAGAAGCCGTGGGCGACGGTAACGCGCGCCGCCGGGCTCGACGGGCTGCGCATCCATGATCTTCGTCACAGCTTCGCATCGATCGGCGCCGCCGGATCGCTCGGCTTGCCGATCATCGGCAAACTACTCGGCCATTCGCAGGCGGCGACGACGCAGCGCTATGCACATCTCGCCGATGTTCCGATGCACGCGGCGGCGGAGGCGATTGGTGCCGCAATCCAGGCGGCAATGAACAGCGACGACAAAACGGCCGAAGTGGAGACGGCCCAATGATCCGGGGGATCGTCAAGGAACGGCATCGCGGCCCACACAAGGAGGATGGCGGCAGGCCCAAAGTTTTACTTTTCGATGATCCCGATCGTTGGATTATCGCAATAGCATTTTGGCTTCGGCGAGATCCAAAAGATCAGCGCTCGATTGCGCCAATTCAAGCGCTCGACAATCTTCTGACGCCGCATGAAGGCGTCGATCTTGTTCTGGAAACGTGCTCAATCAAAGGCGTCGAACATGGCGTGCTCGGCATTATCAACACAACGCCTGATCGCGCGTCTGACCGCCGCCTTAATAGAAATGTGCTTGATCGGTTGCCGCGATCTGCGCCGGGCGGAAAGAGATTCCGCAAGTCACGTGTTCAATATCTGCAAGCCAAGATCGCCGCCTTTCAGCGCACAAAACTCACCGAAAAAGAAGCGCAGTGGCTCGGCACGTGTCTCTTGGGCCTGAACTTCATCGTAGCCCCCGGCACTGCGGAAATGGGATTCCTCGCGCTCGCTTCCGCCGGTTTGCAGTTGCCGGATGCCGGGTGTCAGAGAATTGCCGATCTCTTGCAGAAAATGCGGTGAGGGATTTTGCAATACGCGCAGAGCAACTAGTCCCTGTCGCTCGGCGGCTTCACCACCTTCAGATTCGGCTTGCGCCGTGGCGCCGTGGCGTGAGGATTGTTAAACGCCAGCGTCGGCCTGAATTTGCGCGGGGCTTGCCATCCGAGCTTGAACAGAAATTCAGTCACGCCGAGCTTGCGCAAAATCTCCAGCACCGTCGCTTCCAAGACCACCCTATCGATATCCTTGTGCAACCGTGGCCGCAGTGGCGCGGCGTCGATCGCTGCCAGAAGCTTGCGCTTTTCATAGGCCCGCTGTGCGCAAGATTGGCTGCAATAGATGCGCGGGCGTCCACGGCTTGAACGCCAGAATCGCGCCTTGCAGTGGGCGCATTTGTTCACGACTTTTTTCACGTGAGGAATATAGCCGGGTCTCGCTTCCGCCCGCAAAGCCATTTGCGGACCTTTTCGTGCGCTCTAATCCCAGAGCTACACGTTTTGCCGCAAAGCACCCGATAACATGTTGATATAATATAGGAAAAACAGGAAACTTTTTTCGGCCGGACAAACTATGAAGCGCGGCGGCATGATTTGCGACTTTAAAAGTTGGGTCGTCGAGATCATGATTGAAACAACAGCAAATGTCCTGACCGAAACAGTGCCCGAGCGGCGCATGTGGCTGAGCCCGGCTCGCACTGCTCTCTATATCGAAACCTTCTTCGGCGTCCCGTCCACGCCGAGTAGCCTCGCAAAATTGCGTTGTCGGGGCGATGGTCCGCCCTATTACCTTTTCGGCAACCACCCCGTATACGATCCCGCCGACATCGATGCCTGGGCCGAATCGAAGCTCGGGCCGAAGGTCCATTCGACGGCGGGCTACGCGCCTAATGATCCGGCTTGGATACGGCGACATCGCGCCGGCCGGCGGCGAAGTGTGTGAAAGGAAAAAGCCGCCCCGGTAATCGGAGCGGCTTTCTCGTTTCGAATTTGTGACCAAGCGACCAAACCCATTCGGTGACCAGCCGAAAGACGAACCCACCAAGAGAGAACCAAAGGAAAGGAAGGCGGCTTCGTGGCTCTTCGTATAGATCCAACTGCACGCGAGCGCAAGTTCGCCGCCGATCCGACTGTCGATGTCGCGCGCCACGTCCGCATCGAGGATGAGGTTGCGCGGCGCCGTTATCCGCTGCGGCGGCGTCAGGGCCGCGAGATGGTCGGGCCGTGTCCGATTTGTCGTGACGGCGACGATCGATTTAGTGTCAATCCGAAAACTCAACTCTGGCACTGCCGCCGCTGTGATGCGGGCGGCGATGTCATTAAATTGGTCGAGCTAGCCGATCGGCTCGATTTTCGCGGCGCCGTTGCACAGCTTGCCGGTAATCCACCGCCGAAGGCGCCACGGCACGGCAACGGCAAGAGTAAGCCGAACGGTTCGGCCAATGCGTATAATAAGCGGCGAGACTACCCCGGCGAGCCGGTCATCGTGGCGACGTATGATTTCCGCGACGAGAACGGCGTGCTCTTGTACCAAGATCAACGCGCCGAATTCAAGGCGGCGGACGGGAGCTTCATTCTCAAAGAAGGGAAGCACGCGAAAGAATTCTTCGTCCGCCGCCCCTATCCTGAGCGGCCCGGTCAATGGCTCAGTGGCCTGGGCATTACGCGCCGCGTCCTTTACCGCCTGCCGGAGATCATCAAGGCTGTCGCCGAAGGGTTCACCATTTTCATCGTCGAGAGCGCCGGCAAGGCTGACGCGCTTGTGGCTTGGGGCCTTGAGGCGACTTCAAATGTCGGCGCGACTAACGGCTGGCAAGACGATTTCGCCAAGTTTTTGGCCGGCGCCGACATCATCATCCTGCCGGACAACGATAAAAGTGGTCGCGACTATCTGGACAAAGTAGTGGCCTCGCTTGTGAAGGTCGATGCGCGGGTGCGCGTGCTCGACCTACCTGGGCTTCCACACAAAGGCGATATCAAGAATTGGATCGCGGCCGGCGGAACACGCGCGCAGTTTCTTGCCTTGGTCGAGACCGCTCGGCCGTTGGAACCGCCAGCGGCGGACCCGGAACAGGCGGACGAAACCGCCGAAGCGGAGGCGGGCGCGGCGGATGACGACGACATTCTGCGCCTTATTTCGCATGGCGTAGGAGTGGAAGAGGATGCCGCCAAGGCGCTTGCGCGCGTCGTGTGGCATCGCGGTCACGCGGGTTGCACGTCCAACGACATTCAGGCCGAATTGGCGCACTTTCCCGATGGTCTAGCAAAGTCGTTCCCCAATCTGCAACTCGCGGTTGACTTTGCTTATACGCAAGCGCTCGACCGCGAACAGCGGCCGAAACTCGAAGCTTTGAACGCTGAATGGTGCGTCGTCATCGACGGTGCGCGCACGCGCGCGTTGCGGTTCGAAAATTCCGAGATCAACGGTCAGGTGCGAATGCTCGCGGAATTTTTGGCGGCCGGCGACTTCACACTCTTCTACGCCAACCGCACCGTTTGGCTCGGTGGCAAACGCTACGAAGCGATGGGCCGGTGGTGGCTCAAGCACCCAGGCCGCCGGCAGTATCGCGGACTCGTATTCTGTCCCGGTAATCCGGCCGAGGTCATCGACGGCAAACTCAATCTTTGGCGCGGTTGGGGCGTCGAGCCGAAGAAGGGCGACTGGTCCTTGATGCAAGAACACGTAAAACAAGTGCTCTGCGGGAATACCATTCCTTATTTCGAATACGTGCTCGATTGGATGGCATGGGCCGCTCAAAACCCCGACCGGCAAGCCGAAGTCGCGCTTGTCTTTATCGGCAAAAAAGGAACCGGCAAAGGTGCGTTGCTCAACGCTCTGCGGCGGATTTTTGGGCAGCATGGCTTGCACATTTCGAGCCCGACCCACCTAACGGGCCGTTTCAATCTTCATCTCCGCGATTGTTGTCTGCTCTTCGTTGACGAAGCCTTTTGGTGTGGCGACCGCAACGCGGCAGGAATGCTGCAACAACTGATCACCGAAGCCGACTTCGCGGTGGAACCGAAAGGCCGCGATGTTGTCGCCGGCCCGAACCGTCTTCACATCGCAATTGCCGGCGAGCCCGATGGCCTCGTCATTCCCGCCGGCCCTGGTGAGCGCCGTTATGTAACCTTCCTGGTTTCCGACGCGAAGCAGGGCGCCCTCGCGTATTTCAGAGCGATCAACGCGCAGATGGAAAACGGCGGCCTAGAAGCGATGCTGTTTGACCTTCTGCATCGGGATATCGGCAAATTTCATCCGCGAGAAATTGTCCGCACCGCCGCTCTTCTCGATCAGCAAATGCGAAACCTGTCCGCGCTTGAAGCATGGTGGGTCGAGTTGTTGCAAAGCGGCTCGCTGCCAGGAGCGCTCTCGGATAAGCCGGACACCGCACCCACGGGTGATTACGATGTCATCGTTGCAGACGGTGGCCCTTTTGGGCGGGTCGTGACGCGACCAGGACTGCTCAGCAACGCGCGGCAAAGTTCGCCGAAGCTCAAGAACGAAACCGAACACGCCCTCGGTCGCTTTTTGCGCGAGCAAGGCTGTATTCGCGTTGACAAGCTTCCCGGCAGTCGCCGTCGCGGCTGGAAATTTCCGCCGCTCGAAGAGGCAAGGGCTGCATGGATTAAAAAATATCCGGGCGCCACGTTCGATAGCGGCGAACCTGACAATACCAATCCCGGCTTCGATAGCGGCGAACCTGACAATACCAATCCCGGCAACGAGAAGGCAAACGCGGCGAAGGCAACGTGGAGCAGCGGGGACCAGCTTGCAACCGCGCAGAGCGAAGAACAATCGGCGCAGGTTGTTCGATGATCCGAGAGAGCAATTATGACCCATACGATCGAACATTGGTCGCCGCAGTAGGATGCGGCTCTGCTGGCCATCAACTGTTCAACGAAAGTTATTTGTTCAAAGAGAACGCCGCGCGTTGGCTCTATACCGGAATTACGCGGGCCGAGAAACGGGTGACGGTCATCATTTGAAGTAGGAGTGTGCAACCCCAAAGGAAGGAGTAAACCATCATGTCTTTGCGTCCCCCAAAAATTGAAGCTCTCGAAATGATCCCGCCGGGAATGTATCATGCAATCTGCTACGCGGTGACCGACCTGGGAACACAGCCATCGCTCGACGGCAAAAGTTCGCATCACGACATTCTGCTTTGGTTCGAACTGCCCGATGCGCGGAAGAAAAATGGGCAGCGGCAGACCACCTTGCGCACCCTGCCGCTTTCGGCCGGGCTCAATCCGGACAGCAAGCGCAAGTCCGTATATTGGCAATTCGCCGAAGCGCTGCTCAATTGCGAATTATCGTCGGAAGAACTGTCCGACAAGATCGAACCGCGTGAATTCATCGGCTGCAATTGCATGCTCGAAATGATGTTGAACCGCAATGGCGATAAAACTTTCGTCGCAACAGCATTGCCGCTTGCAAAGACCAAAACGGCCGCAGAACCGCTGAATGCGCCGGGGTATATCGAACTGACGAAGGAAAATTTCGACGAGGGCCTGTTCAATGCGCTGCCCGGATATTGGCGCGCGAAGATTGAAGATTCGCCGGAATATCGCGCCATCCAAGGACTGCCGGAGAAAGCGCCGGCTCCCGTCGAGGATCAGCGGGACTTGTTAATGCCGGTCCAGGATAACCGGGCGGTGCGCGAAATCATCAACGACGACATTCCGTTTTGAAAGGGGAGGTCGGCCTCGCGGACATTTGCTGCGAGGCCGATAATTATTTTTTGATGCTCCCCCAAAAGCTATTGTATTTCCCGATCGCCGTTGTGAGATGTGTACCTAGCGCGCTTCAACAGCGCAGTCCTGGGACAGTCTTAAAAGCATTGAGACCCAGCGGTGTCTTGCTTCCTGTCTCACTTGTCTCGCTTTCATCAACCTAAGCGAGACACCCTAACCCAATAATTTTAAAGGTGTTGTCGCACGTGTCGCGCTTTCCCTCGCGCGCGCGAGGCACGGCGTTCTCATTTATCTCATCACGTCCCCCGGTCCTCTTTTTTCTATATTTTCTCTTTAAAGTGAGACAAGTGAGACAAGTGAGACAAAGGCGATAGAAACAAAAGCTTATGATGCCTCGCTTTACCTTTGGTTGATTTCCAATGTGAGACAAGTGAGACAAACCTCTATTACAAAACAACAGATTAGCCTAAGTCTGGACAGTATTTTATGGCGGTCAAAAGGCTCGTTTTGAAGGCCGAGACAACAAAAACCCCCATTCCTTTTCGGTCGATTTGTGGGATTGCCGCAAAAGTCATCCAAGCGCAGAGAGCCGTCATCATCGAGCACGTGGGCCAGCGTGCCAGATTTGGTCATTGACACTTTTTCCTTTTGACGCCGACCGCCTGCCGGTTGTTTGCTGGCGCCTCCCGAATAGGCGATCGACATGCGGCGGCTCAGGATCGCGCCGGGCCTTGAACCTGGCACCTTCATCATCATCGACGGCGCCAGCAATGGCATCGGCATGTTGGTCGCGTTTGGCTTCGAATGCCGATCGTGAGTACGAAAAGCACCGCCGTTGGTGACGAGCATGAGACTTATCTACGCTTTGTCCTTTTGGCTTTGGCTTATGAGCGGCGCCCCGGTCTGCGCCGCTGGGACAGATGATGTCCAAACTCTCGTCGACAGATGCACACAGCCCCTAAATCGAATACCATCGCCGAGGCCTACTGCATTGGCAAAATAGCCGGCGTTGAAACCGTGCTTGAAATGAACGGCGCTCTGGCGAAGCATGGATTGGCAGATCCAACTCAGGAAGTTGTATGTCCTCCGGATACTGGAAGCTCTCCGGGAGACATGGAAAGAATCTTCTTGGAATGGGCGAAGGACAACCCCAAAGAGAAGAATAGCATCGATGTCGTAGGCATCATAATGGCCCTCCAAAAAGCGTGGCCGTGCCATTTCTCAAAGTGAGACACGGCGCTACTCTTGATTCTCGGCCCAGCGCGTTTCGTAGACCTCGCAGATCGATACCGATCTTTAATGGGGTGTCACAACATAAGGTGGCTCAAATGGTGACGAGAGGCCCCACATGATGATGCCGGCCACGACAGTATCGGTTAGAGATGCCGTTATTAGGGCCGCGGCGGCGAGTGAACCACCTGGTCGGGAAGCTCATATATCCTAAACTTGAAGTAATCCGATCGGTGCGCAATACATTCGTGAGCAAAGACGCCGTGGCCGAGCTATTTGGCTGTAGTCATCGGGCAATCGACAAGTGGCGCAGCGGCCAGAACAACGTGCCGTGTGCGATGGCGCGCATGCTCAGGTTGATGGTGCTGAAACCGTGCCCGGATGTCGTCAAGAACTGGCGATCGGTGGTAGTGGGTCAATTTGAAAATTGATCGGAAATCTCAGAAGTCACGTCGCGAAGGTTCTTTTCCAAGTCGCGAAAGTCTTTGGTCCTAATGAGTACCCGTATCGCATGCTTCCTAGTAAGTCCCAGCAGCTTTTCACAGATAATGACTTCAGCTGCAATCAGGGTCGGGCTCAACTTAATAGATGGAAGCATTGGATTTTTCCAGTATTGAAGCGCCCAAGAATAAGCAGCTAAAGCCTCTTCGTCGCTTACCAGATCTGTCGGATAATAGGTCCGGCCACGTTGGGGCGCGGTTAGGCCGTGATACAAACCTAACCAATCAACATTGTGCTTTATATGTGCGATGATCCTCTTTTCGCGGGTTAGGCTTAGATAGGTCGCTAGCCAACTCAATCCAGCGCCTAACAGAAAAGCCCAGACTTCATGGTCGGTTATTTTCATGACGCGCGCTTCCTATGAGGCCCACGCTTCTTCGCTGGCGCTTCCGCAGCCTCAACCAAAGGCCACGATAATCCTCTACGCTCCTTGCGGCTCTAGAGCTGGACACAGCGCACGACCTCATCAATCAAGAAGCCGTTGCCGATGCCGAGCGCTTCATCAAGCTGATCCTGCGTTAGCGGCTCGCCAGTATCTATTCTGAAACTTGCAGCCGGATGCTGTTCCCATAGCGCTCGGGCCGCTTCGTCTCTATCGGCCTTCTTCACGTAACAAATACGTGGCAACATACGCCCGTCGTCTTGCTTTATTTCAGCAACGAATTTCCATGCCACATACCGCCATGCTCTGTGATCGCTTGGGGTTGTAGTTTTAACTCATTGATAATAAAGGTACTTGGAAAACGGCATTTCTACCTGGGGGATCGCGGCAGGTCGTGTGCATTTGGAAATTGTCGTGACGTTCGAGGATGCGCGAATGTACGAACAGCCGGCTACCTACGTTTGGAATTGCCAGCACATCAAGCAGCTTCTGACCGCCTGCGGCTATTCAGAACTCGACGCTGAGATATGGATGAGCACCAAGCAGATATTATTCAATGGTCAATCAGCTTGCGATCTCATTGGTGCTGGTCGTACTAGTGAAGTTGAGCGTTTGATTTGGCAGCTTCGTGATTGTGTGTATATTTGAGATTGTCACGATGACGTTCACAGAATGTGTTTTGCTGACGATGCTTGTGATTGTGGTGATCGCTGCAAGCTTGCGTGCTGTTGAGATTGTCAATGTGATACATTGAACCGTTGCGGGGGCGACGATGAGCAACGCTTATTCAATCTGCATTCGCTGTGCGCGATGCAATCAGCCTGTTCAATACGCGATCATGGGACGCGATCACGCAAAGCACGGCTACGTGTTCATGGTCATGTGTCATGGTGAATGGGAAGAATGCTTCGTCGGCGATGCGTTCGTGAACGAGCACGGCCCATTGACCGAGGGCGTCGCGTTCGAGCGGACGGCGATCGAGGGGAGAGCCTAAGAGAAAAGGTACTTGGAAGTCTGACCATGGCGGTCGGGTCGCGCCCGAGTGCCCGGCCGAGGTAGGGACGATTTTTTCAAAAGGGGGCTATCACTTTACTTTGGGATTGCCTGCACCGGCGACAAGCTCTGTGATCTCCACAATTCGTTGGTGGTCAGTACAAGGCGGATATTGTTGATTTAGTCGGCATTGATTGGCGTCGTGTCTCATGATTCCATCGACCTGTTGCTTCGGCGGGAACAGATCGATGATGGGATGGCAGGTGGCGCCGGCGCAGCTGTTCTATGACTTCTGCCTTGATGATCATGTTCCCGACGACCACCCGCTTCGCAAGATCGACCAGTTCCTCGATCTGGAGAGCGTGCGCTCGGAGCTGAAGCGGTTCTACAGCGCCATCGGCCGTCCATCGATCGATCCCGCGTTGATGATGCGGATGCTGGTCGTCGGATACTGCATGGGCATTCGGTCCGAACGACGGCTCTGCGAGGAGGTCCACCTCAACCTTGCCTACCGATGGTTCTGCCATCTGGGACTGAACGGCAAGGTTCCTAACCACTCCACCTTCTCGCGCAACCGCCATGGTCAGTTCAGGCAAAGCGACATCCTGCGGCACCTCTTCGAGACAGTCGTGGAACGCTGCTTGCGCGAAGGCCTGGTAGGCGGCGAAGGGTTCGCGGTGGACGCGAGCCTGATCGCGGCCGATGCCAACAAACAGCGCTCGGTTCCTGGCGACGAGTGGCACGCCAACGGCCTTGGTGCTGGTGCTGGTCGAGCGGTCCGAGAGTATCTGGCAACTCTGGATGACGCTGCCTTTGGTGCCGCCAGTGAGGTCACGCCGAAGTTCATCTCGCCCGCCGATCCGGCGGCGCAGTGGACCGGGGCGCACAAAGGCCACGCCTTCTTCGCCTACGCCACCAACTATCTGATCGATACCGACAATGGCATCATCCTGGATGTGGAAGCCACCCGCGCTATCCGCCAAGCCGAAGTAGGAGCCGCGCGAACCATGATCGATCGGACGGAGGACCGCTTTGGCTTGAAGCCCGAGTATCTGGCCGCCGACAGTGCTTATGGATCGGCGGAGAACCTCGCCTGGTTGGTCAAAGAGAAGGAAATCGCGCCGCATATCCCGGTGTTCGACAAATCCAACCGGACCGATGGCACCTTCTCGCGCGCCGACTTCACGTTCGATCCGCAGGCGAACCAATATACTTGCCCGAATGGCAAACTGCTGGTGCAGTTCCGGAGCAGCTATGCGACACCTCGAACGGGCATCACCAGTGAGGGCACCCGGCTCTATCGCGCGAGCCAACACGACTGCAAAGTCTGCAAGCTAAAGCCGCAGTGGTGCCCCAACATGACCTTCCGCAAGATCCCGCGAGATCTGAATGAGGATGCCCGAGATGTGGCGCGGGCGATTGCCGAGACGCCGGAATATGAGCGCTCCCGTCATCGGCGCAAGAAGGTCGAAATGCTGTTCGCCCATCTCAAGCGCATCCTGAGGCTCGGACGTCTGCGATTGCGCGGCCCTTCCGGCGCTCGCGACGAGTTCTTACTCGCTGCCACCGTGCAGAACCTCAGAAGACTGGCGAAGCTCAGACCATCAGCCGATGCGCTAGCCCCTGCGACGGCATGAGGAGAGATAACCGGCGCCAAACACGCGAATGCAACCCGTGAAGCCCGGAAATCCGTAAATCCAGTTCGGGTCGTCACGTCGCCGAGCCATCCCCACGTTCCGAAGCGACTAAATCAACAATATCCGCCAAAAGCGGTCATCAGGTTTGGCGATGGTCCTAGCTCAACGCCGAAAACATCGACCATTGGGCCCTGCTCGATGTTTTCGAACGAGCGCGTTGTGCAAAGGCCACGCAATAGGCGCCAATGAATTTCAGTGACCCGCGATGTAATGAGGATCGGGCGGCAACGGCTCACAGCCCTCGTCGATCGATATCGTTGGATCGAGCACATGCAAATACGTTTGCATTGAGTGCCAGCAGACCGGATCGGCGTGCACCTCAAACCAAGAGTCAATATGTTCCGGCTGGTTGACGTGTCTAAATTCGAGACCTGGCGGCAAATGCGGAACTCGATCCCAGAAGTTCGCGATGCGCCAAGTTTCGATGCCAAGCGTATTGTATGACTTCACGAATTCGAAGTCTCCGACGTATGGCGACGCAAAAGTGTAGAGCCGCGCAATATGTAGCTGTCTGTCGCTTGCATTCCTTGCGACGTACAATGTCGCCAGCGCCGCTCCCAAGCTATGGCCAGTCACTTCTATAGAGATAAGGCTCTGCGCCGCAGCTTGTTCGGCGCCTCCTACCCGGCCGCCCACAAGTTTCCGTGTAACGGCGGCTGCTACTTGTTGAACGAAACCCATTCCGAATTCGTCAGTTGGGTTTCCATCAGAATCCAAAACTTGCATCGACTGAAAGATGCGACCGAAGCCATCTCCAATCTTCCCAGCGAACCCGCCGAATGCTACCGGAATTACCGACGTAAAATTATCCCACCATTCGTTCCAATTGGTGGGCTCTGTGCCGCGAATTGCGAGCACAAAGCTATTTGGATCTTTCTTCCTTTGCACGATTATGCCGTAAAATTTCGGACTTAACTTGCCCTTTGGAGTGAAGTCAGTCATTCGGACCCACGCCGTGAAATTGTAGTCATCGAGTAGGCCATCGTATGAAGGCGTGTATTCATGAGGAGGCGTCGCGCGCCCGTACATTTGGTACGCAAGCTTGATGAGGTTACTACCGTATTCGACAGCTAGCTTTGGATCGAACTGGTAAATCATCGTGGCATCTCCCCTACAGTTTAGGTTTGCCGTCTACGCGCACCGGGTCGCGGAAACCATGTCCGCATGCGCCTTCGATCCGATGCATTGGTCAGAGGCGCCTTCGGCGCGTCAGGCTTACCGCTACGGCCTCGAAGGTCTGTTCGTGGTCTGCGCGCTCTTATCGTGGCCGCAACAGCGGCAATTATTCTCGGCATGTGTCTCATGGCCGCATTGACTGATGATCGCCAATCGCGTCCGGCTCTCAGGTCCTTCCCAGGGTCCTGAGAAAAGTTTTCGGATCGAGAAGAAGTGGGCGCGCCGCGTCCCTCACGATGTCAGCGAGCCCGTCGAAGCTCTTTGCCTCCACGTGCAGGCCGGGAATGTCCGACGAATAGACATAATAGCTGCCAGCAAAATCATAGCCCACGCAGACGCTGTACTTTGTTCCCGGCCTCACACAGAACGCTAATGGTCTCTGATTAACTCTTGCGGTCCTCTCGCCGGGTGTGTGTACGATCGCTTAGGAGATATCTGTGGCCGCTCGCCCCCATAGTGGTTCGAACGGCGACCGCAGACCGAGGTAATACACTGTTGAGATTGCGAGAGTTTCTCGAGTTGCCGGAAAGCGACACGCGACAGTGAAACCGAACAAAGTGGTGCAAAAAGTGCGGAAATCAGTGCGCCGGGCCCCGAATAGTCCGAGATTTGTGATCGCCCTATCCGCCCGAATTGCGTAGGATTCGGCGGGCGTGGTCAGCAGGGCTGCACAATGTCGTCCGACCGACCTCCGCAATCTCAGGGACCGCCGCCGTGCGCCGCAACTTGACATATGTCATTCAGGTCTCGGCGGTCGGCGTCGTCTACTATTTCATCGCGCGATTCGGTCTCGATCTCGCCTCGGTCCGCCCGGGCGCGATCGCGATTTCGCCGGCAGCCGGATTTGCTTTCGCAGCCGTCCTCGTCAGTGGATATCGCGCCGTACCGGCAATCTTTGCGGCGGCGTTTTTTGTATACGTTCTTTCGTCCGGTCCAAGCTACATTGCCGCCGCGACCGCGGCTGGCAATGCACTCGAAGCTTTCGCGGGCGGCTTTTTGGTCAACCGCTTAGCAGTCGGCCGCAATGCCTTCGCTGCTCCGACTGGCATCGCCAAGTTCGCATGGATCGCCATATTTGCAGCGGCCATCGGCGCAACTGTCGGCGCGAGCATCGGCGCGGACGTCGGCGCAAGTGTCATCAGTGGTGTCGAAATCTCGAACCTCGCCGACAAGATCGATTGGAGGAAATTTGCCGCCATATGGTTCCCGTGGTGGCTTGGCGATTTGGCGTCGGTGCTCATGATCACGCCGGTTCTTGTCCTGTGGACGACGGACCGACCACGGTGGTTCGATGTTCGGCCGCTGTTGGAATCGAGCGCGATTTTTGCGGCGACCGGCAGCTTCGGAGTGGTCGCCTTCAGCCCGCTGATGGCCGAGCTGCCGAACCGGGCGCCATTGGGCGTTCTCGCCATCCTGCCATTGCTGTGGGCGGCGTTGCGCCGCGGCCCACGCGACACCGCCACCGCGGCCCTCATACTCTTTGGTTTCGTCTTTTGGGGCGCGATATATGGAGGCGGCCCGTTTACACCCGGCACGCACGAGCAATCTTCGACGCTCCTTCTCATCTTCATGATCGGTATCACCATGCCCAGCGTGGCCTTGGCGGCCGACGTTGCGTTGCGCAGGCGGACAGACCGCATTCTCCGCGATGCCCATCGGGAGCTGGGGCAGGCGCGCGAGCAGTTCGCCCAGGCGCAGAAAATGGAAGCGGTCGGCCAACTCACCGGCGGGGTGGCGCATGACTTCAACAACCTACTCACGGTCATCGTCGGGAACCTCGACATCGCCCAACGTTATCTGGAGTCATGGACAGAAGGGCCGGCGGAACGACTGCGCCGCGTCATCAACAACGCGATGCGCGGCGCTCAACGGGCAACGACAATCACTCAGCGCCTGTTGGTGTTTTCGCGAAAGCAGCCGCTCGATCCAAAACCTCTCAGCATCAACACGCTTCTCAAGGGCCTTACCGATTTTCTGCGCCGCTCGCTGGGCGAGACGGTCGCTCTCGACATCGTCGTCGCAGACGGCCTGTGGCAGGTCGAAGCCGATCCAATCCAACTGGAGGCCGCTTTCCTGAATCTCGCCGTCAATGCCCGCGACGCCATGTCCGAAGGCGGCAAGTTGACGATTGCGACCAGCAATTCCTTTCTCGATGAGAAGTACTGCAGGCACTATGAGGAACTTGTCGCCGGCGAGTACGTGCAAATCGCGGTCACCGACACCGGCGCGGGAATGTCGAAGGACGTTCTGGAACGGGTGTTCGAACCCTTCTTCACGACCAAGCAGGCCGGTCAGGGAACCGGTCTCGGCCTGAGCCAGGTCTTCGGCTTCGTCAAACAGTCGGCCGGCCACATCGAGATCCGCAGCAAACCCGGCGAAGGCACGACCGTCAAAATCTATTTGCCGCGCGTTCCAGGCGAAGTTCGGGATGATCAAGCAGCCCAAAGGGAAGCCGCTACCGCAAATGTCGCCCAGACGATCCTCCTCGTCGAGGACGACCACGATGTTCGCGCCTACGTTGTCGAGATCCTTCGAGAGTTACATTTCCGCGTCCTGGAGGCGCACGACGCGGACTCGGCGCTCGGAATAGTCGATCGCAATGACGTCCTGGTGGATTTGCTGTTGACCGATGTGGTGTTGCCGGGAATGAATGGTCGACAACTCGCCGAGGAAATGAGGTTGCGCCAACCCGGGATCAGGGTCTTGTACATGAGCGGCTATTCGCGAGACGCCATCGTCCTTCAAGAACGCCTCGAACCCGGCGTCGAGATGATGCAGAAGCCGTTGACGCAAGAGGTTCTTGCCGAGAGAGTTCGTGTCGCTCTCGACAGCTCGCGCTGAGATGGCCATGGCCTCGCTTGCCTTGCCCGGGATGTCGCCGCCGCCGGCTGAGGCTATCATGGCGAACCAGGCGGGTGAATCGGGGGACGCTTGCTCTGCGCCAATGAGCAATTCGCCGAGGTCGAACTTCCGAACGGGCTGAGGTTGCGCGTGCCGGCGAAGCTCGTGAGCGAGACGGCTTGGAACCAACTTCCTCGACAGGTGTTGCCCCGGCGGCGTAAAGCCTCCAGGCACTACATGCAAGCTGGCTAGCTCGCTATGCGCTCGATCGGCGGTCGTTAGCTTTTCGAACGTCTCTTTCGCCATGCCGCGAAAAATGCGAAAGCAGGTAAATCGACCAGCCCGTTCCGATCCGCGCGGATTCCATTCAGGTGAAATTTCAGCCATAAACTTGCGATCTTCGCAGAGGGCACGCAAGGCCAGCGCGATGTGCTTGTCGAACAAGCGGGCGAACGCGACCCAATGCTCTCATATCAGCGCGAGCATTCAGAGAACTAGGCTCCCACGATACGGAATAGGCCGGCTGGCCTTGCTGAGCCTATCCGGCGCTCGGCGCTCGGTCAGATGCATTTGCGCAACGAGATCGATCCCGTTCAGTTTCAGGCCGGCAAGAGATGGTTTGACATACTCAACGATTACTTTCGGTCGATTGACCCCGACAGCGATCGTGGACCGCTGTGTGACGGACGATTTTGATCTTTCTTTGATGAACTTCACTTCGCCGTCATTCGGCGACGCCGGACGGGGAACTATTATAGCCGTTGCCGGTTTATAGAACCACGATATTCGGAGGCTTCGACTATTGCAATGCTACTCGACCAACCTTCGCAGGGCGCGCGACAGCGCTCACCGAAAGGATTCGGTGACCTTGCTAGCTAATCCCGCGCTCATGAGCATCTGTGTGATGGCCGTCGCTTTTGGCAGCGCCGCTGCTGCGGCGGCTCAAGAGACTGCGCCCTTGCCGCCAACGCGCCCTCCCGACCTGGCGACACCAGCACCTGAGGCGACGGTTTCTCGGCCTTCCGCCGATGACAACGACACCCTCCGCGCGCAGTTGTTGGCAAGCGGCCGTATGATCGGCGAAGGCCTTGCGCCTATTGTCGATCAGGGCGGCTGCGGTATAGCCTCGCCGCTGCGGCTCCAGGCCATTGTACTGGCCGATGGATCAAAGGTGACGATATCGCCTGCGGTCATAATGCGAGTATCGCTGGCAACGGCCGTTGCCGATTGGGTGCGTGACGATCTGGCGCCCGCGATCGCAGCCATGGGTGACCAACTCGCGGGCATCGAAGGTGCCGGTGCTTACGAGTGCCGCAGCCGAGACAGTATTGCCGGCGCGAAGCTGAGCGAGCATGCCATAGGTAATGCCCTCGATCTTCATGCGCTCCGCACAGAGCACGGGAAAGTTTTCGCAATCGCCGTGTCGAACAGCGACCCCGATGACGTCCGATCTTTTCGGGCGCTGATGAAAAAGACGGCCTGCCTACGCTTCTCGACAGTGCTTGGCCCAGGTGCCGATCTCTATCACGAGGGGCATCTCCACATCGATCTCGCGGCGCGTCGCAACGGCATGCATTTATGCCAATGGATCGTGCCGAACGTGGCCGCGGCCGTCACGGCGCCGGCAAAGCCATGAGTCCAGCATCAACGTTACATCGACATCGCGAGGCTTCATTTTCCGAGCCCTCACCCTGGGCTGGCCGTCATTCGTGAACTCGACGACGGCCGTTTCGAGCTTGCCGGGTTTTCCGCTTTCATCGTCACTCATCGCCCCATCCCGACCGCCCGATGCGTGCGCCAGTCCGGCATGATGTTCACGGTTCTGGCGCCCCATTGTGTGCACACGAAGCGCCGGCGCCCTTGTGGAGCGCGTGGCTCCCACTCCGGTGAACCTGGCGACATGATCGCGGGCGTCGACCTTCGAACCTACAGGCAAATTGTCGGGATGTTTGTCGCCCAGTTTCCCAATCGGCGTCCGGCGAGGGTTGAGCATGCGACTTCGCCGGAAAGTCGACTGTCGTGCGTGTGATCGACCGCAGCCTCTCGCTTTTCCTCGCGCTATATTTTTCCTAAATCAATGACCGCCGCCATCCTTGCCTCGAAAGCGTCATCGCTCATAAGAGGGAGCTTTTGCCAGTCGGAAGATTGCCATTTAATAACGCCAAGATCGGCAAGTCTGAAAGTTCGCTCTGCAGACTTTGATTGTCGATCGCGGTGTCTGGCTTCCGGAAAGTGCGAAAGGAATAGCCGCAGGACGAGCAGCAAATCGGCTGCTTTTTTCTGTGCTCCAAGATCAATAAAGGTCCGCAGATCGGTGCGGATCAAATCTCGCACAACGATGGCGCCCCTCCAAAGGTTAAGCGCATAGCTCTCAAGCAAGGAATGATGTTTGGCGGAGACGACCGTGCCTATCAGCAACTCACTTGAGTCGAGGCCAGCGCAACCGGCGCATTGCGACAAAGAAATCATCGCACACTCCTTCGAGCAAATCACAAAAGCGGGTGATCAAACACGTCGAATCGGCCTTTTTGACGGAGCCGTGGCCTTCGCGAGAACGAGCTACCTGAACCTCTGCGAGCAAACGAAGCGCCGGCGTTGGCGTGATCGCGGGAACTGCAAATCATCCCGCACCCCGAGCGCCGCGGTTGGTTCACTCTGGGCTATTTGCTCGATCTGGCATCAATCGAAGCGGAGCGTATACGGCGGAAGCTGCCGTTCGCGCCGATCGCACGATGTGCGCGCCAGTCCGGCATCACGTTAACGCTTCTAGCGCCGGGCTGTTCCGGACCAATAAAAAGCCGGCAGCGCGAACTGCCGGCGTGAAGGTCTGGAGGAATTCCACATTTGGCAAACTAATGATGACTGCCGATCGTGCCGACAATATGGAGATTGCGGGGGACGAGTCGAATTGTCCGGAGCTGTGCTAATTGCGCAACACGGTCCGTGGCCCTTTGAGATGCGCGATCGTGGGCGGTTCAGACGTCCTACTAGCGATCCGAGATGCTGAAGGTCTGACGCTTGTTCAGTGCGGGTTGATGGCGATGCCGCTGAACTTGGCCGACGTGCTCATACCGTGGGTTACGATGGCGCGGATGATTACGAGGGCGACCAGGCCGGCGATCAGGCAATATTCGATCGAGGTGTTGCTGGCCTGGTCGACTGCGAAGCGCGTGAAAAGCCGCTTCATCGGTGAACTCCTCCTCCCACGTTCCACAGGGCCTCAGTTTCTCACTGGCTCGGTTGGTGGAACGCTGAGAAGTTACAATTTGCTCGTTGCGAGACGCTAAAACTGACCACCGAAAAAGAAGGTTATGGCAATGATGCTTTGTTCATCCTCGGCGGTTCGGGAGTCATGCGATCGATCCGAAATGAGCACTGTCTTGCTGACGATGGTTCCCCTACTTTGCGGGCACCGTCTTTTTCATGCAGACATAAGCTATATGAGCACCATTATAAGGCTCCGCATGGATCTTCGCGGCTTGCGCCCTGCATTCTTCAAGGGTTGGGTATGAGGGAAAACTCGTAGGCTCACAAACATTCATCTGTGGGTGCCCTATAAGTGCGCTGCAAAAGAAAATTGCATAAGCCATTTATCCCACTCCACTTTGGAACTTAGGATACCTCATCATTCAAATCAGGAGACTGACAGTCAAACACGGACGGTCCTGCTTATATATTGCCGGACGCTGCTGGCGCGGTTGTTGGTGAGGCTGTCGCGTGAGCTGTTGAATGCGGCTAGCCAGTGAGCTTAGCTCACGTGCCTCAGTGGTGCTGTCAGCGGTCGCCGGCATTCTCTGGCATTTCCGCCTTTGGATTGCGTATGGCCTGACCGGCGGCTCGGAGCGTTGGCTCAAGATTCCGCTCGATCTGTCGCAGCCGCCGGTGACCTTCGCGGCTCAGGCGTGTGCTGTCGCGAAGCAGACGCCGGTGGTCCCCTTCCATGGCCGCACAACTGGTTTCATCGTCAATTACACGCCGGACAGTGCGGTGCGCTTCGATCTCGACGGCAACCCCGTCGAACATTTTGCTCGGGCCTATACACCGGGCCAAGTCGAACTATTTCTGGGACGACGCAAAGTTGCGGCCAAGACCTTCGCGAAGGTCCTCGGGATCGGATGTGCCTGATACGAACTGCAGAGATCGAACGGCGTATAAATAGATCGAACCTATTATGTGAACGGTTATCGAGACAGCGCACATAGAGCATCTCAATATGCAAATCATCAAAAACGGATACCAATGATAGGAGGAGCATTTCAATTGACATCATTCCACTCTTCGTCAGCTAAGTTCGCAGCGTTCAGGATACCAGCCGAGATCCTAGACAGAGTCGATGTCGTCTGCGAACAGCAGGACCTTACACGCTCGCAGTTCATGCGACGCTCTGTCTTGGAGCTGCTCAAGCAGCATCCTCTCGATGCCGACCAGTCGACTGAGCCTCTGTTGACCTGGTCCGATCATTGGAAGAGGCGACTGCAACCATGATCGGGCGAGACCAGAGATCTGAGCGATTCAGGCGCAACGCCGAGAGTCATGGTGACCTTGATTCCGGTGACCCGTAGCTTGCTCTTCTCGTTCCGCCCGATCTCGCAGAGGGCCGTCGTCGTCAAACGCCCGATTTCCGGTGACGGCAACGAGCGCGCCAGGAGCTATAGCTTCGCAATAGCGATAAAACAGAATAATTGTTGGCCAGAGGAAAGGCCATGAAAAACCATAAAGGCTGGCAGCATTTTCCATTACCGCCCCTGTATCCGTTGTATCCATACGTCGCCCCGACTGACAAAGCCGTTGCTGAAAAACCGGTGCGCTTCACGATCGAGCAGCGCGGCAACTGCACGGTGTTTTTGGCTTCCCGGAAAGCTTATGACGAAATCATTGGCAATGAATTAAGCGACTTCTCAGGATCGACATGCTCGACCTCCGGCTCGACATGCTGCGCCATGGAGCCATCAGCGGTATCATGAAAGCGCAGATTGACCCCTTGGAATAACATTTGACCAATGCCTTGCGCGCCGATCGGCGCCGCAAGCGCGCGCCGGCGCACAACCAATTGACCGCGATCATGGATCTCGCCTCATTCGAGCGCATTCTTTTCAGGCGGTAGTCGGCCACGCGGCAGAGGATGGAGGGCGCTCGTGCCGACCATGACAGTCGTCCAAATCCCCTTCGCTGGCGGTAACTTCGAGTTTGTCGAACGGGAAATTCCTGACCCACGATCCGGCGAGGCCTTGATCAAGGTCCAAGCCTGCGGGATCTGCCGCGGCAAATCGTAGCCAAGGAGGGAAGGTTCCCGGGCCTGTCCTACCCCCGTGTTCCAGGACACGAGATCGTCGGAACCATCGCCAAGCTTGGCCGCTGTAGCGCGAGGTGAGATAACCGGAGCGATTGCTGGGCACGAAGATTGCATCGCAATCCAATTTGGCGTGGGAGGCAGGGTGACTCCGCTGAAGCAGTGTCGCTCCCTGTTACCAACGAAAAGGAGAGCGATCATGAGCATTCAGAATATTCTGGATCGCAACCGCACTGAGATAATCACAATCCACTCGACTGAGACGGTCCAAAGCGCCGCCGATCGGATGCAAGAGCACAGCATCGCCGCGTTGGTCGTAAAAAGCGGTGATGCAATGACCGGCCTCATATCAGAACGCGAGATCGTATATGCCATCGCGCGGCATGGGGAGGGAGCGCTTTCCACGGCGGTTCTGGACGTCATGACCCATGCCACAATCACAGTTGCCCCAGACGATACCGTGAAGCGCGCCATGAGCCTGATGACGCATCACCGCGTGCGGCATTTGCCCGTGATTGCCAACGGCAAGCTCGTCGGCATCGTCAGCATCGGCGATGTCGTTAAGCATCGGCTGGAAGATCTGGAAACTGAATCGAATGTCCTACGGGATGTATATATAGCGGCGCACTGAAAACGCTGGGGCAATCCGCGCACGCAGGCGAGCAAGCCACATTTTTTCTGCTTCGTTCATTGGTGCCTCCTGGCAACTGATTTGAGGAAACTTTTGTCAGACAGCGCAACGACAGTGAGGGGCCGGCTCGTGAAGCCACGAACTCTCGCTTCTGTTCCCGACGCAATAATCTTTGAACCGGATCAGCGAACATAAATTATTCTGCGCTGATGGGATGACGCGCCTTTCTCACCGAAATTATTTCACTTCCTTCGCAACACTTTTCGTGGCTCGCAACGGCGTTGCAATCTCGCGCCGGCTGGCAATCGCATCGGCAGTGTAGCGGCCATGCTTGAAAGCGTTCTTGTTGCGCGGCGCTCTCGACCACTCAACACTCTAGCTTGGCAATGTCGACATTAACTCTGCATTCCTGCGCAATCGACTTTACCGCGCGCGTGAAGTCAGGATCATGTATCAGGTCTTCATAGTTCATCCCTCCAGTCGTTGCTCTGGACGACTGGGAGATGGTGAGGATCAACGCAATCAAGTTGAATAAACTCAGCAACCCGAGAAGTCCTACCGAGGCAATCGTCAGCCTGCGCGTCATTCTGATCTCCCAATTTCGCTGTGGCTTAACCATCTCAGTTTCGCAATTGCACATCTCGTTGGGCAAGAATGCAAGAGCTAGAGCGCAGACAAGCACCCAGCTCCTGAGGTTTCCCTGCCGCTCAGCGCCGCTTCCACATCAGCTCTCATTTCCTAGATCGCCAGGCGCCGCCTCGACTTTTCAAGTGAACGACGTAGCAGCGCCCAAACGCTGCCGCCCGTCGCCATGCTGAGCAGGTAGACAATGGCGACCAGAAGCGCCAGCGATGCGCGAGCGCTGAAACCGACGAAGGACATGGTAACAATCTGAAAGTTCTGCACCGCGAAAACGATCGTCGCGGCGACGAACAGGGCGATCACAGTCAGGTAGACCCATCGCATCTTGTTCCCTCCTCAGCGGGTAGGGCGACTAGCGTAGCGCATTCCGCCAGCACCGCCCATCCCCCCGTGCACTTCACTCGCCGGCGAAAAGCGCGTTGATGAATTGCGTTGCGTAACCCATCCCATCGCATGCAAGCAAACGTTCGCGGGCTAATTCACACGCGCGCCAATGTTAGAGCCAGCTTTTTATAGGCGATAGAAGTTCGCGGCGCGCGGGTTTTAAACGGCCGCAGTTGCTTCTGGAATCCCAAGGCTGTTCGTGTTGCCGTGCTCTTCGCGGCCGCTTCACATTTCCGCCACTAGGTTCGCCAACGTAACTTCCCCATCAGTAACGTAGTGGTTGACGCGTTCCATGGCCAGACGTTGGCCGGATTGATATGATTCCCGTCCACGATGACTCGATTTTTCGTCAACTCAGCAATGATATAGTCCCGCTCGGCATTTGTATCCGAATCGGTGGCGTGGGTGATCTGGAATGTGAGGTAGGTTAAGGAGAAACCGGTATCTTTGGTGCCGGCTCCGGCCCAGAGAACGAGTGCACCGGTCCGGTGGCCGGTCGGTGTTTAAGTTTTAGGGGGTTAGACCCAACGCAGCACTGCGGCAGCTGTGTCTGTTGGATTGGTATTGAAACAAATGCGCGCACTTGGTGCATGCTGGTGAATCAAGTTGATTAGTTTCTCAAATAATAAGAAATAATCCTCATCTTTTCGAATACCAGCCCCGATAAGGACGCAATCGAACGATGTAGTGGAAAGCGCTTGAGCAACTTCATTCTCGGCGGTTACCCCAAGGTCAACAAAGCATAGCTTGACTTCGTAGCCAAGTTCAATCAATCGCGCCTTGTCTGCCTCAATCCCTGTACGCACCTTGTCGGCGGTCATTCCTCGCCATTTGCTGAAGTCGACCACGGCAGGGTCGAAGCCGATGAGCAGTACTTGCTTCATCGTGGTCTTCTCCTCCAATTTGGCAATCACTCCTCGCTCAGCTGAAACTTCTTCGCTGGGCGATCCAGCACACCACGCGCTTCACTGAATTGGCACCGGCGAGTGCGGCGTCCTTTGCGACATCGAGCTTCCGTATCCTCAGCGATCGAATAATCGCCGCTTGCCCCAACGGCACCTCACCGTAGCTCGTGAAGGTCGTTAGCACCTCGTCATGTCCGATGTTTTGCGATAGCGCCTATGCCAGCCAGGAAAGCGTCGATCACAGCAAAGAGGAATATGTTCGCGGCCACGTCCACACGAACACGGTCGAAGGCTACTATTCGATCTTCAAGCGCGGTATGAAGGGGGTCTATCAGCATTGCCAAAAGCATCTGCATCGCTATCTTGCCGAGTTCGATTTCCGCTATTCGAACCGTTCGTCGCTCGGCATTGATGACGCAACACGCGCTGAACTCGCCGCGGCTGGCATCAAAGGCAAGCGGCTGACCTATCGGCGGCAGCCAAAACCAAGTCGCGGCTGATTAAGCGGCAAGCGAAGCGCTTTCTGAAATGGCGCAAGCGCCAAGGTGTGCACAACTGATGCACACGAAAGACTCCAATTGTCCTCGTAAGTTAAATTGTCCGACTAAACCCGATTCGGGTCAGCCGGCCCGCGCCCCCTTGGATCGGAACCCCGTCGGGGCGCGGGCCGAGATGCAACCCCCATATTAGGAATCACATCTAATGAGTAACGCTCTCCAACGGTACGTCAATCATATCCCGCGGTTAATCTGGACGGGAGCGACTCGTACCACCTACGAATTCGAGCACCACCCCATCGACACGACATTTAACACCGTCGGCGGCGTCTACATCTTCTGCAAGGAAGGCGCGGATAGGCGGTGGTATGCGGTATATATCGGCCAGACGGATAACTTTCGCGGTCGTTTGACCGATGAACTTGCGACGCACCATCGGCTGGAAAGCATCAGCCACGCCGGGGCCACGCACATCTGCGCACTCGTCGTCACCGGGGACGAATCCAAACGGTTGGCTATCGAGACCGATTTGCGACATGCACTCAATCCACCATGCAATCGTCAATGACGGCTTAACGCTTAGAGCCCGGCCCAGTTGCCGGGCTCCATCTATCATTTGCTGAAGAGACGTGATTATGGCCGACGACGAACTTGAAAAATTTTCCTGTCTCATTTCCGACGCCAGAAGCATCGCAAAGAAGCGGAGCTGGGAGACGATCGGCTATTTCTTGGATTTAGCCGTTTTGGAACTCGCGAGGGAAATCGCACCGCCCTTATGTGATCCCAATGCACCGGAAGAGTTGCCTAGCCTGTTTCCGTGGCGCAAGCCTTCGGGGAGATGAGCAGCTTAACCACTCCAAACATTTCCCGGCATGCGTTCACACTGCTCAGGTTGACTCTTTAAAGTTGAAGACTATCTGCTTGGAACTCGGATCTTTACCCCCCGTGTAGCCGAGGCCGACAATTCGGGACCGGCCCAACAAGGTCGGTTCTAAGCCCCGGTCCTAGGACCGGGGCTTCTTTTTGCCTTGGTGGTCTTTGGCTTCCGCTTGTACATAAAGACGATCGATACCCGGCACGCGTTTCTCGAGAGGGCGTGATGTTAGTTCAGATGGACGTGGACGATCGTCCTATTTGTGTACAATGCGGAAAAGTCATGAATCTAACGCGACGATCGCCACATCCTCACGATGATTCCTGCGAACGCCAAACCTTCACCTGCCACGAATGCGAATATGAAATTATGCGGAGCGCGGACGTGGGGGAAACCTTTGAGGGCGCCGGGCGCTTCGGAGCGTAAATCGTGAAAAACTTTTGGACTTGTGGGAACGATTGCTTGCGACCGCTATGGATCCAGAGCGGCGAGACGTCGTGCGCCAGGCGTTCATTCAGGTCGGATGACGCCGGCGGCTCGCACAAGAAGTGGTCCGTCCGAGAGAAGCCCGAAAGCGATCGAAGCCCAACTCAACAAACGTAAAGTCCCATTGGATCCTATCATCTGGAATAAAAACGTGTCGGATGGTCAAGCGGGCGCGCGAACTCACCGGCGATCCAGCGCACGTCTCAAAAAGCGCCGGCGTCGCCATCTTCCCGTATGTCGTCGTCCGGCTGGCATGCGCGAAGTGCGAGCGCGAAGGAAGCTATCGCCTAGCGCGCCTCGCTGCAAAATATGGCCTCGATATCCGGCTGCCCGATCTCTTGGCGGCGCTCGCTAGTGACTGCGTTTTCGCGGGCCGCCGCGCCATGGTCTCCCAACCTGCGGCGCCTGTTTCGTGGATCTGGCGAGTTCCGCTCCGCGGCCGCCCGATCTGCCTCCATCGGCGGGGCGGCTGCGGGTCGTGAGATAAGCATGGCAGAGCTTCGCGAACTCGACGAGGTTCTCAGCGTGCACTCTGTCACACCGCTCGCCAGTGATCCGGGTTTTTCTTGTCGTTCAGATGGCGGACCCTGGCCACTGAACGCTAATCCGAATAAAACGGCGAACCTTGCTCCAGGAAGCGCCTTTGCCGTTACAGTAGCGGGCACGGCAGCGGGATCCCATGGCATCGGGAACTTCCCGCGCGGCCCAAACTGCCGAAAGAGAAGGACGTGAGCAATGAGCGACAAATCGTCGGCGGAGAGGGAAGAGGATGGGGAATCGGAAAGACGCTGCGATCGAAGCCATCATCGCCACCGAGCGGCAGCGCTGTGTCGATCGCGTGCTGACCTATGCCGCGCTTCGGGATCAGGCCGCCATCGATTTGGATAAAGCGGCGAGCGGTTCCGGCGACGAGAACCCGAGCGAAGGAGCGGCGGAGCGCGCGCGAATGCAAGCGGAGGTGGCGCGCGACATCGCCCGATTTTTGGGCGAGGAGAGGAAGGCCTGAGGCGAACCTAAGAAACCTCAGACATGGTTTTGGTCGGTTTCCGCTTGCGCTGCCGGCGCTGCTTCTCCGCCTTCGCCTCGCGCCATTTGCGCCAGCGGATTTTGTTCGCCCGGCGGCAGTGAGCGGACCATTCCACCTCGGTCATCGATGCCCGTGTCGCGTGGCCGCCGGCGCGGCCAAGATTTTCCATTCGGCGACAGTAAGAACTCGTTTAGCTCCTTGATCTCGCGTTTTTTATCTTTGTCCCGACCAGCGCTGGGGATAAGCGCTACGGAAAGGCTGATGAAGAACGACTTCCAGCCGGTCGTGGGTGCGCGCAGCCGCGCTGAACCAGCTCGAACAAGCCGTTGCCGGGGCCTACATACCACCGGCCTTCGGCCTCGAGAACAATGGATGGACGCGTCCCCCCGACGCCTGGATCGACAACGGAGAGAAAGACGGTTCCCGCCGCGAACCATTCGGCGTAGGCAGCTAATAGATAGGCCGATGCCTTGGGATTGGCGACCGGCGCATCGGCGAAGAGGTCGATTACGGGTATGGCCGGCGCCAACTGGTGCAGCACTGCCTTCATCTGACCCGTGTAGGGGCCCTGCAGCCCCAAATCCGCAAACAGGACAATCATATTGTTAGCTTGGTAGTGGGCCGAGCCCCCTACCGTTACTTGCCCGAGTGCGCCTGCCCTTTGCAACAGTCGCAATTTTTCGGCGTAAACAGCACCTTGCCCCGCTCTGTTTCGCTCATGCCAAGAGACCGTTCCCCAGAAACGCAGCGAACGGTCGCGCTGACGTCGCTCGGCGGTCGCTGTGACGGAGGTCCTATGCAACGAATAAAGACTGAAGTGCTGGAAATCGGCTACGAAGACAGCGGGCCGCGGCGGGTTGCGTTGAGTCAGATTGAACTGCACGTCGATCAATTTTTGCGTGGCCGCTCTTGCGCAGCCTGAAGCAGCGCTCGTCGAGATCGGTATCTAGCCTAGATTAATATACTCGCGCATCGCCGACTGTTCATCCTCCATTTCGGCCAGCCGATATTTTATGATGTCGCCGATCGAGATGATGCCAGCAAGTCTGCCTTCTTTCAGCACGGGAACATGCCGAAAACGACCGGCGTTCATTTTCTCGGCCACCGCCAACACGAATTCGTCCTCGGTCGTGGTGACGACGCGGGTAGTCATATGCATCGAGACCGCGTCATCGAGCGCCTTGCCGCCGCGTCTGCCGACGGCCCTAACGATGTCGCGCTCGGAAAGGATCCCGAGCACGGTGCCCTGAACATCGGCGACGACGACGGCACCTATGTTCCGCGCTGAGAGGATTTCCGCGACTTCCTTCAAGGTTCTGTGCGGCTGCGCCGTTAGGACCTCACGTCCTTTCGTCGCAATTATCCGCGCCACAGTCATTTCACCCTCCTCTTTGGTCGCTTGCTTGGCATTCCATCCCGTTTTATCGCTCCTTTTCGGCGATTGAACGATTAAATACTCTCCTTTGGGCAAACGTGGAAGGACGCGTTCCGTCGCACGGATTACCGCCGCTCGAGTCCGGACGAAAGCTCAAGCTGCCGCCGTCCCAACGAAAGCTCAAGCTGCCGCCGTCCGCACCAAGTTTACGCTGCCGCCGAGTGACCTGATCATGTTTCGCTTCCCGTCATCGCGCCGTAGGCGCAGCGCAAAAGTGCCGATCGCGATCGGTGTTCCGCGCAAACTTGTGCTGTCGAGAAATTCGACCGCGAGCACGGCGTTGTCGCGGATCGCGTCATGCACAAATTGCTCCGCAACGTCGAGGGACGGATCGGCTTCGCGGCGGGTGTGCTTGGCTTACCAGTTTCGGCGCCGACGTTGGCCACCGAGACCTCGCCAGCGCGTGGCTTGCTCGGATAGTGCCGGCCGTTGCGCGCCTTTAATCCACTTTTGGGGAACTGAGTACTTCTACTCAATTTGAAGCTTGGCATGTCGCAGCAACCGGCAGTGCGGTTTGCCGGGCAATCGGGCCGGCGGGCGAGCGTCAAGGGCGGAAAATAATGAAACCCCGGTCAATCTGTGGCCGGGGCTATGTCGGATGCGACGCCATGCTTCTCTGTATGTAAACATCCGCTGTAGAGCTCGAGTCGACATCGCGGCATCGCCATCATGTAATGCTTGGCGCTAAGGAATCAAGGGCTCCCGGGAAGTTCTATCGTGCCACGCTCTTCGATAGGCTGGACATGCCACCGTGAGCGACGGCGATGCATCCTCCCCACGCCGGCTCTTCATTGAGGAGTTCCTAGACAAGAACCTTGTCGATTTCAGCGAGTGCGAAGCCCACTACGAGCGCATGACACCAGACGAGATGCTCTACGTGCACTGTCTCGATAACCGTTCACATAATCGGTTCGATCGATCGATCTCTGCAGTTCATATTGGGTAGCGAAGCGATAATCAGCCAAATCGGCTCAGCGGTTTGTTTCCGTCCGCGCGGCCGTTTACAACACATTCAACGCGCAACGGCATTTAGTCAGCCGTCCGACACATCGACAGTTTCGAACCGCAGCGCAAAATTCTTGGAGCGATGCGACAGCTGCCGTCGCATAAATGGAGGCCTCAGCGGTCAGGCTTCTTGTGGCCCGCTCGTTAACGTGTCAATGCCCGGGAGTTGCTTTTTTTCCGAAGTCGCTGTCCTTACGCGGCAGCCTTGCCCGCCGCCGGCTCGTCCGGACGCTTGTCGATCACCCGATCGATGATCCCGAAATCCCGAGATTCTTCCGCCGACATGAAATGGTCACGGTCAAGCGTGCCTTCGATCGAATCATAATCGCGGCCGGTATGCCGCACATAGATTTCATTGAGCCGACGTTTGATCTTCATGATGTCCTCGGCATGGCGCAGGATATCCGAGGCCTGCCCTTGGAACCCGCCGGAAGGCTGATGCGCCATGATTCGCGCGTTTGGCAGCGCATAGCGCATGCCTGCTTCGCCAGCGGCGAGAAGCAGCGAGCCCATCGAGGCCGCTTGCCCTATGCAGAGCGTCGATATTTTCGGACGGATGAACTGCATCGTGTCGTAGATCGCGAGGCCCGACGTGACGACGCCACCCGGCGAATTGATGTACATGGAGATCTCTTTCTTCGGGTTTTCCGCCTCAAGAAAGAGCAATTGCGCCACGATTACCGAGGCGACATGATCGTCGACCGGCCCGGTGAGGAAGACGATCCGCTCGCGCAGAAGGCGCGAATAGATATCGAACCCGCGCTCACCGCGGCTGGTGTTCTCGATGACCTGAGGGATCAGGTAGTTGGCGTGGATTTCGAGCGGATCACGGTCGTACATGACAGGTCTTTCTCGGTTTCACAGGGCCGAAATCAAATCAAAGGTGGGAGTGCCCACCAGCGTTAGGCCCAAGATAATAGCTTCCGCCGCTTCCGCAACGGGGCGGCGCCACCGCCGATTCCACGATTGACCTCGCAAATCCAGGGGCCCGCGCGTTGGCATTGTCACGTTGGCAAGTTTTACTCGTCATGGAGCCAGTTTGACGCCGACTGTCCGTTATGAAGAAGCTAGGTCCTCAAGGAGGCCCTTCTCCTCACCCCGCCGGCCGAAGCGCCATCGCGGGGTGCTAACGGGGAGAAATACAGGGAGTTTTCGAGAATCTCGGCCACCGCCAAATTTGTCTGTGCGGAACTCCCTCTGAAATCATGATCTAGGCGCAGAATTCCCTCCGGGCAGAACAGGGCATTAATTCAGCACAGCAGCGAGTTCGATTTCTTGAAGAGCCGAATTCAGGGAAAGCCCAGTTGGCCCCTACGGCCTGATCGTTTTTTAAACCATCGATCGAGTTTGACGGCAATGTCGCCTTTCTGACCTCGCCATCGGTCGATATGGGATAACCTCCTCGGAGGCCTGGATCACCTTTTACTGGCCACTTGGAATGATGCCCCCTGGAAAGGGAAATGGAATAATGCCAAACGACCAAGATCCGCCGCGCCAACGAGCCAAACAGGTTCAGCTCGCTCGCTACGTGGTGTCCGTCGATCACCAATCAAAGAGCAGCTTTGATAGCCGTGGGGCGGCCGAGAACGAAGCTCGGAGGATATCGGAGGCTTTTCCAATATTGGCGGTTCGTGTGAGCGATAGGGAGCAGCGCACGGTAAAAGAGGGCGGGAGCGACGTAAGCACCTGAAGACGCCGCCGCGACCTGGTCCGGTGCTCATCGAAAAGAAACGCCGCGGGACGGGCGCCGCGAGGGCTACCGGTCCTGCGCCAGATGACGTGAGCCAATCACTCCAAAAACGAACGCTGTCCTAAATCACCTTGAGGTTGACAGCAGAAGTTTTTCCCTTCTTGGGTCCCGCTCTTCGTCGAACGAAACTTTCTGACCGTCTTTCAGACCACTCAAGCCCGCGCGCTCGACAGCAGAGATGTGTCGTCGGCGCCGCCATTGTCTGGGGCGATGAAGCCAAAACCCTTAGTGCTGTCGAACCATTTTACGGTGCCGATCGGCATCTAATGTCTCCAATCATGAGCATAGCGCAGCACGCCTTTCGTGTGACAGATCAAACGCCAGAATTGGTTAGCTTGCCAGCGCAGAATGATGGCGTCAATTTTGATGTTCCGCCGGTCAATTGCAAGAAAAGGACAACTGAGCATGAGCGACGCTGATGTCCTGCGCCTCTTCACCACGGCGCTTTCGACCGCAGCGTAAAATTTCGGCAGCGACACTTCCAGCCGGCGGTGTTGGGAATGACATGTCCCCACACGGGCGCAGGCGACGCAAAGGTGGTCATCGTCATTATCAATCGTCGCTTTCGCGTGTGCCGTGCGCCGCCCCGCCCGAAAGGAAAAGCAGGGCGGCGCCCGCCGGCAGAGAGTTGCCGCTAATCCGCCGGCTCGCGCGCGCCATGGCCAAGGAGCAAACCCGCGCGCATTCCGCCGCGCATCATGGACGCGACGGAAACCTTACATAATCACCCGCCACATCGCCCGGCTGAAAGCCCCCGGCAAGCGCCGGCTTTTGACGGGTGCAGGAAAGGCACCAGCGAGGACTTGCTCCACCGATCCGTCGCGGTCCTGCCGCCGCCACCTTGGCGAAGGCAAAGAGATAGGGCGGCTCGATCTCGTCGAACAATTTGTGCATGACGCGATCCGTGACGGCGATGTTGAATTTCTCAACGACACGATCTTGCACGGGACGCCGACCGCGATCGCCACTTATGCGCTGCGCCTACGGTGCGACGACGGGAAGCGAGACATGCTCAGGTCACTCGGCGGCGGTGCGGACGGCGGCAGCCTGGACTTTCGCCGGGTCGGCGGCAGCCTGAGTTTTCGTTGGGCTGGCGGCAGCCTGAACTTTGGCGATCATGCTCTCGACCGGCCTGAACGCTTCCTTGGCGAGGTTGGTATAGAGTTCGCCGATTGTCGTCGCCTGGCTGACAAAGCCCTCATAAGCCGACTTGGCATATTCGGATTGGATCTGAATGGCGTCGTCGAGCGACTTGGCTCCCAGTAATTTCTCCACATAGGCAGAGTTCGCTTCGAGCGACTTTTTCGAATAATCGGCCGTCTCGGCGGCGATGGATTGGAAACCCTTGGCGAGCGAGCCGGCAGCCATGCTCGCAGCTTCAAGCTGTCCCTTACCGAATTTTTGGAACTCATCAAATCTATCAAAATTATCGGTCATGATCCCTACTCCTTTGAGGGGCGCGCGTGGATCTGCCAGGAGGCTGCGCGTAGAGCCCCGAGGCCCATTCCGTCAAAGAGATACTGATGTCGCACAACCTGCGTCCGACGCGCGCCGACACCACGCGCATAGTTACAATATGCGAGGGCCTCCCGCGTCGAACGCAGCTCTATCTGGAGTGTTAGTTTGTGGCCGCCGATGGCATCAGAGCTGCCAGTAGAGGAAACGGAAACTTCGGCACGTCGCCGATTTTTAGGCAGCTCTCAGACACGCAACCACATGCCTGTGCAGGCGTAACTAAGGATCCCAGACGTAAAGAACAATAGAGGATTAAGAATTAAAGTCTGAGCAAAAATTGCTCGCTTCCCATTGTACGCGAACGTCCCGGCGACGCTCGATATGGTTTGCGAGTGACGGCGCCACGTCTCAAGGCGCGGTCGCGGGGACTCGCGCTTGTTCGGCGCGCGCCAGCGCGTAACCACAAAACTCGCAGTCGTTTGGCTGATCCGGGAATATCGTCGCTCATCCAGCAAGCCTTGAGATCAACCAGCGCGCCCTCGATCCAATCGTCGTGGCCGGTGTACGGCAAGAGCTTGACGGCGAATTCATTCCGGCCGTCAAACGCCTCTGCATCTTGCCCGTTGCAATAGACAAAATAGCCGGTGTTGGACACGGTGAGGCCCTGCCGGCGTAGGAGCCACTGATACACTTCCATCCGCCGCTTGTAGGCCATCTGCCAACCGGCATCGATTGTCACGTCTCCACTTCTACTTTTTGCTGTCGACTTGCAATCGACGAGAATGATCTCGCCCGCCGGATTGAGCCAAAGGTCGTCGATATGCTCGGCGGTGGGGGCGTCAACGACTTTTACGCTTTCGATGCTCGGCCTGGACATTATGTGGAACGTCTAAGCCCTCCGCTATAGCTCGCTCGACTGCCACGCGATACGCCTTCGCCAACGCCGCGTAGCCAGATTCCGTGACTTTTCTTGCCTCAGCGGGCGGGTCGCGATGCTTGGAACAACGCAAAATTAGATCCGTTGAGAGTCCTTTGCCCCGATGTTCGTCCTTGATCGCGATTGTCTCACCGACATAGGCGCCGATGGGGTTCCACCCGTCGTTGGTTCTCTCAAGCAGCACCTGATCTGCGGGCGTGGCTCTGGGACTCGCTGTCGCCGTCGCGAAGTCTGTCTTACCCGGCAAAGTATCTTCCGATCCTATCCAGGCCGGAGCACCCAGAGATTGGAGCAATGAATCCACTGGGTTCATCCCGTCAGCTTCGCCTTGCGTCGTGCCGCCCATGAATTCGAGAAGTGTTAGCTTCCAAACGTCCACAGTTCTTCGGGTCCACAATGTTTGATCGCGGGCTTCATAGTGAAGTCGATTATCGATTTCAGCGAGCGTGCGCACGCGGTCATCGAAGCCGAAATGAGGCCGCAACGGGCGTCTGATCACCGGCTTTGCTCTTTTCGTTCGCCTAGCATACCCGAGAGCAAAAATGTGTTGGTCACGCGCGAGATGAAGCGCAATCAGGGCCAAACGAAGAGCGAAGTGCGTGTCTTTAAGAATCCTTTTTGTCCTCGACAGGGCCGAGGGGGATAAAAATCAACAAGCGTCTGCTTTCACTCTTGGGAGGGCCGAAGGAAACTGCACATCATCGGCGAGCCCGAGCACCGCGAAGGTGAAGGGCTTCGAGTGAAGGCACGCCGCATTCGTGCAGATCACGAACAGGCCTTCGAGGCCGTGGCCTTTAAGATGCGCGATGGTCGGGGCGTCCATCGAGCTCACACATATCTACCAGGGCGCATTATCGGGTCGTCTTTAGGGCATGACGTTTGAATGCTCGCGCTGATTAGTGAGTCATAATCAGCGATGAGGCGCTCGAGCCGATCAGCAATTGCGGATCGCTCCTGCTTCGTCAGCAAAAACCTGGGGAACGCTTTTTCGGCCGTGAGGCGATCCAGTTGCCGTTGAAGAGATTCGCGCGCTTGGCACCAATCTACCACCATCTCTGCCGCTGTGATCATATCCGGCTCCCAGCCCCGCCATCTTGAGCAATAATTAAAGGGACGCCCAGTCACGGCAAGAGCCAAGTTGAAAACAAATCGGCATTCATAATCGCACCCGCCCCACGGCCCGAAAGTAAGGCCCGCTCGGCTTGCACGGCACGAGAAATTTGCCCAAGAGGTGGCGAAGGGCAAAAGCGTGTGCGAAGCCTATGCACTCGCGGGTTGTAGGTCACATCGTCAGAACGCCTCACGGATGATGACAAATGCTAACATAGGGCGGCGCGTGGCCGAGCTACAGGCCGCCGGTGGAAGGCGCACAGAACTTACGATTGCGAAGCTCATCGAAGAAGCGGAAGAAGCTAGGCTATTGGTCCGTGACGTGGAGCAGCCGAGCGCAATGGCGACAGCTACGAAGCTGAAAGCCGAATTGAGCCTAGGTGCGATGCTTAAGCCGGTCACAAAGCATGAGGCCCGGTCGAATTGCGACCCTTGCGCTTGGATCACGAAGCAGATGGCGTGCAACGTTCTTTGTGACGCCTACAAGCGCATCAAAACTCTTTGCGTTGATATCATTAAGACCTGGCACGTCCGTCGAATAGACGTAATAGATCCCGGCAGAGTTGTAGCCCACAGTGACGCTGTATTTCATTCTCTTTGGCCCCTCACGTCACGGTTCAGCAGGACAATCGAGAAGCTAGCGCATCAATTACCGGGGGAAGATGTCGGAAAGGCGTCAGGATTCGACTTCATTCATTGATAAAGCGTTAACAATCCAATCTGCGGCTTGTGGCGCAAGGGTTAGGGTACGCACCATCGTCGCCATTTTGCCGACGATGCCTGTCAACTGGCCGCGACTCGAAAGGCGCTTTAGGGCTTGGGCCAGACTGCTGGAATTGTGCAACCACTAGGGGTGCCTCGTTGTCATAGCAGACCCTCACGTAGGAGCCCGGGCGGCAGACACATCGAAAAGCCGAGAGTGGATTCCGTCCGTTACCGATCAAATTTTCGTCGCAAAGCTTAGCTAGGATTCCACCAAGCCAAGCCTCCGCGGCGGCTTTTTTTATCGTTCGCGGCTGCCGATGTGGGAAGCGAGGCCCGTGGCTGAAACTCTCATCGATCCGCCTGGAGACGCCGCGATGCGTCGCACGCTGGAGCAGGCAATCGTGGACACGGTCCGCGAGCCGCTTTTGGTGCTCGATGGCGATCTACGCGTGCTCTCCGCGAGTTGATCTTTTTGCCTCACCTTTAAATCTGACCTCCACAAGACAAATGGTCGGCACCTCTATGAGTGGGGAACGGCCAGTGGGATATTCCGGCGTTGCGCCGGTTGCTCGAAGACATTATCCCGCAACATACTACGATGGAGGGCTATGAGGTCGAGTGTGAGTTCCCTGATATCGGCAGGCGCGCGATGCTCCTCAATGCGCGAAAGGTCTTCTACGAGGGGAACAACTCCACCAGCTTGTTGCTGGCGATCGAAGATGTGACCAGCCAGCGCGCCCTGGAGCGGCAGAAAGACGAGCTTCTGCGTCAGAAGGACCTGCTGCTCATAGAAATGAAGCACCGAGTTAACAATAGTCTTCAGATCATCGCCAGCATTCTCTTAATGAAAGCAAAGACGGTCCAGTCGGAGGACGCGCGACGGCACCTCCGGGAAGCGCACGAGCGTGTCCTAGCGATCGCAAATGTGCAGGATAAGCTGCATCCGACGGCGTTCGGGGAAGAGATCGAAGCCGGAAATTACTTGAAGAAGCTATGCGACAGCTTGGCCGCATCGATGATTTTTGAGAATGAGCCGATCACGCTCAAGGTCGAGGCGGAAGTGGGTACGATGACATCCGAGCAGGCCGTCAGCATGGGTCTGATCACCACTGAACTCGTAATCAATGCGCTGAAGCACGCGTTTCCAGACGGCACCGATGGCGCAGTCGTCGTGAGCTTCGAGTTAAGCGCGAGCGCCTGGCGTCTCTCCGTCTTGGATAACGGGGTTGGAATTAGCGTAGGCTTGTCTGAGGCGCCAGTAAAGATCGGCCTCGGCACGAGCATCGTGGAGGCGCTCGCGCGACAGCTAGGCGGCCGAGTTATAACGTCCGTAGGATTACCCGGTACGAGTGTTTCGGTGACCGTCCCCCGAGCGGCATCGTCTATGAACTGACGGCGATCCCTGGGACGTAAAGGGTGGCCTGCGGTATACTCGTCGTTTTCTCTTTTTCAGCCACCACGGGCCGCGAGATATGCAAACGGTGACGAAGTTAACAACGTCAACGCTGATCTTTTCCGCAACCTTCAAGGCGCGTGCTCGTCGCCTTTTGGCGGTCGTTAGAAAGCGCGGCGTGAGGGCCAACTGAGGCTGCGTGAATTGAAGCAATGCCCTTCGGTTAAGCGCCCACGGTCCCCCCTTCGCCTTGAATGATCAGAGGTAAGGCACCAATCTGACTGACCTAACTGCGGCCCGGCCACGCCCGGTGCACCGATGACACCTGCGTTGGCCCCCCTTTTTGGAAACTGGCCGCACTCTACCGTCACAATTCGCTTCAATCCGCGTTGAATTGTAAGACCAATTGTAAGACCGCGATCAATGACACTGGCCTTTTTCTGGACGCGCGGGGCAAGCAAGCAGAGGGGCTGGGCTGGACCGCCGGCGATCTGTTCGACGTGCCGCGCGATGGCAGGCCGGGCGCCCTCGTGTGGTTTTGCGCCGGCGAGCCGGTGCGCGCTCTCGGGCCGGAGCACGCAGTCACGACGAGCGGGCGTGTGTTCGCTAAGCTAGGCGCGATTGAGGAAGGCATGACCAGCGAACGAACAAACCGCAAGTCGGGCACGTAGCCAGCATCGAACTATCAAATGGATTTTCCCCCTTGGGAACCTGATCCATAGGCTGAAATTGATGCTCCGCCGTGACGGGCGCAGCAAAGCTCAACATGAACAGGATGGCCGCGACGATTGGGCTGAAAGCGCGGTTCATGTGAGTCGCCATTCGAGGCCGTGGCCTCAAGCTTTCCGGGCAGCGCGCACGCGATCCGAAGCCTCAACGCTGACCGCCTTTGCGATAGACTCCGCGATAAGGACACGCGCTTCTTTGGCATCTTTTTCGTTCGCGTAGCTGAAGGTCACGACAGGGCGGCGATCCTCATTGACCACTGAGAATCCATACCCATCGACAACGCTTATGACTTCGCCGACATCAATCGAGGTTGCTTCCGACATGGGACCTCACAGGCGATTCCGTGGCGCCACGGTGGCGACAAATCCACTTTTGCGAGGGTCAACTTCATTCTTGATTTGTGCTAAGTTTTTGATTTTTCTGGTACCGCCACCCCGGCTCGAACGGGGGACCTCTAGATCCACAATCTAGCGCTCTAACCAACTGAGCTATGGCGGCGTGAAGCTGCGCCGCGAAACTAGGGGGATCGCACCGTCATTGCAAGGCTTTGCAGTGCGGTGGAACGGCGCAAAGCCGCGCGGGAGGGGGGCCTTGGATCCGGCTTTGCCTAGGTTAAGGATGAATTGATCAATTTGGGGGAACTGACATTGGCTTATGGACCCCGCCTTCGAGTATATTTAGGTATTCATTAAGGCTGTCCGTGGCGGCGGAGGAGGCCGAAAAATGAGACCGGAAGAAAGCCTCTGCCGCGATGATGGCCTATTGCTGCGAGCCTGGCATCAGCTCCCAGGAAATTGAAGACGCCGCGCGCGCTTTGTCGCTGCGCGAGACGGAGATCCCGGTTTTCGGCGCGACGATCGGCGAAGGCGAGAAGGCCAGCCGAATTGTCTTCGCCAGCCGCACCATGCTGGCGCTGTTCGGGGTCGCCGATCTCGCGGCCCTCTCAGCAAGGCTCTTGGGCGGCGACGAAGCGGGCGCCAAGCGCCTCGTCGCGCTTTCGAGCACACTGCCGCAGGACGGCGCCCCGCGCCTCGAACGGGCGAGCTTTTCTCTCGGTCCCGAAGCCGAAACGCTCACCTTCCTCTGTCGCAAGATCGGCGGCGCGAAGAGAGCGCTGTTCGTTGCCGCGGCGCTGGGGGTGAAGCCCGCGCTTCTGCGCACCGAATCGCACGATGAGTTTGCGGCGGTTGCGGCGGCGCTGCCCGAAGCCTCACCTGAACCGATTTTGCGCCTCGAAGAGGTGCGCGAAATCCTTGCCGCCCGTCTCGGCAAGCGCACCAATATCCGCTTTCTCTGGCGCACCGACGCCGAAGACAGGTTTACCGAGATCACCCCGCCGCTCGCCGAGGTAGTCGGCGCAGCGGCCGCCGATCTGCTTGGGCGCGACTTCGGCGATGTGGCTAAATATCTCGAACGCGAGCCGGACGGTCGTCTCGGCCGCGCTTTCGCCAAGCATGAAACCTTCAGTGGCATCGAAGTCCTCTGGCCGATTGCGGGCGCCGCCGCGGCGGTGCCGGTCGGCCTCGGCGGCCTTCCGGCATTCGATCGCGCGCGCCGCTTCGACGGCTATCGCGGGTTTGGCGTCATCCACCTCGAGCGGCTCGCCGCCGCGGAACCACGCCGATTCATGGAGAGCGTGGCCACACCTTCAATGCCGCCAGCAGACATTCCGCTGCAACCGCCCGTCGCCTATAATGTCGTTCTCTTGCGTCGGCCGGTGAAACCGGCTCACTCCGAACCGCGCGAAGAATCCTCGCTGTTCGAGGCGGAGGAGAGCGGCCTGCTGTCCTTCGACGAACAGACGGCTTTCAAGGCGATCGCCGACGTTCTGGCGGAGGAGGCCGCGACGTCGGCGGAGGGGAGGGACGGATCTGGTCGCGAAGATGCGCCCATTGTGGTTGAGGAAGAGCCGCAAGCTGCCGCACGTCGCGCCGGTTGCCGCGGCAGACACGCCTCACGAGCCCGGGCAAAGTGATCTCGGACGCAATGCGGCGGCTATCTTCGACCGGCTCGGCTTCGGCCTGCTGGTGAGCCGGGACGATGTCGCGATCTATGCCAATCGCACCCTGCTCGATCTTCTCGGCTTTGCCGACGAGGACGCCTTGCATGCCGCCGGCGGCATGTCGCGCCTGTTCGAACATTCGCCGGCTTCCGGCAGCGAGGCGATCGGCGTGCGAACGGCTGCGGGCGACATCATCGCCGTACGGGCGCGCATCCAATCGATCGAATGGGATGGACTGCCCGCAACGCTTCTCACCTTGCGCCGCGATGACGAGAAAGACGTCGTAGCCAGGCTCGAAGCCGACTTGCGGCACGCAGAAGGCTGAGGCGCGGGAGCTCAACGCCATTCTCGACACGGCGACGGATGGCCTCGTCGTCCTCGATTCGCAGGGCCGAATCGTCACGCTCAACCGCTCCGGCGAGGCTTTGTTCGGCTATGACCAGAGCGAGGTCGTCGGCAAGCCTTTCACCGTACTGATCGCGCCGGAAAGCCAGGCCAAGGTGCAGGATTATTTCGACGGCGTGCAAGTCGAACGGCGTCGCGAGCCTGCTCAACGACGGGCGCGAGATCATCGGCCGGGCGCATCAGGGCGGACATATTCCGATCTTCATGACCCTCGGCCGCGTCGGGCCCGCGCAGAGCGACGCGGCAGAGCAGAAATTCTGCGCCCTTTTCCGTGACATGACGCATTGGAAGAAGGTTGAGCAGGAACTTGAGGACGCGCGCCAGGAGGCCGAGCGGGCGAGCGCGTTGAAATCCGATTTCCTGGCCAAGGTCAGCCACGAAATCCGCACGCCGCTCAATGCTATCCTCGGCTTTGCTGAAGTCATCATGGAGGAGCGCTTCGGGCCGATCGGCAACGAGCGCTATCGCGACTATCTGAAGGACATCCACACGTCCGGCGCGCATGTGATGAGCCTCGTCAACGACCTTCTCGATCTCTCCAAGATCGAGGCCGGCAAGATGGATCTCGACTTCGTTTCGGTCGATGTCAACCGGGCGATTTCCGAATGCGTCGGCTATCATGCAGCCGCAGGCCAACCAGGAGCGGGTCATCATGCGGCTGGCGCTGGCGCCGCATCTGCCGAAGATCGTCGCCGACGAACGCTCGCTGCGGCAGATCCTGCTCAACCTCTTGTCGAATGCGGTGAAGTTCAACGAGCCGGGCGGTCAGGTCATCATCGCGACGGCGCTGACCGACGGCGGCAATGCGGTGATCCGCATCCGCGATACCGGGATCGGCATGTCGGACAAGGACGTCGAGACGGCGCTCGAACCGTTCCGCCAGCTTGCGACCTCGCGTCAGACGGCCGGCACCGGCCTCGGGCTGCCGCTGACCAAGGCGCTCGTCGAAGCCAACCGGGCTTACTTCACGATCAAGAGCAAGAAGAACGAAGGGACTTTGGTCGAGGTCGCTTTTCCGCCGGCCCGCGTGCTGGCGGAGTGACGATCTTGGTCATCTCGGAATTATTCGCCCACGATAATGATGTGCAGATCGCGCGGGCCATGCGCGCCGAGGAGCAAGGTCTGGCCGATATCGGCCGAGCGCGACGGCCCGGTGATGAAATTCACCGTGCGCGGCATCAGGCCCTTGCCATAGGCGGCGCGCAGCTTCTGCCAGATACGCTCGTAATCGCCGACGATCCTTGTCGCCGCGACGACGACGATATGCGTCTCGGGCAGGAAATTCAGCGTCGTCGGATTGTCTTTGCCCGAGGTCAGAACGAGCGTTCCTGATTTCGGCAACGGCGCCGAAGGCATGACTGAGGCCGACGTGATCGCTCGCCTCCGAGCGTCCTTGCTCAAGTCGAGTCGCGTCGCCTCCCAGGGCAGGGCGGCGAGATAGGGATCGGCGCCGATGCGCAGCTTTGCCGGCAGATTGCGGTCGCGCAAGATAAGTCGGCGACTTCGCGTCGGCACGTCGGCCGGCTGAGGCGACTTCTGCGACGCTCGCGAAGACACGCTCGGCCTCGGCGCGAAACAAGCGCCTTGCGTTCGTCGGCGTCGCCCTGGCCGCGGGCGGGAATCGTACCCTTCGGCGCGTGTTCAGCCGATCCGCGACGGCGCGGCGACGCGGCGCCTCCGGCCGGTGACGCCGAGCGCGCGGCGGATATCGGCGAGGATTTCGGCGCGCGCGCTCATTTCGAATGCTCCCTTGCTCTCGCGCCGCGAATTGCGCTTGAAACGTCTCGCCTTGCGGCGCCGGAAAATCGCGGCTGGCGGTCCAGCCTTTCGCCAGCGGCAGCGCGCTGAAGCGGCCGTCCTCGCGGCCGAAAAAGCGCGAGAGCGCGCATCGCGATCCGCGTCGCCAGGCGATAGAGCGGCAGGACGTTTGGCAAAAAATCCCCAGAAGGCGAGACCGAAACGCTGCGGCACAGGAACGAGCCGGCGCTCGAACGCGCGCTCGCGCCAATGCCGCATCATTTTCGGCAAGGGGATACGTACCGGGCAGACGCTCTCGCAGGCGCCGCAGAAGGTCGAGGCGTTTGGCAGGTCGGCCGACTTGTCGATGCCGATGAGGCTCGGCGTCAGCACCGCGCCCATCGGCCCCGGATAGACCCAGCCATAGGCATGGCCGCCGACCGACTGATAGACCGGGCAATGGTTCATGCAGGCGCCGCAGCGGATACAGCGCAGCATGTCGGCGAAATTCCGTGCCGAGCATGGCGGTGCGGCCATTGTCGAGAAGCACGACGTGATATTCCTGCGGCCCGTCGGGATCGTCGGCGCGGCGCGGCCCGGTCGAGAGCGTCGTATAGACCGACATGTCCTGTCCGGTCGCCGAGCGGGCGAGCACGCGCAGAAGCTGCGTGACGTCTTCGAGCGTCGGCACCAGTTTCTCGATCGAGGCGAGAACAATATGGACCTTCGGCAAGGTCTGCGGCGAGATCGCCATTGCCTTCGTTGGTGACGATGATCGACGTGCCGGTCTCGGCGACGAGAAAATTGGCGCCGGTGATGCCGACATCGGCGGCGAGGAATTTTTCGCGCAGAATACCGCGCGCTTCCGCCAGCAGCGGCGATCGGCTCGGTGAGGTCGCGCGCCGGCGGGCAGATCGAGATGGGCGCGGCGGAAATCCGCCGCGATCTGATCCTTGGTCAGATGCACCGCCGGCGCGATGATATGCGAGGGCATCTCGCGGCGAAGCTGGATGATATATTCGCCGAGATCGGTCTCGACCGGCGTGATGCCGTTGGCCTCGAGCGCGGCGTTGAGGCCGATCTCTTCGCCGATCATCGACTTGCCTTTGGCGACGCTGTTCGCGCCGTGGCGGCGGCAGATATCGAGCACGATATCATTGGCGGCCTCGGCCGTGCGCGCGTAATGCACGATGCCGCCCGACTGCTCGACCTTCTTCTCATAGGCTTCGAGATAGAGATCGAGATGCGCGAGCGTATGCGCCTTGATATCGCGCGCCTCGTCGCGCAAGGCCTCGAATTCCGGCAGGCGCGCGACGGCTTCGGCGCGCTTGGCGATAAAGCCGTCGCGGACGAAATGCAGCGCCTTCTGCAATTGCGCGTCTGCGAGCGCCTGATGCGCATTGTCGCTGAATTGCGACGCGGTCGGCGAAAGGCTCATGTGGGAGAGTCCGGGGTGATGGCTGGCTTCGCCGGTCCGGCGCAGATCGCCGGCGCATCGGTCATGCCGGCGAGCACTTCGGCGAAATGGCGGACTTCGATGCGCGCTGCCCTCGCGCGCCAACCGGCCGGCCATGTTCATCAGGCAGCCGAGATCGCCGGCAAGCAGGACCGCGGCGCCGCAGGCTTCGACATTGGCGATCTTCTCATCGACGATGGCGGTGGAGATCTCGCCGTATTTCACCGCGAAGGTGCCGCCGAAGCCGCAGCAGCGGTCGCTGATCCGCCATTTCGACGAGATCGAGCCCGCGGACGCTCTTGAGAAGCTTGCGTGGCTGAGCGGCGATGCCGAGTTCGCGCAGGCCCGAGCAGGCGTCATGATAGGTGACGCGTCGGGCGAAAGTCGCGTCGACCTCGGCGATGTTCAGAACATCGACAAGGAAATGCGAAAGCTCATGGACTTTGGCGGCGAATTCATTGGCCTTGCCAGCAAGGTTCGGATCATCGGCGAAAAGTGCCGGATAATGTTTGGCAAGCATCCCGGCGCAGGAGCCGGACGGGACGACGACATAATCATAGGACGAAAACGCCTCGATCGCCTGCAGCGCGAGTTCTTTGCCAGGTTCCGGTCGCCGGAATTATAGGCCGGCTGGCCGCAGCAGGTCTGCGGCGGAACTTCGACCGTGCAGCCGGCGTCTTCGAGGAGCTTGACGCTTGCCCAGCCGATCGATGGCCGGAAAAGATCGACGAGACAGGTGACGAAGAGCCCGACCCGCGGGCCTGCTATGCGGTCATGGGGGAACTATCGGCATAGCGCAGCCTACGTCAACTCGCAGGACGTATCCCGCCAGGGCCGGGCCTGCGCCGGCCATCCACGCCGCCGCGCGCGCACTCTATTTCGCCTAGCGCTGAAACGTGAAATAATTGCTGTCTGAAACCACGCGGCACACGCATGATGACCGGCATTCTTTTTCCTACGCCTGATCCTAACATCCTCGCCCGCCGTCCGGCGATCATCGCGGGCCTCGCCGCTCTCGTGCCGGCCGAATGTCTGGTGACCAGCGAGGACGAGCGTCGCGCTTTCGAAACCGACGCCTTGACCGCCTATCGCCGCATGCCGCTCGCCGTCGTCCTGCCGCGCTCGACGCAGGAACTCAGCGCGGTCATGAAGCTTCTGCATGCCGAAGGCGTCAAGGTCGTGGCGCGCGGCGCCGGCACGTCGCTCTCCGGCGGCGCCATTCCGCAGGAAGACGCGGTGGTCGTCTGCGTCGCCAAGATGAACCGCGTCCTCGCGCTCGACTATGCCAATCGGACGATCAGAGTCGAGTCCGGCGTCACCAATCTGGCGATCACCGATGCCGTGATGGCGGAAGGGTTCTTTTATGCGCCCGACCCGTCGTCGCAATTCGCCTGTACGATCGCCGGCAATATCGCAATGAATTCCGGCGGCGCGCATTGCCTGAAATATGGCGTCACTACCAACAATGTCCTCGGCGTCACGATAGTGCTGGTCGACGGCACAATCGTCGAGATCGGCGGCGCGCATCTCGATGCTGCTGGCCTCGATCTTCTCGGTCTCGTCGTCGGGTCGGAAGGCCAGCTTGGCGTCGTGACCGAAGCGACCTTGCGAATCCTGCGCGCGGCGGAGGATGCGCGGCCGGTGCTCTTCGGTTTCCCGACGAGCGAAGCGGCAGGTGCCTGCGTCGCCGCGGTCATTGGTGCCGGTATCATCCCGGTCGCCATCGAGTTCATGGACAAGCCGGCGATCGAGATCTGCGAGGCTTTCGCCCATGCCGGCTATCCGCTCGATGTCGGCGCGCTGCTCATCGTCGAGGTCGAAGGGTCGGAGGCGGAGATCGAAGCCGAACTGGCGCGGATCGTTGCGATTGCCAAGCAGCACGGCGTCACGACCGTGAAGGAATCGAAATCGGCGATGGAGACGGCGGCGATCTGGAAGGGCCGCAAATCGGCCTTCGGCGCGACCGGCCGCGTCGCCGATTATATCTGCATGGACGGCGTGATTCCGACCGGGCAATTGCCCCACGTTCTGCATCGGCTGAACGAGATCGTCGCCGCTCACGGTCTGCGGGTCGCCAATGTCTTCCACGCGGGCGACGGCAATCTGCATCCGCTCATACTCTACAATTGCAACGATCCGGTGGAGCAAGCAAAGGCCGAGGCGGCGGGCGAAGAGATTCTCAAACTTTGCGTCGAAGTCGGCGGCTGCCTTACCGGCGAACATGGCGTCGGGATCGAGAAACGCGAGCTGATGTCGGTGCAATTCGACTCCGTCGATCTCGCCCAGCAGATGCGCGTGCGCGCCGTATTCGATCCGGCGTGGCTGCTCAACCCGGCGAAGGTCTTCCCGCTCGAAGGGCGAATTGCGGCTTAGATAATCTTGCGAGAGAAGTGTCATCAGCTCGCCTTTCGAGACGCTCGCTTCGCAAACTCCTCAGGGTGAGGCGCTGATATTGGATGGCTGAAGCTTTCATGCCGATGAGCAAGCAAAGCGTGCGTCTCGAAGCACGAGAGCTTCGAACGTCCTTTGGCGACATGCCAACAGTTCCGTGCTAGCTCACCCCAATGATGATCTATTCTCCGACGAGCGAAGCCGAAACCGCCGAAGCCGTCCTCGCTGCGCAGGTGGCGCACCAGCCCTTTTCCATCATGGGAGGTGGCACGCGGACGGGCCTTGGCAGGCCGGTCGAGGCCGAAGCCATGCTTTCGACGCGGGGCCTTGCCGGCATCACTCTTTATGAGCCGGCCGAACTCGTTGTTTCTGCGCGGGCAGGGACCAAGCTTGCCGAAGTGGAAGCGGCGCTCAAAACGCAAAAGCAGCGCCTGGCGTTCGAGCCAATGGATCATCGCGCCCTCTATGGCACTAGCGGCGAATCGACCATCGGCGCTATCGCCGCCTGCAACATCTCCGGACCGCGCCGCATCGCATCGGGCGCGGCGCGCGATCATCTGATCGGTCTGCGCTTCATCAATGGTCGCGGCGAAATCATCAAATCCGGGGGCAGGGTGATGAAGAACGTCACCGGCCTCGATCTCGTCAAGCTCTCGTGCGGCGCACATGGGACGCTCGGCGTCATTATCGAAGCGACGTTCAAGGTGCTGCCAGACCCTGAAGCCTCCGCGACGCTCGCACTTCACGGCCTCACTGACGCCGAGGCCATCGCGGCGCTCTCCGCCGGTCTTGGCTCGCCTTTTCAAGTTACCGGCGCGGCGCACCTGCCCGCAGGTATCGGCGCGGGCGACGCTCTAACCTTGATGCGCGTCGAAGGCACGGCCGCCTCGGTCGAAGAGCGGTTTGTGGCGCTCGCGGGATTGCTGGGCACTTATGGCGCCGGCGAATGGCTATCGGCGGACAGGGCCGCTACCCTTTGGCGGGACATACGTGATGTTACGCTGCTTGCCACGCCGCGCGAGGCAGCGATCTGGCGCCTGTCGGTCGCTCCGACGCAAGCGCCCAAGCTCATCGAAATGCTCGCGCGGCAGGTCGCCGCGCGCTATTTCTATGATTGGGGCGGCGGATTGATCTGGCTCGCGGTCCCGGCGGGCGATGACGCGGGCGCCGGGTGGGTTCGCTCCGCTTGGGCGGAGGTGGGGAGTGGGGGCCATGCGACATTGATCCGCGCGCCGGAAGAGGTGCGGGCTCGGGTCGCTGTCTTCGAGCCATTGTCGGCGCCCTTGATGAAGATCACGCGCGGCATCAAGGCGAGCTTCGATCCAGACCGCATCATCAATCCCGGCCGCATGTACGCGGGGATTTGAGGGAATTCCATGCAAACCTGTTTCACCGAACACCAGCTTGCCGATGGCCATATGGCGGTTTCGGAAAAGATCCTGCGCTCCTGCGTCCATTGCGGCTTCTGCACCGCGACCTGCCCGACTTATCTACTTCAGGGCGACGAACTCGACAGCCCGCGCGGCCGCATCTATCTCATCAAGGAGATGTTCGAGCAGCAGAAGCCGGCCTCTGCCGAGGTCGTCAAGCATATTGACCGCTGCCTGTCATGCCTCTCCTGCATGACGACATGTCCCTCGGGTGTGCATTACATGCATCTCGTCGATCATGCACGCGACCATATTGAAAGGACGTTCCGCCGCAGCCTCGGCGACCGGGCGATCCGCAATCTGCTCGCTGAGATTCTGCCCTATCCGCGGCGCTTCGCCCTGGCGCTTGCCGCTTCGGCGATCTTGCGGCCTCTGGTGTCGCGCCTCCTGCCTCAGCTTGCCAGTACGGAAGGCACCGAAAGCCCGACGTTTTTCGACCGCATCGGCGCGATGGTGGCGCTGGCGCCGAAGCGGGTCTCGGGCGGCGAGACGAAAGACGGTCAGACCTTCGCGGCGCAAGGGCCAAGGCGCGGGCGCGTCGCGCTCTTGACCGGTTGCGCCCAGCCGGTGCTGAACCGGGCAATCAACGACGCTGCAATCCGGCTGCTGACCCGCAACGGCATCGAGGTCGTCTTGGCGAAGGGCGAGGGCTGCTGCGGCGCGCTCGTTCATCACATGGGGCGCGCAGAACAGGCGCTCGGCTTTGCCCGCGCCAATGTCGATGCTTGGATCAAGGCGGCGGCAGAGGACAGCCTCGATGCCATCCTTATCACCACCTCCGGCTGCGGCACGACGATCAAGGATTACGGCTTTATGCTGCGCGAAGATGCCGCCTATGCCGAGAAGGCAGCGCGCGTGTCTCAGTTGGCCAAGGACGTATCCGAATATCTCGCAGGCCTTGATCTGCCGGCGCCCGCGCAGCCGAGCGGACTCGTCGTCGCTTACCATTCCGCCTGTTCGCTCCAACATGGGCAAAAGATCACGGATCAGCCGAAACGCTTGCTGCGCGCGGCGGGATTTCGGGTGCGCGACGTACCGGAGGGGCACATCTGCTGCGGTTCGGCGGGAACCTATAACATCATGCAGCCGTTCTTCGCGCGCCGGCTGCGCCAGCGCAAACTCGCCAATATCGCGAAGCTGCGTCCCGACATTATTGCCGCAGGTAATATTGGCTGCATGATGCAGCTCGCAGGCGAGAAGATTCCCGTCGTCCATGTTGTCGAACTATTGGACTGGGCGACAGGCGGTCCTGCACCCTTGCAAATCGAAACGCACGGCGCATGATGGTGGAAGCCTCGGTGAGAGTCGGAGCCTTGCATGGCGGACAAGAAGCCCGGACGTAACAAAGCCGCGCGCAAATCTTTCAAGCGGAAAACTGCCGCGAAGAAAGCGGGCGCAAAAAATTCTTCTGAAAAACAGACCGCGGCAAAGAAAGTGGCGTCGAAGCAAGTTCTAACCCGTAGCATGAAGGTCGCCGCAAAGAGGTCTGTCTCGAAAAGCGTTTCGGCCCGCAAGCCTGTGCCGATCAAGACCGCGCGCGTCGGCAAGCGCGCCATTCTGCCGCCCTTGCCGCCGCCGCCGACGGCACCTTTGAAATCGACACGAAGCCCGGCGCGGCGGTCCTCGCGCGCTAAACCGCCGGTGCGGAGCAACGCCAAGGCGAGTCTGCCAGTCGGTGAGATTGGCGCCTGCACGGAGGCGGCACTGCGCGAGAAGCTGCGGCTTGCCGCGGCCTATGTCGCGGTTTGGCTGGCGCGACGCGAGAGTGAGAGTTTTGTGCCGGACTTGCCATCGCCGGAAGCAGCCTTCGTGCGGATCTGGCAATGGCTTACGCTCGAAGCCACGCTGGAGGATCGCAGGATCGTCTCCGCGGACCTCGTCGCCGCGCTCTTTGCGGAGGAAGCGGGAAGCGCGCGGCCTTAGCAGGAATCTTGTGCGGCGCTGACCTATCCAGGCGGAGTGGAAAGGGAGATCGCAAAGCGTCTTTTCGAGGCTTCTGGCGACACCGCGAAACTCCCGCTTCAACCCCCTGTTAACCCTAACAATTTCTAATTGGTTTCGAACCTGCTTCGGGAGTGGTGCGGCACGCCCGTGGCGGGCACACGCACATTGACCCCCTCTGGTTCCCATGATATCCCAAATGATCCCATGGCTCAGCTTACAGCCGCCCATCCTTGCGGCAGGCGCGCACCTAGGCGGGGCAACGGGATGCTGCGGCATTGTAGCGGCCTGGCGTGCGTTTAGAGGGCGAGGGTTTGGACCGGTTCGTCTCGCGGTTCACCAACCGGCTCGATACGAAGGGCAGGGTGTCGATCCCCGCTCCCTTTCGGGCGGTTCTGGCACGCGACGGGTTCGACGGACTGTTCGCCCATCCCTCGCTCGACGCCGCGGCGGTCGATTGCGGCGGTCATGCGTTAGTAGGGGAGATAGACCAGCTTTTGGCGCGGTATGCGCCTTATTCGGAAGAGCACGAGTTTCTCTCGACGGCGCTGTTCGGCGCCAGCGAGATCCTCAAGCTCGATGCGGAAGGCAGGGTGATCCTCACCGAGACGATCAAAGCCTATGCCGGCATAACCCAGGAGGTGACCTTCGTCGGGCAGGGAGACAAGTTTCAGATCTGGGAACCGAGCCGTTTTCACGCGCACTTCGAGGAGGCCAAAAATCGCGTGCGCGATATACGAAGAGAGCTCAATTCCCGATACGCGGCGCCGGAGCCACCGCCACCGCGACCACATGGAGCACGGGAATGAATATGGGCCGCGGCGATTTGAACGATATCGCCGCAGGCGGACCGGCCCGCCACGTTCCCGTGCTTCGTGAGGAAGTCCTGAGCGCCCTCGCCCCCCATTCGGGCGGCCTCTATCTCGATACGACATTCGGTGCCGGCGGTTACAGCGACGCCATTCTCTCCGTCGCGGGAACGCGCGTTCTGGCGCTCGACCGCGATCCGACTGCGATTGCAGCCGGCCAGGATCTCGTGCGCCGATCGAACGGGCGCCTTAGCCTCGAACAAGCGCGGTTCTCAAGCCTCGAAAACGTCGCGGAGCGCCACGGAATTGCTGGCTTCGACGGCATCGTCTTCGATATTGGCGTTTCGTCGATGCAACTAGATTCGGCTGCGCGCGGTTTTTCCTTCCGGCACGACGGCCCGCTCGACATGCGCATGGACTGCGAAGGCCCGAGCGCCGCCGATCTCGTCAACGGCGCGGAGGAAGCGCGGCTCGCCGACATCCTCTACTATTTCGGTGAGGAACGCGCCGCCCGCCGCATCGCCAAGGCGATCGTCGCCAGCCGTGCACAGGCGCCAATTACGAGCACCGCGCAGCTCGCCGAGCTCATCGCGCGAGTGGCACCCGGCCGGCCGGGCACAATTCATCCCGCGACACGCAGCTTCCAAGCCTTGCGCATCGCCGTCAATGACGAACTCGGCGAACTCGTGAACGCTTTAACTGCCGCCGAGCACAAACTCGCGGCGGGCGGCCGCCTCGTCGTCGTCACGTTCCATTCGCTCGAAGACAGGATCGTCAAGCAATTCTTCGCCAGCCGGTCCGGCCGCGGCCAAGCCCATTCGCGGCCGCTGCCTGGCGAGCCGCAAAAGCCCGCGCCGACATTCGTCCTCAGCGGTAGACAGCCGATCATTGCTTCGCCGGCCGAGACGGCGGCGAACCCCCGGGCACGCTCCGCGAAACTGCGCTTCGCGACACGCACATCCGCGCCGGCCCGTCCCATTGACCCGGCGGTCGCCCGATTGGCGCGCCTGCCGCAGCACACAGCAAAATCGGGGAGAGGCTGACATGGTGCGGCTTCTCAATGTTCTGGCGATCGTCGCCCTGGTCGGCTCGGCGATCTATGCCTACTCGATCAAGTACGAGACCATTTTCCGCGCCGAAAAAATCGTCCAGCTGCGGCAGGAGATCAAATCCGAATCGGATGCGATCGCAATGTCGCGCGCGGAATGGGAACATATTTCGCGTCCGGAGCGGATCGAGGCTTTGGCCGATAAGTTCCTCAATTTGCAACAGCCGTCGCTGAGCCAGATTGTCCGAATCGATGCTCTGCCCGAGAAGGGCGTAAAGATCGATGCGATCGGTCGCAAACTCGAAGCGCTCGGGCTCGCTAATCCAACCAACACGCCGCGTGATGCGAACGCGATCGGGCAGACGACGCCCGGGGCAAACTGACGAGACCATGGCGATGAAGGTCGACATCGACCCCTTGGCGAGCGAAGGCGCAAGCGGTGAGCCGACTACACTGGCTCCCCCGGCGCCGCGCTGGCGTTGGTTTTTCGGCCTCTTCACATTGAAGCTCGACAAAAGTACGCGGCGCATCAGGCTTATCGCCTGCGGCTTCGCGCTGGTCTATTGCGTGATTGCCGGCAAGCTCATCTTCTTCGGCACGCATCCGGGGCTCCCGCAGGGAGGACACGTCGCAGCCGATACGGTCGCCGCGGCACGGCCCGACATATTGGACCGCAATGGCGCTATTCTCGCGACGGATATCAAAGTCACGTCGATCTTCGCCGAACCGCGGCGCATCATCGACAAGGACGATGCGATCGAGCAGCTGACCGCCGTATTGCCCGGCCTTGATGTGAAGGAATTGCGCGACAGGCTGAACTCGCGCAAGGGCTTTATCTGGGTGAAACGGGCGGTGACGCCCAAGCAGCAGCAGGAAGTCTACCATCTCGGTCTGCCGGGCATTGGCTTCATGCAGGAGAACAAACGCGTCTACCCGAACGGGCCGATCGCCGCGCATGTTCTGGGCTATGCCAACATCGACGGCGTCGGCATTTCCGGGCTTGAGAAATATATCGACGGCGAGGGGCTTGCCGATCTTCACGACGCCGGGTTCAACTTGACGATCGACGATTTGAAGCCGGTCGTCACCTCGCTCGATCTCAATGCAACCTACGCGGTGCGTGACGAACTCGCCAAAGGCATCGCCAAATTCAAGGCCAAGGCGGGCGCCGCGGCGATCCTCGACGTCAATACCGGCGAAGTCATCGCCATGGCGTCGCTGCCCGACTTCGATCCGAACAATCCTGTCGATGCGCTCGATCCCAACTGCATCAACAGGATGACAGTCGGCGTTTACGAAATGGGTTCGACGTTCAAGGCGCTCTCGATAGCCATGGCGCTCGACGCCGGCAAGGTCACTTTGAATTCGAAGATCGATGCCCGCGATTCGCTGCGCTATGGTCATTTCACCATTCACGATTTTCATGCGCAACACCGGTTTCTTACAGTGCCGGAGGTGTTCACCTATTCGTCGAATATCGGAACAGCCCGGATGGCTCTGATGGTCGGGGTGGACGGGCATAAGGCATTTCTGCACAAGATGGGACAATTGAGCCGGCTGCGCACTGAACTGCCGGAGTCGGCAGAACCGCTTGTTCCGAAGCATTGGAGCGAGTTGACTACGATGACAATTGCCTTCGGCCAGGGGTTGAACGTAGCGCCGCTTCAGGCTCTCATGGCGGTCGGGGCGCTGGTCAATGGCGGTATGCTCATCAATCCGACGTTCTTGAAGCGGAGCGAGGAAGATGCCAAGAAGGACGCGCCGCGGATCGTCAAACCGGAGACTTCGGAAAGCCTGCGCTATCTGATGCGTCTCAATGCGGAGATCGGTTCAGCCAGAAAGGCCGACATCCGAGGCTATTTCGTGGGCGGCAAGACCGGCACGGCGGACAAGATCATTCACGGCCATTACTCGAACGACAAGGTGTTGACTACATTCATGGCGATCGTGCCGGCTGACAAGCCGAAATATCTGTTCTTCACGATGATGGATGAGCCGCAGGGCCTCCCGGAAACCGGCGGCTATCGCACGGCGGCTTGGAACTCCGGAAGCGTCACCGGCAACATCATCGAACGTGTCGGGCCCATGCTTGGCATTTCGCCGCGCGTTACACCGCCTGCTCAACCGTTTCCGCTCCTTGCTCAACTTGGCTATACTGCCGCCAATGTTCCGGTCGGTGACGGGGGCCATTGATGCGCCTTGCCGATCTCTTGCCTGAGACGGCTCTCGCCGAGCCCGTCGCGGGGCGCGATATCAAAGGTGTGAGCGCCGATAGCCGCAACGTCGGCGCCGGGGATGCCTTTTTCGCGCTTTCGGGAGGCAAGCAAGACGGGCTGGCCTTCGCCCAACAAGCGGTCGCGCGGGGGGCCGCCGCAATTATTGGAGAGCGCGCGCCGGATGCGCCGATTGCGCCTGCGATTTTCATCAAGGTCAGCGATGCGCGTCGCGCGCTGGCGCTTGCCGCAGCGCGGTTCTTTCCCGCGCAGCCGGAGACGATCGTCGCCATTACAGGCACCAGCGGCAAGACATCGGTTGCCGCCTTCGCGCAGCAAATCTGGCTGGCGCTCGGCCATCGCGCGGCCTCGCTCGGGACGATCGGGCTCGTCGCTCCTTCCGGCGCCGTCTCCGGATCGCTGACCACGCCGGATCCAGTATCGCTGCACAAGACGCTCGACAATCTCGCCAAAGATGGCGTAACCCATCTCGCGCTCGAAGCTTCGTCGCATGGCCTCGATCAGCGCCGCATCGACGGGCTGCGGCTTGCAGCCGGCGGCTTCACCAATCTTTCGCGCGATCATCTCGATTATCATCCCGATATGGACGCCTATCTTGCTGCGAAATTGCGGCTGTTCGAGCGCCTGCTTCTGCCGAGCCAGCCCGCGGTGGTCGACGCCGACAGTGAGGTTTCCGAAAAGGTCATCTTGGCCTGTCGTGCGCGTGGCCTCGCTTTAGTCTCGGTGGGGCGAAAGGGCGGCGCTCTACGTCTTGTCGCGACGAAGGCGGAGGATTTTGCGACCGGCCTCGTCGTGGATTATGGCGGCAAGACTTACGCTTTACGCCTGCCGCTTGCCGGCGGCTTTCAGGTCCAGAATGCACTCGTTGCTGCCGGACTCGCGTTGTCGACCGGTGGCGCAGCGGACCGCGTCTTCGCCGCGCTCGAAAAGCTTACAGGAGCGCCCGGGCGCCTCGAGCTGGTCGGACGCCGCAGGAACGCTCCGGTCTTCGTCGACTATGCCCATAAGCCGGATGCGCTCGACAAGGCGCTGAGAGCCTTGCGTCCGCTCGCGCGCAACAGGCTCGTCGTGGTCTTCGGTTGTGGAGGCGATCGCGATACCGGCAAGCGGCCGATCATGGGCGAAGTGGCGGCGCGGCTGGCTGACGAAGTGATCGTCACTGATGACAATCCGCGCTCGGAGGATCCCGCATTGATCCGTCACGCCATCCTCGAAGGCACGCGTGCGGTGACCGGTGCCAAGATCTCCGAAATCGGTGATCGAGGGGCCGCAATCGCCGCGGCGGTCGCCGAACTCAAAGACGGCGACGTCCTGCTCATCGCCGGCAAAGGCCATGAAACCGGCCAGATCGTCGGAGACAGGACACTGCCTTTCTCCGATCAGCAAAGCGTTCGGGCGGCATTGAAGGAATCCGCGGCATGAGCATCGACGAATTGCAGCAGCCTTTGTCGCGGGAGTCTTCGCCGCCGTCAGAGCCTTTATGGACGGCGTTCAGCCTCGTTGCGCCGTTGCGGGCCCGTGTCAGCGGAGGTCTGCCACAGTCGATATTCGGCATTTCGATCGATACGCGCACGCTCGTGCCGGGCGATCTCTTCTTCGCCATCAGGGGCGACAAGAGCGACGGCCATGATCATGTCGTCGAAGCTTTTGCAAAGGGCGCCGCCGCTGCGGTCGTGGACGAGGCCCATGCCGAAACATTGAAAGGCAGCGGGCCGCTTTATGTCGTCCGTGCGGTTCTGCCGGCGCTCGAAGGGCTCGCCGCGGCGGCGCGCGCGCGCAGCAAGGCGCGGATCGTCGCCGTAACAGGCTCGGTTGGCAAGACGACAACCAAGGAAGCCCTGCGCCTCGTGCTGGCGCAGGCGGGGCGCGTTCACGCGTCACCTGCTTCTTACAATAACCATTGGGGCGTGCCGCTCACGCTCGCCCGCCTGCCGCGCGATGCGCAGTTCGGCGTCATCGAAATTGGCATAAATCACGCCGGCGAAATCGCCCCGCTCGTCGGCCTGACACGGCCGCATATCGCGATCATCACCAATGTCGCGCCGGTCCATCTTGAATATTTCGATAGCGTCGAGGCGATCGCTGATGCCAAAGCGGAGATATTTTCGGGCCTCGTTCCGGGCGGCGTCGCCATTCTCAATCGCGATATCGATCAATATGACCGGCTCGCCATCGCAGCGCGGCTGTCGGGCGCTGGCCATATCGCCACATTCGGCGAGGCAGAATATGCCGATGCTCGAACTCATCGGCGTCAAGCTTGAAACGGATCACACGGTCGTCGACGCGAGGATTGGCGGACGTGATGTCACCTATCGGATCGGCGCGCCAGGGCGCCATCTCGCCGTCAATTCGCTCGCCGTGCTGCTTACAGCGCTGGCTTTCGGCCTGGGCCTTGAGACCGCCGCGAGCGCGTTGGCCGCTTTCGAAGTGCCGGCGGGGCGCGGACGCAGGTTAGTGCTCCGCGCTAAAGATGGACCCTTCACGGTGATCGACGAGAGCTACAACGCCAATCCCGCCTCGACGCAAGCAGCTCTGGTGCTCGCCGGAACTCTGCCGGCGACCGGCCGGCGTATCGCGGTCCTCGGCGACATGCTTGAACTGGGAGCCCGCGGCCCGGCACTTCACGCCGGCCTCGCGCCGATCGTCGCCCAGACCCAGATCGATCTCGTTTTCGCGGCAGGCCCACTGATGAAAAACCTGTTCGATGCTATCCCCCAAACGGTGCAGGGCGCCTGGCAGGCAAATGCATCGGATCTCGAGCCCATTGTTACCGCTGGCGTGCGTGCCGGCGACCTGATCCTCGTCAAGGGTTCGAACGCGAGCCGCATGCACGCCATCGTCGAGGCCCTCAAGTCGCGTTATCATAGCGTGGCCTGAGCGTGAAGCGGCGCTGGCTAGTGAAATCAATCGACTCTGCATCGCGCTGTAAGTTTATGTTTTATCGTGCGATCTTGATCCCAAAAGTGGGCGCATTTTCGGGGTCATGCTCGCGCGGCACATAGGATTTCCTCGAATGCTCACTTGGCTTGCCGACTTCTCGCATCATTTCAGTCCGCTCAATCTCTTTCGCTACATCACGTTTCGCACCGGCGGCGCGACGGCGACCGCGCTGTTTTTCGTTTTCTTCTTCGGGCCGCGGATCATCGCGGCGCTGCGCCTCAAACAAGGCAAGGGCCAGCCCATCCGCAGCGATGGGCCGCAATCGCATTTGCTGACGAAAACGGGCACACCGACGATGGGCGGATTGATGATTCTTTCCGGCCTCATCGTATCGACCTTGCTTTGGGCCAATCTTGCGAGCCGCTATGTGTGGATCGTCCTGCTCGTTATGGTCGGCTTCGGCCTCATCGGCTTCTACGACGATTATCTGAAAGTAACGAAGCAGACGCATAAAGGTTTTTCTAGCAGGCTGCGGCTCTTTCTCGAAGCTGCAATCGCCGTCATCGCCTGCTTTGCGATGATGAAAGTGGGAACGCCGCATACGACGTCCTTGGCGCTGCCGACGATCAACGGCTATGTTACCGATCTGGGCATCTTTTTTCTTGTGTTTGGGCCCTTTGTCATCATCGCGGCTGGCAATGCGGTCAATCTCACTGATGGGCTCGATGGATTGGCCATCGTGCCAGTGATGATTGCCGCTGCGGCTTTTGGCATTATCGCCTATCTCGTGGGCAACGCCATTTATTCGGACTATCTCCGTATCAACTATGTACCCGGCACCGGCGAACTCGCTGTCGTTTGTGGTGCCTTGATCGGCTCCGGCCTCGGGTTCCTCTGGTTCAATGCGCCGCCGGCGCAAATCTTCATGGGCGACACGGGTTCCCTCGCACTCGGCGGCTTGCTCGGCACGATCGCGGTTGCCGTCAAGCATGAAATCGTGCTTGCCATCGTCGGCGGCCTTTTCGTGCTCGAGGCGCTTTCGGTCATCGTTCAGGTCGCCTCGTTCAAAATGACCGGCAGGCGGGTCTTTAAAATGGCGCCGATCCACCACCATTTCGAACAGCTCGGCTGGTCCGAGCCGCAAGTCGTGGTGCGCTTCTGGATCATCGCTTTCGTGCTCGCTCTCGTCGGGCTGTCAACATTGAAGTTGAGGTGACATGACGCCGATTACGTCTTTCGCCGGCAAGCAGGTTGCCGTCTTTGGCCTCGGCAAGTCAGGGCTGGCCAGTGCGCAGGCGCTGGTCGCCGGCGGGGCAGACGTCGTTGTCTGGGACGATCACCGGCGTGGGCGCGAACAAGCCATCGCAATGGGCCTCGCGCTTGAAGATTTTGTGATGACGGATCTCTCGCGGTTCGACTCGCTTGTCATCGGCCCCGGCGTGCCTCTGACGCATCCCTATCCGCATTGGATTGTCGCAAAGGCGCAGCAAGTGGGCGTCGAGATCATTGGTGATATCGAACTCTTTTGCCGTGAGCGAGCTAAGATCGCGCCCGAGGCGACCTTCGTGGCGATCACCGGCACCAATGGCAAGTCAACGACGACAGCACTGGCCGCGCATCTATATCAAAGCTTCGGCTATGAGGTCCATATAGGCGGCAATATCGGTACGCCGATTCTCGCGCTTGAACCGCCAGCGATCGGGCGCGTGCATGTGATCGAATGTTCGTCCTTCCAGATTGATCTTGCGCCGTCGCTCAATCCCACGTTCGGCGTGCTTCTTAACGTGACGATCGATCATTTGGATCGGCATGGCACGATGGAGAATTACGCGGCGATCAAGGAGAGACTCTTGGCGAAAGCGGATCATGCCGTCGTTGGCCTCGACGACGAGATCTGCGTGGCGATTGGCGAGCGTCTGCGTGCGGCGGGCAAGCCCGTCACGTTCATCTCGATCACGAAGCCGACGATCCCGGATGGGATCGTTCTCGACGGAACGCGCCTCATCCGCCGCGTCGACGGCCGTTCGCTGCCGATCGCAGACCTCGCCGGTATCGCCTCGCTGCGCGGGACGCACAACGGCCAGAACGCAGCCGCGGCGGTCGCCGCTCTCGGCCGGCACGGGTTCGATCTCGACCTCGTCCAGAAGGGCCTCTCGAGTTTTCCTGGCCTGCCGCACCGGCTGGAAGAGGTCGGCCGCCGCGGTAAGGTGCTCTACATCAATGATTCCAAGGCGACCAACGCCGACGCGGCGGAGAAAGCGCTGCTAAGTCTCGACGATATCTATTGGATACTCGGTGGCCGTGCCAAAGAAGGCGGAATCGAGATGCTGCGCCCGCTCTTTCCAAAGGTCGTCAAGGCCTATCTCGTGGGCGAGGCGGCCGAACCCTTTGCCAAGGTGATCGGAGAAGCGATTCCTTATGAATTTTGCGGCACGATCGATAGGGCGGTCGAAAGTGCGACGCGGGATGCGGAAAAAGCCACGACGGAGATGCCCATCGTCCTGCTTTCGCCAGCCTGCGCTTCGTTCGATCAATTCTCGGACTTCGAGAAGCGCGGCGACAAGTTCCGGGAACTGGTCCTGGCCCAGCTTGCGGAACGGCCGAAGGCCTGAAGGAGAAACGAATGGTTTCGCGCGTCGAGCGCTCGGCTCTGGCGAATTGGTGGTGGACGATCGACCGCTGGCTCATTGCGGCGTTCGGAACGCTGATAGTGCTCGGCCTCGTCTTGACGATGGCGGGCAGCCCGCCGGTCGCCGAACGTCTCGGCCTGCCGACATTCTATTTCGTGCATAAGCAGGCGCTTTTCCTCGTTCCCGCGATCGCGGTGTTCTTCGCCTCCTCGTTCCTGTCGCCGCGGCACGTACGGCGCGCCGCCCTGATTGTTTTCGTGGTGTCGATGCTGCTCATCATAGCGGCGCTTTTCTTCGGCCAGGAAGTGAAGGGTGCCCGGCGTTGGATCTTCGGCGTCCAACCCTCCGAATTCTTGAAGCCGGCCTTTGTCATCCTCGCCGCTTGGGCTTTTGCGGAAGGCGGCCGGCGCAAACTGCCGGGCAATCTGCTTGCTCTTCTGCTCCTGCCGGCGACGATCATTCCTTTGATCCTGCAACCCGACTTTGGTCAGACGATGCTTGTCTCGCTGGTCTGGGTCGGTCTCTTTTTCATTGCCGGGCTGCGCTGGCTCTGGGTCGCGGGCATTGGCGGCGTTGGCATTAGCGGGATGCTACTTGCCTATAAATTGGTGCCGCATGTGCGGGGGCGCATATTGAAATTCATCGATCCCGGAACGAGTGGAGGTGTCGTCGATACGTTCCAGATCGATACGGCCGTCGACAGTTTCCTTGCCGGCGGCTGGTTCGGCAAAGGACCGGGGGAAGGGACCATCAAACGCATTCTCCCCGATGCCCATACCGATTTCATCTTCGCCGTGACGGGCGAGGAATTCGGTATTGTGGCCTGCCTGTTCCTGGTCGCGATCTTCACGTTCATCGTCATGCGCGGCCTCATGGCGGCAGCCCGTAACGAAGATCATTTCTGCCGTTTGGCCGCGGCAGGACTGATCATGCTGTTCGGCCTCCAGAGCGCCATCAACATGGCGGTCAATCTGCACCTCATGCCCGCGAAAGGCATGACTCTGCCGTTCATTTCCTATGGCGGCTCGTCGGTGATCTCGCTCGCACTCGGCATGGGCTTCCTGATCGCGGTGATGCGCAAGCGGCCGCGCGTCGAAATCATCTACCGGCAATCCGAGGCCGAGCCGGCATGAATCCGAGGGGTCCGGTCCTCGTCGCAGCAGGAGGCACAGGCGGTCATTTGTTTCCGGCCGAGGCGCTCGGCAATGCGCTGGCCGCGCGTGGAGTAACGGTTGAACTCGTGACCGATGCGCGGGCGCAACAATATGGCGGCGATTTTCAGGCCCGCGCCGTCCATCGAATCGCCGCGGCAACCCCGAGCGGCGGCTCGATCTTCGCCAAGGCCAAGGCCGTTCTGACATTGCTGTCCGGTACGCTTGCGGCATTGCGGCTGTTGCGGCGCCTGCGTCCGGCAGCGGTCGTCGGCTTCGGCGGCTATCCGACGGTTCCCCCGGTTCTGGCCGCCACTCTGCTTCGCATACCGACGATCCTGCATGAGCAGAACGCCGTGCTCGGACGAGCCAATCGTTTTCTCGCCGGTCGCGTCGATGCCGTCGCGACAGGATTCCCGAGCCTGAAGGGCGCCGGTTCCGACATAGCAGCCAAGACGTTTTACACCGGCAATCCGGTTCGCCCCAAGGTCGTTGCGGCGGCGGAAATGGCCTATCCGAATATCGCCGGCCAATTCATCCTTCTCGTCATCGGCGGCTCGCAAGGCGCTCGGATCATGGCAGATATTGTGCCGCCGGCCATCGCCCTCACGGCGGAATCGGCGCGCAAGAACCTCGTTATCGCGCAGCAGGCGCGCGGCGAGGACGAGGCGCGTGTGCGTCAAGCCTATGCCCATCTTGCGGTTCGTGCCGAAGTCTTGCCGTTTTTTGCCGATTTGCCGGCGCGCATGGCAGCAGCGAGCTTGGTCATTGCCAGAGCCGGGGCTTCGACCGTCGCCGAACTTGCCGTGATCGGGAGGCCCGCGATTCTGGTTCCCTTTCCGCATGCGCTGGATCAGGATCAGGCGGCGAATGCCGCCCATCTCGGCGCCATAGGGGCGGCCATTGTCGTGGCGCAGCCCGATTTCACGCCGCAATGGCTCGCTGCAACCTTGGGCGAGGCGCTGCAGGATCCGGCCGGCCTGCAACGCCGCGCCGCCGCAGCGCGGAGCGCCGGCATTGCCGACGCCGCCGAACGGCTCGCCGATCTGGTGTTGAAAGTGGCTCGCGGAGAGACAAGACAATGAAACTGCCGCGCGAACTCGGCCCTATCCATTTCGTCGGCATCGGTGGCATCGGCATGTCCGGCATTGCCGAAGTTCTCATCAATCTCGGCTATCGCGTGCAAGGTTCGGATAGTGTTGAAAATGCCAATGTCCTGCGTTTGCGCGGCAAGGGCGCGGAGGTTCATATCGGCCATGATGCCGCAAACCTCGGCGGTGCCGAGGTTGTCGTCGTCTCGACAGCGATCAAACGCGACAATCCTGAACTGCATGCCGCGCGCGAAAGGCGCCTGCCGGTCGTGCGCCGAGCTGAAATGCTCGCCGAGTTGATGCGCCTCAAGCAATGCGTCGCGATTGCCGGTACGCACGGCAAGACCACGACCACGTCGCTCGTCGCGACCCTGCTCGATGCCGGAAAGTTCGATCCGACCGTCATCAACGGCGGGATCATCAATGCCTATGGCACGAATGCGCGGCTCGGGGCCGGGGACTGGATGGTCGTAGAGGCGGACGAGAGCGACGGCACTTTTCTGAAACTACCGGCTGATATCGCGATCATCACCAACATCGATCCCGAACACCTCGATCATTTTGAAACCTTCGACGCGATCAAGGAGGCCTTCCGCGCGTTCGTCGAGAACATCCCGTTCTACGGTTTCGCGGTCATGTGTCTCGATCACCCGACAGTGCAGGAACTCGTCGGCAAAATCGAGGATCGGCGCATCATCACTTATGGGGAAAATCCGCAGGCGGATGCGCGGCTGGTCGATGTCGATCTCAGCAACGGCAAATCGCGCTTCGGTGTCATCATGCGCGATCGCAAAGGCGGCGGCGAGATCAGGTTCGACGATATGTGCATGCCCATGCCCGGACATCACAATGCGCTCAACGCGACGGCGGCGATCGCCGTGGCGCATGAACTCGGGATGAGCGCCGAGGCCATTCGTAGCGCGCTGATGAGTTTCGGCGGCGTCAAGCGGCGGTTCACTCCGACCGGCGAATGGCACGGCGTCCGCATCTTCGACGATTACGCCCATCATCCGGTCGAGATCACGGCGGTGCTGCGGGCGGCGCGGGCCTCCACGAAAGGGCAAGTCATCGCCATCGTGCAGCCGCATCGTTACACAAGGCTCAACTCGCTCTTCAACGAATTCGCGACTTGCTTCAATGACGCCGATACGGTGATTGTCGCCGATGTCTATCCGGCGGGAGAGGCGCCCATAGCCGGCGCCGACCGCGACGGCCTCGTCACCGCGCTCACAGCGCATGGCCATCGTCAGGCGCTTGCCATGCCGCGCCCGGACCAACTTGCCGACATGATACGCGGTCTCGCCAAGCCGGGCGATTACGTCATCTTTCTGGGCGCCGGCAATATCACCCATTGGGCCTATGCGTTGCCGGGACAGCTGGCGGCGAGGGATGGCCGGGGCAGGGCATGAGCTTTTCCGATCTCATGCCGGCGCTGCGGGCCGCGATGCCGGAATTGCGCGGCCATCTCGCCGCCAACGTCCGCATGGCGGATTTCACCTGGTTTCGCACTGGCGGCCCGGCGCAAATCCTGTTCTCGCCGGCCGACGAGAACGATCTCGCCTATTTCATGAGCCGGCTCGATCCGGCGCTGCCGGTCCTCCCGGTCGGGCTTGGCTCCAATCTTTTGGTGCGCGATGGCGGGATTGCGGGAATCGTGGTCCGGCTCGGCAGGCCGTTTCATGAAATCCGTGTCGAAGGCTTGCAGATTTCCGTCGGCGCCGGGGTCATGGATGTGAAATTGGCTACGGCCGCGGCTGAAGCCGGCATCGCGGGGCTTTCCTTCTACCGCGGCATTCCCGGCGCGATCGGCGGTGCACTGCGGATGAACGGGGGCGCCTATGGCACTGAGACGAAGGATGTTCTCGTTTCCTGCCGCGGCGTCGATCGCAGCGGCGCCTTGCGCAGGTTCACGAATGCCGAGATGGGCTATTCCTACCGTCACTGCGGCATTGCTGCGGATGTGATCTTCACGTCGGGCTTGTTCGCCGGCAGGTCCGGCGACCCCGCCGCGATCAAGGCGGAAATGTCGGAGATCACCAAAGCGCGTCAGGAGACTCAGCCGATCAATACGCGTACCGGCGGTTCGACATTCAAGAATCCGCAGGGTCACAAGGCTTGGCAGTTGATCGACGCAGCAGGTTGCCGCGGTCTCGTCGTCGGCGATGCGCAGGTCTCCGAACTCCATTGCAATTTCCTGATCAACCGCGGCGCGGCGCGCGCGGCCGACATCGAGGCGCTTGGCGAAGAGGTCCGCCGCCGCGTCTTCGAGTTCGAGCGGAATTACGCTCGAATGGGAGATCGAGAGGGTGGGGCAGGCGCAAAGCTAGACAGGCGGCGCGCCTCCAAGATCATCCAAATATCGAGGCGCGCCGATTGATCTACGTCATAGCCGTGCTGCAGCCGGTCGGCTACGCGCGGCTCTGGCGGCAAAGTATTCAGCCGAGAAGAGGCCATGCGCTATTATTTTTCGAAGACTCTGAATTGCGATTTCGATGCAGCGGTTCGGCACACGACCGAGGTTCTGAAGCAGGCGGGCTTCGGCATCATCACCGAGATCGATGTCAAGGACACGCTCAAGAAGAAGATCGGCGTCGATTTCAGGGACTACCGTATCCTCGGCGCATGCAATCCCAAGCTCGCGCTTGAAGCGCTTGAGATCGAGGACAAGGTTGGCACCATGCTGCCTTGCAATGTGGTGGTGCAGGACATCGGCGGCGGCCGGATCGAGGTCGCAGCTATCGATCCCGTGGCCTCGATGCGGGCCATCGACAATCCGCGGCTGCGGCAAGCCGCTGCCGTCGTCCAGGCCAAACTCAGGGACGTCATTGCAAGCCTATAGGCCTCCCCGCGTTTTGCGGCGTGGACGCCCTCCTTGACACGACCCCTCGATCGTCAGAGAAGCCCACACTGCGATATTCGGGAGAATATAGCATTGCTTGACTTTTTGTCGCCGGCGGAATGGACCGCGGTATTGCTTTCGCTGCGGATCGCGGTCGTCGCGACGCTCGCGAGCCTGCCGTTCGGCGTTCTCGCGGCCTATGCGCTGGCGCGCTGGCACTTTCCGGGCAAGACGGTCATCACGGCATTCATCTATCTGCCGCTCGTGTTGCCGCCGGTCGTTACCGGCTATGTCCTGCTGATCGCCTTCGGCCGTCGCGGTATTTTCGGGGGCTTTCTCGCCGATCTCGGCATCGTCCTCTCATTTCGCTGGACCGGCGCGGCGCTCGCCTGCGCAATCATGGGCTTTCCGCTCATGGTGCGGGCGATGCGCCTGTCGTTCGAGGCGATCGATAGGCGGCTGGAGCAGGCAGCAGGCACATTGGGCGCCAATCCCGTTCTCACTTTCTTTCTCGTCAGCCTTCCGCTCGCGCTGCCTGGCATCATTGCGGGGGCCACGCTCGCCTTCGCGCGCGCGCTTGGCGAATTCGGCGCGACGATCACCTTCGTGGCGAATATTCCCGGCGAGACACAAACCATCGCCTCCGCGATCTACACCTATATTCAGGTCCCCGGCGGTGACGCCACCGCGCTGCGTCTGACGCTCGTTTCCATTGCGATCTCACTTGTGGCGGTCATCGCCTCCGAAATTTTTCAGCGGCGCGGCGAGAAGCGTCTGGCGAGTACCGAATGATCGACGTCGATGTGACGCGCCGGATCGGCAGTTTCAGCCTCAAGGTCGCATTCAAGAACGGCGACGGGATCACCGCGCTTTTCGGTCGCTCGGGGGCAGGTAAGTCGATGACCCTCGGCCTCATCGCCGGCTTGGCGCGGCCGGACGAGGGCCGGATCGTTCTTGACGGCCGCGCTCTCGTCGATATGGAAAATGGGATTTTCGTTCCATCGCATCGGCGGCGCATCGGTCTCGTGTTTCAGGACTCGCTTCTCTTCCCGCATCTTGGGGTAAAGCAGAACCTTCTTTTCGGCCGCTGGTTCGCGCCCCGCCCCGAGCGGAGAATCAGCTTCGATGCGGTGATCAAGACCTTAGGTATCGGTCATTTGCTGGATCGCGCGCCGCCGCTTCTGTCGGGTGGCGAGCGCCAGCGCGTCGCGATTGGTCGCGCACTGCTCTCCTGTCCCGAGTTGCTCTTGTTCGACGAGCCCTTCGCCGCACTCGACATGCAGCGCCGGCTGGAGATCCTGCCGCTCATCGAGACGCTCCGCGATGAGTTTAAGATCCCGATCGTCTATGTCTCGCATGCGGTCGAGGACGTCGCGCGGCTCGCGTCCCGTGTCGTTGTCTTGGACAATGGGCACGTGGTGGCGATCGGCGATCCAGCCGAGGTTTTGCCGCAGCCCATCGAGGATCCGCGCTCCGGCGGCGCGAGCGTGCTGGCGATGCGGGTCGGCGGGCGCGACGAAGCCTATGGCTTGACCGAGCTCAAGCATCCGGCCGGCACGATCTGGCTTGCCGGAACGGTGGCGACTGAGGGAAAGAATGTGCGAGTACTCGTGAAGGCGACGGATGTCACGCTTTCGATCGCACCGCCGAGCGGCTTGAGCGTGCAAAGCATGCTTGCCGGCACGCTCACGCGGATCGAACCTGCGGGGCCGCTGGCCATTGTCGATATTGCACTTTACGGCGAGGGCAGGCTCTCGGCCATGGCGACACGGCGGGCGATCGATGAACTAGGCCTCCATCGTGGCGACCGTGTCTTCGCGCTGATCAAGACCGCGGCGCTTGACGAGCGGATGGTAGGCGGGACGTGATTTGCCCTCTAACCATGAGGCAGCGGCGGCCGTAGTTATGGTAGGAGATATGGGCTGGGAGACGTATCTGTGACTCCACCTGCTTCCGTAACCGCGGCGCTTCTCGTCATCGCTGATGAGATCCTGTCCGGGCGGACCAAGGACAAGAACATCGGATTCGTGGCGGATTTCCTTACCGATCACGGCATCGACTTGTGCGAAGTGCGGATCGTGCCGGACAGCATCGCCGAGATTGTGGCGGCTCTCAATGCGTTACGGCATCGCTATACTTATGTCTTCACGACCGGCGGTATCGGCCCGACGCATGACGACGTGACGGCTGACGCGGTGGCCGCTGCTTTCGGTGTTCCGATCAGCGAGGATCCGCGAGTGATCGAACTCTTGCTGCAACAGTTCAAGCCTGTGGATCTTAATCCGGCGCGCCGGCGCATGGCACGGATTCCGCATGGCGCTGAGCTAGTAGAGAACGCGGTGTCCAAGGCCCCAGGCTTTTGGATCGGCAATGTCATTGTCATGGCGGGCGTTCCGGCAATCATGCAGGCGATGCTCGCCGCGGTCGCTCCCAAGCTTCGATCCGGTCCGCGAATCCTATTCAAGACGATTGCCGCGGATGATATGCAGGAAGGGGCCTATGCGGGGGAATTGACCACGCTGGCAAAGGCCCATCCTGATCTCGCCATCGGCTCCTATCCGTCGTTCAACGACGGCAGGTTCGCCAATGAAATCGTCGTGCGCGGAAAGGACCCGGCGGATGTCGCGGCGGCGGCCGCTGCGATCGAAGCGCTGATCACCCGGTTGCGCGCAGCGGGAGCATGATGAAGAATTGATCGCATGAGCGACGCGACAATAAAAAAGGCTTATCACGTTTCCTGGGACCAGTTCCATCGCGACGCGCGGGCTTTGGCCTGGCGGCTTGCCGAGACAGGGCCTTATGCCGCTATCGTCGCGATTGCCCGCGGCGGCCTCGTGCCGGCGGCGATCATCGCCCGCGAGCTTGATCTGCGCATCGTCGAATGCGTCTCTGTGGTAAGCTACGACCACACCACCCAGCAGGGCGATCCGAAGATCATCAAGCCGATAGCGTCGGAGATCGCGCAGCGCGATGGCAGCGGCATTCTCGTCATCGACGACCTCGTCGATACGGGCGCGACCGCGCGCGTGGTGCGCGCGCTTTTGCCCAAGGCGCATTTCGCGACAGTCTATGCCAAGCCGCTCGGGCGCCCGCATGTCGATACGTTCATGACCGAGGTGTCGCAGGATACCTGGATCTACTTTCCCTGGGATCTTGGCCTCGCCTTCCAGGCGCCGATCGCGGGGAATAAAGGGTAGAGAGCGTTCAGGGGTGCGACTTGTGCCCGGCGCCGCGCCGCATTAAGCCGGTCAGTTACGCGGGCGTGGCGGAATTGGTAGACGCAAGGGACTTAAAATCCCTCGGCGCGAAAGCGCTGTGCCGGTTCGACTCCGGCCGCCCGCACCACTATCACTGCATCTTCATGCCGCTCATCCCGCCGTCGGGGCTCGTGGCCCCCATGCTGGCGGCGGCTTTGAAACCCACGTCCACCTTGCCGGCCTTCTCAAATGTGAGCGTCGCGTTGATCGTGTCGCCCGGCTTCACCGGCTTGTTCAGATCGATGAACATGATGTGGTCGCCGCCGGGCTTCAGCGCAACGGTGGTGCCGGGGGGAATGGGCAGGCCGTCGGTCAGCTCGTGCATTTCCATCACGCCATTTTCCATCTTGCCTTCATGGATTTCCGCGCTAGCGGAAATACCTGACGTCACCGAGACAAGGCGGTCGGCCGTCCCTCCGCCGTTGACAATCGTGACATAGCCGACCGCCACTTTCGCGCCACCGGGCGTCGGACGCGTGAAGGCATTCTCGATCTTCAACGCGCCGATGCTCACATTGGCGGGCGCGACTGTGGGCACCATTTCGGTGGCCTGCACTGGGGTCGCGGCTACCGCGGCCAACAGTGCGCAGCCGAGCAGCGGATATTTCATGACTGCCTCCTCTCGCTCGTTTCTTGCGACTGATCCGGTTCCACGTCGCGCAAGCCTTCGTCAGAACACGACCCTTGCATCTGCGACAAAGATTCCGCCGAAGATAGTACAGAAAGTACCTGTCCTAGTCCGAGGTGACTGTGGCGCCTCGCCGCAGAAGCGCCTGCGCCCATGCCGAAGCCTGCGGCATATTCCGCTCTACTTCTTGCTACCAAGGTCGCGGTAATAGCGTGAGATACGGTCGAACCATTCGTGCCGCGCCTGGAGATGCGCCATCCCGCGGCCGCGCTTGGGCAATTGCAGCATGGCGACGAGCGCATCGATTTCCCGGCGGGCAGAGGCTTGCGAGGCGGAGAGCGTGTTGCTGCGCATGGCCTCCTCGATCGGATCGAGCGCGGTAAGCCCGATTGGAAAGAGTTCGCGAAAAATCACGCGGTCGTGAAAGCCTTCGATCGGACGAAACTGCAATTCGGTGGCGAGGCGAGAAAGGCTTGTTGCGACCTGCTTGGCGTTGTTCGATTGAATCGAGGATATGCGATTGCGGACGAGGACCCAGTCGATGATTCCTTGATCGACCATCCTGCGCTTGCGCCGGGCCTCGATGACCAGGTCGGCGTATTGAGCGACTTGACCGCGCTGCGTCCTGTCATGATGAACGCGGGAAAAGACATCGACGTCGACGAAGGAATCATTGACCGGCGAAACCAGCGTATCGGCCAGAGAATGGGCGAGCCGCATCAGATAGGAATCGTTCGCCGGCGTATCGATGACGACGAATTCGTATTCGTGTTCGACTTCGGCGATTGCTGCGGCGAAAGCACCAAATTCCGCTGTCTCGTTGTCGCGCGTATTGAGGGAATTGCCGCGGTCGAGAACGTGGTGCAACGGCAATTCGACGTTCCACGGCGCGGTGACGGCCCAAGAGGCGCGATTTTCAAGGAAGCGGGTCAGCGTGCGCTGGCGGGTGTCGAGATCGATGGTCGCGACGCGAAAGCCGGCCTTCAACAAAGCGACGCTGATGTGGATCGAGAGGGTGGATTTGCCGGTGCCGCCCTTTTCATTGGCGACGACGATGACATGCGCCGTGCGCAGCTCGGGCGCATCCAGATCAGGTTTCGTGGCTTTCGCGGTCATTCATCAATCCCGCTTCGCAACAAAGTCGTGGAGGCGCAGAAGCGGTCCCGACGCGGAATTCTGCCCGTCCAAGAACTAATCGCCTGCATGGAACCTGGCAATGGCGTCGGGCGCGGCCATCGCGGTGAGGGTTGCGAAAGCACGGGGAAAACGTGCCGGGACACGTGGCGGCGATGGAATCGGCCAAAAACTGGTCAAATCGCGTGCTCTAGCTTGCGATTGGCTTGCCGCCATAGAGCCAATCGTAACGCGCGAGAAGCCGCTCCGGGCCGAGCGCCCGCATGGCCAGATCGCGCACCAAGGCTACCGGCCCGGAAAGGTGATAGATTTTAGCTTGGCGATGCGATTCAGCCTGCACGCGTCCGGCGCGTGCGCGCCGCGCCGCGGCGAATTCAGCGAGCGCCCTGACGATATCGCAGCCCGGCGCGAGACATGTCGCGAGCGCAGCCGCGTCCTCGATCGCTTGCGTCGCGCCTTGCGCAAGAAAAGGCAACATCGGATGCGCTGCATCGCCGAGCAGCGTAACGCGTCCGGCGTTCCACGCCGGCGGCATGTCCCGTTCGACCAATGGCCATATGCGCCATTCCTCGGCGGCAGCGATCAGATCACGGATTTGCCAACTCCAGCGTGCAAATCGCTCCGCGATAAGGTGCGGATCGCCGGATCGCGTCCAGATATCGGCGGTCCAATCGATCTCGACTGTCTCGTCGAGAACTGCGACGACATTAATGATTGCGCCGCCGCGCAGCGGATAGTGCACGAGATGCGCCTTCGGCCCGAGCCAGAGCGTGCTCTCCGGCTGCTTCAAGTCGCTTGCCAGGCGATCAGATTTGATAAGCGTCCGCCATGCGACATGCCGGGCTTTGGCCGGGATGTCCGCAGCGTCGTTTTGCAGGTCGGCGAGCCGGGTACGGACGAAAGACCGCACGCCATCGGCGCCAATCAGACAATCTGCCGTCGCGTTCATGCGTGTCGACCCGTGCAACGCGGCGCTGACCTCGTGGTCTGTCGCGACAAATCCGGTGAGTGGGCATCGGGGATGAATGGTGATCGATGGCTGCTCGGCGACGGCTTCGATCAATGCCTTCAACAGATCGCTGCGGTGTGCGAGCAGATAGGGCGCCCCCCAGCGCCGTTCAGCGTTGCCGAGCGGCAGCCGCGTGATCGTGGCGCCGGTACGGCCTTGTCTGACATGGATCGCCTGTGGTGCAAGCGCGGCCGAAGCGAGCCGGCGTAAAACGTCGAGTTCGCGCAGAATTGCGCTGGCATTGGGCGAGATTTGCAGCCCTGCGCCGGCCTCTTGCATCAGTTCGCTGCGTTCGAGGATTGTTATGCGCCAGCCGCGTCGCGCAAGGCCAAGAGCGGCGGTGAGACCGCCGATCCCGGCGCCTGCAATCAGCGCGTGCGGTCTACCGCTCATCGCCGACAACGCCGGCGATGACGGATCAGACGGTCAACGCGGAAGTGTAGGCGCATTCGGCCGGCACGCATGCGTCATGGGCAAGTGAAGCATCGTAAACATAATGGGTTGAGCAATAGGGGCAGACCACATCTGTCGCGTCGCCCATGTCGATGAAAATGTGCGGATGATCGTCGGGCGGCAGCGCCCCGATGCACATGAATTCCCTGGCACCCACACGAACGCGCGCGACGCCTGGTTGATTGTGGAAATGCGGTGTGCCGTGGTCAGCCATCAGAAAATCCCGAAATTTGCGGTGCCACAAAGCATAAGAGCTTCTTGCACGCTTCAATAGCAGCAAAGAGAAGCGGCCGAAAGCAGAGAGGATTCTTGAAACGCAGGCGGGCGCCTTTATCTTTGGCGACGACAGGATGGGTGATGCTGGACTTTTCTTCTGAAGGCGTGCGAATCGCCTATATCGACGCGCCCCCGGAGGGGGGAGGAAATGGCGACCCCACCCTTCTCATCCACGGCTTTGCTTCCAACCATGCGGTCAACTGGGTTTTTCCGCAGTGGGTCAAGACGCTGACGGCCGCGGGCCGGCGGGTCATCGCCTTCGACAATCGCGGCCATGGCCGCAGCGAGGCGCTCTATCGGCCGGAGGACTACGCGATTCCGTTGATGGCCGGCGATGCGCGCAATCTGCTCGATCATCTCGGCATCGCCCAAGCCGACGTCATGGGCTATTCGATGGGCGCGCGAATTGCCGCGGTCCTTGCATTGACCCAGCCGGAGCGGGTGCGGTCTCTCATTCTCGGTGGTATTGGCGATAATCTCGTCGAATGCGCCGGTCTCGGTCCCGCTATCGCCGAAGCGATGGAGGCGCCATCCGTTGACGCGCTCACGAATCAAACTGCCAAGACGTTCCGGTTGTTCGCCGAAACCACCAAAAGCGATCTCCAAGCCCTGGCGGCATGCTGTCGCGGTGCCCGGCTGAGGCTCAGCGTCGCAGAGGTCAGCCGGCTCAATCTGCCGGTTCTTGTTGCGGTCGGTACGAAGGATTACGTAGCCGGTGATCCGCAGCGGCTTGCGGCCATGCTCCCGTCGGGCCATGCGCTGGCCATTCCGCAGCGTGACCATAATCGCAGCGTCGGTGACATTGTCTTAAAGAAGGCCGCTGTCGAGTTTCTTGGACAGCAGGCGTTAACGCAGAAACATTAACGGCAACGGCCCGCCGCGCGACCGGAGCGCGGCCTGCGAAAGACGCTGCGTCAAGGGCTAAAGCGTGATAGGAGATCCTGGAAAGGCTCTTCTGGAGGTATCTTGTGAGTTTCAGTAATTCGACGCTGACCAGCGCGCGCGTACATGGCCTTGATCGGGCGGATTTGATCTTCGCCCGTATCCGCGCAGAGGCCGAGGAAATCGTGCGCCGCGAGCCGCAAGTCGCGGGTTGGGTCTCAGCCACGGTCCTCGATCAAAAGAGCCTCGAAGCGGCGATCATCCAGCGGATCTCGGCTGCGCTTGGTGACCAGAACGTATCCGTCGATCTGATTCGACAGACCTATCTCGACGTCATCGCCCGCGAGCCGACAATCGGCGCGGCCTTTCGCGCCGATATTCTTGCGGTCTTGGACCGTGATCCCGCCTGCACGCGGCTCATAGAGCCGGTACTCTATTTCAAGGGCTTCCATGCGATCGCGACGCATCGGCTGGCACATGTTCTCTGGCATGCGGGGCGGCACGATTTTGCGCTCTATCTGCAAAACCGATCCTCTTCAGTTTTTCAAACCGACATTCATCCTGCGGCGAAGTTCGGCAAGGGTATATTCCTCGACCACGCGACCGGTCTCATCGTCGGCGAGACAGCCGAGATCGAAGATAATGTTTCGATGCTCCAGGACGTGACGTTGGGCGGCACGGGCAATGAGGAAGGTGATCGGCATCCGAAGATTCGGTATGGCGTCTTGATCGGCGCCGGCGCGAAGATCCTCGGCAATATCGAGGTTGGCCATTGCGCGCGGATCGCCGCAGGCTCGGTGGTCTTGCGTCCGGTACCGCCCAAGAAGACCGTTGCCGGCGTGCCGGCACGGGTTGTCGGTGAAGCCGGCTGCGCCGAACCGGCGCGAAGCATGGATCAGATTCTTGCATCGAAGACATCGCGCCGGTGAGTTGGGCTTGCGGGGTTTTTGAATTTCTGGCAATGGCTCGCAACTCTCGCTCTCACATCGCGATTGGTAAGCGGGCGGCTCGGAGACGTGATCTTGGACAAGGTCGAACTGCGCAAATTGCAGGGGTTTCTGCGTACGGCCTTCGGCAACCAGGGCCTTAAAGTCGTGCCGGCCAAACGCAATCCTGAGAATGCCGACGTCTGTCTGGGCGAGCGCAGCATCGCGTCGATCGTCGTCGATGACGAGGACGGCGACCGTTCATTCGCCCTGGCGATGAAGATTCCCGTCGAGCGCCCGGTGCTGCAGGATTATCTGCGCCGGCTGTTCGAGAACGACAAGTTGCGGATCATACCGCGCCCCAAGAAGAACGATTTCGTCGAACTGAATTCCGGCGACGATTATCTCGGCGTCATTTCAGCGGACGACCCGAAGGGGCAGAGCTTTACATTGCAGGTTGCCATTCTCGATTTCGATCTCGAGGACTATTGAGACCGCCGCGCGGCGGGGACCTGCGTTGCGAACGCAAGCGAGCAAACCAATCATGCCTCTCTACGCGCTCGACGGGATTTCTCCGACCCTGCCGGACGATGCAAGGTTCTGGGTCGCGCCCGACGCCGATGTCATCGGCAATGTCCATCTGGGCACGGACGTGTCGATCTGGTTCGGCGCTGTGCTTCGTGGCGATAACGACAGGATTGTCATCGGCGCCAGGTCGAATGTGCAGGATGGCTGCCTGCTGCATACCGACATGGACTATCCACTGGAGGTCGGGCCCGGTTGTACGATCGGCCATCATGCCGTCGTGCACGGTTGCACGATTGCGGCCAATACGCTGATCGGTATGGGCGCGACCATCTTGAATGGCGCGAAGATCGGTCGCAATTCTCTCGTCGGCGCCTGCGCGCTGGTGACCGAGGGCAAGGAATTTCCGGACAACAGCCTGATCGCAGGGAGTCCGGCGCGAGTGGTGCGCAGCCTCGACGAGATGGCGGTCGAACGACTACGCGAAACCGCGGCGCGTTACGTCGCGAATTGGCGCCGCTATGCGCGCGGCCTCGAACCGCTTTGCGCCGACTTCGTCATCAAAGCTTGATGTTTTCGTCGAAGCTTTCCGCCGTGATCACCTTGTCGAAGCTGATCGCGATGCCGCCCTCAAAGATACGAACGACGTGACCGGGCGTTTGACCAAGGATTACCTTGGTGTCGATCGCCGGCTTTGCGAGGGTGCTGATCGCCGCGCCGGAAACCGAAACGTCGATCAGTTTGACCACGTGTTCGCGGTCGCCCTCGATCTTCAGGATCGCATGCCGGCGATAAGGCACGATGCGTTCATGCCGGCGATCTTCCGGCATGCCGAGGGTATCGCGGTTGACGAGCCATGTGAGCTGATTGGCAATCTTCTCACGCTTGACGAAGGGAAGGCTGAATTGCATGGCAAAGCCGCGCTCGCTGTGGCGCACGATCTTGCCTTCGACGCGGCCGATCTGGTCGAGATAGGCCACCACGCGTTCGCCGATCGCGCCGCGCACCGGCGCAACGCAAGCCAATCCGCCGGGCGACATATCGGTCGTCAAGCAGGGAAATTCGCGCTTGTCCTCGAGCATATAGCGGCCGAGAAGCGAAATCTCGACACGCTGATGTCTACGTCGCTCTAAGGACTTATGGAAAGGCTTGAGCTTTAAGTTCATGGTGCGGCGGCTCATGGCCCGACCCAAGCCGGAGCAAGGCGTTAAATTGGACCTTGCGAGTTAAGGCTGTGTTATCGTCGAGCCGTAGAAGGCTGGTTTCCTGCGATAAAACTCACTTGCCGCCTTGGAAGACCCGCAGATGTCCGCGTATTTTCGGCATGCCGTCGCGGGGCTGCGATGGGGGGTAGGGGAGCGCGGCTGAAAGCAAGGATGCATGTTGCAGGGCGAACGGCGCCCCGGTCTCGTCGACCGCGCGGAGCGAACGTAACGTCAATTGCGCGGGCGGCAACAGGCCGAACCAGGATGGCTGTGCCTTGACCGCAATGAGGCCGAGAATACGTGCTTGGGCGTGGCCAGTGTGCCGCAGCGGCAGAAACAGGATTTCAAGATCGGCGTTGGCGTAGCCGTCGGGCCTGGCGTCCGCGGCGGCGACGACCGGACAGGCCGCATCGACGACGGTCAGGAGCACGGCGGCGATATTGTGGACGTCTCGCGGAGTCCACAGGTGGAGAAAAGATCGGCCGTTTTGCTCGGTGCAGAACAGCGCATTGACGCGGCTGCCGCACATTAGGAATGGAAACCGGTCCGCCACGTCCACGTCGAGCATAAAGATGTCGGCGAGAACGCCGCGAATCGCAGCGAGATCGATCTCCGACCGTTCCGGCGCAGTGCGCTCGCCGCGCAGCCGGTTCCAATAATCGAAGAGCTCTCGTGTTCCCGCTTGTCTCATTTAGACCCCCGGCAGTTCATTCCGGGATAATTCAAGCCCCCATTGGCCGAGAATGGCACGCACTGCCCCCGAAACCTGCGTTTTGCGGGACTCAAGCAGCGGCCGTGCCAGCTTTTAGTGAATTGCTAACCACGCGCGGCGCGGGCGGACTCATCGGTGTGCACGTCTGAACAATCCTCGGCATTTGAATTAAATGCGAGCAAACTTCTTGACCCCATCATTCGCGCACGATTTTCCGAAAATTGTCAGTACCCACGGGGACGTTGATCGCTAATGCGAAAATTGAAGATAAAATGCACTCCGGCACACGTATGCAAATTCATATATGTTCAGATGAACGTCGCGACACCCGCGGCATGAGCTTCGATAAGAGTCGTGTCCATGAATGATGGCAATAGTCTGCGCTTCTGCGTCGCGCCGATGATGGATTGGACGGACCGGCATTGCCGCTTCTTCCATCGCATCCTCACGCGTCGCGCGCGGCTCTATACCGAGATGCTGACCAGCGCCGCGATTCTCCGTGGCGATCGTGCGCGGCTGCTGCATTTCCATGCGGCCGAGTATCCACTCGCCGTGCAGCTCGGCGGCTCGGAGCCCGCCGATCTTGCTGCGGCCGCGGCAATCTGTGCCGACTTCGGCTATGACGAGATCAATCTCAACGTCGGTTGCCCGTCGGAGCGCGTTCAGAGTGGCGCCTTCGGCGCGTGCCTGATGCGCGAGCCCGCGCTCGTCGCTGACTGTGTCGCGGCGATGAAGGCACGGGTGAAGATGCCGGTGACCGTCAAATGCCGCCTCGGCGTCGATGAGCAGGAGCCGGAAGAGGCGCTCAATCGTTTCGCTGAGGCCGTCATTGCGGCTGGCGCTGATGCGCTGATCGTCCATGCTCGCAAGGCTTGGCTGAAAGGTCTGTCGCCTCGCGAGAACCGCATGGTGCCGCCGCTCGATTACGGACTCGTGCGGGCGCTGAAGCGGCGCTTCCCGCGCGTGCCGATCGTGCTCAACGGCGGATTGTCGGACATCGCGCAGATGCAAGCCGAGCTCGCCCATGTCGATGGAATCATGGTCGGCCGCGCCGCCTATCAGGACCCGGCACTGTTGCTCGATGTCGATCCCGCGTTCTTCGGCGAAGCGCCGCCGGTCGAAAGCCGCCGCGCGGCGATAGAGGCCTTCATCCCCTATGTCGAGGCGCGGCTCAAGGAAGGCGTCCCGCTCTCGGCGATGACACGGCATGTCCTCGGCCTCTTCAACGGCATTCCCGGCGCCCGCGCTTTCCGCCGGCATATGGCAACCGAGGCCGTGAAGCCCGGCGCGGGGGTGGAGGTCTTGCGGGAGGCGATGGAATATGTGGGGGACGGACCAACAGGCTGCGCCGAGGCGGCCGAGTAGGGTCCGAAATTTATGAGCTCAGGCAATGCTCACCAAAACTAAGCCGCCGATCGCGATGCGCATTTTGATATGTGATCGGCCGCTGCCGTGGCGGTGGGTAAGGTCGCGGCCGGCTTGCACAACAGCCGTCCCTGTGCATGCTGCGTGATTCTACTGATTTGCATAAACTCGATTGCACTAGGGGAGGGTCACATGAAGGCTTCGTCTCTCAGCTTTCTAGCCGCCGTAGCCTTAGCCGTGACGGGCATGATCTGGGGCCTCATCATGGGCATTTCCATGGATCATGCGACGATGCCGGCGCATGCGCATTTGAACTTGCTCGGGTGGGTATCGCTTTTCCTCTTTGGCATTTTCTATCACCTGCATCCGGCGATAGACCAAAGCCGTATCGCGCTGGCTCAAGTGTGGATCTGGATTGCGGGCACGTTGATCCTGACCACAGGTGTCGCTCTTGTGCACAGCGGGCATCCGTCCGGTGATCCGATCGCGGCTATCGGCTCGCTGATCACGCTCGGCGATATGCTGCTGTTCGGATGGCTGGTTTTGCAGCGAGACCATGTTGCCATTCCGGCATCGGCGGCTCCAGCCAAGCCGTGAGCCACAGCTAGATCCGAGATTGCATTGACGAGATGACGCTCAAGGCTCCTTGCCGGAGCCTTGAAGCCGCCCCGTCCAATCCTCTGTTTGACTCGAGACGAGGCGGCGGCGCGCGATCGCGCGCCAGCCCGCAGCGAGTTCGGCGATCTCGGCCGTGGCTTCGAGCGTCTCTCTGTCGTCTGCGTGCTTGTAGAGAACGCCGATGAGACGCATCAGAGGCCAATCGGGGCGCGGGCGGTCAATGATCCGCATCATGTCGCCGGGCTCGACGATGCCAGGCTCAAGCACGCGGTAATACCAGCCCGTCCGTCCGGTCGTCTGCACGTCCAAGGCCATCTGCTTGCGGCCGAAGCGGGCATTGAGTTTCCAACACGGTTGGCGGCCCTGGCTCACCTGCAGAACGACCCTGCCGAGGCGCACGATGTCGCCGATGTGGACACTTGCTTCCGTCCATCCCTGCGTCGACAGATTTTCGCCGAACCCGCCCGGCCCCGCGAGCAAGGGATGTGCGCCGATGTCGCCGAGCCAGTCGCGGTAATGGTCGAACGCATAGTGCATCAACGCCTTTTCCGGGCCGCCGTGATTCTCAAGGTCGGCCTGGGCGTCGCGGACGAGGCCGGTGGGGGTAACGGTCCAAGGTCCGGGAACAGGCACTTTTGCGATCGCGCTCAAGCGGCCGTCCTCGGTTAGCTGCTTGACGCCTCCAGCCAGGATCACGGGTTCGACAACCGTGCGGAGATCGGCTCTCCCGCCCGCAGTCGTTGCGATATCGAGCAGGGTCATTGTGCAGCCTTGGCTGGCATCCGCCTCATCCTAGCGGCCGAGATCCGCGCCGCAAAAGGGCGGCTCTTCTCTCGCGCCGAACATTATTCCGTCGTCTTGCCGGCGCGGCCGACGAGATCCTGAATATATTGCCAGGCGGTACGGCCCGATCGCGAGCCGCGCGTCGTCGCCCATTCGAGCGCTTCGGCCGCGGTCTTGGCGCGATCCACGCTCAACCCGAAATGTTCGATATAGCCGAAGACCATGGCGATGTAGTCGTATTGGCTGCATTTGTGGAAACCAAGCCAAAGGCCGATCGGAAAGCGAGACCTTCTCTTCGACGGCCTCGCCCGGGTTGATGGCCGTCGAGCGTTCGTTCTCGATCATGTCGCGCGGCATAAGATGGCGTCGGTTCGACGTCGCGTAGAGGATCACATTGGCCGGACGGCCTTCAATGCCGCCTTCAAGCACGGTCTTGAGCGATTTATAGCTTGTGTCTTCGGTGTCAAAAGAGAGGTCGTCGCAGAAGATCAGAAAGCGGTGCGGAACATTGCGCAGTAGCGCCATCAGCTGCGGCAGGCTCTCGACATCTTCGCGATGGATCTCGATGAGTTTCAGCGGACGAAAGCCCGGCCAATCGGCGAGTCCTCGGTTGATCTCTGCGTGCACAGCTTTGACGAGCGAGGATTTGCCCATGCCGCGCGCGCCCCAAAGCAGGGCATTGTTGGCGGCGAACCTTTTCGCGAAACGCTCGGTGTTGTCGCTCAAAATGTCGCGCACCTGGTCGATCCCGCGCAGCAGCGCCATATCGACACGATTGACCTTGACGACGGGTACGAGGGCGCCCTTGTCCGCATGCCAGACGAAAGCGTCTGCGGCATCGAAATTGGGAGGAGGCGGCGCGGGCGGGACAATCCGCTCCAAGGCGTGCGCAATCCGCTGCAAGGCCTCGGCCGCGCCGGGTTCCGCAAATCCCGCGCGGATGCCTTCGTCATGACTGGTCATTGCCAATTCGCGTTCATCTCACGACCCGATTTAAGCGCTCGGGCCGGTCGCGTCCAGGCACGGCCACAGGGGCCAAATGCCACCGTCTCGCCCGACAAGATCATAAATGCGCTCCGCCATTGCTTTCGGGCTCGCGGCGGCTATAGTCCGGCCCGATCTAAAAGGGCCTAGAGGTCAAGGAGTAAGCTTTTGTTCACCCCGGCTTTTGCACAGTCGGCCGGCGCCGCGTCCGGCGGCGCCTCGGATATGCTCGTCCAGTTCGCGCCCTTCGCGCTGATCATCGTCATAATGTATTTCCTGATCATGCGCCCGCAGCAGCGCCGCGCGCGCGAACATGCCGAGCTCGTCAAGAACGTGCGCCGCGGCGACACGATCGTGATGACCGGCGGCCTGATCGGAAAAGTCACCAAAGTAGTCGATGATGCCGAAGTCGAAATGGAAATCGCGCCCAATATCAGGGTGCGGGTCGTCCGCTCAATGATTTCCGATGTCCGCGCCAAGGGAGAGCCGGTGAAGGACACGGCCTGATCGCGCGTTTCGGCTTTTCTTCCAACCAGAGATTATAGTCCACTCATGCTTCGTTTCGCGACCTGGAAAATCGTATCGATCTTGGTCATGACGGCGTTTGCCCTTCTCGTGATCATACCGAGCCTTCTATCGCCCGACGCGCGCGGCGAGCTCGTCAAACATGTGCCGAAGTGGATTCCCGTCCGGTCCGTCGTGCTTGGCCTCGATCTCCAGGGCGGTTCGCATGTCCTCCTCGAGGTCAATTCGGCCTCGGTAGTGAAAACCGAGGTCGAGAACTTGCGCGATGATGCGCGCCGCGTCTTGCGCGAGGAAAAGATCGCGCTCGCCGGCGGCATAGCCCTGCAGCCGCGCGGCATTCAATTTCGCATTCCGGATCCGAAAGAGCGCGAGCGGGTCATGCCGAAGCTGCAGCAATTGGCGGCCCCGATCGGCAACGCGTTAATGCGCGGTTCGGCTGGGCAGGCGCTCGACATCAAAGACCTGGGCAACGGCGCGATCCAGATCAATGTCACAGACGCTTCGGTCGACGACAAAGTCCGTCGGGCCGTCGACCAGTCGATCGAGGTTTTGCGCCGCCGGGTCGATGCCTTGGGCACGACCGAACCCAACATTCAGCGCCAGGGCAATGATCGCATCCTCGTCGAAGTGCCCGGCCTGCAAAATCCCGAAAAGCTGAAGGAGATCCTTGGCACGACGGCGAAGCTCGAATTCCGTCTCGTCGCGCAGCCAGGCGAGGATCCGAATGATGTCGAGATGCTCGATCAGACCGATGAGCCGGGCAAATTGCCCGTCGAAAAACGGGTGATGGTGCAGGGCGAGGATTTGACCGATGCTCAGCCCGGGTTCAATTCGCGCACAGGAGAGCCGGTGGTTAATTTCCGCTTCAACATTCGCGGCGGCCAGCGCTTCGGCGAGGTCACGTCGGAGAACGTTGGGCGGCCTTTCGCCATCGTGCTCGACGGCAAGGTGATTTCGGCACCGCGCATTCTCGGCCCGATTACCGGCGGTTCGGGCCAGATCTCGGGCCATTTCACCGTCGAATCGGCCAATAACCTCGCCATCCTGCTCCGCGCGGGCGCCCTGCCGGCGAAGCTGACAATCGTCGAGGAGCGCACCGTCGGGCCTGGGCTTGGCCAGGACTCGATTGATGCCGGCAAACGCGCTGCCTTCGTCGGCGCCGGCCTGGTTCTCTTCTATATGCTCATCACCTATGGCACGTTCGGCATCTTCGCCGATATTGCGCTGATGGTGCATATTGCCTTCATCTTCGCGGCGCTGGTTCTGCTTGGCGCGACGCTGACGTTGCCGGGCATCGCCGGCATCGTTCTAACGATTGGCATGGCGGTCGATTCGAACGTGCTGATCTACGAACGCATCCGTGAGGAAAACCACGCGGGCCGCTCGATCATCTCCTCGCTCGATGCCGGCTTCAAACGCGCCTTTGCGACGATCGTCAACTCGAACGTCACCATGTTTGTTGCCGCCGCTATCCTCTATTTCCTCGGCTCCGGCCCGGTGCGTGGCTTCGCCGTCTCGCTGGCGCTCGGCATATTGACGTCGATCGTCACCGCGGTGACCATGACCCGCATGATGATCGCGCTTTGGTATCAATACGCGCGCCCAACCAAACTGCCTATCTAGAGCTTAATGGTATCTTTTGATGAAGCTTCTGCGCCTCGCCCCAGAGAATACGAAATTCCCATTCATGCGCTTCCGGCGCGTGAGCTATCCGTTCTCGGCGATCATGTCGATTGTTTCGGTCGTACTGTTCCTGACGCTCGGCATGAATTTCGGCATTGATTTCGCGGGCGGCACATTGATGGAGCTGCGTGCCAGGTCGGGCCACGCCGATATTGCCGCCGTGCGGGCGGAGATGCGGAAATTGACCTCCGGCGATGTCGAGGTCCAAGGCTTCGGCACGCCCTCCGATGTGGTGGTGCGCTTCGGCGGTCAGAAGGAGGATGCCGCGGCGCAGGAGGCCACGATCGCGCGCACCAAGCAGGAGCTCGGGGGCGCCTATGATTTCCGCCGTGTCGAGGTGGTTGGTCCGCGCGTCTCGGGCGAGCTCGTGCAGTCCGGCACACTCGGTATCGTGATCGCGATCCTCGCCGTGCTCTGCTATCTCTGGTTCCGCTTCGAGTGGCAATTCGCGATCGGCGCCATAATCGCGACGATGCACGATCTGCTTTTGACGGTCGGCTTTTTCTCGATCACGCGGCTTGAGTTCAACACGACATCGATCGCGGCAATCCTGACCATCGTCGGCTATTCGCTCAACGAGACGGTGGTCGTGCTCGACCGTATTCGTGAGATGCTGAAGAAATATCGGCGAATGCCTACGGATCAATTGATCGACATTTCGGTGAACGCGGTTCTGCCGCGCACGATCATGACGGCAACGACGGTCTTTCTTGCGCTGCTCTCCCTCGTCATCTTCGGCGGGGAGGTCATCCGTTCCTTCTCGATCGCCATGATCTGGGGTATTTTCGTCGCGACTTACTCATCCGTGTTCATCTGCTCGCCCATGCTGATCTATCTTGGTCTGCGCAACGAGAGCGCGGAGGCGCCCTCTGCGCCGATGACAAAGGAGGCCAAGGCAGCGAAGCCCGCAGCGACGCCTGCGAAGGCGGCAAAAGCTCAGGCGTAAGCCGGCGGGTTTTCCGCTATTTCACGACGTCGCCCTTCGAGACGCTTGCTTCGCAAGCCCCTCAGGGTGAGGGTATTGGCCTTTAACCCCCATGCCGAGCAACGGCCCGTTAGGACCGCGTCTCGAAGCACGACGGGAACACCGCGCTGCAAGACGCCGATGCCGACCCAGAAAGACGCCGGCTTCCTGCCCGGCAAGCATGTCATCGAAGGCTATGGCGACGGCGGCTTCCGCTTTGCCGGCATGTCCCACCGCGGCTCGATCCTGGCGTTGCCATCCGGCATCCGCGCCTGGGACGCGGCAAGCGCACGCGATATCTCGATCGCTTCACTCGCGCCTGTCTTCGGGGAAGCGCCCGGCCTCATCGAACATCTCTTGATCGGCACGGGCGTAGACCTTGTGCCGATCGAGAAAGGCTTGCGGGAGCGCCTGCGCGCCGCGGGCATTCGCGCCGAACCCATGGCGACAGCGGCCGCCGCCCGCACTTATTCCATTCTCGTGACGGAAGAGCGACGCGTCGCGGCGGCGCTCATCGCCGTGCCATGACGGTCGAAGTCGTGCAAAAACTTGCGGCGGATTATGCTACATGCGGTGCGCTGCTCCGCCGCGACGACCCTGACCGCTGGCTCGCGAGCCTCTTTCTGCCGGAGCCGCTGCGCCCACACGTCCAGGCTCTTTATGCTTTCAGCCTCGAAATCGCGCGGGTGCGGCAACGCGTTTCGGAGCCAGCGCTTGGCGAAATCCGCTTCCAATGGTGGCGCGAGGTTTTGGCGGGCGAGGGCGCCGCCGAGAACCATCCAGTCGCCGCGGCGCTGCTCGACACGATGGCGCGCTTCGGCTTGCCGTGGGAAAGGTTCATCGGCCTAATCGATGCGCGGCTCTTCGATCTCTACGACGCGCCGATGCCTTCGGTCTCCGCGCTCGAAGCCTATGCGAAGGCGACTGCCGCAAGCCTTTTCGGGTGCGCTGCCGCGATCCTCGACTCTACGCAAGATGCGGCGCTCGCCGCCGAACACGCCGGGATCGCCTATGCGGCGACCGGCCTTCTGCGCGCATTGCCCTGGCACCTCGCCGCCGGCCAGATCTATATTCCGCTGGATGTGCTCGCGGCATTCGGCCTCGATGCCGAAAGTCTGCGGGCCGGGCGCGACAAACCGGCCATGGTGGCCGCCTTGGCCGAAATGCGCGCGCTGGTGCGGCGGCACTTGAAAGAATTCCCGGCGGCCTCTGAAACGCTTGCCGGCAAAGCGGCGCCGGCCTTTCTCCCCGTAGCGCTCTGCGAGGCCTATTTGCGGCAGATGGAGACGCGCGACTATGATCCCTTCGCGACTCGCGTGGACCTGCCGCAATGGCGCCGGCAATGGCTGCTGTGGCGGGCGGCGCGCAAGATCGTGTGAAGTTTCCACTTCGCTTCGAAATGTTCTAGAACGCGTCCACGTTGGCGCCGCCGCGGCGAGACCACGCTCGATCAGGCCTTTGTACTCATGAGTGAACAGAAGCGGGCGGGCAAGAAAGCCCAGGGTCCCGATTATTCGAAAAGTCTTTATCTGCCGCAGACTCAGTTTCCGATGCGCGCCGGGCTGCCGCAGAAGGAGCCGGAGCTTCTTGTCCGCTGGCAGGCGATCGATCTCTATCGGCGTCTGCGCGAGGCGGAGCAGGGCAGGCCGAAGTTTGTTCTGCACGACGGCCCTCCCTATGCCAATGGCAACATTCACATCGGCCACGCGCTCAACAAAATCCTGAAGGATCTCGTCACCCGCTCGCAGCAGATGCTCGGCAAGGATTCGAACTATGTGCCGGGCTGGGACTGCCACGGCCTGCCGATCGAATGGAAGATCGAGGAAGAATATCGCGCCAAAGGCAAGAACAAGGACGAAGTGCCGATTCTCGAGTTCCGCCGCCAATGTCGCGCCTTCGCCACGCATTGGGTCGATGTGCAGCGCGAGGAATTCCGGCGGCTCGGTGTTGTCGGCGATTGGGATCATCCCTACGAGACGATGAGCTTCCCCGCGGAAGCGCAGATCGCGCGCGAGATCATGAAATTCGCGGCGAATGGTACGCTCTATCGTGGCTCTAAGCCGGTGATGTGGAGCGTCGTCGAAAAGACCGCGCTGGCGGAGGCGGAGGTCGAATACGAAGACCACGTCAGCGATCAGGTGTGGGTGGCGTTTCCGGTCAAAAAGCTTTTAGAGTTTAGTCATTCGCCAGAGGCAGAAGACGAACAAAGCCTCGTACATGATCTCAAATCGTCAAGAATTGTAATTTGGACAACGACCCCTTGGACAATACCTGCAAATCGCGCGATCTCATATTCGAGCAGGATTAGGTACGGCCTTTATGAAGTTCTCGATGCGCCACCAGACAACTGGGCCAAGGTTGGCGACAGGTTTCTGCTCTCGCAAAAGCTTGCGGACGAATTCTTTAAGATCGCAAAGGTTATCAAGTACCAGGAGAAGCATACGAAATTTTCGAGAACAAGACTAAATCGATTCGTCAAGCACACGGTTTGCTCTCATCCCCTGGCACGGACAGTCCCCGGCTACGATTTCGACGTCCCTCTCTTCGACGGCGAGCACGTCGCCGAGGATACCGGCACAGGCTTCGTGCATACCGCGCCGAGCCATGGCCGCGACGACTTCGACATCTGGATGGCGCATAAGGCCGAGCTCGAAGCGCGCGGTATCGATACGCGCATTCCCTATGCGGTCGATGCAGACGGTTTCTTCACCAAGGAAGCACCGGGCTTTGAAGGCAAGCGCGTCATCGACGACAAAGGCAATAAGGGTGACGCAAACGAGGCCGTCATCAAGGCGCTGATCGAGGCCGGCAATCTCGTCGCGCGCGGACGCCTGAAGCACCAATATCCGCATTCCTGGCGTTCGAAGAAGCCGCTGATCTTCCGCAACACGCCGCAATGGTTTATCGCGATGGATAAGGGCATCGTGGGGCTCTCTCAGAACCCTCACCCTGAGGAGGCGCGAAGCGCCGTCTCGAAGGGCGACGGTTCCGGCTCATCCTTCGAGACGCCTACTTCGCAGGCTCCTCAGGATGAGGGCGCGCCGAGCGGGGAAAGAGGGGCCACTCTCCGTCAGATCGCGCTTGCCGAGATCGCCGCGACGCGTTGGATTCCGCCGGCGGGCGAGAACCGCATCACCAGCATGGTCGCGGGTCGCCCCGACTGGGTCGTCTCGCGCCAGCGCGCCTGGGGCGTGCCGATCGCCATTTTCGTCCGCAAGGGAACGAGCGAAATTCTCGTCGATGCGCGCGTCAATGCAGCGCATCGCTGCGGCTTTCGAGAAAGAGGGCGCCGATGCCTGGTTCGGGCCTGATGCCGCGGCGCGCTTCCTCGAGCCGGACTATGCGCCGGAGGACTACGAGAAAATCGACGATGTGCTCGACGTCTGGTTCGATTCCGGCTCGACGCATGCTTTCACGCTTGAAGATCCGGTGCATTTTCCCGGGTTGGCCGGCATCTCCCGCATTCGTGACGGCGGCAGCGACGAGATCATGTATCTTGAAGGCTCCGACCAGCACCGCGGCTGGTTTCAATCCTCCTTGCTTGAAAGCTGCGGCACGCGCGGACGCGCGCCCTTCGACGCGGTGTTGACGCATGGCTTCGTTCTCGACGAGAAGGGCCAGAAAATGGCTAAGTCTGTCGGCAATGTCATCGCGCCGCAGACGGTCATCGCCGACGTCGGCGCCGATATCCTGCGTTTCTGGGTCGCCGCTTCGGATTATTCCGACGATCTTCGCATCGGCCCGGAGATCCTCAAGACCTTTGTCGAGACCTATCGCAAATTGCGTAACACGATCCGCTGGATGCTCGGCTCGCTCGCGCATTATGATGCCGCGCGGACGGTCGGCTTCGCCGACATGCCCGAACTCGAACGGCTGATGCTCCATCGCCTAGCCGAACTCGACGTGGAAATCCGCGACGCCTATCAGCGCTTCGATTACAAGCGCGTCGTGGCGCGGCTCTCAGCATTTCTCAACAGCGACTTGTCCGCCTTCTACTTCGATATCCGCAAGGACGTGCTCTATTGCGATCCGCCTTCGAGCACAAAGCGCCGCGCCGCGCTCGAAGCGATCGAGCAGATTTTCCGCGCCGTCACCCTTTGGCTCGCGCCGATCCTTGTCTTCACCTGCGAGGAGGCGTGGCTGTCGCGTTACCCGGACGCAGTCTCGGTTCACCTCGAAGGTTTTCCGCAAATCCCGGCGGTGTGGCGCGACGATGCGCTCGCCGCGAGATGGGAGAAGATCCGCCGCGATTCGATCGGTCGTCACCGGTGCGCTCGAAATCGAACGCGCACAGAAGCGCATCGGCTCTTCACTCGAAGCCGCGCCGATCGTCTATCATCGCCGATCCCGCATGGCGCGCCTTGCTCGATGGCGTCGATTTCGCGGAAGTCTGCATCACCTCGGATATCGCGATCGAAGCGGGCGAGGGAGCGGCGGAGGCTTTCCGCCTCGCCGATGTGCCAGGCGTCGCCGTCGTGCCCGCGCCGGCCTTGGGGCGCAAATGCGCGCGCTCATGGAAAATATCATTGCTTGTCGGCAGCGATCCGGAATTCCCCGACGTGACGCCGCGCGACGCGGCAGCGCTGCGTGAGCTTAAGGCGCTGGGGCTTTGGCCGTGAGCGGCAGGGAGGAGGGGGTAGAGGGTATCGCGGGCGCGCCAAAGATCGCGATGAGCCCGCGTCAATTGGGCATCATCACGGCCTTCGCCGCGTTCACCTTGGATCAGGCCAATAAGCTCTGGCTGATTTTCGGCTATGGCATCGCGACACGGCAACCGGTGCGGCTGACGCCATTCTTCGACGTGATCCTCGCTAAGAATCCGGGATTTCTTATTCGCTGCTTTAGCTCCCATACTGCTGTTGGCCGTTGGTCTCTCTTCGCTTTGGCGATTGCTGCGACGGGGGTGCTCTTCGTCTGGCTCTGGCGCGCCCGGACGCGTTTCACGACGCTCGGGCTCGGCCTCATCATCGGCGGCGCGCTCGGCAATGCCTGCGATCGTCTCGCCTATGGCTACGTGGCCGATTTCTATCATTTCCACATCGGCAGCTTTTCCTGGTATGTGTTCAATCTTGCCGATGTTGCGATCTGTGCCGGTGTAGCGCTCCTGCTTTTTAAGTCCTTGGGAGCAAGGCGCGCGTAGCCGAGCGAAGACGATATCCGGCCCGACCTCAGCCAAGCCCATGATCGGATGCCTACAAATTGCCGTGAACTATGGCATTATGGGCAACCGCCGGTCCGCGAGGGGAAAATCATGGTCTTCAAAAGATGCGTGTCTTGCCGTCTGAGCGTGAGCTTGGCCGCCGGCGCCGCATGGTTTGCGCTGGCCTCCATACCAGGCGCAGGCCCTGCTATGGCTGATCCCTGGGATTCCGTGCTCGGATTCTTTGGGATGGGGCACGACGGGACGAAGGACGATGGCATCGACTATAGCGCACGGCCGGCATTGGTGGTGCCGCCGAAGATGGACTTGCCGCCGCCTCAGTCGGCTGAGGTGCGGCCTGCGGACTGGCCGAAAGATCCCGATGTAGCCGCGCGTCGCAAGGCAGAGGCAGATTCTCGCCGTCCAGCGCCACGGTCCGATTCGACCGATGGCAGCAGCACAGAGCAGGCGGCGGATACGGCGGCGACCAGTGATGTGAAGAATGCTCCGGGGACTTCGGAGGAGGCTTGCACCGACGGGCCTGGAAAGCCCATCTGTTTCTACGGGCCTTCGGAACTGCTCAACTTCGCGAAGGGTTGGAATCCATTCAACTTCGGCAAAAGCGATAGTAAAACAACTACCCTCAAAGTTGGCGTCGAGCCGCCGCGCGAATATCTGGTCCAGCCGCCGCCGGGCTATCGCATGCCGGCCGTAGCGGACGAGGCGCCGGACAAGTCCCAGCAAGCGACCGACCCCGGTGACGCGGCCGCCGATACCCACGATCAAAATCGCAAGAAAGTGTCCGCGGATAATTGATCTGCGGGTTTGCGCAAGCGCGGACGAACTCGTCGACCGCAAGGGCCACTAGCGACCCGCCCCTAGCACGACGATCCGAGACCTGATCGTTGCAGTCGCGTCTCAGGGTTTGCCCGGACCGCGGCCGAGAAGTTTCGCCATCTCCTCTTCCAAGACTCCATCGCATCTTGAACCGGCGGTGTCGGCAGCGGGGCTGCGGCCGCTGGCGGAGGCGAAACAGGCGCTTCCAGCGGCGGACTAGGCGCGGGCGATGTTGACGGCGGAGCCGGAGGCTCCGGCGGCTTCGCAGGCGAGGGGACGGGAGCCGGACGCGCCGGCCAACGCAAGAAACCCGGAGTTGGCGCCGCGGCCGGTGCTGCGATTGGCTGCGAAGGAGGCGGCGGAGAGGGTGTCGCTGGTTGCGCAGGAGGCTGCGGCGCTGATTGCGCAAGAGCCGCGGGTGTAGGCGCTGGCTCGGCCTCGACTTTGGGTTGCGGCTCGGATTGGCGCGACGGCAAAGGCCGGAGGTCGGGGCGCGGTGCTGGCGCTGTTCGACGCGGCGGCGCCAGGGGTCCCTTGGGCGCCGCGTTTGGCGGCATGGGAGCTCGGACCGCCGGCTGCAGCTGGATGGGGGTTGACCGCGCGGAAGCAACCGCTTCTTCGGCGGCCGGCTGCTGCGGCGATTCCGGCATGAGAGGCGGCAAGGGCAATTTCGGCTCGGCTGCCGGCGGCTTCAGGGGCGTCGGCGGCATCTGCGGCGGCTCCTTGAAGTCCTTGTCGCGGACCTCCTTGTCGCGGCCGCGCAACTCGCGCAAGTCGCGCGCTTCGGCCCGTACAATCTCTGACTCGATCAAGACGTCGTTGGGACCGCCGATCATGATGAGATGTTCGACATTGTCGCGCCGGACAATGACAAGTTGGCGCTGACGGTCGAGGTCGAACGCGTCGACGATGCCGAGGCGGAGTTGCCTTGCCCGGGCACCCGACATGCGGAGCCGCCGTCCGAACGCGAGGCGGAAAACCAGCAGAACGAGCAGCGCCGCAACGAAAACGGCAATCGCGGCGGCTGCGTACTTCACGCCATTGGTAGCGATGAGCCTGTTTACCCAATCCGGCACGATGTTCTCGCTTGATATCTAGTTGTGGGCGCGAAGTGAATCTTGATTGCACATTGCGAGCACATTCTAACTTATTGATTTAGGGCATTTTTGATCGGCGAACTAGGGCCGCAATGCCCTCGGATTTGTCAACTGCGGCCGCCTCAGTCATCTCGCCCAGCGGAAGTGTGCCGCGCGCTGTTGGCACCCATTTCGATACTTGCATGATAAATAGTCCCCCGCACTTCCGCGTTCCTACAACAATTAGCGGCGATCCACATTTGCGCAAGTGGAACTATCGCTGGTGGAAGGGAGGCGCCTCCGAAGGCGCGGAAAAGCATGGGTGTCGGATTGCAATGTCAGCGCGCCGGTCCCATTCTGCCGAATCGTGGTCGCTCTCGACCGAGCCCTGGCTTTCAGCCGCAGGCAAAGAGGTGAACTTTATGACGGACCAGCCGATTTCTGCCGCTTTCGATCGCACGGAGCGCGCCGGCAGCCCAGGCTTGGTCCTGCTTTTTGCAGCTTGTCTCGTCGCGCCTGATCGCGGCCTTTTCAGTTCTGCCGAAAGACGCCGCAGGCAACGCTCGTCATCGGCCTTTTGACGCTGCTTGCGGTGATCGGAATTTTTCGCGCTTTTCGGCTATGCGGTCGGCTTCTTGCAATTATCCGGGCAGGCGGCGCGCAATGATCTCACCAAGCTCATCTGCGACAGCGGCCCGGAAGGCTGCTATCGTCAGCGATAGCGACGGCAAGATCCTCTACGCAAACGAAGCCTATATGCGGCTTTCCGGCGCCGCGATGCAAGCCAGCTGAAAGCCGTCGAACGACTGTTCTCTGGCTCTCCGGACGTGTCCGAAGCGATTTACCGGCTGGCCCAGGCGGCGCGCGACGGCAAACGCAACGCCGAGGAATTGCGACTTTCGCCGCCGCTCGACCGGCGACGCGGACGTCGGCTGGTACCGCGATCCGGGTTCGCCCGCTCAATTTTGCCGGTGCGAGACGGGCCACGCTCTGGTCCGTCGCCGATGTGACACGCGAGCGCGAGCGGCACGAGAACGTCTTTCAGGAATTGCAGCATGCGATCGATTTTCTCGATCATGCGCCGGCCGGTTTCTTCTCCTGCGATATATCGGGCGCGGTGTCCTACATGAATGCGACGCTCGCCCAATGGCTCGATTACGATCTCGCCCAAGTCGGATCCGGCGGCCTTGAACTCAGCGATTTCGTTGCAGGCGGCGGCGCTGTGCTGCTCTCCAGTGTTGCCGGCGGCGCCGGGCGATGTGCTGACCGAACAATTCGACATAGATTTGAAGCGCCGCAATGGTCAAAGCCTGCCGGTGCGGCTGCTGCACCGCGTTGCCTTTGGCCAGGATGGATTGCCGGGGGCGTCGCGTACGCTCGTCTTCAACCGCGCGCCCGGCGAGGAGCCGGCCGAGGATTTGCGCGCCGCCGAGGTGCGTTTCGCGCGGGTGTTCAATGCCACGCCGATGGCGATCGCCATCGTCGACAAGGCAGGCCGGATCAAACGGTCGAACGCTGCCTTCGCCAAGCTGATGCCGGAGGCACTCAAGGGAGCGGATCCTGCCTTGCGCGGCGTTTATGCCGGTGTGCTGGACCATGATCGCGCCCCCCTTGAAGCGGCGATTGCCGCCGCGGTCGAACTCGAAAACTGATATTGCGCCCGTCGACGTCGGCCTTCGCGGCGAGCGCGACCGCTCGGCCCGCCTGTTGATCTCGGCCGCCGATGAGAGTGATGGACCGGGCGCCACGATCTATGCGCTCGACACGACCGAGTTGCGCACGCTCAAGGAGAATTTCGCGCAGTCGCAGAAGATGCAGGCGATCGGCCAGCTCGCCGGCGGCGTCGCGCATGACTTCAACAATGTGCTGACCGCCATCATCGGCTACTCTGATCTTCTGCTTGCCAATCACCGGCCGACCGATCCGTCCTTCCAGGACATCATGCAGATCAAGCAGAACGCCAACCGCGCAGCAGGACTGGTGCGCCAATTGCTGGCCTTCTCGCGCCGCCAGACCTTGCGGCCGGAAGTGCTGCAGCTCGGCGATGTGCTCTCCGAATTGCAGATGCTGATGCGCCGCCTTGTTGGCGAGAAGATCGGTCTCGATCTGCGCCACGGCCGCGATCTCTGGCTCGTCAAAGCCGATCTCAATCAATTCGAACAAGTCATCGTCAATCTCGTCGTCAACGCCCGCGACGCGATGCCGAACGGCGGCCGCATCGATCTGCGCATCAGCAATCTCGATGCTGCGCAATGCGCCGGCATCAACGAGAAGTCACTTCCGGCCGCCGATTATGTGATGGTCGAAGTCGAAGATACCGGCCACGGCATTCCGGCCGAGGTGAAGGACAAGATCTTCGAGCCTTTCTTCACGACCAAGGAAGTCGGGAAGGGGACAGGCCTCGGCCTCGCCATGGTCTATGGCATCGTCAAGCAAACCGGCGGCTATGTGTTCTGCAATTCGACGGTCGGCGCAGGCACGACCCTCCGCATTCTCTTGCCGCGTTACGTCCCGGGCGAAGGCGAGGACGAGGCGCGTGGGGAACCGCCCAAGAAGTCGGCCGCCGATCTCACCGGCCATGGCACCATCCTGCTCGTCGAGGATGAAGAGGCGGTGCGGGCCTTCGGCGCCCGGGCGCTTGCGGCACGCGGCTACACTGTGCTTGAGGCGTCGAACGGCGGCGAGGCCTTGGAAGTCGTCGATAAGAATCCCGGCAAGATCGATCTCATCGTCTCCGACGTCGTGATGCCGGAAATGGACGGCCCGACCATGTTCGGCGAATTGCGCAAGCGCGGCGTAATGGCGAAAGTGATCTTCGTCTCGGGCTATGCCGAGGAAGCATTTGCGAAGAATTTACCGGAGGGCGAGGATTTCGGCTTTCTGGCTAAGCCCTTCACCTTGAAACAGCTGATCGAAGCGGTGAAGGGCGCTGCGGCGTCGGCCGCGTGACTTCGCGTCAAGATTTTGCCCTATCCGCCCCACAATTGCGGTTTGATATTATCTTCGCAGCGCGACGCCGTTAGCCAGATGGCGCTTTCGCTTTACGCCTTTGTCATTACGCATTCTTTTCTGCAGGCTCTCGACTTCCGAGGTCATCACTGAAAACAGCAATGATCCCCAGCAAGCAGGGAGAGACTTATGCGCGCCCTTATTCGATTTTCTATCACTGCATTGAGCATCGCGCTCATGGTCTCGTTGACGCTCGTTGCGTCGAACCGAGATGTTCGCGCGCAACAAGCCGCGGCGCCGGCCCCCGAAGAGGCAAAGCAGATTCCGCTCACCGAAAAGCAGATCGATCAATTCATCGCCGCGCAAAAGGACATCAGCGCCATCACTGACGAACTGCCCGAGAACGCGGCCGACAAACCGGATCCGCAAGTGATGGCGCAACTCGATGGCGTCGCCAAGAAATACAACTTCGCGAGCTTCGAGGAATATAACGAGGTTGCTGGAAGCATCGGTCTGGTGATGGGCGGTATCGATCCGCAGACCAAGAAATATGTCGGTGCCGAGGCTGTCCTTAAAAACGAAATCGACGGGGTGATGACCGACCAGAACATAAGCCCGGAGGATAAGAAGGAGCAGCTGGAGCAATTGGACGAGGAAATGAAATCGGTGGAGCCAGTGAAGATCCCCGCCAATATCGAACTCGTGACGAAAAATTTGGACAAACTGAGCGCCGCGATTCCACAAGGCGAAGAGGGCCAGGAGGACAAGTAGCAAGCGGCAGGTAGAAAGCGTCGCCTTCGAAGTGCTTTCGGAGGCAGGCCCGCACAACTGACATAAGCGTGGCTTTAGGTTTAACCTCTTCGTGACAACGACGTTGCGACAAAGACACATGCGACCAGCAAAGTGACCACCGAAATGCCTTTTGGCGCTTACACTTGTTCCCCCATCGTCGACATTCGCATATCGTTGTCGACGTGGCATTAGCACCACCGAACGAGGGAGGTGGAGCATGATTGACCCCAAAGACAAATCGCTACGTCTTTTGACCGTGCGTGAAGCTTCTTCGCGCGAAGTCGCGAGGGCGGAGATGCAGAAAGTCGCCGATTCCATTCATTATTGGCTATATGGAATCGAACCGGCTCCGTTGCTGCGTACCCAGATGGTACGCGTGGAGCGCGATGGCGAACGGCGGAAGACATATCTGAACTGACGCGATTACTGAGGTCAGGTGAGGTTTGTCGGTCGAGCGAGCGCGTCGTCATCGCGTTCGGCTCGGCCGCAGCGGTTCGCAAGACAGCTTTCTTATATGTCGGGCACCGTCAGGGACGGCTCCGGCTGTTTTCCTTTCGAACTTTTTCGATACCTCGCGGACATCGACCGCCACGTTAAGAATTCATGGCTGTATGGTTGCTGATTAACCGTTCATCAACCGGAGCATAGCCCGGCGACCATGACGGCAGCAGCAATGACGTGGACGGGACGCTTCTCGTCTTTAGGTCCGGTCGGCGCGTGCGTATTCCTTCAGGAGGGAGTTTATCTCCCTAACGCAGGTCTCAATGCTCGCGAGAGTAGCCTAAGTCGTGGCATTTGGAATCTTTAGTCCGGTGCGGATTTCATCGGATTCGAGCATTTCGAGCTGATGCTTAAGCGTCGCTCGTATTTCAATCCAATCTTCGATTAAATCCTTGATCGCCGGCATAGGATTGGCCCTCTGCTTTCCGGCAAGCATACAGGAAAGCGTGCAGGGAGCGATAGCAGACAAGAGCCTCGAAATTCAAACTGAGGCACGACCGCCGGCGGCAGTTATTGTTGCCAAATCACTCTCAACGATGGATACGCTGCGGATCGTATCGACCGAGGGCATCGAGTCGCGACGGCTCAATTTCCTGCGCGGTCTCGGGGATGAATTCACCGCCGATTTGTTTGATTCGCTCGGCGGTGCTCTTGCACCGAGGAATGAAAATGCGCCCTTTGCCGTGATCCCAGAGCTGGAAATGATAGACGGTTATCATGCTGATCTCCGTTCCTGCGCGTCATCGCGCCTGCAATCGGCGCATTGACCCTTACGCACTCCCTGCGCGTCTCAGTAGGCCGGCGCGCGTGCAGACCGCCATCAACGCCGCCAATTTTGCGACGCCGTCGGCAATTCGCCGGTGACATCCACGTGCGCGGCGTCGGCTGCCGAAGCTAGCGTCTTTTCTGAGAATTTGAGATGGAGGAGGCGGCCGTCATCGGTGCGAATTTGGAGGTTGGCGCGGCCGAACACATCCTTCAGGGCTCTGGCGCAAAGCCGGATCTCGCCGCAACTGACAACCTCCTTCGACGGCCGCAGAAAGCCGTCGAAGTCGTAGGACGCGCGCGCGATCTCCTTGCCGTCGCACATCAATAGACCAGTGCCCGAGATTCCGCCGAGATAGTGCATGATCAACTCCTTTGAAGCATCAAAGCTCAGCCACGCCCATCGGCCTCCAGGGCGCCGCGAGTTCGGCGGAAGCAAAAAGCCCCGCGACCTTCATGAGGTGCGGGGCCATCGACGCTAAGCGCCGCATCGTGCATCCTGCTGCGCATCCCGCGAGCTGAACCGCCAGTCCATCCGTGGTCGGCTCGCTGCAGCGACGGCGTATGTCGGCAGGCCCAAGAGCCGCCAACTCTGCAATCAGTCCAAAACCTTGAGGTTGTCGGCCGACACCTTACCGCTCTTCTGATCAGCGACGAGCTCGAAGCCCACCTTCTGACCTTCGCGCAGGTCGTTGAGCCCGGAGCGCCCTACGGCGCTGACATGGACGAAGGCATCTTTGCCGCCGTCATCCGGCGCAATGAAGCCATAGCCCTTATCGAAGTTAAACCATTTTACGGTTCCCGTAGCCATGGGAAACCCTTTCACAAACATAGATTGTGCTTGCCCGCGAATCCGCGAACCGTCGAAATCGCATTTTCAGGAGAGAAGATTTCAGCTTGGCGCAGGTTTTTGTCAGCGCAAGATCAAGTCATCTGGCCGTCTATCGACGCGTCTGATATGGGCCCCCCACTGGGAGAATTCAAGGATGATTTGCGAATTACTTAGAAGTGCAAATTATTTGGGAATGGTGACTTACGACGCGGAGGAAGATGCGCGCTGTTCAACGCGATCTCACGACCAGGTTTGATCGACGCGAGTGGCCAGTCGCGTCCAGCAGGCCTCAGCTCTAGTACGTTGCCGCGCTCGTACACTCTTTTATCAGAGCGTCATAGTCGCCAATCGCGTTCTTGAGATGGAGAGCAATCCGGTCGCGGGCAGCTTCAGAGAGGCCGGCCTGAGGATAGAACGGGTCGCTTTCGAGCAGCTCGAGCTGCTGGTTGAGAGCGGTTCTAGCGCGCTCCCAATCCTCAGCCAGATACTTCATCATGTCCATGTGATCATTGCCGTGCTCCCCGCTAAACGCACATGTGGCCAGGAGCGAATTAGCCGCTGTCAGGCCATCAAATTTCGGATGAACAAATAGCTTTAGCAAAGACTTATTATGGCGGAATAAATTTCGGTCGAGACATAGTAATTCAGTGGACTGATACCTATGTAGACGGTCTGCAGACAGATAAAGTTCTCAGTACGGCGTACTTATCTGCCTTTGCTGGCTTTTTTGGGAAAGTCGCTTTAGGCACGAAAACTTCCGAGCGATCGTTGACGTTTTGTGCGAAGGCCGTGCTGGCGCCCGCCACCTCGGAACTGTGAATTTGAGGAATCAGACTAATGTCCGACACTCCGATCAAGTCCGCCGCTGACGCGCCCAAGACGGGCAAGCCGCATGTCGCCCCGCCGGCGCAGCCTCAGACCAATCCGGCTCCGGCCAAGCCTGCCGAAGCGCCGCCTTCCAACTCGAACAACGTGAAGAAATAAAGCTTCTTACGATCGCGTCCTCCACGAAGGAGGTCCATTCCGGCGGCGACAACAATGCTGTCGCCGCTTCTTCGAAAGCCGACAGCGACCAGCATATTCTCGGAGTTTTCCCAGTGGCGCAAACCCATCGTTTTGGAAGACGTATTCCGCTTCCCCCTACCGTGCAAATCCTGCACGAGTTGCTTGCTATGTCGGCCCGCGAGGGCGTTAAGCGAACTGCCATGAGTGACGACAAGCTCGAAGCTCTCGCGACGAAGATCAATGCGGTAGACGCACCTGAGCTCGCCGTTTCCGTTGGACCGGAAGCAGCGGCGCCAGGCTCGATCGTTCCGACATCATGATCACGAAAGCTGCCAGCCATCTCTACCAGGTGGGAGAAAAGGTGAAGCTCGATTCGCGCGCGGGATATTTCTCAAAGCCGGACGAGGCCTTCACCGTGCTTGCGCAGTTGCCGCCGTTGGGGAGCGATCTTCAATATCGGATCAAGAGGAACGATGAACCCTATCAGCGCGTTGCCGCGGAGCATCAACTCACGCGAGTCTGCGCTTCCCAACGGATCGATTGCTGACGCTCTCACTGACCGTGGCGCCAATTGATTTGACTTCTGATTCGAACCATTGCTCGGGCGTCGATATGAAGACCACGGAACTGCAGGATCGATATGGCGTCACTGCCACCGCCGACGATGCAAGGCGATTGGCTCAAGCCATTAAAGTGATCTTCGAAAAGGTCGAGACGGAATTTGGTTCCCACGCCGGATATGTCGCTGCACGTATGATGACTAATGCCATCGAAGGGCATTTGGAAAAGGCTGAAAAATTGCTCGGGCAGGAACGCTTCGCCTCTATTCTCATCGATACGATGCCGTCGACATGGGGCCCGATGCTCAAAGCAAGTTTTGTCTATGTTCTGGCGCCGCGCATGAAAGACGTTCTCGATCGTTGACCCACGGGGGTGAGCCGGAACCCGGAAAGGGCTCATACGTTCTTGGGCAACGTATCGATCGTGCGCACCGCCAAGCTTGGATGCGAGGCGATCTCTGGAGTGGAGCATGTTGATGATGAAGCTACCAAGCGTCGACTTCGCCCTCGCATACCGGTCTGCCGGGTGCTCATGGGCGAAGATCGGCAAGAAATACGGCGTATCCGGCCAAGCTATTCAGAGGTTGGTCGCGGCTGCGTCGAAGGCTCGTAGCGGGGAGAGTGAAATTGGTGCCGCCCAGTCTCGAAATGAAGTGGGTACCCCAGCGGCTTAACTGCAACTCCTTTCGGGCGATGCGCTAGCTTCGAGAGGATTCGACATAGGCAGAGATCGATCCGGTGCTCATCGTGCTGCCTGTCGTCACGCCAAATCGCAGACCCGGGCAGTTAGGGGCTCGTCTATGATAACTCATTCGCCCGCGTAGCGATCTTCCGAACGGCTAGAGCCGATCTTCGACAGAAGCCGCGAGGTGCAGTCCAATGGACGCGAGAAGGATTTCGTATGCGCGGTTGACGATGTCGTCCAATGACCTCGTCTTCGCGAACATGACCTTTGCCTCGGCTAGGAGTTCCTCTCGAACTCGGGACCTGGGGGAGTCGCAAAGTAATCAGCACTTTGGCAATGCGCTCCGGGGTCCGGACCAGCGTCTCCCATAATGCAGAAGAGTCAGGTCCCTGGACCGCCGAGCTGATGGCGAGCGCAATCCGCTCAGAATTAAATCGTGCCGCGAGTTCCTCGGCGGCACGAGCTATGACCCGCGAACCCAATCGCTGCTCGTTGCGCAGCACCTTCTCCGGCGGCGTCTTCAGGTCCCAGACGATGCCAAACCAGGACAGCACCTTCAAGATGTAATAGGTCGCGTCGATTTCCCACCATCTGAAGCCCTGCCGCACGCTGCTCTGATAGGCGTGGTGATTGTTATGCCAGCCCTCGCCCATGGTGAAGAGCGCCAAAAGCAAGTTGTTGCGGGAATCGTCGCCCGTCACATATCGCTTGCTCCCGCGGACATGCGCAAGCGAATTGATGCAGAACGTGGCGTGATAGACGATCACCGTACTCCACAAGAATCCGACTATCAGGCCGGACCATCCGCCAATAAGAAAGCAGAGAGCAGCGACGACGAGCGCTGGCGCTAGCTCCAATCGATGCAGGGCCATAAGCTCCGGGTAACAAGCCAAGTCAGCTACCTTTTCGAGCTCTGCCTTGTCATGCTTGCGAGCAAAGATCCAACCCACGTGTGAGTAGATAAAACCCTCGTGCCTCGGGGAATGGACGTCCTTCGGTGTGTCGGAATGCAGATGGTGACGTCGGTGCTTGCCGGCCCACCAAAGAACGCTCTTCTGGGCGCTGCTCTGTGCGAAAAAGGCTAAAATAAATTGAAATACCCTGCTGGTCGAATAGGCGCGATGCGAGAAGTAGCGGTGGTACCCGGCGCCGATCGCGAACATGCGCAACCAGTAGAGCGCTATGCAAATTGCGACAGCCCGCCAAGTAACTCCCGACCAGATCGCGGCTACGCAGGCCACATGGACCAGTATGAACGGAATAGATGACGGATAGATGATATCGCCATGCTCGCGGTCTAGGCCGGTATGAGAGGACATATCAGCAATCCTGTTCTTGTCCGGTGTCTTATGCCTCTCCTCGCTGCGACCATCAAGCCTATGGCCTCCGGACAAGCAGATGGTGAACAGCCGCGCATTGGCGTTACTCAAATTGCGTCCACGGACCCTACGCGACTGCTCTTGATCCGATCAATAGACGACAATCGGAGGCGCGCCAAATGCGCTACCGACGACATAGAACGGGAATTCCGCGATCTGCCCGGCGACATGTACCGGAGCGCCGACAATCACCAGCGGATTGATTGCTGGATTTCCATAAGCCGGAAACACAGTGCCCACGCCGCGGAAAGGCAAACTTACTATCGTTGCCGCTATAGCGTTCGGAGCGGTGATGATCGCGGCCGGTCCACGGAAAGGATCTGGAGCGGCAAAAATCGGCTCGCGATGCTGCCGACTTGTAACGGTAAGAGGACGGTCGAAAGATCGGTGATAGTGGTGGTGCATTTTTCGCCACGGGCCTTCGCGATATTGATCATTAGCAGTCGCCGGCAAAGAGAATATCGTTGCTAAAACTGCTGTGCTTGCGGCGATTTGCGTCAACTTCAATATCCTCGACTGCATGCTGCTGATCTCCCGTCTTGAACGAAAGAGCCGTGAACCTCCAATAAGGTTATTGCGGGGCAGGCAGTGGCGATGGACAAAAGGAAGCAGATAAGGAGAAGGCACGGGCGCCTCGCGGCGACGCTAGGAAAGTATTTCGTACCTGCACTCGGCGCGGGCAGTATGTCTCGGCCGGGAATGAACCACGGCGGAAATTCAGACTAGGCAAGGCGGAATCTTCTGACTTCAAACGCAATGAAATGCCCCGGCTATCTCGTCGCGGGGAACGAGGACGCGCCAGGGCTTTCATTTTCGGAACCGCGACAGGCAAGGAAGCCATGCCGGAACTCGTCCCGACTTTAGGCCGTGAAGCGGATGCTAGGTGTGCCTATGACGCCGCTCTTTTGCATCTCCGCCTTCAAGTCATCTGAGACCAACCAGGTGCGAGCCTTTGCCACATCGGCGACATCCTGGATAATCACAACGTCGTTCGGGTCGTCGGCGTTGCGGAAAACTCTACCATTCGTGATCCCGGCGGAGACGCGGTGCTTTTCGTGTCCATTATAACCCGCGCGCCATGCGCTAAAGTCCTTGACCTTGAAGTGGACTGTAAGGTTTTCGTTCGTATGTTGAGCGTTCATCATCAATTCCTCCAAATGTTGTGAAATATGGCATGATCTGTAATTAAGCAGGCAGAGGCCAGATAAAGCGTAATCCTAGGAAAACTAGGTGTGCTTTAGAAAATGTATTTTTGTCATGCGTGTCGTAAAGCTTCTCTTTGATCTCAATTTGAACTCAATCGGTGCGGCCGGAATCTTGGAGACGCGACCTTGCCGCGCGGCCGAAGTCTAGAATTGGCGCAAGGCCATCGTTTCCTTGACTTGCCGGATTGGGAAATTAGTAAGCCGAGACAAGCTTATTTCGTCGAAAGGATCAATATTCGGCAGCGGGCTTGAGCCCCACCGAACCAACAGTCGAGGCTTCAGCAAATGCTTTCGGCGACCGAACGACCGTCCGAAGTTGTGCCTTCGTGCAACGAAAGCTGCCCGCTCTCGGCTTCGTCATGAACCGATAAATGGTACCGCCTTCAGGAGCGCGCCCAGTGGTGGCGCGGAACGTACGGTTCGCGGTAGTGCGCATAGTGCCTGAGAGCGTGCGACTTATGGTAGTGCGCATAAGTCGAGAAAGTTCTGTGAGCTCGGTGGTGATGCGGCAGCGGGGCCGCTCGATCCAGGCTGGCGGTTTCGAATACAGCCCGGCATGGTGGGCTCAGGCTGGCTTTCTTGGCTGCCATGCAGGCTGCAACGCGACTCACGTCGGGAATTTCGGACGAACAGAGCCGGAAAGCATCAGGCGTACAGGCCTCGCGCTGCTCGTCCGTTACTTCGAAAGCTCGAGCGCTCGCGACAATGCTCAGACTGAAGCCAGCGATCAGAACAATGCGACCGGCCTGACCGGCCAAAAAGGCGATGCGGTTAATGCCCATGAGAAGCCCCCTCGATTGGCTGGCGACGCCGATAGTCGCCTTTTATTTGTAACACGTTGGAACCGTTTCGAACGCAGCTATATGAGTCAATTCACAGACTTCGCTCTGTCGGACGGCACGTTCGGATGCCGAATCCCCTCTGCCATTATTACCCCGGCAGCATCGCCAACGCCAGACGGCGCTGTGGCTAGGGGAACCGCCGGGTCGGCTCGCATCTTATGGTTGATTTGCCTGGCGCCTTGCAATGAGCCTTAATCAGGGTGCCGGTCCGAGGGAACTGCCGATCTGGTCGAAAGCAGCGTCGAGGGGAGCCCTGGAGAGTTTGATAAATCCGCTATAGGGCTGGTCCATTTGAACGATCAGATAGATCGCGCCGGCTACCGAGAGTGCGCAGACGAAGAGCGCGGTGATTACGGTGCCATGATGAGGCGCGAAGAGGCCGAAGCTCACGAATATGATGGTGAGCCAAAACACCAAAATGGTCAGAAACGGCCATTGAATACTGCTGCCCGTCTGCTCCGCCACCAACCAGCGCGCTTCCGCGACGTCGCCACTGATCTCCAAGGCCCTCGATTTTAGCCAACGCTGCGCGTCGTTCTGCGGAGAAAGATCCAAAAGCTTGCGCTGAAGTGCCTCAGCGCCAAGGCCTCCGCTAATAACGTTCAGGTCCACATTCCTTGAACTCGCATCCGGCCAAATCTGGTGGATTCTCACCGCAACAATCTCGCGAAGCAGATTGCGGGCTTCCTGGGTCTCAGGCCCGTATTGAGCCAGCGTGCGATCGAGCAGGATGGCGTGCGCGCCAGCGCGTCTCAGCTCAGTATCCTTGTTATCGAATGAGTTCTTGGCCGAGGCAATGAGCAACCCGAGCACCAGCGCCGCAAGCGTAGCGACCATGGCCATCGCCACCTTGGTGACGTCCTTTGACTCGCTACTCAAATGATGCGCGGGCAAAAGACCGCTCAAAAACATCCCAAGTAATGCGCCGCCAAAAGCGCAGACAAAAGCAATTACACCGACGGCCAACGCGTTCATTCACCACCTCTAAGGCCGAGATGCGGCCGCGGTGCGCTCGAGATGCTCATTGTTCCCAAATAGATTTCCGAATAATCCTGCTTTACGGATTTTCGCGACGAAGTCCCAAAATGTCCGCCATTGTCATGAGAGCGAACGACTTCGCGCCATTTCTCGGCGCGGATTCGCCTTGGCGATCTCGGCCAATTCCATTTTGCGCGCACGCGGCCGCTTACCCCTTTCATCCCGCCATTATCACCTCGTTCGGGGACAAAACAAAGCAGCGCAAAGCCACCTTCACTCTCGGGGACGTCAAGTGGAATGTGGACCAAGCAATTGCGGCCTCTAAGGCGAGCGGGGACTAGCCGTAATGCGGGCTCATTCCCTGTCTGTCTCCGCATGAGGGCAGGTGGCGCGTCTCACGGACAGATTAAGCATCGCCAATTTCCTAGCGCCATGATTTGGACGACTGGTTGGATCAGACACGTGTTGCGGCCGCATGAGCACTCCTAGGCGGGGCGGAAAGCGAAGGAAACGACGGGTCGTCGAAATTTGTTTTTGACCTGACGGAGCCGGAACGGCCGAAACTCGACCGGGGCTCGGATCAGACACATTGAGGAGGCTGCTGTGAAAATCTCCGACAATACGATCCTGATAACGGGCGGAACATCCGGCATTGGTTTCGAGCTGGCCGCTCAGCTCTTGGCACTCGGCAACAAGGTGATTGTCACGGGGCGAAGCCAATCTAATCTTGATTCCGCAAGGAAGAGGCTTCCCGGCATCCACACGATTCAAAGTGATGTGAGCGACCCAGCGGCGATCGCGCGCCTTTACCAACAGGTCGTCGCGGAATTCCCCAGCTTGAATGTGCTCATCAATAATGCAGGGATCATGCGAAAGATTAACCTGAACACCTTCGGATCGGACTTGCAGGACATCACACGCGAAGTCGAGATCAATCTGAACGGCTCGATTCGCATGGTTATGCAGTTCCTGCCGCACCTGAAGATGCAGAAGAGAGCCGCCATCGTTAATGTTTCCACCGGACTTGCTTTCGTGCCGCTACCGATATCGCCGGTCTATTGCGCCACGAAAGCCGCGATACATTCCTTCACGCTGTCGCTCCGTATTCAGTTGAAGAACACGAACATCAGCGTGTTTGAGCTGGCGCCTCCGTTAACGGAGACGCCGTTGTTCAAGGATGATTTCAGCGCGGAGGATTTTGAGGGCGTGAAGGTGATGGATGTCAAAACTCTTGCGGAAGAAGCCATAGACGGGATCGAAAAAGACCACGTCGAAATCCGGCCTGGCCTAAGCAACATGCTCAAAATTATGAACCGGGTCGCGCCCAATTTTATTCTCAAGCAACTTAGCAGGTCCGTCGACCGCATGCTGGCGCAGCCAAAGGGCTAGGCCTGGGACGGGGACAGAGCGCCAGGGCATCGAAAAAGCACCGCCCAGAGCAAAGCGAGAACGGATGAAGTCTTTAATTGCTCTTGCCGCCTGGCGCTGGATTCGCGAGCAATTCGATTCCTTCAATGGCGCTCTTAAGGTGCGCAAGTCCGGATGCGCTCGTTCTAATCTGAGCGACCATGACACGTTGGGCCACCACCTTATCGTCAATCGAAACATAGCTGAAGGCCTCAAGCGTAAGATTGGCAACACCGTCATGGAAACCAAAGTTGGGAACTCCATCAAAATAGATGAAAGGTGCAATGGCACTTCCAATTTCCGAGAAAGAGATTTGATTGGGCGGCACGGCCATGATGGAATTCCTCGTATGTGGGAAGCCGGCAAAGAATGCAGGTCACCTTGGTATGTTCGGTTTCTATCCAATGCCATAAGTTCGACATGGATCGTTTCGCTCACCTCTTGGACAAAGAGCCGGCAGACAGTCTGCCGGCTCTCTCTTTTCGGGGACTGCCGAAGCTTATGTCGTTGTTTACGGCAGTCGCAATATAGGGGCGCCATTTCTGGCGGCCGATGATGGCAGTCTCACTGCCCGAGTTCGGCCTTGCTTAATCTCGATAGCAGCTTCGCCGCGCGCAAACAGCTCGCGGCCGAGCTGCAAATCATCAACTCCTGCCATTATCGAGTCAAAGGCACATGGAAAGCCGCTCATGCCGTCAAGAAAATAGACAGAGCTCAATACGCGTGCCTGATAGAGGTGTTTTGAAAGCCATAGTCTACTTTTTCAGGCATCTCTATCGATGCAGATACGAGTATCTGCGAGCGCCGGTACGCGGGAACGACCGATGACAAGCATCGGAAACACAATGTTGCGCGAGAAATAAAGTATTGCACGGTAAGTTCATCTGAACCCTTGCATAAACACCTTGGCGCATTCCATTCCAATGCCAATCCAGCACTGGCGCAAGTCGGCTGGCGTGGTCAAAAGCCCGCTCAAAATCCAAGTTCCCTATACCCCCGGAAAGAACAGAAAAGGGCATTATGCACTTGACATAATAGATCGGTTCTGGTAGTGTTCCAAGCATAGGAGCTTGAAATGCCTACCAATCTGACAAACCCGATCTTTCACGACGAGGACGCGGCCCGCGCTCATTTCGAAAGCTTGCGCTGGCCGGACGGCAAGCCGATCTGCCCGCATTGCGGCGTGGTGGGGCAGGCGACCCGCGTCAATGGCAACTCGCATCGTCCAGGCATGTATCAGTGCAATGCTTGTCGCGAGCCGTTCACGGTCACTGTCGGCTCGGTCATGGAGGCAAGCCATTTGCCTCTGACGAAGTGGGCGCTCGCGTTTCACCTAATGGCTTCGTCAAAGAAGGGTGTGAGCGCGCATCAGTTGATGCGGACACTTGGCATCGGCTCCTATCGCACAGCTTGGTTTCTTGCGCATCGCGTTCGCGAAGCGATGGCTGACCGTGATCCAGAACCGTTGGGCGGGAAGGGGAAAACGGTTGAGGTTGACGAGACCTATATCGGCAAACCTGGCGAGACGTTCGTTAATGGGCGCGGTTGGGTTGGCAAGCGCGGTACCGCGACCAAGCGCAAGGTTCTGACGATGGTTGAACGCGGCGGCCGTGCCGTTTCAGTGAAAGTGGAAAACTTAACAATCCAGACAATCAAGAAAATCTTGGGTGCTCATGTCGTCCTCGATAGCACTCTGAACACTGACGAAGCGCAGTGGTACAAACAGCCTGGCAAAGCCTTCGCCAAGCACGAAGCCGTCAATCATGGCTTCGGCGAATACGCTCGCGGCGATACGACGACTAACACGGTCGAAGGCTTCTTTGGCATTTTCAAACGTGGCATGACTGGCGTTTATCACCACTGCGGCGAAGGCCATTTGCAGGCCTACTTGAACGAGTTCGATTTCCGTTATTCAAACCGTTCGGGGCTTGGCGTTGACGACACTGAACGCGCGAGCCGTGCGGTCAAAGGCGCGGTAGGAAAGCGCCTGACATATCGACAACCTCGTGCGGCGAAATCGGCTTAAGAAAGATTTCGCCAAGTTAAGAGCAATCTTGGCGATAATCGAAAGAACCAGATGATTGCCGGAAAGGCGCGCTGCCATGTCTGATGTCAATACTGACTTTAATATGCAAGTTTTGCGGGCATTTGTAGCGCTCTATCGAGTGCACCCTCGCGTGATCGAATTAAGCTCAGAACAAACCCATTTTCCCCCGCCAACCCGCAATGATGCTGATTACGCCGACAAACTTGCATCATCAGGCGGCACAATCACTTGGCTTTATCGGAACGGCAGGCCGTTAGGTCAGGCTGCTGTCGAAGCAGTAGGCAAACAGGACGAACGGGAAATATCAGTGCTTGCTGATTTGCTAATGGACAAACTGGCCTGACCATCCCCTACGCGACTATCACGAATCGCGTTTTCAATCGTGTGGTCTACCGCGTCCACAAACATCGGATCGGTCACGTTCATTTTATTGCGGATGAGCCAATTTTGCAGATGTTGTCCGGGCGATTTCTCCATTTGGATTCTCCAATAAGAAACCCGCCAAATAGGCGGGTTTCTTCGTCCTCGATCTCTCTCTTTGGTCGCCTGGGTTCAGGCGCCTTATGACTTGGTTCGACTAGCTTTCCTGACTCGACCCTTCCGCTTCGCGGCTTCACGTTTGCCTTTGCCGATGAGTTCCTTTGTCGGCCTGGGCGGCGTGTTCAAGGCGCGTCGGATCGCGGCATCACGACGGCGTGCGATTTCATCTTCTTCAAGCAGATCATCTTTCACTTGCGGTCTCCCCGTCGCACTGTAACTTTTTCAGCCCTTCCTCGATGTAATTAAGAAATTCATTCGTGTTCTGAAAGTAATTCCTATACGCAGAGCGAATATCGTCAAAAGTCTTGGCCCTAACCAAAACTATATCATCCTCTGGATTTGCCTTCTCAAGCCTAAAATAGGCTTCTGTCGCTGACTTTATATCAAGAAAATGATGTATAGTAAGCTTTATCTCTGTGTTATTTTCTTTGTTTATTGGAGTTAGCTGTAAAACGACATTGTTTTTAATTCGTGACGCCTGTTCGATGACAGGGAGATTTCTAAGAAATCTCATGACATTTATTTCTGCATCAAGGGCCTTGAATTTCTTGCATAATTCGGCGTCTGATAGATGGGCACGACAGCTTGTTAGGCCCTCCTGCGTGCGAGCAATTATTTCGCTAGCCAATCGGAAGAATTCCCTATGTCTGTCATCGCCCCTATCAAATTTTGGCTGATTTTCCGTGATTCTACTGACCACTTCAACAGCGGTTGCCCACGCATGTTGACATAAAGTCCTAAATTGCAATTCTATGTATAGGCCGTTGTATTTTCGTCCCTCTTCTGAGTTAACATTATAAACATATATTTCATGCACTCCTCTATAGCCGCTATCTTTTGGGTGTATAATATAATTGTATTTATCTTTATCATCATGCTTCAGCTTATGCTTAAATTTACTCTGGTGAAATGAGATTCTAAATTTATCAAGCGCTTTTATACCTTCAAATATAAGTCGAGAGCCTGCGATGTCGTCCATGCGGACCAGTTCCATCGAAGGTTCTCGAAACAGTTTATCTATAATAGTTAGCCGCCGTTTCAGCCGCTGGGCGACAATGATTTTTTTCCCTCGCACACGGCTCCAGAGCAATGGCTTGAAGGTATTCAGTACGTAACCGTGAGCGGCGCGCCAACTTTCAAACGCGTTGATGTCCTCCGCAGAGAGCACATCAACCGATCGAATTCTCACGCCTGCCTTGTTCACTCTGCCCTTGGTTCCCCAAGGAGGCAGAGAGTTTTTTTCAGCGCTCATATCGGCATAACTGAAGTTTGGTACGCCTTCGAAAAGCTTCGCGATGAAGTTGGCGCGGTCTGTATCGTAAGAAAGAGTATATCGTATGTCCATTGTTATGCCAAGTGCATAATTGGGACAGAAAAAGAACTTGTGCATGGGAACAAATGGGGTACATTGTGGTGGTAGCGCCGCCTTGCCCGCCTGCCGCGCCCATGTCAGAAGGATTGATGTCGATGAGCCAAACTAATCTCCGCCTTGTGGAAGGAACATCCGTGGACAAGACCAAGGCGCTCGATGCCGCCTTGTCGCAGATCGAACGTGCCTTCGGCAAAGGCTCGATCATGCGGCTCGGCAAGAGCCAGAAGGCGGTCGAAATCGAGACCATATCGAGCGGCTCCTTGAGCCTCGATATCGCGCTCGGGGTTGGCGGGCTGCCGCGCGGCCGGGTGATCGAGATTTATGGGCCGGAATCATCGGGCAAGACGACGCTCACCCTGCACGTGATCGCCGAAGCGCAGAAGCGGGGCGGCGTCTGCGCCTTCATCGATGCCGAACATGCGCTCGATCCGATCTATGCGCGCAAGCTCGGGGTCAATCTCGAGGATCTGCTCATCTCTCAGCCCGACACCGGCGAACAGGCGCTCGAAATCACCGATACGCTCGTGCGCTCCGGTTCGATCGACGTGCTCGTCATCGATTCGGTCGCGGCCTTGACGCCGCGTGCTGAAATCGATGGTGAAATGGGCGACAGCCAGCCGGGCCTCCAGGCGCGGCTCATGAGTCAGGCCTTGCGCAAGCTCACCGCCTCGATCTCGCGCTCCCAGACGATGGTGATTTTCATCAACCAGATTCGGATGAAGATTGGTGTCATGTATGGCAGCCCGGAGACGACCACTGGCGGCAATGCCTTGAAATTCTATGCCTCCGTTCGCCTCGACATCCGCCGGATCGGCTCGATCAAGGAGCGCGACGAGGTCGTCGGCAATCAGACCCGCGTGAAAGTCGTCAAGAACAAGGTCGCGCCTCCCTTCAAACAGGTCGAATTCGACATTATGTACGGGGCGGGCATTTCGAAGACGGGCGAGCTCATCGATCTCGGCGTGAAGGCGGGAGTTGTCGAGAAATCCGGTGCCTGGTTCTCCTATGACAGCCAGAGACTCGGCCAGGGTCGCGAGAACGCCAAGGCCTATCTGAAAAGCAATCCCGAAATCGCTGACCGGATCGAATTTGCGATCCGTGAGAATTCCGGGCTGATCGCGCAGCGCATTCTCGATCCCGGCGAGGCCGAAGACGGCGGTGAATTGGATGCCTGAGGGCTCATCGGTCGCGCTCGACAGAGCGGAAGGCGGAAGCTAGAACGATGGCGCGCATACCTTCTCCCCCTGCGGGAGAAGGTGCCAAACGCAGTGAGGCGGATGAGGGGTTACAGGCGCTTCTGAATTGTAGCATCTAACCCCTCACTCGGTCGGCTCCGCCGACCACCCTCTCCCCCAAGCGGAAAGGGTTCGCGCAGCACGGATGCGAAGGTTATGAGCGGCGTCAACGAAATCAGGACGGCTTTTCTCGATTTTTTTGCGCGCAACGGGCATGAGATCGTCGCCTCGTCGCCGCTTGTCCCGCGCAATGACCCGACCCTCATGTTTACCAATGCGGGGATGGTCCAGTTCAAGAATGTGTTCACCGGCGTTGAGAAACGGCCCTATAGCCGCGCCGCGACAGCGCAGAAATGCGTGCGCGCCGGCGGCAAGCACAATGATCTCGATAATGTCGGCTACACGTCCCGCCATCATACGTTCTTCGAGATGCTGGGGAATTTCTCCTTCGGCGATTATTTCAAGGCCGAGGCGATCGAACTCGCCTTCACACTGATCACCAGACAGTTCGGTCTGCCGAAGGAAAAGCTGCTCGTCACCGTCTATCATACCGATGACGAGGCCCATGATCTCTGGAAGAAGATTGCCGGCCTTCCGGAGTCGAAGATCATCCGCGTTCCTACGTCGGATAATTTCTGGGCGATGGGCGACACCGGCCCCTGCGGTCCCTGTTCTGAGATCTTCTTCGATCAGGGCGAGAAGCTCGCCGGCGGCCTGCCTGGGAGCGCCGATGCCGACGGTGACCGCTTTCTCGAATTCTGGAATCTCGTGTTCATGCAATATGAGCAGGTGACGCCGGAAGATCGGATTGTTCTACCGCGTCCATCGATCGACACCGGCATGGGACTTGAGCGCATTGCCGCGCTTCTGCAGGGCGTGCCGTCGAATTACGACATCGACATCATGCGGGCCTTGGTTCTCGCCGTCGCCGTCGCGACCGGCGTCGATCCGGACGGGCCGCAGAAGGCGAGCCATCGCGTCATCGCCGATCATCTGCGCGCGTCTGCTTTTCTTGTCGCCGACGGCGTGCTGCCCTCGAACGAGGGCCGCGGCTATGTTCTGCGCCGGATCATGCGCCGCGCCATGCGGCATGCCCAGCTTCTCGGCGCCGAGGAGCCGGTAATGTGGCGGCTCGTGCCGGTGCTGGTGCGCGAGATGGGACAGCCCTATCCGGAACTCGTGCGGGCGCAATCGCTCATCGTCGAGACTTTGCGGCTCGAGGAAACGCGATTCCTCAACACGCTTACCCGCGGCCTCGCCATTCTCGACGAGGCGACCCGCGATCTGCCGCGCGGGGCGATCCTGCCGGGCAGTACCGCGTTCAAGCTCTATGATACTTACGGCTTCCCGCTCGATCTCACCCAGGATGCTTTGCGGGCGCGCGAACTTGGTGTCGATGTTGCGGGTTTCAACGCGGCGATGGAGCAGCAACGCGCCGAGGCGCGCAGGGCCTGGGCGGGCTCCGGCGAGGCGGCGACCGAAATCGATCTGGTTCAGCCTTAAGGAGCGGCTCGGCGCGAGCGAATTCCTCGGCTACGAGACGGAAACGGCGGAAGGCATCGTCGTCGCGATTCTGAAGGACGGTCGCGAGGTTTCGCGCCTCCGACAAGGCGAGACCGGCCAACTTATCCTCAACCAGACGCCGTTCTATGGCGAGTCTGGCGGCCAGGTGGGCGATACCGGCGTGATCCACGCGCAGGGTCTCAAGATCCGCGTCACCAACACCCAGAAGAAGCTCGGCGAGCTCATCGTTCATGAGGGCGTCGTCGAGTCGGGCGAGGTGACGTTGAACCTCGCCGTCGAACTCGCTGTCGATCATCGCCGCCGCCGCGCCCTGCGCGCCAATCATTCGGCGACCCATCTTCTGCATGAGTCGTTGCGGCAGGTCCTCGGCGATCATGTCGCGCAAAAGGGTTCGCTCGTCGCGCCGGACCGGCTGCGCTTCGACTTTGCGCATCCGAAGCCGATTACTTCGGAGGAATTGGCGCGGGTCGAGGATATCGCCAATCGCGCCGTCTTGGAGAATGCGCCGGTCGAGACGCGTCTCATGGATGTGGATCAGGCGATCGAATCGGGCGCCCGCGCGTTGTTCGGCGAGAAATATGGCGATCAGGTGCGCGTCGTCTCGATGGGCCATGCCGCGGAGATTTTGGGAATGGAGGAGGAGGGCGAGAGGTCGCAGTCCAATGCTGCCTTCTCTGTCGAATTATGCGGCGGCACCCATGTTCGCCGGACCGGCGACATTGGTCTCATTTCGATTGTCGCCGAATCGCCGGTCGCGGCCGGGGTACGACGGATCGAGGCGAAGACCGGCACCGCCGCGCGCCATCATCTCAATGCGCAGGCGCGTCGCTTGCAGGAACTGACTCATATGCTCAAGGCGTCGGAGGACGATGCCGGCGAGCGCCTCGCCCACATTCTGGAGGAGCGGCGCAGGCTCGAACGCGACTTGAGCGAGGCACGCAGAAGGCTCGCCATGGGCGACGAGGCCGTGCAGGTGATCGAAGAGATCGACGGCGTGAAATTCCTCGGCAAGGAAGTCTCCGGCATTGATATGAAGGACCTGAAATCGCTCGCTGATGATGCCAAACAGAGCATCGGTTCGGGCGTGGTCGCCATCGTCGGCGTCGGCGCCGACGGCAAGGCAGGCGTTGTCGTCGGCGTCACGGAGGATTTGACCGCGCGCTTTGACGCAGTGGCGCTGGTGCGCGCCGCCTCGGCCAAACTCGGCGGCAAGGGCGGTGGCGGCCGCCGCGATATGGCGCAGGCGGGAGGGCCGGATGGCGCTGCGGCGCAAGAGGCGCTCGCGGCTGTCGCCGCCGCGCTTCACCAAACGGCCAATGCCGCGTGACCTATGCCATGATCACCGGATTATGCATGAAAGCAAAGGCTTGAGGCGTGAACTTCAGCCCGCGGACAAGAACCTGGCAGCGTGCTCTTTAAGCGGCGGCGTGTTCGGCACAAATAAGCTTGCTCTTTGCGGAACCCGGCAATCCCCAATCCGTTAATGTCGGCCCGGACTGGCGCTGCGTCCTGCCGTTGCGTCCTGGGCAAATACGCCGCGCGGGATAGCGTCATCCCGCTTCCTTTGGGGACCGCTCCAACCGCAGGCTTGGGGGTGTCAGATGAATTTCGGCAATCTTCTTCACTGGGCGTTGATATTTCTCATTGTCGCAATCATCGCAGGCGTCTTGGGCTTTGGCGGCGTTGCCGGTACGGCGATGGAAGGTGCGCGTCTTCTCTTCTGGGTTGCGATCGTCCTGCTCGTCCTGTCCCTGATCTTCGGCGTTTTGCGCCGAGGATAAAAGAGGGCCGGACGCCGCCACTAGCTGTCGATCTGGCATCGCCAATGCGCTAAGGTCGAGAACCGCGCGTGCTCCGATCTTGCTCGGACCCCGCGGCAAAGGGAGGACACGATGCAAAATCGGGATCCGGAACCGGCGGCTGCCGGCATCGACTGGGCGGCGAGCGGCTTTGCGGCTGCGGCGCGGAATATTCAAGTCTTTGCTGAAGAAATTGCGCATATTTCGCGCGTTTCCTTCACCCAGAACGCGAAACTGATTGACGAATTGAGTCATGCCCGCGACATCGGAGACATCGTCACCATACAAACCAAATTCATGACCGGGATGTTCGATACATTCAACGACCAAGTCCGGGCGATGATGTCTCGCATGACCGATCTTCCTGCCGGGATCGGCAAAGAAGCCGAAGATCTGGCGCAAGTCGGGGTCGAAGCCGCGCATTCGGCGGCTGCAGTCGCTCAGAATGCGACGAGAACGGCCGTAGATATGGCGCGGGCGACGCAGGCCTCCACCGATAGCGCGATCGCGGCGAGCCGCGATATCGCACGTGCTGGCGTCGGCGCCGCGCAGGCTGCGGCGGAGAGGGCAGGGAACGCGTTCAAAGCCCCGCCGTCCGCTTTTTCCAGCGAACCCGAGGCGTAACGCCTACGCCCGACGGTCACGCCCCAGAGCACTGACCCGCACCGTGGTTGCGGACTCCGCTTCCCGGCGCGGTATCAGCGCGACGTGATTGCATTTCTCAGTTCGATCGCATGCGCGATGTAATCGAGCTGCTCGATGCTCGCGCCGGTACCCCTAACATTGATCGTGCCATAGCCGAGGATGCGGCCGAGAAGCGACTGATCGACATCGACGGACTCGACCTTGTCCATGTTCATTTCGGCGGTGTGGCGCTTGATGAAGCCGGTTTTGTAGATTACCCGCGTCGTGGTCACCGCGATTTCAGTCGTGAAGCTCCGCCACCACGCGTGGAGCGCAAAGACAATGGCGAGCACGCCAAACACGAGGACGAGGGCGAGCGACGCCGCCCACCGAACTTGCGTGTGCTGGAAATGATTTGCGGCGGCGACCGCTAATGTAGTGCAGATCAGGAAGAAGATCGCTTTGCGATAGATAATCCAATGCAGGCACCCATCAACGACCACCTTTTCCCCCGGCTGCAAGACGTGCTGGAGATAGCTCATAATCCTCGAACTCCGCGCGATGGCCGGTGCACTTCTTAGCAGGTCGCTATCCCATGCGGCAGATCAAGCCCCGCCGGCAGAAGGGCATATGCTGTGGCTTAATCAGGCCTGCTCCTTGTCGTCGAATTAGCAATTTCTCCGAGACCAAGCCGGAAGCGTGGCGGACGATAGGATCCGTTCATCTACGCGCTGTCTACGTGCCGCATTCCTTAGCTTTGCCGTCGATTGGCGTATCTTCCGCCATAGTTTCGCACCAAGACGGACCTTGCCGGGGTTTGATCGGGGCTTTCCTCTTTCTGCGAGGGCTGCCCGTTGGTTTCTGCGAGGGCAGCCCGTTGGATAAGTTATTGTTCTGCAACAGTCTTTTTCGGAGGACCGAACCAGTGCGACACTGTTCCCATCGGCACTGGTCCGAAACCGGCCGAATCAGCGCATGGCACATCGACTTATGGCTTTCGAACCCAATCTAGTCCATGACAGAAAAAAATCCGTCGGCTCAAACAAGGTGAGACCCTGATGTCGGAAGCCAACACGACCTCCCTCGAAACCGCCGTCCTACGCTCGGCCGAGATGGCCCTCGATCGCATCGCGGCGGCGCGGGCGGCGATCGGCACGGTCATTTTCGGCCAGGAGCAGGTCGTCGAAGAGGCGCTCGTGACGCTGCTCTCCGGGGGCCATGGCCTGCTTGTCGGCGTGCCGGGCCTCGCCAAGACGAAACTCGTCGAATCCTTAGGCAAGGTGCTTGGCTTGAATACGCGCCGGGTGCAGTTCACGCCCGACCTCATGCCGGCCGATATCCTTGGCTCAGAGGTTCTCGAAGAGACCGCCGATCGCCGCCGGAGCTTTCGATTCGTGCGGGGACCGATCTTCGCGCAATTGCTGATGGCCGACGAGATCAATCGGGCCAGCCCGCGCACGCAATCGGCTCTGTTGCAGGCGATGCAGGAACATCATGTCTCGGTCGCCGGCGAGCGCCACGACCTGCCGCATCCCTTCCATGTGCTCGCGACGCAAAACCCGCTGGAGCAAGAGGGCACCTATCCGCTGCCGGAGGCGCAGCTCGACCGCTTTCTGATGCAGATCGACGTAACCTATCCCGATCGCGCCGCCGAAAAGCGCATCCTCATCGAGACGACCGGCGACAAAGACACTGAGGCCAAGCCGGCCATGACGGCTGACGACCTAATCGCCACCCAACGCCTCGTGCGCCGCCTGCCGGTCGGCGAGCAGATCGTCGAAGCCATTCTCGATCTCGTCCGCTCGGCGCGGCCAGGCGAAGGCGATTTTGCGATCACTCAGCACGTTTCCTGGGGGCCTGGCCCCCGCGCGGCGCAGGCTTTGATGCTCGCGACGCGCGCCAGGGCGCTGGTCGACGGCCGCCTTGCGCCCTCGCTTGACGATGTGGTCGCCCTCGCAGGGCCGGTGCTGAAACATCGTATGGCGCTGACCTTCGCGGCGCGGGCGGAGGGCGAAACTGTGCCGGGCGTCATTGCCCGTCTCACCAAGCATCTGAGCTGACGCATGAGCGATGTTTGGCTGCTCGATCCATCGGAACGGCAGGTTTCTTCCGCGACCGAGGGCGGTGCGCTCGATCTTGCTGCCCGGCTACCGAGCCTCATTGTTGCCGCCAAGGAGATTGCAGCAAGCGTGATGCATGGCGTTCACGGCCGCCGCGTGGCCGGCACCGGCGAAACCTTTTGGCAATTTCGGCCTTTCGTAGCCGGCGAGTCGACAGCGGGTATAGATTGGCGCCGTTCGGCGCGCGACGATCGCATCTATGTTCGCGAACGCGAATGGGAAGCGGCGCATACTGTCTGGATGTGGGTCGACCGGTCCCGCTCAATGGGCTTCGTCTCAAAGCTCGCGCTGCAATCGAAGATCGATCGCGCTCTGGTGCTTGGTCTCGCTTGCGCCGATCTTTTGGTCCGTGGCGGCGAAAGAGTCGGACTTCTGGGCCTCACACGTGCGGTAGCGACGCGGGCCATCATCGCGAATTTCGCTGAGGCGATGATTGCCGAAGAACGTTCGGCTGCGTTTCAGCCCGCCGAGCTTCCCGTGGGCATCACTTTGCCGCCACGTACTCAGGCTATTCTCATCTCGGATTTCTTAAGTGATCCCGCCGCCATCGCCGAGAAAATCAGGCTCCTCTCGGCGCGCGGCGCGCGCGGCCATCTCGTGATGATCGCCGATCCGGTCGAAGAAAGTTTTCCCTTCGCAGGCCATACCGAATTCATCGACGTCGATTCCAATGCCAGCCTGCGGGTAGGGCAGGCGGAAAGCTTCCGGCGCGACTATATTTCCAGGCTCGCCTTGCATCGTGATGCGGTGATGGAGGCGGCCCGCCGGCGCGGCTGGACCTTCCTGACGCATCGGACGGACCGGCCGGCCTCCGAGGCCTTGCTCGCGTTACGTGTGCGGCTCGAAGCCGAGCCGGAAGGACAATTTTCGAGGTTTGCCGGCTGATGTTCGGAGTGCCGCTCGCCTTCACGATTCCAACCGTGCTCGTCGCGCTCGCCGGCCTGCCGGTGCTCTATTATCTGCTGCGCGTCACACCGCCACGGCCGCGACGCGTGCCGTTCCCGCCCTTGCGCCTCATTCTCGATCTGAGGCCGAAAGACGAGACGGCGGCGCACACGCCCTGGTGGCTTCTCGCTTTGCGCCTGACGATTGCGGCGGCGATCATTCTCGCCATGGCGGGTCCGATCTTCAATCCGCTGCCGGCCGGCGCGGGCAAGAGCGGGCCTTTGCTGGTGGTGCTGGATGACGGCTGGCCGACGGCGCCGACATGGGATCTCAGGATGGCCGCGGCGACCGAGCAGATCGCGGAGGCCGGGCGCTGCGGCGTACCCGTCGCGGTGGTCGCAACGTCCGAAGCTGGCCGTGAGATCATTGCGTCCGATGCCACTCACGCGCTCGAGCATTTGCGTGCCATGAAGCCACTGCCGTTCATTCCCGACCGGCTCGCCCTAATAGCGGCGATCGGTAAGTTCATCGCGTCGGAGCCGAAAGCCAATTTGGTTTGGGTCGCCGATGGGGTCGAGCGCGGCCATGCGCGGGAATTTGCCGAAAAGCTCGCCGCGCTCGTGCCGGGCGCCGTGCTTGCAACGAACGGGCAGACGGTGCGCGTGCTCGCCGGGCCGGAGAATAAAAGCGGGGAGCTCGCCGTGCGCGTGCTGCGCAGCTCGACACAGGGTCCGGCGCAGGGGGTCGTGCGGGCGCTCGATCTCAAGGGCCTCAGCATCGGCGAGGCGCGATTCGATTTCACGGGTCCGGACGCCAAGAGCGCTACTGAGACGAAAGCCAAGTTCGATCTACCGGTCGATTTGCGCAATGAGATTGCCCGGCTCGAAATCCTGGACGAACGCTCGGCCGGTGCCGTTTCGCTTCTGGACGAGCGGTGGAAACGCAGGCGCGTGGGCGTCGTCAGCGGCGAGACGGCGGATGTCTCGCTGCCTTTGCTTGCGCCAAATTATTACCTCGTCAAAGCGCTGTCGCCGTTCGCCGATGTCCGCAGCCCGCGGCCGGGAACACCCGATCCGATTGGCGCGCTCCTCGACGAGCACTTGAGCGTGTTGATATTGGCTGATATCGGCACGGTTTCGGCGACCGACCATGTGCGGCTGAAGCAATTCGTGGACGACGGGGGCATTCTGTTGCGCTTCGCCGGAACGCGCCTTGCCGCGGCCTCCGACGATCTCGTGCCGGTGCATCTGCGCCGCGGCGGCCGAATTCTCGGCGGCGCTCTCTCATGGGAAAGCCCGAAAAAGCTTGCGCCCTTCGAACATCAAAGCCCGTTCTTCGGTCTTGCCGTTCCCGATGAAGTCACGGTGCGGCGCCAGGTGCTCGCTGAGCCCGACGCCGACTTGCCGGGCAAGACCTGGGCTCAACTCGTCGATGGCACCCCGCTCGTCACCGCGAGCCCGAGCGGCAAAGGCATGATCGTGCTCTTCCATGTAACGGCCGACACGACATGGTCCAATCTGCCGTTGTCCGGCCTCTTCGTCGACATGCTGCGCAAGATCGTCTCTCTTTCCGGCGAGACGGCAAAGGCAGACCAGATGAAGGCGGGGCAAGAGCAGCAGAAGGCCGAGACGGTTCCACCGACGCGAACGCTTGATGGTTTCGGCGTCCTTGGGCCACCGCCGCCGACAGCAAAGCCGGTTTCCGTCAATTTCGACGCCGCCGGCACCAGCGAACATCCGCCGGGCTTCTATGGGCCGCCAGACCAGCTTCTCGCCGTCAATGCTTTGCGTGCCGACGACACATTGAACGCCGCGGATTATTCGGGGCTCAATTTCGTCGACGAGCCTTTGCGGCAGCCGGCACCGACCGATCTTCGGCCGCCGCTTTTGGTGATCGCGTTCCTTCTGTTCATCGCCGATGCCCTCGCGTCGCTTTGGCTCGCCGGCAGTTTGCCGCGCCGCTTCGGCCGGGCGGCCGCGGCAGTGGCGCTCGCGGGCCTTGCCTTCAGCTTTACGCCGTCGCACCTGCGGGCCGATCCTAAGCTGGATCAGCCACTCTCGCAGAGTGATCTCGAATCGGCTCTGAACACCAGGCTTGCCTACGTCGTCAGCGGTGATCCGCAGGTCGACGACGAGAGCAAAAACGGCCTCACGACCTTGTCGCAAGTGCTCGCGCAGCGCACGTCACTTATCCCCGCCGCTCCGATCGGCGTCGATCCCGCTCGCGACGAACTGGCCTTTTATCCGATGCTCTATTGGCCAATCGTCGCCGATCGGCCGCAGCCGTCGCAGGCCGCGATCGCCAAAGTCGCCGCCTATATGAAGCAGGGGGGCACGATTATCTTCGATACGCGCGATGCGCTTTCGGTCCATTCCGGCGGCCCGCCGACGCCGGAGGCGGAATGGCTACGCAAGTTGCTCGACGGCGTCGACGTGCCTGAGCTCGAACCGGTGCCGCCCGATCATGTCGTGACCAAGACTTTCTATCTCATCGACGGATTCGTTGGCCGTTACGAAATCGGGCAGACTTGGATCGAGGCGCTGCCTCCCGCCAATCCCGCAGATGGTGCGCGCCCCGCGCGCGCCGGCGACGGCGTCTCGCCGATTATCATCACTTCGAACGATCTCGCAGCCGGTTGGGCCGGCGATGCTGATGGCGAAAGCCTGTATCCGCTCGTGCCGGGGGGCGCGCGTCAGCACGAGCTTGCGCTGCGCGGCGGGGTCAATCTGGCGATGTATACGCTGACCGGCAATTACAAAACCGATCAGGTCCACGTGCGCGATCTCTTGGAGCGGCTGGCGCATTGACGCTATGCGTCATTGCGAGGAGCAAAGCCACGAAACCATCCGGAGCCGCGGGATGGACCCGACCGCTTCGCTTCGCTTGCGGCGACGTGGTTATGGCTGGGGGGCTTTGTTCGGCTTCCATGCGGCTGCGAGCTGCTGCGCCTCTTTGATCTGCGCCGCCGTCAGTTTGTCGGCCATGATGTCACGGTTCTTCACAGCATTGTCGCGATTCTCGGGTTGTGCAAAGCCACCCGCAGCCAGACTGAACCATTTGTAGGCCTGTACATAATCCTGCGGCGCGCCTTGCCCATTGGCGTAGAGAAACGCGAGATTGCTCTGAGCGAACGAGTCGCCTTGCTCGGCCGCCTTGCGATACCATGTTGCCGCTTGCGCATAATCCTGCGGCACGCCCTCGCCTTTGGCGTAAAGCAGTCCGAGGCTGCTCTGCGCAAAAGCATTCCCGCGTTCTGCTGCCTTGCGATACCAGTTAGCCGCTTCCGTATAATTCTGCGCGACGCCCTGGCCTTTGGCGTAGAGGAGGCCGAGATTGCTCTGCGCGGTGACTTCGCCTTGCTCGGCCGCCTTGCGATACCAAGTCGCTGCCTCGGCATAGTCTTGCGGGACGCCTTGCCCTTTCGCGTACATCAGCGCGAGCATGCTTTGCGCGGCAAGTTCGCCTTGGTCCGCGGCCTTGCGATACCAGGCTGCGGCTTGCCCTTCATCCTTTTTCACACCCTGACCCTTGGCGTAGAGGATCGCGAGATTGGTTTTCGCGGCGACATCGCCTTTGTCGGCCGCCTTGCGATACCATGCTGCCGCTTGCGCATAATCCTGTGGAACACCTTGCCCCTTGGCATAGAGCAAGGCGAGGTTGCTTTGCGCCGCAACATCGCCTTGCTCGGCCGCCTTGCGATACCAAGCCGCCGCTTGCGCATAGTCCTGTGGAACGCCTTGCCCCTTGGCGTAGAGCAAGGCCAGGTTGGCCTCGGCGGCGATGTCGCCTTTGTCCGCCGCCTTGCGATATAAGGGTGCCGCTTGCGCGTAGTCCTGCTGTACGCCCCGACCCTTGGCGTAGAGCAGCGCGAGATTGTCCTCCGCAGCGATGTCGCCTTTGTCGGCCGCCTTGCGATATAAGGCCGCCGCTTGCGCGTTGTCCTGCTGTACGCCCTGACCCTTGGCATAGAGCAGGGCAAGGTTGCTTTGCGCAGAAACATCGCCTTGATCCGCGGCCTTGCGATACCAGTTCGCCGCTTGCGCGAAATCCTGTGTGACGCCTTGGCCCTTGGCATAGAGCAAGGCGAGGTTGCTTTGCGCGGCGACATCGCCTTGATCCGCGGCCTTGCGATACCAGTTCGCCGCTTGCGCGAAATCCTGCGTGACGCCTTGTCCCTTGGTGTAGAGCAGGGCGAGGCTTAATTGTGCGGCAACGTCGCCTTGATCCGCGGCCTTGCGACACCAGTTCGCGGCTTGCGCGAAATCCTGCGTGACGCCTTGTCCCTTGGCGTAAAGCAAGGCAAGGTTGCTTTGCGCGGCCACATCGCCTTGATCCGCGGCCTTGCGATACCAGTTCGCGGCTGCGGCGAAGTCCTGTGAAACGCCCTGGCCTTTGGCGTACATCAGCCCGAGAGTGCTTTGAGCATAGGCACTGCCTTGGTCGGCCGCTTTGCGATACAGGACTGCCGCTTCGGCGAGGTCCTGCGCGAGGCCTTGTCCCTTGGCGTAGAGCAGCGCGAGATTGACCTGCGCTGCGACGTCACCCTTGTCTGCCGCCTTGCGATACAGGGCCGCCGCCGCAGCATAATCTTGCGCGACGCCCTGGCCCTTGGCGTAGAGGAGACCGAGACTACTCTCTGCATAGGTATTGCCTTGCTCGGCCGCCTTGCGAAACCATGTCGCCGCTTCGGCAAAGTCCTGCGCGACGCCCTGGCCTCTGGCAAACAGCGACGCCAGATTGGTCTCGGCAGCAACATCGCCTTGCTCCGCCGCTTTGCGATACCATGTCGCTGCCTCGGCATAGTTCTGCGGCACGCCTTGGCCGTTGGCGTAGAGAAGGCCGAGGCTGCCTTGGGCAAAGGAATTGCCTTGCTCAGCCCCCTTGCGATACCAGGCTGCGGCCTCGGCATAATCCTGCGGCACGCCTTGGCCTTTCGCGTACATGAGCCCGAGGTTGGTTTGTGCATAGGCATCGCCTCGCTCGGCCAAGGGGCGCAGCAACTCCAGAGCGGTCGCATAATCGCCACGCCGGTAGGCGGTCGCACCGTCTTGAAGCGGCTCCGCGGCAGAAGCTGGAAGAGCAACGCAGAGAGCAAGAGTCACAAGACCGGCCTTGACGAATTCTTTCACGTCCTCATTCCTCCACTCGCCTTCGATGACATGCGGCGCACGATGAGAAATTCTGATTTGCGCATCGCAGCGGATTCGACGCCGAGTCTGGGCACCGAGGTGGAAATGCGAAGCACATCTATGCCCCAATCGGTGCGGCAAAAAAAGCCGATTGGCGTCCCTGGTGCGGCCGAGCGGGGCGGTTGGGAGGGGTCAAAATTCTCGCTGCAGAATCAAGCATGGTCATCAGCTATGTCCTTGAATATGTGTAGACAATTTCGCAAAAGCGTCCTCGCAGGCAGATATGGCGGCTGCTGCCCGTTTTCCACGGCGCGACACGGATGTGATCGAGCGCGCCCTGCGCATCGTCGCAAGCGATCGTTTAATCACTTCGCCTGCAAGGCTTCGGCGAGTTCGCGGAAGGCGTCTTTGCTCTGCGGCGAAGTCGGTGACTGCGTCAAGGCTTCGTAAAGTTTCGGCACCAGCGCGACGATCTGATCGAGATCGCCGTCCTGGCCTTGCTGATAGCCGCCCATGAGGCGCAAATCGCGGGTGTCTTCATAACGGGCGACCATCGCTCGCAACTTGATGACCAGCGCCTGCTGCTCTTTGGTCCAGACGTTCTGCGCAAGCCGCGAGATAGAGGACAGAACATTGATGGCGGGAAAACGGCCCTGGTCGGCAATGGCGCGGTCGAGCACGATATGGCCGTCGAGCGTGCCGCGGATATTGTCGGCCACGGGATCGTTATGGTCATCGCCATCGACGAGAACCGAAAAGATGCCGGTGATCGAGCCCTTGCCTTCGGGGCCGGGGCCAGCGCGTTCGAGCAATTTCGGCAGGTCGCTGAAGACGCTTGGCGCATAGCCGCGGGCGACCGCGGGTTCGCCGGCGGCGAGTGCGGCATCGCGTGCCGCATGCGCAAATCTCGTCACCGAATCGACGATCAGCAGGACATTCTCGCCGAGATCACGAAAATATTCGGCGACGGTCATCGCCGCTTTCGGCGCGAGGCGGCGCATCATCGGGCTCTCGTCGCCCGTCGAGACTACCGTGACTGCGAGCTTGCGATTGATGCCGAGCGAATCGTCAAGGAATTCGCGCACTTCTCGGCCGCGCTCGCCGACGAGCGCGATGACCACGCAGTCGAACCCCCGCGATCCCGCCATCATCCCGAGCAACGTCGATTTGCCGACGCCGGATCCAGCAAAAACGCCGATCCGCTGGCCGGCGCAAATCGGCATGAACAGGTCGATTGCGCGCACGCCCGTCTTCAACGGTTCTCTGACGCGCGTTCGACGCAAGGCGGAAGGCGGCGACGCTTCGATCGGGCGAACGTGTTCACCCCGCCGCAGAGCTCCGCCGCCGTCAATCGCGCGGCCAAGCGCATCGATCACCCGACCCTTCCAGCTCGCATCGGGGAAGAGATGTAGCGGCCCGATGCGATAGGCGCGATCGCCGATTCCCGCAGCAACTTTTGCCTCGAAGCTCTTGACCGTCGTACCTGTGGCGTCGATGCGAACCACTTCGCCGAGCTGCGTCTCGCTTCCGTGCTTCAGGCCGACGCATTCGCCGAGTTTCAGAAACTGCGATAGGCCGGAGATACGGTAATGCGACGGCGCCACCTCGCTGACAACGCCGCCAGGTGAACGGCCGGGTGGTGGCGCGTGGCGAAGTCGTCGTCGTCGAGCCACGTGAGTTGAAGTTGCGATGCGCGCTCATCGGCACTGGAATTTTCACGGCCGTCGTTTCGGCCAGCTTCGCGACATACATGGTCTCAACCGATCATCCGCATCCGATGTTTGGCGGCATCGAACATCTGATGATCTTCGCGCAGCCGAGCCGGGGTTACGCCCCCGCGGAGATCGCGCGGGACACCGCGCCGGTTGCGCAGCCGGGAATCGACTATACGGCCACCGGTGCGATCCCGAGCGCGACGACCGAGGCCGATGCGCCGAGCACTGTGCGAGCGCTCATACCCGAGCGGATCATCGAGACCTATGTGCTGCGCGAAGTACACGACGGCATCGCAATCATCACCGAGGGCGATAGCGTCTTTCAAGTCAAACTCGGCATGATTCTGCCAAATGTCGGGAAGGTTTTGGCGATCGAGAAGCGCGGCGGCAAATGGGTCATCGTGACGCCGCAAGGCCTGATTACCGATCGGACACTTTAGCGCGTACTGACATCAACTCGAGAAGTCTGCAGCGCTGCGAAACATGCGCTCAACATGATCGTGCGGAAGCAACCTAAATCTTTCTGCGGAGCGCCGTGATCTGTGCGTCGGTCAAGCAGGGCCGAACGGCCTGCGGCAGGAAGGTCACGCCGATATTCTGGCCGCGCTGCCAAGCGATCCGCACGTCCAGCACCTGCCTGGCAATATCATCGAACAATCGAATCCGTGTCGGAAGCTTGAGATCGGCGACGAGCCGCAGCCGAGCCCCATGGCGGGAGCGGTCGTAGAGCTGGCAATCGATGAGAAATCTATTACGAAGGTCGAGCACCTTGCCGGACTGCAGGCGCGTGCGCCGACGCGTCTCGACGCGTTTATCTGAGGCGGAGGTCCTCGCTTGCGGTTCGATGACCCTGTAGGTGACCGCGCTGCGGGCTACGGACGTCGCACCCGTCACCTTGATGGCCTCGAGGATCGGGCCGGAATCATAAAGATGGGGCATCAGAGTTCCAGTCGCCGCAGCTGTCGATACGAACTCATGGCATCTGCCGGGGAACGGGTCTGCCTTCGTCGGTCGCTCGCGGTGCGCGCGAGCGCTACCGAGATCGGGCGGGTCGAGCTTGCCAGTATCACGTTAATCATTGCATAAAGTCCCGGCGCTGAGGGCACCCGACGCCGCAGCATCCGAAAGTCCGGAGATTTCATGTTCGCTTCGATACGGCGGATCATTGCCATCACGGCTTTTGCCATCGCGGCGGTGCAGCCGTCGCAAAGAGCGATGGCGCAATCTCCGCCGCCGGCGCAAAGCAAGCTTCTGGTTTTTGCCGCAGCCAGCATGGAAACGGCGCTTGACGCGATAGCGCCGGTCTTTGTCCAGCAAAAGGGCAAGGTCGCAAGCATATCCTATGGATCCTCGGCGATTCTCGCCAAACAGATCGCTCAAGGTGCGCCTGCCGACGTCTTCATCTCCGCCGATGTCAAATGGATGGACTACCTCGACAAGGCCAAACTCATTCAGCCCGGAACGCGGCGTAATCTGCTCGGCAATGAACTTGTCCTCGTTGAGCCGGCCGATGCGCAGACGGAGCTCAAGATTGCACCGGGTTTCGATCTCGCGGGCGCCGCAGGCGACGGCAAGATCGCCGTCTGCACCGTCGATTCCTGCCCAGGCGGGATTTACGCGAAGGAAGCTCTGCAAAAGCTGGGGGTTTGGGATGCCGTCGCGCCCAAGCTCGCGCAGGCGAGCAATATTCGCGGTGCCTTGAACCTCGTCGCCCGCGGCGAGGCCAAGTTCGGCATCGTCTACGCAACCGACGCGAAAGCGGAGCCGAAGGTGAAGGTCGTTGGCGTTTTTCCGGCCGACAGCCATGGCCCGATCATTTACCCGGTCGCGGTCGTCGCCAGTCTCCAAGAACCCCGACGCGGCGGTATTCGCCGCTTTCCTGACTTCGCAGGCGGCGGTGAAAATCCTCACCGAACAGGGCTTCACCATCTTATCCAAGTAGCAACTCGGCGCGACCATCATGCACGAACGCCATTAGCCTGATGACTCCTGTCGTGCATGATGCGCAGCCTCGCGCTTTGGCCGAAAGGGCGCGGCGGCAATATTATCAACAAGAAGACGCCGGCCTCGGCGGGCCGACGTTCATGTTTCGGAGCCCATTGTTGATCGTGGTCTAATTCGGCCAGCAGCGCCGTCCATAAGGGCCGAGATGGAAGCCGGGAGGACAGGGGCGTCCGGCCCAATAGCCACCCCACTGACCACCGGGCCGACACCCACCATAGGGTCCGCGATGGCCGTATGGCCCGCACCCGCCATAGACCAGCGTAAGGTGCGGTGAGCTGGCGCCGCTAAGGTTAGCGAGCGGTACGGCGCCCGCGCTTGGCACTCCCAGCCCCAACGTAGCCACGAGCGCCACGGGAACAAGTCCTCTCAGCATGGCAGCCTCCTTTGCGTTTCTCGCTTTATGATCACGCGCTTCAAGTGCTGCCGCGTTCGGGGAGCCCTGAGCGGACGGCAATGACAGCGGCTTTCATGCCGACTGTAAGCAGGGACGCAGCACCCGGCCGGCGTGTTGGCCCGGCCGCGTCCGGGCGGCTCGAGGTTCGGATTGGTCTCGCTCGTATCGGACGGCGCGGCCAAAATCAGAGGGTTGCGTCAACATCCTCACTTGCTGTGAACAACGGCGCTCATCGCCATTGAGCGGCCGGTCGACTTGGGGGCATGGTGTCGGCCAAAGACACAACGGCGGGATGATGGACGATTGAAATGAGGAAACATGTTGCAGTGTTGATGGGCGGCTTCTCGGCCGAACGCGAGGTGTCGCTCCGTTCGGGCGAGGCCTGCGCCAAGGCGCTTGCGGCGCAGGATTTCGAGGTTACGCGCGTCGACGTAGATCGCAATGTTGCCGCGGCTCTTGCCAAGCTCAGACCTGATGTCGCGTTCAACGCGCTGCATGGCCCCTATGGCGAGGACGGGATCATTCAGGGCGTGCTGGAAATGCTACAGATTCCCTACACCCACTCGGGGGTTCTCGCGTCCGCACTTGCGATGCGGAAGGATCTCGCCAAGGACGTGTTGAAGGCGGCCGAGGTTCCAGTGGCGGCTGGGGTCACCGTCGATCGTTTCACTGCCGCCAAGGCGCATGTCTTGCCGCCGCCCTATGTGGTGAAGCCGCTCGCCGAGGGCTCGTCTTTCGGCGTTTTCATCGTGAAAAAGGACCAGCGCCACCCGCCACAGGAGTTAACGCGCGGCGGCTGGGTATACGGCGATGAGGTGCTCGTCGAACATTACGTCGGCGGCCGCGAGCTCACCTGCGCCGTCATCGGCGACCGGGCCTATGACGTCATCGAAATCAAGGCCTCCGACGGCGGCTGGTACGACTACAATGCCAAATACGCCAAGGGGGGGTCGATCCACGTCCTTCCGGCAAATCTTAAAGAAAATATTTACCACTTTGTTCAAGAGTTGACGCTCAAGGCGCACAAGGCGCTGGGGTGCCGCGGCGTCAGCCGTGCCGACTTCCGTTATGACGACCGCCCCGGAGGTACGGGCGAACTCGTCATACTGGAAGTCAATACGCAGCCTGGCATGACCGAGACATCCCTCGTGCCCGAAATTGCGGCCCATGCCGGCCTGTCGTTCGGTGAGCTCGTCAAATGGATGGTGGAAGACGCCTCCTGCGACCGGTGAGGGAGGTCTTTGAAGGCTTCCAACCCTCCTTCCCGGCTTATGTAGGAGTTTCGAACATAGCTTCGTCGAATGCCGGGAGGCACGCCGCCCTTCGCGGGCGCCGAGCCTCCGTGCGACGCGGCGCCACGTCTTGGCTCGGGCGGCTCTTCGAGCTGTTCACGGCGCGCGGCATGGGATCCGTCGTGGCCGTTGTCTTCATGGCCGGCGTCGGCCTCTATGGTGCCGCGCTCGGCGGTCAATATGCGGCGTTCATGGCGTCCGAAGGCGGCATCCCCGATTTCGTTGCGCGCATCTTCGGCTTCGGCATCAAAGCCGTGACGATTTCCGGCATACACGAACTATCGGAACAGCAAATCCTCAACGCCGTCGGAATCGGGCGCACCAATTCGCTGATCTTCCTCGATGTCGTGAAATTGCGCGACAAGCTGAAAGCGCTACCGCTCGTCAAGGACGCGAGCGTAGGCAAGCTCTATCCAAACCGGGTGATGATCGACATCCAGGAGCGCCAGCCCTTCGCCTTATGGCAGAAGGACGGCGCGGTTCAGATCATCGCCGCCGATGGCACGCCGATCGATGCGTTGCATGAACCGCGCTTCTTCAATCTGCCGCTCGTGGTCGGTGACGGTGCCAATGCGCGGATTGCCGAATATGTCGCGCTTCTCGACGCGGCGGGCGATCTGCGTCCGCAAATCAAGGCGGGCATGCTGGTCGCGCAGCGACGCTGGACCTTGCAAATGGTCAATGGCGTCGAGGTAGCGCTGCCCGAGACGGCGGCGGCTGCGGCGGTTGCCACGCTGGCCCGGTTGCAGCGCGATTACGGCGTGCTCGACAAGGACATCCTGTCGCTGGATCTTCGCATTCCGGGGCGGCTTTTCGTGCGCCTGCCGGATGAGACCGCGCAGGCTCGTGCGGAGATGCTCGCGCACAAGCCGAAGGCGAAAGGTGGCCAGACATGAGTGCGCGGATGCTGCCGCCGCGAATGCGGGCCCTTTCGGCGCGAAAGACCGCGCTTTTGTCCGTGCTCGACGTCGGCACGTCGAAAATCGTCTGCCTGATCGCCAGGCTCGACCCGATGGAGACTTCCGAGACGTTGCGCGGGCGCACGCATCGCTGTCGCGTTCTCGGCATTGGCCATCAGCGTTCGGCCGGAATGAAGGGCGGTGTCATCGTCGATCTTGAGGAAGCGGAAGGCGCGATCCGCCGGGCCGTCGATGCGGCCGAACGCATGGCCGGGGTTCAGGTCGAAAGCGTCATCGTCAATGTGACCGGCGGGCGGATCAGCTCGCAACTCTACAACGCTCAAGTCGGCGTCAGTGGCCGCGGCGTGGCCGAAGCCGATATTCACCGTGTGCTCGAAGCCTGCGCGGCTCGCACGCAGCAACAGGGCAGGGCGGTTCTACATTCGCTGCCGACCGGTTTTTCGCTCGGCGACATGCGCAATGTTCGCGATCCGAAAGGCATGATCGGCGACATGCTCGGCGCCGACATGCATGTGGTGAGCTGCGACGCGACTGCGGCGCGCAATCTGATGCTGGCCGTCGAGCGCTGCCATCTCGCAATCGAATCGATGGTCGCGACACCTTATGCCGCTGGACTCGCTGCTTTAGTCGATGACGAGGCCGAACTTGGCACAACTTTGATCGACATGGGCGCGGGGACGACCTCGGTCGGCATTTTTGCCGGCGGTAATCTCATCCATGTCGACGCCTTGGCGATTGGCGGCAACCACGTCACGATGGACATCGCTCGCGGGCTGAACACACGGCTTGCTGATGCTGAACGTCTGAAAACGCTTTATGGCGCTTGCCTCACCTCCGTCTCCGACGAGCGGGAGACAGTCGCGGTGACCCTTGCCGGCGAGGACGGCGATCACCCGATGCATGTTCCCAAATCGCAACTCGTGCGAATCATCCGGCCGCGCGTCGAGGAAATTCTGGAACTCGTGCGCGATCGGCTAAAGAACGCCGGATTCGCCGCTAGTGCGGCCTCGCGCATCATTCTTACGGGGGGCGCCAGCCAATTGACCGGCATTGCCGAAGCGGCGAAGCGGATTCTTGCCGGCCAGGTGCGCATTGGCCGGCCGTTAGGCATTCAGGGCTTACCGGAATCGGCAAAAAACCCAAGCTTTTCAGCGGCGGTTGGCCTCCTCGTTTATCCGCAGGCGGCCAAAATCGAATATTTCCGGCCGGCACGCCGCACGGCCGAAACCGCAAACGGGACGAACGGCTATATCGCCCGGGTGGGGCAATGGTTGAGAGATAGTTTTTAGTTGGTATGAACAAGAACGAAGAAGCGCGGCGGCTGATTCGTTTTTAAACGACGTCACAACAAATGCGGGCGACCCTGACCGGCGCTCCAACGTCGAGAGGCCAGAGCATGTCGATCAATCTCAAAGCGCCCGAACTGAGGGAACTGAAGCCGCGCATCATGGTGTGCGGCGTAGGCGGTGCCGGCGGCAACGCCGTCAACAACATGATCGTCTCCGGTCTGATCGGCGTCGATTTCGTCGTCGCCAATACTGACGCGCAAGCGCTGACCTCCTCGCGCGCCGAGCGGATCATTCAGATGGGCTTGCAGGTGACCGAGGGACTCGGCGCCGGATCGCAGCCGGAAGTCGGCCGCGCCGCGGCCGAGGAGGTGCTGGAGGAAATCCGCGATCACCTCTCCGGCGCGCACATGGTCTTCGTCACCGCCGGAATGGGGGGCGGCACGGGCACAGGCGCCGCGCCGATCATCGCCCGCACCGCGCGCGATATGGGGATCCTGACCGTCGGCGTCGTCACCAAGCCGTTCCAGTTCGAAGGCGTCCGCCGCATGCGCGTTGCCGATGCCGGCATCGTCGAATTGCAGAAATCGGTCGATACTCTGATCGTCATTCCCAATCAGAACCTGTTCCGCATCGCCAATGAAAAGACGACGTTCGCCGATGCCTTCGCCATGGCCGACCAGGTCCTTTATTCTGGCGTCGCCTGCATCACCGACCTGATGGTCAAGGAAGGCCTGATCAATCTCGACTTCGCCGATGTCCGCGCCGTCATGCGCGAAATGGGCAAGGCGATGATGGGCACGGGCGAAGCCACCGGCGACAAGCGCGCGATTCTCGCGGCGGAGGCGGCGATCGCCAATCCTCTACTCGACGAAGTTTCGATGAAGGGCGCCCGCGGCCTGTTGATCTCGATCACCGGCGGCAATGACCTTACGCTTTACGAAGTCGACGAGGCGGCAAGCCGCATCCGCCAAGAGGTCGATGAAGACGCCAACATCATCCTCGGCGCGACGTTCGACCAAAACCTCGACGGCATCGTCCGGGTCTCGGTCGTCGCGACGGGCATAGACAGCGACATCGAAATGCGCGAGTTCGACGCAGCCGAAACGCGTATCGCCGAAGCCGCGGACCGCCTCCGCGCCCAGGCGCAGGCGCGCCACGCCGAGTCCTATGCGCAACGCGCTCCGGCAATTCATTCGGAGCCGCAGGCGCCCGCGCAGATCGCACACCGTCAGGCGACTTATGCCGAAACAGCGCCGACGACCGCACCGCAGACGCATCTGGCAACCCAGGCCGCCACGACGCGCGGCGTGCAGCTCCAGCCGGTCGCACCGCAACAGCATCATTATGCCGAGGCCGCCGCCACGACTGCCCATGAAGCCGAGTCTTACAATGCCGGGCCTTTCATTCCGCCGGCGCCCGAATCGCCGGTCGTGCGGCCGCAGCGCATGCCGCAGATCGAGGATTTGCCGATCCCGGCGCAGAAGCAGATTCGCGCCCAGCGCGGTGAAATACAGGCGGAGCCGCATCATGACGTCAAGCGGCGGACCTTGCTTGAAAGGCTTGCGGCCTTTGGCGTGAGCCGCCATGAGGAGCCGGCGCATACCGCTCCGGCGCATGACATGTCGGCGAAGACGCCATCGCATCTTGCGCCGCAAGCACCACGAATAGCGCAGCCCAATTCGATCCACGCCGAATACGGCAAGCGAGCTAGCCAGCCGGCCACGGTTCGCCATGGCCAGCAATCGCTCGACGCCCAAGGGCGTATGGTGCCGCCGTCGCGGAGCATGGAAGAGGATCAGCTGGAAATCCCTGCTTTCCTGCGCCGCCAGTCGAGCTGACCGGCATCGCCAGGGAAAAGGCAGCCGGTCTCAAACCTGTGGATTGGGCTGTGAACCGATCGACGAGCGTGCGACCTCTCCGCTTCGGCGGAGGGGTTGTCTTTCTCATCCGAATGGTGCGCTGGACCCCGTGCCACCTGGGCGGACGGCTCAACGAGTGTAACACGGACGGCTCAGCAAGTGTAACAGAGCGTAAGAAAGCTTGATTTGGTACGCCTTTCTCCCGGGCGTAGGTTCCACCTCAACGATGGGCCGAAGCTTTTCGACCACCCATTTGCGCGACTGACGTGAAGAGCGGGCCGAACGGATGAATTTCGAGCGACAGACGACGCTCAAGAATCGGGTGTTTGCATCCGGCATTGGCATCCATTCGAACGCTGCCGCCACCATTATCCTCAATCCCGCCGAGGCCGATAACGGCATCGTTTTTCACCGCACCGGGCTGGCGAGGGGTTCGAGGGCGGCGATCGTGGCGCATTGGTCGCGCGTTACCATGACCGAGCTCTGCACTATGATCGGCGACGGCTCGCGCGCCGGCGTGGCGACGATCGAACACCTGCTTGCCGCCTTCCTTGGCCTCGGCATCGACAACGTAGATGTCGAAATAGATGGGCCGGAAGTTCCGATCATGGACGGATCGTCTACCGAATTCGTCGACATGATCGATGCGGCCGGCATTGAGACTCTGTCGGCACCGCGCCGTTACATCAGGATCGTGAAACCCGTTCGGGTCGAACATGGCGGCGCCTATTGCGAAGCTGCGCCCACACGAATCGGGGCTGCGCCTCGAAGTCGATATCGATTTCCCATGTGCGGCGATCGGACGTCAGGCGAAGGCCGTCGATCTAGCTTCGACTGCGTTTCGTCGTGATCTCGCCAGGGCCCGCACCTTCGGCTTCCTGGCTGATGTCGAACGACTCTGGAAGGCCGGCTTCGCTCTCGGCGCGTCGCTCGAAAATACGATTGCGGTAAAGGCGGATCGTGTCCTTAATCCGGAAGGACTGCGCTATGCGGATGAGTTCGTCCGCCACAAAATGCTCGATGCCGTTGGTGACCTCGCGCTCGCGGGGGCGCGGATCATCGGGCTCTTCCGCTCGCATTGCGGCGGCCACAGGCTGAATGTTGCAGTCTTGAAGGCCCTGTTCGCCGATTGCTCGGCTTTTGAATGTATCGAAGCAGTGCATGCGTGGCCGCAACACCTCAATGCCGAATGCATTGAACTTCCTACGCATGCGGCGCTGCTCGGCTCGGCCATCGTGGGCGAGGTCTAGACTTTTGCCCGCTGGCCCAAGTGCCGCCACAGAAATGCCCATTATCGAGCCGAGGAGGTAGCGTCCTCCGTTATCTTGCGCTATGGGTAGCCCTCCACATTCAATCGTCGGCTTTTTGGACCATGGTCGAGGTACGTTGCATGAATTTTGCCCTGGTATCGTTGAGAGTCCGTTCGACCCGGGTCTCGGGCGTGTCGCTGCGCCTTATCGCGCGTTTGATCGCAGCGGCGGGGCTGATCTTGCCGGTTGCGGCCTGTTCCTCGCTAAATTCGTTCAATCCGATGAATCTGTTCGGCGGCGAGAAATATGAGACGAAGGTCATTCCCGACACGCCGGCTGAAACGCTCTACAACCAAGGTCTGGCCGATCTCAACGATCGCGACTACGAGAAGGCCGCCAAGAAATTTACCGAGCTCGAGAAGGAATACGGCTTCTCGCAATGGGAGCCCAAAGCGCTGCTCATGACGACGTTCAGCCAATATCAAAACGGTAGTTTTGACGACGCCATCGGCACGGCGCAACGCTACATCGGCCGTTATGCGAAGGCTCCGGACCTCGACTACGTCTACTATCTCGAAGCCATGTCCTATTACAACCAGATCCCTGACATCTCCCGCGATCAGGACCGCGCGGAGAAGGCTTCCGCTGTCTTCGCTCAGATCGTCGAGAAGTTTCCGAAGTCGGAATATGCCGATGACGCGCGCTATAAGTTGCAGGTCACGCGCGACCAGCTTGCCGGCAAGGAAATGTCCGTCGGCAGGTTCTATCTGAACCGGCATGACTATACCGCGGCGATCAACCGGTTCCGCAACGTCCTGGCAAAATATCAGACGACGCGCCAGGCCGAAGAGGCGCTGCTGCGGCTGACCGAAGCCTATCTGGCTCTTGGCATCGTCAACGAGGCGCAGACCGCAGCCGCGGTGCTTGGCCACAACTATCCGGATTCGGTCTGGTACAAAGACGCTTATGCGAAATTGCAGGAAGGCGGATACAAGCCACAGGAGGACCCGGGCTCCTGGATTTCGAAGGCCTTCCATAACGGGGTCGGCTAGGACTTTTACTCCCAAGAGACTTGCATTCCTCCGGTGCGGCCGGCCATTGACGGCTTGATTCCGCGCCGATTCGGGGTTCTCATTTCGCCGCTTGGCTCTTTCGTCACTTCCGCAGGCTTTCGCCATTCGCGAAGGGTGGCCCTATGCTCGTTCAGCTCGCCATTCGCGATATTGTGCTGATCGACAAGCTCGATCTCGAGTTCGGCCGCGGCCTCACCGTGCTTACCGGTGAGACTGGCGCCGGAAAATCGATTTTGCTCGACGCATTTTCCTTAAGCCTCGGCGCACGCGGCGATGGTTCGCTCGTCCGCCAGGGCGAGGCGCAGGGTCAGATCACGGCAGTCTTCGAACTTGCGTCCGATCATCCGGCGCTTGCGGCCGCGCGGGCGCAGGACATCGAGGCCGAAAGCGAACTCATTCTGCGGCGCGTGCAGATGGCGGACGGGCGCACGCGTGCCTTCGTCAACGATCAGCCGGTGAGCGCCCAAGCGTTGCGGACGATCGCTCGCGATCTGGTCGAAATCCATGGCCAGCATGACGATCGCGCATTGATCAATCCCGAGGTGCATCGCCAGCTCATCGATGCTTATGGGGGCCTCGTCGTCGAGCGTGATCGCGTCCGCATGGCATTTGCGCAGCTACGTGCTACGGAGGTGGAATTCGCTGCCGAACAGGCGCGTCTCGAGAAGACACGCGGCGACGCCGATTATCTGCGACATGCGCATGCGGAACTTATGAAGCTGGCGCCGCAGCAGGGCGAAGAAACCGCGCATGCCGAGCGCCGGGCTGCCATGATGCAAGCCGAAAAGGTCGGCGCCGAACTTCGCGATGCCGCGGATGCCGTCGCCGGTGAGGGTGCGCCGCTTGCCGCGCTGTCCTCCGCGTTGCGGCGCCTCGAACGACGGCAGACGCAAGCGCCGGATCTGCTTGGCCCTGTCGTGCAGGCGCTCGACTCGGCGCTCGCCGCCTTCGATGTTGCGCGCCAATCGGTCGAACAAGCCCAGCGCGCCGCCGATTATGATGCGGGTGAGCTTGAACGCGTGGAGGAAAGGCTCTTTGCGCTGCGCGCCGCGGGCCGCAAATATGGTGTCGCAGTCGACGCGCTGCCGGCCCTGGCCGCGCAATTCGCCGCCGATCTCGCGGCTCTCGATGCAGGCGAGGCGCGGCTCCAACGCCTCGGCGAAACAGCGGCGGAGGCAGCGGCCGCCTACGCCCGCGAGGCGCAAAGATTGTCGGAGGCACGCAAAATGGCGGCAGGGGAGCTCGCCCGCGCGGTCAATGCCGAACTCGCGCCCTTGAAGCTCGAAGGCGCGGACTTCATCGTCAAATTTCGTCCCGACCCCATAGCTGTTGGTCCAGAAGGAATCGATCAAGTCGAATTCTGGGTGAAAACCAATCCGGGCACGAATCCAGGTCCGTTGACGAAGGTCGCCTCCGGCGGCGAACTCGCGCGCTTCATGCTGGCCTTGAAGGTCGTGCTTGCCGACCGCGGATCGGCGCCGACATTGGTCTTCGATGAGATCGACACGGGGGTTGGCGGCGCCGTCGCCGATGCGATTGGTCAGCGCCTCGCCCGTCTTGCCGCCGGGGTGCAGGTCCTCGCCGTCACCCATGCACCGCAGGTGGCGGCACAGGCCTGCGGCCATTTTCGCATCGTCAAGGACGCAGCCGACAAAGGCAAGAGAGTTGCCACCCGCGTCGCTCATCTCGCGAAAGAGGCGCGACGCGAGGAGATCGCGCGCATGCTCGCCGGTGCAACCATCACTGAAGAGGCACGTGCAGCGGCCGGCCGGTTGATGGAAGGGACGAAGTAAGCGGGTTTCTGCAATGAGACACAGGATCTTCAGCCGCTAAGCGCGTCATAGTGGAAGCGCCATTGCTGAGGAAAATGCAGTGCATGGCGAGCGGTCCCAGTCCGCCATTGCCGGCCGCCTGTTGCAAGTCGGCACGCATCGCCGCCATTCTGTCGGAATTTGAGAAAGACGGCTTGTCGCTCCGCCAAAGACAGGGTCTACTTCGCGGATATTGACCGCAGATTCTCGACGGGGGCTTTTCAAGTGCGGCGGGGAATTTCAGATAAGCTATTGATAATTATACATGATATTCTACTGCGGCGGTTCTGGATCGCCGCGTCGTTCGTTTTAACTCTAGTCGCGATGGTGCCGGCGGCCGCCGCGGATCTGCCGAGCACCGCGGTGGCACCTGTTATGCCGCCGCTGCCCCCTCCGGCGTTCAGCTGGACCGGATCTTATATCGGTGTCAACGCCGGCGGCGGGATGGATCATTTCGCTTTTTCTGACGCGTTCAACTTGCCTGGAGGCTTCGAGTTGGGACGCAGCGGGATTACCTCGAGCGGCCCCGTAATCGGCGGCCAAGTGGGCTATAATTACCAACTCGACAACGTTCCATTCATTGGCCATGCGGTGGTGGGCGTCGAAGCGGATCTGGATTGGGCATCCCTTACCGGGTGGGTTACCACGGATACAAGATTTAGCGGACCAGCAGTTTTTGGCACGCGGTTCGAGAATTTTGGCAGTCTGCGCGCCCGCGTGGGCTACAACTTCGACCATCTGCTCCTCTATTTGACGGGAGGCCCGAGCTACGGCACGACCGAGTCCTATTTCAGCGTCGCGGGCATGTCGGGCTCACAAACCACGACGCGCTTCGGCGATCCTCTGCATGGTTTCACAGCCGCCGGTGTGGGCGCCGAATATGCTCTTGACAATCATTTTTCGGTCAGAGCCGAATATTTGTACGATTGCATTCTTGCGCATTGGGTCAACTTCGAGACTCCAAACGGACAGGTCGGATTCAACTCGCGCAGCATGTATCACATCGTCCGGCTAGGTTTGAACTACAAGTTCGACCTCTTCGAGCCGGCTCCAGTCGTCGCCAAGTATTGAATACCTTCGGTTGCAAGTCTTACCGATCTTGGTGCGGCAAATGTGCAACGGCTGGCCAAATTTTCCGTAGGGTAGTTCCTTGCGGGTTGCTGAGTTCTGCGGAATTGGGCTTCTTGATGCTGGGGCGGAGGCAAAATCGGCAATGGTAATCTCTTCGTTTTTATGCCGGGACGGCTTGCAAAGAAAAACGACGTCGCGTTTAAAGGTCCACGCATTGGTTGAGCCTCGTCAACGCAGAGTGGGTTTGTTGAGCGCGGTTCTCGCGGCCTCCTTGATCGTCATCGGCTACGGATCGGCAAGCGCCGCGGATCTTCCGAATAGCAAAGAACCGCCTTTGGCGCCCCTGGTGCCCCCTCCGGCGTTTAGCTGGACCGGATTCTATGCCGGCGTTAATGGTGGCTTTGGCATCGATCATGCGTCCTTTCCTTATGCGATCACCATCCCCGCCGGCTACGTGCAAGGGCGCTCGGGGCTCACCGAAAGCGGTCCTGCGTTGGGTGGGCAAGTCGGCTACAATTATCAGTTCTCCGGAGGTTCGTTTCTCGACAACTGGGTCGTCGGCGTCGAGGCCGGAGCTGATTGGTCAAACATCAATGGGGCTGCGACGACCTCAACGCCGGTCGGACCTGCCACGTTTGGAACGCGGATCCAAAATTTTGGCTACGTCGCAGGCCGGGTCGGCTATAGTTTCGGCCGCCTGTTGATCTACGCCGAGGGCGGCACACCTTTTGCGACTACCGAATCCTATTACACTGTCGGGGGATTTTCGGGATCGAAGAGCGTATTCCGCGTACCCCTCGGATCCGCATATTGTGGTGCCGGCGCAGAATATGCCGTGACCAATGATTGGTCGGTGAAGGTCGAATATTCATATAATTACGTGCGCGTCGGGTGGGACAATTTCTCACCGATTCCGGACTCAAGCATCGGTTTCATGTCGCGGGTCTCATTTCATGTCGCAAAAATCGGCGTGAACTATCATTTCAACCTTTTCGATCTGCCGGGCCCGGTCGTCTCGAAGTATTGAGCTCGATATTTGCGAGCATCCACATCGCCCAGCCTCGGCGAGATCATAGAGCTTGGGCTTAACGCTCTCGACTTGTGAGGGGCTGCGGCCGGGTGCCCCGGTCAATCTTCTCGCGACCGTTGATCTGGGCTAAGTGTCCGGCATGAAGAAGCCAAAGGGGTCCAAGAGCCTGACAGATGCTCGTCGCGAGCACGAGCGCCTTGGGAAGGAAATCGCTCAGCACGACGAGCGCTATTATCGCCACGACGCCCCGACGATTTCCGACGCCGAATATGACGCGCTGCGCCGCCGCTACGAGGCGCTGGAAAAGGCCTTTCCCGAGCTTATCACACAAGAGTCGCTGACGAAGCGCATTGGCGCGGCGCCTTTGGAGAAGTTCGCCAAGGTCCGCCACAAAGTTCCAGTTCTCTCGCTGGGTAACGTTTTCGGCGACGCCGAGGTCGAGGAGTTCGTCGCCCGCGTTCGGCGCTTTCTCGGACTTGCGGCCGATGCGCCCCTCGCAATGACCGCCGAGCCGAAGATCGACGGCCTATCCTGTTCGTTGCGCTATGAGGGCGGCAAGCTCATTCAGGCAGCGACGCGCGGCGACGGTTATGAGGGCGAGGACGTCACCGCCAATGTGAGGACGATCGCGGAGATTCCGCATGTTTTGAAAGGCGCCGCGCCGGACATCCTAGAAATCCGCGGCGAAGTCTACATGACGCGCGTCGACTTCGCTTCGCTCAATGTGCGGCAGGCCGAGGCGGGCAAACCACTTTTTGCCAATCCGCGCAATTCGGCGGCTGGATCGCTGCGCCAGCTCGATCCCGCGATCACGGCCGGGCGGCCGTTGCATTTCTTCGCCTATGCCTGGGGCGAGGTGAGCCACATGCCGGCCACCACGCAAATCGGCATGGTGCGGGCATTCAAAAGCTACGGGCTGCCGGTCAATCCGCTCACTGTCCTGTGCCATTCGGCCGCGGAATTGCTGCGCCATTATTATGACATCGAAAGTCGCCGCGCCGCGCTCGGCTATGACATCGATGGGGTCGTCTACAAGGTCGACAGCCTCGCCTTGCAGGATCGGCTCGGCTTCGTGTCGCGTGCGCCGCGCTGGGCGGTGGCGCACAAGTTCCCGGCCGAACAGGCGACGACGATTCTGCGCGACATTGAGATCCAGGTCGGCCGCACCGGTGCCTTGACGCCTGTCGCGCGGCTCGATCCGGTAACCGTCGGCGGCGTCGTGGTCTCGAATGCGACCTTGCACAATGAAGACGAAATCGCCCGCAGGGATATCCGCATCGGCGATACGGTACGGATTCAGCGCGCTGGCGACGTCATCCCTCAAGTTCTGGGCCCGGTTCTGGAAAAACGCCCGAAGACCGCCAAGCCCTTTGTCTTTCCAACGGTCTGCCCTGTCTGTGGTTCGGCCGCCATCCGGGAAATCGATCCCAAAACCGGCAGCGCCGATGTGGTGCGCCGCTGCGCGGGCGGCCTGATCTGCAAGGCGCAGGTCACCGAGCGCCTGAAACATTTCGTCTCGCGCGTTGGTTTCGACATCGAGGGCTTAGGCGAGAAGCAAATCGAACAATTTTATGAGGAGGGCCTGATCAATAAGCCCGACGATATTTTCACGCTCGCCGCCCGGGACGCCCGCAGTAAGAACAAGCTTAGAGATCACGAGGGCTATGGCGAAACCTCGGTGCGCAATCTCTTCGCCGCGATCGAGGCGCGGCGGCAGATCCCGCTCAACCGGTTCATCTATGCTTTGGGGATCAGGCACGTCGGCGAGACTAACGCACGCCGGCTTGCCCGGCATTTTGGCACGTTCGATGCGTTGCGCGCGACTGCGCGCGTCGCGGCGGAAGGGTCGGACGCGCGGGCAGAGCTCACCAATATTGAAGGTCTTGGTGATGTCGTCGCCGAAGCCGTCGCTGATTTTTTTGCGGAAAGGCACAACGAGGACGAGCTTGATGCACTGCTCTCCCATGTCACGCCGGTGCCTATGGAAGCGGTCGCCTCGGCCAGTCCTGTTGCCGGCAAGACTGTTGTTTTTACCGGCGCGCTCGAACGCATGACGCGCGAGGAAGCCAAGGCCCAGGCTGAGCGGCTGGGCGCCAAAGTGGCCGGCTCCGTGTCCGCTAAGACGGATCTCGTCGTGGCGGGGCCGGGAGCCGGGTCGAAGCTCGCCAAAGCGGCGGAACTCGGCATCGAGACGATCGACGAGGAAGAATGGTTGAAGCGCGCGGCCACGGCAAAAGACTGAGTGCGTTTTGGCTAGGCAGGAAAGATCAGACTGGAGCATGATCGCGAAAAGGTGCAGAGTTTTGAACTATTCGTTGGATTGATGCGGGAGAGCGATCGCGGGTCAAGCCGATTCCATCCCGCACTCAAAGGGGCGCAAATGATACGGGTTCCTCGGTTGAATTTGGGGTCAATCATCGGGGTTATGGGCTTGCTGTTTTTGCCACTCTCGGGTTTGGCACAAAGCCAGCAGGTGCCTCCCCAACCGACTTTGCTGGTGCCGACGAGCCCCGTCGCATCGCCGCCCGCATTGATCGTGTCCCCGGCAACACCGCCGCCAACCGCTGCGCCCACTGTCGCACCCACGCCAGCCGCTACCCCGGCCGCCCCGGCTGCTTCACCGCCGCCAGCCGCTGCACCAACGCCGGCCGCTGCCCCTGCGCCGGCGCCCGAAAAAGCCAAGGCGCCGGCGAAGGCCAAAGCGGCGACGAAGCGCAAAGTGCATAAGGCTATCGTTGCGCACGAGCCGCGCGACATCGTGGTCGAGATCTACAGGGTCGCAGGCGGCCCAGAGGGCAATTATGCTGGTCCGTCGGCGCTAACCGACAAGAAGATCCGGCAGCTTTATTTCTCGAAGGACCTCGATGGCGCATTGACCGCCATGGATGCGAAGTCGGCCAAGACCAACACGCCCATTCTCGGCTTCGATCCGATCACCAATTCGCAAGAGCCGGACGTGCAGAATTTGGACATCGAGCTCGAATTGCAAAAACCGGATCGGATAATCGTCTCCGCCAAGTTCAGATCCACGTCCGATTCTTCGATCGTCCATTATGATTTCATCAAGGAAGGCAATGCCTGGAAGCTCGATAACATCCGCGGGGAAATCCAGGGTCAGAGTGGGCAATGGTCATTGCGCGATATCATCGGCAACGCCTTGCACCAGCGCTGAATTTATTTGCGGATCGGCCGCGTCGCGCGCCTCAGCCATTTGCGTAGGCCCGGCTCGACCTGCGGCGAGAGCGTTTTGCGCACACGCGCATGATAGGCATTGAGCCAAGCGATCTCGTCGGCGTCGAGAAGCTTCGGTTCGACAAGCGCAAGATCGATCGGCGCAAGCGTGATCGTCTCGAAGCCGAGCATGTCGCGATCGGCGCCCTTGATCTCACGCGGTACGACGACGATGAGATTTTCGATGCGGATCCCGAAGGCGCCGGCTTTGTAATAGCCAGGCTCGTTCGAGATGATCATGCCCGGCTCGAGCGGGGTGCTCCCCACTTTCGAAATCCGCTGCGGCCCTTCATGAACGGAAAGATAAGAGCCGACGCCATGGCCTGTGCCATGGTCGAAATCGAGACCCGCCTGCCAGAGCGACAGGCGCGCCAAGGCATCGATCTGCGCTCCTGACGTGCCTTTCGGAAAGACGGCGCGGGCGATCGCGATATGGCCTTTGAGCACCCGGGTGAATCGGTCGCGCATTTCCTGCGTCGGTCTGCCGACCGCGAGCGTGCGCGTGATGTCAGTCGTGCCATCCTGGTATTGGCCGCCGGAATCGATGAGAAAGATGCCTTTCGCGATTTTGCGGTTGGTTGCGACCGTGACGCGGTAATGCGGGATCGCCGAATTCGGTCCGGCCGCCGAGATCGTCGGGAACGAGAGGTCCTTCAATTTGCGCGATTGGCGCCGGAAGGTCTCGAGCGCCTGCGCCGCATCGATCTCGGTGAGCTTGCCTTTGCCGGCCTCGCTGCTGAACCAATGCAGGAAGCGCAGCATGGCGATGCCGTCGCGTACATGCGCGCGGCGCGTACCTTCGAGCTCGGTTTCATTCTTGTGCGCCTTCATCAGCGCGATCGGGTCTTGGCCGATTTCCGGCTGACCGCCAGCCTCTTTCAGCAAGCGCGTGAGTTTCACCGGCACTGTGGCGGCATCGAAAAAAATACGCTTGCCTTGATTGCCGAGACTCTGCGAGATCGGCTTCGAGCTGCGCCGGCACGGCGACATCGGCGAGTGCGTCGAGATAGGAGCGCACCTCGGCATCAAGTTTCTCGGGATCGATATAAAGCTGCGGCTTGCCCTCTTTCGGGATCAGCGCGAAGGCTAGCGGTAGCGGTGTGTATGCAACATCGTCACCGCGGATATTGAAAGTCCAGGCGACGGCATGAGGGTCGCTGACGAGGAGCGCATCGGCGCTGCTGAGCGTCTTGGCGATGCGCGCGATCTTCTTCGCGGCGGGTTCGCCTGCGAGGCGCAGCGGATGGCGGACGACTGCGCCTCGCGGCGGACTCGGCCGATCGGTCCAGATCGCATCGATGGGATTTTGCGCGACGGCGACAAGTTCGGCGCCCGACGCCTTCTCGAACCGTACGATCTGGCCTGGCGTGTGCAACCAAGGATCGTAGCCGAGCTTCATCCCGGCGCTGAGATTCTTCTCCAGCCATTTTTCCGGGCTTATCGTCGCGAGCGGCACCGGCTCGACGACCGAAAGATCGACCTGGTCGCTTGCACCTGCAGCGTATAGCGACCATCGACGAAGAGGACGGCGCGATCCTACAAGATGATGGCCAACCCCGCCGAACCGGTGAAGCCGGTGAGCCAGGCAAGCCGTTCTTCGGACAGCGGCACATATTCGTTTTGATGTCGGTCCGCGCGGGGGACAATAAAGCCTGATAATCCTTGCCGGCCAAGGTCCTTCCGCAGGGCGGCGAGCCGCGCTGCGGATTGGGAAGCATCGGCCGTATCTTCGAAGGTTTGATACAGGCTCTCGAACATGGGCTTCCTTCGCCTCATCCCGCCTGCGGCTCGGGTGCATCATCGAGCTTGTGCCCCGGGCAGGTTTTGGCCGGCCAGCGCGGACCGATGTCGTGCAATTGCGCCTCCAGACATTCGACATCGAGGCGCAAGCCAGCGCCGCCCGAAAAGGTGAGCGTTACATGGCCGGCCGGCGCATCTTCACTCGTATAAACCACACTCAGGAGACTGAAACATTGGTCGGCCGCAGCTTGATCGAAACCCGTTCGCGCGACTTTGAGAACCCGCTCGAAGTGAAGACCGGTTTGGCAGCGTTCATTCCTGCCGCTCGCCGATGCCACCCAGTCGAACCGCGCCGTGGCCAAGACGAAACGTTTGGAGCGCGGCAGATAGGCCATGTCGCCGACCCTCACCAGCGCATCCTGCAGATGGGCGGACATGATCGCAAGGTCTTCCGCGTCGAGTGCAATAAGGCGCAAAGGTTCCGACATGGTGATGTCCTCGGGAAAGCAATGCATTCACTTCAGATACATGAGTATCCGGACTCGCAAATGCGAGATACAACTTCCCTGAGCGGCCGGCCGTGTCGCGGGATAGGGACCAAGCGTCTCGGGATGCCTATCCCGTTCCCGGGATCCGCTCGACGATCGCGCCGCAACGGCCGAGCTTCTTTTCCAGATGTTCGAACCCGCGATCGAGATGATAGACGCGGTTGACCATGGTCTCACCGCGCGCCGCGAGAGCCGCGATGACGAGCGAGACCGAGGCGCGCAGATCGGTCGCCATGACCGGGGCGCCCTGCAGTTCGTCGACACCTTGAACCACGGCGACGTCTCCATCGAGCTTGATATGGGCGCCGAGCCGGGCGAGCTCCTGCACATGCATGAAACGATTTTCGAAGATCGTCTCAGTAATTCGCGACCGGCCCTTGGCCTTCGTCATCAAGGCCATGAATTGTGCTTGCAGATCGGTCGGGAAGCCGGGGAAGGGGGCAGTCTTTATGTCGACGGGGGAAATGCCCGCACCGTTTCGTCGGACGCGAATGCCTTCGTTCGTCGCGAAGATCTCGGCGCCGGCCTGAACGATCGCGTCGAGCGCGTTCTGGAAAAGATCGGGGGACGCCCGTTCCAACAATACGTCGCCGCCCGTCATTGCGACCGCCATGGCGTAGGTGCCGGCCTCGATCCGATCCGGTACGACGGTGTGGTTTGCGCCCGTGAGCGCGCCAACGCCCTCGATCTCGATGATCGATTGTCCGACGCCCTTGATCTTGGCGCCCATCTTGATGAGGCAGCCGGCAACATCGGCGACTTCCGGCTCACAGGCTGCATTGGTGATGAGCGTATGGCCATTGGAGAGCGAGGCCGCCATGAGAGCGGTATGCGTGCCGCCGACGGTGACTTTGGGGAAATTGATTTCACCGCCCCTGAGACCGTTCTTGGCGCGGGCATGGACATAGCCGGCCTCGATCTCGACCTGCGCGCCGAGCTTTTCGAGCACCATGATAAGGAGATCGACTGGCCGCGTGCCGATGGCGCAACCGCCGGGCAGGGACACACGTGCCTCGCCCATTCGCGCGAGCAGAGGCGCGACGACCCAGAAGCTCGCCCGCATTCTCGAGACAAGGTCGTAAGGCGCGGTGATATCGACGATGCGGCGAGCTGAGAGGTGAAGCGTGCGGCTCGCCTGCGGATCATCGCCCGGTCGGCGTCCGTCGACGCTGTAATCGACGCCATGGTGGCTCAGGATCTGAAGCAGCATTCCGACGTCGGCAACTCTCGGCGTATTTTCAAGAGTCAGCGTCTCTTGCGTGAGCAAAGACGCGATCATCAGCGGCAACGCCGCGTTTTTCGCGCCCGAAATCGGAATAGTGCCTTCGAGCGTCTGCCCTCCCACGATCCGGATGCGGTCCATCGTCCCCCCTGTGAGTGCAGCTACTGCGGCGGCACTTTCCCTGGCGTCTCGGCTGCGGCGGCGCGGCGGCCGCGATCCTGCGCCTTGCGGCGGCGCAGGTTATCGCGCAAAGCCTCAGCGAGGCGCTGTTTCTCCGCCGCTTTCGCAGAGTTTGACGCTTCGGCGCCGCGGCGCGGCGCGCTATCGGCTTCAGGGTTTGATGCCATAACGGCTCCTGCCGATGACTGGAAATCCTTCCAGCACGAGCATTCTCAAATCCGTCATGCGGAAACTTTTAAGGGTTTGCGGGCAGGCCGACAAGCGCTACGCCTCAGATGGCTGAAAATGCTGAGGATCTGTGTCTTTGCGGATCGAAACATGGCGTAAGTGCCTGTCTTGCCTATCCGTGCCGCCTGTGCGAGATAGCCAGCGCGGATTTATGGCCATTTTCGCTGTTGCCGCGCCTAGCGATGCAGGCTGCAGTAGCTCAGTGGTAGAGCACTCCCTTGGTAAGGGAGAGGTCGAGAGTTCAATCCTCTCTTGCAGCACCATCATTTCAAAGAAATTACAAGCGGTTGAAAGACACCTACTCCCCTGTCCCCCTCGGTTGAGATGCGAACAAACCACGAAATACTCAACTGAACTGGAGGAATTCTGGGGGAAATTGTTCGCCTGGTGTTCTGGCGGATTGCTCCCAGAGTGGGACTTTAAGCCAAGCGTCAGTGCTTCTCGTCGATTGAGAAGGCTTGGCATGTGACCGGTCACTATTCTCATTCCCGGTCTCATAGAGAATCGACAGCAAAGGTGTGCGTTGGTCTCGTGGGCGTCGGCATGCCAGCGTTGCGTGCAAGGATGTGGGCATGAACTGCGATTTCAAAGCTGAAGCATCAACGGAAGAGGAACTCCTAAGAAAAGTAGCTCAACACGCTAAGGACGTGCACGTATGACGACCATAGATGCTGCCACTTTGGCAAAAGTGAAGAGCGCAATTAAAAAAGGTGTAGCGAAGAACTCAAAACTCGAATTGCCCGCCATTCATGCGGGGCATTTTGTCTAAATGGTCGTTGTAAGCGAGTGATTAGAGGTACTGCCTCTTACACATCGTCAGAACAACTCTTGATCGTTCTCGCATGTGAAGGCTTCGGCGTGGGAGATCGTCGCATCTTGCTACCGAGCGTGACTGATGACGATGACGTCGTGCGTCAGATGGCTGGTCTGCCGCATGTGGTTCTCGACGTCTCTCAGAGTAGCATTCTCCAGCACCTTCAGCTTGTCGAGCTTCGTTTTGCGGAGCGCCTCGATCAGCCTGGCTGGTGGTCTTGATCTCTGGTCTCTTGCCGATCATGGCTGCAGTCGCCTCTTCCAATGATCGGACCAGGTCAACTTAGGCTCATTCGGCTGGTCGGCATCGAGAGGATGCTGCTTCAGCAGCTCGATGACGGAGCGTCGCAAGAACTGAGAGCGTGTCAGGTCCTGCTGCTCGCAGACGACATCGACCCTGTCTAGGATCTCGGCTGGTATCCTGAACGCTGCGAACTTAGCTGACGAAGAGTGGAATGATGTCAATTTCAATGGCTCCTCGTATCGTTGGTGTTAGTTTTGATCGCTTTCATATCGTGATGCTCTATGTGCACCGTCTCGATAACAGTCAATATAACCGGTTCGATCTATTTATACGCCGTTCGATCTCTGCAGTTCGTCTCAGGCACATCCGATCCCGAGGACCTTCGCGAAGGTCTTGGCCGCAACTTTGCGTCGTCCCAGGAATAGCTCGACTTGGCCTGGCTTATAGGCCCGAGCAAAATGTTCGACGGGATTGCCGTCGAGATCGAAGCGCACCGCACTATCTGGCGTGTAATTGACGATGAAACCCGTTGTCCGGCCGTGGAAGGGGACCACCGGGGTCTGCTTTGCGACGGCACACGCCTGAGCCGCGAAGGTCACGGGCAGTCTGCGACAGATCGAGCCGAATCCTGAGCCAACGCTCCGAGCCGCCGGTCAGGCCATAAAACGTGATCTGAGAAGGACGTGTCTCCGTGCCGAGCAGATAAGCATGCGGCATGAACGACGCCCGCCAAGTCGCTTCACGTTCAGCCGCGGCCCGACGCTCGGCCTCGGCCATGATCTCGGCGGTAGCGCGGACGGCCGTCTCGACCGCATCCTTGTCCAATTCGAGCGCGGCGGGTAGAGCCTCGAGCACCATCTTGGCGGCCGGCGAATCGAGATCGCCGTGGCAGACGCCATCGATCCGCCGAATGCCCTTGGCGACGTTTTTGAACCCACACCGCCGCGCCAGCTCGCTACGGCGCATGCCGAGCCGTCTCTGTTGGTTTTCGATGAGATCGTGGATCGGATAGTAATCGCCCATGGCAAGCCTCCTCTATCGACGAGGAGGACTGACGCGTGGCTAAAATCCCGTTTTGCGGCCGGAACGGCCACATCCCCTTGCGGGAGCCACCTTGCCCGGGAAGGCAGGTTGGCGAGGGCGTCAGCCCTACTCTTGATGCAAAGACAACAGTAACCCGTTTTATCGACGGAGGTCGATATAAAACGAACGCGCATTTGGTACGATTTGAGCGAACGTTCGCCAACGTGGCGTCGCGGGAAGTTCGAAAACCGGCTGTCGAGTACGTCCAGCCCGTCGACTAACCGGTAGCGAAGGGGGGCCGGACGCCTGAATAATTCGTCCGCACATGGTCTCTATACAGGCATCGTAAGGTGAGCATATCGTCTACGGTAATGCTCCCCGCAAAACTGGAACATGAGTGGCGTCCGGCTTCCAGGAAGGCCGGAAAAGCGCTAATCGCGCGCGAACGTACGGGTCCGGGGATGCGCCCGCTTGCATCCGAATTCTTCAAGAGCGACCTGTCCGTGTGGTTCACGGGCGCGGCCCTGTTGTTCGGGGGACCATTCATCATCGCTTTTCACCCATTGATCTCGGTGTTCGGCTGGATACTTGGGCTTCGAGGCTCCAGGATTGTACGAGCAAGCCGCTACACTGTATGAAAGCGGCGCTACGTCGATGAGCACGATACTGCTTGTGCGGCTGAGCTTCGGTATCCTCGTCGCGATTGGGCTTTACCTCACCTATGTGGGTTGGCTCGCCAAGCCTGCTTCTCCATAGGGTGCGGGATGTGGGTGAACGCTTGCGCGGCTACTAATCACGGGATCGACGATCCGGGGCTCGCTCGGGCAACACCTCGACAATGCCCCACTCGACCTACACCGGCCCTCCCGCCACCATCGCCGACATACGTCTCATCGGCGTCAGCGCCTTCATCATCGAATGCGCAGCGCTATATTGCTATCATCAAGCGCGGTTCGAATTTGACGCGCTCCGGTTGCCCGACGAGCTATATGCCATCGACGTCACCAAACGCCGTCGCTTCGTCTGCACGAAGTGCGGCTCGCGTAAGGTGACTGCGCACGCGTGTTGGGCGGACTATTCGGCGCCCGGCAACGGTCTACCGCCCCTTGCCGGATCATCGCCCTGATTAGCCGTGGCACGTACAGCCGGCATGCCCGCAGCCGGCACCTGTCTTGTGGTGTTCAGCGCAAGCCTCAGAGCAGTAGAATTCGGCCCTCGTGCTTCACGCCTTTATCGATGTCAACGACGCAAACGCAGTCGTTGCAAGCGCATTTCACACGTTCGACGGTCACGCTCACGGCACAACTCCCCTTTACGTCTCGGCAATCGCCCGCGCCACATCTCGGGCATCCTCATTCAGATCTCGCGGGATCTTGCGGAAGGTCATGTTGGGCAGCACTGCGCTTTAGCTTGCAGACTTTGCAGTCGTGTTGGCTCGCGCGACAGAGCCGGGTGCCCTCACTGGTGATGCCCGTTCGAGGTGTCGCATAGCTGCGCCGGAACTGCACCAGCAGTTTGCCATTCGGGCAAGTATATTGGTTCGCCTGCGGATGGAACGTGAAGTCGGCGCGCGAGAAAGTGCCGTCTGTCCGGTTGGACTTGTCGAACACCGGAATATGCGGCGCGATTTCCTTCTCTTTGACCAACCAGGCGAGGTTCTCCGCCGATGCATAAGCACTGTCGGCGGCCAGACACTCGGGCTTCAAGCCAAAGCGGTCCTCCGTCCGATCGATCATGGTTCGCGCGGCTCCTACTTCGGCTTGGCGGATAGCGCGGTGGCTTCCACATCCAGGATGATGCCATTCTCGGTATCGATCAGATAGTTGGTGGCGTAGGCGAGGAAGGCGTGGCCTTTGTGCGCCCCGGCCCACTGCGCCGCCGGATCAGACGGCGAGATGAACTTCGGCGTGCATTGGCGGCACCAAAGGCAGCGTCATCCAGAGTTGCCAGATACTCTCGGACCGCTCGACCAGCACCAGCACCAAGGCCGTTGGCGTGCCACTCGTCGCCAGGAACCGAGCGCTGTTTGTTGGCATCGGCCGCGATCAGGCTCGCGTCTACCGCGAACCCTTCGCCGCCTACCAAGCCTTCGCGCAAGCAGCATTCCACGACTGTCTCGAAGAGGTGCCGCAGGATGTCGCTTTGCCTGAACTGACCATGGCGGTTGCGCGAGAAGGTGGAGTGGTTAGGAACCTTGCCGTTCAGTCCCAGACGGCAGAACCATCGGTAGGCAAGGTTGAGGTGGACTTCCTCGCAGAGCCGTCGTTCGGACCGAATGCCCATGCAGTATCCGACGACCAGCATCCGCACCATCAACGCGGGATCGATCGATGGACGGCCGATGGCGCTGTAGAACCGCTTCAGCTCCGAGCGCACGCTCTCCAGATCGAGGAACTGGTCGATCTTGCGAAGCGGGTGGTCGTCGGGAACATGATCATCAAGGCAGAAGTCATAGAACAGCTGCGCCGGCGCCACCTGCCATCCCATCATCGATCTGTTCCCGCCGAAGCAACAGGTCGATGGAATCATGAGACACGACGCCAATCAATGCCGACTAAATCATCAATATCGGCCCCAAGCGGACATTCGGCTCGTTCAAAGTGCCATGCCGAGGGCAGGCTGGCTCGACGCACGGGTCGGCGGTCTACATCAAGCGAACGCCGTGGCCGTTGCCGTCTTGCCATGCATGGAAGAGCCGCGCGACATTCGTGCCTCTTTAGCAGACGAGTTCGCCGCAGCGACGGGTCAGATTGCATGAATGCGTTGCATGTTTGTTCAGTGTCCTTATGGGAAATCAGAAGGTGACGGTGCTGCGTAGCCCGAAGACTGCCTCGTCCCCGACGCGGCTGCTGGGATTGTTCGGGTCGGGAATGCCGGCGCCGGGACGGATGAAATATTGAAAATCGGGTTGGAGTTGCCACCACGCGGTGACTGCACATTGGTAGGTGACTTCAAGGGCGGTCTCGGTAGTACGGATCGGCATCGATCTGCCCGCAAAGAAGGCCGTGTCCTCGTCGAGGGCGGTGACATAGTCGCTGACTTCCGCAACGCCGAAGCCGACGCCAAGCGTGTCACTGTCGCGGCCCTTGAACGGCGCTTTCAACGTGGCGCCGCCGTCGGCGCTGAAGCTGATCAGATTGCGGTCATCGGGAGCGCCCATGACGCGCAAGAAGAGGCCAAGCGCTTGCGGGCTGTCGGCGCTTGGGCGCCAGATCATCTGATCCGCAACGCCGTAGATGCTGAAATTGGTATCTTCCATCTGCGGCACACCAGTGCTGCTCGGATTGGCCAACGAAAGACCGGCAGTATCGAATCTTCGGATTAGGAAACGCGGCCGTGTCGAACCATGCGCCGATCTTATATGTGCCGGGAAGGCCCTGGTTGCCATTGGCGGATTGATTGGCGGCGTATTGGGCTTCCGCGATGAAGAGTGCGCCTGTCGACGTCAGATGCAGGAAATTACCGCCCCAGGCCGAACTCCCGAGCGTTTGCGGATCATCGTTGAAGGGGCCGCCAGGCGGGTTGTCCTGGAACACACCGGCTAGCAAAGTCACGGAATCGACCGGCTTCCCGCGCAATCGCACGCCGGCCGAAGAGAGCGGGTAGGCTGGGCCTCCGCCGTACATGTCCCCCGATGGCAGCATGGGCCAGCCCATCATGGTGTTGATGAACGAACTCGATGCTTGGCTTACCAAGAACTCTTGGTCGATGCTCTGCTGACCGACTTTCACGTCCATTTTTCCGCCGAAGAAAACCTGCTGATACCAGATTTCCCAGAAGCGCGTGCTCGGCAAGGCCGCGATGTTGCTGTAAATCTGCAAGCTCAAAAGATTTGTGGCGCTCAGATCGCGGCCGCGGATCTGGAAGGCGCTAATATTAACGGTGCCACCCTCCAATCCGAATGCCTTCTGCGTATCGAGGCCGAGGCTCATCAGAGTCAGGCCGCCGTAATTCGCGCCTTGCTTGATCCCGCCCGTCGCGTTGCCGAACACTTCGTTGGTATCCACCAGGCCAAAGGTGACCCCGTAATTGCCAAGCGCCGAGCGCAACCCGCCCATGTCGCCGAGCAAAGTGGTGCGCGAGGGCGCAAAGAGACCCGTCAGGAATCCCGGCTCTGCGGGCGCGCCGTCTTGCCCGCTGGCATTTGCACCTTGCGCCGTCGATGCAGTGTTGGCCTCTTGCGCAGCGGCGCAGGCAATCGCGAAACTGCCGAAGATCGATACGGCCAAGCCGAGCCGCATCGCGCCGGCCGCGCCGCTCAGAATCCTGCGGACAGGACTCTCGCAAGCGGCACGCAGCGAGGCCTTGCGCTCAGCCGAAATTTGGAAACTCAGTTGCATTGCCAGCCTCTCTCGTATCGGTTGACGGAGTTCATACTGGCTGGCTGCCGATGCCACTCGAGAGCCTAGGTGCTGGCGAGCACCCTCTTAACTACTCGGCAGCCCTGGAATGTTCACGCCGAAAGTTTGCAGCAGCAGGATCATGTTCAGGGCAAGGATCAGCATGGTTCCGATGACCGCCGCGATGCCCGTCAGCCGGCTGTTGACGAAGGCGCCCATGATATCCTTGCGGCGCGTGAATATGAGCAGGGCGATGACCGGCGCCGGCAGGGCGAAGCTCAGGACTACCTGGCTGATGACCAGCGCGTTGGTCGAATTGTCGCCGAGCCAGACGACGATGAAAGCGGGAATCATCGTGACCAGACGGCGGACGATGATCGGGATACGGAAGCCGACAAAACCCTGCATGATCATCTGGCCGGCCATTGTGCCAACCGCCGAACTCGACAGCCCCGACGCCAGCAGTGCGGTGAGGAACACGCCTGCCGCGCCCGCGCCGAGCAGCGGCGTCAGCGTCGAATAGGCGGTCTCGATTTGGGCTACGTCGCTATGCCCCTGGTGAAACGCGCTCGACGCCATCAGCACCATTGCCATATTGACGAGACCGGCGACCGCCAGCGCGACGATGACTTCGATATTCGAGAAACGCACCAATTGGCGTCTTTCGCCATCGTCGCGCGCCGCCGCCCGGTCTTGGGTGAGGCCGGAATGCAGGAAGATCGCGTGCGGCATGATCGTCGCGCCGATGATGCCGACTGCGATCGTCAAGGCGCTGGCGTCCGGAATTTGCGGCGCCACGCTATGGAAGGCCGCCGCGGCCCAATCGATCGGCGCGATGAACACTTCGATGAGATAGCAAATCGCGATGACGCCGACCAAGGAGCCGATGATGATTTCGATCGGGCGAAAGCCATGTTGATCGGCCATCAATATGGCGTATGTCAGCACGGCCGTTACGCCCATGCCGGCGAGCAGCGGGATATGCAACAACAGCGAAAGGCCGATGGCGCCGCCGAGGAATTCGGCAAGGTCCGTCGCCATCGCCGCCACTTCGCTGACGATCCATAAGGTGTAGACGACGGGCTGCGGAAAATGCGCGCGGCACATTTCGGGCAGATTGCGCCCCGTGACGATGCCGAGCTTGGCCGACAGCGCCTGGAACAGCATGGCGATGACATTGGCCATCAGCACGACCCAAAGCAGCGTGTAGCCGTATTTGGCGCCGGCCTGGATATTGGTCGCGAAATTGCCGGGGTCCATATAGGCGATCGAGGCGATCACCGCCGGGCCGGTGAAAAGCAGCGGGTTGACCCAACGCGCTTTGCCGGTCAGCACCTCGCGAATGCCTTCGACAGTCCGATCCGTCATTCCCAGTCGCCTGATCGCCTCGCTCAATTGTTATCCTCCTAGTTCCCGAGCCCGTTCTGTATAGTGTACCGATCGCTACGCCATAGTCAATGGCCTACAAGATAGCGCAAAGGCAATAAAATGTTGCATTTTGCAGCTAAGGCTATATATTAGGTATGCGGTAGGCTAAGCGAGGGCGGTTTGGTGACGAGGAAGCGCACGAGGAGTCCATCGTCCGCACGCGCGGAACTTGCGACGGAGCCAGTACAGGCCGGCCGGTTCTGCAAGGCGCGCTCGGCGCGCTCAGCCTCGATGCTCGAGGATTATACTGAGTTGATCGCCGATCTGACTGCGGCCAATGGCGAGGCGCGCACGACAGATATTGCGCGGCGGCTAGGCGTGACGCATCCCACCGCCAGCAAGACTATCGCCCGCCTGAAACGCGAGGGGCTCGCGACAGCACGGCCCTATCGCGGGATATTCCTGACGGAGGCGGGCGCCGCGATGGCGAAAAGCGTGCGTCAGCGCCGTCGGCTCGTCGTCGATCTGCTTGTCGCCGCTGGCGCGCCCCGCGAAGCAGCGGAGACCGACGCTGAGGGCATTGAGCATTATGTATCCGCCGCTACGCTACGAGCCTTCGAGGCGTTTCTGCGCAGAGGCGGCCAACGCTAGCCAGGATTTTAAGCTCGGGACGGTGTGCCTGCCCTAAGATTTGCAGCGACGAGGTGAGGAAGATACCGGCCTCGGTTTTTGGAGGACCGACTATTTCCAGCTGCAATCAATTCCCGCGTCCCCAGCGACACGTGATGTCCGCTCCTAGCGCATCGCGTCAATTCGCTGCTGCCCAGCAACCGCGTCGCTTTGGGAGTAAAGCGGACAACGACTTCGGTACGTCATGCCACCGAGTTTATGAGTACACGGCCTAGCTCTCTTGGCGGGACGACGACCGCCAACCCCCCCGAGTTTGTGATTCACGGCTTCCGAGAGGAGGCCGTTCATGCGCAACGATCGTATCGGCGATCGTCCTGAGCCCTCGGGCCAATCGTCTTCTTATGATTGCCGATATCGCGGTAGCCTGTATCGATCGCATGATGGCCGCAAACGGCCTGAATCATCTTTAGTCGGCATGAAGTGCTGAGATTTGGAAGAAGTTTCTTTGCAGAGTCCGACATTTTGATCGAACAGCCAAACGCCGGCTGCATCATGGCGTATGGACAGAGGGGCGGCCGGCTAAGTCATCATCGTCGTATCGCGACACGGCGGCGTCATGCTGCAGCGCTAGATGACACTTGGATCGATTTCAGGCATACAGCATCAGCCGGAAAAGCGCTTCCTAAAGTGAGCGGTATTGATGTCGGTGTTCACGTTCGAAATTGTTCGGCAAGGCGAGGCACCAGTCATCGCTGACGTTCTCAGGCTGTCCGATGAACGAATGATTTGGTGCCATGTAGAAGCTCTGGCGCTTCGCATTCAAAACAGGGACAGCGCGTTTATTCTGGTCAAAAATTCGGCGGGCGAAACCGTTGTTCGAACTGGTGTGACCACTGCGCTCGCCTCGATTGAAAAGTGTTCATACGCGGACTGCCCCCTCAAAAGAGAGTTAGAGCGTTCACGGGAGATGTCGCGTGCGCCTCTCGGCAGATATGCATCGGTTCCGACACACTGCACGTTTCTAGCGCCGTTCAGCCTCGTTCCGCCTCAGCCTCCTGCTCCAACTGCGAGATATGACTTCGCACCGCGTCGAACCTCTCTTCGACGATCTTGCTGAAAAGCGGATCCTTCTGGTCGGTCAATGTCGAGGCGATCTCTGCCCAGCTGCTCGAGCAGCTCCACGACAGAGCGTCGCATGAACTGAGAGCGTGTCAGGTCCTGCTGTTCGCAGACGACATGGAATCGCTTCGCGGCTGGTGAGGCGATGGTCGCTCGGCATCAGGACGATCAGCGGCTCCTGGTCCACCACCTCGGCAAAGGTCTGCTGCTTGGAGGACGAGCAATGCGACGAGCCACGTTAGTGCCTGTTCTCTTGACGGCAATCTTTTGCGTCGGCTTAGAGATGCAGAGCGGGGCCACTCAACAAGCACCAAGTGTCGGTACGTCGGCAAGCCAGCGCAGCGGCACGATCAGAAGCACCGTCATATTCAGAGCGAAAGAAAGCGAGTGCCCCTCGGGCTACACGATATTTCGTGGGGGAGTCGGCGGGAGATTCCCTACCGATCCGAAAATCTGCTACGTCAGGGCTGCCCATCCAGCCGGCAAATGATCGCTGCGACGGCGCTAAGAGCGAGGCGCCGGGCGTCGTCGCGACGGAACGAAGAGCGTTCCGAAAAACCTGGCTGAAAAGCGCCACGGCCAGACGTCAAACTCGCAAAGCCGCCAAATATGGGACTTCGACACAAAACACCATTCTCACCGCCGGAGGCGGCGTGGCCGGACTCACGCTCGTGAACGATTTCGCCTCGCGCGAAATCCCCTTTCGCATGATCGATCCCTTACGGGAGCCGGTGTGCAAATCGCGCGCACACGGGTTCGCTGGCCGTGCGCTTCTGGCTCTCGACAAGCTCGGTCTGGTCGAACCCGTGCTCGCCGCCGCAAAACAACCGCCGCCGGTCTTGTGCGAATACACGGCGCCCCGTACTTCATCGCAATCGAATGGGGCTGCTTGCCCCCTTTGGTCACCTGCTATTCAAAGAAGCCGTCCACCGGCACGATGCAGCCCTACGGAATATTTCGACGCTGCAACGTCAACGCCGAGGCCTGATACTCAATCCATAATTTACTGGAAAATTGTCGTCACTTAGGCGCGTTGGCAGATTACGACTGGGGCGATCTTGGCCCGATGGCGGCGGCAGCGGAATGATCATCGAAACCCGCGCGCGATAGCTTACATATTGCGGGCCGAAGTGAGCGACCAGATCCCGCTCCTCGAAGAAGATGCCGATGAATATGTAGCCTGTCGTCGCAATCGCAAAGAGCAGATGGCCGAGCGTCCTCGCCGGCGTGGCCCAAAACGCCAACAGAAACCCGAAATAGATCGGATGCCGCACGAACTTATAGAAAAGGGGCGTGCGTAAGCGTGGCGGCGGCATGTCCTAATTTTTAGGAATGACCGCTCGAACCCTCCGGCTGCCGCCGGGTTGACGGATTACGGGAGGAAAGATCTGAGGAGAACGGATATGAAATATCTCCTTATCGCGGCCGCGCTGACGTTCGGTTTCAGCAGCGCGTGCCTCGCCCAAACCAGCATGTCCAATAGCATGTCCAAGACGGGGACCGGCATGTCCAATAGCATGTCCAAGACGGGAGAGGCTTCGACGCCGACAGAGGTTTTGGGAAAGGCGACGACGCCAACAAATCAATGCCACATCGTAGGGGCCCAGCTCGTCTGCCAGTAGACTTATAGTAGCCAAGACCAAGTAACACCGAGGCCGCCGCAGTTGGCGGCCTCTTTTTTTCGTGACCGGAAACGAGCCAATCTATTGCTGAAAGCTTCGCCTTAAGGCGCTAAAACAAATGGGCCGACTGACAAAGCCGTTGCTGAAAAACCGGTGTGCTTCACGATGGAGCAGTGCGGCAACTGTTGGCTTGCCGGAAAGCTTATGACGAAATCATTGGCAATGAATTAAGCGACTTCTCAGAATCGACATACTCGACCTCCGGCTGCCCAAGTGATGGCTGGAAACCGTCGGGTTAATGCAGCCTGCCGACCGGCATGCTTTACAGAAGAGGCCCGGTTAGCACTTGTCCGGCGGTATCAGCGGCAATGCGCACCCGCAGACGTCCCGCCGTTGCCGGAGTTCCGGATGTGGGGATGACGGTTAGTTCACACGCCGTCCGCATCCCTGGCTCACTTTTTCCTGCCCTTCCTTAATCGCACGCTCGGCCCTCGCCGTTCTCGGCGACGAAGATGACGCCCGGGGGCGGTTTCGTTTCCCACCAGCAGATCACCGCAGCAAGAGATCCAAAAGCGTCGGTCGATCGCTCATTATCTTCCTTTCAGCTTCGCGCGGCAGTTCTTAAGCTTTGCGGCCTCATTTTGTGCCTGCGCACAATAAGCTGGCGCCTTACCTTGGCAGGCTCGGCGCTTCCACGGCATCGACGTCATGTCGCGCCGGGCGCGTGTTTAATATATTATAAGAAGCCGGAACCGCTGGAAATGATGACATGGAAACTCGAACCAAAATCAGCGAAAAGTTGCTGAACGAGAAGGTTATGGCTCTCCTTCACGCTCATGCCTCATGCGCCGATGCGCGAAGCGTCATGCTGGAACTCGTTGATGATGCTACGATACCTTACAACTGGCGCATCGTTCATTTCGATCCCGGTCTCGGCGATCGCTATGCGTGCAAGGTCACGCTGCGCTCGATCCATGAAAATCTTAGAAGCGACTATGAGATGATTGGAAATGGCTAACAGCGTACCTCAGCCCAGGTAGTGCGCTGTTTGAATGAGGCAGCCCGGCGCGGCAACATTTCCGGGAGCAAGGATCATCAGTGCGATACCTGTAAGGCCTTCAACGCTGTCGCACTTCTTGGCATCCCGATGTTCTTCTGGCGGAACGTCGGACGCTTCGCCCTGGCGATATCGACCATACGCTTTGCCCATAGGTTTAGGTCGCGGACGCGTTTCTGGCTTTGGGTCCGACTGGCATTCAGATGGCATCCTTTATTTGAGAGCCCATCTAAATATCCCTCCGACGGCCAGGACAAGTAAGGCTGGAATGCCCCAGATCACGGCAAAAATTGGCAATGCTTGTGGAATGAGGGGAGCTTCTCCAGAGATCGAAGAATTGCATGAAGCCCGCGACGAAAATCGCCCAAATGAACGCGAGGGTAAGCCATATTTTGAAAAGCCGTCTCCACATAAATTGGGATGCTAAACAGCGCCAGGTTGCGGTCAAGAGGTGCCTTTTTCAAACTGGCCTACTCCTTCAGCCCAGCGTCACTTTTTTCGCGACGCTCGAGTCTTGTGCGGCGAAGGCAGCGCAGCCGCCGCCGCGGCAACGGCCGGAAATCATTTCGTCCAATGGTGCCGATGCGATCAACGACGGCATCGCTCTGGTGATTACGGGTCGTTGGGCGGCGAGCATGCGAACCTATCGCCCGATTCCGATTGCTCGGTGCGGCCGCCAATCGGGCATGATGTTCACAGTTCTGGTGCCGCATGTGGGCAAGCGAATCCGGGGGACGCTGAGTCACACAATTGCGCCGACGACGAGTACCCAAAGTAATGAAAAGCCCCGGCCATCGCACCGGGGGCGGCGACAGGCCGAGGCTTCCAACTTCCGAACGGCGAAACACAAGCCCGGTTACGCTACCAGCCGTCCCGAATTACGGTCTGCTTTTCTTGTACTTAGGCTGCGAAGCGGATGTTGGGCGTACCAATAACGCCGCCCTCTTGCAGCGCGGCCTTCATTTCTTCTGAGGCCAACCAAGCGCGGGCCTTTGCCACGTCGGCGACATCCTGAAGGACCACAATGTCGTTCGGGTCGTCGGCGCTGCGGAACACTTTCCCGTTTGTGATGCCGGCAGAAGCGCGACTCCTTTCGCGGGCACTGTAAGCCGTACGCCATGCGTTAAAGTCATGGACCTTGAAGCGGACTGTCACGCTTTGGTTCGTGTTTGGTGCAATTGTCATCGCGCTCCTCCAGGGCGTTGCGGAGCCCCTCGACCCGACCGGGAGATAGCCAACGCCTTCCAATTTTCAACGCCGCGCCGGAAAATTATGTTCACAATTTTGCGAGCGTCGCAGATCAGGGCGTCGACAAATCGTCTATCATTCGAGCCCACGAGCCCGCAGGGTGTTCTTCGTGTGGCGCGGCGTCGCGATCCTGCGGACACCTCGTCGCCCTGAGTTGGAGAAATAAGTGTCCTAAATTTAAGGAATGACCTTTCGAACTGTTCGGGCCGCAGACGGGTTGACCGGTTAGCGGGAAGAGATTTGAGGAGGACGGATATGAAATATCTCCTTATCGCAGCCGCGCTGTCGTTTGGGTTCTGCGGGACGTGCTTGGCTGGAACCAGCATCCCCACCAGCAAGCCCAGCGCCCATTCGGCGTCGACATCGCCGCAATATCCGAACGGACCGCAGGCGTCGGCGAATAAGTGCCACATGGAAGGGCCGCAACTCGTCTGCAAATCGACTTAATGCCCGAGGCCAAGCACTGCGGAGGCCGCCTCAGTTGGCGGCCTCATACGGCAAACGAATTTCTCAAGCTCGGCTAGGGCGTGTTCCCTAAATCAATGATTGCCGCCATCCTTGCCTCAAAAGCGCCATCGCTCATAAGAGGGAGCCTTTGCCAGTCGGAAGATTGCCATTTAGTAACGCCAAGATCGGCAAGTTTAAGAGTTCGCTCTGCAGACTTTGATCGTCGATCGCGATGTCTGGCTTCGGGAAAGTGCCCAAGGAATAGCCGCAGGACGAGCAGCAAATCGGCTGCTCTTTTCTTTGCGCCAAGATCGATGAAGGCCCGCAGATCGGCGCGGATCAAATTTCGCACAACGATGGCGCCTCTCCAGAGGTTGAGCAGATAGCTCTGAAGCAAGGAATGATGTTTGGCGGAGACCACCGTGCCTATCAGCAACTCACTTGAGTTGAGGCCGGCATAACCGGCACATTGAGACAAAGAAACCATCGCACACCTTCGAGCGAATCACAAAGCAGGTAATCAAAACGTCAAATCGGCCATTTTGACGGAGCCGTGACCTTCGCGAAAACGAGCTACCTGAACCTCTGCGAGCAAGCGAAACGCCGGCGTTGCGTGATCGCGTGGAACTGCAAATCATACGCAAGCCGAGCGCTGCCCAGGGACGCGGCGAAGTTCCTCAGCTCTTGTTTGGCCGCAGAACTGGCGCGAAGCGACTGCGCTCATCCGGCGTCGAGAAACGCGGATTTAACGCAGCTACGCCCGCAAGCCTCAACGTTATGCGGTTGGCCTTCCCCTGGATAGTGAGTCACGACAATTTGTCTGCCCTCAAATGAGGCAAATAAGCTATTTTAGAATTGCGACGCGCCACTATCGGCCCGGAGCTGATGGTGACAGTCGCCGGGGCTGCTCGATCGCGCTGAGCGTCAGTCTCAAAATCGGGTGTTGGCTGACAGAAGCCCCGTCGGTTCGCCTGGCGGGGCTTCCCTGTTTGGTGGTTGTGTTGCGACCCCGTATCGGCTGCGCAGTTATGCTTCATGCATGAAGGCGTAGCTGGCAGCCGCATCTCAGAGCACTGGTGCGAAAACCGTTGGCGACCGGGTGTTCTGTGGTGAGGCTACTCCCCTTAGCCGGGGAGGATTTGCTTCAGGTTATCGGCTCCCGCGTTTGTCGCAGCGCCATCAAGGATATTCTTCATTTCGATGTTCCGGCCGTAGTAGGCTTGGTTGTGGGGTGCGTCCCAGCTGATGTCGCTAATGCTAACGGGAACCCGAGCAAAATCCCGGAACACATCCGTCCACATGACGATGTCGTGCCTGCCACCAGCGATTTTGGCATTGCGGGAATAGTTGTAGATCGAGAGACCAGATCCGGCCTTGAGCGAGAACGCGCGGGGGTTTTTGAAGGCGTCGACGGCGCGCTGATCCATCAACAACAAGGCAACCGATCCCGCCGAAGCCTGGACCTTGGGACCGAGGCTTATCCTTCGAAAATCGTAGAACGCTGGGTCGGTCCACTTATTGTCATGATCGACGAGGACAACACCTGTGCCGTTGCGTCCATAGCCTTCGCGTCCGTATTTGGGCACGATGAAGACGCCCTTCGCCTTTTTCAAGAGATCGGCCAGGTGGGGCTCGGCCTCCATTGTTTTCACCACCCCCGCCGACTCGTTGACCAGGCTCTGATCCTCGCTGACCTGCCACTGATTTGCTGGCGCCTGGTCGGATTTCGTAGCCGACGTTGGCTCTGCTGTTCCATTCTGCTCGGCGAGGGCTGGCGCTATTGCAAGTCCCATCGCGAACAGCGAGGCGAGCGGCAACGGCGTCAACAGTTTTGTCTCAAGCATCGTTGTGAACATGACCATGTGTATCCTTCAGTTTGTTTCATCCCCTTACGAAAACGCGGTTTCGAGGCGGTCCGTTCCGGGCGTTTGAGGCAGGTGAATTTCTTTTAACGAAACGCGTGCCGCGATGAAGTTGCGCTTAGCTAGTGGTAGCGGGTGCAAGGGATGCAAAAACAAGGAATATGTTTTCGCGGTACGTCTCAGCTGACAAATGGAAAGCTCTGCGCGTCAATCTTACAAAAATGTCATGAGAGCGAATGCACCAATCGTTCGATCCGGTGTTTTTATCTGTCGTCAAAATGAAGATTGACGTGAACTCTGCGCGCCACTTCGCCGCGACATGCTGCGAAGAACTCCAGGGGAATTCCAAGGCTTGCGCGCGACTGCGCGTCTGACATAGCCTTGGGCTTTTCCGGCCCTTAGATTGCCGATCCATGGTCAATTTTCTCACCAGCCAGCCGCTCTGGCTGCCTGGCATCATCATCGTCGGACTGACGACCGTCGGCGTGCTCTACGCGGTCTTTCTCGCTTTCGCCATTATCGTCGTTTGGGAAAAATATGCCGATGCCGACTGAGGATTCCGTCGTTGTCGGTATCCATCGCGATGAAGCAATCATAATTGCGAAGGATCGCGTTCGAGACTAAGCTTTTGAAGGGCATGCATCTTGATCCCACAAGGGCAGAAGGGAGGATCACAATGTTCTTTCAAGGAGGATTTACCTTTCCAAATTTCCTAATAGACGTCCTCGCGGTGTTCGTCTTCATCGTGTGGTTCTGGCTGCTCATTTCGGTTGCCAGCGACCTTTTCCGACGCCACGATATTTCCGGCTGGGGCAAGGCAATCTGGGTGATAGTCTTGATTGCGGTGCCCTACATTGGCGTGTTTGCATATTTGATCTTTCAAGGAAGAGGCATGGCGGAGCGCAATTTGGAGGGGGCTCAGCGGGCGCGCGATGAACTCCGGCGTGTAGTTGGCTTTAGTGCCGCAGATGAAATCGAAAAGCTCAATCGGCTGAAAAGCGCAGGGTCGATCAGTGACGCCGAATTTGCGCGTCTTCGCGCCAAGCTAGTTCAGTAATCGGGACTCTAACCGCGCTCGGCGCCGATGTTCGTACAACGACTAATCACATAAATGTCTTTATATTTCAGCAAGTTATGCGAACGACCTGGCGGAGACGGAGGGATTCGAACCCTCGATAGGGCTTTACAACCCTATAACGGTTTAGCAAACCGCCGCCTTCAGCCTCTCGGCCACGTCTCCTGACAGCCCGGACATATGCCCGAGGCATGGACCGATGGCAAGGCGCAAGGGCCGGCGAATGCACCCGCCCTGCGCCATCGCCTATTTTCTCTCTGCCGTGGCGACGAATTTAGCGATCCGACCGATCGAGTTCGCATCATAGAGCAGCGGCGCATGGCCTTGCCCCTCTACGACATAGGTCGTGCAGCTCTTATGGCGGCGGGCCATTTCGATGAGCGTCTCTGATGACAGGAGGTCGGAATTACTGCCACGAATGGCGAGCAGCGGAATTTCGGAGAGCGCACCGAACAGCGTCCACGTCGGCGGCAGCGGCTCGTCAAGATCGAGCAGATCAAGCGGTTTCACCAGGTTCGGATCGAAGGTGAGACCGAAGCTTCCATCCGCCTTCTGGAAGGAGGCGCGCGCATGGGCTTCGAAGTCCGCGTCGGTGAGCGAGGTGAATTGCGCGCTCATTATCTTTTTCACGCAGTCGATGGCGTCGGCGAGCGAGCCCGGCGCGCCTAGATTGCGGATGTAATGGCGGATCCGTCGGAATCCCTGCGGCTCGATCACCGGGCCGATGTCGTTGAGCACCGCGGCGCGCAGGAGGCCCGGACGGCGTACCGCCAAGGACATGACGTGAAGCCCGCCGCGCGAGGTGCCGACGAAGATCGCCTCATGCACCTCGGCTGCGGTCAGCATGGCATCGATGTCGGTATTTTCGACCGCGAGATTATAATTGTGCCAATCCGGATCGAAGTCAGATTGTCCGCGGCCCCGATAATCGAGCGCCACGACACGGCGTCTCTGCCCCGCCGCACCTTTCGCGAGCGCTTCTGCAAGCGGGCCGAAGTCGGCGGCATTGCGGGACAGTCCGGCGAGGCAAACGACCGGCAGACCAGGGTCGTTCGGCGAACCATAATCGCGCATATGGAGCCGCAGCCCGTCTTGAACGCTGATGAATCGACTGGCGAAAGGCGAGGATGTACTGGTCATGATCGGTCCTGGAACGCGATCCGCAAAGCGCGGCACCGATTTTTGCGAAAAGATCATGCGATTGCAGAAGAATCTAGGGCCGCGTCGTCATTGTGCGCGAAGCGAAGCAATTCGCTCGGTACGTCTCGGTTGCGTCATCGCCACGTTCCTCTGAGCGATTCTGATCATGTTAAGACTTCATTTACTATTAAAGATCATACGTGGAACTCATTTCAATTCTTAGCCATTTTCCGACATGGCACAGAGTCTCCACGTTCCGTATGTGCTTGTCGTGGACGACGATCCGTTCATCCGTGGCTTCATCGTTGACATTCTGCGCGACGTGGGGTTCGAGGCGCACGAGGCTGGCTGCGCGGAGGAAGCGTTGCGCGGCCTCGGAGAGCACCCCGAGATCGACGCCGTGGTGACTGACGTCGATATGCCAGGCGAACTCAATGGGATCGGCCTCGCCCGGCGCATCGGCGAACGCTGGCCAAGGATCGGCGTGATCGTGATTTCAGGGGGAGCTGTCCGGTGAATTCGCTGCCGCGGGCGGCGCGGTTCCTTGCCAAGCCGTTCACGGCCGCCCGTTTGCTCCGCGCAGTTGCCGAGCTGGCTGGCGATCCTGCCCCGGCTCGCGCCGCGTCATAGCTTTGCGGCGGTGCTGACCGCGACCTCGCTGCCGACGGTCTTGGCCTTGTCAAAACTCGCTTGATACATCGCCCAATTTTCCATCACCCTCTGGACGTAGTTACGTGTCTCCGCGAAGGGGATGCGTTCGACCCAATCGACCGGGTCGACGCCCATTGTGCGCGGATCGCCATAGGCCTCGATCCATTGTTTCACGCGCCCGCCGCCGGCATTATAGGCGGCGAAGGTCAGGATCGGCGAGCCGCGTTGCTCGGTGAGCAATGCGCCGAGATGTGCAGCGCCAAGCTTGGCGTTGAAGGCGGCGTCGTTCAAAAGCTTGTCTGCGTCGAAATCGAGTCCGGCGCGTTCCGCAGTGCGTTTCGCCGTCGCGGCGATCATCTGCATCAGGCCCTTGGCGCCGGCGGAGGATACGGCGCGGGGATCGAAGGCGCTTTCCTGGCGTGCGATCGCATAGACGATCGCGGGTGCAGCCGATTTCTCGACGGGTTCGAAACTTGGTACGCCATAGGTCGGAAAGGCCAGGCTGTCGATCGCGATCCCGCGCTGTCCGAGGATCTTGCCGATGACAAGAGAGGCATGGGCGTCGCGTTCGGCGGCGACGACCTTGGCGAGCGCCGCAACCTGCGATTCGTCCGATATGTGCTGCGCCGCCGCCATCGCCAGGCTGAGGGCGATGTCCTTCTCGCCGATCGTATAGAGCAATTCGACGGCACGGACGGATTCGTCGCGGCTTTTGCCGGTCGCCGCGGTGGCAATGCTGCGCAACGTGATCGTCTTGAGGCCCAAGCGGTCGCGGGCGAGCTGACCGTAATAGGTTGCGACCTGCGCCGCGGCCTTTTCATAATAGTTGTTGGCGCGGGCATAGGCATCATCCCGCTGCGAAATTTCGGCGGTACGGCCTTGCCAATAGGCGATACGGGCGATCGAGATCGGCGTCTCGGCGAGACCCGCCGCAACGTCGAAATGCGCGGCGGCGCGAGTGGGATCGTTGAGGAAACGCAGTGCTATCCAGCCGGCATGAAACTCTGCGTCGATCTTGGCCGCGTTTCCTTCCGCCGAATGTTCTGCGCAAAGCCGGTAGGCCGTGGCCGGGTCGTCAAGGTCAAGCAGCTTACGGGCGAGGGTGCGCCGTTCATCCCACCAGACATCGCCGTCGCCGAGAACCGCAGGGTCGCGCGGCGCCGTCAACATCAGAGCGGCGGCCTCTTTGATCTTGTCGGCTTGGCGCAGTTTCTGGATCTTCGCGAAGAGATAGGCCGGATCGCTCTGCATTGACGCGGGGACGGCAGCGAACATCTTGTCGCTTGCCGCCTCATTGGCGGCTGCGACGCGCAATTTGGCGAGTGCGAGGACATCGGGGCCGGCTAGGGCCGCGGCGCGGAGTCCAGCTTCGGTCTCTTCATCATAGAGGAGACGATCCGCCCTTGCCTTGTGGTCGGCGGCAGTGAGATAGGAACCGAACTCGCTTTTGACCTTGGTTTCGAGGGCTGGCGTCAAATCTGCTTTGCGCCAAACCGCGCGGACAAGATCCTGAACCTCGGCGGTTTTCCTGTCGCTTTCCAAGGCGCGGGCGAGCGCCAGCCTGCCGAGCGCGGTCTCCGGCGCTGAATGGGCGAAGAAATTCCCCACAAGCGGCGCGTTGGGGTGGTCTTGGTAGAAGCCTTCCTCGATCCGATGCGCGATGTAGTCGCGCGCCGGCCACGCAGGATGGGTGTTGAGGAAAGCCTGGAGACGTTCGTAGCCGACGTCATGCGGCGTGTGCAACGCCACCCATTCGAGCGTCGTCTGCACGAGTGGGTCCGGGGCGCCCTTCGCCTCTTCGTCACCGTGCGCAAGGTCTCCAGCCTTATAGAAAGTAAGCGCTTCGCGTAGGCCGGTGGGATCGACGCCGAGCGCGACAACCGGGTCGATCGGCGGGGCGGATTCCTGGCTCTGCTCGGAATTCGCGTTTTGATCTGCCAGACGAACGTGCCCGGGTTGGAACAGGCGTTCGATTCCTGCCATCGCTTGATAGAGTTTCGCGCTGGCCCATGCCGCGAAATGCGCGCGCGCCGACGCGGAGCGATCGAGATCAGGGCGCGGCAGCACATAAAGAAGGGCGGCAAGGGCAAAGCAAAGCCCCAGCCCGGTTCGAACTGCGATAATTCGAAAAGCGAGGCGCCGAACGGCCATCGAACTTCCTGTGCAAGCGTTGCAGTTTGACAGGTTTTGGTTCAGAGCGGGATGAGCCGGCAAGCGGATCCTTCCCGCCGCAGCCCGCCATTTTGTCGGGACTTGCCTTATGAAACGTCAATTGCCTTGCTGCACCCCGACGCAACTCGGACAATTCTTCGCGGCAACCGCCGGAATACACGGTACTTCAACGGCTTGCGGGTCATAACTTGGCCAGGGCATCGGGTCGATTCCTACCGAGGGCGCCCGCGGACATGGACTCAAGGCTCCAATTATTGGAAGAGACAGGTGCAAAACTAAGGCGTCTCGAAGGCAAGCGACAAAGGAAAGGCCGCCATGGGTACGAAAACCGCTTTCAAGGGCTCGATCACCGCGCTGGTGACGCCATTCAAGGCGGGAAAATTCGATGAAGCCGCCTACCGCGCGCTCGTCGATTGGCAGATTACGAGCGGCACGCATGCTTTGGCGCCAGTCGGTACAACCGGCGAAAGCGCGACGCTCTCGCATGCCGAGCATCAGCATGTGGTCGATGTCTGCATTACGGAGGCGAAGGGTAGGGTCCCGGTCCTTGCCGGCGCCGGCTCCAACAATACGGCGGAGGCGATCGATCTCGCCGTTCACGCCGAAAGGTCAGGCGCCGACGGCGTTCTTGTGGTCACGCCTTATTACAATAAGCCGTCGCAGGAGGGGCTCTATCGCCATTTCAAGGCGATCAATGATGCCATCGGCATTCCGCTCGTGCTTTACAACATTCCGCCGCGGTCGGTGATCGACATATCGATCGAGACGATGCAGCGGCTCTACGAATTGAAGAACATTGTCGGGGTTAAGGACGCGACCGGCAATCTCGCGCGCATTGCCCTGCAACGGCAGGCGCTTGGTCCCGACTTCATCCAATTGTCGGGCGACGACATGACCGCCTTGGCGGTGATTGCGCATGGTGGCCACGGTTGCATTTCGGTGACGGCCAATGTCGCGCCGCGGATCTGCGCCGATATGCAGGAGGCTTGTCAGAAGGGCGACTTTGCCACCGCCTTAAAAATTCAAGACCGGCTGACGCCGCTGCACGCGGCGCTCTTCGTCGATCCCAATCCGGCGGGGCCTAAATATGCCCTCTCCGTTCTCGGCAAATTGGCGAACGAGCTGCGTCTGCCCATGCTGCCGGCTTCAGCCGCGGCGCAGGCCGCGATCAAGGCCGCCATGACCCATGCCGGTCTGCTGCCGCAATGACGGGGCGCGAGGACCATTCGATTGGCTGAAAAGAAGGATACGAACTTCAAGGTTGTCGCGGATAATCGACGAGCGCGGTTCGATTACGAGATCGGCGAGGTGTTCCAGGCGGGCCTCGTGCTGACTGGCACCGAAGTGAAATCCCTGCGCACCGGCAAGGCGTCGATCGGCGAGAGCTATGCGAGTCTCGACAAGGCTGGCGAACTCTATCTCGTCAATGCGAACATTCCTGAATATCTGCAGGCGAACCGGTTCAACCATCAACCGAAGAGATCACGAAAACTGCTTCTGAAGTCTCGTGAAATCAGCCGACTTGCGAAAGGACTCGAACGCGAGGGGATGACCATCGTGCCGTTGAAGATCTATTTTAACGATCGCGGCCGCGCCAAGATCGAGCTGGCATTGGGGCGCGGCAAGAAGCTTCACGACAAGCGGGAATCCGAAAAAAAGCGCGACTGGAACCGCGAAAAGGGCCGCCTGTTGCGCGAACGGGGCTGACCCATTTTCAACGCATGGTGCGGCATTGCGTGAATTATGACTTATGCGCCCGGATGACGGCGACGCGGGCCGCTAGCGCCTATGTCAGCGCGAACTCGATCGAAGACATCCCTGAACATTGCAGGCGTCAGGACTGCGGTATTGGTGTTGTAGCGCGAGCAATGGTAGCTGTCGAAGAGCGTCACGCCGCGTCCGAGAACGTGGGTGCGGCCATGACCGAAGGGCAGGGCGGCGTTTTTTAGCCCGAAGGCGCGGACGACGGAGTCATGCGCGACACGCCCAAGCGCGACGATCGCCCTTAGGTCCGGCAGCGAAACAATGGTCGCTTCGAGAAAGCGACGGCAGTTGGCGATCTCGGCGGGCAACGGCTTGTTCTGCGGCGGTACGCAGCGCACGGCATTGGTGATGGCGCAGCCGACCAAGCGAAGGTCGTCGTCAGGGCGCCGCTCATAAGTGCCCGCAGCGAGGCCGCAGGCGAGCAAAGTCTCGTAGAGGAGATCGCCGGCGAAATCGCCAGTGAAGGGGCGGCCTGTCCGGTTGGCACCGCGCAAACCCGGCGCCAGCCCGACGATCAATAGCCGCGCGTCGCGCGCACCGAAAAAAGGCACCGGACCGTTGAACCAATCCGGATGTTCCGCACGGTTGACGGTTCTGAAGGCGACGAGGCGCGGACACAACGGACAGTCGTGGTCCGGTTCGGTCATTTCAATGGCTTTGTGAACATCCGTATGGGCGGCAATGTTCGCCGCGCAATCCTCGCCAAGCTGGCTCAATCGTCGAGCACGTCCTCATAGCCGCCGGATACAGGAACGGGACGGCGTTCCTGGTATTTCTGTGTGCGTTCTGCCCGCTCGCCGGGATCGCGCCCGATCTTTCCCGCGAGATTGACGAGATCGATGAATTCGTCGGCTTGCCGACGCAATTCGTCCGCCACCATGGCCGGCTGCGTCGTATTGGTTGAGACGACTGAGACCCGGACGCCCTTGCGTTGCACGGCTTCGACCAAGGAACGGAAGTCTCCGTCGCCGGAAAAAAGCACGACATGATCGAGGTGCTCGGCCATCTCCATGGCGTCGACAGCAAGCTCGATGTCCATATTACCTTTAACCTTACGCCGGCCGAGCGAATCAACAAATTCCTTAGTCGGTTTGGTAACGACGGAGTAGCCGTTGTAATCGAGCCAATCGATCAGGGGTCGAATCGACGAATATTCTTGATCTTCCACTAAAGCGGTATAATAAAACGCGCGGATGAGCTTTCCCCTGGTCTGAAACTCCTTGAGCAGACGCTTATAATCTATGTCGAAGCCCAGGGATTTTGCGGTCGCGTAAAGATTTGCGCCATCAATGAAAAGCGCAATTCGTTCCTGATCAGCCATCAACGTTTCTCTGAGTTTCCTGGTTTAGGTGTCGCTTGGCATCTGCGTGGGGATCGGTGTAATCCTTGCCCATCCTATGTGGCTCAATCGCACAGACGAATGGCTCTTTCAATGCGGTAATTCGATGCGGCAATCGTAATTGTGTGGTACTTCAGGCCTATCGAATAAAGGGCGATCCGCTCGATATCGACATTAAAGAGCCGGCGATCGGGGTGACGTTTCACGAGCCACTATCGGCCTGCTAGAAATCGCAATCGCTACTGTCGGGTTGATAGAAACCAGTGGCTTCTGTAAGAAATCAAAATCACGAAATTAGGCAGATCAAGGAGAGTTAATGGCATGGCACGCGTCACGGTTGAAGATTGCATAGATAAGGTCGAAAATCGATTTGAACTCGTGCTGGTCGCCAGTCATCGCGCAAGGATGATTGCGTCAGGGGCGCAAATCACAGTCGACCGCGACAATGACAAGAACGCCGTCGTCGCCCTGCGGGAGATCGCCGAAGCGACCCTTGCGCCCGAAGATCTCAAGGAAGATTTCATCCACTCCTTGCAGAAACATGTGGAGGTGGATGAACCGGAAGCCGAAGCTGTGCCGGCGTTGGCTCCAGCGATCGACAACGTCCAACCGGATGCGTTCGGCGATATTCAGTTCGATCGTATGACTGAGGAGGATCTACTGCGCGGGCTTGATGGCCTCGTGCCGCCGGCCGAGACCGAGGACGACGGCGACTGAAGTCGGCCGCCGCGGATGCTTCGACCGCGTCCGTGGCATTGCGTTTGCTGCGTCCGGCGGCGGCTGCCCGGCTCAGGGCGTCGTTGCGCTTTGTTTGGCATGGGGCGCCGAGGCGACGCGGCGTCACGGTGCCTTGCGCCGGGCCTATTCGCATGGGATCGACACGTACCATGATGCGGCAATATGAGCTCGTCGATCGTGTACGGCGCTATAATCCGCATGCCGACGAAGAGCTTCTCGATCGCGCCTATGTCTATGCAATGAAGGCACATGGCGCGCAGAAGCGCGCCTCCGGCGATCCATATTTCTCGCACCCGCTCGAAGTCGCGGCCATATTGACGGATCTCAAGCTCGATGATGCGACGATCGTCGCCGCCGTTTTGCACGACACCATCGAGGATACGGATTCGACGAGGGAAGAAATCGACCGGCTCTTCGGTCCCGACATCGGCCGGCTCGTCGAAGGTCTTACCAAACTCAAACGGCTCGATCTCGTCTCGAAACGTGCCGTTCAGGCGGAGAATTTTCGCAAATTGCTTCTCGCGATCGCCGATGACGTGCGGGTTCTGCTCGTCAAATTGGCCGATCGCCTGCACAATATGCGGACCTTGCAATTCATGCCGGCGGAGAAGCAAGCGAGGATCGCCGAAGAAACGCTCGATATCTACGCGCCGTTCGCCGGACGCATGGGCATGCAGAGCATGCGCGACGAACTGGAGGAGCTCGCCTTCCGGCATCTGATGCCTGAGGCGAGCGCGACGATCAAAACGCGGCTCGACGCTCTCAAGAAGAAGAACGGCAAGATCATCGCAAGCGTCGAAAAAGAGCTGCGCGACGAGTTGTCGGCGCGAGGCATCGAGGCGACGGTCGAGGGGCGGCAAAAGCTGCCCTATTCCGTCTGGCGAAAGATGGAGCGCAAATCCATCGCCTTCGAGCAATTGTCGGACATCTTCGGCTTCCGCGTCTACGTGAAAACGGTCGAGGATTGCTATCGCGTCATCGGCGTCGTCCATACCAAATGGCCGAACGTGCCCGGGCGCTTCAAGGACTATATTTCGACGCCGAAGGAAAACGATTACCGCTCGATCCACACGACTGTGGTCGGCCCCGGCCGTCAGCGCGTCGAACTTCAGGTTCGCACCCACGAGATGCACGACATCGCCCGCTATGGCATCGCCGCGCATGCGCTTTATAAGGACGGAAGGGTCACTGATCGCGATGTCCTGACGCGCGAGAGCCGCGCCTATCAATGGCTGCAGCGCACGATTGATCTTCTTGCCGAAGGCGATTCGCCGGAGGAATTTCTCGAACACACGAAACTCGAGCTTTTCCCGGATCAGGTCTTCTGCTTCACGCCAAAGGGCGAACTCATCGCTTTGCCACGCGGCGCGACGCCGATCGATTTCGCCTATGCGGTCCACACCGATGTCGGCAATTCGGCCGTCGGCGCCAAGATCAACGGGCGGATCGCGCCGCTTGGCTCCGCATTGCAAAACGGCGACGAGGTCGAAATCGTGCGCGCCGAAGGGCAAGTGCCTCCGGCGGTGTGGGAAACGCTGGTCATGACCGGCAAGGCTCGCGCTGCGATCAGGCGCGCGACGCGCGATGCCGTGCGCGCACAATATACGGGCCTCGGGCGGCAGATCGTCGTGCGGGCCTTCGAGCGGGGCGGAAAGCCCTTTGCTGAAGATAAATTGAAGGCAGCTTTGCCGCGTCTGGCGCGCGCCGGCATCGACGATGTTCTGGCGGCTGTCGGCCGCGGCGAGATCTATTCCGGCGATGTCGTGAAGGCCGTCTATCCGGAATTTTCGGAAGAGCGTAAAGCCAGTCCCCAGCAACCACGCCCTGAGGGAGAAGCCGGCTGGTTCGGCCTGCCGAAAGCGGCGGGCCTCGTCTTCAAGTTTCCCGGCGGCAATGGCGGCGAGTCGGATCGCAACGCACTTCCCATTCATGGTCTGCGCGGCGATCTGCCGGTGCGCTTTGCGCCGAACGGCGGCGCCGTGCCCGGCGATCGTATCGTCGCAATCCTCACGCCGGGCGAGGGGATCACCATCTATCCGATTCAGTCGCCGGATCTCACCGCTTTCGACGACCAGCCGGAGCGCTGGCTCGACGTGCGCTGGGATCTTGAGGCAGGCCACCAAGCTTCTTCCCGTCGCGGATTCTGGTGACGGCAATCAACGAGCCGGGAACATTGGGGACGATCGCGACCGCCATCGGCGACATGGGCGCCAATATCGACACGATCGCAATCAATGTAATTTCGCCGGATTTTCGCGAAATGATCATCGACCTCGAAGTCGCCGATTTGAAACATTTGAACAGCATCATCACCGAATTGCGCACCAAGCCGGTCGTGAGCAAGGTCGAAAGGGTGAACGGATAATGCCCGGATCAGCGCGCGTGCGCCTTGGCGTCAACATCGATCACGTGGCGACGTTGCGCAACGCGCGCGGCGGCGGCGTGCCTGATCCGTTGCGCGCCGCGCTACTCGCCATCGAGGCGGGCGCCGACGGAATCACCGCGCATCTGCGCGAGGATCGCCGGCATATCCGCGACGACGACATGGCGCGGCTCAAGGCCGCCATTTCCAAGCCGCTCAATTTCGAAATGGCCGCGACGGACGAGATGCTCGACATCGCGCTTGCGACCCAGCCGCATGCCGCGTGCCTCGTGCCCGAGCGGCGCACCGAACGCACGACCGAAGGCGGTCTCGATGTGATCGGCGGCCACGATCATTTGAAGCCATTCACGGCTGAATTGGGCCGTGCCGGCATCGTCGTTTCGCTCTTCATCGAACCTCAGCCTGAGGCGATCGAAGCGGCGCGCTCGATCGGCGCGCCGGCGGTCGAACTTCACACCGGCGCCTGGTGCAATGCCGTGGCAGATGGCGACACCGCGCGGCGGAACATGAATTCGCGCGGCTTCGCGCCGCAGCGGCGCATGCGGCCGAGATGGCGATCGAATGCCATGCCGGGCATGGACTCGATTACGAGACCGCGCGGAAGATCTCCGCGTTGCCGCAGGTCGTCGAACTCAACATCGGCCATTTCCTCATCGCCGAGGCGATCTTCATCGGCCTTGATGCGGCGATCAAGAAGATGCGCGCCGCCATAGATGCCGGACGCGCTCGAACGCGTGAACGCTCTGCGCCCATCGCCGATCCTGATCCGAAAGCCAAACCTACGGGGTCAATGTGAATGATCATCGGCTTCGGCATCGATCTCTGCGACATCCGCCGCATGGAAGAATTGTTGGCGCGCTTCGGCGAGCGTTTCGTCGCGCGCTGCTTCACCGAGGTCGAACGCGATAAATCCGAGATAGGGCAGCGCGGGCGGCCTCCTATGCGAAGCGTTTCGCCGCCAAGGAGGCCTGCGCCAAGGCGCTGGGCACCGGGCTGACCCACGGCGTCTATTGGCGCGACATGGGCGTCGTCAATCTGGCTTCCGGCAAGCCGGTCCTGCACTTGACTGGCGGCGCCGCGCCGCGGCTTGTGCGCTTGACCCGGCAGGCCATCAGGCCGTCATCCATTTGAGCTTGACCGATGAATATCCCTTGGCCCAGGCCCAGGTCATCATCGAGGCAGTGAAAAATTCGCGGGAGATCATGGAACTGCCATGATTGGGGGCCATGCGGGACAGCCGGACGTGAGCCGCCGCAACCCGTAAGGCGCATTTGGGTGAGCGAAACACGCACTTCACCGCTTCCCGTCTGCATGCTAAGGAGCCCCCGTCCGACTCCTCGCGGGGCTGAACTCGAGCATAAAGATGAGAGACATGACCGAATGACGGACGGATAAAAAGGGCACGAGTTCGATGGGGCAAGGCAAAGGAAGGCGGATTTTTCGGCGAGCTCGTCAAGGTCATCATTCAGGCGCGGCTCATCGCGCTCGTCGTGCGCACCCTGCTGTTTCAGCCCTTCAACATTCCTTCGGGTTCGATGATCCCGACTTTGCTGATCGGCGATTTTCTCTTCGTCTCCAAATATGCCTACGGCTATTCGAACCATTCGCTGCCGTTCAGTCCGCCGTTGTTCCACGGCCGCATCTTCTCCTCGCCGCCGAAGCGCGGCGACGTCGTCGTCTTCAAACTGCCGCGCGACGGCCAGACCGATTACATCAAGCGGGTGATCGGCCTGCCCGGCGACACGATCCAGATGAAGGAGGGCCGGCTTTATATCAACGGCACGATCGTGCCGCGCGAGCCGATCGCCAAGGTCCAGACCGAAGATCTATTCGGCCACTGCGCGATGTCGCCGACCTATAAGGAGACCTTGCCCGGCGGCGTGTCGCATACGATCATCGAGATCGAAGGCGATACCGGGTTCTACGACAATACCGGGGTCTACACGGTGCCGCCGGACAATTATTTCATGATGGGCGACAATCGCGACAATTCGACCGACAGCCGCGTTCCGCCGGATCAGGGCGGCGTCGGCTATGTGCCGTCCGAAGATCTCGTCGGCCGCGCCGAGATTGATCTTCTTCTCCGTCAAGAAGGACGAGCCGGCCTGGGCCTTCTGGGAATGGCCTTGGACCGTGCGCTGGGACCGGCTGTTCAAACCCGTGAGATAATGGCGCCGAAAGACCTCGCGATCTCAGATCCGCTCGAAGCGCAGCATCGGGCATAAGTTCGCCAATCGCGATCTCGCTCATCCTGGCGCTGACCCATGTCAGCGCCGCGCACGGCCGGCGCGAAACTTATCAGCGGCTCGAATTTCTCGGCGACCGCGTTCTCGGCCTCGTCGTCGCGGAAATGCTCTACATGAGCTTTCCCGATGCCGAAGAGGGGGAACTGTCGCGCCGGCTCGCCGATCTCGTGCGCCGCGAGAGCTGCGCCGAAGTCGCGCGCGAATGGGGCGTCGAGACTCACGTCCGGCTTGGCGAAGGCGAGCGGCAGGCCGGCGCCAGCAATAAGGTCGCAATCCTCGCCGACGTTTGCGAATCGCTCATCGGCGCGGTCTTTCTCGATGCCGGCTATGCGGCGGCGAAAGACCGTCGTCGTCCGCGCCTTCGAGCCGCGCATGCGCGCGCCGCGCCGGCCGCTGCGCGATCCGAAGACCGCATTGCAGGAATGGGCGCAAGCGCGCGGCCTCGAAACGCCGCTCTATCGCGAGATCGCCCGCACCGGCCCGCATCACGCGCCCGAATTCACCATGGCGGTTGTGGTGCGGGCTTCGATCCGGCGGAGGCGCAAGAGGCGCTTCCAAACGCGGCGCCGAGCAGGCGGCGGCGCTGCGCTTCATCGCCCGCGAAGGGATAGGCCCGAGCACCGCCGAAATTTCGTGAGCATTATGCAATGACCGAAGATCCAGCCGAACACGAGCTAGGGCGCTGCGGCTTTGTCGCGCTGATCGGCGCGCCGAATGCCGGCAAATCGACGCTGCTCAATGCCGCTCGTCGGCGCCAAAATCTCGATCGTCTCGCGCAAGGTGCAGACGACGCGCACGCTCGTGCGCGGCATCGCGCTGCAAGGCGAGGCGCAGATCATTTTCGTCGATACGCCCGGCATTTTCGCGCCGCGGCGGCGGCTCGACCGCGCCATGGTCGCTTCGGCCTGGGGCGGGGCGGGCGATGCCGATGTCGTGGCTCTGCTCGTCGATGCGCGCAAGGGCATCGATGACGAAGTCGAGGCGATTCTTGCGCGCGCTCGAAGACGTCAAGGCCGCGACGCGGTCCTGATCCTGAACAAGATCGATCTCGTCGCGCGGCCGAAGCTGCTCGAACTGGCGGCGGCGAGCTCAATGCAAAGCTCGCGTTTGCCGAGACTTTCATGATCTCGGCCCTGACCGGCGACGGCATGGCGATGCTCAAAGAACGTCTCGCGGCCCTGATGCCGCCGGGCCGTGGCTCTATCCGGAGGATCAGATTTCGGATGCGCCGATTCGCGCGCTCGCCGCCGAGATCACGCGCGAAAAGATCTTCGAGCGCCTGCACGACGAATTGCCCTATCAATCGACGGTCGAGACGCGAGTCCTGGGAGGAATGCCGGACGGCTCGGCGCGGGTCGAGCAGACGATCTATGTCACGCGCGAGGCGCATAAGAAAATCGTGATCGGCGAGAGGCGGGCGCACGATCAAGGCGATCGGCACGGCCGCGCGCAAGGAGATCGCGGCGGCCGCGGAGCAGAAGATCCACCTCTTCCTGTTCGTCAAAGTCCGCGAGAATTGGGCCGACGATCCCGAACGCTATCGCGAGATGGGACTGGAATTTCCGAAACAATAGGATCAGACGAGAGGCTCGAACTTGCGCCCTTCGAATTGACCATGCTTCAGATAATGCTCTAACGGATTCACTCCGGTGGCAGCGACATCGGGGTTGCTGGCCCAATATTTCGGCCCGTCAAAATGCACACTCGGCGAAAATCCCCTCCGGGTTCCAAGCCATATATAATGTTCCAACGCCGTGAGGCCTGACTGATCGACGTCCCGGTAGCGCGCCAGATACCACTGTGTATCGAACATGGAATTAGGATTGAAACCCTTTCGCTGACCGATTGTCATGAAATGATGAAAAAGATCGGTGCGCCCGTCGAGCTCGCCCCGATAGGAATTGCGATACCAATCGGCGTCGAAAAGCACATGCGGCGTGCGTCCCTCTTTGGCGCCAATCTCTAAGAAATGGGTCAGCGGCTTGAGGCCGGAGGACGCAACGTCTCGATATTTAGTTCGATAGAAATGGGTGTCGAAAAGAGGATGCGGCCTGTTGCCGTGATCGCTTCCGGCCATGAGGAAATGGAAGAGCGCGCCAAATCCTGCCTTCGCCACATCCGGATATTGGTCCAGATAGAATTTGCCGTTGAAGAGCTGTTTGTTCGATTGCGCTTCGTGGGCGAAAGCCAGACCACTTGCCGCCCGATGTTTTTCAAGCAAGACGGAGTTCAAGGGCGAAAGCAAAATCGCACTAGTCTCAAACAGCCTCATTCCATAGTGGCGGCCGAAGTATTGATACCGCGCGGCATCGAACAAGCTCCGTCGCTTGCCGCGCTCGTCGCGATGCGCATCGACACGCGCTCCCCCCACGACGCGTTGCGTCGCGATCATGGGGCAGAGCGCGTACATCGCGGGTTGATTTGCCATGGCCGTATCAAGCGCATGGCCATGCTCGTTGGCCATGGGAATGCAGGGATCCATGGGCTCGGTAACAGCCAGCCATTGAAGCAGCGGCTCGTTTGCGACATAGGCATGCGCATACATGGATCGCGTGCGCAAAATGCCCCAATCGGAAAAATAAGCCTGTAGCGGCCGATGACCGAGGTAAAAGCCCCACCAGTTCGCTGGCAGGCGCCGCAGTTTCCTTCGCGCACTTCTCAGCGATGCATTCCATCTGATCGGGAGTTTGACGTCGTCTTCAAGAATAAGAATTCTTCGATGGCCGTGTTGGAGAGCGTGCCGCGCCACTTCGCGATGCGATCTCCAGCAGGCGTAAGCGTGCGGCGTTTCCAGGCTTGGCCGGTAAAACACGACCTCCCCACAAAGGCCTCGATCATGAAAATGTTGTGTCGCATCGTCGGAGCGGTACTGCTCTTCCTTCACGCTGATGCAATAGGTGCATCCACAAATCCTTCGAGAAGGTTTTCGTGCTGCAAACGATTCGTGCAATAGCGACAGCTTGGCGAAAATGGCACGCGATGGAAGATCAACACACGCCCCCGCTCTTCGCGCTCTTAACCAGGGATCGCCTGGGCGGCTCGGCGGATCTTAATATACGGGCTTCGTTGACGCCACAGATCGACCTGACGGTTCGAAAGACTGCCAGAGCGCTCGAAAAGTCGACAGAAGCCATGACAGCAGGAGGGGCGCTCGGCTCTGGGCACATCGAACGCGGCTGGCTAATTGAGGGCTCGAGCCGCACGGCACAAGGCGGGGAAAATGTCCGAAATCTCGCAAAGGACGCGCAAAAAAGCCGGCTCTTCAGCCGGCTAAAATTGAATCGAACTCTCTAAAAAAGGCAACGGCGGAGGGGAGGGCTCCGCCGGTTGCAACGCGCGGCAAGATTGAACACGCCTATCTACGGATAGACTCAGCTTTCCCTTACTTGATCCGCGAGGCCCACGCCTAGCCGGCGCGTCGCCTCCGTCGTCGGATCAGAACTCGCTTGAACTCGTAAGCAGTGACTTCCATCCCGACGCAGATTTCGCAAACGGTGGGGGTTGACCAAGCCATGACGTACTCCTGTGAAGCTGACCTAAATGCCGCCCCAGAAATTCCGAGGTGCCGCAACCATATATGGTGAGGGCGGAGGAAATGGTCAGCCGTTGGCAAGAATGTTGTAAGATCCATGTAAGAAATGGTATTTGCGCGGGTTTTTCCTGCCCGCTTTGGTGAAGGGGCGGAAGGGCGCTTGACGCGCCGACGCCGCCGCAATGGATATTTTAGTGCGATCTTCAGCGTTTCGAGCGGCCAAGCGCCGCGAGAGGTTTACTGCGCGGACATGACCAAAGACTCCTCCAGGCGCCGCGCCTTTCTCCTCGGGCGGCCGGATCGGTCCGACATCTGGCGTACGGTCGCCTGGTTCGCGGTGCTCCTGGCGCTGCCGCTGGCTGTCTTCGGCATTTTTGCCGCCTTCCTCATGGATGCGGATTATGCCGTCACGCGCACGCGGGAGGTCGCTGACGCGGCAAAGAAAGTCGCAGTCTTGGTGCGGTCGCCAGCCGCGCCGTCGATACCAAGGCGGACCGTGCCGTCGCGCAGATTCGCGAGGCGCTTGCCGGCGGCGGCTCGGACATGCTCCGCAACCTGCGGGTGGCTAGTTTCGTTAACGAACTCCGCTTTCTCTGGGTTCATTATGACGATGGCCGGGTGATTCCGCTCGCAACCGGCACAATGGAGACCGAAAACGACCTGATGCGGCGGCTTGGCAGCGCGCTCTTTACGGCGCGCTCGGAGCTTCCGCATGGGGCGGGCGGATCGCCAAGGTTCGGGCTCTGGACAATCGGCGAGACCGTCATCTCCTTCGTCTATTGCGCACGCAATTCGGATCGTGACATCTGCGTCGTCTTCGATGAGATCACGCTCGACCCGGTGCTCGAAGAGGCGCTCGATACCGCCTCGGCGAAAATCGATGACCGGCTGATCATTCTGCGCGACCCCGCCGGTCGCGCGCTGTGGAGCCATGGGCCACCCTCGCTGAGCACGTCGACCATCTCGGAACTCACCGGATCGATGCGCGGGTGGCATATGGAAACCTCCACGCCGACGGGTACGCACCACGGATTGCTGCCCTTGATCGCGATCACGGTTCCCTTGATCGGTTGTTGGTTGCTTCTCGTCTGGTACATGTACCGCAACCAGCAGGCGCGCCTTGTCGAGAGCAATTTCCGCAGCGAGATGACGGCCAAACTTTCGCATGATCTGCGCACGCCCATCGCCAATCTGCGCCTTTATGCTGAGCTTGTCGCCCGCCGCGCCGGTGGCGAGGCATCGGTCCGGCGCTATTGCGACGTCCTGAGCGCCGAGATCGAGCGGCTCGCCTTGCTCGCGGACAATACCATCATCTATGGCCGCACCGCCGCGCCGGCGCCGATCCGGCTCGATGAAGCGGTGCCGGACGCCGTGCTCGACGCGGCGATCGCGCGATATCAAGAATTTATTTGCCGCTCGCGGCTCGACCATCGATGTGGAGCATCATGCGCCGCGGGCCGGTCGTTTCGACCGGATGGGATTCGAGCGCATTCTGATCAATCTCCTCGACAATGCCTGCAAATATGCGCCGGGACGGATCGAGGTTGCGACACGCGAAGAGGGCGGAATGCTTTATTTGAGCGTGCGCGATCACGGCCCCGGCCTCGACGCTGCATCCAAGGCGAAATTGTTCGCGCCGTTTCTGGCTGGCGGCATGGCGAAGGACGGCTTCGGGCTCGGGCTGGTCGTCGTTCGCGAACTTGCCGAAGCCAATGGCGGCACGGTAACGATCGAGAATGTCGATCCCGGCGTCCGCCTGACTGTCTCCATGAGGATTGCGATGACGGCAAACGCAGAGGAGGCTAAATGTCCATCTTGATCGCCGAAGACGATCCGCATCTGCGCGATGGCATCGTCGATCTCCTGAGCTTGGAGGGGTTCCAATGTCAGGTTGCCGACGACGGCGCCAAGGCGCTCGCCTTGTTTCGCGCTGAGAAGCCGGAGATTTGCGTCTTCGACGTTATGATGCCGGTGATGGACGGGCTGACACTCTGCCGCGAGGTTCGGCAGATCGATCCGCTGGTTCCGATCCTGCTTTTGTCAGCACGCGGCGAGGAGGGCGACCGCGTGCGCGGCCTGGAGATTGGTGCCGACGACTATGTCGCCAAGCCCTTCGGCGCCCGCGAACTCGTCGCGCGTATCAAGGCGGCGCTGCGTCGCACCAAGGTCCAGGGAGCGCCAGCGCGCTCGGAGCCGGATGGGCGGCTGCGCATGGGCGATCTCGAAATCGACCAGAAGGCGATGCGCGCATTCCGCGGCGAGCAGAGGATCGATTTAACGAGCCGGGAGGTTGCGATTCTCGCTGCGCTTTACGAGCGGCGCGGCCAAGCCGTCTCACGCGACGAATTGTTCGACTTGTGTTGGGGCCGCGACTATATGCCGAACAGCCGGGCGCTCGATCAATATGTCTCGGCATTGCGCAAAAAGATCGAGGTCGATCCGGCTTCGCCCCGCATAATCCGCACCGTCCATGGCGTTGGCTATCGCTATGACGAGGACGCAGAGTGAGGCGGCAACCGCGGATCCGCGAATCGCCGACCGAGATGAAATGCCATGGAATGGCGTGACGAAGGTCTGATCATCGGGATCAGGAAACACGGCGAGACGAGCGTCATCCTCGAAGCGATGACGCCTAAGCACGGCCGCCATCTCGGCCTTGTGCGCGGCGGCCGCTCGCGGCGCATGCAGCCCATGCTGCAGCCCGGCAATAATGTCTCGCTGGTCTGGCGGGCGCGGCTCGATGAGCATTTGGGCCATTACGCCGTCGAAGTGACGAAGCTGCGCGCCGCAAACCTCATGGCCAGTGCCGCAGCGCTGCATGGTCTCAATCTTCTCGCCGCTTTGCTTCGCCTTCTCGCCGAACGTGATCCGCATGCGGCGCTTTACGAGGCAGCCTTGCTCATCGCCGATCATCTCGAGGATACCAAGATCGGCCCGGCGCTTCTCGTTCGGTTTGAACTCGCCGTTCTCGCCGAGCTCGGCTTCGGCCTCGATCTTTCGCGCTGCGCCGCGACCGGCGTGAGCGAGGATCTCATTTATGTTTCGCCGAAGACCGGGCGCGCTGTATCACGCCAAGCCGGCGCACCCTATGTTGACAGGCTCTTGCGGTTGCCTGGCTTCCTACGCGGCGATGCGATCGTTGAAGACTCGGCGCAGGCCGATCTGCGCGACGCGTTCGACCTCACCGCCTATTTCCTGGAGCGCGATGTCTATGGCCCACGCGGCCTCTGTCTGCCCGAGACGCGTCGTGCCTATCTGAGCGAAGTGGCGAAAGTTTCCGCCGAAGGCTGAACAGGCGCCGGGACGCGGCTGCCGCAACGGCAGGCATGCGTTACGCCAGCCATTTCCGCGAACGCAACCGTTCGGCTATCCCGACGATTTGATCCAGAAGCCGCACTCGGATGCCGGCATCGCGCATCACTTTTGCAGGAACCCCCTTCTTTATCATCCAGCGGTTTAGTGCGCTCTCGCCCAAGAGTTTGGCCAGGGGGGCGTATTCCTTGACGAAGAGATATGACAGGCGTGATGGCGTTGCCCAGGCGGGTGCATCCGGTGTCGTGTCAGGCGTATCGAGCGTGTCGAGCAATGTCTCGAACAGCTCAGGGCAGAAGAACATCTTATGGAATTGTGCGGCATCGCGCGCTGCTCGATCGATGAGCAGGATCCGGCAATCGGATGCGTGCGCACTATCCTCTTTGTACTGTCGCACATTCGTGAGCTGCGCGTTTTTGCTGAAGACGTTCTTGCCATGCGTCCGATAGGCGCCGAGCGATCGATCGATCAAAACGCTCCCGGTGAGGGAATTGATTCCTATTGCAAAAAAGGCATCCGTCGAGTCCCGCATCTCGGCGAGGCCCGGCGTATCGGCCCAGATCTTCAAAGCATCACGGCGGTAGAAGAACCCCGATGTCGCCGACCATGGCCAGGATTTGCAGTTCATATCGACGCTATAGAGTTGATCGAGAATCAACTGGTCCATCCCGGCGCACCAGCTGCCGGCGATCTCGGCCGGAATCGGTCGGACCGCCGCCTTCATCGTGGTCGTTGACCGGATATGATAAAACATTGCGGATGAACAGCCGAGAACCAGGCGGTCTCCGACGACCTGGGCCATGTCGCTGCAGGTGAAGCCCGGCGGCAGCCGCAACGAGAGATTTACGAAAACATGCGTTGCGACATATTCATCGAAGAGAAGATCGTCGGCGTCGAGGAAGACAACATAATCGCCGGTACTCGCCGCAAATCCGTCGAGCGTCGCCGCAGTCTGACCGCCGTTGACCGGGCGTCTGATGACCTTTGCCGCAGGATAGTCGGCGGCGATCTTGGCTAGAACAATAGAGCTTTCGTCGGTCGACGCATCATCGACGATGATGCATTCGACATGGGGATAGGTTTGCGCGAATACTGAGTTTGCGGCGTCCCGCAAGAATCGACCGTAGTTGTAGTTGGTGATGATGATGCTCACGAGCGGCGGCAAAAACGGTGGATTGGATGGCGATGTCATCTCTCTCAACTCGGTTCGGCTGCTGTTACGCAGCGACTATTTCAGCCGGAGGCGCGCCATTACCCGCGCGAATTTGCCGAGCGGCTTCGCCGCGGGGGCGTGGGTCCCAACGATCTGTCGTACCACTTCCGCTGGGACACCCTTCTGCCGCATCCACTGAACCATCGTTTGCTCGCCGAGCAGTTTCGAGAGGGAGGCGTATTCCCTGACGAGCAGATAGGATAAACGCGACGGTTTCGCCCACTGGGGCGCATCGGGCGCGATGTCCGGCGTGTCGAACGTCTCAAGCATTGTCCTCAACGCATCCGGGTCAAAGAGCGGAAATCGCGCCGGATCCCGCATGACCTCCTCAAGGAGTATGCGGCGATGGAGAGAGCAGAGCTCCTTCACCAGATCGTAATTACGCAGATTGCCGAGCTGCGGCTGTTTGCAGAAATTGTTGTCGCCGTGGATACGCCAGGCGGCCAGCGGTTGATCGATTATAACGCTGCCGGTCACGGCATTGATCGCGCGTCCGAAAAAACCGTCAGTCGAGCGCCGTAGCTGAGCCAGTCTAGGTGTGTCGGTCCAAAGGTCCAGGGCATCGCGGCGAAAGAAGAAGGCCGATGTCGCCGCCCATGGCCAAGTTCTGCAGGTCGTGTCGACGTTGTAGAGCCGATCGAGAACCGACGGATCCAAGGCGGTCGAAGTCCACCTGCCGGCAATGGCCTCAGGAATTGGCCGCACAGCCGGTTTCATCGCAGGAGTCGTAGAGCGGATATACCAATACATGGCCGAAGTCGAGCCGAGCACCAGGCGATCTCCGGCGAGCTGGGCCATGTCGCTGCAGGTGAAGCCCGGCGGCAGCCGCAACGAGAGATTCACAAAAACATGCGTTGCGATACATTCATCGAAGAGAAGATCGTCGGCGTCGAGGAAGACGACGTAATCGCCCGTGCTCGCCGCAAATCCGTCGAGTGTCGCCGCAAGCTGGCCGCCGTTGACCGGGCGTCTGATGATCTTCGCCGCAGGATAATCGGCGCCGATCTTGGCTAGGACGACCGAGCTTTCGTCGGTCGAAGCATCATCGACGATGATGCATTCGATGTGGGAATAGGTTTGCGCCAATACGGAGTCGACGGCGTCTCGCAAGAATCGACCGTAGTTGTAATTGGTAATGACGACGCTCACCAAGGGCGGCAAGAATCGCGGATTGGAAGACAAACTCATTTGCTTCAGCCCGGCTTCGGTCTGTCGGCTCAACACAATTTGCAATGATTTTAACGATAGCGGTGGTCAGGCCGCTTGTCACGTTATCGCCGGATGGCCCATTCGGGTGCGAATTGCGTTGAAATCGACTGCGTCTGTCACTCCGCCTCTGCGCATCTGCGGCGCAGGACCTTGCGGCTGACTCCATAGCCTTCGTCGAGGGCGAATTCCTCGAAATTGCAGCCGCTGGCCGCGGCTGTCTGTTCACGAGCAGCGCCGCCGCCTTTTGCCGGCGCGCCGATCACCGCAATGGCGAAGATGGCGAAGCTCGTGACCAACCCGAGAACGAGAATCACTTTTGCCATTGCCTGCCTTTCGATGCTTGTGCCGGTCTGGCTCGCACAGGGCGAGTTTCCAGGATAGGTCCAGAAAATCTGTGCGGAATGACACAATTCGCGGTATCCCCTCCCTAAAGCGTACGCCTGAGTCGAACTAGTGCGGAGCGGCAACACATAAGCGCTCCAAGCGAGCGCACTATGCACCGAAGGCGCAATCGGAATTTGCCGCGACTCAGATGTTCCGCTAGAGCATGATCCGCAAAAAGTGCGGACCGGTTTTGCGAAGAGATCATGCAATGACAAGAGGATTGAGCGCAGGATCGATTCCATCGGAAATGATCCTGCTCTAGAGGATGCGCGATCGTCCTTCGCCGGGAGGCAGGCGGATTCCACTCCGCAAAGGCATTTGAAATGGGCAAAAATATCGTTCCACCGCCCGGCGACAATACCGTGCCGGTCCATCTGCGCGAGGCGCTCGAAGAGCGCTATCTTGCCTATGCGCTCTCGACCATCATGGGACGGGCGCTCCCGGATGCCCGCGATGGGCTGAAGCCGGTCCACCGGCGCATCCTCTACGGCATGCGCATCCTGCGCCTCGATCCCGGCACAGCGTTCAAGAAATGCGCCAAGATCGTTGGCGACGTGATGGGCTCCTTTCATCCCCATGGCGATCAGGCGATCTATGATGCGCTTGTTCGCCTCGCTCAGGATTTTTCGTCTCGCTATCCGCTCGTCGACGGGCAGGGAAATTTCGGCAATATCGATGGCGACGGTGCCGCCGCTTATCGCTACACCGAAGCCCGGATGACGGAAGTCGCGCGCCTTCTCCTCGAGGGCATCGACGAGGATGCGGTCGATTTCCGCGACAATTATTCCGGCGACCAGCGCGAACCCATCGTTCTGCCCGCGGCCTTTCCCAACCTGCTCGCCAACGGCGCGCAGGGCATTGCCGTCGGCATGGCGACCTCGATTCCTTCGCATAATGTCGCCGAGCTGTGCGATGCGGCGCTGCATCTGATCGCTCATAAGAGTGCCACGACCGACGATTTGCTCACCTTCGTACCGGGACCGGATTTCCCGACCGGCGGCATCATCGTCGATTCGAAAGAACAGATCGCCGAGACCTATCGCACTGGGCGCGGTTCATTTCGGGTGCGGGCCCGCTGGATACGGGAAGAAGGCGCGCGCGGCACATATGCCGCCATCGTCACCGAAATTCCCTACATGGTGCAGAAGTCGCGACTCATCGAAAAGATAGCCGAGCTTCTCGCAGAAAAGAAACTCCCCTTGGTAGCCGATATCCGAGACGAATCGGCGGAGGACGTGCGCATCGTCATCGAGCCGCGCTCGCGCAGCGTCGATTGCGCTTTGATGATGGAGCAGCTCTTCAAGATGACCGAGCTTGAGAGCCGCTTTCCGATGAACATGAACGTGCTGGTCGATGGTGTCGTGCCGCGCGTCATTTCATTGAAGGAGGCTTTGCAGCAATGGCTCGGCCATCGCCGGGTCGTTCTGCAACGGCGGCTAAGGTTCCGGCTGGGAGAGATCGACCACAGGCTCGAAGTCGTTGCGGGCATGCGTATCGTCTTCCTGAACCTCGACGCGGTGATCCGCATCATCCGTGAGGAGGAAGAGCCAAAGGACGTCTTGATGACGACCTTTACGCTCACCGAAGTCCAGGCCAATTACATTCTCGATACGCGTTTGCGCAGCCTGCGCAAACTCGAAGAAATGCAATTGCGCCGCGAGTTCGATGAACTCACCAAAGAGAAGAGCGACATTGAAAAATTGCTCGGCGATGACGCCAAGCAATGGAGAGTGATCGCCGCCGAAGTGCGTGAACTGAAGAAGGAGTTTGCGCTGGACACTGAGCTCGGCCGGCGCCGCACGCGTTTCGAGGAAGCGCCTGACGTAGCCGATCTCGCCCTGGCGTCTTCGATGATCGAGCGCGAACCAATCACCGTCGTCGTTTCGCAAAAGGGCTGGATCCGCGCCTTGAAGGGGCATGTCGAGGATCTGGCGAGTCTTTCATTCAAGGGTGACGATCAGCTCAAGCATGCATTCCTTACTGATACGACGGCGAAGATCCTCGTCTTCGCCAGCGACGGGCGGATCTTTACGATCGAGGCGGCGAAATTGCCGGGCGGCCGCGGGCAGGGCGAGCCCTTACGGCTCATGGCCGACATCGGCGAAGGCGAGGACATTGTCGCCGTTTTCCCCTATGTGGCTGGGACGAAAATGCTCGTTGCGACAGAGGATGGCCGCGGCTTCGTCGCGCCGTGCGACGAAATGGTTGGGGGCACCCGCAAAGGCAAGATGTTGCTCAACGTCGATCCTGTGACCAAGGCGGCGCTCATCGTTCCGGCTGCCGGAGACCATGTCGCAGTGATCGGTTTAAACCGCAAGCTACTCATCTTCCCGCTCGAACAGGTACCCGAAATGGCGCGCGGCAAAGGCGTGCGTCTGCAGAAATATCGCGATGGCGGCATTGCCGACGCCAAAGTCTTTCGCCGCGTCGACGGGCTTACATGGAAGGACTCGGCCGGGCGCACTTTCGCCGTCGCCATGCGCGATCTGCGGGACTGGGTCGGCAACCGCGCCGAGGCCGGACGCCTGCCCCCCAAGGGTTTTCCAAAGAACAATAAGTTCGGATAGGCGCTCGAAAGCCCAGCACAAGCTGCTTGCTTTACGCTTCCTCATTGAGAGAGGCTTGGCCGCCGGAGAATCGTGCCTGCCTCGGCCGCCAGCCGCGCCGCGCATGCAATGAGGTCTCGCGATGCAGATTGAGCTGCCCGCCGCGTCGGAGATTGGCGCCGCCCTCGTCGGATGGCGTGCCGCCAATCCATCCCTGGACAGATTGTTCCACAGGTACCCAGCGCCGGACGAGGCGTTACGAAGGTTTGCGCTGGCTCTCTGGACGCAAGGCAAGATCGATACGGCAATCGGCGTCTTGAAGGCCGCGATTGCACTCGCGCCGGAAGAAACTGCGCTCTGGAACGATCTCGCCGGTGCCTTCTACGCATCGACGCGGATTGAAGAAGCACGCGCTGCGCAGCAAGTCTCGCTGGACAAGGATCCGACGCAGCCGCAAGGATGGCTCTTGCTTGCGACGCTCGAAAGTGGTGCGCAAGACCACGCCGCCGCCGAAATAGGCTATCTGACCGCGCTCCGGCTCGATTTCCATTTGGCCGATGCTTCGTTCGGACTGGGCGTCATCTATTTCCAGCAGCGCAGATTTGCCGAAGCGGTAATGTACCTGCGCAGGTCGATCGCAGACGGCGGCCACAATATGGGCCTATATGTCTGCCTCGGGCAGGCGCTCTTTCTGCTAGGAGACTTTTCGGGGGCGGTGGCCGCATTGGCCGTCGCCACGAGCTTCGCGCCGAACGACGGAAAGGTCGTAGAAAAACTCGCCAAGCTTCGGCTCATCGAAACCGCGGTTCGCGGCAGCGCCGAGGAAGCGATCACCATCTACAGCGAAATTGCCGGCCCGTTCGCCGAGGATATCGACGCCGTCACCGCGATGGCGTTCCACTTCCTCAGCGGCTTTGGCTACCGCGAGGCGGCCATCAGGATGGGGCGCCTGCGCCTCGCGCGCAATCCCTCCGATGCGATGCAAACCTATCTCCTTGCGGCGTTGATCGGCGAGCCTCTTCCGCGCGCACCCGACGACTATCTCGTCGCCTATTTCGATCGCTTTGCGGAGACATTCGAGTCGAAGCTCGTCGGCGTACTCGGCTATCGTGTGCCCGAAGATCTCTACGCGCTTCTGACGGCGACGGGCCGGAGCTTTGCAAACATCCTCGACCTCGGTTGCGGGACGGGCTTTGCCGCTCCTTTCCTGCGCCGGCTCCGCGGAAGGCTGACCGGCGTCGATCTTTCACCCGGCATGCTCAAAAAGGCCGCCGCACGACAGCTCTACGAGCGTCTGGTCGAATCCGAAGCCGGTACCTTCTTGGCCGGCGCGGACGAGACCTTCGACCTCATTCTCGCGGCCGATCTCCTTGTCTACTTTGGCGATCTCACGCCATTGCTCGGCAGCCTCGCGAGGGTTTTGGAAAAGGCAGGCATCTTCGCGTTCAATGTCGAGACCACGGCCGCGGCTGATTTCGTCGTTCTGCCATCGGGCCGCTTCGCCCACGCAATCGCTTATATCGAGGCTGTGTCGCGGCGGGACTTCGATATTCTTGCAATTCAGGAGACCACGATTCGGCTCGAAGCCAATCATCCGGTCGCCGGCGTTCTCGTCATCCTGCAACGCAGATAGAGCATGTCGGCGCGCTAACCGTTATTCCACCCGTTCCCAGCCGTTCATGCCGAGCCGCTCCTGCGGCAGGAAGCGCGCCTTGTAGGCCATCTTGCGTGATCCCTCGACCCAATAGCCGAGATAGACATGCGGTAGACCGAGCCGCCGGGCGCGTTCGATGTGGTCGAGGATCATGAACGTGCCGAGCGAACGCCGATCTTCGTCCGGCGCATAGAAAGAATAGACCATCGAGAGACCGTCGCTGAGAAGATCGGTCAGACAGACGCCGAGCAAGAGTTCGGGTTGACCGAGGTCCAAGGTTCGATATTCGATCAGCCGGGTTTCGACATGGCTGTCCTCGACCATCATGGAATAGTCGAGCACGGTCATATCCGCCATGCCGCCGTCGCTGTGGCGTGCATCGAGATAGGCGCGAAATAGGGAATATTGCTCGGAGGTCGGTTCCGTCCGCACGACGCTTGCGGAGAGATCGGGATTGCGACTGAGGATTCGCCGTTGGCTCTTCGAGGCCCGGAATTCGTCGACCTTGACCCTGACAGAGACACAGGCACGGCAGTTCTCGCAGGCTGGCCGATAGGCGATCGTCTGCGAACGGCGGAAGCCCGATTGCGTCAACGTGTCGTTCAGCGCCGTCGCCCGGCGGCCGATCAAATGGGTGAAGACCTTGCGCTCCTCCCGCTTCGGTAGATAGGGGCAGGGCGAGGGTGCGGTCAGATAGAATTGCGGCGCGTCGCGCAGTTCTCGCGTCAAGCTCGTCTCTCTTCAGCTACAAGGAGCAACCCGCCCGGGGCTTTGCGGATACCATTCTACAGGCGCGGAGAAGCGGCTTGCCACTCCGCGCGCAGCGACGATGAAACTAGCCTGCCGCCGGGGCGCCGAAAAGGGGGATCGTCAGCGAAAGGGCCGCCGCGTGACGATGACGCCCGCCAGCACGTCGTGCAGGCAGCGTTTGTCGCTCGACAGAAGCGAGACCAGGAACACCGGCGGGAACATCCAGCTCGATGTAAAACAGTACAGCGTGCACCGCAGCATTAAGGAAGGGCACGCGGCTGCCGTCGATACAGCGCATTTCGAGGTCGAAAGCATTCATTCCCGGCGTTGCCATCCGCGGGCCGGAAACGCTCAGGCCATTGTAGAAAAAGGCGACGAGCGGGAACAGCGGCGGCAGGACCAGAAGCGAAAGCCCGAGCGTCACAATCAGAAGGCCGAGCCAGATCACAAAAGAAAGAATCGAAACGATGATGAAATCGACGCCGAGCGCCAGGATTCGGCGCGTCCGGACGCCAGCGAGCGCTTCAGGCGGCAACGAGGCCTCGACAAAGAAAGGCTGTGACCCGCTCGGTCCGTAAAATTGACCCGTCTGGCTCATCGTAGTCGCTCCCGGAAAATCCGCCCAGCGCCGAGAATGTGGCCCCGGTAGTTTTCCGAAACAAGAGGGCAATTGTCGAAACCCTCTAACCCATCTCTTTCAATTTCTTAGCGACAAGCGGCGCGAAATAGGTGAGCACGCCGTCGGCGCCGGCGCGTTTGAAGGCGATCAGACTTTCGAGCATTGCTCTGTTGGCATCGAGCCAGCCGTTCCTGACGGCAGCCATGATCATCGCATATTCGCCGGAGACTTGATAAGCGAAGGTCGGCACGCCGAACGTCTCCTTCACTCGGAAGATGATATCGAGATAGGGCAGACCCGGCTTCACGATCACCATGTCGGCGCCTTCCTCGATGTCGATCTCGACTTCGCGCAGCGCTTCGTCGGAATTGGCCGGGTCCATCTGATAGGTGCGCTTGTCGCCGACGAGCGTCGCAGCGGTTCCGATCGCATCGCGAAACGGACCGTAGAAGGCCGAGGCATATTTCGCCGCATAGGACATGATCTGCACATTCTCGAAGCCCTCGGCGTCGAGCCCGGCGCGGATCGCACCCACGCGCCCGTCCATCATGTCCGACGGCGCAATGATGTCGGCGCCGGCGCGCGCTTGGTTGATGGCCTGGGCGACGAGCACGGCGACCGTCGCGTCATTCAAGATTTCGCCGCCGTGCAAGAGCCCGTCGTGGCCATGGCTCGTATAAGGATCGAGCGCGACGTCCGTGACGATACCGATCTGCGGCACTTCCTGTTTGATCGCGCGCGTCGCACGGCAGACGAGATTGGCTTCGTTCAGAGCCTCGCTCGCCTCAGCGTCGCGCAGGGATGGATCGGTATTGGGGAACAGCGCCAGCGCCGGGATGCCGAGTTTGACAGCCTCGGCCGCGGCGCGCACCGCTTCGTCGACGGAGAGCCGCTCGACGCCGGGCATCGAGGCAATCGGCTGGCGAACAGCGCTGCCTTCGACGAGAAGGAGCGGCCAGATCAGGTCGCTCGTCGTCACCTGATGTTCGCGGACGAGGCGACGCGCCCAATCGGCTTTGCGGTTGCGCCGCGGCCGTTGCGCAAGCGGGAGCTTGCCGCTGGCGGGATCGATCTTCGGCTGCAAACGCGAAGCCATACCGGACCTCCTCAGAATTGATTGGGTTTCATATCATAGTAGGGCCTACAGCATGCAAGTTATCGAGCCCTCAACCATCTCCGGGTTGCCTCGCCGCGCATTGACGGCGCGGCCCGCGCGCGGTTAATCGGAGCCTTGGAGACGGAATGAGCGAGCCTGACATTACCTGGGAGAAGATCGGCCGTTGCGGCGTCATCACGCTCAGCCGCCCGCGGGCGCTCAATGCGCTGACCTTCAACATGGTCGGTGCGATGAGCCGCGCCCTCGAAGTCTTCGCGCGTGAACCCGAGATCGGCAGCGTCGTCGTCAGGAGCGCGAGCCAAAAGGCGTTCTGCGCCGGCGCCGACATCAAGCGCGTCTACGAAATCGGCAAAGAAGGCCATCACGCCGAACAGCTCGCATTCTTGCGCGCGGAATATTGCAACTGCCACCGGATCAAACATTATCCGAAACCCTATGTCGCCTTGATCGAAGGCATCATCATGGGCGGCGGCGGCGGGATTGCGGTCAATGGCGCGCATCGCGTCGTCGGCGACCACGTGAGCTTTGCCATGCCGGAAGTCGTCATCGGCTTTTTCCCGGATGTCGGGGCGAGCTTTTTTCTCTCCCGTCTGCCAAGTCAAATCGGCGTTTATCTCGCCTTAACGGGCGGCCGCGCGACGCTCGGCGATATGGTCGGCCTCGGGCTTGCGACGGCGCATGTTCCCTCCGCACGGTTCGACGCGCTGTTCGAAAGGCTGGTCGCAGGCGAAGCCGCAGATCGCGCCATCGCGGCGGAGACGGTTGCACCGCCGGCGTCCGACTTGCTGCGCGAGAAAGACGTCATCGCGTATTGTTTTGGTGCGGATAGGCTCACAGCGATTTTCGAGCGGCTTGAATCTGCGCGCGCGCGTTCGACCTTCGCGGAGGCGACGCTGAAGACGCTGCGATCGCGGTCGCCGACGAGCATGGCGGTGGCGCTGAAGCAGATGCAGCTTGGCGCCAAGCTCGACTTCGACGAAGTTCTGAAAATGGAGTTTCGCATCGCTTCGAAGATCGTGCAGGGACATGACTTCTACGAAGGTGTTCGCGCCGCCTTGATCGACAAGGATCATGCCCCGCGCTGGAAGCCGGCGGCGATCGCAGACCTCGCCGATATCGACGCCTATTTCGCGCCGGTCAGCGATGAACTCGAATTTTCCGCACCGGCGGGTACTGCATGAATATTTTCCGCTTCTTCGATCGCAAGGAAGAGCGTCCGCTGCCAGGCGCGGCCATTCGGCTTGGCGAGAAGCGGCGCGGCCTGGCGCGGACTCCTTGGGGATTGATCCTGGTCATTTTCATGCGCGTGCTGGCGGTTCTGTGGATATGTCAGGGTCTCGCCGAATGGGCCTTCGTTCTGTTGCCCAGAGAAGCGGTGTTCGACACTTTGTCCGGCGCCACATCCTCGGCGGTGATTTTCTTCGCCATTGCCGATCTCGTCGCTGCGGTCGGGCTTTGGCTGGCGACGCCCTGGGGCGGCGCGCTCTGGCTGTTCGCTGCGAGCTCGCAGATCTTCGTCGCCGTGGCGATCAAGAATTCGATTTCCACGGCCTGGATCGTGATCGACATCATCCTGATCGCCGTCTATTTCGTCCTGACGTTCAAAGCCGGCCAGTCGAGGGACCAGTATACAAATCAATAAACATAGTTACGGCCCGCTGGTGTGGGGCGAGGTGCAGCAAGGCCGCGCGCTGCGCCTGTAAATGGATTCGTAAGTTAAGAAACCGAAATCCTAAACGGAATTCATCGTAAAAATCGAATTTATTTCAACATTGATTTACTGCAATAACTAAACCTCTGATTTAGTTTGTTACTTAAACTCGTTTTCATTGGCGCTCGATATAGATCATCCCATCAATGAGCCGCGGCAAGGGGAGGCTCGTTTTATAAAGTGAAGGGATGGGTCAATGAACAGCGTTCTCAAGACTGAGGTTGCTCAGGCGCGCATGGGGCGGGTGAACGACGTGCGGCCGGCCTACATCGAAGCCTTGACGCTTGTCGAGCGTCTGCATCGCCGGTTGCTCGACGTCATCAAGGATGAATTCGATCGGCGCGGGCGCAGCGACGTGAATTCCGTGCAGGCCCTGCTGCTCTATAACATAGGCGACAAGGAATTGACCGCGGGCGAATTGCGCACGCGCGGCTATTACCTTGGCTCCAACGTTTCCTACAATGTGAAGAAGCTGGTGGAGATGAGCTATCTCCATCACGCGCGTTCGCGGCTCGACCGCCGGTCGGTCCGCATCAGCCTTACGCAAAAAGGCAAGGAGGTGCACGACATCGTCGCGGGCCTCTATGACAAACATGTCATGACGGTCGAGCAGATCGGCGGCATTTCGAACGACGAATTCGGTCGGCTCAATCATTCCTTGAATCGGCTTGAACGGTTCTGGACCGATCAGATCCGCTTTCGTCTCTAAAGGCATGATCTCCAAGAGGGAGAGCCGAAAAGATCATGCGATGAGAAAAATCCGGCGCAGATTCGAGTCCACTGGGAACGATTCTGCGGCTGGATCGCGCGGCGCGCCCATTTCTTCCGTCCGGGAAATGCGTGCGCCGCTTTCGTTTTGACGTCACTTTGCGGGGCGCTATCCTGCCGATCTCGCGATGAATTGACGCTATGGCTATGCAGGCTTGGAGGAATTGGCCTAGCATGCGACTTGTGTATTCAAGACAACAAACCGGGACATCCGCCCATTCGTCCTTATGTTGCGCCACAAAATCGCCGCCCCTTTAGTCCCACTTAACTAAGAAAATGATCAGCTTGAATCGTGCCGATCGGCAGGGGTTCAGCTTTTCGCCCATCGGCCCCGGCAGCGGCGGGCGGTCGCGGGTAGGATCCGGGATTGGGGTGGTGTCGGCGGTTTGATCGAATTGGCCGGCCTCATGCCCGGTCAGAGCCCTGGCGGCAGACTTTGGGAGTACGCATTTGGCAAAATATTCGCTTGTCTTTTCGGGACCTTGGGTCTCGAGGCTTGGGGTCGGCCATTATGTGGCGGTGGCAGGGATGTTTGCCGCGTGCGCCCTCGTGGCGGGCCTTCCGACTTATGCCGCCGCCGGGGATGGGTTCGCGGGACAGGCCGAATGGGCGCAGGGCTATGACGCGGACGAGCATTTAGCGATCACCCGGTCGACGACTCCAGTGCTCTCGCAGGAGACGTTTACGGCGACCGAACAGGCAATTGAGCGTTATCGCCAGATTGTTTCGAACGGCGGCTGGACGCAGGTTCCGGCCGGCCGGGCCCTGGAGCTTGGCTCGGAAGGTCCGGCTGTCGTCGCGCTGCGGCGGCGGCTAGCGGCCTCCGGCGATCTTGATGCGAGTGCCGGCGCCTCGCCGATCTTCGATTCCTACGTCGATGCGGCGGTCAGGCATCTCCAGGCCCGCCACGGCCTACACCAAACCGGGATCGTCGACAAGGACACGTTCGACGCCATGAATATTCCGGCCGACGTTCGCCTGCGCCAGCTCGAGATCAACATCGTGCGGCTCAAGGCCTTTTCCGGCAATCTTGGCGAACGTTTCGTTATGGCCAATATCCCGGCCGCGGCGGTGGAGACGGTGGAAAATGGCGTGGTTGTGACGCGTCATATAGCCGGCGTCGGCAAGATCGACCGGCAATCGCCGGTGATGATGACGAAGGCGACCGAAATCAATTTCAACCCCTATTGGACGGTGCCGAGTTCGATCATTCGCAAAGACCTCATCCCGCGAATGCAGGCCAATCCGAATTATCTCGCCGAGAACAAGATCCGGATCTTCGATAAGGACGGCAACGAGCTGCAGGCGCAGCAGATCAATTGGAATTCGCTTGATGCGATGAACTACAAGTTCCGCCAGGATACCGGCGGAGACGTCAATTCGCTCGGCGTGGTGCGGATCAATATTCCCAATCCTTACGGCGTCTACATGCACGATACGCCGGCAAAGGGCATCTTTGGCGACGATTACCGGTATATTTCCTCGGGCTGCATAAGGGTCCAGAATGTCCGCGATTACGTCGCGTGGCTATTGAAGGACACGCCCGGCTGGGATCGTGCGCGCATCGACGATGTGATTTGCTCTGGCGAGCGGGCGGACGTCAAGCTCGTTGAGCCGGTGCCGGTCTATTGGGTCTATGTCACGGCCTGGGCGACGCCTGAGGGGCTCGTGGAGTTCCGCGACGATATCTACCAGCGCGATGGTCTGGGCTCGATTGCCTCGGATGAAGTGGCCTCGCCGCCAGCGCAGGAAGGGGGAGTTCCGCCTCCTGTCCAGGCTCAGCAGGCTTCGACAGGTGCGCCACCGCAAGCGCCGCCGCAGGCCATCCCACAGACGCAGCCGCTGGCCCCCCCGCAGGACGCGCCGCAGCAGCTGCTGCCGCCGATGGAGGAGCCGCCGGCGAACGACGAGCAATAGGCCGTCGCATCACGGCTGGATCGTTTCCGGCGAAACGATTCCGCTCTCGATCGCTCTGTTACCACATGATCTTTGCACAAAACCGGCTTCCGCTTTTTGCGAATAGTACCCTTTCTGCGCCCATAGGCTCGAAAAAGCCCCGCAGCGGTGGCGGGTTGTCTTCGTCGCAGGGCGGCCTGCCGCCTTCACGCAGCAGGCGGGGCGTGCTAAGTGGCAGGCTTCGGGCTGCTAGCCCCATTCGTCCGCCACAGACGCCATTTTTTCTGAGGGTGCGTATCTCATGAATCAGTCCGATGCCAGCGCCCACGTCGCGCCCAATTCGTTCTTTGCCGCTAATCTCCGTGATGCCGATCCCGAAATCGCCAGCGCGATCGGCAAGGAACTCGGCCGCCAGAGGGATGAAATCGAGCTCATCGCCTCCGAGAACATCGTCTCGAAGGCGGTGCTGGAAGCGCAAGGCTCGATTCTGACCAACAAATATGCCGAGGGCTATCCCGGCCGGCGCTATTACGGCGGATGCCAATTCGTCGATATCGTGGAGACGCTAGCGATCGAGCGCGTTTGCCGCCTGTTCGACTGCAAATTCGCCAATGTGCAGCCGAATTCGGGCAGCCAAGCCAATCAGGCGGTGTTTCTGGCTCTGCTGCAGCCGGGCGATGTCTTCATGGGGCTCGACCTCGCTGCCGGCGGCCATCTGACCCATGGCTCGCCGGTCAATCTTTCCGGCAAATGGTTCAAGCCGGTCTCCTACGGGGTGCGCCGGGACGACCATCGCATCGATATGGAGGCCGTCGCGCGGCTTGCCGAAGAGCATAAGCCGAAGCTCATCATTGCGGGCGGCTCGGCCTATCCGCGCTTCTGGGACTTCGAGAAATTCCGCCAGATCGCGGACTTGGTCGGCGCCTATTTCTTCGTCGACATGGCGCATTTCGCCGGGCTCGTGGCGGGCGGCGTGCATCCCTCGCCGTTCCCGCATGCGCATGTCGCCACCTCGACGACGCATAAGACGCTGCGCGGTCCACGCGGCGGGCTCGTCCTCACCAATGACCCGGAGATCGCCAAGAAGATCAATTCCGCAGTGTTCCCGGGATTGCAGGGCGGTCCGCTGATGCATGTCATCGCCGGCAAGGCGGTCTCCTTCGGCGAGGCTTTGCGGCCGGACTTCAAAGTCTATGCCCGGCAGGTGGTCGAAAACGCCAAGGCGCTGGCTGCGACGATCGTCGACGGCGGCTTCGCCATCACCTCGGGCGGCACGGACAATCATCTGATGCTGGTCGATCTGCGCGCTAAGAATCTCACTGGCAAAGCAGCAGAGGCTGCGCTCGGCCGCGCCCATATCACCTGCAATAAGAATGGCGTGCCCTTCGATACGGCGGGCCCGATGGTGACCTCGGGCATCCGTCTCGGCACGCCGGCAGGGACATCGCGCGGTTTCGGTGTCGCCGAGTTCAAGAAAGTCGGCGAATTGATCGTTGAAGCGCTCGATGGTCTCGCCAAGAGTGGTGAGGCCGGCAACGCAGCGGTTGAAGCCGTGGTGAAGGCCAAAGCCGAGGAATTGACGCGACGCTTCCCGATCTACTGAGGAGCCTCTATGAGGTGCCCTTATTGTAGCAGTCTCGAAACGCAGGTGAAGGACTCGCGGCCGACGGAGGATGCAGCATCGATCCGCCGCCGCCGCGTCTGTCCTGATTGTGGCGGCCGGTTTACGACGTTTGAGCGCGTGCAATTGCGCGAGCTCACGGTGGTCAAGAAATCAGGCCGGCGCGTTCCTTTCGACCGTGACAAGCTGATGCGCTCGGTCGAGATCGCCTTGCGCAAACGGCCGGTCGAAAGCGATCGTGTCGAGCGAATGGTGAGCGGGATAGTGCGCCAGCTTGAGAGCCAGGGCGAGACGGAGATTCAGAGCGACGCGATCGGCGAGCTTGTGATGGAAGGCCTGCGCTCGCTCGACAGTGTCGCCTATGTGCGCTTTGCTTCGGTCTATCGGAATTTCCGTGAAGCGCGGGACTTCAATACGCTCATCGACGAGCTTTCGCATGTCGCGCCGGATGAGCCGGCGCCGCGCACGGTGAAACCGAAACTGCCGACACGGGCATGAGCAGCCGCGTGCTGCAATCTTCCTCAATGGACATGATGGACGATGATACGCGCTTCATGGCGGCGGCGCTCAACCTTGCCCGGCGCGGGTTAGGCCGCGTCGCGCCCAATCCCGCGGTGGGGGCGATTGTCGTCAAGGACGGTATCGTCGTCGCCCGTGGCGCGACCGCGCCAGGCGGGCGACCACATGCGGAAGTTCTGGCCTTGCAGCAGGCCGGTGTCGCAGCCAAGGGCGCGACGCTTTATGTCACATTAGAACCGTGCAGCCATCATGGGCGGACTCCGCCTTGCGCCGATGCGATCATCGCAGCGGGCATCGCACGCGTGGTTTCCCCATTTGACGACCCCGATCCTCGCGTCGCGGGCGATGGCCATCGCCGCCTGCGCGAAGGTGGAATCGAGGTCACGACCAGCGTGCTCGCCGCGGCGGCGTTGCGCGCTAACCTGGGCCATATCCTGCGCGTCACCAGTGGGCGGCCGATGGTGACGCTGAAACTTGCCGAGACCGCGGACGGCTATGCGGCGGGCCCTCCCGGCGCGCCGCGCCTCACCGTTACCGATGCCCCTGTGAATGGCCGCGTGCATATGCTGCGCGCGATGCACGACGCAGTCATGGTCGGCATCGGCACGGTGGTCGCCGACGATCCCTTGTTGAACGTCCGCCTGCCGGGCCTTGAAGCTCGTAAACCTTTGCGCATCATCCTCGATTCTCAGCTTCGTCTGGCGCCGGCCGCGCGGCTCGTGACCACCGCAAACGATTGTCCAACGCTCGTCATCGCGGGGCAGGGCGCCTCGGCACAGGCCGAAGCACGGCTCACTGCAGCAGGCGTCGAAGTGGCAACGGTGGCACGCGACGGCGCCGGCCAAGTCGATCTCGCTGAAGTCCTCGGACTGTTGGGCGCGCGCGGATTGACGCGGATTTTTTGTGAGGGAGGCCCGCGTCTCGCAGCAGCCTTGATAGCGCAGAACCTCGCCGATGACATTGTGCTGTTTCGAAGCGACAAGCCGCTTGCTCAAGCCGGTGTACCGGCGTTCGATCCGGCGAGTCGCGCGGCCTTGGCCGACGCCACGCGCTATCGCAGTGGCGAATCCGGCCGGATCGGCGCCGACATTTATGTTCATTATGAGCGGGTGCTGTGACATGTTCACGGGTCTCATCGGGATGGTCGGCACAATTGAGAACATCGCGCCGCACGACACATTGACGCGCGCGCGGATTTCTTGCGCTTGTGCGGCCGAGACAATTGCTATCGGCGCCTCGATCGCCTGCGGCGGTCCTTGCCTGACGGTGGTCGCGCGCGGAGTTGAGGGCGAGCACACGTGGTTTGACGTCGATGTCGGCGCCGAGACGCTGGAGCGCACCACGGCGCGCAGCTGGCGCATCGGCGCCAGGCTCAATCTCGAACGCTCATTGAAGGTCGGCGATGAACTTGGCGGCCATATTGTGACCGGCCATATCGACGGCGTTGCGAAGATCGCAGCGATCGAGGCTTTCGACGGTATGAAGCAATTCACCCTAGAGGCGCCGCCGCATCTCGCTCGTTTCATTGCCGAGAAGGGCTCGGTCGCGCTCGACGGGACTTCACTGACGGTGAATGAGGTCGCCGGTAATAGATTCAAGATCCTGTTGATTCCGCACACGCTCGCGGTCACGACATGGGACGAGCGCCAGGTCGGCGATGAGGTCAATCTTGAAGTCGATCTGATGGCGCGCTATGCCGCGCGGCTCGCAGAGTTGAGACCAGAGGCGCCGGATGGCAGCACATTGGCAGATGTTCGCAGGCTATAATGCCTGGGCGAACCAATGTATCTACAAAAAGGCCGCCGAACTCGGTGACGAAGATTATCGCGCGGACCGCGGTGCCTTTTTCAAATCCGTACACGGGACGCTCAATCATCTGCTCGTTGCCGATCGCACGCCTGGGCTCGATCTCGTGACCTACCAAAGGCTCAACGGCCTTGGTAGAACGCGTCGGCTCGATTAAGGAATCATCATGGTCGAGCCGCGCCGAACCAAAACTTCCGCCAAGGACAGCGTCAATGGCGCGCGCTTTCTCATCGTCGAAGCGCGCTTCTACGACGACATCGGCGCGCTCTTGCTCGAAGGCGCAGTCGCCGCCTTGAAACAGGCCGAGGCGCGTCATCTCTGCTGGCAGGTCCCCGGCGCTCTCGAAATCCCGATTGCCTTGGCAATGGCGCTCGAAATGGCGGAAACCTCGGGCGCGCCGTTCCAAGGGGCACTCGCGCTCGGTTGCGTCATTCGCGGCGAGACGCCGCATTTCGACATTGTCGCCAAAGAAAGCGCGCGCGCGTTGATGGACCTCGCTGTCGCCAAAAGGCTTCCCTTCGGCAATGGCATCCTGACCGTGGAGAACAACACGCAGGGGCTCGAACGCGCCGATCCAAAACGCGGCGACAAGGGCGGCGATGCGGCGCGTGCGGCGCTCGCTCTGCATCGCCTCAAGGCCGGGCAGGGGTCCCTCTGATGACCAAGGCTCCGCAGCGCTCGGCCGCGCGCCTTGCGGCCGTCCAGGCGCTCTATCAGATGGAAGTTTCCGGCAAGGGCGTCGCCGAGACGCTGGTCGAATTCGAAGCCTTCTGGATCGGCGGCGAGATCGAGGGCGATCGATATAATGATGCGGAGATTGCCTTCTTCCGTGATGTGCTCAATGGCGTCCTCGCCGACCAGGTTCCGATCGACCGAGCGATCGACAAGACCTTGGCCAAGACCTGGCCCTTGGCTCGCGTCGATGCGGTGATGCGCGCGATCCTGCGGGCCGGTGCCTATGAACTGACGAAGCGGAAGGACATTCCTGCCCGCGTCGTCATCAAAGAATATGTCGATGTCGCGGGCGCCTTTTTTGGAAGCGACGAGTTCGGCATGATCAACGCCGTACTCGATGCCTTAGCGCGGCAGTATCGGCCCGATGAATTCGGGCGGCGCGCCTCGTGATCGCCGTGATTATGAGGAGCAAAGCGACGTCGCGATCCAGAATGCGTGCCGAGACTGGGTTGCTTCGCTGCGCTCGCAATGACGGCAAGCGCTTGCCGATCCTTGGCGAGCTTGCCGAGGCGAGATAACGTCGGGACTTTGCTCGCCGAGGGCAACCAGTGAATTCAAAGCCGCGTCCTTCCGAAGACGAGATCATCGCGAGGTTCTTCGCGCCTCTTGCCGGGCCGGCCGGGCTCGGACTTGCCGACGACGCTGCTTTGCTCACCGCACCGCCGGATCACGACCTCGTCGTGACGACCGACATCGTCATCTCCGGCGTGCATTTTTTTGCCAATGATCCGCCGGAGGCGATCGCTCGCAAGGCCCTGCGGGTCAATCTTTCCGATCTCGCGGCCAAGGCGGCTGAGCCCGTCGGTTTTCTTCTCGGCCTCGCTTTGCCGGGCGACTGGACCGAAGACTGGGTCGACGCATTTGCCGCCGGGCTCGCCGAAGACGCCGCCTTCTTCGCCTGTCCCCTCATTGGCGGCGATACGGTGAAGAGCCTCGAGTTGCTGTCACTGTCGATCACGGCTATCGGCATTGTGCCGAAGGGCAAGATGGTGCCGCGGGCGGGGGTTCAAGAGGGCGATCTTCTTTATGTCACCGGCACGATCGGTGATGCGGCCCTGGGCCTGCGCCTGCGCGGTGCGGCCGCAACGGACCGCTGGGCCGAAGCTCTCAACCAGCCGGCGCGAGATTATTTGCTCATGCGATATCTTTTGCCGTTGCCGCGGCTTGGCCTGCGCGAGGCCTTGCGCGTGTTTGCCCATGCCGCCATGGACGTTTCGGACGGTCTCGCTGGCGATCTCGCAAAAATGCTGGCCCTTACCGGCATGAGCGTCCAAACGGCAATTGCCGACGTGCCGCTCTCGATAGCCGCCCGACGGGCGCTGGCGCAAAACCCATCTCTCGTTGAGCCGATCCTGACCGGCGGCGATGATTACGAGGTTCTCTGCGCCGTGGCGCCGGGTGATCAGTCGGCTTTCGAGCGGGAGGCGGAGGCTGCGGGCCTCTCCGTCACCAGAATCGGCATCGCCGAGAAGAGCACAGAAAAGCCGCTGTTCCGGGACGCCGAGGGCAGGCCGCTAGCCTTCTCTTCGGCCTCTTACCGCCATTTTTGACCGGCCGAAGCCACGCCAAGCGCTCGAGCCGTTGAGAGTTGTGGCATCGCAGGCGACCCGCGATTGCGAAAATTGCAGCTTTCCGCCATGGTCCGCGCCAAGGGCGGAGGGATCCGCCCGTTCGGGCAGGGTAGTTTCGGACGATAAGGGGCGCGCTGAGGGGCTTCGTCGTCCGTGATTGCTCTTAATCAATGTTAGAGCGCGTTCGGACGAGAGCCGGGCTTCAGCTTGGCTCAGCGCTCTAACTCAACGAAGGGCGGAGATCGATGTACTCCATTTGGATTATTATTCTCGCGGGGCTTTTGGCCGTCGCCTACGGGGTCGTGACGGCCACCGAGCTTCTGAAAGCCGATCCAGGCTCGGTCCGCATGCAGGAGATCGCCGCCGCGATCGCCGAGGGAGCGCAGGCTTATCTCAAGCGGCAATATTCTACGATCGCCATTGTCGGCGTCGTCATTTTCGTCGTGCTTGGCCTGCTTCTCTCCTGGACTGTGGCCGTTGGCTTCCTCATCGGTGCGCTTCTCTCGGGCTCGGCCGGTTTCATCGGCATGAACGTCTCGGTCCGCGCCAATGTGCGCACTGCCCAGGCCGCTGCCAAATCGCTCGGCGCCGGCCTCGACATTTCCTTCAAGGCTGGTGCAATCACCGGCATGCTGGTCGCCGGTCTCGCGCTGATTGGGGTCTCGTTCTACTACTGGGTTCTGACCGGTCCGATGGGCCACGCGCCGAACAGCCGCGAGGTCGTCGATGCGCTGGTTGCGCTCGGCTTCGGCGCATCCTTGATCTCGATCTTCGCCCGTCTCGGCGGCGGCATTTTCACCAAGGGCGCGGACGTTGGTGCCGATCTCGTCGGGAAAGTGGAAGCCGGCATTCCGGAAGATGATCCGCGCAATCCCGCAACGATCGCTGACAATGTCGGAGATAACGTCGGCGATTGCGCCGGCATGGCAGCCGACCTTTTCGAGACATATGTCGTGACCGTCGTCGCGACGATGGTGCTCGCTGCGATCTTCTTCGCCGGCCAGGCGACGCTCGCCTCGGCCATGCTGTATCCGCTCGCGATCTGCGCTGCCTGCATCGTCACCTCGATCGCCGGTACGTTTTTCGTCAAGCTCGGCCCAACCAATTCGATCATGGGGGCGCTCTACAAGGGTCTGATCGCAACCGGCGCGCTGTCGATCGTCGGACTCGCGATCGCGACGCAATTCGCCGTCGGTTGGGGCACTATCGGCACGGTCAACGGCGTCGCAGTGAATGGCACGCATCTCTTTATCTGCGGCCTCGTCGGCCTCGTCGTCACAGGCCTCATCGTCGTTATCACTGAATATTATACCGGCACAGGCAAGCGACCCGTCGTCTCGATCGCCCAGGCCTCGGTCACCGGCCATGGTACGAATGTCATCCAAGGCCTAGCGGTGTCTCTCGAAGCGACTGCCTTGCCGGCCCTCGTCATCGTCGGCGGCATTCTCGCCGCGTCACAACTCGCAGGGCTGTTCGGCATCGCCATCGCGGTGACGACCATGCTCGGTCTCGCCGGTATGATCGTCGCGCTCGACGCTTTCGGGCCGGTCACCGACAATGCCGGCGGCATTGCCGAAATGGCGGGTCTGCCGAAAGAGGTCCGGCATTCGACCGATGCGCTCGACGCGGTCGGCAATACGACCAAGGCGGTGACGAAAGGCTATGCGATCGGCTCGGCCGGCCTCGGCGCCTTGGTGCTGTTCGCCGCCTATACGAACGACATCAAACATTTCGTCGAAACCGGCGTGCCCTATTTCAAAGACATCGGCGCGGTGAATTTCGAACTCTCGAACCCATACGTCGTCGCGGGCCTCATCTTCGGCGGCATCATTCCCTATCTCTTCGGAGGTATCGCCATGACGGCCGTCGGCCGCGCGGCCGGTTCCGTCGTCGAAGAGGTGCGCCGTCAGTTCCGGGAGAAGCCGGGCATCATGGCGGGCACCGAGCGACCGGATTACGGCCGCGCCGTGGACATGCTGACGCGGGCGGCGATCAAGGAGATGATCGTCCCGTCGCTGCTGCCGGTTCTCGCGCCGCTCGTCGTCTATTTTGGCGTGCTTCTCATCTCGGGCTCCAAGGCCTCGGCCTTGGCGGCGCTCGGCGCCTCGCTTCTTGGCGTGATCGTCAACGGGCTGTTCGTGGCCATATCGATGACCTCGGGTGGCGGTGCCTGGGATAATGCCAAGAAGAGCTTTGAAGACGGCTTCATCGACAAGGACGGCGTCAAACACTTGAAGGGCAGCGAGGCTCACAAGGCTTCTGTCACCGGCGACACGGTCGGCGACCCCTACAAGGATACCGCCGGACCGGCGGTCAATCCGGCGATCAAGATCACCAATATCGTCGCGCTGCTGCTGCTGGCGATCCTGGCGCACTGAGCCTTCAAGTCTAGAAAATGCAAATGGCCGGATCGCTCCGGCCATTTTTTTGAGTGTAAGCGGAGCAAAGTAGTCCAGTCTGTGCCGCTTCGGGATTAGCGCCGCGCTTATCGCAACGACGATCGCGGTTTTCGCGCGTTGGAGTTAGCCGAACCTCAAGAAGTTCCTGAACAAGCCGGTCAGGAAGGTCGAATTCGGCGCCCCCGGTCGGCGTCGTGCGCGAGACGAAATCGTAGAGCTTGCCGTCATGTATGCCGTAATTGGCGAGCCGCACGACCTTTTTCTGCTTGTCGAAATAAATCGCAAGAACATGCTGGTCGACGAGTGCCGGGTCCATGAACTGGACCGAACGATCGGTCTTTTGGGTGATGTAATACCATGCGTCGCCGCCGACGGTCGAGGTCGTCGACGGGGTTCCCATGACGACCAGCGCCTGTTCGGCGGAAGAGCCGATCTTCACTTGATCGAGCAATTTCGGATCGAGCTGATAGCCATGGACAACTTCGCCGTCATAGCCGAGGCAGCCGGCGAGGCCGAGCGCCAGACAGGCGGCTAAGCCGATCCTTATCGCAAAGCTTGATGTCCGGCTGCGCTTTTGCGCCACGATTGTCCGCCTCCCAAATATGGCCGCAACATCAGATGTCATGCATCGAAACTCCGGCCCCGCGTGCGCTCACGGCTGGAACCCGGCTTTCGTCCGATCGCGCCCGTTATTGATTTGGAACATTTTCGGACGACGAACTAGGGTCCACTTCGCCTGAAAACGCTCGTGTTGCGAAACCCGCAACGCTTGCCAAACTTCTACCGGCAAGTTTTGCTTGCTTCGGAGCCAGGCGATGCCTAACCCCCGCGGGTGAGAAAAGCAAGATTGCGGCTCACCTGCCAGGATCGTGCAGCACGAAATGTTAAAGTCATGATTTTTTGGCTTTTCCGCGGCAATGCCAATCGCCGTACGATCGACCGACTGCATGGCGAGATCGTGGCGGCCGCGCGCGACCCGGTTTTGTTCACGGATTATGGAATAGCGGACGACGTGGACGGCCGCTTCGAATCCGTCGCCTTGCACGCGGCGCTCGTCTTGCGCCGGCTGAAACAGCTTCCCGCGCCCGGACCTGAGATCGCACAAGATCTTGCCGATGCTCTTTTCCGGCATTTCGATATTGCCCTGCGTGAGATGGGCGTCGGAGATATCAGCGTGCCGAAGCGGATGAAGACGCTCGCGGAAGCCTTTCTCGGCCGGGCGAACGCCTATCATCAAGCTTTAGGCGAAGGCCATTTTGCGCTCTCTGCCGCCTTGTCGCGAAATGTCTACGCCGCGAGGGGCGAAGCAGATCGCCTCGCACGCTATGTCGAAAGCCTTGAGAATGCCTTGGCCGAGACGACGCTCGCACAACTGATTGAAGGGCCTATATTCTCCCCGAAGGCCGCCACGATCGGGTGAGGAGGTGCCGCAATGTCCCAGGGCAGAACGAACAATCCGCGCTCGGCGGACAAGATTTTCTCGCATTCGGTGAACGTCGAGGAAGTGCCAGAGCAGGGGGTCGATGTTTCACTCAGCGCCGATACCCCTGCGCGGCAGGCGCTCGCGGCCGCCGATGGGCTTGCTGGCATCGCCAGTCTCGAAGCCGATTTCCACGTGGCGCGGCGGGGCCTTGCCCAGTTTAACGTCAGCGGTACGGTGCGTGCAAAGATCACCCAGGTCTGCGTCTTGAGCCTTGAGCCTTTCGACAGCGACATCGTCGAAGACGTCGATGTCGATTTCGCCGAACCAGAGGCGGTTGCGCTTGCCGTCGCGCGTTCCAGCACCGTCCTTAGTACCACGACGCCCGATCGCGACCCGCCCGATACGATTGTCGATGGGACCATCGATCTCGGCGCGCTCGCCGCGGAGTTCCTTGCCCTCGGCCTCGATCCCTATCCGAAAAAGCCCGGCGTGGAGTTTGCGCCGGTCTCAGATCCCGAGGATAAGGACATGTCAGGCAGACCTTTCGATGTCCTGCGAAGGCTCACCGAGCGTTCATAGGGGAGGCGGGGGTGGAGCGCTTGCGGTTCGGCGCGCTTTGCCGTAGCGGATCAATATCGCAGGCGGTCGCCTGTTCCATGCATGTTCCCTGGCCGAATCGAAGCCTCGTAGGAACCGCCTCCATATGACCAGGCCAGTGCGGATCGCCGTCGACGCCATGGGGGGAGATTATGGCCCCGAGGTGATTGTCCCCGGTGCTGCCTTAGCGCGCCAGCGCCATCCCGACCTGGCGTTTATGTTTTTCGGCAATGAGAAGCGCCTGGAGCCGCTGATCGCGGCCGATCCTGCTCTTGCCGCGGTTTCGACCGTGCGCCATGCAAGCGTCGCCATACGGATGGACGATAAGCCGAGCCAAGCCTTGCGGGCAGGGCGCCGGGCCTCGTCCATGTGGCTCGCTATCGAAGCCGTGAAGAAGGGCGATGCCGACGCCGCATTTTCGGCAGGCAATACCGGCGCGCTGATGGCCATGGCGAAGATTTGTCTGCACATGATTCCTTTCATCGACCGGCCGGCAATCGCCGTGGTCTGGCCGACCCTTCGCGGCGAATCGATCGTGCTCGACGTCGGCGCGACGATCGGCGCCGATGCGCGACATCTGGTCGATCTCGCCATCATGGGCTCCGCCATGGCGCGAATTGTCTTCGCGATCGATCGGCCGACAGTCGGCTTGCTCAATGTCGGCACCGAAGAGATCAAAGGCATTGAAGAAGTGAAAGCGGCGTCGCGCACCCTGCGCGAGGCGGCTCTGCCCAATCTCGATTATCGCGGCTTCGTCGAAGGAGACGACATCGGCAAAGGCACTGTCGATGTGGTGGTGACGGAAGGCTTCACCGGCAATATCGCGCTGAAAACTGCGGAGGGCACAGCCAAGCAGATCGGCACGTATCTGCACCAGGCAATGTGCGGCAGTCTCGCGTCGAAGCTCGGTTATTTTCTCGCACGGCACGCATTCGCCGCGCTCGCGACCAAGATGGATCCGCGCCGGGTCAACGGCGGCATTTTTCTGGGCCTCGACGGGGTAGTGATCAAAAGCCACGGCGGGTCGGACGCCATCGGCACCGCCCGCGCGCTCGAAATCGGCTATGAAATGGTGCGCGATCAACTTTTGAGCAAGATTCAGGAATCGCTCTCGGGACGCGAGACGCAGCCCCTCCATACAGCAGGCTCGGCGGCCTCTTTGCGCTCCTGAATGCTGATGCGAAACTTGAGCTAGAGTCTTGAGTAGGCGCATTTTCCGGTCACCGGAGGGCGCGAGAGGGCAGATCGGGCTTCTGCGGCGCCAAAAAAAATGCTCTAAGCCAGCGACTACGCCTCAAAATCTCACCTCGATTGGAACGGAACGACCGCGTGACACGATCGCAATGCGCCCCTCTTCGCTCCGTCGTCGTCGGGCTCGGTTCCTATCTTCCGAAACGCATTTTGAGCAATGCCGATTTCGAAAAGACGCTGGACACTACGGATGCATGGATCATTCAGCGTACCGGCATCCGGCAGCGTCACATCGCCGGCGATGACGAACGAACCTCGACGCTCGCCCTACTTGCGGCGCGCGCCGCGCTCGCCGATGCCGGGCTCACCGCCGCTGACATCGATCTCGTGATCGTCGCCACCGCGACGCCCGATTACACGTTCCCTGCCGTTGCGACGCAGGTTCAGGCCGGGCTGGGAATTACCGCCGGCACGGCCTTCGATCTCGCTGCGGTCTGTTCCGGGTTCGTATTCGCGCTGGCGACGGCGGACAAATTTCTGACCTCCGGATCAAACAAGCGCGCGCTGGTCATCGGGGCGGAGACGTTTTCGCGGCTCCTCGATTGGAGCGATCGCGCCACCTGCGTTCTTTTCGGCGACGGCGCCGGCGCCGTCGTACTCGAGGCGCAAGAGAGCGCGGGCACGAACGCCGACCGTGGCGTTCTCACCACGCATCTGCGTGCTGACGGGCGTTATGGCGACAAGCTTTATGCCGACGGCGGGCCTTCCTCCACAGGGACGACCGGACATGTGCGGATGGAAGGGCGTGAAGTGTTCCGCCTGGCCGTCACCATGATTAGCGATGTCGTAGGAGCGGCCTTCATAGCGACCGGGACGGGGCCCGCCGATCTCGATTGGTTCGTGCCGCACCAGGCTAACAGCCGCATCATCGACGCCTCGGCGGACAAACTCAAAATAGCGCCGTCGAAGGTGATCAAGACGGTCGATCTTCATGGCAATACTTCCGCCGCCTCCATCCCCCTCGCATTGAGCGTCGCGCGCGACGACGGGCGGATCAAACGGGGCGATCTGGTGATGATCGAAGCCATGGGGGGCGGCTTCACCTGGGGGGCGGCGCTCATCCGCTGGTAGTTTGCGGCCCGCTTGCAACACGCAGGCGCAATTAAACCTGAAGTGGTGCGTTTTTTTGTCAAGAGAATGCAACACAGGGGCTAAGGTCTATTGCCTTAAGGCTTATTTTGTTCCAAACTTTCCAAGAACGAAATTTTTATACACGGTTGCGGTCTGGGGGGATCGTGAGCCCATTGGTCTGGGGGCCGTCGGGCGATAGGCGCAATGTTTTAGCGCCGTCCGTGCTTCATTGTTGTCTTCGCGTGTTGCGAGCCGGAAAATTATCGCGTTCAATTTAAAATCATCGAGCCAAAAATGGTCAGGAGCGAGTTGTCGACGACGAGTCATACGCCGGGGGGCTTGCCTGCCACTTCGGCAACGGCGAAGGCGCAGGAAGGCCTGCGCACTGTCACACGTGTGAACCTCGCCGAGGCGGTCTACCATCAGGTTGGGCTTTCGCGGAAGGAGTCGGCGGCTCTCGTGGAGATGGTTCTGGACGAGGTAACGGAGCGGCTGATCGCCGGCGAGTCGGTCCGGCTTTCATCTTTCGGGTCATTCAACGTTCGCCACAAGGGTCAACGCGTCGGGCGCAATCCCAAGACCGGGGTAGAAGTGCCGATCAAGGAACGCCGGGTCCTCGTGTTCAAGTCGTCGAAATCTGTTGAAGGCGCGGATCAATGGTCGCGTCGTCGCGCCTGACGCTGACTAAACGTCGGGTGTTCGCTGCGTCGCACGGGCGTCGAGTCTGCCACGTGCGGGGCGCCTGCTGTTCCGATGTGTAGTGTGAAGGTGCGATCGGCAGTCGCCCAAGCGATCGCGCGAAGTTCCAAGGCGACCCCTTAGTCTTTCGGATCATGATTCTGCGAAACAGTCGTGGCACTGCCGAGATTGGCTTGAGCCTGATTTTTGCTGCGATTATCGGGGCCGGCCCGGAATGCTCTCGAGGCCCACACACACCGAAGCGCAGGCTAGGAAAAACGCATGGAAAAGACCGCCGACGCATTCAGGACCATCAGTGAGGTCGCGGAGGACCTCGATTTGCCGCAGCACGTCCTGCGTTTCTGGGAGACGCGGTTCGCGCAGATCAAGCCGCTCAAGCGGGGTGGCGGCCGGCGCTATTACCGGCGCGAAGACGTCGACCTTTTGCGTGCCATCCGCCAACTTCTTTATGGTGAAGGCTATACTATCAAGGGCGTCCAGAAGATTCTGAAGGAGCAGGGCGCACGCGGCGTTGTCGCGGCGTGGCGCAGCGATTTGGATGCTGCGGCGGACGCGCTCGCGACCGCTGAGCCGCGCCACGGTGTCGTGCAGAATGGCGAGGAAGCACCACGTCAGGCCCACGCGGGAGCGGAACTGAACGGCGCCTTCGCCGGCGGCAGCGAGGCCCACGCGGACGCGGCCGGCAGCGAAAACGAAGTCGAACCCCGGTCGCCGCGGAGCGGCGGGATGTCTTCGCTTGGCCGCGCCGCTCACGAAGTTCTGGAGCAGCTCCTGACCGAGCTGAATGAATGCGAACGGCTGCTCGGCACGGCGCGGGCAGGCTGAAATCCGCGATGAATGTCGCAACGACCCCGCGTTGCAGGGGCAGACGCCTTTCTCTATAAGACCGGCAGTCGGAGTGTAGCGCAGCCCGGTTAGCGCACTAGTCTGGGGGACTAGGGGTCGTGGGTTCGAATCCCGCCACTCCGACCAGCAAGATCCTGATTTCCGCGCCCAGCGCCGGGAGCACCGACGGCAATGAAGATTTCCGGGCGCAATTTCATTCAAGGCAAGGTTGTCGATGTGAAGAAGGGCGCTACAACGTCGCACGTCCACGTTGAAATCGGGGGCGGAGTGGTCCTCACAGCCTCGATCACCAATGAAGCGGTCGATGATCTGAAGCTTCAAAGGGGCATGATTGTTCATGCGCTTATCAAAGCGTCGGATGTCATGATCGCGGTGGACTGAGCCCACCGCCCAATCTATGAAGTGACCGCCCGCGTTTGCCGCGGCTTCTCTTGTCGCCCCGGCCGTGCTATGGGGCGCCGCCGCGCTCTGCTAAGGCCCCCAAAAGCCCCGCTCGGCAGAAATTCTCGCGCTTACGCCGATTGGTATCGGCGAGTGAGCCAAAGGAGACGATATGATTTCCGTGACATTTCCCGACGGCGCGTCGCGCTCTTACCCCTTCGGTACGACGGGGAGCGAAATCGCCAAGAGCATTTCCCCCTCGCTTGCCAAACGCACCGTCGCCATGGCGCTCGACGGCAAGCTCGCCGATCTCGCCGATCCGATCGAGCATGATGCGAAGATCGAGTTTCTCGATCGCGAGAACCCGCGCGCGCTCGAACTCATCCGCCACGATGCCGCCCACGTCCTCGCCGAAGCGGTGCAGACGCTTTATCCCGGCACGCAGGTGACCATCGGGCCCGTGATCGAGAACGGCTTCTATTACGATTTCTATCGCGCCGAGCCCTTCACGCCGGAGGATTTTGCGGCGATCGAGAAGAAGATGGCCGAGATCATCGCCAAGGATCGGCCGTTCACGAAAGAAATCTGGACACGCGACGAGGCCAAGGCCTGGTTCGAGAACTCATGGCGAGGCATTCAAAGTCGAACTTATCGATGCGATTCCACCCGACCAGGACCTGAAGATCTACAAGCAGGGCGAGTGGCTCGATCTATGCCGCGGTCCGCATATGACTTCAACCGGCAAGATCGGTTCCGCGTTCAAGCTGATGAAGGTCGCTGGCGCCTATTGGCGCGGCGACTCGACGAAGCCGATGCTTCAGCGCATCTATGCGACGGCCTTTGCCAAGCAGGCTGAGCTCGACGCCTATCTGCACCAGCTTGAGGAAGCCGAGCGCCGCGATCACCGCCGGCTCGGGCGCGAGATGGACTTGTTCCATTTCCAGGAGGAGGGGCCGGGCACGGTCTTCTGGCATCCGAAGGGTTGGACCCTGTTCCAGACCCTCATTGCCTATATGCGACGGCGCCAGCAGGCCGACAATTATGTCGAGGTGAATACGCCGCAAGTCCTCGACCGCGCGCTGTGGGAAACCTCAGGCCATTGGCAGACTTATCGCGAGAACATGTTTCTCACCAAGACGGAGGATGAACGCGTCTTCGCGCTGAAGCCAATGAATTGTCCCGGCCACATCCAGATCTTCAAGAATGGTCTCAAGTCCTATCGCGATCTGCCGCTGAAGATTGCCGAATTTGGCATCGTGCATCGTTATGAGCCGTCCGGCGCAATCCACGGGATCATGCGGGTACGCGCCTTCACGCAGGATGATGCGCATATTTTCTGCACCGAGGACCAGATCATGGACGAGGCGCTGAAGATCAACGATCTCATCCTCTCGATCTATGGCGACTTCGGCTTCGATGACATCGTGATCAAACTCTCTACCCGCCCGGAAAAGCGCGTCGGCGCGGATGAGGCCTGGGACAAGGCAGAGGCAGCACTCGGCCGGGTTCTGGACGAACTCACGGCGCGCGGCCTCAAGACGTCGGTCAACCCGGGCGAGGGCGCCTTCTACGGGCCGAAGCTCGAGTATACGTTGCGCGACGCCATCGGCCGCGAATGGCAATGCGGCACGACGCAAGTCGATTTCAATTTGCCGGGCCGTTTCGGCGCCTTCTATATTGGTCCCGACAGTGAGAAAAAGACGCCGGTGATGATCCACCGCGCCATGTTCGGCTCGCTCGAACGTTTCATTGGCATTCTCATCGAGCATTTTGCCGGCCATCTGCCGCTATGGCTCTCGCCGGTCCAGATCGTGATCGCGACGATCACCCAGGACGCGGATGATTACGCGCTGCAGGTTCTTGCGGCCGCCCGCAAGGCCGGTCTGAGGGTCGAGGCTGATCTCCGCAACGAGAAGATCACCTACAAGGTACGCGAGCATTCGCTTGCCAAGATTCCCGTTCTGATGGTGGTCGGCAAGAAGGAGGCGGCGGAGCGCACGGTCTCGCTGCGGCGACTTGGCGGGCAGGAACAGACGTCCATGGGGGTCGAGACGGCCTTGTGCCTCCTTGTTGACGAGGCGACCCCGCCGGACATCAAGCGGCTGGCGGCGCTTTAGGCCCGCATTGGCCGTTGCCGCCCCGCCTGCCACCTCTTTGCCGCAACCAGCTGCGACAAGGCCCGGGAAAAGCGTTGTCTTTAAAGGGGAAAGGGCAACTCCTTTCCCGGATATGGACAGACTGCCTTTCGGCTTGTTAACGAGTCGTTACCTGGCATCGGATAGATCGATCATATGATCCGACGTTTCCCAGCCGGCCTCGCTCTGCTGCTGTTCCGAAATCCGCGTCCGGATTTCGGTCACCTCGGCCGCACGCTCTTTCCAGTGGTCTTCTGCGTTTCTTTGCTGCTCGCGGGCTGTGCCGGTGGCGTGCCCGATGTCTATCCAACCCCGGCCGACTTCGAAGTCCACGGCATCGACGTTTCCAAATATCAGGGCGACATCGATTGGAATGCGGTGAAAGCCTCGGGCGTGAAATTTGCCTGGATCAAGGCGACTGAGGGCGGCGACCACGTCGATGAGAAATTCGCCCAGAACTGGCAAGAGGCGAAAGCGGCGGGCGTTCCGCGCGGGGCCTATCATTTCGCTTATTGGTGCCGGTCGCCGGAAGAGCAGGCAGCCTGGTTCACGCAAAATGTTCCGAATGATCCGAACGCTCTACCACCGGTTCTCGACGTCGAATGGAACCCCGTCTCGAAGACCTGCCCGCATCACGTGCCGCGTGACGTGGCGCTCGCCGACATGAAGACGATGCTCGACGCCATGGAACATGCTTATGGCAAGCGGCCAATCATCTACACGTCGATCGACTTCTACCACGATGTGCTCGAAGGCGAATTCACCGATTATCCGATGTGGGTGCGCAGCGTAAAATATTATCCGTCGGTCAAATATGGCAGCCGGCCGTGGAATTTCTGGCAGCACACGGCCGAGGGCCAAGTCCCCGGCATCACCGGTTACGTCGACCGCAACGCCTTTTCCGGATCGCCCCAGGAGTGGCAGACGTGGCTTGCCGCATCCGCCGAGCCTGAGGCTCAAAGATAGCCGCTCGCGGTGCGCGACTGACTTGGAGCGCAAGTTCATTTGCAAAGCCGGTGGCCGGCTTTGCATTGTCTAGTTGCCCAAGCTCGCCTTGGCGCGCCGCCACCAGCCGGTCCGCTTTGGGCGATCGGAATCGGATGCGGCATCGGATCGGGCGTCATCCTGACCAATATTCGAGTCGGCACGCGGCGCATCTGGCGCCGGCCGCTCGTCTCGCTGCGCTTCTGCCGCGGGAGGCTCGACATGCCGAGTCGCGAACGCCGGTTCGCTGGTCGCAGGTGCCGGCGGCACGGCGCGGGGTATCGGCTCGAACGGCAATCCAACCTCCGCGGGGCTCGGCTCGACGCGGCCGATTTCCGCATGCGTGACGTCGGTTATCGGCTCGCTGGGCCCGCGGCCTCTGCGGCGTGAGCGCCGACGGCGCCCATCGCGTTTCGACGCGGTATCGGCGTCGCGTTCGGCCGCATCCGAACCGCCTTCTGCTGCTTCTGGCGATTGACCGCCGGCGAAGGCCCCCATGCCGGCAACGACAGCCAGAGCGTCATCCGAAGGCTGAGGCGCGTTGGCAGGGATTCCGGAAACCTCGCGGTCGCCGCCGCGGCCACGCCGACGCCGACGCCGGCGCCTGCGCCTTGCACCCTCGTCGTCGCCGCCTTCGGCGGTTGCTGCGCGGCTCTCGCGCGCGCCCGCGGGCGCCGTTTCCGCCTCTTCGGCTTCATCGAGATCTTCTTCGACCTCCTGAAGCTCAAGGGCACGTACGGGCTCGGCATGTGGAGGCTCCACAACACCAACGGCCGGTTCACCACGTTCCATCGCGTGATAGGCCGTGCCGGTCAACGTATCGTCCGCTGTGATCGTCAAGGCGACCCCGAAGCGCCGCTCGAGATCGCGTAGATTGGCGCGTTTCTGATTGAGGATGTAGAGCGCAACTTCCGAGCGCGTGCGCATCGTGATGTTATGTGCCGCGCTCTTGATCAAGGCGTCTTCGAGGACGCGCAAGACGTGCAGAGCGATCGACGATGTCGAGCGCACTGTGCCCGATCCCGCGCAATGCGGGCAGATGATGGTGGAGCCTTCGAGGACACCGGTTCTGATCCGCTGGCGCGACATTTCGAGAAGGCCGAAATGCGAAATGCGGCCGATCTGAATGCGCGCCCGGTCATTCTTCAGGGCATCCTTCATCCGCCGCTCGACGGCGCGGTTGTTGCGGCTCTCCTCCATGTCGATGAAATCAACAACGATGAGGCCGGCGAGATCGCGCAGCCGTAACTGCCGTGCGATTTCGTCCGCCGCCTCGAGGTTGGTGCGGAGCGCCGTGTCCTCGATATCATGTTCGCGGGTGGCGCGGCCGGAATTGACGTCGATCGCGACCAAAGCCTCGGTCTGGTTGATAACGAGATAGCCGCCGGACTTCAGCGTCACCTGATTTGTGAACATGGCGTCGAGTTGCGCCTCGACTCCGGATTTGGCGAAGATCGGCTGCGGATCGCGATAAGGCTGGACATTCTTGGCATGGCTCGGCATGAGCATGCGCATGAATTCCTTCGCCTCGCGATAGGCTGTCTCGCCCGAGACGATCACCTCGTCGATATCTTTGTTGTAGAGGTCGCGAATGGACCGCTTGATCAGCGAACCCTCCTCGTAGACGAGGGTCGGCGCCGTCGATTTCAAGGTCATCTCGCGCACCGTCTCCCACATGCGCAACAGGTACTCGAAATCGCGTTTGACCTCGGCCTTCGTGCGCGCGGCGCCGGCCGTGCGTAGGATCACGCCCATACCTTCCGGCACTTCGAGGTCCTGGGCGATCACCTTCAGCCGCTGGCGGTCGGTCGCATCGGTGATCTTGCGGGAAATCCCGCCGCCACGCGCGGTATTCGGCATCAGCACCGAATAGCGGCCGGCGAGCGAGAGATAGGTGGTGAGCGCCGCGCCCTTGTTGCCGCGCTCCTCCTTCACGACTTGGACGAGCAGAACCTGGCGCCGTTTGATGACTTCCTGAATCTTATATTGCCGACGCGGCCGGTGCGGACGCATGGGCACTTCTTCCATCGCGTCCCCGCCGATTTGTTCCACCTGTTCGTCTTCGGTGTCGCCGTCTTCCTCTTCGTCAGTGGGGGGCCTCTGGCGAAGCCGCGGTTCGGCCTCGCCTTCCGCAGGCTCGGAGGACGTAGGCGCATCGCCTTCGTCTTCGACGATGGCGAAACCTTCCGGGTCGGTCGCGAGCCGATGCCGCCCATGGTCACCTTCAGCGTGACTCTCGTCATTGTCAGTAGGGCGATAGGCCTCGGAGCTTTGCGAGTTCGCTGCGCCATACCCGACGTCCGCCACGTCATGCGGCGGTTGCGTGGCGTCCCCTTCGGCTACAGTTTCCGCATCGGTCGCGGGCTCCGCGGGAGTCGAATGTTCGGCTTCCGTTTTGTCGTGCGCCTTCGCGCTCGGCGCGACGTTTTCGAGTTCGGCCGGTTCGGCGGCCCTTTCATCGTCGCCGTCGCGGCGTTTTTCGGCATGTTCGCCGCGACGGTGGCGGCGGCTGCGTCTCTGGCCGCGACCTTCCTCTTCCTCGTCGCGGTGGGCAAGGGCGTCTTCGTCAAGAAGCTCCTGCCGATCCGAGACGGGGATCTGATAATAATCCGGATGGATTTCCGAAAAGGCGAGAAAGCCGTGGCGGTTGCCACCGTAGTCGACGAAAGCGGCTTGGAGCGATGGCTCCACGCGGGTCACTTTGGCGAGATAGATATTGCCGCGGAGTTGGCTTTTATCCGCGAATTCGAAGTCGAATTCCTCGACTCTGTTGCCGCGCAGCACGACCACCCGGGTTTCCTCCGGGTGGGAAGCATCGATGAGCATTTTGTTGGGCATGTCGAACTCGTTGAGGCGTGGCACTCGCCCGGCCGCTGCCGCCAATGGCGCTCACTAAGGAGGCCCGGGCGCGGCGTGGCGGCACGAACGGCGCCATCTGCAAAGCATGGTGATGGGGAATCGATTCACGGGAAGCGAATCGATGTGAGATGAAGCGTCGAGACGCCGCCCGAGAGGGGCGATCTCGACCGCGACAGGGCGTCGGCACGCGGACATCAGCTTGCGTCCAAACTCGTGGCCGCGTGCTGCAAGCTTTAAGCTTGGTGGTCCGATAATTACCCTCCGAAGGGCAGACCATATCCTCGTTACCCGCGCATTGGCTTCCGTGGAAGCCGTCAAAAAAATTCAGTTCGAGTGAACGCCGGCACCAGCGTCATTTCGTGCCATTCGCACGCGCTTCCGTAAAATCGCCGTTCAAGAACGGCGGCACATGCCGACAACCCGAAATGTCCGGCGGATCAGCGACGATCCCACTTTGCACTCAAACACGAACACCTCCTTGTATCGGGTTGCCTATGGATTTGGCAAGTTTTCAACGATGTGTGGCGCATCGGTTACGGCAGCCCAATCGTTCTTCTGCCATGGTCATCCAACGTTAACCGGGCAGATTTATTTTGAATTTGGGCTTGATCCGGGCCGGCGAGATGCCGACGGGAACGCGATTGCAAGGTAATGACGCAAACGCAACGCGAATCACGCATGGGCCAATGGCGTGGCCGGAAGCCAAGCCCACGGGTCAAAAACCCGTTGCGGCTTGGAGCGGCCATCGCCGCCGCGGCTCTTGGCTTGACCTTGACTGTGACCGGCCTCGGCGCCGAGAGCCGCGGCTTGATCGGCATCCGCACCGCAGCGCTTGCCGCGCCCGACACCGCCGCTCAGTCGGCGCCGTCGCCGACGATCGCGACCGCCGCCAAACTCGAAAATGGCACCGATCGGGCAAAGCTCACGTTCGACCTGTCCCAGCCGATTATTGCGACAGCCTTCGTCCTTGCCGCGCCCGACCGGATCGTCGTCGATGTGCCGGAAGTTGATTTTCGTGTCGACCCACAAGCTGGCGGGGGCGCGAAATCGATCCGTTCACGGCCGGGGATGGTCAAGGCTTCGGGCCTCGTCTCTTCCTTCCGCTTCGGTCTTTTCGCGCCCGGTAAATCCCGTATCGTCATTGATCTCGCCGGCCCAGCCCGCATTCTGCGTGCCGCTGCTGAGCCGGCATCTGACGGGACGTCGTCGCGCCTCGTCATCGAACTTGCAAAGACTGATCGCGCTACGTTCCAAGCCACCGCACATAATGCTTTGCTCGCCACCGCTGAGGCAGCGCGAGGCGCAGGGAGCGCCGCTCCAGTCAAGGAATCTCCGATAAGAGCGCGAGCCTGCCGGTCGTAGTCATCGATCCTGGTCACGGCGGGGTCGACAGCGGCGCCATGGTCAACCGTCTTATTGAGAAGAACATCGTTTTCGACTTTGCCAAGACGCTCGCTGACAAACTCAGAGCGAGCGGCCGATACAAAGTGATCATGACTCGCGACAGCGACGTATTTCTCGCGTTAGGCGAGCGGGTGCGAATTGCACGCGATTCCGGGGCGGCGCTGTTCGTGTCGATCCATGCCGACACGCTCTCCGACGCGACGAGTGTCGCCGGCGCGACCGTTTACACCTGTTTCCGATCATGCGACCGATGCCGAAGCGGCGCGAATCGCGGAAAAGGAAAACCAGGCCGATGCAACTGCCGGAGTTGAGGGAAACGACGAGACGAGCGCGTCTCCGACATTCTGTTCGGATCTAACGCGCCAGGAGACGCGCACTTATAGCCATGTCTTTGCGCGCACGCTGGTCAATTATTGGCAGGTCGCGGCGACGGCTGAACAAAAATCCCCAGCGCGCAGCCGGCTTCCGGGTTTTGAAGGCGCCGGACGTGCCGTCGGTGCTGATCGAACTCGGCTATCTGTCGAACCCGCCGACGGCGCCGCATCCCTGGTCTCGCCGAAATGGCGCGACGCGACGTCGAGCAGGGTCGCGGCGGCGATCGACGCCTTTTTCACTGCCAAGCGGCGACCAATGCCGACGCCAAAGAGGCGCCACGGTGCCGGCAGCAACCGCCCAGGAAGCGCTTGCCGGTGCCCTCCGTGCTGGTGAAATGACCGCCCGCGCTCCCTGTGGCGGCATGCGCCACGATCCGCTTTATATGCGAAACTGGTCGTAGTTTGCGGCACCTGGCTCGCAAGCCACGCAAACTATCAACACAAAAGCACAGCACCACATGCCGGACTAATGCTCCGGCCCGCGTCCGCCGATTGGCTGGCCTCTGTCGCGCGAAATTTGATCCCGGCGAGGCATAAGGCAGAGCCGCGTACTTCGCGGATCCAGAGGGCTTAATTTCAGTCATGCGGTTATATTGCCCGGTTCTTCGGATTTGTCTTCACGACTTGCACGATCATTTTCGTCATCGGAGCGAGTGCGGCGGGCATTGTCGATTTGGAAGTTCGAGCAGGATCTGCCGGATTATACGCAGCTCAAGAATTATGAGCCGCCGGTGATGACCCGCGTCCATGCGGCGCGATGGTTCGGTGCTCGCCGAATATTCACAAGCAGCGGCGCCTCTATCTGCCGAGCTCGGCCATCCCGCCGCTCGTCAAAGAGGCCTTCATCTCGGCCGAGGACAAGAATTTCTACCATCATGGCGGCGTCGATTTCGAAGGGCATGGTGCGCGCCGCTCTCGTCTTCGTTCAGGGCAACAAGCATATTCAGGGCGCCTCGACCATCACCCAGCAGGTCGCCAAGAACTTCTTCCTGACGAACGAACGCTCGTTCACAGCGCAAGATCAGGGAGGCGCTGCTGTCGTTCCGGATCGAGGCGACCTATTCGAAGGAGAAGATTCTCGAACTCTATCTCAACGAGATCTATCTCGGCCTCGGCAATTACGGCGTCGCCGCCGCGGCGCTGAATTATTTCGACAAGTCGGTCAATGAACTGACGGTCGCGCAGGTCGCCTATCTCGCCGCGTTGCCGAAGGCGCCGAACAATTATCAATCCCTATACTGAGCGCGAACGAGCGATCGAGCGGCGCAATTGGGTCATCGATCGCATGGTCGAGAACGGCTACGTCTCGCCGACGCCGATGGCGCCAAGGCGAAGGCCGAGCCGCTTGGCGTCACACCGCGCGTGCTTTCGCCGAATACCTATGCCGCCGGCTTCTTCGCCGAGGAAGTGCGCCGCGAGCTGCTCGACCGCTATGGCGAAAAGAAGCTCTACGAGGGCGGCCTTTCGGTTCGCACCACGCTCGATCCGAAAATGCAGATGATGGCGCGCCACGCCCTTGTCGATGGCCTTGTGCGCTACGACGAGGCGCACGGGTTCCGCGGACCGATGCGCCATATCGACATCGGCCAGGATTGGGGGCCGCCGCTCGCCGCCGTTCCCGGCGCTCGGCGACGTCGCGCCTTGGCGGCTTGCCGTCGTCCTCGATGGAGACGACCAGCACGCTCCGCATCGGTCTGCAGCCGCACGCGATGCCGTCCGGCGACGGTCGAGCGACGAGCGCGAGACTGGCTCTGCTCACTCCCGTCGGGCTGAAATGGGTGCGCAGCGGCGAGCGCGTCCGCGCTGGTGCCGGGTGATGTCGTCTATGTCGAGCCGATTGGAGGGCAAGCCTGGGCAATATCGGCTGCGGCAAATTCCGGAAGTCAGCGGCGCGATCGTCGTGATGGACCCGTACACCGGCCGCGTGCTTTGCCATGGTCGGCGGATTCTCCTTCGACCAATCGGAATTCAACCGCGCGACGCAGGCGTTGCGCCAGCCCGGCTCGTCGTTCAAGCCCTTCGTCTATGCGGCGGCGATCGATAACGGCTATACGCCATCCTCGATCGTTCTCGACGAGCCGATCTAGATCGACCAGGGCCGCGGTCTCGGGATCTGGCGGCCGGAGAATTTCGAAGGCAAGTCGAGCGGCCCGCATACGCTGCGCTATGCCGTCGAACATTCGATCAATCAGATGACGGTGCGGCTTGCGCGCGACATCGGCATGCCGCTTATCGCCGAATATGCCAAACGCTTCGGCATCTATGACGATCTGCCGCCTTATCTTTCGATGTCGCTGGGGTCGGGCGAAACGACTCTCATGCGGATGACGACCGCCTATTCGATGCTCTGCAACGGCGGCAAGAGGATCAAGGCGACGCTGATCGACCGCATCCAGGACCGCTGGGGCCACACGATCTATCGCCACGACGAGCGCATCTGCGAAGGCTGCGATGCGACGAAATGGGAAAATCAAGACGAACCGAAGATCATCGATAACCGCGAGCAGGTGCTCGATCCTTTGACCGCTTATCAGATCACCTCGATCATGGAAGGCGTCATCCAGCGCGGCACTGGTCAGGCGATCCGCGAGGTCGGCAAACATCTCGCCGGCAAGACCGGCACGACCAACGACGCCAAGGATCTCTGGTTCGTCGGCTATTCGCCCGATCTCACCGTCGGCGTGTTCATGGGCTATGACCGGCCGCGCTCGCTCGGCAATTCCGCCCAGGCGGCGCTTTATACGGCGCCGATCTTCCGCGACTTCATGAAGATGGCGCTGAAGGACAAGCCCGACATGCCGTTCCGCGTGCCGCCTGGGATCAAGCTCATCTCGGTCGATGCCGAAGACTGGCCTGCGCTCGTCCGGACCCGGGACGATCCTCGAAGCGTTCAAGCCCGGTACGCGCCGCCCGACGTGATGATCTACGGCACGCAGACGCCGAACGTGCTCTCAGTCGATCCGAATGCCGATCGCGCGCTTGGCACCGGCACGGGCGGCCTTTATTAAGGCAGAGCCCCTGTCTGGCGGCTCGAATGCTATTGGCCGCGCGGTCGCGCAAAATCAAAATTGCAGCCGAGATTTTGGCGATCATAACCAGTCTGAACCGCTGGGGCCTAGCGCGTCACATTGCGCCCTGAGACGCAACTTGTGAGCGACGCCGGGCAACTCGCCGAGCAAGGGAGACAATTATGATGGATCCGACGCTGAACTCTGGCAGGGACTCCAATGACGAGCCGCAACCAATCCGTGGCGATCGCGGGGCACCCATCATGGGACCGCGCAATCCACCCCTGGAGCGCGCAAACCCCGATTTGCTAGCCTCGCCTTATACTGACGCCGGCACGATCCCGAACCTCAAATTCTCATTCGCGACCGCACGCAATCGCCTTGCCGAGGGCGGCTGGGCACGAGAGGTGACCGTGCGCGAACTGCCGGTCGCCACCACACTTGCCGCGGTCGATATGCGGCTGACGCCCGGTGGAATTCGCGAGATGCACTGGCACAAGGAGGCCGAATGGGGATTCATGCTTGGCGGCCGTGCCCGGATTACCGCCATCGATCCGCAGGGGCGAAATTTCATCGACGACGTCGGCGCAAATGACCTGTGGAATTTTCCGGCGGGTATTCCACATTCGATCCAAGGGCTGGAGGAGGGTTGCGAGTTCCTTCTGGTATTTGACGACGGCAACTTCTCAGAGAACGAAACTTTTCTGTTGAGCGACTGGTTCGCTCATACTCCGCCCGAGGTGCTTGCGAAAAACTTTGGCGTTCCAGAGTCGGCCTTCGCCAATATTCCGCAGGACATCGAACACACCCGGTGGATTTTCGCGGGCAAAGTCCCTGGCCCAATAGCCTCTGACGCAGTTCTATCTCCGGCAGGCCCAACTCCTGTAAGCTACAGCTACCGCTTATCGGCTCAAGAGCCGATCCCGACTGCCGCCGGCCAGGTGCGCATTGTCAATTCATCCAATTTTCCGGCCGCGACCACTATTGCAGCGGCTCTCGTTGAGATCGAAACGGGAGGAATGCGCGAGCTGCACTGGCATCCGAACGCCGACGAGTGGCAATATTATATTAATGGACGTGGGCGCATGAGCGTGTTCGCGTCGGGTGGGAAAGCGCGAACATTCGACTATCAGGCGGGCGACGTTGGCTATGTGCCGTTCGCAACGGGACATTATGTCGAGAATACCGGCGATGAGACCTTGCGCTATCTGGAAGTCTTCCGCAGCTCCTACTTCGCCGACTTGTCACTGAATCAATGGATGGCTCTGACCCCGCCAGAACTCGTGCAGGCGCACCTCAATCTCGATCAACAGACCATGAAGGCTCTGCGCAAGGATAAGCCGATCATCGTTCGATCGCCGCCGGCCTGAGACGCTCTCCATCGACTAATCCGAGGACGCAGCGCTTACCAGCTGTCCTTTGCAGTCCATCGCTGGACGTACCATTTACATCGATGGCCGTCACACCTATCTTGCTGGCTATCGCCCCTACATTTTCATTTCCGGAGATTTGTCGCGAACATGCGTGCAGAAGCTGAAGCGCTCACCCAATCGATCAAGCAATCCATGGGATTGCTGAGGAGGCATCTTTGACGTCGATACCGCCACGCGCCGGCTTGCGGAGCTGAACGCCAAGGCCGAAGATCCCAACCTCTGGAATGATGCCGAGGCCGCGCAGAAGATCATGCGCGAGCGCACCGAACTCGAAGAACAGCTCGGCTCGCTTGCGCGCTTCGAGGCCGAACTCGAAGATGCGGTCACGCTTGTCGAACTCGCCGAGGCGGAAGGAGATGCCGCTGCGGAGGCGGAGGGCCTCGCCCAGCTCGCGACATTGAAGAAAGACGCCGAGCGCCGCCAGATCGAGGCGCTTCTCTCCGGCGAGGTCGATCAGAACGACACCTATATCGAGATCCATGCCGGCGCCGGCGGCACCGAAAGCTGCGACTGGGCGCGCATGCTGTTCCGCATGTATGCGCGCTGGGCGGAGCGGCAGAAGTTCAAGGTCGAAGTCATCGAAGAGACGGCTGGCGAAGAGGCCGGCATCAAATCCGGCACCTTGCTCATCAAGGGGCACAATGCGCATGGCTGGGCGAAAACGGAATCCGGCGTGCATCGGCTCGTCCGCATCTCGCCGTTCAATTCCAACGCGCGGCGTCACACGAGCTTCGCGTCCGTATGGGTCTATCCGGTCATCGACGACAAGATCGACATCGACGTGAAGGAATCGGACTGCCGGATCGATACCTACCGCTCCTCGGGCGCCGGCGGCCAGCATGTGAATACGACTAACTCGGCTGTCCGTATCACCCATATTCCGACCGGCATCGTCGTCGCCTGCCAAGGCGAACGTTCGCAGCACAAGAACCGCGCGACTGCCTGGAACATGCTGCGGGCGCGGCTCTATGAGCGCGAAATGGAAAAGCGGGAGGCGCTCGCCAACGCGACTGAGGCCGCCAAGACGGAGATCGGCTGGGGCCACCAGATCAGGTCCTATGTCTTGCAGCCCTATCAACTCGTGAAAGACCTGCGCACGGGCGTGACCTCCGGCACGCCGAGCGAGGTGCTCGACGGCGAGCTAGGCTCATTCATGGAAGCGGCGCTCGCGCAGAAGGTTCACGGCGGCGCCACGGGGGACGTCGACGATGTGGAGTAGGATCGTCCGTGCAGAAAGAACGACAAAAGATCTTCAACATCCCATTCGTCGTCGTTGCCACAATTGGCGTGCTTGTCGGCATTCACGCTCTGCGAGAGTTTCTTCCGACTGAGCTGAATGCTTATATTTTGACGGATTTGGGCTTCGTGCCGGGGCGGTTCACCTATGCTTTCGATCCCGACCGCATCGCCCGGGTTCTCGATGCGGCAAATGCTGCCGGAAATGCGCATGCAGAAATCGACCAATTTTTCCTCGGCGATGGAAAGCCACTTTGGTGGACGCCGGTCACTTACGCGTTCCTCCACGCCAATTGGACGCATGTAGGGTTCAATTGCCTTTGGCTTGTCGCCTTCGGCGCAGCGGTCGCGCGCCGCTTCGGCAGTTTGCGTTTTGTCCTATTCTGCCTCGCCGCGGCGGTCGCTGGAGCTTTAGCGCATTTCATCACCCACATGGACGATCTTCAGCCGGTCATCGGCGCCTCCGCCGCCGTCTCGGGCACCATGGCGGCAGCGGTGCGCTTCATTTTTCAACCTGGCGCCCCGCTCGGCGAAAGCCTCGGCTTTGCTGATCCTCGCCAGAAGGATCTCTCCTATCGCCGGCCGGCCTTGTCGCTGCTCGATGTGTTCACCGACCGCCGCGCAGTGGTTTTCCTGATTGTCTGGTTTGTCGCCAATTTTCTGTTCGGAGTTGCCGCAGGTCCGCTCGACTTTGTCGGAGGGACAGTCGCCTGGGAGGCGCATATCGGCGGCTTTCTGCTCGGGCTTTTCGGCTTCCCGTTGTTCGATCCGCCGCCTTCTGGAACCTTGGCATCACGATAGCGTTAGAGACATCCAGAAGGCGGACCGCCATCCGCTCGTTTGCGGACGTGTGCAGTGCGATAGAGCCGCCGCTATTCCGTCGCGACCTGGTTGCGATTGCGAAGTGGAAAGCCAACGCCTGCAATCCACCAAATGAAATGCGTCCGACATCGACCTTAACTTCGAGGTCTAATTGCATGACCTACTGGAATCTTCCGCAGGAAAGCACACTTAATCAGGCGACAATGCTCAGCAGGGATGGAAGTTTAAAATGTTGCGCGTTTGCCCGAAGGCGGGCATTCTAAATAGGTCCAATCGCCGAACGAAGAGCGATGGAGAAGGGAATAGGAACGCCAATGAAATGACCAAAGAGGAGGGTGAAATGACTGTCGCGCGGATCATTGCGACGAAGGGCCGAGAGGTTCTGACTGCGCAACCGCACAGGACGTTGAAGGAAGTCGCGGAAATCCTCTCCGCACGAGACATCGGCGCAGTTGTCGTTGCCGATGTCCAAGGCAATGTGCTCGGAATGCTTTCCGAGCGCGACATCGTTAGGGCCGTCGGCAGACGCGGCGCGAAGGCGCTCGATGACGCGGTCTCGATGCACATGACAACCCGCGTCGTCACCACCACCGAGGACGAGACCGTGTTGGCAACGGTCGAGAAAATGAATGCCGGCCATTTCCGGCACGTCCCGGTCATGAAGGAAGGTAGGCTCGCCGGCATTATTTCGATCGGCGATGTCGTAAAGTTTAGGCTTGCCGAAATGGAGCATGAACATTCGGCGATGCGTGAGTATATCGCATCGGTCTAAGGTCGAGGTCAATATCGACCCAAATTCGGCTTATGAAGTTTTCGAAGCGCCGCCCCGTGAGGCGGCGCTTTTCTCTCGCGGGAATATTAGTCGAGGACGAGCTTCGTAACGTCGGGGCCCGGCACAACCCGACGATAGAAGCAGGAGCGGCGGCCGGTGTGACAAGCGTTGCCATCGCCGGCCGGATCGACCTTCAAAAGCAGCACGTCCTGATCGCAATCGGTGCGGATCTCTCTCACCGTCTGCTGACGGCCCGATGTGTCGCCCTTGCGCCAAAGACTTTGGCGCGTGCGGGACCAATAATGCGCGATGCCGGTGTCGAGCGTGAGCCGCAGCGCCTCTGCATTCATATAGGCGAACATCAGCACCGTACCGTCACGCGCATCGGTGGTGATACAGCCGATCAATCCATCGGCGTCGAAACGCGGGGTGAAGACGATCCCCTCTTCGAGGTCGGTCTTGCTCCCCGGTTTCGGGAACGGGAGAGCCATGCGGTCACTCCGATGAGAGATTAAGGCGCCCCGCGGTTTCCAGCCCCCGGCTCGTCGAAGCGACGTGCGGGAGGAGAGCCGGGAGGCCGAGTTATTTACCCCGCACCATGCTCAGGAAACGAACCTGTTCGGCGGGATCGTCGCGAAAGACGCCGGTGAACTGGTTGGTGACCGTCATCGTGCCTTGCTTGAGCACACCGCGCATGGACATGCACATATGCTCGGCCTCAAGCATCACGGCGCAGCCGCGCGGTCGCAAATGCTGTTCGATGCCGCTGACGATCTGCGCCGTCATAGCTTCTTGCGTCTGCAAGCGCCGGGCATAAATGTCGACGAGCCGAGCCAGTTTCGACAAGCCCACGACGCCCGCCTCGCCGACGTAATAGGCGATGTGAGCTTTGCCGACGAAGGGCACCATGTGGTGTTCGCAATGCGATGAAAACGGAATATCGCGGACGAGGATCAGGTCGTCATAGCCGTGCACTTCCTCAAAGACGCGGGACAGCACGTCGCTCGCATCGGCGCGATAGCCCGAGAAAAACTCTTCGTAAGCCTTGACGACACGCCGCGGCGTATCGCGCAAACCTTCCCTCGTCGGATCGTCGCCGGTCCAAAGCAGCAGCGTGCGGACGGCGGCTTCGGCTTCTTCGCGCGTGGGTCGGGTCGGCTGCGTTGTGGCTGGCTTGGGCTGTTGGCGTTCGAGCAAGGACTTAACCACGTCATCCATGTGGTGCCTCCTGTTGGTATGATTGTGATTTATGAGCCAAGCCTTCGCTAGGCAAGATCGTTAGATGGTGTTTGGGCGCAAGCAGCCGGAAATGTGCCAAATCTCGTTCGCCAAGCCTCATCATCCTATATAGGAGATAAGGAGTGCCGTCATCTCGGCCCAGAGCGTCTTGACCCATGCTGAATGACATCTACAGCGACAAAATCCTGGAATTGGCGGCCAATATCCCGCGCAGGGGCCGGCTGGCCAAGCCGGATGCGACAGCACGCGCCCACTCCAAGCTCTGCGGCTCGACCGTGATTGTCGATCTCGTGATGCGCGACGGGAAGGTGGTCGATTTCGCGCATGACGTGAAGGCCTGCGCGCTTGGCCAGGCTTCGGCCTCGATCATGGCGCGCAACGTCATCGGAGCGACAGGACCGGAATTGCGCCAGTTGCGCGATCAGGTCCGCGCCATGTTGAAGCAGAACGGGCCGCCGCCGGGGGGCAAATGGGCTGACATCGCAGTGCTTGAGCCGGTGCGCGATTTCAAGGCTCGCCACATGTCGACCCTGTTGACGTTCGAGGCGACTGTCGATGCCGTCGAGCAGATCGAAGCCTCCACGATCAAGGCCGCCATATGAGGGATGGAACCGCCAGCCGGCCGAGCCATGCCTTTCGAGATCCACGCCCATGACACTCTCCGGTTGCCAATGATGATGCTGCGCAGGCTTCCCCGCCGTGGGGCGCATTACGCGATCCGCGCCTATCAACTGAGCCTCTCTGCCATCCTTGGTCGCCAGTGCCGGCATGAGCCGAGTTGCTCGGCCTATATGGACGAAGCGATCGCGCAACACGGCGTCTGGACCGGCGGCTTACTCGGCTTGGCGCGGCTCTGCCGCTGCCATCCTTGGGGCACTTCCGGCTACGATCCGGTGCCGGAACATCTGCCGGTGCGTGGCCTTGGGGTTTTCGTTTATGGATTGCGGCAAGGAGCGGCTGCGCCAGCGCATCATCCCCACAGCCAGCAGGACTAAAAAATAAAATGGAGCAAGACCAATACTGTACGATCGATCCGCTCCAAGGTCCGAGAAACTCTCATTCCGAAGCCGGAATCGATAAGTCCTCCCGAGAAAGTCCTGCGCGGCACGCCAGGGGGAGGCCTGCCCGCAGTAATCACACATAATTGATAAAATTGATATACTCAAACTCTTTGCCGAGCCATTGGACGCCGTCGGACGTTTCAAAGCCTGGAACTTGGGTCCTGCGACCGTGCGAATTAGGCGCAGGCGGCACAGGGCCGCATCATTGCCCCTGGGCTTCAAGAAGCCCTTTGAATTCCGTCAGACCGAACGTCGCGACGGTATTCAAATTGTCGTCCAGAATCTCGTAGATGACATCCTCGACGTTCCGGTTGCTGAAGAAGACGATCGCCTCTTGATCGCCGACGCCTTCCCGATGCGGCTCCCCGCCGGCGGCGCTGGAAACATAACTGCCGACGGAACGGACTTCTTTAAGCTCGCCATTGGCCCGATAGATGCGGAGCTCGCCCTGGATAACCAGGGTCCTGTAGTCCGCCCAGTGTCTGTGTAAAACGATCTCCTTGTTCGCCGCGAACTTGAACAGCACATCGACAATTCTGTTCTCGTGGCGAAAGGCCGCTGGGCATGATGGAGCTATGCGATCACCGCACCCATCGCGATGGGCCGCCAGAAGAACGAGCTTCTGGCCCTCGGCTACATGTTGCAAATCCTCAGACGGTTTACGGGCCCGCGCTGGACACCGGAGTGCATCCAATTGCCCGGAATGCTCCAAGGGCGGCGGAAGGTCGAAGAGATTTTCGCCGGTAGCCTTACTGCGGGCGAATGCGCGGCGGTGATATTTCCGGCTGATCTCATGGAACTGCCGAACCCGTCTCGCCCTTGCAATCCGGCGCGAGTGGCATTCAAGTCCTGCGAACCTGATCCTATATTGGCAGAACATACTGCGCAGCTTAGTTCGCGCGGGCGGGGGAAAGACAGGATGAGTGAAATCAATATGCGCGTAGCCGATTATCCGATCGATCCGCAATTTCTCAAGCGTTGGTCGCCGCGCGCCTTTACCGGCGAACCTGTGCCGGAATCAGAACTGCGCACCATGTTCGAAGCGGCACGCTGGGCGCCGTCTTCGAGCAATCGGCAGCCCTGGCGTTTTCTTTATGGTTTGGGCGGTACGCAGGATTTCGAGAAATTTCTTGCTCTTCTCAATGAAGGCAACAGGATCTGGGCCAAACACGCCGGGGCGCTCATCATCCTTATTTCGAAAATGACGAGTGAAGTATCGGGAAGCGACAAGCCCGTGTTTTCGCGAACCCACTCGTTTGATGCCGGCGCCGCCTGGGCGTTTTTTGCGCTCGAAGCAGTGCGGCTCGGCTGGGCAGCGCATGCAATGGCGGGTTTCGACGTTGCGCGGACGATGATCGACCTTAACGTGCCGGAAAATTATCGTCCGGAAGCGGCCATCGCGGTCGGCCGACAAGGCGATAAATCACTCCTGCCGGAACGTTTGCGCGAGCGCGAGGCGCCAAACGGCCGCCATCCGCAGAGGCTTTTCGTATTTTCCGGCGGCTTCCCCGACCGCGTGAACCCATAACGTTACCCAGTGTTTGCGGCAGTCCGCAAAGCGGCAAACTTGAAGGAGAGATCGGCATGAGCAAGTTGGACAGGCCACGCGAAATTATTGAGTTTTGCCTGAAGCCGCTCGGCATATCCGAGAAGACGCCGGAATATAAGGAAACCTATCGACGGCTTGAACATGTCATCAAGACATTTCAATTGGCCGCTGCGCGTGAGAAGCGGCCCGTTTCCGTCGACTTTTCGAACATGAAGACGATCACCATCGACGAGCGCGCCCACGGCGACGAATGATGCCGGAAGGGTGATCTTGCAGAAGCGTTACTTAGCCGGCGGCGCGGCTGGCGTGGTTTCGCAGCGGTTCGAAATCGTCCAGGAGTCGGATGAACCCTTGGCCTGACAAGGCACCCCTGTCTTCAGCGGTTCGACGGGAGCGCCGATCGGATCAATGCATTCGGTATGGTTGGTGACAGGATTGACTTCCGCCACCCGGCACTTTTCCGGCTGTGGCGCATCGGTAGTCTGGGCAGAGACTTGACCGGCCCATATCGTGCCACCCAGCACGAGCGCTCCGATAACAGACTTCATCGCGGAATCCTCCTCGCCGGTTTATTGGCCATTTGGCGTCGGATCCGGGCCATTTGCGCCCTGAGCGAAGCGCACACGAAGCAGCACGCATTCACCGCTGCGCTCGGGAAAAGGCGATATTGCGGCGTTACGCGGCCAGCGCGGTCTCAGGCCGTTCGAGCGAAAGGCCCAGGCTTTTTGCCACTGCGGCATGGGTGATATGGCCGCGATGGACGTTGAGCCCGGCACGCAAGCCAGGATCGTCGAAGATCGCAGCACATCCGCCCGCCGCAAGCGCAAGCCCGTAGGGCAGGGTGGCATTGTTGAGGGCATGGCTCGACGTGTAGGGCACCGCGCCCGGCATATTGCCGACGCAATAATGGACGATGCCGTCGACGATATAGGTCGGCTCGGCGTGGGTTGTTGGATGCGAGGTCTCGAAACAGCCGCCCTGGTCGATTGCAACGTCGACGAGGACCGCGCCTGTTTTCATCTGCTTCAGCATGGATCGCGTGACGAGCTTCGGCGCGCTCGCGCCGGCGACAAGAACCGCGCCGACCACCGCGTCGGCGGCAAAGACTTCGGCTTCGATCGCGGCGGCAGAGGCATAGCGCGTCCGCACCCGTCCCTGGAAAAGCTCATCGAGCTGGCGCAGCCGCGGCAGCGACCGATCGAGGACGCTGACTTCGGCGCCGAGCCCGACGGCCATGCGCGCGGCCTGGGTTCCAACTACGCCGCCACCGAGAATCACGACACGCGCCGGCGCAACACCCGGCACGCCTCCGAGCAGCACGCCGCGACCGCCGTTCTGCCTTTGCAAAGCCATGCCCGCCGCTTCAATCGAGAGACGGCCGGCGACTTCACTCATCGGCGCAAGCAACGGCAGGCCGCCGTCGCGGCCAGTGACGGTCTCATAGGCGACGGCCGTGCAGCCGGAGGCCAGCAGACCCTGCGCCTGGCGCGGATCGGGCGCGAGATGCAGATAGGCGAAAAGGATCTGGTCCTCGCGCAGCTGCGCCCATTCGGAAGGTTGCGGCTCCTTCACCTTCACGATCATCTCAGAGCGGGCAAAAATCTCCGCCGCGTTCGCGGCGATCTTGGCGCCCGCCACGGCATAGACGGCATCCGCGGCGCCGATTCCGGCGCCTGCACCGGTTTCGATCGACACCTCATGTCCGGCAGCAAGGAATTCGCGCGTCGCATCGGGCGTGAGGCCGACGCGGTATTCATGCACTTTGATTTCTTTCAAGACACCGACGCGCATGATTCGATTACCTACCTGATTCGGCCTCCGGTGGACGGAACTTTTATGCCTCTATCCAAAGAGAATTACAGCAATTACAATCTCAAACTCAAATTAAATGCAGGTTAACAGCGCGGACGATGACAGCAGCGCAGGATTTCACCGCAGCAGATCTCGACCAGTTCGATCGCGCCATTCTGGCCGCGCTGACGGCCGATGCGCGAGTCAGCATCGCCGATCTCGCGCCCCGAGTTGGCCTCTCAAGCACCGCCTGCGCTCGCCGCCTGCGTGCCCTGGAGGAGCGAGGGGTTATCGCCGGCTATCATGCCGCCCTCGACCATCACAAACTCGGCTTTACCGTCACCGTTCTTGTCCGCATCAGTCTCGATTCGCAGCGTGAGGAAGCCTTCGAGGCCTTCGAGCGCGCGGTCGGCCAATGCGCCTCAGTCGTGCGCTGCCATCTGATGTCGGGAAGCGACGATTATCAGCTGGTCGTGCTGTGCCGCGACATCGCGGATTTCGAACATATCCACAAAACTCAGCTGGCGCGGCTGCCGCGAGTCGCCCGTATCCAATCGAATTTCGCCCTGCGCGACGTAATCGACCGGAGCTTGCCCGCCGCGCTGCTGGCGCCCATATCGGGGAGGCGGCCGGCGCGGGGTTGAGCCCATCGGCCGCCGCAGGCCGTAAACCTTCTTATAGATTAATGCTTTACGTCATTGCCAAATAAGCTGTGAAACGCTGCCCGGCGGGCGGGTCGAAGCAAGCCGCGGTCATGGTAACGTCACAAGCAACTCGCAGCGTCCGGATGGCGGAAGGAGACTAGAGTGGAGCCCGCTCGCGAAGAATCGATCGAAAATGTACGTCCGGAGGCTGTGCCCGATCCGGCGCTGACCGGCGATTCGTCCCCCGCGGCTTCGATCCCCATCATGAACGACCTTGGCAGCATTGCCGAACGTCCGGGCGAACTTGCGCACGCGCCGGAGCGGTTCATCAATCGCGAACTCTCCTGGCTTGAATTCAACCGCCGCGTTCTGCACGAGGCGTCGAACCGCAATCATCCTTTGCTCGAACAATTGCGGTTTCTATCGATCTCCTCCAACAACCTCGATGAATTCTTCATGGTTCGCGTCGCCGGTCTGCGCGGCCAGGTTCGTGCCGGAGTCTCGACGCCCTCGGAGGACGGCCTGACGCCGGCCGAGCAATTGGTGAAGATCCGCGAACGCGTAAGCTTTCTTGCCGCCGAACAGCAAAGACGTTGGGGCGAGTTGCGCAAGGAGTTGAAGTCGGCCGGCATCGTTCTCGTCGATCCGCAGGAACTCGACCAGACCGAGGTTGCCTGGCTCGAAAATTACTTTCTTCTGCACGTCTTCCCGGTCTTGACGCCTCTCGCGGTCGATCCAGCGCATCCTTTTCCGTTCATCCCCAATCTCGGCTTCACGATGGCGCTCGAACTCGTGCAGCCGCGCGACAATAAATATCTGAAGGCGTTGGTTCGTCTGCCGGCAAAGATCGAGCGGTTCATACGGATGCCGGATGGGCCCAACGGACAGCGCTTCATCGCGCTCGAATCGCTGGTCGCCATGTTCACCCAATCGCTGTTTCCCGGCTATCTGGTGCGCGGCTCCGGCGTTTTCCGCGTGATTCGCGACAGCGACCTCGAAGTGGAGGAAGAGGCGGAAGACCTCGTGCTCCTGTTCGAGAGCGCCTTGAAGCGCCGTCGCCGCGGTTCAGTGATCCGGCTCGAGGTGGACAGCCTCATGCCGGAGCAGTTGCGCAACTTCGTCGCCGAAGAGCTCGACGTCATACCGGATGAAATCTTCGTGCTCGAGGGCATGCTGGCGCTGAACGAACTCGCCGAACTCGTCAACGTCGACCGGCCGGATCTGAAGTTCCGGCCCTATAACCCGCGTTTCCCGGAACGCGTGCGCGATAATGGCGGCGATTGCTTCCTGGCGATCAAGCAGAAGGACCTCGTCGTCCATCATCCCTATGAATCCTTCGACGTGGTCGTGCAGTTCCTCAATCAGGCGGCGGTCGATCCGAACGTCGTCGCGATCAAGCAGACGCTTTATCGCACTTCCGCCGACAGCCCGATCGTTCGCGCCTTGATCGAAGCGGCGGAGGCGGGCAAATCGGTGACCGCGCTCGTCGAACTCAAGGCGCGGTTCGATGAAGAGGCGAATATCCGCTGGGCGCGCGATCTGGAACGCGCCGGCGCGCAGGTGGTTTTCGGCTTCATCGCTCTGAAGACGCATGCCAAACTTTCCATGGTCGTGCGTCGCGAGTCCGGTTCGCTCGTCACTTACTGTCATGTCGGCACCGGCAATTACCATCCGGTGACGGCGCGCATCTATACCGACATTTCATTCTTCACCGCGGACCCTGCGATCGCCGGCGATATCTCGCGAATCTTCAATTATATCACAGGGTACGCAGAGCCGGCCGGCCTGGAGCGGATGGCGATCTCGCCGATTAATTTGAAAACCAAGCTTCTCGATCACATCGCGCAGGAAAGCGACTTCGCACGGGCAGGCAAGCCGGCGATGATCTGGGCGAAGTGCAATGCGCTGGTTGATCCGCAGATCATCGACGCGCTCTATGCGGCGAGCCAAGCGGGCGTCAAGATCGATCTCGTCGTCCGCGGGATCTGCTGCTTGAGGCCGGGCGTTCCCGGGCTCTCCGACAACATAAGGGTGAAATCGATCATCGGCCGTTTCTTGGAGCATGCGCGTGTCTATGCGTTCGGGGGAGGCCACGGCCTGCCGCATCCCAAGGCCTATGTCTATATCTCTTCGGCCGATCTGATGCCGCGCAATCTCGACCGGCGCGTCGAGGCTTTGGTGCCGATCACCAATCATACCTGCCATGATCAGGTGCTCAATCAGATCATGATCGCCAATCTCATCGACAATCAGCAGAGCTATCGCGTCCTGCCGGACGGTTCGAGCACGCGGATCAGCGCGGCAGGGCAGGAACCTTTCAACGCCCATTCCTATTTCATGACCAATCCGAGCCTTTCGGGACGTGGCAAATCCCTGCGCGAATCGAGCCCCAAAACGCTGCTGAAGCGGTTGGAGGGCCGGTGAACCTTTCGATGGCCAAGCTTTTCGCGAATTTACCCAGCCGATCCGACGCCAGAGGCCCGGTTGCGGTTGTGGATATCGGCTCGAATTCGGTACGGCTTGTCGTCTATGACGGGCTCGGCCGGGCGCCGACGCCGATCTTCAACGAGAAGTCGCTTTGCGCCATAGGTCACGGCGTCACGACCACAGGCCGGCTTTCCGTTCCCGGAGTCGAAAAGGCGCTTTTGTCGCTGCAGCGCTTCAAAGTGCTCGTCTCGATCATGGGAGTCGAGGACGTCTATGTGATTGCAACCGCGGCGGCGCGCGATGCATCGAATGGCCCGGCGTTCATCGCCGATGCAACCACGGCGATCGGCGCGCCGGTTCATTTGCTGTCCGGCCGGCGTGAAGCCGAGCTTTCAGCGCTCGGCGTCCTTTCGGGCTTCCATGAGCCCGACGGGCTCGTCGCCGATCTCGGGGGCGGCTCGGTCGAACTCATCGACATCAAGGGGACGAAGCTCGGCAAAGGCATAAGCCTGCCGCTCGGCGGCCTTTCGCTGATGGACGCGTCGGATCATTCCCTGCGGCAGGCCGTCAAGATCGCGCGGGATTCCCTCTCCAAGGTCAAGATTTCTCGCAATTGCGCGGGCGGACGCTTTATGCGGTCGGCGGAACCTGGCGCTCGCTCGCCAAGCTGCACATGCGCCAGCGCAATTATTTTCTCAGCGTCATGCACGGCTATGTCATTCCTGCGCGTGAGGCGGCCGACTTCGCCGGCCTCATCGAGCGGGTGAACGCGGAGGCTTTGGTCGCCGTCGACGTCGTTGCGCCGGCCCGTCGTCCGCTTCTGGCCTATGGCGCGATCGTCCTCGATGAAATCATCCGCCGGGCACAGCCGAAGGAAGTCACGATCTCGGCGGCGGGCGTGCGCGAGGGCCTGCTTTACGAGAGGCTCAGCACCGCCGAGCGGCGGCAAGATCCTCTGCTCGTCGCTGCGCGCGCGTTCAACGAGATCTATTCGCGCTCGCCCGGTCATGCCGAAGATCTCCGCGTTTGGACCGACCAGTTCATAGATTCCGCACATTTTGACGAAAGCGCTGAGGAGACACGGCTGCGCCATGCCGCTTGTCTGCTCGCCGATGTCAATTGGCGCGCGCACCCCGACTATCGCAGCGAGCAAAGCCTCAATATCGTCGCCAACGCGTCCTTCACCGGCATCGATCATCCGGGCCGGTGTTTTCTCGCGCTGACGATGTCGTACCGCTATCTCGGCCTCGATGCGGACGTCAATCCGCAGATTTGCGCGCTGGTGTCGCCGCGTCTGCTCGATCGCGCGCGGCTGTTGGCCGGCGCCATGCGGGTCGCCTATCTCGTCTCGGCCGGGATGGCCGGCGTCTTGCCGCGCACGCCGATGCTCTGCGCCAAGGCGAAACTGACGCTCTCTCTCCCGGGCGACCTCGCCGATCTCACAAGCGACAGGCTGAACAATCGGTTGAAGCAGCTTGCCCGGCTGATCGGACGCGAGCCGAACATCGTGACCGCAAGCGAAGCGAGTGTCCGCCGCGACGGCGTCGCACAGTTCATTTGAGAGTGCGAGGCTGCTTCCGAGCGGCGGGCAGGCAAGGCTTGCCGAGCAAGCGGCTATGCGCCGCCTCTGCAGTTACGCAACCGATCCCGTCCGGGCTCAATGCAAGCCCGGCAGCGACCGCATCGCATCGCAAGAGGAACGCGCCATGTACATCGCCATGAATCGCTTCAAGGTCATCAAGGATCAAGCTCGGGCCTTCGAAGAAGTCTGGGCGAACCGCGTCTCCCGTCTCGATGAGATGGCCGGCTTCGTCGTGTTTCGTCTGTTGAAAGGGCCAGAATACGAGGATCACATTCTCTATGTCTCGCATACTGTCTGGGCGAGCAAAGATGACTTCACGGCTTGGACGGTTTCAGAGCAATTCCGCGCCGCGCATGCCCACGCCGGCGAGGAGAAACCGAAGACGCTGGGCCACCCGCAATTCGAAGGATTCGAGGTGGTGCAGATGATCGAAAACCAACGCTCAGCGGCGCAATAGGCACGCGAGCTATCGCATCTTCGATTTCAGCTTGATCGTCTCGCCGTCCACGACGAACGTGCCATAGCCCTGATGGTGGACTGTCTTCGGATGCTTTTGCGCCGGATCAATCCAGGCTTTCAGGACTTCGAGAACGAAGAGATTATATTTGTTGACCATCCGCGTGTCCGCGACTTGGCACTCGAGATTGGCGAAACATTCGGCGACGAGCGGCGCTTCGACTCTCTCCGCCGGTACCGGCGTCAGGCCGAACGCCGCGAATTTGTCGATATCCCGGCCGGAACAATTGCCGACTTTTACGACCTTCGCCGCAAGCGACAGCGCGGGGATCGCGATCACACATTGCCTGGTCTCGCGCAAAGCGGCGAAGCTGTAGTCAGCCTCGCTGACCACGCAAGCGACGAGCGGAGGCTCAAACTCGACCATCATATGCCAGGACATGGTCATGACATTGGCGCGGCCCTTATTCACGGTCGTCAGCAGGACCACCGGCCCGGGTTCGAGCAGCTGATAGACTTTGGCGAGGGGCAGGTCTTTCATCTGCGTGTTTCCCTACAGCTCCCCAACGGCGGATCGTGGGAAGATCACGCCTCTTGCGTTACTGCCTCCAGCCATTCGAGCGTGACCACTTTCCCGTTCTCGACGGTCAGCGCGAGGCGGCCGTGCTTCAGCTCGATTGCCTTTTCGCCGAAGATCTCGCGCCGCCAGCCTGACAAGGCGGGGACTTTCGCCCGATCGTCGAGCGCGATCGCTTCGAGATCTTCGACGGTGGCGATCATTTTCGGCGCTACGCCATGCGCCTCGCTGACTTGACGCAGCAGGACTTTCAATAATTCGACGGTTGCGCTCGCACCGCCGCCGGAGCGGCGCTCTCTTTCGACCTTCGGCAGGGTCTTCGGGTCGCGGGCAAGGCCCCGTTGGATCGCCGCGACAATATCGGTGCCGGCGCGCGAACGTTCCATGCCACGCGGAAAGGCCCGCAGATTGCTCAAATCTTCCATCGTACGTGGGGCTGCCAGAGCGATTTCGACCAGCATATCGTCCTTCAGCACGCGCCCGCGCGGAACGTCGCGGCTTTGCGCCTCGGTCTCGCGCCAGGCCGCCACTTCCATCAGCACGGCGAGGTCGCGCGGCTTGCGCGCCCGATTGCGAAACCGTTCCCAGGCATTTTCTGGGTGCTGTTCATAGATGGCCGGCGAGCTCAAGAACGCCATTTCGTCGTCGAGCCAGCTCAACCTGCCGCTCGCTTCCAGCTTGCCGCGCAAATAGAGATAGATGTCGCGCAGATAGGTGACGTCGGCGATCGCATAATGGATTTGCGCCTCAGACAAAGGACGCCGCGACCAATCGGTGAAACGCGACGACTTGTCGAGCGCCACTTTGGCGATCGATTGCACCAATTCGCCATAGGAGGTCTGCTCGCCGAAACCGCAGACCATGGCGGCAACTTGCGTGTCGAACAGGGGCGCCGGGATGAGCCTCGCCAAGTTCCAGACGATCTCAATGTCTTGTCGCGCCGCATGGAAGACTTTGACGAGATTTTTATCGGCCATCAGCGCAAAGAAGGGCGAAAGATCGATTCCCTCTGCCATGGCGTCGACGGCGACCGCCTCTTCGGTCGAGGCCAACTGAACCACGCAAAGCTTGGGCCAGAAGGTCGTTTCCCGCAAAAACTCGGTATCGACAGTGATGAAAGGATGTTGGGCCAGGCGGCGGCAGACTTCCGCCAGTTCGTGACTCGTCGTAATCAAGCTCATAGGGCGTAGATAATGGAAAGTCCGGGCGGCATCCAGGGGCGATAGTTTGCGCCGGCCGCTGGCGGCTTGCCGTGCCGCGATGGGCAGGGACCGGCGTGCACGCGATGTTCCGGCCGGTCTATCGATTTGCCGATTTCTAGTATAAGGAAGGCGCCTTCCGTCCTCCATCGGCATTCCGGGTCCCATGTTGCACCGTCACATCCTTATGGCTTTCCTCCTTCTGGCCGGGTTTTCGTTGCCCGCCTCGGCGCAAGAGCCAAAAGCGGCCGCTCCTGAGTCAGCCCCGCCCGAAGCACCGGCCAAGCCGGCGCCACAGAAGCCGCAGGCCGAAAAGTCGCCGGCGAAGCCATCCGAAAAGCCGGCCGCGGTGACCTCAAAGACCTTTGGCGGTTGGGCTCTGCGGTGCCGGCAAGGCAGCGAGGGGGCGGAGAAGGCGTGCGAGATTTCCCAGACCATCGAGTCGCGTGACCAATCCGGGCCGATCGCCAAGATCTCCGTCGGGCGACCGAAGCCCGGCGATTCTCTGCACGTGGTCATCATTCTGCCGAACAATGTTTCTTTTCCGAGTACGGTGCATCTCCGCAGCGAAGAAGGTGATAAATGGGGGTTTGAGCTCGATTGGCAGCGCTGCATTCCCGGGGGATGTTTCGCCGAAGCCGAGCTGACCGATGCGACCACCGCACATTGGCACGGTCTCAAAGGGATGGGCAGCATCGTTTTCCGGGACTCCGCCGGAGATGAAATCTCCCTGCCAATGAGTTTCGAAGGTTTCGGCGAGGCGCTCGACGCCCTGAATAAATAGGTTCGGCTTCGCGCGTCTCCTCAATCTGACCGCATCCGCGGCACGCGCGATTGGAAATTCGTGACGGGATCATGCATCGCTACCGCACTCATACTTGCGGCGATCTGCGCGAGGCGCAGGCCGGCGCCGAAGTCAGGCTTTCCGGCTGGTGCCACCGCATCCGCGACCATGGCGGCGTGCTGTTCATCGACCTGCGCGATCATTACGGCGTGACGCAATGCGTCGTCGATCCCGATTCGCCTGCCTTCGCGCTGGCAGAGAAGCTGCGCTCCGAATGGGTGGTGCGCATCGACGGTACGGCGCGCAAGCGGCCTGCGGGAACCGAAAATCCGGAAATGCCGACCGGGATGATTGAAGTCTATGTTGCCGAAATCGAGGTGCTGGGGCCGGCTGCGGAGCTGCCGCTGCCGGTGTTCGGCGAACATCATTATCCTGAGGATATGCGGCTCAAGTATCGCTTCCTCGATCTCCGCCGCGACAAGCTCCACCGGAACATCATGTTGCGCGGGCAGATCATCGACAGTCTGCGGGCGCGGATGAAGGCGCAGGGCTTCTTCGAGTTCCAGACGCCGATCCTGACCGCGTCGAGCCCGGAAGGCGCCCGCGACTTTCTTGTGCCGTCGCGGCTGCATCCCGGCAAGTTTTACGCGCTGCCGCAGGCGCCGCAGCAGTTCAAACAGCTCATCATGGTGGCGGGGTTCGACCGCTATTTCCAGATCGCGCCGTGCTTCCGCGACGAGGATGCGCGCGCCGATCGCAGCCCTGGCGAATTCTATCAGCTCGACATCGAGATGAGCTTCGTGACGCAAGAAGATGTCTTCGCGGCGGTCGAGCCGGTGCTGCGCGGCGTATTCGAGGAGTTCGGGGAAGGTAAACCGGTTACGCAGCAATTTCCGCTCATTCCCTACGCCGAAGCGCTGCTCAAATATGGTTCCGACAAGCCGGACCTGCGCAATCCGCTGTGCATCGCCGACGTCACGGAAGAATTCGCGCGCGACGAAGTCACGTTCAACGCGTTCAAGAACGTCATCAAGACCGGTGGCGTAGTGCGCGCCATCCCCGCGCCGGGCGCAGCCGCGCAACCGCGCTCCTTCTTCGACAAGCTGAATGATTGGGCCAAGGGGGAGGGCGCGCCGGGGCTTGGGTATATCGTCTTCGAAGGTGGGGCACGGGCGCTTTCCGGCAAAGGCCCGATCGCGAAATTTCTGCCGGCCGAGGTGCAACAGGCAATCGCCGCGAAGGCCGGTGTCGGCGCGGGCGATGCCGTCTTCTTCGTCTGCGATCAGGAGGCTAAGGCGGCCAAGCTCGCCGGTGCCGCGCGGCTCAAGATCGGCAATGAACTCGGCCTTTCGAAAAAGGACGTGTTCGAATTCTGCTGGATCGTCGATTTCCCCATGTACGAATGGAATGAGGAAGAGGGCGAGATCGACTTCTCGCACAATCCCTTCTCTATGCCGAATTTCGAGCACGGCGAATTCCTGGCGCTCGATCCCGTAGACAAGGCGAGGATTCTTGCAATCAAAGCCTTTCAATATGACGTCGTCTGCAACGGCGTCGAATTATCGTCCGGCGCGATCCGTAATCATCGCCCTGACATCATGAAGAAGGCTTTTGCGCTCGCCGGCTATGACGAAGATGTGCTCGAACAAAAATTCGGCGGCATGTATCGCGCCTTTCAATATGGCGCGCCGCCGCACGGCGGCATTGCGCCAGGCATAGATCGGATCGTCATGCTGCTCGCCGGGGAAGATAATCTGCGCGAAATCGTGCTCTTTCCGATGAACCAGCGGGCCGAGGATCTGCTCATGGGCGCGCCCTCGCCGGTGAGCGCCAAACAATTGCGCGAGCTCCACATCAGGCTGAACCTGCCTGAACCGAAAGGGTAGCTTGCGGGATCGAACCTGCCATCGCATGCAAAGGGGTGCGATCCCTGACTGAGCGAAGGCATCTAGAACTGCCAAGTCACCTTCAACTCGGTCTTGAAGTCGTAGACCGGATAGTCCTTGATGATTGGAACGCCTGCTTCGAGCGACATGACCAGACTGTCGGTGAGCTTCTTGCCGATTGCCATGTCGAGCGGTAGGAAGAGGGGGCCCGTTTGACCTGACACGGGTGGTCCGCAATTGATACGGATGTCGTTGCTGGGATAGAAAGTCACGAACCAACGATCGGGCAGGCCTATGTTCAGGGTCGGCGCGATCTGCGGTTGGCTGATGCTCCGCCGCGAGGGGTCGCCAGCGAAACTGATCGCATAGCGGACCACCGGCACGAAATAAGTGTCGGGCGCCTCGAACGAGTAGCGCACGCCGACGCCGGGCATGATCTGCCACTTGCCGGAGCCGAGATCGTCTTCCGCGCTGGGCGCGACGAGTCGCGCGCCAAAGCCATAAGCCCAATGCTGATCGATGCCATGGATCAAAGCAGCCTGGAAAACCGCGTCGCCAAGGCCCGCATCATTAGTGGAGCCGGGCGGATCAAATGATTGCGTGGTCTTGTCGATGAAAGGGACTTGAACCAAGGTGCCGAGTTTCCAGCCGGCGCCCAAGTCGAACTTCGAAGTGAGCTGCAGCATCAGCCGCTCGCGGTCCGTCAGGTTGGTGGTCCCCGAGGAGGATTCTATATTCGAAGCGAGTCGAGAAGCTTGATTCCGGCCGCGTGAAATCGCCGCCATTATAGGCCGCCTCCTGCTCGGCATCGGACTGTTGCCCATCGGCCGTTTGGTCGGGCGCGAGCGCCTGCGGTTCAGCAACGGCCGGAAGCGTGCAGCAAGCAAAAGCTCCCCACGCGATGAGAGCCGCGGAGGCCACCCTGAAGTCGCAATCGTTGAGTCTGCGACTCATTTTTGAAGGACCCCTTCAAAAGGATCATCTTACGGAAGTCGGCTATTTTCTGTTGTTTCCGCAAGTTCCCTCGTTCGTCTGCCATGGGGATCGAAAACGCCAGTTCAACAGAGAGTAGGACGCACCAGCTTGCACCATTAGAGGTTAGCCGGCAAATTTCCGCATGCGCGATGCGGCGCCGCGCCACAAAGCCCGGCGCCCAAACCTATTATTCAACAATATGTATCCGCAGGAATAATCTGCTTCGATCTCACGCGATGAGTTCCCGAGCCCAGGCCGGCGGTGATGTGCTGGATTTTTCGGAGAAACGCGTTGTGCCGCTGCGCCTGCGGACTGGCGTGTCTCCTGATGTCGGGCGCGATAGCGCCGGCTCTTGCAGGTGACGCGGCTGACAAGGCGGCTATTGCACGACGTTTGCAGCACTGGGCAGAGGCGTTCAATGCGCGGGACGCGGCGGCTTCGCGCGACCTGTTTGCCCCCGATCTGATCGCGACCATACGTGGCCTGCCCGAACGTGGTCGCGCTGCCGTTTGCGCGCAGCTGGCGACGGCGCTCGCCGACCGGAACAAGCGGATGCGCTACGTGCCCGATATTCGCGAGATCATCGTTTCGGGAGATCTCGCATTGGTGCGTCTGGTCTGGACGCTGACTGTCCAGTCTGGCTCGTTGATCCATAGGAGCGAGGAGCCGGGAATCGATATTTTCCGCAGACGAGCGACGGCAGCTGGACAATCATCCGCTTCTAGGCGTTCTCGACCGACCCGGACTGATTTCTTCGAACGGAACGTGGAACAGGTGCAAAAAAGCGCGTTCGGCTGCTGTTGCAGAACGCGCTCGAGTCTGGAGGATCAGCAGCCGCCCGTAACGCTCCCGCCCGCCGGACCACCCGACGCGGTCGATGGCTTGGCATTGCCACCTTCGCGGTCGCTGGTTCCGCTGCCTTTGGTGTCGCAGGGTTTCGCGCTACCTGGATCCGTCGCCGATGGACCGCTGGGTCCATTGGGCGACATCGATTTCATCGCATTGCCGCCTTCGCGGTCACTGGTTCCGCTGGTTTGGGCAACCGACGCGCCGGCGAGGCCGACCGACAACGCGGCAGCCAAGAGAAGGTATTTCATGACGTCCTCCCTGGTTTTGTTCTGGAGAGCCGTCAACCGCACCGGGTTTCAATAGTTCCTTTTGGCCCGCGCCTCGTTCCGATTGTTCAATGCGCGCGCCCAACATGATGTTTATTGCTCTTGCGCCGCGCAGCGTGCAAACGAAGCGGCAACGCCGCCGGTCGCCGGGAAGGCCGGATCATTCTCAAGGCGAAGCGCGGCGAATGTGAACGGCAGCGAATGGTTGGTGACGTGGCAGTTCAATGCACTCTGGGGATCGAAGCACGTTGGCGGATCACTCGCGTTCTATCTCGCTGATCCGTTTCCGCAGGAAGGCCACGTATTCCTCGGCCGCCAGCCATCTGGCTCGGGCAGCGCCAGCCAATTCATCCCCCGACGCTCCAAATTGCGCGGCCGCCACAACTCGCCAGATTGCAACAGCCAATTCCTCCTTGAGAAGGTTAAGTTCGGTCTGCAATGCGGGACCCGAGAGTTCACCCATCGACCCTATATGGCGCGACAGCCCCGGGTTTCTATCCTTTGTCCCGCGTGCGTGGTTTGAGGTTCAACAGTGCCAGGGCCGCGTCAGCTATACGCAGCGGATCGATTTCGCCGGTTTGGGTGACTGCGATGATTTTCATGGCAACGAGTTCGGTGACTGGATCAGAGCGGTTGGTCAGCCGGAGAGCGCCCAAGGCGTACTCATAGGCATCTGTCATCCGCTTGATTTCTGCAGGTCCGAGCGGCGAATTTTGCAGCAGACGATAGATTGCCATGGCCGCTGCTCCCAAGACCAAACAGGCGGGAGCGCGACGCGTCTCTCAGTCATCGACTGCCTAGTTAGGTTTCGACGATGCAAAATGGTGCGCCTTTCCCACCTGGATAGCGAATCATTTGAATCCTTCAGTGCAGGGGGACTGGCGAAGCTGCCGTCCCGTTCCGCTCGCCCGATGCGCGCGCCAGTCAGGCATGATGTTCAGACCATCGAAGCGAGAAGGCGCGGCTCACGGATGAATACGACGATGCGCAGGAGCGAGGCGATGTAGTTGTTGCCTTATCAACTCCGCAGGACTGCACAAGCGCCACCCGCGCGCCTGATCTGTTGGCAAAGCAAGTCGGCTGCCGCGCGGGAGGGTGCTGGGGCGCGTATTGCATAGAAGAGGCTGAAGCCGCGGCCGAGCATACGGCCGGTCATGATCATGGGTACAATATTGCCGAGAATAGCGGAATAGTTGCGTTGGGCGCGCGCGTAAGCTTCCAGCGCCGCCGCTTTCGAAAAGCTGCCGGCAAGTTGAACGCCCCATGGTGCAAAGAGTGTCGAGCCAGCAACGTCAGCAGGCTCTGAACGGCGGACGAGGCCCGTGGTTTGTGAACAAGACATCGCGGAAGATATTGCGCTGTCGGTCAGCTTCGGTGCTGCGACCTGGTCGGCCCAGTCTTCGACCGAATGTCCCGTGACGATTGAAACGTATTCCCGGGTCTCGGCTGGTAAGTCGCCGCGGCCTGCAAGCCAGTTCGAAACACGGCCGGCGCCGGCATTATACGCGGCGCTAGCAAGCCCGAGATTTCCGAAACGGCGTCTGAGGTCGCCAAGAAGTTGAGCGGCTTTCTGGATCGCTTGTTCAGGATCGAATGGATTGGCAACGCCACGCTCATCGGCGGTTCGTGGCATGAATTGCGCAACCCCCTGTGCCCCGGCCGGACTGATCGCGTCGGCTCGAAAACTGCTTTCTTGCCATATCAGCCGTGTCAAAAACCCGGCCGGCAGACTTTGAGTTTGCGCCGAGGATTCGATCAGGCGGCAGACAAATTCTTTGGTCAATTCAGTCTTGCCCGTCGCCACGATGTCTGATCCTGCGAGCGCGGGATTGGCGCAAATCAGCGCAAGCAAGCCTACCGCTCCCAAACTACTGGTCGTGGTCCGCTTCGATCGATTCTCTGAGCGCTGCGCATTTGCGCGGGTGACGAACAAGCCTTCGAGGCCGTGGCGTTTGAGATGCGCGAGGGTCGGGGAGGGGATCAAAAATTCGCCTTCCTGCTTACCGTGCGCTTAGGTCTTGCTTCTTGGGCGGCGCAGGACTGCGTGCCCCGTTGACCTTTCCGACGGGGCGTGAAGCTGGCGTGGGCGAGCTGGCGTTGCGGTGGTTTCTTCCTGACCCCGCATGCTGACTCTGCTGCGAAACGCGCCAGTGAAACTCGGCGGCGCCTTGACTAAGTCTTTCCTGCCTAGCTCGGCGCCGCCGCCTTTTTGAAAGACGATAATGAGACGACAAGAACGCCGGAAACTAAAGCCACGTGAACGCCGACCTCATCCGCAGTTTGCAGAACAATTCCGTTGGATGACGGCTACGACATAGGACTATTCCCCATGTGTGTGAAACTTCCGCCACTGCATCCGCCAAAGAAGGACAGCGCGCGCCCCTCAGAGACGGAAATCACGGGCTGGACGTGGATGCTGATGTCGATCGCAATCCGACCCTGGCAACTGGCTCCTCGCACCACCAATCGAGGACCGGCGTCAGCCCTCGGCGGACGGGAGAGCAGCGACATTCAGGCGTTAAGCTAATTGCAACGAGTGCTCTGGCACTCTTGCGCTTGCGCCAGCCAGGAGTCAGGCCGTGAAATCCCTTATTTCCCGATTTGCCGCGGACGAAACAGCGGCAACAGCCGTCGAATACGGCCTTATGGCCGGTTTGATCGCCGTTGTGATTATCAACGCGGTGAAACTTACCGGAACGCGGGTTTCGACCAAGTTCAACGTGATCGCTGCGAACCTGAGCTGAGACATCGGTCGGTTCCTCGACATCGCCTTGCGCTCGCGGTAACGGGATGGCGTAGGGAAGGCCGTGAAGGCCAGTCCTTCCCGGTCGGCAGTCACTACCAACCCAGCCCCGCGCACAGCCTTCCCTGTGCCTTTCAACGAACAATTCTGCTGCTGGGTTCCGTCAAGATTTCCGGCGCCGCGAGGCGTTTCGCGGCGCTGCCATTATAAGCCCCGCTGACGGCCGTCATTTCCCAGGCCATGGAATGGTCTGCAAAACGCGCTGGCCGGGCGCGCTGTGCGGGCCGAGAGTCGAGCAAGCGCGTGGCCACGCCGGACATCGGGTCATCTGGAGCGCCATGTTGAGATATGCCTCACCATCGCCCTGTTTGCTTCTTCGTCGGCCTCCCGTTGAATGGCATAAGAGTGCGGGGATCGAACGTGAATTTGGTTGCCCTCGCAAAGCATCCAGCGGAACCGGCACTCGTTTAAGGGGTCAGGCTCAATTTTGATTGTGAATGGGTGAACTTCGACCATACTCAGCATTATGCGGCGAGGACGGCTACGCTGCCAGAGCAAATACTGCAAACGTCTCGCGGCAAACAGAAATAGGGTTAGCCGTTAATCCTACACCAGACAGGCGCGCTGATGCACCATTTTCCCAGTGCGCGATGCGGCCGCGGTTTAGTCATTTCCGCTTCTTCCTCAGCCTCACCCCTGGCCCCTCGCCGTTCTCGGCGACGAAGATTAAGCCGGCGCCTATTTGGTTAGAGGCTCAACCACGTTGCGGACTCGATGGCTGCGGCATCGTCGAAGCTTTCAAAAACCGTCAGAAAATCCTCCAGCGCCTTCTTCAACTTGGCTGCAGGATTATTCCTCGCCCACATCGAAGTCTACCCATTGCTGCGCAGTTTCGTCCCGGTCCAGCTGATCTGGGTTAGCCTCTACAAACCGAAGCAAGAGATCCGAAAGCGTTGGTCGATCGCTCATTATTTTCCTTTCAACCTCACCCCCGGCCGACCGCCGTTCGTGAACTCGACGCCCGGCGGCTTCGACGGCGGCTCGAATCGCCCGAAGAGTTGACGCCTTCGGGTCGGCCGATCCTCGCTCGATATTGTTTAGCCCCGTCACCTATATCCCAGCTCGCTCAGCGAGATCGGCTTGAGTGAGCCCGAGCATCGCTCGGGCGCCACGAATTTGCTCTGGGCTGATCATGAGAAGAGAATACAGCAGGCTGGAGTTTTTCTCATTAAAACCTGGTAGTGCCTCAGTTTGGGGCGATATTAGACTTCAAATCCTGCCCTACTGAGTTCTTCTTCAAGCGCTCTAATCTCGGCTCGGATTTTTCCAACCACTTCTTCGTTTGCCGCCATTAATTGAAGTCGGGCAGTGTCATCTTCTGGAAGTCCAATGTCGGCCGTTAGAAAGGCTTGGTATTTTATGACAGCAGCAATTGCAGCATGACTTTGGGACAGCGCCTCCCAAATTTGCTTTTTTGAAAGCTTAGAGTAACGCATAACTGTTTCCTCCTTTTCTGCTGCGGCTGTCAGAATCACAACGGCCATTTGCGTATCTATCCGCCATCAGCCAGGCTTGACAGTGCGTCCCTTATTTCGGCGTCGATCTCGCCGATATCGCGCGCCGTCAAGCGCGGAAGCCGCGCCGCAAAGCGCGATGGAACTGCAAGGATGCGGGCGCGCCGCTTCTTCTTCAACCTCACTCCCGGCCCCTCGCCGGCTTGACGGTCAAGACTTTCATGAGAACGGCTTTGATCATGGTTTGGGCCTCTGCAGCGTGCTGTTTTGTCTCGTAAGCGAACGTGACGAGCGCTTGGCGACGTTCATTCAAAATGTTGAAGCCCTCGCCTTCGGTTGTCGCCATTAGGTCACTGACGGTGAACTTGGCCGACCTTGAATTTAGAATTGCCATCGTCATCAACCCTTGCGCTTCCTCAGCCTCACTTCCAGCCGGGCTGGCATTCAGATGGCATCCTTCACTTGAGAGCCCATCTAAACATTCCTCCGACGGCCAGGACAAGTAAGGCTGGAATGCCCCAGATCACTGCAAAAATGACAACGCTTGTGGAATAAGGGGAGCTTCTCCAGAGATCGAAGAATTGCATGAAGCCCGCGACGAAAATCGCCCAGATGAACGCGAGGGTAAGCCATATTTTGAAAAGCCGTCTCCACATAAATTGGGATGCTAAACAGCCTCAGGTTGCGGTCAAGAGAACTGACCCACTACAGGAAAAGTAAAATGCGAAGACAGCAGCGTAGAAAAATTGAAGATTTGATCCGCAAGGACCCGTCTCTCCGATGCAGGCCGGCGTGGGCGGCGTGAATCAGGCCCACCACTGGACTATCGTAGCCGGTTGCGCGAGATTTCGCGGGATTTCTGGGCGTCTATTATTTCAGATCGGTAAGGACGCGCAAAATCGCCGAACCTCTGTCACAGGCGATCAACTGCGATATTGAGGAAATCGTCGAGCGCTGGTGGAAGCGGTCAAAAGCGCCCTTCGACGATTTTGCCAGGTAAAAGAGAACAAGGAGCCTCCGGCACCGAGAGGGACAGCTTCGCGATCGGGATCTCACATAGGGAGGGCACTGACATTGTGCTTGATGTCGCGCATGAGATCCGTCCGCCATTCAATCCGCAGACGCGACCGCGGCACGCCCTCGCCATGCGGCAAAGATCGAGCGCCTCGTCATGGACAGGCCACGATCACACGGCTCGCCAACTTCTCGCCGAAATCAGAGCCGGGCGAGAGGTTCGCGAAAAAGGCTTCCGAAAGCTTTTTAGTCGCCGCAGCATCAAGCGGATCGGCGCCGAGCACGCCTATCGAACAGCCCTTCGGCGCATCGACCAGACCGACCGGGTCTTTGTCGTCGAGACTGAAGGCGACGAAATAGGTCGGATCATAGACCTGAAAAGTGAAGGCCTTGCCGGGGCTCATCGGCGTCTTCAAGGGAACCGTAAAGCGGAGGACCACGAGCTTGTCAGGCCTTTCTTCGAGTGAATAATCGGCGGGTGCACCGAACTCCACCTTCGTGCTCGCCATTTTCGCGAATGTGAAGAAGTCGAATTCAGCCAGCAAATGGACATTCGTCTTGGCGAGCGGCGCCAGCTCTTCTTTCGTCGCCAACTGGCCGTCCTTGCCGAGGCCCTGGGTCGCGAACGCCGAATACATGTCATCGAAGACCCAGGCATGCCGAATCGCAGTGATTTGACCCTGCTTGTCGAACATCACGTCTTCGTGCGCGGTCACCCAGACATGCGGGTGGGCCAGAGCGGGCGCAGCGCACATCATCAAGGCAACGGCTGCAAGGCCAAGGCTCCTGCCCAAGAGTGCACGCATAGAGGACCTTACGTTGCGTTGGCCCCGGCCGAACGCAGAATCGTGGAACCCGTGGCCTTGAGCACGCGTACCGGACGAACTTTGACTATTCGCAAGTAAAATTCGTCCGGCTGATCTGTGCGGATCACGAGTTAACGCGCTGACCTCAGTGAGCGCTAACCTAGCCGTGAATCTTCGCGTAATAGGCCTCGGCCTTGGCGAGATTTGCCGCAGGATCCTTCATAAAGTCGGCCTTGGCCTGCTGGCTGCCAAAGCAGTAGGTCTTGCCTTTGTAAGTGTCATTTATGGAGCAGTCGGTCTTGATCTGCTTGTGCAGTGCAAGGCCCTCCGCGCACATGTCGTTGAACTGGCCGGTTACGGCATAGGCCGCCGTGCTAAGCCCAAACAAGAAAGCGCCCGCCGCAGCGGACGCGATAAGAATTTTCCTCATGGCCACCACCTTTTTGCTGGAGTGCCTCTATAAAGGCAAAATGCGAGCCTCTGCCCAGTCGACAGACCCACCAGCAGCTTGCAGGGGGCTCCCATCTTTGTCGGTGACCGACGTCACCGTTATTCCATTAAATCGGCGTAACCTTCGTCCCCCCATGTCCCGACTTTTTTGCGCCGGGTGAAAAGCGACGCGCGCACAAAGCCCTTGCATTTCCGACGCACGCACAAAACCCCTGCATTTTTTCTTCACGGCTTTTGCTCGACGACAAAGCTGCAAATCGGCTGAGGCGCGCAGTCTACGGGGCTGTTCAAGGGGCTTTAAGCCGGAAGCCAAACCGACCGCTTGGTCTTCAAGTCGCCGGCCTTTGGCAGAGCGAGTGCGTGACCCCTATCGCCCTCTGCCGACCGCCCGATGCGCTCGCCAGTCCGGCATGATGTTCACTGTCCTGGCGCCGCATTGCGTGCAGACGAAGCGGCGGCGCCTGGCGATGGACGGAAATTCCACATGGTCGTCGAGGCCGAGCGCGGCGAAGCTTAACGGCGCAGAATGCAGGCACGCGGCATTTGCGCAAGTGACGAACAGGCCGGCGAGGCCGTGGCTTCTGAGATGGGCGATTGTGGGCGGTGGGGACGCCATATGAGATCCAGGGTCAGCAGCAAAATTACCGGAGCTCACGCTGACACGACGAGGTGGATCTTTTAGAGACCTTGCCAAGCCGTCGGCCATGCTTATCTGCCGACGCGGGGGCAAGATTGGCACAGAGCCAAACGTCGCCGAGCATACCAGCTAATACAAAGGAGGAAAGTCCACATGGCGCAATCACCGAAGCATCCGGCCTCTGAGCATCATCACTTGGCCGCCTCCCACCACCATGCCGCCGCGCATCATCATCATCAGGCCGAACATCACCACGCTGTCGGCGAACACGCGGAAGCCAAGAAGCACGCCACTGCGGCTCAGGAACATAGCGAGGCCGCTCATAAACATACCGCGCTGGCCCACACGGCCTCGCATAAGTGACGATCGGACACTTCAACCATCCTTACTTTGATGATGAAGCACAAATGATTGTTTGGAGCAGGGGCTTCGACTGCTTCGGCTCTCGCTTCGAGAACCCCGCACCGGGCGGAATTGACAAACGGCGGGGGGCAGGGCGGAACCCGGTCGTCTACCGTTACCCCGAGCCGTAATTGAGAAGATGTTTAAGCAAAATAATTACCTTAGTCTTTGATTTTATTGGTGCCGGTTGCAGGAGTCGAACCCGCGACCTACTGATTACAAATCAGTTGCTCTACCAACTGAGCTAAACCGGCAGTGCCTTCCTCGTTTTGCGACGCGGTCCTCGACGCTGGCGTCTCACGGACCCTCTGCTTTGGTGAGCTAGCAGCGCCGACGCGCGCTTGCAACCATGGCATGGCGCCCACGCGATGAGCGCGCATGGGGTCCCTTTAAGCTCTTGTTTCGCGTTTCCGGTAAAATTTTCGTTTGGGAGCCGGCGCTTGACGAGCGTTGGCTTTTTGGCCGCATCCTTGCCGCAATAGCTGCCTAGTTTAAACAGTTCGGCTGACGGTTCCGAATCACTTGGAGCCGCCCCGCTCACCTCATTCCGTCTGATGACGCCAGAGACCCATATTGCGCCAATGCAGCGCCCTTTCCTGGAGGGGGATGAATGTCGACTAAAATTGGATCAGCACTAAAGTCGGGCCTGGCCTTGGCTTTAGCCGGAAGCGTAATGGCCGCTGTGGTCGTGCCAGCGCAGGCGGGTGACGGCGGCGCCATCGCTGCCGGCATCATCGGCGGCACGGCTCTCGGCCTCATCGCCGGCAGCGCCGCTGCCGCTGGACCGCCACCTCCGCCCCCGCCGCCCCCCTATTATGCGCCCGCCTATGCGCCGGGACCGGGACCCTATGGACCGGGGCCGAACTGCTGGTTTGAGCCGCAACAGGTTTGGAACGGCTATGCCTATGTCGTTCGCCAAGTGCGGGTCTGTGACTGAACCTGTCGCATTTCCATTGAAAAGGCCCCGCGCAAACGGGGCCTTTTTTATTGGTGCTGTGTCACGCCTGGGCTGGGCCGTCAGGCGTCCAGCAAGGAGCGGTCTTTGGTCTCCTGAGTGCCGGGAGCCGCCGCCGCCGCGTTTTCGTCCTATCGAGACGAAGCTCACGCTCTTCTTCGATTTCTTCACCGGCGCCCTGGGGCCTTTGCCTCTCCCATCGCCCTAGGCTCCCGCGCCGCACGTGAGGCCGAAAGCCCGCCAAGCGGCGAAAATGGTAGACCGCAGGCCGTCCGCGCGCTACATATTGTACCAGCGGCGCGTTTTTGAGTGGGAGAGTTGCGTATGAAACGTTCCGCCGCGAGTTTGTTTGCGAGCCTCGTCGTGAGCGTCGCCGTATTTGGCCTTGCCACGCCGCGGGTGACATATGCGGCAGCCGCCGGACATGGCATGGCGCCGCGTTTTTCTGGCATGCATCGGCCGGGTCAGCCCACCTTTGCCAGACAAGAGCAGCGCCGTGGATTTGGCGTCAGCAGCGCTGTCTATCCGACGACGCTGCAGTCCGGCACGTTCGAAACTCCGTCGGAAGAATCTGGATATTGGCCGCCGGCGCCCTTCTATGGGGTGCCACCGCCCTTTTATGGGGTGGCGCCGCCGGAGGCGCCACCACAATGCATTAAGCCGGTGCTGATTCATCTGACGCCGGAGCGCACTGACATAAAACTGCCGCGCGTCGTCTATGGGACGCCGCTCGAGTGCCCCGAATAGGGACTAAATCAGGGTGTGCCCGCTTTGTGAAAGATGATCTCACGCGCCGCTCTCTGTCTTCAGGCGGGCGAGCGTCAGGGCGACAGCGCAGGCGTTTGAGACGTTGAGGCTTTTGACGGCGCCCGGCATGTCGAGCCTCGCGAGCAGGTCGCAATTCTCGCGCGTGAGGCGGCGCAGTCCTTTGCCTTCGCCGCCAAGAACGAGGGCGAGCGGTCGCGTCAACGGCGCTCCCGCCAAGGCGATGGGGGCCTCGGAATCGAGGCCGACGCGGAGGTAGCCGAGATCCTTCAGCTCTTCGAGCGCGCGTGCGAGGTTGACCACTTCGACGATCGGCACATGTTCAAGCCCCCCTGACGCGGCCTTTGCGAGCACGCCGGAAAATTCCGGCGCATGGCGCTCTGTCGTCACCAAGGCATCGACGTCATAGGCCGCCGCGCTGCGCAGAATCGCGCCGACATTATGCGGATCGGTAATCTGGTCGAGCACGAGAATGATGCCGCTGCGCGAAGCGATGTCATCGGGGTCCAAAGCGGGCAGGGCGCGCGCTTCGAGGAGAACACCTTGATGCACGGCTTCCGCGCCGAGGCGCCGCGCGAGATCCTCGGGCCCCACGATATGCGGCGTCAATCCAGCGGCGGCACAGTCAGCTTCGAGACGGGTTGCCGCCGCAGGCGTCGCGAAAAGATCCAGCAAATGCCGCTTCTTGCTGCGCAATGCCTCGCGTACTGCATGAAACCCGTAAAGCACCGCAAGATCCGCGGAAGGACGGCGGAAGACCGTTCCGGCTGGCTTGGGCGCCGTGACGGTTGTTTCGTGTTTCGGCGGCCGATGGACCTGCTTGACGCTGTGGATTTTGGTCGCGCTGGGTGGGCGCCTTTTCATCCGCGTCATCGGGCTGCTCCCGTGCGAGAAAAGCCATGGTGCGATCGCATGAGGTCTTGCTCCGATCAGGTTGTGTGGCGAAGGGGTTAGGGGTTGACAGAAGCAGCTGCCACTTCCCATAAGCGCTGCGATCAACCTCCCGCGCAAGAGAACGCTTGTCCGGGGTTTGTGCGGGGGAGTGTCCCGAGCGGCAAAGGGGGCGGACTGTAAATCCGCTGGCTATGCCTTCGTAGGTTCGAGTCCTACCTCCCCCACCATGTTGATTTCAAAATACTTTTCGACGTTTAGGCCGGCCTCGTGCCGGCTTTTTCATCGCCTCCTTGCCTGAAATTTCCCTTTGTTTTCAACGGTTCACATTTGTTACCAATTACTCCATGCGACCAATATGCAACCGATACCCGCTCGTGAAACAGGCTTGTCTTTGCCTTTCTGCGCTGCTAAATCTTGTCGGGTCGAGCGAACCGCAGCGGCCCGCCCCAGGACACCCCGAAAATTGGAGAGCGCGTTTCGCGCGACGCCGGCTCGGCGAGCGCCTCGCTTCGCATCTGACAAGCCCGCCACCTTCGCCCGCCGCCAGGCCGATGAAGGGCGCGGCAAGATCCGCAGCAAGGGGGGTTGACACCGCTGAGGCCGCGTGCTTAGATACAGAGTGTGCACTGTGGAAGCCGGCCTTGGTGGAGCGCGCTGCCTATACAATCAATGATCTTGCCCGCATTGCGGGCGCAAAGCCGCGTTCCGTTCAACATTGGTCAGCCTCGGGAATCATCCGGCCATTCCCTGGCACGGACCGACGGGGGACGGGAACGCCAAGGGAATTCTCCCGCGATGAAGCCGTCTTATGCTGCATTTTGCAGCCGCTTCTCGAGCGCCAAACACCCGTCGGGGAGCTGCGGTGGATCGCAGACAGCATTCGGAGGAGCCTTCTATGTGAAGAGAACCGCGCGACGCTTGACAAAATCCTAGGCGGCGAGCGCGGTTGGTTCGTGTATCCGGACTCTGAAATCCTTCTCGGAAACGACACCAGGAAATTTGCGGATGTGTTTCGCAAGGGCCCACGCGCCATAGTCTGGTCGCCAGCCGACGGCAATTTTCGTCGGCCCAGTCCCGTGAGAACCATCATCGATCTAGCGGCCGCGCTCAAGGGACTGCGGTCCCGGTAGCCAGCAATAGAATAGGGATATTTTTTGCATATTGGAAGACAAAGTGTGCATTGTGTAAATCGAGCCAGTCCGATGCTCTTGAATGACGGCAAATCTGAAGTCTCGCCGCCGCAGCTCGACTACGGGATGAAGGCGATCGCGGAGTTTTATCAAATGCCAGTGCGGAGGGCGTTCCACCTCGCGGCGAAGGGCCACCTCCCTGGCGTGTTTCGGTTGGGTGGCCGGTGGGCTCTCGAGAGGGAGATTGCTCGCGAAGACATCCGGAAGGCCGCGCGGAGGATCGATGGTTAGCCGCCGCGAGCGTCGAAGCGTGATAGACGGCCAGTTCCCTCCTCGCCTAATAGAGATGACGCTGGGGCGGCAATTCAAGGTCGGTATAAATCGCAGGATTTTCGGCAAGGCCGATCCGTCCAAAGTCAACCTCGCAACCGGTTGGGAAAATGAAAGTGTGACGTCGACGCAGCTGATCGAGAGCATACGAGCTGGATGCGCATTCTCGGCCCATTTTAAAGACGGCTACCGCAAGAGCACCAACTTCATATGTTCGGACGTCGTAGCCGCAGACGTCGATGGGAACTTCACGATCGATGAGGCGTGCCGACTTCCCTTCGTCCAAGAGCACGCTGCGTTCCTTTATACAACGCCGTCGCATACGGAGGAGCGACATCGGTTTCGAAGTCGTATTCCTCCTGGAAGAAACGATCCAGCAGTCAGGAATGTGGGCTGATTGCCTGCTCGGGCTGGCGATAAAACTCAACAGCGATCGATCCATTAAAGACGCCGGTCGCCTCTTCTTCGGTAGTGCCGACGCCCGAGTGATCAGGTTCGATAAGACGCTTTCGCCTTCCGAAGTCGAATCGTTGATTACGGCTGGTGCGGACAACCGAAATCGCAACGTGAATAGTCTCGTGCGGTCGCTGCCGGCAACTTCTTCGAAAAAGATCAGTGGTGATCAATCGGTGCGTCTGGCTGATGGAACGCAGCAGCCGTTAAAGACCCTATCAGCTGGTAGCAGCCTCTTTTGTCCATTTCATCTCGATCAACGACCGAGTGCGTTCGTGATCAAGTCGGTCCGCGGCTCGACTGGTATCCATTGTATGACCTGTAACGAGTCGTTCTGGGCTGGCGACGCAGATGAATATGACTTTGACGCATTCGACCGCCTCATCACTGAAAAGACTGCTCGAAAAAAACACGGGGAAGCCAGACTCGTTCTTCGAACAGTTCTTCCCTCCTACGCCCCAGCTATCTGTTCAGCAGAGCAAATTCCTCCGGGCGCTCACCTACCAGCCTGGGATTACGCTGGTTAAGAGTCCAAAAGGTTCCGGGAAGACTGAAGCACTCAAAACGCTCGTAGAACAGATCAGGGAGAAGCAGTTCAGGCAGGTTCAATCGAAGAAAGATCATCCAAAGTCCGTGCTCTTGATTGGTCATCGCCAGTCGCTCATCCGTGAAGCGGCGAATAAGCTGGGCTTAGCCTGTTACTTAAATAAGCAGGACGATGACGTTTGTGATTGGAGAGATGGATACTCTATCTGTCTGGATACCCTGTATAAGATTACTGAACCAGCAGGCTATGATCAACATTCCCACGAACGACGCGTCGCACCGCCAAGATACGACGTCGTGATTCTTGACGAGAGCGAGCAGGTATTCAGTCACCTGTTGTCAGACACGATAACAAAGGGCGCCGGGTGCGAGAGAATCTACCACTCTCTTCAGTTTGTCTTGAAGCAGGCAAAGGCAGTCTACGCCCTCGATGCCGACCTCGGGTTGATCACGGCTCACACTCTGAAAGCCTTGAGGGAATCGGACTGGGCTGATCGTTGCCGCATCATCTACAACAAGCCCATCGAGCCGACCGAGCGGCGGTCGCTTAAAATATTCAAGTCAAGAAACGACCTCGAGCAGAAGTTGCTCAGCGCCATTGCCGACGGGAAGCGATGCTACGTCGCCAGCAATTCCAAGAAGGCGATCAATACGCTGACCGAGATCATCAATAAGAAATTCGAGCGTGATATATCGCTGCGCTCGATAACTTCGGACAATTCACGAGACCCGAGGGAGAGGGCTTTCGTCGAGAACATCAAGACCGAGTTTTTGAAGGTACAAGTCCTGCTCTGCTCGCCTTCTCTCGGCACGGGTGTCGACATCAGCTTCCCTGACGGTCGACGAGAGGTCGATCATGTTTTCGGCTTCTTCTACCCCTTCGTCAACACGCATACCGATATCGATCAACAGATCGCCCGTGTACGGAATCCTGGCGAGATTTCGCTCTGGTTCGATCCGGCATGGTTCACTTACGAGACAAATTTCGACGTAGTCAGGCACGACCTGGCCAAGGCTTACTGGGTCTCAAGTGCCAACCGAGGTTTGAACGAGCAAGGTGATGTCCTATACGACGAGGATGACCCACTGCTGATGATCTCTACGCACGTCATCTGCTCGCAGAGATCATCGAAGAAGAACATGAGGCGACTATTTGAGAAGCTGCGGCAGGCTAACGGGTGGGACGTCGAATACGTCGACAAGGTAGCTCCAGCAAAGCCTACGACGAATTGGAAAGACGCTGAGAAAGACGTCCTAGAACGACGAGTGAGCGGTATACTCGGTGCGGCTGATCTCTCCGATGCCGACTACCTCGATCTCGCAATGATGAAAGAAGCGGGAGAAGCGATGCCTCCCGCCGATCAGTACGCCGTCGAGAGAGGCGAGATCCAGCGATCTCTCAACGTGTCGATTGATCATGGGATCGTGAAGCGGTTCCTGACCGAGGCTCTGCGGGAGAAAGTCGAAAAGTTCAGCTTCATCACCAGAGATGAGTTTTTACTCAGCCACGTCCTAGAGCTCGATCCAGCTCAAGGGTGACGAGAGGCTACGTCGTGTCGGTCCGAAGATGCTCGTTGCGCTCGTCTTATCGGTGTGTGGTCTCGTCAAGGGTGGCAAGTTAGACCCCAGCGTAAAGCTCAGGGGCTCCGATCTCGCTCAGTTTGTTCGCCTGTGTGAAGAAAACAGGACGGTGATTGAGGAGATCATGAAGTTCGAACTGCGAGGCGACTTCACGAGCAACCCCATTCGACAGCTCAATTCATTCCTCGACGCTGTCGGGCTTCGTCTGGTTGCGATGAGGAGAAAGAAGAAAGCGGGAAAGGCGAACTACGTGTACGAGTTCGATCGGTCGAAGTGGGATGAAATGGAAAAGCTCGCCACGGGGTATGTAGGTCTGGAAGAAGTGCGTCGCAGTCTTAAAGAAGGAACTCAGAATTCGACCCTGAGAGCGGCCGGTTGTTTTAAAGAAAAACGGTGTCAGTAGGTCCATATTTGAGGGTATGGTGTCAGTTGTTCAGTTGATCGTATTAAGATCACATCTTGATGGTATGGTGTCAGTAGGTCAGTTGCTCGTATATTAGGATTACATCTAAATATTAGGGTTCTACTGGCACCAAGGGAGTGTCCGTGGGTCCGTTGATCGTATTAGGCTCAGGACCCATTAATTGAAAAACGCCTCGGAGCGCGGTTACGCTCCCCGCCAGAGCGTCGGATGGGCCGGTTATGCGGGGGAATGTCGGTTGAGATAGGGTCGCGGCGGCGCCGCTTGCCGCCTGCTCCCCAATGGTGCGGCCTCCGCGTCAGCCGCACAGAACGATGCACATGGCCGACCCCGAGCAATTCAACGCCACGACACGGCCCGGAACGGCGGCGGCTTGATCGACGGCCGTGCTGGCGCAAGTTCGCGGCCATGGACGACTTCCTTCTGGACTTCGATCACCTTCAGCTTCTCGTGCCTCGTGTTTCGCAACGCCTCAATCAGTCTGACTTGAGATCTTGATCTCTGGTCTCGGCCGATCAGGGCTGCAGTCGCCTCTTCCAGTGATCAGACCAGGTCAACTTAGGCTCAATCGACTGGTCGGCATCGAGAGGATGCTGCTTGAGCAGCTCCATGACCGAGCGTCGCATGAACTGAGAGCGTGTCAGGTCCTGCTGTTCGCAGACGACATCGACCCTGTCCAGGATCTCGGCTGGTATCCTGAAGGCTGCGAACTTATTCGGCGACGGTTGGAATGCTGTCAATTTCAATGGCTCCTTATCGTTGGCATTCGTTTTTGATGGTTTGTATCCTAGCTGCTCTGCGTCCGCTGTCTCGATAAACGTTCACACAATCGGTTCGATCTATTTATGCGCCGATCGATCTCTGCAGTTCGTATCAGGCACCTCCGATCCCGAGGACCTTCGCGAAGGTCTTGGCCGGAACCTTGTGCCTTCTTAGGAATAGTTCGACTTGGCCTGGCGTATAGGCCCGAGCAAAATGTTCGACGGGGTTGCCGTCGAGATCGAATCGCACCGCACTGTCTGGTGTGTAATTGACGATGAAACCCGTTGTGCGGCCATAGAAGGGAACCAACGGGGTCTGCTTCGCGACCGCACACGCCTGAGCCGCAAAGGTCACGGGCGGCTGCGACAGATCGAGCCGAATCCTGAGCCAACGCTCCGAGCCGCCGGTCAGGCCATAAAACGTGATCTGAGAAGGACGTGTCTCCGTGCCGAGCAGATAAGCATGCGGCATGAACGACGCCCGCCAAGTCGCCTCACGTTCAGCCGCGGCGCGACGCTCGGCCTCGCAATCCGGTCCGAATCGGGGACTTCCCAGTAATGAAGGCGGCGCGGCCGGCCGTGCGGCTCTGCTGCCCGTACCTGTCAGTGAAAGTGATCCCTTCCTTGGCCATGCGGTCGACGTTGGGGGTGTGGTAACCCATCATGCCCCGACTAAAGTGGCTGATGTTCCAAATGCCGGCACACTGCACAGGTGCATCCCATACCGTTCCTGGCTTACTGCCGCGCCATCGCGATGCGGATGGCTTCCTCGGGCGAGACCAGGTGGTCGGAGTTCTCGGCGGCATCGGCGATGGCGAGCTGCACGCCCTTGACACGACCGTTGAAGCCGTTGCCGCGTGGGCCATAGTCCGGGGAGACCGGGGCGCCGGAGTCCTCGCCGACGTCGCAGCCGTCGTCGGCGGAGAAGATCATCGCCTGCGTCATAGGGATGGCCCCTTCACCGACCTTCTTGCCGTCAACGTAGAGCGTCACCTGGCCGCCCTTGCCGAGGCCGCCGCCGGCATAGGCGAATTCCATGCGCACCTGATGCTCGCCCGTCGGCAGCGGGCTCGCGGACTCGACGAAGAAGTGCTGCACGCCCGCCAAGGTTGTAGCAGTACTTGAGCTTGCTGTCCTTCGCGTAAAGGCTCCAGCCGCCGATGTTCGCGCCCTGGGCGATGATCACGCCCTCGGCCCCCGAGGTCGGCACCTCGATCTCGGCGGTGACGGCGTGAGATTTGTTCTTGATATTGAGGACGCAGTTCTCCGACAGGCGCCCCATGCCGCCGAAGAGGAGCTGGGTCTTCCCCTTGACCAGCACCGGCCGGCCGGCGGTGTCCGGGTTCATGCTTCTCGACGGCCCGGTCGTCGATGGGCAGCACGTTGTAACGCGTCGCCTCGATAAGCCACAGGCGCTGCAGCTCGTGGAGCTTCTCCGGCATCTGCTTGGACAGGTCGTTCGCCTGGCTCCAGTCCTTGCTTGTGTCATAGAGTTCCCAGACGTCGTCGTCGAGGGCCACGGTCTTCCGACCCATGAGTACCCAGGGCGTCCCGTGCTTTGTCACCGCGGTCCAGCCTTTGTGGTAGATGCCGCGGTTGCCGAACATCTCGAAGTACTGCGTCTCGTGCTGCTCCGCCGCCTTGGCGTCGTTGAAGGAGTAGAGCATGCTCACGCCCTCGATCGGGTGCTTGCTGCACGCCGTTCACCGAGACCGGCTCGGGGAGGCCCGCTGCCTCGAGGATCGTGGGCGCCACGTCGATCACGTGGTGGAACTGCGAGCGGATTTCGCCCTTGGCCTTGATCCCCTTGGGCCAGTGGACGATCGTGCCGTTGCGCGTCCCGCCCCAGTGGGAGGCGACCTGCTTGGTCCATTGATAGGGCGTGTCCATCGCGTGCGCCCAGCCGACGGCATAGTGGTTGTAGGACTCCGGCCCGCCGAGCTTGTCGATCCGAGCGGTGAGGAATTCCGGCGTCTCGAGGGCCGCTATGCCGTTGAAGTTGAGCCATCTCGTTGTACGTGCCATTGAGCGTACCCTCGGCCGAGGCGCCGTTGTCGCCGATGATGTAGTAGACGAGCGTGTCATCGAAGATGCCGAGCTTCCTCAGCCCGTCAAGCATTCGGCCGACGTGGTGGTCGGTATACTCCATGAAGCCGGCATAAACCTCCATTTGCCGGCGCAGGATAGGCTTGAGCGCCTCCGGCATCTCGTCCCACGCCGGGATCTCCTTGTGGCGCGCGGTGAGCTGGCAATCCGCCGGGATGACCCCGAGCTTCTTCTGCCGGTCAATGGTCTCTTCGCGCAGCTTGTCCCAGCCCTGGTCGAACTTGCCCTTGTATTTGTCGGCCCATTCCTTGGGCACGTGGTGGGGGGCGTGGGTGGCGCCGGGAGCAAAGTAGACGAAGAAAGGCTTGTCGGGCGCCAGGGCCTTCTGCTGCGAGATCCAGGCCATGGCCTTGTCGGTCATGTCCTCCATGAGGTGGTAGCCCTCTTCGGGCGTCTTCTTCGGCTCGACCGGCGTGGTGCCCTCGTAGAGCGTCGGGTACCACTGGTTCGCCTCGCCGCCGATGAAGCCGTAGAAGTACTCGAAGCCGCCGCCTCCCGTGGGCCAGGCATCGAACGGTCCGACCGGGCTCGTCTCCCAGACCGGCACCTCGTGGCACTTGCCGAACTGCGCCGTGGAGTAGCCGTTGAGCTTCAGCGTCCGCGCGAGCGGCGACATCGTGTTGGGCAGCACCGAGCAGTAGCCCGGCGCGCCGGTGGCGATCTCGGTGATGCCGCCCATGCCGGCGGAGTGGTGGTTGCGCCCGGTCAGCATCGCCTGGCGCGTCGGCGAGCAGAGCGCGGTGGTGTGGAAGCGGTTGTACTTCAGGCCGCCCGCCGCCAGCTTCTCCGCGTTCGGCGTCTGGCAGGGACCGCCGAAGGCGCTCGACGAACCGAACCCGGCGTCGTCAATGAGGATGATCAGGACGTTGGGCGCGCCCTTGGGCGGGCGCAACTGCTCGATGGGCGGGAACTTCGTGTCCGGATCCTTCGCGTCATACGTAATCGAGCCCTTATACCGCTGATACGGAATCGGAAGCACCAAACGTTGGATCTTGTCTTTCAGGCTCATAGGAATGATTCCTTATAATTGGATCTCTGCCTCGGCTTTTGGCTCTGGGTTGCTATCAACCTCTGTTAAGCGTTCAAAGGATCGCTCAGCTTCCATTTGATACTGCGCCGGTTTGGCTTTGCCGACTTGTGCGCTTATTTCGCGAAGCTTCGCGATCTTGATCCTATTCGTGACCGCGTTTCTGGCTGGGATGCTTGGGGGCGTGATTACATGGGTAGTAAGTTCGTTCATAGGGCGACCATTGGTCAATTTTTGGAATTTGCGAACTTCTGTCGCCGGTCGAGAGCTTTACCAAACCCGAAAGCGAACCCTTGTAGTCGCCCTTCGCGGGGGCGCAATTCAGACGGTATTCGATCTAAAATAAATCCTTCGATGCTTTCGCCAAGCTGACGCAATGATACATCCGGGTCCGCGCGAGCGATTTCTCCTCATAGAATGTAAATGGTAGCTCAACGTCCTCGGTGCACATTTAGAAACGACATAACTGGCTGATGCTAACGCGAGCGATGTTTTCCCGACTCTTTTCTGCCAGTGATATAAAATGGCTTCATGGGTTGGCGAAGAAGTCGGGCGGCAAGCTGGTTATCCCTGCGACCGTAAAACTGATCACCGTGGGCGACGCCGGTGCTATAGGGGGTACGATATTCCAGGCACTGCCAGTCGATGTCGCTCCGTGCGAAATCACATCGAATTCAAAGATTTCAGAGTCGCGGGCTGGGTGACGACGCGGGTAGTCATATGCATCGAGATCGCGTCATCGAGCGCCTTGGCGCCACGTCTGCCGACGGCCCTGACGATGTCGCGCTCGGAAAGCATTCCGAGCACATTGCCTTGGACATCGGCAACGACGACAGCGCCGATGTCTCGTGCGGAGAGGATTTCCGCGACTTCCTTCAACGTCCTGTGCGGTTGCGCAGTCAGGACCTCACGTCCTTTCGTCGCAATTATCCGCGCCACAGTCATTTTACCCTCCTCCTTGGTCGCTTGCTTGGCATTCCATCCCGTTTCATCGCTCGTTCTCGGCGATCGAATGATTAGGCCGTGTACTCATAAATCCGGCTCAATGTCCGCTTCGCTCCGAAAGTGACCGAAATGGTGCGTTGCCGCGAAATGACGCGATGGGCCAACAGCGCCAGATCGACGATGTCCGCACAATGTCGGCTTAGCCTCCAACTCCAGAAGTATCACCGCACCGCGGAGAACGTCGAGAGGGGCCAACAGCGGTCATCCAATTCCTCGGTAGCACCTTCATCTAAGCTGCCAACTTGCATATCGGCATCAGAGCGCATCGGCTATGAAGGCATCATCTATTAGATCCGCGCCGATGACACTCTTACAACGTCCTGCTTGAGCAAATAAATTGATGCGGCCAAGAGGACCACGTCCTTCATCAAGAACGGAACGTTGCCAGTCATTGCCGGAAAACCTCCCGCTGACCGGCGCGTCCTTACTCGCCTGCCATCCACGAGTCCGGCCCACTCTGGTATGCTGCCGTTGAAAAGGACGTGCTTGATCGTCGGGTGCTTCGCGAAGAACGCCGGAAAGTCGTTGACCACCTCTTCGTTGATCGAGGCATCGAGACTACCGGGTCTCACGCATGCCTGAAGCGCGTCCCAAAGCGCTACGCCGGCTGATTGAAGGCGAACCAGTCGTTCGTCATAGGCAATGAAGGCCCTGCTCCGAATAGCTCGCCCATGATGCGCCAAAACACATTCCGGGGATGCGCGTAGTGGGCGTGTCACTCTGGCCCTCTCACGATCAGACTCCTGACCATCAAACTTTGGCACTCACTCGGACGATGAATTTCGCAAAAGCCGCGAGCTGTTGCTTAATGAAATTGCGTGTGACGTCGTCCTTGATCTCGCCGGTCGTCTCGTCAAGCTTGGAAATGCAGTTGGCGATGAAAATTTCGGGCTTGTTGAGCGTGAACGCATCGAGGAATACCATAGCCCTCCGGAGATCGTATTGAACGCGTCCTCCACCAAGGGGCCCCGGCGACGCTGACTGCAATGCTATAGGCTTGCCTGCAAAGGGTTGGTTCGGCAGTCGGGATACCCAATCGATGGCGTTCTTCAAGCCGCCAGGGATTGAAAAATTATACTCGGGCGAGACGATGATGACGCCGTCGGCCGCTCGGATAGCGTCGGCCAGGGTGTTGACCGGCGCGGGGAACCCGCTCGAGTCCTGGACATCGGCATTATAGAGAGGAAACTCGGCGAATGATGGTGCCGGTTTTATTATCATGCCTTCCGGCGCCAGAGATGGCAACGCCAGCTGCACCATGGCATTGTAAGAACCCTTGCGCAGTGAGCCACAGATGGTGAGTACGTGCAGGCTCTGATCGGCCATGAGGGCCTCGCGATCTGGGTCGCTTCGCGCCGGCTTCTAGGTTGCTGAATGCACAGAGGCAGGGCGTCGACCCTGTTCCCTTTTTGGTTGTGCACATAGGCAACGAACAGCAGCAACAGACCCGCTTGCACCACGGAGAAGCGGGCGCCGCCACCTCGCTAAGCCATATGCCAGCCATGACTGACGCAAATGGATTGTCCCGTCAGCGCGTTGGACTCGAAGGCCGCGAGAAACAGAGCAAGCTCGGCAACGTCCTCGATCGTGGTGAATTCCTTGTCTACGGTCTCGGCAAGCATGATCTCCTTGACCACGCGTTCTTCGCTGATGCCGAGCTCTTTGGCTTGCTCGGGAATCTGCTTTTCGACAAGCGGCGTCTTCACAAAGCCCGGACAGATGACATTGGCGCGGACGTTGTGCTTGGCCCCTTCTTTCGCCATCACGCGGGCGAGACCGAGGATGCCGTGCTTGGCTGCTACGTAAGCCGATTTGAGCGGAGAGGCCTCATGGCTATGCACCGACCCCATATAGATGAGCACGCCTGCATTCTGCTTGTACATGTGTTTGACGCAGGCCTTGGTCGTCAGAAACGCGCCGTCCAAGTGGATGGCAAGAAGTTTTTTCCAATCGGCAAAGGGGAATTCCTCGATCGGATACACGATCTGGATGCCGGCATTGGATACGAGAATGTCGACGCGCCCAAAGGCCTTGACGGTTTGTTCGATGCCGTCATTGACCTGATCTTCCTTGCTCACGTCCATGGCGATGCCGATAGCCGTCTTGGCGTCGCCGAGCTCTTTGGCCGCTTTGGCCGCGGCATCGGTATTCAAATCGGCGATGACCACACGTCCGCCAGCCTCGACATAGCGTCTCGCAATGCCGTGGCCGATGCCGCTGGCGGCGCCGGTGATGAGGGCGACCTTACCGTCGAGCTTCATAGTGCACACTCCTCAAGGCTGGAGATAGTCATAAATGACCTTGCCCAATCCAAGCGTGAGGTCAGCAATAATGTGCACGGCCGAGATGATTTCGCGCACAGGCAGCGCGGCGACTGGGGCAAGTGCATGCGGCTCAAGCTCGAGCATTGCCGGGCCGGTCCAGGCACCCTTCATGATAATGTCTTCGAGGCGATAATCGACAAGCTCGCAAATCCGCGGGCTGCCGTCGACATGGGGGATGATCTTCAGAAGAAAATTCGGCTTCTCTAAGCTCGCACGAACTGCCGTTTCATCGAGCGCCTTATGCTTGAAACCCATGGTGGCGGTGGCGATGCGTACCAAGCCATAGTTCAACGTGCCGATCAGCGTGTCCTTGTCGACGCTCAAGCAAGGCTGGGCGTATTTCTTCGGGAATCCCCACAGCTCGCGACCGCCATAGATGGGCGGGCCGTCATTCAAGAACATGGCATAGCTGTAGCCGCCCTCCTGGCCTTCGAACATTACTGGGATGACCTGGCCAAACTCGGTGTAGTCGCCGAAGCCAGTGGAGTCCGGCATGCGGATGAACTCATATTTGACGAGCGGTTCGTCGAAGGTCAGCGGCTCCGGCACCACTCTTTCGAGCGCAGCGGGATCGGTGCGGTAGGTGATGACGAGATATTCGCGATCGACGAAGCGATAGGGACCCGGGGGAAAGGCGGGGCTGGTCAGCGGCATGGCGAAGGCGCGGCGCCGGACTTCGTCAATCTTCATAGGGCGCGTTCCTTTGGATCAGTGTCGAGGTCCCGCGTCAGATCGAGCACCATCACGCCTTCTTCCGGCCGCTTGCGGTTCTTCCAGGCGGGATCACTGAACGTTCGCTCGACATCGGCGTGGCCCGCTTGCCAATGCTCTTCTATCGAGTAGCGCGAGAATTCATAGTCGCTAGATTGCGTCCAATAGGCGGCACGCCGGTGAATAAGCAGCACGATGGTGATAGCCGCGCCGCAACTCACGCTGTCGAGGAGTTGCCAATTCGGATTGTCGCTGAGCTCTTGTGGCACCTTGGCACGCAACTGACGAACAGCCCTGCGGATGGTTTGCAGCTCCCGGAAGACATCGGTGTTGAGACGGGTCCGGCTCGAGTAACGGATCTCCTTTTCGCGCTGCGTCACATCGAATAGCGTTTGCGGCATGCAGCCCTTGGCGCTGAAGAGGTCGACCTGGAAGATGCACATATCCTCTCGGGGACCACTCCGCTCAAGCACGTATTCGAGGGGAGTGTTGGAGACCAATCCTCCATCCCAATAAGGCTCGCCGTCGATCTCTATGGGAGGAAAACCTGGAGGGAGAGCACCGCTCGCCATGACGTGATCAGGGCCGATCACTTGAGTGGCAGTGTCGAAATATTGCATATTGCCGGAAAGCACCTGCACTGCGCCGATGCTCAACCGTACCGCTCCTGAATTCAACAAATCGAAATCGACGAGCTTGAGCAAGGTGGCCCTAAGCGGCCCGGTATCGTAGACGCTGATGGCTTCTGGCGTGCCCTGCGGCATGACCACCGCGGGTGGAATTCGCGGATCAAAGAAGCCGGGCACGCCACCGGCAGCGGAAAGTGCCGCGCTGGTTTCATTGAAGATCCTGCGCGCGCTGCCATCCTCGGCGAGAGGCCATCCGAGCAGGCGACTCGAAACCCCTTCCCAGAACTCGCGCAAGCGCGAAACACGGTGCTCAGGCTGATTGCCGGCGATGATGGCGGCATTGACAGCACCAATCGACGTACCCGCGACCCAGCGCGGCATGTGGCCGGCATCGCACAGCGCCGCGTAGGCACCCGCTTGATAGGCTCCGAGCGCCCCGCCGCCCTGTAGAGCGAGGACGTCTTTTTCCGCATCCGGGGTCACGGCATCACTCTTTCCCGCCTGAGCTACCAAGGGAGACATTTCGACGCTGCAGAAGTAGTGCGGCTCGCCGGCTCTTTCTAGGGCCCGACGATACCCCGTCAGCCAACGCACGAACTCAGCCGCGAGAGCAGTTGACGGCAAGTCGCTCCAAAGAAACAGTCTTGCTCGCGCTCGCCCTTTTGGACCGCGTGCCCCGATGTGCAATTTGTATTCGATGACACGCGCACAGGAGGCCATGCCGCCGCCCGTTCGCAATCAAGCACGACCTGACGGGCAACCTGCCACCTATGCCCGCGATCTTCCCTGACATGATGGCGCCGATCGTGGGCGTCGGCGAAGACGGCGAGCGTCAGCTCGAGCTAAGCGCTGGGGCATGCCTTGTCCGCCTCAGTATGGCGGGGAACCCGTCACGAACATCCGCAACACGAAGAGCCAACATTGGCGCCGCTGGCTTGGCGCTGTAGACTGGTTTGGCACGGCCCCTATTACTCCCAACGAGAAATGGAAAGTCACGCCGGGTCAGATTCAGCTTGCAGCCCAAGGCGCACAATGAAAGAGCTTCAAGCTCGATGCCATAGCAGCTATTCCGGTGCACTCAAGCGGCTGCTCGACGTAGATGCGCGTCTCGACTGAGACCGAGCAGGCGCTCCGCGTTGAGGTGCGCGATCTTCTCCTTATCATTCGCGTTGATGGGCATCTGATCGAAGAATTGCCGAGCGGCTTTCATGCTGCCGTATGGCCAGTCCGCGGTGAAGACGACGCGGTCGATACCGACCGTGTTCGCCATGCCCAGATAGGCCTGGTACGACAAACTCCAGCTCTTATCCATCGCGCCAGGCTCCTGGTCTACGTACTCACCAGCGAGGATTCCACCGTAGAAGTTCTCCCGAAGGTATTCCTTGATGGTCCGTTTCAACCCACCATTCCTTTTTAACGGAAATCCGTAGTCCGCCCGCCACGCCGTCCAACTCAATATTTCGAGGTGATGGCCCACAATGATCTGCAGCGCAGGAAACCGGTCGAACACGCCGCCCAGGATTAAGCGGAGGCAATGTACCCCATTGTCGATGTGCCAACCGGCTCCCGCAATTGACAGAAACGCAGATACTTCGGGAGCGAAGCCGCTGTAGTAGGCGTCGACCACCGGCTTGGGTGGAATTTGGATATGCAGGTAGATGGGCACGCCGAGCGCTTCGGCGCATTCAAACACTGGCCAGAAGAACTTGTCGTCAAGGTAACGCCCGTTGACGTGGCCATTTATCATTGCGCCCACGAAGCGCAGGTCGCGCACGGTGCGCTCGAGCTCGCGGGCTGCAGCCGCGGGGTCGAGCATCGGCAGTGTGGCAAATCCGAGGAACCGGTCCGGGTGCTTAGAGACCGCAGCCGCCAAGGTGTCGTTCGCCTGTCTAGTTAGGTCCCTTGCTAGCGACGGCTCAAGGCGCTCTGCGCTCGGCGTAGCGTACGAGAGGATCTGCACATCGATACCGGCGTCGTCCATAACAGCGATCCGCCCCTCGCCCAGATCATAGATGCCTGCTGGGAAACCGGTTTTCGAGTTGTCGGGGAAGTGTCCCGCTTTTTTTAAAGTCTCCAACACCAGCGCATACGGATCGTTCGCCTTTATAGCGGCTTCGTATATAGCCGGAAGCCCGTAGTGTTCCTCGAACGCGATAATCTTCATTGGACTTCTCCTCAACGCGTGAACAGGCTGGAGTACCATCGCAACGATGAAAGCCCTGAGCTGTCACGTCCGCGTAAGCTGTGCTGGGGCGGCCGCCGCAGAGTGATAACCTGCCTACAGAACGCGGAGGCCGCTTTCGCGTTCCTATGTCATGCCTTGGAGCTCGACACTGTTGGAGCCGCTGACGCTCAAGGATGGACGGTTGCTCGTAACCCGATATGCTTACGCGTTCCTGGTCTTTCGACGACGCCGCAGATGGGTCAATCAGGAAGCACCCGATCGCTCCGAAGCAATCCCTATGACGGTAAGCCCCTGAAAGCTGACATGGGTTTCGCACCCTTCGAGAGTGGGGCGCATGTTCGTCATCCTCAGTAACAGAGGAGTACGACCATGTCAGACCATGAAAATTGCTCGCCGGCCAACAAACGTGTGCCTTGGAACAAGGGTAAGCTGATCGGAGCAAGGGCGCCCTTGCGACCCAAGCACGTTTGGGCGATGAGGAGCCGATTGCTGTTGGAGGGGCGAATACGCGACCTCGCCATGTTTAACTTGGCCATCGATAGCAAGCTTCGCAAATGCAGATGAGAGTCGTTTGCTGCGAAAGCGACGAGGCACTCCCTTCGGGAGGGGTCACAGGTTCAATCCCTGTCGGGCCCACCATCTCGCGCGCGTCGCGGCATCGTCTAAGCCGAGGACAATGGCGCCACATTGGCGAGAAGCGGACCTAGCCCTTCCGCCATGGTCAGATGCGTGATGACCGCGTCGCGGAGTTTGGGATAAGGAAGATCAGCCAACATCGCCGTCTGAACCGCAGCCATCACATCGCCAGCCTCGGCCCCGATCATCGTAAAGCCAAGGATTCGATCGCTCTCGCCGATAAGCACTTTCATGAATCCGAGTTTCTCGTCCGTTGTATGGGTTCTCAGCACCGCGTGTGTCGGCAGCTTGGCGACGCGCACCGAAATTCTCTGACGCCGCGCATCTTGCTCACTCAATCCCACATGTGCCAGCGGCGGGTCGGTGAAGACGCAATAGGGAACCAGGCGATCCTTCGTGCTGCGGCTGCCGCCGGCCAAATTGTCTTTGACGATTCGGAAATCATCGACAGACACATGCGTGAACTGCGGGCTGCCGGCGCATTCCCCCATTGCCCAAACGCTAGGCGCGCTCGTCTCCAATCGTTCATTGACGTGAATATAGCCGCGTGTATCCAATGCCACGCCCGCTTCTTCAAGGCCGATCCCGGCCGTGTTCGGGACACGGCCTGTGGCAACGAGAATATCGCTCACTGCGAGCCCCTCTTTGCCGGAGGGTGTGCGCAGCGCGACCGTGATTTCCTTTCCGGACCGGCCTTCGACCTTGACGACTTCGGCGCCAATCAAAAATCGAATGCCTTCGTCGCTAAGAATTTGAAGGAGCGCTTCCGCAACATCTGCGTCCTCACGGCTAATGATCTGGGAACCGGATTCGATCACGGTCACGCGGCTACCAAATCGCCGATAAGCTTGCGCCATTTCGAGACCGACGTAACCGCCTCCGAGGACGACTAGGTGCGAGGGCACGTAATCGACCTCGAGGATTTCGACATGGGTAAGCGGTTTCGCTGCTTCGAGGCCGGGGGTAGGGGGAATTGCAGCGTGTGTGCCGATGTTGAGGAAAACCTTATCGGCCGTCAGCGTCCGTGTGCCACCATCATTAAGCTGCACTTCGAGTGTTTTGGGCGCAACAAAACGGCCGCTTCCCAAAATCAATTCGGCGCCACTCGCCCTGAAATTCCGGAGAAATCCTGCGACCTCGCGCTTCACCATATCGCGTTTGCGCTGGCGGACACGTGCCATGTCGATCTTGCCCGGCGTGGTGATCGTGCCAAACTTTCCTGCCTGATGAACGAGGTGCGCGATCCGCGCGCTCCAGACTTCGTTCTTGCTGGGCATACAGGCGATATTCGGGCACGAGCCGCCGATCCAGCGCCGCTCCACCAGAGCGGTCTTATGTCCGGCCCCGGCCATATGCCAAGCCATAAGGTTCCCCGCCTGGCCGCTGCCGAGAATAAGGGCGTCGAAATGCTCGAGCTCAGCCATACATTGTCTCCTTGATCTCGTTTGAGGACTTACCCTTTGGCCTGCGCTTCAAGTTCCCTGGCTATCGGAGTGTTATTGTCCGCGGGGACGCACAACATCCAATCGGCGTCTCGCTCACTTCTAAGTCGAGGCCCATGCTGCCCCAACATCGGCACATCATCACCACTGGAGAGTAAGATGAACAGTCTCAAGGGCAAAACCGCCATCGTGACGGGCGCGTCGAAAGGCATCGGCGCCGCGATCGCCAAGGGCCTCGCGGCCGCGGGAGCGGCAGTTGCCGTGAACTACGCTTCCGACAAGGAAGGCGCAGAGCGCACGGTCTCCGAGATCGCGGCCAAGGGCGGCAAGGCTGTCGCCATAAGGGCCAATATGTCAAAATCGGCCGAGGTGAAGCAGCTCTTCGAGCAGACGAAGAAGGCTTTGGGCACGCCGAGCGTGCTCGTGAACAATGCCGGCGTCTTCGAGTTCGAGCCAATCGAGCAGGTAACCGAAGCGCAGTTCCATCGGCATTTTGACATTAATGTGCTCGGCACAATACTGGGCGTGCAAGAGGCACTGAAGCATTTCCCGGCGGAGGGAGGCAGCATCGTCAATATCAGCTCCATTGCGAGCGAAAGCCCGGTCCCGAATTCGAGCCTCTATGCGGCCAGCAAGGGCGCTATCGACGCGCTGAGCTTGGCGCTCGCCAAGGAGCTCGGGCCGCGCAAGATCCGCGTCAATGTGGTCGCGCCAGGTTACACGGATACAGAAGGTAATCGCGGTTTCGTCGCGAGCGCTGAAGGAGCGGCAATGGTGGCGGCGACGCCGCTCGGGGCACGCTTCGGCAAGCCTGAGGAGATTGCGCCTGCGGTCATCTTCCTCGCCTCCGACGATGCGGCCTGGCTGACCGGCGAGCGCCTCAACGCATCGGGCGGCGTGCATTGAGGAGCCTCTCCTTCACCCCCGATAGTGCAGCGCATCCTCAGACAGTCTTTGCGGCGTCGTGGATTGGGAAGCAGGTCTAGCTCAATAGTCGGGCGCGCGCATCAGCGTAATGTCTTCTACGGGTCTTGGTTGTGTCAAAACGCGCGGCCGTTTTCCTGGTCAGCGGTTCTGAGTGTCGGGTTGGCTGCCGCGAGTTTTCAAGACTGATGCTTTGGGTAGGCCATCCTCGATCTCAGCCAGCCCTGATGGCGGCGATCAGGGTCTGCCTACCGACGATATTCATCACACGGGTAAGATTATAGGCGAGGACATGCAGCGCCATCTCGGCGGCGACATTGGGCAGCCGCTTCATCAGGAAGTGTGTCGCGCCCATGCGGGCCTTAATCGTGCCGAACGGATGCTCAACCGTTTCGCGGCGGATGCGCATGGCCTCCGGATTGGCATCGAGGCGCTGCTGGACCTCGTCGACAAGGTGCTCGTGCTCCCATCGGGTGATCCGGCGCTCTTTTGAGGGCGTGCACTGGCGCTTGATCGAGCAAGTCAGGCAGGCGGCAGTCGACCAGTAGCGCCGTAGCGTCATCCCATGCTCGACGTTGCTGTAATGATAAGGCAAGAGCTCACCCGATGGGCAGCGATAGACGTCTTGCTCGGGCAGGTAAGCGAAGTCTTGTTTGCCGAACCGCCCATCCGCTTTCGCGCCGGACGTCATCGGCTTGGGCAGCGTCACTATGATGCCGGCTTGCACGCAGGCCAGGATTTCATCGCCGGCAAAGTAGCCACGGTCGGCGATCACGTCGAGCTTATCCACGTGCAACGTCTCCTTCGCCTGGATGGACATGCGCGCGAGCTGAGCGCGGTCCGAGCCGCTGGTGGTCACATCGTGGGTGATGATCAGATGATGCTCGGCGTCGACGGCTGTTTGTACATTGTAGCCAACCACGCCAGAGCCGCGACCGCTGGTCGCCATAGAGCGGGAATCCGGATCAGTCAGTGAGATCTGCTGGTCGGGCATCTGGCGCATGAGCCCATCGAGAGCGCTGAGCCTGTCCATCTCCTCCTTTAGTTTGGCGACCTTCTCTTTCAACCGTGCGGTCTTGGTGAGGATCGCCTCCGACGGTTCCTGTCTGTCGGCGCTATCGAGTTGATGCAGGTAGCGCGCGATGCTCTCCTCGATCTGCGCGACGCGACTTGCCATCTTGGCATGTGTGAAGTTCCTGTCGCGATTGTTGACCGCTTTGAACTTGCTACCGTCCACCACAACGGTGCCTCCTACGAGCAGCCCCATGTTCCGGCACAGCGCCACGAAGCGGGTGCAGACCTTGCGGATTGCCGCACCATTATCCTTGCGGAAGTCAGCGATCGTCTTGTGGTCCGGCACGAGCCGGCCAAGCAGCCACATCAGCTCGATATTGCGCGAAGCCTCCCGCTCCAGACGCCGGCTCGATTGCACCCGATTGAGATAGCCGTAGATGTAGAGTTTAAGCAAAACCGCCGGGTGGTAGGAGGGCCGCCCCGTCGTTTTGGCGATCGCGCCCGCGAAGCCCAGCGAAGGCAAATCGAGCGCCTCGACGAACGCCTCGATCACGTGAACAGGATTATCTTCGCCGACCCAATCGTCCAGACATTCCGGTAGCAGGCTCATCTGCGACCGATCCACGCCCGTCACGAAACGTTTCATTCGATCTTCCCCACGTCTATCCAGGGGAATCGTACCTGACTCGCACGTTTTCACACAGCCAGGGTCAATTTCGGTCATCCCGGGCAGGCCGCTGCTCGCGATTAGATATACGGCCGCGTTTGAATCGCGGCCGTTCAAGTTGAAGGTTGCCAGATATCGTGTCACCGGCCTTAGCGATTTTCTTGGCTTTTTTATTTTCGTTGTCAGATTTCGTGTCATTCAATGACAGATGTCGGGTCACTGAGCTCACTTGTTGACAGAATTCGTGTCACTGCGCGCCATCTTATTCTCAGAGTACGCGCCATAGCCGACAACATCGATATTGAGAGGCGAACAATCAAACCCTTCTTCCCGAGATCAGAGGCAGCGGATGATCTGTTAATGTAGCGGAGTCAGATTGGGCGAGGCGGCGAGGTTCTCAAGCAACTGTGTCGTGAGACCGTCTCGACGTGCTGCTTTCCGTCGGCCCGAGCATGCACGACGGTGACCGCGTTGACGATTCTTGACTCCCATATATATCTCCCGCGACGACGAGAATGTCGAAATCGGGCCGCTTCGGTTTGAAATTGGTGCGAGCCGACGACGAGATCATAGCTCTCAGTAGATGAATTGAAAAACCGATTCGGGAATCCCTAACCGTTTCGAACAACCTAAATCTGCCAAAGTAGTGCTAGGGCCCGTCGGCACCTATCCAATGATTCATTGCAGCGCCTCACGAGAGCAGGGCGAGAAGTCCCTTGAGAAGCTGCACTGGGCGCGGCGGACAGCCTCGGATGTGGAGATCGACCGGGATGATGGAGGCGACCCCGCCGACGCAGGCATAGCTGCCGACGAAGAGGCCGCCGTCAATGGCGCAGTCGCCGACGGCCACGATCCATTTCGGATCTGGGGTGGCGCGGTGGGTTCGCTCGAGCGCTTCACGCATGTTCTTGGTTACGGGACCGGTCACGAGCAGCACATCCGCATGGCGCGGCGAGGCCACGAAACGCAAACCGAACCGCTCGAGATCATAGAAGGCGTTGTTGAGCGCCTGGATCTCAAGCTCGCAGCCGTTGCATGAGCCGGCATCGACTGCGCGAATGGCAAGACTGTGGCCGAGGCGCCGCCGTGAAGCGCGGTCCAGCGCTGCCGCCATCTCGGCCATCGCGGCGTCATCAGGCTCCGGCGCACGCTCTGTGAGCGGCGATCGGATCAAGCCCTCGAGCAGATGCTTGCGCATTGAGGAACGCCTCTAGAGATCGTGACCCGAATAGGAGCAGTTGAAGGATTTGTTGCAGATCGGGAAATCGGCGACGACATTGCCTTCGATCGCGGCTTCAAGCAACGGCCACTGGAACCAGGAGGGGTCGCGAAGATGACAGCGCTCGACCTTGCCATCGCGCCCGAGTCGCAGCCAGACCAGGATATCGCCGCGGAATCCCTCAACGAGAGCAATGCCTGACGAAGGTTCATTCGCCGGCATTTCAGAAAGCTCGGCGAGGAGCGGCCCGTCGGGCAGCCGGTCGATAATCTGCTCGATCAAATGGAGGCACTGCTCGACTTCGCGGATGCGGATCCAGACGCGCGCGTTGACGTCGCCGTCGGAAAGGACCGGAATGTCGAAGCTGAGCGCATCATAAGGCGCGTAGCAGCACCTGCGGCGCGCATCAAAGGACCGGCCTGACGCACGGCCGACATAGCCGCCCGCTCCGAACTGCTGCGCCAGCGCGGGGCTCACTATGCCGGTTCCGACGGTGCGATCGAGCAGTGACGCAGTATCGTCGTAAAGTGCGATCAGAGCCGGAAAGCGCCGCCTTACCTCCGTCACCAGGTCGCGGATGGCGGAAAGCCCCGCACTCCGAGATCGACGGCGACGCCTCCGGGCAGAACGCGGTCGCGCATCATCCGATGGCCGAAAGCTTTATCGGCGGCGCGCAAGACGCGCTCGCGAAGCACAGCGCAATGCGCCAACATCAGCGCGAAAGCCGCATCGTTGCTGATAGCGCCGATGTCGCCGAGATGATTCGCGAGCCGTTCCATCTCAGCCATGAGCGCGCGGAGCCAAAGCGCGCGCGGGGGTACGTCGACGTTGAGCGCCGCCTCGACCGCGCGCGCGAAAGCGATGGCGTAAGCGACCGTGCTGTCCCCCGAGGTGCGGCCGGCTAGCTTCGCGGCACGCTCGACGTCGGTACCTTTCATCAGCTTCTCGATGCCCTTGTGGGCATAGCCGAGACGCTCTTCTAGTCGCACCACGGTCTCGCCGCCGGCGGTGAAACGAAAATGTCCCGGCTCGATGATGGAGGCATGGACCGGACCGACCGGAATCTGATGCAGGCTTTCGCCTTCGGCTGGGAGGAAGGTGTAGGGGAGCACGCCTGCCTCGCGCGGCTCCGCGTTCCCGAGCGGCTGCGATAAGTCCCAGCGGCCATGGTCGAGCCAGGGGCGCGTATCCGGCGCGCCCAACGGCTCGAGGCTGAAGAGGTCGCGGATAGCGCGCTCAAGGCGGATCGCTGGCGGGTGCTTTGCGCCGATTGAAGGAAACTGGCGATTCGGACAATCGAAGCTCATGACCGCGAGGTCGCCGGACATTTCGTTGAGCAGCGCCATATGCACTGTGTTGCGATCGCCCCAGAGTCCGAGCAGTGTCAGGTGTCCGTCGCGCAATTCTTCGGCAGCAAGTTGCCAGGTCTCCGCATCGACGACGGCCCGCGGATAGGGCCGGTGCGCCTCGTCCCGCCTTCCTCTGCCGATCAATTCCGCGAGTGTTGACATCTATTAGTCACCCGAGAAGCTTTGAGACGTGCTCGAACCAGCTGACGAGCGGCGGCGGCAGGTAGAGGCCCGCGGCAAGGACCAACGTCAGATGCGCCATCAGCGGCGCATAGGAGGCCTTGACCGGCGCCATGCTGCCGCGCGGTTCGCCGAAGGCAAGCCCGTTCAGCCGCAGCAGCAGTGCGCCGAAAGCGAGGAGCAGTCCAAAGACCAGGGGGACGGCGAGCAGCGGCGTCCGCGCGAAAGTTGAGCTCACCACCAAAAACTCGCTCGTGAAAATGCCGAACGGCGGCAGACCGCTGATGGCCACGACGCCGAGCACAAGGCACCAGCCGAGCCAGGCATGAGTTTCAGTCAGACCGCCAATCTCGCCGATCTTCTGCGTCCCCTTGATCTGAGCAATATGGCCGACGGCGAAGAATATGCCGGATTTGGTGAGGCTGTGCATGGTCATGTGCAGCAGCCCGGCGAAGTTCGCGAGCGGGCCCCCCATGCCGAAGGCGAACGTGATGATCCCCATATGCTCAATCGACGAATAGGCGAACAATCGTTTGATGTCGGTGCGGCGGTAGAGCATGAATGCAGCAAAGACGAGCGAGACCACGCCCAAGCTCACCATGAGAGGACCCGGCGCCACAGCCGCCACATTGGCCGTCATCAGAATCTTGAAGCGCAGCACGGCATAAAGCGCAACGTTGAGGAGCAGGCCCGACAACACGGCGGAGATCGGTGTCGGTCCTTCGGCGTGCGCGTCGGGCAGCCAGGCATGGAGCGGCACTAATCCTACTTTGGTGCCATAGCCGAGGAGAATGAAAACGAAGGCGACGTTCAAAAGGGCCGGATCGAAAGCGGCGGCGTGACCGATTAGCGCCGTCCAGGCCATCGAATCGAGGCCTTCACCGATCACCGGCTCCGCGGCTACATAGACGAGGATCGTGCCGAAGAGCGCGAGTGCGATCCCGACGCTGCCGAGGATGAAATATTTCCATGCCGCCTCGAGTGCCTCGTGGGTACGGTAGATCCCGACCATCATCACGGTGGTGAGGGTGGCGATCTCGATGGCGACCCACATCAGCCCGATATTGTTCGCCATCAGCGCCAGATTCATAGCGAAGATCAGAACCTGATACATGGCGTGGTAGAAACGCAGATAAGTGGCAGTCAACCGGCCGATCTCCAACTCGTGAGCGATATAGCTCGCGCTGAAGATGCTGGTGGTAAAACCGACGAAGCAGTTGAGGCAGATGAAGACGACGTTGAGATCGTCGACCAGCAGGTAACGATTAGGCGCGGCGTGCTTGGTCAAAAGCAACGACAAAGCCGCGAGCAGCGTCAGAAAGCTCGCCGCCACATTGACGCGCGCGGCGATGCGATAGCTCGACAGGAACGCGAGCAGAACCGCCGCGCAAAGCGGAATCAACAGAACCACTTCAATAGAGGCCGGAGGTATTCGGATCACCGGCGCTCCCCTCTAGACTGGTCTAGCGCACCGATATCGACAGTGTCGAAGCGCTCGCGAATGCGAAAGAGAAAGATGCCGATGACGATGAAGGCGATGAGGATCGAGAAAGCGATACTGATCTCGACGACGAGGGGCATGCCCTTAGCACCCGTCGCCGCGAGAATCAGCCCGTTCTCGAGCGACATAAATCCGATGATCTGGCTCACAGCATTGCGCCGTGTCACCATCATCAGGAGGCCGAGCAGCACGACCGCGAGCGCTAGGGCAAGATCTTCACGCGCAATCGGGCTCGCCGCACCGCTGGTCACGCGAAGCATGATCACCATGGAGAGCGCGACTAGCGCCATGCCGGTCAGCATGGTCAGACCGATGCCGACCGCCGTCTCGACCTCGCGATGGATGCCAAGCCGCTCGACGATCCGCCGCAACGCAAATGGAATGATGATGGCCTTGAAGCCAAGCGCCATGGTCGCCGTGACGTAGAGGTACGGTGCGTCCTGAATCTTGGCCTGCCAAGCGACCGCGAGCGCCAGGGTTAGCGCATGCAAGGCGTAAATGTTGAGAAGGGCGAAGAGTTGATCCTGATAAAGCAGCATGAAGCTGATGAGCACGAGTGTGCCCGCCAGAAGATGCGAAATGTCGAAGTCGAGGCTGCTCATCTAGAGACTCGTCGAGACGAAGCGTAGAAGAACGGCGAGCAGCGCGAGCATCAGCGCTGCGCCTAAGAATTGCGGGACACGGAACACACGCATCTTGGCGATCGCGGTCTCAAACACGGCCAGTAAAGAACCGCAAAAGGCAAGTTTGGCGATATAAGCAATGATGTCGACGAGCGTCGTGCCGACGCCGCTGCCCGCCGGCGCCAATCCCCAGGGCAAAAAAAGGCAGCCGATCAACGAGACATAAAGCAAAAGTTTGAGCGCCGCCGCGAGCTCGATCAGGGCGAGGTGCCGCCCGGAATATTCCAGCACCATCGCCTCATGCACCATGGTGAGTTCGAGATGTGTCGCCGGGTTGTCCACGGGAATGCGGGCGTTCTCGGCAAGCGCCACAATGATAAGAGCGATGAGCGCCAGTCCCAGTGAGACGCGCAATCCAACCGCCGGCGAAGCCATGAAGGCGGCGATAGTCGAAAGCTGGGTCGATCCTGCGATCAGCGCGAGAGTGAACACGACCATGATCATCGCCGGTTCGGCAAGTGAGGCGATCATCACCTCCCGGCTCGATCCGATGCCGCCGAAGCTGGTACCGACATCCATGCCGGCGAGCGCAAGGAAGAAACGTGCGCTGGCCAGCAGGGCGATGATGGCGATGAGATCGGCGGACCAGCTGAAGACGAGGCCAGTGGCAAAGCTCGGCACGAGAGCAGCAGCCACCCAGGTCGCCGCAAAGATCAGATAGGGTGTGGCGCGGAAGAGCCAACTCGCGTTCTCTGCCAACACGACTTCCTTGCGCAACAGCCGCATGAGATCGCGATAGGGCTGGAGAATCGGCGCGCCGCGGCGGCGCAGGAGGCGCGCTTTCACCTTGCGAACAAGACCCACGAGCGCCGGCGCCAGCGACAGGATCAGCAGCATTTGCAGTCCTTGGGTGGCGAGGCCACTGATCAGAGCCATAGCGCCAACACCAGCAGGAGAAAGACGAGCGCCGCGAAGACGATGCTCAGATAACCGCGGATCGTCAGGAACTGCAGGCGATTGAGCCGATCGGCTGCGACGCCGATCGCTTGGGTGATCGGCGCATAGATTTCCTCCCAGACCGGATCATGCAGCTCGACCCGCAGCACTGCCGGGTCGGTGCCGCCGGGCGGCGGCATCGTGACGCTCTCTCGTGCCCGGAAGGCGACTGTGCCAAAAACCCGCCGGATCGGCTGCGCGAAGCTCGCGGAGGTGTACTGGGTGTGCACGCTTGAGTCCGGGTAGCCGCAATCCCAGGCGGGCGCGCGGCGCAGCGCGTGCGAGGCTAGCCGATGGATCGCTAAGGCTGAGAACACAGACGCGAGGGTGATGAAGATGAAAACGAGGAACCCATCATAGGAACTGCGACTCGCCGTGATCGGCACGATCGCAAACCAGGGTGCGGGGTTCTGGTAGGGCATGCGGCCTAAGACCAGGCTTTGTGTCAAAGGCACGAGGGCGTTGATCACAAAGCCCGGGACGATCCCGGCAAGCAGGCAAAGTGCCGCGAGAAAGAACATCGCTGCAAGCGAGAACTGATCCGCCTCATCGGCCTTCGACACGACAATCGAGCGCGGCCGGCCGAGAAAGGTGATGCCGAAAGCCTTGACGAAGCAGGCTGCGGCGAGCGCGGCCGAGAGGGCCAGTACGGCGCCTATCGCGGGGATCAGAATCTTGAGACCCCACTGTGGCAGCGCCGGACTCAGGAGGATGGCCTGGAAGGTCAGCCATTCGGAGACGAAGCCATTGAGCGGCGGCAGCGCGGAAATTGCGACACAGCCGACAAGGAAGGCAAGGCTTACGAGTGGCATGCGGTGGATGAGACCGCCCAAGTGCTCCATGTCGCGCTCGCCCGTCTCGGTCAGCACCGCTCCCGCGCCGAAGAACAGCAGGCTTTTGAAGACCGAATGGTTGAAGACGTGGAATAGCGCCGCGGTCAGCGCCAGAGCCGCCGCCGCGTCCATCCCATCCGCGCGAAAGGCAAGCGCCAGACCGAGCCCGATGAAGATGATGCCGATGTTCTCGACCGTGTGATAGGCTAGAAGGCGTTTCAAATCGTGCTGCATCAAGGCGTAGAGCACGCCGAGCAGCGCTGTCGCCGCAGCGAGTGTCAGCACGACCATGCTTGACCACCAGGTCGGCGCACCGAGCAGATTGAAAACGATGCGGATGAAACCGTAAACGGCGACCTTGGTCATGACGCCGCTCATCAGCGCGGAGACGTGGCTCGGCGCCGCCGGATGGGCCAGCGGCAACCAGACGTGCAGCGGCACGAGCCCCGCCTTCGATCCTGCGCCTAGAAGTGTCAACGCGAGAACGAGTGCTGCAGTTAAGGGCACGTGGGATTCGGCGCGGATCGCGGCAAAGGTGTAGCCGCCCTGCGGTCCGGCAAGGAGACCGAAGGCAAGTAGAAGGGCCAGCGTCCCGAAACTTGCCATGACGAGATAGACATAGCCGGCGCGCACATTGCCGGCCACGCGATGATGCGCCATCACCAGCGCCCAGGAGGTCAGCGACATGAATTCCCAAGAGAGCAGGAAAGTGAAGGCATCGTTGGCAAGAACGACGAGATTCATCGCGCCCAGGAACGCCGGGTAAAACGGCAGGACGCGATGCGGCGCCGTCTCGTGACGGCCGTAGCCTAGCGCGTAGAGGCTTGCGGTGGCGCCGCCAAGATTGATGACCACGAGGAAGAAGGCGGCGAGTGCGTCGACCGTGAAATGCGCTCCGACCCAGGGCAGCCCAAGCGGCAGGATGATTTCCGGTGTTGCTAGACCGCCTGCCACAAGCCGGCTAAGCGCTAAAGAAAGTGCGCAAGCGGAAATCGCAAGACAGGCGCCATAGACAATCATCGTTCCGACCTGCGACCGTGCCGTCGTCAGACCGAGAAATGAAACGACGAGCAGTGCGGCCACGCACCACAACTCGATGGCGACCGTCATCTGCCGCTACTTTCGCTGTCCCGCCACAGACCGCCTGGCCGTGGAATTGAAAAATGTGGCATCCCCCGACGACCGCTTGAGTCGCACACCACGACCGCCGTCCTGGCTCACAGCACCCTCGCCGATGAGATCGATCCCGGCGTCATCGAGGGCACTGACCAATTTCATCAAGGAATCGACATTGCCGCGAATGACTCCGTCACTTGACTCCATGCGCTGGATCGTTGGGACGGAGAGGCTTGAAAGCTCCGCAAGGGTTCGCTGATCGAGGCCCAAAAGAGCCCGCGCCGCCCGTAGCTGTGCTGCCGATATCATGTTTCAGATACTATATATCGATATTTGAATATCATTTTCGCCATTTACATCATGCTTAAATAGGATTCAAGCGCTATTCTTGATGGCCAAAACATACATCCACAAAGTACCTACGGCTGTTCAAAAATAGTTTTACGGCAAGATGTGGTTCGCCGTTCGAGACGAGCGTCGAGAGAGTTACGAATGCCCAACTCGCCGTTCAGCCACAGGGCGATGCTATGGTTCCCGTCACAGTTGATTTTTCATTCAATTCTCAACTGCACCCCGTCGTCGCGCCGCACGTATCGCACTTCAAGCACGTGCCGTTGCGGACAAGCGTGAAGTTGTTGCACTCGGGGCAGGCTTCGCCGGTATAGCCTTTCATCCGCGCTTCGCTGCGCCGTGAGGCGACCGTCGTGCGCTCGGCCGGCACCGACCAATCGAGTTCGCCGAGTTCAGCCTCGATCTCGTTTTCGAGGTTTTTCTTCAGTGCCGTCGCGGCTTGTGGCGCGGAGGCTTGCCCGCTCTGCACCAGCATCAGCTTGTCAGCCTTGGCCCGCACGAAGCCTTTCGACACGAATTTGGCCGTCGCCGGCGCCGCGGCTTGCGGAGCTCGGCTTTGATCTTCGCCCTTGCCAAGCGCGTCATGGCCGATGTCGCTCTGGTCGATATGGGCGAGATCGTTGCGGCCGAGATAGGAGATCGCGAGTTCACGGAAGACATAGTCGATGATCGAGGTCGCATTCTTGATCGCGTCATTGCCTTGCACAAGGCCGGCAGGCTCGAAGCGGACAAAGGTGAAGGCATCGACATATTCTTCGAGCGGCACGCCATATTGTAGGCCGACCGAGATGGCGATGGCGAAATTGTTCATCAGCGAGCGGAAGGCCGCGCCCTCCTTGTGCATGTCGATGAAGATCTCGCCGAGCCGCCCGTCCTGGTATTCGCCGGTGCGCAGATAAACCTTGTGGCCGCCGACGACGGCCTTCTGCGTGTAGCCCTTGCGCCGATCGGGCAGACGCTCGCGCTCGCGCGTGCGCTCGACGACAATTCGTTCGACGAATTTCTCAACGATTTTCTCAGCGACTGCGGCGGCGCGCGCGGGCATATTGGTTGCCATCAAGGTCTCGACGGCTTCTTCCGCCTCGTCTTCCTCATCGGCGATCAATTGACTGTTCAGAGGCTGCGAGAGTTTCGAGCCGTCGCGATAGAGGGCGTTGGCTTTCAGGGCGAGTCGCCAGGAGAGCATATAGGCTTCCTTGCAGTCTTCGACGCCGGCGTCGTTCGGCATGTTGATCGTCTTCGAGATCGCGCCGGAGATGAAGGGCTGCGCCGCCGCCATCATGCGGATATGGCTTTCGACCGAAAGATAGCGCTTGCCGGTGCGCCCGCAGGGATTGGCGCAATCGAACACAGGATAATGTTCGAGCTTCAGATGGGGGGCGCCCTCCACCGTCATCGCGCCGCAGACATGGATGTTGGCGGCCTCGATGTCGGCCTTGGAGAAACCGAGGAAGGCGAGCAGATCGAAATTCGGGTCGTCGAGCTTTTCTTCCGGTACTTTGAGCGTATTGACGAGGAAGTCGGCGCCGAGCGTCCATTTGTTGAAGACGAACTTGATGTCGAAGGCCGTGGCCAGCGTCTTCTCAAGCTCTTCGAGCTTGGCTTCGGTAAAACCCTTCGCGCGAAGGCTCACGTGGTTGATGGCGGGCGCCTGACGCAGCGAGGCATGGCCAACAGCATAGACCTCGATCTCGGCAATCTCCAATTCGCGATAGCCGAGCGCGCGCAGCCCTTCCGGCACGGCGCGGTTGATGATCTTGAAATAGCCGCCGCCGGCGAGTTTCTTGAATTTGACGAGAGCGAAATCGGGCTCGATCCCAGTGGTGTCGCAATCCATGACGAGGCCGATCGTGCCGGTGGGTGCGACCACTGTGGTCTGAGCATTGCGATAGCCGTATTGCACGCCGAGTTCGACCGCCCTGTCCCAGGCGGCGATCGCATGTTGGCCAAGCGCGTCCTCGCTGAGCGACATGCGATCCAGCGGCACCGGCGGCGTCGCAAGCAACTCATAGCCGGAGGCCTCGCCCTGTGCCGCGCGTCGATGGTTGCGCATCACGCGCAGCATCGCGTCTCTATTCTCGGCAAAATGCGCGAAGGCACCAAGCTCGCGCGCCATCTCGGCCGAGGTCGCATAGGAAACGCCGGTCATGACCGCTGAGAGCGCGCCGCAGATCGCGCGGCCTTCGTCCGAATCGTAGGCGATGCCGGAGGACATCAGCAGGCCGCCGATATTGGCATAGCCGAGCCCGAGCGTGCGATATTCATAGGAGAGCTTGGCGATCTCCTTCGAGGGAAATTGCGCCATCAGCACCGAAATTTCGAGCACGACGGTCCACAACCGCACGGCGTGCTCATAGGCCTCGATGTCGAAGCGCGTCGTTTCCGGATGGCGGAACGGCAGCAAGTTCAGCGAGGCAAGATTGCAGGCCGTGTCATCGAGGAACATATATTCGGAGCAGGGGTTCGACGCGACGATCGGACCCGCGGCCGGGCAGGTGTGCCAATCATTGATCGTCGTGTGATATTGCAGACCCGGATCGGCCGAGGCCCAGGCGGCATAGCCGATCTTCTCCCAGAGATCGCGTGCCTTCATCACCTTATGCGCCTTGCCGTCGAGCCGGCGCGTCAAGGTCCAGTCGCCGTCGTCTTCAACGGCGCGCAAAAAGGCGTCGGTGACACGCACCGAATTGTTGGAGTTCTGGCCGGAGACGGTGAGATAGGCTTCCGAATCCCAATCGGTCGTGAACGTATCGAAGGATACGACTTCGTCGATGTCCTTGTAGCCTTGGCGCGCGAACTGGATGATCTTCTTGATCATGCCGTCGGGCACTGAGGCGCGACGCGCGAGCTTGATCTCCTTCTTCAAGGCCGGATTCATTTCCGGGTTAAAGCAATCATCGCCCGGACCTTCGCAATTTACACAGGCGCGCAGGATGGCTTTCAGCGCCTTCTTGACGATCTTCGAGCCAGCGACGAGAGCGGCGACCTTCTCCTCTTCCTTCACCTTCCAATCGATATAGGCTTCAATATCGGGGTGATCGACATCAACCACGACCATTTTGGCGGCGCGTCGCGTCGTGCCACCGGATTTGATCGCGCCGGCAGCACGATCGCCAATCTTCAAGAAGGACATCAGGCCGGAAGATTTGCCGCCGCCCGAAAGCTTCTCGTTCTCGCCGCGCAATTTCGAAAAATTTGAGCCGGTGCCCGAGCCATATTTGAAGAGGCGCGCCTCGCGCACCCAAAAATCCATGATGCCGCCGTCGTTGACGAGATCGTCGGCGACCGATTGGATGAAACAGGCATGGGGCTGCGGATGTTCGTAAGCCGATTTCGATTTGACGAGCTTACCGGTTTCAAAATCGACGTAATAATGGCCCTGGCTGGGGCCGTTGATGCCATAGGCCCAATGCAGCCCGGTGTTGAACCATTGCGGCGAATTCGGCGCGGCGATCTGCTTGGCCAGCATAAATCGCAATTCATCGAAGAAGGCGCGGGCATCTTCGACCGAATCGAAATATTTGCCCTTCCAGCCCCAATAGGTCCAGGCGCCGGCAAGCCGGTCGAAGACTTGGCGGGCCGAGATTTCGGAGCCGAATCGCGCTGCCTTTGGAAGCTCCTCCAAAGCGGCCTCATCGGCGACGCGGCGCCAGAGGAAGTCCGGAATGTCCGGCTCCTCGACGGGCTTCAGCCGGGCAGGGACGCCAGCCTTGCGGAAATATTTCTGCGCCAGGACATCGGCCGCGACCTGGCTCCAACTCGCAGGAATTTCAATTCCGTCAAGCGCGAAGACCGTTGAGCCATCGGGGTTGCGAATCTCGCTCCGCGTGGTGCGGAATTCGATCGAGTCATAGGGCGAAGTCTCTGCCGTCGTGTAGCGCCGCGCGATCCGCATGAGTCTCATCCTGAATGTTCGCGAGATTGTCTCGCGCGGGACCGAATGTGCGGTCCCTGGCCCCCAAAGATAACAACGTGCGAGTCGTTGGGCGATTGCCATCCCAATTCCGCACTTTGTAGGATTTAGCCTATCTCTAGTAGCCGCAGAGTGTATAGCCACAAAATGTTGTGCAAATCGTAAATTTTTCAAGCGGCTGCGGCTGCGAAATCCTTGACGTAGAGGCGGCCGTCGGACAAGTCCGAGTGGCTCCTTTAGGTGAGTCTTCCGCCATATCCCCAGGCTGCTTTTCGCGCCCATGGGGGAACGCCGGATGGCCGAGTTTGGTGGGACGAGGTTGCGGCTGGACAAGGCCCCGCACCCTCGCCATAGTCCGCCCGCAGCAAATCCCAGCCCTATCCAGGACCAATCGATGCAATGGCTCGCGCAATTCTTCACGTGGTGGAACGGCGCGACGCTCAACACCCTCTTTTATACATGGCGGAAGGGTGAGCTGGTCGGCTGCGATCAATACGGCAATCGCTATTATCGGACCAGTGGCGGCCGCAAGGATCCGGCGCTCGGCTTCGAACGCCGTTGGGTCATTTATGCCGGCATAGCCGAGGGTTCCATGACTCCGCCTGGCTGGTATGGCTGGCTGCATCACATCGTTGACGTGCCGCCTCCGGACGAGAATTATGAGCCGCGCGCCTGGCAATCGCCATATGTGCCCAACTTGACCGGAACGCCGCAAGCTTGGCGCCCGCCGGGCTCGACCTTGGCGAGCGGTGTGAGGCCACCTGCGACCGGCGATTACGAAGCCTGGAAGCCGTAAGGCCAACGAAGCTCTTTCCCTGATGGCGTCATGAACAAGCCCTGGCGAATCGTCGGGCTTTTCTGTCTCAGAGCGTGCCGATCCGTCGCGTGCGAGCCGACCCGAAGGATCAATGCTTCAATCCGCTACAGGCGTGGCTCGCAAAGAGGCTCGGGCTTAAGAAGTCACATAGTAAAAGAAAATTCAATGAAGAATAATTTAGAACGAAACGGCGATTCTAAACTCATCTTTATTACGTTGCATTGATAAGGCGCCTTAATTCTTGGAGGCTGAAACAGATATGCGGTTAGTCAATGTCGCGCCACATCATCGCGTTCGTCGCAGCTGCCTGTCTGGTGGCTTCTTCGGGAGCCATGGCGCAGACAGCCGCCCTTGGGGGAAATGCCCGCGTGCAGAGGGCCTGCGCCGAAATGGGCCTCAATCCCTCCGAGGCCCCTTTCGCCTATTGCGTCATGAGCCTGGGCGAAACGGCTGCATCTTTGACTACGGCGCTACGTATCGACCGGGAACGCCATGAATGCGGCCGCCGCGGCTATCATCCCGGCACGCCCAGCTTCGCAAATTGTGTCCTCGACCGGGAAGAAAGTGTCTCAGCCCCACGCGCGGCTTTGGCCGAGCCGCCTGTGCAAGAGACGGCCGCTACAGAGGCGTTTCGTTCGTATCGTCGGGGCGACCAGATGACGTCAGTGCGGCACGCCTGTGCTGAACTCGGCCTCGCCCCAGGCTCCGATGGCTACGCGAGCTGCGTCGGTAATTTGAGCATGACAATCGACGATTCTCAGACCGTCGGAAGCGACTGACGACCATCAGACGCTTCGCTGCCTGCCAGCAAGCAACCAGCACCCATGCCCGCGCGGGACGAAGAATCACGCGCGCGATAGGTCGGCGCCAGCAGCCGTTGCCGTTCCGTCCGAGTGCACTTCGCTCGCTGAAGGCCCCATCTCTTCCGGACTGATGCCAAAATAACACAAGGCATCGAAGTCGGACATATAGTACATAAAAATTATTGACTAATAGAAGCCCATTTTATCTATCTAATAGGTCGAAAGTCCTAGGGGGTTTTAATGCAGTCGAAATTCTCTGAACCGGCGCGAGGGCTTCGCGGCACTCATCAGCGCAAACTATTGATTCTCATGGCGTCGGCGAGTGTATGGGCTCTCTGCGGAGAGTTTGCTGTCGCTGACGACAGTCAGATTCAAAAGCTGGAAGCGGAGATCCAGCAGATCGAAGCGCGGCACCAGGCCGAGATCAGGTCCTTACAGGCGGAGATCCGGCAGTTGCGCAAGCAAGCGCCCGTCGCCGTCGCGACAGCCGGACTTGCTCCCGGACAACCGCGTCCGCCGGGAGAACCGCTGCCGCAACTGCCCCCGAAAATCCTGATGACCTACGATCGCGGTTACCACTTCGGGTTCTCCGACGTGAACGGAGACAATACGATCGAACTGTTCGGTCGTCTCCACCTCGATACCGGCGGCTATCTGAACTACAAGCCAGAACCAAAAACCCTGGACCAGACAGGTCTCGCCAGCGGGATCGACTTGCGGCGCGCGCGTATCGGCGTCGTCGGCAAATTCATGGGTGACTGGCACTACGCCTTTATCTACGACTTCGGCAACACCTCGGACGGCTATAATCCGAACAATGCCCTTGCGAATCTTAATTCGAGCACGGCCCCGAGCACCAACAACAACTTTCTTTCCGGAGTCGAAAACGCCTTCATCACCTACAACGGTTTCTACAATCACGGCGGCCCGTTCCCGGTGGCGATCGATCTTCCCGGTGTTCAGGACGTGCCTTGGACGCTGGAAGAATCAACGAGTTCCAACGACATCATGTTCATGGAGCGGTCATCCTCTCAGGTCGTCGCCACGGAGTTCGGCGGCGGCGATTTCCGCACCGCTGCCGGTGCGCATTCAAATAACGATCGCTACTTTGTCAGCGCCTATGTCACCGGTCCCAACTCCGGCGCGTTGCATACAGATGGAGCCTCCTGCAACTCAGGAACATCGACCCCAACGCCCGGGACGCCTTGCATCCAGAGTTCCTCTATCAGCGGCTTGGGCCCGCAACTCTCCGGACTCTTCCGTGCGTCCTATCAGCTCTGGCAGACGCCGGATGCCTCGCTGCATCTCGGCTTCAACTACGCCAATTTGTTCGATCCGCGCATCGGATCGAACATTGAAGGCGTGCAGCTTTACGATAGGCCTGAGCTGCGCGTCGATCCAACCTATTTCCTTAACGCCGGCAATATCCCCGCGCATGGCGGCGAAGTCTTCGGTGGTGAGGCGGCGGCAGCCTGGCAGAATTTCTTCATCCAGGGCGAGTATTACCATTACATCGTCGACACGCTGGTTGGCACGACACCGTACTCCGCGGCGACCGCGGGCGTCAGCGGCTGGACTGGCGGACGACCGGGGCCCGAACTCAACTTCAACGGCGGTTATGCGGAGGCGAGCTACACCTTCGGAGGCAAGCGTCTCTACAATCCGGCGACAGGTGCCTACACCGGCGTCATTCCCGACCATCCCTTGTTCTACGGTGGCAATGGTTGGGGTGCGCTCGAAATCGCCGGACGCTATAGCACTGTCGATCTCAACGATCCGAACCTGTCCACCGCTGCGCTCGGAGGCGCTTATAAGGTTCCCGGTACAAACGGCTCCACGTCCGGCTACGGCGGCAGTTCACAAACGTCCTACGGCGCGGGAGTCAACTGGTATCCGAACCTCAACATGAGATTCATGCTCGATTACGAGCATGTCATTGTCGACAACCCCGCCTATTACGGCGGTCCAAACACCCGCGGCGCCACGATCGATTGGATCGCCGGACGCACGCAGATTGTCTTCTGACGAAGCACTTCCGGCGCGTGCCTTGAGCGACACGCGTCGGCCAAACGTCGCGACACCCGCAGAGTGGCGCGAAGTCGCCGGCCGCGCTACGACGTCGCCTCAGCCGACGCGTGGCACCCGAAGCGGGGAAGGTTCGACGTCTGAATTGTCGAGAGTGACTCTATTGCCGCAAATCCGCAGGCGCTCGCCCGCAACCAGGGCCAACGCCGCCGGATAGATAATGTGCTCTTGCTCCAGTACCCGGCGGCCCAAGGTCTCCGGACTATCCGAATCGAGAACAGCGACGGCGGCTTGCGCGATGATCGGCCCTGCATCCATGGCCGGCACGACAAAATGCACCGTGCAACCGTGAATCTTCACGCCATCGGCAAGGGCGCGTTCATGCGTATGCAAACCGCGATAGGCCGGCAGCAGGGCAGGGTGAACATTGATCATCCGGCCTTCCCAAAGGTGCACGAACGCGGGCGTCAGGAGCCGCATGAAGCCGGCAAGGCAAATGAGGTCGATCTGATGCAGTTCAAGCAAAACTTGCATGGATCGCTCGAATTCCTCGCGCCCTGCGTAGATTTTCTGATCGACTGCTGCGGTCGCAATGCCGTGATCCTTGGCGAAGGCAAGCCCTTCAGCCTCGGGCCGATTGGCGAGGACCAGCGCAATTTCGGCGGGAAATTCGGGTGTTCGCGCCGACTCAATGAGGCTGCGCATGTTCGAGCCGCGGCCGGAGATCAAAATAGCCGTGCGCTTGCGCCGGGTCACAGCGAGAGCTGCCCGGCATAGGCGACGCGGGGTCCGCTCGCCGCGATCACTTCGCCGAGTACGACGGGCTCTTCCCCCGCCGCGCGTAGATCAGCATCGACTGCCGCAACGTCCGCCGGTGCCGTGATGACCACCATGCCGATCCCACAATTGAACGTCCGCAGCATTTCAGGTTCCGCAACCGGGCCTTCGGCGGCGAGCCAGCGGAATACCGGCGGCACCGGAATGGCGGCAAGATCTACGCATATGCCGAGGCCTTGCGGCAAAACGCGCGGCAGATTGTCGGGAAAGCCGCCACCGGTGATATGCGCCAAGGCCTTGATCGCATCGCTTGTCCGCAAGGCATGCAAGAGCGACCGGACATAAATTCGCGTAGGCGTCAGCAAGGCTTCGGCCAGTGTCGTCTGGGGCGCGAACGGCGCCGGGGCGGAAAGATCAAGCCCGGCCTCGGCGACGATCCGGCGGACCAATGAAAATCCGTTGGAATGAAGGCCAGAGGAGCGGAGTCCCAAGACGACGTCGCCTGCCGCGATGTCATTTTTCGGCAGCAGCCGGCTGCGCTCGACAGCGCCGACGGCAAAGCCGGCGAGATCGTAATCCCGACCAGCGTAAAGGCCGGGCATTTCGGCCGTCTCGCCGCCGATCAGCGCGGCGCCGGCCTCAATGCAGGCTCGCGCGATGCCTTCGATGATCTCCGCGCCGAGGCCGGGATCGAGTTTGCCGGTCGCATAATAATCGAGAAAGAACAAAGGCTCGGCGCCTTGCACGACGAGATCGTTAACGCACATGGCGACGAGATCGATGCCGATCGTCGTGTGAATGTTGCTGTCGATGGCGAGCTTAACCTTTGAGCCGACGCCATCATTGGCGGCAACAAGGATCGGATCGCTGAATCCCGCCGCCTTGAGGTCGAACAGACCACCAAAACCGCCGATCTCGGCGTCGGCGCCGCGGCGGCGCGTCGCCCGGACGAGCGGCTTGATCCTTTCGACCATGGCATTGCCGGCCTCGATATCGACGCCCGCATCGGCATAAGTGAGGCCTTTTTTTACCGCCATGTCCATCCTGTGCTCGAGGGCAGGCCTAGCGTCTCGTCCCGCGCAAGGCAAGCGTCGCAAAAGCGAGATGCGCGGCGCCGGCCTGGGGATTTCCGGAATTGGCACAAATGACGCTAAATTGTGCGAACACGGCGCCAGTGCGCTCCTCCGTCGGAATCATGTCTGTTTACACCAGTCTGCCCAATCTCATCACACTCGGTCGGCTCGTGCTCGTACCGGTCGTCATCGCGATGATCGCGGCGGCGCGTTGGCCGGAGGCCTGCATCATCTTCATCCTGGCCGGCGTCTCCGATGCGGTCGATGGCTGGCTCGCCAAGAGCTTCGATCTCCGCACAGAGCTCGGCGCCTATCTCGATCCGCTGGCCGATAAGGCGCTGCTCGTGTCGATTTACGTGGCGCTTGCTGTGGTCGACGCGGTGCCGACTACGCTGGCTATCGTGGTTGTCGCCCGCGATGTGATGATCATCGGCGCCTTCATGATCTCCTGGGTGATGAACAAACCAATCAAAATCAGGCCGCTTTGGATCTCGAAGGTTAATACGGTGGCGCAGATCGGCTTCGCAGCGGCGGTGCTCGGCGCCAAGGCTTTTCAATTCCCGCTCGGACCATGGTTCGGTCTCGCCGCCTATTGCGTCGCGGCATTGACGCTCGCGTCCCTCGCGGCCTATTTGGCGAGCTGGGCACGGCACATGAGCCTATAATTGCGGCGAGCCGTCGAACGTGCAAGTGCGCGATGGCGGGGATCATGTTGATGCGGATCGAATGGCAAATCGGCTTTTGGATCGGCGCCTTAGCCTTGCTCACGCTGTTTCTTTGGGTGTTCAGCGGCGTTCTTTTGCCTTTCGCGGCGGGGTTCGTCGTCGCCTACCTGCTCGACCCGTTCGCCGATCGTCTCCAGCGGCTCGGCTTGAACCGCCTTGCGGCGACGCTTCTGATCCTCGGCATTGTCGCGACCATCCTCGCCCTCATCCTGATTCTGATCGTGCCGGTGCTCAGTCATCAGTTTGCGGATTTTATTCGCGCGCTGCCGGAGCTACTCAACAAGCTGCAGACGCTGCTTACACAGGCGGGAGGGCGGCTTGCGCGCGACTATGGCGGTCCGCTGCTTGAAAAACTCGGCCTAGGCGGGACGAGCGGTCCCGATATTCGCGCTGGCGTCGGTGATCTCGCAGCCGAGGCGGCGGGTTGGATGGCCTCTTTTCTGAATTCGGTCGTCAGCCATGGCGCCGCGCTGATCAGTCTCGCGTCCTTGATCGTGGTCACGCCGGTCGTCGTTTTCTACATGCTGTTGGATTGGCACAGAATGATCGCCTCGATCGACAGTCTTATTCCGCCACGTCACCGCGGCGTCGTTCACCAGCTCGCCCGCCAAATCGATACCGCCATGTCGGGTTTCTTGCGCGGCCAGTCGCTTGTCTGCCTTTTTCTTGGAATCTGGTACGGCTTGGGGCTGTCGATTATCGGTCTGAACTTCGGCTTGCTGATCGGCATTACTGCGGGATTTTTGAGTTTCGTGCCTTATGTCGGATCAATGGTCGCCCTCATTGTCGCGACAATTGTCGCCATCGTTCAAGGTTGGCCGCATTGGACGCTCGTCACCTTGACGCTCTGCGTCGTCCTCGCCGGCCAGTTTTTGGAATCCAACGTGATTTCACCGAAATTCGTCGGGGACAAAGTCGGGCTGCATCCAGTCTGGCTGATATTTGCGCTTCTTGCCTTTGGCAGCCTGTTCGGCTTCACCGGGCTTATCATCGCGGTGCCGGTCGCCGCCGCGACCGGGGTCATCCTGCGCTTTGCGATTGATCGCTATCGCAACAGCGACCTCTACACCAGCCTGCCGCATTTGCGGGCAACCATCGAGGCGCAAGCGGCCGCGAAAGCCACCGAAGATCGATGACATGTCTCCCGAGATACCGCAAGAACCCAGCAGTCCTTCTGGTTGGCGCCAGCTCGGTCTCGATCTCGCGCTGACGCCGCATTTCCGCCGCGAGGACTTCCTCGTTTCAGACGCCAATACGACAGCCTTGCGAATGATCGAGGCTTGGCCGCTGTGGCCCGAGGAAGTCCTGCTCCTGCTCGGGCCACCGGGCGCGGGTAAGAGCCATCTCGCGGCGATCTGGGCGGCGCGCGCGGGAGCCAATATTTCATCCGGGCGCTCGCTGGATGGCGCCGATATTACTGCGCTCGCAGACAAACCCGCCCTCGTCATTGAAGGTGCCGATGAAATAGGGGCGGCCGAGGCGCCGCTCTTTCATCTCCTCAATCTTGCACGGGAGCAAAAGACGAGCTTGCTGCTGACCGCGCGGCGCAAGCCGGATTCTTTGGGGTCTCGCGACCGCCGATCTCCTGTCGCGCCTGCGGCTGGCCCCTTTCGTCGAACTTGGCGCCCCCGACGAAGCACTCCTTACCGCCGTGCTCCGAAAGCTCTTTCGCGATCGTCAAATCGTCGTGGATGATGCGGTCGTCGATTTCATCTCCCTACACATCGATCGTTCCCTCGACATGGCCCGCCATTGCGTCGATCTTCTCGATCGCGCAGCTTTGGCGCGTGGCCGGTCGATCACCCGTTCGCTGGTGCGTGAATTCTTGCCGAGTTCTGGGCAACGACGAGCCAGACTAATTCCGCACTCAACGGGCGCCCGCCCGGCGGGAAAATTTCACCAATTCAATGCTTGAGGTTGACCGGATAGAGCCGGACGCATAAACGCTTTTGCGTTGTCTTTGAACCGCTTTGCGTTCTCTTGGAGTGGCCGCCGTGAATTGTGCTCGAGTGCTATTGCTTGGTATCGCCCTTGTGGGGTTGGCGGCAAGCCAGTCTCTTGCACAAACCAAGCCCCCCGCGCCATCACCAAAACCCGCGGCTGCAACGCCAGTGAGTTCCGAGCCGGAGACGACGACGGCGAGCTACGGCGTCTGGACGTTGCGCTGCACACACCGGCAGGAAGGCGACACACATATCTGCGAGGTCGATCAAGGCGTGGTTCCCCAAGGGCAACAAAACCCGATCGCGCAAATCGGCATCGGCCGTCCGACACCCAAGGAAGACCTTCGCATCACCGTCATTCTGCCGACGAACATCACATTCCAGAATGCGCCGAAAGCAATCGCCGAGGATAAGGATCCTGGCGTCGAGCTCACGTGGCGCCGCTGCCTCCCCGGCGGCTGCATCGCCGATGCGGTATTGAAGGAGGACACGTTGCGTGTTTGGCGCGCGGTTGCGGCCGATACTGGGCGCCTGTTCTTTACCGATGCGGCTGGCCGCAATGTGGCAGTTCAGTTTTCCTTGCGCGGCTTTGGCCAGGCGATGGAGGCTCTTTCCAAGGAGCACTAGACCTGGACGGTTTCCCACGGGAACGCCCGCGCTCTCGGCTTCCTTAAGCGTTCCGGCCTTCATCGCGACTTTCGAACTCGCAAGGCCAGATTCGAGGAGCGCAACGTGAAGTCCATTCTCGAGCGGCTTGCCGAGCTCCGCGCCGGGGTAGAGCCTTGCAGTGGCGAAAGGCGCGTTGAGGCTCAGCACCGGCGCGGCAAACTCACCGCGCATGAACGGATCGAGCTTCTTGTCGATCAAGAACTCTTTCAAAGAATACGACATGTCCGCTCGTGCCGGCGCGGACGAGCGAACATCAGCCGGCGTTGTCACCGGCGCCGGAACGATCAGCGGCCGCCCGGTCTATGTCTTCGCCAAGGACTTCACCGTCTTCGCAGGCGCGATGTCGCAGGGCCAGGCGCGCAAGATCTGCGATCTGCAGGACATGGCGTTGCACAACCGCGCACCGATCATTGGCCTTTGCGATTCCGCCGGAGTCCGGATCGATGAGGGCGTCGCGGCGCTCGCCGGCTACGGCGAATTATGGCAGCGCGCGGCGCTCGCCTCGGGCGTCATCCCGCAGATTTCCGTCATCATGGGGCCTTGCGGAGGCGCCGATGTCTTTGCACCGGCGCTGGCCGATTTCATCTTCATGGTGCGGGAAACAAGCCATATGTTCGTTGCTGGCCCGGAGATCGTGAAGGCGCTCACAGAAGAGGCGGTCACCGCGGACAATCTCGGCGGCGCTTGCGTGCATGCCGTCAAGACGGGGCTCGCCGATGGTGTCTACGACAATGAGTTCGAGGCGCTCCGGCAGACACGCCGGCTCGTCGACTTCCTGCCGTCATCCAATGGCGACGACAATCCGGAATGGCCGAGTTTCGACAGTTCCGAGCGGATCGAGCCGTCGCTTGATACTTTGGTGCCGGATGCTCCCGACGTGCCTTATGACATGCGGGAACTCATCGCGAAGACAGCCGACGAAGGCGATTTCTTCGAGATCCAAGAGGCGCACGCCAGCAATATCGTGATCGGATTCGGCCGCATCGAAGGGCGCAGCGTTGGTTTTGTGGCCAATCAACCCATGGTGCTTGCCGGCGTGCTCGATGCAAGTGCGGCGCGCAAGGCGGCGCGGTTCGTCCGCTTTTGCGATTGCTTCAATATTCCGATCGTCACCTTCGTTGATGCACCCGGCTTTCTCCCCGGCACGGCGCAGGAACATGGCGGACTGATCAAGGCGGCCGCGCAGCTTTTGTTCGCCTATGCCGAAGCGACAGTGCCGAAGATCACCGTCGTCACCCGCCGGGCCTTCGGCGCGGCCTATACGATCATGGCCTCGAAACACGTGCGCGGCGATGTCAATTTCGCGTGGCCAACGGCGCAAATAGGCCCGATCGGGGCAAAAGCCGCCGTCGAAATCCTGCTCGGTTCCGATCGCCACGAGCCCGCGGACATTGCCGCGATGACGAAGGAATATGAGGAAACGATCCTGTCACCCTTCGTCGCTGCAGAGCAGGGCTATATCGATGACGTCATCCTGCCGCACACGACGCGGTCGCGGATCGTCCGCGCTCTCGCCGGCTTGCGCCACAAACGGTCGGAGAATCCCCGCAAGAAACACGACAATATCCCGCTCTAGGAGGAGCTCGGGCAGCGGATTGACAGCGCCTTCCTTTGGTATGTAATAACATAACATCAAAGGGCATTACTCTGCATCGGGGGGCACGGTGCGTCTTTCTACTTTCTTCTTCTCGGCGGCGCGCGGAATGTGCAGCAATCGGCATGATTATGCTGCCGGCGCCCGTATCGGCCGCGTGCTCCTTCTGAGCAGTTCGGCTCTCGCCTTGCCCTGTTGCCTCAGTGGAATGGGCTTCGCGCAGACGCCAGTTACCTTGCCGACCGTCCATGTGATCGCGAGCAAAGCGAAGCTGGCGAAGGGAGAAGCGCCGGGGCGGACGCGCACATCTGGCCAACCGACCGGCGAGACGCCCGAGGCCGTCGCGGCACGCCAGCTGGCGGCAAAAGCCCGGACATTCGATACCGCGCGCAGCAAGTTGTATACGACCGTCGGCACCACCTCCTACCAGATCAGCCATAAAACCATCCAGGCGCTCCCGCAGGGAACCAACCAGCCGGTCGAGAAAGTGCTGCTGCAGGCGCCCGGCGTCTCGCAGGATTCCGCGGCGAGCGGCCTGCTCCATGTCCGCAACGATCACGCCAACGTGCAATTCCGCATCAATGGGGTCATGTTGCCCGATGGCGTCACCGGCTTTGGGAGCATCTTCGACACCGGCCTGATCGGCAGCATGTCGCTCGTCAGGGGCGCGCTGCCGGCCGAGTTCGGGCTGCGCACGGTCGCCCTCGTCGACATTACGACCAGGACCGATGTCTTCAACAACAGTGGCAGCATCACAGCATACGGGGGCAGCTTCGGAACCTTGGAGCCGTCCTTCGAATATGGCGGCACGTTCGGAGGAAATTGCGGATCAGCCGCGCCCGCGCCCGGGGCGTCGACCACGAACTGCTTCCCAGGCGTCCAATACTATTTTACGGGCCGCTATCTGCAGACCACGGAGGGGATCGAAAATCCGACGGCCAGCGTGAATCCCATACACGATTTCTCGCAGCAGGAAAAAGGCTTCGCCTATATGTCGGGATTCATCGATCCCACCACGCGTCTGAGCCTGATCGCGGGAACCGCCACCAACGCATTCCAGATTCCCGACGTCCCCGGCCAACCGGTCGGACAGATGGGAAATCCGCCGGTCACCAGCGTCAACGGAATTACGACCTTCAATTCAGCGCAGCTCAACGAGACCCAGATAGAGGACACCCAATACGCTGTGCTGGCACTACAGAGATCGGTGCCCGGCTTCGACGGGCAATTGTCCTATTTCACTCGCTACAACTGGCTGCATTTCGTACCCGACCCGATCGGAGACTTGTTGCTCAACAGCATCGCCTCGAACATTAGCCGAGAATCATATGCGAACGGCATTCAAGGCGACGCCGCATATGCGATCAACCCGGCGCATACGCTTCGCGTCGGCTTCACGGTGAGCGGCGAACAGAGCAATGTCGATAATACATCACTTGTCGAGCCGGCCCCGGGAGGCGTGCCCATAGACGCGCCCGAGTCGATATCGGACAACGTCGCAAAACTCGGCTGGCTCGCTGGCATCTACGCGCAGGACGAGTGGAAGATCACCGACCAGTTCACGATCAATGGTGGCCTGCGTTTCGATCAGATGTGGCAATATGTCGACGATAACCAGCTAAGCCCGCGGCTAAGCTTCACCTACAAGCCGTTCGAGAACACGACCTTCCATGCCGGCTATGCGCGTTACTTCACGCCGCCGGTACTGGTTGAGGCAGCGCCGGCGAATATTGCGCTGTTCAACGGCACCACGGGTGCAGCGCCGGCCGGCCAACCGGCGGATCCGGTGAAGCCGGAGCGCTCGAATTATTTTGATGCTGGCGTCGATCAGGTGGTGCCGCTGCGATGCAGTTCGTCCGCGGCGCCAGACTGCACCACCCTCGATCTCGGAGCCGATGCCTATTACAAGCAGGCGACCGACCTCATCGACAATGGCAATTTCGGACAGGCTTTGGTGCTCAGCGCGTTCAATTATGCGGAAGGAATCACCGAAGGCGTCGAGTTCAGCGCAAAACTCCACAGCGGCGATTTGCAGGCCTACGGCAACCTAGCCGTTGGCCAAGAGAAAGCCATCGACCCGGTGTCGAACCAATATCTCTTCGACAACACCACGCCGCTCGCCGATCTCGGCGGATTGACCGAATACCAGTACGCCCAGAACTCACTGGATCTACACCGATCACACCCAGATCGTGACCGGATCGGCGGGCCTGTCCTATCTTTGGCAGGGGACGCGATTCTCGGTCGACATGATTTATGGCAGCGGTCTGCGCACCGGCGACGACAACATCAGCAGCGAGCCCGCTTACGCGCAGTTCAATACTGGGATCACCCACGAATTCGTCGGCGTGAACGGGAAGCCTCTCACGCTGCGCTTTGATGTGGTAAACATCCTCGACACGGTTTATCAGATCAGAAGCGGAACCGGCATCGGCGTGTTCGCACCGCAATATGGGCCGCGGCGAGGCTTTTATGCCGGACTGTCGCAGAAGTTTTGACTGCCAACTTTCGAATGCATGCGAAGCTTGCGCCCCCCGGCGACGGCGGCAACCTGATTGGCGCCATGACCCGCGCTCGCCTATGCTATCATTGATAGTCTGAGCAATCGGCGCCTTCAGGCGGCAGCGTATGTTCAAAAAAATCCTCATTGCCAACCGCGGCGAAATCGCCTGCCGCATCATCAAGACTGCGCACCGCTTAGGGATTGCCTGTGTCGCCGTCTATTCGGAAGCGGACAAAAACGCGCTCTTCGTCAGCATGGCCGATGAGGCGCTTTGCGTCGGGCCGGCGGCCGCGGCGGAGTCTTATCTTGCGATAGAGAAAATCGTCGAAGCCTGCCGCAAAACGGACAGTGAGGCGGTGCATCCTGGCTACGGCTTTCTCTCGGAGCAGGCTGCATTTCCTCTGGCCTTGCAGGCGGCTGGAGTCAGGTTCATCGGCCCGAACATCAATGCCATCGCGACGATGGGCGACAAGATCGCGGCGAAGCGCCGCGCCGAAGTGGCAAAGGTCGCCTGCGTGCCCGGCTCCGACGGCGCGCTTGCAGACGCCGGGCAAGCGATCGAGGTCGCCGAAACAATCGGCTATCCGGTAATGCTCAAGGCCGCTGCCGGCGGCGGCGGTATCGGCGTGCGTATCGCCCGCTCGCGGCAGGAAGTCACGGCCGGCTTTGCCGAGGCGCGTGCGCAGGCCGCCTCCGCTTTCGCCGATGACCGGCTCTTCGTCGAGAAATTCATCGCCGATGCTCGCCATATTGAAATCCAGGTACTGGGCGATATGTCCGGGAACGTCATCCATCTCGGCGAGCGCGAATGCTCCCTCCAGCGTCGGCATCAGAAGCTGGTCGAGGAGGCGCCGGCGCCGAACATCGGCGATGCGACGCGTCACAAGATGTCCGAGCAGGCGGTCGCACTGGCCAGAGCCGTTGCCTACGATTTTGCCGGTACCGTCGAATTCGTCGTCGGTCCGGACGAAAGCTTCTACTTCGTCGAGATGAATACGCGTCTTCAGGTCGAGCATCCGGTGAGCGAGCTCGTCACCGGCATCGATCTCGTCGAAGCCATGATCAGAATTGCAGCAGGCGAGCGGCTTGCGCTCACGCAAGCCGACATCCATGTCAAGGGCGCAGCGCTCGAGAGCCGCATCTATGCCGAAGATCCTGCCCACGATTTTCTGCCTTCGGCGGGACGCCTCGTCACCTTCCGTCCGCCCGCCGAAAGCCATCATGCCGGAGTCACGGTGCGGCACGATACGGGGTTCGTGGAAGGCGGCGAAATCTCGGTCCATTACGATCCGTTGATCGGCAAGTTGATCACCCACGCCGTCGATCGCGCCGCGGCGCTCGCGGCGCAGGCGGATGCGCTCGACCAGTTCGTCATCGAGGGCGTCAGCCACAATATCCTGTTCCTCGCCGCGCTGATGCAGAACGCGCGCGTCAAACAGGGCCGGCTTTCGACCCAGCTTATCGCCGAAGATTACAAAGACGGCTTCACGTCGCGGCCTCCGCAAACCGACGAAGCCGTTCGGCTCGCCATAGTCGCCGCCGCGATCGATCATGTGACGCAAGCGCGAAGAAGATCGGTCTCGGGCCAGACGCGCGGCGCTGAGCCGATTCGAGTTTCGCGCGAACGGGTGGTTCTGGTCGACGAAACCGCGACGAATGTCATGCTTGACGAGAGAGACGATGGCCTCGTCTTTCGCGTCGATGAAAGGAACTATCACTGCCTCTCTGACTGGCGCGCTGGCATGAAGATCTGGGCGGGGACCATCGACGGCAAGCCTATTTTCGTGCAGGTTCGGCCTTTGCTCGATGGCTACGGCTTGCGCTGGCGCGGCATCTCGGTCGAGGCCCGCGTCTACACGCCGCGGCAGGCCGAGCTCGTGGCTTTGATGCCGAAGAAGCAGCATGCGCAAGACGCGAAGACCCTGCTTTGCCCAATGCCCGGACTGGTCAAAGCAGTGCTCGTTGGAATAGGGCAGGCGGTGAAGGCAGGCGAGGCATTGTGCATCGTCGAAGCGATGAAAATGGAAACCACATTGCGTGCCGAGCGCGACGGCGTCGTGAAAGCGATTGACGTCGCAGCAGGCGAGCGCGTCGACCTCGATGCGCTGCTTATCGAGTTTGTCTAATCCGCGGACTCGCAGATCGAGGGGTCGAGAATGCCGCTTTATTTTGCCTATGGCTCGAATATGGATCGCGAGGCCATGCGCGTTCGCTGCCCGAACTCGCGTGCACTGGGGCGGGCGCGGCTCGCCCGCCACAGGTTCTTCATCATGAGCTCAGGCCATGGGTCGGTGAAACGCGACGCGCACGCGGATGTCCACGGCGTACTCTACGAGCTCGCGGCGTCGGATATTCCGGGCCTTGATCGTTATGAAGATGTCGGCCGCGGCCTCTATGGCAAAATCGTGCAGCCAGTGTTGCGCGAGGGCGGCGCTCCTGTCCGCGCGCTGGTCTATATTGGGGGCAGCCAGGTTGAAGGCACGCCCAAGGCCGCCTATCTGGACAACGTCCTTGCCGCAGCAAGAGATTGGGCGCTGCCTGACGCCTATCTGTCCTTTCTCGCCTCCTTTAGGTGCGGCACCGCGATGGCGAGCCCGCCGCCTCGTCAGCGGGCCATTCAATTGAAAGGTCTTTGAACTTGACCGCACACCTTGCGCCGCAACGCTCCGAGGAAGGAATGGCGATCGCCCGCGATGTTTCGACTTTACGCAGCATTGTCGGGCAATGGCGCGCTGCGGGCGAACGCGTCGCGCTCGTCCCCACCATGGGCGCGCTGCATGCAGGGCATCTGGCGCTGGTCGCGGAGGCGAAGAAACAGGCACGGCGTGTCGTCCTCTCGATCTTCGTCAATCCGAGCCAATTTGCGGCCGGCGAGGATTTCGGAGCCTATCCGCGTCCCTTCGCACGTGATGTCGAGGCATTCGCAGCCGCGCAAGGCGATCTTGTCTTCGCGCCGGAGGTTGCCGAAGTCTATCCAGCCGACTTTGCTACGACCTTGTTGGTAAGCGGTCCGGCAGAAGCGGGGCTTGAAGACAAATTCCGTCCTGACCATTTCGCCGGCGTCGCGACTGTCGTTTTGAAACTCTTCAACCAATGCCTGCCCGATGTCGCGATCTTCGGCGAGAAGGATTATCAGCAGCTCGAAGGTTGTCACCCGCATGGTACTCGATCTCGATCTCGGGGTGGAAATCGTCGCTGCACCCACCATTCGTGCCAAGGACGGCCTCGCGCTCTCGTCACGAAATCAATATCTTTCGCGGGAGGAGCGCGCGAATGCGCCGCTGCTCTATGCTGCGCTCATGCGTTGCCGTGAGGCATTGCTGAGCGGCGTTGCAATCGAAGCCGCGCTCGCCAACGCGTATGACACGCTCGCAGTGGCGGGGTTTGACGTCGATTATGTCGAAGCGCGCCATGCCGAGAGTCTCGCGCCTGTGATGACTTTAAGCGAAGGGCCGGTCAGGCTGCTCGCCGCCACAAAGCTCGGCACGACCCGGCTCATCGACAATATCGCGGTCTAGGCCAGAGCGGCGCACGGCCCGAATGTCGGCCGCATTTTGCGCGACCTATATATTTCGACAGGGCGGGATGGAGACAGAGAGATGCGGATCGGCGTCGATCTCGGCGGCACCAAAATCGAGGCGATTGCTCTGACGCAAGAGGGTGCAATCCTCGCACGCCGACGGCGACCTACGCCGACCGAAGATTACGCCGATATTTTGCATGCGATCGGCGAGCTTATCTACGGTCTCGAAGATGAGTTCGGCGAAAAAGGCACGCTCGGCATCGCAATGCCCGGATCGCTTTCACCGAAGACCGGACTGATGCGCAATGCCAATACGCTAGTCTTGAACGGCAAGCCGTTCGATCGCGATCTGGAGAAATTTCTGGGTCGGCCGATCCGTATGGAAAACGATGCGAATTGTCTCGCCTTGTCCGAGGCGATCGACGGTGCCGCAGCGGGAGCCGACACTGTGTTCGGCGTCATCCTCGGCACGGGTGTCGGAGGCGGTCTCGTTGTCGACCGCAAACTTGTTTCTGGCCGCAATGGCATTGCCGGCGAATGGGGGCATAATCCGTTGCCGTTGAATGCCGCGGAGCGGCGAGAGCCGCCGCGTCGATGTTTTTGCGGCCACGCGGATTGTGTCGAGACTTTTCTTTCGGGCGGCGCGCTCGCCGAGGATCATCGCCAACGCACCGGCAAGGTCGCGTGCGCCGAAGCGATCGCCGAGGCCGCGGGGCAGGGCGACGCTGAGGCGCGCCGCTCGCTCGAAATCTATGTGGACAGGCTGGCGCGGGCGCTCGCCGTGGTGATCAATATTGTCGATCCGGAGGCAATCGTCTTCGGCGGTGGCGTGTCGAACATCGCGCAGCTTTACGAAATGCTGCCCCCCTTGCTCGGCCATTATGCATTTTCCGATGTCATGGCGACGCGCATCCTGCGCGCGGTCCACGGTGATTCGAGCGGCGTGCGCGGCGCCGCCTGGTTATGGCCGAGCGCGTGATTCTGAGACTTTTCGGATGAGATTATCCGCCGAAACATCTAACGCGATGTCGCGGCTCCCTGGCTCAAAAGCCGATCATATTCGGCCTTGACCACGTTCACGCCGTAGATGCGTTCGAGCCGCCGCACGGCGAAATGGCCCTGCGCGATACTCTGGAAATGATCGATGAAGGCGTAATTCACGGCGCCGCCGCCCGCTGCGCCGACGAGCGGCACGGCCTGGGCCGCGATCTTTTGCGACACGACGACGCCGAAGCGAGACGCGATCTGCGAGACGAGCCGCAGGATCACTGGGGCGCTTTCTTCGGCGAGCCCGCGCTCGATGACGAAGCGGGCTGCCTCGCTCACCGATCTCGCAAGCACGCTACGCACCGCGAAATAGCCGCTCTCCAGGAATTGGTCATTCTGCCGGCCGGTCCCCATTGCGAAGACCTGGAGACACGCGAAGGTGGTCTCGGGCGTCGCGAGATCTTCACCCTCGGTCTGGGCGATCGCCGCGATCGAGCGCAACATCACGATCGTCGAAAACGGCAGTTCGACAGGCAGGCTCGCGACACCGAAGGCGCCGCCGACTGCGCCCGAGAGCGTCGCAAGGGCCTTATGTAGCTTACGTCGGTCGCCGGCGGAGCGTGTACCGAGCGTGCGCAGCGCGGCGCCGAGCGCCGCCTTGATCGCCGCCTCCGTCGCCTTGTCGATCACGTCGCCGATCTCGGCCGGAACCAATTTCCCAAGCCGGTCGATCTGGCGCCCGAGTGCCTGCGACAGTCGCGCCGCAAAACTCGTGTGCTCGAGTTTCCAGACGGCATCGCGAAGCACCGCACGATCCGCCGCGGATAGGCCCGAGGATTCGATCTCGTCGGCCGCGGTGATCCAGACGGGCAATGGACTCATGGGCTTTGTCTCATGATTCGGGCTCGTGCCTTGCGACACCGGCTCCGCCGCTTCCGCGCCGCCGCAGGGGCGAAACGCAACATTTCGCAAGAAAGGTCCCTGTCAAATGTGTCTGGACGTGAGTTTCCACCAGAGAAGCTTGCCAGGGAAGCCGTCAGCGCCGTTCGTCGTCAATATTTTCCTTGTGACGCTGTGGCGGGGAAGGGGAGGCTGCGCCCGGTCCTTACTGGCCGCGACGAACTGATTTTGCTTTGCTTATTTCGCTCCTCGGGCTCGCCTTTCGCTCTCTGGTGCCGTTCCTTGCTGCGGGATCGGAAAATTCTAGCCTACACCTTGGCCGCAGTGTTCGCTCGATCAGATATAGGCGGCCGCCGCCCCGATTACGCCGCCAATGCCGAGGGCCAGTGCGGCATACCACGGCCAGCGCGCTCCGCGTCGCACGATGGCGATCGTCGCGACCGCAATTGAGATTTGCAGCATCGTGACTGCGACGGTCAGCACCTCATGGCGATGTTCGTGGCGCTCGCTTTCCTCAAGCTTGGCGTCCCTTTGCTCCTCCAGCGCCTTTCCTTGCCTTTGAAGCTCCTGCGCATCGTCACCATTGTGCTGGGCCTGCTTCGTGAACTCATCCGCGGAGGCGCCGCCTGCGGCGGCGGCGATTTGATACATGTTCTTTTTGATGCTTTTGGCTTGATAAAAGTTCCAAATGTCGGTGGCCTTATCCTGCAGCAAGACGGCGTCGTTCTTCGCGCCGATCGTCGCCGCCGTCTCGATCGTCTCAAGACTTCCGACGCTGGCTGCGACCACAGCGAGGATCGCGATCGTGATGGCCACGATGGCGAGAAAGGGATCGCCGGAATGGGCGGCATGTTCGGCATGTTCGGCGTGTTCGAAATGTTCGGTCGGTGGGGCATCGGTCATGCCGGGACTCCTTGCCTCATGACTTGATCTTGGCTTAAGGGTCGCATCTCGGCTATGGCGGTGCAAGACTTCCCTGTGTCCGTCGCCCGGACGCACCAAATTCGTTGCTGCAGTGCGATGGACAGGTGCGAAACGCGGACCTATAAGCCGCGGTGCCGCGGACGGCATCGGGCTGAATCACTGGACTACGATGAATATTCACGCTCACGATTCTGCCGAACCGATGTCGGATTTCGCGGCCTTGCGGCGGACCATGGTCGATTGTCAGATCCGGACGTTCGACGTCACTGATCACGCCGTCATCGCCCGGTTTCTCGAGGTTCCGCGCGAAAAATTCGTGCCGATCGAACTACGTGAGCTCGCCTATTCCGATATTGCGCTCAAGATCAGGGCAGCAAAGCCTGGCGGCGAAGCGCGCGTGCTGTTGCCGCCCATGATCCTTGCGCGGCTCGTGCAAGGCGCGGACGTGAAGCCCGAGGACAAGGTTCTCGATATCGCCTCCGGTACTGGTTATTCGACCGCGATCCTTGCCGGACTCGCCAAGGAAGTCGTGACGCTCAACTCTGATTCGGAGCTCACGTCGACGATAAGGTCCAGCCTTGCCTCCATCGGGTTCAAGTCAGTGCCGGTCGCAACAGGATCGCTGCCGGATGGTATCGCCGAGGCGGCGCCCTTCGATGTCATTCTTGTGAACGGCGCGGTCGAAGACCATCTCGACCGGCTGTTCGGGCAGTTGCGGGAGGGTGGCCGCCTCATCACACTTTCGCGAGCTACAGATGGGATGGGCGAAGGAACTTGCCATGCGATCCGATTCGAGAAGGTTTCGGGCCAGATCAGTTCGCGTATCTTGTTTGACGCTGCGGCGCCCGTTTTGAGCGCGTTCCGCCATCAGACACGCTTCGTTTTTTGACCAAATCGGGCATATTCCTCGACGATCTGATGTGTCGCATTTTTGCGGCACCTCCTTGATTTTTCACGCTCGTGCCTTGGCGCTGGGCGCGGAGAGGGACTATGACCAAGGGGTAAAGGGACGGACGTTTTGCGGGGCCTCTCAATTCCCGCGGAAAACGTTTGTTCGCGGCGCGACTTCCAGGACCTTGTCTCCTGGTGCGTTTTGGAGCTTCGGATTGACCCTGAGCTGGTTTCCGGCCAGCCTACGTAGCTCTTCTCTGAGAGCTCGGCGGCTCGTGTGTTCCCCTGTCCTCCGACACGGGATCGTTGCTTGCGTTGGTATGGCGGCCGTGATGGCGCTCGGCTTAGTTGCGCCAGCGCGCGCGGAGTCGATGTCGAGCGCTCTCTCTCGCGCCTATCGTGTCAATCCTGATCTCAATCAGGAGCGTGCAGGGGTTCGCGCCCAAGATGAGAACATTCCCCGCGCAACTGCCGCCTATCGCCCCACTGTCAGCGGGACCGGGCAATATGGGTACAATTATGTTTCGGAGGTAGGCACCGGCGTGGTGTTCGGAGTCCCGGGTACGAAGTTTAGAGCTTCGACCGAGCCGGGCACGTTCGGTCTCACCTTAACGGAAACCGTCTTTAACGGAAATCGCAATTACAACGGGGTGCGACAGGCCGAGAGCAACGTGTTCGGCGCACGCGAGAATCTTCGCAATACCGAGCAAAACGTGCTCCAGAACGGGGCCACGGCCTATATGAACGTATTGCGCGACACAGCTATCCTCGAATTGCGTAAGAACAATATCATCGTCCTCGAAGAACAATTGCGGCAGACGCGCGATCGCTTCAACGTCGGCGAAGTGACGCGGACCGACGTTGCGCAGGCGGCATCAAGCCTTGCTTCGGCGCGCTCAGACTATTTCACCGCCCAAGCCAATCTCGAGACCAGCATCGCGAATTACCATCAAGTGATCGGCGTCGATCCGGTCCGGCTCGAACCGGCGCGTTCGGTCGAATCGCTCTTACCGCGCACGCTTCCAGCCGCGATCGATGTCGCGCTGGCCGAACATCCGGGCGTGCAAGCTGCTCTCCATGCCGTCGATGCCGCCGCCCTTCAGGTGAAACTCGTCGAGGGCGAACTCTATCCGACGGTTACGGTCAACGGCTCGGTCAACCAGAACTACAATTATGAGGGTGCCCCAGGGTTCCGCCTTTTCAATGGCTCGGTCATGGGCCAGGTGACGGTGCCGATCTATACCGGCGGCGAAGTCGATGCGCGCGCGCGGCAGTCCAAGGAATTGCTCGCCCAGGCGCAGCTCAACGCCGATCTCCAGCGCGATTCCGTGCGGGCGTCCGTCGTCTCGAACTGGGGCTTGCTAGAGACCGCCAAGGCCGTGATCAAATCCGACGAGGCCGCCGTGAAGTCGGCAGAGATCGCGCTAGAGGGCGTGCGCGAAGAAGCTAAAGTCGGCCAACGCACCACACTCGACGTGCTCAATGCCCAGCAGACTCTGCTGAACGCCCGCGTGAGCCTCGTATCAGCGCAACGCGACCGAGTTGTCGCATCCTATGCAACATTGGCGGCGGTCGGCGAGCTCGCCGCCAGCAACCTCAATCTCGATGTACAGCAATACGATCCGACCATCCATTTCGATCAGGTGAAGGACAAATGGATCGGCTTACGTACGCCGGACGGCCGATGAGCCGTGCGCTTGATGCATGCCATTTTTTGAATGCTTTGAGACTTGTCCAAAGGAACGCGCTGGCCTGCGCTTGCCCGTTGCCTTAGGCTAGGGTTAGAATCAGTTAGCCTCGCGCGGCTTACGGGTGCGCGGCCCATGCGCCCACGGCACCGCGTCATCATCGGAATCGCCATTACTCCTAAGTTTTTGCCGCATGGAGAAAGCGTCAAAGCCCATGAACGCGCCAAACTCCCTTCCGCAGGACAAGAGGGCCGCCGAACGCCGGACTTATGAACCCTCGATGGAAGAAATCCTGGCTTCGATTGGCGAATCATCGCCGACGACCAGGCTCTTGCCTCCCGTCGGACGGCACCGGCGAAGGAGGAGACGCCGGCTCCGATGGCAGCTCCTACGCCCCTGGCGAGCGAAGCTGACTTCGTCGGCGATGCCGACGACTGGGTCGATCTGCCTGTCAAGACAGAAGCCGCTTTCTTCGCCCAAGCGCCGGGACGCGTTGTGGCGCAGGTTGAGACGGCCGATATAGCATCGGACGACCAGATCGCTGCACCTAGCGAAAGCTTTGCCGCAGCGCCCGCCCCTGCGGCGGAGCCGGACGATTTTGAATTGGAAGTGCCGCCCAGCGCCTTTCAAGAACAGGTTTGGGATCGCCCGATCGAGAGCAGTGGAAGCACCAGATCCGGAAATCTAGCCGAGACGGCGGACTTCAGGCACGAGGTCGCCCCCGAGGTCGGGCAGAGGCGCGCTGTCCAGGCTACGCATGGGCTGTCAGAGGCCTTGAGCGGCGATCCGCTCGTCTCTCCAGCGACCGACGCCGCAGTTTCCTCCGCCTTCTCCGCCTTGGTCGCGAGCCGTTTCCTCCAGTCGAACGACGTTCTCGGCGAAATGGTCCGCGATATGATCCGGCCGATGCTGAAGACTTGGCTCGATGACAATCTGCCGATCCTTGTCGAACGCCTCGTCCGCGCCGAGATCGAAAGGGTCGCCCGCGGCGGCCGCTGAGTTCACCTTTAAGGTGCCCCGGGGGCGGCGATCCGCCGTGATGCCGCGTTGACTTCGCGGCATGGCTTCGCTTTCTAAGCGCCGAACGCCGGTGCGGTCGCGCCGGATAAGCCGCGGTTGATCCCTTCAATGATGGAAAAGACCTTCGAGCCTGCAACGGTGGAAAACCGGATCTCCGCGCTTTGGGAGGAGACGGGCGCCTTTCGTGCCGGGCGGCCGGACCGCGCCGAGGCGCCACCGTTCACCATCGTGATCCCGCCGCCGAACGTCACCGGCTCTTTGCATATGGGCCATGCGCTCAACAATACTCTACAGGACATTCTCTGCCGCTTCGAGCGCATGCGCGGCAAGGATGTGCTGTGGCAGCCGGGCACGGATCATGCCGGCATCGCCACCCAGATGGTCGTCGAGCGGCAGTTAATGGAACGCCAGCAACACCGGCGGACATTGGGGCGCGAGAAATTCCTGCAAGAGGTCTGGGCCTGGAAGGCAAAATCCGGTGGCGCGATCGTCACTCAGCTGAAGCGTCTCGGCGCCTCCTGTGACTGGTCGCGCGAACGCTTCACCTTGGATGAAGGCCTGTCGCGGGCTGTCTTGAAGGTCTTCGTCGATCTCTACAGGCAAGGCCTGATCTACAAGGACAAGCGCCTCGTCAATTGGGACCCGAAACTGCAGACCGCGATCTCAGACCTCGAAGTCGTGCAGGTCGAGACCAAGGGCCATCTCTGGTATTTCCGCTATCCGCTGGCGGACAAGACGTTCAATCGGGACGATCCCTCAAGCTTCATCGTCGTCGCGACGACGCGGCCGGAGACCATGCTGGGCGATACCGCCGTCGCGGTGCATCCGGACGATGAGCGCTACAAACATCTCGTCGGGAAGAACGCGCGCCTGCCGCTCGTCGGCCGGCTGATCCCGATCATCGCTGATCCCTATTCCGACCCTGAGAAGGGCACGGGCGCGGTGAAGATCACCCCCGCCCATGACTTCAACGATTTCGAAGTAAGCAAGAGGCACGGACTGCCGCTGATCAATGTGCTTGATGCGGAAGCTCATATTCAGCTTCAAGGCAACAGCGCGTTCCTAGCCGGGACTGAAGGGTGGGAGGATGGCGAGTTGATCGCAACCATTGACTCGCTCGACGGTAAATCGCGCGAGGCCGCGCGCAAAATCGTCGTCGAATTGATGGAGGCCGATGGCCTGCTCGACAAGATTGAGTCGACGCAACATGCGGTGCCGCATGGCGATCGCTCCGGCGCCGTGCTCGAACCAAGGCTTACCGAACAATGGTATGTCGATGCGAAGGTCTTGGCTGAGCCGGCGCTTGCCGTCGTGCGCGAAGGCAAGACCAAGTTCATCCCGGAGAATTGGGCAAAGACCTACTTTCAGTGGCTCGAAAACATCCAGCCCTGGTGCATTTCCCGCCAGCTCTGGTGGGGCCATCAGATCCCCGCGTGGTATGGGCCAAAAAAACAAGAAAGCGGTAGTTTTTGGTTTGAAGCACCTTGGGAAGTTTTCGTCGCTTCTACCGAAGCTGACGCCGTAGCTGCTGCCAAGAATTATTATGCCAGGCCTGTTGATGTCGTCGCAGATAAGGCCGCGGCTTTAGCCAAGTGGGATGAAGCTGCGCAATATCCTGTGACGCCAATCCCGGCAATCCCAATATGGCGTGACGAAGATGTGCTCGACACATGGTTCTCCTCCGCGCTCTGGCCTTTCTCGACGCTCGGCTGGCCAGACGAGACGGCGGAGTTGAAGCGCTATTACCCGACGAACGTTCTCGTCACCGGTTTCGACATCATCTTCTTCTGGGTCGCACGGATGATGATGATGGGCATTCACTTCACGCATCAAGTGCCGTTCCATGACGTCTATATCCACGCCCTTGTCCGCGACGAGAAGGGCGCCAAGATGTCGAAGTCCAAAGGCAACGTCATTGATCCCTTGAATCTCATCGACCGCTATGGCGCCGATTCCCTGCGCTTCACTTTGGCCGCAATGGCAGCGCAGGGACGCGACATCAAGCTCTCGACGCAGCGCGTCGAAGGCTATCGCAATTTCGGGACCAAGCTTTGGAACGCGGCGCGCTTCGCCGAGCTGAATGGTTGTGTGCGCGCCGAAACATTTGATCCGCGCAACCTCTCCGTGACGCTCAACACATGGATCGTCGGCGAGGTGGCAAAGGCAGTGGCGGACGTGACGGCGGGGATTCTCGCCTACCGTTTCAACGATGCCGCCAATGCGGCCTATCGTTTCGTCTGGAACGTTTTTTGCGATTGGTATCTCGAACTGTCGAAGCCACTGCTGCAAGGCACGGACGAAGACGCGAAGGCCGAGACGCGCGCCGTGACTGCCTTCGTTCTCGACGAGATTTTGAAACTGCTTCACCCCTTCATGCCATTCATCACGGAAGAATTGTGGAGCATCGAGACTCTAGGCGGGGTAGGGCGCAACACGTGTCTCGCGCTGGCGGCCTGGCCGCAGCTCGAAGGCTATGAGGACGCAACCGCGGAGGCCGAGATTGGCCTGGTTGTGGATCTCGTGTCAGAGCTTCGTGCTGCTAAATCGATGTATGCTATTCCTCCAATTTCGACGCCGGTCGCAAATGTGAACGGTATCTCGGAGGCGGAGGCGAATTATCTTAAAAGCCATCTTGAAACAATCGAGCGGCTTTCGCGATGCGTGGTAAATATAAATGTAACTACTTCCGGTCCCGAAGGAACGAGTTCTAACAACGTTGCGGCTGCAGTCTGGGCGGAACATGCCTCTATTCCTTTTAGGAGTGGAATCATCCTTATCAATTTAGCTGGCGTAATTGATATTCCCGCCGAGAAAACGCGGCTCCGAAAGGAGATCGAGAAATTCGTGGCCGACGCGGAGAAGATTGCCGCCAAGCTCGGCAATGCGGATTTTGTCAGCCGCGCGCCTGAGGAGGTGGTCGAAGAAAACCGCGAACGCCTGGCGGAGACTGAGGCGCGGCGCGCCAAGCTCGAAGCGGCGCTACAACGCCTCAGTTGATCTGGAAGTCAAAATATTTGGCGCGGATCGCCGCGAAGGTGCCGTCCGCCACGACCTCATCGAGCGCCTCGTCGAACATGGCTTTCAGCGCCTTGTCTTCTTTACGCAGGCCGATGCCGATGCCGTCGCCAAAATAGGTCGGGTCGCGCGGCACGTCGGCCAGCAGCCGGCAGCATTGGCCTTCCTTCTGCTTTTCGAGAAAATTCACGATGGCGTCCTTGTCGCCGATGACCGCATCAACACGGTCTTGGTCGAGATCGAGGATCGCGTCTTCGAGGGTCGCGTAAGGATGGATCTCGGAGGTCTTGTAAACCGTTTCGAGATAGGCCTCGTGGGGTCCCCCGGCTTCCACCCCGATCTTCAGGTGAGCGAGCGCCGCGGGGCTGGCGTCTTTCAACGGGCTCGTGCGCATGACCATGAAGGCCGAGGGCATGCGGACATAGGGCTCCGAAAAGGTGATCTTGTCCAGACGATCCGGGGTGATCTCATCACCGCCATGACGGCATTATAGCGATGATCGAGGAGGCCGGGGATCATGTCGTCCCAGTCCTGCATGACAAAAGTGCATCCAACCTTCATGCGGGCGCAAAGCGCATGTCCGAGATCAATCTCGAACCCCGCGAGCCGGTTGTTGTTATCGAGGTAATTGTAAGGAGGCCGCGCGCCCTCGCTCGCAATCCTTATCTCAGTCCAAGGCCCGCTTTCCGCCGAGGCGTGCGCGGGCATGAGAGCCTGCGAAAGCGCCGGTCTGAAGAGAAGCGAGAACGCAAGGATGAGGACCAATGAGGAGGATTGGCAGAGGTGACGGGGGCTCGCAAAGCTTCCTCCTGGGCTTTACTCTGCTCCAGACGAAGAGATGACGCGCGAAAGCGTTTGATTTCGGCACGTTACGTGATTGATGCTGCGGTCATACAGGAATTGTTGGCCTTACGATTGCGCAACTTGCGCGGCACGATGGCGCAGCCTCAGTTCCACGCGAGTTGAATGCCGTCTGCTAGAAACATAGATGCTGTTGGCAAGCCCGTTTACGGAGCGGCAGGAATGGTCACAGAGAAAGATGTCTTCAAGGCTCTCCAATCGGTCGTCGGGCCGGATGGGAAGACACCTTTGCCGGAAGCGGGGACGGTTGCCGGGCTCACGATCAAAGATGGCAAAGTCTATCTCTCGCTGTCGGTCGAGCCGCAACAAGCCGCCGCACTCGAACCCATGCGGCTCGCCGCGGAACAGGCCTTACGCCGCCTTGCCGGCGTGAGCAGCGCGCTGGTCAGCCTCACTTCACAGAAACCCGTTGCTGCCGGGGAAACGCGTCTTGCTGCAAGGCGGGCGCCGCCGGCGACACGCAGCATCGGGATCCCCGGCATCGAGCGGATCATCGCCGTCGCCTCCGGCAAAGGAGGCGTTGGCAAATCGACCACCGCAGTCAATCTTGCGCTTGCTCTTGCCTCGCTCGGCTGGCGTATCGGCGTTCTCGATTGCGACATCTTCGGGCCGTCATTGCCACGTCTTTTCAATCTCAAGGCGAGGCCGGAGGTGGAGAACCGCCTGATCCAGCCGCTTCACGCCTATGGCGTGAAGGCCATGTCAATTGGCTTCATGGTCAACGAAGAGGAGCCGATGGTCTGGCGCGGACCGATGGTCATGGCCGCGGTCCAGCAGATGCTGCGTGAGGTCGCCTGGGGTGAACTCGATTGCCTCGTGGTCGATATGCCGCCCGGCACAGGCGATGCCCAGCTCACTCTGGCGCAGAACGTCGCCCTTGCCGGCGCGGTCATCGTGTCGACGCCGCAGGATCTCGCTTTGGTCGATGCCAGGCGCGGGATTTCGATGTTCAACAAGGTCGACGTGCCGGTGCTCGGCGTCGTCGAGAACATGAGCTATTTCCTGTGCCCGCACTGCGGCAGCCGGTCGGATATTTTTGCGCATGGCGGGGCGCGCCATGAGGCGGAAAGGCTCGGTGTTCCCTTCCTCGGCGAGATTCCGCTGGCGCTTAGCATTCGCGAAACATCCGATGCCGGAAAGCCCATCGTCGTGGCGGAGCCGCAGAGCCCTTATGCGATCGCTTATCGCGATATCGCCGCGCAGATCCGCGCGATGCTCGAAAAAGGCCGCACGAAGGCAGCGCCCAAAATCCTGATCGAGTAGGTGCGGCAGTCGCGGGCGCTCCGCCTTTTGCGAGCGTGCAGATCCGCTCCCCTCCTTTAGCGACAGGAGAGCTCTGCTAGCCGCCCGTCACATTCATGTGCCGCGCCAGCGCCGGTTCGGCGTGGCTGCGGTCGATGATAAAATCATGCCCCTTGGGCTTGCGTGCGATCGCCGCTTCGATTGCCGCATCCAGCAGATCGTCATTGGCCGCGGCGCGCAGCGGCGTGCGCAAATCGGCTGCATCCTCTTGGCCGAGGCACATGTACAAAGTGCCGGTGCAGGTGACGCGAACGCGATTGCAACTTTCGCAGAAATTATGGGTGAGCGGGGTGATGAAGCCGAGGCGGCCGCCAGTTTCTTCGACCTCGACATAGCGTGCGGGGCCGCCCGTCTTATAGGTGAGGTCGCGCAAGCGAAAATGCTGCGCAATATCGGCCCGCACCCTGTCGAGCGGCAGATATTGGTCGGTCCTTTCCGCGCCAATCTCGCCAAGCGGCATGACTTCGATCAACGTGAGGTCCATCCCACGTTCATGGGCCCAGGCGATCATCGGCACAATCTCGGCATCGTTGACGCCTTTCAACGCGACCATGTTGATTTTGACCTTGAGCCCGGCATTTTGCGCAGCGTTGATCCCGGCCATGACCTGGCCGAGATCGCCGCGGCGGGTGATCACCCGGAACTTGTCCGGGTCGCGCGTGTCCAGCGACACATTGACCCTCCGCACGCCGCAGCGGGCAAGCTCCTCCGCATGGATTTCGAGTTGGGAGCCATTGGTCGTGAGGGTCAATTCGTCGAGTTCGCCCGACTTAAGGTGCCGCGACACGGCGCGGAACAGGTTCATGATGTTGCGACGCACCAAAGGTTCGCCGCCGGTGATGCGAAGCTTACGGGTGCCGTGGGCGATGAAGGCGCTGCAGAGGCGGTCGAGCTCCTCCAAGGTAAGGAGATCGCGCTTAGGCAGGAATTCCATGTTTTCCGCCATGCAGTAGACGCAGCGGAAGTCGCAGCGGTCGGTCACCGAGACGCGGACATAGCTGATCCTGCGGCCGAATGGATCGATGAGAGGAAGCTTGAACTCCGGGCCCACTGCCGGCGCCGCAGGCTTAAGATCGGTGCAATGGCTGTTCATGTGCCCAATATAGGGTGTATTCGCGAGAGGTGGAATGGATTCAACAGGTGTCATCTTTGATGCAAGCATATGAGCGCCCATGGCCGAAGGAACTGCGGCTTTCTGAGGCCGGCAAGCTTTTGACGGTGACGTTCGAAAGCGGCCGCGCTTTTGATCTCTCCGCCGAATATCTTCGGGTGATGAGCCCCAGCGCGGAGGTTCAAGGCCACACCGCGCAGGAGCGTAAGACAGTCGGCGGCAAACGCATGGTTGCCATCACCGAGATCGTGCCTGTGGGCACTTATGCGGTGCGACTCACTTTCGACGATCTCCATGAAACCGGCATCTACAGCTGGGATTATCTGCATGAGCTGGGGGTGCGGCAGGGCGACAAATGGTCCGCCTATTTGGCCGAACTCGAAGCCAAGGGTCTCAGTCGCGATCGTCCGGGCCAGAAATGAGTTCGCTCTCGCGTCGCTTTCGGATAAAAAAATGGCCCGGACATGCCGGGCCAAGATAGAGCCGCCGAGGATTTCACTGCTGGGAGGATGGCGGCTCGAAAAACTAGCGCATCATGATAAATCTGGTTCCAACCTTCACCCGGTCGTAAAGATCGATGACGTCCTCATTGGTCATGCGGACACAGACGGAAAGGTTTACCGCTGAAAGGATCGAACCCAGCCCGGGCGGGGCCCAAGCGTAAGCATGACGGCTCCTGCAAAATAGGCAACCGTGAGGACATGGCACCGGCAACAGCGTGAGAATCCCCGAGCGAAATCAGAAAGCGAATTGCAATGGAACAATCTTCGATTTCGCTATCATCGGATCATCGTTTCCGCTTGGCAATGGTGCGACGCTTCGCGGATGTGACATATACAGACTTTGCGCGCAGACGTGACTGTGCTGCAACAGAAGTCATCACGCCGGCGTGTTTAGATCGCTGGCTGACTATCTCGATGGGGCGGCAAGGAGAGCTAGTTCGGCCTGAGCTGAGCAAAATCGGCGCAGGCTACGGGTCGGCGCGAAAGGAGCGCGCGAACATGCCTATACCGATACCTTTGGCGGTCGCGCTTTTTCTCACGATCTGGTTCGTGGTTCTATTTGCGATCCTGCCAATCGGCGTTCGCTCGCAGCAGGAGGCGGGCGAGTATGTCGCCGGCACCGATCCCGGCGCGCCGGTCGAGCCGCGGCTTTTTGTCAAAGCCCTGTGGACCACTCTGGCTGCAGCCGTGATCTTCGGCCTCATCATTGGCGTGATGCTGCTGGTGGGCTGAACGAAGGCTGTTCGTGGCTGCAAATGCGGCCGGCTCTATTGACCCACCCGGCCGATGAGGTTAGGTGCAGGCTCTTCCCTCGAAGAGCGCGTAGCTCAGCTGGTAGAGCATCTGACTTTTAATCAGGAGGTCCCGGGTTCGAGTCCCGGCGCGCTCACCAGGAAAATCAATAACTTAGTAAGTATTTTGTGCGCCGAACGGGCAAGCCACAGGCTATCGGTAAGCGCCAGGTAAGCAGGAATCGGGAAGCCGGGAGAAATGATCAATACGCCCAAACCGCCGACGATCGCGCATCTCGAATAGACCCTGGCCTTGTTGCGCAATTAGCACAGCTCTGGACAATCCGACTCTTCTCCCGCGATCTCCATATTGTCGGCGCGATCGGCAGTCATCCTCAGCTTCGTCCTGAATATTGATTCCTCCAGAACCCCTGGATGCCGACAGTTCCGCACTGCCGGCATTTTTTTTCGCCTTCCATGGCGCCCGCACCACCCACAATCGCGCATCTCAAAGGCCATGGCCTCGACGGCCTGTTCGTCACATGTGCGAATGCGGATTGCCTGCACTCTGCGCCGTTTACCTTGGCAGCATTCAACGTGCATATCGTGTCAATTGATTCTTTCGTCTTAGATTTATCGCAAGGAAGCGACTGATACCTACGCAAAGGATTCCACAAGCCTAACAGACCTTGAATGGAAATTTGTGGAGAGGAGTGTAGGTCATGAGCGGAATTTTGGCGCGTTTTAGCGCGGATGTATCCGGCGTCACGGCTATCGAATATGGCCTCATCGCTGGGCTGATTGCCGTCGTTATTATCGCTGCGGTCACCACGTTAGGTACGAACATTTCCAACAAGTTCAACGTGATTGCTGCGAACCTGAGCTGATTTAGGTGGCGGCGCCTCGACGCGATCGGGCGCCCGTCATCATCCTCGTCCAAATACACGCGCCAATGCCGCATGCCGGCATTCGGAGCCGTTCAGCTTCGCGGCGCTCGGCATCGATGATGAGGGCTCCGTTCTAATTGCACCCCAGCTTGCCGCGTCGAGTTGAATCCTTGAAAGACTTGCGGATCAATTGTGCATTAACCAATTGAATCTATCCTCTCAGTGGGCTGATCTGAGAAGGGGGGGACAATGACCCCGATGATGCTGATGCTGGCGGTGCTTATGAATGCGACTGCCGCAGGACTTGCTACTTACTTTCTCAACGCATCCAAGGAAAGGATTTTATTCTTGGGGCGGAAATTTGAAGAGTTGTACTGCACTGTAGAAGCTCTGGACTGCGAACTATCTTATTTCTATGCCAAGTATTCGCTGGTCGGCGACACCCAGCAAGTTGCGGGCAGGGAGGGCTTGCATCGCGCGAGCGCATACTTTGCGACGTCGCAGATGCTCGTCGGGCTGTATTTTCCGACGCTTTTGCACCATCTCGCGCGCGCCCGCGCGGCAGCTGCAACGGCGGAGCGCAGCCTTGGATCTCTTGAGCGCGGCGCTTCAGAATCCGGCCGTATGGCCCTTGCCGAGGCGTTGGACGATTCGGTCTGCGACCTCAAAGATGCGCTCGACGCGCTGAAAGCCGCTATCCTTGCGAAGGGCCGAGTTGCGAACAATCGGAAGATCTTCGCACTCTCGTGGCGATCGCCGGAAGCGACGAGCGAACGGCGGGTTCTGCGGGTGCATGCTTAAACCCTCGCATCGGCCGATCGGATCAGTCGGGGAATGCCGGTAGCTCGGGATTGTCAAACATCTCGTTGAACTGCTCTTTGCTCGGAAGCGCGGCCTTTATGGCAATGTCGGCGTCGTTACCCTCTTTCCAAACGCCATCTGAGTATCGCATGAAGCCATAGATGCCGGCCATTTGATGTTTCCAGGAGAATTGTCCCGCCGACTATGGTCCACCGGGCGGCAAGAACAGCTCCGGCGCCAATCGCTCGGCTATCGTTACTGAGAGCCGCGCCAGGCGCACGAAGCAGCGCGCGAGCCAGAGGCGCAGCCGCGATAGACTTGATTTAACCAGCCGCGAAACTGCCGGAAGCGTCAGCGGTGCGCCGATGGAGGAACGCCAGCTCTGCGGCGCGGTCATGGGAGCTCTTCGGGCACGGCCGGGTTGGCCTCGCGCAGCGTCAGGAGATTATCCGCAACCCACCTGGCGCCCATTCGACACAAGTCATCAAGATGACTGCCCCGATCCGCGCGAAACCTATCGACATGTCGGGGACTTGAGGTGGACGACTAGAGGTTCTTCATCCTAACCTGAAGACCCAGCATGTACACAGTCGAGTGTGACTGAGAATGAATCCCCTCTTGAACAAATCGTCGGGAACGCTATCTGGAAAATGCCGGTTAAATAGGGAGGCGATCATGAAACACAGCGTTGCGTGCAAGGATGTCGGCATGAAAAACTGCGATTTCAAAGCTGAAGCATCAACGGAAGAGGAACTCCTAAGAAAAGTGGCTCAACACGCTAAGGACGCGCACGGTATGGCGACCATAGATGCTGGCACTTTGGCGAAAGTGAAGAGCGCAATTAAAACGGTGTAGCGAGGAACTGAAGATTCGAATTGCCCCGCAAATCATGGCGGGGCTTTTTGTTGGACACCATCGACAGCCGCTCGAGCCATCGTCAGGGACACGTCAGGACGCTGGCTTTGGACGGCGACCGCTCAGGACGGCCCTAAGGATCGGTTCGGGCGTCGCCAGCGTGCGTAGAAAATTGCCGAGATTGTACGCGAGCGCGTGAAGTGACGGACGGCGCACGAACAGCGGATGGTAGCAGGTACAGGCGTAATGGCCGTTCCAGACACTCATCTCCTGCTCGCCACTGTAGCACACCCAAGCTAGCTAGGTTCTTTAGGCGAAAGCGAGTCGGTCATTGGCGCAGTTTTGCTGCGAAAATACGAGTCGTGCGTGAATTTGCCGTACTGACTCACGATTGCGGTACTGCTCACACGATTCGGACGTTGCGGCGGTTTAACGCCGGGTCGTTCCAAAAATTATCGCCGTCGTAGCGCCGGAACAGGTCGATCGGCAGGATGGTCTCACGCGCGCTTGCCCTGACGTTTCTGCCGACCCGGTGAAGGCCCGGGGTGCCGAGCCGCGCGTCGAATTCCTCGTCGTCGAATTCGATATTGTCGAAATCGTGCTTGAATGACTTTTCGCTGATGAAGTCGTAGACGGCATTGAGCGTCTCAGCCGGCTTTTCCGTTAGGGTCTCGTAACGCAACAACATCAGGCTGCCAGCCTGCTCGCCATAAAACGCCTCTTTGACCGCGTTCCAGGCGAAGCCCACCATGCCATCCTCGCGCGATAGCGTTTCGGCGCGGCTGTAGACGGTACCGCCTGCGTCGAAATTGAAGATCTTCGACATGTCAAAGGGATTGAGGCGGATAAGGCGCTCGACCGAATCGACGATCCAGCCGCAGTGGCGCACACAGGCGATCACTTTGGCATTAGGAAATAGTTCGGCAAGCGCCGGCATTTTGGAGCACCATAAGCGGTTGGTATCAAACACAAGCTTTCCGGCCGCCATCTCCGACGCGTAATAATTTTCGAACACCCCTTTGAGGATAGCGCGTTTGCGTGTTTCGTCCAGGAACAAGGAATACTCATTGGCGCCACTCATCTGGCTAAGCAGCGCCGTGAAAAAATTGGCCATCGGCCCCGACATGTGAGCGTGGAAACGCGGATTTTGCCGCAGCAGCGCCGCCAACAGCGTTGAGCCTGCTCGTGGCAGACCCGAAATAAAATGTATACCGTGACGCAATCTCACCTTCTCCACAGCACCATTGAGCGAACCACATTCTGGCGCTCAGGTGAACAGTTGTCAGAACTTGCAGCAAGTTGTTGGACGAGATTCCACTCGTCTATTGGTTACGCTTTCAGAGCGAATGGATGCAACCGCAGGTCGTCCACGCCCTAGTTCTGCGGAGCGTGACGCTGGCGTCGCCACGAGTTCTCAACTAGACTAGCACTACTTTGGCAGATTTAGGTTGTTCGAAACGGTCAGGGATTCCCAAAATCGGTTTTCGGTGATTCATGAGTGGTCGGTTTTGGAGGCCGCGCGAGTCGGATTGGGACGAGGATCTGCGGGCGTGGCTTGCTCCTTTTCTTGGAGAAGCTGGGACATAAGGCGCGGCGGCGCCGTAAGTCCCATTGCTACGGGGACGCGGCGCGGGGCTTACGCGCCATCTTTCGGCGCGTTCTCTCACGCCTACCCTCTGTTCGGGCGCGCACGCGCTTTCGTGCCGCCGCAGGGCCTGCTGCTGATCGTTGCCTAATATGCCGGCGCACTGGCCGGTCGCTTTCGCATAGCTTGCGGCTGGGGGAAAAGACAATTGGCTGACCATCACGCCCTAATCCGCGTAAACGGGCGGTAGTACATAGACCGTGAAATTCGGCGCGAAACGCCGAGCGTCTCTGTTGTTAGGCCGCTGCCCAAGTTTAGCAGAGAGCGCAACGCAGCTTGTGTCGAAGCTCTCACGTTACGGGCAGGGATGGTGCCGCCCATCATAGCCCAGATACATTCCGGTCGCCGGATTGTAGGAGCGGAAATGCCCCTCGCAATAGGCGACACCCCCACCGCCCGGCACAATCGGCGCGGGCACGGCGGCGTAGCCGCTACAGCCGTAGCCGCCATAGAAGCAGCCGCCATAGAAGCAGCCGCCACAGCCGAATCCGCAGCCTCTGCCGAAACGGCGGCCTCTGCCGAAACCGCGGCCTCTGCCCAAGCCGCCGATGCCCTGGCCCATGCCGCCAATGCCGTGGCCCATGCCGCCAATGCCGTGGCCCATGCCGCCAATGCCATGACCGCAGCCGCCTCCGCCGCCGCAGCCGCCTCCGCCGCCGCCTCCGCCGCCACCATGTCCGCAGCCGCAGCCTCCGCAGCCGCCTCTTGCAAGCTGTATGAGTGCCTGTGGAGCTCCTGGGCTTTCCTGATCGAAGACATGGAACGTCGCCAAGCTGACGTCGGAGATTTCCTCCTCACCGAGAATAATTTCGTGATTCACTGCGGTGTTCCGCGTCGTCGGCGCATCCGCCGCCAGCCCACCGGTTGCTGATGCGCTCCCCGCTAACGATAAAGACAACCCGGCGGCCCCAAACACCAGTACGGCTTCGCGCCGACGCTTTCGCTTCGAAGCTTGCTTCGCCTGTGACATCGCTCAGTCCTCCCCGTGATCAAATTGGGCGTATTCCCCCAAATTGGACGTATCAGGGTGGCGAGCATGTCCCTCGAGGAGGCCGACGAACGCTCGACTTGAACACAAATCCGCCAACGCCTAACAATGTCGGCACCGCCCGTCTGGTTCCAAGGTCTGTGGCCCCCCAACGCTTCTTCTGACTTATAGTTTCGCTCAACGACCTTGGATGAGAATGTTGCATCACTCTGTACTCCAACTTCTTCCGTGTTTCGCCGCGTGGAAGTTTGCTCCGTGCGAGTTCCCTCATCCACAAAATCTTCAAAGCGGCGCAAGCGTTCCCCACTCATATGCGCATTCTCGACAAGAAGCGCGATCGCCTAAAACAAAAATTAAGTGATCATTTTGACGCGGCGCGGCAGGCCATTTGGGACGATTGGCGCGGCGCCAGCCGCCTGTGTCCGAATTGAGAACGCAGCGCGAACATTGACAATCGCCAAGGCTAACAATTGACTCTTCGTACTCCCGCGCCAGAGTCAGGTCTATTGGTTGCGTAGGAGGCGTCTGTGGCCGCTCGTCCGTATTGGAAGGGATATCTGAAGCTCTCGCTCGTTTCGTGCCCGATCGCACTCTATTCGGCATCCTCTTCGACTGAGCGGGTGGCATTTCGGCAGATCAACAAAAAGACCGGCAATCGGCTGCGTCAGCAATTGATCGACGATGTCACGCGCGAGCCGGTCGAAAGCGAGGACAAGAGTTCGCGGATATGAGTACGCGAAAAACACCTATCTGATTATCGATGATGAAGAACTGGAAGCCTTAAAGATCGACAGCAGCCAGGCGATTGAAATAGACAGCTTTGTTCCGCGTGCGCAGATTGACGAGCGCTATCTTGAGAGCCCCTATTACATCATCCCCGACGACAAAGTTGGAGCAGAAGCGTTCGCGGTGATCCGCGAGGCGATGCGCGACAAGAAGATGGTGGCGCTTGCGCGCGTCGTGCTCGCGAAGCGTGAACACGTGATCATGCTCCAGCCGTGGGACAAAGGCTTGATGGGAACGACCCTGCGGTATCCTTACGAGATTCGGGACGCAAAAGATTACTTTGATGAGATCCCGGACGTAAAGGTTGCTCCGGACATGCTGAAACTCGCGGATCATATCGTTGAGAGTAAGAAGGCCGACTTCGATCCGTCGCAATTCGTCGATCATTACGAAGAAGCTGTCGTCGAGATGATCAGGTGGAAGCGTGCTGGCATGCCGGCGCAACCGCGGAAGATATCGCCGACTGCGCCCAACGTGGTGAGCTTGATGGATGCTTTGCGTCGGAGCGTTGCGGAAGAGAAAGGAGCGAAGCCTGCGCCATCGAAGAAGGGTCGCAAGCGGATCGAAGGACAACGCGAACTGCTGCTGCCAATATCGGGCAAGAAGGAAAAGGAAGAAGCAAAGCCGGCGGCACGCTCGTCGAGCCCGCGACAGAAGAAGGCGGGATGAGGATTCGCGCTTCCAGATGAGGGTTCGGGGGCATGTGCTTAGCGCGAAGGAGCGTTGCTTCGCGGCCGACGGGCGATTTCCTCCTCGCGGAGATTCTTGTTGTCTTTAGGAGATCCTGCCATGGGCGAAACCTTTGTCCCGACTGATGAGCATTTTTGCGCGATCGGGAAAGTAGCAGACGCGTGGGCTACTTTGGAGATGAACATCAACACCGCAATATGGAAGCTTATGGATGTTGAACAACGAGTAGGTGCCTGCACGACCGCTCAAATTGGCTCTTTTGTTGCACGGATGAGAGCGTTAATTTCCCTTGCTGCGTATCGTGGTGCCGACGAAGCTACGATAAAAATTCTAAACCGTTTTTCGTCAGACGGAGATGCCTTGGCGCGACAAAGAAACCGGGTTCTCCATGACGCATGGTTTGGTCAGCATGGGACGCGCGCTCCCCACCAGTTTGTCGCTACCGCAGATAAGAAACTCGACTTTGGCTTTAAGCCGGTTCCAACTGCCGACCTTACGAAACTAATGGAGAAAATACAGAGGCATATCAGTTTCTTCCATTTTACAATGGGAAACTTATTCGATTCTCTCCCAGCATTCTCACCAGAACGCTTCGCAAAATCTGAGGGTATAACTCCGGTTCGTCAATAAGCTCAAAATACCTACCCTTCATCTCATCAACTCCCGCCTCGATCATCTCAAGCGTGATTTCAATTTCATCTGCGGGCGCGCCATCCTTCAGTCGTACACACATGGGAATGTCCTACATCTAGTCACCATCGATCCGGAAGGCCGTCGGCATCCGATAGAATTTCGCCGGCGTCTTCGATGATCTTCGCATCATTCAATTCCCTCAAAAAAAATGTGGCGGCGCCGAGCCCGAAGGGGCAGGGAGGGCTCAAGGCGCCGCCTAAGTTGCGCCGGCGCGTTTCGCAGCGGAGCCGACTTGCGGGGTCAGGAAGAAACCACCGCAACGCCAGCTCGCCCACGCCAGCTTCGCGCCCCGCCGGAAAGGTTGTTAACAGCGGAGCGCGTAGTCTGCGCTGCGTAAGGAGACGCAGCGACTTGCGACGTTACTGGCGCCACCTTCGCATGGGCGCTGCGCGCGGCCGCCAAGCTACGCGCAACTTCCGCATTTACGCTAACTCCGCTGTCGGCAGCGGCGCATCGGCATCGCGCTGCAATGCGTTGAATGCCGAATTCCATTCGCCGCAGATCGGGAACTGGCGCTCATCAATCAAAAGGCCGCGGGCGAGTTCGTCGTTCAGCCTCGCACCTATTTCCGACGACGAAGTCACGAGATGTAAAACCGTAAGTAGCTCGCTCTGACGCAAATCCAGATCATCACGGATCTTCTTGGCTTCGGCCAAGAGCTTCTCGACTTCCGGATGCGCCGCAATGACTTTGCGCGCCGCTGTGACGACGTGCCGATCTGCCCATTCCAAATCACACCGCCGGTCAGGAATGGCCGCCTCGCACGCGCGCTGCGCCTTCGTCCAAACGTCCGCGGCATTCTGAAGCTCGGCCTCCCGCTCTCGGGCTTCAACATCGCGACGGCCTATGACTGCGACATCGTAGTCCGTGCCATCTTTGACATGCGAAATGAGGTCATCCGCGAAGTTCTCCGGCGGCTCTTCGTCTCTCGCCATCCGGAATTTCGACAACTCGGTGTCGGCATCCCATCTGCGTCGTTGCGCTTGCCCGCGCGCATCCTCGGCCGCAGTAAGCTCGCGTTGCGCCGCTTGCCGTTTGACGATGGCAGCGGCAAGCGCTTCTCGCTCAGGCGAACGCGGCGCCATTGGTGGTACGACTTTGAGATTTGATGTTTCCTTCATTGTTTTCCTCATGAAATCTTGACACGAGCCGCCTCGGGCCACCGCTCTGCAAATGATTTGGCAGCACGCTTCTGCTGCTCGCCGACCGCGGCAACGGCCTGCTGCCGGATGTGAAGCGGCAGCCGATCGTGGCCGAAGCCACTGCCGCCGAATTCTTGCCGCTTCCGGATAACGCTGCGCAAAGCTCGACGAGCGATCGTGCCCGATCGGCACCATCGTGCCGCCCGCCCGGGGCATGCCGCGAAATGGTGCCGGGCCACCTCCGTCGAGTGTTTGACTTTGCAAGTCAGTCAACGCGTCGATGAGTTCTGAAAGATCTTGCGAACTCAAATTGTCCCTGCACCAAGTTGCGATGGCCTCGGTCGAATTGCCGCCGATGCCACTCACCGGCTCGTCGTCGGGCTCATCGTCTCTCGCACGGACAGCATCGAATGCCATGCCTGGATTGCGAGGGCCGCGACCGCGCAGGATGTATAAGCGTTCGCTGTTCCGGCCAGTCGGCGACGGCATTGGAGTAATTGCACTCATTGTTTTGTCCTTTCTGAAATCACCACCTGTTGGAAAAATCCGGGGCATAATCGCCCTGTCGGCAGGGTCGCATGGTGCGAAACCGTTCGAGCATCGCATCTGGAATTCGGAGAGTTTGCGTGACGTGCGATGCAAGCAGCATTGCGCCGCAAGCAGCGTTTGCAACGTCATCATGTGCGCCCTTGGCGTGATCGATTAAATCCTTGCCACCGCGTGCGGTGCGACGCTCCAGGCCGCAAAGCTGCGCGATGAGCCGAGGATGGTCGAGCAACTCAACCTTGCCGCTGTTCAGCAACGCCAGGGTGTCGCGGTAAATGTCACTCTTCGGCAGCTCGGACAGACTCATAGGTGATGCCTTGCTCGCGGAAACGCTCCCGTGGCCATTCTCCGGGATAACGATCGCCAGTCACCTTGTGCAGACCGTAGCTCTTGAGCAGCCCCGAAAATTCATCCACCACACTTTCAGGACTAAACGGCGGCCGACGCTCGCGGATAGCGTCCAAGATTGCGCGCTTGTCCACATCGAGATGCGCGATGGCAAGCGTCATGCTGTCCGAGCTGCCACCGGACGGATCCACGAAAGCGAAATATCTCGTGCCCGACACCGGCGGCAATTCATGCCGTCCCAGTGCAACCGCGTCGTCGACAACTTCGTGGGCAACGAAGGTTTCAATATCGTGACGAAACGTAATGCCGGCTTCGATTGTTCCGTATTCGCTTGCGGCACTCGCCGGATCGCGCTCATAGGCCCGCTTGACGACTTTAGCAGGCAATGTCTCGTTCATGACTTGCGACGCTGCCTTCGCCACAAGGATGAGAGGATCCCCATTGATGCCGTAATACTTCTTGTGCGCCTCGTAGACTTCGCCTTTCTGCGCATACGGAGTCGAAATGCAGATCAGCGGGCCGCCAGTCGTGGCCAAACTCAGGCGCCCGGCATTCAATATCTCGGAGTCGGGATTAGCGGATTCGTCAGAGCGCCAGATGGCGACTTCGTCCGCAATGATTGCACATGCCGTTCCGGAGCGGATTGTTCGGAATGAGGCCGGCCGGCATTCAATGTCGACGCGTGTCGCGAGGCTGATCGTGTCCGCCGTTTGGCCAATGACAAGCTGCTTCAGAGCCGGCACACCCGAAAAGATGCCATCGAGATATTGGAAACACTTGCCTGCCTGCCATAGACTCAGCGAGAGGATCGGCAGCGATGCGCGTTCGCCCGGTGCAAGCTTATCCGAGAAGTCGCACAGGGCCGCGATGTAAGCCCCTAGAACGGCGCAGGCGCGGGTTTTGCCGCTGCGGCGGCCGATGATGCCCCAAAACTCCTCGACGGGCGCCAGCGGCTCGCGCTCGCGCTCTGTAAGCTCTTGGAAGACCATTCGCTCGGCTTCGGTCAGCTCCTCGCCCATGATGGCGATAAGCAGGACGCGCCACTTAGCCCAACTGTCACCGGCGAACACCTTGCCGAAGATGTCGGGATCCTCAAGCGCTTTGCGCATGGTGACCAGGGGCTTCATTCGGACCCATCCCCCGCCGCTTCGGCGGCCCGATGCCGGCCGATAATGTCGGCAAGACTGGGCGTCACGTCCCGCTTGGCGCGTTCAAGGCCCAGGGCCTCAAGGATGCGCCGCAAATGGCTAGCGGCGCGCGTGTATGCATCAAGATCGACTTCCTCACCCTTTGAGAGACGCCCTTCCAGTTGTTCAAGCTCGACCTCGATTGAGCTGGCACGCTTGATTAGCGATATCTGTGCTTCGCTCAGCCTGTCCGCACCTCCCATGTCGGCGAGATGAAGCTCAACGATGTCCTTGCGGCGTCGATACCAAGCGCTGTTGCCATCGCCATCGACGAAAGCGCGACGGCCATTCGTGACGGCGCTACGCTGCCGCGATGGCCGCTTGTCGGCTTCAGACGGATGATGGGCGCATGCGGTCTGATCCATGGGTTTTTGCTTCCCGCGCTTACCACGCGCTTACCGAACGCCGTCATCAATATCACGGAACGGCCGATATCGCAACTATGCGTTTGTTATTACTTATGTTTACTTGTTCATACCAGACAGCAGACCGTCTGATATATCATTAGACGACAGCAGGTTTTTTCGCGAGGCCAACAGGGCAGGGCGCGGCCGACATTGTCTTTGCGGACATGCGGCAGAGCGCGCGAGAAAAATTTCAGCGGGTTGTGTTTATGTTTCATCTCTCTCATCAAGCCCAACAAAGAACCATGACGCACATGACGCACATGACGCACTTGCCCATATAGTCCTGTTATGCGCGCGCGCACGAAGGTGCCTCGTTAGTGAAGTGCGACATGGTGCGACATGCGTCATGGTCGACAAAGCGAACCGTGCGGCGGGGTTGGGTTGCTGTAGTGACGGCCTTTCCAGTCTCGGTCGGCCTTCCAACCGAGCCGGAGTAGCGCTGCCGCTATCCTACGCTGGTCGGCCGTACCTAACTTTGCCGTGTCGATGCCGAGCCCGTCCCTGGCAATTTCACTGACAGTGACGCGTTCCTTCGACTTGATGAACGCGTGGACTGTGTCTTCCCAGGCGTCTGGTTCGAACCGCTCATCCTGTTGAGGCTTGATGTACATGTTCTCGAACTCGCCGTCCGGCCACCACTTGAAGCCGGCTCGATATCGGGTCACGGCCTCGGCGAAGAGTTGGTCGCGGTCATGGGCGAGCGCATCGGTGTCGATCGCGCCGACCTTCACCGGCCAGAAGCGGCGTCCGCCGGTCTCGTCGCGCAGGTAAGTCGGCTTGTTAGTCGTGCCGACAAACACGCACTGGCGCGGTTCTATGACCTCCAGCCGACCATAGGATCGCCGGTAACGCTCGACAGGCCGGGAGATGAAGGCTTTGAGCGATTCCGCCTCGGCACGACTTATGGCCGACAGCTCTGAAATCTCGACTAGCCATTTGCCCCGAACATGTTGGGAGACATCCTGCGCTCGAGAAAGGTCCGGCAAGCTATCCGAAAACCACCTGTCCGCGAGAAATCTACAGGCGGTGGATTTACGGATGCCCTGCGGCCCCTCAAGCACAGGCATATAATCAACCTTGCATCCTGGCTCATAGATTCGTGCGATCATTGAAACCAGAAACATGGCGCCGATGCAGTTCACGTATCGGGATTGCTCGGCGCCAAAATAATAGGTTAGCCATTTGTCGAGACAAGTCTTCCCGTCCCACGCCAAATTGCCGAGATAGTCGCGGATCGGGTGAAAGGAGCGCTCCAGCGCTCGCTGCTCGACCGCCTGGTGCGTTGTCTCGCGGCCAATTTTGGGCAGACCGGCGTGCTGCAGCCATTCTTGGAGCCGGCTTACGTCGGCATCGCGCACCGGCCGTGGCAGCGGCGCCAGTTCGGCGAGCTTGACACCGTCGACGAGAGGAAGGTCGCAATTAAGAATCGCGAGGCACAGCATCTCATCGTAGGCGAAAGCCTTCACCAGCTCCGGCGCGCCGCGCAGCACTGTCATCACGTTCGCCAAAACAGGAAGAATTCGTCCGCGATCGTCGGCAATGGCATCGGCGAGCCATGGCGGCCGTGCGGACGGCAGCTTGCGGGTTCGCGGCTTGACGGGCAGCAACGGCGTAACTTCGCTCATCCGGCGCCGCCAATTTCTGGCGGTTTCGCCATCGCATCGAAGACGCCAAATACGTGTCTCGCATAAGCACGAAGATTGCGGAGTGCGTAATCGAGTCCGGCGTCGTCGCCCGCGTCCGCAAACTCCTGCCCGATATTGCTATAGAGCTTCACGAAACCGAGGTACTCGCCGATGTCTTCGCGACACCGGGCACGCCATTGCTGGTCGTTGATTGAGGGAGGAACGCCAGTCATTTGGCGCCCCCTTGTCCAAGGGCCATGCCGACTAACCCGTTCAGCAGAAGCCTTTCGCTCTCTTCGGCGGCTTTCAAAACCTTGAATTGTTCCGGCGGGAGATGGGTGTTGATCGCATCCTCGACGATCCCACGAAGATCATCGGGCTCAATTGCGTCGAGTTCGACAGAAATGTCGCCGAAACCCTTCGCGCGAGAATCGGTTTTCTTTGTCGGTCTCGTTGGCAGCCGCCACAATTCGATTTGCTCGGGCGTAACGGCAAGGCGCTCGAAATATATTTCGGCGTCAGGCGCCAGCCCTTTCAGGTCCTCCTCGATCTTTTCGCCGGCATTCACGCCCGTCGGATCGAAGTCGCCTAGATGGTAGATGTGGGCAGGACAATTGAGGTCAGCGATAGAGTTTGCGGCGTCGTGCAGAAATGACAAACTGGCGTAGCCGCGCGACACCATCAAAGGGACGTCATACCGGCTAACTATCGGCCAGATCACGCCAGCTAGCGCGTCCTTTTCGAGCCAAATCTCAACGTAGGCATCGATGTCGGCCCAAAGTGCTTTTCGATATAGTTCGGCAGTGCTCCGCAGAGCGTGTGAGACGCCGCAATATGTTCGGGGTTTTCGCTGCCATCGAGTGTTATCAGCCAGCCATTCATAAGGCAGGATGCCATTGCGGCGCATCTTGACCAGATCGATCTGCACCTTTGCATAGCCGGCTTCGGTTTTCTCGACTATGCCGCGGACGGTCGCTTGATAGAAGACCTGGCGCACTGTCATCGGGCGCATGTCGTCGACGATGTCGAACAGGGCTTCTCGTCTGGCCTCGACCTCGGCCGCCGTTCCCCGACCTCGTTTTATGTGGCTAGCCTCATAAACTAGGGTATCGCTCATCGCGCACCGCCGATCTCGATGATCCGATCGACGAACGCGGCCCAGAATTGACCGCCGCGCTCTTTCTCATTCCGGATGATTGCTCGGCAGCGCAAGCGATCTCCGCCGTGCGGCAGCTCATAGGTCCAATGCTGCAGATCATCAGATCGGTGCTGGACGTGGAAAATCGCGCCGTTTGCGACCATGTCGGAAACAGCGAAATGCGCATCGGCTTTCAGTTGATACGGATCTGGATTTGGGGTATGCGTGGAATTGAGCCGCCGTCCCAAGCGCTCACAATCCAGGGGCCCATGATCGTCGCCACGATCGTCGGGCCCCTCCGCTTTTGATGAGGCCATTCGCTACGCGGCCTCCCCGCTCTCGGCCGCAACCGGCGACTCCGTTTTTCGGGTGATCCGCTCCGAAGTGGACGCGACCTTTCCCGAGAGAAGCGACTCGATCCAGGCGTCGAGATCCGGCGTGGTGTAGACGGGATACCGGCTGAGATATCGAAACTTTGGGCCGCCGCCGATGGTGGCAAGCTTCGCGAGAGTCCCCGGCGTACAGAAGCCGGTTTTATCGTTCACGTATTTAGCGGCGGCCTTACGCCGGCAAAGGTTAGAATGATCCATATGACCGACTCCTTTATTGAAGGCGGTCTAGTTATTACCCACGATTTTTTCGCGTTCTAGATGGAGTTAAATGGAGCAAAAAACGACTGATTAAATTGCCCCATGGTTTGCCGGCAACCGCCTTTGTTTTTTGCGCGCCGTTCGAGGGTGTGCCTGGCTTGAGGCGCGAGCATCCACGCCGAGAATGGCATAGACCTTACCTAATAAGGGCGATTATCCGGCACTTGACAGACGCTGGGCTATCTCATATTCCAGACTACAATCTATAGATTCTGGAATATGGTTGTTATCCCGCGAGAAGTTTCGATGCCAAAATGGATTAAAACCATCTTTGACTGGATTGGCCATAGCCTTACTCTGCAGGCTATTCTCCAAACCGAATTTGTCCGGACGGCTTTATTGCCAACGCTGGTCACGGCAATGACCGGCACCGCGGGCATTTTTGGTCATCTTCCATTAATGTGGGTGCTGATGGCATCCGGAGTTATGTACGCTGCCATGATGACCGGTCTTTTGCGAGGCAGTGAATATCTTGAACGAAAGAGTCCGCAAAACAAGCTGATTTTCGTTGGTACATATTTCCAAGTCGATCTAGAGCCGACCAATATGCCGCAGTTGTCTGCGAATCGCCAGCAAAGGCGCGCCCAGACAGCCCGGCGACAGCCTACTCAACAATTATCCAGCACACAGATCATGGTCGGAGTGAATAGAAACATCGATCGGGGACAAGTATGCGTGGACCTACGGAATACTGCGTCGTTCCCGATTTCGATGATACTTGAAACCGCCGAAACCGAAGTAGCAGATTTCACCCCGCCTCGTAGTCAATTTCCCAAACCAGGAGTGATAGTATCGCCGGGTAGCACCGTCCGCATATGTGATGATCGAATCGAAATGGATGGCGTTCAGTGCGGGCGTATGGCCGGAAAGATGGATTTTAAAATTCGGTATGGATTGGCAGGCAAAGAACATTACGAACTTCGTTTATGGGCCAATCTCGATATCCAGATGGAAACATTTGGCTTTATAAGCATGGTTCGCTCAGAATGGCTACATTAGCATCCTTTGAGAGCCTCGCCGAAAATGTCGGCGTTCTCGCGATTGTTGTAACGGAATTGAAATTCAGCAACGTACAGTGGCAGATATTTTTTGCTGACTTTATGGAAAGTGCCAACCATGCCACGTTTGATCAGCGACCAGAAGCCTTCAATCGTATTCGTATGAACCGCACCGACGACATATTCGCCTCGCGCGTGATCGATTGTCGCATGTGGAAATTCTTGATTGAGATGCTTGTATCCGACCCATTGGTCAGCAACGAGCAAGCTCACTTTATCAGAGACCGCTTCGCGGACGAAAGCAGTAAGAGTTGCGGCTTGGATGTTCGCGACGACGCGGGCGATGACATTGCCTTTCCGCTTGACCGCGCCTGCGACGATGGCCTTTCCAGATCCGCCAGTTCCGCCGCTTCCGTCCCCGCGCTTGTCCTTATGCCGGTTCTTGGCGAGACCGCCGATGAATGTTTCGTCCACTTCGACAATGCCGCCGAGCTTTTCGGGGTTCTCTATCAGCGCGGTTCTAACCTTGTGGCACATGCTCCAAGCGGTCTCATAGGAGCCGAAGCCCATGTACCGCTGAATTTGGAGTGCGCTCATTCCCTTCTTACTGGTCAGCATCAAGTGGATGACGCGATACCAGTCTCTGAGAGGCTTATTCGTGTTCTCGAAGATCGTTCCGGCGATAACAGAGAAGCGGTAGCCGTCAGGGGCGCATTTCTCGCACTGCCAATGCCATTTGCGGGACGGCAGATCATAGACAGCGGGATTGCCGCAACGCGGGCAGCAGACGCCCTCTGGCCATCTACGGGCCTGCAAATAGGCTTTGCAGGCATCTTCGTTCGGGAAAAGCTTCTCGAATTGCGCGACGGTCAATTGATGAACGGGTTTTGGATGTTTGGCCATGGCCGTTCCCCTAGTGTGGAGGAACGCTACCATGCCTAACTCTTTCTGTCAAGTGCCGTATAATCGCCCTAATAAGGTCACAAATCGCTTAGATTTATCGGTCCCACTTCCGCCCGTCAGACTCTCGAAACATTCGGCGAGGAAATCTTTGATTTTTTGCGCTTCAACTTTTCTGGGCGCGCCGCGACCACCATTGACCTCGACTGTTACCGCGGCAAATTCGAGCTGCTTCAGAACTATCTTTAAGGCTCCGAGTGACAGAGCATGACCATCCAATGCCTCGATGGCATTTGGGTGGAGCTTATTGAGGACTTTTACAAGCCGATTTGCTTCCTTTTCAACACGACGGAGACCGTCCTTTGGCGGGAAGGTCTTGCGGCCCTGATTACCTTTTAGTCGGAGTAATTCGCGCGCCATCGCGGGAATGAGGGTTTCATAGGGAAGGCCAGGTCCCTTGACCTTCTTGAGTGGAAGCAGACAAAGGGCTTCTTCTAGCGCCAAGCGTTGTTTTTCCCGGCCGTCGATGATCGCCGCGCCCTTTGCTACCATCATCGCCTCGATCCTTTGATCGAAACAACGTCGCCGCCCTTGCTTTCCATTGCTGCCGCAATGGTCGCGCCGATCTGATCGGCCGCGCGACGTAGCGGATCGGCGTCGAGATGCGCGTACCGGTGCGTCGTCGCGGCTTGGGAATGTCCAAGCAGTTTGCCGATAATCGGGAGACCGAGAGACGCGCCAGCCCCGAAGCTCGCAAAGGAATGGCGCAAATCGTGGAGCCTCAAGCCTTCCAGGCCCGCAGCCTTGATCACTGCGCGCCACGGCTTATTAAGATCGGCACGCGGGGCACCATCCTTTGCACCGGCAATAATGTGTTCGTTGCCCGCGATTCGCGGGAGGCTCGCCAAGACAGACTGCGCAGCCGCGCTCAAGTAGATCGGCTTGCGGCCTGTCTTCGAGTCCGGCAGAAAGAGAATGCCCCGCTCTAAATCAACGTGTCGCCACTGCGCTCCGAGAATTTCGCGAAGCCGTGCACCGGTCAGGATGAGCAAGCGGATCGCAGCTACAGCGAAGGGATCGAACTTCACGATCCGATCCTCGGGTTTCCGCGCATGCTTCGCCTTCGGCTTTGCGTCATCGACCTGATATGGCAGGCCCCTCGTTTCCGCTCGACGCAAAACGTCGCCGAGTCGCGCCAGCTCTTCGGTCGTTAAGAACTGCTCGCGGTTGTGTTCACGGTAGCGCTCAATCCCCTTCGCCGGATTGTCGGCCAGCACCACTTCGCCATTGCGCGCGGCCCAGTTCCATATTGCAGAAACGAGCGCCAGCGCCCGGTTGGCCTGATAGGGAACATGCTGCATCTTGCCATGCAGCCGCGCCACATCGGCGCGGCGGACGTCCAGAATGCGTTTCGAGCCGATTGCCGGCAGGACATGGTTCTTCAGGAGATTGCGATATTCCTCGGCAGTGCGGCTCTTACGCTTTGAGGCGACATGAAGCGCAAGGAAGTCATCGGCGACAGCCTTGAAGGTCCGTACCGCCCGTTCTGCCATCCGCTCGGCAATCGGGTCGGCGCCCGTCTCGACGCGGCCTAGAAGCTTCTTTGCTTCGGAACGGGCCTGCTCCGGGGTGAGCCGGCCGTGCTCGCCTATCGCAACGCGATGAGAGCGGCCATGCTGCCGATATTGGGCGACGTACACTTTTTTGCCTGAAGGGAAGGCGCAGACGCCGAACCCGGTTACCTTGCTATCCCAAAGGAACTTGCGATCTTTCGAGGACGGGCATTTAAGCGCGTCAACGGTTTGCTTCGAGATTTTTTCCTGCGGCATCGGCACGGCCCTCTCTTGCCGCTTCCGGTAAGCACCCGGTAAGCAACTTAGAGTTAGCACAGGCGTTTACCGGTAAACAAGATAAAAGTTGAAATGGCACCATTTCAAAGCGTTGGGCAACAAAAGTAATTTGTGGCAAACAGCAGTGATACCCGAAGTGTCAAACTTTTAATCAGGAGGTCCCGGGTTCGAGTCCCGGCGCGCTCACCAGGAAAATCAATAGCTTAATCTATTCTCCCAGCTCCATGATCCCCGACTCCGTAAGTGGCGGTGGCCTTTCCGGGTAGTATTTCGGGTTACGGCTCGCACGGTCTCGCTGATCGATATAATCGCGCCCGATTTAGAGGAGCCAAAAAAATCGGGAACCTGGAAATGAATGAAGAAAATCGACACAGAAAGGCGACGCGGTCCCCAGATCGTCGACGCGACTGGAGGCGCATTCATCATTCGCCGCTGTTCTGGGTCGGTGCTTTGATGTTTTTGGCGGCCGTTGCGATTTATGTTTTGTCCGATGACCTATCGTGGCGGCCGCGCGTCGAGCATCACTGACGATTCGCTCTAGGTCGTGCGAACCACCGGCAAATCGCCGAGGCCGCAAGCGAGCGCATCCGACATTGCAGCAGAGCGTCGGCGTCGGCAATGCCGAGATCTACCGCCAGGTCAAAGCAATTCTCGCCGAACGCGCGCCCAAACTCGTCGGTTGACTCCGACGAGATAGACATTTGGCGGCGGCCGAGTTCACGACGCTCCTCGATTAGGCGCTCAATCGTGAGCTTTGACGGACCCTTCGACTACTTCTGGTTTCTGAGTAATGAGTTTGGACATGTGATTTTTGGTATAGTCCGCGGCCAGACGGACCAACTTCATCAGCGCCTGCCTTGTCCTGGAACACGCTGAGAGATGCACCCTCACCTTTGCCTGTATCAAGCCAATAATAGCGTACGAACCCCTTCGCCTTTTTTATGAGGGGCACAAAATTCTCACGCACCATTTTGTCGATCTCCGCACTGTCCTGCGGCCTAAAATGGTAGTGACGAATAACAGCGAACATGTATTCCTCCTCAACCGACATTCTCCAGATTGCTAGTCTTGCACGCCATTTTGGCCGTCTTTGGGCCTCGATGATCGAGACCGAGCTCGATGCGATCGCCAGTGGCTTATTCCGATTGCCAGCATCAAAGGACCTCCTGCGAATTCTGTCTTTTTTTGTTCATCAAGCCGACATAGAGAATCAATTGCGGAGGTGCGAAATGGAACATGAGTTTTCGGAATTGGATCGAATGCAGGCCGCGTATAAGGCGGCAGTCGAGGAATGGATAATTGCAATTAGGCATGAAGAAGCGCTTGCTTCGGTAAATCATTCGATAGCTGAAGTTGACCAGTGGGAAGGGGCACACTTCAAGGAAGATGACGCTCGCAACAGAGTCCTCGCTGCGAAGAAACAATACGAGGACGCGCTTCGCCAGAAGTTCTTTGACTTCTAGCAAGGCTGTAAATATTCATCGATAGCCGCTTTCGGACGCACGTAGCGGCGCGCAAGGCTGTAGCCAGGTACTACAGGCGCCGATCGGTACGGGACAACTCGGCCATCTCAATAGCGCAACCAGCCTCGGCGCTTTGAAGATGTTCGCGGAAAATCTCGATCTTGCGCTCGTATGTCAGTTCAGTTTGCGCTGAACATGTCGGGCAGCGAAATTTGCGAATTGAAATGAGCCAAGTGCCCTCTTTCGTCACCTCTGTCTTGCAGTGGGGGCAACTGAGGCGGACAATTTCATTGCGGAGATCGCGCAGATTGTGAATGTCCGATGGACGCCGGTTCAGATTGGGACAAGTGGTTTCCTCGAACGGCACAGCTGATCCGTGGTGCGTCATAACTGAACAACCTCCGCGCTGAATTGCGCTGCTTGAGGGTTTCTCTATCAACTGAGCAAGGAATACGCCGTGCTACCGCACACAATGCGCGTTCACCTTTCAATCGGCGTGAAAGGCCATCTCACAGCTTCTGGGAAAGGGTGACGAAAAAGCCGCGACGCGGCCCGTATTGCGGGGCGAATTCGCCGATCCCGGTGCCGTCGCGAACCACGTAAAGCGTGTCCAGAAGATTGACAACGGAGACTCTGTACATTCAGTGGCTTTTGGTCCTGCCAGATGTCGAAGTCGTGGGACAGGCCGAGGTTGAATTGCGTATATGGCTGCTGTGTTTCCAGGTTAGCAAAGCCGGTGCGCAATCCGCTGCCGTAGATGCCATCGAGACTGACCAGCGTCCCCTTCCAATTATAGGAGACTCCGGCCGACGCGGTGAACAATTGGCAATCGTCTGTGAAGTGATAATTATTGGCGATATACGCGAACTCGGCCGGATCGTCGAAGAGATATTGGTTTGAGACCACATCCTTCGCTTTGGTCCGGTTGGTCGAAAAATTGCCGTATACCGTGAAGCCATTGTTCTGATACTTCGCCTTGAATTCTGCTCCCTCGCTATATCCTTCGGCATAGTTGAATTGCGTGAGAACGACCGCCTGACCGAATTGCCCGTCGTCGAGGAGATCGGTGGCGATCTTGTAATAGGCATCGGCCCCCACGCCGAGGCCTGGGACAAACCTCTGAAGATTCTGATCCGCGCCAACGTCGAAATAATGCGATCGCTCCGGCAGCACGGGGTCATCGGCGTTAATCACCGGCTGCTGCGTCGTGTTGTTGAACAAGGCGAGATTGGTCGGCGTTGCCTGCGCTTGCATCGGCGGCGTGAAATAGCGGGCATATCCGGCATGAAGTGTCGTGTCCGCAAATGGCTTATAGACGAGCGCAATGCGCGGACTGAGCTGATTCGCGGTGACAAATTGAAACAACTGATCGAAGCGTAGGCCCGTGTTCAAGGTCAGATTGTTCGTGAGCTTCCACTCGTCCTGAACATACCCGCCGATGTTCCAGCCGAGTTGGGAATCGGCGTCCACGATTGTTTCGGGCGTCGGCAAGGGGTTGCCCATGGCGTCGAGCGGCAACACGGTGGATGTGTTGTTCACCCACGTCTGCTCGCCGCTGACCGCAAAGCCTGCGCGCAATGTGTGCACGTCATTCAGTTTGTAAGCCCCGTCGAACTGAACGCCGTTGAGAAGGCTTTCCCGGGTCACATCAGACGCGACGTCATTAAAGACGAGATCGCCAAAAATATCCGGCACGAAATGAACATCGGCGTAGCGCGAGAAGAAGGATAGCTGCGTGTCGAAATTTTGCCCATGTGTCTGCAGGGCGAGGATATTGAACAGGAAGCTGTCATATTCGTTCTCGTTCAGATTGGCCGAATTGAACGAGGTGCCCCCAAAATCTCCGAGAGGCGGTGAGTCGGTCACGTTGGGAATTTGGAAGTGGCTCAGGGATTCACCCGTCATAAAGGTGAGCCGATTTAAATCGCCGATCAATGTCGAAACATAGCCGAAGAACTTATCCTGCTCCGTGTGATCATGGATCGGGTCGACGGTCGGCAATGCATTTTCGAGGCCTTCTTCATTGTTCATGTAGCGGCCGATGACAAAATATTGCGTATTGTCAACGCTGCCGCCGTAGTCGAAGCTTGGCGAGATCGTCGCGAAACTGCCGCCATAAAGGCTCAGGCTTCCGCCGGGCGTAAATTCGCTGCGCGTCGTCATGTCGATGACACCCGCAGTGCGAAGCCCATATTGGGCCGGCAGCGCGCCGGTCAGGAGATTCAAATTGCCGATAAAACCCGTCTCCAGGACGGGGCCGAGGCCTGAACTCCCTCGGGGAGCAAGATGCCGTTAATCCGATATTGGACGTTCGCATATTCGTTGCGAACATGGAAATCGGGATTGCTGATCGCAGAATCGTAGGAAACCCCGGGCGCCTGAAGGACCACTTTGTCGATCGGCGTGGCATCGCCTTGCGGAAGGGTCTCAATAGCCTGGCGATCCATGCTGTAGGACGTGGCGCCCAACTTCGGCAGTAGAAAATTGTCGCGCGCTTGATCGAAGGACGTGATCTGGTTCTGGAACAGTTGAGCGGCGCTGAGATTGCCGGCTTGGACCTCAACCTCCGGAAGGGCGATCGCGCCAGACGCATCCCCCGAAGCACCCCCGCTTGAAGAGGAGTCCTGGGCCATTGCCGCTCGCTCTGAAAAAAGAGCCATGACGGCAAAGAGCAAAATGCTACGCAGGCGCATGAGTTATCCCAGCAGCTCATATCCAAACGCGAGGATGAAATGATCCGCTGGGCAAAGGCACACTCCGCCGCGTTATGCGTACGGCAGAATGACCACCAAACAAGATTGCGTCCGCTACCCCGACGGACATCCCCCCAATGTCCGAAATAGAGAGGGGCAGACCCAAGGTCAATACGATAAATAAAGATTGGAATTATAACAATTCTATTGTAATTCCATATTGCAGTAAATCTAAACGAGGAAGTGCATTACTTTAGGAGAGACGAAATCCGCGTTTTTGTCGTCAGTTTGTTGGAGAATTAAGCTCTCACAACGCCGAAGTTCTATCGTAGCCCCGAGCGAGTGCGTTTCGGATCGGTTAATTGCGATGGTTTCAGTGCTGCGGCGAAGCCGGCGGGCTCTCCGCCGCCGGCTTTCTCACAGCTTCTTGACGAGTCCCGTGAACGTATCGGCGACGAAGGTAAACGGCGTCAGAAGCGTATGCGGCGACGGCAGCCGCGATGTCAGGGCCGCCAAGCCTGTGGGCTGCGGTTTCGGCGTATCGGCCTCCGCCACGACAACAGGCGCCGGGTTAGCAGACGTCTGGGCGGCAGGTTCCGAGGCAGAAGCGGCGCCCGGGCGCCGCGGCGGCAAGGCAGTGACCTTCGCCGTCCGGAACGAGCAGTTCAAATCGTTGGGGCAACCGTGCGGATCGCGCGCCGGCGCCGCTTTCGCAACCGCCGTAGCGGGTTTCTCCGGCGCCAAACCCGCCGCGGCTTTGTCGAAGCCCGAGGTGTAGGACGCCGAGGTCAAGGGCGCGGTGCCGCCATCCAAGTCATCTGTCGCGACCGGCTCCTCAAGACCGCCGGCCCAGGGCGAGACTTTTACGCTCTTAACAGGCGAGGCTGATGGGACGGCCATGATGTGCCAAAACGCGGGACTCGGCACGACAGGTCCCAGCGCCAGCATTGCGATCAGCATGATCATGCCGGGAACGGCGATACCTTGCGGAAAACGACCGGCAAGTTCGCGAAGCTGGGAAATCTTTAACGGCGCTGACATGGCGGGACCCGCACAATATCTTCGAGCAACACCGACATTTAAATGAGACTTTGCGTCAAGACCTAGGCAACAGCGGCCCCAAATTGCGGTCCTAGCGAGAAAGTCTTCGGCTGTTGCAACTCGCCCACGCTTGCGCGATTGCGCATTGATTTTTCGCGCGTTAAGTCAGGCTTTGAATTTGGCGAGGGCGCCCGCGCCATCGATCGAGAGAAATCAGCGCAAGAATTTTCATCCGCGAGGAATTCTGAACACACCCGTTGCGAGGCTTTGAGTCGGTATGGGACAGCCCTTAAGTCCGCCTTCGCTTCCCATGCGACATCGGCCGGGACAATTCGCCGACCAATTATGTTAAGGGGCAAAGGATTCTCATCCTCGTCATGAATGGCGAAGAGATTTTTTGCGGGAGCATTTGCGCCCGACAGCCTGCGTCCAAAACCTTGCAAACCTTGGCCGTTCGAGCCGGCCTTGGCCGAAGCGCTTGCCGCGCTGGCACGAAGCCAAGCTTGGAAACGCCCAACTTGGGCCTTGTATGGGTCCGGCGGCCTTCGCGATGTATAACGCTGCCGACGCCCATGCTCGCATCATGATTGCCTTCGATCGGCAAAGACAGAGAAAGCCGGAACATCATGAGGAAAAAAGCGGCATCGGATTCGGCGACATCCGGAAATGCACCGCTGCCCCAATTTTCTATCCCTGCGGCCACGTCCTTGCAGGAAAGGGCGGCGCGAACGCTGAAGTACGGCGACGCATTCGCTATGTTCGATCACAACGGCGATGTCATCTCGGCGCCCGGCAACCCCGAAGGCATCTTTTACCGAGATACGCGTCATCTGTCGCATCTCAGCCTTTCGATCTGCGACAAACGCCCGATGCTTCTCAGTTCAACGCTGAAAGACGACAATGGCGCGCTCACTTGCGATCTAACGAATCCGGATCTTTACAAGTCCGACCGTCTGATCCTCGATCATGATCTCGTTCATGTCCGGCGGTTGAAATTCTTGTGGAAAAGCACCAGCTTCGAGCGGCTCGCGATCCGAAATTTCAGCGAGAGCCGGCATCATATCAAGCTCCAATTCGAATTTGCCGCCGACTTTGCCGACTTGTTCGAGGTGCGCGGCACGCATCGCAAAAGCCGCGGCACGTTCCATCCGACCAAAGTAAAATCCAACACCGTGACCATCGCCTATACGGGACTCGACGGTCAACGACGCGAGACACGGTTGCGCTTTGAGCCACAGCCCACTCGGCTGGACGGCAACAGAGCCGTCTTCGAGCTTGAGCTCGATCCGCATGACCGAGCGGTCGTGTTCATCGAGATCCGTTGCGAGACGTCCACGCCCCCCACCCCCCCGGGGAAGCTGTTTTTCGCGTCGTTTCGCGAGGCGAGGCGCGCTTTGCGGATTTCCGCCTCGCGGGCGGCGGCGATTGCCACATCGAATGAGGTCTTCAACGAGGGCATCCGGAGGGCCATTGCCGACCTCTACATGCTGACGACGGATCTGCCGGAGGGCCCTTATCCCTATGCCGGAATCCCCTGGTTCAGCACCGTGTTTGGACGCGACGCCCTCATCACGGCCATGTACACCTTGTGGGCCGATCCCGCGATTGCGCGCGGCGTGCTTGGACATTTGGCGGCGACGCAGGCAGATTCCAAAAACGACTCGGCCGACGCCGAGCCTGGAAAAATCTTGCATGAGGCGCGGCGCGGCGAGATGGCGGAACTCGGCGAAGTTCCGTTTCGCCGTTATTACGGCAGCGTCGACGCCACGCCGCTCTTCGTCATGCTGGCGGGCGCTTATCTCGAGCGCACCGGCGACGTCGCCAGCCTCGGACAGCTTTGGCCCAATATCGAAGCAGCGCTGCAATGGATCGACGTTTATGGCGATCGCGACCGCGACGGATTCGTTGAATATCACCGCAGGAGCGAAGAGGGCCTGATCAATCAAGGATGGAAGGACAGCCACGATTCGATCTTTCACGCCGACGGTTCACTCGCGCAGGGACCGATCGCGCTCGTCGAGGTGCAGGGTTACGTCTATGCGGCCAAGCGTGGCGCGGCAACGATCGCGCGGCGGCTCGGTTTGAATGACCGCGCGGCGATTCTCGATCAAGAAGCCGAAGATCTGCGCGTTCGCTTCGACGCCGCCTTCTGGGATGAGGAGCTTGGCACCTATGTCCTGGCTCTTGACGGCGAGAAGCGGCCTTGCCGTGTCCGTGCGTCGAACGCCGGCCACACTCTGTTTACCGGCATTGCACCGCCCGAGCGCGCGAAGCAAATCGTAGATAGCTTGATGAGCAGCGCATCTTTTTCCGGATGGGGAATTCGGACCGTCGCAAGATCGCAATCCCGCTACAATCCGATGAGCTATCACAACGGTTCGGTTTGGCCGCACGATAATGCGCTGATCGCACTCGGCTTCGCACGCTACGGCTTCAGCCAGCAGGTCACGCAGGTCTTCAAAGGCCTCTTCGAGGCATCGATATATATCGACCTCAGGCGGCTCCCGGAATTGTTCTGCGGCTTCCCCCGCGTGCGCACGCAGGGACCGACCTTCTATCCGGTGGCCTGTTCGCCGCAAGCTTGGGCCGCTACGGCGCCGCTTGCCTTGCTACAAGCCTGCATTGGGCTCGGCTTCGAACCGCAAAACCGCCGCGTCACGTTCTATCGCCCGGTTCTGCCCGAATTTCTGGCCGAGGTGACGCTCACCGGGCTTTCGATCGGCGACGCGAAGATCGACGTCCAGCTGCGGCGAACCGGGACCGATGTTGTCGTCAGTGTCCTCTCGCGCAAAGGTGACATATCGGCGACGACAACCAGTTGAGTGCGGACGATTTGATGGGGCGAGCCGATCAAAGCGTGAGCGCGTAAAGTCGCGGACCGGTGAAGTCGTCGGGCAGCTTCGTGCGGCGCCCCGCATCGTTGACCTGCTGGCGAATGAACTCGGTGTAACGGCCATCGGCGTTGATCAGCTCGCTCGGCGGCCCGTCGTGAATGGCTTGACCATTCTTCAGAACGATGATCCGGTCGAAGTTGCGCAGCGTGGACAGCCGGTGCGCGATTGCAATTACCGTCCTGCCGCGCATGAGCCGCGACGAAGCTTCCCGGATCGCATCCTCGGCTTCATGGTCGAGCGACGATGTGGCCTCGTCGAGCAGAAGAATCGGCGCGTCCTTCAGGAACGCGCGGGCGAGGGCGATCCGCTGCCGCTGGCCGCCGGACAATTTCAGGCCGCGGTCGCCGACGATCGTGTCGAACCCATCCGGCAGGCTTTTGATGAAATCGCAATGAGCCGCGGTCGCCGCTTTCCTGACCGCTTCATCCGATGCGTCCGGCCGGCTATATCGAATGTTCTCGATCAGCGAGCGGTGAAAAAGACAGATGTCCTGCGGCACGACCGCGATGGCGGCGCGCAAACTCTCCTGAGTGATCTGCGAAATGTCCTGCCCGTCGATCGTGATATGGCCGCCTCGCACGTCGTGCAGCCGCTGCAGCAAGGCTAACACGGTGGATTTCCCGGCGCCGGACGGCCCAACGAGCCCGACACGCTGGCCAGGTTCGATGTGGATGTTGAGAGCTTTGATCACCGAACGACCGCCGCGGTAGCCAAATGAAACGTCCTTAAACGTGATGCCGGCGCCACTTCTGACAAGCGGTTTTGCGGTCGGATGATCGCGCAATTCATGCGCGACGAGGAGGGTGGCGAGCGCTTCCGAAAGCCGCGCCATATGCTGCGTCACGTCAACGAGAGCGACCGCCAGATCGCGCGTGGCGTGAAGCACAGCAAGCCCGAGGGTGCAGACGAGGACGACTTCGCCGGTCGTCGCGGCACCCTGTCGCCAAAGAACGATGGCCCAGGCCAGAAGGCAGACGATCAGAATGACCGTGGCCAAGGCGTGCATCGCCCGGAGTTTTTCGAGATAGAGCAGGCTGCGCCGCCGCGCCGTCATCTCTTTTGCCACAGTCCTTTTGAATCTGAGCCGTTCACGTGCAAGGCCGCCGAAGGCCTTGACCAACAACACATTGCCGACCACATCGCCCATCTCGCCGTCGACGGCGGCGGCCTTGTCGGCAAAGTCGTGATGGAGCGGCTTGCCGTTGGCAGCTATGCGGAACATCGCGAAGACCACCAAGCCGGCGACGAGGGCAAGACCCACTGCCATCTTTACGCTAACCGTGGCGATGAAACCAATCGAAGCGAGCGTCGCGGCACACGGCGGCAGAACGTTCCAGATGAACATGTTCTCCACGGTGAAGCAGGCGTTCGATGTAGCCGTGATCCGGCTCGTCAGCATGCCGGGCAGCCGATCCGCAAAATAGCTCGGCGAATGACCCATGAGATGTTGAAAAAGATCGTGTCGCAGATCGCCGGTGACGCGCACGAACGTGAAGCTCGCGATCCAGCCGGCAAGCCGCCACAGCAGGCTGTCGGCGGCAATGAAGGCGCAGACAAGGGTGAAGGCCGGCCAGGGATTGGTCGCATTCGGCGAGCCGTGGGAAAGAACATCGACGAGAAATTTTATGCCGTATTGGGTGCTCACCGAAAAGCCGACCGCACCAAGCACGCACGCCAGAATTGCCGCATGCGCGACGGGTCGAGATTTGATGTAACGAAGGAGGAAGGAGATCGGGCGATAGGCGTAATGGCAAAGTTTATCCATTGCGGCCTTCCCATTGCCGACAACACGAGTGCCGTTTTGAAAATGCCAAGCGGCCGTTCGCGGGTTGCCGCGTTCGGCTTGGTCTGGCGCACGATCGGAACGCAAACTCGGCGCATAGGTTCCGCAGCCAAAACATCGTCTCGCTCCATTCGTTCCCCAGCGGGATCGCTGTATTTTCAGACAATTGCGTGGCATCGTTCCATTAAATTTTGGAAACCTTCGCATAACCTCCAATGGATCCGAGCGCTGCTTCCCCCACGCCGTCCGGCAACCCTCGCGTGGGTAAACCATTTTCATTTTGTGACCCGACGCGCCTGCACAGAATTGTCGCAGGCCGAACATTTGCGCCCGTTTGCATGTTGGCAAACGCGAGGCGGCAGGCCGCGATCCAACTGCATCGAAATGCTTGCGCTTTGGCCTTGTCTTCGCGGTTTGGCGCGACAGGTAGCGATCAGGGGTTCGAGCGCATTTCTTAGGCACGCCGCGCCGCGGCTTGCCTTCCAATGTCCCAGTAGCAAAGGAAGTTGCTCCATGCGTATTGCACAGGTTGCGCCCTTATTCGAAGCGGTTCCACCGAGCCTCTACGGCGGCACGGAGCGGGTGATATCGTGGCTGACCGAGGAATTGGTCGCACTAGGGCACGACGTCACGCTGTTTGCCAGCGGCGATTCCGTAACATCGGCGAACCTTGAGGCAATGTGGCCGAGAGCGCTGCGGCTCGATGGCTCGGTGCGCGAGCCGAATGCGCTCCATGTGGCATTGCTCGAACACGTATTCAGGCGATCGGCGGAATTCGATCTCCTCCATTTCCATCTCGACTATTATCCGTTTTCGCTTTTTTCCCGTCAAAGCACCGCCTTTCTGACGACATTGCATGGCCGCTTGGACCTGGCGGAGCTTCAACCCATTTTCAATACATTTCCGTCGCTCCCGATCATCTCGATTTCGGACGCTCAGCGGCGGCCCTTTCCGCATGCGCGGTGGCTGCGGACGATCTACCACGGCCTGCCAGAGCAATTGCTGAAGCCAGTGCCCGTGGAGCCAGGCTATCTTGCTTTTCTTGGCCGCATTTCGCCTGAGAAGAGATTGGACCGTGCGATCCATATCGCAGCGCGCTGCGGCGTGCCGTTGAAGATTGCCGCGAAGGTCGACGCCGCCGACTGCGATTATTTTGAGGAAAACATCCGCCAATATCTCGCCCGCGACGATGTCGAATATATCGGCGAGATCAACGATGCGAGAAAGTCCGAGTTTCTGAGCGGCGCTATTGCGTTGATCGTCCCGATCGACTGGCCAGAGCCGTTTGGTCTTGTCATGATCGAGGCTATGGCGTGCGGTACGCCGGTTATCGCCTTTAATCGCGGTTCGGTGCCGGAAGTGGTGGAGGACGGCGTCACGGGATTCATTGTCGAGGATGAGACGAGCGCGGTTGCTGCCGTGCGCCGACTGTCTCTGTTGTCTCGGCCGCTCATTCGTAAGCGATTTGAAGAACGATTTACCGCAAGGCGCATGGCGCGAGATTATCTCGATGCCTATAATGGATTGCTCAAGGCCGAAGCGCCGCGGCCGCGACTCGTCTCATCTTGAACGAAGGCCGGAATCGCTATTTTGGCCGGGTCTCAGGCATTGCGATGAGAACGAAGAGGAAGCCGCAGGTTGCAATCGTCGCGAGGCCGAGGAATGCGCTGTGGCCGCCGTAGTGGTCGGTCACGTATCCGGCAAATGTGGTGCTGAGCGCGGCGCCGATGCCGACAGCGGTGCCGACGATGCCTTGCGCCAGATTGAAGCGACCGGTGTTGCGTGCCAAATCGGCAACGATCAGCGGAACAAGGACGCCCAGCACGGCTGCCGAAATTCCATCGAGCGCTTGCACCGCGACGACAAGGTAAGGGTCGGGGATATTGGCGAAGAGAAAGCACCGCACTGGCAGCGCGCCGAAACCGAGAAGCAGCAGCGGTCGTCGACCCCAGACGTCGGCCTGACGTCCCACCCAAGGTGAAAGCAAAGCGACAACCAGCTGCGGCACGATGATGCAAGCGGCGATGAGGACCGGCGCCCAATTTGCCGAGCGCATGGTCATGATGCTGCCCATGAGAGGGAGCGTCGCGGCGTTCGCAAATTGAAACAGTGCGGTGCATGCAGCGAATGCCAGCAGCGCCGGATTGGTCACTAGACGGCGCAAGCCTTGCCCGACCTCCACGGAACGCTGCGGCGCGACGCCGCTATGGGCGCGGACAGGATCGATCTCCTTGGAACGTATATTGGAAAGTGCAAGAAGCGTCGGCAACGCCAGCGCGACCGTCAGGTAGAACACAGCCTTCGTTGACAGAAAATAGCCGCAGGCGCCCATGCCGGCCGCGGCAAGTCCGTTGCCGATTGATGCAAATCGGGCGTTGCGGCCAAGCCTTGGGCCGATCGCCGCGTGGCCGACTAGACCGAGGCTGATTGCGGCGATCGCTGGATTCAGAACACAGCTCGCCGACGCGTGCAGAAAGCCACTAAACAGTACAAGGGGAAAAAGCGGCCAGACGGCGAGAATCAGCGCGCTGATCCCAACGCAAATGACCGCGATGCCGGCGGCAAATCGCTCCGATCGCGCGGCGTCGACAAGCGCGCCGCCGGGCATTTGGCCGATCAGGCCGACGAGGCCCGCCACCGTGAGGACCAAGCCTATGTCGCCCTGCGTCCATTTCTGTGCCGTGAGATAAACCGAGACGAACGGACCGAACCCGGTCTGGACGTCGGCGAGGAAGAAGGTGAACCAATCGAGACCGATGAGGCTACTGCGCGACGGGTGTGGAGATGTCCCGTTACTCCTCGCCTCACTCTGTTCCGTCACTGGCACGCTCCAATCGGCGGATACGGCCGCTCCGCCGGCCATGCCTGCTCATGCAGTCGCCATAGGGAGTTGTCGTTACTTCGCGGGCGCCGCTGGCGCTGTGGGCGCGGTTGAAGGCGACGGTGGTTGCGGTGCCGGCGAGCGGCCCAACACCACGATCGGTTCGCCCTGCTTGTATTCCGGCGCCACCCTCACTTCGTTACGAGTGAGCGACAAGACGATCCGGTCGAGCTTTCCGTTCGAAGAGAATTGAATGGCCCGCCAATCGACGGCGATCTTTCGACTTCCGACGCCGAGAAAGCCGCCGAAGTCGATGATCGCGGCGCGTACGTCGCCGTTGCGATCGACGAGAACGTCGACAATCCGGCCCATGTCCTCCCCGGTGGCACTGTAAATCTCCTTGCCGAGAATGCCTTCGACGTCCTTGTCGTCGAGCACCGTCGCAGGGGTCTCGCCCTTGACGGGAGCAGATGGTGACTCGGGCTTGGCGGGTTGCTGCGGTTCGGCCTGTTGCGGCGCTTGCGTCGGCGCTGTCTGCGCTGCGGCCGGCAAAAGCGTATCGATCGCACAAACTGCTGCCCCGGCCAGCGAGACGATCATGGTCGCGATGAAACGATAAACGAGGGCAGAGTCGACGGTCCGACGACCGACGTAGAGCATGCTGTCCCTCGCCAAATGGTCAATCGCGCTTTCTTAAGGGTGGCAACAATGTCAAAAGTATAGTCGAGCGTCGATCCGTCCGCTTTTTCGCCCATGGTATTGCTCCGCCTCAGGCGGGCTAGCATGACTCGGGCGGGCTTGCGCCGCCCCCCGGCTCCGGCCTAGATGTGCGGGTAGCTACGACGCGAAAGCGGGGGGCTTTATGAATTTTGGCGGGAATGGAATTCTACCGGCATGGCTGCCGCTCTCGATCCTGACCTGGATCGTGACGATGGCAGTCTTTCACGGCTTCGGTTTCGGATTCGAATATTGTGATCGCCATCGGCTCTTCCAAACAGCCAAGGTCCGCAGGGCTGACAGGCTTGGCTATTTCGACCTTCTGCCGCGGGTCATCATCAATCAAGTCTTCGTCCTGCTGCCCTGCATGGTTGCCGTGCATTGGGCTGGGCTGGCCTTTACCGGCGCGGCGCATCTGAGCCCTTGGCGTTTCATTCTCAATATGGTGCTGATGGCGGTCGGTCACGACATCGTGCAATATGTCGCGCATCGCTACGTGCTGCATCAGCCGCGCCTGATGCGCAAGCTCGGTCACGCCGTGCATCATTCGACGGGCGCGAGCAAAGCGATCAGTGCCTGTTACATGAGCGCGCCGGATTTCTTTCTTGAGATAGTCTTGCCCTATCTGCTGCCGCTCGTGCTCGTTGGTGGTGGGGGCAGTGACATTTTCTTTCAGTTCCTCGTCGCAGGACTAGGCGCCTTCGGCGGCTTGTACGAACATTCCGGCTATGATTTCGCGGTGCCCTTGCGCGACACGCGCTTCTTCAAAACCACGCCGCTGCTCGGCCGCCTCGTTGCCGCAGCTGTGACCAGCAAGGCGCATGGCGAACATCACCGCCGCTTCAACGTAAGTTTCAGCGATGGGTTCGGCAGTCCCGGTATCTGCGACACGGTGTTCTCGACGCGCTGGGATAAGGTCGACTAGGCCGCATCCCGCGTAGCACGCAGGTTTCGCCTCAATAAGGTTCGATAACCGGATAGGGCGGAACGTTGTAATAGGGCGGCTGCTGCGGAACGAAATAGACACGGGCCGGAAGCGGCACGGGACTTGCCGCCGGAAAATACGCGACCGTCGGCTGAGAAGTGACGATAGGTATGCCAAAAGGAATTGCGGCGGCAAAATTCGGGTAGGGATACCAATACGGCTGCCAATAGCCAGGATATTGGTCCACGTAACTACCGGCCACGGCGGGCGGGCCCCAATAGCCGGGGTTACCGCCGGCCACGGCGGGCGTGGCGGCAGTCGCGGCCAAAACGGCCGCAAACAACAGCTTTTTCATCATTTTGAAAATCCTCGTTGCAGGTCCGCGCCGCGGACGTTTGGGCGGCAATTCGTGCCCACGTGGTCCAAAAATGCTCTTGGGTGAGCTGCCGAACAAGCTCTTGTCGCGATTGTGGTTAGCGCAGCGGCGACCCATTATTGTTAACGTTTAAGCGTCGAAACCTTCGAAGATCACTTGATCGGCCGATTGCATCGCCGCGTCGCGCGATGCCGCGTCGCGCAAAGTCCAGGCGAGAACCGGCATGTCCATTTCGCTGCGGCAAAGTAGGGGTACGGGATGCGGCAGATCAATTGCCCGCCACGCCAGGAAATCCGGTGCGATGGACGGGAAATCGATCAGCGTGACCAGCCTCGCGCGTGTCTCTTCGGTAAAGGTTTGCCAGTCCTCGTCCTCATAGTCCGCTTGAGCGACGAGGCCGAGCGGCGCTGCCACACCGAATGTCCGGCATTGTGCAAGAACGTCCGGATCGAAGCTTTGCAGGGCCAGCGGCCCGGCATAAGACGCGGCGATACGCGCGACGCGTTCGGCTAGGCGTATGTCGCCGTCGATCCAACTCTTGATTTCGACGATGACTGGAACCCGCCCGTCTATGGTGGCAAGGAAATCGGCCAGGCGTGCGACCGTACCCGTACCGTGGCGATAGGGAAGGCGCGTGATCTCGAGTGCTCTGCGCGCGCCGACATCGCCCTCAGCCAAAGTAAGTCGATCGAGCATGACATCGTGAAAGACGACGGCCTCGCCGTCTTTCGTACATTGGACGTCGCATTCAATCGCATAATTCTTGGCGATTGCAGCCGTCGCGGCCGCGGTGCTGTTTTCGATGATGCCTTGTGCGTTATCATGCAGCCCACGATGGGCGAAGGGCCGAGCAGTCAGCCATGCCGGAGCATTCAACGCTCTTCTCAACCGGCGATCTCGAACAAGGCTTCGACCTCGACCGCGCTATCGAGCGGTAATTCTGCGACCCCCACGGTCGAGCGCGCGTGCCGGCCTTTGTCGCCCAGAACTTCGACCATAAAGTCCGACGCACCGTTCATGACGGACGCGACCTGCGAAAATCCCGCCGCCGCATTGATGAAGCCGCCGAGTCGGACACAGCGGTGAATGCGCTCGAGGTCGCCGAGCGCGGCCTTGGCTTGGGCGAGGATATTGACGACGCAGCGCCGCGCCGCGGCTCGTCCGGCCTCGCTTGATACGCTGGCGCCAACCTTGCCGACATGGCCAGGATCGAGCTTTCCGTCATTGCCGAGGGCAAGCTGGCCCGAAACGACAAGCCAGGGGCCTGAGATCACGAAGGGTACGTAATTGGCGACAGGCGCTGCCGGAACCGGCAGCACGACGCCCAAAACTTGCAGACGATTTTCGATGGCACCCATGAGAAGCTCCGGATTGAGGGCTTGAGATTTCGCCAATGTGCCGATCGGCGCCGCTGGCGCAAGGCGCTCTTTCGCGCCTCCTGGGGATGGGCAAGCGTGGCCCGTCGTTTTTTAGTCAGTCGTGGTGCAGCGTTCGCCATTCTTGAGCGTCGCCGCTATAATCCGTTGCCAGCCGCGCCGGGGCATCTTAACACTGCGGCGTTCCCGGGGGTTTTCAGCGGCGCAAGGAGCGACGAATCTATGGTCAAATTTTCCGCCGGATTGGGTGCCGCGTCGAGAGACAGGTTGGGGCCGTCACGGACCCTCGCCGCCGCGGCCCTTTCCTTCGCGGCGCTCGCTCTCCTCCCGTCGCCCCTTCTCGCTGGCGATACAGCCGTGTCGGCGATCCCGACAGGCGTTCAAGCTTCGATCGATGCCATTCCGCTTGCCTCCCATCGCGCCGTCTACGATCTGACGCTTTTGAAGGCGACCGGATCGAAAAGCCCAACAGGCGCGCGCGGCCGTATCGCTTTCGACTTCAGCGGCTCGACCTGCGAAGGCTATGTCCAGAATTTCCGCCAGTTGACGGAACTGCAGCCGGCGGAAGGACCGACGCGCATTTCCGACATGCGCTCGGCGACGTTCGAGGATGGCAGCGGCAAGAGTTTCACGTTCAAAATGGAGACCACAGTCGACGATCAACAGTCGAGTGAAGTCGACGGCCGGGCGCAACGGGTGCCGGAGGGTGCGGTGTCGGTCGATCTCGTCAAGCCCAAAGAGACGAAACTGGCGCTTGATCGCGACGTAATCTTCCCGACCGAACATCTGAAATATATCCTCGCTGCCGCAAAGGCCGGCAAGAATACGCTTGAAGTCAAGGTCTACGACGGCTCCGACACCGGCGAGAAGATCTACGAGACGACCACGTTCATCGGCCATCCAATCACTTCGCCGGCCGACGAAGCGGCGGCGCATATTCCGCTGCTCGAACATATGCGGCGCTGGCCGGTGACCATCAGCTATTTCGATATCGGCAGGAAGGACCAGTCGCCCAACTACACATTGTCGTTCGATCTCTACGAGAACGGCATCTCGCGCGCCTTGCGTCTCGACTATGGCGATTTCGTCCTTGCCGGCGACCTGACGAGCCTCGAACTTCTGCCGACCCCCGCCTGCCCGAAGTAGCCGCGCCTCGCTTCCTTCGGCCGGAAAAGTAGCGGCCTCTGCTCATTCACGAAACGAAAGCCACTTCAGTGTGCGCCAGGCCGGGAGAGCGCCAGGAAACGCTTCTGCTGCGGCGGATTTCGATCCATCCGCTTTGCCGTGATAAATGATGCGATCGCGCCTGTTGATAGCCTTGATTGGCTCTGCTTTCCGCAACGGGATTTCCCTTTCGTAAATTTCTGTCTGCTAGCCGTTGCGGTTATGCTTGGGCCGCACGGCAGCGGATGGTCCGCCGCCCCAAGGGCGGAACAGGTTCATATCATGCAAAAGAGCGTTCTGATCGTCGAAGACAATGAACTCAACATGAAGCTTTTCAACGACCTGCTCGAAGCCCACGGCTACAGGACAGTGCAGACGAGAAGTGGCGTCGAAGCAGTCGAATTGGCGCGGACGCATAGGCCCGATCTTATACTGATGGATATTCAACTGCCGGAAGTGTCCGGCCTTCAAGTCACGCAATGGATCAAGGACGACGAAAATCTGCGTCACATCCCGGTCATTGCCATCACCGCCTTCGCAATGAAGGGGGACGAGGAGAAGATCCGACAAGGCGGCTGCGAAGCCTATCTCTCAAAGCCAATATCGGTGGTCAAATTTCTCGAAACCGTGCGCAATTACATCGAAGACCAATAAATGCGTTGGGTGCAAGTGTGAGGAAGCGTTCGTAATGACCGCTCGAATTCTGGTTGTCGACGACGTCGTTCCCAATCTTAAACTGCTCGAAGCGCGGCTCACCGCGGAATATTTCGACGTCGTGACGGCGACCAACGGCATGGAGGCGCTCGCGGTCTGCGGGCGCGACGATTGCGACATCGTTCTTCTCGACGTGATGATGCCAGGCATGGACGGCTTTGAAGTCTGCCGCAGACTGCAAAAAAGATCCGTCGATGGCGCATATACCGGTGGTCATGGTCACGGCGCTTGACCAGCCGGGCGACCGGCTCAAGGGTCTTGAAGCCGGCGCCGACGATTTCCTAACGAAGCCAATCGATGAAGTCGCTCTTATCGCCCGCGTGCGCTCGCTGGCGCGGCTCAAAATGGTGCTCGATGAACTGCGCACGCGCGCGTCGACATCGGTCAGCCTCGGCATGCCCGATCCGCTTGCCCATGCGCTTGCCGAGAATGGCATTGGCGGCCGTATCCTGCTCGTTGACGACCGCGCCGCCTCCGCCGATCAAGTCGCGTTCGTGCTGCGCGACAAATATGCGGTCGAGATCGAAAACGATCCGCAGGAGTCGCTCATCAAGGCGGTCGCCGGCCAATATGATCTCTTTGTCGTGAGCCTCGGCCTGCAAGGGTTCGACGCTTTGCGTCTCTGCAGCCAGATCCGCTCGCTCGAACGCACCCGGCAACTGCCGATCTTGTGCCTGGCTGAAACGGAAGACAGGCCGCGCGTGCTCCGCGCGCTCGACATCGGGGTCAATGATTTTCTGATGCGGCCGATCGACGGCAACGAATTGACCGCGCGCATTTGCACGCAATTGCGGCGCAAGCGTTATGCCGACAAGCTGCGCGACAATGTGCAGGCTTCGATCGAAATGGCTGTGGTTGATCCACTCACCGGTTTGAACAACCGCCGCTATTTCGAGACCCATCTCGCCTCGCTCGTCGGCCAAGCGGCAGATCGCGGCAGGCCACTGTCGCTGATGATCCTCGACATCGATCATTTCAAGGGCGTCAACGACACCTATGGCCATGAAGCCGGAGACAGGGTGCTCAAAGGCTTTGCCGAGCGGGTCCGCAAGGTAATCCGTGTGCCGGATCTCATCTGTCGGCTGGGCGGCGAGGAATTCGTCATCGTAATGCCCGACACGCATCTTGATGTGGCCGCAAGAATTGCCGAACGGGTGCGTGCCGAGATCGAGAGAGATCGCTTCATGCTCACCGAGGATGGCGCAAGGATTGCCATCACCGTTTCGATCGGCCTTGCCGAGCGCGGCCACGATGGCCAGCCAGACGGGCTCTTCAGGCGCGCTGACCGGGCGCTTTACCGATCGAAGACAAGCGGCCGCAACCGCGTTTCTGCGGATGCAGCCTAAGTCACCCAAGGCGGGGGGGCGGTTGCGCCCGGCGGCGCTGTTTAGGTAAATAAGAAGTTGCGGCGGCCTTCCGCAATTAAGCAGTTTTCTTTTCAAGGCCACCGCGCTAACGTCTTGAGCGGTGGCGGAGTGCGGAATGCTCGGTCCGCCAAGGATGCGAAACTATTTTCCGTAATTTCAATTGGATACCCTGCGGAGTGCTCAGGTCCGCCGCATCTCCTGGGTCCGTAGGGTCGGCCGGCGCGTAAGTGGTTAGGAGTGGCCTCCTCGAGACACCACTTGCCGCCGGCCACCTATCTCCGATGCGTCAATGTTTGTCGGGCGCCCCTGAGTGCGCCGCTACGCAACCTTGCTTGCGAGAAGCCGGCTGAGAATTTGCCTTAAGCATAAAATGCAACCACCTGTGATTTAATGAAATTATCCGTGTGGACTCTGCGGCAAGCGGTTACTTGATCTTCGTTTCTTTGAATTCGACATGCTTGCGAGCGACCGGATCGTATTTCTTGAACGACAGTTTCTCTGTCTTGGTCCGAGCGTTCTTCTTGGTCACATAGAAATAGCCCGTGTCTGCCGAGGACAGGAGCTTGATCTTGATCATCGCGGCCTTGGCCATCTCATTCGTCCTTTGAAAAGTTCAATCGCGCGGCTTTGACCACGAAAAGCAAAACCGCCTTCCTGCGCGGAAAGCGGATGATGCAGAGCCGAAGGTGCGCGCACCATAAGGGCCGCGTCGGCCTTGTCAAGAACTGTCAGTTCGCCAGCAGGCGATGCCAAGATAGGCGGCCAGCGCAATCGCGACCGCAACGAAAAATCCCGCCGGCGCGACGTCAAGGCCAAAGCCCATGAGCGGCGGTCCCGCAAGCATGCCGGCCGAGTAGAGCATGATATAGGCGGCGTTAGCGCTCGCGAGCTCGGCGCCCTGGTAGCGCGAGCCGAGATGCGCAAGGCCGACCGCGTAGAGACTGCCGACCACGCCGCCCCAGACGAAAAGAAGCGCCCCAAAGGCAACAAAGCCTACTTCTCGCGCGAGCGGCAGAAGAAGCGCGCCGATCACCCCGAACGCGGCGATCAGCGCCAGCAAACGGCGGCGGTCAAGCCGGTCCGAGGCATATCCGATCGGCAGCTGGAAGCCAACATTGCCGAGCGCAAAGATCGTCACCAGAACCGCACCCGTCGTCGCGCCGAGGCCGCTCCGCAAGGCATAGACCGGCAACAGGCCCATGGCTGCCGTTTCGATCGCGCCATAGACGAGCGCGGCGAGTGTCGCTGCCGGTATGGCGACGAGGAAGGCCAAGACCGGGATCTGTGCCGGACGTTCAAGCGTCGGCGCACGCGCCCCGACAAGCCCGACCGGCAAGGTCGCGACGAGAAAAAATGCAATGGCGACGAGGAATGGCGCGTTGCCCTCTGTGCCAGTGAAAGGAAGGATCGAAGGTCCAACCGCAAGGCCCGCGGCAAAGCTCGTTGTATAGAGACCCATGATCGTGCCGCGCCGGTGTGGCGGCGCCGCTGAATTGATCCAGAATTCGCTGAGGACGAAGAGGATCGTGAGCGCCGCACCGTAGACACTGCGGATCGCGAACCATAGCGCATAGCCGTCACAGGCCGCGAAAGCGGCGAGGCTCAACGCGCCGAGAAGAAGTGCAAAAATCAGCAGCTTCCGCACGCCGAGCCGCCGCGCCAGCGCCGGCACGAAGGGAGCGATGACGAGGGTCGCAAGCCCCCCGGCCGCCGAGTTTAATCCGACGGCGTGGGCGGAATACCCGGCTTCGGCAAGCCGCACGGCAAGCAGCGTGATCGACAGAGACAGCCCGACGCCGACGATCGTGACCGTCGCGATGGCAGCGCCAATGGCCGAAGAGCGGCTTTTCCGCGGTTCGGCTTCATCCGCCGCTTTGCTCACAGATCTTCGCGAATGAATGCGGAAGATTTGCCGGTAGAATGACGCGATCGCGTCAACTATTCTCGGCTGTCTTGACTGTAGGCGTGTCGGCGGCGGTTTCAAATCCATGCATGCGCAGCGCCCATTGATAGCCGATAAGCCCCCCTTTGAAGGCGGGCAACAACACAAGGCAGAGACCGAGAGTCAGTGGAGGCCAGAATAGCGCATGATAAAGGATCGGCAACTCAGGCAGAAGTGTCTCGCCCGAGAGCATCATCGCGCCGACAATATGGCCGACGACGAGGATCGTCAGATAGGGCGGCGCATCATCGGCGCGTTGATGGAACAATTCCGTGCCGCAAGCGGGACAATGATCAACGACTTTGAGGTAGCGGTGAAATATTGCACCTTTGCCGCAGCATGGACAGCGGCCAACGAAGCCACGCCGCATGGCCTGCCAGACATTCCGCCGCGGCAGCGCCAGCGCCTTGCCGTCATACAAGGCACCGCTGTCAAGTGCGGGGAGCGGCACGTTGGTCATCTCGATCGCCATGGTAAAGGCCTAGCCGGATTTAGGTTTTCGACGTCATCTATGCCCGGTATTTATGCGCGAGAGTGTCTTGGCACCATTAGACCTCTTGTCGCGGCGGCTCGCTCGTTTGCCTTTCCCGAGACCGGATCGCGGCACGCTTTTACCCTCGCTCAAAAGTTCGAAGCGGAGGGCGCCCGCAAACGGAGCGGCCTCGACGAGTTTGACGGTGACCTCGTCGCCCAGCCGATGCATCTCGCCGGTTCTGCGGCCGACAAGCGCATGGATGCTTTCGTCATAATTGAAATAATCCTGGCCTAGCGTCGCGGCGGGGACGAATCCATCGGCGCCCGTCTCCGCCAGTTTGACGAAGAGGCCCACCTGAGTCACGCCGGAAATTCGACCTGCGAAAATCGCGCCGACCTGCGCGCTCAGATGCTGGGCGATGAGCCGTTCGACAGTTTCGCGCTCCGCTGCCATGGCGCGCCGTTCGGCGGCTGAAATCTGCGCCGCGATCTCCGCAAGCTCCTCGCCGCTCATGTCCGGCAGGCCGTCATTGCCGAGCCGCAGGGCGCGGATCAGGCCGCGATGCACGATGAGATCGGCATAGCGGCGGATCGGCGAGGTGAAATGCGCATAGCGGCGCAGATTGAGGCCGAAGTGGCCGTAGTTATCGGCAACATATTCCGCTTGCGCCTGAGTGCGCAGAACGATTTCGTTGACGATGTTTTCGTGTTCCGTGCCTTTCACGCGCGCGAGAATGCCGTTGAACTGACGCGGAGTCAGAACCTGACCCTTGGCGAGCTTGATGCCGATCGAGGCGAGAAATTCGGAAAGCGCATTCAGTTTTTCGACTGTCGGCTCCCCGTGGGCGCGGTAGATCAAGGCCTGATGATGGTTCTCCAGTGTCTCAGCGGCCGCTACATTGGCGAGGATCATGAATTCTTCGATAAGCCGATGTGCCTCGAGCCGCGGTGGCACGACGACGCGATCGACCGTGCCGTCCTGCTTCAACAGGATCTTGCGCTCCGGCAGGTCGAGATCGAGCGGCGCGCGTTTCGTCCGCGCAACCTTCAACGCCTCGTAAGCGGCAAATAGAGGCCGCAGGACCGCAGCGGGCAAGGGCTTCGTTTCGGCATCAGGCAAACCGTCCCAGGCTGCTTGCACCTGCTGATAGGTCAGTTTCGCCGCCGAGCGCATCATCACGCGATGGAGGCGATGCGAGACCAGGTGGCCGTCCTTGGCGATGATGATCCGCATCGCCAGCGCCGGACGGTCTTCGCCGGGCTTCAAGGAGCAAAGATCGTTCGAGATCCGCTCTGGCAGCATCGGCACCACACGGTCGGGAAAATAAACCGAATTGCCGCGCTCGAAAGCGTCGCGATCGAGCGCGGAGCCTGGCCGCACATAGGCTGCGACGTCGGCGATGGCGACTAGTATGATGTGGCCGCCGGGATTTTCGGAATTTGGGTCGGGGGAGGCGAACACGGCGTCGTCGTGATCTTTCGCGTCGGCCGGATCAATCGTGACAAGCGGAATGTCGCGCCAGTCCTCACGCTGGGTCGCCGGCGGCGCTCCGGCGCGCGCGGCTTCGGCCAATGTATCGGCGTTAAAGACATTGGGAATGCCATGCGCATGAATCGCGATGAGGCTCATCGCCCGTTCGGTGGCGAGGCTGCCGAGATGCTCGCGGATCCTGACGACGGGCAGGCCGAGACGGCCGGTGCGCAGAACATCGACGGCAACGAGATCGCCGTCGCGCGCCTCGGTCTGGCTGCCTTCGGCGACGATGAATTCGCCGCGGTTGGCGTTGCGCTTGTCGACCGGAAGGACGCGGCCGCCGCCGCGCGCATCGGCCCGGTAGATGCCGAGGAGCTGCGATTTGGCGCGTTCGAGAAGCTTGACGATCCGGCCGCCGTGGCCGGGCTCGCCGGGGCCGGCGTCGCGGCGAAGTTCGGTGCGGATCAGCGCGCGGTCGCCGATGCCGGGGGCCACTCTTCCGGCCTGTCGCCGGCCACGCAAAAGCAGAATCTTCGGTACTGGCCCTTGTGCCGTGTCCCATTCGACCGGCGCGGCGATCAATTCACCGTCGCTGTCGCGGCTCGTGATGTCGGCGAGCACGACAGCGGGCAGTTGGCCCGGCTTGTGTAGCGATTTGCGCCGTCTTTCCAGTGCGCCCTCGGCTTCGAGTTCCTTCAACAACTGCTTCAACTCGACGCGATCGGCGCCTTTGATTGCGAAGGCGCGGGCGATCTCGCGTTTGCCGATCTTCGCCGGACTTTGCGTCTGTTCCCGGGCCACGAAGGCGAGAATGTCGTCGCGCGACGGCAGCCGCGACGACGCGACGGAGTGCGAAGGCTTGTCTGTCCGCATCGTGTTGCTTGGAGCGGGATCGGCAGGGCGCTCTCCGGCCTTGGCATTGCCGGCTTTCATCTTCACGCGTGCTTGGCCTTGATGCGTGCCGCGGATTTGGCCGGCGGCTTCTTTACTGTCGGTGCTTTTTTTGTGGCGGCTGTTTTCGCCATCGAGGCTGCCTTCTTTGTCTTTGCGGATGCGGCTTTGCCGTTTGCCCTCTTCGATCGAAGCGCCGAACCTTGTTTGTCGTCGATGAGACGGATCGCGTCTTCCAGCGTGATCGTTTCCTGCGTCACATCGTTCTTGAGAGTCGCATTGATCTTGCCATGGCTGACATAGGGCCCGAACCGGCCGTCGCGCAGCACGATCTCGCCGCCGGCGGGATGTTTGCCGAGCATGCGCCCCTGCCCACCGCCGCCTGCGCTCTTGGCTGCGAGCAGGGCGACAGCATCCTCAAGCGTGATGCTGGTGGGATCGGCGTCGCGCGGCAGGGTCGCATTGATCTTGCCCCAATTGACATAGGGCCCGTAACGGCCCGACTTGATCGTCACGGCGCCGCCTTGCGGATGTTCGCCGAGACTGCGGCTTGCGCCGGCATCATTGCCGAAGCGTCGGCCGGAGAGGCCGCTTTCCTTGGCGATGATGAGATCGATCGCGCGATTGGCGCCGATGTCGAGGATGTTCTCGTCCTTGCCGATATTCGCATAGGCCTTGCCGTGCTGAACATAGGGCCCGAAGCGGCCGATGCCGGCGAGGATCGGCGCCTTGGTCTCCGGATGAATGGCGACTTCGCGCGGCAGCCTCAGAAGCGCGAGCGCCTGTTCGAGCGTCAGATCGGCAGCGGAGAACGGCTTGGGCAGCGATGTGCGTTTCGGTTTCTCGCCTTCGCCCTGCTGGACATAGGCGCCGAACCGCCCATCGCGCAGCGTGATCTCGTCGCCGCTCGCCGGATCCGTGCCGAGTACTTTGACGCCAAGGCGATCGGAGCCATTGGCGCCCTCGGCCCCGGTGTCCGCCAGAGTCCGGGTGAATTTGCAGTCGGGGTAATTGGAACAGCCGATGAAGGCGCCGAACTTGCCGAGCTTCAGCGACAATTGGCCGTTGCCGCAAGACGGGCACGCGCGAGGATTCGAGCCGTCCTGCTTCGGCGGAAAAATATGCGGGCCGAGAAGCTCGTTGAGACTGTCGAGCACCTGCGTCACGCGAAGATCCTTGGTGGCGTCGAGGGCGCTCGAAAAATCGGTCCAGAAATCGCGCAGCACCTGTTTCCAGTCGATCTCGTGGTTCGATACGTCATCGAGCTTCTCTTCGAGGCCGGCGGTAAAATCGTAGCCGACGTAACGGGTAAAGAAGCTTTCGAGGAAGGCGGTGACGATGCGGCCCTTATCTTCGGGATAGAGCCGTTTCTTGTCGAGCCGGACATAGTCACGGTCCCGGAGGACGGCGAGCGTCGAGGCATAAGTGGAGGGCCGGCCGATGCCGAGTTCTTCCATCCTTTTGACGAGCGTGGCTTCGGTGAAGCGCGGCGGCGGCTCGGTGAAGTGCTGAGTCGCTTCGATCTTGTCCTTGCTCAGCGCATCGGCCGGCTGCATGGGGGGCAGGCGGCCGCCTTCTTCGTCGTCTTCGTCGTCTTTGCCTTCTTGATAGAGTTTAAGGAAGCCGTCGAAGCGAACGACTTGGCCGTTGGCGCGCAGATCGATCTTGCGCGCGCCGGCCTCGGCAATGATGTCGACTGTCGTGCGTTCAAGGTCGGCCGATTCCATCTGGCTTGCGACGGTGCGCGTCCAGATCAAGTCGTAGAGCCGCGCTTCGTCGCGGCCGACGGCGCGTTCGACCTGCGCGGGCAGCAACGCGAGGTCGGTCGGCCGGATCGCTTCATGCGCTTCCTGCGCGTTCTTGGTTTTCACCGTATATTTGCGCGGCACCCCCGGCACATAACGGTCGCCGAATTGGCTTCCGATAACGCGGCGGGCGGAGGCGATCGCCTCCGGCGCCATGTCGACGCCGTCGGTGCGCATGTAAGTGATGAGGCCCAAGGTCTCGCCATTTATCTCGACGCCTTCATAGAGGCGTTGCGCGATCTGCATGGTGCGCGCCGGCGCGAAGCCTAATTTGCGCGAGGCCTCCTGCTGCAAGGTGGAAGTCGTGAAGGGCGCGGCGGGATGACGCTTCGCGGGCCGCGCCTCGACGTTCACAACGCTGAATTTCGCCTTGTCCAAGGCCTTCTTGAAGGCCTCGGCCTCCGCGCCAGAGCCGATGTCGAGACGCGAAATCTTCTTACCGTCGGCGCCGACGAGCCGGGCGACGAAGGGCGCCCCGGCCTTGGTCTTCAGGTGCGCGAGGAGCGACCAATATTCCTGCGCGACGAAGCTCTCAATTTCGAGTTCGCGATCGCAGACGAGGCGCAAGGCGACGGATTGAACGCGTCCAGCCGAGCGCGCGCCGGGCAATTTCCGCCAGAGCACCGGCGACAGGTTGAAGCCGACGAGATAATCGAGCGCCCGGCGAGCGAGATAGGCATCGACCAGCGCCGCATCGATATGGCGCGGATGTTTCATCGCGTCCTGCACCGCAGCCTTGGTGATCGCGTTGAACACGACACGCTCGACCGGCTTGCCCTTGAGGACGTGCTTCGCCTTGAGAATTTCGAGGACGTGCCAGGAAATCGCCTCGCCTTCGCGATCAGGGTCGGTTGCAAGAATGACCTTGTCGGCCTGTTTGGCCGCCTTGGCGATGTCGGCGAGCCGCTTCGCCGCTTTCGCATCGACCTCCCAAATCATCGCGAAATCGGCGTCCGGATCGACCGACCCGTCCTTAGCCGGCAAATCGCGGACATGCCCGAACGACGCCACGACTTCATAGCCGCGGCCAAGATATTTGTTGATCGTCTTGGCCTTGGCGGGCGATTCGACGATGACGAGATTCATAAGGGAAGGAACTCCGATCCTAAGCGGCTGAAGACGTTGCGTTTTTGTGGAATTCGGCAGGCGCCGTCACAAGCTCCGGCACGTCCGAGGCGGCCGCTTGTTGGGGCGGAACATGGGGTAGCGAAGCCCAGGTGTCAAATCTCCCCCCCCCGATAAATACGCCCCGCTTACGATGAGCCGGCACCGGCCCTGACTGCCCCAGGCGGGCGCCGCCTCAGGCTCGACACAAGCTCATCGCCGGCCGTTGCGGATGCTCGAGGGCCTGCGGGGCACGGCCGCCTCGACCGCCCGTTCGGCCTTGCGAAGCGGGCGAATTCGATCCTATAGAACGGATTTGATGTCCGATCTGAAGCCCATCCAGAAATTCCGGCACCGGCACTTGCTCGGGATCGAAGGGCTTTCGGCGGTAGACATATCAACCTTACTCGATATGGCCGAGGATGCGGTCGAGGTCTCGCGGCAGATCGAGAAGAAGCGCACCACATTGCGCGGCCGTACTCTCATCAATCTCTTCTTCGAAACCTCGACCCGCACCCAATCCTCATTCGAATTGGCCGGCAAGCGGCTCGGCGCCGACGTGATGAACATGTCGGTGCAGACATCGAGCATCAAGAAGGGCGAGACGCTGATCGACACGGCAATGACGCTCAATGCCATGCGGCCGGACATTATCGTCGTCCGCCATCCGCAGGCCGGCGCCGTGCATCTGCTCGCCAAAAAAGTCGATTGCGCAGTGGTCAATGCCGGCGACGGCGCACATGAACATCCGACACAGGCGCTCCTCGATGCCTTGACGATCCGCCGCAACAAGGGGCGCATCCAAGGCCTCACGATCGCCATCTGCGGTGACATCATGCATTCGCGAGTCGCGCGCTCGAATATTCTTCTGCTCTCGACGCTTGGCGCGCGGCTGCGCGTCATCGGCCCCTCGACGCTGCTGCCGACCGGCATCGAGCGCATGGGCGTCGAAGTTTGCCGCGACATGAAGAGCGGCCTTGCCGACGCGGATATCGTGATGATGCTGCGCTTGCAGCGCGAGCGTATGAATGGCGGCTTCGTGCCGTCGTCGCGCGAATATTTCCACTCTTTCGGTCTCGATGCCGAGAAGCTGCGCTACGCGAAGACGGATGCGCTCGTGATGCATCCGGGCCCGATGAATCGCGGCGTCGAGATCGACTCGAGCGTCGCCGACGGGCCGCAGAGCATGATCCGCGAGCAGGTCGAAATGGGCGTCGCAGTGCGCATGGCCGTGCTTGCCGCCTTGGCGGAGCATTTGCCGAATGAGTGAGCCGCGATGAAGACGATGTCCTCGCCCTCGATCGCGCACCAGCCGTTGGCGCTCGTCAACGGCCGCCTCATCGATCCGGTTCGCGCGACGCAGACACCCGGCGGGGTGCTCATCCTCGATGGCATTATCCGCGATCTCGGTCCCGCGATCGTCGCGGAGGCGCTGCCCTCGCATGCGCAAGTCATCGATTGCGGCGGCGATATCATCGCTCCCGGCCTCATCGACATGTGTGCCTTCGTCGGCGAGCCGGGGGCGGAGCATCGCGAGACGATTGCCACGGCGACGCAGGCTGCCGCGGCCGGCGGGGTAACCACCATCGTCGCGCGGCCGGATACAAACCCGCCGGTCGACGAACCTGCCGTCGTCGACTTCCTGCTGCGTCGGGCGCGCGACACCGGACATGTGCGCGTTCTACCGGCCGCCGCGCTGACGAAAGGGCTGCGCGGCGTCGAAATTGCCGAGATTGGGCTTCTCAAGGAAGCCGGCGCGATCGCCTTCAGCGATGCCACACGTTCGGTGCGCAATGCGCAGGTCATGCGCCGCGTCATGGCCTATGCGCGTGATTTCGGGGCGCTCGTCATCCATTACGCGCAAGATCCCGATCTCGCCGCGGAGGGCGTGATCAACGAAGGTGAATTCGCGACACGTCTCGGCCTCGCCGGTATCCCGGGCGAGGCGGAAGCGATCATGCTCGATCGCGACATCAGGCTCGTCAAGCTGACGGGCGCGCGCTATCACGCCGCACTCGTCTCGACCAGCCTCTCGCTCGACGCCATCCGCGCCGCCAAAGCCGCTGGCCTGCCGGTCACCTGTGCGACCTCGATCAATCATCTCACCCTGAACGAGAACGACATCGGCGACTATCGGACCTTCCTCAAGCTCATGCCGCCGTTGCGGCATGAGGACGAGCGTCGCGCGCTTGTCGAAGCGCTCGCCGAAGGCCTGATCGACGTGATCGTCTCGGATCACAATCCGCAGGATGTCGAGACCAAGCGCCTGCCGTTCGCGGAAGCCGAGAACGGCGCCATCGGCCTGGAGACGATGCTGTCCGCGGGGCTCAGGCTCGTGCATGCGGGCGAAGTCACGCTGCCGCGGCTGCTTGCGGCAATGTCATCGCGCCCAGCCGAGATTCTCGGCCTGCCGCAAGGAAGGCTTGCGATCGGCGCACCGGCCGATCTCATCTCATTCGATCCCGACGAACCCTACGTCCTCGATCCCGCGAAACTGCATTCGCGCTGCAAGAACACGCCCTTCGACGAGGCGCGCATGCAGGGCAGGGTGAAGCTCACTATCGTCGCCGGGGAGATTGTGTGGGAGGGGGAGTGAGGGGCAATCACTTGTGGGAGTTTCGCTCCAAATTGCTGGATTGTGAGAGGTTTAGACAAGAACGCCTTTGCGCAAGTTCGTAGCCAGAGGCCCGGCGTGCCCTCATCTCAGCCCGCTGCTTCACCAAGAGCCGACCTAAATCAGATCACATAGATGCGATCCGGCAGTTCATCGCGGCTCATCTCGGTGCGTGGGAAGTGAGTCACCAGCACCTTTTCACACGCGTTGATGGCCGCAATAAATCCGTCGGCGATGCGACCGCTGCTCATGTGTGTGATGAGCGAATTGACGGCTGCCTGCCATTCCGATTGCGGCACGCGGGCGGCGATCCCCTCGTCGGCGATGATGCGCGCGTAATGTTCCGCAAGCGAAACGAAGATCAGAATTCCGCTGCGGTCCTTTTTGCGCGCGATGCCGCGGATGGTGAACTGCTCCATGGCCGCGCGATAGGCCGCAGCTCGGCGCGCCCGGCGCGGCACGAGTGCGACCCGCACGCGCGGCAGACAGAGCAACACGATAGCCAAGAAAAATACGACGATCTGCAGCAACAAAATCCGTTGAACCGAAAACTCGGTGAAGGCCAGCAGCAGCCAAGGGACGCCCAAAGCAACCAGAGCGGCAAGAAGGATGGGCAGCGCAGTGGCGTCCGAGGACGTCCGCGCCAGCACACAGACGATCTCGCCGGAGGTCTTCAACTCGGCGGCGCGTATTGCCGCCGAGATGCGTTCGCGGTCCTGTTCGGAAATATTCATCACCAGCTCCCCGAAGCCCCGCCGCCGCCCGAAGAACCGCCTCCGCCGGAGAAACCGCCGCCATCCCATAAATCACCGCTCGAAAATCCGCCGCCGCCGCGCGAACCGCCAGAATTGAACAGGATGTTTAGAAGCACGTTCAAGAAGAGCCAGCGAAAACCAGGCGAGACAATGAGGAGCGTAAATAGCGCGATCCCTATCGCGATCAGCAGCCAAGATATGGGATCGGTGGTCTGTTGGTGGTCGAGACGCAGCGCCGGGCGCTGCTGCCATTCCGAGGAATCGGTGGTCAGTACCGTGATGATGTCATCGACGCCGCGCGACACACCGCCGCCGAAATCGCCAGCCTTGAAGCGTGGCGCGATAGCATTGGTGATGATCACTTTCGACAGCGCGTCGGTGAGCGTTCCCTCGAGACCGTAGCCGACTTCGATGCGCACCTTGTGCTCGTTCGGCGCGACGAGGAGAAGCACGCCGTTATTCTTCGTCTTCTCGCCGAGCTTCCAGGTTCGGAAGAGTTCGTTGGCGTAGGGCTCGATCTCTTCGCCTTGCAGCGAGGTGACGGTCGCGACGACGAGCTGGATGCCGGACTTCAATTCAAGATCGGCGAGTTTCTGCTCGACCGCGGCCCGTGTTTCGGCAGGTATGACGTTGGCTTGATCGACGATGCGGCCGGTGAGCGCCGGGAAATCGGCGGCGAGGACGCCGAGAGCCGCGCATAGAAGCGCAACAAAAGCAAGCGTCGCGCGCGTGCCTCCGCCCGTGAAGGAAAAGGAGGGCCGACCCAAGGTCATATCAGCGCCTTCGCATGAAGCGGCGTGTCAGAACTTCACCTGCGGTGGGGTCTGCGCATTTTCGTTCGCAGAGAACTCTACCATCGGCTTGTTGGCGCGGAAGAGGGTCGAAGCCCACAACACGCCGGGGAATGTCTTAAGCGCAGTGTTGTAGGCCCTCACCGCTTCGATGTAGTCGCGCCGCGCGACGGTGATGCGGTTCTCGGTGCCCTCCAGCTGGGATTGCAGCGCCAGGAAGTTCTGGTTCGACTTCAGGTCGGGATAGTTCTCGCTCACTGCAAGCAATCGACCGAGCGCGCCAGACAGCTGATTCTGCGCGTCTTGAAACTGCTTGAGTTTATCGGGATCGGTGAGCTGGGAGGCGTCGATCTTGACCTGCGTAGCCTTGGCGCGTGCCTCAATCACGGAGGTCAGCACGTCCTTTTCCTGTTTGGCATAGCCTTGTACGGTGGCAACGAGGTTTGGAATAAGGTCGGCGCGGCGCTGGTAATTATTCTGCACGTCCGCCCACTTCGCCTTCGCCTGCTCCTCCAAAGTCGGAATGGTGTTGTAGCCGCAGGCCGAGACGGCGAGGCCGAGAAGGACGACGGCGAGAACGGCGCGAATTCGCGATATCGATGAGGTCATGAAAGCCTCCTGCTCGATCCAGAATAGGCCGCGCAACGGGTGCGATGTCAATTGGCACTGCTTCCGCGTGGGCCGTTTCCGTTCCAAGCCCATTGCCGCCCCACCTGAGGCCGGCTAACCTGTCATGTTCCTCGCGTATCGATCCGGTCTCCCACGTGTTCGCCATCCTCCTCGCTCTTGCCTTCGGCTATGTCTGCGGCTCGATCCCGTTTGGTCTCATTCTGACGCGTCTCGCCGGCACGGCCGACCTGCGCGAGATCGGCTCGGGCAATATTGGCGCGACCAATGTTTTGCGCACCGGTCGCAAGGATCTCGCGGCGGCGACACTCCTGCTTGACGCGTTGAAAGGCGCTGCAGCTGTTCTGATCGTCGCCCATGTGGCGCCGGGCCTTCCGCCGCTCTTCGCCGCGCTCGGCGCGTTTCTCGGGCATGTTTTTCCGGTCTGGCTGAAATTTCGCGGCGGCAAAGGCGTCGCGACTTTTCTCGGCTGTCTTTGTGGGATCGATTGGCGAGCGGGCCTCGGCTTTGCCGCGATCTGGCTTCTTGTCGCCGCGCTCACCCGCTATTCCTCGGCTGCGGCCCTGACAGCAAGCGCTTTGACACCGCTCGTTCTCGCACTCCTGCTCGGGCGCGAGAAAGAGGCCGTTCTCTTCGCGGTGCTCACGCTTCTTCTCTGGGTGATGCACAGGGCCAATATCGCCCGCCTAGTCAATGGGACCGAAACCAAGATCGGCCAGCAGGCATGAGCGACGGCTTGCGGCTCTCGGATGCGCAGCGCTTAGATTGGTTGCGCTTGTGGCGCAGCGAGAGCGTCGGGCCGCGCACTTTTCGCACGCTCATCAATCGTCTCGGCAGCGCGCAGGCTGCGCTCAAGGAACTGCCGCGGCTCGCCTCACGCGGCAAGCCGGTGCGGATCGCCAGCGTCGAAGAAATCGAGCGCGAATTGGCGGAAGCGGCGCGCTGTGGCGCCAATTTCGTCGCGCTCGGCGAAGCGGATTATCCGACGCTATTGCGCAAGATCGACACGGCGCCTCCGATCGTCGCGGTGCGCGGCGAATTGTCGGTCTTCACGCGGCCGGCCGTGGCCATCGTGGGCTCACGCAATGCATCCGCCGCCGGTCTCGCATTCGCCGAGCGGCTGTCACGCGGCCTTGCACAAGCGGGGTTTGTGATCGTCTCCGGCCTCGCGCGCGGCGTTGACATCCGTGCGCATCAGACAACCTGCGAGACCGGCACGATCGCGGTCCTCGCCGGCGGGCATGACAGGATCTATCCGAGCGAACATGCGGCGGCGCTCGAGCGCTTGCTCGAACGCGGGGCGGCGATCAGCGAAATGCCGTTTGGCTGGGAGGCGCGGGGCAGGGACTTCCCCCGCCGCAACCGGATCATCGCTGGCTTGGCGCAAGGCACGGTGATCGTCGAGGCTGCGCGCCGCTCCGGGTCGTTGATCACCGCGCGCTTTGCGGCAGAGCAGGGGCGCGAGGTCTTCGCCGTGCCGGGCTCTCCACTCGATCCGCGTGCCGAGGGGACCAATGAATTGATCCGCGACGGCGCCACCCTCTGCACCTCGGCGCTGGACGTCATCGACGCCCTTGCGCGGCAGATCGAAAGTCCCCGGCATGATCTGTTCTCGGAAGCCGATCCCGCTGCTCCGCCCGAGGAGCCTCTGTGGGACGAACTCGACGTCGCGGCGGCAGCGCCGAGTGTCCCGGCCGTGATCGAACCCGGGCCTGCCGGCTTAGCACCGAACGATGATGCGAGCGAAGCGCCTGCGCTTGCAAGCCGTGACGCGATACGGCGCGGATCGTCGCGCTCCTAGGACCCGCGCCGGTCTCGATCGATGAATTGGCCCGTGTCGCCGAAGCGCCGGCGCGCGAGGTACGCTCGATCCTTCTCGAACTCGAACTTAAGGGACGGCTCGAACGCTGTGGCGGCGATCTCGTCAGCCTGCTGTGATCGGGCAGGAGGCATGCCGTCGCCGTTTCGCTCGTCGCGATGAGCGACCGATCTAAAGCACCCGCGAGATATGCGACTGCGCTTCCATCCGCGCCATGTTCAGCAGATAGGTCAGCGTATCGAGCCGCGCGCTGCCGGCAAGGCGGGCGAGTTCGGCGGCAATGTCTGCAATATATTCGGCGACGCCCGCGGCGTTCTCCGTAGGCTGGCGAAGGCGGGAACTCGGAGCTCGGGCAGCCTTTCGCAGGGCCGGTGCGGCCCTAATGGTTTTCGTGAGCGATCGCGAGGTCTTAGCCGCACTCAAGGCAAGTCTCTCGAAAGGAGAGGATCTTTATACACGGTAAAGTTGTAGCTTGGGTCAAAAAAATAGTCAACGAGACAGGGTGCATCGCGCGCCTGCGGCGTCCGAGCTGGGGCTGTAAAATCAAGAGCAACCGGAGTCCTGCCTATGGCAGCGCTGCGGCGGTATCGGCGACCAAAACCGCGCCAGCCTTGAGAAAACGTTCCGGATCGACCGGCTCTCCGTCGATGCGAACCTCGTAGTGGAGGTGCGGACCTGTGGCGCGGCCGGTCGCGCCGATATGGCCGAGGATCGTTCCGGCGGTGATGCTCTGGCCAGGCGCGACCACGACGCTCGACAGATGAGCATAACGGGTTGCCAAGCCGTTGCCATGGTCGATCTCGACCATGTTGCCATAACCGCCGTCTGGGCCGGCAATAGTAACGGTTCCGGCTGCCGTGGCGCGCACAGGAGCACCGTAATCGTCACGCAGATCTACGCCCGTATGGAGGGCTGGCCGGCCGAGAAACGGGTCAATCCGCGGCCCGAAGGCGGAGGTGACTTGCGGATCGCCTGGAAGCGGCGCTGCCAGCGGGACATGCGGTAGCACGCGGCGCAACTTATCGGCCGTGTCAATCGCGTTTTGCAGGCGTCCAGCCGCGCTCGCGAAGGGTGAGCCGTCGGATAGGATCGGCAGAGGAACGAATGGACCGCCGGTCGCGCCGGCGGTGGAATTTTGCGCTCCGGACTCGCCGTGTCCCAGCGCAGTGAGGCGATCGGCAACCAGCCCCGCTGAAGCGAGCGCGGTGCGAATCCGTCCTGAGATTCGGTTCGCCGGCTGCTGCAAATCGGCAAGAATGATGAGATCCTGTCGGTCGACGCGATCGTAGCGGTCGACGAGATCGTCAAGCCGCGTTGCAATCGGAAGATCCGTCTCGAAATCGATCGGTGACATCGCAGCGCTCGCCGAGCCTTGAGGAATGTTGGGGCCGCTCAAGGTGTCGCCCGATGTCCTGCGCAGGCTCAGAACGAATCCTTCCGGGTGCGGCTTTCCGTCGAGTGGCGGCCTTGCGAACGTCACATCGGCAGCACTCGAAGATGTCACGGCCGATTGTGCAGGCTCGGTCGAAAGACTCGAAATGGCTTCGCTGGTCGCCGCCGGCACGCGCATTCGCTTGATCCGATCGGCGAGCGCTGCGACGAGAGCGGTGCGGCTTTCGACCTGATCTTCACGTTGGGAGAGGGTGCGAAATCTGTCGGCTAAATCGGCCTGATCTGCCTGCGCGTGCTGCGTCACATTTTCGAGGTCGCGGCGCAGCGCCGCGATTCGATCCTCGTAGGCATATCGCATCTCTACCTGATGCCGCGTCAAAGATGCGAGCATGTTGTCGTGGAAGATGAAATAGCAGGTTGCCGCAAGATAGAGCACGCCGGCGAGCGGCAGCGCCAAAATGGAGATGACGAAGGCCGCGCGCGGAAGCGCGAACGTCCGCGAATAGGATCGATATGCGAAGGTGAGCCGCAAGCGATCGCGGCGCTCCCGCGTCCCGACTTGATCACGACGGGAGATCATCACGCGTCCTTGACCCCTCAACCTCGAAGGCAGTAGTCATTAGAACAGCGCGTTAAGGTTAAAATTTGCCTAAGCTTGCAATGCCTTTGCGGCGGCGAGCACGGCTGCCGCGTGGCCCGGAACTTTGACCTTGTTCCAAACGGTCGCGATCTTGCCATCCGGGCCGATCAGGAAAGTGGTGCGTTCGACGCCCATGAATTTCCGCCCATACATGCTCCTTTCCGCCCACACGCCATAGGCTTCGAGCACTGACTTCGACTCGTCGGAGAGGAGACCGAGATCGAGCTCGTGCTTCATCTTGAATTTCAGGTGGCTCGCGCAGGAATCCGGCGACACGCCGATGATGACCGCGCCGGCCTCGGCGAACGCACCTTTGAGTGTGTTGAAATCGATGGCCTCCTTGGTGCAGCCGGAGGTGTCGTCCTTCGGGTAGAAATAAAGGACAAGTTTCTGTCCGGCAAAGGACTTCAGCGACCTTTCATGTCCTGAATTGTCAGGCAGCTTGAAATCGGGGGCTTTGTCGCCAGGGCCCGGTTTCCTGCTCATATTCGCCTTCCTTTCGTCTCAATAAACGGCAATTTCGCTAGAGGGCAGGCCCGCCGATTTGCCTGCGTCGGGTTTCGACAAGCCACGTATATTCGGGTACGAATCGGCTTTCCAGCTGACGCCTGTTCTGAAAGGCCGCATTGGTTTGGTCGAACACAATGAAGATATTCGCTCCCGGCCGGACTTTGCTGAGGGTTCCCTGGTCGAATGTCCGGATCGAGCGCCGACCCTGCTGCGCGGTGCGATGCGGCCGCAACTTTACATTCTTTCCTGGCTGGCGCGGCATGCCTTCGGTTCGATAACCGGGCTCGTCCTCGTTCTTGTTCTCGGCAGCGGACTTTTAGTCCTTTACTTCGCCAGAGGTCCGATTGCGATTGCCGGCGTCGGACCGCGCATCACCCAAGCGCTCAATGAAAAGATCGGCCATGGCTACGCTTTCAAGCTTGGCGAGGTGTCGATCGTCAAGCGCGGCTTCGGTCCGGCAATCAGCATCGATCACCTGTCGCTCACTGGCAGTTCCGGCGAGCCGATCCTGACGGCTCCGCGAGCCGAGGTCTCCATCGATCTTTTGGCGTTGCTGTTTGGCAAGATCGTGCCGAAACGGCTGGAAGTCTTCGATATAGAAGTCCGCCTTGCGCTCTTGCCGGATGGATCGCTTGCCGTCTCGGCGGGGAGCGGCCAGCAAAGCACGTTGCCGCTCTTAGGGCCGCTCATCGCGGCTATGGGCAGTGGCGGCAGCCTATCGGCGTCTCCCGTCGTACCGCTGCCGGCTGGGCCCGCCGTTGCGCCAGGAAGCCCCAACCCGCCGCGCTCGCTCATCGTCAAACGCATCGGCGCAGCCATGCGCCTCCTGATCGATCTTTCGACGCGGCCGAATGGTCCATTGGCGGCGATCGATCGTGTCGGCATCGCGCGCGGCCGTTTCGTCATCGAAGATCGCCTCAACGATGAGACCAAGCTCTACGAGGGCTTGAAACTCTCCCTCGAAAAATCCGGCGACGGCACCAATCTAGACCTCTCCGCCGAAGGTCCGAACGGCCCCTGGTCAGTCGCGGCAAAGGCATCGGGGGCGCCGGGCGGCGAACGCCGCCTCGACATCGGCTTCAACAATATCACGCTTGACGAAATCTCCATCGTCAGCGGTATGCGCAATATCGGCGCCGACTTCGACATGCCGATTTCGAGCAAATTCGCAATGGTCCTCGCCGCCGATGGAGGTCTCTCCGACGTCGCCGGCCACGTCCATTTGGATCCGGGTTACCTGCGCTTCGAGGATCCCAACGATGAACCACGTCTGATCGATTCGATCGACGCCGACCTTCATTGGGATCGCGCCGCGCGTCGTATCGCGATCGACAACGCGCGGCTGCGCGCCGGCGAGACGGACTTTGGGATAACTGGTGCGATCGCCCCGCCCGTCCGCGAAGGCGACCCCTGGACGATCAACCTCACCAATTCGCAGCGAGGAATCTTCGGGCCCGAGCGTCCGGGCGAAGACCGGATCTTTATTGATCACATCGGTTTGCAGGGCCGCCTTCAGTTCACCGAAAAAAGTCTGTTCATTGACCGCTTCGAATTCAACGGTCCGAACTCTGGCCTCGCCATGGCCGGCGTCATCGATTGGAAGAACGGGCCGCACGTCCGCCTCGGCGCGTCGATCAGCCCGACGCCGGCGACAGTCGCGGTTCGGCTATGGCCGTCATTCATGGCCGCGGATGTGCGGGCGTGGTTCCTCGCCCATTGGAAGGAGGGGATCATTCAGCGCGGCACCGTTCAGGTCGATTTCGACGCCGCGATGATTGATTCGATGCGCCGGCAGCATCCGCCGCCCGATTCCGCTCTTGCAATCGACTTCGCAATTTCGGGTGGCGCCGTCGAATTTCTGTCCGGCGTTCCAGTCTTAAGCGGTATCGATGGGACCGGCCACGTGACCGGCCACACCTCCACCTTCGTGGCGAAGAAAGGCATGATGGACCTCGGCGCGGCCGGCAAGCTCTCGATGTCGGATGGTTCGTTCCATGTTCCCAATGCCGAGATCAGGCCGACGCCGGCCGAGCTTTTGGCAAAAGTCTCCGGAAGCGTCGAAGCGGTCGGCGATCTTCTGAGCCGCGACGCGTTGAAGCCCTATGCCTCGCTGCCTGTCGACTCGACGACCTTGAAAGGTCAGATCGACGGCACACTCGGCATCGGTTTGAAGCTCGGACCTGGCGCGCGTCCGGCCGATACGGTGCTCAACATCAATTCGACCGTAACTGATTTCTCCGCCGACAAATTAGTCGGTAACGAGAAGCTGGAAAACGCGACGCTCAATGTCGTCGTCGATGCCGACGGGCTCCGGGCGACGGGGCAGGGCCGGATTTTCGGGGCGCCGGCGAACCTTGATATCAGCAAGCCGGGCAATAAACCCGGACAAGCCTCGATAACTCTCGTCATGGACGATGCGTTGCGGGCAAAGCAGGGGCTCAACGTGCTGCCCGGAGTGACCGGCCCGATCGGCACGCATTTGACGACAGAGCTTGGCGTCTCCGGGCCGGTCAAGGCGCAGGTCGAACTCGATCTCACACATGCCGCCATTGAAGGCCTGATGGGCATCAGCAAGCCCGCGGGCAAGCCCGGCAAGGCAAGTTTCTCGCTGACCGTCAATGACGATCATTCGACCTCGCTCGATCAAGTAGCGATCGACGCGGCGCCACTCCTTGCCCGGGGGACGGTGCAGATCGGGGGCGCCGATCCATCGCAGGTCTCGGCGAAATTCTCGCAGGCGAGAGTGTCGCCCGGCGACGACATGAAGGTGGATCTCTCGAAGACCGGTGACACTTTGAAAATGGTGGTGCGCGCGACCACGCTCGACGGACGACCCTTTTTGAAAAATCTGACCTTCGCGCACCCGGAGCAGACCGCTGGTCCCGACGCGTCCCCGCGCAAGGACAATAAGGACAATAAAGAGGCGTCGAAGGACAGCAAGGACCAGTCGAAGGATACTAATGATCCTTCGGCAGGAACGGATCTCGACATCGATCTGAAATCGACGACTTTGACCGGCTTCAACAAAGAGACCATGTCGAATGTCGATTTGCACTTCGTCAAAAACGGCAGCACTTTGAAGCAATTCGCACTGAGCGGCCGGTTCAGTCGCGGGACGATTACCGGCAACCTCAACAATGCGGGGACTCCGTCGCCGCAGCTCGATCTTTCGACCGAGGATGCCGGCGCACTGCTCTCCTTCATCGATCTCTACAGGCATATGGAAGGCGGCCAGCTCGCGGTGGGCATGCGGCTCGGCAACGATGCCATGGCCGGTACGCTCGCGATCAAGGATTTCGTGCTCCGCGACGAACCCGCGTTGCGTCGCCTCGTCGCCGAGGGCACGCCGCAAAATACGTCAGACCTGCGCCAGCAATTCGATCCGGCCGCGGTGCCGTTTACGCGCTTGCAGGTCAATTTCCAGCGCGCCGGCACCCGCCTCGACCTGCACGATGGCACGATATACGGGACGCAGATCGGCCTTACCGTCGATGGCTGGCTTGATTTCGCCCGCGATCGCGTCAGCCTCGATGGAACCTTCGTGCCGGCCTATGCGGTGAACAACCTGTTCTCGCAAATTCCAGTCTTTGGTCTGTTCCTAGGTGGCGGCAGTCATGAAGGCCTGTTTGCGGTGAACTATGAAATCACCGGTGCGGCGACGAAACCGACGCTCAACATCAATCCGCTTTCAGCGATTGCGCCGGGCTTCCTGCGCAAGATCTTCGGCTTCACCGATTATTCCGACCCCGCCGCGGCGCCGGGCGGACTGGCCACGCAGCCTGAACGCTAGGCCGGCGAAGCTCGGGGCACGGGCGCCGCGGACGTTCCAGGCGTAGCTCGGAATCGTCGGTGCTTGTGCCGGTTCGTACGGGAAATGGCTGGAATGAATGGCTTGTCTAGCCGTCCGGCTTCAGCAGCACGTGTTTTTTCTTGCCGAGCGAAAGCTTGATCATGCCATCGACGAGATCATCGGCGCCGAGCGTCGCGCGCTCGTCGGTCACGGTCGTATCATTGACCTTGAGACCGCCGCCCTTGATCTGCCGCCGCGCCTCGCCGGTCGAGGCGACGAGTCCGGCCTTGACGAAGGCAGCAAGTACACCAAGGCCGCCTGCGAAGTCGCTACCCGTAACCGCGATCGTTGGCAGACTCGCCGCAAGCGCGCCTTCCTCGAATGTCTGGCGCGCCGTTTCCGCGGCTCGTTCGGCGGCAGCCCGGCCGTGCACCATGGCGGTCGCCTCGGTCGCCAGGATCTTCTTCGCCTCGTTGATCTCGGCGTCGCGCAGCGCTTCGAGCCGCACGATCTCGTCAAGCGGTAATTCCGTGAAGAGCTTCAGGAAGCGGCCAATATCCTTGTCCTCGCAATTGCGCCAATATTGCCAATAGTCGTAGACGGGCAGCATCTCAGCATCGAGCCAGACCGCGCCTTGCGCCGTCTTGCCCATCTTGGCGCCCGAGGCGGTGGCAAGGAGCGGCGAGGTCAGGCCGTAGAGCTGCGCCGTGCCGAGCCGCCGGCCGAGATCGATGCCAGTAACGATATTGCCCCATTGATCCGAGCCGCCCATCTGCAATGTGACGCCATAGTGCTTGTAGAGCGCTGCGAAGTCATAGGCTTGCAGGCACATGTAGTTGAATTCGAGGAAGGAGAGTTCCCGGTCGCGGTCGAGGCGCAGCTTGACCGAATCCATCGCCAACATGCGGTTGACCGAGAAGTGGCGACCGACATCGCGCAGAAAATCGATGTAGTTGAGGTCCGCCAGCCACTCGGCATTGTCAGGCATGATCGCGTCGTTCTTGCCGTCGCCGAAGGTGAGGAATTTTGCGAAGATCCGCCTGATCCCGGCCTTGTTGCTCTCGATCTCCGCTTCGGATAGCAGCTTTCGGCTCTCATCCTTGCCAGAAGGATCGCCGACGCGAGTGGTGCCGCCGCCGATCAGCGCGACTGGCTTGCCGCCGGACTTCTGCAGCCAGCGCAGCATCATGATCTGGACGAGCGAGCCGATGTGTAGGGAAGCTGCGGTGCAATCGAAACCGATATAGCCGATGAGATCGCCGCTCTCGGCCTTGGCGTCGACCCCCACGAGATCGGAACATTGGTGCACGAACCCGCGCGCGGCGAGCACGGCGAGGAAATCGGACTTCGGGCGGAATGCGACAGACAAGAGGACCTTCAGGGTGAGAGGGCGTTGCCCGGCGCGACCCTAGCGTTGCATCGCCAAGCGTCAAGGGCCGAACGCATCGGCATCCGACCTATCGCGCCGCTTGTGCCTGCGGCGCTCCAGCCGGGCGCGGGCTGTCGGCGCGCCATTTGGCGAGTTCGGCAAGTTCGGCCTGCGGCTTTTCGACGACAATATCCCGGCGCCCAAGAAAGATTTCACCGGAATTTCCGTCGAGCGAAAGCCAGTCCCCGCTGCGAACCAGGGCTTCGCCGATTCGCGCTTCCGATCCCGTGTCGCGGATCCGCAGCGTGCGGCAGCCGACGAGACAGACCTTGCCCATCTGCCGGGCGACCACGGCCGCGTGCGCGGTGCGGCCGCCAATCGTGGTCAGAATGCCAGCGGCAACGGCAAAGCCCGCGACATCCTCCGTCGAAGTGTCGGGCCGCACCAGGATGACGGGATCGCCGCCCTTGGCGAGGTCCTTGGCGTGCTCGGTGTCGAATGCGACGCGTCCCGCCGCGAACTCCGAAGGAAGCAGGAACCGCCGTGGCGATCGACGCAGCCGCTCCGGCAAAGCGGGTTTCGGCAGCAAGGCTGAGATCGATGCCGGCGAGCCGGGCGGTTGCAGTTCCTGTATCGATCAGGCCTTCACGCACAAGATCGACTGCGATTCGCACCGCCGCTCGTGGCGTGCGTTTCGCAGGCCGCGTCTGCAAGAAATAGAGCTTGCCAGCCTCAATCGTGAATTCGATGTCCTGGACATCGCGGAACTCGGCCTCGAGCCTGCGCGCGCCGGCCGCAAGGGCGGCGCTGGCTTCCGGAAGGCGCGCAAAGAGGACGGCCCCGTCGCCCGGCATGCGGCAACCGGAGACGACATCTTCGCCTTGCGCATCGAACAAGAAATCGACGTAGAGCGCGTTCTCGCCAGTCGCCGGATTGCGGGTGAAGCCAACGCCCGCGCCGGATCGCATGCCGGAATTGCCGAAGACCATCATCTGCACGGTCACCGCCGTCCCTTTCAGGTCTTCGAGCCTGTTCAAACGACGATATTCATGGGCGCGCGGGCTCTCCCAAGAGGCGTAGACGGCGCGCGCCGCGGCGCGCAATTGCGCCATCGCCTCAGTAGGGATCGCTTGGCCCATGAGATCTTGCGCGATCCTGCCAAAATCATGGGCGAGCCGTTCGAGCGCCTCCGAATCGAGTTCGGCTTCGCTTTTCGCCCCTTCCGCCTTGATCATATCGGCAAGGGCGCGCTCGAAAGGCTCGTTCGGCGCGTTGCCGACCACCGCCGCATAGTTCGGAATGAAACGACGGTAGCAGTCCCAGGCGAAGCGCGGATTGCCGGATGTGCGGATCAGTCCATGAACCCTGGTTTCATCCAGGCCAATGTCGAGAATCGTATCGAGCATGCCGGGCATAGATCGCGCGGCTCCCGAGCGAACCGAAACGAGGAGCGGAGAGCGGAGATCGCCGAACTTGCGCTGGCTTACGGCTTCGAGTGCAGCAATGCCTTGTTCGAGGCCGCGATCCAAAGCGGCAATGGCTTGCGAATTGCCGCGATTGACACCAGCGCAGAGGTCGGTTGGCAGAACGAAACCCGGCGGCACGTTGAGGCCAAGCGCAGCCATGCGCGAAAGCATGGCTGCTTTTGATCCGGCGGCCTGCTCGGAGAGCATTCCCGAAGGGCGCCCTCCGCCGACAAACAAAGAGATGGCCTCTTCGCTCATCCCCACAATTCCCCGAGGACGCGGTCGCGCAGGGAAAGCGCGGCGTGACTGAGATGATCTGTGGCTTCTTCAAGCGCGCGCGCGACCTCGCGGTCGACCATCACTTGGCGTGCATCCTCGTTCGGAACCGTCATCAAGACGCGCATCGTATCTCGCTCGGCATCGTCGGCGCTATGCTCGACATCGATGGCAGCGTCGATGGCTTGAAGAGCATCCTCCGCGTCGGCGCGCCGGCCATGCGGTAGTTCCATCGTCGCTTCGACCGCACGCACGAGATGGCTCACGCCTTCCATCGTGATTTCAGCGAGCCCGCCGAGTGGGGCGGCATGGCAACCGTCCGGCGTCAGGCTCAAGAGAAAAGCGCCTTCGTCGAGGCAATCGAGGACGTTCTCGATTTCGTCGATCAAGAGCCGCAGCTTTGCGTCCGCGTTGAGCTTTGTGGCAAGATCGCGGGCGTAAATGGTCAAGCGATCTCCCTTGGCTTCAAGTTTCTTGGCACGCTCGACGAGGCTGCGTCGCGCCTCGTTCGATGGAGAAACCTCCTGCGATAGGGCATCGCGGAGGAGATCGGCCAGTATGCGCGAGAGGCCGAGGTGGCGCACGAGAATGACGAGGAGGGCGCGTTCAGCGGTTTCCAGCCGCTGCGCGAGGTCCGCCTGGATCTCATCGCGAACGAGGCGCAGCGAGCGGCCGGCAGAAAAGCCCTGGCTCGTCTCGCGCAGGACGTTGCGCAGAAACTCTGCCGTTTCATTACGGCCGAGTACCTCGTCGAGGCGCGCGCCATAAGGGATGCGGCCGGCAGCCGCCTGTCGGACCGCTTCGAAGATGAGATCCGTGCCGCCCAGTTCAAGGAAGGCGCGATGGCCGAAATCGTGCGCCGCGGCCCATAGCGTGAGTTCGACTGCGCTTGTTTTGCTGACGAAAGCCTGAAGAGCCTTGCGTGCCTTGTTCCAATCGATGAGAAAGACGATCCGCGACCCCAAGAATTCGAGAAAATCCTCGAGGCCTTCGGCAGCCTCGAAGCGTCCGGTAAGAAAAAAGAACATGTTTCTTTCGAGGCCCTGCGCTTGGCGCTCGGCGAGCGGGCTCCAGGCGACATTTTTTCCGGCAAAAAGGACGATGAAGAATTCGGTGCGGCTACGGTGAATGTCGGTATAGGTAATTGTAACGGAGCTTGCCTCGACGTTGATGACGAGGACATGCGCATCGGTTGCGCCGATGTCGTTCTGAATCGTGAGCCGCGCACCGCTGCGCACGGCGGTCGTTGCAAGCCCGGGATGGCCGCAGGCCAGCGGCGCCGTGCGGTTGAGACCGCGCATGAAGGCGCGAATCCGGCTGCGGTCAACCTCATCGACCGCATGCGCCTTCGCGCCATCGATCGTTTCGACCGCGGTCTCGGCGGCGAGCCGATTCAGCTCCTTATGCACGTCCATGACGAGGAGATGCACGCTGTCGCCACGCTCGCGCCGTGCCGAGGCCATATCGGCAATGGAGGCGATGTCGATCTCGTCGCCCGCTGCCGCGGGCAGATGTTTTTTCAGTTCAGCGAGCCGCTCTGAAAATTGACGCGCGGATTCGGGCCGTGCAATCGCGAGTGGAGCGAGCATGGCGCCAAGATCCGCGCCGAGCCCAGAGATCAGCAAAGCGGCGCTGGGCACGACGCCGCGACCCTCGGCAAGGGCGTGGGCGCCAGTGACCACCTTGTCAAAATCGGCGCTGTCCAGCCCCGTCGCCTGTCTTTCGGCAAAAAGCGCTTGCGCCGGGTGCTGGGGGTTTTGGATGCGTGCCGCGGCTTCCTGTAGCAGGGTCAGGCGCAGCTTCGTCCGCTCGTTGGCTGCGAACGCGGTGGCGATCAATCCGGGCAAGAGAACCGCGGATTCGCCGAGACACGCGACGATTTTGATCTTTTCCGTCATCGATCTACTCAACCCATGCCATGGTCGCGCAGAATGGATCAGGAAACCCGGCCGTTCGCTTTGCGCTGGATCATTGCCGCGGGAGGATCAAGGCGAAGCGCTTGAAAAGACGCGCTTCATCATGGCGCGGCCGACCTGTTCGGCGATTTCGCGCAAATAGCGATTGTGCGATTCGAGGCCGACGCCGCCTCCATCGAACTCCGATTGCAGCCCGTCACGCAAGCCCCAGGTCGCGGCGAGGATCGGGAAGCCCTGCGCCTCGATCTTTTGCAACGCGCCCGCGACCTGCCGCTCGGATCGCCCGGTTTTCGACAGGATGAACATGATCTTGCCGTCGGCGCCATGTTTGGCCAGACGTTGGGCGAGCGCCAGCGTCGGCCGCAGATCGTCGCCCGAGGTTCCGGTCGGCAGGAAGACGACGGAGCTTTCTTCGGCCACTTCTTTTGTCAGATCATCCGCGAGGCCGCGGGTATCGGCGACGATCAGGTCGAAGCGTTCCTCCGCCTTCCGCAATTTCTTCATGCTCTTGAACGAGCGGACATCAATCTCGGGATCGACATTGCGGCGCAGTCGCATGGCGTTCCATTCAAGGCAGGTCAATTGATCGAGGTCGAAATCGGCGAGTAGGACCTTATGTCCCTTGCGTGCCGCGCCGACGCAGAGCAGTCGAGCCAGACTACTTTTCCCGACCCCGCCTTTCTGGCCGACGAAGGAGACGAGCTTCAAGTCCTGTTTCATCGCAAGGCCTCTAATGCATGATTCGTAAAAGTGCCTACCGGTTTTCGCAGAAAGGTCATGCGACAACCGCATCCGGCCGCGCCATTGCGAGCGTAGAGACGCAACTCAGGCTCGGCACTTCCAGATTGCCGGTCGCTACGCAGCGTGCAATGACGCCGTCGGGCAGACACAGCGCATTCTTCTGTCTATGGTCTGCGCTCATCTGCAGGCGAGAGGGTCATGACAAAATCTCGAATTTAAGAAATACAGGGCCGAACGGCGCGCAGCGCAAGCTTTTTCCGGCGGTGGCGGGCAGATTCCGTCGGGAGTGTCGATTGTGACAATGGGCCTGCCGCGGCACGCATCTTGGGGATACGAAAATCCATGACTGCGGCCTACGCGATCGGGCTGATGAGCGGCACTTCGATGGATGCGATTGACGTCGCCTCTATCGAGACCGACGGCGAGGCTCAGGTGAAACCCGGCGCGGCGCGATCCTTTCCCTATGCTGACGCGGACCGCGTCCTTCTGCGTGCGGCGCTGGCCGAGGCCGCGAAGCTCCAGCCCAACCCGGCAGACCGCAAAGCGCGGCCTGGCGTGCTTGCCGAAGCGGAGGCCATGATCACGGTCCGCCACGCCGAGGCGGTGGAAGCCTTCCTCGCTACCGAAAAGCCGGACCACGTCGACGTCGTCGGCTTTCACGGCCAGACGGTCATTCATCGGCCAATGGAGCGGTTCACCGTGCAGATCGGCGACGGCGCCGCGCTGGCGCGGCGGCTCGGGCTGCCCGTGGTCTATGATTTCCGCGCCGCCGATGTCGCGGCTGGCGGGCAGGGCGCCCCGCTTGTGCCCGTCTATCATCAGGCGCTCGCGACGGGCGCCGGTCTTGGCGGGCCTATCGTCGTCGTGAACGTCGGGGGCGTCGCCAATCTCACCTATATCGACACTGGGGCGCCGATCGCCTTTGATACAGGGCCGGGCAACGCCCTCATCGATGATTTGATGCAGCGCCGCGGCGGCGCTTCGATGGATGAGGGCGGCGTCGTCGCCGCGGGCGGAAAGATCGACTTTGCCGCTCTCGTTGACCTCCTCGCGCATCCTTATTTTGATGAGGCACCGCCGAAATCGATCGATCGGAACATGTTTTCAAGCGCGCGCGTCGAGGCGCTCGCGCTCGCCGATGCCGCGATGACTTTGACCGCCTTTACCGCGCGGAGCATCGTCCGCGGCTTCACCCATCTGCCAAAGGAGCCGCGGCTCGCGATCCTTTGCGGCGGCGGCGCCCATAATCTCACCTTTCGCTGGGAGTTGATGCAGCGCCTGCCGTGCGGATTGATCTTGGCCGAAGCGCTCGGTTGGTCGGCCGATGCAATGGAGGCGCAGGCCTTCGCCTATCTCGCCGTGCGGCGCCTGAAGAACCTGCCGCTCACTTTTCCGACGACGACCGGCGTGGAAAGACCGCTGCAAGGCGGCGTTCTCGTTTCCTGAAAGCAGATTAGATCAAGGGCCGTTTCGTAGCTGCCGCGATATCGACGCTTCGGGTCTGCCGAAATGCTAGCCCCGATCGCCGGGATCGGCCCGCGTCGGCGTGGGTAGTTTAGGCGGATTGCCGAGCCGCCGGTCGAGATAAATTGCAACCTCCTCGATCAGCGAATCGACGCAGTTTTCGAAGAAATGATTGGCGCCTGGAATCACCGCGTGTTCTATGGAGATGCCCTTCTGCGTCTTTAATTTCTCGATGAGGCCGGTGACTTCCTTCAACGGCGCGACACGATCTTGGTCGCCATGCACGAACAGACCCGAAGACGGGCAGGGCGCGAGGAAGGAAAAATCGAATCGATTGGCGGGCGGCGCCACCGAAATGAAACCTTCGACTTCCGGGCGCCGCATTAGAAGTTGCATGCCGATCCAAGAGCCGAAGGAAACGCCGGCGATCCAGCAGGCGCGCGCGTCGGGATTGATCGTCTGGGCCCAATCAAGTGCCGCCGCCGCATCCGAGAGTTCGCCTTGGCCGTGATCGAATGCGCCTTGGCTGCGGCCGACGCCGCGGAAATTGAAACGCAGGACGGAAAAGCCCCTTTCCGCGAAGGCATAATAGAGATTGTAGACAATCTGATTGTTCATCGTGCCGCCGAACTGCGGATGCGGATGCAAGATGACGGCGATCGGCGCGCCGCGCTGCGTCGAGGGGTGAAAGCGCCCCTCGAGACGACCGGCGGGACCGTTGAAAATGACCTCTGGCATCGACACTCCTGAACTTTTGCCCGGATTTTCCGCCTCACCCAGCGTCTGCCGGCTTCGGTCAAGCTGAAAATGCGCCCCGAAAACTTCGCCGCGCCCGTTTAGACGCGGAATTCACTAAACATGGCAGTTGCTTGACACGCCCGCCCCGGACCACCTAAATGGAGTTAGAACAATTCTAACACCCTAGACTTACGATGGCCTCCGCTCCGTCTCCGGACGCAGCCCAGTTCCCTTACACGTCCGCCGCGTCGGAATGCAATTATTTTGGCGCAGGCTGGAAAATCAGTTTTTAGATTCATGACCTTATGAGCCAGGGTTCAGAAGGGGCGGATGGTGCCGCAGATACGTGCCTATCTCGATCACAATGCGACGACGCCGCTGCGGCCGGCGGCGCTTGAGGCCATGCTCGCCGGCCTGGCACTTTCGGGCAATGCGTCCTCGGTGCATGCCGAGGGTCGGGCGGCGCGGATGGCGCTTGAAGGCGCGCGCGAAAATATCGCCGCCTTCGTCAAGACAGAGGCGAAGAATGTCTATTTCACTTCCGGAGCGACCGAGGCACTGAACCTCGTGCTGACGCCGCATATCGAGGTCGCCGGCAATGCTGCGCCTTTCGATCACTTGCTGGTCGCCGGCGGCGAACATGCCTGCGTTCTGTTTGGCCATAGGTTCCCGAGCCAGGCGGTCGATATTGTGCCGCTCACTTCGGATGGCCGTCTCGATCTCGATGCGCTCGATGCCGCCCTCGCCCGCCATGCCGGCCGCCGCGTTATGCTCGCCGTGCAGGCGGCAAATAACGAGACAGGCGTGATCCAGCCAGTCGCAGCGGCGGCCGAGCGGGTTCATGCGGCAGGCGGAATGGTCGTCTGCGATGCAGTTCAGGCGGCCGGCAAGATCGCTTGTGATTTTGCCGCGCTTGGCGCCGATGCCCTGGCCATTTCGGCGCATAAATTCGGGGGGCCGCAAGGAATTGGTGCCCTTTGTTTCGCGGCCGGCAAGCATCATATAAAGGACAGGATGCTGCGCGGCGGTGGCCAGGAGCGCGGTCTTCGCGCAGGCACCGAGAATGTCACGGCGATTCTGGGCTTTGCTGCTGCGGCGCAAGCGGCCGAGGCCGAGGTGGGTCCGGTGGCGCTCAGGATTGAGCGCCTGCGTGATGAGCTTGAGGCAGAGGTTCTGCGGGTCGCGCCGGACGCGGTTTTCTTTGGCGCCAGCGCGCCGCGACTGGCCAATACGTCGAATTTCGCGGTGCCGGGTATTGAGGCACAGATTCTGTTGATGTCGCTCGACATAGAAGGCGTTGCGGTCTCGTCGGGCTCGGCCTGTTCCTCAGGCAAAGTGAAGCGTTCGCATGTCCTCGACGCGATGGGCGTTCCGCAGGCGACAGCACAAGGTGCGATACGCCTGAGCCTCGGCTGGAATTCAAAGGCGGAGGATTTGGTTTTGTTCGGTCGGGCTTTCGAAAAGGCAGTCCGCACCGTAAGAGCAAGGCAGATTAAGCCTGCCGCATGAGTGGAATGACGTCTGAACCAGCGGTCCTTGAAACCGCCGAGGTGAGGAGAAGGAAATGGCTGCGGTCCAAGAAACGATCGATCGCGTGAAGGCGATCGACGTCAGCGAATATAAGTATGGATTTTTTTCGGACATAGAGGCGGACAAGGCTCCCAAGGGCCTCAACGAAGACATCGTCCGCTTCATCTCGGCCAAGAAGAACGAGCCCGAATGGCTGACGGCATGGCGTCTCGATGCTTACCGTCGGTGGCTGACCATGCACGAGCCGACTTGGGCGCGAGTCTCCTATCCCTCGATCGACTATCAGGAACTCTATTATTATTCGGCGCCCAAATCAGCAGCCGGTCCGAAATCGATCGATGAAGTCGATCCTGAACTTCTGAAGGTCTACGAAAAGCTCGGAATTCCGCTCAAGGAGCAGGCGATCCTTGCCGGCGTGCAGGTGCCCGATGGCGAGGCTTCCCCCTCGCGCGGTATTGCCGTCGATGCAGTGTTCAATTCGGTCTCCGTCGTCACCACATTCAAGGCGGAACTGGCAAAGGCCGGCGTGATCTTTTCGCCGATCTCCGAAGCCGTGCGCACTCACCCGGAGTTGGTGCGGAAATATCTCGGCTCGGTCGTTCCGACGACGGATAATTTCTACGCGACACTGAACAGCGCCGTTTTTTCCGACGGGTCGTTCGTCTACGTCCCGCCGGGCGTCCGCTGTCCGATGGAACTGTCGACTTATTTCCGCATCAACGAGCGCAACACCGGCCAGTTCGAGCGCACGCTCATCATCGCCGACAAGGGCTCCTACGTCTCGTACCTCGAAGGTTGTACGGCGCCAAAGCGCGACGAGAACCAGCTTCACGCGGCGGTCGTCGAGCTCATCGCGCTCGATGATGCGGAGATCAAATACTCGACGGTGCAGAACTGGTATCCGGGCGACGCCGAAGGCAAGGGCGGCATCTATAACTTCGTCACCAAGCGCGGCGATTGTCGCGGCAACAATTCGAAGATTTCATGGACGCAAGTCGAGACCGGCTCGGCGATCACTTGGAAATATCCGTCCTGCATCCTGCGCGGCGACAATTCGCGCGGCGAGTTCTACTCGATCGCGATTTCAAACGGCCACCAACAGGTCGATTCCGGCACCAAGATGATCCATCTCGGCAAGAACACGACGAGCCGGGTCATCTCGAAGGGCATCGCCGCGGGCGCGTCGCAGAACACCTATCGTGGCCAGATCTCGGGCCATCGCAAGGCGACGGGCGCGCGTAACTTCACCAATTGTGACTCGCTCTTGATCGGCAATGACTGCGGCGCCCACACGGTGCCCTATATCGAGTCGCGCAATCCGTCGACGCAGTTCGAACACGAGGCGACAACCTCGAAGATCTCCGAGGATCAGCTGTTCTACTGCATGCAACGCGGACTCTCGGCCGAAGAGGCGACCGCGCTCATCGTCAACGGCTTCGTCCGCGACGTGCTGCAGCAATTGCCGATGGAATTCGCCGTCGAGGCACAGAAACTGATCGCGGTCTCGCTCGAAGGCAGCGTGGGCTAACGCCGTCAACGCGATTGAGCGATGGATTTTCAAGTAGGATCTGAGCAATGCTCGAAGTTAAGAATCTCAATGTTGCGATCGGCGACAGGCAAATCCTGAACGACCTCAACCTCAAAGTCGCGCAGGGCGAAGTCGCCGCGATCATGGGGCCGAACGGCAGCGGCAAGTCCACCTTGGCCCATGTCATCGCCGGCAAGGAGGACTACGAGGTCTTGTCTGGCGAGGTCCTGCTGAACGGTGAGAACGTGCTCGAATGGTCGCCCGATGAGCGCGCGGCCAAGGGACTTTTCCTCGCATTTCAATATCCGGTCGAGATCCCCGGCGTCGCCACCATGACCTTCTTGAAGGCGGCGCTGAATGCGCAGCGCAAGCAGCGTGGCGAACCCGAACTCGCCGTTCCTGCGTTCATGAAGCGCGTCAGGACCGCTGCCGACAAGCTCAGCATCAAGCCCGACATGTTGAAGCGTGCGCTCAACGTCGGCTTCTCGGGGGGCGAGAAGAAGCGCATGGACATTTTGCAGATGGCGCTGCTCGAACCCTCTTTCGCCATTCTCGACGAGACCGATTCCGGCCTCGACATCGACGCGGTGCGGATTGTTGCAGAAGGCGTGAACGCGCTACGATCGAAGACGCGCGGCTTCCTCGTCATCACGCATTATCCGCGGCTTCTCGAATATATCGTTCCCGATACGGTGCATGTCATGGCGGACGGCCGCATCGTGCGCAGCGGCGGCAAGGAGCTGGCAGCCGAACTCGAGAAGAGCGGCTACAAGGATTATGTCGAGACGACGGAACTGGTGTGAGGCTTCGATGACGGCTCAGATCATTCCTTCCCGCACCGCTGCCGAGACGGCGCTCGCGGAAACGTTCGACGCCGCGAAGGCCGGATTGCCCGGCACGCGCGATGTCGCGAAGATGCGCGAGAGCGCCTTCGCGTCCTTCGCCCGCGCGGGCCTGCCGCACCGCCGGATCGAATCCTGGCATTACACCGATCTGCGCATGCTCATGCGCGAGGCCCTGCCGGTCGCGCCTGCGCCGACGCGAGAGGCGTTGGCGGCCCTCCGCAAAGAGATCGCCAAGACTGGTTTGCCTGCCCAAAGCCTGGTGCTCGTCGATGGTGTGTTCGTGACGGAATTGTCGGGCGCCCTGCCAGCGGGTGTCAGCGTGACCTCGCTTGCGTCGGCACTGGCGCAGGGGCGCCCGGGGATTGTCGAAAGCCTCGCCGCGTCCTGGGCGGATGCCGATGACGCCGTCGTGGCCTTGAATGCCGCTTTGATGCAAGATGGCGTGGTAATCGAAATCGCGCCTGACACTGAGGTCGCCGAGCCGATCCATCTCGTTTACGCAACTGTGTCCCCGGTGCCGGTGGCGCGGTTTTCCCGCTCGCTCGTCAAAGTCGGCAAGGGCGCCTCCGTCCGGCTCAACGAGATGAGCTTTGGGCAGGGCGGCAGAGCAGGGCAGACGAACAATTGCCTGATCCTCGACGTTGGCGACGGGGCGGATGTCAGGCATACACTGGCGCTGACCGATACGCAGCCTGGCAGCGTGCGGCTCGAAACCTTCATGGTGAAGCTCGGCGCCAAGACCAAGTTCGACAGTTTCGCGCTGATCACCGGCGGCGGGCTGGTGCGGCGGCAGATCTTCAAGCTGTTTGACGGCGCCGATGCGCAGGCTACGCTGCGCGGCGTCGCGCTGCTACGCGGCCGCGAACATGCCGATACCACGCTCTTCGTCCGGCATGATGCGACCGGCTGCCTGGGTCGCCAGACTTTCCGCTACATTCTCGACGAGGAAGCGACCGGTGTTTTTCAGGGCAAGATTATTGTCGCCCGCGCGGCGCAGAAGACCGACGGCAAGATGCTCGCCAAGGCTCTGTTGCTCAGCGACGAAGCGACGATGAACAGCCGGCCGGAGCTTGAAATCTTCGCCGATGATGTACTCTGCGGCCATGGCGCGACCTGCGGTGGGCTTGATGCCGATCAGCTCTTCTATCTCCGGACGCGCGGTCTCTCGCAGAACGAGGCGGAGGCGCTGCTTCTCGAAGCCTTCGCGAGCGAACTCGTCGATGATATCGGAGATGATGGGCTCGTTGCCGCCTACCGGGCCGAGGTTGCAGCATGGCTTGCCGCGCGTGAGAGCGCAGCTAGGGCGAGGAGTGCCGCATGAACGAGCATATTTTGGCGCAGGCGCCGCTCGACGTCATGCGCATCCGCCAGGATTTCCCGATCCTCTCGCTCGAAGTCTACGGCAAGAAGCTCGTCTATCTCGACAATGCCGCTTCGGCGCAGAAGCCGAAGCAGGTCGTCGACCGCATGGTTCATGCGACCTATAATGAATATGCCAATGTGCATCGCGGCCTGCATTATCTCGCCAATGCCGCGACCGACGCCTACGAGCTTGCGCGCGAGAGCGTGCGCGCGTTCTTGAACGCGGAATCCGTTGACGAGATCATCTTCACCAAATCGGCAACTGAATCGATCAACCTTGTCGCATCCTCTTTCGGCCAGAGGTTCATCAAGGAGGGCGATGAGATCGTTCTCTCGATCATGGAACATCACGCCAATATCGTGCCGTGGCATTTCCTGCGCGAGCGCAAGGGCGCGGTGCTGAAATGGGTCGATGTCGATGACGAAGGCAATTTTTCCATCGAGGCCTTCGAGAAGGCGCTCACCGACAAGACCAAGATCGTCGCCATCACCCATATGTCGAACGTGCTTGGCACGGTGACGCCGATCAAGGAGATCGTCCGGATCGCGCATGCGCGCGGCATCCCGGTCCTTGTCGATGGTGCGCAGGGCGCCGTCCATCTCGATGTCGATGTCCGCGCCCTCGATGTCGATTTCTACGCCATCACCGGCCACAAGCTCTATGGGCCGACCGGCGTCGGCGCGCTTTACGGCAAGAAGGAATGGCTTGCCAGGCTGCCGCCCTTCCTCGGCGGCGGCGAGATGATCAACGAGGTCACGAAGGACCGCGTCACCTATAACGAGCCGCCGCATCGGTTCGAGGCGGGCACGCCGCCGATCATCCAGGCGGTCGGCCTCGGCGCCGCACTCGATTACATCGAGTCGGTCGGTCGTGCGAAGATCCATGCGCATGAGACGGCGGTGAGCGCCTACGCCCACGAGCGGTGTCGCACGAATCAATTCGATCCGTATCTTCGGCCGCGCCAGAGGCAAGGCCGCAATCCTGTCTTTCGACATGAAAAACGCGCATCCGCATGATGTCGCGACCATCATCGATCGCGCGGGCGTCGCGGTGCGCGCGGGCACGCATTGCGCGCAGCCCTTGCTCGCGCGATTTGGCGTCACCTCGACATGCCGCGCGTCTTTCGCGATGTACAATACGTTCGAAGAAGTGGACAAGCTCGCTGAAGCTCTTCAGAAGGCGAAAGGCCTCTTCGCCTGAGGATCCTTTGATGACCGAAACGCAAACACTTGTATCGCAGGACGAAGCGCCGAACGCGCCGGAATGGCTCTTGGCGGCCGAAATTCCGCCCGAGGAGAGGGACCGCCTGCAGGGTGAGATAATCGCCGCGTTAAAGACCGTCTACGACCCCGAGATTCCCTGCGACATTTACGAGCTCGGCCTCATTTACAAGGTCGAGGTGGATGACAGCAGGCTGGTCCGTGTGGAAATGACCTTGACGGCGCCGGGCTGTCCGGTCGCGGGTGAACTGACACAAGCGGTCGAAGCGGCGGTTGGGGCTATCGGCGGCACGACCGGCATCGCCGTCGACATGGTCTTCGAGCCGCGCTGGGATCAGCGGCGGATGTCGGATGAGGCCCGCACTGCCCTGGACCTTTATTGATGTATGACCGGGTCAAAAGCGGCGAGGTCAATTTCGGTGCGGAGAAGGACGCTCTCGCCTTTGCCATGGTCTGCGGGGCCACAAAGCCCTATGATCAGGGTCAGCTTCACGGGCGGATGAAGCATGGGCCGCTCTCCAAATGAGCGCCGTCCAAACCATATGAGCGGGGCGGGCGCGGCGAGGCCCGACTTCCGGAGGTGATGATGGCGCAGGCCAAGTTCGCGATCATGGGTTTGACGGCCGCGGCGGCAGCGCGGGCGCAGGAACTTGTCGCCCGCGCGGACAAGCCGATCGTCGGCTTGCGCGTCGGCGTCAAGAACGGCGGCTGCGCCGGCATGTCCTATACGCTGGAGTTTGCCGAAAATATTCGTCCTTACGAAGAGGTCATTGAAGATAAGGGCGTGAAGATCATCATCGATCCGAAGGCGCTGATGTTCCTGATCGGGACGGAAATGGATTTTCAGGCCGACAAGCTCGGGTCCGGATTCACCTTCAACAATCCCAATCAGACGGGAGCTTGCGGGTGTGGTGAATCCGTGTCGATCACGCCGGCGAGTTCAGGAAGGCGTCCGGGAAAACATTTCGTCCGAGAATATCTGATTGCGGCCACCTGAGAGAACTTCGCGGGATCCAGCAACCCACGAGGTCAATAAAGGCAAGTGCGTCCTCCGGTGGATTCCCGCTCATTCAAGATGGCAAGATCATCGGGGCAATCGGTCGCAAGAGGCACCGGCGGACACGATGAAGTAACATCGCTTTTCTGCCACGCGCGGATCGACGTTACTCGGCTTCCTCGACCATTTTCGGTTTGAGCCGCACGGGTCGGAGCAGAAAGCTCGGTGTGTGATCGCCCATGCCGACGACTTGCGCATCGACCGCGACGACTGGCGCGCGATGGCGGGATCGTTCTTCGCCTCTGCGGTGTTCGGTTCCACTCACCTCGGACTTGCGGTCTCGGGCCGTGTGGTCTTTGCCGTTAGACGCGCCGGCTTTGTGTCCACCGTTCGGTCGTTTGCCCCGACGGTTGGAGCTAGCCCTACCGTCGCGCCGGGGGGCCGGCGACTTGTCCGACTCGACTTCTCCCTCATGATGATCGCCAAGCTCTTCGAACGTTGCGCCTGCCATCCAATCAATCGTGTGGCCCACCAATTTCTCGATCTCGGCAACATGCTTCCGGTCGGCGCGGGTGACGATCGAAATCGCAGTCCCCTGTTTGCCAGCGCGTCCTGTGCGGCCGATGCGGTGGACGTAGTCCTCGGCATGGACCGGCACGTCGAAGTTGAAGACGTGGCTCACATCGGGAATGTCGAGGCCACGGGCTGCAACGTCCGAACAGACGATGAGATCAACCTCGCCCGTCTTGAACGCATCCAGCGAAGCCATCCGCGCGCGCTGGTCCATGTCGCCGTGTAGCGCGCCGGCGCGGAACCCGTGCCGCACAAGCGATTTGTGCAGGAGCGCGACATCCCGCTTTCGATTGCAGAAGATGATCGCATTCTTGAAATTGGCGGCGGCGCGGATCGAATTGCGCAAGGTCGCCCGTTTCTCTGGGCCTGGCGCGGAGGCAACGAGTGCCTGGGTGATCGCCGCGGGGCTGGAGGCAGCGGGCGCGACCTCGATCCGCACGGGGTTGTGCAAGAAGGCTTCGGTAAGCCGGATGATTTCCTGCGGCATCGTGGCTGAGAAGAAAAGCGTCTGTCGCGTGAAGGGCACAAGCTTGCAGATCCGCTCGATGTCCGGGATGAAGCCCATGTCGAGCATGCGGTCGGCCTCGTCGATGACGAGGATCTCGATACCGGTCAGGAGAAGCTTGCCGCGTTCCGAAAAATCGAGCAGGCGGCCGGGGGTCGCGATCAAGACATCGGCGCCGCGCGTGATCTTGGCTTCTTGATCGCCGAAGGACATGCCGCCGATCAGCAGCGCCACGTTGAGCTTGTGATTGATCCCGTAGCGGGCGAAGCTTTCTTCAACCTGTGCGGCGAGTTCGCGCGTCGGTTCGAGAATCAGCGTGCGCGGCATCCGCGCCCGCGCGCGTCCCTGTTCGAGGCGTGATAGCATCGGAAGCGTGAAGGCGGCGGTCTTGCCGGTACCCGTCTGCGCGATCCCCAGCACGTCGCGGCCAGCGAGCGCCGTGGGAATGGCTTTGGCTTGAATAGGGGTAGGGTGCGTGTAACCGGACGCTTCTACAGCCTGTAGAACCTTTTCGCTGAGGCCTAGTTCTCTAAAGGTCATTTCGTTCCTGAACAGAGCCAGCGCTGCAACCCGCCCGGCGGGAAGCTCTGCGTCATAGCTTGGGTCCAAAGCGTGTTCCAGCCTGCCAAGTGACATGGCGACTACAGAACATGCGCTCATGGATGATATCGGAAGCGCTTCCGAACGAAGGACTCGAACGGCGTTCCAAGCTGCTCTTTATCCCCTATATCGGAGCGAATCAATGGTATTGCAAGGCTAGCGGCTAATCAGCACAGATTGATACTTAAAATTAGTCCATACTCAAGCGTCGGCCGCCATATGGCGCAGTGGCCGCGGTCGCGGCGCGAAGATCTTCATCAGGGCGAAAATGATCGCGAGAGTCACGATGTAGACGAGGAGCTGCAATTGCGTCGGCTGATCCGTATAGCCGAGCAATGTGCGCAGAAGCCGCCCGAGGATGCCATTATCCGGCAGAATGGCCGATGTGTTCCAGACCGTCCTGTCAAGCTTGGTCGCAAGATCCGCCTGTTCGAGAAACGCGACTGCCTGCACCGCCATTCCGGCAGCAATGAACGAGATCAACAACGTGGTGACGCGGAACAAGTAGCGCATCGGAATGGTCACGAGGCCCTTGAACGTAACGAAGCCGACGCCAACGCCGAGTAGAAGGCCGAGCACGCCGCCGGTAAAGACGCCGAGCCCACTGCTCCCTTTTGCAACAATGATCCCGTAGAGGAAGAGCACGATTTCAGAGCCTTCCCTCAGCACCGCGACGGCTACGACGACGGCGAGCGCCAACAGCGGCTTCGATCCGCTGGCGACCTCCCGGCCGATCGTGTGCAATTCTTCACTCATCTGGCGACCGTGCCGCGCCATCCAGACGTTATGGCCAGTCAGCATGACAACGGCGAGGGCGAGAATCGATGCGTTGAAAACCTCCTGACCCGTGCCCGCCATGGCTGATGCTATGATCCCGGTGAACATCGCAACGAGGCCCGCGCCGCATACCCCAACGACGATACCACCAAAGATGTAGCGCAGGCGATGCGGGACAGTCTGCGTGACCGCAAGGACGATGCCGACAACCAGACCGGCTTCGACGACTTCGCGGAATACAATGATGAGCGCAGCAATCACCGGCATTCCTTTCACGTCGCGGGGTCGCGCTGGTTCATCCGCGACGATCCTTCCACACAGCGGTCTCTGATCTGCCGATGAAGGGGGTGCCGACCGCTGCATCCGGCCAATCATGCACGCGGAGGCATTGCAACCGGCATCATTGCGAAAGATTTGCGCCGAAGAAGATCTGCCGCTTCGTAATTTGCACTATACGCGCGCGATCCATTGCTGCAAGAACCCACCCCTATATTTAGAATTCTTCAAAAACAGAGCGCGTTCACTCTCGCTCAGCGCTCAAGCCGCCGTCTCGACCGGTATCGCAGCGCTTTGCGGCAAAGCGACGAGCTGAGCGATGAGATCGGCCGATCGACCGCGCCTCCTGAAGCTTGGCTTCGGCGAGAGCCCATTCGACGGAAATGTCGCCACGCTTGCGGGTAAGGCCAGCAGGCAGAAGCGCGAGATGAATGGCACGAAATTCCGCGTCGTCATGCAGGCTGCGCAGGCCGTCGGGGTCGGCAACGCGGTTGGCAAGCAACTTCGCCAGCTTGTTGGCCCTGCGCACGACTTGCGGTTTCGTCCTTTCTTCCGGTGTGCCCAAAAGGCCCGAACGGCGCAGAAAGATTCCCAGGGATAATTGTCCGGTCGCCCAGGAGAGGAAAATCGCCAAGACGAGGCCAACGATCGTCGGCGACATCCAAGCGACGAGAGATGGCGAGATCAGAAGGCCGGCGATCAAGCTTAACAGCCCCAGTGCGACGTGCGACCTGTGCCGGCGCACGATTGCGCTGAAGGGAACGGAGCCGTCGTCTCGCCGCTGCGGGTTCCATCCGGTATCGAAACCAAACAGGAAATGGGCGACGTGGCCGGTCTGAATCAGCATCATGATCGGCGCCAGCAGTGCCGACATGATGGTTTCGAAAAAAGTCGAGGTCACGAGACGAATCGCGCCGCCATAGCCGCGTCGCGTCTGCCCGCGCAGCAGCGCGAGGAGAAGGCCGAAGATCTTCGGCGCCAGCAGGATTGCCATGGTGAGCGCGAAAAGGCTCAGCGATTTCTCTGCATCAAAGCGCGGCCAAGCTGGAAACAGCGCGAACTCGCCTGTGAAATACTCGGGTCTGATGTAGCTCGCCTGGAAGACGAGCACGATACCGACGAAGAGCTGCAGCATCCACAGAGGCGAAGCGACATAGCCCATGATGCCGGCGATCATGTGCTGTCGCGAGGCCCAGTGAAGGCCCTTCGCCGGCAGGATGCGCGTGTGCTGGAGATTGCCTTGGCACCAGCGCCGATCGCGCGCCGCAAGTTCGATGAGCGACGGCGGGCTTTCTTCGTAACTGCCGTCGATGCCCGGGAGCATGTAGACCGAATAGCCGGCGCGCCGGATCAGCGCTGCTTCGACGAAGTCATGGCTCAGGATATGGCCGCCGAAGGGTGGTCGCCCGCGCAAGGTTGGCAGGCCGCAATGTGCGGCGAAGGCCTTGGTCCTGATGATCGCGTTGTGGCCCCAATAATTGCCGTCGTGGCCCATCCAAACAGCGAGCCCGCCTGCGATCACCGGCCCATAAATCCTTGCCGCAAATTGCTGCAGGCGAGCAAACAACGTGTTGCGGTTGATGATGAGCGGCAGTGTCTGGATAATTCCGGCGCCAGGATCAGCTTCCATCGCGGCCGCGAGGCCGATGATGGCGTTGCCGCTCATCAGACTATCGGCATCGAGCACCACGACCTGAGGATAGTGACCGCCCCAACGGGTAATGAAGTCGGCGATGTTGCCGGACTTGCGGGCAATGTTCTTGGGACGATGCCGATAGAATATACGCGCCCGCGCGCCGAGTTGGCGGCGGATAGCGATGAAGGCATGTTCTTCGGCGATGAATATCTCCGGATTGGTCGTATCAGACAGCAGGAACCAATCGAAATAAGGTCCGTTGCCCGTCGCCTCGACTTCTTCGAACATCGCCTGCAGCGCGCCGAACACCCTTTCCGGCGCCTCGTTGTAGATCGGCATGATGATGGCTGTACGTTCGGCCAAAACCGCGGGTACGTCGGGCGGTTTCGGCGGCAAGAACAAACAGCCGGACAAATCCGGCGCAGGCGCTGGTGAAGGCGAGCGCGATCCACGAGAAATTGGCCACGAACAAACAGACGAGCGCCCATTCGAGCAAGGTGACGCCGCCGATGGCGACGACCTCATACATCTGATAGGCCCCATAGACCGTCAGGGCCAGTGCTCCGCCGAAGACGAGAAGCCGCGCGACCCAGCACCAGAAGCCGGGGCCCTCGGCCACGCGCGGCCGATCCTTATTGCGATCGAAATGAAACAGGCTCTGCGGGGGCATCGCGAGCACCGATTCGGGCGGCATCGCAGCGCCCAAATTTATCATCGCGCCAGGCCGGGAGTCGGTCCTGGACGCGCCCCTGACCGCGCCTTCGATCGGCCATGGCTCGGTCAACGTGTCCATCGATAGAGCCAGGTTTCGCTGATCGGTTTGCCGTCCGCCGCCTGAAGCACGAGGCGCATTTCCGATGAGGCTTCGTTGCCGGGATCAAATTCAAACAGGATGCGATAGACTTTCGTTTCGGGATAAGGAAATTGCCGGATCGAAGTGATCGATCCGGGCTTTGCGGTCAGCATGGGTTTCACCGATTGGCTCTGTTGCGAGTTGCCGAGAACATTGCCCCTGAACTCGACGAGAAAATTGCGACGATGCCCGGACGAGCCGCGGCCCGAGCGCGTATCGGATACGATCGCGACCGGCGGCTGCACGGGCGGGTGCCAGCACCAGAACTGCCGATATGCGAAGGAAGTTTCATCGCCGGCATTCAGCGCCTGTTGCGGCCGCCAATAGGTGATGATGTTGTCGTTTGCCTCAGAATTGTTCGGGATTTCAATGAGTTGCAGCCCACCCGCACCCCAGTCTCCGATTGGTTCGATCCACACCGAAGGGCGCAGCTCCCAATGCTGATCGTCGTCCTGATAGTGGTCGAAGGCCCGGTCACGCTGGAGAAAGCCTAAACCGCGCGGATTTTCGTCGACAAAGGTCGATATCTGCAAGGTCTCGCGGTTGGACGTCGGGCGCCAGATCCATTCGTTCTTGCCGGTCGACATTTGAACACCGCCGATCTCGGCGACGGTCAAACGCACGTCGTCGGGGCGACGATGATCGATCGCATCCGAGATAACCGTCGCACTCATTGTCGCGATCCCGAAATTATCGACAGAGACCCGCGGGAACAAAGTGCACTCCGTATCGATGATCGTCGTCTCCCCCGGATGCAGCGTGAATTGATAGGCTCCGCTCACGCTTTCCGAGTTGATCAAGGCGTGGATGACGAGCGCGTTGGCGGCAAGGGTCGGGCGCTCGATCCAATAGCTGCGGATCGTTGGAAATTCTTCACCGCGCGGGTCGGCCGTCTTGATCGAAAGTGCGCGCGCCATGGTACCCGGATTCTGGCCTTGCGCGACGGCGCGAAAGAAGCTCGCGCCTTGGAATGTCGCGATCTCAACAAGGCCTTTGCCACCCTGCGGCGTCAGCACCCGAAATCCGGAAAATGCGATGTCGCCGATCCCATGCACGGAGAGCTTGCCGAAATCGAACAGCGCCGGATCATAGATCAGCCGCCGCGCCTCGCCTTGTGATACGATATTGATCTGAACGGGAGCTGAAAAAATGAAGCCGCGGTGCAGCGGCTCGAACGCAAAGCCCAAAGTCTCGCTCGCCCAGAGTGTTGCTTCAGGCTTGCCGCGAATTTGGACATATTGATCATAACTGAGATTACGAAAGGGATCGGGAAGATCGGTCGAAATCGGCTTGTAAGGCTGTTTCGCCAATGCTCGCGCGGCGTCTTTCACCGCGCCTGGGGGGAAGGGAGTTGCGTCGCTCGTCGCGAAGCCTCCTGCCGTTTGCGCGGAAGCCGTGCCAACAAGATTTGCGACGGACAGGAAGAATCCTCCTATCCCGGCAGCCATGCCGCCGAGGCTCAACTTCAACACGTCCCGGCGTTCGAACATGAATGGCTTCGCCGGTCCCGAAAGGGAGCCGCTGCTTGGAATTAAGGGTGTCTCTCGTGTATATCGCATTTATCGCGCCTGCGAGATGGCTTTTTCAGGGGAATTTGGCGTGAAAGCCTTCCAATTCATGCGGAATTTGGGATTTTTTCGGCATGCACCAGCGCCGTTTTCCCGCTCGCGGAGCGCGGCCGTCTCCAGCGCTGCCAACGGCAGAACCAGGGCGATCGCAAACGGAGTTTGTGAGACTGCATGTCGCAGACAAAGACGCTCACGACACCCGGTTCGGATTGAGCGCGAATGACCTCTCCCAGCGAAGCCAAGAAACGGCGGTGTCTTGCGGTCATCCTTGCCGCGGGCGACGGCAAGCGCATGCATTCGCAGATGCCGAAAGTGCTGCATGAGCTGGGCGGCCGATCGATGCTTGCGTATGTTCTTACCGCCGTTGCGGCGGCCGGCGCTGATCGGCTCGCGATCGTGGTGGCGCCGGGACAGGATAAGGTGGTCGCAGAGGCCAAACGCCTCGCACCGGAAGCCAATTTCTTCGTCCAGGCGGCGCCGCGCGGCACAGCCGATGCCGTGCTTGCCGCGAAACCCGCCATTGCCGAGGGCTTCGACGACATTCTCGTTGCATTCGCCGACACACCGCTCGTTCAGCCCGAGACCTTTGGCAAATTGCGCGCGCCGCTCGCCGAGCCCGGCTGTGGTGTCGTCACCCTCGGATTCGAAGCCTCCGATCCGACCGGTTACGGCCGCTTGATTCTCGATCAAGGCGCGCTTATGGCGATCCGCGAGCACAAGGATCTGAGTGCGGGCGAACGTGACCTCACCCTGTGCAATGCCGGTCTCATGGCGCTCGCCGGCGCGGACTGTCTCCGGCTGCTCGAATCGATCGGCAACGCCAATGCGCAAGGCGAATATTACCTGACCGATGTCGTCGCCGCAGCGCGTGCGCGTGGGCTCAGGGCGATGACCGTCCAAGCGCGGGAAGATGAGGTTCTCGGCATCAACGACCGATCCCAACTTGCTGCCGCCGAAGCCGTGCTTCAGACGCGGCTGCGGCAGGCCGCGATGCAGGCCGGCGTGACTTTCCTTGATCCAACGCGCGTGCACCTTTCCTTCGACACGGAATTCGGGCGCGATGTCGTGGTGGAACCGGATGTCTTCTTCGGACCCGGCGTCAAGATCGGCGACGGCACGGTGATCCGTAGCTTTTCGCACCTCCTTGGGGCGGAGATCGGCCCGCGCTGCATCGTCGGGCCCTTCGCGCGGCTGCGGCCGGGCGCGACGCTGAGCGAGGACGTACACGTCGGCAATTTTGTCGAAGTGAAAGCTGCGACCCTTGGTGCCGGGGTCAAAGCCAACCATCTCGCCTATATTGGCGACGCGACAGTCGGCGCGCGGACGAACATCGGCGCTGGCGCTATCACATGCAATTACGACGGCTTCGCGAAATTCCGCACCGAGATCGGGGAGGGAGCCTTCATCGGCGTCAATTCCGCTCTCGTCGCCCCGGTCAGGATCGGCGAGGGCGCCTATATCGCGACGGGGTCAGTCATCACCAAGGATGTCGCCGCCGATGCGCTGGCCCTGGCGCGTGAAAGACAAATTGAAAAACCTTTTTGGGCGAAGGCTTTCCGTAACAAGCATCGGAAATAGATCACATCCCGCCGCCCGACGGTGCAACCGGCCCGAAAGAGTGAATCAATGTGCGGAATCGTCGGCATTCTCGGCTCCGGCCCTGTCGCGGGAACAATTCTCGACGCTTTGAAGCGGCTCGAATACCGCGGCTATGATTCGGCCGGGATCGCGACCTTGGAAAACGGCCGCCTCACGCGCCGGCGCGCGGCCGGAAAACTGAGGAATCTCGAAGCCAGCCTTGCGAAGGAGCCGCTGCTAGGCCACAGCGGCATCGGCCATACGCGCTGGGCGACCCATGGTCGACCGACCGCCGACAACGCCCATCCTCATCGCAACGGCAAAGTTGCTCTTGTTCACAATGGGATAATCGAGAATTTTCGTGCATTGCGCGAAGAGCTGCGCGGCAAAGGCCATGTGTTTACGTCGGACACCGATACTGAAGTCGTCGCCCATCTGGTCGACGAGGCGATGTCAGGGGGCCTTTCGCCGGTCGAAGCGGTCGCCGCGAGCCTGCCGCGCCTCAAAGGCGCATTCGCGCTCGCCTTCCTGTTTGAAGGCGAAGACGACCTTCTGATCGGGGCGCGCGAGGGGGCGCCGCTCGCCGTCGGTTTCGGTACCGACGAGCGGGCGGGCGAGGTCTACCTCGGCTCCGATGCGCTGGCGCTGGCCCCGCTTACCGATGAGCTCGTCTATCTCGAAGAGGGTGATTGCGCCGTCCTTTCTCGCGGCAGTGCAAAATTTTTCGATTCTGCCAATAGGCGCGTCGAGCGGCCACGGGTGAAGACGCCGCCTTCGGCCTTTCTGGTCGATAAGGGCAATTACCGGCATTTCATGGCGAAGGAGATCCACGAGCAGCCTGAAGTCGTCGGTCGCACTCTTGCACATTACCTTGACCTGTCGGCGGGCACCGTGGCTCTGCCCTTCGAACTGCCGGTCGATGCGGCGCGGTTGCCGCGCCTCACGATCGCTGCCTGCGGTACGGCCTTCATGGCGGGGCTTGTCGCCAGCTATTGGTTCGAGCGTATCGCTAAACTGCCGGTCGAGATCGAAGTCGCCTCCGAGTTTCGCTATCGCGAGGCGCCGATGGAAAAGGGCGGCCTCATGCTGCTCATCTCCCAGTCGGGCGAAACGGCCGATACACTTGCCTCACTTCGCTATGCCAAAGCGCAGGGCCAAAAGATCCTGAGTGTGGTCAATGTCGCGAGCTCGACTATGGCGCGGGAAAGCGATGTCGCCGCCCTTACGCTGGCCGGCCCCGAGATCGGCGTCGCTTCGACCAAGGCGTTCACCTGCCAGCTTGCGCTGCTTGCCTGCCTTGTGCTGGCGTTCGGGCGGGCACGTGGCAGCGTCGATGCAGCGGAGGAGGCAAGAACTCGTCGCCGAGCTGATGGCGGTGCCGGGACTGATGGCCGAAGCCTTGAAGCGAGAGCCGGCAGTCGAGGTGCTCGCCCGCGACCTCGGCAAGGCGCGCGATGTTCTCTATCTTGGCCGCGGCACATCCTATCCGCTGGCGCTCGAAGGCGCGTTGAAGCTGAAGGAAATCTCCTACATTCATGCTGAAGGCTATGCCGCCGGCGAGTTGAAGCACGGGCCGATCGCGCTCGTCGATTCCGATCTGCCGGTGATCGTGTTGGCGCCGCGCGACCGCGTCTTCGAAAAGACGCTGTCGAACGTGCAGGAGGTCGCCGCCCGCAATGGCCGCATCATCATGATCGCCGACGCGAACGCCGCGCATGACCTCGGCGTTGCTGCCGAAGTGATCGCGATGCCCGAGATGGCGCCGGATTTTTCGGCCATCGTCTATGCCGTGCCGGTGCAGATGGTCGCCTATCACACGGCGGTGTTCATGGGGAAGGACGCCGACCAGCCGCGCAACCTGGCGAAGAGCGTGACGGTGGAGTAGACGAGAGATCGTCGTGCGCTTTCCGGGGAGGATGCGTGACAGGACTGGTAGTCTAGGGGTTTGGAGTTCGAATCACCCAAAATACGCCAACAATTCCAATGTATTGCCTAACTTAGGTTGTTCATTTCTTGGTCCGAAACCAGACTCGGGGCAACATATTGGGCAACGCCTGGAAGATTTCGCGCCGGACGAAATCGTTACCGTCGAATGAAGGATCCGCATTCGAGGCGTTAGGTCAAGGCGAGGAAGACCGTCGCAATGAAACTGAAGATTTTTTTCTCATGGCAAGTCGACGCTCCGACAAAAGAAAATCGCAACCTGATCGAGCAACGATGGTGACGCTGTGGCGTCACAGGGAGTAGGAATCGGCAAGGACAGCGCGCAACGCAAGAGAACTTGATCGATTATGCGCGCGCGGACGGTCGGAGACTGACGATGAAGAAACTCTTCCTGGTTATCGGAATCAGCCTTGTGCTGACGGACACCGCCATCGCTCAGTTCTACCCGGAAGGCCCCAACGGTGGGACGCAGTGGAAAGCGGTACAGGGGAATCTTGCTCAGTTTATCGCGGCAGGATTTAAGTTAGTGGGCGTGATCAATTCGACTGGTCATGAACCCTCCGCCGAGATGAATGAGACGATCACCTACTATCTGCAAGGTGATACGGGGCTAGTGAGATGCGACGAACAATACCTTGGCGGGGATTTCAGTAAGCGCTTAGAGGCAGGAAAAAATAATCAGCCCTTACCGCCAATGATTTTCCCTTCTGCGAGCTTCAGATGTTTCTCTCCCACCCTGCCGCATGCGGAGTCCCCGGCTAGGTAAATTTCTCCACTCTCCGGGCTTGGGCGCGCCAACGCCGCACTCGCGGCGCGGAAGCAAAGCCACAAGAGCCTCGGCGGCAGGCCCTTTTTAGCTCCTTTCATTGAATTCGGCGAAGTGGGCGACGTCAGCTCGCAATGCGCCGATGCCGGTGTAGATCAGACGTTCGGTGGCGTCCAACGGACCGCAGGCTTCAATATAGTGGGCCATAATCCGGCCGTGTGCCGGCTTCGGTCGTAAAGCCTTGCGGCATCCAGCCGCCGGTCGAGAGCCCAAGTCGCTTGGCAGCCATAAGGGCGCCCTGATCGGCGCCTGTTTGCCCACCCGAGACGATGCGCGTGACTCGCATCGATGCTCAGACCCGGCTCTTCGGATTCGACGCGGAGGATTGCTGAATTCTGCCCTGCTCGAGCTGTAACTTCGTCGATAGAAGTTCCATCAGGTCGCGGAGCGACAGGATGCCTACAAGTCGTCCCTGTTCGACCACCCAAAGTCGGCTCTTCCCGCTGCGCCGCATCTGCGCCAGTGCGGCAAGCGCATCGGCCGCAGGAGCCACCACATCCTCCAGCTGCTGGCGGATCATGACTTGCTCAACCCGGGTCGTCGTCCAAGCCTCGCGATCGATCTTGGCTGCCTGTTCCGTCCCGACGGAACCGATCAGGAACCCATTGGAGGTGACGGGAAAACAACGGTGGTGATAACTGTAGACGAAATCCTCGATAAAGGTGGCGATCGAGACGTCCGGTGGGACGGCGATGGGTTGCGATGTCATGACACGGGAAACCGGCACGCCCTCAAGTGCCGCTCGGGCGACGACCTCCTGATAGCTTACGGATGCTGCGCCTCTCAAGAACATGCCGATGAGAAAGCGCCACATCCCACCGATGAAATTGCCGCTGATGATACTGACGGCACCCAGGACCATGAGCAGAATGCCGAAGAATTCTCCAGCGCGCGCGGCGATCCGTGTCGCCCAAATGAGATCATTGCGCCAGTACCATAGCGCTGCGCGGAGCATGCGGCCACCGTCGAGCGGAAATGCCGGAAGGAGATTGAACAACGCCAGCACTGCGTTGATGAGCCCGAGATACCAGAGCGTGCCTCCGACGGCGGCCGGCAGTTTCCAGACGCCGGCGAGCGCGAGCAGCGCAAAGAAAACCGCGCTCAAAACAAAGCTCGCCGCGGGGCCTGCCGCCGCCATCAAAAATTCGCTCTTGGCACTTGGAGGCTCCTGCTCCATTTCGGCTACGCCGCCGAAAAGGAAGAGCGTGATGCCACGGATCGGCATGCCATAGTGCCGGGCCACGAGCGAATGTGACATCTCGTGGAAAACGATCGAGAACAGGAAGCCGATTGTCGTCGCAATCGCCATCCACCAATAGGTCGCCTGCGTCAATCGCGGCGTCACGCTCGGAAAGACGCCTTCCGCCAGGGTCCAGCTTATGAGCGCTGCCAACAAGAGCCACGACGCATCGATCCACACATCGAAGCCAAACAGCGACAGGAGCCGGATTCGGTGCGCGAAAATGGCCATTCTCCTCCAAGAGAGCTGAAGGATAAATGTGCCGAGGATCAGCAAAAGACAATGATTGGCGTCAAACGGGGCCTCGGTGCTGAATTGACACCTCCCTTTTGACGCCGCTTGTGTTTTCCGCCCCTTTGCGATTGTTTGGGCGCCCACAGAAGTCCGGCAAATTCGTCCATTCCCACCGAGCCCAGCATGCGTCTCTCCCGCTATTTCCTGCCCATCCTGCGTGAAACGCCGAAGGAGGCTGAAATCCTGTCACATCGGCTGATGCTGCGTGCCGGGATGATCCGGCAAGAGGCGGCCGGAATCTACGCCTGGCTGCCGCTCGGCTTCAGAGTCTTGCAGAAGGTGACGCAGATCGTCCGCGAAGAAATGGACCGGGCCGGCGCGATCGAGCTTCTGATGCCGACGCTGCAACTCGCCGATCTCTGGCGCGAGACCGGCCGATATGATGCTTATGGGCCGGAAATGCTGCGGATCAAAGACCGGCACGAGCGCGAATTGCTGTACGGGCCGACCAATGAGGACATGATCACCGAGATCTTCCGCGCCTATATCCGCAGCTATCGCGACCTGCCGAAGAACCTGTATCACATCCAATGGAAGTTTCGCGACGAGCAAAGGCCGCGGTTCGGCGTCATGCGCGGCCGCGAATTCCTGATGAAGGATGCCTATTCCTTCGATGTCGACGAGGCGGCGGCACGGCGTTCTTATCAACGCATGTTCGTCGCCTATTTGCGGATTTTCGCACGCATGGGGCTGAAGGCGATCCCGATGCGGGCCGAGACGGGGCCGATCGGCGGCGATCTTTCGCACGAGTTCATCATCCTCGCCGACACCGGGGAATCCGGCGTCCACTGTGATGCTGATATCCTCCACCTGCCGATCCCTGGCGCGGATATCGATTACGAATCCGATTTGGCACCGATCATCAAAGAATGGACGCGGCTCTATGCCGCGACCGATGATGTCCACGACCAAGCCCGGTTCGAACGCGAGACCGCGCCGGAAAAGCGCGTACGCAAACGCGGCATCGAGGTTGGGCAGGTCTTCTATTTCGGCGACAAATATTCAAAGCCGATGCGCGCGCTTGTGACCGGACCTGACGGGGTCGATCGGCCGGTGATCAGCGGCTCTTATGGCGTTGGCGTCTCCCGCCTCGTCGGCGCCTTGATCGAGGCCAATCATGATGACGCCGGAATCATCTGGCCCGAAGTCGGTGGCGCCGTTTCGAGTCGGCATCGCCAATCTCAAGGTCGGCGATGCCGCGACCGATGCGGCGTCGCTGAAAATCTACAATGCGCTCGAAAAAGCCGGGATCGACGTGCTTTATGACGATACGGATGAGAGGCCCGGCGCCAAATTCACCGTCTTGGACCTGATCGGCCTGCCGTATCAGGTCATCGTCGGGCCGAAAGGGCTTGCCGAAGGCAAGGTCGAGGTGAAGACCCGCGCGACGGGTGTGCGGGAGATGATGTCGGTTGATGAGGCGATCGCGCGGTTCACCGCCTCTCGCTGAGAGGCATGTGCGGCAAAGAGGACAGGATTGATGGCATCCCCGCGTCTCTTCGCAGGCTTCGAATGGATGATCGCGTCGCGTTATCTGCGTGCGCGCCGCTCCTCGGGCTATGTCTCCGTCATCGCCGGATTTTCGTTCTTCGGCATCATGCTCGGCGTCGCCACCTTGATCGTCGTCATGTCGGTGATGAACGGCTTCCACAAGGATTTGCTCGACAAGATCGTCGGCATCAACGGCCATATATTTCTGCAAGCCGCCGATACGCCGCTCACCGATTATGATGCGGTGGCCAAACGGGTCGCCGCCGTGCCGAGCGTTGATCTTGCCATTCCGATGGTCGAAGGCTCGGCTTTCGCCTCTTCGACCTTTGCGCAATCCGGCGCCGGGGTTTTGGTGCGGGGGATTTCCGAAGCCGACATCAAGCGGCTGCCGGGCATTGCCGGCACCGTGCGGAGCGGAACGCTCAATGGATTCGATGGCGGGGGAGGCGTGGCGATCGGCCAGAGGCTCGCCGACAATCTCAATCTCCGCGTCGGCGACAAGATCAAGCTGATCACCGCCAACGGCGCTCGGACCCCCTTCGGGGTCGCGCCGCGGCTGAAGAGCTATCCGGTCATCGCCATCTTCCAGATCGGCATGGCGGAATTCGACGGAATTTTCGTCTATATGCCCCTGCCGGAGGCGCAGGCTTATTTCAATGAAGAGGACCAGGCGAGCGTCGTCGAACTCTTCCTGCATGATCCGGAGCAAATCGATTCGGTTCGCCAGACTATCCAGGCCGCGATCCAGCGCCCGATCATGATGACCGACTGGCGCGAGCGCAACCGGACCTTCTTCGATGCCCTCAATGTCGAGCGCAACGTCATGTTCGTCATCTTGACCTTGATCGTGCTCGTCGCGGCCTTGAACATCGTTTCCGGCCTCATCATGCTCGTCAAGGACAAGAGCCACGACGTCGCGGTTCTGCGTACGATGGGAGCGACGCGCGGCGCCATCATGCGGATCTTTCTGATCACCGGCGCCTCGATCGGCGTGGCAGGGACACTGGCCGGATTTCTGCTCGGCCTCGCGGTCGCCGATAATGTCGAGCCAATCCGGCAGTTCCTAAACCGGCTTCTGCACGCCAATCTTTTCCCGGCCGAGCTTTATTTCCTTTCGCGGCTTCCCTCTGTCGTCGATCCGCGCGATGTTGCGGCGGTCGTCGGTACCACCCTCGTCTTGTCGATTCTTGCGACGCTCTATCCCTCCTGGCGGGCCGCGAAACTCGATCCGGTCGAAGCCCTGCGCTACGAGTGAAATGTCGCAACCCGTTCTTCAGCTCGAAAATATTGAACGCCGTTATCAGCAAGGCGAAACCGCGCTCGCTGTGCTGCGCGGCGCGGATTTTGCGCTGTTTGCGAGCCAATCCGTCGCGCTCGTCGCCCCATCGGGGGCCGGTAAATCGACGCTGCTTCACATTGCCGGACTCTTGGAAAGGCCGGATGCCGGCGAGGTCTATATCGACGGAGCTCCGACGAGTCATATGACGGACGACGCGCGCACCGGTTTGCGGCGGAACGCGATCGGCTTCGTCTATCAGTTCCATCACCTGCTGCCGGAGTTCACGGCGCTCGAAAATATCATGCTGCCGCAGATGATCGCCGGCCTTACGCGGCGGCAGGCGCGCGGGCGCAGCCTGGAGCTGCTCGATTATCTCGGGCTCGGCGCGCGCGCCAAGCACCGGCCCGCAGAACTCTCCGGCGGCGAGCAACAAAGGGTGGCAATCGCTCGGGCGGTGGCAAACGGACCCGGGATACTGCTCGCCGACGAACCGACCGGCAATCTCGATCCCAAGACCGCCGATCATGTCTTCGAGGCGCTCGAAACATTGGTAAAGGCGACCGGCCTTGCCGCGGTCGTTGCCACCCATAACGAAGCGCTCGCGGCGCGGATGACGCGGCGTGTGACGTTGAAGGACGGATCGGTGATCGAGATGGCGTGAGTGCGCGTCACGCGGCGAGGTTGGGATCTTGGCCGAGGTCTTCGAGCCTCTTGGAGAGCCTGCGAACGCGGGCCTTCAGCTCGGCGTTCTGAATTTCGAGCTCGTGCAGCCGCATTTCGACTTCGCTCGTCGTGGCTGGAGCCTCTGTCGCCTGAGTTTGCATATCGGTGAATTCGATGCCGATTGCATCCTTATCGCGCCAGACGAGGCGGGCGTGATGACCGCGGCCTTTCTGCGGAATGTAGACGTCGAACTCGGTCGGAACCGTCAATGTTTCGTTCAGGGCGATCTTCGCGCCGGTTGTCGATATGTTCTTGATGATGCAATCGATCGTGGACATGCGGTTATTGAACACAATCTGAGCGCGCAGGAAGCTTCTGAGTCGTTCGGCTGCTCGCATATTTTCCATATCCAACTCCGCCACGATCCTTACGGAGCGCCGGCTTGATGCGAACTTCACGAAAGCGCTCCAACTTTTCTGATTCTTGGCGTTCAACGAACCCGGGCTGTTTCGCCGAAATGCCCCAACTCGCAATACCGCTCTGGCGCATAGTGAACTTCTTAGCCGGGCAGAAGGCCCCCATAGCGACGATAGCGTTGCAGGGTTAACACTTTGCTCCCCGACTGCCGACGAACTCTTACCGGGCGAAAACAACCCTTCGGCTCGGCGCGAGGGTCGGGTGCAAAGCGAAAAGTCTTATGTTAGGTTCGCACCGCATTCGGGAGCCCGACTTTGCGACACCGTGTTCTCTGCCTCATGGGGTTGATTCTCGCGCTGGTGCTCGCCGGCTGCGACAAATGCGGCAATTTCGAAAAGTTCAACGCTCCGAGTATTCCGAAGTCCTGCCATGCCGATCCCGCGCCCGGCTAAGGGATTCTCGGTTAACGAGGCCCGCGCTTGCGGCATCTGGATCGAATGCTCTAAATCTTTGAGTTAGAGCAGCGATCTCTCGCTTTTACTCAACAGAAAGTTCGACTCGGACGATGAAAATCTGCATCTTTGGTGCCGGCGCGATCGGCGGTTACATGGGCGTGCTGCTCAAGCATGCCGGTTTCGATGTTTCGCTGATAGCTCGTGGCGCGCATCTCGAGGCAATCAGGACCAAGGGCCTCGAATTGCGGTTCGCCGACAAGACCTATGTCGAAAAGATGCCGGCGAGCAGTAAGCCTGCCGACCTTGGGCCGCAGGACTACGTGATCATCGGCCTGAAGGCACATCAGGCCTGGGAAACCGCGGCCGACATGGCACCGCTGCTTGGCCCGCATACCGCGGTGGTAACGGCGCAGAACGGCGTCCCATGGTGGTATTTCTACGGACTCGAAGGTGCCTTCGCCAACCGGCGCCTGGCGAGCGTCGATCCTGACGACCGGCAATGGAACGCGATCGGGCCTGAGCGGGTGATCGGCTGCACCGTCTATCCGGCGACGGAGATCGAAGCGCCGGGCGTGATCAAACATATCTATGGCAATCAGTTTGGGCTCGGCGAGCCGAACCGGCAGGTGACGCCGCGTGTCAAGGTCCTCGCCGACGCCATCGCAGCCTCCGAGATGAAATCGCGCATCTATGACGACATCCGCGACGACATCTGGATCAAACTGTGGGGCAATCTCTGCTTCAATCCGATTTCGGCGCTGACCCAGGCGACCCTGGATGTCGTCGCAACCGATCCCTGCACACGCGGCCTCGCCCGTGCGATGATGCTTGAAGCCAAGGAGATCGGCGACAGGCTCGGCGTCAACTTCCGGGTCGATGTCGACCGCCGCATCGACGGCGCCGCCAAGGTCGGTCCGCATCGCACTTCGATGCTCCAGGATCTCACCAAGGGCAGGGCGCTCGAAATCGACGCGCTGGTGACGGCCGTCCAGGAGATGGGCAGGATCGTCGGCGTCGCCACGCCTCTCATCGATGCGGTTCTCGGCCTCGTTCAGCAACTGGGCCGTGTGAAGGGTGTTTATCCGGTCTACCCGGAAGTCGCGCCGACGGTGCAGGCTCGCGCCTCGTAGTCCATCCTATGTCGACAGCAGGGGCAGAGGTACGCCGAGCGTCAGCAAGAGCAGCAGGCCATTGAGAAGCAGCACCGCCGCGGTCGCGACGATCGCGGCGGCCTGGGTCAAACGCGTGTTGGCGAAAGCGCCCATGATGTCGGGACGTCGGGTGAAGACCAAGAGCGCGATCATCGGGATCGGCAGGGCGAAGCTGAGGACAACCTGGCTGATGACCAATGCGTTGGTGGCATTGACCCCGAGACCGACAACGACGAACGCCGGTACCATAGTGACGAGCCGGCGGACCCAGACCGGGATTCTGAATCCGACGAAGCCTTGCATGATCATCTGACCAGCCATGGTTCCGACCGCCGAACTTGATACGCCGGACGCGAGCAGGGAGATCAGGAAAATGCCGGCAGCTGCCGCACCCAGAAGCGGCGTCAACGTGTAGTAGGCGGTCTCTATCTCGGCAACGTCGCTATGGCCCTGGTGAAAGGCGGCAGACGCCATCATCACCATCGCCATATTGACGGCGCCGGCGAGTGCCAGCGCGATGATGACTTCCGTATTGGAATAGCCAAGCAGTTTGCGCCGCTCGGCATCATTGCGAAGCGGCATCCGCGCCTGGGTCAGTCCGGAATGGAGGTAGATGGCGTGCGGCATGACGGTGGCGCCGATGATGCCGACGGCGATCGTGACGGCTGCCGCGTCTTGCAGCTGCGGAACAAAGGTGTGAAACGCCGCCGCGCCCCAACTGACCGGCGCAATGAAAATCTCAATGAGGTAACAGAGGCCAATGATGCTCACTAAGGCGCCGATGATCAGCTCAATCGGCCTGAAGCCGCGTCGCTCGAACATCAGGATTCCGTACGTCACGATCGCGGTGACGACCATGCCCCAGAGCAGCGGGAGATGGAACAGAAGCGAGAGCCCTACCGCGCCGCCGAGGAATTCCGCAAGATCGGTCGCCATCGCCGCGATCTCGCTGGCGATCCACATGGCCAGGACGAGTGGCTGCGGCAAGCGCTCGCGGCAGACCTCAGCGAGGTTGCGGCCGGTGACGATGCCGAGCTTGGCCGATAGCGCCTGGAACAACATCGCGATGATGTTGGCGATGAGGACGACCCAAAGCAGGCCGTATCCATATTTCGCGCCGGCCTGAATGTTGGTCGCGAAATTCCCCGGATCCATATAGGCGATCGATGCGATCACCGCCGGACCGGCCGTGGAAACGGCGGCGCGCAAGCCACGACGCCGGCCCTCCAGCACATCGCGAATGGCCAGCTGCGCCTTGTTCAATCCATTCACCGCCGCGACAACATCCGCCATTCCGCAAACCTCATCGACCTGCAATTTGTAGCCTAAACCACAAATAGCATATTAGGCATTAAATGGCGCCGCAATTGAATTTTTCCCCGCGAAGAGGCATTCTCCACTCCATAACAGGATGGCGGCAAAGGATTTTGCCCGATGAGCGCGAAGAAGGTTGTTTTGCCGCAGCAGGCCGAACTGCCGAGCGAGGCAACCCAGGCCGAACGATTCGGCAAGGCGCGGTCGGCGCAGGCGACCGCTGTGCTCGAAGACTATGTCGAGCTGATCGACGATCTTTTGTCCTCGCAGGGCGAGGCGCGACCGACCGACATCGCCCGCCGTCTCGGTGTTTCGCACGCAACGGCGATCAAGAGCATCGCCCGGCTGAAGCGCGAAGGGCTCGCGACCTCGAAGCTCTATCGCGGCGTTTTCCTAACGCCGCAGGGTTTGGATCTTGCCGCTCGCGTCCGGGCCCGCCATCGGCTCGTCGTTGATCTTCTCGTCGCCGTGGGTGTGCCACAGCACAGCGCAGAACTTGATGCCGAAGGTATTGAGCACCATGTTTCAGATATCGCGCTTGGCGCCTTCGCGCGTTTTCTCGGACGCAGCAATGGCGCTGGACGCAAGGGAGACTGATCCGAAGGAGGTGTGAAGTCACCACGAGGGATCGCCACGCGACTGCTTGCGGCTCGGCGCGCGCGCGATTTCAAGCGGAGGCTACGGAATTGTGACATCGAAGCCACAGCTTAAATTCATCTTCTGCAAGCCTTTTTTGCCAAAGAAGAAAGCCGCTTTTCAGCCATAAACCATCGGCTAATCTGAAATTGCTTCAAATGCAGCGAAGTTTTCGGAACGGCGATGATTGCCGGCCAAAGACGGATATAGACAGCGTCCCAAAGTAGCAGGAGTCGATCGCCCGCGCCCCCCGCGTGGCATCCGATGTCCCCAATTAGGGCCGTCGCTTTCTTCAGAACCAGCGGGGTTTAAGCAATTGGACGCGCGCGTATTCAATAAGCAAAAACTTCCCAGTCGCCACGTTACGGAAGGCCCCGAGCGGGCGCCGCATCGCTCGTATCTTTATGCGATGGGGTTGACGCGCGAGGAAATCCATCAGCCGCTCGTGGGTGTCGCCTCCTGCTGGAACGAGGCGGCGCCGTGCAACATCTCGCTGATGCGACAGGCGCAGGTGGTGAAGAAGGGCGTGTCTGCTGCGGGCGGTACGCCGCGCGAGTTCTGTACCATCTCGGTGACCGACGGCATGGCCATGGGTCACCAGGGCATGAAATCCTCGCTGGTTTCGCGCGAGGTCATTGCCGATTCCGTTGAATTGACCATGCGTGGCCATTGCTACGATGCGCTTGTCGGCCTTGCCGGCTGCGACAAGTCTCTGCCGGGCATGATGATGGCCATGCTGCGTCTGAATGTGCCGTCTATCTTCATCTATGGCGGCTCGATCCTGCCGGGCAGCTTCCGCGGCCATCCGGTCACGGTGCAGGATCTGTTCGAGGCGGTCGGCAGGCATTCAGTCGGCACCATGTCGTCGGAAGATCTCGACGAGCTCGAGACTGTCGCTTGCCCTTCCGCAGGCGCCTGCGGCGCACAGTTCACCGCCAACACGATGGCGACCGTTTCGGAGGCGATCGGCCTTGCGCTCCCTTACTCCGCCGGGGCACCGGCGCCTTATGAGATCCGCGACCAGTTCTGCATGACGGCCGGCGAAATGGTGATGGAGCTTCTCGCCCGCAATGTAAGGCCGCGCGATATCGTGACCAGAAAGGCGCTCGAAAATGCCGCGACCGTGGTTGCCGCAACCGGCGGATCGACCAACGGGGCGCTGCATCTGCCGGCGATCGCCCATGAATGCGGCATAGACTTCGATCTTTTCGCGGTCGCCGAAGTGTTCCAGCGGACGCCCTATATCGCCGACCTGAAACCGAGCGGCGCCTATGTCGCCAAGGATATGTTCGAGGCGGGCGGCATTCCGCTTTTGATGAAGACTCTGCTCGATCACGGTTTCCTGCATGGCGAGTGCCTGACCGTCACCGGTCGCACGATGGCGGAGAACCTTGCCAACGTTAAATGGAACCCGGAGCAGCACGTCGTCCGGCCGGCAAATAAGCCGATCAATGCGACCGGCGGCATCGTCGGCCTCAAGGGCAATCTTGCTCCCGATGGCGCGATCGTGAAAGTCGCCGGCATCGATCAGGACAAGCTCGTCTTCGAAGGGCCGGCGCTTTGCTTCGACAGCGAAGAAGCCTGTTTCGAGGCGGTGTCGAAGCGCCGCTATCAGACCGGCTGCGTCTTAGTCATCCGCTATGAAGGTCCGCGCGGCGGTCCCGGCATGCGCGAAATGCTGTCGACAACGGCGGCGCTTTATGGCCAGGGCATGGGCAATAAAGTGGCGCTTATTACAGATGGCCGTTTCTCTGGCGCGACGCGTGGCTTCTGCATCGGCCATGTCGGACCGGAGGCGGCGGTCGGCGGCCCGATCGCGCTTGTCCGTGATGGCGACATCATCGCGATCGACGCTCTGAAAGGCACGATCGACCTGCGCGTGTCGGCCGAGGAGCTTGCTGAACGCAAGAAGAACTGGAAGCCGCGTGCGACCGAATTCGGTTCGGGCTCGCTCTGGAAATATGCCCAGATGGTCGGCTCGGCGCGCTACGGCGCGGTCACCCATCCTGGCGCATCTGGTGAGACTCAGTGCTATGCAGACGTTTAGCCGCAGTGCCTTTCTTGCCGTCGTCGGCGTCGCCGCTCTTGCTGGCGCGACCGCACTCTCGACGACGGCGGCATTGTGCTTCGACGGCACCACCACGGCGTCGGCCACCGACAAGACGACACCGCTGCAAATCTTCAAGAATCCAGAAGCTGCGTTGCGTGCCGGCCTCGAGGATTTCAAGAGCGGAGATTCCCGCTCTGCCATCGAGGCCTTGAAATATGCCGCCGCTGGCGGCGAGTCGCTGGCGCGCTGGAAACTCGCCAAGATGTATGCCGACGGCGACGGCGTTCCGCATGACGACATCAAGGCCTATGAATATTTCTCGCAGATCGTCGAGAATTACGACGAGGACAATCCGGATCTCCGCGAACAGCAGGTCGTCTCCAGTGCCTTCGTCGCCGTCGGCGCCTATAGTCTGAATGGAATTGCCAATACGAAAGTCGTGGCGGATCCGATGCGGGCGCTGCAAATGTTCCAATATGCGGCGACCAATTTCGGTGATCCGAACGCGCAGTATGACCTCGCCCGGATGTATCTCGACGGAATTGGCGTTGCCAAGGACGTGAAGCAGGCGGCGCGTTGGCTGCACCTCGCGGCGGTCAAGAACCATGCCGAAGCGCAGGCCCTGCTCGGGCAGTTGCTGTTTACCGGCCATGACGGCGTAGCCCGGCAACGCGGTCTCGGTCTCATGTGGCTCTCTCTCGCACGCGATGCATCCGCGCAAGACAAAAAGAACCAATGGATCGTCGATCTCTATGACAAGGCGGCGGCGGCTGCGAGCGATACCGACAAGCAGATAGCCGCTCTCTACATCGCCGACTTCAAGAAGAAACAGCACGACTGATTTTCTGGCGACGCAAGCCACCTTGCGGCTATGGCGGTTCTGATGCGATGAGTACCTCGCAGAAAATTGTACGAGTGCGAGTCATCGGTCGCGTGCAAGGCGTCGGCTACCGTGCTTTTGCGCAGAGGGAGGCCGAGGCGCGTGGCGTGACAGGCTGGGTGCGCAATCGCCTGAACGGCGACGTGGAGGCGGTCTTCGCCGGCTCTACAGAGGCCGTGACGCTCCTCTGTGAGATCTGCCGCCGGGGTCCGCGCCAGGCGCGTGTCGAAAACATCGAGATTTTTGAGGCCGATCTTTCGGCGCTTGCCGAAGCCCGTGAGACTGGCAGATTTCATCAACTCACGACGGTCTAGCCTGTCGCACCGAAGATCGTCTCGAAGGCGCGGCGCAACGCATCGTCGACGGCCTCCATCGTCACGTTGCACCCGAGATCGTGAAGGCTCGTCACGCCGAACTGCGGTGCCGCAATGCCGCAGGGCGCGATGCCGGAAAAATGCGAGAGGTCGGGCGCGACGTTGAGCGCGATGCCGTGAAATGAGACCCAGCGCCGCACGCGGATGCCGATTGCGGCGATCTTGTCTTCGGCCATTTCGCCCGCCGCGCCGGGCGGCTTGTCAGGGCGGACGATCCAGACGCCGACTCGCTCCTCGCGCCGCACGCCTTGGACATCGAAATTGGCGAGCGTGGCGATGATCCACGCCTCCAACGCGGCCACGAAGGCGCGCAGGTCGGGCACGCGCCGGTTGAGATCGAGCATGACATAGCAGATGCGCTGGCCTGGGCCGTGATAGGTGAGCTGACCGCCGCGGCCGGTCCGATGCAACGGGAATCGCAGCGCGCCGAAATCGGCGTCGGCAGTCGAGGCTCCGGCGGTATAGAGCGGCGGATGTTCGACGAGAAACACGGCTTCGGTGGCTTTGCCCGAGGCGATCGCTTGCGCCCGCGCTTCCATCGCCGTCACGGCAACGTCATAGGGCGAAAGGCCAGCGATCGTCCGCCATTCGACAGGTGGAGCCCCGGCCGGCGGCAACATCGAGCGGTGCGGTGCGACGAGCCTTGTCAGGGCAGGGCCTTTTTGTTAGACGACACGACCTCCGCGGCCATGGCGGAATTGGTAGACGCGCTAGCTTGAGGTGCTAGTTGGGAGACCAGTGGAGGTTCGAGTCCTCTTGGCCGCACCATTCCATTTCCGTTGAAGCATCAACTCATTCGGCCGGTTCGGGCAAGCGCAGCTTTGTCGATTGCTTGGTCATGTGCCGCGATTGCAGTTTCGGCAGAACCTTGGCGATGATGGCTTCGGTCTCCGACCTCCAGCCCGGCGGCGCCTTGCGGAACGCCGGCTGGTCCGCCCCGGGCTCAAGATGAACGATCTTGAACCCGCGGCTTTTGAGATCGCGGAGTAATTTCGGCAGCATAGCGGCAGTAGACGGCCTTGTGTCGTGCAGCAGCAGAATGCCGCGGCCGGCGCGTTCGAGCCGTTTCAGCACAAGCGCGCGTTCTTGGTCCGGGGTCATATCCAGCCAGTCCGAGGCCCAGAGATCGGCACCGAAAACCGCGACGTTGCGGCTCGCGAGCCAGGCAACCAGCGGTTTCGTATCGGCAAAACCCGGAAATCGGAAGAAGGGCACTTTCGGCGGCGCTTCCGCCTTGCCGTAGGCGGCTTTGTCGTCGGCGGCAAAGCCGCGTTCGATGTCGGCGCGGGCGGCGGCATCGCTCATCAGCCGCAAGGTCCTGGCCGGGTGCGAATAGGAATGATGGCCGATCGTATGCCCTTCCGCCAATTCCTGCCGCACGAGGGCGGGATACGCTTCGGCATTGCGGCCGATCAGGAAGAAGGTCGCCTTCACGCATTCGTGCGCCAAGGCCGCCAGCACCTCCGGCGTGGTCTTGGGCGACGGCCCGTCGTCGAAGGTCAGCACCACTTCATGATCGGCGAGATCGAGGCTTTGCGGATAGGTCTTGAGCCCGAGGGCGAAACCGCCCTTCGCGGAGAGCGAGAGCGTGCGGGCGACGCCGAGCGCGTCGGCAGGGCAGGCCGGTTGCGCCGCCGCGAAGGCTTTGCCGGAAATGCCCGCGACGAGGCCGACCAGAATGACGGCATGGCGGCACCTCAATTGCCGCAGTGACTTCGCTCGCATCATCGTTTGCCTTCCCCCGGCAGCCTCCTTATGAACCGCGAGACTTCGCCGCCTTGACCGACGTCGTCGGTTATGGCTCGTTTCTTGGAATCGCGACGCCATGGTTCGGGCTGGCTTGAAGCGCGTCATTGCGAGAAGTCGCGCGACAAAGCAATCCAGAACTAAGTCGGATTTTCGAGACTGAAGGTCTCAGAAGTCTCGTCATAGGCGAAGAGTTCGCCATAGCGGCCCCAGGTGATGATGCTCTTCAGTGTCTGGTCCGCATAATCCTCCGACATATGGTCCTCGAGTTCTTCGAGGAAACGGGTGGAGCGCGCCCGGTGCGACGGCCGTTCGTCGAGCACCATCCTGATCCGCGCCGCCAGCGGCACATAGGCGAGAAGATGATCGCCAAAAAGCTTTTTGCGCGCGTCGACATCGGCCTCGGCAAAGCGAAGGCCGGCAGGCGTAAGCTTGATGTCGCCTTCTGCAAGATCGGCAAAGCGCAGGAGCTGCAAAGTTTCGCCGACGCGAAACAATTGGTCTGTCTCCATTTGCGCGTCTTCGGCGAGAGCAGGTAGATCCGCGCGGCCTCGATAGGGCGGCCCTGCGATCGTCTCTATCAAGCCGGCGAGCGTGTTCGTGGAGACTTCGGGCAAGGCCATGCCGAGGCCGAGGCCCGGGAAGGCTCCCTCGCGGCCTGCCGCAGCCGTCGGACGCCGCGTCATCAAGGCATAGATCTTATCGACCGTCTGGCGAAACTCGGGATCGAGCCGGTTGCGCGGATGTGGCAGGTTCACTTGGATTTCTGCCGCGATCCGTCCCGGATTGGATGCGAGGACGAGGATGCGGTTACACATCAAAACCGCTTCTTCGATGTTGTGCGTGACCATTAGGATGGACTTGATCGGCATCCGGCCTTCGACCCAGAGATCGAGCAAATCGGTGCGCAGCGTCTCCGCAGTCAGGACGTCGAGCGCCGAAAACGGCTCGTCCATCAGCAGAATGTTGGGGTTCACGACGAGCGCCCGGGCGAAGCCGACGCGCTGACGCATGCCGCCTGAGAGTTCCTTCGGAAACGCCGATTCGAAACCGTCGAGGCCGATCAGGTCGATCGCCTTCAATGCGCGGGAGCGGGCCTCTTTCTCCGGCACTTTTTTCGCCCTGAGTCCCAGTTCGACATTGGCGAGCACGGAGAGCCAAGGAAACAGCGCGGCGCTCTGAAAGACCATGGCGATCTCTTCGAACGGCCCGCGTACCGGCTCGCCGCGAAACGTGACCTCGCCGGAAGTCGGCTTGGCGAGCCCCGAGATAATGCGTAGCAGCGAGGACTTGCCGGAGCCGGAGCGGCCAAGCAGGCCAACGATCTCGCCCTCGCTCAAACTCAAGGAAACATGGTCGAGCACAAGCGCACCGGGCTCGCCGGAGCCGGTGAGATAGCTCTGGCAGACGTCTTTGACCTCAAGCAGAGGTTTCACTCTTGTATCGAGCATGAGGCCGCCTCAATCTAGCCGCAGGCGCCGCTCGGCAAGGCGCGACAGCGGTCGCCACAGGATCCGGTTGAAGACAATGACGAAGATGGACATGACGCCGACGCCCAGCACAATTTTCGGATAATCGCCAGCCGCCGTCGCCATTGCGATATAAGAGCCGATCCCATGCGCCTTGACCGTATCATTGCCCCATTTGACATATTCGGCGACGATCGCCGCGTTCCACGATCCGCCCGAGGCCGTCAAGGCACCCGTCACATAATAGGGGAAGATGCCCGGCAGGATGACCTCTGCCCACCAGTCGAGGCCATGGATACGAAAGGTCGACGCGACTTCGCGAAGATCATGCGGAAATGCGCTAGCGCCCCCGATTACGTTGAATAGGATATACCACTGAGTTCCGAAGATGATGAGGAAACTCAGCCAAATGTCGGGGTTGAGCGAAAACCGCAGGATCAAAACAACGGCGATTGGAAAGAGAACATTGGCCGGGAAAGCGGCAAGGAATTGCGCCAGCGGCTGAATTTTCTCCGCAAGCCGCGGATTGAGACCGATCATCACGCCGATCGGCACCCAGATGAGCGTGGCCAGCAGGATCAGCGCGATGACGCGTAACATGGTCAGGAAGGTGAGCCAGACCGCTTCCCCGAATTCGGCGAAGCTCGAATTCGCGCTGACGTAACGGTACACGAGCCAGAGGGCCCAGGCGCCGGCGAGCACGCCTAGTCCAATCGAAAGAAAATCGAGGGCCCGCTCCTTCAAACGGCTCGCCTCGGCGGAAAGTTCGGTGCGAAACGGCAGTTCGAAGCGCCAAAGCGCCATCCTATGGAAGAGTTGCGCCGGCAGGGCGATGATCGCGCGCAACCAATACGTCCGCCGGAAGAGCTGTATGACCCATGACCTTTCTTCTTGCTCACCGGCCGACAATTCGACGCGAAACCGGCCGCCGAAAGTGACGAGCGGCCGGAATAAAAGTTGATCATAGGCGATGATGACCGCAAGCATGGTGAGGATCGCCGCGAAAACGGCATCGATGCGCCTGTGATCGATCGCCAGCGCGAGGTAGGAGCCGACCCCGGGGAGGTTAACCGTCGTGTCGCCGACCGAGATCGCCTCGGAAGCGACCACGAAGAACCACCCGCCCGACATCGACATCATCATGTTCCAGATGAGGCCCGGCATGGCGTAGGGGGTCTCGAGCTGCCAGAACCGCTGCCAAGGCGAAAGCAGCAAGCTGTTTGCTACCTCGTTCAGCTCACGCGGCACGTTGCGCAATGACTGGTAGAAGGAAAAGGCCATGTTCCAGGCCTGGCTGGTGAAGATCGCAAAAATTGCCGCGCATTCGGCGCCCAATGTCGAACCTGGAAAAAGCCCGAGAAAAAAAGTCACCGTGAACGACAGAAAGCCGAGGATCGGCACCGATTGCAGGACATCGAGGAGCGGGATAAGGAAGCGTTCGGCGCGCCGGCTCTTGGCGGCCCAGGTCGCATAGGTAAAGGTGAAGATCAAAGATGCGACGATTGCCGCGAACATCCTGAGCGTCGTGCGCAGTGCGTAATAGGGCAGGTTCGCGTAATCGAGCGAGATGGTTGATTGCGGAGCTTCGAGCGGCAGGACCATGCCGCGCGTGCCATGCACGATCGCAATGAAGCCGGCGAAGATGAGCGCCAGCGCGATCACATCAAATTGGTTCGGCAGCGTCTTGCGGCCGAGCGAGGCGAAAGCGACGAATCTCGACGACATGGGAACTTTAGCGGGAGAATGGTTCGTTCCTCTTGTCATCAAGCGACGTGACATTCAAGTGACGTTCCTCAATGACGCCGGCTGGCCATAGGCTCATGGGCGGCCCAGCCATGACGGCGCGGGATGGTCCGATCGTGCTATTCAGCCTCCGTTCAGCCATAAAGCGCTTGCCTAGTGGCGCAGTTTTTCAACTCTCGTTGGGAAATGCGCAGTCTCTTCAACTTTTTCATCGCCCTTCTCCTCCTTGCCGCTGCGCCGGTTAGGGGGCTCCACGCCGAGGATCAGGAGCCGCGCCTCGCGCTCGTGATCGGCAATGCGCATTACAAGACGGCTCCCCTTGCGACAGCCGTCAACGATGCCGGTCTCGTCGCACAAACCTTGCGAGACGCCGGATTCGACGTCACCGAAGGCGCCGACCTTGGGGAAGAGGCTCTCCGCAACGCCTTGCGCGACTTCGTCGCCAAAGTGCAGCAGGCTGGTCCTGGCGCCGTTGTCTTCGTCTATCTTGCTGGCCGCGGTCTGCAATATGCCGGCGAGAATTACTTCGTTCCCGTTGATGCGGTGGTGGAGCGCGAGACCGACGTGCCGGTCGCGGACGTGCAACTCTCGGATTATACGCACGCGCTTGCCGCCACGCAGGCGAAGGCCCGGATTTTCGTGTTCGACGGCGCCCGCGGCCTTCACTTCGCGACAGAAGGTTTTCCATTCGCCGGCGGGTTCGCGCTGGTCAACCCGGAACCAAGCTCACTTTATGCCGTCAATGCCGCGCCGAGCACGATCGCACCGGATGAGAGCGGACCCTACGGCGTCTACGCTCAGGCGCTAGTGGAAATGATGCGCCAGGGTGCGCCCATCGCTCAACTCTTCGTCGACACACGTTTGCGGGCGAACCAAATCAGCGCGGGCGCCGTGGTGCCATGGGACGTGTCGAAGATTGAGGCGCCGGTTTTCTTCTTCACGCGCGACGCAAATGCCCCGCCGCTGCCGAATATTGCGAGCGTCGACAATCGTCCGATAAGCCAGTTCCCCGCGCCCGAGGCCTATGCGATCGCGGTCTTGCGCGACACGATCGAAGGCTACCAGGATTTTCTGACCGCCTTTCCCCGTGATCCGCTTTCGCTACGTGTCCAGGCCTTGCTTGCGGCGCGGCGCGAAGCGCTCACGTGGCGACGCGCGCTCGATGCCAATACTCCGGCAGCCTATTGGACCTATATGCGCCGTTATCCGCATGGTCCGCATTTTTTTGACGCGCGTCGGCGGCTCAGCGTGCTTGCGGCCGCGCTTGATCCGCCGCCGCGTTTCGATCCCTATGACTTCGAGGGTCTGTCCCCGCCGACGGAGGCCGAATCTGCCATTGTCGATCGGCCGGTGTTGATCTTCAACGATCCGGCTTTCCCGCCGCCGCCCGCGCCACCGGACTTTCTCTTGCCGATGCGTCCAGTGGAATTCGAGCATCTGCTAGCGCCTCCGCCGGCCGGGCCTGGGTTCCTGCCGGTTCCTCCGCCGATTTCGTTGCAGTTCTCCAAGCCTGCCGTAAGCAAGATTGGCGCGATCGTCGAACCCTCGGGCGCATCCGGAGAGGCCACCGCGCCAGAAAAGCCGGAGACCAGCCCCGGCAAGCCTTCGCTTTCCGAGGGCAAGTCGGCTGCGCCGCCACAGAAACCTACCCTAACTGGCGAGGCCAAGCCCACGAAGCCGACGGCTTCGGAAGCTGTGAAACCAAAGCCTTCGAAGCAGGCAACTCGGGAAGCAAAGCCGCCGCCGGAAGAGAAAGAGAAGCCACGGCTCAAGCAAACCGAACGCGAAAAGGCGCAATCCAAGACGGCGGAACACAAGCCGGAGGGACGCAAGCCGCCCGCATCGGCCAAGCCGCGAGGGCGATCGAAACCAGTGGCGGGAAGGCTCAAGCCAAAGAAAAAGAAGCATAAACACTAAAGTCGTGGCGGCGATCGCATTGCCGCCGCCCCAAAGCAGCGCGGTACTAAGCAACTGCGTTACCGTGTCCCTCATCTCAGGTCTTCCGCATGCAGGCATCCGCTGCAATGGGACGGGCCGCGGATTTCGATCTACTTATTATGGCATCCGAGCAAAAACGTCGCACCGAAGAGCTTGACGCGCGCGCGTTTTAGCTTTGCAATTGCGCGACGCGCTGAACTCATTGGTTGCAGCATTGGCGGCAGGCCAATGTCAAAACGATGCGCGGGAGATCAAAGGGCCGGCACGACATATGGCTTCGCGCGAGACGTTCCCCGTCACAGTCCCCGCGAGCCTTCATGCATTGGCGCCTCGGTTCGATGTTGCGGAGCGGCAGAGCGCGACCTATGCCGCGCTTGATCTCGGCACCAACAATTGCCGGCTTTTGATCGCGCGGCCGGCCCATCACGGCCCCGATTCTGCCGGATTTCGTATCGTCAATTCGTTCTCCCGCATCGTCCGCCTCGGCGAAGGCGTTTCGCAGACCGGCCGGATTGGTGAAATGGCTATCGCGCGCACCCTTGAGGCGCTCGAGATCTGCCGCGATAAAATGCTGGCGCGGCATGTGACGCGGGCGCGATTGATCGCAACCGAAGCGTGCCGTGTGGCGGAAAACGGCACCGAATTCATTGCCACCGTTCACAAAAGAATGGGTCTCGAACTCGAAATCGTCGATCGCGAGACCGAGGCACATCTGGCCGCCGGGGGCTGTGCTTCGCTTGCCGACGGCGCAGCGGAATCGGTCGTCCTGTTCGACATCGGCGGCGGCTCTTCGGAAGTCATCTGGCTCGCGCGCGCGCCGCGCGATGGCAGCACTTCGATGACGGCCATGCTGCGTGAGCGCATTCGCTTCTGGGTTTCGTTGAAACTCGGTGTCGTCACCTTGGCGGAAAAGTTTGGCGGCATCGAAGTCGACGATCAGGTTTTTGAGGCCATGGTCGATTGCGTCACGGAGGAACTCGAAGGCTTTATCGCCACGGCGGCTCCGCTGCAGCGCTGCGACAATTTCCATTTGCTCGGCACGTCCGGAACGGTGACGACGATCGGCGGAATTTTTCTCAATCTGCCGCGCTACGATCGCCGCAGGGTCGATGGTCTCTGGATGTCGAAGGCCGAAGTCGACGAGACTGTCGGCCGATTGCGGGCCATGTCCTATCGCGAGCGCGTCGCGAACGGATGTATCGGTCACGAACGCGCCGATCTGGTGCTCGCCGGATGCGCGATTCTCGAAGCGATCCGGCGCGCCTTCCCGGCGAGGCGCGTGCGCATCGCCGACCGCGGCTTGCGCGAGGGCATGCTGTTGCAATTGATGGATGCCGACCGCGCGCTTGGCCGGGTGGGACCTAGATGAGCGGCAGCTCCCCCGGTCCCGGACGCTCGCTGAAGGCGCGGGTGAAGACAGCGCGTAAGCGCTCGCTTGCCTCGACCCTCTGGCTCGAGCGCCAGCTCAACGATCCCTATGTGGCTCGGGCGAAACGCGAGGGCTATCGTTCTCGCGCCGCCTACAAGCTTCTGGAGATCGACGCGCGCCATCACATCCTCAAACGCGGCCAGAAGATCGTCGATCTCGGCGCCGCGCCAGGTGGCTGGTCACAGGTCGCCGCCGCCAAAACAGGCGCGGCAGATACGCCGTCCAGCGAGACGAGAATTTTCGGGATCGATCTCCGCGATATCGAACCGGTGCCGGGGGTAGCCTTCAGGGTCTTGGATTTCCTTGATCCCGAAGCGCCGCGCATCTTGAAGGAATGGCTCGGCGGCCCGGCCGACGTCGTCCTCTCCGACATGGCGGCGAATGCGACCGGCCATCGCAAGACCGACCATCTGCGGATCATCGGCCTCGTCGAGCGCGCCGCCGAGTTTGCCTGCGAGATCTTGGCGGACGGCGGATGTTTTCTCTCGAAAGTTCTGCAAGGCGGGACGGAGACTCGAGCTGCTCGCAGAGCTCAAGCGGCAGTTTGCCGATGTGAAGCATGTCAAGCCCAAGGCGAGCCGGGCCGAGTCGTCCGAACTTTACGTGCTGGCAACGGGCTTCCGCGGGCGGCGCCCCTGATCTTGCGGCGCACCTTCGCCCACAGGGAAGAAGTATCCTAACCGCCGCGCTGACGCGCCATGCCCTTATGTCTAGGCGGTCCGGCGAGATCGAGGCCGGCATCTTTCGGCAGGTCGAGAAACAACAGCACGGATGTTGCCGAAATAATTGCCACGGCGACGAAGGCCCAGCGGAAGTCGGCCGCGATGAGTTCGGTCCGACCACGAAATTGCTGGGAAAGCTCCACCCCAAAGGCGCCGACGGCAATGCCGAGGCTCAAGGATAATTGCTGCGCGACGGCGGAGAAGCTCGTCGCTCGGCTCATAGCGACGCTGTCGATGTCCGCATAGGTGATCGCATTGATGCTGGTAAATTCGAGCGACCGGAAAAAGCCGCCGAAGAGCAGCAGCCCCATCATCACCAACGTTGACGTCGATGGCGTGAAGAAGCCGTAGCTCGCGAGAAAGATCGAACTCAAAAGCGCATTGAAGATCAGCACGGGGCGAAAACCGACCCAGCGCAAGATCGGCACTGCCGTCACCTTCATCAGCATCGCGCCGGCGGCCGAAATGAATGTCACCGTTCCGGACTGAAAGGCGTTCATGCCGAACCCGATCTGCAACATCAGCGGCAGCAGAAAAGGCAGAGCGCCGATGCCGATGCGAAACAGCGAGCCGCCGACGATGCTGGCGCGAAATGTCGGCATGGCGAGAAGGCGCAGATCGAGTATCGGGAATTTCGTCCTGCGGGCATGAAGGGCATAGGCCGCGAGCAAAAGACCCCCCACAGTGAGCAAGCCAAAGATGATTTCCTTGCCGACGAAGCCCCGCCCTGCGACGGTCAGGCCGAAAATGAGCGACGCGAGCCCCCCGCCCGACAGAAGAAAGCCCTTGACGTCGAGCGGCCACGCCTCATCGGCACGGATATTCTTGATGTAGAGGCTCACCAGCACCATGCCGGCGAGGCCAATCGGCACATTGACGTAGAAGATCCATCGCCAATGAAAATAGGTAGTGATGAAGCCTCCGATCAGCGGCCCGCAAAGCGGCCCGAGAAGGGCAGGGATCATCAGGTAGGACAGCGCACCGACGACCTCGGATCGGGCGACTGAACGCAATAGGACGAGCCGTCCAACCGGGACCATCATCGCCCCGCCGATACCTTGGATCACGCGCGCGATGACGAATTCCAGCAACGTGCTGGAAAGACCGCAGAGGATGGAACCGAGAGTGAAAATGGAGATTGCGGTGCGAAAGATCGTCCGGGCGCCAAATTTGTCGGCGGCCCAGCCGCTGGCGGGAATGAAGATGGCAAGCGAGAGGAGATAGGAGGTAAGCGCCAGCTTCAGCGCGATCGGGTCCTCGTGGAGATCGGCGGCGATCGCCGGCAGCGAGGTCGAAATCACCGTTCCGTCGAGGGTTTCCATAAATATGGCGCAAGCGACAATCAGCGCCGTAACAGCGTAGCGCGGCAAGGACGGACCCTGTCTGTTAGGTTTTGCCGGAAGGCAGATGTAATTTAGGGCGCGCCGTCACATATGGATAGATGCCCATTGATCACGACTGCGCGCCCGGCCGTAGATGCGCCGCGCCAGCCAAGCGGTGTGGCTTTTCGCAGCATTGCCGCGCTCTTTCCTTGGCGCTCCGCTGTGGCCGTGCTATGAGCCGCTGCCAACTTTGGTCCGCCGCGGATCGCTCGTCGATTCGCGGCACAATTTTCAGTCCGCGGCGCCAAGTGGCGTACGCCTCACGGAGTTGGCTATGGCGATCATTCGACCGGCATTCAGAGAAGCTCTGACGTTTGACGACGTTCTGCTTCTGCCGGGCCATTCCGGAATCCTGCCGAGCGCCGTCGATCTGCGGACGCGGCTGACCGCTGAGATCACGCTCAACTTGCCGATCGTCTCGGCAGCCATGGACACCGTGACCGAGGCGCGGCTCGCCATTGCTTTGGCCCAAGCCGGCGGGATCGGTGTCATCCACCGCAATATGGAGCCGGATGAACAGGCCGAGGAAGTGCGCAAGGTCAAGCGCTACGAAAGCGGGATGGTGGTCAATCCGATCACGATTTTCCCCGACGAAACGCTCGCCGACGCGCTCGCCGTGATGCGCCGGCACGGCATCTCCGGCATTCCGGTCGTCGAGCGTGGGCCGCAAGGCAAGCCGGCGCGGCTCTGCGGCATTCTCACCAACCGCGATGTGCGATTTGCCGATAATCCGCAGCAGCCGGTCTCGGAACTGATGACGAAGAAGGTCATCACCGTGCGCGAAGGCGTGAGCCAGGACGAGGCGCGGCGGCTTCTGCATCAGCATCGGCTCGAAAAGCTAGTGGTGATCGATGAGGAGGGGCGCTGCGTCGGGCTCTTGACCGTCAAGGACATGGAGAAGGCAACCCAGCATCCTTACGCCAGCAAGGATGGGGAGGGCCGCCTCAGGGTTGCCGCCGCATCGACGGTCGGCGACAAGGGCTTCGAGCGGGCTCTGGCGCTCATCGATGCCGGCACGGATGCGATTGTCGTCGACACCGCGCATGGCCATTCGCAATCGGTTCTCGATCAGGTCGCCCGTATCAAGCGCACGTCGAACAAAGTAGCTGTAATCGCCGGCAATGTTGCGACCGCCGAGGGGACAAAGGCGCTCATCGACGCCGGCGCCGATGCGGTGAAGGTCGGCATTGGCCCCGGTTCGATCTGCACGACGCGGATAGTCGCCGGCGTTGGCGTTCCGCAATTGACCGCGATCTTGGATGCTGTCGAAGCCGCGCGTGCGGCGAACGTTCCGATCATCGCCGATGGCGGCATCAAATATTCCGGCGATCTCGCCAAGGCTATCGCGGCGGGGGCTGAATGCGCGATGATCGGCTCGCTTCTCGCCGGCACCGACGAAAGCCCCGGCGAGGTCTATCTGCTGCAAGGCCGCTCGTTCAAATCCTACCGCGGCATGGGCTCCGTCGGCGCCATGGCGCGCGGCTCGGCCGACCGCTATTTCCAGCAGGACATCAAGGACACGCTGAAGCTCGTGCCGGAAGGGATCGAGGGCCAGGTGCCCTATCGCGGGCCGGCCGCGGCGATCCTGCATCAATTGGCCGGCGGTCTGCGCGCGGCCATGGGCTATATCGGCGCCCCGACCATAGCCGAGTTCCAAAGTCGCGCGACTTTCGTCAAAGTCTCGGCCGCGGGACAGCGCGAGAGCCATGTCCATGACGTGACGATCACCCGCGAAAGCCCGAATTACCCCACCGGGGTGTGACGCACGTTGCGACGAACCTGCGTTTGAACACCTGACGTCATACAGGCGCGACATGACCCCAGGCGCCCGCATAGCTGCGGCCATCGAAATCCTTTCCGACATCGAAACGCGCCATAGGCCCGCTTCCGACGCCTTGAAGGATTGGGGTCTTGGGCATCGCTTTGCCGGCTCGAAAGACCGCGCGGCGCTGGCTTCTCTCGTCTTCGATGCCTTGCGCCGCCGCGCCTCCGCGGCGTGGATCATGGGTGCGGAGACTCCGCGGGCGATCATGCTGGGCAGCCTGCGCGAGATGCGCGGCATGAGTGCGGATTCCGTAGCTGCGCTTTGCACTGGGGAAGGATTTGCACCGTCGCCGCTTTCCGGCGAGGAACGGGCCCGGCTCGAAACCGCGACGCTTGCTGCCGCACCAGCCTATGTCCGCGGCGATTTTCCCGAATGGCTGGCGCCGTCCTTCGCAGCCGTCTTCGGCGATTTTGCCGTAGCGGAGGGCAGGGCCTTAGCGTCGCGCGCGCCGCTCGACCTGCGCGTCAATACGTTGAAGGCCGCGCGGGAAAAAGCTGCTGCCGCCTTGGCGCATCTCGACGTAATCCCCACGCCGCATTCGCCCCTCGGCTTGCGGGTGCCGCTGCCCGCGGACGGACGCAGCCCCTCGCTGGCCGGCGAGCCGGCCTACGTCAAAGGGCTTGTCGAAATCCAGGACGAAGGCTCGCAGCTTGCCGCCCTTCTCTGCGCTGCCCGGCCGGGCGAGCAAGTGCTCGATCTCTGTGCTGGCGGTGGCGGCAAGACCTTGGCATTGGCCGCCGCGATGGAGAACCACGGCCAAATCTATGCAACCGACCGCGAAGCGCGGAGGCTCGCGGCGCTTCATCTAAGGCTGGAAAAGGCCGGCACCCGCAACGTCCAGGTCCGCACCCCCCGTCGCGGGAGCGACGTTCTCGCCGACATCGCTGGCCGCTGCGACTTGGTCCTCGTGGATGCGCCCTGTACCGGCACGGGCACTTGGCGGCGCAACCCGGATGCGAAATGGCGGATGCGCCCAGGTGCGCTTACGCAACGCATGAAGGAACAGGACGAAATACTTGAGTTAGCGCAGAGATTCGTGAAACAAGGCGGTAGGCTCATGTACGTCACTTGCTCGCTTCTGCGTGAGGAAGACGAGGACAGGATCGCGGCCTTTCTTGCGAACCATGGCGATTTCGCCGCGATTGGCACTGACGAACTCGTCGAAGCGGCAGGTCTTCCGGCCCTTGCCGGATTTGCCTCCGGCCTCGGTCCAGGTCTGCGCCTCTCGCCCTTGGTGAGCGCCACCGATGGCTTCTTCATCGCCGGCGTTCGGCGTGGGTGAAGGTGGGTCAGAGTGCGCGATCGAAATTTACTGTTCGTCCCGGCGCGTCGTCCGACGCACGAGGCTCCGCAGGCGCAGCCGCACAGCCTCGACGGCGGCCCAGGGATTGTGCGCTGGCCTCGCCGGCTCCGGCTCCGGGCCTTCCGAGAACAGTGCCGGAACGTCGGCGACGCGGATTGACGAGCCCCGCTTGGGCCGCCGCGCAGCAACAGGGACCAATGTTTCGGACATATCGCCTCACTGAACAGGCTATTGCCCCGCGTGATGGTCGATCCTAGCTCACAAGCCTTGCTCCCCGTTCAATCCGGTCGTTCGAATGCGTTGGAAAGGCTTCAGGGAAATTTTCCGGTCAGCTTGCGCCCGCTGGACCGATCGCCTAAGCGAACTCTTTGCCGGCAGGAACGCTGTTCATGGATGAAATTCATCACGACATTGTCGAGCATCATGACAAAGTCCTGATCGTCGATTTCGGCTCGCAGGTGACGCAATTGATCGCTCGCCGCGTCCGTGAGGCCGGCGTTTATTGCGAGATCGCGCCTTATCAGAAGGCGGCGGAAGCTTTCGCCACCTTGAAGCCGAAGGCGGTGATCCTGTCGGGAGGGCCGGCCTCCGTGCTCGACGAAGGCTCGCCACGCGCCCCGCAAGCAATCTTCGACTTTGGCGTGCCGATCCTCGGCATATGCTACGGCGAACAGGTCATCGCGGCGCAATTGGGCGGCAAGGTTGCCACCGGCGACAATCGCGAATTCGGCCGCGCCGAAGTCGAGATCCTGAGCGACAGCCCGTTCTTCGACGGCGTCTGGACGAAGGGTCAACGCTATCCCGTCTGGATGAGCCATGGCGATGCGGTGACCGAACTGCCGCAGGGCTTCCACCGTCTTGCGACATCCGAAAATGCGCCGATCTCGGTCATCGGCAACGAGGCGCGGCGCATCTATGCCACGCAGTTCCATCTCGAAGTCGTGCACACGCCGGACGGCGCGAAGCTGCTTGCGAATTTCGTGCACAAGGTCGCGGGCCTCAAAAGCGATTGGACCATGCGCGCCTTCCGCGCCGAGGCGATCGCTTCCATTCGCGCGCAGGTGGGGAAGGGGCGCGTGCTCTGCGCGCTTTCCGGCGGCGTCGATTCAGCCGTCGCGGCGCTCTTGATCCACGAAGCGATCGGCGACAGGCTCACCTGCGTCTTTGTCGATCATGGCATGTTGCGCGAAGGCGAGGCCGCTGAGGTCGTCAGCCTCTTTCGCGGCCATTACAACATTCCCCTCGTGCACGTCGAAGTGGGCGAGGTGTTTCTTGCCGCGCTCGCAGAAGTTCGCGACCCCGAGCGGAAGCGCAAGATCATCGGCAAGCTTTTCGTCGAAGTCTTCGACCATGAAGCCGCGAAGATCGCCGCCGACGGGCGCGGCGCGCCGGACTTCCTCGCGCAAGGCACGCTCTATCCCGACGTCATCGAAAGCGTGTCATTCCATGGCGGGCCTTCGGTCACGATCAAGTCGCATCACAATGTCGGCGGCCTGCCCGAGCGGATGAAGATGAAGCTCGTTGAACCCTTGCGCGAATTGTTCAAGGACGAGGTGCGCGCGCTCGGCCGCGAACTGGGCCTGCCGGAAATTTTCGTCCGACGGCATCCGTTTCCGGGGCCTGGGCTCGCCATCCGTTGTCCGGGCGGAGTCACCGCGGAAAAGCTCGCGATCCTGCGCAAGGCGGACGCGATCTACCTCGACGAAATCCGCAAGGCGGGGCTTTACGACAAGATATGGCAGGCCTTCGCCGTGCTTCTGCCTGTGCAGACTGTCGGCGTGATGGGCGACGGGCGGACCTATGATTTCGTCTGCGCGCTACGTGCCGTGACCTCGACCGACGGCATGACGGCGGATTTCTATCCCTTCGACATGTCGTTCATCGGCCGCGTCGCGACGCGCATCATCAATGAAGTGCGCGGCATCAACCGCGTCGTCTATGACGTGACGAGCAAACCGCCGGGGACGATCGAGTGGGAGTGAGGGGGCGACACTCGTTGTAACGCCTTTGGTCTGTTTCCCGTCGCGTTCTTCATTACGAGTGCAGGTCGGCTATGCCTACAATATGGGCCGCGAGATCGTTAGGCTGCATGCGGAGTTTGTGCGAATGGCGAAATTGCATCTTGTAGGAAAGCCGGACTGACGGCGCTTCAAGTAATTGGCATTTCCAGCACCTATTTCGGACCCTCGAGTAAGCGAAACCAGTCTTTGACCGCTAGCTCCAGGCGGTCCACTTCATCCTCAGCCAGCACTCCACAATGAGCGATGGGAGCACGTAAGAGGTTAAGGGCGTGCATTACCCGCCCCATGGCACCCTCGTTGCTGAGGATGCCTCCGAAGTCTGCATAATTTGCTCGGATGATATCGCCCAACTGCCCGAACGAAATATAGTCCAGCTCTCTTACCGAACGGCTTGTTACGCCGGCCTCGCGCTCTCGCTTTTGATTCAGTTTGCACTCGTCCTTCGCTGAAGCCGGCGCCTTTGAGTTCCACCAGTCGGGTCCGTGGGCTTCTGACATGGTGTCATCGATGAGTTCTCGAATGTCATTTTCTAGGAGGTAAAATATTTTATAGTACTCTGCCATCTTTTCGGCATTGATGCGCACATGATGCGCCACCTGCGCAAGTAATGGCGTTATGGCAGATTGCGACCCAAGCGGCACTTTGCCTGAAGCCTTATCTAGCTCTGTTTTTAGAACCGCGCACTTTAAGACGAATAGCTCTACGGTGGGCAGATCGGTCATTTGAGTAAGTTTTCTTTGATGCTGCGAAAAATAGCACTCAGCACCATCATGTCAGAAGTTTCCGGTAGGACGATGTTGATATTGTACGCGAGCGCGATACCCATCTCGCTCGTGGAGGCCGGAGGTTGCAATTCCTTCCCGACCGACAGTCCGCGGATCCAACGAAGGCTTTGATCACATCGAAGGTATTTCGAATATAACCAACTATAGAATCGGTCGCGGTCAGGCCTGTTATCTCAATGATAATATCACGCAGCTTCAATTCCGATACGGTATGAGCGTACTCGCTGCGCTTGAACATTTCGGGAAAGGCATTCTTGAGCGCCGCAATGCGGCAGGGCCACGCCCGCTGTCGGTTTTGAATCGGGCGTAAAGCTCAGTGGGTGTACCGTCAGCTGCGACTAATCCCGTCTTCTTTAAAATCGGGATTGTTGCGCGTGCGCTCCCGCCGGTAAGCTTCAGTACGTTCTCCAGGAAATCATAGTTGAACTTATCGGGTCGCTGAGCCTCGGTTATTCCTTCCAGCGCTCTCTTCAGAGTACCGGCTCCCGGAAGGTACGGAAGATTTCCCGGAATTTTTCTTTGGGCTGCGGGCGACGCTTGCTTCGCAACAATTTCGTCCACTTTGCCCGTGCTTCTATCAGGCTCCTGAGTGCGCTCGGCCATGTGCAATTTCCCCCGACTTCAAGCGCTTTAGACAACGCCTTTGGGAAATCTTTACTCCTTTCCCCTCTCCCTTGCCAAATGCTCCGCGAACGCTCGCGCGGAGGGTTTCGCCGCGCGTCCGGCCGGAAAGAGCGCGGGGACTTCGGCCGAGTCCATCTGCCAGTCGTCGAGGAGTTGCAGAGCGCGCCGCCTTCTCAGTTCCGCGCCGCATCCCAGCGGTCAGCCCTGTCGTCGCATCCGACAAAACCGCGTGGATGACACGCGGCGAGCCGTTAAGTTCGTGCTTCGTGGCTGGCCTGCGCCCCCTCGAACAAAATTGACGGCCGTCAGGGAGCGCGCGCGTCGCGCAGGCTAAGGTGCGGCGGCAGCCGCGACGATGGATAGCAGATCGGCCGGCCGGCGCTTTTCAGTGGGAGCGACGAACATGACGGCTCATGCGCACAAATTGGCGGTCTCCGCTATTCCCAAGACAATGCGGGCGGCGGCCATCGATCGTTTCGGTGAGCCCGCAGTCTTGTCGATCCATACGCTGCCGGTCCCCGTCCCCGATGCGGACGAGGTCCTCATAGCGGTCGATACCGCAGGCGTGGGCAGTTGGGACGCCGATATTCGGAATGGCTGGTATCCAGGCGGCCACCCACATTTTCCGCTCGTGTTGGGCGTTGACGGCGCCGGCATCGTCGCGGCCGTCGGATCGCGTATCCGGCGTTTCGAACCGGGCGAGCATGTCTATGCCTATGCGTGGAAGAATCCGAAGGGCGGATTTTACGCCGAATATGCCGCTGTCCCCGCCGAGGATGTCGCGCATGTTCCGGAACACGTCGATCTTAAGCACGCGGGCGCCGTTCCGACCACCGGGCTCACCGCGCTTCAGGGGATCGATGACGTGTTGCGCCTCAAAAAAGGCAAATCCGTCATCATTCACGGAGCCAGCGGGGGCGTAGGAAGTCTTGCGCTGCAATTTGCCAAATGGCGCGGCGCGCGCGTGCTCGCCACCGCGCGTGGCGTGGATGGCCTGGCATTCGTGCGTCGGCTTGGCGCGGACCTTGCTGTGGACGGGCAGCGCGAAGACATCGCCGCTGCCGCGCGCAGCTTTGCGCCGCAGGGAATCGACGCCCTGCTCGCCCTCGCCGGAGGTGGCGCGCTGGAGACCTGCCTCGCCGCTATTAGGAAAGGCGGCCGCGTAGCCTATCCGAACGGAGTCGAACCGGAACCGAAAAAGCCGCGCGACGTCGAGCTCATGTCTTATGACGCGATGGCCGGAGTGCGCGAGTTCGAGCGCCTTGGCCACGCCATCGAAGCAACAAAACTCAAGATCGAGATCGCCGCAGAATATCCGCTTGCCGATGTCGCGAGGGCGCATCAACGGGTCGAAGCGGGGCATGTGCTCGGCAAGATCGTGCTACGTATCCGATGAACTGGGCCTCGCGCACTTAGCTCGGCGACGAGTCGTCACGCGTCCGAATGACCGCCGTCGCCGCGGTTGCCAAGCCGATGCCCTAACTGCCGCCAAGCACCACGATGCGTTTTCCTTCGAGCGTCATGGTCGTCTTCTCATCGGAACGCTAGGGCTTGACGATGTGGTCGATAGGCCGGCGTAGGTCGAGCGTCAGCGGGAAGTCCGTAGAACGTTCCTCCCGCGGGATATCAACCGGACCCGGCGTATAGCCGTGATCCTGAAAGCGGGCGATACGGCGTGCCTCGGCTTCATAGCTGTTCACCGGAAAGGTCTCGTAGTTGCGCCCGCCCGGATGGGCGACATGGTAGACGCAACCGCCGAGCGAGCGGCCGCTCCACGTGTCGATCAGATCGAACGTCAAGGGCGCGTGCACGGGGAGGGTCGGATGCAACCCACGCGCCGACTTCCAGGCCTTGAAGCGCACTCCGGCCACCGCCTCACCAAAGGTGCCCGTCGCCGTCATCGGCAGTCGCCGGCCGTTGCAGGCCACCACGTGGCGGCCTTCTACGAGGCCCTTGGCCTTGACCTGCAGCCGCTCGACCGAAGAATCGACATAGCGGACGGTGCCGCCGATGGCTCCTTCTTCGCCGAGGACTTGCCAGGGTTCGAGTGCTTGGCGCAGCTCAAGCCATACCCCGCTCGGTTCGACCACGCCGCAGACGGGGAAGCGGAACTCCCGCTGCGCGTCGAACCAGATCGGATCGAACTTATAGCCAGCACGGCCGAGATCGGCGATCACCTCCAAAAAATCCTGCCAGACGAAATGGGGCAGCATGAAGCGGTCATGCAGCGCCGTCCCCCAGCGCACGAAATTCCCTTCCTGCGGCTCGCGCCAGAACCAGGCGAGCAGGCCGCGCAGGAGCAATTGCTGCGCAAGGCTCATCCGCGCGTCAGGTGGCATTTCAAACGAGCGGAACTCGACGAGGCCGAGCCGTCCGGTTGGCCCCTCGGGCGAATAGAGCTTGTCGATACAGATTTCCGAGCGATGCGTGTTGCCCGTCGAATCGACGAGGAGATTACGGAAGAGCCGGTCGACGATCCACAGCGGCACGTGCCGGCCGCGGTCCGGCACGCTGGCGAGTGCGATCTCCAGTTCGTAGAGCTGGTCGTGCCGTGCTTCGTCGATGCGCGGCGCTTGGCTCGTGGGACCGATGAAGAGGCCTGAGAAGAGATACGAGAGCGCGGGATGACGCTGCCAGTAGAGCACCACGCTCTTCAGGATGTCGGGTCGTCGCAGGAAAGGCGAGTCGGCCGGACTCGGGCCTCCCAAGACAATGTGGTTGCCGCCGCCGGTGCCTGTGTGGCGCCCGTCGGTCATGAATTTATCCGCGCCAAGCCGCGCATGGCGCGCGTCTTCATAGAGGCCCTTGGTCGTCGCGACGGCCGCCCGCCAGTCGGCGGCCGGATGCACGTTGACTTCGATGACGCCCGGGTCGGGCGTGACTTTGATGACGTTGAGGCGTGGGTCGAAGGGCGGCGGATAACCTTCGATATGAACGGGCACGCGCTGCCCCGACGCCGCGGCTTCCACTGAGGCGAGGAGGTCGAGATAATCTTCCAGAGTCTCGACCGGCGGCATGAACACGCAGAGGATGCCGTCGCGCGGTTCCACCGAGAGCGCAGTGCGGACCGCGCCCTCGATGATGCGCTGCTCGACCTGTTCCTGCCGCCCGACGGTGGACCCTCTGCGTTCAAATCGCTGCGCAATCTCGGCCGGGTCGGGTAGGGCGCCGCGTTCTTCGAACGGGTCTTGCGCCACGATGAACGGATAAGCTGACGGGGGCACCCAGGGCAGCGACGACAGCGGCAGCCTGTAGCCAACGGGCGAATCGCCCGGCACAAGAAAGAGCCGGCCGCGCCTGAGTTTCCATTTCTCGCTCGTCCAATGCGCGTCCGCCTTCGTGTTCCAGCGCTGTACCGGCAGCACGTAGCCTGACGGAGTCGTCAGACCGCGAGCAAAGGTGCGGATCATGCGGTTGCGTTCTTCGGCATCCTCGATCTTCGGGTCCAGCGGATCGGTGTTGTCCGGCAGATTGCCTTCCTTGATGAGCCAGGTGGTCGGATCCTCATAGGCAGGAAGGATGCAATCGTTGTCGATTCCGAGCCGGGTGGCGATCCCCGCAACGAGCGTCTCAGCCCGCCCGCGCAATGTCTCGGAGGTAGCTTCGCTGCGCGGCTCGGCTTGGATCTCTTCGGCGGTCCGCGTCAGGGGGACGGCGCCGATGAGCGACGGGTCTCTCCAGATCGGCTTGCCATCCTTGCGCCAGTAAAGCGCGAACGCCCAACGCGGAAGAGTTTCGCCAGGATACCATTTGCCTTGTCCGTAATGCAGCATACCGCCGGGCGCGAAGCGGGCTCTGAGCCGGCGGATCAGATCGTCGGCGCGGGCGCGCTTCGTCGGACCGACGGCCGCCGTGTTCCACTCCTCGGCCTCGAAATCATCGATGGCGACGAAGGTCGGCTCGCCGCCCATTGTCAGCCTCACGTCGTGCTCGACGAGATCGCGATCGATCCGCTCGCCAAGCGCGTCGAGCTTCATCCAGGCATCGTCGGAAAACGGTAACGTGATGCGCGGCGACTCGGCGACGCGGGTCACGCGCATGTCGAAGCTGAAATCGACATGCGCCGGCTCCACTGCACCGGAAATCGGCGCCGCCGAGCGATAGTGCGGTGTCGCGCAGAGCGGGATGTGGCCCTCCCCGCAGAACAGTCCGGAGGTCGGGTCCATGCCGATCCAGCCGGCGCCGGGCACATAGACCTCGGCCCAGGCGTGCAGATCCGTGAAGTCGTGCTGGGTTCCCTTCGGTCCTTCGATCGGATCGATATCAGCCCGCAACTGAATGAGATAGCCGGAGACGAACCGGGCTGCGAGACCAAGATGGCGCAGGAGCTGAACGAGCGTCCAGGCCGAGTCGCGGCACGAGCCGGAGCCGAGAGCCAGGGTCTCCTCCGGGCTCTGCACGCCGGATTCCATCCGGATCACGTAGCGCACCGCGCGCTGCAGCTTCGTATTGATGTCGACCAGGAAATTGACCGTCTGCACAGGGCCTTTCGGAGAGCTCGCCAGATGGGCCGCAAGCCGCGGCCCGAGTGGTTCGGCCTCCAGGTAGGGCGCGAGGTCAGCCCTGAGTTCCGGATCATACGCGAAGGGGAAATGCTCAGCGTAGGGATCAATGAAGAAGTCAAACGGATTGAAGACGGCGAGTTCGGCGGTGAGGTCGACCTCGATTTTCAGCTCGCTTGCCTTCTCCGGGAACACGAGACGAGCGAGCCAATTGCCGTGCGGGTCCTGTTGCCAATTGATGAAATGTTCAGCAGGCTCGACCTTGAGTGCGTAGCTCGCCACCCTGGTGCGGCAATGCGGCGCGGGGCGCAGCCGGATGGTCTGTGGCCCTAAGCCGACGGGACGGTCGTAGCGATAACGCGTGACATGGTGGATGGCGGCAGAGATCGTCAAAGGCAATGATCCCGATTGTGTCTCGGCCGAGGTTCTGCCGCGGCGGCGCCGTCGGCCCTTCCAGCAGCGTAGGCGGATGACCCTCGCCAGGCAATTGCGTCCAGGCCGTCGTTCGGGTCGCCAGCGCTCCATCGCATTTGCCCCTGAAGTGGGCGCGGCGGCGCAAAGATAGGCATCAACCGCGGCCCGAAGGGTGCGGCGCTGGAATCAGAGCGTCACGGCCTGTCTACTCTGCTGCGGCGCGAAATTCGCTCAAGGCAGGACGCCTCGCGCTCCTTGGCGAGCAAGGCGCGCTTGCGTGCGACGCCCCAGCGATAGCCGGAGAGCGCGCCATCGTTACGTATGACGCGATGGCAGGGGATCGCCACGGCGATCTTGTTGGCCGCGCAAGCTCGCGCGACGGCACGCACCGATCCCGGCGCGCCGATGCGGCGAGCGATCTCGGTATAGCTCGCGGTCTCGCCGGCGGGAATCTCGCGCAGTGCCTGCCAGACTCTTTGCTGAAAGGCCGTGCCGCGCACATCGAGTGGCAGATCGCAGCCGAGCGCCGGCGCTTCGACGAAGCCGACGACCTTTGCGACGAGCGCCTCGAATTGAGCGTCGCCGCCGATCAGATTGGCGTTCGGGAACCGGTCTTGGAGGTCGCGCGCGAGGTTGTCCGGATCGTCGCCCAGTGTAATGGCGCAGACTCCCTTGTCGCTGCAGGCAACGAGGATCGACCCCAACGAACATTCGCCGATGGCGAATTTGATCTCAGCATCGGCGCCGCCCTCGCGGAAGGCGGTAGGGGTCATGCCCAACACCGCGTTGGAGGTTTCATAGAACCGTCCGTTGGAGTTGAAACCAGCGCCGTAGATGGCCTGCGTCACGCTGCCGTCGCGCGCGGTCAAGCGTTCGCGGACCCGCTTGGTGCGATGCGCGGCGCCATAGGCTTTCGGCGTCACGCCGGTGACGCTTTTGAAGATGCGGTGGAAATGACACGGACTGATGCCTGCCGCTGCGGCGAGTGTGTCCAAAGTCGGAATCTCCTCGGCGTCGGCGATCATGCGGCAGGCTTCGGCGACCATGGCCGCGCGCTGAGCGGCGCGTGCGGCCTCGTTCGGCCGGCAGCGCTGGCAGGCGCGGAAGCCCGCTATCTCCGCGTCTTCGCAGGTCGCATGAAAGGCGACGTTCTGCGGCTTCGGCAAGCGCGACGGACAGGTCGGGCGGCAATAGACGCCGGTGGTTTTCACCGAATAGACGAATGCGCCGTCAAAGGCGGGATCGCGGTTAACGACGACTGTCCAGCGCGGATCGAGTTCGATCGGCATCGCAGGTTTCTTCATTGCCATTTTGGCAGCTGCCTGAGTGATGACAAGGTTCATGTCTTGATCCTTCATGGTGCTTGTCATCTCAAATAAAGGGCTGGGAGAGTTCCGCACTCCGGCTCTTGCTTTCAAATCCGCGTCTCGAACATATTTGCGTCACCCGAACTCTGACTTGAAGCATCCCGCCGCGGCTAGAGCGCCTTGCGGAACGTCAGATTTAGCCGCATGCGGCCGGTCTTTGGATGCTCGCCCTCTTTGAGCGCGAGGATGCCATGATAGAAGAGCCGCGAGGGGCCCCCCCAAACGACGACGTCGCCGTGGCTGAGCGGAATCTTGCGGAGCGGATCGTTCCGTTTGAGGCCACCGAACTGGAACGTTGCCGGGAGGCCGAGGGAGACGGAGACGATAGGATTGGCGAAGTCGCGCTCGTCCTTGTCCTGATGCAACGAGAGGCGCGCGCCCGGTTCGTAGCGATTGACGAGACAGGCGTCCGGCACGAAGTCTGGGTAACCCGCCTCGCGGGCCGCCCCCGTCGCTAGTTTCAGAAATGGCTTTGGCATCGGCGGCCATGGCCTACCGCTTTCGGGATCGCGCGCGTCATAGCGATAGCCGGCGCGGTCTGTGATCCAGCCGGCCGTCCCGCAATTGGTCATCGCAACCGACATCTCGAAGCCGCCGGGCGTCAGCATGTGCCGGAAAGACGCATGCGCGACGACATCCTTCAGCGCGGTCAGCAGCGCGCTTTCCAGCGTCAGCGCCCAGCCGCGGAGCAGCACGGCGCCAGAGGCCAGTTCCTCGCGCCTCGGCTCATCGAGGTCGGCATTGTCGAAGAGATCGGTCATCATTCCAAATTCTCGATCAGCGCCATCGCGGCGAAAGGATTGCGCGTCTTGAAGCCGCTGATCACATAGAGGAAAACATCGCGGCCGGCCTTTTCGACGGCCGGTTCGGCCACGGTCTCAAGTCCATCAGGCATGTGGCCGGACGCCCAGTTGCGCGCGCGATCGGCCCAGAGATCGAGCGCCTTTTTGGAATATCCGGCCTTGTTCGCCTCGCGCGTGCCCATGATGCGCGCATAGACGAAGTCTGCGGTCATGTCTGCGATCTGCGGATAGTTGGAATCCCCGGCAACCACGACGCCGATGCCATAGGCGCGTGCAAGCTCCACGAACTGCGGCGTCTTGAAGCTCTCGTGTCGTACCTCGACGGTGTTGCGGATCGGCCGTCCTTCGACGCTTTTCGGCAGCAGTTTGAGAAAGGCTTCGAAGTCGGGGGCGTCGAATTTCTTGCTCGGCATGAACTGCCAGTTGATCGGGCCGAGCTTGTCCTTGAGTGCCATCACGCCGCCGGCAAAGAAGCGCTCGATCGAGGATCCCGCTTCGGCGAGAACGCGGCGATTGGTCGCGAACCGCGGCCCCTTCAGTGCGAACACGAAATCGTCCGGCGTTTCGTCGTACCATTTGGCGAAGCTTGCGGGCTTCTGCGAGCCATAATAGGTGCCGTTGATCTCGATCGAGGTCAGCTTGCGGCTCATATATTCAAGTTCCCGCTTCTGTGGGAGGCTGGCGGGATAGAAGGCACCACGCCAGGGCTCATAGGTCCAGCCGCCGACGCCGATCCGTATGCGCGGCTTTGGATGATGCGGCACGCTCAAATGTCTTTGCTCCTTGGCCTTGGCGTAGGAGTAACGATCCAGGATGCCGGGACGCTCCGTTTCTTGCACGCGAATTCGCAATTGCAGCGATTTCATGTGCTTATCTCGTGGGGAAATGGTAGAGCGGCGGGCGCCGGCGGGCGCCGGCGGGCGCCGGCGGGCAGCCCAGGTCAGCCGGAAGCAGGAGGTCGCGTTTCTCCTGCGAGCGTGCTAGCTGACAGGCCCGACGCCCGAAAGCCCCAAGCCCTCGAGAATAAAATGTCTGATCTTTTCCGCGAAGTTGATGAAGATGTCCGTCGCGAGCGGATGATCCAGCTTTGGAAGCAATATCAGAACTGGATCATCGGTGCGGCTTTGCTCGTCGTCGTCGCCACGGGGGCCTGGCGGCTTTACGATCATGTCCGGCTCAAGGCCGGCGAATCCGCCGGCGCCCGCTACGAGGCCGCGCTGCAATTGGCGCACGACGGCAAAACGGCCGAAGCGCAGGCAGCCTTCCAATCGCTCGGCAAGGATGGGCCGAGTGGCTACGCGATGCTGGCGCGGCTCGCGGACGCCGATGCGCTTGCCCAAAAGGATCCGGCGGCGGGGATCAAGGCCTATGACGCGTTGGCCGCGGACCCTGCGCTCGATCGGACCTACCAGGATTTAGCGCGGCTGCGTGGCGCCTATCTGCGCATCGATAGCGACGATCCCAAGGAATTCGAGGCGCGCTATGCGCCATTCGCCGGGCCTGACCGGGCCTATCGCAGTTCCTTCCGCGAGTTGCTCGCCCTGGCCGCATTCAAACGCAATGATCTCAGCGCCGCCGGGCGCTGGCTCGATGAGATTTCCGTCGATCCGCAGGCGCCGCCGGCGTTGCGCGGCCGGGCGGGAGCGTTTCTCGAGCTCGTCCAAGGCGGCCAAGTGTCGAAATAGCGATGTTCAAGATCGCCATCGTCGGGCGTCCGAATGTCGGCAAATCGACCCTCTTCAATAGGCTTGTCGGCAAGAAGCTGGCGCTGGTCGACGATCTGCCCGGGGTGACGCGCGACCGGCGTGAAGGCGCGGCACGGGTCGGCGATCTTGCGTTCACGATCGTCGATACGGCGGGGCTTGAGGAGGGTGGCGCGGAATCGCTGGCCGGTCGCATGCGCGCCCAAACCGAGGCCGCGATCGCTGACGCGGACGCGATCTTCTTCATGGTGGATGCGCGCGCCGGCGTGACGCCGGATGACCGTTTCTTCGCCAATCTCCTGCGCCGCTCCGGCAAACCGCTGATCGTCATCGCCAACAAGGCGGAAGGGCGGCTCGGCGCGCAAGGCGCGCGTGAAGCCTTCAATCTCGGCCTCGGCGAGCCCGTCCCGCTCTCGGCCGAACATGGCGAGGGCTTCGCCGATCTTTACGCCGCGCTCCGGGAGGCTCTGCCGGAGCAGACCGCGCTCGCTGCCGAAGAGCCGACGGGGGAGCCAACAGCGGAAGCCCTCGCCGATGACGAAGACGGGTCCGAACTCGACCTCACGAAACCGCTACGAATCGCCGTCATCGGCCGCCCCAATGCGGGCAAATCGACCTTGCTCAATCGCATTCTCGGCGAAGAGAGGCTGTTGACCGGCCCTGAAGCCGGAATCACCCGCGACGCCATCGGTATCGATCTCGATTGGCATGGCCGTAAATTGAAAATGTTCGATACGGCGGGCCTGCGCAAACGCGCGCGCGTCGACGAGAAGCTTGAAAAGCTCGCTGGCGCCGATGCTTTGCGGGCGGCGAAATTCGCTGAAGTCGTGGTGCTGCTGATCGACGCAGCCGCGCCGTTCGAGAAGCAGGATTTGACGCTTGCCGATCTCGTCTCACGCGAGGGCAGGGGGCTCGTCATCGCCGTCAACAAATGGGATCTTGTCGAAGAGCGCGGGGCGAAGCTTGCGGCGCTGCGCAAGGACGCGGGGCGGCTTTTGCCGCAGGTCAGCGGTGTGCCGGTGGTGCCCGTGTCGAGCGTGACGGGCGAAGGAATCGCAGCCTTGATGGACGCGATCTTCGCCGTTGATCGCATCTGGAACAAGCGGATCGCGACAGCAAAACTCAATCGTTGGCTCGCTGCCGCGATCGAGGCGACCCCGCCGCCGGCCGTCTCAGGTCGCCGCATCAAGATCCGCTACATCACGCAGCTACGCGCGCGGCCGCCCTATTTCGTGATTTTCGGCAACCAGCTCGACCATCTTCCGGAAAGCTACCGGCGTTTCCTCACCAACGGTCTACGCGAGACCTTTGATCTCCGGGGCGTTCCGATCCGCTTGTCGGTGAAGACGAGCGAGAACCCCTATGCCGGGCGGAAATCATAATCCCAAAAATACGAAGATCCGGATAGCGGTCACAATGGCGCAGCTTCCTTGCATGCAACGATGTAGACTTGCTCAATCACCATTATTAAAGAGGCTCGACGAGGACGAGCGTTAGCCCTTCGCGAAAGATGCCGAATAGGCATCTGTCCGCCGCAGCCAGGGGAACGTAAAAACTACGGCTTTCCGACAAGGGAGGAAAGGCCGGTGAATATCCATTCGCGTGCCTCGTTTGTCGCGGCGCGGAAATCTCTGTCGAATAGTGAGACACGCGTCTCACGCGTTGCTTATGCGATCTGGTCGCCAGTGATAGGCGAGCATCCGCGATGGAACATTCTTCCCGACGAAACCCTCTACAAGACAATGCCGGAAGGGTTTGGCGAGTCGCCGGAGATCGTCGCAGGCCTCTGCGCTGTTGAAGCGGAGGCTATTTGGCATCATTGGAATCCGATCATCTGGAGCGCACTCATAGCGCGCGGATGTTTTGACGACGGATCGCCTGAAAACGTCGACGGCGATCCACGCCGTCGACGAAGCTGGCCGCGCGTGATCCGGTCACTCGCGCAACGACTTCGGCACTGGATCGCGGAATGGGTTGCTTGGCGCAGATTAACGTCATGCGCCGGCCGGACGCTGTTGTTCCGTACCCGTAACCACCTATGACCCGCGCCGCCCTGCGTGGATTACGCAAGGCGGCTCATCTCAGACGGATCGAATTGCTTACCAGCCGCAGGCGCGCGGGTGCCAGTAGCACCACCGACGGCCGCGCCAACCCCAACCCCATCCGCGATGCCAACCCCATCCGCGATGCCATCCCCATCCGCGATGCCATCCCCATCCGCCGCGCCACCAAGCCGGTACGATGTCGGCGCCTTGCACATGATATGTGTAGGCAGGAGCGGGGCTTGACGGAACGCCCGCCGAAGCTTCACCCGCGGAAACAACGGTGAGAGCCATCGCGCCAACGATGAGAGGCGCTAATGTTCTTGCTGCGGAGATCATGATCACTCCTCCCTGCTTCATGCGAACCGCACCACAGATTGAAGGCCATGATGCGCGCTGTTAGGTAATCAATATAGTCCCTGCGCAGGGAAAAGTCCTGATGGGCGCAACGAGCTCGAACCGTGGACCCGCTGATTAAGAGACGAACCTTTACTGTTCTAAGTCAAAGGCTTGAGTGTAAACCGAACGATTTATCAGCGATTGATTTACGTCGGCTTTTACCAAGAATGCAAACCACCTATTTGAAAAAAGAAGAGCGCCGCTTGGGCGCCCCTCTCGTTCGTTGCCGCGTATCCCCGTGCTAGGGAGCGTCAACGACTCGCGGTCGGGATCCCAATGCCACATAAGTTCGATGAAACGATTCAATCGGCCGCGCGTATGACAATCGACAGAAGCGGTCCGTAATATCGTTCCGGTGTCAATGCATCACTTTCAAGATCTGCTGATGCAGATAGTCAGGGAGATCATCCACTCGGATCATCACATACATGTGACCATGCATCTTGACGACGTCGGCGTGCATCTTCGTGCCGTCTTGCATCACCAGATCGGTGTGAGTGATCATCTGGACAACTTCCTGGACGTTGACGGCATAGGCACTGGCAGAAATCAAAAGTCCGATCGACACGGCGATAATTCTTGCCCTGACTCTCATATTAAGCCTCCCTTTGCCCGAAGACCGAGTTGCCGGTCTTTCATAGGCTACCTTTCTTCGGAATAAGGCGCAACTTTTGCGTCGGCGCCATCCTTGACAAGATGAGGCTATAGTTGATTCCGCTTCACGATTTACTGTTGCGAGATTACGGTCTCTATTGGACATCTTGCCTCGTTTGCTGCGTTCCGCCTTCGGCCTCGGAGCGGCATATGCCGCGTCAACGATTATGTTCGGTTTCCTTTATGCAGCGGCGAACGCAGCGGTGTTACTCCGGTCGATAGACGATTTCTTTTCCAGTACGAGAGCGGCATTCGCTGCGGTGAGGGCTTCGATCGATCAATTCGTGAATGTCTGTCTCATTCGCGACGATGCCAATACGCTCGGGGAGTCTGTCTAGGCGTTCCGCCAACACGTCGATAGCGTTTGCTCCGGCGTTGCCGGCGGTGTTCGGCCAAGCGGCCCGAGAGCCTTCGGCTGCCGCGCGGCACCGATCTGGGAAGCGGGCCTGGAACCTCAGGTCGATGGCCGCATTTAAAACGAGAGGTCAAGTGGCTTGCGCTGCGACGACCAACGAAGGTGGCGCGGCTCGAGATGGCTTAGTTTACGTTTGGCGTTTGCGGGCAAGCGTTCGAGCTCCGTGATGCAATGCCGTGCATAGCGCTGTTCAAATCGCACGAAAAGTGCTACGAAATAGGGGCTCGTCGCGCATTTGTTCGAAGGTAGAGGAGGAACTCTGCTATGTCGCAAATGAAGCGCGCTTCAAAGGGGAAGCGTCCAAGTAAAGCTTTATCCGTGCTGGGAATCGCCGGGGTGTCTTGGGCGGCATCGGCCGGTGGATCGGCAGCGGATATACCCTCGCAGAATATAGCACCGCTTCAGGTCTTCACTCTCGGTGATGAGGAAATCTCCGACGTCAGCTTGGCGACGTTCCATGCCTTCGACAAGGAAAACCTTGGAATACCGCAGTCAGCCATACAACTTGCCAGAGGTTGTTGCGGCGGCGGCTGCGGCTGCGGACACGGCTGCGGCGGCGGCGGCTGCGGACACGCCTGCGGCGGCGGCTGCGGGCACGCCTGCGCGGGCGGCTGCGGACACGGCTGGGTCGGCAGAGGCTGCAGGGGCTGCGGTGTGGGTGGGTGCGGCGGCTGCGGCTGGGGCTGGCGGAGGCTGGGGTTGGGGCTGGGGTGGCTGCTGCCTGTCGTGGGGGGGTTGCTCTCCCTGGTGCTAGACGAGAGCACCAATTACGTTGACGGACGCAGGTCGTCGGAGCTGGATTTGACTAAGCTCGATCCGGCCATAGTGATCGCGCGCGCGGGTCATGCTTATTCCAGGGCTACGAGCGGGGTGGCCAACCCTGTCAAGAAACGCTAGCCTCAGAAATGCTAGCTGAGTGGATGAAGTTCTGGCAACCGGGGGAATGCGCCCCCTTGCGCTGGCGTCTGAAGCTGTAGCGAAGGTGCGCGTATTGACCTCATGACAGGCGATCACGGAAACAGCTTTACACAGCGTAACAGCAAAGACGTTCTGCGGTTTGCGCCGAATTTCACTGTCTATGTGCTAGCCATCCGATATCGTGTGCCTCTATTCCGAGGACCGGAAGTTCCTTCTTCACGGCGAACTTTATTGTGCGCTCGCCTCCGCGATAGGAGAGGGTGGAAAGAGCTTTCGGGAGCTCGTTCGCGAGCTGGAGCAGGATTTTCCGGCCGACAAAATCCACGAAGCCTTGAACCGGCTCGTCGACCGCCGCTATGTCCTCCCGGCATCGCGCTCTTCGAATGGCGTCATGGCTGCCTATTGGGCGAGCCTCGGCCTATCGCCGGAGACCGCGGAGAGAAATCTCCAGAAATGCCGTGTGCGCATTCAATCAATCGACGTGCAGGGGGCATCGGAACTCGGCGCCGCGCTGAGCGAGCTGGGCGTTCGCGTCGTCAAGCGCTCCGCCGACCTGACCATCACGCTGGTGAGCGATTATCTCGACGGGTCGACTGTTGGAATTGAACCGGCAGCATTTGTCGGACGGCACGCCCTGGGTGCTCGTCCAACCCTCCGGCATTTTTCCCCTGGTGGGGCCGGTGTTCAGCCCGGGCAAGAGCGCCTGCTGGATGTGTCTTGCCGAGCGGATGAAAAGGAACCGAGAGGTCAAGGCGCTTCTCGACCGCGGAGCAGGCGCGGTAGCGTCGCCGTTTCGCCTCTCGCCCGGAACACGCTTGGACAGAGCGCCATCCAACTTGCGGCCGTCGAGATCGCGAAAGCGATCGCCACCGACTTTCGCACGGAATTGCGCGATCACATCATCAGCCTCGACCTGTTGGGTTCGACCATCGTGAAACATTACGTGGCGGCGCGCCCGCAATGTCCGGCCTGCGGCCGCAAGAAGGTGCGCGACCCACGCCGTGCGCCGGTGCCGGTCGAGCTCGGCGTCGGCGGCAAGCTGGTCATGACGAGCGGCGGGTATCGGACCGTTTCGTCGCGGACCACGGTTGCACGTTTCCGTAAGCACGTGAGCCCCTTGACCGGTGTGGTCTCGCGTCTCGAGCGGATCGAAGCCGATTTGCCCCTGAACACCAACTACCATGCCATGCACAATTTTTCAGTGCCGGCTCAGACGGTCCACGAGCTCAGGGCGGGACTGGGCGGCAGCAGCTTCGGCAAGGGCAGCACCGCCGAGCAGGGGGAAGCCAGCGCGCTCATGGAGGCGATCGAGCGCTATTCCGGAATTTTTCAGGGCGACGAGATCCGAGCCTCGCGGCGGTTCACCGATTTTCCGTCGGGCGAGGTCATTCCTCCGAACAAAGTCCTGCTGTTCAGCGACGCGCAATTACGGCGGGCGACGACGGCCGGCTCGGACGATTTGCCGATGAGCCCGATCTCTATTCGATCGATCGGCCGAGATCGAATGGTCGCCGGTCTGGTCTCTGCGCGACGAACGCTTCAAATATCTTCCGACCAGCATGTTGTATTTTTTCTACAGGGGGGGCCCCGCCGCCTTCCTGGCGGATTCCAACGGTTGCGCGGCAGGCAACACGCTCGAAGAGGCAATCGTCCAGGGGTTCCTCGAGTTGGTGGAACGGGATGCATACGCAATCTGGTGGTACAATCAGTTGCAGCGGCCTGCAGTGGACCTTGGCCAGTTCGACGATTCCTACGTCCGTGATCTGCAATTCCAGCTTGCCGAAACCGGACGCCGCCTTTGGGTGCTCGACGTCACCAGCGATCTCGGGATTCCGAGCTTTGTGGCGGTAACGAACTGGATGCAAAACGGGAAGGAAAATATCGAGTTCGGTTCTGGCGCGCACTTCGATGCGCGAATCGCCTTGTTGCGCGCGCTTACCGAGCTAAACCAGTTCTTGTCCCTGGGTCTGATGGGCGGCGGGACCGGGGAGAAATCGAGCCTTGACGGCACCACGCCGTTGCGCCTGTCGGACTATCCCTTTTTGACGCCAAACAACAATCCGCCGGTCCAACCGAGTTTTGGCTCGAAGTTCGGCCGTCTCGACACCGGCGAACAGGTGGCCGCCTGCGTGCGCCTCGCCAAGCAAGCGGGCCTCGACTTCCTCGTCCTTGATCAAACGCGCCCCGACATCGAGGTCCCGGTCGTCAGAGTGATCGTTCCGGGATTGCGGCATTTCTATCGCCGTTTCGCGCCTGGCCGGCTTTACGATGTTCCCGTAAAGCTCGGATTGCGCGACCGGCCACTCAAGGAAAACGAGCTCAATCCGATTCACCCACATACCTGAGGGTCGCGTCTTGCGCGCTCCCGGACCAAAGAGAATGCGACGGCTTGCGGAGCCAGCCATTTCCGCGCGGCTCAGCGGTCGCGTCACGCTCGAAACACGCACGAACGGCAATATCGTCGCCTGCTTCGATCGCCATTCGGTCGGCTTGGGAATGTTCAGCGCGGCCGTGGCGGATCGCGCGCAGAAGCTGCACACCGGCCTGCCACTTGCCTCGTTTGCATCGAGCGGCCGAAACAGCGACAAGGAGATCGATCTGTTAGTCCGCCGCTTGGCCCAGCAGGGTCTGATAGAGTACCGCCTCCGGCACGCGCCGAATGATGAGGACCAGGTCGTCATCGAGCCGCAGATGCCCGATTATTGGCCGCGTACGCCGCAGCTCGGCAATACCGATGTTCTCGTCCTGTCACGGTTCGCCTACGTGCGACGGCGCGGCAACGACATTGTTCTGGAATCGCCGCGCGCCGGTGCCCTGTTCAAGATCTACGATCCGAAGCTTGTGACCCTCATCGCCACTCTCTCTACCCCGCAACAAATCAAACAGCTCCGCCGACAGGACGGTTTTCCCGGCCTTGAGCTTCTCGCTCTGCTCCTGGATTGCCAGATCCTTTTCAAGATCGAGGTGGCCGGCGACAATGGTCTACGGCCGGCGGAGGGTGACGCCAACCTCGTCCTTTGGGACTTCCACGATCTTCTGTTCCATACGCGCAGCACGGAAGGGCGGCACGCCAATCCGCTTGGCGGAGTTTTTCCGTGTGCGGGGGTCATGTCTCCGCTGCCGGCGGTGCGGCCCCGCTGGCCCGGGAAGAAGATCGACCTGCGCAAGTTCTCGGTTGCCGATGCGGAAGCGATCTCGCCGGTCGCAAAGCTCCTGCGGGAACGTCATTCGACGCGCAGCTTTGATGACCAGCGACCGATCACGCTCGCCGAGCTTTCGCGCTTTCTCGATGGCACCGCGCGCGTCCTGTCGAGCCTCACAACACACGCTCGACCTCGGCGACGGCGGTCCTGTAGAGACGTATACCGTTAGGCCGTATCCGTCGGCGGGCGCCAGTTACGAACTCGAGCTCTATCTGGCCGTCAATTTATGCGAAGGGCTTGCCAGAGGTTTCTATCATTATGACGCTGGGGCTCACGCGCTGGTGGCGATCGGCGTTCCACCGAATGAGTTCGAGGCGCTGTTGACGAGAGCCGAATATGCAATGGGTGCGACAGACTGCGCCCCAAATCCTGATCACGATCGCTGCGCGCTTTGGCCGAATGTCATGGAAGTACAGCTCGATCGCCCATGCGCTCATTCTCAAGGATGTCGGCGTATTGATGCAAACGTTCTACCTGATGGCGACCGACATGGGGCTCGGCGGATGTGCGATCGGGATCACCAATATCGATCTGTTCGCGAAGATGACGGGTATCGAATTCCACGTCGAGGGTCCGGTCGGCCAATTTGCGATCGGTCGCGGCGCGAAAGCGGGGGCGTCCGACTGACAAACGCGCGGCGCCGATGTGATCGAGCAATGGCCACGCAAGTGGCGACGGCACGACCAAAGGCTGCGGGTCTGTAGCGACTAATCTGCTTCCCGTCTTTACCAAGACCATCAGAGGCCTCGCGCGTCGGAGGGAATCGCGCGATGCTTACGCACTCGAAATAAAATATCCGATAGCTTTGCGGCGGCGCTTATCCACCAGCGCGAATACGGCGCCCAGAGGATCGGTGCAGTGGACGATCCAAGCGCCGCCCGGCACCTCAGTTGGGCCATAGAGGATTTGACCGCCGCCGGCCTCCACGCGCTTCGCCGCCGCCTCGACGTTGCTGATATTGAAATAGTAAAGCCAGAGGGGAAGCGGCACTGTCGGAGGCTTGGTGAACATGCCGCCAATCGTCTCCTTTCCGGCGGAGAACTGCTGATACATGCCCATCGCGCCGACGTGGGCGTCCGCTTTCTGCCAACCAAATAGCTCCTGGTAGAAAGCGAACGCCTTCTCCCAGTCGGCGGCGAGCAACTCATGCCAGCCCACGCGCCCCGGCGTGCCCAGCTCGGTGGACTGCTCTCGCCCGGGTTTCCGCCCCTTGACCAATGCAAGCGTCGCCATTTGTGGATCGACGACGACCGAAAAGCGGCTGATGTTGGCGACGTCCGTGGGTGGGACGCGCACCGTTCCGCCAAGCTGCTTGATCCGGTCGACGGCAGCGTCCACGCTGTCGACTCCGACATATCCAATCCAGTGCGGCGCCGCGCCCGTTCGCCTCGCGTCCTCCGGCAGGTGCATCAGCCCGGCGACGGGGACGTCTCCGACGGTAAACAGGCTATAGGGCAAACCGGGCATCGAGACATCCCGCGTGCCCCAGCCCACGACACTGGCATAGAAGGCTTTGGTGGTTTCTATGTCTGTCGTCGTCAGCTCGTACCAGACGAAACGGCCATGAGAATTGACCATGTCTGTTTCTCCGTCCCGAGCCTGCAAAGAAGTCGCGGCAACCGCATTTGAGCCGACCTAGCTTATTTGCCGGAGCATAATTGAGAAGCCAGGTCCCTTGGCCTGAATAACGGCGGGCGGAGAAAGTGCAAGGATGGCCAGGGCGCCGCCTTCCGGCGCCGGATCGCGCGAAGATACGACAGCCCGACTTTCCGGAGCGGTATCAGTATCGCTTTGCGATTTCTCGGCCGTGATGGTGATGGCGGACGGCCCGCTGGCGGCCGAAATTCTGGTCTAAGAAGTGCCTTGGTCGGATCGTCGGCTTTTCCAATCGCTCCGCCGGCGAGCGGTGATGCTAACCGCAAGGGCTTAGGGCCGTAAGGTTCACCGCCTCCGACTCCAGCTCCAGCTTGCGCGCCGCTTTGTACGTTTGGCGCGGCCATCAATTACCGCCGCGGTGCGCCGGCACCATGGCTCGCATATGAGCCACTGCTAGCTTTTCAAGAATGGGGATTCGCCAACGCCACCCAAGCGATGTTGGTGATGATCGTGCAGACAATGAATGAGCACACCCAAAAAATCCTTTCCACCCAGCGATCTTCTAAGATCTCAGAGAGATTCTTCACGAGCTTGGTGAGGATTATGCTCGCAACCAGCGCTATCGCGACTACGAGGGCAAAGTCGGAACTAAAGTACCATGCGTAGGGGTCCGCTGGGTGCTCTAGGGGCATCGAATCCTCTTAGCGTTTGAGGACGTTTCCGGCAGCTGACAGTCGTCATCGCGGCAGAGTGAAAGGAACCCGGTGTTGGCAGCGAATCAGAAACCATTAGGAGACTCGCTTTTGAATTTGGTTGCTAGAGATCTGGTGCCAGTATCCACAGTAATTGCGATGTCGCAATCGGCTGCGCCAAAGTACGGCTCGGGGACGGATACGCTGCGGCGCAAGAGCGCGAATATAGCTGGTTACCAAGGCGCAAGGAATTTCGGGACTCCAGAAGGGAATGTTAAATCTCGCGAACACCGCGGAGCGGTTGGCGTCGTGGCTGGCAGAATGATGCGCGCCGAGCGCCGGATTTGAAGATCAAAGCAACGTGTCAAGATACGTCGTAACGTCCGCAAAATATTGCGGAAGTTGCCAAGCACGGAAGCCACGGAGTTGCGTCCGAACGTGCCGGTTTCAGCAAATAGCTTCATCTTCTGTTCATGCGAGAGAAGCTAACACTCCGAAGAGTATTTGCGGGCGAGCTTCGCCCAACAAAACAAAAACCGCAATATACGCAACGAAGAGCGGCCTCATACGCAACGAAGAGCGGCCTCCGGTCTGCTGCTTGAGGCCGATGATCTTCAAAGGCTGGAGGAGACCGGAAGTGCGTCTTTTTCTCTCGATCCTTATGGCGGCGGCTTTCGCCGTGAGCCCGATCATCTCCGCCGCGGATGCGGCGCCAATCGCCGACCAGTCGGCGGTGAGCAAAACGGCCATCGACCTTAACAGCATCCAGAAAACACAGTTCGTTTGGGGCGGCCGGAACTACTGCTGGTATGATAATGGCTGGCGTGGCCCCGGATGGTATTGGTGCGGCTATGCTTGGCGTACCGGTCTCGGCTGGGGCGGTGGTTTGGGCTGGCACGGCTGGCGCTGGCACGGCCATCATCATCACCGGCCACCTGTTCACCGGCCCCCAGGCCACAAGCCTCCGGGTCACCGGCCCCCTGGTCATAAGCCCCCTGGTCACCGGCCCCCCGGTCACCGACCTCCTGGTCACCGACCCCCTGGTCACCATCGGCCGGCAGGTGGACGTCCGGGCGGCGGTCATAGCGGTCGCGGCCGTCGCTGAGGCCGGTCTGATCCTCGGATTGCGAAACTCATCAGCCAGCTCCCCCTCCAATGAGGGGGCGCCCGGACGCTCAATGCCGCGGCAATCCGCGATTCATCGCGAGCCGGGGCCTTCAAATCCTGCACATGTGCAGCTTTGGCGCTATCTTCGCACGCCTGTGATCTGACGAAGCCGGATTAGGGAGGGAGCTTCGAAAAGCGATCGAAACATGTCTCGGTTTAGCCGTGCTTCTGAGCAGGAGCGTCCCACAGTTGGGTCTCTGTGGCGCGACATTGAACCTTTCGTCAAATTTGCAAGCGCTTGTCACCGCGCCAATCGGTTACCCCTGCTAGAGATCCACCGAAATGGACGCGTGCCGCCAATTCCCAAGTAGCGCTCAATCGTGAGCTTTGACGGGCCCCTCAATTACTTCGGGTTTCTGCTTGAGGAGTTTAGACATGTGATTTTTGACGTAGTCGGCGGCCAGATGGGTCAATTCATCGGCGCCAGCTTTGTCCTTGAACACGCTGAGAGATGCGCACTCACCGTTGCCTGCATTAAGCCAATAAAAGCGTACGAACCCCTTCGCCTTTTTTATGAGAGGCACAAAATTCTCGCGCACCATTTTCTCGATCTGTGGCTCGTCCTCTGGTCTGAAGTGGTAGTGGCGAATAACAGCGAACATGTTTTCCTCCATGGCCGCAATTTGCCGGATCCCCAGCGTTGCGCGATATTTTGGCCGACTTTGGATTTCTGTCGCAACAAGATTCCGCCGGGTGATGCGCGAAGGGCGATTACGCCTGGTCCGAAGGAGTGCTCATGCTTGTGCGAGAGCTGATAGCGGCTGCGGCGCCATAGGACGCTCTTTCTGACATGTGTCTTGTGTCCCTGTGTCTTGTCAGGCCGCCTAGGCTCCGAAACCCGTGTGCAGTTCTGCCCTCCGCCATCGGGCCGACGCTGACGGCGGTGAACACACAAACTCGCGCAAGACTTCGTTCTGCTGCGCCCGAAATTGCGAGTGAAGAAGCCGAAGCGCGCAAACTTCTCGCTGAGGTCATTGCCCTTCGAGTCGAGGCGGCCTCTGCGCTCAGTGCGGTGATGGAGCGGCACAAGGCGACGCGGGCTGCTTCGACCGACGCCAGATATTCGCGTAATTTCGGATGTTCGATATTTCCGTAAGCCGACGAGTGAAGGAAGAGGCTTTAGTCGACCATCATCACGTCGCCGCGAAATATTCCGCGCTGCACACTATCGACCGCCAGCGCCCACGGCCACAATCCCTAGGTGCTATCCGAGGCGAACGAAAGGTGCTAGGAATGAGCGCTTCGCGTATCCTACCGATACAAAAGTAGGGGAGGACTCTGCTATGTCGCAAACCAAGCGCGCTTCTAACGTGAAGCGTTCAAACAAAGTGGCATCCGTGCTGGGATTGGCCGGCGTGTCGTTGGTGGCGTCGGCTGGTGCGTCGACGGCGGGTATCCCATTTCAAGATATGGCGCCGTTGCAGGCTGTCACACTCGGTGATGAGGAAATCTTCGACGTCAGCTTGGCGACGTTCAATGTCTTCGACGAGCAACCTGGTGCAATGCAGAGATCGTTCATACAGCTGGCAGCCAGGGGCGGCTGCGCGCGCGGTGGCTGCGGGCATGGCGGCTGCGGGCACGGCGGCTGCAGGGGCGGCTGCGCGCACGGCGGCTGCAGGGGCGGCTGCGCGCACGGCGGCTGCGGCATCGGCGGCTGCGGGCGCGGCTGCGGCGGTTGCGGCTGCGGCATCGGCGGCTGCGGGTGCGCCGGCGGCGGCGGCTGCTGTTTGTCGTGGGGCGGTTGCTGGCCGACCTGTTAGACTGCAGTCTGCAAGGGCGACCCGACGAAAGATACGACAGCTTTGCGGATAGGCCGATTCAGTAGGCCGAATATGGCGCCTTGTGGATCCGCACAATGGACCACACAGGCGCTGCCCGCCACAGCAGTTGGGCCATAAAGGACCTTGCCACCGCCGTCTTCGACGCGCTTCGCCGCCGCCTCGACGTCGGCAACGTTGAAATAGTAAAGCCAGAAGGGAAGCGGCAACGTCGCAGGTTTGGTGGACATGCCGCCGATCGTTGCCCCTCCGGCAGCGAACTGTTGGTATGTGCCCATCGGACTCACGTCGGTATCCTTTTTTTCCCAGCCGAACAGCTCGCTGTAGAAGGTGAACGCCTGCTCCCAGTCTGCTGCAAACAACTCATGCCAACCCACACGCCCTAGTGTGCCCGGTTCAGTCAACTGCGCTTGTCGGGGTTTCATTCCCTTGACTAAAGCAAGCGTTGCCCCTTGTGGGTCGGCGACGACCGAAAAACGGCTGATGTTCGCGATGTTCGTCGGTGGGACGCGTATCGCTCCACCAAGCTGCCTGGTGCGGTGAACGGCAGCGTCCACATCGTCGACACCGACGTATCCCATCCAGTGCGGCGTCGCCCTCGCTTGCCTCGCGTCCTCGGGCAGGTTCATAAGCCCGGTGACGGGGGTGCCTTTGACGGTGAATAGGCTATAGGCCAAACCGGGTATCGAAGCGTCCCGCGTGCCCCAGTCCACGACATTGGCATAGAAAGCCTTGGCGGTTTCTGTGTCATTCGTCATCAGCTCGTACCAGACGAAACCGCCTTGAGAATTGACCATGTCTGCTTCTCTGTTTGAGTTTGCCAATAAGTCGCTGCGGCCACATCGACCCAACCTAGCTCATTTTCTCAAGGATAATCGAGAAACAGACGTCTTCTGGTCTGGCGCAATTCAGATCGACGGCCGGACCGAGCCACGTTACAAGCGTCGACGAGGACGCTCTCCAGATCGCGCCGCCGGCTGAGCATACACTGGGCTCGAGCCGGCATTCTATGCCCTCGGCGCACTTGCTCCGCGGCGCACGTCCCGTTTGATCGTACTCTCTGATTTTCCGGCGGGTTGTGCGGTCGCTTTGGTCAAGGTCGTCGTCGCAACGTGAGGGCCATTTTGGCCCCCACGTCCGAGTGGTCGATTTATCGCGACCACTTGCGAGACACCGGCTTTCGTCTCAGGATGCAGCCTTGTATATTTCCTTGCGCCGAGCCGCATGATCCGCGCGCTCAGCGAACCGGCTTACAGCGCGGCACCGTGGGGGCTTCGTGCCTAGCTCTTTCATGTCAAATATGACGGTCCATTGTCCGCAGACGGCCTGCGAGAACGCGCATGACATTAAGCGCGAAGAACGGCGTCTGACTGACCAGAAACAGAAACTGCTTCTCTGAAATCGGAATGAGCATCACGTCGCCCGCGGCGACCGCAGTCGCCATGCGGGGCGCTGAGTCGATCAGCGCCATTTCACCGAAAATATCGTGCGCGTCTAGCGTGCTGAGCAAGCGGTTGCCCTGCCGAATGTCTACGCGTCCACTTTGGATGACATAGAGTTCCTCAGCGGGGTCGCCTTCGTGAAAGATGACTTCGCCGGCTTTGAACGACCGGGCCGGAACTGTGGGATGAATAAGCAAGCTGAAATTCAAGGGAGTTTCGGACACAGACTAAACCCTCCGCGCCGACCGAGCGCTTTTCTATTAAAGCGCCGGCGCGGCTTACGCACAATAGCCCTTCCTCAGCATGACAGTGGAATGACAGACGCATTACAATGGCCTTTTCGACTTGCTCTTGGTCCGTGTTTCGCTTGGGCCAGATCAGAGCCGGCAACGCTCTTCTCCGACAAGTCAGAAGCAGTCGCTCACTTCCGCTTCTTCCCGAGCCTTATGCCCTAACCCTCGCCGGCTTGACGCTCACGACTTTCATGAGAGCAGCTTTGATCATGGTTTGCGCCTCTGTCGCGTGCTGCTTTGTCTGGTAAGTGAACGTGACGAGCGGTTGGCGACGTTCATTCAAAATGTTGAAGCCCTCGCCTTCAGTCGTTGCCATTACGTCACTGACCGTGAACTTGGCCGACTTTGAATTCTGGTTGCTCATCTCCGCTTCTTCCTCAGTCTCACGCCCGGCGCTTCGCCGTTCTCGGCGACGAAGACGGCATCACTTTTTCTCGCGACGCTCCAGCCTCGTGCGGCGATTCTTCAGCTTTGCCAATTCGTTTTTGCTTTTTGCGCCTCTCAACTGCTGCATGCCTCTCTTGGGGCTCGGCGGCCCCGTGGGTTCGTCGAAAGACACCCGTGTCCGCATATGGTTGATTTGAAGGTTGAGGTCCGCAGCGGTGTCCTCACGCCTCTTTAAGCGCACGCCAGGCTGGCCGCCATTAGTGAACTCGACACCGGCAGCTTCGAGGGCGGCTTGAATAGCTTCGACCGTTCGTTCTTTGAGCTCCTCGCCGCGTTCGAAGCGCGCAATGGTATCGGGTGAGACTTTGGCGATTTCAGCTAGTTCCCGCACACCGAGATCGAGAGCGGCGCGCGCCATCTTGGATTGAACCGGAGATATTTTCATAACGGTGTTACGATTTCTCTTGACGCTTATTTGGGTGATGCCATCGTAGCACAGTTACGATTTCAGAACAAGGGAGGCCACAATGCTGAACAGCGCCGTTCCGGCAGCCGTTACCGGACTGCCCGCCGATCAGCCCTTTTCTCGCTGATCCGCGATCCATTCGTTCGTGCCGCGTTGGAGCGCGCCGATCGCGATCAAGGCCTCGCGTTCGCATTCCGCCGGCGCCGGAACCGGAATTGGAGGGCGGCGCCGCGGAACAGATTTAGGGGGAGAAGGTCTATGCCTGAAGAACCTGGTGCCCCGACGGATCGGTCCGCCGACATCATTAAGTTCGATCAATCAAGAAGTCCGCCGCGGCATCACTTGGCTGCTCCGCAGCCACCCCACAGTGAGAGCACAAGCGCTCGCACTTAAAGCACGATGACTTTGGTTCCGACCGGCACGCGCTTGTAGAGGTCCATCACGTCGGCATTCATCATCCGGATGCAGCCGGAAGAGACCGCCTGGCCGATCGTATCGGGCTCGTTGGTGCCGTGGATGCGGTACTGCGTATCGGTCTTGCCCTGGTAGAGATACATGGCGCGGGCGCCGAGCGGATTGCCGAGGCCGCCGTCCATCTCGGTCGGCAGTTCGGGGTGGCGCTGCATCATGGCTTCCGGCGGAAACCACTTCGGCCACTCCTGCTTGGCCCCGACCGTGGCGATACCTTTCCAGGCAAATCCCTCGCGGCCGACGCCAATTCCATATTGGATCGCCTTGCCGCCAGCCTCAATATAATAGAGGTGGCGCGAATTTGTATCGACGATGAGCGTGCCCGGCGCCTCGGTCGTGTTATACGCGACCCGGCGCGCGGTTCTCGCGGAGGCTGCGGCCACCGTGTCGTCAGGGGGCGCGTTATAGTCGCCTTGGGTATTGCCCGACGGCCCATAGGCGTAGCCTGGCCGGGTCTCGTCTTGCCCGGGAAAGACCGGTTGCGCTACGGCGGAAGTCGCCGCAAGCCAAAGCAAAGCGAGCCCCGAGATCGCCCCGGATTTCATCTCAACACGCATGGAATTAATCCACCGAACTCCCCGATACTGCACCGAAACCTAAGAAAAAGGCGAAAAGTGGAAGGAAGCCGAAACCGGAAGAGGACAATTTAGCGTGAGAGGATCGGAGCGGCCCCTTTGCGGCGCGCGACTGTCCGTCGTCGAAGTTTTTAAGTCAGCGAGCAGTGCAAATTAAGCAGGCTCTGGCTCGTTTGGTTGATGACGTTACGCGGCTTTCCGTTGATGTTGCAAGCGGCGTTGGGCGATGGTCTGGCGTTTGATCGTTTCTCTCTACTCGGCGATGCTGTCCTCGCCGCAGGCCTTCCAAATACGATGCGGATCTTGTCTTCAGCCGAGAATTGCCGCCGCGCCGCGCGATGGACGGAAACCGCACATCATCGTCGAGGCCAAGCGCCGCGAACGTGAACGGATTTGAATGCAGACATGCGGCATTCGCGCATGTGACAAGCAGGCCGTCGAGGCCATGGCTTCTGAGATGCGCGATGGTTGGCGGCATTGCGCCACTGCTATCGTCGGGGCGTTGGCCGCGCGGCTTTATCATCAGGCGTCTCTTCGCTGTCTTGGCCATTCCTGCGCGGTTGATATCTCCCCACATGGGACAGAACGTAACCAAAGAACGCGCCTAACAGCGCCCCTATTGCTGACGATTCCAATTTGCCTTCAAGGCCGAGTATTAAAATAAGTGGAAGCGCCATCGTCACGCCGACGAACTGCACAGTGCGCGCGCCAAATGAACGATCATTCTGCGTCTCGTTTGGTTGCCGTCTGATCCGATAAAATAGAAATCCGACTCCGCTCAGCATGGTCAGAGCAGCGATGATCTCCACGATCCGAACAGCAATAACGTGAATAGTGTCAGCTACTGTTATCGCTACCCCTCCATCGTTGTCGTAATGGGTCGGCGCGAGAAAACGGCCGAGGATCGCGACCTGGGTGGGCCCCCAGCGGTTACCCTGAGAGTTGCCCAGATGGCTTTTCTCTTGATTTTAGTTTGCCGAATTTAAAGTTAACGCGTTGATTTACTTGGTGGGCGCACACGGGCTCGAACCGTGGACCCGCTGATTAGGAGACTAGCCTTTACTGTTATAAATCAAAGGCGTGGGTTCAAACCGAACGATTTACTGACGATTGATTTACATCGGCTTTTACCAAGAATGCAAACCGCCTATTTGAAGAAAGAACGGCGCGCATGGGCGCCCCTCTTGCTCATCGGGTATGTGGGCAGCCTAGGGCAGGGCGATGGACCCGACCTGTCCGTCCCGCCATGGCGCAAACAGCGTCGCCGCAAGCGCTTCCAATTCGTCGGTGCCGCTCTCCAGCACGTCCAACTCACGCTGACTCAGTCGGAGCCCCTGTGCTTCGCTTGTGAGGGAAAAGATGGCCACGCGATGCCGATCGACTGCGCGCAAGATGTCGTTTGCTTGAGGCTCGACCGAGGCAAGCTTCTTGTACAATTCCTCATTCTCGCGTTGGAGCGTGGCGAGTTGCAGCAGCACAGCAGCTCACCCTCTAATGAGGAAAGGTGCAAGTCATGGGATTACTACTCAAACATTCAGGATAGACGCCGCTCGGGCTCTGAGCTGTTGCCCGCCTCGTTTCAGGATAGACGCCGCTCGGGCTCTGAGCCGTTGCCGGCCTCGTTTCAGGATAGAAGCCGCTCGGGCTTTGAGCCGTGGCCGGCCTCGCTTCAGGATAGACGCCGCTCGGGCTCTGAGCCGTTGCCGGCCTCGTTTCAGGATAGACGCCGCTCGGGCTCTGAGCTGTTGCCGGCCTCGTTTCAGGATAGACGCCGCTCGGGCTCTGAGCCGTTGCCGGCCTCGCTTCAGGATAGAAGCCGCTCGGGCTCTGAGCCGTTGCCGGCCTCGTTTCAGGATAGAAGCCTCTCGGGCTTTGAGCCGTTGCCGGCCTCGTTTCGGGATAGAAGCCGCTCGGGCTCTGAGCCGTGGCCGGCCTCGTGCGGCAGGGCCAGCTCAGGCAAGGAAGCGGCTGGGCCCTCTGAGCCGCGGCTAGCCTGGCGCGCTTCTCGCACCTGCCGCTGCGATCCATCACATACCTTGAGCCGCAAGTAATAGCGACGCACGTTTGTCCTTCCGGCCTCTCGCCGCGACCGCAGATCAATGGACACACGCGATCAGTTTTCGACTGCACGGCCTGGAGAGCATCAAGGCTTGGGGCTGTCACATCGAATCCGGTGCCGGCGTTCGCGTTGAATGCTTTCAGCGCATGACCCAAGCCTTCGTTCCATTCATGCGTGACCGAGCCGGGATAGCAGCCGACCCGTGCAAGTTCGACCTGCAGCTGGTCAACAAGTGCGAGCATGATCCTGGCCCGCTCCTGGCGCGCCTGATCGACGAGCGCGCCGGCCTGATATTCGCCAGCGTCTACTTCGGCGAGGAAATCATCCCAGGCCTGCAAGGTGCCAGCCTTCTTGGCCTGGTCGAATGCTGCCTGAGTATTCTGCGCTGCCGCGAGCTTCGCCCGCTCCCGGCGCGCCTGATCGACGAGCGGGCCGGCCTGATAGGTGCCGGCCTCCACCTTGGCGAGGAAATCATCCCATGCCTGCAAGGTGCCAGCCTTCTTGGCCTGGTCGAATGCCGTCTGAGTATTCTGAGCAATGACGAGTTTCGCCCGCTCCTGGCGCGCCTGATCGACGAGCGGGCCGGCCTGATAGGTGCCGGCCTCCACCTTGGCCAGGAAATCATCCCAGGCCTGCATGGTGCCAGCCTTCTTGGCCTGGTCGAATGCTGCCTGAGTATTCTGCGCTGCCGCGAGTTCTGCCTGCTCCTGGCGCGCCTGATCGACGAGCGGGCCGGCCTGATAGGTGCCGGCCTCCACCTTGGCGAGGAAATCATCCCATGCCTGCAAGGTGCCAGCCTTCTTGGCCTGGTCGAATGCCGTCTGAGTATTCTGAGCAATGACGAGTTTCGCCCGCTGCTGGCGCGCCTGATCGACGAGCGGGCCGGCCTGATAGGTGCCGGCCTCCACCTTGGCGAGGAAATCATCCCATGCCTGCAAGGTGCCAGCCTTCTTAGCCTGGTCGAATGCCGTCTGAGTATTCTGCGCTGCCGCGAGCTTCGCCCGCTCCCGGCGCGCCTGATCGACGAGCGGGCCGGCCTGATAGGTGCCATCCTCCACCTTGGCCAGGAAATCATCCCAGGCCTGCATGGTGCCAGCCTTCTTGGCCTGGTCGAATGCTGCCTGAGTATTCTGCGCTGCCGCAAGTTCTGCCTGCTCCTGGCGCGCCTGATCGACGAGCGGGCCGGCCTGATAGGTGCCGGCCTCCACCTTGGCGAGGAAATCATCCCATGCCTGCAAGGTGCCAGCCTTCTTAGCCTGGTCGAATGCCGTCTGAGTATTCTGAGCAATGACGAGTTTCGCCCGCTGCTGGCGCGCCTGATCGACGAGCGGGCCGGCCTGATAGGTGCCGGCCTCCACCTTGGCGAGGAAATCATCCCACCCCTGCATGGTGCCAGCCTTCTTGGCCTGGTCGAATGCCGTCTGAGTATTCTGCGCTGCCGCGAGCTTCGCCCGCTCCCGGCGCGCCTGATCGACGAGCGGGCCGGCCTGATAGGTGCCATCCTCCACCTTGGCCAGGAAATCATCCCAGGCCTGCATGGTGCCAGCCTTCTTGGCCTGGTCGAATGCTGCCTGAGTATTCTGCGCTGCCGCAAGTTCCGCCCGCTCCTGGCGCGCCTGATCGACGAGCGGGCCGGCCTGATAGGTGCCGGCCTCCACCTTGGCGAGGAAATCATCCCACCCCTGCATGGTGCCAGCCTTCTTGGCCTGGTCGAATGCCGTCTGAGTATTCTGCGCTGCCGCGAGCTTCGCCCGCTGCTGGCGCGCCTGATCGACGAGCGGGCCGGCCTGATAGGTGCCGGCCTCCACCTTGGCGAGGAAATCATCCCACCCCTGCATGGTGCCAGCCTTCTTGGCCTGGTCGAATGCCGCCTGATCGAAGAGCGGGCCGGCCTGATGGGTGCCGGCCTCCACCTTGGCCAGGAAATCATCCAAGGCCTGCAAGGTGCCAGCCTTCTTGGCCTGGTCGAATGCTGCCTGAGTGTTCTGCGCTGCCGCGAGCTTCGCCCGCTCCTGGCGCGCCTGATCGGCGACCAGGCCGGCCTGATATTCGCCAGCGTCTACTTCGGCGAGAAAGGCGTCCCACGCCCGCAAGGTACCAGTCTTCTTGGCCTCGCCAAAGGCTTCTTCCACAGTGGAGAGCGCTCTATCCATCACGGCCGTTCCCGGAGGCCGCGCTGACGCAACAGATTTGTTCCCCGCATTGAACTCAGCGCCGTACCACGACACTGCGATCAGCGAAACCGCGGCGCAAGCAAAAGCTGCGATGCCTATGATGAACAGCTCTAGTTGATCGCGATCGTCCCGCCTAAGCACGCCGCCGCTCCACTAGGTCCGAAATCATCACTCCAAGTGAATCGATTTTGGAAGGGTATTTCAATAGCCCCCGTGCAGCGCTGAACCGAAAACATCGCACGTCCTGGGATGATGCCATGCGCAAGGCTGGCGTTGCCGATGCGGATCTCCATTTTCACGATTTGCACGGAACCGCAGTCACAAGACTTGCGCTGGCGGGCTGCACGAATGCGGGGATCGCGACAATCACGGGGCACACGCTCGGTACTGTGCAAGTCATTCTTGATCGCTATTTGAGCCGCGATGTCAGGCTTGCGGGGAGTGCCATCTGCAAACTCGAAGAGAGCGAAATACGGTCGAAAATTGCAAACCGACTGCAAACCGAAGCGCTTTTTTCTCCGCCGGAATAAGCTAAGCCATTGATTTCGATGGTGGGCGCACACGGGCTCGAACCGTGGACCCGCTGATTAAGAGTCAGACTTTAGCTGTTTTCAAGACGCTGCAAATCGCTTCATCATGAATGAGATTATCACAACTATCTCAATAAGTTATATGTGCAAATCCGGTCATATCGTTGCATCCCTTGTCATCCCGTAACAGCCCCGTTACATTACCTATACATTACCTAATTTCGGATGCGATGGGATGCCCACCAAGCGCCTGACTGAAGAAGGTGTCCGTAAGCTCAAGCCAACGCCAGAGCTGCAGGTGGACTATTTTGATGCAGTTCTCCCCGGCTTGGTCCTGCGGGTTTCGTTTGGCGGCACCAAGACCTGGCGCGCGCTGCACTATGTCAAGGTTGATGGCAAGACGAAGCCGCGCACCTATAAGCTCGGCCGCTATCCGACCCTTGATCTGAAACAGGCGCGGGAGAAAGCCCGGCAATTCCTGGCCGACCCGCAGAAGGCGCGGGAGAAGGCAGCCGAGGGGTCGTTCAAGGAGGTGGCCGAGAACTTCATCAAACGCCATGTCGAAGCCAGCGGGCTTCGCTCCGAGGCCGAGATCAAACGATGCCTTGCCAAATACGTCTACCCGCTGTGGCGGGATCGCCCCTTCACCGAAATCAGGCGCGGTGAGGTCGCTGCGCTGCTTGATCGGATTGAAGATGAAAATGGCAAGCGGCAAGCCGATTATGTCCTGGCCATCATCCGCAAGATCATGAACTGGTATGCTGCCAGACATGATGACTATAGTTCACCCATTGTGCGGGGGATGCAGCGGTCCAAACCAGCCGAACGCAAACGCGAACGCATCTTGAACGACGATGAAATCCGCGCGGTTTGGGAGACAGCACCTGCTGTCCATCCCAGCTTCGCAGCTCTGCTCAAACTCCTGTTATTGACCGCCCAGCGGCGCGAGAAGGTTGCAACCATGCGCTGGGCCGACATCGATGATATCGGTGTTTGGACAATCCCGACCGAGCAGCGGGAGAAGTCCAATGCCGAAGTCCTGCGGTTGCCCAAAATGGCACTGGAGGTGATCGCATCGCAACCGCGGATCGCCGGCAATCCCTATGTCCTTCCCGGAAGCAAGGTTAGGCGCAGACCAGCCAACGGACAGGCAGAGCCGCCAGCCTTCGGCGCGTTCTCTCAACGCAAAGAAGAGCTGGATGCGGAACTCAAGAAGACGCTGCCGAACATGCCGCCATGGACCTTCCATGATCTGCGCCGCACCGCTCGCTCGCTCATGTCGCGGGCTGGCATAAGGCCGGACATTTCAGAAAGGGTCTTAGGCCATGCGATCCCTGGGGTCGAAGGTGTCTATGATCGGCATCGGTATGACGATGAAAAAGCGCAAGCGTTGAAGCAATTGGCGGCGCTCATTGTCACTATCCTCAATCCGCCCGAGGGCAATGTGGTTGCGCTCCGCTGATCCGCGCGACAATCCCCGGCTTTCAGCTTGATAGTGCACCTCCCAACTTGCAGAGTTGGAACGCCCAACTCTCGGGTAAGCGATTGATCGGCAATAGTTTATTGGAGTTTATTGGCATCTTAGAAAAACTAGTTGCAATGCAAGTGGTGCTTATTTAACTCCATTCTATTCACCTCCTCCCCACCCAGGAAATACCTGGACTAAGTGATCGGAGGCGAGCCCAGAGCCGGGGCCACCGTTACAGAAAAAAGCGGCACGCGATCTCCTCCGAGCCGGCACCACAGGGCCGCCAACGAAGATCGTCCAGCGCAACAAAATGCGCGGGGCGGCCGCTTGTCTTTTGGTCGCCTCGGCGCGGAACCGAGGTGAATAATGAAAATCAATCCCCCCGATCTTTCAGGCCAGCTTTTGGTCTCCCGCCAAGATGCGGCGCAGTTGCTTGGCAACGTGTCCGTTGCCACGCTCATGCGGCTGGAAAAACTTGGCGTCCTTCACCCCGTCAGCCTGAACCCAAACGCCCCGATGTCGCAGAAGTTCTATCGGTCGGATGACATCCTCGCCGTGAGCCGGCAAGTGATCGACGTCTCTACACGTGAAACTCCTCGCAACAATTTGCCTCACACCAAACCGATCATCCGCCGTGCCGTGGTGAAGCGGTGAGGCTGCGTGGCGAAGGTGCCCCTCGCACCGGATCGCATAGGCAAGCTGTAGAACAGCTGTGCGCCGGTTCCAGCTATAGGGATAGCGGAGAGGGAGCGCACGGCTTTCCTACCCAGGTGTTTGTCGCGGCAAAGCGGGAATTTTAGCGGGGGGTAGAGCCAGCAAAAAAGCCCGCTGCCGGCCGGGAGGGCTACAGCGGGCCAGATCGATGAGAAGGACACCAGCGAAAAGGAAAAACGCCAATGTCTAACACGCACAACAGGAGCTGCGCATGTCAACGCTGAATATAAACCACCCCGTTCCGGAGCGCACCCCAGCGCACAGCAACAGCGAGGCGGGGGAGATCATCAAAGCGCTCGGCGGCAACACCTCTACCGGCATGTGCAAATGCCCGGCGCATGACGATCACACCCCGAGCCTGTCTATCAGCGACAAGGCTGGCAAGGTTCTCTTCCATTGTCACGCCGGCTGTTCGCAGGACGCAGTCCTCAACGCGTTGCGCGCGAGAGGATATTTGAAGCGCAAACCGTTCGTTCGCGATCCTGAACTGTTGAGTCACAAGAAGGAATATCGCAACCTTCGCGAAGAAATGCGAATGGCACGCGCTGCCAATGATGACGACGGTGATGACGGTAGGGTTTTGACCCGCGACGAAGAGGACTACCGAAAGTTACGCCGAGCGTGGGGTATCCTACGTGCCGCTGTTTCCAGCAGAAGTTCCGGCAAGCTCAAGGACTATTTCAAAGGTCGCGGCATCGACACAGTTCCTGAGAGCGCGGAGTACCTGCCGGCACAATCGGAGCGCAAGCCTTCAAAATGGGTTGCGCGCAAGCTTTTCAACAAAGGCCTTTCCCGCTTTCCCGCAATGGTCTTGCCGGTCATTGGCGACGGCAAACTGCGCGGCTGCCAAGTGACATTTCTGAGCCGCACCGGACGGCGCAATCTGCGCAGCCAAGCAACCGGCAAGAATATCCGCCTGACCTACGCACCAATCGGTGGCGGCTACGTCCAGTTAGGCATCCCCAATCGCGATCACCCGCTGATCGTAGCCGAAGGCGTCGAGAATGCGCTAGCGGCATCGCAACTAACCGGCCTGCCGGCGATCGCGACGCTCGGCACCAGCAATATGGCGAAGAGTTGCAATCCACCTGCGTGTTCCAAGATCATCATCGCGGCAGATGCTGACGATACCGGGGAAAAAGCGGCCGAGGCGCTGGCCGAACGCATGTCGGTGCCGGTGCGTATCGCTCTCCCTCCTGAAGGCTGCAAGGACTGGAACGAAGCGCTCCTCAGCGACACCAATCGCCATGAGCTGAAGCAATACTTGCTGCGCGCGCCAAAGTTTGAACGCCGAACTGTCGCGGCGATCGACCTGAACCAATTCGTCGGCCTGCGGTTCCCCAAGCGGCAGTTTTTGTTGAAGCCGTGGCTGAAAACCGGGAGCACCAACACCATCGATGCCTACCCAGGGCACTGTAAAACCTGGCTGGTGCTGTCGATCGGATATGCCATTGCATCTGGCCAAGACCTGCTCGGTTGGTCCGTAGAGCAGCGCGGCAAAGTGCTATACGTTGATGGTGAGCTTCCCGGTGAACTGCTGCAAAATCGCTTGCAAAAACTCGGTCCTGCATTGCCCGACGGGGCGTTCTCAATTCTGTCGCGGTCGCAATTTGAACTGCGCGGCGAACCTATGTTGGATCTCGATACGCAGGCGGCGCGGGATTACCTCGACAGCGAGATCGAACGGCTTGGGGTAGACGTCGTGATCCTGGACTCGCTCACGACATTATTCCGTTCCGGTGAGGATAATCCGGTCGAGGATTGGCGTCCGGTGCAAGATTGGTTTTTGAAACATCAGGCGCGGGGCCGGGCCATTATTTTTCTGCATCATCTCGGCCGCTCGGGTAACCCGCGCGGAACCTCGGCACGCGAAATTATCGTCAATGCGCGGCTCACCCTGAAACTCGATGCGGACTTGACCACCGAGGACGAGACCGTCTTCAAGCTCGAGTTCACGAAAGCGCGGGACTTCTTCGGCGCTGATGCGGCTCCCTCTGTGGTTTTCCTGACGACGCGCTCAGGTGTTGCAGAATGGCGCCGTGAAGAAGTGTCAACGCGCGACAAGGAACTCAAGGAAAAAATTCGTGGACTGCAGGAGCAAGGGCTGAACCAAAAACAGATCGCCACGAGGCTCAAACTGTCGCCCGGTCGGATTTCGCAAGTAAGAAAGGTGCGCAAAATAGGCGAGAGGCAGATTTAGGATTTAGCTGCCCTATAGGGCGCCTAAACCGCTAAATCTCTAAATTACCATAGCTTCCCCCCTAAAAGGTTAGCCCCCCTTTAGGGGGCTAAATTGCTAAATTTCCGCAATCTCTTCACGCAAAAGGCCGGGCGGTTTTTGATGGGCAAGAAAGAGGCTAAAATCACCTCATCACGGCAAGGAGGATTTGCCGATGCGGTATTACGATTGGTTTGAGCGGGAATGGAAGCCGCGCCGGCGGCGACCGCTGAAGCTGACTGAACGTTGGCGCCAGCAGCGGCGCCAACGCGTCATGTATGATCTGCTCAGCGAGATCGAGGTTGGCGGCATTGCCGGTCTGTACGCGGCCATGCTTGCCCGCACGTTTGTCGGTGCCGACGAAGATCTGATGGATGCGTTCGGAGAAGAACTCGCCGGCGTGGCCTATGAAGAGGCAGAGTTTGAGGCTTCCAAAGCCGAAGCTAGATGACCGTTGAGCCGCGCCGCCGGTTGATAGGCTCGTTTGATCAAGCAGCATTTCTTTGAAGGTATCCCAGTCTATGCCATGATGCGAAGTGAAGGTCGTCGGCCCAGACATCCGGCGAAGTCCACCACGGTGTGCTGAGATGCCATTATTTGTTCCCGTTGCCCCACCAAATACCGCAAGACTGAGGTTCGTCACGACGAAGAGGAACATCACCGCGCGTCTGATCCGCGTCCGCGAGAGTGAGGGGCCAGTCAGCCACGTCGAGGCGGTCATGGCGGATGGTTCAATCATCGGCGCCTATTCACCTGGCGGCGTCCTGCGTCAGCCAAACGATTTCGACAAGACCTCGACCCTGCAAATCTTTGTCGATTTGCCGATGACGGCCCAGATGTACGGGCATTGGAAAGACGGGCTTGAGTATCGTCTGGCGAACCATTGGCAATACGACCGGAAAGCAATTCTGGGTTTCATCTTCTACGACGGACACATGCACGATGCACACAAGGTCATCTGCTCCGCGCTCCAGGTTGACGTGCTCAGTTACGGGCACTGCAAATGGTGGACGCGCCCATTGGCGCAGAAATATCACTCAATCGATCCGCTGACGCTGCTTCTGATGTGTCAAGCTGATGAGCGAAGCACCATTCATGCCCCGGAGACCACGTCATAAAAACACGCCGGACAACGGCGCCCCCTGGCCGCTCGTTGCAAGGAGGGCCATGGCCTCAATTAAAGCGGCAAAAACCGGGCCTGCAGAGGGTTTCTGCGGGTTGGGGCTAAAGGGGGTGCCAAAGCGGCTAAATCCCGCGCATGGCCGCCCCAGACGGTTATGGTAGCCGTTGAGGAAATGAAATGGGGAAAGCAAAAAGGGCGCTTTTGAAACGCGAAAGCAGACCGACGACATGACCGACAATTTCAAGACTTGGGGTTGTGTGTTTGGGCAATACTTCCATGCGAAGCCGCACGGGGGAAACGGTAAGTGAAGCCTCAATCTCGCGGAGCCTTTGCGCTCCGAACCGTAGCCGCAATGGTTTTGGCTTTGACCGCTTTCATGATCGTCGGCGCTATCGTGTCTGCGGCGTATGGCGTTATTTTCTACCTGATTACGGACATCCGCCGTGAGATCATCGCGGTCATTGGAGCTATTATTGGGTCGGTTGCCGGAATGTATGCGGCGAAATCAGCTTGCGATGCGACGCTTCGTGATTATTCCGGGAAAGCTGTCTGCATCTTTTTCGAGGTGATAATCGCCGTCTCGCTTATCGGCGACACGCTATCGAAGTTTGAATGGCTTACGATCATTGCAATTGCCCATGATCTGGCGGCAGCTCCCACCGCATTTATCCTGTTCTGGAAGCGAACGACTGAGCTACAGCCCACAGCGGGAAAGCTCACAGTGTATCGGAATCGAAGGCCTGAAACCGATCCGATTAAATTGCTGATGAAACAAGCGGCCAAGATGAAATGGAAGCAAACGGCCGAGGTAAGAGAGGATGGGCAGGGTTTTGCATGGACGCAACGTAGCGTGCGCTTTGCGCGTGGCAAAGAGGAGGCGGTACTCTGGTATAAAGACGCGACGATCACGCTGGTGAGAGATTGCGCGCCGCCTACGTTCGACGATTTTATCGAGCTAGAGCAGTGGATCAAAAGGAACCCGCGAGACACCGAAGTTGATACCGCAACTGGGGAGAGGCTGTACCAGCGAGAGATAGAAAGGTTTGTCATACGTCACGGACACTTTTTGCCTCTTCTAGAGGCGACAGCTACAGACAAAGCTTTCTTCATGGCGGTCGCCACATTTCACGCACTGGGTACATCGCCCGAGAAGCTCCGAAGGTAGTCGCGGGGCTAACTCTGGAAGCCCTCGTACGCTACAATAAAGATCGGAACGCCGCGTTGCACTTCCTCAGCGGCTTAGAGGATGATTTCAGGCGCGAGTCACCGACCGGCAATAGTCAGGCGGAATAAAAGTGACTAATTTCATGTGCACGTCGCACGCCGCCCAACGGCCACACCTGCGCGCGGTATTCGTAAACACTGCCTGTGTTTTTTAGCCGTATGCCACAGACGAACTCCGCCGCATCTTTTGCATTAGAGGCAGGAACTTCGACGACAGGGTGAGGATGATCCTTCACCCACATCCCAACAGCATAATCGACCTTCACTTTAAAGATTGACATATTCCGACCCCTTACGGCGAGCGACCCACCAATATGTAAATACGCATGCTCCGTATCGCTACACTCAAGGCTCACATTTTCTTCTTGATGTGCTGGAAGCCTTTTCGCAGCCCTACGCAGTTGGCGGACGGACAGCCTAACTGGCTGTCAATCGGCAGGGTCATCTTCACTAAATGTTTGGGTCGCGGCGAAGCGGAGTAGCCGACAGGCCGAGACCCCAAACTCATACGGGTCCTTCTGAACGGGGTTGCCATTGGCGGCAACCGTTGCCGCAATATATGCGGATGTTTCTAGGTTGTTCACACGCAGCTATGGGTGCTGGCCCATTCCAGTGGCTCGGCCCAGTTTAGGCGCTATTCCAAACGGCCGAGCAAATCTGCCAGTTCTGAAACCAGAGCCGCGATGTGAATACGCAATTCCCTTCGCTCGTCTGGCGTCAGGGGCTTGGAGGTCATATCAACCCAGCCGAGGCGGATGCTTTCTCTCATAGCGACAATATCGCGCTGAAGTCTCTCGTGCTCGGTCATTTGGTCAGTCATTTGGCGTCCCTCGTCTTCGTCGCTGCTGCCCAAGTAACGGGTCTCGCTTCAATAGGTTATCCAAGAGGCGCGGCGCGCCTCAGCCACCACAGGGGGCTGGGCCACCCCCACGCATGTCCTAATTTTTTAGGAATGACCGCTCGAACCCTCCGGCTGCCGCCGGGTTGACGGATTACGGGAGGAAAGATCTGAGGAGAACGGATATGAAATATCTCCTTATCGCGGCCGCGCTGACGTTCGGTTTCAGCGGCGCGTGCTTCGCCCAAACCCCCATGTCCAATAGCATGTCCAAGACCGGGACCGGCATGTCCAGTAGCATGTCCAAGATGGGAGAGGCCTCGACGCCGACAGAGGTCTTGGGAAAGGCGACGACGCCAACAAATCAATGCCACATCGTAGGGCCCCAGCTCGTCTGCCAATAGACTTATAGTAGCCAAGACCAAGAAACACCGAGGCCGCCGCATTTGGCGGCCTCTTTTTCGTGACCGAGTATTGCGCCAAGCTTTACCTTGAGCAGCAAACAAAACCCGTGCGCTATGCCAGCACCCACGCTAGCATTGCCGGCGATAGTCTGATCGGCTGCAACTATATGTGAAGACTATAGTTGAGACTATACTGGCCGGCAGAGAGGGCCTGCAATGGCGCGGAAGATCAGCAACCGCAAAGCGGCCATGGATGCGGATGACGCGGTGATCGATGAACTGTGCCGCTTTGCGTCATCGCATGGTCTGGTCAGGCATTGCCTCTTGATGATCGGCGGCGGGTGCAGCGTCGCGCAAATCAAGGCCGCGCTGGATCGCAACATCCTCGCTGGCGCGCAGATCGAACGCGGCCAACGCTTTCACTGAAGGAAGGACGGACATGAAATCGAACCAAGCTCTTTACGTCAAGGGTGCCGCAAGCATGAAGCGTCTTTTGCGCGGCGGCTATGCCGGCAACCACGACCTCCGCTTGCGGGCACAAGACGACGACGACGAAGTGCGCGACGTCAACGACCTCGGCACCGGCGATGACGACGACGACGACGACGACGACGGCGCAGCCGAAGTGCTGGTTGCCACCTTCGGTTCGAACCATTTCAGTCGCCGCGCCAAGAGCGGCAAGCTGCAAATCTGGAGGAAGAAATGACGATCAATCCGAACGAACTCCTGGATCACGATGAGCGCGTGCGGCAGCGGATCAAAGCCGCCCACAACCCTTCGCAATGGCCGGGGCCAATCAAATACGTTCATGAGTTCTTGGTAATGACCCATGACAGTCGCAGCGGGTTTCATGGCGTTGTCGGCAGCTTTATTACCCGCTGGAAGCGCGAAGCTCGTGAAATTGCCACCAATCGCTCTGAGGCAAGTGGTGGCCTGCCCATTTACGAGGTCGGGCCACAGCACGATCCTTATGCTGTCCTTCGGAGAGCGCCGGATGGGGTCTACATCTTTTATCAGGTGAGACGCGAATTTGGTGACATCATCCGTGACGGATCGGGCGGATTTGATACCGACGAACTATTTGCCAAGCGCGCTCTGCCACTGCTGAAGAAGTAAATGCGTGACGATCTTACGCTGGCCGAGATTGCCGCGCTGTTCGGCCTAACGCGAAGCGCGGCTCAGCGGCTGGCCCGGGAAGGTCTGTTCCTTCTCTCGACACGTTCCCGGGCCGGCCGCTTCGACTTGGCAAAGTCAGCGCAGACCTACACCGCACATCTGCGCGAGATTGCCCGCAATCGCTCCGGCAGTGCAGCGGCCCAGGCAACCATCCGCTTGAAGCAATCTGCCGCCGAGTTGAACGAGCTTAAGACCAAACGCCTCTCTGGCGAGTTGATCGAGATGAGCGTAGCCGGCGATATGATCAAAGGTTTTGCCAGGACATGGCGCGCCGCGTTCCTGTCGCTGCCATCGCGCATACGCACCACCCTGCGGCTGCCGGGGACCATGGAAGAGAAGATCGAGAAGGTGGTCGATGAACGCCTTGATGAACTTGCCGAAGAGATTGAAGCGCAGAAAGGCTTCGGTTCGCTTCCCCGGATCGCGCTGAACCCGGCCTCTGGGGTGGCCAGCAAAGGCCCCTACCACGCAAAGAGCGGTCCACGGCGGGGAGCTAACGGAGGAAACCGTCATGATGATGCCGAACCTTGATGAGGCTCGCGCCGAACTAGCCAGCTACATCGCCGCCGCCGAGGAAGCCGAAGCCGCGCTTATCGCAGCCAGAGACCAGCTTCGCTCAGTGCGCCAGCATCCGGTCGAGCCGCAGCATCTTGCCGCTTTGCAGAATGCCATCACCCTGGCCCGCGAAGTCCATGCCGGTCGTGCGCTTGCGGTAGACCAAGCGGCGGCCAAGGTGATGGCCTTGCTGGCCCTGGATCATGCCGAAACCACCTTGGCCGAATTTGAAAGCCTGGTCGCCGATGTCAGCATGTATTCGCTGGCCGCAGAACGCGCGCGAGCCTATGGCGCTTGCCCGGAACTGCTGCGCCGGCTGGTCAAGGGTCCGGTGATAGCGTTCGCGGTGGAGTATTCCGGTTGCTTCCCCAGCTTCTCGAAACGCGCAAGCAGCCGGCTGGACAGCTTCATGCAGCAGCTGAAGGCCAACCCGATGGCGAGTTTATGAGGTCCTTGCATGGGCAAGATCATCAAGTTCAAACATCGCAGGTGGAAGGCTTACAGCCATGCCGCAACCGCGGTTGCGCTCCATGTCACCCGCGTCGTTCCCATCGGCGACATTGACCTTGCCGAGGACTATCCCACGCTGAAACTGGAAGAGATCGGTCAGGCATTGCAGCTTGAGAAGACCACGGAGAAGGTGCCGGCTACCGCCTGCATTGCCATGAACTGGGGCACCCTCGCGCAAGTCAACATCGGCGCACCAAGAGATCTGTTCGCTAATGAAAGCATGGCCGAGATTTTGGTGGAGGATGATCCGATCGGCCTCAAGCTCATGCGCCGGCATTGGCGTCAGATAGAACGGCTGGCCGAGATGCTTTTGCGCAAAGGCCGGTTGAGTGCCATGGAAGCGGTGGCCTTGATCGAGCAGGCGACCTTGCCGCCCTCAACGCTGGCAGCTACTCAGGGGAACCGGCCGTATGGTCGGCCATACTAGGGGCCAAGCTCCCGCTGGCAGCGGTAGCAATACCCCGGATCACCCGGCCAGGGCTTGCAGAAACCGCTGTACGACAGCTTTCCTGGGCGAGGGCGCTATCCCTATAGCTGCCACCAGAAAACACCTGCCAGACAGCTCCCAAGCAAGCCTCTGTGGATTTCGTGGATCCGCTAAGCGGCCGACCTGATCGCTCTTGCTGTACTCTACCTCGGCGGCCATAGCTTTTACTCACGGGGGGTGCTCTAAACGAAAGCTTTGATGAATGAATAAGATCGCTATTAAAGACCAGGAGACCGACAAAGACGTAGCGTTTGTCCTGAACGACAAGGTCTTCGCCGTTGCACTAGGAACACCAGAAATCTGCACATTGCGCGCCGGCAGCATTTACTCTTTTGACGACCCGCAACAGCCGATCGGTCATCTCCGCGGGGACTACGTGACCGGCCTGAACACGCCGGAAATGCCAGTACGCTTCAAGAGGCTGCTGGTTAAGGCAGGCGTGAGTGGCCTAGGAGAAGATTGAGGAGACGGAGGCGGCGTGCGCTAACGATCTCGCCGCCTCCTTCCAGCTCCGATAGACGATTAGCCAACCAAACTCTTCATGCTGACTGCACCACCCCGGAGGGCGGTTGCGGTTACGAAGTTGGTGCGCGAAACGGCGCAGACCCGACAACCGCAGGCCAAGAGGAAGCGAAGCATGTTAGCCAAATCCATCATTCTGGCAGCGGTCATCTTGTCGGCCCTTAGCCTCCACGTCAGCGCCGAGAAGTTCACACTGGCTTGTAAGTTCAAAACCCACATTGGAATTGGAATTGGAACCTTGGCTGATGTAGATGGCGCGACAGATGCTTACCAGCGAGTAGACCAAATTATGATAGATACCGACACCCCTTCATTTGAATTGCGCGTCGCAAATACGATGGGAACGAGCCACGAAGAGTTTTATCTCTATGGTTCTCCCTACACTACCGATAATAAAAGCTGCTTGAAGCCGCAAATTCAGACGATGTCAGGCGCGCGAATTACGATGTCAGACGATCCTGAAGAGATATCCGGCTCCCAGGAGTGCGGTGCGCCTACTGGGTTTTTTTACGACAAAGCGCTGCACCAATTTGTGCTGTCTGAACTATTTATCGGAGGGGGTTCTTTTTTCGAATGGGACTGCGAGTAGCTCGCTGAGATCGAGCGCCGTGAAGGTGAACGGCGCGGAGTGCAGGCATGCCGCATTTGCGCAGGTAACAACAGGATTTTGGGGTGTAGCCTATTTCGCCAGCTGCGTGGTCGGCTTCCACTCAAGTGAGAGCTTCTGTGCCTCGGCTAACTGCTCCGGGGATAATCCCCGTGCCCATGTTCTCATTCCAGCACCAAGACCTGTCGCTGGTTGTCGATAGACCAGGACCGGAAGCGGCTGAGGAAACTCTGACCTAGCAGCAGACTGCCTTGCACGTTGGACATACTGGCGGGCACGTTCTCGATGACACGATCACCAACCTTCAGGGCCCGAATGATGAAGGTCTGGGATGGTACGTTTGACCCATCGGCAAGGACATAGGTCTTGCTTCCAAGGAAATCGCTCGCCTGGAGTGTCCCGGTGCGCATCAGGGTCATCACCACATCAGCTGGGATGCTGACATCGGCTGCGCCGCTATCGACCATGAACTTTAGGAGCAGGGAGCCGTTGATAACGACGGGGACCTTGAATACGCCGCCTTCCTGGACGAGTTGAATTTCGGTTGCGCTTGATGACGAAGGGGCTGCCGCACGCCCTGTCGGTTGCGCGGTCGGTTGCGCGGTCGGCTTCCATTCGCTTGCGAGCTTCTGCGCCTCGGCTATCTGCTCGGGCGTCATGTGCTGTGCGAGATCGTCTCGCTCTTTTGCTGCACCACTAATGCCCTGCGGCGCCGCCAAATTGAGCCACATGTATGCGAGAACGTAGTCCTTCGGCACGCCGTGGCCGTTGACGTACATATACGCGAGCTCGTCCTGGGCGTCGCCGAGGCCTTGGTCGGCAGCGAGCCGATACCATTTCATCGCTTCGGCATAATCCTGCGGCACGCCGTAGCCGAGTGCGTACATATGCGCGAGCCAAAACTGGGCGGGGGAAAATCCTTGGTCGGCAGCCTTGCGCCACCACTTCGCCCCCTCGGCAAAGTCCTGCGGCACGCCAAACCAACCCCAGTAGTACATGCTCCCAAGATCATACTGGGCCGCAGCGGTGCCTTGCTCGGCCGCGTCGATAGCATCCTCAAGCTTCCCGGCCGCAACAGGCGCAGCAAAGCTCAACACCAGCAGGATGGCCGCGACGATTGGGGTGAAAGTGCGCTTCATGTGGGTCGCCCTTCGGCAACGAGGCCATGGCCTTTAAAGATGGACGATGGTGGGGTAGCTCTTACCGCATGACACGCCCCAGGGGGCCGGCACATTACCTAAAACATTACCTAATTTGTGGCCTTCGGTGGCGAATAGCTTGCTAACTACTTGATTTCATGGAGGGCGTACACGGGCTCGAACCGTGGACCCGCTGATTAAGAGTCAGCTGCTCTACCAACTGAGCTATACGCCCTAACTATGTTAGGTATTTCCACCGATTTTCCGAGGCGCCGCCGGCGCTCGGAAGCCCCGTGCGAAAACGAGGAGGTGCGCTGTTCGCGCAGCACGATGTAAGCGAACGGGAAAGATCGCGCAAGCGGGAAAGCCGGTTCCGAGGCCGCATTGCAGCACTCCCACGAAATTATCCGAAAGAGTCCGCCTTTTCGGACTTATGCCCGGCTGGCCATGATCTCCGGTCGGTCCTTTCCGCGCTTCGCCGTGAGCTTGTTCAAGGCGGCGATATAGGCGCGGGCAGAGGCGACAAGCGTATCCGGATCGGCGCCGCGCGCCATCACGGATCTGCCGCCTTCGGCAAGGCGGACGGAGACCTCCGCCTGCGCGTCCGTGCCCTGCGTGACGGCATGGACCTGGAAGAGTTCCAGCACGGCCTCATGCGGAACGAGCGCGTGGATCGCATTGAAGATCGCATCGACCGGGCCGTTGCCGGTCGCCTGATGCGTCTCGTGCACGCCATCGATATCGAGTCGTCAGCGCCGCCGATTGCGGGCCGCCGGTTCCAGCCATGACGGTGAGCGAGACGAGCTTAATCCGCTCATGCGCATGGACGATCTCGTCATCGACGAGCGCGATCAGATCTTCGTCATAGACCGTCTTCTTGCGATCGGCGAGATTCTTGAAGCGGGTGAAGGCATCCTGAAGCGCATTGTCGCCGAGTTCGTAGCCCAATTCGCTGCAGCTTCTCTTTGAAGGCATGGCGACCGGAATGTTTGCCCATGACGAGCGAAGTCTTGCTGACGCCGACGCTCTCTGGCGTCATGATCTCATAGGTCTGCGCATTCTTCAGTATGCCGTCCTGATGGATGCCGCTCTCATGCGCAAAGGCGTTCCGCCCGACGATCGCCTTGTTGTATTGCACCGGGAAGGAGCTGACGGCCGAGACGAGTTTTGACGCACGGGTGAGCATCGTCGCATCGATCCCCGTATGTGATACGGCAGTTTGTCGCCGCGCGTCTTCAGCGCCATCACGACTTCTTCGAGCGCCGCATTGCCGGCACGCTCGCCGAGCCCGTTGATCGTGCATTCGATCTGCCGCGCGCCCGCCGGCGACGCCAGCCAGTGTATTGGCAACCGCAAGGCCGAGATCGTCGTGGCAATGAACCGAGAAGATGACTTTGTCGGCATTCGGCACGCGCGTGCGGACCGCCTCGAACATCGCCGCATATTCGCTTGGCATGGCATAGCCGACGGTATCGGGCAGGTTGATCGTCGTTGCGCCCGCCTTGATCGCCGTCTCGACACAGCGGCAGAGATAGTCGATCGGCGTGCGCGTCGCATCCATCGCCGACCATTCGACATCGTCGACGAGATTGCGCGCCTGCGTCACCGTCTTGGCGATGATGTCGAGCACGTCCTCCTGCGCTCTTGTTCATCTGATGTGCGAGATGGATCGGCGAGGTCGAGACGAAAGTGTGGATGCGCGGCCGGACGGCGGCGCGCACCGCCTCGCCAGCCCGCGCGATGTCACGCTCAATCGCCCGCGCGAGGCCCGCGACGCGCGCGCGCTTGGTGCGTTTTGCGATGGCGGCAACGGCCTCGAAATCACCCTCTGAGGCGATCGGGAAGCCTGCCTCGATGATATCGACGCCCATCGCGTCGAGTAGTCTGGCGACTTCGAGCTTGTCCTCGAAGGTCATGGTCGCGCCGGGGCATTGCTCGCCGTCGCGCAAGGTCGTATCGAAGATGGAGATCCGGTCTTTCTCGGCGGCGCTCTCGCCGTTTTTGTGGATGGGGTGCGTCATGGCATTGACCTGGCTGCTGTCTGAATTGGGGAATTCCGCTTGTGCAATGCTCCCCTGAGTGCCCGGGTAAAGCCCGGCCGGCGCTCAGGGGCAGGTAAGCAGAAGCAGCCCGAAAGTCACGTCGGCGCAGGCCGGGGCGAAAGCCAGCCGGAACATCTGTGCTTTGTGAGCGCCGAAACGCACGCGAGCCTCGCGAAGAGCCAATATGAATCATCAATCTAGACGACGGCGCAGGGTGTGGCAAGGGCAGGGGTGATACTATCCCGTGACCGAACGAACCGTCCAAAAATCATCGGCGTAATCGGACGTCAGCAAATATTCATAGGGCATATAGAAATAGCCCTTGTCACCCCAATCCGCGCCCCAGGAATTACGGACGATGAAAGTCCGCTTGGTGTCGTCATAGCCGACCGCGACGACGGCGTGGCCGCCGACCGCGCGCTCGCCTGAAGCGGGCATGGGAACGATGCCTGTCGAGGCAACTGCCTCGCTTTCAAAGCTCTCATACACCGTGAAGCCAAAGACGAAGGGATAGCCCGAAGCGAGACAACCCTGCATCTGGCCGAGGCTTTGCGTCACCCGCGCATAGGATGCAACGAGATCCTGGATTGCATCCTGGTAGGCTTGTTGCGGCGGCTTCTGGGTGAACTTCGCAATGTCATAGGGCCAATCGCTTTCCGGCGGAGCACCGAGCTTCACAACCGATTTGATTCCGTCGCGGATCTGCGCGCCAGCGTCTTGATTGACTGTGCCTTCCATGACCCTTTCGTTGTAGTAGATGAAGAGACGCGAAGGGACGAATTCCTTCGTGCCCTGTTTGCGTTGATCGAATTCGATCGCACCGCCAATGGCATTCGCCGTGCAGCTGCCCAATTGGCCTTGGTCGTATACTGGCGGACATTCGGACCGAAGATCGACCGCCGATGGCAGGCCGCGAGGAAAGCGGATGAGCGGCGCGGCGTAGTCGTAATCTCGCGCGTCGGGGAGATCCGGAAGCCACCCGTATCCGCCGTACGGCGAAGGTCCGCGGGGAGACAATCGATCAGGGGAATGGATATTCGCAACTCGCGGCGCGCGCGATTTTGACCTACGGGATGATTTGGCCACCAAATTATCTCCTCACATTGGGAAGATCCCCTTGCGGTCATCAAGGAGCGCACGCAACAACATCGCTGAGATGATTCCCGGATGTCACCCCAACGACACCCTATCACAGGTGTTCGTCGGCTTGGCTGGCGCTTTTGGCCCATGTCATGTTTGAAGGCTGACCTTGGAGGTACCCTCTTAGCCCCCCGGCGAAAGATGGTCATTGCCTTGGAACCATGGCTTCCCTGCCGCGTTTCGAACCGGGCCGCTCCGTCCAGACGGCCGAAGACCGTTGTGGTGGAGCTGGTCGCCATGACGAGAAATCGGGGTTTCGATGACGTCGAGGGCAAATGCGTCCGTGAGAGCAAATTCCAATGGCGCACGGGCGTCTCGCTTGTCGCCTCCGATTCCGGCTTCGCTCGAAGAAAATCTCCTAGATGCTGATTCAACAAGCCTTTTGCGCGCTCTACAAGCGATGCGGGCCGGCGACTTCACTGCCCGGTTGCCAGGCAATCTGACCGGGCTGGCGGGCAAGATTGCAGACACTTTCAACGAGATCATCGCCGCGAACGAACGCATGGCCGCCCAGTTGGAAACCGTTGGCCAGGCGGTCGGCCGCGACGGCCGTATCCGCACGCGGGTGCGGTTCGGCATTTCGACGGGCGCCTGGGCTGATATGGAAGCCTCCGTCAATACGCTCATTGACGATCTGCTCTGGCCGACGACTTCGGTCACCCGCACGATCTCGGCCGTCGCGAAAGGCGATCTGCTTCAGCCGGTTCCGCTCGACGTAGATGGCCGGCCGCTGAAAGGCGAATTTCTGCGTTCGGCGACGATCGCCAATGCCATGATCGAACAGCTCAGCGTGTTCACGTCCGAAGTGACGCGCGTCGCGCGCGAAGTGGGCACGGACGGCAAACTCGGCGGCCAGGCCAAGGTCAAGAACGTGACGGGCGTCTGGAAGGATCTCACCGAATCCGTCAACTCCATGGCCTCGAACCTGACGGCGCAGGTCCGCAATATCGCTGAAGTGACCATCGCCGTGGCATCCGGCGATCTTTCGAAGAAGATCACAGTCGACGTCCGCGGCGAGATCCTTCAGCTAAAGGAAGCCATCAACACGATGGTCGATCAGCTGCGCTCCTTCGCTTCGGAAGTGACGCGTGTTGCCAAGGAAGTGGGAACCGAGGGCCGGCTCGGCGGTCAGGCGCAAGTGCCCGGCGTGGCCGGCACCTGGAAGGACCTCACCGACAATGTCAACTCGATGGCGTCGAACCTCACCGCGCAGGTGCGCAACATCGCAGAGGTCTCGACCGCTATCGCCAACGGTGACCTTTCGAAGAAGATCACTGTCAACGTCAGCGGCGAAATCCTAGAGCTCAAAGAGACCATCAACACGATGGTCGATCAGCTCAACGCTTTCGCGTCGGAGGTGACACGCGTTGCCCGCGAGGTCGGTACCGAAGGTCGCCTCGGCGGGCAGGCGGAGGTGCCAGGAGTCGCCGGTACCTGGAAAGACCTGACCGACAGCGTGAACTCGATGGCCGGCAATCTCACGGCGCAGGTGCGCAACATTGCCGAGGTCTCTACCGCCATCGCCAACGGCGACCTGTCGCGCAAGATCACCGTCGACGTGCGCGGCGAAATCCTTCAGTTGAAGGAAACGCTGAACACGATGGTGGACCAGCTCAACCGCTTTGCTTCGGAAGTGACGCGCGTCGCGCGCGAGGTCGGCACGGAAGGCAAACTCGGCGGCCAGGCGGTCGTGCCCGGCGTTGCCGGCACCTGGAAGGATTTGACCGAGAACGTCAACTCGATGGCGTCCAATTTGACCGGGCAGGTCCGCAACATCGCGGCCGTCACCACGGCCGTCGCGCGCGGCGATCTCTCGCGCAAGATCACCGTCAATGTCAGCGGCGAAATCCTGGAGCTGAAGAACACCATCAATACGATGGTGGACCAGCTCAATGCCTTCGCGGGCGAGGTGACGCGCGTCGCGCGCGAAGTGGGCACCGAGGGTAAACTTGGCGGCCAGGCGCAGGTGCCGGACGTGGCCGGTACATGGAAGGACTTGACCGAGAACGTCAACTCGATGGCGTCCAACCTGACGGGCCAAGTGCGTAACATTGCCGAAGTTGCAACCGCCATCGCCAATGGCGACCTGTCGCGCAAGATCACGGTCGACGTGCGCGGGGAGATTTTGCAGCTGAAAGAAACGATCAATACGATGGTCGATCAGCTGCGCTCTTTTGCCGGCGAAGTCACGCGCGTGGCGCGCGAGGTCGGTACCGAAGGCCGGCTTGGCGGGCAGGCGGTCGTGCCCGGCGTCGCCGGCACCTGGAAGGACTTGACCGACAACGTCAACCTGCTCGCAGCGAATTTGACGACGCAGGTGCGCAGCATTGCGGAAGTCACGACCGCCGTCGCTCGCGGCGACTTGTCGAGAAAAATCACCGTCGACGTGAAGGGTGAGATCTTGGAGCTGAAAAACACCATCAATACGATGGTGGACCAGCTCAATGCCTTCGCCGGCGAGGTCACCCGTGTCGCGCGCGAGGTCGGTACCGAAGGCAAGCTCGGCGGCCAAGCGGTCGTGCCCGGCGTCGCCGGCACCTGGAAGGACTTGACCGACACCGTGAACGTGATGGCGGCAAACCTCACCGAACAGGTACGTGGCATCGTGAAAGTCGTCACCGCCGTCGCCGATGGCGACCTCAAGCAGAACCTGACGGTCGCCTCAAAAGGCGAGGTTGCGGCGCTCGCCGAAACCATCAACAACATGACCAATACGCTTGCGACATTTGCCGACCAAGTCACCACGGTCGCGCGCGAAGTGGGCGTGGAAGGCCGGCTTGGAGGACAGGCGCATGTGCCGGGCGCGGCAGGCACCTGGAAAGATCTTACCGGCAACGTCAATCTCCTCGCCGCCAATCTCACCACGCAGGTTCGCGCCATCGCGGAAGTGGCGACCGCCGTGACGAAGGGCGATCTGACGCGTTCGATCCAGGTCGATGCGCGTGGCGAGGTCGCCGAGCTCAAAGACAATATCAACACGATGATCGGCAATCTTCGCCTGACGACGGCGCGCAACACCGAGCAGGACTGGCTCAAGACCAATCTTGCGCGGTTCACCAATATGTTGCAGGGCCAGCGCGACTTGTCGAACGTCGGTCGCATGCTTCTGTCCGAGCTTGCTGCGCTGGTCGACGCGCAACATGGGGTGATCTACCAGGTCAACGGCGAGGAGTTGCAGCTTCTCCACGCCTATGCCGATGACGGCGTCACCGGGCATCCCCAAGAGCTTCAACTCGGACAAGGGCTGATCGGCCAATGCGGCCGGGATGCGCGTCGCGTGCTCATTACCGATATGCCGGACAACGTCGTGCCGATCTCGTCCGGCGTGTTCAAGGCGCTGCCAAAGGCCGCCGTCGTTCTGCCTGTCCTGTTCGAGGGGCAGGTTAAAGCGGTGATCGAGCTGGCCTCGCTCAGTCATTTCACGGATCTTCAGCTGTCGTTCCTGGAACAGCTGACGACTGGTATCGGCATCGTGCTGAACAGCATAGAGGCGACGATGCAGACGGAAGGTCTGTTGAAGCAATCGCAACAACTCGCCACAGAACTGCAGACGCAACAGAAGGAACTGCAGCAGACCAATGAACAGCTCGAGCAGAAGGCGCAGCAGCTCGCCGAGCGCAATGTCGAGGTCGAGGCCAAGAATCAGGAAATCGAACAGGCTCGCCGAGCCTTGGAAGAAAAGGCTGCGGAACTCGCACTGACCTCCAAGTATAAGTCCGAATTCCTGGCCAACATGTCGCACGAACTGCGCACGCCGCTGAACAGCATCCTGATTCTTGGCCAGCAGCTCGTCGACAATCCGGAAGGCAACCTCAGCTCCAAACAGGTGGAATTCGCCCGCACCATTCACGGCGCCGGCACCGACCTTTTGAATCTCATCAGCGATATCCTCGATCTCTCCAAGATCGAATCGGGGACCGTTTCTGTCGAAGCTGAAGAAATCTTCTTTACAACCTTGCTTGAAATGATGTCTCGACCGTTCCGCCATGAGGCGGAGGGGCGGCAGTCGGCTTCGACGTCGATCTCGATCCCAACCTCGAACGCAGCATCATCACCGATTCCAAGCGCCTGCAGCAGGTGCTCAAGAACCTTTTGTCAAACGCGTTCAAATTCACCGAGCGCGGCGGCGTGAAGTTGACGGTCAAGGTCGGCAAAGAGCGGATGGAACATAGATCATCCGACGCTTCGCAGCACGCCGTCCGTCGTTGCTTTCGAGGTCGCGGACACCGGCATCGGAATTCCGCCCGAGAAGCAGAAGATCATCTTCGAGGCCTTCCAGCAGGCCGATGCCGGCACGAGCCGCAAATACGGCGGTACGGGTCTCGGCCTCGCGATCAGCCGCGAACTCGCCGACCTGCTCGGCGGCGAAATCCAGCTGCGCAGCACGCCCGGCGTCGGGCAGCACGTTCACTCTCTATCTGCCGCTCACCTATGTCGGTGCGCAAGGCACGCCGCGCTTGAGGGACTTCGCGAGGCAGACGCAATCTCCGATGCCCGAGGCATGTCGAGTCGGCGCGTCTGACCGAGCGCCCGTCGAGCGCTTCGAAGACGACCGCACATCGGTGAGAGCCGGGCGACCTGTCGCTGCTGATCGTCGAGGACGATCCGCATTATGCGCGCGTGCTCGCCGATCTGGCGCGCGACAATGGCTTTAAGGTGATCGTATCGTCGCGCGGATCGGAGGCCTGCGCTGGCGCGCGAATATCGGCCGACAGCGGTTTCTCTCGATGTTTTCCTGCCGGATATGCTCGGCTGGAATGTGCTCAGCCAGCTCAAGCAGGATCCGAACACGCGGCACATCCCCGTTCAGATCATAACTCTGGACGAGGACAAGCAGCATGGCCTCGCCCGCGGCGCCTATTCGTTCCTGACCAAGCCGACGACGATCGACGGATCTGGAAGACGGCGCTCAGGGCGGCTGAAGAGCTTTGCTTCGCCGCGCCGCCGGCGTCTTCTGGTGGTCGAAGACAATCCCGGCCGAACAGCTGGGCCTGAGCGAATTGCTTGGCCACGAGGATATCGAGATCGTCACCGCCGATAGCGGGACCAGACGCGCTCGAAAATGCTCCGTGATGATCCCGCCGGATTGCGTCGTCCTGGATCTCAAGCTTCCGGACATTTCCGGCTTCGAGGTGCTCGAGCAAATGCGCGATGAGGCGTCCCTGTCCGACATTCCCGTCGTGGTTTTCACGGGCCGCGAGCTTTCTTCCGAGGAGGATGCCGTGCTTCACACAATGGCGCGCAGCGTCGTCGTCAAAGGCGTCGAATCGCCCGAGCGTCTGTCTCGACGAGACGGCCTTGTTCCTCCATCGCGTCGTCTCCGATCTTCCGCAGCGAAAAGCAGACGATGCTGGAACGCCTGCATAATTCGGACGAGGATCTCGTCGGCCGGACCGTTCTTCTTGTCGATGACGATCCGCGCAATATTTTCGCTCTGAGCAGCGTGCTGGAGCGCCGCGGTATGCGCGTGCTCACCGCGCCCGACCGGCAGCGAGGCCATCGAAGTCATCGAGCAGACGTCCGATCTCAAGATCGTCCTCATGGACATCATGATGCCTGGCATGGATGGATATGAGACGATGCAGGTCATTCGAGCGAAGCCGGATTACCGGCGTATGCCGATGATCGCCCTCACGGCCAAAGCCATGAAGGGCGATCGAGAGAAATGTCTGGAAGCCGGCGCATCGGACTATCTCGCCAAGCCCGTCAATACCGAACAGTTGCTTTCCGCGCTGCGGATGTGGCTGCACCGGTGACACCGAGGATCCTGTGCAGGACAAAGTAAACATCCTGCTCGTTGATGATCAGCCGTCAAAGCTGCTGAGCTATCGAGGCGATTCTCGCCGAGCTGGGCGAAAACTTGATCGCGTGCGGCCTCGGCGCGCGAGGCGATTCGAGACATCTGCTGCGGACCGAGATCTCCGTCATATTGATGGACGTGCAGATGCCGGAGTTCGATGGATTCGAACTCGCGGCGATGATCCGAGAGCATCCGCGCTTCGAGCGAACGGCGATCATCTTTCGTCTCGGCGATCCATCTGAGCGAATTCGATCAGCTCAAAGGTTATGCGGCGGGCGCGGTCGATTATGTCTCGGTTCCGATCATCCCGGAGGTGCTGCGCGCAAAGGTTCGCGTGTTCGCCGAACTATATCGAAAGACCCGCCAGCTCGAGCGAATGAACGAAGAGCTCGAGCGCCGCGTCGCGGCGCGAACCGCCGAGCTGGAAGCTTCGACGCAACGGCTGAAAGACAGCGAGCAGCGCCGCAGCATCGCTCTAGCGGCGGGATCGATGGGATCGTGGGATTGGGAGACGGCCACCGGCAAGCAAGTCTGGGACGAAGGGCAGTTTCGGATCTGCGGTCTTGATCAAGGCGCCTTCAGCCCGACGTCGGCTGCCGTCGAAGAATTGCTTCATCCGGAGGACAGGCAGGCAGTGCATCATGCTGCCGAACTGTCACTCAGGAGCGGGCAGACCTTCCATTCGGAGTTCCGCATCGTAAGGCCTAATGCGGAGAAGTCAGGTGGTGCGTAGCGAACGCCGTGATCTCGCTTGATGAAGTGGGGCGTCCCGCACTCATGAGCGGCGTCACTTGTGATATGACCGAACGCAAGCTCGCAGAGCAGGCGCTCGCGCAAATGAACGAGGAATTGGAGCGCCGCATCGATGAGCGCACGCGTGAACGGGAAATGGCGTTGGCACAACTCTTCGAAGCGCAGAAGACGGAAACGATCGGCCAGCTCACCGGCGGCGTCGCGCACGACTTCAATAACCTACTCATGGCAATTCTTGGCAGCCTCGATCTTGTGCGCAAACGCATGACCGACGAGAGGTCGTTGCGACTGCTCGACAATGCGATCGAAGGCGCAGAGCGCGGCGCTGCGCTGACCAAGCGCCTCCTCGCATTCGCCCGCCGGCAAGAACTGAAGCCGGCGGCGGTCGATGTCGCCGTGCTGGTCAACGGCATCGAGGGTCTCTTGCAACGCGCGCTCGGGCCGTCAGTGCGATTGGCGATCTCCTTTCCAGACGGGCTTCCCGCGATCAAAATCGATGCCAATCAGACTGGAGCTGGCCCTGCTCAATCTGGCCGTGAACGCCCGCGACGCGATGCCCGACGGCGGTACGTTGTCGATATCCGCAGAACTCGTCCGTGCTCCACGGAACGGTCAGTTGACGCCCGGGGACTATCTTTGCCTCTCGCTTATCGATAGCGGCGTCGGGATGGACGAGGTCACTTTGGCGAAGGCGACGGAGCCCTTCTTCACCACCAAGGGACCCGGAAAGGGGACAGGCCTCGGCCTTTCGATGGTGCACGGCATGGCCGCTCAGTCTGGCGGCGCTCTTTATCTTTCGAGTTCGCAGACTGTGGGGACGACTGTCCGGCTGTTTCTGCCTCTCGCGGAGACCGAGACCATCAATCCAGAGGAAGAGCCCTCATATGCAATGCGCTCGACGGGATCCAATTGCCCGTCGCTCACCGTTCTGATCGTCGACGACGATCCGCTCGTTCGGACTGGCACGGCAGCCATGCTGGAAGATTTGGGACATATCGTCATCGAGGCCGGGTCTGGCGCCGAAGCTCTTCATCAACTCGCCAATCCGGAGACGATCGATCTTGTGCTGACAGATTATGCGATGCCGGGAATGAACGGCGCTGACCTTATCCGCCAAATCGTGGATCGGCTGCCTCAGATGCGAACGATCTTTGCGAGCGGCTATGCCGAAGCTTCGGGGGCTGAAGTAAGCTGTCCCTGTGTTCAGCTTACCAAACCGTTCAATCAGGATGAACTGGCGACCGCGATTTCCAAAGCCATGGCCCCGCCGCATCCGGCGCACCCGGCGAGCTTCCATCAGGTGCAATCACCGCCCAAGTGTGGATTCAGCGAAACGACGGGCTTGTCCGGAGCGGCAGGAGCATCATCATTGCCACGCGCAATGTCGCGAGGGCGACGCTAATCGCCGCGCTTTGCGGGAGCCGCACCGCATGCAGACTGTCGGCCTCGTCGACTGAGCGCGCGCGAACGCGATGGACAAGAACGCGGAGCACATGTCGATCGGCATTCAGTCGAGCGTCGCCGCCGCCCGGCCTTGATGGCCTTACCGAGGACGTGTCTGATGATCTTAAGTGCTTCGGGTGGCGCGGCGAGCCGAAATCAACTCAAATTCGTAGCAATCGCATTGAACTTGGCCGAAATGCTCGTGCCAAGTGCGCTGACCGCCACGATGATCACGACGGCGATCAGATCGGCGATGAGACCATATTCAATAGCCGTGGCACCGACTGATCCGCGACAAACCGCGAAAGAAGCTTCTTCATAAGGTGCACTCCTCGTCCCCGACTCTCCACAAATTCCAGTCCGACATCGCCCAGTGGCGTGTTGATGGAACGTCGGGGAAAGTGTGATCAATTCGTTGCGATCACTTTAAGGCAGAAGCATCAATTGAAATGACGCGTAGCTCAAGCGCCACGAAGGTTAATGGCATCAAGTGTTGGCAAGTCGTGTTCGTGCATGTGACGAAGAGACGAGCCCTGCGGCCCTTAAGACGCGCGATCGTCGGCGCCTGTAGCTACTCAGCCGCCGGCCCGAACGATCTTGTCTTCGAGCGTCTCCCCGTCATGATCTCTGTGAAGTCGCGTCAGCGACACCGCGTCGAGTTGGTTGAGAACCTCTGACAGCTTGGCAGAGTCCGGGAAGGCAGGGGCAAAGCCATGCCCATATATCTTGCGCAGCGTGCGCACCAGCGTGTTGCCGTGTTTCTTGGAAATTTCGCCGTTTTTGTCACGGTGACGATTGTCAAGACCGGGCTCTTTCATACGCGCCTCCTCTTTGCTTTCCTGAACAATTCTGGTGCACGGACTGTGGGCTGCGACTTCGATTATGCGGGAACAAAAAGTAACACGTTAACCAAATTGCGTCGATGGTGCCCCCGACGGCTGAATGAATTGGTACCTGCGCGGAGCCCGCGCGTTAACGCGTCAATGCCGGCTCGCGGCTGATGACCGACAAGCTCGACAACCGGTGAGATCAATGCGAGCCAATTCGCTAGCGGTCGAAACCGTTCACCGCGACGGCGCGCAGGCCCTGCAGGGCAATCTCGATCAATCGGTCTTCGGTCTGCGCCGAGCAGGCTGCATAGATGGGGTAGAAAAAACTGGGCGCACCTGGAACGAGACGAAGCCTCCCAGCAGAAAGAAGCGAGGCGACTGCGCGTTGGCGGAAATAACCAGAGCCGCCAGCCTCCAGAATATAGCTCAAGGCCAGTGGGCCCAGGTCAACGAAGAGGCCCGTGTTGGTCACGTCGGGAAAATTGAGTCCGTGGTGAAGCGCGAAATCGGGGCACGGTCGGCTCCAACCGCGACGAGTTCGTTATCGTTCGCAAGCTCAATAAAGTCGATTGGCTCGACCATTCCAACCCTGTCGATCGCGCTGTCGAGGAGACCGCTTCATGAAGATCCGCGCTCAGATCGCGATGGTGATGAATCTCGACAAATGCATCGGCTGTCACACCTGTTCCGTCACTTGCAAGAACGTTTGGACCTCGCGCCAGGGCATGGAATATGCCTGGTTCAACAACGTCGAGACGAAGCCCGGCATCGGTTACCCCAAGGATTGGGAGAACCAGGAGCGCTGGCGTGGCGGATGGGAGCGCAAGAAGAGCGGCAAGATCGTGCCGAAGCAGGGCGGTCGCCTCTCGGTTCTCGCAAAAATCTTCGCCAATCCGAATTTACCCGAGATCGATGACTATTACGAACCCTTCACCTTCGATTACGAGCATTTGCAGAAGGCGCCAGAATTGCCGACCGCGCCGGTGGCGCGGCCGCTGTCGCTCATCACCGGGCGCCCGATGGAAAAGATCGAATGGGGGCCGAACTGGGAGGAAATCCTCGGTGGCGAGTTCAACAAACGCTCACAGGATTACAATTTCGAGGCCGTGCAGAAAGACATTTACGGCCAGTTCGAAAACACCTTCATGATGTATCTGCCCCAACTCTGCGAGCACTGTCTCAATCCGAGCTGCGTTGCATCCTGCCCTTCCGGTTCGATCTACAAGCGCGAGGAGGACGGCATCGTTCTGATCGACCAGGACAAGTGCCGCGGCTGGCGCATGTGCGTCTCCGGCTGCCCGTACAAGAAAATCTATTACAACTGGACCTCGGGAAAAGCCGAGAAATGCATTTTCTGCTATCCGCGCATCGAGGCCGGCCAGCCGACCGTCTGCTCGGAGACATGCGTAGGTCGCATTCGCTATCTGGGAGTCCTGCTCTACGATGCTGACGGCATCCAAAGCGCGGCATCCGTCGAGGATGAACAGGAGCTTTATGAGGCACAGCTGAAGTTGTTCCTCGATCCGAACGATCCAACGATTGCCGCCCAGGCCAGCGCGGACGGCGTCCCTGATGCCTGGATCGCGGCCGCGAAGCGCTCGCCCGCCTATAAGATGGCAGTTGACTGGAAGATCGCCTTCCCACTCCACCCGGAATATCGCACCTTGCCCATGGTCTGGTACGTGCCGCCGCTGTCGCCGATCCAGTCGCATGCAAATGCCGGGGCGATCGAGACGAATGGAGAGATTCCGGACGTCCGCTCGCTGCGTATTCCCGTTCGTTATCTGGCTAACCTGCTGACGGCCGGCGCCGAGGCGCCGATTGTTGCCGCGCTGGAACGCATGCTCGCCATGCGCATCTATTTCCGGCGACGCCAACTCGGCGAGGGCGATGAACGGGCGGTCCTCGCACAAACAGGACTGACGGTCGCGCAGGTCGAAGAGATGCATCGCTATCTTGCGATCGCCAATTACGAGGACCAATTCGTCATCCCGACCAGCCATCGCGAGCAGGCGGAGGATGCATACGGCTTGAAGGGCTCCTGCGGCTTCACCTTCGGTAACGGCTGCGACTTCGGACCGCCGCACTCGACGCTATTCGGCGGAAAGATGGGGCGCCGCAAGCTGACGCCGGTACGGCCGCTGGATACCTGAGGTGCAATCATGTTTGTGTTCAAAGCCTTTAGCGCCTTGCTCTCCTATCCATCCGAAGAGATGAGGCAGGCGTTACCGGAGATCGCCGATGTCATCCGCGCGACACCGCTCGTCGCACCGCGCGAGCGCCGCGGTCTGCTCGAACTGATCGACGAGATCGGTGATGGCGATCTTTTGGCAGCCGAGGAGCGCTATGTCGATCTCTTCGATCGCGGTCGGGCCTTATCCCTGCACCTATTTGAGCATCTGCACGGAGATAGCCGCGATCGAGGCCAAGCCATGGTCGAACTCAAACAGCTCTATCAGGGAGCCGGCTTTGTGCTCTCCAGCCGTGAGCTGCCGGACTACCTGCCCGTCGTGCTCGAGTATCTGAGCTGCCGTGAACTCGCTGAGGCGCGGGCCATGCTGGCAGACTGCGCCCACATTCTGACGACGATCGGTCGTTCGTTGGTCGCTCGGGAGAGCCGCTATGCTGCGATTCTGCAAGCACTGATCGTCATTGCCGGCGAAACCGCGATAGATAGCGCTGAGGTGCCGCCAGTGGACGAACAGGTCGAGACTCTCGATCGCGACTGGCTCGAGGAACCCGCTTTCGCCGGCGCTCCCATATCCACCGCTGCCGGGCGCCAGCCGCTTAGTCGGGAGGATTGACGATGCTGTCCAATAGTTATGTAAACACGCTCCTCTTCGGCATCTATCCTTATATCTGCCTTGCAATCTTGCTGCTCGGCAGTCTCATCCGCTTCGACCGGGAGCCTTACACTTGGAAGACCGATTCATCGCAGATGCTGCGCAAGCGGGAGCTGCGACTCGGATCAAACCTCTTCCACTATGGCGTGATCGTCGTGATCCTCGGCCATTTGGCCGGCTTTCTGGCACCGAACTGGGCTGTCGACTGGGCTCTCTCGCCGGTCGCCCATCAACTCCTGGCGATGGTGGTCGGCGGTATCGCAGGGCTTGTTGCCATCGTCGGGCTCACAATTCTTCTGCATCGGAGGCTTGCTGATCCGCGTATCCGGCTCAACAGTCGTAAGTGGGATATCGGCGTCGCACTCATGTTGTGGCTCCAGCTCGCCCTCGGTCTTCTCACCGTGCCGCTGTCGGCGTTCCATATGGATGGGGTCTTGTTCGAAACACTAACGAGCTACGTCAAGGGAGTTGTCACGCTGAACAGCGGCGCAGCGGCGCTCATGCTCGGGGTGCCACTGCCTTACAAGCTTCACATACTGCTCGGCTTCACCATCTTTCTCGTATCACCCTTCACGCGCATGATTCATATCTGGAGCGGGGCCGGGGCGCTCGCCTATCTATTCCGGCCCTATCAGATCGTACGTACGCCGCGGACACGAGCAAAGGAGCCGATCCGCTCATGACTGTCGTGGTCAACGGCGTCGAGATTGCCGTCGGGACGGACGAGTTCGAGGAATTCGTTGCCGCGCGCGAGCTTCTCAGGCAGCGCGCCGTCTCGATCGGTCTAGTCGACGCTAATACGGTAGATAACCAAAAGGTCACCGAAGCCGTCGAAACGCTTCTTGCCCGCGAGGTCTCAACGCCGACGCCTACAGAGGAGAAATGCAGACGCTATTACGAGGCGCATCTGCAAGAATTCCAGAGCGGTGATCTGGTGCACGCGCGGCACATTCTCTTCCAAGTCACACCATCGGTGAGTGTTTCGGAAATTCGCGCCCGGGCGGAACAGACCCTGAATGAGCTTCTGAGCAAGCCGGATCGCCTTGACGCGGTCGCCCGCGAACTGTCGAACTGCCCGTCGGGTCAACACGGCGGCAATCTTGGCCAAATCGGTCGCGGCGATACTGTGCCCGAGTTCGAACGCGCATTGTTCCGATTGGGGCCAACCGGACTCCTGCGCGAACTGGTCAAGACGCGCTACGGGTTCCACATCGTGGCAGTGGACCGGCGGATCCAAGGCGCAACGCTTCCTTTCGAGGCTGTCCGCGAGCGTATTGCGGGACGTCTGCAGGCGACGGTCGAGGAAAAGGCGCTGCGCCAATATGTCAGTATCATTGCTGGAGAGGCTGACATTCAGGGTGCGGAACTCAATCCGGCACAGACGGCATTGGTCCAATAAATGCTCGGAGAGCTTATTGCCCAACTCGATCGGCCTGGTGTCGCCGCGAGTGTGCTGACGGCGATAGATCCCGTCATCATGGGACAGATCGAGCGACGAGCGGCCGCAGCATCGATGGCTGTGGCAGACTTCGTTGCAGGTGCTGTCCGGGAGTTCGTCGAACGAGCCGATGATGATTTATGGTTTCAGTTGCTTACGGTTATTCGAGAGTCCGAGGATCCTGGTCTTGCCGCGGTCCAGAGAATCTTGCGATGGGTCATCATCGAGTAAGAGTGGGCAATGCGATTCCGGTTCTTGATGAACTAATGCTATCGATCAGCTTCGTGCGCAATGCTTATTGCTAAGGCATCGACGACGAGCTTTGGGAGGATCGCTATGGACGAGGGCAGCTTCAACATGGCCGTGCGCAAATTCCTCAAGGAAGTCGGCGTCACATCGCAGCGCGAGATTGAGCGCGTCGTTCGCGAGGGCAAGGTCGAGGGCGACAAACTGAAGTTGCGCATGACTCTTACGGCCGAGAACGTGCCACTCAATCATATTGTCGAAACGATCATCGACCTCAGTTGACCTGATCGGCCAGCTTCGAAGACGAAAGGCAATTTCGCGGAGAGAAGCGCATACCGCAAAACATCATCAAATGCGGACTGCCTAGTGTAGGTCTTGATGTAAATCACTCGGTATCAGGAAATCTCTGAACCCTGACGTAAGCGGATGCGCTCAGTGAGACAGCCACACCGGCACACTCACGCGCAGGAGGTGGCGCTTGACCCCACCCCGGAATCGTCTCGTGGATCTGCGTACGGCAATGGGCGCGACGACAACGAGATTCGCATCCTCTTTGCGCCGCGATCTTTCTTGGAGTGAGTCTTGTGGAAAGGGGTTGTACCTCACCTACGCAGCGATGATGACTTTTAGCGCGTGCGTATCCGCCGCACGGCCGAAGGTATCATAGGCATCGAGGATCCGGTCGAGCGTGAAGCGATGAGTGATGAGCTTGGTCGGATCGATCTTCTTCGATTGTACGGTCTTCATGAGCATGGGCGTGGTTACGGTGTCCACCAAGCGTGTCGTGATCGCGATGTTCTGCGACCACAGCCGCTCCAGGTGCAGATCGACTTTCTGGCCGTGCACGCCGATGTTGGCGATGACGCCGCCGGGAGCCACGATGTCCTGGCAGAGCTGGAAAGTGGCGGCCATGCCGACGGCTTCGATGGCGGTGTCGACGCCGCGGCCGCCGGTCAGTGCCTTCACTGTCTCGGCGGCCTTTCCGTCCTTGCCGTTGATCGTATGCGTGGCACCGAACTGACGGGCAAGCCCGAGACGGTTATCGTCGAGATCGATCATGATGATCTCGGCAGGCGAATAGAACTGCGCCGTCAAAAGAGCGGCAAGCCCGATAGGGCCGGACCCGACAATGGCGACCGCCGATCCCGGCGCCACCCTGCCGTTGAGCACGCCGCATTCGAAGCCGGTGGGCAGAATATCGCTCAGCATCACGATAGCCTCTTCGTCGGCGCCTTCGGGTATATGGTAGAGGCTGGTATCGGCGTGCGGGGTGCGGACATATTCAGCCTGGGTGCCGTCGATCTCGTTGCCGAGGATCCAACCGCCGGTCGTGCAATGCGAATACATACCGCGCCGGCAATACTCGCATTTGCCGCAGGACGAGATGCAGGAAATCAGAACTCGATCGCCCGAGCGGAAGTTGGTGACGCCGGTGCCGACGGCATCGACGACCCCGACGCCCTCATGGCCGAGGATGCGGCCCGGCGTACAGGTCGGAACATCACCTTTCAGGATGTGCAGATCGGTCCCGCAGATGGTTGTCTTCACCATTTTCACGATCGCGTCGCCGGACGCCTGGATCTTCGGCTTGGGACGATCCTCGACCGCCTTCGAACCTGGGCCGCCGTAAACGAGCGCTTTCATGTCATTCTCCTGTAAAATCCAATGCCGGTTCACAGATATGGCGTAATTGGCCGAGCATTCGGTGCGGTTCTCCGGTGCCTCCGTCATATTAAATTGGGACCAGTTCGGTGCCTCTAATGGATCGGTGATAACTGCAAAAGCTGGCCCTGTCTCTTCCGTTATTCTCGACAAGAACTGTCTGCTCGCCTCGAAGCGGCGGGCATCGGCTTCAGGCTTACCCAGGAGGGAATCAAATGAAACTGTGCACTTCCGCTCATGGCGCAGTGCAGAAACGCAAACGCTCAATACAAATCGCATCTTTGCGCGCAAGTCAGTTTCATAGGTCATTCATTTCAATGGTGCCCAGGGGCGGAATCGAACCACCGACACTGCGATTTTCAGTCGCATGCTCTACCAACTGAGCTACCTGGGCAGGTCGGGCAGCGTGCCGACGCGGCCGGTTTATAGAAAGCGGCGCCTTCCTTGTCCAGCGTGCCTTTGCGCGGCGCGGAAGATGAGAGTTCGCAGACACGAATCCCCATGCGCAAGCGCATCGCGGCGCTCCTTGCCGAGCTTGACCGGCGAAGCTATAAGCGCCGCACCCTGGCTCGGACTTTGAGGATTTTACGACGTATGGCGATCGAGCGCACTTTTTCAATTCTCAAGCCCGACGCAACGCGCCGCAATCTCACTGGCGCAATCAACGCATTGATCGAGTCCGCCGGACTTCGCATCATCGCCCAGAAACGGGTCGTGATGACCCGTCCACAAGCAGAAACCTTTTATGCCGTTCACAAGGATCGGCCGTTCTTCCGTGACCTCGTCGACACGATGACGGCTGGGCCAGTTGTCGTTCAGGTGCTCGAAGGCGAGGATGCGATCAAGAAATATCGCGATGTCCTCGGCGCCACGGATCCGGCAAAGGCCAGTCCTGGGACCGTCCGCAAGGAGTTCGCTCTTTCGGTCGGCGAAAACTCGGCGCATGGATCGGATGCGCCCGAGACGGCCGCGATCGAGATCGCCCAATTCTTCTCCGGCAACGAAATCACCGGCTGAACCGGGCGCGTTCGAACGGGGCCTACCGCGTTAATTTGAGATGAAAGTCCGGCCCTATTCCGGCCGGACTTTCATGGTGGCTTGCCGGCAAGCGGCGATCTTTCGGTTGCCGGATCTTGTTGGCTGATTGCGGGGCGCAGTGGGCACCACATCGGACATGCGAAACAATCGAAGGACGCGCTGCCTCTTTCTATTTCTCTTCGGCGCTGCCGTATCGGTGATGATGATCCGCGCGGCCGAGGCCGACAAAATCAAACATCCGATCGCAGTATTCGATGGCCTCGACAAGATCACCGGCCGGATCGTTTCCTTCGAAGTCGCCACCAATGAAACGGTGCAGTTCGGCTCGCTGCAGATCACCGAACGTGTCTGCTATACGCGGCCGCCGACCGAGGCACCTCAGACCGACACATTCGTCGAGGTCGACGAACTCGATGCAGATAATAATTCCAAGCGGATTTTCACGGGCTGGATGTTCGCCGCGAGCCCCGGCCTCCATGCAATTGAGCACCCGGTCTATGACATTTGGCTCGTGGACTGCAAAGGCGGCTCCGAAGTGATCGCCTCACCGCCGAGTACGGCGGAGGTGGAGACGCCGCCGGCCGTTGCCGCAAAGCCACAGGATGCCGGAAAAGCCGCAGCGCCGAAGTTGAAGGGCACGCCGACGACGCAGGACGCACAAGGTGCTCCGCAGCCGCGCGGGCCGATCGAGGTCGCGCCACCTCCAGGCTTTGTGCCGCCAAGCTCGCAGCGGCGAACGCCGACCCAGCAGTTCTACCCGACGACGACGACTCCTCCCAACGTGCCGCCGCCCGGCAACGGCTTCTGAGCCTCCGCCTTCAGTGCGGCAGCTTCGCCTTCACGGCAGGCTGCCGGTGCACTTCGCCGGGGCAGGGCGGCGAGAACATCTCGACCCGAGATCTTTCGGTCCTTTGGCCAAATCCAGAAATCGGCCTTGAGCGCAACGGCTTCGGCGAGCATCAGCCGGTAGCGTTCCTTCGAGACTTCGATGGCGCCTAAAGTTTCGAGATGCGGTGTCACGAATTGCGTATCAAGAAGGCGGAAGCCGCCCGCGGCGAGCCGCCCGGCAAGATGAACCAAGGCGACCTTCGAGGCATCGGTTTGGCGATGGAACATGCTCTCGCCGAAGAAGGCAGCACCGAGTGCTACTCCATAGAGTCCGCCGGCAAGGGCGCCATCGCGCCACGCCTCCACCGTATGGACACGGCCCTGATCGAAAAGCTGGCCGTAAAGCCGCTTGATGCGCTGATTAATCCAGGTTTTCTCGCGCCCTGCGGCGGTGCTCGCACAGGCGTCGATGACCGCCTCAAAATCCTGATCTATGCGGATATCGAAGCGATCCGAGCGAATGATTCTTGCAAGCTTCTTCGAGATGATTATGCCGTCGAGCGGGAAAACGCCCCGCGCTTCGGGATCAATCCAGAAGAGATTCTGATCCTCGGCGCTTTCCGCCATTGGAAAGAGGCCGATCGAATAGGCCCGTAAGAGAATGTCCGGAGTGATTTCAAATTCGTCGCGAGGGCGTGACATAAATGCAAGATGGGCTCTCGCGGCGCCCCGCGTCAAGCATGCGGACCATGGCAGTCGGTGGACGGCCGCGCTGTCGCATCGCGACAGACCGGCAAAATCATCAGTGTGTGCCTGTTCCAGGACTATATGCGCGGACTGCGTTGATGACGAAAGGCCCCTCAATCGCCCCCTTCGCCGTCCAACGCGGCCCGCGCCATGACCGCAGTCGCCCAGGGTCTGGCCGCACCCACTGACGTCCTGCGCGCTGGCTGGCACGAGGGTGGGCTGCACAGGGGCAGACGCGCATGGCATACCAACCTGGACTTTGCTTCTCTTGCCCACAAGTCGTTTTGCAATTTGGCATTTTCCATTGGCAAATGGGTCCCTGTTGCATTTGGATTCTTTCCTAATACTCGTGTAAGCGGTAAAACTCGCAATCGAACGTCATGCGTTGCAAATCGCTTCAAGATTTAGCGCGGGTGGCTGCCGCATTTGCAAGCGGCCACAGTGTCAGCCACGGCGGCGGCACGGGAGGGAGAGACGAGTTTCGGATGTCATCTACGCGCGCCATTCTCTTGGTTGCTTTGGCAGGCACGCTTGTCAGCGGCTGCGCGAGCTATAAGCCGCAACCGATGTCGGCTGCCGAAAATGCGCGCGTGCTCGACAGCCGCAGCCTGAACAACTCGCGCCTCCAGCAATTCGTCGCGGCGGCGGTGCACCCAGATGGCCAATCTGGACTGTCGCTGACGTGGGACCTGACGACCCTTACCGCGGCCGCGCTCTACTATCACCCTGATCTTGAGCTTGCGCACGCCAAACTGGCGGCCGCCGAGGCCGCCGCCATCACCGCGGGTGAGCGCCCCAATCCGGTCCTCAATTTCACGAATATCGTTGGTCAAGGCTTGGTTGCAGGTGCTATCCCGGCGGGTGCCGCGCCGCTCACCATCGGTCCCGCGATCGACTTCCTCGTCGAAACTTTCGGCAAACGCGAGAGCAGGACGGCAGAGGCCCAGCATCTGGTTGACGCTGCGCGCTGGGATCTGGCGACCGCCGGCTGGCAGGTTCGCGGCCATGTCCGCGCTGCACTCTTGGCTCTCTGGGCGGCACAGCAGCGGCTGACTTTGACCCGCCAACGGCTCGAACTTCAGGACCAGCTGGTTGACCTGCTCGAGCACCGGCTTGCCGTCGGCGAAGCCTCCGCGCTCGATGTCTCGCGCGAGCGTATCAACCGGGCGGAGATGACCGTTGCTCTCCACAATCTCGACCAGACTGTCGCCGAAGCCAGGGTACAGCTCGCCACGGCAGTCGGAATTCCAGCAGAGGCGCTCGATGGCGTGAACCTTGCGTTGAGCGTCTTCGATCATCCGCCGCCTGTCGCGGCCAACATGGACTCCGGCGGCTGGCGGCGAGAGGCACTCACGCAGCGGACGGATGTGCAAGCAAGCCTTGAGGCCTACGCGGCGACGCAGGACGGGCTGCGCCTCGCAATCGCCGGCCAATATCCGAATGTGAGCTTGAGTCCGGGATACAGCTACCAATACGGAATCAACCAATACCAACTCAATCTGAGCACCACGCTTCCGATTTTCAATCAGAATCAGGGGCCGATCGCCGAGGCTATCGCCAAACGCCAGGAGGCGGCCGCAACGTTTACCGCCTTGCAGGCGCAAATCATTGGCGCTGTCGACCAGGCTGCAACGGCCTATCGAAAATCGACGCAAAGCCTGGCAAGCGCCGAAGCGCTACGCGCGAGCGCGCAACGTCGCGCACAGCAGGTGGAGAACTCTTTCCGCGCTGGCCAGGTCGATCGGCCAACTCTGGTCACAGCTCAAATAGAGGCCGCCGCGACGGCGCTATCCAGTTTCGATGTCGTCGTGCAGCAGCGCCAGGCGCTCGGTAGCCTTGAGGACGCCGTGCAGCGTTCATTGTACGGACCCGATGTCGTCTCGTCGCTTCCGCAACCCACGCTTCGCGTGCCTTCGGAGACGTCGTCGTGAAATCGCGGTCGCATTCCGGCAATCTGTTTCGGATCATCGCGGCGGTTCTGCTGCTGCTGGCGCTTGGTATTGGGACCAAATTGGTCTTTCAGAATTTCGTGACCCAAACCAAGGCTGACAACGACGACACTGACGTCGAAAGCGTGGCAAATCCGCCGACGCGTGTGACGACGAAGAATGGAATGACCATTCTCACCTTGAGCGCGGCAGACCAGCAAAACGCCGGCATAGAAACGGCCCGCATTAGCCCAGCGCCTGCGCAGGACTCCCTCGTCGGCTTCGCCACTGTCCTCGATCCCGGCCCTTTGACCGATCTCAGCAATCAATATCGCGATGCCGGGGAGCAGGTGCAGACCGCGGATGCCAAGCTCGCGATGTCGCGCGCGGCGTTCGATCGCGCCAAGATCCTCAACAAGGATCAGCAAAATATTTCGACCGCGCAATTGCAGAGCGCTCAGAGCAGTTTTGAGATCGATACGACCACGCTTGCAGCAGCCAAGTCCCGCCTTAAAGCCGTGTCGGCCACTGCTCAACAGGCCTGGGGCAGCGTCTTGGGGGCAGGGCTGATCAATCATGCGCCTCTGATCACGGATTTGATCGAGCGGCGCAGCTATCTCGTCAAAGTGACCTTGCCGCCCGGCGTCAGCGTAACCACCCCTCCCGAGACGGCGAATGCCAGCCTGAATGGCGACCAGGAAATAAAGCTCACCTTCATCTCGCTGGCGACCGCCACCAATCCAAAGCTTCAAGGGATCAGCTATTTCTACAGCGCACCGGCAGAAGGCGGGCTGCTGCCGGGCCTAAACCTCGAAGTGTCTTTGGCGGCCAAAACGGCTGAACGAGGATGGATCATACCGAACTCGGCGGTCGTTTGGCTCGAAGGAAAAGCCTGGATTTACATCCGCTCGGACGCAAAGACCTTCGTCCGGCATGAGATCGCTCCCAATCGTCCGGCGGAGAATGACGGATACATCGTTACGGGCCTGTCGCCAGATGCGGAAATCGCCGTGCACGGCGCGCAGATGCTTCTCTCTGAGGAGTTTCGCGCGCAGGTGCCGGTCGAGGATTAGAGACGATGCGCATCGCCGGCCTGCAGGCCTTCATCATCAGCTTTGCCCTGCGCTTCCGCGGCATCATTGTCGTGCTCTCCTGTCTGCTCGTCGCTTACGGCATCTATGTGCTCGGCCACGCAAGCTACGACGCCTTTCCGGAATTTGCGCCGCCCCAGGTCGACGTACAGACCGAAGCGCCTGGTTTCGCCGCGGAGCAGGTCGAAACCCTGGTGACCCGGCCGATCGAGGCGGCGATCAATGGCGTCCCCAATCTGCAGCGCATTACCTCGAGTTCGATCCAGGGATTGTCCGACATCAAGGTCTATTTCGACCCTACGACGGACCTCTTCCGCGATCGCCAACTGGTCGCCGAACGGCTGACGGCGGCGGCCAGCCAGCTGCCTGCGGGCGTGCAGCCGCCCTCCATGACGCCGCTCACCTCATCGGCCGCCACAGTGTTGGTGATCGGACTGACGTCGTCGAAGCAGTCGTTGATGCAATTACGTACGATCGCAAAATGGACGATCCGTCCGAGCCTTCTTTCGGTGCCGGGCGTGGCAGGCGCAGAGATTTTTGGGGGCGAGGAGAAGTCGACGCAAATTCTCGTCCATCCGGATCGACTGATTCGGTTCGGTCTCGGCATGGACGACGTTCTCGCGGCGGCGCGGCGCGCGACGGGGGTTCGCGGCGCCGGTTTCGTCAGTACGCCAAACCAGCGCATCACTTTGCAGACCGACACACAGTCGGTCGGCGCCGCCGACATCGCCCGCACCGTCGTGGTACGCCAGGATGGCGGCAGCGTTACGCTGGGAGACGTGGCCGACGTTATCGAAGCGCCGGAACCTGCAATCGGCGGCGCTGCCATCATGGGGCAGCCCGGCGTCGTCATGAATATCGACGAGCAATACGGCGCCAACACGCTAGACGTGACCAAAGGCATCGAAGCGGCGCTTGCCGACCTTCAGCCGACGCTGCAGCAGGATGGGGTGACGCTGCACGGAGGACTTTTCCGTCCGGCGAACTTCATCACGGCGGCTACGGACAACCTGCGCTCGTCGCTCCTCGTCGGCGGCGCGCTGGTCGTGATCGTGCTCATTCTTTTCCTGTTCGACCTTCGGGCGGCGGCGATCTGCTGTTCGGCAATCCCGATCTCATTGCTCGCCGCCGTCGTCGTGTTGCAACAATATGGCGTGACGCTCAACACGATGACGCTGGGCGGCTTGGCCATCGCGCTCGGCGAGGTGGTCGACGATGCGGTCATCGGCATCGAGAACATCACCCGTCGGTTACGTGAGAACATACAACGCAGTGAGCCGCGACCAGCCGCACGCGTCGTCTTGGAGGCCACCTACGAGGTTCGCAGCGCCGTCGTCTATGCGACCTTCGCGGTCATCCTGGTTTTCCTTCCCGTCGTGACCTTGTCGGGAGTCGCTGGCCGATTATTCGCACCGCTCGGCCTCACCTACATATTTGCGGTTCTGGCCTCGCTTGTTGTCGCCATCACCGTGACGCCGGCGATGTCGCTCCTGTTCCTGCCGCAGCATACGAAGGAGAGGGTGCCGCCGGTCATTGGCTGGACCCGGCGCCCCTACGAAGCCGTGCTGCGCGGTTTTGTGAAAGTGCCGCGACTGGCGATCGCGACAGCGGCAATCCTGACGTTCGCCGGCATCTCCCTCTTGCCGCTGTTCGGCGAGACCTTCCTTCCCGACCTCCAGGAAGGACACTTCATCGTCCATATGACGGTCATGCCCGGGACCTCGACGTCGGAGTCCCTGCGGATGGGTGCCCGCGTGACAGAGGCATTGGAAAAGCTTCCCATCGTGCATACCGTTGCGCAACGGGTGGGGCGGGCGGAGCGAGCCGCTGCCGGCGATACGCATGGAATGCATCAAAGCGAATTCGAGGTGGAGCTCAAGTCACTTGCCGGCGAAGGCGCGAGATCCGCCAAAGCGGATATCTTGAAACAATTGACGAACTTCCCGGGCGTCAACTTTTCTGCCAATACGTTCCTGACGGAGAGGGTCAACGAGACGTTTTCCGGCTACACGACGCCGGTCGCTGTGAACGTTTACGGCAACGATCTCGATGTCATCAACGACACCGCGCAGCGTATCGCCGATGTGCTGCGCAACATTCCCGGCGCCGCCTCGGTCGAGATGCAGTCGCCGCTCGGCCTGCCGCAAATCATGATCAGGCTTCGGCCGACGGACCTGCAGCGCTGGGGACTCGACCGAGCTCGCATCCTTGACATTATACGCACTGCTTATCAGGGCGATGTCGTCGGCCAGACCTATGAAGGGGACCGCGTCTTCGATGTCGTCGTCAGGCTCTCGCAGCGGCGCCAAGGCAATATCGCCGACGTGCGGCAATTTGCCGCTCCAGGCGCCGGACGGCACTTACGTCCGCTTGAACCAAGTTGCGGATGTCAACGCTTCGTCTGGCCTTTACGAAATCCAACATCAGGGCGGCCGGCGGCTCCAGTCGGTGACCTTGGATGTCGCGGGCCGGGACCCCGCTTCCTTCGTTCAACAGGCACGCAAGGAGATCGCCGCGAAAGTCAAACTGCCGCCGGAAACCTACGTCGTCTTTTCCGGCGCGGCCGAGGGGCAGGCGCAGGCGCAGCGTGATCTTACTCTGAAGTCGATCTTTGCCGGCGTCGGGATCGTGCTTCTTCTGTCGATCGTCACGCGCAACTGGCGCAATCTTCTCGTGACCATGGCAAACCTGCCTTTCGCTCTGGTCGGCGGCGTCGTGGCGGTTTTTTTCTCGGGCGGCGTGCTTTCGCTGGGATCGCTGGTCGGCTTCGTGACGCTCTTCGGCATTACTCTGCGCAACTCGATGATGATGATCTCGCATTACGAACATCTGGTCTCGGTCGACGCTCAGCCGTGGAATTTGGACACGGCCGTGCGCGGCGCAGGCGACCGGCTTGCTGCAGTCCTGATGACCTCGCTCGTGACCGGGCTTGGTCTTTTGCCTTTGGCGATTGGCATGAATACGCCGGGCCGCGAAATCGAGGGCCCGATGGCGCTCGTGATCCTCGGCGGCCTTTTCACATCGACGGCGCTCAATCTGTTCATCCTGCCGCCGCTCGCTTTGCGCTACGGGAAGTTTGTCCCCGCCACGGCAGCCGATGAACTTCGTGACCCGACGGTCGCTGACTCGTCGCGTGAGGAAGAGGAACGGACGCCGTTAGCAGCCCAATGATTGCGTCTAGGCAATAGGAGTCCCGACAGCGCTCTGTCGGGTGCCTCCCAGCCCGCAAGCCGTGTGCTCGATTGGGCTGAAGCGTCGCGACTTCCTCAGGATGGGTCCATCCCGCCGTTGGCCAGAAAATGCTCCAGCCAGTGGATGTCGTAAAGGCCGTTCTGGATGTCGGGATTGCGGACCAGGGCGCGGAACAGGGGGATCGTCGTTTCGATCCCGTCGACGATAAATTCGTCGAGCGCGCGGCGCAGCCGCAGCAGAGCCTCGTTGCGCGTGCGGCCATGCACGATCAGCTTGCCGACGAGGGAGTCGTAATAGGGCGGGATCGAATAGCCGGCATAGGCGGCGCTGTCGACGCGCACGCCGAGGCCGCCCGGCGGATGATAATAGACGATCTTGCCGGGCGAGGGCCGAAACGTGTTCGGGTCTTCCGCGTTGATCCGGCATTCGATGGCGTGACCCGAGAGCACCACGTCGCTTTGGGCGATGCTCAGAGGCGAGCCGGCGGCGATCTTGATCTGTTCATTCACGAGATCGAAGCCGGTGATCATTTCGGTCACCGGATGCTCGACCTGGATGCGCGTATTCATCTCGATGAAGTAGAAGCTGCCCTCATCGTAGAGGAACTCGATCGTGCCGGCGCTCTTGTAATTCATCTCGCGCATGGCGGCGGCGCAGATCTCGCCGATTTCGAGACGCTGCGACATGTTGAGCGCGGGCGAGGGGCTTTCCTCGAACAGCTTTTGATGGCGGCGCTGCAACGAGCAATCGCGCTCGCCGAGATGGATGGCATGGCCCTGGCCGTCGCCAAGAATCTGAATTTCGATATGGCGCGGGTTATCGAGGAATTTTTCGAGATAGACGGCGTCGTCGCCGAAGGCGGCCTTGGCTTCGCTGCGCGCGGTGGCCAGAGCGCACGGAAAGGTCCTCCGCCGTGCGGGCGACCTTCATGCCGCGGCCGCCGCCGCCGGCCGCCGCTTTGACGAGGACCGGAAAGCCGATGTCCTTGGCGATCCGCAAGGCGTCGTCGGGCGTCGACCGCGCCGATCGGACCCCGGCACGCAAGGGATATCCGAGGCGTTTCGCGGTGCGCTTGGCCTCGATCTTATCGCCCATGAGGCGGATATGTTCGGCGCTCGGGCCGATGAAGTCGATCTGATGTTCGGCGAGGATTTCGGCGAAGCGCGCGTTCTCGGCCAGAAATCCATAGCCTGGATGCACGGCTTCGGCGCCGGTGATCTCGCAGGCCGAGAGCAGGGCAGGGATATTCAGATAGGATTCGCGCGCCGGCGGCGGCCCGATGCAGACGGATTCATCGGCGAGCTTGACGTGCATCGCGTCGGCATCCGCCGTCGAATGAACGGCGACAGTAGCGATGCCCAATTCCTTCGCGGCGCGCAGGATGCGCAAAGCGATTTCGCCGCGATTGGCAATGAGAATCTTGTCAAACATATCCATCCAGTGGAGAAAAGCGCGTCGGGTCTTGCCGTACCGCAGAACCGCCGCGCTATCTCATTCGATGACGATGAGGGGCTGGCCGAATTCCACTGGCTGGGCATCTTCGACCAAAATAGCGGTCACCGTTCCGGCCCGCGGCGCGACGATTTCGTTGAAGGTCTTCATGGCTTCGATCAGCATGATCTTGTCGCCGGCTTTCACTTGCGAGCCGATCGTCACGAAGGGCGGCGTCTCCGGCGAAGGCCGCAGATAGGCCGTGCCGACCATCGGCGATTTGACTGCGCCCGGATGGGTGGCAGCGAGTGGTGCAGGCCAGTCCGCGCTCGCGGGCGCTGCCCCTGGCTGCGCCGAAGGGCCGTCGTGCCTGACGCCGGGCCGACCAACAGCGCACCGCCCTGACGCGCGACGCGGATCTTCAGCTCGCCCTGCGCGACTTCGATCTCGCTGAGGTCGAGACGCGTTGCGATTTCGCCGAGCTTCTCGACGAGATGCGGATCGACCGTATTCGCCGCTGGCGCCGCAGCCGGTTTTTTTTCTGTCATTCCTTCAACTCTCGCCGGTCGCCGCGGCCGACAAAAGAGCCTCGAGCGCAAGGTCGTAAGAGGCCGCGCCGAACCCGACAATCACGCCATAGGCGACGGAAGATATGCGCGAACATGGCGAAATCTTTCGCGCGCATGGATATTCGACAGATGGACCTCGATGACCTGCGCGTTCGACGCCTTTGATGGCGTCGTGAAGAGCGATCGAGGTATGGCTGTAGGCGCCGGCGTTCAGGATGACCGGCTCGCCGGCGCGGCCGGCTTCCTGGATCCAGGTGACGAGATCGCCTTCATGATTGGATTGGCGGAAATGCAGCGTCACGCCGCGTGCTTTGCAGATCGCGGCCAGGCGCGCCTCGATATCGGCAAGCGTCTCGTGCCCGTAGATCTCCGGTTCGCGCGTGCCGAGAAGATTGAGATTGGGTCCGTTGAGGACGTGGACGGCCTTGATCATCGGGTTTTGAAAGCGGCGGGGAAGTTTATCGAGCTTCCTTAGCCGGCTTCCTGCGGCAAAGGAAGCCTCAGCAGGACCGCGCAGCCGGATGTCCCGATGAAAGTGGCGTCCGCCCGCGAACAGGTCAGGAACAAACGGCCTTGCCGCATTTCCTGACGTTGTCGAGCTTGGTCTGCAACTCGTCATAGCCGACGGCGCCGACCACGACTTCATCGCCGACGACATAGGACGGCGTGCCGTTGCAGGGCAGGCGTGGCCGAGCCGATCGGATTCCTCCAGGCCCGTCCTTGGCCGACGGCGCCGTGCGCGTCCTTGGCGAGCTGGGGCATGTCGGCGCCGAGCGTTTCGGGCGACCGCGACCGCCTGCTCCTTGCCGACCAGGCCGTGCAAGCCGAGAAGCCGCTGGTGATATTCCCAGAACTTCTCGCCTTTGAACTGATTGCGCACAGCCCGCGGCGATCGTCGCCGCATCGACTGAGGCATCCGAGAGAATCGGGAAATCGCGCAGGATGACGCGCAGATCCGGATTATCTTTTATCAGCCGGGCAATGTCCGGCAGCATTTTTTTGCAATAGCCGCAATTATAGTCGAAGAATTCGACAAGCGTGATTTTGCCATGCGGGTTGCCGACGACCGCCTCATGCGGCGAGGTGTAGAGCGGCCCTTCTGAGTTGCTGAGGATTTTGCTGCGCGCGTCGGCCTCGGCGGCCTTTTCGCGACTTTCGAGTTCGTCGATAGCGTCGCGCAGGATCTCCGGATTTTTCAGGATGTAATTCTTGATGATCGTTTCGATCTCGCTTTTTTGCGACGGGGAGAATTCTTCGGCAACCAGCGGCGTGCTGACGAGGAAAGCAGCGGCCGCGCCTGCGATGGCGAGGCTTTGCAAGAGGGCGCTGAAACGGGCCATCCTGCTCTAACTCCTTCATAGGTTCATCGAATTTAGGGCGGCTCGATCGAAACTGGCAGGCGTGCTTGGTGCAGCGCGAACGGGTAAGGCGGCCTTTGTTACCCTCTTATCGCCTAACGGCAACTGCCTTTCAATTACCTGTTTCGCAAGTCAAATCGAATTGATTCTGTCTCATTCCGGGCCGCGGACGGAGATTCGATGCGGCGAGGACTGCCTAAAGCTGCGGCAACTGCGCCATTTTCGTCACGCTCAATAGCTTCTCGTCCTGGCGTGCTGCCGAAGCTCTCCGTGTTCAGCATCCGTTCATCCGAGATGACCCACGCCTAACCCTTTGCGATACTTTGCGGAGCGGTTTTCCGGCGATGCGGTCCAAGCCTGTCTTTTTCGATCCACCGGTAGGCGCGCTTCGCGTCTGTCCTGGATCATGCGAATCGGCACTGCGGCGCGTGGCGATCGTATGCGTGTTTTTCGTCATTCTGCTGCTCGCGAACAATCCGCCTCTGAGCACCAATCTCGAAGGGTCGGCCGAGACCTTTTCCGGCCGCCGGTGACGGCGACCGTCACCCGCCATTCGCTGCCGAAATCGCGCAGCGCGTCGCCGCGGAATTGCGCGGCAAGGAGCGCGACTTGGCGCGTATCGCCCACCTCAAGACCGAAACGCAAGGCCGCGTGAACGATTCATCGGCCGTCGTGCCGGCGTCCGGGCGCGCCTCGCCATCGGCTTCTACGCAAATTGGGACCAGACGCAGCTTTTCGGCGCTGAAAAAGGACCTGCCGCATCTCGACTGGGTCATCCCGACCTGGCTCAGCGTGCAGGGCGAGCGACATCGGCATTCGCAACGACCTCGATCATCGCGCGCTGGCTCTGATCAAGGCGGCCGATCCGGCGAAGCCGATCTTTCCGCTGATCCAGAATTCCGTCGAGGGCAAATGGGATGGCGCCGGGCTTGCCAAATGGCTCGCCGATCCGGCCAAACGCGCCGCGCGGCTGAAGGAGATCATCGACTTTCTCGATTTCAACAATTGCCAGGGCTTGACGGTCGACTTCGAAGAAGTGCCGGGAAGCGCCCAGGCCGACCTCAAGACTTTCCTCAAGGAAATGTCGGCCGCGTTCAAACCGCGCGGCTGGAAGATTCTGCTTGCCGTCCCATTCGACGACGATTCCTGGGACTATGTCGCCTATTCGCAACATCGTCGATTACATGATTTTGATGGCATACGACGAGCATTGGGAAACAGGCGACGTCCGGGCGCCGTCGCAAGCCAGGGCTGGTTCGAGCAAACTGCTCGACAAGCGGATGAAGGATCTCGATCCTGATCACACGATCATCGCGCTCGGCAATTACGGCTATGATTGGGCTCAGGGCAAGCCCGCGGAGGATGTGACCTTCCAGGACGTGGCGCGGATCGCGCGGACGAATGCGGGCGATATCGATTTCGATGCCGACGCCGAGAACCCGCATTTCACTTATCAAGGACAGGGCGGGGCAGGCGCATGATGTCTGGTTCCTCGACGGCGTCTCCGCCTTCAACGAGATTCATGCCTCCGACATCTACCGGCCGGCCGGCTATGCGGTGTGGCGCCTCGGCGCGGAAGATCCCTCGATCTGGTCGGTGCTCTGGCCGCCCCTATGATTCGGCCGCCCCGGAGGCCTGAAAACCATTCCGGCCACGCCAGGAAGTCTATTTCCAGAACCAGGGCGAAATCCTGCATGTCGCGGCGCAGCCTTCGACCGGCCAGCGCGCTATCGAGCTCGACCCGGAGACGGGCGATATCGTCGACGAGAACTATACAAGTCTGCCGACGTCCTTCGTCATCCAGCGTTTCGGCTCGCAGCCAAAAAAAGTTCGCGCTAACCTTCGACGACGGGCCAGATCCGACCTGGACGCCGCAGATCCTCGACATCCTGAAGGAAAAGCATGTCCACGCCACCTTCTTCATCATCGGTGAGAATGCCGGTGCCATCCCGGAACTCGTCGAGCGCGAATATGAAGAAGGCCATGACGTCGGCAATCACACGTTCACGCATCCGAACATGGTGGAATTGCCACTCGGCATGGCGAAGCTCGAGATCAACGCGACGCGGCGGCTGTTCGAGGCGATCACCGGCCATTCGATGCGGCTGTTCCGGGCGCCTTTCTGGGCGATTCCGACCCGACGACGATGGACGAACTGTGCCTGTCGCGCTCGCGCAAAGCATGGGTTTCGTGACCGTCGGCCTGCGTATCGATCCGGACGATTGGCTGCGTCCGCCCGCGCAGACGATCGTCGATCGCATCCTGAAGCAGGTCGCCGACCAGGACCCGGACAATGCCGGCAACATCGTGCTTCTGCATGATGCCGGCGGCGACCGGTCCGAAACGGTCAAGGCCCTGCCGCAACTGATCGATGCGCTGCGCGCGCGCGGCTATGACTTCGTCACGGCCTCGCAGCTCGCCGGACTGACGCGCGAACAGGCGATGCCGGCGCTGCCGCCGGGCATGTTCGAGCCGTTCATCAACCGCTCGGTGTTCTACACGCTCGGCTGGTCGCAGCATCTGCTGCAGGCGATGTTCATCGGCGCGATCTGGCTCGGCTTCGCGCGCGTCGTGTTTCTCTGCGGCCTCGGCCTCTCCACCGCTTGCAGGAGGTGCGGCGGCCAAAGCCGGTTATCGCCGGGCGTCTACCCCGAAGTCAGCGTCATCATTCCCGGCGCATAACGAGGCCGAGGTGATCGTCAAATCGGTCGAGCGGATACTCGCAAGCGACTATCCCGGCCTTGAAGTGATCGTCGTCGACGATGGCTCGACCGACGGAACCTCGGCGGTCGTTTCCAGGCGTTTCGGCGATACCGCCAACGTCAAGCTCATCACGATGCCGAATGGCGGCAAGGCCAATGCGATCAATCTCGGCCTCGCGCAGGCCAGGGGCAGCATCATCGTCGCCCTCGACGCCGATACGTTGTTCGAGAAGGATACGATCACGAATTTGACGCGCTGGTTCGTCGATCCGTCCGTCGGCGCGGTCGCCGGCAACGCCAAGGTCGGCAACCGGATCAATACGATCACCCAATGGCAGGCGCTCGAATATATCAGCGCGCAAAATCTCGAGCGGCGCGCGCTCGTCGTCTTGGGCTGCATGACGGTTGTTCCGGGTGCCGTCGGCGCCTGGCGGCGCGAGGCGCTGGATAGCCTCGGCCGCTTTCCGACCAACACGCTGGCCGAAGATCAGGATCTCACGATCTCCGTCCAGAAGGCCGGCTATCGCGTCGTTTTCGACAGCGAGGCCGTCGCTTGGACGGAGGCACCGGACACGTTCAAGGGTCTCATCGCGGCAGCGTTTCCGATGGGCCTATGGAACACTGCAATGCCTCTGGAAGCACCGCGACGTGACGTTCCGGCCGCGCTTCGGCACGCTCGGATTCATCGCCATGCCGCAGGTCTGGCTATTTCAGGTTCTGCTGGCGGTCATGGCGCCGCTCGTCGATTTCATGCTGGTCTGGCAGATCCTGACACACGGGCTGGACTATCTGCAGCACAGGAATCAGTTCAATCCGGACAGCCTGATCATCACTCTGATCTATTTCGCGGCGTTCATGGCGACGGACTTCCTGGCCGTCGCGTTGGCTTTCATCATCGAGCGCAACGAGAACTGGCGGCTGATGCTCTGGCTCGCGCTGCAGCGTCTCGGTTACCGTCAGATTCTCTATTACGTCGTCGTGAAATCGGTGATGACGGCGTTGCTCGGCCCGCTGGTCGGCTGGGGCAACCTCGATCGCAAGGCGACCGTCTCGCTGCCTGTTCCCGATCAACGCTGAGTGTCTGCAGAGCGCTCTATTTCGGCGCGACGGTGCAAGGATCAACAGCTGGTGCACGGCGGAGCCCGATAATGCCGGTCGGCGTATAATCGATATCGCCGTGCAAACTCTGTCCGTTCTCTGCGCGTGCAATCTGCGTGCGGTCGCTGCCCAAAATCTGAGCCAGCACCCCGTCCTTTTTCGATGCAAAATGGAGGAGGTCCGCCGCCGCGACGAAAAGCACCGCAATCACCGACAGAGCGAGCGCCATGCTCTCGAACGTCGTTCCGTACTCATCGCGCAGAAAAACCCGCAGTTTCATGACTCTCGTGCCTCGCCAGCCGGACCCATTTCCAGGATGCGGGCGCAGAGTTAAGAGAAGGTTGAGGAAATCTCAAAAACGCGCATTTTGCGCAGAGTGGAGGCAAAGCGATGCCGGCTCACGACCGGCGCGGCTCTCACACCACGACAAGCTCGGCGGCGAACGCGGCGCGTTCCTGAATGAAGGCGAAGCGCGCTTCCGGTTTATTGCCCATCAAGCGCTCGACGGATTCAGCGGTCTCTTCCGTGTCGTCGGCGACGACGACGACACGGAGAAGCGCGCGTTGCCGCGGGTCCATCGTCGTCTCCTTCAACTGCGCCACCTGCATCTCGCCGAGGCCCTTAAATCGGGCGACTTCCACTTTGGCTTTGCCGGTCAGGACCGTGCGTAGCAATTCGTCGCGATGGGCATCATTGCGCGCGTAGACATGTTTCGCACCCTGGGTCAGTCGATAGAGCGGCGGCACGGCGAGATAAAGATGGCCGCCTTCGATGAGCTTCGGCATCTGCCGATAGAAGAAGGTGATCAGCAGCGACGCGATATGGGCGCCGTCGACGTCGGCGTCGGTCATGATGATGACCTTCTCGTAGCGCAGATCCTCCTCCTTGTAGTGTGCAGCCGTACCGCAGCCGAGCGCCTGGATGAGATCGGAGAGCTGCTGATTGCCGGCGAGCTTGTCTCTGGTGGCGCTGGCGACGTTGAGGATCTTGCCGCGTAGGGGGAGCACGGCCTGGTTGACCCGGTCGCGCGCCTGCTTGGCAGAGCCGCCGGCGGAATCGCCCTCGACGATGAAGAGTTCGGAGCCTTGCGCGCTATTGTTCGAGCAGTCGGCGAGCTTGCCGGGAAGCCGCAGTTTGCGCCCGGCTGTTTTGCGGGCGACATCCCTTTCGGCCCGCCTGCGCACGCGTTCTTCCGCTCGCTCAACGGTGAAATCGAGCAGTTTGAGCGCCCCTGAAGGCGAGGCGGCGAGCCAATGGTCGAAGCCGTCGCGCAGCGTGGTCTCGACGATCCGCGCGGCCTCCTGGCTCATCAGCCGGCCCTTGTTCTGACCCTGGAATTCTGGATCGCGCAGAAAGACGGAAATCAACGCTGCGCAAGAGCCCATGACGTCGTCGCTGGTCAGCACGGCGGCGCGTTTGGCCTGGCCGATTCGCTCGGCATGGTCTTTCAGGCCGCGGAGCAGGGCGGTTCGCAGACCGGCCTCGTGGGTGCCGCCATCGGCGGTTGGGATCGTGTTGCAATAGGAATGGACGAAGCCATCGTCCTCTGCGAGCCAGGCGATCGCCCATTCGAGCGAACCGTGGCCGCCGGGCTTTTCCACCTTGCCGGTGAAGCTCTGCTCGGCGACGAGTTCTTTGCCCTTGATATCCTGGGCCAGATAATCTTTCAGGCCGCCGGGGAAGTGGAACACCGCCTCGGCTGGAATCTCGATTGCTGGATCGAGAAGTTCGGGCGCGCAATGCCAGCGGATCTCAACGCCGCCGAACAGATAGGCCTTGGCGCGCGCCATTCTGAACAGCCGTGCCGGCTTGAACTTCACAGCCTTGCCGAAAATCTGCTCGTCGGGCTTGAACCTGACCTTGGTGCCGCGCCGGTTCGGCACCTTGCCGACCTGTTCGAGCTTGCTTTTCGGGGCTCCCCGCTCGAAGAACTGCCGATACAGCGTCTGGCTTCGTGCGACATCGACTTCGAGCCGTTCCGACAAAGCGTTGACGACCGATACGCCGACGCCGTGCAGCCCGCCTGAGGTCTGATAGGCGCCGGAGTCGAACTTTCCACCCGCGTGCAGCGTCGTCATGATCACTTCAAGCGCTGATTTCTTCGGAAATTTTGGATGCGGATCGATGGGAATGCCTCGACCATTGTCGCTGACACTCAAAAAGCCGTTCGCCTCCACCGTGACATCGATGAAGCTCGCATGGCCCGCGACCGCCTCGTCCATCGCATTGTCGAGAACTTCCGCGAAGAGGTGATGCAGTGCCGCCTCATCGGTACCGCCGATATACATGCCAGGGCGGCGGCGGACCGGTTCGAGGCCTTCGAGAACTTCGATCGAGGCAGCGGTATAACCGGCCTCACCGGGCGTGGCGGAGGCTGCGACGCGCAGGGGCTTTGCAGCTCCGCCCGCGGATCCTTTGGCCGGCTCCTTGTCCTTCGGCGCCGACCGCGAAGGTCTGAACGCTCCGTGACCGAAGAGATCCTCAGTTTTCGCCATTCCGCACCTCGTCACCGCTGATTTGATTTTGGAGTTTAGTGTAAGTCGCCCTGAACGAATAGAGAACGCAAACCTGCGACCAAACATCGGCTTGAATCAACGCTCGGTTAATCGATGGGGAGCTAAATCGGAAATAGTCCACTCACTGCGGGAGCCCCCGTTGCGCAGCGCGAGCGGAGCACTGACTGACTATTGTCGTCTGCTGCTCCGATTTCGCCGCTGCCACGGGCGGCCGCGCAAGGATCGCCATCGAGAGCGCTGTCGCCATCAATAAGCAAGATCATCGCCCAATTGGCCGCGCGGCGTCGCCGGCGTTTCCGCCCCTGATCGCGCTTCCTTTCGTTCTTGGCTCTCCGTTCAATTTCGCCATTGACTTCGTGGCGGCGAAATTTCTCGGCGTGGCTGAATATGGCTATTGCGCCTTCGCGTTGTATGTCGCCGTCGTGTTGGGGATCTCGATTCTCGATTGGCTCCCCCTTTCGGCGACGCAGTTTTATTCCGAGGTTCGGACCCAACGATGAGCCGGATTGTCGCCATTCAAGTCCTGCGGGCGATAGCCGCGCTCATGATCGTGTTGAGCCATGCTCAAAATGATGCACTGAACGAGGCGCTGAAGGCTGGGATTGGCTTCAAGCGATTGACCGTCCTTCCTTGGGATGCCGGCGTCGATCTGTTCTTCGTGATCTCCGGCTTTATCATGGTGTATTCCTCGCAGCGCCTGTTTGCGACGCCGGGCGCGAGCCGCATTTTTATCACCCGCCGTTTGATCAGGATCGTTCCGCTCTATTGGCTGATTACCGCGATTTCACTGCTGGTCCTCGGCTATGTCGCCTGGCTTGGGAGACGCGCTTTCCCAAGCCTTCTCGAAATCGCTGCATCGCTGGGTTTCGTGCCGTTTGCTCGGCCAGGTGACGGCCAGCCGCGCCCGATCGCGGCGCAGGGCTGGACGCTCAATTACGAGATGTTCTTTTATCTTGTCTTCGCGCTGTTCGTCGGCTTCCGGCGCGACGTCGCGGTGGCTTCTGTCGCCGTGACTTTGGCGCTCGCCGTCGGCATTGGCGCGATCGTCAAACCTAACGCGACGGCGCTCGCCTATTGGAGCGACCCAATCGTGCTCGAATTCGTGCTGGGGGCGCTGACGGCACTGGCATGGCAGCGCGGGATTCGCCTCAAACGCTCAATGGTTCTGCCTCTCATTATTGTCGGCTTGGCGGCGCTGGCGCCTGATCTCAATGGCATGGCCAAGGTCGGCCCCATCGCTGTTGACCCCAATGGCCTTGGGCGCTTGCTCGCGTGTGGGCTGCCGATGACATTGATCTTCGGCGCGAGCGTGCTGGCCGAACCGGGCTTTTTGGAGCGTGGCCCGCTGTCGTCGTCGCTCATTTTGCTGGGCGATGCATCCTATGCGCTCTATCTTTTCCACCCAATCGTCATCGTCCTCGCACGTAAGGCCTACGTTGCCCTTGGTTTGCCCCCGGCGATCGGCTTTTGGCCGCTGGTCGCGGTTGATATTCCGATGGCTGCAGCCTTTGCCGTGGCCATCCACGTGACCGTCGAGAAACCGGTCTCAGTCACGCTGCAAGCGTGGTTTCGCAGCAAGCGGAGCAGCGCCGACTCGCAAGCGGAGCCTCTGTTGCTTGCGGGAGCGCACAAACAAGAAATGCGGCTCCCTTAATCAGGGAGCCGCATCGCTAAGCTTATAGGTCTATTCAGTGCAGCCACGCCGAGCGAGGGCACGGCGGTTCGTTCGTTGAGCACGTATCTATCCTGAGAGCCTGCAATGCCCTACACCGAATAATACATATCGAATTCGACCGGGTGGGGGGTCATTTCGAAGCGCAGGACCTCGCCCATTTTCAGATCGATATAGCTGTCGATGAAATCGTCGTCGAAGACACCCCCGGCCTTGAGGAAGCTCCTGTCCTTGTCGACGTTCAGCAGCGCATCGCGCAGCGAGCCGCAGACCGTCGGGATCTTCTTCAGCTCCTTCGGCGGCAGGTCGTAAAGGTCCTTGTCAACGGGGCTGCCCGGATCGATCTTGTTCGTGATTCCGTCGAGCCCGGCCATCAGCATCGCGGCGAAGGCGAGATAGGGATTGGCGGCCGGATCGGGGAAGCGCACCTCGACGCGCTTGGCCTTCGGGTTCGACGTATAGGGGATGCGGCAGGAGGCCGAACGGTTGCGCGCCGAATAGGCGAGCAAGACCGGCGCTTCGAAGCCTGGCACCAGCCGCTTATACGAGTTCGTCGACGGATTGGTGAAGGCGTTCAAGGCGCGCGCATGGCGGATGATGCCGCCGATGTAATACAGGCATTCGTCGGAAAGGTCGGAATATTTGTTGCCGGCGAAGACCGGCTTGCCACCCTTCCAGATCGACTGGTGCACATGCATGCCCGAACCATTGTCGCCGTAGACGGGTTTGGGCATGAAGGTGGCGGTCTTGCCATAGCTCTGCGCCACCATGTGGATGCAGTATTTATAGATCTGCAGACGGTCGGCCATGATGGTGAGCGGGCCGAACTTCAGCCCGAGCTCGTGCTGCGCGGAGCCGACCTCGTGATGATGTTTCTCCGTTTGGGCGCCCATCTGCGCCATCGCGGACAGCATCTCGCTGCGCATGTCCTGGGCCGAATCCTGCGGCGGCACCGGGAAATAGCCGCCCTTGGTGCGCATCCGATGGCCGAGATTGCCGCCCTCATAGACCGTGTCCGAATTGGTCGGAAACTCGATCGAATCAAGAATGAAGCCGGTGTTATAGGGCTCGGTGGCAAAGCGGACATCGTCAAAGACGAAAAACTCCGCCTCCGGACCGAAATAAGCAGCATCCCCGATCCCGATCGAGGTGGCATAGGCCTCGGCGCGCTTGGCGATCCCGCGTGGATCGCGGTTATAGGGCTCGCCCGTCGTCGGCTCGAGAACGTCGCAGACGATCGACATCGTCGGCGCCGCAAAGAACGGATCCATCACCGCCGTCACCGGATCCGGCATCAAACACATGTCCAATTCGTTGATCGCCTTCCACCCGGCAATCGACGAACCGTCGAACATCAATCCTTCCGAAAACGTGTCACGATCAACCAACGAAACGTCAAACGTCACATGCTGCCACTTGCCGCGCGGATCAGTGAAGCGGAAATCGACATATTTGACATCATTGTCCTTGATCACTTTCAGCACTTCATCGGCAGTCTTCATGTCCTGCCCTCAAGATCGAGTGGAAAATTCCGGCGTTGCTCGGAAAGAAAAAAGAATGCGATCCTCAAATCGCATCCAAACCCTTTTCCCCAGTGCGAATGCGAACCGCACTTTCGATATTGGAAACGAAAATCTTGCCGTCGCCGATCCGGCCAGTCAGCGCGGCCTTACGGATCGCCTCGACCGCAAGATCGACGACAGCATCGGCCAGTACGACTTCGATCTTCACCTTGGGAAGAAAATCGACGAAATATTCGGCACCGCGATAGAGCTCGGTGTGGCCCTTCTGGCGACCGAAGCCTTTGGCTTCGGTGACGGTGATGCCGGATACGCCAGCCTCGTGGAGAGCTTCCTTCACATCGTCGAGTTTGAACGGTTTGATGATCGCCTCGATCTTCTTCATTCGGTGCCTTGATCGTACAAATCTGCCAAAATTACGCTGCGCAGGGCGCGCGCCGGCTTCATTAGCACCTGTCAAGCTAAACCGCCACGCAAAAAAGGGCGATTTTAGCCGCCCATCGCGGTCGCCGCGATCGCCTCGGCAGGCTCGGCGCGAAAATTGCTTCAGGAGGGTTCGGCGCGTCGCGCTTACGCAATGCCCGGGACAGGGCTTGCTGACATCACCCGTCAAGATCTGCTGCCTGCGGAGCACCTCACGAAAGAAAACCGGCAGCGACTTTATTGAAGCCGATGCCGGTTCGTCGAGGTCTGGGCCCGTTACGCGCTGCGCAAGGCAGCTCGTGGTCAGTCGACGAGCTCCAAAAAGTCGTGGCGCTCGACGATGGCGGGCTTTTTGGCCAGTTCGACGAGGGTCACGGCGACGCCGGAGCCGAGCAACTGCAAAGAGACTTCCTTGCCATTGCCGAACCGGATGCCGTCGCGATAAGCCCCATGCTCAAGCCGCGCGAAAACGACATCTTCTTCGGATTTCACACAAAGCCGGCCTTGCAGATCGGTCGAGATATTTTCGAGCCTGAGGTGCGTGTCATATTGGACGCAGACGGCCGTCGTGCAATCGCCCGGCGAGGCGAGACCGATACTGCCCGAAGGGAAGCGGGTCGTCACATATTTCTCGGCTTCGCGTGCGGGTCTTGAGGCATACATTTCCAGCGAATAATCACACATGGCAGTCACTCCTGAGCTCTCGATGGTTGATCCGTTTCCGAGCGAAACCCGCCGCATTGGCGGCTGATTGCTGAAGTCGGAATGAGCAGATCGGCGACTCCCTACGCAGGGAGCATCGGGGACGGCGCGAATGAACGGCCGGTTCGATTCCTCAGGAGATCAACGCGGCCTTGCGCCGCAAGAAGGAACCAAACAACGCACGGCGGTCGCCGAACGTTCCCCAGCGCGAGACACCCAAAACCATCAATCGTTTCAAGTGAATCGCCACTGTAGTACTATGGTAGCGCGGCTTCGAAGTCCGTCAAGTTATTTGCGGATCGCAGCGCATTTTTCTGCGTCCTGCGGTCGCTCCTGCAACACTCGCCTTGCAGCTGCCTCGGATCACATCGGAAGCTTTCTAAATCGCCACAGATATGGCGCAGAGAGTCACTCGCGTTGATGCAAAGCTCGCGTTAGCGCTCAGCCTTCGGCGATCGGAACATCGTTGCGCGAACCCCATTCGGACCAAGAGCCGTCGTAAAGTACGACGCCATTTTTTCCAATGGCTTCGAGCGCGAGGAGAAGGATCGCCGCGGTCACGCCGGAACCGCATGTCGTAATGATCGGCCGGTCGAGATCGACGCCTGCTTTGGCAAAGGCTGCGGCAATCTCTTGCGGCGATCGCATTGCGCCATTTTCGGCAATCTCGCGCCAAGGCAAATTGAAGCTGCCGGGAATGTGCCCGCTGCGCACCCCGGGCCGCGGCTCCGGCGCTTCGCCGCGAAAGCGCGGGGCAGCGCGCGCATCGACGATCTGCGCTGACCCCGTCGCCAAGGCGCGCTTCATCATCTCGAGTGTGGCGACGCCGGCGTGATCGAAATCAACCTTGAAGGTTTGCGGGGACCGGTAAACTTCGCCGTGTTGCAGCGGGCGCCCCTCGGCTGTCCATTTCTGCAGGCCGCCGGCGAGTACCTTCACGTCCTTGGCGCCGAACAACCGCAATGTCCACGAGACGCGGGGGCCGCCTTGAAGGCCGGCATTGTCATAGACGACGATCCGCATGGCGTCCCCGACACCGAGATCGCGCATCGCCGCGGCAAAATCCTCAGGCGATGGCAGCATGTGCGGCAGGTCGGTTCCGTGGTCGGCGATGGCGTCGATGTCGAAGAAGACCGCGCCGGGAATATGGCCGGCACGATATTCGGCCTGCGCGTCGCGGCCATCGCTCGGCAGGAAGAACGTGCCGTCGATCATAACGAGGTCGGGCTCACCGAGATGGTCGGCAAGCCATTCCGTCGAAACGAAAAAAGGGGAGGAACTCATCAATTGACCTTTTCGATCGGTTGTCGGTTGTGGCAGGTCCAGCATCAGCCGGTGTGCGGCCGCACAGGCGGTCGGCCCGATCGGCGCCATGGTGGGGCCATGAAACGCACCCCGATGGAGTCCGCCATGACCCGCCGCGCCGAAGAGAAGCTGATCGTCCCCGCCATGTTCTTTGCCTTCTGGCTTGCCGGCTTCATGTTCATGCTGCACGTTGCCTGACGGCCTTATGTGGGGTCTGACCTCTTTCCGAAGGTCTGCGACGTATTGGAGTCATGCCTACACATAATCCGGCTTGATAGAGACCGGGCGCCCAAGCCACGAGGGCACCGGCAGATTCTTGGAGCGCAGGAATTCAGGATTGTAGAGCTTCGATAGGTAGCGCGCGCCGGAATTGGCAAGGATCGTGACGATCGTGTGGCCCGGCCCCAGCGCCTTGGCGAGGCGGATTGCCCCCGCGACATTGATCCCCGACGAGCCGCCGAGCAGCAGGCCTTCATGTTCGGCGAGATCGAACAGGACGGGAAGTGCCTCCTCGTCCGTAACCTGAAAGGCAAGGTCGATTGGCGCGCCTTCGAGATTAGCAGTGATCCGGCTTTGGCCTATGCCCTCGGTGATCGAGGACCCTTCAGACTTCAATTCGCCGCGGGTGTAATATTCATAGAGAGCAGCCCCCATGGGGTCGGCGAGCGCGATCTTGATCTTCGGATTTTTTGCCTTCAGGGCCATGGCGACGCCGGCGAGCGTGCCGCCGGTGCCGACCGAGCAGACGAAGCCATCGACTTTGCCATGCGTATCGGCCCAGATTTCCGGTCCGGTCGTATCGATATGGCCTTGCCGGTTGGCGACATTGTCGAATTGATTGGCCCAGATCGCGCCTTGCGGATGTTCGTGCGCAAGCTTTTCGGCAAGCCGGCCGGAGAGCTTCACGTAATTATTGGGGTCGGAATAGGCGACGGCCGGAACTTCGATCAGTTCGGCGCCTTGAAGGCGCAGCATGTCCTTCTTTTCCTGGCTCTGGGTATCGGGAATGACGATCACGGTCCGGTAGCCGAGCGCATTGGCGACAAGAGCAAGGCCGATGCCGGTATTGCCTGCGGTGCCCTCGACGATGATGCCACCGGGTTTCAATGACCCACGCGCCTCCGCATCGGCGACGATGGCGAGGGCCGCCCGGTCCTTGATCGAGCCGCCCGGATTCATGAATTCCGCTTTGCCGTAAATGTCGCATCCGGTCGCCTTCGAGGGCTGCTGCAATTTGATCAGCGGCGTATTACCGATGGCTTCGATGACGGTGGCGGCGGAGGGCATATTTCGATTTCCCAGAGATGTTGGCGGCTATATAGAAGCGCGCGCTGCGGCCTGTCGAGCCGCGCGGACCATGCGATGGTGGTTTCGGCGAGCAGGCAGGTCATGTATCGCGCAAATCCGAAGGATGGCATTGCTTTCGTGACGGGAGCCAGTTCTGGCATAGGCCGCGCGACTACGCTTGAGCTTGTCCGGCGGGGCTATCACGTCGCCGTCACGGCGCGTCGCGCGGACCAGTTGGCGGACCTTGCAGCGGCATCGCCAGGCAAATCTTCGCCTATCCCGGCGATGTGACGCACCGCGCCGAGATGGCGGGGGTCGTTGCCAAAGTCGAAGGCATCGGCCCGATCGCGCTCGCTTTTCTCAACGCCGGGGTTTTTCTTGCTGCCGAACGGCAAGGGTTCGACGCGTCGGTCATCGCCAAGACCTACGCGGTCAATGTCGGTGGCACGGTGAACTGCCTCGAGCCAATGCTTGCCGCGATGACAATGCGCGGCCGCGGCCAGATCGCGATCAACGCCTCGCTCGCGGGCTATAATGGTCTGCCCGGCTCGCTTGCCTATGGCTCCTCGAAGGCGGCGCTGATCTACATGGCTGAGGCCTTGAAGCTCACCTATGAGAGCAGCGGGCTCACCATCCAGGTCGTCAGCCACGGCTTCGTGCGCACGCCGATGACCGACCAGGAGACGGACTTCAACAGCCGCTTCTGATCGAGCCGGAAGAGGCGGCGCGGCTGATCTGCGACGGATTCGAGAGGGGCGGATTCGAAATCGCCTTCCCCTGGCGGCTCGCGGCGCTGACGAAAGGCATCCGCTACCTGCCTTATCCGTTGCTGTTCCGCCTCATGGCGCTGTCGCTGCGCAAGGCCAAGCGGCAGCATTGAGGCCGTTAGGTGAGCTCAAAGCGAGCTCCGATTTGCCAAGATGGACAGGAACCTTTCCGTTCCGGCTCCATCTAAGGCCCGATGAAACCACCCATAGGTGGCGCGATGGCCGAACTTGCTTGGAAATACGATTTTCCTGAGGAAGCCGACCTGCTGGAGCGGGCACGGGGCAGGGACCCTTATGCCATCAGGTTTATCATCCAGCGGCACAATCAGCGGCTTTACCGGATCGCCAGAAGCATCGTGCGGCATGACTTCGAAGCCGAAGATGTCCTGCAGGAAGCCTATTTCCGCGCCTTTTCCAATCTTGGCAGCTTTCGGGGCGAGGCGCGTATCGGCACTTGGCTGTCGCGCATTGTGGTCAACGAGGCGCTCGGGAGCCTGCGCCGCCGCGACGGCCGAGGTCGCGGCAGCGCTGGACCGCGCGGCACGGCGGCGCCTCGGCCCCGTGGCCGTCGGCGACTGCGCCATTGACGGGGGCTTTTCGGCGGCAGCTATGCCTGCGTCGGCAGGGTCGCATCCGTCATCCCGGTCGATCTCCACACCCGAGGCTGTCCCCCGCGTCCAGAGGCGCTTCTCAAGGATTTCTCGCTCTACTTTCGTGAGCGCGAAACCAGAACAGGGTCTGCGCTCCTAAGACCTCGAAATAAAGTTGGAGCGCATTAAAATACGGCTTCAGAGATCGATGTGGACCGGACTATGAAGGCGCCCCTTCTCTTCGCCTTGGAACCGAGTCGCGTCTATGGTGCGAAAGTCGCCCGGGCGCTCGGCCTAGCGCTTGCCGAGCACGAAGAACGTACATTCGAGGACGGCGAGCGGAAGTTGCGGCCTCTCGCCGAACCTGCAGGACGCACTGTCTATGTCCTGCAATCACTTTTTGATGAGCCATCTCACAATCTGCACAGCAAGCTCTGCGATCTGCTGTTCATGATCGGTGCACTCAAGGACGCGGGCGCCGCGCGCGTCACCGCAATCGCTCCATATCTTTGCTACGCGAGACAGGACCAGCGCACGAGAGCGAACGATCCGTTGTCGCTGCGTTACCTGGCGCAGCTCTTCGAGTTGGCAGGAACGGATGCAATTCTCGCGCTCGATGTGCACAACGCTGCAGCTTTCGAGAATGCCTTCCACATGCCGACCCACAACATCGAGGCGGCACCGCTCTTCGCGGCGCATTTTTCCGCCGCTCTCGCGGGAGAGGAGATTGAGATCATATCGCCGGATATCGGAGGCATGAAGCGCGCCGAGCGCTTTCGCGACGCTCTGAAAGAGCGCGTGCATCGGGACGTTCCGGCCGCGGCGATCAGCAAGAAAAGAATTGATCACATTAGCGAGGCAGAAGAAATCCCGGCCGGTGTGCTCGGCCGCACTGCCATCATTTTTGACGACATGATCGCCACGGGATCGAGCATGCTTCGCGCGGCAAAAGCGTGCCGGAGAGGTGGAGCGAAAAGGATCTTTGCTGCGGCCACGCACGGTCTGTTTCTTCCCGGCTCGCAAGATCTAGTTGCAAGCGATACGTTGGATGGCGTGGTCGTGGCGGATACTGCTCCGCCGTTCCGTCTCGGTCCGCAGCTTGCGGCGGGGAAAGTCACGGTTCTCGATACTACGGCGCTTCTGGCAAATGTCATATCAAGGGGAATCGAGATCTAAGGTCGCTTGAGTTGGCGACTTCGCGTAGCCATTATGATTCCGCCTAAGTTCGCGACCGTGAGCCAGGTCAGGCAAACGATCGGTCACGTAGCCGTACATGGCCCCCTCTATCCTTTGATGCAGATGAGCGGCCGCAAACGCGCCACTCTTCGCGCAAGCCCGGCACGTTCAGCGGCTGCCACGACGGCGCCCACGTCCTTGTAGGCGCCGGGCGCCTCTTCGGCGATGCCGCGCATCGAGGGGCTCCGGATCACTATGCCTTGTGTTGCAAGATCATCGACGATTTTGCGCCCGCTCCATTGCTTCAGCGCAGCGTGACGCGAGAGCGCACGGCCGGCGCCGTGACAGGCCGACGAGAATGCCTTTGCCTGGCCACTCTTCGTACCGACGAGAATGTGTGAGCCCGTCCCCATGCTGCCGCCGATGAACACTGGCTGACCGACAGGACGCAGCTCCGCAGGCAGGCTCTCGTGACCAGGACCAAAGGCTCGGGTCGCACCTTTGCGATGCACGAATAACTCGCGCCGCTTACCTTCTACCAGGTGCGGTTCGACTTTGCAGGTGTTGTGGGAAACGTCGAAGAGAAGACGCAGATCACAATTTGGAAAGTGGTGCACGAAAATGCGGCGGGCATAATGACCGAGAATCTCGCGATTTGCCAGCGCGCAATTGATCGCCGCCCGCATCGCGCCGAGATAGCGTCGGCCGATCTCTGAATTGATCGGCGCGCACGCCAGCTCACGATCGGGAAGCTTGATGCCCGATTCTTCCGCGGAGACGACCATCTCCTTTAGGAACTCGGTACCGATCTGATGGCCGAGTCCACGCGAGCCGCAATGAATAGTGGCAACGACATGATCGCGAGCCAACCCGAATACATCCGCAGCCGCGGCATCAAAGATTTCGGCAACCGCCTGGATCTCAAGATAATGGTTGCCGGAGCCAAGCGTGCCCATCTCCCGGCGCTGACGCTCCTTGGCGCGATCTTAAAGCGACCGAACAACATATCTCGAACTGCCATCTCATAGATGACGGCGTTGAGCCATTCGACGAACAGGAGCTCGAGGTCGGGTGCCTCGCATGTTACCTGGATCGAAATCTGAGGTTGAACCTCAGCATGTGTGACAACGGCGGTCAGCGCGCAAGCGGCTTGTTCGAACGCTTCCGCGGTAGTCGCTCCCCATCCGCGCACTCCGACATCTGCATCATGCGGGAAGTTCTCCCACCGTGCGTAACCCTCTTTAGGCGAAGTCGCATAGTCCATGAATCATTTCCTGCCAAGCAGTCCGGGCCTACGGCGGCACGCCTGAAATTGATCCCAGAAGGCCACTAGAAACCAACCGTCTGAGCCGGGATTTGATTTCGCTCAAAATCGTAACCCTAATTCGTGTCAGCATATCGCAAAATCTGGAGGTACTTCGTCATGGCATCCCTGCAAGACCTTAGCGCAGCCTTCCGCGCGACCGAAGAGTGGATCGACGATGTCATGCGGCGGCTCGGCTGGCACGATCGCGAGCGAGTCTATCTGGCTATGATTGCGACATTGCATGCCTTCCGTGACTGTCTGCCGCGAGACGAAGCGATCCATGTCGGCGCACAACTGCCAACCTTGCTGCGGGGCCTTTATTACGAGGGCTGGCATCCCGGCGCACATCCGATGAGAAGTCGGAGCGCATTTCTGGAACGCGTTCACGACGGCGTTCATCGCGACCCGGGCGTCGATGCGGAAAAGGCCGCGCGTGGGGTATTTGCTGTACTTGCCGCGCGCTTGCCCGCCGCGGAACTGGAGGACGCCAAGGCCGTCACGCCAAAGGTGTTACATAATCTTTGGCCAAGCTGAGGCAGATGCTTATGAGCCTCGCCGCGAAACCGCATGTTGCTCATCCTGCGAACCAATCGATCCGGCTGTTCCTGTGTGGCGACGTTATGACCGGCCGCGGTATCGATCAAATATTGCCGCATCCGTGCAACCCGGTTCTCCATGAGAGGTGGACGCGTTCTGCGATCGAGTACGTGCGTCTCGCCGAGGAGGCAAATGGCCCGATTCCGCGGCATGCCGATCCTTCATATGTCTGGGGCGAAGCCCTCGACGAGCTTAACCGGATGCAACCAGATGCTCGCATCATCAATCTCGAAACGAGCATTACACTCAGCGAGCTCTACGTTCCGAAAGGCATCCATTACCGCATGAGCCCTGACAACACGGATTGCCTGAAAGTCGCGCAAATAGACTGCTGCGTGCTTGCCAACAATCATATTCTCGATTGGCAGCATGCCGGTCTGCTCGAGACTCTGGCGACGCTAAAACGATGTGGGATCAGGGCTGTAGGTGCCGGCCGAGATCTTGATCAAGCCGCCGCGCCAGCAGTGTTGGACATTGCCGGCAAGGGCCGGGTGCTGGTCTTTTCGTTCGCTTCCTGGACGAGCGGCACTCATCGCAATTGGGCAGCAACGCAAAACACCGCAGGCGTGAATTTCCTGACTGAATTTTCCGATGCAAGCGTCGGACACATTTCGGAGCAAATTGCGCACGCGCGACGGCCGAATGATATCGTCGTTGTTTCAATCCATTGGGGGTCGAATTGGGGCTACGAAATTCCAGACGAGCAACGAGATTTTGCACACATGCTCATCGAAAGGGCCGGAGTTTCTGTTATTCACGGTCATTCGTCGCACCATGCGAAATCCATCGAAGTCTATCGCGACCGGCTCATTCTCTACGGCTGCGGCGATTTCCTGAATGATTACGAAGGCGTCAAAGGCTACGAGGAATATCGAGACGATCTGGCCCTGATGTACTTCGCTGATGTCGATGCGCCAAGCGGCAATCTTGTTGCGCTTGAAATGGTCCCTCTCCAGATTTGGCAATTTCGACTGATCCGCCCCTCACAGGATGATATCGCTTGGTTGCAAATGACGTTAGATCGGGAAAGTCAGAGATTTTGGACGCGGATTGAACTAGCACCGGGCGCTCATTTCGCTCTCTCCTGGTCGCCAGCCAATTCGCATGGCTGAACAAGAACCTGCGAAGGTCAGGACACCTTCCTGAGTATGGTCGGGGGGAAGTGACCCGAACCCTGCGAGGCCGGCATGAGGCACTTCCTCGCGAGGGTCAGACCACGCTCATTCACCCTTGACGTGGCGCAGAATCGTTGCCAGCGCGAGATCGACCGGCGCCAGAACGCCGATAAATTCTATCTGGAAGAAGGCATGCAGCTTCGTGGCGCGGAACGCCCAGCAGCTGTTTGCGAGGAACAGCGCGGCGCCTGCTAAATCTGCTCTATCGAACTGTACCTGGGAGGATGGTGACGTGGTTGCCACGTTCTGCCGACCCTCAGACATGCTTGTGGAAACCGTGGTCGGCCGCCAGAAACGAAAATACGGCTGGAATCGGTTCCAGCCGTATTTCTGAAGAATGGCTCCCTGAGCAGGACTCGAACCTGCGACCGATCGATTAACAGTCGATTGCTCTACCAGCTGAGCTATCAGGGATCATGGAGTAAGCCGCATATAGCAAGCCGGGGTTGGCTTTGCAAAGATCGAATGTACCGGCGTTTTCAGCCTTTTTGCGAAGCATTTCTTGCGGGACGTGCGTATCCTTTGCTATAGGCCACGGCGCGGCGGGCTAGCAAGTCCGGCCGTCACGGCCTCGTGGCGGAGTGGTTACGCAGAGGACTGCAAATCCTTGCACCCCGGTTCGATTCCGGGCGAGGCCTCCATAAAATCAGTAGGTTAGAGACACGTGCGAAAGCCGGCCAGAAAACAGTCAGCGTACCGTCAGTAAAGACTGACGGTCTTGGGGGCGCTCAGAAAAGGGCCACGAATATCCCAAGCTATGACGAAATTCTCAGCAAAACATACAAGCCAGGAGATGAAGTCGAAGCCTCGGGAGTGTACCGGGTAGCTCACGATTCAAATCACGCCTCCGCGCATGACGTGACAGTAGTCTACGGTAGAAAATTTCCGCCTTGCAATCATTGCGGCTCACACGCGCCGTGGCGCCGAGCACGCGCAGCAATCTCGCCGGGCAAGATTTGATTTTCGTCAATGCGCGCGCGCCCTCATTCTCTCATGCTGGCGCTGTTTCAGGAATCCGCATTCTTTTGATGAAGGAAGTTCATGATCAAACCACTCTCTGAACAACTTGCTGAACTATCGGTTCGCTCGAAGAAAGCGGAAGATGCGGCTACTGCTGCGGAAAAGGAAGCGCGTGATAAGATTGCTACGCGCCAGCAGCAAGCGTGTGCTGCAGCAAAACAGGCTGTCGAAAAGGTTGATCAGAAAGTCAAGTCCGCAGGCGATTCTGCCGCCAGAGACTTGAGTACGGTAAAAGCGAAAATTTCCGCCGATTTAAATGCCTTGAAGGCGGAGGTTTCTCATGCGGCGCATGAGCTGGACGTGAAGCACGCGGAAAGGCGCGCCGATCGGCTGCAGTGGCAGGCGGATTTCGCGATCGACTATGCCGTAGCTTCCGTCGAACAAGCAGGGTTGGCTGCTCTGGATGCCATCCTCGGCCGCGCTGAAGCGGAACTGGCTAAACAAGCGAAACCATAAGACATCGACAGGCTTCACCGATAACTGTCGCCTCCGCTTGCCAGTGGTCTCACGCCAGGGAGAACACAATGACCAGCACAAATGCTCAAATCGTCATTGGACCTTGGTTGCTTTCTGCGCTCGCAGAAAACTGGTGGCTGCTACTGCTGCGAGGCCTCGCCGCAATTGCCTTTGGCGTTCTGGCTTTCTTCTGGCCCGGCCTCACTCTTCTGACTCTCACTTTGCTTTGGGGTATCTATGTGCTCTGCGACGGGGCGCTGGCGCTATGGGCGGCGATATCCGGCAAGATCAGCGAGATGGCGCCGCGCTGGTGGCTGGCCGTGGTGGGCATCGTCAGTATTGCAGCCGGCATAGAGGCTTTCGTCTGGACCGGCATGACTGCTCTGGTGCTGCTGATGTTCATTGCCGCTTGGGCCGTCATTATCGGGTTCCTGCAGATCTGGGGCGCGATCCAGTTGCACAAGGAAGCGGAAGGCGAGTGGCTGCTTGCTCTGAACGGCGTGCTTTCGGTCGCTTTCGGCGTTATCTGTTTTGCCCGGCCCGGCGCAGGGGCGCTGGCATTGATCTGGATGATCGCTTGGTTCGCGATCCTGATAGGTTGCCTATATATCGCGATTGCGTTTCGGTTGAAGAAATATAAGCAGCCGGCCTGATCCCGGTTTCCATTGCGGCTCGCTGGACCGGACCTGCCTGATACATCAATTCGTTCCAGATTGTGCGGCAAGTACTAGACGCGATTTTCTTGGAACGCAGGAGACAGGACCATGACGGGTTATGTCCAAACCCTCCAAGTCCAAATCCCGCATGAGATCGTCCACTTCTGGGGATGGTTTCTCGTGTTAGGGATTGCGTTGCTGCTTCTGGGTGCTGCCGCGGTTGCCAGGTCCGTCGCTGCGACGGTCGCCACGATGTTGTTCTTCGGCTGGCTCCTCGTGATGGCTTCGGCAGTCGAAATTGCTCAGGCTGTTTTGGTCGGGCATTGGGCAGGCTTTTTCTATCATTTGCTCGCTGCGATCCTTTTTGGAATTGCCGGCCTCATGCTTGTCACGCGGCCGCTGATCAGCGCTGAGGCGCTGACCATCTTGATCGCAATGCTCTTCCTGATCGGCGGAATATTTCAATTGGTCACTTCGGTCGCAGTCGCGCTTCCGGGCTGGGGTTGGCAGGCGGCTGACGGAATTATCACTTTTGTGCTGGGCGTGCTTGTGCTTGCACGATGGCCGGCTTCGGGCCTTTGGGTGATCGGCCTCTTTGTCGGTATTGATCTGATTTTCTACGGCTGCGCATGGATCGCGCTAGCGCTGAGCTTGCGAGCGAGTCTGAACTGTTCTGCAGAGCCGCTTACAGGGGGCCGGGCGTTTCGTGTGCACGCAATGCGGCGCCAGGACCGTGAGCATCATGCCGGACTGGCGCACGCATCGGGCGATCGGGATGGGACGATTAGGATAGGGCGACCCTGCGAGGGCGATCCATTATGAAGCCCGCTTCCAAGGCAATCGTCGCGGCGGTGTCGCCAAAGTCCTGGTCGAAGACGGCGATAGCGTCACGAGCGGCGAAACGCTTGTCGAGCTGGTGAAACCGGACTGGCTACCTCCGGCCCATGCCGGACACCGCCGCAATCAAGGCGAACGCCAACGGCATTGTCATCTTACAAAGGCCGATCTCGACCGGCATGCCGGATTCGGCGCACGCGCCGGCTTTGCTCGGAATCATCCGCGACGGCGAATTCGAACTTCTTGTCGATGTTCCACCGGGCGTGTTGGGAAGAACCAAGATCGGTCAAAGTGTTGAGATCGAAACTTTAGACAGTGCTGATATTGCCGGCCCCGCGTCGTCGTCAGCGACATGGACTTCTTGACCTGGATTGGTCATGCGCGAGTCCAGATCGAACCCGGCGATGTCGTAGTGGCGCACGGGAACCTTTTTGCGCGAGGGCGACCGAGTCCGACCCATCGTGACCGGCGAAGCTGAGGCCTCATCGGAGAACGGCCGATAAGGCGGCTCGCCCGCCGCTGCCAGCGCGGCATCCAACTTTTCGTAAAGTCACTTCATTGAACGCAGCGCTGTGGCAGAAATGTATTCCTTCCGATGCAAGGCGACAAAACCACTGGCAAATCAAATTTGAGCGCCGCCAATTGCGGCCAGAACGCGACTCATCGGCGCAGTCATCCACAGTTTCACGCAAATTTCCACTTTTGCAAGGATCAGCGAATGCTATCCTTGCTGCAAGAGAGTCAAGCTGATTCGTGTCTGTTGCGAGGCGTGCGGCGCAGCCGCAAGCTGATCGGCTTGAGCGTTCTTGGGAGCTGGTCCGTTGGGCAGCAGCGAATTCCAATCGGCGAACGGCAGTCTTCGCGCCGATGTCGATACAGCCACCGAGCACACCGGCGTCACAGGCGTTGAGCTTGTCGAGATTGCCGGGCGGATAAAATGGTTCGACGTGTCGAAGGGCTATGGCTTCATCGTGCCCGACAATGGCATGGCGGACGTGCTTCTGCATGTGACGACGCTGCCGCGGGACGGTTTTCAGACAGCCCACGAAGGCACCCGCATCGTCTGCGAAGCGACCATGCGCGCCAAGGGCTTGCAGGTCTTCCGCGTCGTCTCGATGGACGAATCGACCGCCGTCCACCCTGCGCAATTGCAGCCGGCGCGCACGCATGTGCAGGTCGTGCCGACCAGCGGCTTCGAGATTTGCATCGTCAAATGGTTCAATCGCGTCCGCGGCTTCGGCTTTCTGTCGCGCGGCGACGGAACCGAGGATATCTTCGTCCACATGGAAACTTTGCGCCGCTACGGAATTGCCGAACTGAAACCGGGCGACAGTCTTCTCGTCCGCTTCGGCGATGGCCCGAAGGGGCTGATGGCGGCGGAGGTCCGGCCGCTCGAAGCAGCCTTGCCTTCCTCGCATTGATCCGGCATGAGAGGCGCGGGCCGCGGCTTGTTCGAGGGCCGCCGCAGCCGAGATGCCGACGCGATGATTGCCAATTCTCTATCCAAGTTAGGACGCGCTGCTGGAAGCCGGCGGCATGGGCCGATGCGCCTTTGTCTTGTTGCCCTGGCCGCGGCCGCGATTTTGGTCGCAATCATCGCGAGGCTTCGCCGATGAGCGAACGGAACCTTCTCCATCGCCACCGCGAGCGGCACGCATGATTCTACGGTCGAAGTGATGCGAACCCAAGCCGAGCTGGAAAAGGGGTTGATGTTCCGCAAGTCGATCCCGGCCGATCACGGCATGCTGTTCGATTTCAAGCACGAGCAGACGGTGATGATGTGGATGAAGAACACATTCATGCCGCTCGACATGCTCTTCATGGCAAGACCGGCAAGGTCGTCGGCATCGTCGCCAACGCCGAGCCGATGTCGGAAAAGATCTTGACCGTCGGCGGTGCCGACCGACGCGGTGCTCGAGCTCAATGGCGGCGACGGCGGCGCGGATCGGCCTCAAGGTCGGCGACCAGGTCCGTGATCCGATTTTCAGCCCATAGAGCATGATCCCGAAAAGTTGCAGACCGTGAGACAAGATCATGCGCCGGCCTGCCGTGGCTTTGCGTCGACGCCTTGTTCGGCCCAGGGTGCCCATGGTAGCTGAAAACCGCGAAGCGGGCAGGGCGGCTTATGGCCTTCGGGGTATAGCGCAGCCTGGTAGCGCGGAAGTTTTGGGTACTTCAGGTCGCAGGTTCGAATCCTGCTGCCCCGACCATGCTCATGCCCGCACGGCTTTCTTTGGAGATTGGACGTTCATGACCGCACGCATCTACCGCCCCAGCAGGACCGCGACGCAATCCGGCCAGGCGAGAACCAAGCGCTGGGTTCTAGAATTTGCGCCGGAATTCGCCGCCGCGAGATCGACCCCCTGATGGGCTGGACGGGATCGCGCGACATGAAGCGCGGCAAGTTCGGCTCCGGTTCGGTTCACAAGAGGAGGCGGTCGCCTATGCCGAGAGCAACGGCATCGCCTATCCTGCTCGAGGAGCCGAAAGCCGACCACCCGTAAACTGCTATCCTATTCCGATAATTTCAAACCGACCCGCTTCGGCCAGTGGACGCATTGAGCCGGCGTGGGCAAGGCGACTTGGCGCAGGCCACGGACCCCGTAGCTCAGCTGGATAGAGCAGCCGCCTTCTAAGCGGCAGGTCGCAGGTTCGAGCCCTGCCGGGGTCGCCAAAAATATCAATGAGTTAAGCTGATTTCTGCTTAAGCGATTCGTAGCGAAAATCGATCCAGGGTAACGTTTGGGGTAACGCAAAAGTGATCGGAAATGCCCCGCACGCACATCTCAAGCGCCTGGGACTTTGTTGCGCAATTAGCACAGCTCTGGGCAATCCAACTCTTCTCCCGCGATCTCCATATTGTCGGCGCGATCGGCAGTCATCATTTGCCTTCCCAAGTATTGATTCCTCCATAACTCTGATGCCGGCAGTTCCGCACTGCCGGCATTTTTGCTCACTCCACCCTCTCCATGACGCCCGCACCGCCCACCATCGCGCATCTAAGGGCCACGGCCTCGACGGTCTGTTCGTGCACTCTTTGTGAGCTAAGGGCTCGCACCTAAACGAGAATTTACCTTTCGCTCATAAAAATGACTCCCACCGCGCGTCTGGGTGGCTCCGGGGCAGTCTGCGGGAGATCACTATGGCGCGACCTAACGAGTTGGGTATGTGGGAATTCTCGAATACTGAACGTCTCATAATGGCGCTAGACGATGCAGCGCAGCGTGCTTTCGCGGAAGGTATCCGCACTGGCAAGCATGGTGAGCCTATTCGCAACGCTTTGGCGCAGCACATACTTGAATTGGCGAGACACGGCCTGGACCACGAGTACCTGGTTGAAGGCGCCTTGCGGCGACTTTTGGATTAGGACTGCCGTGTGGTTCAGTACCATCGCGAGGCCGAGCGCCCGTCACATAAATGAAATATTAGAGAGCGAGGTCCCGGCAAGGGGAACGAGCCCACCTGCTATGCGATTGACTCGGCAATCGCGGCAGCGATGCCGCACGCGTAGCTCAAAGGTGTTCAGATGAATTCCAAACTCCCCATTTTGCTGGCAGCCGGCGCTCTCCTCGCGGTGGCTCCAGCGGCATCCTCGACGGCTCAGTCGAGACCCATGCATTGCCGGATGCCGGTGGTCCCCTATAGTGCCTATCAGGGGCCCGACGGGACTTATGATTCCCTTGCAGACTTCACCAGGGATCTGAAGGGCATTCCGTGCGGGATAAACTGCACGCGCGCGGCGCAGGCGCGTTGGGCCCGCTGGGCCCGCGACAATTGCGTCGGATAGCTTGCGGCCCACGCCACGGCCTCGAAGGTCCTCGCGCTCGGCGCGGAATCATCCGCAACTGAGGCTTTCCTGGCTTTCCTGCTTTCCCGTACTGTCCCCTCACGAGCTGGAGGCTAAGACCCAAAGTCGGCGAGAACGTCGATAAGCGGCTGCGGTTCGACTTTGACCGTGCCAGTGAACGGCATGTCGATTGCCACAATGATCAGCAATTCCGAAAAGATGAGGATTGACAGAATCCCCGTCATCATCATCTGCGCCCGCAGGTTAAGCGTGCCGAAGAAGAGCGTGAAAGCGATCGTCAAAACGGCACCGCCGAAAAGAACCAGCCACACGATTCCGGGAACGGCGCCTTCGGCAGCGGTAAGCCTGGCACGGCGCGCCTGCGTGAGAACGTCGAGTTGATAGAAGATCTCCGACATCAGGGCGCTGTTGGACTGCTCGTGAGATTGAGCGGCCACGAGCGCGGTGTAGACCCCTTCGAGAGCCCGCAACGTGGACTTGCTCGCTTGACCGCTCTCCATCGCCTGCCATTCCTCCGTGGTGGCGGACTTGAGATAGATGGTCAGCGCAGCACGAAGCGCAGTCCCCTGCGTGTCGTCAATACCATGCGAGAGATGATAAATGGACGCGGCGGCGCCCGCCTCCTTTGCGATGGTCGAGTCGGCATCGGCAAATTTCTCCCAAACGACGATAACGGCGAAGGCGAGAAAGACCGCGTAGAGCACGCCGACGGTCGCGAACTTGAACCCGGCGACCTCGTTGTTCGTGGTCAATCTTTCCAAGGCCACATATCTGCGGACGAGACCAGGGCCTGACATGGCCACTACGGTCGTCAGTCCGACGATGATAAAGCCTGACAACCAGAGTGGCTGGCTGGTGAGAAAGGTGATCATGGTCGGGGATCCAAGGGCTGGAAAAGCCCAAGGCTATGTCAGGCGCGAGGTCGCGTGCAAGCCGGCGGACGGCCGACGATCCTTAGAGCCCCTTGAACAGCTCCGGCGACAACCGCTCGGCGACGGTAATCGATAGCCGGGCCAGGCGCACAAAGCGGCGCGTGAGCCAGAGGCGCACCACAGGCAACTTCTGCTTCATCGACGCCTAATCCACCGGGTCTTTAATGCCGAACCTCGCCAGGTCGGCTTTGATGCAGCCGAAGAACGCGACTTGGCGGCGATCCGTCCATTCGCATTCGCCATCGCCATAGAAGTAGAATTCAGACGCCTGGATCTTTTGCCAGACCATGTAGGGCAACACGGCGGGCGTCACAAAAAGCAGCCGCGCGGCTTCATCCTCGCGGTCATCTCGTAGATCGCTAGCCTCGTCGTCGTCGGGGTGTGAAGGGTTAGCGGTGTCGCCGCGAGCGGCCAGCCAATTCGAATAAAGCTGATCGAAGTGTTTCTTGGCCTTTTGTCGCCGCAGTTCCAAGAATGACGGTTGATCATCGGGCAAGCCTACGGCGGCTGCCGAAACGGGTGTGTTCGACATTGGATGCTCCTTGTCATCCGGAGATGATACGGATAATATCGACTTCGACGCTGCAAAAGTCAATATCAAAATTATCAGGTTATTTTATGCTGACGGTGGCACAGCTCCGCGCGGCTCGCGCTCTTCTCGGATGGTCGCAAGACCAGCTCGCTGCAAAATCAGGGGTTTCGAAGCCGACAATTGCGCGGCTGGAGCTTGGCGTCGGCGCTGTGGGAGGCTATGCGAGTACGCAAGAAAAGCTCCATCGCGCCCTGGAGGCTGCCGGCGTCATCTTCGTCGGCGAGAACGGCGAGGGTCCAGGCGTGAGGCTGAGGAAGAAGCGGAAGTGAGCGTAGCGGCCCAGAGGACAAGGATGAAAGGGCCTTGATTCGACGCTCAGCAGAGGTTTTCTTCTCATGTAGTCGTAGTGCAGTAATTCACCAAGCGCAGATAGTGCTGCATCGCTTCAAGTGAGGGCACCGATATGTACAAAAATATCCTGATTGCCACTGACGGCTCCGATCTTGCAGCGGGCGCGGTAAAGCATGGCGTTTCCTTGGCCAAGAGCTTGGCTGCCAAAGTGACCGCAGTCAACGTATCAGAACCTTTTCATTGGTTTGACCCCAATATGGTTGAAGGCGCCGAGGCCGCATACAAGGAGGGGACGAACAAAGCTGCAGCGAGAGCGCTAGCTGCCGCTGTCGATGCGGCGAAGGAGGCAGGCCTCGGCTGCGAGACCGTTCATGTCGAGGCTGAGTACCCCTACAAAGCAATTATCGCTACATCAGAGGCGAAAAACTGCGACCTGATCGTGATGGCGTCGCACGGACGCCGCGGCATTTCGGCTGCCGTCCTTGGAAGCGAGACAGTCAAGGTGCTCACACATTCCAAAATTCCCGTTCTGGTCTGCCGTTGAGAGCGGCACGACCGCGGCCAGAAGCGCGAGACAAACGCTCCCGTTCTGAAATTTTCCGGTCACGGTGAAAGGGCGCTAAGAAATTATAATTTCGCGCGCAATCGTGATCGTAATTGCGGCCTTAGCAGCCTTCAGCGCGCATGCCCAAGACGTGCCGCCGGCCATTGACCTGCCGCTCAACCCGGCAGTTACCCAGGCGACGATCGGCGACACGATCTGCAAAGAAGGATGGACGAAGTCGGTTCGGCCGCCTTATTCGCTCAGCCACGGAATCAAGCTGGAAAAGCTTCGCGCCGCTGGGCTCACCGAGGCCGATAAAACCCGCTTCGAACTCGACCACCTGATCCCAATTGACCTTGGCGGCGCCGTCTATAATCCAAATAATCTCGCCTTGGAACCATGGGACGAGGCGAAACAGAAAGATGCTATAGAAGCCTGTCTTGCCGCTGCGGTATGCTCCGGCATGATAACGCTTGAAGCGGCCCGGCAAGCCATTTGGGACGATTGGCGCGGCGCCAGCCGCCTTTGTCCGAATTGAGAGATGGTTGTATTTTGCGGGCCGCTCGATACGTCAGTTGTCAGGCCACATGGCAACTACAAATTTTGCATCCGCATCCAAGCCCCGTAAAATGACGAACACCGACGGTTCTCACCCCGACACGGTCGGCTCTATCGAATATTCGCGTAAACAGGTCATGTTCACCATTTTCTACGAACCGACGAAGCGCGTAGGCACAGAGATCAGCAATTTGCACCATCCGCGTCAATTTGCTGTCTACAAAGAGCGGCGTTTCGATGATGCTTTCTATGTCCCTCCAAAGTGTTCCCTGCCGATGGAAATGCCACATTAATTCGGTATGTTTTTTTGCGACACTTTCGTTGTTGTCATGAACCAACAGTCCTAGATTCTTAGGCGCGCCCGACTCCTGGGTGTTCACCAGATATCTATCAAATCTCGTTACAACCTGTTCAAACGCCTGCTCATCTATGGTGCGCCCAATTCGAACAGGGTCAAAATGCACTTTGTCGATGCATTCTGCAAATAAACGGGCAAATCCCCACCTGGAGACCATGTCGGCCACGTCTCGAACGGCTGACAATCGTTCCGCGAAAGTCAGGTGGATATAGCCGCCTTCTAAGCGGCAGGTCGCAGGTTCGAGCCCTGCCGGGGTCGCCAAAAATCAAGGCCTGCGCTCGCGATCGTGGGCGAGCTTCCCAAGACTTCCACGCGGGTGGAGGCCAGCCCGCTCGACAGTAGGAGCGGTGTTCCAGGCCGGAACATCGTGCAGCATCTGTTCGAATACGGCTATGGATGTTGGGCGGCATGGACGGAATCGCTCGGCCCAATAGGCCCGCTCGAGCCCGAGAAGACTATGCGGGAGCACTATCTCACGTAACCTCACGCCAAGGCCGTAGGGCCAGTGCCGCAAGAGGGACCGAATGGTATAGACTTGCCCTAAGGTCAAAAGGTGCAGGTTGTCGTTGCCGCAGCCTTCCACAGGCTGCTTATTGACGCAAATGACAAGATCGCCTGGTTGCATCGGAGTTGCCTGGTGTCGCTGTCACTTTTGTGAAGCTGCTTCCTGCAACCCAGGGACAATATCACCAGCCTCTCTTGCAGGATAGAAGCAATTCTAATCCGCGACCCGCGGCGCCAGCCGCGGCTGACGCCGGGGTAACGCTCGCCCCGCCGGGGTCGCCGCGGGACCGCGAGGCCGGGCGTTTTCATTCGGTCGCGGCAGCGGTTTTGCTTCAATACTTGGCCACAACCGGGGCTGGAGCGGACCAATCGAACTTATAGACCAACCCGGCGGTAACGGTTTGCACATCAGGGCGGAACCTGATGTCGCTCTGCACGTCACTTCCGCGGGTATCGGGGATGTCGTGCGCCCCATATTCCGCGAAGCGATACTCGGTCCGCCAGAACCAGCCAGGAGCGAACATCGCTTCCACGCCGCCGCCGAGGAACCAGCCCTCGGTAGTGAACCCCGGCGTCGAATAGCCGGTGGCACCGCCGTTACCAGTCTCGACCATCTGCGTTCCGCTGAAACGTGCCTGGGTAAACCCTGCGTCTGTGTAAGAAAGGATTTCCGGCGTGATCAGCCAACCGACCCGCGCGCCGGCGTTCCAAGACCAATTCTCGGTCGTCGTCCCGGCTAACAAAGGATATTGATCCTGAATGGTTCCGCTGATCCCGGAAGGATCAAAATCACCAAACACGCCGCCCACGATATGACCCGTGAGCTGGTAGTCGAAACCTGCACCGACTGTTCCCACCGCACCTCTGCCGCCTTGCATCTGATTGACGCAGAGACGGCACGAACCTGTCGTCCCTGGTTCAAGAGTTGTCGTATTGGCGGTCCACATGCCATAGCCGGCCCCGATATCCGCGTAGAAGCCCGTCCAATTCGTGCCCGAGGCGGGCGCGGGAGCAAACAGCTGGAAGATCGGCAAGGGCGGCAACGCAGGTGGCGCAAAGCCCGGCCAATTGAACTTGTAGACCAGCCCGCTAACGATCGTCTGCACGTCCGGATGGAACCTGATGTCGTCAGTTGCAGCGTTGCCGCTCGTATCCGCGATGTTGTGCGCATCATATTGCGCAAAGCGGTACTCGGTTCTCCAGAACCAGCCGGGAGCGAACATCGTTTCCACGCCGCCGCCAATGAACCAGCCGTCCGTCGTGAACCCTGGCGTCGAGTAAGGCGTGTAAGCGCCGGCAAAGGCGGACTGCATGGTCGTCGCGCCAAAATGCGTCTGCGTGAAGCCGGCTTTGCCATAGGTCAGAACCTCGGGCGTAATCAGCCAGCCGAGACGACCGCCAGCGGCCCAAGACCAGTTTTCGTTTATCGTGCCAGCGAATTCCTGGTTCTGGTCCTGAATGGTGCCCCGCATACCGGAGAAATCGCCATCGCCGAACACGCCTGCAACGATGTGATCGCTGAACTGATAGTCGAAGCCCGCGCCGATCGTGCCGAGAAAGCCTCTGCCGCCCTGAATTTGATCGGCGCAGAGATTGCAGATGCCCGTCCCGGGGAAGAGCAGTGTCGTGTCGGCGCTCCACATGCCATAACCGACGCCCGCGTTCAGATAGAGCCCAGTCCAAGTGGGCGGGGCCGCAGGGGGCGCCTTGTAGACAGGTGTTGACAGATCTGCAGCGTGCACGGGACCCGTGGCACAGAACCCGAAGGAGACAGCGACTACAAAAAGCCACTTCTTCACGGCTGCCCTCACGCCAATCCGGCATACTTCCGCAGGCGCCATTCTTCAAAATGGCGCTGAGTTTTCGACACGCCTCGATGAAGCATAGGTCACAGCAGGTTGCGATAATGTAACCTTTGCACCACTGCGGAGCGAATTCCGTGCAAGTTCGGACAGGAGTCCGCCTGCCTCTGGCGCCCGCCATCCCTAAAAAGTCCGGTTCGTTAATAAAGGATTACCGGCGGCCGGGCTTTGCCGTTTGTGTGGCCAGTCCTCGTGCCGGGGCGGCAACTTCTCGCGATTTCATAAGCTTGCCTTCTTTGGACCAAGGCGAGGGCAGGGGCGGCCGCCGCAATTTCGGCTGATTTTGCAGGCCCTGTCACAGCTTCGTTCGGTTCGCTGGCCTCGCGGCCGCAAAACTCTTAAAGTTTTAGCAAGCCGTCGCATGCAAGCCTCGCTCTTTATGGCGCGAGGCCCGAAATGGCGAACGGACGTCGGGGGAAGTTTTTGGTGACTCGGCTGGAATTCTGGTCGCGTTTAGTGACGAACGCGACGCCGTTCCGCGGCACGCACTCCGCTTCCTACGCGAAGCTTCGGTTTGCGCCGGTTGCGGCGGCTGTCTCCGCGGCGCTATCTTTGACGCTCGGCGGCTGCGCGCAGCAGCCACAGCAATTCGCCCATTCGTCGGAATATTTTCCGGAATCGATCTATGGGGCGGCCAGCCCGCGTGTCGTCGCTGACAATGAGCCGATCCCACGCGGCGGCGGGACCTATATGGTCGGGCGGCCTTACACCGTCGCCGGCAGGATCTATTACCCGAGCCAGAAGCATTATGCAGCGGTGGGACTCGCCTCCTGGTATGGCGACGCGTTCCACGGACGCCGCACCGCCAATGGTGAAATCTATGACCGAAATTCGATCTCGGCAGCGCATCCGACCATGCCTTTGCCGAGCTATGCCCGCGTGACCAACCTGCGCAACCATTATTCGATGATCGTGCGCGTCAACGATCGCGGTCCTTTCGAGCCAGGCAGGATCATGGACGTGTCGCGGCGTGTCGCCGATATGTTGGATTTCCGCAAGGCCGGCACGACCAAGGTCAAAGTCGAATATGTCGGTCCGGCGAACCTGGCCGGCTCCGACGATCGCAGATTGCTGGCGACCTTGCGTTACGATGGCGCCCCGGCTCGGTTCGATGGGCATGAGCTCCCGACGATGCTTGCCGACAATCGCCCTCTGCACACCGCCTCGGCCGACCCTGTAGTGTCGGAGACGCAGGACGACGCTCCTGAAGCCGCCGATGTTCCGCTCCCGCCTGAGCATGTATTCGCCGGTGCAACGCCCTTGCCGCCAGCGCGGCCATTCGACCTCGACACCATCCCCGGGGCAGGCGTGCCGATTTCGCTCCGCCAGACCGCGGCCCGCTAACGCCTCGGCAGCTTGATTTCTGCTGCCCCCGATCGCGCAATGCGATATGGGATCTGTTGATTTCTCATTGCTGGCGTCGCAATCTCGATTCGGCTGGGTCTATGCAGCGCGGATTCTGTCGGGCGTGAACTTCTGGATGTCCTCTCGCCTCTCCGGGCTTTTTCCAAGGTGGGTCCAAACGCGTGCCTTTCGGCGGCGGACCTTCAGGAAATTTGCGCGGCCGGGACTGGGCGCGATCCTCATTCTGCCGCTCCTGGCAGCACCTTGCGCAGCGGATGCGCAACCGCTTCAGACAAGCGTGCCGCAGGCCATCCTGATCGACGCGGATACGCAGACCGTCCTGTTCGAGAAGAATGCCGACGATCCGGCCACGCCGGCTTCGACTGTCAAGATCATGACGGCGGAACTCGTCTTCCAGGCCATCGCCGAAGGCCACCTGAAACTCGACGATGAATTCCCGGTAAGCGAGAACGCCTGGCGCACCGGCGGCGCGCTGGCGCGCGGATCGACAATGTTTGCCGCCCTCAACAGCCGCATCAGGGTCGAGGATCTGATCCGCGGCCTGGTCATCGTATCCGGCAATGACGCGGCGATCGTGCTGGCCGAGGGCATCGCCGGGTCCGAGGGCGCTTTCGCCACGCGCATGACCGAAAGAGCCCGCGAACTCGGCCTCGACCATCTGACCTTCACAAATTCCTGGGGCAGGGACGATCCCGAGCAAAAGGTGACGGCGCGCGATATGGCTTTGCTCGCCGCCCATCTGATCCGCACCTATCCCGATCTCTACCAATATTTCGGCGAGAAGGACTTCACCTGGAACAAGATCAAGCAGCCCAATCGCAATCCGTTGCTGACGATGGACATCGGCGTCGGACGGGCTGAAGACCGGCAATATCGATACGAGCGGCTATGGCATCGTTGCTTCTGCGGTGCAGAACGGCCAGCGCCTGATCCTCGCGCTCTACGGCGCCAAGACAGCGAAGGAACGCGCCGACGAGGCGGCGCGGATTCTCCAATGGGGATTCCGCTCGTTCGAGCCAAAGACCTTGTTTTCGGGCGGCGAGGTCGTCGGCAGCGCGAGCGTCTACGGTGGTAGCTCGGGCTCCGTGCCGCTCGTCGCCGACAAGCCGGTGAAGCTTTTGATTCCGCGCGAAGCCAGCGAAAAGCTCAGCGGAAGAATCGTCTATACGGGGCCGCTGGTTGCGCCCGTCGTGGCAGGCCGCGACGTCGCCCGCTTGAAAATCTTTCGCGGTGGCAATGAGGTTCTTGAAGTGCCTTTGCAGACTGCGGCCAATGTTGAAACTGGATCGCTTTCGCGCCGCGCCATGGACGCTGGCCTCGAATATGTGGCGGAGCTGTTCCGCAAATATGTTTTGAAACAGGGGGGATCGTGAGTCTCGCCGCGCCCGAGCCATCGCGGGGAACCTTCATCACGCTCGAAGGCGGGGAGGGTGTCGGCAAATCGACCCAGGCGCTGCACATTGTCGAACGGCTTCGTGAAATCGGCATCGAGGCGATCGCGACCCGCGAGCCCGGCGGCTCGCCAGGCGCCGAAATTCTGCGCGATCTGCTGCTTTCTGGCATGATCAAGGGTCTCGGCGCCAAAGCCGAGGCGATCATTTTCGCGGCCGCGCGGATCGATCATATCGATCATACGATCGCGCCGGCGCTCGCGGCCGGCACATGGGTCGTCTGCGATCGCTTCGCGGATTCGACGCGCGCCTATCAGGGCGCGCTCGGCGGGCTCGATCCGGGCTTTCTGCGCGCGCTCGAGCGCGTCACTTTCGGCGAGATCGCGCCCCGATCTCACCATCATTCTCGATCTGCCGCCTGAGATCGGCCTCGCCCGCGCCATGCAGCGGCGTGGCCCAGGCATTACCTCCGATCGGTTCGAAGGCGAAGGCCTCGCCTTCCATGAAGCTTTGCGCACAGCCTACCTCGATATCGCCGCAGCCGAGCCCGAGCGCTGCGTCGTCGTCGATGCCGCGCAACCGGAAGAGGAAGTTGCGCAAGCGATCTGGGATACGATTTCCTATCGGCTGCTCGCCGCTCGGTCCGAAAGCCAAGCACATGGCGCCTAGAGCGCGCGAGGCCGTCCCGGAAGCGGATCGGTTCGACGATGCCCCGCATCCGCGCGAGACCCAGGAGCTGTTCGGCCATGCCGAGGCCGAGCAGGCGCTGCTCGATGCCTATCAAGGCGAACCGCCTGCCGCAGGCGTTCATCATCGGCGGCCAAGCGGGGATCGGCAAGGCGACGCTTGCCTGGCGCCTCGCGCGGTTTCTTCTTGCCCATCCCGATCCCACCGCCGCAGCGGTTCAACGGCGCAAGATCTCGGCGTTGCGCCCGACCATCCGGTGGCGCGCAAGATCGCCGCGCTCTCGCATGGCGATGTCTTCCTGCTGCGGCGCGAATGGAACGAGAAGTCGAAGCGCCATTTCTCCGAAATCCGCGCCGACGACGTGCGCGAGGCCGTTCATCTGTTCCAGCAGGCGGCAGCGGCGGGCGGCTATCGCATCTGCATCGTCGACAGCGCCGAGGAACTCAACGATCCGGCGCCAATGCGCTGTTGAAGCTTATCGAGGAGCCGCCGCCGCGCTCGCTGTTCCTCATCGTCGCGCATCGGCCGGCGCTGGTTTTGCCGACGATGCGCTCGCGTTGCCGGATGCTGATTTCTGCGGCCGCTATCGGACCGCCGAGATTCTCGGCGTGATCGACGCAGCTCGGCGAGCCCTGGACCGATGCGGAGCGAGGGCGCGCGCCGCGTCGCGGCCGAGCGGGCGCAGGCTCCGTCGCGACCGCGCTGCGCCTGCTCGCCGAGGGCGGCCTCGAACTCGACCAGCAACGTCAGACGGCTGCTTGCCGATCTGCCGCGCGCTCGATTGGCGCGCCGTCCACGCGCTCGCCGACCAGGTCGACGGCCGCGACCGAACAGCGCCGATTGCGACCGGGTGATGGCCGCCGATCGTCGATTGGATCGATGAGCGGCTGCAGAGCGAAGCGGGCGACGGGGCAGGCGCGCCTTGCGCCCTTGGCGGAGGTGTGGGAAAAAGCTGCCGAAGCGGCGCGGGAAGCCGAGGCTCTCAATCTCGACAAGCGGCCCCTCATCCTGTCGATTTTTGCCGAACTCGCGGCGGCCAGGGCTGTAGCCGCCTAATGGTCCCGCCGCGGTTGAAACATGATTCCAAAAAGTAGCCGACTTTTTGGATTGGATCATGCGGCAAGACAAAGGAATGGAGCGCGGATCGTGTCGCTTTGAAACGATCATGCTCGAAGAGATTGAATCATGGCCGGCCGACCACATTCTACATCACGACCGCCATTCCCTATGCCAATGGCGCGCCGCATATCGGCCACGCCTACGAGCGGATCGCGACCGACGCGATCGCGCGGTTCAAGCGGCTCGACGGCGACGACGTTCTGTTCGTCACCGGCATGGACGAGCATGGCCAGAAAATGCAGCAGACGGCGGCGCGCGAAGGGATCACGCCGCAGGAGCTCGCCGACCGCACGGCGGCGCAATTCGCGGCCATGGGCGAGGCGCTCGAGGCGCCGGCCGACGACATCGTGCGCACGACCCAGCCGCGCCATCGCGCCGCCGCGCAGGAGATCTGGCGCCGCATGGCGGCCAATGGCGACATCTATCTCTCGAAATATCCGGGCTGGTATTCGGTCCGCGACGAAGCCTTTTTCGACGAATCCGAACTGACCAAAGGGCGCGGGCGGACAAGCATTTCGCGCCGAGCGGCGCGCCGGTCGAATGGGTCGAGGAGGAGAGCTATTATTTCAGGCTCTCGGCCTATCAGGAGAAGCTGCTCGCGCATTATCGCGACAATCCGGACTTCATCGTGCCGGAAGCCTATCGCAACGAAATCGTCGCCTTCGTCGAGCGCGGCCTCACCGATCTTTCGATCAGCCGCTCGACCTTCGACTTGGGGCGTTCCGGTGCCCGGCGATCCGAAGCATGTGATGTATGTCTGGGTCGATGCGCTGACCAATTACATCACCGGCACCGGCTTTCCCGACCAGAAGACGCCACGCGCAGAAAATTCTGGCCGGCCGACGCGCATGTGATCGGCAAGGACATCACGCGCTTCCACGCGATCTATTGGCCGGCCTTTCTGATGTCGGCCGGGATCGCGTTGCCGAAGCAGATCGTCGTGCATGGCTTTCTGTTCAACCGCGGCGAGAAAATGTCGAAGTCGGTCGGCAATGTCATCGATCCGTTTGCGCTCGTCGCGACATTATGGCGTCGATCCGATGCGCTATTTCTTCCTGCGCGAAGTGCCGTTCGGCCAGGACGGCAATTATTCGCATGAAGCGATCGTCAAGCGCATCAATGCCGATCTCGCCAATGATCTCGGCAATCTGGCGCAGCGCTCGCTGTCGATGATCGGCAAGAAATTGCGGCGGCCGGCTGCCGGCGCCGCGGCGCTTCACTGAGGCGGACGGCGCGATCCTCGCCGCGGCGGACGCGCTTGTCGGCCAAGGCGCGCGCGGCGATGCAGGGCTTTGCGCTGCATCTCGTTCTCGCCGACATCTGGCGCGTCGTCGGCGATGCCAACCGCTATTTCGCCGCCGAGGAGCCCTGGACGAAGAAGAAGACCGATCCGGCAGCGCATGGCGACGATCCTTTATGTCACGGCGCAGGTTCTGCGCATCGTCGCGATCCTGGCGCAGCCTTTCATGCCGCGGCGCGATGGACAAGCTGCTCGATCTTCTGGCCGTCGCGCCGGAGCAGCGCGATTTCGCGCTATGCGCGGCAGGCTGACGGCGGACGCGCCGGGCCGCGCGCTGCCGTGCCCTGTCGCCGATCTTTCCGCGTTATGTCGAAGCGGAAGCGGCAGTCTGAGCGATTTCGATGCTGATCGATACGCATTGCCATCTCGATTTTCCCGAATTCGCCGCCGAACGCGACGCGGTGGTCGCGCGCGCGCGCGCCGCCGGGCTCAAGCGGATGATCACGATCTCGACGCGCGTGAAGCAATTCGCCGACGATCCGCGAGCTCGCCGAAGCCTATGACGACGTGTACTGCACCGTCGGCACGCATCCGCACAACGCGCATGAGGAACAGGTCTCGGCGAGCCGAACTCGTCGCACTCGCGCGGCATCCGAAATGCGTCGGCATCGGCGAAGCCGGGCTCGATTATCATTACGACGACACGCCGCGCGACCTCGCCGCGCAGGTCTTCCGCACCCATATCGCCGCTGCGCGCGAGAGCGGCCTGCCGCTCGTCATCCACGCCCGCGATGCCGACGACGGACATGGCCGCAATCCTTGAAGACGAAATGGGGAAGGGGGCGTTCAAGGCCGTGCTGCATTGTTTCACCTCCTCGCGCCGGCTCGCCGAGGCGGCCTGTCGCTCGGGCTCTACGTCTCCTTTTCCGGCGTGCTGACCTTCAAGAAATCCGACGAGTCTGCGCGCCATCGCCCGCGACGTGCCGAGCGATCGGCTGCTCGTCGAGACCGACGCGCCCTTCCTCGCGCCCGTGCCTTATCGCGGCAAGCGCAACGAGCCGGCCTTCGTCGTCGGAGACGGCCAAAGTTCTCGCCGAGGTCAAAGGACTCTACTGCCGCGGAACTCGCCGCGATGACGAGCGCCAATGTCCTGCGGCTGTTTTCCAAAATGCCGGCGCCTCACACGGCCGCGGATGCCGCGCAATGAGCCTTGACGATCACCATTCTCGGCTGCGGCTCGTCCGGCGGCGTGCCGCGCGTCGGCCAGGGCTGGGGCGCCTGCGATCCCAACAATCCGAAGAACCGCCGCCGGCGCTGTTCGATCTTCCTCGAGCGACGAAGGGGCGACGGCGGCACGACGCAGGTTCTCGTCGACATGTCGCCGGATCTGCGCGGCCAATTGCTCGATCTCGGCGTCGACCGGCTCGACGCCATCCTGCTGACCCATTCGCACGCCGATCATACGCATGGGATCGACGAAATCCGGCCGCTCGTCATCATGGCCAAGCGGCGGATCGATCTTCATATGGATGCGGCGACCTCGGCTGTCGTGCGCAGCCATTTCGGCTATATTTTCGAGACGCCTGGGGGCAGCCATTATCCGCCGCTGCTCACTGAACAGCGCCTGACGCCGGGCGAAATCTGCGTCGATCGCGGGGCCGGGCGGCGACGATCGAGACCCTGCCGTTCCGGCTCGAACATGGCGAGATCGACGCACTGGGCTTCCGCTTCGGCGATATTGCCTATACGCCGGACCTCAACGCGATCCCGCCGGAAAGCCAAGAGTTTCTCGAAGGCCTCGATCTGTGGATCGTCGATGCATTGCGCTACACGCCGCCATCCAAGCCATTTTTCCGTGCGCGAAACCCTGGAATGGATCGCCAAGCTTCGGCCGAAGCGCGCCATCCTGACCAATCTCCACACCGATCTGGATTTCGAGCGGTTGAAAAGCGAATTGCCGGCGCATGTCGAGCCGGCCTTTGACGGCATGCGGATTGCAGCGAGCTGACGAATGGACGCTTGGCGGCCGCAAAACACGCAAACGAGCGTGTTCCATAATATTGATTATGCGAATCTAAGGCATGATTCTCTCATCTGTGAAGGCCTCGCGTTGGGACGGCATTTGCATGGGACCGGAGATGATCTCCCCCGGATAGCTCATAGCAAGCCTCTGATTTAGCGAAAGATTTGTTCAGGCCACGGGTCTGAGGTGCGAAGCACGATCGATCTTTGTTCGCAAAAGCGGTAGCCAAAGGGCTGGTACTTCTGCTATCAATAATTGAAAGACGGGACTTTCGGCATTCTTGGACAATACCATTGCGAGAAGATCGATAACGGGCGCTTTCGGGGCGGCCGGCTAAACGCACGTCTAACGGCGACCGTTCGGCCAGCTGAACCGTTCGTTGGGAAACGGTGGGCGGTCCAATTTGGGTGGGATACGAATAGGCAGCACATGAGCAAAGGTAAAGAATTCCGGGGCCGAAAAAGCGCGGTTTCGACGATGACGGTCCTTCACCCTATGACGCACCGCGTCCCAGCCGGCATTCCCGGCCCGCGTTTCGGTGGTGGTTTTGGCGGTCCAGAGATGGCGCCCACCTGTTACTGGCAGTCCGGTCGATGCGATCGTCAAATGGTTCAAGAGCGACAAGGGCTTCGGCTTTGTCGAGTTGAGCAATGGAACGGGCGACGCGTTCCTGCATATCGGCGCGCTGCAGGCCGCTGGATTATGAGACGGTCCCGCCTGGCGCCAAGCTCAAGGTCTATGTCGGCACCGGCGCCAAGGGCGCGCAGGTGACCCGCGTGCTTGAAGTCGACACGGCCGGCGCCGCTGAGCGCGTGCCGCGCCGCGCTTTAATGAGGCGCGTCCCCCCCGCCGTCATCCCGATCCTTCGACCGCCGTACAAGTCAGCGGCACGGTCAAATGGTTCGACGACAACAAGGGCTTCGGCTTCGTCCAGTCGAACGATGGCGGCAAGGACGTGTTCGTCCATATCTCGATCCTCGGGCCCTCAGGCGTCCAGCACCTCGCCGAAGGCCAGCCGGTCACGATGCGGGTCGTGGACACGCCGAAGGGTCGCGAAGCGCTTTCGATCGCCCTCGCCTGACCGCGCGGGATTAGATCATCATTTCAATGAACGGCGTGAGGCGGCATCGCCTCGCGCCATTTCTTTGTGCCAGTGCTCCGGTCCACGCCCATGCAGAAATCCCGCGACATCACGAGGCTCCTTGAGATCATGGCGGCCTTGCGCACGCCCGGGATCGGCTGCCCTTGGGATCTCGAACAGAGCTTCGCGACGATCGCGCCTTACACGATCGAGGAAGCCTATGAAGTCGCCGACGCCATCGCGCGCGGCGATCTCGGCGATCTGAAGGAGGAATTGGGCGATCTCCTCCTTCAGGTCGTCTTCCACGCCCGCTTGGCTGAGGAGAAGAACGCCTTCGACTTCGGCGATGTCGTCGAGGCGATCACCGACAAGATGATCCGCCGGCATCCGCATGTGTTCGGAGCCTTGCGCGGCCTTTCAGCGGACGATGTCGGGGCACTCTGGGCGGAGATCAAAGCCGAGGAGAAAGCCGAGAAGGCGCGGGAGAAGCCGCGCGCGGGCGAGGCAGGCCTTCTTGCCGGCGTTCCGGTCACCCTGCCCGGCCTCACCCGCGCCGTTAAGCTTCAAAGCAAGGCTGCGATCGTCGGCTTCGATTGGAACGACGCGAGATTGGTTCTCGACCAAAATCCGTGAGGAAACCGACGAGATCGAAACTGCGCTTGCTGAGGGCGACGCGGCCGCGGTCAAGGATGAGATCGGCGACCTGTTGTTCGCTGTCGCCAATCTCGCGCGCCATGTCGGCGCCGATCCGGAAGGCGCGATCCGTGCCACCAACGCCAAATTCGAGCGGCGTTTTGGCTATATCGAAAAGGAAGTCGCCCGACGTGGCGGCCTGCTTGCGGATGCCGGTCTTGCCGAGATGGATGCGCTTTGGAACGAAGCCAAGACACGCGAGAAATAGCGCGCATCCTGCCATCATTGCGAGCGAAGCGTCGCTTCTCGCAATGATGGATGCCCTAGGGCCGCGGTTGGCGCTTCCTGCCGGCCTGCGCGATCTCGGTGAATCTGCGTTGAACGCTGGCTACGAGATTCGGCGCGACGCTCACGGTGAGCGTGAGACTGCCGTCACCGGCTTCGGCGCGGCTCAAGACCTCGGTATGTTCGTAGAGCCAATTCCGGCCCTTGCCGTCGCCCGGATCGAGAGCGAGGTCGAGAATGGTGCGCTCGCTTGCCAAGCGCGTCTCGAGACGGGCGAGAAGTTCGTCGATCCCCTGCCCCGTCAGCGCCGAGATTATTACTGGCCGCGTTTGTGCCGGCTGCCGTCGCGCCACATTGAGCAGCGCCATGCTCGCTTCGGTATCAAGCAGATCGAGCTTGTTCCAGACCTCGAGGATATGCCCCCGCCTATCTGCGGCAATCCCGAGTTCGGCTAGAACCGTTTCGACATCGGTCCGTTGCGCCTCACTGTCGTCATGCGCGATATCACGTACATGCAGGATAATATCGGCCTCGATGACCTCTTCGAGCGTCGCCTTGAAGGCTGCGACCAGCATGGTCGGCAGATCCGCAATAAAGCCGACCGTGTCGGACAGGATCACCTCGGTGCCGCGCGGCAGTTTCAGCGCGCGTAATATGGGATCGAGCGTCGCAAACAGCGTGTCCTCGGCCAGCACATCGGCCTTGGTCAGGCGGTTGAACAAGGTCGATTTGCCGGCATTCGTGTAGCCGACGAGCGCGACGATGGGATAAGGCACCGCGCGTCGCTTCTTGCGGTGCAAGCCGCGAGTTTGCTTCACGCTCGCGAGATCGCGTTCGATCCGGGTCATCCGCTCCTGGATGAGACGCCGGTCCGTCTCGATCTGTGTCTCGCCGGGACCGCCAAGGAAGCCGAAGCCGCCGCGCTGGCGTTCAAGATGGGTCCAGGAGCGGACAAGTCGCGACTTCTGATAGGTGAGATGGGCGAGTTCCACCTGCAGCGCGCCTTCGCGCGTGCGGGCGCGCCGGCCAAAGATCTCGAGGATCAACCCTGTCCGGTCGATCACCTTGCAGCCGAACGCCTTTTCGAGATTGCGCTGCTGCACTGGCGAGAGCGCGCAATCCATGATGACAAGATCAATCGAGTCGGTGCTGACGTGGGACGCGATTTCCTTGACTTTGCCCTGGCCGAGATAAGTTGCCGGCCGAATTTGCGACAAGACAACGATCGTGCTGGCGATAACTGCGACGTCTATTGCCTCCGCAAGGCCCCGCGCCTCGGCGATTCGCGCCTCGTGCGACCGGCCCTGCTGTGGGCGCCTACGAGCGCCGCCCGACGCGTCATTGCGGCGGTGCTCGCGTTCGGCGAGGTAGGGACCGATGACGAGCGCCCCTGTCGCTGATTCGCGGCTAATGGCTTCACCGTGACCGGGAATCGGACCCGCGTCCTTCACGTCGTCCTCGAACCCACCAATATCACTGCTTTCGCCTCACGGCCCCGCCGGCGTTTCGTCACCAGGCTCAAACATTTGAATCGGTTGCCCCGGCATGATCGTCGAAATCGCATGCTTGTAGACGAGCTGCGAATGCCCGTCCCGGCGCAGAAGAACACAGAAATTGTCGAACCAGGTAACGACGCCTTGCAGCTTTACGCCGTTGACCAAAAAGATCGTGAGGGGAACTTTGTTCTTTCTGACGAAATTCAGAAAAGTGTCTTGCAGATTTTGAGCGCGTTCTGCCGCCATTTTTCTTTCCAGTTCTTTGTCTTGAGGTCGCGGCTTCGCCAACTTGGCTGAAACGCGACCCACGTCTTCGCAAAAAAACCATGAGGTGGACCGGCCGGCAGCTTTGCTTCTGGATGGCCGATCAATGTCCATTAGATCGATGGTCCGGGCCGGCTGCAAGCGGGACTTTATCCCGAAGATCGGGTTTCTAAATCTCGCCGCAGTTCGGCCGATGGCTGATCAATCAAAGACTTGCTTTAGCCACTGAATGAAAACGCGCTCGCAACCGTGGTGCCAGGCGGCCCGGTTTACCGTTGCCAACCGGCTCTCCATCGATGGAAACGACCGGCATGATTAGCGATGTAGCGCCTGTTATGAAGGCCTCGCGCGCTTTTTTGGCTTCGGCCACGCTGAATTTTCTCTCTTCGAGCCTGAGCCCGTCCGCGGCGATAAGTTCGAGCAAGGTGGTGCGCGTCACACCGCGCAGAATAGCGGTATCGACATGGCGCGTGACGATCACGTCGTCGTGGGTGATGATCCAAGCGTTGGACGCGGCGCCTTCCGTAATCATGCCGTCGGCATCGGTCAGCCACGCCTCATAGGCGCCTTTCTCTTTTGCCGCCTGTCGGGCGAGAACGTTCGCCAGAAGGCCGATCGTCTTGATGTCCGGCCGTTTCCAGCGAATGTCCGGCATCGTGACGACACCTATTCCCTTTTCCGCGAGGGCCGCACCCTTCGCCGGATCGACGTCGCGGGCCGTGACGACGAGACTGGGGCGCACGGGTTTAGCCGGAAAGTAATGGTCGCGTGGCGCCACGCCGCGCGTGACCTGGATATAGAGATAGCCATCGGCGATTTTGTTTCGGGCCATGACTTCGCGCATGACCACCGCAAGCGCGCCGGGCGCCAATGGCTGCCCGATGCGCAACTCCCCGAGCGAACGGCCGAGACGCTCGATGTGACGCGCCTCGTCGATCAGCGCACCAGATTTGATCTCGCAGACCTCGTAGACGCCATCGCCGAATTGATAGCCGCGATCCTCGATATGCACCGTCGCCTGCATCTGTGGCAGATAGCGGCCATTCACATAAGCAATTCGACCCACCCACGAAGCTCCGCTGTTTTGCGCGGCTTTTGCCAGTCGCCTAGTCTATTCCGAGGGATTTCAACTTACGATGCAGCGCCGATCGTTCCATCCCGATGAATTCGGCAGTTCGCGAAATATTGCCGCCGAACCGGTTGATCTGGGCAATCAGATATTCGCGCTCGAAAACTTCCCGCGCATCGCGCAAGGCCAAGCTCATCAGCTTCTCGCCCCCCGAGCCATTGGGCGTCGAAGGCACCAGCGCGCCGATCTCGGCCGGCAGCATGTCGGAGGTGAGCTCTGCGTCGGGATCGCCGGATGCGAGAATCATCAGTCGTTCGACATTATTGCGCAATTGCCTAATATTGCCGGGCCAGTCGTGCGATTGCAGAACGGCCATTGCCTCTTCGGCGATTTTCCGCTTCGGCAGGCCGCTCGTCACCGAGATTTGTTCCATGAAGAAGCCGATGAGTTCCGGAATATCCTCGCGATGTTCCGAGAGCGAGGGTACCCGGATCGGCACGACCGAAAGACGGTGGAACAGATCTTCCCGGATCGCGCCCTCGGCAATGAGGCGCGGAAGGTCGCGGGAACTTGAGGAAAAGATCCGCACGTCGACGTGGACGCGCGTCGTACCATTGACGCGCTGGAAATTCTGATCAACGAGGACGCGCAGAATCTTTCCCTGAGTTTCCTTGGGCATGTCGGCGATCTCGTCGAGATACAGTGTGCCGCCATGCGCCTCTTCGAGCGCGCCGACCTTGCGGTTGCGTCCGTCCTTGCCTTCGATGCCGAAGAGTTCGATCTCCATCATATCCGGAGTGATCGTCGCCGAGTTGATGACGACGAAGGGTCCTGATTTGCGGGCGGAGGCATCATGGATACACCGCGCCACGAGTTCCTTGCCGGCACCCGGTGCGCCGGTGATGAGAACCCGCGAATTCGCCGGCGCGACGCGCTCGATGACCTGGTGCAATTGATTCATTACGCTCGACTTGCCGATCATGCGATTGGCCGCGCCCGCGCGGGTCCGCAATTCTTGCAGCTCGCGCTTGAGACGCGAAGCTTCAAGCGCCCGCTCGGTGACGAGAACCAGACGGTCGGCCTTGAATGGCTTTTCGATGAAGTCGTAGGCGCCCATCTTGATCGCCGAAACGGCCGTTTCGATATTGCCGTGGCCAGAGATCATGACGATCGGCAAAGCCGGATGGGCTGTCTTGATGAGCTGAAGGAGCTGTAATCCATCGAGATGGGATCCTTGCAGCCAAATATCGAGAAAGGCGAGATGCGGCCGCCGCGCTTCAATGGCGGCGAGCGCTTCATCGGCGTTTTTGGCGGTCCGTGTGCCGTGACCCTCGTCGGACAATATGCCCGATACGATGTCTCGGATGTCGGCCTCGTCATCGACGATCAAGATGTCGCTTGGCATTTATAGTCACGCTCTCTCACTTGGCGCTTTCATTTGCGCTCTCGTCCACACCGGCCGACAGTTGTTCTTCAGAGAAACCGACTGTGCGGTGCGCGGTGTCGCCTTGCGGAAAATAGAGGCGGACGCAGGCGCCCCGCCCACTCGGGGAATCAAGCAGTTCGAGGCCCCCGCCATGGTCCTCGAGGACCTTGGCGACGATGGGCAGTCCAAGCCCTGTCCCCTCCGTCCGTGTGGTCATATAGGGCTCGAGCAGGCGATTGCGGTTTTCCTTGGGGAATCCCTTGCCGTTGTCGGTCACGAATATCTCGGCTAGGCCGTCCGGCGTCACGTCGAGCGAGATTGAAATCTTGCCCCTCGTGGAGTCGGTCTCACTTCGAGCGGCAATGCCCTCCGTCGCGTTCTTGACGATGTTGGTGACGGCTTGCGACAGGAGACGGCGGTCGAAATTGGCCATGATCGGCGTCTCGGGCAGGCGGTCCTCAAATTCGATGTCGGGGTGACCGACCCGCATGAGAAAGATCACGCGGCGCACGCAATCGGTCAGGTCGTCGCGGATCAGCCTTGCCCGCGGCATGCGCGCGAAAGCCGAGAATTCATCGACCATACGCTTGATGTCGTCGACTTGGCGAACGATCGTATCTATACATTGATCGAAGATTTCGCGGTCATCGACGACGAGACGTCCGTATTTGCGTTTCAGCCGCTCGGCCGAGAGTTGAATCGGTGTCAATGGATTCTTGATTTCGTGCGCAATGCGTCGAGCGACGTCCGCCCAGGCGGCGGTCCTCTGTGCCGCCACGAGATCGGTGATATCGTCGAGCGTCACGACATAGCTCTTTTCGGCCCGGCCGCCGGTTTCGGTCGTCACCAGCATGTTGAAAATACGGTCGCGCCCTCCCCGGTTCACGGCGATCTGCCCGCGCACCAGACGGGCGTTGCCAACGAGCGCTTCGTCGAGGACCGGCGTGAGCTCGGGAAGAACCGCCTCGATCGCCTGCCCGACGACGCTGAATGGCGCCTCATTTTCGTGCGGCATCAAGTGTTCGGCCGAGGGATTGACGACTGTAATCTGGCCCTTTGGGCCAATTCCGATCACTGCGACCGGAACGCCGGAAAGAACCGCTTCGGTAAACAGGCGCCGCTCGTCGATGAGATTGCTCGCCGCGATCAGCCGGTTTTGCTGCAAGCGCAGCTCAGATGTCATCTTGTTGAACGTCTCGCCGAGATGGGCAAGATCGCCTTCCGATTTGTTTACCGCGACCTGCACTTGGAGATTGCCGGAACCGACCTCGTCGGCGGCGGCGATCAGCCGGCAAATCGGCTCGACGAGCCAATTGGCGAAGGCCAAACCGACCCAGGTCGCCGAAAGCAGCATGATGAGGGCAATGAGAACATACATGGTCGCAAAAGCGATCTGAATGTTCTGTCTGTGACTGTCGAAGTCGTCGTAGAGATTAATGAGCCGCGACGCCTGATGCGGGAATTCGACGCTAAAGGGTCCAACCGGACGCGCGAGATAGAGGAAATCATTGTTGAAGGAGTCCAGCTTGCGTAGTGCTACGAACGTGCGGCCTTCATCGAGAACCATGCAGAGCGGCTCGCTCTTTTTGGCGTCTTGGAAATCATTCGGTTCGGGACGCACTATGCTTGCCCCGACCGTCGCGCCGGTATCGATCTTCTCTTCGATCGTGCCATCTGGACGCATCATCGCCGCAGCGGTGAAGCCGAGAGACTTGACGCGCGAGGCGAAGAACTCGTGGAACAGCTGACGATCGGACGTGAACAAAGCGCTGCCGCGGTCGAGATCGGAGGCCGTGAGCTGGGCCTCTCGCAGAAGCGTTCGGCACTGGCCTTCGCGAAAAAACCTCGCGGCATCGACCGTATTGAGAATGAACTTGCGAACGTCCTGCAAAAAGGCCGGGTTAAGGCTGCGGTCGAGCGTCACCGACCCGACAAGAGCCATGAGGATCGCCGGGACGACGGCGATGATCGAAAAAAGGCCGACGATCCGAATATGCAGCCGCGCGCCGGCGACTTGCGCGCGCCGGGCGGCGATGAGCGCCCAGGCCTCGGCCACGACAAAGCCGAGCAGCATCAAAATGCAGACGACGTTGACGAGGAACAGGCTCAGAACGACCACGTCCGTCGGCGCGATCGGGGTGTAACCGGCGAAGATGAGAAAACTCGCCATCGCCGCGCCAAGCGCGAGGACGACCGCGGGCGGCCCGAGTCTCGAGATCAGTCGCCGGGGGCGCTTACGCGCGACCGCAGCATCGGGAGCAATTTTCGTTTCGCTCATCCGGCTCACTGCCTGGAAATCTGATGTCTGGAGCGTGTCGCGACGTAGCGCCTGCACGCAAAGTTCGCAATTATCGTAAGTCGTTCCAATGAACCGGTTCTAACCTTGTGCGTCTTCCAGCGCCGTATCGGGACGGCGCGTCATCGGTGGCTAAACCCCTCGCCAGCAATCTATGCCACCGCTTGCACCCGAAGAAATCTGTTTCGAGCGCGTTGCATGAAGATCACGCTGTTGCGGAATTACGACATTTCCGGGGCGATGCGAGATTCAGCGCGGCAAACGCATTAGCCGAATGTCAAGATCTTTGACTTTTTTACGCAAGGTGTTGCGATTAAGACCAAGCAGTTCCGCCGCCTTGATTTGATTGCCGCGCGTGGCGGCAAGCACAGCGGAAATCAGCGGATATTCCAATTCGCGCAGAACCCGATGATAAATTCCCGGCGGCGGAAGGCTCTCGCCATAGGTTCTGAACAGTTCCGAAAGGTGTCGCTCGACCGCGAGCGCGAGCGTTTCGCCTCGGTCGGAATCCTTGCCGCGATCTTCGCTCGCAGTCCGTTGGGCATAGCCGGTGAAAAAAGTCGACAACTCGGCGGAAAGTTCGATGTCGACCAGTTGTTCGGCGATCAATTCCTGCGGATAGAGCGCCGCCAGCCGGCGAACGAGGTTTTCGAGCTCGCGAATGTTGCCCGGCCAGCGATGGCGTTTCAGCCTTTCGAGGGCTGCCGGCTCGATATGCTTCAGCGGCAGGCCCTCGGATGCTGCAAGAGCAAAGAAATGATGAACGAGGTCCGGAATATCCTCGCTGCGTTCGCGCAGCGGCGGAAGCCGCAACGGCACGACGTTTAGGCGGAAGTACAAATCCTCGCGAAACAGGCCTTGATGGATCAGATTACGGAGATCTTTGTTGCTCGCCGCAATGATCCGGACATTGGTCTTGATCGGCGTGCGGCCGCCGACGGTCGTGTATTCGCCTTCCTGCAGCACGCGCAGGAGGCGGGTCTGGGCCTCCATCGGCATGTCGCCGATCTCGTCGAGGAAGAGCGTGCCGCCCTCGGCCTGTTCGAAGCGCCCGGCGGAGCGCTGGTTGGCCCCTGTGAAGGCGCCCTTCTCATGTCCGAACAACTCGCTCTCGATGAGGTCGCGCGGGATCGCCGCCATATTGATCGCGACGAAGGGGCCCGTCTTGCGCTTGCCGTAATCATGCAGCGCGCGGGCCACGAGTTCCTTCCCGGTCCCCAATTCGCCGGTGATCATCACGGTGAGATCGGTCTGCATGAGACGGGCGAGGACCCGATAGATTTCCTGCATGGCGGCGGAACGGCCGACCAGCGGCATGCCCTCGATATCCGGCAGAAACTCCTGCTTGGCGCGGGTCTTCGGTTCGCTCATCGCGCGGCCGACGATCGCCACGAGCTCGCGCAGGTCGAACGGCTTCGGCAGATAGTCGTAGGCGCCGCGTTCCGAGGCCTTGATGGCCGTCATGAACGTGTTCTGCGCGCTCATGACGATGATCGGCAGTTCCGGCCGCAGTTTCTTCATGCGCGGCAGAAGGTCGAAGGCATTGTCGTCGGGCATGACGACGTCGGTGATGACGAGATCGCCTTCGCCGGCCTGTACCCAGCGCCAAAGGGTAGCGGCTGTGCCTGTCGTGCGCACCTCGTAGCCGACGCGCGACAGGGCCTGGCTCAGCACCGTCCTGATGGCCGCATCATCGTCGGCTACGAGGATATTCCCTCCCATCGCCCAACCAACCTCCTAAGAGCCGCGAGGAGCATTCCTCGCCTATTTCGGCGTGACGCTGCGGCCGTCGCGCGGCGCATACATCGGCAGAAGTACCCGGAATATCGTTCGCCGCGACTGCAAATCACATTCAATGGTTCCGCCATGGTCGCCGATGATCTTGGCGACCAGTGCAAGTCCGAGGCCATTTCCGGAAGCCTTTGTTGTCACGAAGGGTTCGAAAAGATGCTGCCGGATCTCCGGCGGAACGCCCGGCCCATTGTCGCGCACGCAAAATTGCAGCGGCAGGCTCACTGACGTATCCGATGTGGAGAGTTTTAAGCGCACGCCGGGACGAAACGAGGTTGAAAGCTCGATCTCGCCGTCGCTGCGCGCGTCGCCAATCGCCTCCGCCGCATTCTTGACGAGGTTGAGGAAGGTCTGGATGAGTTGATCGCGGTTGGCGAGGACCGGCGGCAAGGACGGATCGTAGCTCTCCGTGAAGCGGATATGCCGCGCAAATCCCGCCTGGGCGATCCGTTTGACGTGATCGAGAACGGTGTGAATGTTGACGCTTTCGCGCTCCAGCGGACGGCTGTCGGAAAAGGCCTCCATCCGATCGACGAGCTTCACGATCCGGTCGGTTTCTTCGCAGATCAGGCGCGTAAAGGCGCGATCGCCGTCGCTGACTCCAGCCTCCAACAACTGTGCGGCGCCGCGAATGCCGGAGAGCGGGTTCTTGATCTCATGGCCGAGCATGGCCGCCATCGCCGAGACGGACCGTGCCGCGCCACGATGGGTCAATTGCCGGTCCATCTTTTCCGCCATTGCGCGCTCTTGCAGCATGACCACCACGCCGTCTCCCGTATCAGAGAGCGGCGTCACGAAAAGATCGACCATCTTTTCGGTTCCGAGCCGCGGCACGCCGAGATCGACGCGATATTCGGTGATCGCCGAGCCCGTCGCTCTCACCTGTTCGACGAGCGCGAGCAGGACGGAATCGAAAGGCAGCAGATCGGGCAAGGTCTGCTGCAGCAGAATCGATCGGCTGATACCGAAAAAGATTTCCGCAGCCACGTTGGCCTCGGTAACGAAGCCATCGACGCCCAACGCGAGTACCGGATGCGGCAAGGCGTTGAGAAGCTTCAATGCGTCGCCGGATAAGCTCGCGTCGGAAGACGCCGGCTTGAGTGCCCCGGCGCGGACCTGCGCCTTCTCCGTCGCGTGCTGAGACTTGGTCATGCTCACGCTGCCACCGCCGGCCTTTCGTCTTCAAACAAGACCGCAAGAAGGGATTCGACTTCTGCCGTGTCTTCGCTCGTGACCAGCCGGCTACGCAGCGCGGCTGCGTCGGCGCGGCCCGACCAAGCGGCATAAGCGGCGAGATGCTTGCGCGCATGGCGCAGCCCCTGTGCCTTGCCGAAGAGATGAAGCAGCGTCCGGTAATGTTCGAGAGCCGCGGCGCCTCGCACGGCCGCCCTCGGCCGGGGCCGTGGCGGGCGCCCCGCGAGGTGCCGCGCGACTTCCCCGACAAACCATGGCCGGCCCATGGCGGCACGGCCGATCATCACCGCATCTGCACCGGAGGCAGCGCGCATGGCGGACGCATCCTCGAGACTCCAGCAGTCACCGTTGGCAACGAGCGGGAGAGAGGTCGCCTCTCTGACTTTGCGGATCGCAGCCCAATCCGCGCTGCCCTGGTAGAATTGGCGACGCGTGCGGCCGTGGACAGTCAGCATAGCGACGCCTTCCGCTTCGGCGCGCCGCGCGAGCTCGGGCGCATTCATCGCCGCTTCGTCCCAGCCAAGCCGCATCTTCAGCGAAACCGGGACCTTCACCGCCGCGACGACTGCGCGGACGAGGCTCACGGCGAGGCCGAGATCACGCATCAGGGCCGAACCGGCGGTGCCGCCAGTGACGCGCTTGGCCGGACAGCCCATGTTGATGTCGATCATCGCGGCGCCCGCAGCTTCGGCGCGCTGCGCCGCCTCGGCCATAGAGTCGGCGCGACAGCCGGCGATCTGCACGACATGAAGATTGATGCCGGACCCTTGGGCGCGAACCGCCGCCTCCGGGTCGCCGTTTGCGTAAAATTCGGCGTCGAGCATTTCCGAAACGGTGAGCGATGCACCGAAGCGCTCGGCTACTCGGCGCATGCCGATGTCGGTCGCGCCAGCCATGGGAGCGAGAAAGGCACGTCCGTGAATATGCAAGGGCCCAATTGACAGGCAATCAGTGCCTAAAAAGTAACCAGTATGACTCATGCTTACATTATAATCGTTTTGTGCACCGCCGTACAACAGCGACATCTCGTCCGTGGTCGGAGCCCGCTAGAATTTGACGCGCGTTGCGAAAAACGGGAGGAGACAGGTCGAGGGATTGGAATCTGGTGACAAGGCATGAGCGACCATTTCGAGCTGGCCATTTTGGTCGTTGCCGCCGGGCGCGGCTCACGGGCTGGTCCCGGTGGTCCGAAACAATATCGTTCGCTGGCCGGCAAGCCCCTGCTCGCGCACACATTATCCACGTTATTGAAATCGGCGCCGGATGCGCGGTTGATCACCGTGATTCATCCGGACGATCTCGGCTCTTATCGACAAGCGCTCGAATATCTTGATAAGGCGGATCTTCTTCGTCTGTTGCCGCCGGCCCATGGCGGTGAGACGCGGCAGGACAGCGTCAGATTTGGTCTCGAGGCCCTGGCGCGGGAGAACCCGCAACCCGAGATCGTGCTGGTCCACGATGGCGCGCGGCCTTTTTCGAGCGAAGATTTGATCGCCCGCGCCCGCGCCGCGGCCAAGACGCATGGTGCGGCGGTGCCTGGCGTCGAATTGACCGATACGATCAAAGAGGTCGACGAGTGCGGCCGCATCGTCGCCACGCCGCCGCGCACCGCCTTCCGGACCGTGCAGACACCGCAGGCGTTTCGCTTCGATCTCATCCTCGCCGCCCATCGCAGGGCGGCGGCGGCAGGCCAAACGGGCCTCACCGATGACGCGGCGATCGTGGAATGGGCAGGCCATCACGTTCATGTTTTCGAAGGCGAGCGGGAGAATATGAAGATCACCAATGCGAACGATATTGCGCGCGCCGAGGCGAGGCTTGTCCGCGACCTTCACGACATAAGGATGGGCCAAGGTTTCGATGTTCATGCCTTCGGTCCCGGCGATCATGTCTGGCTCGGCGGCCTCAAAATTCCGCATGATCGCGGTCTTGTCGGCCACTCGGACGCCGATGTCTTGAGCCATGCCATCACCGACGCGATCCTCGGGGCGATCAGCGACGGCGACATCGGCAGCCATTTTCCGCCCTCCGATCCGCAATGGCGCGGTGCGGCCTCATCGATCTTTCTCGCCGCGGCCGCGGAGAACGTACGCAAACGCGGCGGCATGCTCGCCCATATCGACGCGACATTGATTTGCGAACGGCCGAAGATCGGTCCGCATCGCGAGGCGCTCCGCGCCAGCATCGCGAAGATCGCCGACGTTTCGATCGATCGGGTGGCGATCAAGGCGACGACATCCGAACGTCTCGGCTTCACCGGCCGCGAGGAAGGCATCGCGGCTCTCGCGATCGCGACGGTGCGCCTGCCGCTTTAGGCGTGGCGCGCGAAGCCGCTTTCAGTGACGCCCATCTGGGCGCGCTACGATTTGATCTTTCCCGCGACGCTTGCCTCGGCAAAGGTCGCCATGTCGCGATGGCAGGCAAGCGCCGCCTTGACGAGTCCCGCGGCGAGCGCCGCTCCGCTCCCTTCGCCGAGCCGCATGCCGAAGTCGAGCAGCGGCCGCTTGCCGAGCCGCTTGAGCACATCACCGTGTGCACCTTCCGCCGCGATATGGGCAGCGAGGCAATGCGCGATTGCGTCGGGATGCTGCGCGTTCAATATGGCCGCGGCGGCGCCCGCGACATAACCATCGAGCAAGACGGGCACGCGCTTGAGCCGCGCCGCGACGATCGCGCCAGCCATGGCCGCGATTTCGTGTCCGCCAAGCCGTCGCAGAACGTCGAGTGGGTCGCTGAGATGATCCCGGTGATGGGCGACCGCCGTCTCGATCGCAGCGATCTTGTCTGCAAGCCGGAAATCATCGACGCCTGTGCCGCGACCCGCCCAATGCGCTGCCGCGCCGCCATAAAGGGCGTAATAGATCGCCGCCGCGCTTGTCGTATTACCAATCCCCATCTCGCCGACGCAGACAAGATCGGTCTCGCGCGAAACCGCTGCCATGCCGCGCGCGAAACATGTGGCCGCCGTGGCCTCGCTCATCGCCGGCGCTTCAGTGAAATCGGCGGTCGGCTTATCGAGATCGAGGGAGACGACCTTCAAGTCGAGATCGAACGTCGCGCAGATCTGGTTGATCGCGGCGCCGCCGGCAGCGAAGTTCGCGACCATCGCCTGCGTCACCGACGCTGGATAGGCCGAGACGCCACGTCGCGCGACGCCGTGATTGCCTGCGAAGACAAGGACGCGCGGTCGGGTCAGCGACGGCATCTCCCTGCCCTGCCACCGGCTGAGAAATTCGACAATCTCTTCGAGCCGGCCGAGCGAGCCGGCGGGCTTCGTCAACTCCGCTTGGCGGACGCGCACCGCCGCGGCGCAATCTTCCGCCGGCTGCGGAAGGTCAGCGAGAAGGTTGCGAATCTCGGCGAAGGACTTCGGAGGCGTATGGGTCGGTGCGGCCATGGCCTGCGATAAATGGCCCTGGCGCAAACGGCAAGGCCGGAAGAAAGCTCGCCGACACACGCCGATTTGCTACCGCGCCGGTTTCGCATTTTGTCCGACTCACGGAATCGCATAACGTCCTTCCCCCGTCTTCAAAGGTTCAGACCTCTCGACATGGCTCGCGTGGAGAAAGGCCCCGTATCCGCCGATCTGCGCGCGAACCGCGCACTCGCGGTTGCCGTTCTCACCTTGACGATTGTCGGCCTGCTGTTGCGGATTTTCTGTGCGCGCGGTGATCTCTGGCTCGATGAAATCTGGTCGATCCAAAATCTCCAGTCCATTGCCAATGTCGGCGACATTTTTTGGGGCATCTCGCAGGATAATAATCATTTCCTGAATTCGCTCTGGCTGTGGATGGTCGGCCCTGCAGCGGCGCCGATTGTCATTCGTCTCGAAGCGATCGTCCTCGGCACTTTGACCATTCCCGTGGCCGCAAAACTCTGCTTGCGCAGCGGGCCTGCAGCCGCGCTCGCTGCCGCGGCGCTGGTCGCCGGCTCGGCCATCTTCGTCCACTATGGATCCGAAGCGCGCGGCTATGCCGGTCTGCTGTTCCTGATCTTCGTCGCCGCCGAGGCACTCGAAAATTTTCTCGACGATCCGGCCAACCACCGTAGCAGGCTTCTTTTCGGCGCCGCCGTAGGGTTTGGCGCGCTGTCTCATCTCACGATGTTGACGGCAGCCGCTAGTCTTATCGTTGCGGCGCTCGCGCGCATTTATCTTCGCAGCCGCTCGTTGCGGCAGGTACTGGCGGCGGGCGTCGATCTTGCCATTCCAGCCTTGCTTGGCGCTCTGCCCGCACTGGGCTTCGTGTTTGCGGGCGTATTGAACACGCATAAGCTTCAAATGGGCGTCCAGGTGCCGTTCACGTTTGAACGGCTCTTGCGCGGCCTCGCAACGCTTTATGAGGCAACGCTCGGCCTGCCCTATGATCTACCGCTTTGGCTGGCTGCTGCAGGCTGCGACCGGCTTGACCGGAGCGGCTCTCTGGCTTGTGCCGCCGGAACGGCGCATTTTGCCGCTTGCATTTCTGCTGCTGCCCCCGGCGGCCGCCATTCTCGTGCGACTGCCGAACGTCCACATCGCGCGGTTTCATCTCGTCGGCGCTGTTGGCCTCACGCTGCTCGTGAGCGACGTCGTCGCGAAGCTATGGACGCTCCGGCAGCCGATGTTCGTGCTGGTGCTCGGCCTCGCCCTTGCAACCGGCAACGCGTTGCATATTGCGCAGCTTCTCGCGCTCGGACGCGGCAATTCTCGAGCGCTCGTTGCCCGCATGGAAAGCGCAGGGGCGGCAACCTATGGCTCGAACATGCCCGCCGAAGTCGGACGCATAGTGAGGTTCTACGATGCGCGGTTCGGCGACAGGCTAAGTGAGGTTGCCGCCGGCGACTGGTGTCGGGCGCCACCGGACTGGTTCATCCTCTCCGACGATCCGGCGGGCGAGGCGCCCAAGCGCCCCTTCGGGCCGCCGGAGTGCCACGCGACATTTCAAGCGGATATGGTCATCAAACCCGCGGCGCTCTCAGGCCTGCGCCTCGCGCTTTACCGGCGCATGGACTAATTCCCGTGGCGGCGTCTCTCGCGATAGGCACTCGTAGATGGATGTACTGCCGGGCGGCGAGCGGAGCACATCGCCGCTACGGCACGTCGCTCCTGCCTGACGCGACCTTCAACTCCAATGGGGCGCTTTCGCCGATCCCGGAAGTGATATTCCTGAGCTCTGTCACACTGCATGCCACGCCGACAATCGACCTCAGGGCGGGGTGGCGGCTTCGAACGCGAATTCGGGGATTATTTCCAGTATAGCTCGACAGGCTATTACGGCGTCGGCGCTCCGAATGTGAATGACAGCGGCTGCTAGTCGAAGGCGGCACCTGCTCTGGCCTCACCAAAGAAGTCTGGCAGCTCATCGGCGGCTGGTGTCAGCCGACTTGGCGACACACCCTCGAACTTTTTTGAACGGCAGTCTCCCGCATTCCGTCGCGCATTCGTTTCGCGCCCATCAGAACCGGGACATAATTGCAACGCGCGCAAGGAATCCCTCGCCGTGGCGATTCGCGAAGGGTTGAGGGAGCATTGGGCAAAACAGCATCTTAGCTATTATAGCGGGAGTTGATTCGTGTTCATGAAATAAAATTTATGAAATCGGGGATGGACTGTCACAAAAGTCAGGCGAGCCGCACTTAACCCTGAGGTGGGTTGAACTGAGGGCGCGGCCTGCGTGGGGCCTAGATCCTCGTAAATCTATCTCGGGGGACATCCAGTGAAAGCAACGTCGAAATTCATGCGCGGCACGTCTGCAACGCTGCCTGCGCTCCTCATGAGCAGCGTGGCGATGGCAGCTCTGCTCGCGTTGGGAACAAGCCCGGCGAAGGCCGATGGCACGCAAAAGATGCAGGCGCAGCTCGACGCACTGGTCGCCCAGGTCAACGCTTTGAAGAAAGAGATGCGTGCCCAGGCGCTGGATGTGCAGCGCACGCGGGTGAAGATCAAGGAAGTCCAGGCACAGGCTTCCGGGCCCATCGTCAAGGGGCCACCGGTCGCCTATGAGCCGCCGCACCCGTGGGACAAGAAGTTCTACTTGAACGGGATCACGATCACGCCGGGCGGCTTCCTGGCAATGGAAGGCGTGTTCCGTACGCGCGATACAACGGGCGACTTCAGCCCGGGCTTCGGTAGCCTTACGCCCTACACAAGTCCGCTCGCGCATGTGCAAGAGCTGCGCGGCACCGCCCGCCAGTCCCGCATATCCGCCTTGGTTCAGGGCAATTACAATCCCGATGTGCTCATCTCCGGCTACGGCGAGTTCGACTTCCTCGGCGCCGGCGTCACAGCGAATTCAAACGAGAGCAATTCCTACCAGCCGCGCGTTCGCCATCTCTATGGCACGATCGATTGGCATGATGAAGGATGGCACGTGCTCGCTGGCCAGACTTGGTCGCTGCTGACATTGCAAGGCAAGGGCATCACACCGCGCAATGAAGTCATTCCGCTCACGATCGACGCACAATACGTCCCCGGCTTCAACTGGGCGCGTCAGCCACAAGTTCGCATAACCAAGAATTTCGGCGACGACATCTGGTTCGCGGCTTCCGCCGAAATGCCCCAGACGACAGGCTGCACCGGCAGTTTTAGCTTTGGAAACGGAAGCAGTGCCAGCGCTAATACCCCGGTCAATAGCGTCAACGGCAATGGGGTCGTCTGCGATACAGTGGGGTCGGTGAGCGGCTCGAGCGTGTTGAACAACACTAATTACTATTCGCTCAACCACATCCCCGACGTGATCGCCAAGGCGGCTTGGGAACCGACCATCGCCGATCGCAGAATTCATATCGAAGGGTTCGGCCTCTATACGGACGAATATGACTTCGTGCAAAACGGCGTGACGTCCACGGGCGTTTCCTTCAACAACAGCCGCTATGACACGCCCGGTTGGGGCGCCGGCGGCGGCATCATCATCCCGGTCCTGCCGAAACTCGTCGATGTGCAGGGTTCTGGCATGATCGGCCGCGGTATCGCCCGCTACGGATCAGGCCAGCTCAGCGATGGAGTGACCTTCAATCCGAATGGCTCGCTCGATGCGCTGCCAGAAGCCATGTTTCTTGGCGGCGTGACTGTTCATGCCACGCCCCAGCTTGACCTCTATGCCTATGGTGGCGAGGAAAGGATCCTCTCAACGGATTGGAACGGGGTCACGGGCCTCGAGAACCCAATCGGGACGGACAACTCCGGCTGTTATATTGTCAATGGCACCTGCAAAGGAAAGGTCCAGGACGCTTGGGAGCTCACCGCGGGCTTCTGGGACAAGGTTTACGAGGGCGCGTTCGGCTCGGTACGCGTCGGCCTCCAATATGCCTATACGCAGGATGACCTGTTCGCGAGCACAACGCCTGCGCCTGCGAACGGCCCCAACAATACCAACGTGCATTTCAACGACAATATGGTCTATGCCTCATTCCGTTATTATCCGTTTGATCCGCCGCCGGCTCCACCGTTGCCGCCGGTGGTCGCAAAATACTGAACGTAAAGCACAAGATCATTGGAAGCGGGCCTGCAGGCCCGCTTTTCATTTTCGCCGCTCGCCGCGCGGCGAAAGCGCGGGGGTCGCCAACCCGAACCCTCGTCCACGTCTCTAATGCATTGATTTGGAGAACAATGCAGCGTTCTTATCCTCGCTGGCCTTTTTTGATATAAGGCCCCGTTCCTGAGAGTTCGCGCAGCCAGGCGAGTGCTTGATTCCGAAAATCGGGGCTTTGACAATTGCTGGAATGCAAAGCCAGCGCGACTTGAAATAGCTATAGCGCGGCCGGCGGCATTGCCCCAGCGGCCAGACAGACTTGGGTGCCTAGTGGCTGGGACCGATCCTTCTTCCGAACGTGCGCCGATCCTTCTGGTCGAGGACGAATACGAAATGGCGCAAGAGATCTCCCTCGCCTTGGAGCGGCAAGGCTACACTGTGCGGATTGCCGAGTCCGAAGGCGAAGTTCTTGCCGCGGTCGGCGGGCAACCGCCTGTGGTCATGATTGTCGATCGCTTGCTGCATGGAACCGACAGTTTGTCGATGATCGAAAAGTTGCGCAGCCAGGGCAGCAAAGTCCCCATGCTGGTGATCAGCGCGCTTTCGTCCGTTGATGATCGTATCCACGGGTTGAAGGCCGGGGGCGACGATTATCTCGTCAAGCCCTTTGCTATGGACGAGCTGATCGCGCGCGTCGAGGCATTGCGACGTCGGTCGAGCGATGCGCGCGCAACGAGCCTGCGCGTGGGCCCGCTGACCATGGATCTGATCGACCGGAGCGTTCGGCGGGGCGACAGGCTCCTCAACCTCCTGCCACGCGAGTTCAATCTCTTGGAATATTTCATGCGGCATCCGAACCAGGTCATTACCCGCGCCATGCTGCTCGAGGACGTCTGGCATTACCGGATGTTGCCACAGACCAACGTCGTCGACGTTCATATCGGCAAGTTGCGCCGCAAGGTCGATACGCCGGGTGAGCCTTCCCTCATCGAAACGGTTCGCGCTACCGGATTCATGCTCCATGGGGATAAGTGACGTCTTCAGATCCGCGGCCTTCCGCCTGGCCATCGTCTTTGCTCTGGTCGTGACGGCGTCCTCATCCGCGGTGTTCGGTTTCATCTATTGGCAGGTCTCGACCTCCGATATGAACCGCCTGCGCAGCATATTGGTAGACGAATCCACGAAAGCCGCGGTCGAGCCGACCGCCCAAGTTGAGCGCGAGCTCGCGCTGCGGCTGACGCATGACTTGCGGCAGCTCGAGTATGTCGGCCTCTTCGGCGCGGACGGCAAGCATCTCTACGGCAATGTCACCGAAATGCCGCCGGTTCCCGTCGACGGCCGGGCGCATTATACGGAGGCACGCAAGCTCAACGGCGCCGGGACTGAGACAGAGCCGGTCATCTTCGTCGCGCAACATCGGCCGGACGGAGGCGTTCTACTCCTTGGCCGCAGCCTTTATGAAGTCTACGCGCTGCGACGCTCGGTGCTCCAAGCCCTGGCCATCGGCATTGTCCCCACGATCGCCCTGGCTTTGCTCACCGGCGCGCTGTTCAGCTTGCGGGCCTCGCGTCGCCTGCAAGCGATCCAATATGCGATCAACCGCGTGATTCAAGGCGATTTACGCGAGCGGCTTCCGGTTGGTCGAACGCCGGACGGCATCGACGAGGTCCTGCGCGCCGTTAATCTCATGCTCGATGAAATCGCTCGCCTCATGAATCAGGTTAAGACCGTGGGCGACAATATCGCACATGATCTGCGCACGCCGCTCTCGATCATGCGCATGCGGCTGGAAAGAGGCCTCGCTGATTCGTCCGACAGGGAATTGCGGACGACAGCCCGGCAAGCGCTTTCCGACCTCGACAGGGCGCTCGCGACGGTCGCCGCGCTCCTGCGCATTTCCGAAATTGAAAGCGGGTTGCGGCGGAGTGCTTTTGCCAGGGTCGACTTGGCGGAAGTGTGTCGCGACGTCTTTGAGCTCTACGAGCCGATGGCGGAAGCCAAATCGATCACCATCAGCTTGGACGCGCCGGAGGCGGTGCCGGTGACGGGCGATGCAGACCTTCTGAGAGAGGCGCTCGCCAACCTTGTCGACAACGCCATCAAGTTTACGCCGCAAGATGGTGTCGTTCAGATCGTCGCAAAGGCCGCCGCCGACGGCCCCTTCATCCGCGTGGCCGACAGCGGGCCAGGCGTCGCGCCGGGCGAGCGCGACAAGATTTTCAGGCGCTTCTATCGCTCCGGCAACAACGGCGGTATACCGGGCAACGGCCTGGGCTTGAGCATGGCCGCGACGATCGCAGAGCTGCACGGTTTTGCGTTGCGGCTCGCAGACAAACAACCAGGCGCCACATTCGAAATCGCACCGCATGCAAAATCGGCGGGCATGGCTACATCGCAGAATATGACAGGCGCTTAACGTGTCCGTGGCAATGTAGAAGCCGGTTCGAACCCAACTACGCAAGAGATGACGGCTATATTTCCGGCCCAGCCAATTAATGGTTTTTAACATTTGAACTCAAGCACACTTTCGCTGCTGCATAAATTGCCGCGATTCGCCTTGAAATTCGAAATTTTAATTTAGTACCACCTTCCATACCCCCAGTTTATTGTCCCGCAAACTGATGACTTGGTCGCGGCATGGCAGCGTGTGCGCGCATATGATGCTTTGCGGCTGCGGCTCGTTATCTCAGTATCGCTCCTCGGCCGATTTGTAGCCACGTTGTCATCGGTGAAGACTCGCTTCCCGAGGCAGGGAGTTCCATAGCCAGATGATCGGGATTGTCAGGATAGCGCTTCAGCGTCCCTACACGTTCGTCGTGATGGCGATGTTGATTCTTATCTTTGGCGTGATGGCTTGGGTAAAGACGCCTGTCGATGTCTTTCCCAACATCAATATCCCTGTCGTCAGCGTCGTGTGGACCTACAACGGGCTGCCACCGGACGATATGTCAGGGCGCGTGATCTATTATTACGAGCGAACGCTGAGCTCACAGGTCAACGATATCCAGCATATGGAGTCGCAATCGCTGACCGGATACGGAATCGTCAAGGTCTTCTTCCAGCCCAATGTCAACATCAACACCGCACTCGCGCAGGTGACCGCCGCATCGCAGACGGTTCTCAAATTCCTGCCGCCGGGAATCACCCCGCCCTACGTCCTCTTGTTCAATGCGTCGAGCGTGCCTGTGCTGCAGCTCGCTCTTTCGAGCAACACGATTTCGCAGTCAGAACTCTTCGACTATGGGCAAAACTTCATCCGCCCGCAGCTCGCGACGGTCGCCGGCGCCGCGATCCCCTCGCCTTATGGCGGCAAGGTGCGGCAAGTCCAGGTCGACATCAATCAGCACAAACTCCAATCCTACGGCCTCTCGGCTCAGGACGTGGTGAATGCGCTCGCCGCGCAAAATCTCATCATTCCGATGGGGACCGAGAAGATCGGCCGATTCGAATATGTCGTCGACATGAACGACGCGCCGCAAGACATCGCCGACCTGAACGCGCTGCCGATCAAGTGGGTGGACAACGCAATGGTCTACATCGGCGACGTCGCCCACGTGCATGATAGCGCGCCGCCACAGATCAACATGGTCCGTGTCAACGGCGCCCATGCGGTGCTGATGACGATCCAGAAGGCCGGTTCGGTCTCAACCCTCGATGTGATCAACGGCGTCAAGGCGCTGTTGCCGAAGATCCGTGCCTCGCTCCCGCCGGGGCTCGACATCAAGGCCGTTGGCGATCAATCGGCTTTCGTCCAGGCCTCAGTCGACAGCGTTCTGCGGGAAGGCGCGATCGCGGCAGCCTTGACCGGCCTGATGATCTTGCTCTTCCTTGGCAGTTGGCGTTCGACGACGATCATCTTGATCTCGATTCCGCTCGCCGTCCTCGGCTCGATCGCGGCCCTTTCAGCCACCGGCGAAACGATCAACGTGATGACGCTCGGTGGCTTGGCGCTCGCCGTCGGTATTCTGGTTGATGATGCGACGGTCACGATCGAGAACATCAATTGGCACCTGGAACAAGGCAAGGAGATCGAGCTCGCCATCATGGACGGAGCCCGCCAGATCGTCATTCCGGCCACCGTCTCCCTGCTCTGCATCTGCATCGTCTTCGTGCCGATGTTCAGCCTCGGTGGTGTCTCAGGTTATCTCTTCCGGCCGATGGCCAAGGCCGTGGTCTTCGCGCTGGTATTTTCGTATATTCTGTCACGAACGCTGGTTAACACGCTCGCCCGCTATTTGCTCACCGCTCAAGCTCACGCTCATGAGCATGGCGAGCGTCCTCCGAGCCGCAATCCCCTTGTCCGCTTCCAGCGCGGATTCGAACATCGCTTCGAGAACTTTCGTGCCGGCTATCGCAATCTGCTCCAGCTCGCCTTGAGCCGTGGCTGGACCTTCATCATTGGCTTCCTGCTTGTCGTCATCGCGTCCTTCAGTCTCCTTCCCTTTTTGGGTCAGAACTTCTTTCCTTTCGTCGAATCAGATCAAATCAGGATGCATATCCGGGGGCAGGTGGGCACTAGGATCGAAGAGACGGCGAACCTCTGCGACAATATCGAGGCGGCGATCCGGAAAATCATTCCACCCAACGCTCTCGACAGCATCGTTGATAACATCGGCCTGCCGATCAGCGGCATCAACATGGCTTACGCAAATTCGGGTTCCATCGGAGAATCTGATGCGGACATATTGATTACGGTGAAACGCGGAATGTCCAAGAAGACGGACAGCTATCTCGAAGCCTTGCGAGAAAAACTGCCACGCATGTTTCCAGGAACGACATTTGCGTTCTTGCCAGCAGACATCGTCAGTCAAATTCTGAATTTCGGCTTGCCGGCGCCGATCGACGTGCAGGTGATCGGGCACGACATAGAGGCGGATCGCGCCTATACCGACAAGATCTTCACGAAGATCGCCAATGTCACGGGGGTCGCCGATCCGCGCATCCAGCAGGCCTTCAATGTGCCGACCCTTTACGTCGACGTCGATCGCTCGTTCGCCGGTACGGTCGGGCTTACCGAGAAGGACGTGGCCAACTCCGTGCAGGATACGCTGGCCGGCAGTTTCCAGACAGCGCCGACGTTTTGGCTCAACCCGAAGAACGGCGTCTCCTATCCGATCGTGGTTCAGATGCCACAATACTGGGTCAACTCGCTCGGCGACCTCAGGAACGTTCCGGTTACCGCGAGTGATACGACGCAACTGCTTGGCGGCATCGCGAAGATCAGGCGTGGCTGGAGCGACGCTGTCGTCTCCCATTACGACGTCGAGCCGGTTGTCGATATTTATGCGTCGGCGCATGGCCGCGATCTCGGGTCCATTGCAACGGACATTCAAAAAATCTTGAATGATACCAAGGCCGAGGCGCCGCCTGGGTCAACTGTCGTTGTACGCGGACAAGTGAGTACGATGAAGACGGCTTATGGCCAGCTCTTCGCGGGGCTCGCTCTGGCCATCGTGCTCATCTACCTGCTCATCGTCGTCAATTTCCAGTCGTGGACCGACCCCTTCGTGATCGTCAGCGCCTTACCGACCGCCTTGGCCGGTATTGTCTGGATGTTGTTCTCAAGCTTTACGACATTGTCGGTTCCTGCCCTGACGGGCGCCATCATGTGCATGGGCGTGGCCACGGCCAACAGCATTCTCGTCGTCAGTTTTGCGCGCGAGAAATTGGCGCAAGGTGCCGATGCCGCGGCCGCGGCGCTCGACGCGGGCAGCACCCGCTTCCGTCCGGTGCTGATGACGGCGCTCGCCATGATCATTGGCATGCTGCCGATGGCGCTCAGTGCCGAGCAGAACGCGCCGCTCGGCCGCGCGGTTATAGGCGGACTTCTCTGTGCCACCTGTGCAACTCTGTTGTTCGTGCCGGCATTGTTCGCGCTGGTGCATTCGCGCGGCCGGCGAACTAATCTCGAAGCGCAGTCGCCGCAGTAACCCAAGGCCCAGAAATGGACAAGAACACGAAAATCCCCCCGAGTGACTCCAAAAAGCTCGGCCGAACGGTGATGTGGCGCTTGGGGCTCTTCGGACTCGTCGCAATCGGGGTTGCTATGTTCGGCATCACCAACCGCGAAAAGAGCGTGGCGGACCTGACGCAGCAGACACGTGCTCTGGCCATTCCAACGGTCGCCGTCGTTATGCCGAAGCGTGGCGTGGGCCCCCAGGAGCTAGTCCTACCGGGTGATGTTGAAGCCTGGTATCAGGCGCCAATTTATGCGCGCGTCAACGGTTACGTGAAGATGTGGTACAAGGACATCGGCGCGAAGGTGAAAGCGGGCGAGCTGCTGGCGGAAATCGATACGCCCGATCTCGATCAGCAATACGAACAGGCAAAGGGCGAGCTTGCCAAGGCTCAGGCCAATGAAGCGCTCGCCGAGCTGACGTCAAAACGCTGGGAGGCGATGCGGGTCACGAACGCGGTGTCGCAGCAGAATGCCGATGAGAAGGTCGGAGAGTATAATGCGAGCAAGGCCGAAGTCGCGGCAGCGAGCGCGAACGTGGCAAAGCTCTCGGCACTGGAGGGATTCAAAAAGATCATCTCTCCTTTCGATGGCATCGTTACGGCGCGCAACATCGATGTCGGCGCGCTCGTCACCTCGACGCCGACCAGCCCGCTCGCCCTCTTCGAAGTCGCCGATATCCACGAAATGCGCATTTACGTCTCCGTGCCCCAATCCTACAGCGCAGAGCTTCAAGTCGGGATGACGGCCGAGCTCAAGCTGCCCCAATACCCCGATCGAAGCTTTCGCGCCACCCTCGCGACCACCTCGAACGCCATTTCGCAAAAGGCGCGCTCTCTGCTTGTCGAGCTGCATCGCGATAATAAAGATGGAGTGTTGCAGCCTGGCTCTTTCGTCGAGGTGCATTTTGAGCTACCCGCAAACACGGAGGTTTTACGGATACCTGCGAGCGCTCTCATCTTCCGAAAGAACCAGCCGGAAGTCGCGACTGTCGGCCCTGACGACAAAGTCGCGATGAAACCCGTCGAGGTCGGACGTGATCTCGGCACGGAAGTCGAGGTCCTATCGGGATTCTCAACGAGCGATCGCATCGTCGGAAGTCCGTCGGATTCAATTGCCGACGGCGACGAAGTGAGGATTGCAGGCCAGGAGAGGGCCGCACCCGAAGTCAGCACGCGGTAGGGCTTCGGACCGGGGGACGCAGCATGAGAGTTCCGATCGGGCTGGCGGTGACGCCCGCGCTCTTCCTCGCCGCCTGCGATCTGGCTCCAGCGTATCATCCCCCCGCGGTCGAAATACCGGCCAAATTCAAAGAGGCTGGAAATTGGCAGTTAGCAAAACCCAGCGACGGCCAGCCGCGCGGCGACTGGTGGCGCAGCTTCAACGATCGCACCTTAGACGAGCTTGAACCGCAAGTCGAAGCCGCCAATCCGGATCTTGCCGCGGCATTGGCCAATTATTTGCAGTCTCGCGATTACGTCCTTGAAGCGCAGTCGGCCTTTTATCCGGAGATCGACAACCAGGATACTTTTTCGGGCAACAAGCAATCGGCGCATCGTCCGCTGCGCAGTGCCAACGAGCCCACTTATTACGGCGCCAACACGATCCAGGCCACCGCGAGCTATGAAGTCGACCTGTGGGGCCGCATCAGAGACCGGGTCAAAGCCGCCCAGGCACAGGCACAGGCGAGCGCCGCCGATCTCGAATCCGTGCGGATCAGCCTGCAAGGGGAACTGGCGCGCGACTACGTGAGCTTGCGTGGGCTCGATCTTGAAGCCAAGCTTCTCCGGGATACGGTAAAGGCCTACCAGGCAGCGCTTGAACTCACGCAGGAGCGTCTCGCCGGCAAGATTGCAGCGCCGATCGATGTTGCGCGCGCCGAAGTGCAGCTCAAGGATGCCGAGGCGCTTCTCGCCGACACCGTCGGGCCGCGCGCGGCCTACGAACACGCGATCGCAACCCTCATCGGCCAGCCGGCCTCAACTTTCTCGATCCCCCCAGTCAACAAGCCCGTCACGATTCCGACGTTTCCATCCGGCGTTCCTTCGAATTTGCTGGAACGTCGGCCTGATGTGGCGGCGGCGGAAAGAGAAACCGCTGCCGCCAACCAAACGATCGGCATCGCGCGTGCTGCTTTCTTCCCAACCTTCACGATCAACCTGCTCGCCGGCACGCAGGACACTGGGCTGAACCTGTTCAGCCTCCCGAACAGCTTGTGGTCGGTTGGACCAACCATCTACCTGCCCTTGTTCGACGCCGGCCTGCGGCGCGCCCAGCTCGCGGCGGCGGAGGCCGCGTATTTGCGAACCGTAGAACTTTATCGCAGTGTGGTTTTGCATGCGATACAAGAGGTCGAGGACGACCTGGCCAACCTGCGCTCGTTGAAGATCGAGGGAAGCGATGTCGCGGCGGCGGCCATTGCGGCAGAGAGAGCCTCGGATTTGGCCTTCACTTCCTACCGCGAAGGCGCGGTAAACTATTTGGACGTGGTCACGGCGCAGACTGCCGCACTAGATGCGGAACGCGCGTCATTGCTCGTTGAGACGCGAAGATTGCAGACGAGTGTCGGCTTAATCCTGGCGCTCGGCGGCGGCTGGTCGGCGGCGGAACTCGCCGCCGTGAGTGCGGTCGATCCATGATAGTGCGAGCCGGCAGCATGCTTCGGCGCGCATGACCGCAAGGGGATCAAGATGCAAGAGGCGAGCGGAACTTGCAAATGCGGCGATTGCGTCTTCTGGGATCACATCTGCGAAGGTGAAGGTCTTTGCCGTCGGCATGCGCCTTCGGCGGGCCAGAGGGCCGACGAAGTGGCGCGTTGGCCGGAGACACGGACTGAGAATGGTTGCGCAGAGGGCATACGCGCGCCGGACGGAGCGCCGGTCAAATGCGAAGCATGCATCTATTGGAGCCAGCCGATCGGCGGATTAAATCCTGAACACCCCATGGGCGAAAAATCCGGAGAGTGGTGGCGCTACGCCGGGCATTGCCTCAGGCATGCGCCGCTGCCGTCCCCGGAACCCGGACTGCGCGCTTTCTGGCGCGCTACGTCCGCACGCGATTCCTGCGGTGACGGCAAAGCGCGCGCTCCATGAGCAAACGGGCCGCTCGCGCCCCCGCGCAACCTCAGCATTGCAGGCTTGCCGCTGTCACAGGCTTTCATCTTTTCGAGAATTTCCATGTTTCTTCCCCCGAGAATTTCCTCAGGTCCTGTGGCGGAAAAAGGCGAGCCCGCGCTTTTTACGTGCATGTCTGCCTGGCGCAGGCTCCTCACAGGGCTGAGCTTTTCGCCTATAATGCGGCGGACGGCACGATAGTGCCGGCTTCGCTCTCTCGCGAAAAGGGCCCATGTTCGCACCGTATCTGATCGAGCGTGCAAGAACTCTTGTCGCGCTCTATGCCGCCCGCGGCCTCACGTTGGTCACGGCTGAATCCTGCACAGGCGGCCTTCTCGCCGGCCTCATCACCGAGATCCCGGGTGCATCCACAGTTCTCGATCGCGGCTATGTGACCTATTCGGACCGCTCCAAGCAGGGCTGTCTTGGCGTTGCCCCGGACGTCCTCGAAAAATTCGGCGCGGTCAGCGCGGAAGTCGCGCAAGCCATGGCGGAGGGGGCGCTGGCGCATTCCGACGCGATCATCGCCCTTGCCGTCACCGGGATTGCGGGGCCGGATGGTGGATCCGTGGATAAACCTGTCGGGCTCGTGCATTTCGCCTGCGGCGCTGCCGGCGCTATGACCATTCTGGAGCAACGCTTCGGTGACATCGGCCGGACGGAGATACGCCTCGCCGCCGTCGCCACGGCACTCGAGCTTCTCCTCAATGCTGCAAGAGTCTAGGTGGTACGGCCGTAGACGAAATCGGCGCGGCTCTCGAAAGCTTCGGCGAATTTGCGGAAGGCGCTTTCGAACATGCCACCAACCACCAGCGCCAAAGTCCGGCTGCGGAACTCATAGGCGATGTCGAATGCGATCTTGCTGGATTGCGGCCCGATCTCACTGAAATGCCAGCGATTTTCGAGATGCTTGAAGGGCCCGTCGATGTATTCGACGAGGATTTCGAGATTGGCCGGGTCCAAAGTCACTCGGCTCGTGAAACATTCGCGGATCGCTTTGTAGCCGACCTCCATGTCGGCCACGAGAACCTCGCGCCCGTCGTCCGCGACGCTGCGGCGGCGGACTTTGAGGTTACGGCAGAGCGGCAGGAATTTCGGGTAGGATTCCACATCCGCAACGAGATCAAACATCGCCGTGGCGGTATAGGGAACGATGCGGCTGGTGCGAAACCTGGGCATGATTCGTAGATAAACTAGGTCAAATTGGTTAAAAACAGGATGTCGGATTATTTTGGCCATTTGCGAAACCATGCCGCAGCAGGCGCCAGGTCAAAGGCCGGTCTGGCGTGCCCGAACAGCCTTCAGCTTGGCGAAATCTGACGCTGCGTGATAGGACGAACGCGTCAGCGGCGAAGCCGAAACGAGCAGAAATCCCTTGGCGAGCGCGATCTTTTCGAGCACTTTGAACTCTTCCGGAGCCAGGAACGAGACCACCGGATGATGTTTCCTCGTCGGTTGGAGATATTGGCCGATCGTGAGAAAATCGACATCGGCGCTGCGGAGATCGTCCATGAGCTGAAGAATTTCGTGATGCTGTTCGCCGAGTCCGACCATGATGCCGGACTTGGTGAACATCGCCGGATCAAGCTCCTTCACCCGCTGCAGCAGCCGCAACGAATGGAAATAACGGGCCCCCGGCCGCACGCTCGGATAGCGTGAGGCCACCGTCTCAAGATTGTGATTGAACACATCCGGCCTGCCCGCGACAACTCTTTCAAGCGCGCCGGTTTTGCGGAGAAAATCCGGAGTCAGGACCTCGATCGTCGTCCGCGGGCTTTGCCTGCGAATGGCAGCGATGACGCACGCGAAATGTTCGGCGCCGCCGTCATCGAGGTCGTCGCGATCGACCGACGTGATCACAACATGGGCGAGGCCGAGCTTTGCAACGGCCTCGGCAATATGCGCCGGCTCATGCGGGTTAAGCGCCCCCGGCAACCCGGTCTTGACGTTGCAGAAGGCGCAGGCGCGGGTGCAGGTGTCGCCCATGATCATGAAGGTGGCGTGTTTTTTCTCCCAGCATTCACCGATGTTTGGGCAGCCCGCCTCTTCGCAGACAGTGACAAGTCCATGCTCCTTGACGATCCGATGGGTCTCAGCCCATTGCGGCGAGCCTGGGGCCTTGACGCGGATCCAATCGGGCTTGGCCGTTACGGGCTGATCCGGCCGATGCACCTTTTCCGGATGACGGGGCTTCGGAGCCCCACTCTGCCCGCGCTGCCCGCGCAGATCAAAAACTTCGGTCACGCGCGATAAACTCCTCAGTTTCAACCGCATGCGCTGCGATTTATGCGCTAACCTATCGAATCCCGGGAAAAGAAGGCAGGGATTACGGCTTTATCCCACGCAAGAAAGCGCAAGCTTGGGCGGAACTTATCGTGGAGCTAAAACGGAACCATCTTTCCGAAATGCCATTCGCATATTACTGTCCACGCCGCATTGCCAGGTGATTTCATTTAAGAGCACGTAGTATTTTCGGATGGCTCCTGAAACAGTCCCAAGGGTTCATGAACTCGCCGGGCGGACAGACTCTTGTCACCGGTGCGTCAAGCGGCATGGGCATCGACTACGCGCGCGAACTCGCCGCGCGTGGCGCTGCGCTCGTTATCGTGGCACGCCGGGCTGAGCCGCTTGAACGGCTGGCCGCGGAGCTGCGCGACAAGTTCGCCGCATTCGTCAAAGTCATGCCTGCGGATCTCGGAGATGCGGCGGCGCGGCAGCGCCTTTATGAAGATCTGAACATCGCCGGCATGACAATCGATCTCTTGATCAACAATGCAGGTGTCGGGTTGTTTGGCCCATTCGCTCAGTCAGATTGGAAGCGCGTGCAACAATTGCTCGACGTCGATGTCGCCGGCCTTACGCACCTTACTCATTTGTTCTTGCCAGGAATGGTGACGCGGCATTGGGGACGTATTTTGCAGGTCGCCTCGACCGCGGGCTTTCAGCCGACGCCAGGTTATGCCGTGTACGCGGCTGCGAAGGCATATGTGCTGTCATTCGGCGCGGCAATCAATCGCGAGTTACACGGAACCGGAGTGAGCTGCACGACCTTCTGTCCCGGTGTGACCGAAACCGCGTTCTTCGACGTCGCTGGTCAGAAGGAGACGCTTTACCAGCGACTGACCATGATGAAGAGCGATGTCGCCGTGCGGCACGCGATCGAGGCATTGTTGGCGCAGCGAACCATTGCTGTGGCCGGCTGGTTCAACAAGACTTTGGCGCTGAGCACCCGCGCAGCGCCGCGCGATGTGCTCGCGATCGTCGCCGAGCGCCTGATGCGCAATTAGGCTTCGCCTTGAAGCCGAGGCTTAGACGATGAGCATCGTGAGCGGGTCTTCGATGAACCGCTTGAACGCCGCGATGAGCTCGGCGCCTGTCGCCCCGTCGATTGCGCGATGATCAAAGGACATGGTCGCGCTCATGATCTGCGCCGCGACGAGCGCGCTGTTTTTCACGATCGCCCGCGCCTCGCCTGCTCCGACCGCCAGGATCGAGGATTGCGGCGGATTAATCACGGCGGCGAATTCCTTGATCCCATACATGCCGAGATTGGAGACGGCGCTGACGCCGCCCTGATATTCCTCCGGCTTCAATTTGCGAGCCTTGGCGCGGGCGGCGAAATCCTTCATCGCATTGGAAATCGCCGAAAGCCGCAGCGTATCCGCCTGCCGCACAACCGGCGTGATCAGGCCTTCGGGAATCGCTACCGCCACCGCGATATCGGCATGGCGACGGCGCAACATGGCGTTCTCGGTGAAGGTGACGTTCGCATTGGGCACGGCGACGAGCGCCTGCGCCAAAGCCTTGATGATCATGTCATTGACTGAAATCTTGTAGGCGGGCGTTCCGTCCTTGGCCTTGGGCGCGGATTTGTTGATCTTCTCGCGGAGCTTGAGCAATTCATCGATCTCGCAATCGACGGTCAGATAGAAATGCGGGATGGTGTTCACCGCCTCGACAAGGCGTCGGGCGATCGTCTTGCGCATTGTGTCGTGCGGAACCTCGACATAGGAATCCGGCGCGAATGCGCGCTTGATCGCCTCGGAGTCGGCAGACGGCGCCGGTCGGGCTATCGCCGATCCCGACGATAGCGCCGCTTTCACATCGCGTTCGATGATGCGGCCTTCCGGGCCGGAGCCTTTGAGCGTGGCGATCTCAAGTCCTGCCTCCCTGGCGCTCCGGCGCGCCAAGGGCGAAGCGAAAAGACGGACCCCGCCGTTCTGTTTCGGTGCCGCGATCAGTGACGGCGATGCGGGTACGGCGGGAGCCGCAGGCGCTGTGACAGGAGACAATGGAGGTGACGGGGGCTTTGCTGTCGCTGGCGCCGGACTTCCGACGCCCTGCATCGCCTCGGGATCTTCGCCCTCTGCGGCGATAAGTGCGATCACATCGTTGACGGGCACATCAGCGCTACCCTCGGGAACGAGAATCTTGGCAAGGATGCCCTCCTCCACCGCCTCGATTTCCATCGTCGCTTTGTCGGTTTCGATCTCGGCGAGCACGTCGCCGGGTTTCACCGCATCGCCTTCCCGCTTGAGCCAGCGCGTGAGATTGCCCTTCTCCATCGTCGGCGACAGCGCGGGCATGAGGATGTTGATGGGCATTGCGCGCTGATCCTATCGATAGCAAACCGCCTTCGCCGCCGCGACGATCTCGGCGACATTCGGCAAAGCCAGCTTTTCGAGATTGGCGGCATAAGGCATTGGCACGTCGCGGCCGCTGATCCTGACGACCGGCGCGTCGAGATAATCGAAGCCCAATTCCATGATCCGCGCCGCGATTTCGGCGCCAACGCCGCATTGCGGCCAGCCTTCCTCGACGGTCACGCAGCGGCCGGTCTTTTTGATCGAGGCGATGATCATCTCGGCGTCAAGCGGCCGCAAAGTACGGAGATCGACGACTTCGGCCTCGATCCCTTCTTTGGCGAGTGCCTCGGCCGCGTTCAACGCGTAGGTCATGCCGATGCCAAACGAGACGAGCGTCACGTCGCCACCGGCGCGGGCGATGCGTGCCTTGCCAATCGGAACGAGGATATCCTCACCTTGCGGCACTTCGGAAGTCTGCCCGTAAAGGATCTCATTCTCGAGAAAGATGACCGGGTTCGGATCGCGGATGGCGCTCTTCAAAAGTCCCTTCGCGTCGGCGGCGTTAGACGGAACGACGACTTTCAATCCCGGTACATGCGCAAACCAGGCGGCGTAATCCTGGCTATGTTGGGCGGCGACACGCGCCGCCGCGCCGTTTGGGCCGCGGAAGACGATCGGACAATCCATCTGGCCGCCCGACATATAGCGCGTCTTAGCGGCGGAATTGATGATCTGATCCATCGCCTGCATGGCGAAATTGAACGTCATGAATTCGACGATCGGCTTGAGGCCACCCATGGCGGCGCCAATGCCGATGCCGGCGAAGGCATGTTCGGTAATCGGCGTATCGACCACGCGCCGATCGCCGAATTCCTGCAACAATCCTTGGGTGACCTTATAGGCGCCTTGGTATTCGGCGACCTCTTCGCCCATGACGAAGACGGTTTCGTCGCGGCGCATTTCCTCCGCCATGGCATCGCGTAAAGCTTCGCGCATGGTCATCACGACCATCGGCCCGGCGGCAGGACGCTCGGGTTCCGATTTAAGTGCCGCCGCCGCGATGTTCGACGGTTGCAGAGCCGCAACGTCCGGACTGCCTGGAGCCACCGGTTTGGCCACCTGCACCGGCTTAGGCTCCGGAGCCACACTCGCAGGCCGCACCGCTTCGCCGTCACCGGCGATAATGCCGATCAGTGCATTGACCGCGACATTCTCCGTTCCTTCCGGCACGACGATCTTGGCGAGCGTTCCTTCATCGACAGCTTCGACTTCCATCGTCGCCTTGTCGGTCTCGATCTCGGCGAGCACATCGCCGGATTTGACAGTGTCGCCCTCCTTCTTCAGCCATTTAGCAAGCTTACCCTGCTCCATCGTCGGCGAGAGGGCGGGCATCAATATATCGGTCGGCATGATCGGCGCGCCCTATGCGAAAACATCCGTAAACAGTTCGGCGGGATCGGGTTCGAGATCGTGGCTCGCAAAGTCGGCAGCTTCCGCCACGAGGGCACGCACCCCCGCATCGATCTCCTTCAAAGCGTCCTCGCTCGCCGTTTCGTTGGCAATGAGTCGCGCGCGGACCTGCTCGATCGGGTCATGCTCCATGCGCATTTTCTGAACTTCTTCCTTCGACCGATATTTGGCCGGGTCCGACATCGAATGGCCGCGGTAACGATAAGTCATCATTTCGAGGATGATCGGACCGTTGCCGCCACGGCACCATTCGGCCGCCTTGGTCGCCGCCGCCGTGATGGCGCGCACATCCATGCCGTCGACCTGCTCGCCGGGTATGTTGAAGGAGATGCCGCGCTTCGAGAAGTCGGACATAGCCGAAGCACGCGCGACATGAGTGCCCATCGCATAAAGATTATTCTCGATGACATAGACGACGGGCAACTTCCACAGCTCGGCCATGTTGAAGCTTTCATAGACTTGGCCTTGGTTCGCCGCCCCGTCGCCGAAGTAGGTGAACGACACATTGTCGTTGCCGCGGTAGCGATTGGCGAAGGCAAGCCCGGTCCCGAGCGGGACCTGCGCGGCGACGATTCCGTGACCGCCGAAGAAATTATGCGGCCTCGAAAACATATGCATCGAGCCGCCCTTCCCTTTCGAGATGCCGCCGCGGCGGCCGGTCAGCTCGGCCATCACCCGCTTGGGATCGACGCCGCAGGCGAGCATATGGCCATGGTCGCGATAGCCAGTGATGGTCTGATCGCCCGGCTTCGCCGCCCGCGTGACGCCGACGACAACGGCCTCCTGGCCGATGTAGAGATGGCAGAAGCCGCCGATCAGGCCCATGCCGTACATTTGGCCCGCCTTTTCCTCGAAGCGGCGGATGAGCAGCATGTCGCGATAGACGGACAATTCCTCTTCGGCGGTGAAGTTTGCCAATGCGACCGGGCTCAACTCCGCACTCGCCGGGTCGGCTTGCCCGTTCGATGTCGCTGCCATCCAAAACCCTTTTCGAAAGACCTGTCGGCATACCAAATACCGCGCCCGCGGCGCGAAGGCGAGCCGCAGAACGCCATATTATCGCGGAATTTGGCTTAACTAGTATGATATCAGATAGATATTGTCTGGCCGACTATTTGTTCTAGACGATTCGTCGCCGGCCGATCACGGGGCTGGCGGCAACGCCGAGGCCGCGCGGTTGCCCTGATCGAGGATGACGACGAGGTCGTCCTTGCCCACTCGCCCAAGCCGGGCGCGAACTTCCTCATCCAGAAGGTCGCGGTCGATCGTCATGCCGCGCAACAGCGCGATCTTTCGCTCCCAGCGCTGCTGCTCGCCCTGCAGATTGTGGAGCTCCTCACGGAGACTGGCGATCTTGCGCTCATAGTCCTCGTTGGTCTTCAGGCCGCGCTCGTCATTGACTGCATGCCAAATGAAATAGGTGCCTGCGGCCCCCGACAAGCAATAAAGCGACAGCGGAAAGAGGATGGCGCGAAGACGCCTACGAATGACCATTAGGCAAGCCTCGCCGATCAAGGTTAGCGGTGGATTAAAGGGTCGCCTAATCTATCGCAAAACCGGGTCCGGCTTGCGCCGATCATTCTCTAACCCAGGTTCTTTATCGCAGCCGGTCCGCCATAGCGGGCCTGATTGCCGAGTTCCTCTTCGATCCGGATCAACTGATTATATTTGGCAAGCCGGTCGGAGCGCGCCATTGAGCCGGTTTTGATCTGCCCGCAGTTGGTGGCGACCGCGAGATCGGCGATGGTCGAATCTTCCGTCTCGCCGGAGCGATGCGACATAACCGCAGTATAGGCGGCGCGCTGCGCCATATCGACGGCCGCCAGAGTCTCGGTAAGCGTGCCGATTTGATTGACCTTGATGAGGACCGAATTGGCGATGCCCTTTTTTATGCCCTTGGCGATCAACGCCACGTTGGTAACGAAAATATCGTCGCCGACGAGCTGGATCTTCTTGCCGATGAGGTCGGTCAGGATCTTCCAGCCTTCCCAATCGTCTTCGGCCATGCCGTCTTCGATCGACACGATCGGGTAATCGCCGGCGAGCTTAGCGAGATAACGCGCCTGTTCCTCGATCGAGCGGGTCTTGCCCTCACCAGCGTAAACATATTTGCCATCGCGATAAAATTCGCTCGCGGCGGGATCGAGGCCAAGCGCGATTTCCGTGCCCGGCTTGAACCCAGCTCCTTCAATCGCCTTGAGGCAGAAGTCGAGCGCAGCCTCCGCCGAAGGCAGATTGGGCGCAAAGCCGCCTTCGTCGCCGACATTGGTATTGAGGCCAGCCTTTTTGAGCGCGCTCTTCAAGAAATGGAAGACCTCGGAGCCCCAACGAACTGCCTCTTTGAGCGAGGACGCGCCAACCGGCAAAATCATGAATTCCTGGAAGTCGATCGGATTGTCAGCATGAACGCCGCCATTGAGGATGTTCATCTGCGGAACGGGCAGGACACGCGCCTGGACGCCGCCGACATAGCGATAAAGCGGCAGTCCACTGACATCGGCTGCAGCCTTGGCGACGGCTAGCGACACGCCGAGAATTGCGTTGGCGCCGAGCTTGGCCTTGTTCGGCGTGCCGTCGAGCGCGATCAAGGCGTCATCGATCGCAACCTGATCTTCGGCATCCATGCCGCCGAGCGCATCGAATATGTCGCGGTTGACGGCATCGGCCGCCTTCAGCACGCCCTTGCCGCCGAACCGGGCTTTGTCGCCGTCGCGCAACTCGACCGCTTCAAGCGTGCCGGTCGAGGCCCCGGAGGGGATTGCGGCGCGGCCGAGCGATCCATCTTCCAAGGTCACGTCGACCTCAATGGTCGGGTTGCCGCGGCTATCCAGAATTTCGCGGGCGGCGATGTCGACGATCGCAGTCATACCATGTCCTTTCGGGTGTTCGCGGCTTGAGGCTGCGGGTTGTACGACGAAGATGCGTACGAAAAAAGGGGGGACATGACGCAGGCCGTAACATGACAATTCTACGTCTTGCTCCGGCGGCGCCGAAGGCCACGCGTGTCAGACCGATAGCGGATTGCGCTCGGGAAAACCGCTCTAGCATCCACAGGGATAAAGGGCCCCTCACTCGCTGCAAGAAGCTTTAGCCAGTCCAAGGCGATCACGCGCTAGCCATATTGGGCTTCGCCGTTGCCGAACGACCAATTCTCTTTCTTCACCTCTACGAGATTGATCAAAACGTCCTCGCGGCGCAGGCCAAGACGCTCATGCAATCCGTCCGCAACCGCCTTGTAAAAGGCGCGCTTCTGCGCGAGCGTCCGCCCCTCGTTGAGCGTGACCTGAATGATGACGCAGTCCTGCGATCTCTGAATGCCCAGATAGGTAGGATCGACAACGAAATTCGTCACCTGATGTTCGGTGAAGATCTGAAAGCGATCGTCCTTCGGGACGTTCAAGGTTGCGGTCATCGCGTCGTGGATCGCTTGGCCGATGATGCGCCGATGCTCGGCCGACTTGCCTTGAGCGAGATCTATTCGAACGAGCGGCATGACCAACTCTCCTCGGCTGATATCGAAATGCGCATCACCGGACCTATGACGCAGTTGCGCCACGCTCTTCGCGCAGGCGGCGCGCCTGATAGATTTTCAGATGTGCGGCGGCGACGCGCAAAATCGGGCTCGCCCCCGTGCCGCCCCGCTGCAGCAGATCGGTGATGATTTGATCCGCTTCGATCGGTGCCCCGCGCTCGATGTCGCGAAACATCGAGGCGGTGAAATCCGACCCGGGCGCCGTCAACATGACGCGGCTCCGTGCGATGGCCGATGGCTTCTGCGGAAATCCTTGCGCGGCTGCGATCGCGGCGCATTCATCGAGCAGTCCGGTCGCAAAATCGGCGCTGCCGCCCGCGACGATATCGCCGACCGTGCCCCGCATCAGGCAGGTGATGCCCGCGGCAGTGGCGATGAATACCCACTTCTCCCACATCTCGGCCAAAATCGTTTCGCTAAGCCGGGCATTGAAGCCGGCGTTACCGAGGGCATCTGCAATGGCTTCGATCCGCGCCGAGCACGCGCCGTCGCGTTCGCCGAAGCTCAGATTGTGGATGTCGTTGAGGTGATGGATTCGGCCCTCCGGATCGAGGACCACCGAAATATGGCACTGGCCGCCGAGCACATGGTCGTCGCCGAAGCGCGCCGCCAGCGCATCGAGATGGGCCATGCCGTTGAGCAGGGGCAGGATTGCCGTTCTAGGCCCAACGGCCGGCGCGAAAGAGGCCATGGCGGCCGCAAGGTCATGAGCCTTGCAGCTCAAAAGGATGAGATCATAGACCACCCTTAAGCTATCCGCGCCCACAGTAGGCGGCGCCGGCAGATTGATATCCCCGAGCTGGCTTTGGATCACGAGACCTGTTCTGAGAAGCTCGGCGGCGCGCCGCGGCCGCACGAGAAAGGTCACATTACGGCCGGCCTGCAGAAGTCTGCCGCCGAAATAACCACCGGTGGCGCCTGCACCAATTACAAGAATCCGCATCTCGCCACCTCGCACAACATGTCTAAAGTCACCTCGGCCCAGATGAGAAACCGCTCTCATCTCTCAGTCCGCTTGACATGCGCGCATATGCGCGTATGTGCACGTAGTCAAGTCACGCAAGGAGGATCTGCGATGACTCCTGAAATTCCCCCGAAGGCAGAGGACTGCAACTGCCTCGCGGTGCGCCAGGCGGCTCGGCACGTCACGCAGTTCTATGACAAGTTTCTAGCGCCCGCAGGTCTGCGGACGACGCAATATTCGATTCTGGGTCGTCTGAAAAGAAAAGGCCCGATGGCCATCAATGCGCTGGCCGCGGATTTGGTGATGGATCGGACGACGCTCGGCCGCAACATCCTGCCGCTGGAGCGTGAGGGCCTGATTGCCATCGTGCCGGCCACATCCGACCGGCGGAGCAAGGAATTGCATCTGACCGAACTTGGCGCCGAGCGCTTCCGCGCGGGCGTCAAGGGATGGGCGCAAGCACAGGCGCAATTTGAAACGGCGTTCGGCGGCAAGCGCGCCTCCGAGCTGCGCGCGCTTTTGCATGCCGTTTCGGCGACCGAGTTCGACGCCGCCGAAACGAAGCGGTGAATCAGCACCCTCACAGTGGCGACAATGAGCGCATCCGTGCCGGCGCTCTTCTCGTCGCGCTTGACGACCGCGATTATCGCGCAACTTTGGCAAAGGCGTCGGTGGCCCTTGCGAGCATCATGGTGCCGCTAATGCGGAAAGTTGCGCCGTCCAAGGGGCCAGTGGCAGAAGGGCATTGAGGGCTGCGTTTGGGACCTGTGCTATAAGCCGCCGATGACCAAGACACCCAAACCCCTCAAGAGCCTCGGCCACAGAGTGGCGCTTCCCGCCTCGCCGGACGAAGCGCGGCTGGAGCGCGTGGCCAATCCGCATCCCAACGCGAATTATGTCGCCCGTTTCACGGTGCCGGAATTCACCACGCTCTGTCCCGTGACTGGGCAGCCCGACTTCGCTCATCTCGTGATCGATTACATTCCCGATGCATGGCTCGTCGAATCGAAGTCGCTGAAGCTCTATCTCGCCTCTTTCCGCAACCACGGCGCCTTCCATGAAGACTGCACTCTGCGGATCGGCAAGGATCTCGCCGCGCTTCTCAAGCCGCGCTGGTTTCGGATCGGCGGCTATTTCTTTCCGCGCGGCGGCATCCCGATCGACGTCTTCTGGCAGTCCGGCACATTACCAGATGGATGTTGGGCGCCGGAGCAAGGCGTACCGCCCTATCGGGGACGGTAGCCCAAGAGCGTGCACGCAACGATCAATAGGTAAACGGCCTATCGCCTTCTGAATTCAGCAGCAGATTCAGCGTGTTCCTATATCCCCAGGACCAAGGGTACGGCCCATATTCTGGCCCCGAATTATAAACTCCGGGGTTTGCGTAGAAATATCCCGGCGCATAGCCGTAGGGCGCGTAAGGCGGCGGCGCTCCCTGCGGATATCCGTAGCCGTATCCATAGGCGTAGTGGTGATGATGGTAGTGCGCATATGCCATGTGCTTCGCGCAATGCGCCTTGCCATGCGTGCAAATCGCGGCTTCGGCAGCGGGCGCCACCGCCATCGCGAATCCGAGCGCCATCGCAGAGATCAAGAATTTCATGAAATCGCCTTTCTCTTCGCGTCCTGGAAATGACGAACGGATGCGAACGTTCCCCGCACCTTAGCATGTTTTTGTGCGCGCCGATAAGGCATCGTTTCGGCTTGGCTTGGTAGTTACCAATTAGGATTGACGCGCTTTGGCGATGCGGTCGATGGCCTGCAATTCATCGAGCAAAGCAGCTACGTCATCGAGCGGCAGCATGGTGGGACCGTCCGAGACCGCCCTATCTGGATCGCTGTGAGTTTCGAGGAAGAGCCCGGCGATGCCCACCGCGACGGCGGCGCGCGCCAGCACCGGGACGAACCGGCGATCGCCACCGGAAGCCGTGCCCTGGCTGCCTGGTTGCTGCACGCTATGGGTTGCATCAAAGATCACTGGCGCGCGCGTCGTTTCGGCCAGGATCGGCAGCGCCCGCATGTCAGCGACGAGCGCATTATAGCCGAAGCTCGTGCCGCGCTCGGTGACAAGCACAGATGGATTGCCTTGACCGCGGACCTTCTCGACCGCGTGCTGCATGTCCCAAGGCGCGAGGAATTGCCCCTTCTTGATGTTGACCGGCTTGCCGGTCTTGGCGGCAGCGATCAGAAGATCGGTCTGGCGGCTCAAGAAGGCAGGGATTTGGATGAGATCGACGACTTCCGCGACGGGCCGGCACTGGCTCGTCTCATGCACGTCAGTTGTCACGGCGAGACCGAGTTTGTCGCGGATTTCGGCGAAGACCGGCAGAGCCTCGGTCATGCCGAGACCGCGCCCGCTCGACGCCGAAGTACGGTTCGCCTTGTCGAAGGAGGCTTTGAAGACGATTTCGATGCCGAGCGCGTCGGCAATCTCCTTCAATGCTGCCGCCATTGTGAGCGCATGCGTGCGGCTTTCCAGCGCGCAAGGGCCGGCAATGATGGCGAATGGCAGCGTATTGCCGAAACCGACAGCGGCGTCACCCTGCCCGACCATGACCATGTCTTTGGATGTGCTCGCCAAGCCTTCACCTTACCGATGGGCTCGCTGTTTATCACATCGGTTGGCTTTGCTCGACCGCCGCGGCGGTGAAGCTCGCAAAGCGCGGGAGCGGCGATCTGAGAGCCTCCGGACATGCCGAATGGTCGCATCGCGCCGCCAAGATCCGCCGAAGGCGACGACGCCGCGTCCAATCGAGGGGCGAAAGCGCAGCTATTTCCGGGACGCACTCGCCCCTTCACCCCAAGCATTTGCTCGGGGTGATAACAGACCTCGAAAACACGAGGTCATTTCTCGCCGCAAACGCGACCGGTGGCGATGCCCTCGGTCGGCTGATCGCAAGAGCCTATTCGCCCCCCGGAGCCATGCCGCGCGACAATGCGCGTGATGCAAGATCGAGCGGCGGCTGAGCGGGTTCATAGATGGCCGAAGCTTCAGTGTCTAACGCCGGAGCGTCAGGCCGGGTCGCTGAAGCCCTTGCCGACCTCGTCGCAGTGCTCGGCGGTTCAACGCTGGCCGTAGAAGCACCAGTGTCTAGGGCCGCCACGGCAGACGGAGGCTCGTCGAGGCATCCTTGGAACAGAACATAATGCCGGCAGTTGAAGATGCTGCTGACGGCGTTCGGATCCGGCCTCGGGTTCTGCATCTCAGCGCCGACGCCGACGAAGCAGCGCACACCCTCAGTAGCGAGCGCCTGAGCAGCCTGCGGGTCGTTGCAGAGCATTTGCGTTGCAGCCAACCTATGACCCGTCGCGAACAGCGTTCGCGAATAGAGCCGAATATCGCACCCTTTGTCTAGGATGGGGCCTGCGACCGTAACGGCGATTCCACCGCCCGCTCCGCCAGCGCTGGCGCTGGCAAGGCAGCTCTCGATACCCGCGGCCGCCAAACCAGCAGCGGCAAAGGACGGTGTGTTTCCGCGAGCCGATACATTCGTGGCGTAGCTGTTGCCGCTTCCGTTGCCGTTGCCGTTGCCGTTGCCGCTGCCACTGTTGCCGTTGCCGTTGCCATTACCGTTGCTGTTAACATTCCCGCTGCCGTTGCCGATTGATTGGCCTAGGGCCGCCGAAGCTGTGAACATAAACACCAAAGCTAGTGCTGTAGATAAGATTTCTCATTTCTCTGCCCTCCGTTCGTGAAATTCACCCTCACACACAATCATCCCTGCCTTCGAACTAAAATCGCACGGCAACACTTATGTTGCCGCGGTATCCGTCATGCCTGTAGGGAATGTTCGAGAAATCCTTGGCCAACTCCGCATTGACCGAGGTAGTGACGGAAGTCGGACTGAATCCCAGATTGTTTCGCATGCCCACCCCCACCGATGCCGCGTCGATGACCTGAATTCCGTTGAGGTACTGCGTTTCCAGATTACCGCGCCCGCCGGAGCCAAAAACGTATGGGTAGAGATTAGCCGTATCCGGGCCTAACTTTATGTCGAACTGGCGCGCCAGCTCCCCGCGAATGGTTCCGCCTTGATCTACCGGCAAGGTGGCCGCGGAGAAGCCGGACAGCGCATCAGCTCCGTCCAAGTCGAATTGTTCAGCCAACATCAGAGGGGCGCCAAAACTTGTCTGCGCACGACCGATGAGGAGCGCGCTGAAATTGTCGGGCAAAGGCTGAAGCAGACGGCCGTCGCCGTAGAATTTGCTGAACTCCGAACTGGCGCCGGGCGTCGAGAGAGGCGTCTCATCACCTGTGGGCGACCGGCCACCAATCCCTTGTGAAAATATTCCATCCACTTGGATCTTCGTCTTGGACGAGAAGAGGTAGCCGTAGTTCACCCCAAAACGCAGCGCGCTATAGCGATCCTGGTTAAGTAAAAACTCGGAGCCGTACGGCGTTTCCTGCTCATTGATATAGTCGTACTCACCTTGAATGCGCAGAGTTTGCTTCAACGTCAAAAGGAGCGGGTAATTTGCCTTCAAGGAAAAGCGATCGAACAAATCGTCCTCTAGCGGGCCGCCGTAGAAGGCTTCTTCCAATGTATGTGCCCAAACATACGAAGGATTGATGTTGAAGCCGCTATCGCCTATCGGCAAATCAAAGCCGCCGCCAATGGTTTCCCAAGGCGAGTTGCCGTCGAAAACTTGCTGAAGATTGTAACCAGAGGCAGCGGCAATATAGGCCTGTTCTCCGAGGCCAAATGGGCTGTTCAACTGAAGCGCCGTGGTCAGCTCGTATGTGCCGAGCGTGGAGGGCAGGCGATTGTCGAAGCCGACCGAACCGGTGACTATGCGCTGCGTGCCGTCCATGGTTATCGTCGTGCTTCCCTGCTCGTCCTCCAGGGCGGTGAAATGAACTTTTATGCCGGGGATCTCGCCTACCAGAAGCAGCTGTTTCTGAATTTCACTGAGCGTCACATGGCGCAGCCCAATCAATGGCGCCATGAGTTCGGCCACCCTGTTGCGAACCGTTGAGGGCAGCTTGTTGACATCGACACTCTTGATAAAGCCGTCGATGATATCAATCTCGATAAATCCGCTCTCAAACTGCTGGCGGGGAATGACGACTCTGACGAGCGGAAATCCCTCGTCCCCGTAGGCTTGGTTGATCGCGCCAGCGAGCTTGTAAATATCGTCGAGCGTGACACGGCGCCCCTCCACTGCCGCGGTCAGCGCGGCAGTCCGTTGCTCGAGCTGGAAGAAGCCGTTGACGACTTTTATTCTGCGAACAAAGACGTATCTGCTTTTGGCGTCGGCAGGCTCCTTTTGAGCAACGCCGCCAGGTAGGCTTATCGAAGCGCCAACGCCTGGGGCGGGCCGAAGCGAGGACGGCACGAGGCGGCCGGCCGCCGCCTGTTGGGCTTGAACTGTGCCGCTCAATAGACTTCCCCCAGCCAACCCTAACAGCGCCGCGAGCCAGCGCGCGCGACCGCGCGAGCTGATAGAACCAAAGCAATTCCGCTTCGCAGCCTTCATGGCCCCCCCGAGCCCATCGGTTCCCCAGCCGATAGGAATCTGTCTCAAGCATAGCGGCGCTCATTCGTTGAAGCTACTGATGCAACTAGCTGCGTGCGGGAAAGAGCATACCCGTGTCCGAAATGCCACGTTTCCTCCGCGATGGACACGGTTGCTAAAGAATGGAACGAATGCTTTTGAAAGCGCTTCTGAAATGGGGGTTGCAGGACGGCTTGGTCGCGGCGGCGATCCCGGCAAGGTTGGCTGGATCGTCCGCGACCACCTGCATGCGGCGCCCGGCGCCCGGAACGCGGTTGAGCGTCAACCCCATCTCCCGCGAATGACGGGTCTCGCCGGCCGCTCCGCCGGGTATCTCTTCCGCTCAGCCGAACGCCATATCCTGGCTGCGCGAGGCGACCTCAGTTCAATTCGCGGCATGCATCTTACGCATGATATTTTGCAGATGCACTTTCACCGTACTTTCCGAGATGCCGAGCGAATATGCGATTATTTTGTTCGGCTTGCCGCTGCGCAAGTGGCGAACGACTTGTTCCTCGCGGACGGTCAGCTCTCTCCCGGTCACACGGGCTGCCGGCAGACTGGCTGCTGTTGAGCCGCCCAACAAACCCACAGCACAGGGAGGCACGAAAGTTCCGCCGAAGCACACCAGCTTAATAGCTGCCAGCGCAAGGCCGACCTCGAACGTCGTGGAAATGTAGCCGCGAAAGCCGAAACGCAACAGCTCGATGGCGGCCTTCGGATGTTCGCAGTCTGCAATCGCTATGATGGGGCAGTCGCCCACGACGTCTTTTATGGCAGCCATATCGGCGCGTGCCTGAGAAAGATCGTTCGTAGACATACCGATCGACAGCAACACGGCGTCAACATGCCCCGGAGTTAGTTCGTCCGGGGAGTTGGCACTGACGAAGTTGAACTCCTCAACCCGTGACTTCAGCAGGAATGCGAGACATTCGCGACGCATTATCGAGCGGTCGACGATCACAATTCTCTTGGCGCCACTCGTGGAATTTGCCTCGGTGCCGGAATTTGGTTCGATACCAGTAATTGAGATTTTGCCGAATGAGTCTGCTTGGATAGCGGAATTTGCCCGTATGGCTCTAGTTTCCCCAGCCCGTTGAACGCCCATAACCGTAAATCCTTACACTACTCGACGTCGCATCTATCTCTGCCGTATCCCCCTTTTGTATAGCCGGGCTCGCGCGGTTTATTCGGTTTTGAAGAGGTCGCGCGACCCGATTGCCTCCTCAGCCCAAGGCCTCAACACCTTATGATTACATAAAAGTTTAGGCGGTTCAAGCCTGAGGGCTAGCCGAGACCAGCAACATTAATTCTTCGGTGGAACCAATGCCAGTCCGAAACTTGGCAAGGGCGCAAAAGACGTAGAACTAATCCGTCAATCTCGCAAGAAGAATTAGTACCAATCCTATAAGAGCCCCGCCCTAACGTAGTCCCTTCCAGATTTGAAGGCTAGCGGAAGCTCCAGTACTACTTCTCTTTACCGGCTTTCTCCCGTTGCACTTAAAAGCTTTAGTGGAAATTCCTCATCTCGGGGTTGGGGGTTTCCAAGAAAAGACTTCGACCCAAGGTGACGGTTTAACTTCCTGGAGGACTATCATGAAAGTAACGAAGATTATCGCTGCCTTGGCACTTCTGTCGATGACCGCGGCTCCGGCCTTCGCTAAGAACGATGGCAATGGCTATGGCAACCAAGGCAAGAGCAGCACCACCACCGCCGTCGCTATCGGCAACGGCTCGGGGAATATTCTCAGCAACGGCAACGGCAACGGCAACGGCAACACTGGCAGCGGCAACGGCAACGGCAACGGCAACGGGAGCGGCAACGTTCACGTAGATTTTGGTTTTGAACACTAGGTGAGAACAACTCTCTAAACTACAATAAATAAACTAGGACGGGCGACCGCAAGGTCGCCCGTCATTTAGAAGCCGCTGTAACCTTAGATGACGGAGTGATTTCGCCGCCCGCGAATCGGGGAGCGGGAAGCTCGAAAGGATGCGGTTCGGATGGCCAAAGTTTAGCCCGCGATGATATCGCCGCGACCGGGGATGGTCTTCCGCGGTGTCGTGGCAGTTTCGCTTTGGAAGCGGCAATCCGAACGGCAATTTTCAAAAGAGGAACTTCTGATCAGCGTCCGGAGGGCAATCAACAATGCCCCACGAGCGGGGAAGAGGCCCAATGCGATATTCCGTGGTCACTTCCGTGGCAATGTTGCTGGTGGCGACGGCTGCCGGGGCAACTTCCAACCAGGTCTGCGGCGGCAAGGGGAACGGTGGCGGCACCGTCCGTGCACCCAACGAAAACGCCACCGTCGGGGCCTCGCGAGTAGCATTGACGGCGCCAACGAGTAGCAACCCCAACCCTGCCGAGCCAAGGGGCAGTTGCGACGGGAACTTCGGGTTCGGAGACGCCGATCTCAACAGCAACTCGATCACCGCTGCGCCAGGCGGTGGCTGCAACCGGTAAACGCGCCGGGCAATGTTGAGGAAATGAATGGCGGCACAGGCGATGTCGGCTTGCAGTTCGAGCTCCACAATTGACAAAGGCAATACCGGAGCGTTCAACGGAAAACTGACTTGAACGACGGGACCGGCAACACGGGGTCATTCAATTCAGATGCCGATGGCCACCTCTAAGTTTTACTCACAATTCATGGTCCTTGCTCTTGGCACGGGGGCCTGGGCATTCGCGTCCGCGGGGTCAGCCTCGCAAGGATTTGCTCATCGCCATTTTGCTCATCGCCATTTTGCCCAAGGCGCGTATGGCGGCTTCGAATTCGGCAACGGTAATGGCAATGGTAATGGTAATGGTAATGGTAATGTTGGTCCCTTCAATGGGAAAAACAATTCCGGCAATGGGAATGGCAATGGCAACTTTGGTTCCTTTAATGGGAACAACAATTCGGGCAATGGGAACGGCAATGGGAATGGCGGTTCCTTCAATGGGAACAACAATTCGGGCAATGGGAACGGCAATGGGAATGGTGGTTCCTTCAATGGGAATAACAATTCGGGCAATGACAACGGCAACGGGAATGGCGGTTCCTTCAATGGGAACAACAATTCGGGCAATGACAATGGCAACGGCAACGGGGACGATTTCAACGGAAACGACGAGATAACCAGTCACAACGGCAACGGTGACGCGTCGGGAAGATAGCCTTCCCGCCTAAACCAGTCGGCTCTGCTCGACCGCCGCGGCGATGAAGCTTGCAAACAGCGGATGCGGTTCGAACGGCCGCGATTTCAATTCGGGATGATATTGGACGCCGATGAACCAGGGATGGCCCGTGAGTTCGATCGTCTCGGGCAATAGGCCATCAGGTGAGAGTCCGGCGAAGATCATCCCCTTATCTTCGAGCTGCTCGCGATAGGTCATGTTGACCTCATAGCGATGGCGATGGCGCTCGGAGATTTCGGTGGCGGCATAAATCTTGGCGATCTTGGAATCGGGCTTCAAATACGCCGAATAGGCGCCGAGCCGCATCGTGCCGCCAAGATCGCCCTCAGAGGCGCGCACCTGCAATTCATTGTCGCGCATCCATTCGGTCATCAGCCCGACGACCGCATGCTTGGTCGGCCCGAACTCGCTCGAATTGGCATCGGCGATGCCGGCGAGTGACCGCGCTGCTTCGATCACCGCCATCTGCATGCCGAAACAAATGCCGAAGTACGGCACGTTGCGCTCGCGGGCGAATCGCGCCGCCAAAATCTTGCCTTCCGCGCCGCGCTGGCCGAAGCCGCCGGGCACGAGAATGCCGTCGACATTTTCGAGCCGCGGCGCCGGGTCGCTGCCTTCAAACACTTCCAATTCGATCCAGTCGATCCGCACCTTGACGCGATTGGCCATGCCGCCATGCGCCAGAGCTTCGATAAGCGATTTATAGGCGTCCTTCATCCCCGTATATTTGCCGACGATCGCGATCGTCACTTCGCCTTCGGGATTATGGATCCGCTCCATCACCGCGTTCCAGCGGCTCATGTCCGGCTTCGGCGCCGGCTCGATGCCAAAGGCGGCAAGCACTTCCTGATCGAGCCCGGCGGCATGATAGGCGCGCGGCGCGTCATAGACCGAGGCCACGTCGCGCGCCTCGATCACCGCGCTTTCGCGCACGTTGCAGAACAGGCCGATCTTGCGGCGCTCCTCGCGGGCAATCTCGCGATCGGTGCGGCAGAGAAGGATATGCGGCTGGATGCCGATCGAGCGCAGTTCCTTGACCGAATGCTGCGTCGGCTTCGTCTTCAACTCGCCAGCGCTCGGGATGTAGGGCAGCAACGTCAGATGGACGTAGATCGCGTGCCCGCGCGGCAGATCATTGCCGAGCTGGCGGATCGCCTCAAGGAACGGCAGGCCTTCGATGTCGCCGACCGTGCCGCCGATCTCGACGAGCACGAAGTCAAACGCCTCGTTGCCGCGCAGGATGAATTCCTTGATCTCGTTCGTCACATGCGGAATGACCTGCACTGTCGCGCCGAGATAATCGCCGCGCCGCTCCTTGCTGATGATCTCCTGATAGATGCGGCCGGTCGTGATATTGTCGTCGCGTCCCGCCGGGCAGCCGGTGAAGCGCTCGTAATGCCCGAGGTCGAGATCGGTCTCCGCCCCGTCATCGGTGACGAAGACCTCGCCGTGCTGATAGGGGCTCATCGTCCCGGGGTCGACGTTGAGATAGGGGTCGAGCTTGCGCAGCCGCACTGTATAGCCGCGCGCCTGGAGCAAAGCCCCGAGAGCCGCCGAAGCGAGCCCCTTGCCGAGAGAGGAGACCACGCCGCCGGTGATGAAGATATACCGCGCCATGGGCCTCGGCGTTTATCCTGTTTCCAGCGGTTTGGGGAGCCTTTTTATCGGCTTTCGGCAATCATCCACATATGCGCCGAATGAAGCGCTCCGGCAGGCACGACGTTCTACTTGCCGAACAGTTCCTCAGCGGCGGCGCCGACGCCGGTATCGGGGTGTTGTTCACAATAGCTGCTGAGCTTGCCGGCATCATCCTTGAGTTTGTCGAAATCGATGATCGGCGGATCGTCTTCATCCTTGTAATAGCCATCGAGCCACGCGAGCGTATAGCCGATATCCTCCTTGCTGCTTTGCAGAAAGTCCTTGCATTTCATGGTGTTGAGGTCGAGCTGTTCGGCGCGGCCCGCAGCCATAGGGAGCGCGGCCGCGAGACAGAAAATTGCGATTGAGACGCGCATTTTGACCCCTTTCACGAAGCTCCACCGAGACATCCGCAAAAGCATCCTGCCGTCGCGCCCTTGGATGCCGCAGCATCGTTGAGCAGCGGCCCGTCCGGTCTCGTCGCGGTCACTGTGAACGTGGCGCTTCCGGTTGCGCTGGGGCCTCGCTTGGTACAGGCGGGGTCGTCGTCTCGCGCTGCTCCTGGAGTTTCTTGAGCTGATTGAGCAAGGTCCCCTGCCCCTTCGGCGCGGCGGGCGCGCTGGTATTTGCCGGCGGCGGCGTGACCCCTTCAAGAATTGATTTCGGCGCCCGCGACACATTGGCGAGAATGGTCAAGGCGAGGCTGGTCGCGAAAAACATTGCGGCGAGAATCGCCGTGGCACGAGTCAGCACATTCGCCTGGCCGCGACCGGTCATGAAACCGCCGCCGCCGCCAATGCCCAAGGCGCCCCCTTCGGAACGCTGCAACAGCACGATCGCGACCAGGGCAATCACGACCATGATATGAATGACGATCAGAACCGTCTGCATGATTTATCGAAACCTCTCGAACGCCAAGGCCCTGCGGATTGCCTGGGTCATATACTGGGACAGGCCTTATGGCTAGAGCGGGTTCGCGGCCGATGGGGAGGCCGGCGCATTACCGATAAACCCCGGCAATCGCCATGAATTCGGCTGCTTTGAGACTGGCGCCGCCGACGAGTGTGCCATCAACTTCGGCGATTTCTAGTAGTTCGGCCGCGTTGGCGGGCTTGACCGAGCCGCCATAGAGAATCCGGACCTTGCCCCCTGCTCCCGGTAGATATTGCGCCAACTGGCGGCGCAGAAACGCGTGCATTTCAGCCACGTCCTGCGGCGTCGGGGTCACGCCGGTTCCGATCGCCCAGACCGGCTCGTAGGCGACCACGAGACGCTCGGCCTGCGCCGCTACTGGCAGCGACGCGCTGAGCTGGCTGGCGACCTTGTCCAAGGCCCTGCCGGCCTTTCGCTCGTCTTCAGTCTCCCCGACGCAGAGGATCACGTTGAGCCCGGCGCGCAACCCGGCTTCGGCCTTGGCGCGCACGCGCGCGTCGCTCTCTCCGCAGTCGGCGCGCCGTTCGGAATGGCCGACGATGACATAGGAAGCGCCGGCATCCTTCAGCATCTCGGCCGAAATAGCGCCGGTATGGGCGCCGCTTTCAGCCGGATGGCAATCCTGACCGCCGACCGCGACGGGTGACCCGAAGCAAAGCCGTGCCGCCTCCCTCAGCAGCGTCGCGGGGGGGCAGACCAGGATTTCGGCCCGACCGGCACCGCCGGCAACGACGGCTGCGCGGATGTCGGCGATTTCGGCAAGGTCCGCGCCGCGGCCATTCATCTTCCAATTTCCGGCGACAAGCGGCGTCAATCTATCCGGCATCGTACATCCCGTTTTCGGTCATCGTATCGCCCTAACATCGTCCGCGCGCCCGGCAAAGTCGAAGGCGCGCCCCGGCGAACCACGTCAATGATAAAATATCCAGCAAGATCCACTGAGAACCGGCGTTGCAACGCCTGGTTCACCTCCCTATAGTCCGGCCGCCAAATTTCTGATTTCTCGCTCGGCCCCCGGAGATTCCTCAACATGCTCGACGCTTTGCGTGCCTCCAGCCAAACTTGGATTGGCCGCACCATCATGGCGATTGTGATGGGTTTTCTCATCATAGCTTTCGGTTTCTGGGGAATCGCCGATATTTTCCGCGGCTTTGGCGCCGATAAGCTCGCCCGCGTCGGTTCCGTCGAAATCACGACCGAAGCTTATCGCAATGCCTATCAAACCCAATTGATGCGGCTGCAGGAACGGGAGCGCCGGGGCATCACCGCAGACGAGGCTCGCGAGATGGGACTCGACCGCCAGGTCTTGGCGCGCCTCATCAGTGACGCCGTGCTCGATCAAGAGGCACATCGCCTCGGCCTCGCCATGTCCGACCAGGAGCTGGCGAAACGCGTCCTCGAGGACGATTCCTTCAAGGGTCCGGGCGGGCAGTTCAATCGTCAAACCTTCGAGGAGCGGCTGCGCGACGCAGGTTTAACCGAGCGCCAGTTCGTAGCCGAACAGCGCGGCATCTATCTGCGCCAGGAGATGATCGGCGTGCTGGACAACGGCCTCACCGCGCCGAAGGCAATGCTCGAGCCCATCAACCGCTATTACAACGAGAAGCGGAGCGTAAACTATATCATCCTCCCGAAAAGCGCGGCCGGCGACATCCCTAAGCCGAGCGATGCGGATCTCAAAGCCTATTACGACGCCCACCACGACACCTACCGCACGCCCGAATATCGCAAGATCGTCGCTCTGGTGGTCACGCCCAAAACTCTTGCGGAATCGCTTGATAAGACTGATCCGATCACCGACGCCGACGTATTGAAGAGCTACGATGAGCTGAAGGCTAAACGCTATACAGAGCCCGAGCATCGCCACATCGAGCAGATCGTCTTCTCCGACAAGGCAGCGGCAGACGAAGCTTCAGCCAAGATTGCCAGTGGCGAAACATTCGATGCACTCGTAGCCGAACGGAAATTGACACCAAAGGATATCGATCTCGGAACCGTCACGAAAACCGATCTCGTGGACAAGGCAATCGCCGAAGCGGCTTTCGCGCTGCCGGCGGGGGGAGTCTCAAAGCCGGTGAAGACGCAGTTTGGCTGGGCGATTCTGCGGATCGAAAAGGTGATCCCGCAGATCGTCGTGCCGTTGGTTGCGGTCAAGGGCTCCATTGCCGAAGAGCTTGCCCTTGCACGCGCGCGCAAGGAGATAGGCAAGATCCACGACCAGATCGAAGATCAGCGCGCCTCGGGCAAGTCTGTCGCCGAGGCGGCGAAGAGCGTCGGGCTTGAAGCCCGAACCATCGACACAATCGACGCGCGCGGCCTGGACAAGAGCGGCAAGGAAGTCGCCGATCTCGCCGATCCGGACGCGCTTGTAAAGGCGGTCTTCGCCTCGGATGTCGGCGTTGACAACGAACCGGTCACCACCCGTGACGGCGGCGCCACCTGGTTCGATATTTTGAGCATCGATCCCGCCCGTGGGCAGACGTTTGATGAAGTCAAGCCGGCAGTCACACAGGCCTGGATCGATGACGAAACGTCGAAACGCCTCACCGCCAGAGCCGTTGATCTCATCAAGAAGCTCGATGGCGGCGAATCGCTCGACACGATTGCGGCTTCGGAAGGCAATCTCGCGGTCGTGCACATCGACGGCGTCAAGCGCTCCGAGTCCCAAGGTCTGTCGAGCACGTTGCTCACTGAGGTCTTCAATCGCAGCGTCGGTGCAGCCGGATCGGCAGCCGCCAAGGATGGCGGCCGTGTCCTGTTCAAAGTCATCGATGCAAAAGTTCCGCCGCTGGATGTCACCACACCGAATTTTCACAACATCATCAGCCAAATGAAAACCGCCCTCGACGATGACGTGGTCAGCCAATATGTCGCCGAACTGGAGGGCGACATCGGCGTGCGGGTCAATCAACAGGCGCTGCAGACCGTTCTCGGTACGCCGGCCGATACGCAGTGATGGACCCCGAATGGTCGAGCCCTCTCTTGCGGATTTCGCGCAGGCCTATGAGGCCGGAGCGGCGTCGCTGTTGTCGGCCAGGCTTGTCGGCGATCTCGAAACGCCGGTCTCGGCCTTTCTGAAACTTTCCGCCGGCCGGACCGGCAGGCTGTTTCTGCTGGAATCCGTCGAAGGCGGCGGCACGCGCGGCCGTTATTCCATGATCGGTCTCGATCCCGACGTCGTCTGGCGCTGCCAGGGCGGCAAGGCGGAGATCAATCGCAACGCGCTGCATGACGCGGACGCCTTCACCCCCTGCCCCGAACCGCCGCTCGACGCCTTGCGCGCACTTATCTCCGAATCCCGGATCGATGCGCCAGAGGACCTGCCGCCGATGGCGGCGGGCGTCTTCGGCTATCTGGGTTACGACATGGTTCGGCAGATGGAGCGGCTGGCGATGCCGAAGCCCGATCCGATCGGCGTGCCCGACGCGATCATGCTGCGGCCGACCGTGATGGTCGTCTTCGACAGCGTGAAAGATGAGATCTGGGTCGTGACGCCGGTACGGCCGACGCCCAACGGAACGTCGAGGGCGGTTTATGAACGCGGCCGCGAACGTATCGACTCCGTTGTCGCCGTTCTCGAAGGCCCGATGCCGAGCGGTCTCGACGAAGAGACGCGGGCCGCGCCGCCGCAAGCCGCGCCGAAATCGAATACGTCGGAGGCGCGGTTTCACAAAATGGTCGAGCGGGCGAAGGATTATATCCGCGCCGGCGATATTTTTCAGGTCGTGCTGTCGCAGCGCTTCACCGCGCCTTTCGTGCTGCCGGCCTTTGCGCTCTATCGCGCCTTGCGGCGAGTCAATCCCGCGCCCTTCCTCTGCTATCTCGATTTCGGCGACTTTCAGATTGTCTGTTCGAGTCCGGAAATCTTGGTGCGCGTGCGCGACGCGAAAGTGACGATCCGGCCGATCGCAGGCACCCGTTGGCGCGGCAAGACGCAAGCCGAAGACGCGCGGCTCGCCGCTGAACTCTTGGCTGACGAGAAGGAATGCGCCGAACATTTGATGCTGCTCGACCTCGGCCGCAACGATGTCGGCCGTGTCGCCAAGATCGGCACGGTCGAAGTCACCGAGAAATTCGCAATCGAGCGCTACAGCCATGTCATGCATATCGTTTCGAATGTCGAGGGGCAGCTTGGCGATAATCATGACGTGATCGACGCGCTCTGCGCCGGCTTTCCGGCCGGCACCGTCTCCGGCGCGCCGAAAGTGCGGGCGATGGAGATCATCGACGAACTGGAGACGGATAAGCGCGGGATCTATGCCGGCTGCATCGGCTATTTCGGCGCGCACGGCGACATGGATACCTGCATCATCCTGCGCACATCGGTCGTGAAGGACGGCTTCATGCACGTGCAGGCCGGCGCTGGCGTCGTCTATGACTCGGACGCGGCCTATGAACAGCGCGAATGCGTGAACAAAGCACAGGCCTTGTTTCGGGCGGCCGAGGAAGCGGTGCGCTTCGCGGCACAGGCCAAACGGGAGCAATAGCTCCGTCAGCGCTTAATCTTCGTGGCGGCTTGTTGCGTCTGTGACGATCACGTTTTCTCGACCGAAGCGCGGATTGATCAGAGAAAGCTCGAGCCCGCGACATTTTGATATCCCCGATTTTGTTGAAGCATCTCGAAAATGAGCTTCGGCGCACGACATAATGGTTGTGAAGGCCCTCGCCTGGCCAATGCAACAATCAATCTTCGTTTTAGGGGAGGATCTCGTCCCGCTCCGTGCTTGGCTTCTCAAGTCAAGCCGAGGGTATGCGGCAACCCGCAATCGCAATGAGCAAAGGATTGAACGATGTCGACACTCGAATCGATCAACATTCCCGGAACAAAGCTCACACCCACGCGCGTCGCGCTAGGAACATGGGCGATCGGCGGATGGATGTGGGGCGGGAGCGATGATGTGGACTCGATCCGCACCATTCAAGGCGCGCTCGATCGCGGCATCAATATCATCGATACTGCGCCAGTCTATGGCTTCGGCCATTCGGAAGAAGTCGTCGGCAAGGCCCTTGCGGAAAGCGGACAACGACAGAACGTCATCATCGCCACCAAAGTTGGGATCGACTGGAAAGATGGCAAGCCATTTCGCAACGCCAGCAAGGCGCGCATCGGCAAAGAGATCGAGGATTCGCTGCGCCGTCTGCGCACTGATGTCATCGACATCTATCAGGTCCATTGGCCGGATCCGAACACGCCAATAGCCGAGACCGCCGAAGCGCTTGCCGCGCTCTACAAGGCTGGCAAGATCCGCGCGATCGGCGTCAGCAATTTCGATACGGTGCAAATGGAGGCGTTCCGCGCCGTCGCGCCGCTACATACGGCGCAACCGCCGTACAATCTCTTCGAGCGCGAAGCCGAAGAGGATGTGCTGCCCTATTGTCGCGACCAGAAGATCGCGACGCTCGCCTATGGTGCGCTCTGTCGCGGTCTTCTTGGCGGCCGGATGAAAGCCGACACCAAATTCACGGGCGACGATCTGCGCAGAACGGATCCGAAATTCCGCGCCCCGCGCTTCCAGCAGTATCTCGACGCGGTCGCGCGGCTCGACGAATTCGCCCGCAAGAATTACGGCAAGCGCGTCCTAAATCTGGCCGTGCGCTGGGTGCTCGACAAGCAGCCGCTCAGCATCGCGCTCTGGGGCGCCCGCCGCCCCCGTCAGGCTCGATCCGGTCGCCGAAGTCATGGGCTGGAAGCTCGATGCCCCTGCCTTGGCGGAGATCGATCGCATCGTAGCCGAGTGTGTGCATGATCCGGTCGGTCCAGAATTCATGGCGCCGCCGGCGCGGCTCGCGGCGTGAGCCAATAGAGCCATGGCCGGGAGAAGCCAGGCGGACGCGCCGCTCAGCGTTCAACCGCCCCGATCTGGCCGGCCTTCGTATAAGCGCGGCCAGATTGGCACTCTGAGTGCATCTTTGCCTTGGCTGCAATCACGCGGCTCCGTGACGTCCGCGTGGCGACCCAGAGATCCGTCCAGCGGCGGCTCCACTCTGCGATGCTGAACCGTGTTCGCTTATCCCATGTCTCATAAGCGACAAAGCAACTGGCATGTCGAAGAAATAACAACTGATCGCGAGTGCATGAGGCGCCGAACCGATACCACGGCCGGCAAACTAGGTCGAAATCCTGTTTTTCGACCGCGGTTATGTAATCGAAATAGAGCTCGTATTCCGAAAACAGGCTCATACCTTCCCTGTCGATAATGGCCTTGCGAATTGTCTCCAGCCATGACCCTTCGGACTGTGCGCTTAGCATAGCGAGAAGCGCTTTCATCCGGCTCTTATCGACCGGCATGTGCTGGGACACAGCAGAAACACCCGGCAGTTTTTTGTGCCGCGCGACCCCAATCAGCCGATCGTTCGTCTGGAAATATGGCAGGTGAAATTCTTGATCGTGAACGGTGAAGCAGGGATTGCCCACATTGAAGAATGTGATCCGGTGATAAGGAACGGTGTCCGCATCCCATATGACGAATTGGTCTTCCGCGATTGCGCTCTCCGCCACCGCCATCTTCAGGAACTGCTGATAGTACCAGTTCGCACGGTCCGGAAATCCGAAAACTGGCCATGCCGCGATTGAATGCAAGTCAATATGAGGCGCAAACTCCTTTTCATCATGCACCCTAATATTGCCCGCTTGCGCTGTGCGATCCCTGAAAAGGGTAACACCACCCCCCGCGATGACGTGGATCGCTGACGGTGCGAGGAAGCGCTCAATATTACGAATTGTCTTGAGCGCAACTTCGAGTTGGGCAGACGTGGTGACAAGGAAAAACTGCATGAAAATGACTATCTCCGGCCTAGTTCAATTTGCTACGGCAAAGATAACGTGCGTTTGGCAGTTAATGCATCGATAGTCCCGAAACGCCAGGATAGCGAAGTTGCACACATGAGAAAGCTCGCACTCGACATCTCGCAAGGAAATCTTGACCTTCCCTGCCGAAGGGCCGAAAAAGGCCGCATAGGATAGACCGATGCCAACCGTCACGCTCATCGACAACTATGACAGTTTTACCTTCAACCTGGTGCATTACCTGGGTTCGCTCGGCGCCGAGGTGACGGTGCACCGCAACGACCGGGTTAGCGTCGCGGATATTCTGGCAGCGCGTCCGGATGCGATCGTGCTTTCGCCTGGCCCCTGCACGCCGCGCGAGGCTGGCATCTGCCTCGATCTGATCGAGGCCGCGAGCGCCGAGATTCCGCTCTTCGGCGTTTGCCTCGGCCACCAGGCGATCGGCGAAGCCTTCGGCGGCGAAGTCGTGCGCGCGCCGGTGCCGGTGCATGGAAAATTGTCTGATATCAGCCACAAAAGCGAAACCGTCTTTCGCGGGATCAACGGGCCTTTCCGCGCCACGCGCTATCATTCGCTGGTCGTGAAACGCGAGACCATGCCACAGGATCTGCAGATCACCGCCGAGACCGACGGGCTCGTCATGGCGCTCTCCCACCGTGCGCTCCCGACCCACGGCGTGCAGTTCCATCCCGAAAGCATCGAGTCCGAACATGGGCATCGAATCCTGGCGAATTTTCTCGATCTCGCTGCGGAATGGAACAAACGCAAGGGCCGGTGAAGGCAGAATGGAAGCTTTCAAGCCTCTGATCGCCAAAGTCGCGACGGGAGCGGCGCTCTCCCGCGCCGAGGCGGAGCTTGCCTTCGACCTGCTTCTTTCCGGCGATGTGACGCCGGCGCAGATGGGCGGCTTTCTCTTGGGCCTGCGGGTGCGTGGCGAAACCATCGACGAGATTACCGGCGCCGTTGCGGCTATGCGGGCGAAAATGCTGCCGGTCGCCGCGCCGCCTGGCGCAATCGACGTCGTCGGTACCGGCGGCGACAGCCAGGGCACCTATAATGTTTCGACGCTTGCCGCGCTCATCGTCGCGGCCTGCGGCGTGCCCGTCGCCAAACATGGAAATCGTGCCGCCTCATCAAAATCCGGATCGAGCGACGTACTGTCCGCGCTCGGCGTCAGGATCGGCCTGACCCCCGCGGAAGTTGAAAGCTCAATCGCCGAAGCCGGCATCGGTTTCATGAGCGCGCCGATACATCACGCGGCGATACGCCATGTTGCGGCGATCCGCACCGAACTCGGCACCCGCACTTTGTTTAACCTTCTCGGGCCGCTTGCAAATCCGGCCGGGGTCAAGCGACAATTGCTTGGTGTCTTCGCTGCCTCCTGGCTTGAGCCGCTCGCCGAAGTTCTGCGTAATCTCGGGTCCGAGCGGGTCTGGCTGGTGCACGGATCGGACGGGCTCGACGAAGTGACGACCACGGGTCCCACCTTCGTCACCGCGCTGGAGGCGGGCGCGATCCGCTCGTTCGAAATCAAGCCCGAGGATATCGGCCTGCCGCGCGTCACGCTGGCCGATCTGAAAGGCGGCGATGCAGCCCATAATGCGGCCGCGCTCAACGCGGTTTTGAACGGCGCCCGAACACCTTATCGCGACATTGCGATCTTCAATGCTGCGGCGGCTCTTGTCATCGCTGAAAAGGCCGTGAATCTTGCACAGGGGGCGGCGCTGGCCGCGCAGGCCCTCGACGAGCGCCGCGCCGCCAGCGTCCTCGCCAAACTGATCAAGGTCTCGCAGGGAACCGGACGACAGACTTGACTTTTTGCTCCGCATCTCCTGTTCGTGAGCAGTATTCGTCTGGAGCGCCCGTACCGAAATCCCCAAGGTGACGCTATGGCCGATATCCTGAAGCAGATCGAAGCCTATAAGCGCAAGGAGATTACCGAAGCTAAATTGCGCATGCCGCTGTCGACGCTGGAGCGCCGGGCGCATGAGCATGATCCGCCACGGGGCTTCGTCAAGGCGATCGACGCAAAGCTTGCCGAAGGCCGTCCGGCCCTGATCGCGGAAATCAAGAAGGCCAGCCCATCGAAAGGCCTGATCCGCGCCGATTTCGATCCGCCCTATCTTGCCAAGGCCTATCAGAAAGGCGGCGCCGCCTGTCTTTCCGTCCTCACCGATACGCCCTCGTTCCAAGGCTCGCTCGACCATCTCGAAGCGGCGCGGAAGGCGACGCTGCTGCCGGCGCTGCGCAAGGATTTTCTGTTCGATCCCTATCAGGTCTATGAAGCGCGCGCCTATGGCGCCGACTGCATTCTCATCATCATGGCCTGCGTCAGCGACGACGAAGCTAGGCGGCTCAACAAGACCGCGCATGATCTGGCGCTCGACGTGCTCGTTGAAGCGCATGACGAGGCCGAGCTCGACCGCGCGCTCGAACTCGAAACCCGGCTTGTCGGGATCAACAACCGCAATCTCCACAATTTCGAGACGAAGCTTGAAACCTGCGAACGCCTCGCCGAAAAAATCCCCTCCGACCGGATCATCGTCGCCGAAAGCGGAATCTCGAGCCATGAGGACTGCGTTCGGCTGAAACGCGTAGGGATCAGGACGTTCCTGGTAGGCGAATGCCTGATGCGGCGGCCAGACGTGACGGCCGCGACTCAGGCCCTGCTCAGCGGCGAAAAACACGAGCGTACGGGGCATGGCCTAGCCGGCGGCCAAAATCGTTTATGACCAAGCTCACCCATCTCGCCGCTTCCGGCGAAGCCCATATGGTCGACATATCGGACAAGGCCGTCACCGAACGCATTGCGCAAGCACAAGGCCGCGTCAGCATGCGCGCGGAAACGCTCCAACTCGCCCTCTCCGGCAATGCCAAGAAGGGCGACATTTTCGCTGCGGCGCGGATCGCGGGGATCATGGCGGCGAAAAAGACGGCCGATCTCATCCCCCTCTGCCATCCGCTGGCGCTCACCCAGATCAGCGTCGATGTCGAGGCCGACCCGGCTCTGCCGGGAGTAAAGGTCTCGGCGCTCGCAAAAGTCGCCGGCCAGACCGGAGTCGAAATGGAAGCGCTCACCGCGGTCGCTGTCGCCTGCCTGACGATCTATGACATGCTGAAGGGGGCGGATCGCGCGATGCGGATCGAGGCCATCGAACTCGTCGAGAAGAGCGGCGGCAAATCCGGCACGTTCAAACGCGAAAGCCGGGCATGAAAGAGCTTCTCTCAGTTGCAGACGCCCGCGCGCAAATCCTCTCCGCGGCCCAAGGCCCGCGCGGTCACGAAACCGTGCCGCTCGGCGAAGCACTTGGCCGTACGCTCGCCGCCTCGCTCAGGGCGCGGCGCACGCAGCCGCCTGTCGCGATAGCGTCGATGGATGGCTACGCCTTGCGCGCGGCAGATATCGCGACGCTGCCGGCGCGGCTGAAACTCGTCGGCGCGAGCGCCGCTGGCCATGGCTTCGGGGGAGATATAGGCAGCGGCGAAACCGTGCGGATCTCTACCGGCGCGCCGGTGCCGCGCGGCGCCGACACTGTCTTGATGCAGGAAGACGCGCAGGTTGACGGCGACATCGTCATACCAACTCGCAGCGTCGGCGTCGGCCGCCATACCCGCGCGGCGGGAGTCGATTTCACCCAGGGCCAGTCCTTGCTTGACGCTGGCAAACGCCTCGGACCTGCCCACATCGCGCTTGCCGCCGCGATGGATTATGGCGAACTACCCGTCGCGCGCCGCCCCCGCGTAGCGATTCTCGCTACCGGCGATGAGCTGGTCCCGCCCGGCCACGCCATCGGCGCGCATCAGATAATTGCTTCGAACGCACCTGCGATTGCAGCCTATGCGCAGCTTGCGGGCGGCGCACCGATCGACCTCGGCATCGCTGCCGACGATCTCGCAGCGCTCGAAGCAGGGATCAAGGCGGCGCGTCAGGCCAGGGCCGATGTGCTCGTCACTCTCGGCGGCGCCTCCGTGGGCGATCATGATCTCGTAAAATCCGCTCTCGCCCGGGAGGGGATGGAGCTCGGCTTCTGGCGGATCGCCATGCGGCCCGGCAAGCCGCTCATCCACGGAAGGCTTGGCGACATGCTGATCCTTGGCATGCCCGGCAATCCTGCCGCCGCGATTGCCTGCGCGGTGCTGTTTCTCCTGCCTCTGGTGCGGACACTCTGCGGCGACTCGACGGCGGCTATTGATGCGAGTGAACCGGCTCTGCTCGGCACCCCCCTGCCCGCCAATGACGCGCGCCAGGATTTCTTACGCGCGACACTGGCAAAGAGCGAAACAGGCCTGCCCGTCGCGACGCCTTTCGCCGTACAGGATTCCGCGCTGCTCAGCGTCTTCGCCAAGGCCCAATGCCTCATCGTCCGGCCGCCGCATGCGCCGGCGGCGCAAACTGGCGATCTCTGCAGGGTGATCAGGCTGCCAGTGGGGATCTAAAGCAATCTCAGCGGGGCTATGCACAAACAGGCTCGTGAAATGACCGGCCGCGCCGCGCCTCGTTCAAATTGCTGATTTTCGCGTGATTTCCCGCATCGATTGACAGGCCCTCCCGCCTGTCCCAAGCTTCCCTGAGAAGGCCGGTTTTGCCAGAAGCTGCTAAGGGAGGACCGATTATGGGCCATATCATCTGGATCATCATCATCGGCTTTGTCGCCGGGCTATTGGCGCGCTTTTTCTCGCCTGCCCCGAACAATCCGAGCGGCTTCATCCTCACCTGCGCGCTCGGTATCGCCGGGGCGTTCATTGCGACCTGGATCGGCCAGGCAGTCGGCTGGTATCACATGAATCAGGGAGCGGGACTGATCGGCGCGACGATTGGCGCGATCGTCCTTCTGTTGATCTGGCGCGCCATCGTCGGTAGGGGCGAGGGCATCGGCCCCGATGCGGGGACCGGGCCGAGACGGTGGCTGTAAGCGTCGAATCGCGCCGGACCTGAAGCCCGGAAAATTTGCATGCAACGCCTTATCCCGAGGAGCGCTCGGCGCGCGTCTCTAAGGAGATGGGCGACGTCGTCTTCAAGTCGGCAAGTAGAAAACGGCGACACAGAACAAAAACGTGGCGACCAGGAATCTTATTTCCTGCCCCGAGTTCCTGGAGCTGTCCGAAAATGTTCTTGAGCGACTTGGTCGCCACCAGCGTCAAAATCGCCGACGCCACAATCCATTCGGATATGTCGTAGGATGCCCATCCCTTCAGTTCATCGATAAATCCAGCCCACGGCATGGCTCGTTTCCTCGAAGGAAAACCCGCGGCTTATGATTCCTGTTCGCTTGGACCTCACTCCGTTGAGGCAGGCGCGCCTCCGTATCGAGCCAGACTACAGCATAAATACTTAGAGCCGATGCTGCTAATCGTGCGGATTTATTTGAAAAGAAATAGAGAAAAGAAAGGAGTGTGGCGTCCTTTCCAGAGTCTTAAGGCGCCCGAGCCTGCCGCCGATGTGCAACCTCTATTCGGAAACGAAATCGCAAACGGCGATCCGCCAATGGGCGCGCGTCATGCGCGACCACGCCGGCAATCTGCCGACGCTGCCGGCGATCTTTCCCGACATGATGGCGCCCATCGTCCGCAAGGCGCCGGATGGCGAGCGCGAACTCGTCATGCTGCGCTGGGGCATGCCGTCGCCGCCGGCTCTCGTGACCGGCATCGATCGCGGCGTGACGAATATCCGCAACGTCGGTTCGCCGCATTGGCGGCCCTGGCTTGGGCCGGCGAACCGCTGCGTCGTACCGGCGACAAGCTTTTGCGAACCTTCCACAAAACCCGATCCAGCGACGGGCAAGAAGGTCTGGACATGGTTCGCGCTCGCGGAAGACAGGCCGCTGTTTTGCTTCGCTGGCCTTTGGACCAAATGGCGCGGGTTGCGCGGAACGAAGGCAAAGCCCGTCGACGGCGAACACCAATTGTTCGGCTTCTTGACGACGGAGGCGAATGCAACTGTGCGCGCCGTTCACGAGCCGGCCATGCCGGTGATCCTGCGAACGGCAGACGAAATCGACCTATGGCTGACGGCGCCGACCGGCGAAGCGCTCGCGCTGCAGCGGCCGCTACCCGACGATGCGCTCATGATCGTCGGCAAAGGCAAGCAAGAAGATGAAGGAACAGGACTGTTCGGGCTGGCGGAGATTGGTGCGAAGGACGCCCGAGAGTAAGTTATGTCGGTCGTGGACGATTGAGTCAGGCAGCGTCGTAAAAGACGGGAGAGTTGAAGATGACATTCGGTTCCGTGACTCTGTTAGGGCTGCTCATGGGCACCGCATCCGTACCCGCGGCAGATCCAATAGCCTATTCGCAAGCGGCGAGACCTTTCGCCAGCGTGACGCTGCTCGTCAACCCCGCGACGCGATCTGTGACAATATTGAATGAAAGGAACGTGGCGATAACCCTAGGAAGCACCGAGTATCCTGACATGCGGATGTCCAATGCATTCGCTGTTACGTGTATATTGCCATATATTTATGGCCAGTATACGGTAAATGCTTGGGCCGATACCAGGTATAATTTGCTTCCTGTCGATATTGTCGAATATAAAATATATGATCCGTCGTACATCAAGCTAGAGATCAACACCGCCTATTTCACAGATAGGATCAACGATTTGAGCTCAAGCGACCACAAAGTCCACATCGACTTTTTCCAAACTCACGAATGAGGATGGGTTTGACCGCCCGCAAACGGGCAGCCTGCGAGATTTATCCACCGGTTTGCGCGCGCCGCTCTTGCCGGTTTGCCCTCGTTCAAAACAACATGGTAGAGCCAATCGATCCATTTTCAAATCTGCCAAGGCGTGTCTGCGGCGGAGGAGCGGCGGATGCACCTTAAAGCAGCGATCCTCGTCACGATATTGCTCATGCTGACCGCGACGGCGCACGGCACCGGCCTCATGGACCGCGTGGCCAACAGGCTGCCGGACATCGTGGACCAGGATAATGGCGGCAATCTCCTCAAACGCATTGATTTTGTCGAAGCGCACCGCAACGATTTCGATCTACCGGCTTCCGATGGAGTGCTTTTCATCCTGCACTTTATTGCTGGGGATATCGGGTGCCTGCATCAGCCAGGGCGGCCGTCTTTACTTCCACTCCGCGGCCATCGATGGAAAACCCGCACCGGAATACCTGAACACCTACGCCAAGAGCTTCTATCCCCCCGCGGTCCGCAAATGGGTCAACGCGCATCGGGCGCTCGAGAAAATGAGCTTCACGGCCATGGACTGGACGCTGGCGGCAAAATTAGGCGTGAAGGTTTGCCAGTGAGCATTGAGCTATGCCGAGCTTTCCGCTGCGCGCACGAGAGCCTTGGACGGCGTGAAACGCCCGCGGCCGCATGCGGACTATTTTTGCGTTCTACAATTTCGTGCGCATGAGACACTGAAAGTCGCAATGGCGGCGCGGTCACGAACGGGCGGAACGTGCAGATCTGACCGCGGCTTGTAGGGCGCGGTCAGAACTTCAAATTCACTCCGGCCTCGACGCCGCTGCCAGTCGAGCTCGGTTCGCCAAGTAACTGATTGCTGTCGCGCTTGATCTCGTCCGTCGCTGGGATCGTCGAGGTCGCGGCGTTATGATAGGGGTCATTCGCGCCATACCATTTGAGACCCAAACCAAGCGGGCTGTCTTTGGCGGGTACGTTGGCCGTGGCGGACGGCGCAACCGGCGACGTCGATGCCATGGGAGGATCATCCAAGGTCCCGGTCAAAGTGCTGAGATCGCTCGCCGCGACGGGGGGCTTCTTGGCGGCGATCTTGCTTGCAGAGGTCTTGCTCTTGGAAATCTTGCTCTTGGAAGTCTTGCCTGCCGCCGGATTGACCGACTTCGGCGTCTCGGCCGGTACCGAGCCGGCCGTATAGACGGCAATGCCGCCATAAGGGTCGCTGAATTGCGGGAGGGTGGCCGACTGGCCATAAGCGGCCGTCGCCGCGGCTGAGAAAACCGCACAGCCGGCCCCGAAAGCGATCGCTTCGAACAAGCCCTTTTTGAACAAGCCCATGATTGGCTCGCAAAATTAGCGCCACAGGGTGACCGCCCCGACCGCGGTGTTTAGCGCAGGCGAAACCGCACGTCCAGTCAACATGCGTTCATCAAGCTGAGCTGTCCTCGGCCGTGGATAAGAGTCCTAAATTGAGGGATAATCGATTAGCCCGCGTCGATAATTCCCACGCCATCTTCGAGACGAAACAGGCCATAACAGGCCACGTGATATTTTCGGCTGACCACTGGCATTTCGTCTTCTCGGCTGAACGAGGGGACGTTCACGAAAAGCCTTTTGGCCAATACCTCTTCGAACTTGCCGTTGCGGTCCAATATAACTCGCCACTTCCATTCTCCACCCGGCGTCGCGTCGGCCATGGTGTTGTAGCGAAAGCGGATAAGTTCGCTGCGGCTATTGGCGTGGCGGCTATTGGGGCGGCGTCTTTTATCCCGCCGGTGCTTGTCCCTTGGGCTACCACCTCGGCCCGCAGGGACGCCTCTGCTGGCCGAATTTGTAGAGACCAAAGAATTTTAGAAAATCGAACGAGGCCGCTTCAGTTGGCGGCCTCTTTTGCGTCTCGCTCATCAAACAGCGACGCTTGCTTTGGATTCTCCAGAAAATAAGCGTGTCCGCTATTCAGCGTGGACTGATTTCAAAGAGCGATTATCCTAGTTCGGGCCAATCGCCCTAATTAGCCGAAGGTTGACTATTGGCACGCTGGCGACATGTTCTGGTTTGGATGAATGGGAGCGGATCATGCGCGTCGTTACGGCAATAATAGCCGGGGTGCTTTCGCTTACACTGGCGGGATGTTTCGAGGGCCCCAAAGGCCCACCGGGCCCACCTGGACCGAAGGGTGATCCAGGGGCCCAAGGTGCTGCCGGGCCTCAGGGTCCACCTGGAGTGGCGGGACCTCCGGGCCCTGCGGGTCCTCCCGGACCTGCTGGTCCTCCCGGCCCCCCTGGGAAGCCTGGGCCGGCTGGACCAAAAGCGGAATAAGGGCGAGTTCTCGGCAGCAACACGAAGAGACCGGTCACGGGACGAACTTGACCGGGCCAAACGATTTTGGCTGCCTCAGTTAGCGGCCTTATTTTCAATGACTGGCCTAAACGAATCGCAGCATGAGTCCCGAAACAGGATCCTTAATTATCTGCTCACGAATAATCCAAATCCCGTCTCTCGGTTTGATGGCGATCCGGAATCAGCAAACAGCCTGATGCGGTAGGTCAGACAGGAGCACCGCGTTACGTCGAAGTGGGGCAGAAAGCGCGCTTGTACAAGCCTATTGCTTTGCTGTGCCGCGATACGTCAATGACGGAAGGGCCGAGCGTTCTTGCGCCGTTCATGGGCTGTATCAATAATTCGGGATAAATTCCTGCTGCACCACAATAAAATCGTGATTTATCAACAGGCTTATCCACAGGTTTTTGAGACGATTTCCGCATCGGTCGATCGGATTAATTCTACCGGAAAAAGCTTCGAACAATCGCTCAGTTAGAGCGTGTCCTGATTTCAAAGTGCGAGTGGCCTAGTTCGGATAGTACCCTACCCCCCTTGACGGAACACAGCGAGAACGGATATGTTCTGTTCACTCTTTGTTTAGTCCCTTATCCTTATCTGAGCAGCGACCGCGATAACCTTCCGATTCGGCTTCGTGCCGGACGCGCGACGCTAGCGAGAAAGACCCGATGCTCACCAGGAAACAGAGCGAACTCCTGCGCTTCATCAATGAACGGTTGAAGGAGACCGGCGTGCCGCCTTCCTTCGACGAGATGAAGGAAGCGCTCGATTTGCGCTCGAAGTCCGGTATCCACCGGCTCATCCTGGCGCTGGAGGAGCGCGGTTTCATCCGCCGCCTGCCCAACCGCGCCCGCGCGCTCGAAGTCCTGCGCCTGCCGGAATCGACGACGCCGGTTTCCGCGCGCGGCAAGAGATTCTCGCCCTCGGTTATTGAGGGTAATCTTGGCCGCGTGTGGCCGGTTGCGCCGGCAAGCGAGGACGACGAGCGTTCGGTCGTGGCGATTCCCGTCATGGGTCGCATCGCCGCCGGCACGCCGATCACCGCCTTGCAGAACCGCAGCCATACGATCAGCCTGCCGCCCGACATGCTCGCGCCGGGCGAACATTATGCGCTCGAAGTGCGCGGCAATTCGATGATCGAGGCCGGCATTTTCGACGCCGACACGGTGGTGATCCGCAAACAGGATACGGCCGAGACCGGCGACATCGTGGTAGCCCTCATCGACGACGAGGAGGCCACGTTGAAGCGGCTGCGCAAGCGTGGCGCTTCAATTGCCTTGGAGGCGGCCAATCCGGCCTATGAGACGCGCATCTTCGGCCCTGACCGGGTACGCATCCAGGGCAAGCTCGTGAGCCTCATTCGGAAATATTGAGCAGGCGCTGTTCTCCTTCTCCTGCTTGCGGGAACGGTTCGCTAATCCTCCTCCAGCGGCGCATTCGGATCATCGCTCGCGTCCGCCTTGTCTTCGCCGCCGGCCGCACTCTTGCCCCGATGACGTTTCGGCGCCGGCGACCAGGGCCTATCCTCACCGGCTGTGCGGGCCGTGCGCATCGCCCACCCTGCCCCATTCGCGCTGAGCGTCACGGCTCCTGTCTCACGTAGTTTCTCGCGGTCGAGAACGAGCGCGGCGGCGCAGCCCCGCGGCGCAAAAAGCGGTGTCACGATCACCGCAGCGCGCAGGCAATCTTCAGCGAAGGCGGATCGGTCGAACACGAGCGCCACCGCGCGTCCGTCGGGTAGAATGCCGACGCAGCCGATCCTGTCGCACGCGGAATTGTCGACGGCTTCGCGCGGATCGCGCCGATCCGCATCGGCGCGCAGCCATTGCTCGGCGGAAAACAGGCTCGGACGACGGCCAATCACTGAAAGCGTGCCGTCCGCGCCGCGCAACGCAAGCGCGTCGCCGGTGGCGGCGACCGCAATGTCGAAGGAGGGCCCGCGGGCCGCCCCCCAAAGGCCGATCACGGCGAGCGGGATCGCCGTCAGACGCAGAAGCCAGGTCCGCCAGATCACCGCCGAGAGCACCGCGAAGGCGAGGACGAGGATCGCCCAAGGCGCGAAGGCGTTGAGATGGATGGTCGCGCCCGGCAGGCTGCCAATCAGCCGCGCCGCCCAGAGAACGAAGCGGATGCCGGCGCCGACATAATGCCAGACGAACCGGTCGAGCCCGAGCGGATAAAGCAGCGTGCCAATGAGCGCGCCGGGTACCGCGAAGATTTCGATGATCGTCAGCGTCAGTGGATTGCCGATCAGCACATAAGGGCTGAGCTCATGGAAATCATAGGCCATGAACGAAGCTGTCGCCGAAGTCGCGCAGAACGTCGCGAAGAGCAGCGCTAGCGGCCCATGGCCGAGCTTTTCCCGGATGATCGCCAGGCGCTCCTTTGCAGGCGACGCGATCGCTGCAGGCGCGAGGCCGGAGCGCTCGTCGCGACGCTGCGCCGTAAAACTAGTGCGCGCCTCATAAACGGCGACGAGCGCCGCCACCGCCGCGAAGGAGAGCTGGAAGCTGGCACCCATGATCGCTTCCGGCTCAAAGAGGATCACAAGCGCTGCGGCCAGCGCCAGGTTACGCATACTGAGCGACTGGCGCTCGAGCAGCACGGCCGCCAGCATGATCGTAGTCATGAACAGCGCCCGTTCGGTACCGACGCGCGAGCCGGTCAGGATATCGTAGAAGATCGCGCCTAGGATCGCCGCAGCAGCCCATTTCTTGATCGGATAGCGGAGCGCGAGCGTCGGGCTCAAGGCGAGCAATCGGCGCAGACCCACGAAGAAAATGCCGGCGACGAGCGTCATCTGCACGCCGGAAATCGTGATGATGTGGAAGATCCCGGCTTCGCGGATGACCTCCTTGGTCTCTTCTGAGAGGAGGTCGCGCTTGCCCGTCACCATCGCGGCCGCGATGGCACCGGCCTCGCCGCCGATCGTGGCATCGACGCGACGCGCCAAGGCATTGCGGCCGCGATCAACCGCCATCATCGCGGCCGTGAAAAAACCGGGCGGCGCCGGCGGCGTGACGACCTGGACGCGACCCAGGACATTGCCTACGCCGCCGATCGCGCGAACCAGGCGTCGCGGGCAAAATCATAGCCGTCAGGCGGGCTCGCTTGGGCGGGCGGCAGAAGCCGCGCCTTCAGCCGCACATAAGTACCGGCCTCGAACGGCGGGGTGCGGCTGAGCGTGAGACGCACGCGATAAGGCAGCGCGTCGGCCGCGATGCCGTCGGCTTTCGCCAGCCGCAGCAGAAACCGCGCGCCAGTAGGGCGAAAGGTCCATTTCCTCGACGAAGCCTTCGAGCGTGACGACCTTGATCCTGTCGATCACCGGCGCCGCCACGCGAGCGGTGCGCCAACTTGCCGATAGGAGCCCAAGGCAGAGGCAACACAGACCGATGCTGACGCTGTAAGCGAGGCGCCGGCCGCGCAGCAGAAACGCTAGTACCGCCGAGACCAAAGCCAGAGCAGCGGCGAGCCACAGCGAAGGCTCGCGATCCGCCAGGAGATAGAAGACGACGCCCGATCCCGCCGCGACCGGCAGCCACAGAAACAGCCGCCGCTCTGCACTCTCGATTTCGAGCGCCTGCAGGACCAATCGGCGCGGATCGCCGAGCGCCCGCCACGCGCGCGTAAAGCGCGGCTGTGCTATGCCCTCGGCAACAGCCGATCCTGCCAGTTGCAAGGCCGCAGTGAGACAGCACACCGCAGCGTTAAATCCGGGGGGTTTGCCGATGAGGCTTTCCTTTCCCATGTTCCATTGCTACACGACGCCGCCGCGTAGATCGGACAGAGGCGCCACGCATGCCAGATGAGGTGATAACCCGTTTTGCGCCTTCGCCGACCGGCTTTCTCCACATCGGCGGGGCGCGGACCGCGCTGTTCAACTGGCTGTTTGCTCGCCATGCCGGCGGCAAAATGCTTCTGCGTATCGAGGACACCGATCGCGAACGTTCGACCGATGCCGCGATCGCCGCCATCCTCGACGGGCTCGCCTGGCTCGGTCTTCACTGGGATGGCGATGTCATCCACCAGTTTCAGCGTGCACCTCGCCATCGCGAGATCGCCGAGCAACTGCTTGCCGCAGGACAGGCCTATTATTGCTACGCGACGCCGCAGGAGCTCGACGACATGCGAGCGAAGGCGCGCGCCGAAGGCCGGCCACCGCGCTATGATGGACGCTGGCGCGACAGGCCGGCGGCCGAGGCGACTGCGGGTATCAAGCCGGTGATCCGCCTCAAGGCCCCGCAGACGGGCGAGACGATCCTTGAGGATCGCGTCCAGGGCCGCGTCTCATGGGCCAATGAAAACCTCGACGATCTCGTGCTTCTGCGCTCCGACGGCACGCCGACCTATATGCTCGCCGTCGTTGTCGACGATCACGACATGGGCGTCACCCATATCATCCGCGGCGACGATCACCTGACCAACGCGGCGCGGCAGATGCAAATCTATCAGGCGCTCGGATGGGACGTGCCGAGCATGGCGCATATTCCGCTGATCCACGGGACGGACGGCGCAAAATTGTCGAAGCGTCACGGCGCCCTCGGCGTCGATGCCTATCGCGCCATGGGCTATCTCCCGGCTGCCATGCGCAATTATCTGCTGCGGCTTGGCTGGAGCCATGGCGACCAGGAATTCTTTTCCACCGAAGAGATGATCGCGGCCTTCGATCTCGCCCATGTCGGGCGCTCGCCGTCGCGGTTCGATTTCTTGAAGCTCGAAAACATGAATGGCCACTATATCCGCACGAGCCGTGATGAAGACCTCGTTGCGGCGCTTGTCGAGACCTGGCCTTATCTTGCCAGTGGCGGCGGCCGCAGACCGGATACCCGGATGCAGGCCAAACTACTTGCCGCCATGCCGGGTCTGAAAGAACGCGCCAAGACGCTTATCGAATTGCGCGACGGCGCGATGTTCCTGTTCGCGGCACGGCCGCTCACGCTTGACGCGCAAGCCGCCGGGCTTTTGAATTCAACTGGCAGGGCATATCTCGCCGATCTTTTGCCACGCCTTTCCGAATTGCCGCAATGGACGCCGGCAGCCACGGAGGCGGTCGTGCGCAATTATGCCGAAGAAATGAATCTCAAACTTGGCAATGTTGCGCAGCCTCTGCGCGCCGCCCTTACCGGCCGCGCGACGTCGCCCGGCATTTTCGAGGTTCTCGGCGTGCTCGGGCGCGAAGAAAGCCTCGGCCGACTAAAAGATCAGGCACGTTGAGGCGAAAATTGCGCCGCGCAGCTCTTCCCTGGTTTTTGCGCGTCTTTGGTCGCAGCGCGCGGGCACCGGCTTGAACCGCGCGGAACTATAAGATAGGTGATATTGCAGTGCACCACTCCGAATGTCCAGGCCGCCATTGCTGCCGCCGTTTCGGCAGCGGCGCAAGATGGGCGATCGGTCGGGTGCAAACATCCCGGATGTAGGAAGGCAGGCTCCCATGTTGGAGGCACCAGCAAGGCAGGCGACGAGCGCAACGATGGGTACGTTCACGCTTGGCGACAACACCGTGTCCGTACCGATTAAGCCTGGTTCCATCGGGCCCTCGGTCGTCGACATCAGCAAACTTTACGCCCAGACGGGGATGTTCACTTACGACCCCGGCTTCACCTCCACCGCAAGCTGCGAATCGGAGATCACTTACATCGACGGCGACGCAGGCGTGCTGCTCTATCGTGGGTACCCGATCGAACAGCTCGCGGAGAAGGGCGATTTTCTGGAGACCTGCTATCTTCTGCTTTACGGCGAATTGCCGACCGTGTCGCAGAGGGCCGATTTCGACTACCGGATCCAGCGCCATACGATGGTGCACGAACAGATCGCCCGTTTCTTCCACGGTTTTCGTCGTGACGCGCACCCGATGGCGGTCCTGGTGGCGAGCATCGGCGCCCTTTCGGCCTTCTATCACGACTCCACCGACATTTCGGATCAGAAGCAGCGCATGGTTGCCTCGATGCGGCTCATCGCGAAGCTTCCGACGCTCGCGGCGATGGCCTACAAATATTCGATCGGCCAGCCCTTCGTTTATCCGAAGAATGATCTCAACTACGCCTCGAACTTTATGCGCATGTGTTACGCCGTGCCTTGCGAGGAGTATAAGGTCAATCCGGTCATGGCGCGTGCGCTCGACCAGATCTTCATCCTGCACGCCGATCACGAACAGAATGCGTCGACCTCGACGGTGCGGCTCGCTGGGTCCTCGGGCGCCAATCCATTTGCCTGCATCGCTGCGGGCATCGCCTGCCTCTGGGGGCCGGCGCACGGCGGCGCCAATGAGGCGGCGCTCAAGATGCTCGAAGAAATCGGTACGGTTGAAAATATTCCGAAATACATCGCGCGCGCCAAAGACAAGAACGATTCGTTCCGCCTCATGGGCTTCGGCCATCGCGTGTACAAGAATTATGATCCGCGCGCCAAGATCATGCAGAAGACCTGCCACGATGTCTTGAAGGAGCGGGGTCGCAAGGAAGATCCTTTGCTCGAGGTCGCGATGGAACTCGAGCATATCGCGCTTAACGATGAATATTTTATCGAGAAGAAACTCTATCCTAACATCGATTTCTATTCCGGCATCACCTTGAAGGCGATTGGTTTCCCGACCGCGATGTTCACCGCCCTGTTCGCTGTCGCGCGCACTGCCGGCTGGGTCGCGCAATGGAAGGAGATGATCGAGGATCCGGCTCAGAAGATCGGCCGGCCGCGCCAGCTCTATACCGGCGCGAAACTGCGCGATTACGTGCCAAGCCACAAACGGTGAGATTGTAGCGGCGGTGAAAACGGCGGACCTGCGAGTCGATATTCTCGTCATCGGCGCCGGCGCCGCCGGTCTTTCCGCCGCGATCGCCCTTGCGAGTTCGGGGTTTTCCGTCGCCGCGACAGGAACTGTCGATGCGGTCAGCAACGGGCGCACCGTGGCGCTCTTCGAAGGCTCGTTGCGTTTCTTCCGGGCGCTCGAACTTTGGCCGCGGCTTGCCGATCTAGCCGCAAAAATCGAAGCGATCGAGATGATCGACGCGACCGGCTCGCGCGTGCCAATCCCGCGGCTCGCCTTCTCTGCCGACGAGGTTGGTCTTCCGGCGCTCGGCGCGAATATCGAAGCCGACCGGCTCGTCGTACGCCTCGCCGAGATCGCAGGCGCGATCCCCGGTCTGCGTCTCGAAACCGAGTGGCTTGCCGACATCGTCTATGACACCGACACGGTCCGCGCTGTTTTCGCCTCCGGCCGCTGCATCACTGCAAAACTCATCGTAGCGGCCGACGGGCAAAGATCGACAGTGCGCAGAAAGGCCCGGATCGGCACGCGGCGATGGACCTATCCGCAAGTCGCGTTGACAGCGCTCACCGCGCACGACAAGCCGCACCACGATACGTCGGTAGAGTTCCATACCCGAAGCGGGCCTTGTACGCTCGTGCCGCTCCGGCCCAACGAAGGCGCGGCGCACCGATCGAGCCTGGTCTGGCTGATGTCCGTAGCCGAGGCGCAGCGCCGCCGCAGCCTTGCCGCGGCCGAACTCGCGGCCGAGATCGCGCGCGCGGTCGGCTCAATCTATGGCGGCATGCGGCTTGACGGAGGATGTGGCTTTTTCCCGATGGCGGGGATGCGGGTGTCGCGGCTCGTTGGGCAGAGGACGGCGCTGCTCGGGGAAGCCGCGCATGTGTTTCCCCCGCTCGCCGCGCAAGGCCTCAATCTAAGCCTACGCGACACGGCCGCGCTTGTCGATTGTCTGGAAACGGCACGCGCCCGCGGCCAAGACATCGGGAGCGCCGCTGCGCTGCGCACCTATGCCGATGCGCGCCGCTCGGATATCACCTTGAGGACCAGCGGCATCGATATATTGAACCGTTCTTTGCTCTCCGACTTTCTTCCCGTTGATCTTCTGCGCGGCCTCGGCTTCTTTGCTTTCGCGACGATCGGACCCTTGCGCCGGGCGGTGATATTAGAGGGAATTCTGCCGCCTGAGCACCTACCGCCGCTCATGCGGGAGCCGTCGCAAAGGAACGCGCAGCCCAACCGGCGTCCCGTTCCCATCCTGACCGAAATGCGATAGAGCTGACGCGCCCCGCGCGCCTCGATCCTTGCAACGAAATCGCGCGCCGCCGATGGACGCGGAGCAAACCAAATCAGTCCGGACTCGACACGTTGATGCGAAGCGCCACGGCAGGACGCATTTTTGCGACGCGTTTCGGCGGCGTTGCCTTGCGCTATCGGATTGAAGACCTTGGCCTGGGCCTGGCGGTGGGCTGTCTTAAGCTTTTGCCGATCGAGGCTTCCTCCTGGGTGTCCGGCCAGCTCTGGAGGGCGCTCGGACCGCGTCTGGGCAAAGAACGCCACTGGCGCGCTCTTGCCAATCTTGAACTGGCGTTTCCGCAAAAATCGGTGGCAGAGCGTGCCGCGCTCGCCGCCGCCATGTGGGAGAACCTCGGCCGCACCTTCGCCGAAACCTTTCGTCTGGCCGAGATCGCGGCGAGCGGCCGAGTGCACGTCGAAAGTCCGGCGGGCTTCGATGCGGAAGATGCGGCGCGTGTCGTCTGCGCGGCGCATCAGGGCAACTGGGAGATCGCGGTGCTCGGCGTCTCCGCAAAGGCGCGCGCGGCCAGCGTCTATCAGCGGATCAAGAACCCGCTCGTCGACGCGAGGGTACGCGAAATGCGCGCCTTTCTCTACCCCGGCGGCCTTTACCCAAAGACGCCGGCGGCGCTGCGGCATCTGATCCGCCATGCGCGCGAGGGCGGTACGCTCGCCGTACTCGCCGATCAGCGCGATTTTCGCGGGCCCCGCGTCACCTTCTTCGGCAAGCCCGCGCCTTCGACGCCCTTCCCGGCCATGGTCGCACGCACGCTCGGCCTGAAGCTCTATGGCGGCGAGATCGTGCGCAAGCCGCATGTGAGGTTTACTGTCAATCTCGTCGAGATCACGCTGCCGCAGACAGAGGACCGCGACGCCGATATTCTGGCAGGGACTAAAGCGCTGCAGGCCGAGTTCGAGCGCACGATACGGCTGCATCCGGAGCAGTGGATGTGGTCGCATCGCCGCTGGGGGTGAAGTTCAATTCCTGATTATGCCGCGAGGTGCACCGTGCAGATCGCCACCTGGAACGTCAATTCGGTGCGGCAGAGAACCGAACATCTCCTGCGCTATCTGAAGGAGGTGAGCCCGGACGTGCTCTGCCTGCAGGAATTGAAATGTGTCGAGGAAGCCTTCCCGCTGATGGAGGTCGAGGCCTTTGGCTATAATGTCGCCGTCCACGGGCAAAAGGGCTTCAACGGCGTCGCCATCCTGTCGAAAGCGCCGCTTGAAGTGACGCGCGGCCTTGCCGGCGATCCGAGCGACGAGCATGCCCGCTATATCGAGGCGGTCATACCGAATGGTGCCGGGATCATCCGCATTGCTTCGCTCTATCTCCCCAACGGCAATCCGCCGAACACCGACAAATATGCCTACAAGCTCGCTTGGATGGATCGGCTCAACGCGCATGCGCGGACTCTGCTTGCGCTGGAAGAGCCGGTGGTTCTGGCCGGCGACTATAACGTGATCCCGGCCGCCCGCGATTGCTTCGATCCCAAGGTCTGGGCGGGCGATGCATTGTTTCTGCCGCCGACGCGGGAAAAATTCCGTACCTTGCTCAATCTCGGCTTCATCGATGCGCTGCGTGCGACGAGCGACGCGGCCGGCCTTTATACGTTCTGGGACTATCAAGCCGGCGCCTGGCAGCGCAACAAAGGGATCCGCATCGATCATCTGCTGCTGTCGCCGCGCGCTGCCGACCGCCTGGTCAAGGTGTCGATCGACAAGGAACGGCGCGGCGAAGACAAACCGTCGGATCACGTGCCAGTCAGGATCGAATTGTGCTGATCGCGTGGATGGCCGCACGGGCCGGCTGTGGCGCGGCAGCATCCTTCGATCAAGCCCTTGGCCTTGCCTCCCCTGGTAATCTTCACCCGGTTGTGCACACTCGGTCCGAAATCAACGCCGACCGGGCTTTGTTCGCATCATTTCCGCTTTTCAACCGCGTCGATGCTTATAGGCCTCCACGACTCCGCCCGCACAAAAGGCGATGCGAGACGTAAACCGAACATCGGCTCCCGCGCCTTGGCGCGACTGGTCGCGAGCCTCTCGCCACTTGGCGGCGACCCTCGTCGGGGCTCTCGTTTGGGTTTTGCCGATCGCCGTGGGCCTCGTGCTCTGCCTTGAAAGTCCACCGCTCGTCGAGCGCCTGCGCAATCTCGTCTTCGATCATGATCAGCAACTCGTTCCGCGCAATTATTCGCCGGACGTACCGCTGCGCGTCGTCGACATCGACGATGCTTCGCTGGCCCACCTCGGGCAATGGCCATGGCCGCGCAAACGGCTTGCCGAACTTGCCGAACGTCTTTTTGCGCAAGGCGCCGCCGTCATCGCCTTCGATATACTGTTCTCGGAAGAGGATCGCGCGACACCGCAAAACCTGCTGGCGCAATTGCCCGACATTCCGGAGCGCACGGCGCTTTCTGCGGCACTGACTGCCCGCGGGCTCATCGAGGATGAAAGCCTAGCGCAAGCTTTTACGCACGGTCCGGCCGCCCTCGCCCTCGTTCTTACCAATGAAAATACCAACGTGGTTCCCGTCAAAGCCGGCTTTGCGGTTTTGGGCGACGATCCGCGTCCCTTCCTCAAGCATTTTCTCGGCGCCATTCTGCCGCTCGCGAGCTTGGCGCAAAAGGCGCAAGGCCTCGGCAGCATCAATTGGACGCCCGACCGCGATCTCATCGTTCGCAAAGTGCCCTTGCTTTTTGCGCAGACCGACGGCAAGAGCGCGCGTCTCGTCCCCGGTCTCGATGCCGAAGCTCTGCGGCTGGCACAGGGCGCGGATACCATTCTCGTCAAAGCGTCCAACGCCTCGGGCGCTGGCGCCTTCGGCGTCTCGACCGGGCTCATCAGCCTCAAGATCGGGGCGATGGAAATCGCCACAGAAGCCGACGGCACTGTGCGGGTGCACTATGCCGGCAGCCAACCCGAGCGTCACATCTCCGCGTGGCGCGTGCTGGCGGGGGAGGTGCCGAAGGATGAGATCGCCGGACGCATCATTCTCGTCGGCTCAAGCGCCAGCGCGCTGGCGGACGTGCGCTCAACACCGCTCGAAGCTGCGGTGCCGGGCGTCGATATTCATGCCGAACTCATCGAACATGTTCTTTCCGGCACGCAGCTCGCGCGGCCGGATTATGCGCCGGGCCTCGAAGCTCTGCTGCTTGTGCTCGGCGGTATAGTTGCGGCGCTCCTGGCGCGTTTTGCCAAACCGATCCCGGCGCTCGCCGCCCTCCTCGTCCTTCTCGAAGCGCTGGCACTGGGAAATTTTTTCGCGTTTTCGCGGGCCGGTTTCCTGTTCGATCCGCTTATGCCGGGCGCGACGTGGATCCTGACCTATGCGGCTATGACCATCGCAGTCTATCGGCGCAGCGAACGGCAGCGGCAATTCGTCCGCAAGGCCTTTTCGCGCTATCTCGCCCCTGCCCTTGTCGAGCGGCTCGCCGAAGATCCAAGCAAGCTGGAGCTCGGCGGCGAGGCGCGTGACGTCACCGTGCTGTTTGCCGACGTCCGCGACTTCACCGGCCGCTCGGAAGGCCTTTCGGCCGTCGAGGTCGTGCAATTCCTCAACAGCGTGCAGACGCCTTTGACCGAGGCGGTGCTCGCCCAGTCCGGCACGATCGACAAATATTTCGGCGACGGGCTGATGGCTTTCTGGAACGCGCCACTCGATGTTGTGGATCACGCCGAGCGCGCCTGCGCCGCGGCGCTCGCGATGCGAGCTGCTCTGCCCGCGCGCAATGCGCAAGATGCGCGGAATGCTCCAGAAGCGGCGCCGGTCGTGATCGGCATCGGCATCAATACCGGCGAGGCATTCGTCGGCAACATGGGATCGCGACTGAGGTTCGATTATTCGATCGTCGGCGATACGGTGAACATTGCCGCACGGCTCGAAGAGGAGACGAAGCGGTTCGGCGTTCAGATCCTCGTCGCGGAATCAACCGTCAGAGCGGCGCCGAATTTCTGCTTCATCGAGCTTGGAGAAATCGAGCTGAAGGGCAAGAGCCGATCGACACGAATCTATGCTCTGCACAGCGCGGCACAGGACGCCGGCGATGACTTTGCCGAATTCCTTCGCCTTCATGCTGCGGCGCTCACGGCGGGGCGGTCGCCTGACGCCATGACGCGTATCGCGGAAGCACGAACACACCGGCATGGCGCGAGTTACGCAAAATTCTATGCCAGACTGGCGTTGGACGCGAAGCCCTCGGCTTGATATCCCAGCTTGCTCCAGACGCGCAAAGCTCAAGCCTCACAGCAAGCCGTTGCATCGTCGTCGCGCACCTGTCATTTGAGCCGTCGTGATCGATAAACTCGAATTTTTCATCGCCGTCGCGCGCGAACAGAGCTTCAGCCGCGCCGCCGAGACCTGCGGCGTGACCCAGCCGACTTTGTCCGCCGGAATCAAGCAATTGGAGGACACGTTCGGCGTGCTCCTCGTCAATCGCAGTTCGCGCTTCCATGGATTGACGGCGGAAGGCGATCGGGTCCTCGAATGGGCGAAGCGGATCGTCGGCGACGCCCGGGCCATGCGCCAGGATGTGCGTGCCTTGAAGAGCGGTCTTGTCGGCCTTCTCAAAATTGCCGCCATTCCCACGGCCCTGAGCATGGTCGCCGACCTGACGACACCGTTTCGCTCCAAACATCCTGGCGTCAGGTTCAGCATCATGTCGATGACCTCGCTGGAAATCCTCGCGGGACTCGACAATCTCGAATTCGACGCCGGCATAACTTATCTCGACAACGAGCCGCTTGGCACAGTGCGGACGTTGCCGCTCTACATTGAGCAATACCGGCTGCTGACTTCCAGCGGTAGCCCTTTCGCGGAGCGGCAAAGCATCACTTGGGCGGAGGTCGGGCGGATTCCGCTCTGCCTCCTCACACCCGACATGCAGAACCGCCGAATTATCGATAATCTGCTGACGAGCGCCGGCAATCAGCCGGCCCCGACGCTGGAATCGAATTCCGTCATCGCACTCTATGCTCATGTGCGCACCGGACGCTGGGCCAGCATCATGGCGGAGAAACTTGTCGAGACGCTCGGCGTGATCGAGCCGATCCGATCAATCCCCATCATCGACCCTCAAGCTGTGCATCAGATCGGCCTCGTCGTGCCGCGCCGCGAGCCGATGACGCCCCTGGCCACCGCACTCTTCGCAGAAGCGAAGAATCTTATCGCGCCGCAATATGAGCCAAACGATAGGAAAATCACATAGGGGTACGAAACACCTCTATTGATCCGCGCGGACGAAAGGCTCATCTTTTTCGCGGCTTATAAAAAGGGAGGCCGCTACAGAGCGCGACCTCAACTCTGCGACTCGATTGAAAAAATTGAGGAACGTCTGGTTCTGGTGGAAACATGCCCAAGACGCCGGTCTTTGACGCCGGCCGCGCGGACGAGATCATCGCTGAACATCTTGCCCTCGAAGGCCCCCTTCTTCCGATCCTCCACGCATTCAACGAGGAGTTTGGCTGCATTGACGACGCGGCCGTGCCGCAGATCGCCCTCGCGCTTAATTTGTCACGTGCTGAAGTTCACGGCGTTTTGACGTTCTACCATGACTTCCGCCGCGAGCCTGCTGGTCGTCATGTCTTGAAGATCTGCCGCGCCGAGGCTTGTCAGAGTCTCGCGGCAGCGAGGCCGTGGCGCGGCATTGTCTCGCCGAACTCGGCGTTGACTGGCATCAGACGACGCGTGACGGCGAAATGACCGTTGAGCCCGTGTACTGTCTCGGCATGTGCACCAGCGGCCCTGCCGCGTTTCTCGATGAGGAGCCGATTGCGAAGCTGGATGCGGGCAAACTCGTTAGCGCGGTCGAGGAGGTGTGCGGCAGATGACGCACGTCTTCATCCCCAAGGATGTCGTCGCCCTCGCTCTCGGCGCCAACAAGGTTGCCGCGACAATCGCCGAAACTGCTGCATCGCGCGGACTGGCGATCGACATCGTCCGCAAGGGATCGCGCGGGATGTTCTTCCTCGAGCCAATGATCGAGGTTGAGACCGCCGCCGGACGGATCGCGTACGGCCCGGTCACGGCCGCGGATGTGGCTTCGCTCTTCGACGCAGATGTTCTGAATGGCGGATCGCACGCTTTGCGGATCGGACGGCCGGAGGAGCATCCTTATCTTGCGGGCCAGACACGTCTGACCTTTGCACGCTGCGGAATCACCGATCCGGTTTCGCTCGCAGATTATGAAGCGCATGGCGGCTGGCGCGGGCTTCGCAAGGCGATCGAGATCGGGCCTGCGGCCATCGTCGCCGAAATCACGCAATCGGGACTGCGCGGGCGCGGCGGCGCCGGCTTCCCGACCGGCATCAAGTGGAAGACCGTCGCGGATACGCAAGCCGACCGCAAATACGTCGTCTGCAATGCGGACGAAGGCGATAGCGGCACGTTTGCCGACCGCATGGTCATGGAAGACGATCCGTTCATGCTCGTCGAAGGCATGACGATTTGCGGTATTGCGGTTGGCGCGACGAAAGGATTAGTCTATTGCCGCTCCGAATATCCGCATGCGATCAAGACGTTCAACGAAGCCCTCCGCGCCGCCAGGGACGCCGGCTGGCTCGGCAATGCGGTCGGTGGCTCAACGCATCGATTCGATATCGAGCTGCGCGTCGGCGCTGGCGCCTATGTTTGCGGCGAGGAAACGGCTCTGCTCGACAGTCTGGAGGGCAAGCGCGGGGTAGTGCGCGCCAAGCCGCCTCTGCCGGCTCACAAAGGATTGTTCCGGCGCCCGACAGTGGTCAACAACGTGCTCTCGCTCTCGGCCGTGCCATTTGTTCTGGCGGAGGGCGCCGCCGCCTATGCGAATTTCGGCATGGGGCGCTCGCGTGGCACGATGCCGATCCAGATCGCCGGCAATGTCCGCTACGGCGGTCTCTATGAAACTGCCTTCGGCCTGACGCTCGGCGAGATCGTCGAGACGATCGGCGGCGGAACTGCTTCCGGCCGCCCCATCCGCGCAGTTCAATGCGGCGGTCCGCTCGGCGCCTATTTCCCGCCAAGTCTGTTCGACACGCCCTTCGACTATGAAGCCTTCACGGCACGCGACGGGTTGATCGGCCATGGCGGAGTCGTCGTCTTTGACGACACCGTCGACATGGCCGACATGGCGCGTTTCGCGATGGAGTTCTGCGCGGTCGAAAGCTGCGGCAAGTGCACGCCATGCCGCATCGGCTCCGTTCGCGGCAAAGAAGTCATTGAGCGCATCATGGCTGGCGTCAACGTCGCGGCCAATATAACGCTTTTGGAAGATCTCTGTCAGACCATGAAGTTTGGATCACTCTGCGCACTTGGCGGCTTTGTGCCCTATCCTGTCATGAGTGCGCTTCGCCATTTCCCGGAAGATTTCAGGCCACAGACAGCGGCCGCGGCCGAATGAGGAGAGAGCCTATGAGTCTCATCCACGAGATCGACTATGGCACCCGTGCCTCAAAGTCGGAACAACTCGTCGAACTTACAATCGACGGCGTCACAGTCAGCGTGCCTTCTGGTACCTCGATCATGCGCGCGGCGATGGAGATCGGCAACCAGATCCCGAAGCTCTGCGCAACCGATTCAATGGAAGCCTTCGGCTCCTGCCGCCTTTGCTTGGTTGAAATCGAAGGCCGCGCCGGAACACCCGCCTCATGCACAACGCCGGTTGCGTCGGGAATGGTCGTCAATACCCAAACCCCCCGGCTGAAGGCTTTGCGCAATGGAGTAATGGAACTCTATATCTCGGATCATCCGCTCGATTGTCTGACCTGCGCCGCCAACGGCAATTGCGAATTGCAAACTCAGGCCGGCGTCGTCGGCTTGCGCGAGGTACGCTACGGCTACGCGGGCGAAAATCATCTCAACGACAAGAAAGATCTATCCAATCCCTACTTCGCCTATGATCCGTCCAAATGTATCGTCTGCAACCGTTGTGTACGCGCTTGCGAGGAAGTGCAAGGCACGTTCGCTCTGACAGTCGATGGACGCGGCTTCAATAGCCGGATCGCGGCCAGTCAGTCGGAGCCCTTCCTTGATTCGGAATGCGTCTCCTGCGGCGCCTGCGTCCAGGCTTGCCCGACGGCGACGCTCATGGAGAAATCCGTGATCGAGGTCGGCCAACCGGAACACTCGGTGGTGACAGCTTGCGCCTATTGCGGCGTCGGCTGCTCCTTCAAAGCCGAGATGCGCGGCGACGAATTGATCCGCATGGTGCCCTACAAGGATGGCAAGGCAAACCACGGCCATTCTTGCGTCAAGGGCCGCTTCGCGTGGGGCTATGCAACCCATAAGGAACGCATCCTGAAGCCGATGATCCGCTCCAAGATTTCCGATCCCTGGCGCGAAGTCTCCTGGGAACAGGCGATCAACTATGCGGCTTCGGAATTCAAGCGCATCCAGACGACCCATGGCAGGGATTCCGTCGGCGGCATCACCTCGTCGCGCTGCACCAACGAGGAAACTTATCTCGTTCAGGAAATGATCCGGGCTGGCTTCGGCAACAACAATGTCGATACCTGCGCGCGCGTCTGCCATTCGCCAACCGGCTACGGCTTAGGCACGGCGTTCGGGACCTCAGCCGGCACCCAGGATTTCGATTCAGTCGCTTATGCCGATGTCATCGTCGTGATCGGCGCCAACCCGACCGATGCGCACCCGGTTTTCGCCTCGTATATGAAGAAGCGGTTGCGCGAGGGCGCCAAGCTCATCGTCATTGATCCCCGCCGCGTCGACTTGGTGCGCTCGCCGCATATCGAAGCGGATTATCACCTGCCGCTGCGGCCCGGCACGAACGTCGCGGTTCTCGACGCGTTTGCGCATGTGGTTGTGACTGAAGGCCTCGTCGATGAGGCGTTCGTGCGGGAGCGTTGTGACGCGGCCGAATTCGCCACTTGGGCGGCTTTCGTCTCCGAGCCGCGCAACAGCCCCGAGGAAGTGGAAAAGTTCACCGGCGTCCCGGCGGAGACGATCCGCGCTGCGGCGCGCCTCTACGCGACCGGCGGCAATGGCGCGATCTACTATGGTCTCGGCGTGACAGAGCACAGCCAAGGTTCGACGGCCGTGACGGCCATCGCCAATCTCGCCATGGCGACCGGCAACATCGGCAAGCCCGGCGTCGGCGTCAATCCATTGCGCGGCCAGAACAATGTGCAGGGCTCCTGCGATATGGGATCCTTCCCGCACGAGTTCTCCGACTACCGCCATGTCTCGAACGACGCCGTGCGGGCGGTCTTCGAAGCGATCTGGGGCGTGAAGCTCCAGAAGGAGCCCGGCCTGCGTATCCCGAACATGATCGACGCTGCCGTCGACGGCACGTTCAAGGGCCTCTACATCCAAGGCGAAGATATTCTTCAATCCGACCCGGACACCAAACATATGTCGGCGGGACTCGCCGCGATGGAATGTGTCGTCATCCAGGATCTCTTCCTCAACGAGACGGCGAATTACGCGCATGTCTTCTTGCCGGGTTCTACCTTCCTCGAAAAGGACGGAACCTTCACCAATGCCGAGCGGCGCGTTCAGCGCGTGAGGAAAGTGATGGCGCCGAAGAACGGGTATGAAGACTGGGAAATCACTATGATGCTGTCGGCGGCGCTGGGCTACAAGATGCCCTACAGGAGCGCAGGCCACATCTTGGATGAGATCGCAAAGGTGACGCCGTCCTTCGGCAACATTTCCTTCGATCTGCTCGACAGGCTGGGCTCGGTGCAATGGCCGTGCAACGATCAGGCGCCGGAGGGCACGCCGACCATGCACGTCGGCCATTTCGTTCGGGGCAAAGGTAGGTTCGTCGTCACCGAATATATGCCGACCGACGAACGCACCGGTCCGCGCTTCCCGCTTCTACTCACCACGGGTCGCATCCTGTCGCAGTATAATGTCGGCGCTCAGACGCGCCGGACCGCCAATGTGACATGGCACGAGGAAGACGTTCTCGAAATCCATCCGCATGACGCGGAGCAGCGCGGCATCAATGATCGCGATTGGGTCAGGATTCAGAGCCGTTCCGGCGAGACGACCCTGCGCGCCAAGATCACGGAGCGGGTCTCGCCCGGTGTCGTCTACACGACCTTCCATCACCCGATGACGCAGGCCAATGTCGTGACCACCGATTTCTCGGATTGGGCGACGAACTGCCCCGAATATAAGGTTACCGCAGTGCAGGTCTCGACCTCCAACGGGCCGAGCGATTGGCAGGAGCAATACCGCGAGCTGTCCGAGCAGAACAGCCGGATTGCGCAGACCATAGAAGCGGCGGAATGAGCGCTGACGACGATATCCCGGAGGGGCTGCCGAGCCCGGCCGTGAGCGTGCCGTGTGTCGCCGAGCGTGCTGGCGTTTCTTACCCTAGCACTCGGTGCGTGCCTGAGGAACAGGCCGTCGCCTTCACCTTCAACGGCTCGACGCATGCCGTTATGATGGCGACACCTGCCGACCTCGAAGATTTCGCTGTTGGATTTGCTTTAAGCGAAGGGTTGATCGATGACCGCAGCGAGATCGAAAGCCTCGAGGTCGTAGCGATGCCGCTCGGCATCGAGATACGCGTCTGGCTCAAGGAAGATCGCGCCAAGGTTTATGCTCAGCACCGGCGCAGCATGGCCGGCCCGACCGGCTGCGGCCTCTGCGGCGTCGAAAGTCTCGAAGCGGCCATGCGCCCTACTCCGTCGGTGACGTCGTCCCGGGGTGCTTATACACCGCAAGCGATCATCGCCGCGATGGCGTCGCTTGAACCGGGCCAGAAACTGAATGAGGCAACGCATGCGGTTCATGCCTCCGGCTTCTGGACCGAGGCCGAAGGTCTCGTTGCGTTGCGCGAAGATGTCGGCCGGCACAACGCCTTGGACAAGCTGATCGGAGCGCTGGTCCGCGGCGGACGAACTGCGGCCTCGGGTCTTGTGCTGACCACGAGCCGGGTGTCGATCGAACTCATTCAGAAAGCGGCACGGCTCGACGCGCCGGTACTCGTAGCGGTCTCGGCTCCGACCGCGGCCGCGATACGGCTGGCCGAAGCGAGCGGCATGACTCTCGTCGCTGTCGCACGGCGAAAGGATTTCGAGGTTTTCACCCATCCCGAGCGCGTGAATACGGGAGCTTCCCCACATGTCGCATAGTACTGAGGACAGATTGGTCTATATGGCCAATCAGATCGGCACGTTCTTCGCGAGCCAAGGCCAAGACAAGGTGGTTTCTGGCGTTTCCAATCATATCGCCAAGTTCTGGGACCCGCGCATGCGGGCGCAAATTTACGCTTATCTCGACCATGGCGGCGAGGGCCTCAATCCCCTCGTGAAAGAAGCGATCGAAACGCTGGCGCGGCGCGACCGTGAGAAGCTTGTGGCTCCAGGCTGATATCGCCTGTCGCTTCTTACGGACGTTGCTGGTCAGCAAAGCGGGAGGCAATCACAAGGAGCAAGAATGTCCCTGATTGCTTCGCTGCGCCCAATGACGCTGGCCCCGCCTTATCGCGTGACAGTCTCAGGCCAATGCGCGGCGGTACTCGCTTGGGCTCACTCCCATCACACGGCGAAATCCTGCGCTCAACGAACTCGCCTCGCTGAACCCAAGTTGTAGCGCGATGTCGGTTATCGGCGCTTGGGTATTGCCGAGCAGGTTCTTCGCCGCTTCGACGCGGCGCGTCATGTGATAGCGATGCGGCGGGACGCCGAAGGATTGCTTGAACGCACGCGAGAAATGATAGGGGCTCAAGCGCACCATTTCGGCCATCGTCGCGATGGAGATGCGCGTATCGAGCTGGGTTTCGATATAGTCAGCTACGCGCTTCTGCTGCCAATTGGCGAGGCCGCCCCGGCGTAGCAGCTCAGATGAGATCCGCGCGCCATTGAGCCGCATCAGTTCGTGACAGAGCACGGCGCCGAGCGCTTCAGCATAGAGGCTCGCGCTCGCACTCTGCGCCGAGATCTGCGCCCTCAGCTTCAGCGCCGTTCCCCACAGGTCGGCATCAAAGAAGAAAAGGCGCGGCCTGAATTCCGTTTTGCCAAAGCCCAGCTCGGGATCGAGTAGCAGCCCCTGCGGATCGATGTAAAAGAAATTCACCCGGCTCAGGACACGGGGCGTTTGCCAGCCCCGGAATTTGCTGCCGGCTGGCACGAACGTTAGCTTGCGGGTCAGTTCACGAAGGTTTGACTTCGGCAGGCCCTCAAGCGCCGTCTCGCCTTCGGAGCGCTCGGAGCGCTCGGGTGCGATCAGCAGATGAAAGGGAGCTTGGAAATCATACGCATAGGTCTGGTTTTGCGTGATCTCGACTGTTTCGGCCTGCAACCCTCACCAATTGGCCGGCAAGCGCTTGACGATATGGGCCGGCGAATAGTCGATCCTAGGCGAGTAAGTCAGCGTGGGGGCGCTCATTGCGCGGTCCTTTGAAAAATCATGCGGCAATCTGCCTTGGGCATGCCTCCCGATTCGCTTCCTGCCAAGCTTGTTTTCCCCGATATGGCGCCGATGTCTCCGCGGTTCAACGACGCTCATGCCGAGGTGCCCCCCGCGTCCAAGCGAGATCGTCGCTGCCCTAGCAATCCTGAACAGAATTCAGCAAGCGCGAACAAGCGAGAGTCACGCGGCGTTGTTATAGTTTGCGGCCGGCCTCGCTCGCGTGTCAACGGGCGGCAGCCCATTCCCCATGCTTGAGCGATGCGGGAACTGAAGCAGGCGGCGACATATAATCTCATGATGGTCGCGTCGGCCAACCGGAGCAGGAATGGGTATCGTTCGCTTCGCCTTGCGGTTTCCGCACACGTTCTACGTGATGGCGCTGGCGATTCTGTTTCTCGGCATCAGCGCGATCTTCTCCGCGCCCAAGGACATTTTCCCCGTCATCAACATCCCGGTCGTCACAGTCATTTGGCAGTATACCGGCCTGACGCCGCAGGAGATGGAAGCGCGCGTCACGACCTATAGCGAATATTCGATCAGCGCCAACGTCAACAACATCCGCGATATGGAATTGCAGACGCTTGTCCGGGCTCTCGGTCGAGAAGATCTTTTTCCAGCCGGACGTGAACATCGATCTCGCCATTGCGCAGATCGTCTCGGCCACGAATTCGATCCGCGCCCTGATGCCGCCCGGCATCCAGCCGCCGATCATCGTGCAATACAACGCCTCGAGCGTTCCGGTCCTGCAATTGAGCCTGAGCTCCGACCGGATGAACGAGCAGCAGCTCTACGATTACGGCATCTATCAGCTGCGTCAGGCGCTGGCGCCGATCCAGGGCATCACTTTGCCGACGCCCTATGGCGGCAAATACCGCCAGATCATGGTCGATCTCAATCCCGATGCGCTGCGCGCCAACGGCCTGACGCCGAACGACATCGTCAACGCCGTCAACGCGCAGAGCCTGACCCTGCCCTCCGGCGACGCCAAGATCGGCAACAAGCAATATATCGTCAGCATCAATGCGATGCGCCGAAGCATCGAGGCGCTGAACCAGGCTGCCCGTGCGCCAGATCGGCGCGACGACCGTGCGCCTTGGCGATGTCGCGCATGTCCGCGACGGCTGGGCCGTGCAGCAGAACATCGTCCGCGCGAACGGCCGGCGCTCGGTTCTGCTGACCATCATCAAGAACGGCGATGCCTCGACGCTCGATGTCGTCAACGCCGTCAAGGCGGCAATGCCCGAACTGCTCAAGGCGGCGCCGCCCGGCATGGAGATGCATCTCCTGTTCGATCAGTCGGTCTTCGTGAGCGAGGCCATCGACAGCGTGTTGACGCGAAGGCGCCATCGCCGCCGGCCTGACCGCGCTGATGATCCTCATCTTCCTCGGCTCGTGGCGATCGACCCTGATCGTCATGGTCTCGATTCCGCTGTCGATTCTCACTTCGATCGCGGTGTTCTCGGCGCTCGGCCAGACGATCAACACGATGACGCTCGGCGGCCTGGCGCTGGCGGTCGGCATTCTCGTCGACGATTCGACAGTCGCGATCGAGAACACGCACCGTCTCTTCGAGGAGAATGTGGCATTCGACGACGCGGTGCTCGAAGGCTCGGCCGGCATCGCCCTGCCGACGCTCGTCTCGACGCTGGCGATCTGCAGCGTGTTCGTCTCGGTTTTCTTTCTGCAAGGCGCGGCGCGTTATTTGTTCACGCCGCTCGGCATGGCCGTCGTCTTCGCGATGCTGACGTCTTATGTCCTGTCGCGCACGCTGACGCCGATCATCATCCGCGCTCTGCTGCGCGTGGAACAGGCGCGATATGGGGCATGCCGCCGGCGAGTCTGGCTCACCGCTTTCATGACGCGTTCAATGCGGCTTCGACCGCTTTCGCGAGTGCTATACCTACGTTCTCGAGCGCGTGCTGCGACAGCCGCGTCGTTGTCCCGCTCATCGCGCTTTGCGTCATCGGCGGCGCCGGCGCTTCCTGATGTATCGCAGGTCGGCACCGATTTCTTCCCGCAGGTCGATACCGGCCTGATCCAATTGCATGTCCGCGCCCCGGCGCGCACCCGGATCGAAGCGACGGAAGCGATTTTCCAGGAGATCGAGGACCGGATCCGGCAAGAATATTCCGCCGCAGATACTCGACCTCATCCTCGACAATATCGGCCTGCCGCAGCGCGTCTATAATCTCGCCTTTACCGACGGCTCGACGATCGGCGTCAACGACGGCACGATCCAGATCGCCCTGAAGGAAGGCCATCCGCCGACGGCCGATATCGTCAAGAAGCTGCGCCGCGATCTGACACGGACCTTTCCGGACGTGCTGTTCTATTTCGCAGCCGGCGGACATGGTGACGCAAATCCTCAATTTCGGCATTCCGTCGCAGATCGACGTTGCAGGTGCAGGGCCCAGACCGCGCCGGCAATCAGGAGGTCGCCAAGGCACTGCAGCAGCGCATGGCGAAGGTCGCCGGGCCTCGTCGACGTGCATATCCAGCAGGAGCTCGATGCGCCGGAGCTCTATTATGACATCGACCGCATCCGCGCCCAGCAAATCGGGCTCAACGTCAACAGCATCGCCAACAACCTCAACATCAGCCTGAGCTCGTCGGAGCAGGTGTCGCCGAATTTCTGGACCGATCCGAAGAACGGCATTCCCTATTATTTCGCCGTGCAGACGCCGGAATATCGGATCGCGAGCCTCAACGATCTCAACAATACGCCGATCGTCAGCCAGGCGTCAGCCGATGCGCCCGTGCCGAACATGCTCGGCAATGTCGCCACCATGCACCGCACGCTACGTGCAGTCGGTGTACAATCACGCCAACATTCAGACGTCTACGACATTTACGCCAGCGTGCAGGACAGCGATCTCGGCGCGCGTTGCCAAAAGCGATCGACAAAATCGTCGCCGAGACTCGCGCCGAAGTTGAAACCCGGCAACAAATTCGTCGTCCGCGGCCAGATCGACAGCATGAACTCGGCGTTTCGACAATCTCGACGCTCGGGCTGCTCTTCGCGGCGGTCTTCGTCTATCTGCTGATGGTCGTGAACTATCAGAGCTTCATCGATCCGCTGGCGATCATCCTCGCCCTGCCCGGCGCCGGCGCCGGCATTCTTCTGATGCTCTACGTGACCGGCACGACGATCAGCGTGCCGTCGCTGATGGGCGCGATCATGTCGATCGGCGTCGCCTCGGCCAATTCGATCCTGCTCGTCACCTTCGCGCGCGAGCAGCGCCGCGAGGGAATGAGCGCGCTGGATGCCGCCCGCGCCGCCGGCCGGACCCGTATCCGGCCGGTTCTGATGACGGCGGCGGCGATGATCGTCGGCATGATCCCGATGGCGATCGGCGCGCCGGGCGAGGAGCAGAATGCGGTTCTGGCGCGCGCCGTGATCGGCGGCGTCCTGGTCGGCACGCTCACCACGCTTTTGTTCGTGCCGTATCTATATTCTATTATCGGCCGGTTCGAGCGCGACGGAGCGCTTCGCGCCGGATGAGGCTGAACCCAGCCACCTGGCCGGATGATGAGCAATAGTTCAGGCATTGGTGCGCGAGCTAATTTACGGAAACAAGGATATCGCTGATGCGCGACGAAACCCGACAGGCCGACAAGCAAGACGCAGGCGCGGGGTGGGCCGCCACAATCGCCGGGCGAAGGCGCTACGTGCGCATCGGCCGGTGTCGGCGCCCTGCTCGTCGTCGCCGCCTTGCTCGGGTTATGGCGCTTGGGGCCATGCGCAACGCGCGAGGCGGCGCTCGAAACCCTGAAGCAACAGGAAGATGCGGTGCCCATCGTGCGATCAGCCGCGGTCGGCGTCACAGATCGCGCCGCGCACGCTCGATTTGCCGGGCAGCATCGAGGCCTTCGATGCGCCACGGTCTATGCCCGCGCGACCGGCTATATCGCCACGCGCAATGTCGACATCGGCAGCAAGGTGAAGGCCGGCGACGTGCTCGCCGTCATCGCCGCGCCCGACCTCGACCAGCAGCTTGTTCAGGCGCGCGCGCAGTCGTCGCAGATGCGAGGCGGCCATCGCTCAGGCCCGCGCCAATATGCAACTGGCCCAGGTCACAAATCAGCGGACGGCAGACAACTCGTCGTCCAGGGCTGGCAGACCAAGCAGCAGGGCGATACCGACCGGCTGACCTATCAGGCGCAGACTGCCGCGCTGCAGGTCGCGGAAGCCAATTTCAAGGCCCAGCAAGCGCAGGTTTCGCGTCTCGAGGAATTGACCGGCTTCGAAAAAGTCGTCGCGCCCTTCGACGGCGTCATCACCCAGCGCCACATCGATGTCGGCAGCCTCGTCACCGCGGATTCAATCGAGCGGCACGGCCTTTGTTCGACATTGCCCATAGCGACGTGTTGCGCATTCAGATCTACGTGCCGCAGGATGCGGTCTTCGGCGTGAAGGACGGCGCATCGGCGGAAGTTCGCGTGCCGGAAATCCCCGGACGCGTGTTCCACGGCACAGTCGCGCGCAACGCCAATGCCTTGCAGGCCGGAACGCGCACCCTGCTAACGGAAGTCGATGTCGAGAATGCGGACGGAACGCTGTTCCCCGGCCTCTATTGCACGGTCCGGCTCTTTATCCCGCGGCCGCAGCCGGTGATGTCCATTCCCGCCCAGGCGCTGATCTTCAACAAGAACGGGCTCAGCGCCGCGGTCTATGAGGATGGCATCGTCGCATCTGCGTCACCTCGAACGTGCTGGCCGATAATGGCGCCGAGATCGATGTCCGCACCGGCCTCAATCCGGAGGACCTGATCATCCTCAATCCGCCGATCGGCATATCGGACGGGATGCGCGTCACCGTAGCCGGAGAAAATGAGAAAGAGCGCATCGGACGCGCCAAGGATCACACCGACGAGGCCGATGCAAAATAACGCGCGAGATTGACGGATCGACGCTCGCCCATGATGAATGCACAGACCGCTGCAGTGCTGCGCGCCGCGACACGACCAGCCCCGCACATCAGGTCAGACGGGATTCAAATTCCAGATCCGTCGGTCTCCGGACGGGCCTGCGGAAATTCCGGCAGCCGCGACGCGAGGCCCGGAGTTTTCACGGGCGGCATGGAGGAGGGCAGCGGCATCCAATGCGCAACCTCCCAGTCCTCATATACGACCGCGCAATCATAGCTGGAATCGGTGGATGTCCAGCAGGCTTCGCCCATACCCTTGGTCTTGGCCCAGCGCACGACATCAACGTCGGCGGGTCCCTGTTCGCTCGCCCTGATTACGACGATGATTCGCGTCCCATCCTTTGGGGCGCTGGTCATCGGCCGCCATGCCATCTCCGTCGCGCTCATACTCGCCCTTCACATCGTTGCTCACGATAGAGGAACCGTAGAACGATGCAAATACGGCGGCAGCGCGTTATGCCAACATTTTGATTGCGCCAGCGGCTGTCTCAGGCTCGTGGATTGTTGATTGACGCGGCGCAACGATTGGCGCCGCACCTCTTCGGCTAGCGCGATTGCGGCTGACCACGGCTTGAGGGAACGAAATCAACAGGTGGATCGGTCGATCCGGCGGTGCCTGGGGCTGCATCAGTTCTACCCGAAGCATAGCCCGCATTGCCGCCGAAATAGAATCCGGTCCAATTATATTCCGTAGACGCCGCCGCGGGCGGTTGGTTTACCTGCAGATCTTCCGCCGAAGCTGGTACGGCCGCCACAAGCATCACGGCAGCGAAGTAGCCCAATACAAAGTTCTTCATGACCGGCCCCGAGTCTTCATGAGCTGGGCAGAGCGCCAGCATAATGCCCACCTATGCGGCCCGACAACTATGGCAGCTGGGAGGCAAACCCGAATTCATACATAAGTCACTGAAATGATTGGCGCGCCCAAGGGGACTCGAATCCTTCGCCGTGAAAGGGGGGACGCTCCAGCGCGGCGTCTCGCCGTCGTCGCCGACGCGCACGATGAATGCCATCATTTCGGGTAGATCGCGGGTAGTGGACGGCGCGCTCGGAACAGGGCGGCGACACATCGGTCAAGATTTCGCGCCACGGAACAGCAGGCTAGTTCTGTGAGAGTTTCTCCCATGGATACTCTCGAAGTATCTGCGACAAAGTCCGCGGCGTCGCCGGCGTTGGGGCCTCGGCGGCATTTTTGATATCGTAGGCTGGCCGTCTGTCCTCGATTGCGAGCAACGCCTCAATGGCGACCTTCTCGCAATTTAGGTCCTTTATGACCTTGCGATGGTTTTCGAGCAGATTCTCTAGTTGCTCGTCAAATTGAGCCATCGCATTGGCGTAACGGCTCAGGACGCCGAAACTGCGCTGGAGAAGATCTTGGAGAATGTCACGCATGAGAACCACCTTGTGCGATTCGCTCCATGGCGCAGTCGATGCGGCGTCGACTAAATATACTAACGATTACTTAAGTAATTATAAAATGGCGCGCAGTCAATTCGGCATTGGCTGAATATACGAACAAATACTTAAGTAATTGCAAAGGTCGCCATTGCTTCATCTGCCGTACCCCCTGCCCTTCGCGGTTCCGGGCCATGAAGATCACGCCGGTGTGCCGTGTCAGGCTGAAAGTATCAGCTCCCATTCACCAGGCCTGTAGGACAGCACCTCGACACCGCCTTCGTCGTCCCATTCGATGTTCAATACCTTCTTGTCCGAGTGCCACGCTTCGAGTCCGTAAGGTAAGTTGGCTTTTCCGCTGATGAATGCGCACTCGTACCAAGTCGTTTCATCTTCAGCAGGCAGTCTCTGGAAAGGCGTTCGATATGCGACCGTGAGCTGTCCAGGTTTCGCGATCAGTAAATTGGTTGATCCGACCTGCACCCACGCACCGCGTTGCTTCACTAGCTGCAACGCCTTGGCGCGGATGTTCAGGAGTTTTTGAAGATGAGCCGTTCTTGCCATTCCCCATTTCACGCCTTCGGCCGGCCGACGTTAGTGAACTCGACGCGGGCCGACTCAAGGGCTTCGCGAACGTGATCTAACTTGCGAGTATAGAGCTCGCGTTTCCCAGCCTCGAAATTCGCTGTCATAGCTTTGGCGACCTGAGACGCCGATGCGAGCTGATCCCCGTGAACCACCCTGCATGCATGTAACAAAGAGGCCTTCGATGCCGTGGCCTTCCAGATGCGCGATTGTCGGCGGTTCGGGCGATCCGGCTCTCTCCAAGAGGTTTGCCACGTTGATCGGCGTCGGTAGCCCGAGCCGATTTCAGAACAAACTACGCCTTTTGTCACCTCAAGGCTCGAGGCCAAAACAGGAGCACCAGAACAATAGCCCAAACAATACCCCAGCCGATCCATGTAATGTTAGGGTGAGCGGCCTGCCACTCGAGAATTTGCTTATGAATTGCCATCGATAATCTTCCAGTCTCTGTTAGAGCCAATTTCAATCACGCGATCAACAGCGAACCGGCCTGTCCGAAATTACCAGCTAACTGGACATATGACGCAAACCGTGGAATCGACGCGAATAACCCTAAGCCGTCACGCGGAGTGCAGAAAGGAGGCCAGCCTGACAACAATAGCTGCCTCAGTTGGAGCGGCATTACTCGAACGCGAATATCCGCTTCCAGTCGTTCTGCATACTGATGACCGTCCAGCCCTGCTTCTTCGCTTCGTCGTAAAGCGCCTGGGTGAAGGTGCCCACCTTCGTATCGGGCAGACCCTGCGCTGGTCCGTATGCATATTCGCGCTGGGCATCGTCGTGCAGTACGATCATCGACAGCCGCGCACCATCACCCGCCTTGGTGTACTCAAGCATCTCTCGGTCGCCAATCGAATTGCCGAAGGCGGCGTTCGGTCGGCGGCCGATCTCTAGATGAATGCCTTCTGGCTTGCCGGCATTGTTATCGTTCAACAGCAGCTTCGGCTCTTTGGTCAGAAACGGCTTGCCGTCCTTGTCGTAGCCGTATTTCACGCCACCGGCGGTGCCGACCACCTGCTCGGGCGGGATGCCATAAACCTGCTCGGCGTAGACCCGCACGAAGTCCTGGCCGCCGCCGGTGACGATGAAGGTCTTGTAGCCGTTGGCGCGGAAGTATTGCAGCACCTCTTGCATCGGCAGGTAGGTGAGTTCGGTGTAGGGCCGCTTCCAGCGTCGATCCTTGGCGGCGGAGATCCATGCCGTCGCTTCTGACGCGAACGTATCGACATCCATGCCGCTAAGTGTCGCGACCGCGATCTCTTCCAAGTCATGAAGGGAGAGATTCGCGATCGCCTCGAAGTCGCCGGACATCACCATCTTGAACGGCTCGACATTCGCCAGCTCCGGTTTCGCCTTGACCACCGCCGGGACCCGGTCGAGGCAGTACACCGCCTGGGTGTAGAACGGGTGCTCGACCCAGAGGGTACCATCCTGGTCGAAGGTCGCGATCCGCTCCACCGGCGCGACGAAGTTTTTGCTCGACGGGTTGGTCGTATCGCGCACGAAGTCCAGGATCGCCTGTTTCGCCGGTCCGTCATTCCAGGATGCGAGCGGTGTTGCGGTCTGAGCCTTCGCGGCGGTGGCGCCGAGCAGGTCGGGCAGCAGGGGCAGCGCCACGAGTCCGCCGAGCAGAAGGCGCCGGCTCGGGCCTTCGGAAAACGAGGATGGCATAGGGATCTCCTTTTATACGCTCAGGTCGCCTACTTGGATCCCGGCGTTTTTTGCCAAGCCGTCAGTCCCCTGCCATACTCCATTCTCTTGAACGGAACTGTTCGCAATATTGGTTCGTCTGGGGATGAAATCCTGCTGTTCATCAGCAAGTGCGCTTAATGGCGGCCAACGGCGGCAGATGAAGCCTCTGCCAGGACAACAGCGTTGTCAAAACGCAGGGCAGCAACGGGGCTCTTCGAGCACGTTCGCGCTAGCGCTTGCGGATATGCCCAGCGCTCGACCCGAGTCCATAATGTGCTCCAAACCGGACGTTGAGTGTCCGCTGCCGATCAACCTCGATTTATGAGTGCGCGCTCTAATTCTTCCAGCGGTGACGTCTTTTCCTATTCATCCAATTCGGCGTGTCTCTTTCGGACAAGGCGCTCGCGGCTCGACAAAGCATGCAGCTTCGCAGCTTTGCTCTCCCGCTTCTTCCGCCGCGCCAGAATGATCGCCGAATTGAGCTCGGCACCATAAATGAAGATCGCCGCCAGCAAATAAAGGAAGACGAGAACGATCATCACCGAGGCGAGGCCCGCATAGACGTTTACATAATTGCGCGCGAATTCTGACAAATAGACGCCGAAGCCATAGCCAGCCTCGATCCACAGCGCGAGGGTCAGCGCGATGCCCGGCGCTATGTCAGTCAGTGAACGCCGGCCGGCGGGCAAGAACTTGTGGATGATGATCAGCGCGAGAAGCAGCAGCGCCGCCGCTATCGCGAAGCGCGCATAGGTCACCTGCCGTTCCAGCGATTGCACGGCCGGCGCGAAATGAACCACCGTCGCCCAGATCAGCGGCGCGAGAACAATAAGAAAACCGAGCGCCAGAAGCGCTGCGGCGCCGACGAGCACATAGATGATCGACAAGAGCCGCGAGAGCCACCACGGCCGCTTGTCCTTCGCCTCATAGGCACGGTCGAGGCCCACCCGCAAGGCTTCGACGCCGCTCGAGGAAAAATAGATCGAAAGTGCGCCGCCGAGCGTCAAAAGGCCGCCGTGGCTTTTGGTCAGCACTTCATCGATCGTGCGGCCCAGCGGCAATGCCACTTGCTCGGGCCAAGTCTGCAGCAGCATGTGGGTCGCCTGGTCGGCGAGCTCCTGAGTGCCGAAAAAGCCGGCGAGAGCGGTGATGAAGATGAGAAACGGAAACATCGACATCAATATCGTCAACGCGACATGGCTCGCAATCGCCCATCCGTCATCCTTCAGGAAGCGCAAATAGGCGACGTAGAAGAAGCGAAGTAATGTCCGCGCGAACGACATTTAACTCACGATAATGCGCCAGCTCACCATAAGGTTTATCGTCCCGGCGTCGCATGAGCGCTGTGGTTACCGAACCGTACGAAGCAGCTCGCAAGGTCGACGGCGACCTACACGATCATGGCGCGCAAAGCCAAAGCGGGCCGCGAAGCTCGCGAAGTGTCATTCTTCGAAGAGCCGCAGATCGTGCGCGGCGTGAGGATTGTCGGTCGTGTCGACTGAGCGCACGCTGTGGCGCTGCCGGCGGCGCGACATCATCCGCAGTAACCAGTTTTGGATCCTCCAGGAACATAGCATGAGCCGGAGCAGCAATCCGAACCCTTTTCGCATCGAACGTTCCGCTCCATGCACACGCGTAAGACGTGGGGGCGGAGACTCATATTCAGGGCGGGTTTGTTGAAGACACCGGGAGCCGCGCTCGAGGTTGTCGGGCAAAGTATGGCGAGGAAAGCAGCGATGGTCAGCATGCGGGTCATGGTGGAGATCTCCGGTGAGGCGACCCTGTCGCTGGGAGTAATCGTAGTTTGGCACGACCTGAAGTCAACTGATTAGGGCGATGATCTGGTACTTGACTGGTAAGGAAAGCCTCTATGCTGGTTACGAAATGGCCGGCGTAGTTCTAAGTATTTCTTGGATACTCCTCATAATGGGCCAACACCCATGTCACGCCGCTGTTCTCGTACCGCCAGCGATACTCGTATTCTCTGCCAAACGATGTTTCGTAAATAATAAATCCATAGAAAAAGAGGTGGGTGCGAACCATCCATCGCTCTGCGAGCATCGCGGACGGTGAAAAGAGTTTCCAAGCCGCACGTCATTGCGAGTGTCTTTTCTGCACCGTCGAGCATAGGATTCGTGACTGTACGAATGATGTACTCAAATTCTCGCGACCCTGCGGTTCCTTGAATAAGCTGGTAACTAACCTCCTTAAAAATTGCCGGGGTTCTTCCGAGATTTTTCAGGACAAATTCGATGGTCGGTCGATTGCTAATATAGCTATCGTCCATGCTCGGGCTATTCGGATACAAAATGGCCGCCTCCAAAGCTTCCTTCAAGTTGGATGCGGTTACGACGGCATACAGATGGGCGCGCTCAGCGTCGACCAGGGCCTCGGCATTGAGTTTGGCGGCATCGGCGGATTCCTTCGCAATGGCAATTTGTTTCTTGAGCAGGTCGTATTGCCCAGCAGATGCCCTGTCTCTGACTACGTGATGGTCAAATACCAGTGATGGAAATTGGACATGAAAATGAAAATTGAAAAATTTATCTCGCGCGCAGAGTTTGCCAAACTGCGCCGCGTGTCGCGCAAGACAGTGACCGTTTGGCGTCAACGAGGATATGTCGTCCTGGCCGCTAACGGCCTCATTGATGTAAGCACCACCAACGCTTTGCTCGACGCGCGATTGCCGGTTTATCGAGGCGGCGTCGCCAAGCCAAACCCCAACGCAAAGTCGGCGTCACGGCGCCAATCTGTTCCGTGCGCCAAAGGCGTTTGGACATTGGCGGAAGCGCAACGTCGCAAAGAGAACGCAGCCGCTCGTCTGCGCCAACTCGATTACGAGCGTCTTGTCGCACAATATGTCCCGGCCAGCGATGCCATCGTCGCTCTGAAAGTAATTCGCGAAACCATTCGCGAACGGCTAATGCGCATTGGTGGCGATGCGGCGCCGCGATTATTAAATCAGCGTAGCGCAGAAGAGGTCAAGCGGATCATCGATGAAGTGGTTCATCGCGCGCTTTCGGACCTTTCGTCGCGACCGCCTCCGGCGATTGCGCGATGACTCCAATCGAGCTGATCAATGAAACCCCGCCAATCATCTCTTGTTCCAATTAGTGAAGTGTCCGACATGATTGTTGCGGCCACCTCGCCACTCGCGGCACGCATCGCGGAATTGGCCGAGGATTTATCCGCTCTCCAGCGCTTGGTCGGGCCGGCGCCGCCTCCCAAGGGCTATGTCCAGTTGAAGCGGGCCGCATTCGCGACGGGCTACGGCATGGAGACGCTGCGTCGCTACGCGCTCGCGGGCAAGATTAAAGCTCGCCGCGTAGGCTCCCGCTGGTATGTAAGGCTAGACACGATTCCGGGCAGAGGAAACGAGGAATTTAAACCTCGCACATCGCGCGCGATAATCAGCATGACAGAAAAAATAAGTCGGTTTCAATCACTCATCCGCAGACGCTTGGAGGAGGCTCTAAAGGTTGAGGTCATAGCCTCGAAGCCCAAGCCCCCGGCCGCGGTCAGGGTGCGATAGGTGGCTTCCGGTCCCTGTCCGTGGCCTGTCGTCGCCCGTGCGCGGAATTTTGAAGCGGCGCCTTAGCATTAGAGACCGCGAAGCAGCTGGGTCCATTGCTTTATTGCTCTATCGCGCGTGAACTCGGATTCGAGCAGCTCACGTGCGCGTCGCCCCATCGTCGCACAAAGATCAGGAACGTTCTTCAATTTCAAAATCTGGCGCGCCAAATCAGCTAAATCGCCGGGCTCTATTACCATCCCACACCCGTGACGTTCGACGAGAGAAGAGAGCTCACCGCTCCTCGCCATAACTGCAAGCGTCGGGCGTCCTGCAGCCAAAATCCCGTAGAATTTGCTGGGAACGATTAGGCCCTCCAATTCCGGTCGCAACGAAACCCAATGAACGTCGGGCGCTGCCAATGCGAATTTCAGCTCATCCAACGGCCGCGCCGGCAAGAACCGAAACTGTTTCTCAAGACTTTCCGCTTCGACCCTGCCTCTCAGGGCGCTGATGTGATGCCCTCCTCCGATGAAGACGAAGAGAATGTCTTTATTATCGGCCAGCAATCGCGCGGCACCGAGCAGCGTCTCGAACTCATGGGCGCGCCCAAGATTACCTGAATAGCCCACAACAAATTCTCCATTCTTCGCGATCTCTTTGAGGAACCTATTATCCACCGCCGCTACAGGTTGTATCTCCACGTCATCGACCCAATTCGGGACGACCTCGACTTGGTTGGCAGCGACGTGTCTGTCGCGAAGGAGCGCGGCCATCCGATTGCCAATAGCAACATTCACATGAGCGAATCGCAACGCGGAGTCTCGCGCCCATTGCAAAGCCCAACCAGTCGGGCCACGTGCGAAAGGGACACCAAGTTGATCGGCAACTTCAGGGTAGAGATCTTGCAGCCAATTGATCAGCTTGGCGTGTCGTAACCGCGCAACGACAGCCGCAAGAACGGAAATCAGCGGTGGATCGGTCTTCGCGACGAGCATGTCGCCTCGGCGCACTTTCGAAATCAAAAGCGGCGTGGCGCCGGCATAAAATTCCAGATATTCTATTGCTCGTCCGATGAAGGTGGATGAACGGATGTTCCGGGTAGCGATACGTAAAATCTCAACTCCTCTGATCGTTTCGGCGGTGGGGAGTGAGACATCGTTTGGTGCGCCTCGCCAACTCGTTATGATAGTAATGGCGAAGCCGGCCTCGGCGAGCGCGAAGGCGAGATCGGAAAGGATCTGCGATGTCGCGGATGGCTCGGGATAAAAAAATCGATTGATGAAAATGACCTTTTTGGGGGGTCCTATTGTAGGCACCATTTTCGAACACGGCAATGGAGAGTGAGGAGGAGTAACAGGAAACCTCGGCGCTCTTACTACGCCGGCGACCCGGGCGAACCGAGCAAAGCGTTGCCACATGCCAGCCACTTCACCCTGGGCATTTTCACGGCTGCCGGCAAACTTATCTCAAGTATAAGCAAGATAGAGAGCGGGAGTCAGCCTTATCGCACCTTCGCGCGGCAGGCGGGCGGCGCAAACTTGATTTTTAATCAAGATTAAATCAAACGGACATCCAAAATCGCCAAGGGGCGATCTATGATCCATGATTTCAGGTCCTTAGGCGAGAGTGGCTTGGTTTTGCCAAAAGCAAGACCTGCGGCGATAGGCAGGCTCGCTTCACATGGCTCGTGACGCTTCCTGCGCTGGGGCGGCGGTGGCTGGTTGGCCGCGGAGGTCTTTTTAATCAAAGAAACGTCGAGGACGTCCAAAATCGCCACATGGGCGATCTATGATCCATGATTTCAGGTCCTTAGGCGAGAGTGGCTTGGTTTTGCCAAAATCAAGACCTGCGGCGATAGGCAGGAGTCGTCTCGCTTCACATGGCCGAAATCGTGACACTGCTGCGTTTGGGGGGCGGTGGCTGGTTGGGCGAGGAGTGGCAGGTTTTCTGCGAGGAAGCAGGCGGGGACCGCTGAGATAGATGGGGGGTGCCCGTCCGCCGAGGCTCATGCCTCCGCTAGCCCAGATCGACAAGGCGTGAGCGTTGTGAAATTTCTGACTACGGATGAAATCGAGCGGCGGCTTGAATCACGCCTCGGCCGGATCCACGCTCAGCAACGTCTGGGAATTGAGCGGGATCACCAAGCGCAGGCGTTCGGGCAGGGACTCACTTTCCTGCATCTGGAGAACATGCCGGTTTCGCAGGCGATCATCGAGGGCGTTCTGCGGCTTTCGGGAATGTACTGGAGGGGTCGCGTCAATGCGCGGCAAATTCAAGTGCGCAAGAACGACGTCACGTCGAGCTTTCTGCCCGAGACATTCGATGATTTCACGATCCTCCATTTGAGTGACCTGCATGCCGAGCTGAACCCGCGTACGATGGACAGAGTTCGGTCACCTGGTGCGCGAGCTTCGCTACGATCTCTGCGTCCTCACCGGCGATTATCGGGGGGAGACGTTCGGTCCCTTCGAAACCTGTCTGGCGAGCCTTCTCGAATTGCGGAAGCTGATAACAGGCGACGCCTATGGCGTTCTCGGCAACCATGACAGCATCCTGATGGTGCCCGATCTTGAAAATATTGGCATCAGCATGCTGCTCAATGAGCAGATCGCGATCGAACGAGGCGGCGCACGCATTTATCTCGCGGGCATCGACGACGCCCATTTCTATCGGGTCGATAATATCGAGAAGGCCGCCGCCGGAATTCCCGAAAAGGCGTTTTCGATCCTTCTCTCACACACGCCGGAAATCTACCGGCAGGCGGCGCACGCTGGCTTCGACCTGCTCTTGAGCGGGCATACCCACGGCGGCCAGATCTGCCTGCCGGGGGGCATACCGATTATCCTCGAAGCCGAGCTGCCACGATCGATGGCCAAGGGCGCGTGGAAATACGGGGACATGGCCGGCTACACATCCGCCGGGGCGGGTTCATCCGTCGTTCCGGTCCGCTTCAACTGTCCACCGGAGATCACGCTCCATCGACTGCGCGTCGGCAAATGATCGCACTCAATAAGGCCGGTCCCGAATCCTGAGCGCGTAAAAGACCTGCGACGCGATCAGCTCGCCGACGAAGAACAGGATCGTGATTGCCGCGACGTCTGCCGGAGTGATTCCCATAAGACGGATCGCCAGCAGCGCGGGAAAGAGGGATTCCGGAATCTGGTCGAGGCCCACCGCGTTGCTGCTCGGGGCCTTTCCCATCCGACGTTTGATGAAACTCGAAAATATATCCCCGCACATTGAGGCGAAACCGATGAGCGCGCCCTCGCGCCAGTCAAGCCCGGCCAGTGGCGCTGCAATTGCCGGGACCGTGATGCCGGCCGAAAAGCCTCTGATCGTCTTGGAAGGTCCGAAGAGCGGCTGGCCGTCGAAGAAACGAGCATTGCCATCGAGCGGCCATGCGTATCTGTTGCCCAGGATCCGCGCCGCAATGATGGGACTCCCGTTGGCGATCGTCAACACAAGAAGGACGGTCGCTATCGAACCATAATGCATCACTCGCACTCTGACCGCTCGGCCCTGGGCGTCGGCCTTGATCGGCAGCGAGGCGATAGCATTTCGCTGCCTCGGCATAGTCCTGTGGCACGCCATAGCCTGCGGCGTAATGAACCCGAGACCGGGGCTCCTGCGTCTTTTTGGAAGCGCGGGTTCAGATTGGCAATCGACTATCTGCGAGTTGGATACGTCTGGCGATCACGCAGAGCGCAAATCTTCTACGCCGAGCTGACCGCCAACAAACGCCGCATCGCGCTGCGACTATCTCACAAATGTGATCGACCGCGATATCGATGATGTATCGGCGTTGGCATGAAGTCCTTATGCCTGCTTCCGTATCCAACAGGCACGGCGATGCAACAATGCGGCGCGGGCTTGGCGGCGATTGCGATGCGCCGCCAAATCCTCGAATTGGTGCCGTGACCTTCGTCGTTTGGCCAAAAGCAGCCAGAGATCCGCACCACCTTGATGGGCATATTGTGCTGGCGCCGATAGTCGAAGAAAAGAGTCTCCGCACAACGTTTGCCTTCATCATAACAGGACCGAGGGCCGATCGGATTGACATTGCCCCAGTAGGATTCCGGTTGAGGATGAACGATGGGATCGCCATAGACTTCCGACGTCGAGGCCTGCAGGATCCGAATTTTCAGACGCTTGGCGAGACCAAGCATATTGATCGCCCCCGTTACGCTCGTCTTGGTCGTCTGGACGGGGTCGAACTGGTAAAGGGACAGGCCGGACAGGCGAGATTATAGATTTCGTCGACCTCGACATAGAGCGGGAATGTGACGTCGTGGCGCAGAACCTCGAAGCGCTTATGATCGAGAAGATGTTCGATGTTGCGTCGCATGCTGCTGAAGAAATTATCGACGCAGAGCACTTCGTCGCCCTTCTCCAGCAAGCGTTCGCAAAGGTGCGAGCCCAGAAAACCCGCGCCGCCGGTTACGAGGACTCGATGAGAAATTCCAGGCATTATCGTTTCCTTTGTCCCCATCTGGCTATTTACACCAATTCTCCGAAAGGTTAACTCCTATGGCCGATCCCCGCCTCGGCGTCGGTCTCATTTGCGAGAAGTTTTCAAGCTTAGATTTTATCTATTACTTTTTTTGATAAGATACGCAAAAGGATATATTCGTAATGTACTTGCAAACGCTGTTAAGAGAGCTATCATGATCGATGCTTATTTCAGTCAGAGCGAAATAGTATTCGGTGCTTATTTAAAACACCTACTTGGTCTGCGGCCAGCGCTCCGAATAACCTCACGGGGGCTGCGTAACGAAGGCTTCGGGAGCCAATATAAACAAGGCAAAGAGAATCAATCCACCAATAACCGTCGGGATCCACGTGAGGCGAGGCGATCTTTCGAAGGAAGACAACCCGCAAATGTGGACAGATCTAAACAACATAGCTACAACAATTAACCAGTTGAAAAATATATTTGACAGAAATAAACAAAAGTGTCGAATACATGTATTCTCAGAGGGCAGTTTCTGCGAATTTCGTGAACTCGAACGTCTTGGCGCTGAATTGTTTCTCAACACAGATGCATTGTGGACCATGCGGGAATTAGGGCTGCATGGGGGCTATAGGCGTCTTCTGAGGAGTTGGTGACATGAGTAAATCTGGTGCCATTTCGAGATCCTTGGTCGCCGTTGTAATCGCCAGCGCTGTTGGTTCGACGCTGGCCCTTGAAGCACCAGCAAAGGATTTCGCAGTTAAGGCGACCTCTCTAGACGAGGCTGTGCAACAGGGCGCACAAATTTTTGCCTCCGACAGATTTGGCGGCAAACAAATGTTCCGGAGCCAGCCTGCGACTTGCGCTTCGTGCCACTCCAATAATGGCAAAACCGAAGGCGCTATGCCGGATGGCAATCGCCTTCCGAGCTTGGTCGGTGCGGCGGCTGCATTTCCGAAATTCAGTCCCGAAAAGCACGAGGTAATTACCCTGGAGGAGCAGGTGATGGACTGCATCACTGGCGGGCTGCAAGGCGAACCTCCTACGTACAACGATCCGCGGATCGTGGATCTGATTGCATATCTAACATCGCTCTCAAAAGGCTCTGTCATGGGCAAGCAGTTCTGATCTACGCCTGCGGGCGGCTTGTCAGTGGCTCATTGAGCGGAGACCAGCTGGCGCACGTCTGCCGCGAGCCCAAGCGCCATGTTGGCCGCGGTGTCGGGGGGCGCGCAGATCCGCCACGGGAAAGCGGCGCGGCCGTTGCGACACTTCATCCGACGACGCGTGCCTGCCAGATCATCACAAAAAACAAGGCCGCCCCAATCAGCAACCCCAACGAGCCGAGTATTGTAGGCAGTACAGGTCCCCCGGTTAACGTAAGGACGAGGCCCAAGAGCGTAATCGGTGTAGCCAGTACAAAAATCCAGAATTGATATGGTGCAAGGAGCGATAATTTCATCGTCGGCCACTGGCGATAAGTCATGCCAAATATCGCGTGACACGCGAAGCCGACGAGATTGATATGTGCATGAACCGGCATGTAGCGGAAGTTGTCTGTTGCTCCCATGACAATGCCGAGGACCATGCCGACAACCAACCAAGTCGCGCCGATAACTACATAAGTGGCGTCTACCAATTTCATGTTGCTTCTCCCCTCTTGGCGCTTCCACTCGAATTTGTAATGGCTGTTTACAGCTTAAAAGAAGACAAGGAAATCGCACTTAGATCTGATTGGTAGGTCGACTTCCTACGAAATCTTATTGATGCGCTCAGCGCTATCAAGGCTTTCGCGGATTATTAGCTTCTTACAATCCTGAAAAGCGTCTGATCGTCTTGGAAGGTCCGAAGAGCGGCCGGCCGTCGAAGAAACGCGCATTGCCATCGAGCGGCCATGCGTATCTGTCCGCGCCGCATTGATGGGACTAGCGTTGGCGATCGTCAACAAAAGAAGGACGCTCGCGATCGAACCATAATGCATCACTCGCACTCTGATCGCCCGGCCCTCGCCGTCGGCCTTGATCGGCAGCGAGGGATAGCATCTCGCTGACTTCCGTCGTCCTTCGGCACGCCATAGCCTGCGGCGTAATGAACCCGAGACCGGGGCTCCTGCGTCTTTTTGGAAGCGCGGGTTCAGATTGGCAATCGACTATCTGCGAGTTGGATGCGTCTGGCGATCACGCAGAGCGCAAATCTTCTACGCCGAGCTGACCGCCAACAAACGCCGCATCGCGCTGCGACTATCTCACAAACGTGATCGGCCGTGATATCAATCATCGGCGTTGGCATGAAGTCCTTATGCCTGCTTCCGTTTCCAACAGGCACGGCGATGCAAGGAACAATGCGGCGCGGGCTTAGGTGGGCGCAGCAGCGGCGGCGATTGCGATGCGCCGCCAAATTCTTAATTGGTGCCGTGACCTCCGTCGTTTGGCCAAAAGCGACCAGATCTGACCCCAGGCAATCCCCCTGCCCGAGCTGCTCCCGAGAGCTTGTCCCGGACTTCGCCGCAGAGCGAAGCTGTTAGCCTTTCCGGAAGGCGCGAGCGCGCAATTCGGAAGGGATGGCTTGAAGGTCGGGGGCGAGGAAATGCGGCACCACCTGGCCCGAACGAACCGACGAACCACGGCGCAACTCCAGCCGCCGCGAATGTCGAAAAGCCGCGCCGGGTTGTTCCTCGACCCGGTCGCCGGTGAAGAGGATGCGTGCCGTCTTGAACAGGATCTTCACATCGAGCCAGAATGATGCATTCTGCAGGTAATACGCATCGAGCGCGCTCTTCTGCTCGGGGGTGATGAGGTTTCCGCCATGAATCTGCGCCCAACCCGTGACGCCGGGCAGCACCAGAAGTCGGCTCCCGCTGTCTGAAGGCTGATCCACCGGGAGCAGCGGGCGCGGCCCGATCAGCGACATGTCGCCACGCAATATATTCCACGAGTTGCGGCAGCTCATCGAGGCGGGTACGACGCAAGAACGCACCGATGGGGCGCAATCCTGACAATTCCTGGCGCAAACGCCCTTGTGCATCGAATGGTGCTTCCATGGTGCGGAATTTGTATACGAAAACCCCGGCGCCAGAACTTCCAACTCGCCGCTGCCAAAAGATCACTGGCGAACCGATCCCAAGACGCACCGCCAAAGCAACCAGGCCGAATACAGGCGCCAGGACGATCAACAGGGAACCGGCAATAAGGATGTCGATGGGGCGTTTCAGTTTCCAATAGCCTCGGTTGAGAGGCAACAGGACATCTGCTGGCTCACTGATTTGAGGTTGAGGCGCAGCCGGTTCGGACTCTTGGCTCAATCCAAGCCGTTCGGTGAGAAACTTTGTGGTGATTTGCGGGTCAGCCGCGATTGCGGAGCGCAGAAACTCGCGCGCGCCTTCGGAGAGCCGCAACTCGTCCATCGCGACAACAAGCTTATGGATCTCAATGCCGTGAGTTCTGTATTCGTGGATAATTTTGGGGAGATCCTCTGGGGTACCGATGACTTGATGTCCGGCGAGGGTTTGATTCCGCAGGCGCGGATTTGGATCAATGACAGCTAAGATTCGCTGACGTCCGAAGGCACATTGCTCGATCAGGCGGATGTAGAACCTTGCGACGTGATTGGCTCCCACCACGATGATGTTTTTAGCGTCTTTTGGTCGCGCAGTCGGGCGATCAATTTGGTCTTGCTGGCGCCAGCCGCGAACGAGGCGAGCAGCGATCAGCAATGATCCCAATATGAAAAAGTGAGTGATCGGCAAAGTCCGCGGAATCGCGTCGAGTCGGGTGAGGGAAAACGCCGCCATCGACGTGATCGATACCGCCGTGAAGGCAACCAGAAGAAGACGTCGATGGTCGGCTGCCGACAAATAGCGGCACATGATATTGCCAACGCCGGACCAGCTCAGGATGGCGGCGCCGACGAGGACGGAAATGAAACTGTAGCTGGCGACTTGATTGATCCAGGGCGGCCCGAGAAACCGCGGATCGCGAAGGGCAAAAGCCAACCACGGCGCGGCCGACACACAAACCAGGTCGACGAGTCTGATGCTGAAACGCGCGCGTGCTCTGGACGTCGGAAGAAACCCAGCCATGAGCAAAACTCTTTCTCGCCGCACCCGAACATTTTCACTGATCGGTAACCGAAACTTAAGGATTCCTATGAGACGGGTCGAATCGAAAATCGCCAATTCGCCGCCTGCTGCGTCTTTTTTGGCATCGCGTGTCGCTTCTGCAACTATGGCTCGTCTTTCCGGAAAAGTCCTGTTATCGGTCAATCAAGGATCTGATGGAAAACTAGATCGCGATGCGAGCGGCGCTCAAGCGGCAGCTCGAAATGCTCGAATCCGGCAAAATGTCCCCTGGCACTGATGCCTCAGATGCCGCGACAAAGGCCACAATCGCGAGGGTGAAAACCTGTATTGGCGAGCTCAACGCGCTTCTCAAGGAATACGCACGTAGATAAGGCCCCAGAATGAGCGCGCGCGAATATCAGCGACGCAATCATGCTAGCGGCACAGCAGAGCGCTTGAACTAGAAGCGGAGCGTCGGATCGATCAATTCGATGGCAGACAAGCACGTGACTCCGGGAATGATTGCGATGCACGAGGGCGATCGCGGGCTGGCGCGGCGATGTTACCTGAACTCGATACGCAGCCGGCCGTCGAAGCTGAAGACTTACGTTCGGCTGGCATGGGCGGGTCCTGTCGCCTAGCGTCACGCAGATTATATGTCGATGCTTTCGCCGCGGCTGCGGAGAAGCCTGTCAGGTCCGCCGAAGGAACGATAGCGGCAAGGGTAAAAAGCGGTGGTCGGAATGGGTATAAGAATTGTTATGCATCGAACAAAGCTCTTAGGCGCTGAATATCTCGAGAATGGAAGGTTTCCTCCCGTTCTGGATGCCACATCCAGCCTTCCCACGGCAATTTCCGGTGAGCGCACCGAAGTAGTGATCGAAGGATCGGTTTTCCTGCATAAAATCACGATGTGTTTAACATCGTTGATCGACTTGCTCTGGTTGTTAGCTTTGATCGCCAGGGCGCTCCGAATCGACGGCGGCAAAACGCTCAGCGCGACAGCGGCACTGGGCCGCTCGCGTGGCCGGATTTTCGCATTGCTCGGCTCTCTACACAAGCCTGAGAGCAAAAAGGAACTCGTCGGGCTCATCGACGGTGCGCGCGAGAGGCGCATCCTGCGTGACGCTCGATTCAATCGGGCACAGACCCTAGGCTCGGCTGTCGCAGAAATTCGTCGAAATACGCGATTGTCTTCTTCAAACCGTCACGCAATCCAATTCGAGGCTCCCACCCGAGTTTTTCGCGGGCAGCGGAGATGTTAGGCTGACGTTGTTTGGGGTCGTCGGGCGGTAATGGCGCCGTAATCAATTTCGATCGCGCGCCGGTGAACTCGATGACGAGTTCGGCAAGTTCACGGATGGTGAATTCATTTGGATTGCCAATGTTGATCGGACCCGTTACCTCGTCCGACGTGCCCATCATTCGAATCATCGCTTCAATGAGATCGTCCACGTAGCAGAATGACCGCGTCTGACTCCCGTCCCCGTAAATCGTGATATCTTGACCCCTAAGCGCCTGCACGATGAAATTCGACACAACGCGTCCATCATTGGGGTGCATGCGCGGCCCGTAGGTATTGAAGATGCGAACGACCTTGATGGGCATATTGTGCTGGCGCCGGTAGTCGAAAAAGAGAGTCTCCGCGCAACGTTTACCTTCATCATAACACGACCGCGGGCCGATCGGATTGACATTGCCCCAGTAGGCTTCGGGCTGAGGGTGAACTACGGGATCGCCATAGACTTCAGATGTCGAGGCCTGGAGGATCCGAATTTTAAGACGCTTGGCGAGGCCGAGCATATTGATCGCCCCCGTCACGCTGGTCTTGGTGGTCTGGACGGGGTCGAACTGGTAGTGAAGGGGAGAGGCCGGACAGGCGAGATTATAGATTTCGTCGACCTCGACATAGAGCGGAAATGTGACGTCGTGGCGCAGAACCTCAAAGCACTTATGGTCGAGAAGATGTTCGATATTGCCGCGCATGCTGCTGAAGAAATTATCGACGCATAGCACTTCATCGCCCTTATCGAGCAAGCGTTCGCAAAGGTGCGAGCCCAAAAAACCGGCGCCACCCGTCACGAGTATTCGACGAGAAATTCCACGCATTATCGTTTTCCCTTTGCCGCCATCTGGCTATTTATATCACCAACAGCCCGCCCCGCGCCCGCCAAACCGGGTTCGCGTAAACGAATGCCTCGATCGACCTTGAGGGCGTCCCCTGAACGTTCGTCAAGTTCGCGAGAAATATGGCGTCAGTCTTTTTCCGGCCCTGCTTCGCAGCCGCTTTGACTGAGATGTTGATGCACTTCTGCGGGACGCAGTTGCTGCCCGTCCAGTGTCGCAAGAACCGCTCCCAGCAGGATGCCTAGTGCGACGCCGCTCGAGCTTGCTAGGACATCAACGGCCGAGGACGAGCGCCCCGGGACATCAGCCTGCAGTATTTCGAAGACGACACTGCCGAAACTCAGCCCGCCCAAGCAAAGAAGACGAGAACCAAGGTGACGATACCCGAAGCCAAGAGCCGCTCCCGTCAGCGCATAAGCGAGCATGTGCTCCAACGGCCCGGGAAGGATGGTGTGAGGGCGCAGATCACCTGGAACGAGAGACAGAACAGCGATGATCAGGACGCCGAGCCAGCCGGCAACGGCCGAGAAACGTCTGAGAAGATCGGCTTTGATTAACGGGCGATCGCTCATGACTCATGACTCATGGCGATATCGTTGATCGCCAGTCTGCAGCGCCATGGGAGAGTTGCGCGAAGGAAGCAAGTTGGCGTTCGGCCAGCGAGACACGCCGCAGGGCCGTTCTTCGCCAATCGCGCCAGCCAGGCGGCGCGCTGTGAAGGTTCTATGAAGCTTCTTGGACGGCAAGGTCTCGCTCGGTGGGATTCTGCTGATACAAGGTACGACCATGGCGCGATCGTTGCGGCATTTGCAAGGCTTCGCACTCAGGCTGAGCGATCGTTGCAGCGGGACGAGGCGACCCCAGAAAGCGTCAGGCGACAGGTGAAAGCCGCAAGTATGGCGGTTCGAGGCTTGTCACGCTTCCCGGTCTGGCGGAAGGGCGGCCGCGGGCCGGTCAGGCGCCATAGCGAGGGGCGCGAAGATGACCTTATCGCGCCTTCCTTGACTTTCGCTGACGCCCTGCCCTTTCAGACGTCTGAGGCGCATTCCCGGGTTCTGCCAACCCTGTCGAGTTTGATATGGAAAGTTCCAGTCGGCGAACTTTGAACTTGCTGCCATCGATCGCAACTCTCGCCTCGCTCAACAAACCCCTTGCCAATGGGGCGGGGCCATACTTTCCTTATTTGTCAGTTCGGTTACGAGCGGGGCGGAAAAACGATACGGGACACGATTCCGAAACCGGTTGACGCGTCTTTAGCGCCTCGTGGATGTGCTCGCCGTAGCGAAAGAAGGAATGTTCCGAGAAAGGCGCTGCTTTCCTGCGGGAATTGGCTCACAGCATGCCGCCGGTTTTCTTGCTCCAATCGTTGGCGAAATTCATTTCTTCTCGCCACTGCGGTTCAGAATGAATGAACCATCCTGCCCAGTGAAAAGGAGTCGTTTTAATGCACCCTGATAAGGCCGGAACACCTTTGGCCATGACGTTGAAGCTAACGGCCGCCGCAATAATCCTCACATTTGCGGTTTACGTCTGTTGGGAGAACACCCTTCACTCCCCTGCCATCATTAATTGGAACCTGTGGGCCTTCTCGGACTGGCTGATCAACTATGAAGGTGGCTTTGTACGGCGTGGTCTCATGGGACAGCTTATCCGGTCGCTGGCACACGGAGGGTCAGCCGTTACGGTCATCAATGGCCTTGTATTCTCAATCTTCGCGACCCTCTGCGGATTGCTCTTCTGCTTGATCGTTCTTTCGCGTCCGATCACGCCCCTGATGGCCGTCATGCTCTTGCTGGTCCCGGGCGGGGTCTACGGGATGGTTATGGGCAATGAGTTTTATTATCGCAAGGAAATCATTTTTCACGTCTACTTTGCCGCGGTGACCACACTGTTTCTTCTCGCGCGACGAAAAGAAGGCTCAAAGCTATCCCGTCCTCTGGACATCCTCACTGTGGTCTTGATCGTCACCGGCTCGGCCATATTGCCGTTCGTACACGAGGGTTTTTTGTTCATTTCTGCGGTTCCAACGGCCGTGATCATCTATTGGCTTGCATGCCGTAGGTCAGTTTGGACTGGACGGAGCGTCGCTCTCGCCTATCTTGCCGTGCTCGCCGTGCAGTTTCTCGTGTTCGCAGTGTTCAAAGGTAACAACGCGACCGCGATGGCTATTTGGGCGAGTGTTCATCCCGATGATCAAAAGCTCATTAGCTCAGTGGGAACGATGAGAGCGATTGGGGCGATAGGGTGGAGCCTGTCGGACGACCTAGTATCGATCGGCAGAACGCTGACGAGCGGAAATGCTTGGAATTGGGTTTTCATCGTCGTGGCGTCCGCCGCCTACCTCGTTAGCACCTGCTTCGCTGACTGGCGCGAGGGAAAAGAGGTGCATCGCCGCGCAGCATGGGTCTTCACTCTCTACGGCATCTGCCTAGCGGGGTCTTTTCCCCTTTTTGTCCTCGGTTGGGATTGGGGGCGTTGGATCGCGGCTATAAACCTGTCGGTTGTGATATTAATCTGCGCTGGTGAATTCCGCTATGAGCTACCGGTTCCGGTTGTAGCGCCCTTTAAGCCGCGGGCCGAATACTCCGGCACGTTGGCGTTCGGCATATTAGCCGTCGCCATACTCTTCGGTCTATCGTTCAAGCTTCCCGAATGCTGCCTAGGGGGCAGCGGGCAGCCGTTCGACCACGTATGGAACCTCATACTCGGGAAGTAGTTCGGCGAGCCGAACGGCATCGCGTTTTCATACGGCCCACGATTACTTGCCTTGCTGTATCAGCGGAGCAAAGAGATTATTATGCGCAGTTCGAACAACTCTCTCAGAGGTTGAACCCGGGTGATGAAGTCTGGGGAACTGCGGTCGCATGGTATGCTGTAGTGAAGAATTCCGCGCGGATTGACGCGAAGCCAGAGTCTGTGCCCGTCAGATGGAACACGCGTCCCGATCCGTTCCGCCATCGGCATGTCGTATCCGAACCTGGAAGGCTCTCCGCAAACGACTTGGTAGGTTATCGGAAAGTGTCGGAGTTCGGCGCTGATCTCCCGGAAATTTTTGGGTCTACGCTCCCGACCCAGCCTTATAAGTTCGATCTCTGGGAGTCTGATGCGGTTCCGATAGGCACGGCGAGCATAGAGGCGACGCCGGCAATAGTTCCCGCAGACATCCAAAAGGCGGCATCGGCCATTGAAAAAGCGGTGAAGACCTACGATAGCTTGGTCTCAATTGCCACGACGCCCTCTTCGTTTGGTATGAGATGCGCGTGTCGACCTCGCGGGCAATTCTGCTGGCAAAATACTCTCGTGCTGGATGTCGTGAACTCTGCGCAGAACGGCGGCAATTCGAGTGGCCTTGACGTTCAGTTCGTATCCAGCGGCGTTCCCGAAACGTCCACTTGGCTCATGCTGTTGCTCAGCTTAGTGACTTCCTTCCTGTAATCTCCGCGGCTCAGATGCTTTTCCAACCACAGATATAGACAAATGAACAGATAGCGGCTGCCCATCTCTTTAATTTTCAACTTGGCCACGCCGGTACGCCGGTTGCGCCAGGTAATCGGCAGCACCGTCCAGGAGTAACCGCGAATGATGGCTTTCAACGGAATTTCCACCGTAAGGTTGAAGTGTGCCGAAAGCAACGGCTGGCAACCTTCGATGACCGTGCGCCGGTAAGCCTTGAACGCGTTTGTGGTGTCGTTCAGCGGAATGCCGAACAACAGACGGATGAACAGATTGGCCATGCGATTTAAACGTAACTTTAGCCACGGATAGTCGATCACGCCGCCGCCCTTCATAAAGCGCGAACCGAACACCGCATCCCAACCCTCGTTTAGAGCATTCCAGTAGCGCACCACATCTCGGCAATCGTCCGATTCATCCGCCATCATGATCACCACAGCATCGCCGCGCATACTGTGCAGGCCGCAAGTGATGGCGCGGCCAAACCCGCTCGGTAGTCCGTTCTTGACCAAACGCACTTCAGGCATGCGCTCACCGAGCGCTGTAACAATGGCCGCCGTCCGATCCGTGCTCCCATCATCCACCACGACGATCTCGTGCGCGATCTGATTCAGCCGCAGCTCCAAATGCAGGTGCTCCACGGTGGAAGCGATGCAGCCCTCTTCATCGCGAGCCGGTATGACAATCGACAGCAGTTTTAGATCGGATTTCGCAGGGGAGGCAGCGCTCATGCTCCGCACCATGTGAGCCAATCGGGATTCGCTGCGGCGTGGTCTGCTATTTCTTCGAGGATCTGATGCAGACTGATGTGGGGCTTCCAGGTGGTTGCAGTCAACGCTTTACTAGAATCCAGAATTAGCCAGGGAACGTCGTAGGGACGCTCCGAGCCGTCAGCGATCGGTTGATGCGGGCCAAAACGCTGGTCGCACCACGCCGTCAATTGGGCCAGGGACATGGAGTTCGCTTGGCCACCGGATACGTTGAGGATCTGGCCAGGGCCGCCGCTGCGCAACTGAAGATCCACGATGCGCGCCAAGTCGCGCGGATGCAATCCGTCCCGGACCTGGAATCCGTGACCGCCAAAGCCCAAGTACTTTAACGAGCGACGCGTAGAGTGCGCATGGAGCCAATAGGAGAAGATGCCCTGCTCGGCGGTGCCAAACTGCCCGGCTCCTGCCAGCACCCCGCAGCGGTTGATCCAGACCGGCACCTGAAATCCGGCAGCGTATTCCTGTGCCAGACGTTCCGAAGCTAGTTTCGTCGCTCCGTAAAGGGAAATCGGAGCCTCCGTGCTAAAGCCTTCTCCGACGCCGGCCAAGCTAACCGCTACAGGCCAGGGCTGCCCTCGGTCAAGAGTATAAGCCGAAGACTCCGCGCGCAATGGCAACTGCGTCAAGACCGGAATTGAATAGACGCGGCTGGTGCTCAATAGAATGAAGCCAGCACGCGAGGCGCGGCAATATTCCAGCAAATTGATTGTGCCGAGCAAGTTGTGTTCCAGCAATTGGCGAGTGCTGGTTTTCCCGTCGCGACCGGCCAGCACGCTCGGCTGCGCCGCGGCATCGATGACCCAATCGGCAATAGGAAGCATCTCGAAGTCGCTTGCGATGCGGATGTCACCATGAAACAGCTGCACGCCAAGTCGCTTCAGCGAAAGCCGGTTCGTTTCGCTACCCGATCGTGCCAGACTATCCAATCCCACGATGGTAATGCCTTCGTGCGATTCCATTAGATAACGTGCGAGGTGACTTCCTGCGAAACCGCACACGCCGGAAATAAGAACTTTCATTTTATTGTGGGTCCACCAGACTTATTGTGGGTCCACCAGACGCGCGGACCACGAGGCGGCGATTTCAGCCACAGTCTGTTTCAGGCTCTTGGTGATGCTCCAGCCCGGATAGTGAGCTTTCATCTTGGTCAGATCGCTATAGTAACAGATATGATCTCCGATGCGATTGCTCTCGACGTAGGTCCACACTTGTTCGCGTCCGGAAACCTCCGCCGCTAGAGCAAACGCTTCCAGAATCGAGCATGAATTCTCAAAGCCACCACCGAGGTTGTAGACTTCGCCGCAACGCGGCTCCTGCGCGAAGGCCAACATAAACGTGGCGACGTCTTCAGAGTGAATGTTGTCGCGGACTTGTTTCCCCTTGTAGCCAAAAACCTTGTATTCCTTGCCGGTCAGGTTGCAGCGGATCAGATAGCTAAGGAATCCATGTAGTTCCACCCCGGAATGATTGGGTCCGGTCAAGCAGCCGCCACGTAAGGCGCACGTGGGCATGCCGAAGTAGCGCCCATACTCTTGCACCATGATGTCGGAAGCCACCTTCGATGCGCCGAACAACGAGTGCAGCGATTGGTCGATAGGAAAGTTCTCCGGAATACCCAGGCGGTATTCCGGATCGGCGAAGTCCCACCGTGTTTCCTTCTCCACGAGCGCCAGCGTGTTCGGCCGATCGCCGTAAACCTTATTCGTCGACATATGAATGAAGGGTGACTCCGGCGTCCAGCGTCGGGCTGCTTCCAGGAGGTTGAGCGTGCCGACCGCATTCGTATCAAAATCATCGAAAGCGATTTGGGCGGCCCGGTCGTGTGACGGCTGAGCCGCGGTATGAACGATGACCGCCGGTCTTGTGCTCTCGACCAGACGAAGGATGCCTTCCCGGTCGCGAATATCGATATCGTGATGCTCGTATCCGGGGACGGTCTGGCGCAATCGCTGCAGCGACCAGGAAGTATCTCCTTCCGGCCCGAAGAACACCGCGCGTTGATTGTTGTCGACTCCAAGCACCGAGTATCCAGCCTGGCGAAAATGCAGGCAGACCTCCGAACCAATTAACCCACAAGATCCGGTTATCAGAACGCGCGCTTGGCCCATGACGATTAAAGTGACACACTCTCTTCAACTGTGAAAGCCCCGGCGGTGTTCGTTGAGATTTGAGGGTCCTTGTGCTCGGTAACGTGACGTCGATTACATTCTTTCGCTTTCTCGTCGCTGGGGGGATGGCGGCAGTGATCAATCTCACCGGTCGTTACTTCCTGAATCTTGTCACCGGATTCGAAACTGCAGTATTGCTTGCCTATCTCATCGGGATGATCACGGCCTATGTCCTGATGCGGTCGTTTGTGTTCCAGGTTTCAGGCAGGTCGGTTGCTTCGGAGTTCCGGCGCTTCGCCATCGTCAACATATTCGGGTTGTTCCTTGTTATGGCAGTCTCCGTCGGGCTCGCACGCCGTGTTTTCCCGGCGATAGGGCTCACATGGCATGCCCACGACATAGCCCATCTGATAGGCGTTTCAGTGCCGGCTGTAGCCAGCTATTTCGGCCATGGTGCATATACGTTCGCGCGTTCAACTTCGCCAATGCCAAATACACAAAAGAATCGTAGGAATGGTACAGAGGGTAGCATATCTGGTTTCTTCAGAATGCTGGCAGGCTCGGATACGTCTCGGCTGAGACGCTGAAACTGGTAGGTGCGTGGCTTAAAGCGGCGAAGATAAGTCCGGGTTTATCTTTCGGGGTGTGCGGGGTGAGAGCATCAGCCGCAACCCACTGCATCCCTTTTCAGTCAATCGAATTCTGAAGCGGACAGCGCGAGCGGCCGTCTGCGGATCGAAAGAGATCATCCTGTCGAGCCTGCCGGTCAGCAATGTGCAGGTGAACCCGACCGCCGCATCGCCGCAGGCGCGGCCGTTGCCGCGCGCAATAGGGCCTGCGCCAGAGCGGTGCAGCTTGGCGACGTCCCTGAAATCCTCGGGCTCGAGCACCGCGCTCTCATGGCGCGGATAGCGGCTCCATCCCGTCAATTGCATCAGGCAGGCAACGGCCGAAGAAAATGAACTTCTTGTCGAGAATATCGTGGCAAAGCCGACGAGCGTGCCGGCGGCAATCGAGGAGGCGAGCGGGGAATTTTGATCCCGAATCTCACCGAGAAGGCTTCCGGTCATGGGGACCAAAGACGCCAATTCGGCCTGACGTTCCCTCGATGCAGCGAGTGACGTAATCCTCGACAAATCAGAGCCTAAAACATGCAAATACATCGACGTCAGAAATGCGATCGCATTAGAAATGCTCGACGCCGACCAATGCCTTGCTCGTTTCCTCGCCCAGCATCAGCCAAAATCTTCTCCTCAGTCTCGTCACTTTGAAGTCGGAGGTTCCTGAGCAACGAAGTCCGGGCCCGAACCGCATGCCTTTTGATTCTTTGCCAATTCTTTGTTCGGCTTCAATTCCGCCGCACCGTTTGCGACATAAGTTATTGATTTTATTGGCGCGCCCAAGGGGACTCGAACCCCTGTTTTCGCCGTGAAAGGGCGACGTCCTGGACCGCTAGACGATGGGCGCGTGCGGCAAATCGGGTGGGACCGCGCGAGGTATAGAGAGCGCCGCCGGCCATGGCAAGGTCAGCCCCAGCGCGATACTCGCGCTTTCACGGAGTGATGCTGCGACGTTCCGCCAAAGCGAGATCGATCAGCCGCAGCCGCACCTTTTCGCGCCCGTTCCATCGGTCGAGCGTCAAACTGCCGGCGAGATGCACGCTTTCGCCGCGCGCTTCCGCGAGCGCCTGGCCGATTGGTTCGCCGACGGCGCGAAACGCCACACCTTCGAGCGTCGCGCCATCGCCCGCCTCGGCGCGCCAACGCAAATGGCCCTGCCCGACCGGCATGACAGTGACGAGGCGGTGCGCGGGAAACGCGAAGACTGGCTCCGGATTGCCGGCGCCGAAAGGCCCGGCGCGCTCGAGCGCGGCGTAAAGCACGGGGCTTGCACCCGCGGCGGTCAGCGCGGCATCGACGAACATGCCATCCTCCGCCCGCGCGGTCGCAACTTTCTCCGCGAGGCCGACTTCGAGAAAGGCACGGAACTCGGCGAGCCTCTCGCGCGCGAGCGTGACGCCCGCCGCCATGGCATGGCCGCCCCCTTTGACGAGCACTCCCGCTTCGACGGCGCGGCGGACAATCTTGCCGAGATCGATCCCGGCGATTGACCGACCGGAGCCGGTTCCGACCGCCCCGTCGAAGGCAATCGCGAAAACGGGGCGGCGAAACTTCTCCTTAAGCCGCGACGCGACAAGCCCGACGACGCCTTGATGCCAGCCGTCGCCCGCTACGACAATCGCCGCACTGTCGTCCTCGCGCGCGGCGCCCGCGAGGGCTTCTGCCAAGGCCTCTTCGAGCGTCGCCGCTTCGACGGCCTGACGTTCGCGGTTCAGGCGATCGAGATCTTCGGCAAGGCGCCGCGCCTCCACTTCGTCGCGCGTGACGAGCAGTTTGGCGCCGAGCGCAGCATCGCCGATCCTGCCCCCGGCATTGATCCGTGGTCCGATCAGAAAGCCGAGGTGATGGGGAGTCGGTGGACCGCCCGCGCCCGCCGCATCGAACAGAGCGCGCAGACCGAGCCTGCCGCGCGCGCGCATCAAGGCCAGACCCTTGGTCACGAAAGCGCGGTTCAAGCCCGTCAAAGGCGCGACATCGGCGACCGTCGCCAGCGCCACGAGATCCAGTCCTAAGAGCAGGTCCGGTTCGGGCCGCGCGTCATGCCAAAACCCGAGGGCGCGCAGACGCCGGTTGACCGCGACCAGCGTCATGAAGACGACGCCCGCCGCGCAAAGCTGGCCGAGACCCGAGAGATCGTCCTGCCGGTTCGGATTGACGACGATCGCGTCAGGAAGAACTTCCGGCGCCTGATGATGATCGAGCACGATCACGTCCAGGCCGAGTCTTCGCGCCTCGGCAAGCGGCGCATGGCTCGTCGTGCCACAATCGACGCAGAGGAGAAGTTTCGCGCCGGCTTCAGCCAATTCTCCGATCGCCTGAGCATTCGGGCCATAGCCTTCGAAAATGCGATCCGGAATGCGCACGAGGTGCGGCGTGCCGGCTGCGATCAGAAACTCGTCAAGGAGCGCCGCCGAGGCCGCGCCATCGACGTCGTAATCGCCAAAGATCGCGATCATCTCGCCGGCTTCGATCGCCGTTGCGATGCGGACGGCGGCAGCATCCATCCCGACGAGCGACGAAGGGTCCGGCATCAGTCGGCGCAGTGTCGGATCGAGATGAAGTTCGGCGTCATGCGGGCCGACGCCACGGCCGGCGAGCACGCGCGCGAGCAGATCGTTGTGGCCGTGAAGCTGCGAAATCGCCAGCGCCCGCGCCTGCCCCGCTACATCGAGGCGCTCGCGCCACGCCCTGCCCAGCGCCGAGCGCTCGACGCCGAGGAAAAAGCGGTTTTGGAGCGGAGATTCGTCCACGCCCGAGTTTAGCCGGATGGGAAGGCGAGCGCGATCCCTCTCCCGCAAGCGGGAGAAGGAGAAATCTCAATCCAGCTTGAATTTCCCCATATCGCGGTGCTCGGCGGCGATCTTGCGCACCGTTCCGGTCACCGAGCGATAGATCAAGGTTTCGGTCGTCACATGGCGCTTGCCGAATTTGACGCCTGCGAGCAAAGGGCCGTCCGTCACCCCGGTGAGCGACACGATCACGTCGCCTGACGCGAGCTCCTTCATGTCATATTTGCGGCGCGGATCTTTGACGCCCATCTTGCGCGCGCGTTCGATCTTCTCGTTTGTGTCCAGGATCAATCTGCCCTGCATCTGGCCGCCGACGCAGCGCAAGGCACCAGCCGCGAGCACGCCTTCCGGCGCGCCGCCGGTGCCAAGATAAAGATCGATACCGGCATCTGGCTGCGCGGTGAAGATGATGCCGGCGACATCTCCATCGGGAATGATGCGCACGGCTGCGCCGATGCGCCGGCAATCGTCGATGATCCGGCTGTGGCGCGGCCTATCGAGAACGAGCACGGAAATCTCGTTCGGCTTGACGCCCTTCGCGCTCGCCAGCGCGCGGATATTCTCTTCCGGCGTCATATCGAGATCGACGGTACCCTGTGGATAGCCCGGGCCGACCGCGATTTTCTCCATGTAGACGTCAGGCGCATGCAGCAGCGAGCCGCCGGCCGCCATAGCCATCACCGCGATCGACCCCGGCATGTCGCGCGCGCAAAGCGTCGTGCCTTCGAGTGGATCGACGGCGATATCAACTCTCGGCCCCAGGGAGGTGCCAAGCTTCTCGCCGATATAGAGCATCGGCGCCTCATCGCGCTCACCTTCGCCGATAACCACGGTGCCGTCGATCGGCAGCCGCTTCAATTCGCGCCGCATCGCATCGACGGCCGCTTGATCCGCCGCCTTCTCATCGCCGCGCCCACGCCAACGCGCAGCGGAAACAGCGGCGCGCTCGGTCACCCGCACGAGTTCGAGCGTCAGGATGCGATCGATAATGTCCTGGCTTGTGACGACGAGATCGACCAAGTCATGCTCCCAATTGTTATTGTTCGAGATGCGCTCCACATGCTTCGGGATGCAAGCTTGGCGTCCTCTGCAACATGAGGGTTTCTTCACAATTCCCTCTTCCCACTGGAGCACCTCTTGAAGGATGAGGGAGCTTCAAAAAACTCCCGAATGCTCATTCACGCTCGATACGGATGAGCTGCGGAGCTTCCGCCACGAAGCCGTCGGCGACTACAGCCGCCAGCGCCTCGCGGATCAGCTTCTCATAGGTCGCGTGGGTGATGAGGATGACGGGAACCGCCGAAGGCTTGCCGGACTCGCCGGGGCGCCGGCGTTGCACGATGCTTTCCAGCGAAATCGTGCGCTCAGCCATGCGCGTCGCAATGGCTGCCGCGGCTCCAGGCCGATCATAGACGGAAAGCCGGATGTAATAGCCGCCTTCATGCATCTGGATCGGGGCGCGCTCAAGCGGCGCGAGGGCGGCGACCGGCAGGCCGAACGGCGGCGATCTGAGGCCCTTGGCGATGTCGGCAATATCGGCGACGACGGCAGAGGCCGTCGCAGCGCCGCCCGCACCGGGCCCGATGAGCGTCAGCTCGTGCACGGCATCGGCGTCGATCGTCGCCGCGTTGGTGACACCCATCACCTGGGCAATCGCGGAAGAGCGCGGCACCATCGTCGGATGGACGCGTTGCTCGATCCCGGCGCTGGTCCTCTGGGCGACGCCGAGGAGCTTGATACGATAGCCGAGTTCGGCCGCCGCTTCGATGTCGGCGAGGCTGATGTCTTTGATCCCTTCGACCGCGATCGCATCGAGATCAATCTTCGTGCCGAAAGCCAGCGCGGTGAGGATTGCAAGCTTGTGCGCAGTATCTTGGCCGCCGATGTCAGAGCTCGGATCGGCCTCGGCGTAGCCGAGCCTTTGTGCTTCGGCGAGACATTCGGCAAAGGGCAGATGCTCGATCTCCATCCGCGACAAGATGTAATTGCAGGTGCCGTTCAGGATGCCGTAGACGCGGCCGATTGCATTGCCGGCGAGGCCCTCACGCAAGATCTTGACGATGGGAATGCCACCGGCGACGGAAGCTTCGAAACCGAGCGCCACGCCTTTATCTTCGGCAATCTGCGCGAGCCGCATGCCGTGCTTGGCGAGAAGTGCCTTATTGGCGGTAACAACCGATTTGCCCGAGGCAAGCGCGGCTTCGACCGCGGCGAGCGCCACGCCATCGGCGCCACCAATCAGCTCTACGAAGAGATCGATATTGGCGGAAGCGGCGAGTTTCACCGGATCGTCGAACCAGGCGAAGCGCGCGAGATCCAGGCCGCGATCCTTCTGCCGCTGTTTCGCCGAGACCGCGGTGACTGCGATCTTGCGCCCTGTCTGCGTCGCGAGTGACTCAGCCTGACGATCGAGAAGGTTGAGGACGGCGAGGCCCACCGTGCCGAGACCGGCGATGCCGACACGCAATTGATGCTGCATGGAACTGAAGTCCGATGGACTTGGGCGGCCAGATGCCGCCGGCTGAAGGCGCCTTTTGCCTTATTTCAATGGACCGGGCAACAGAGCTAGGCGCCTTTCGACGAGCGGTGGGCCGCGGCATGATGGAAATCCCTGGGGGCAGCGACAATAGTATTATCTATCAATATGTTGGAACCTTTTCGCAATAGTGTTTCATCTACAGCGTGAGCACCAAGCGATAGCGTGCCTGCTTCATCGCCTGGAAGGCAAACTCGGCCTCTTCGAGTGGATGCGTCTCGACCATGGGCCGCACGCCCTTCAGCACCGCAAAAGCCATCGTGTCTTCGCTATCCTTGGCGTGGCCGTTGTACCAGCCCGTGACCGTCTTTCGTCCCATCATAAGTACGTCCGCCGAAAAATGCAGCGGCGTATGATGATCCGATGCGACGATCATCAACCGGCCGTTGGGGCGCAGGCCTTGGATGAGATCGACTTGCGCGGTGCTCGAGCCTGCGGTCGAAAGCACGACCGCGGCGCCGCCGAGTTTCTTCAGCGCTTCGCCAGCGCTGCCCTCCTCGCTGTCGATATATTCGTCGGCACCAAGGTGGCGCGCCAGCGCCTCCTTCTCGCGATCGCGATTGATCGCGACGGTGCGAAACCCCATCTTCGCGGCGAATTGTACAGCGAGATGGCCAAGCCCTCCGATGCCATGGATCGCTACGGTTTCGCCCGGGTGCGCGCCCGAATTGCGGAGTGCATTGAATGTGGTGAGGCCTGCGCACATCAAGGGTGCAGCTTCCTCGAAGGAAAGTGCGACCGGGACGCGGGCCAGTGCCGCCTGGGGCGCGACGAGATATTCGGCATAGCCGCCGTCGTAGGAGAGCCCGACAACACGGGCTTTGACACAATTGACGAAGTCGCCCCTCCGGCAGAATTCGCATTCCGAACAATAGCCGCCTTGCCAACCTATGCCGACGCGATCGCCGGCCTTCCAGGCGCGCACACCAGCGCCGACGGCATCGATTGTTCCGGCGATTTCGTGGCCTGGTATGCGCGGCAGTACGACGCCCATAAGACCATTGCGGGCAATCGCATCGCCGGCGCACATGCCGCAGGCATGCACCTTGACGCGCACCTGCCCGCGCTGCGGTTCGGGAACGGGAAGCGAGGTCAGGCGAAACGGATCGCCGGCTTTCACCGCTTGCACGGCGCGCATGTGGGACACGCTCATGAAATCCTCGCTACGCCGCCCGCGACGAGCCAGGCGGGATCGAACCATTGGTCCGCCTCGCCGTCATAGGACAGCCGGTTGATGTCCCAATGCCGGATGAAGCGCGCATATGCGGCGTAGACCGGCAGCCCGCCGCCGATGAAGACTACGCGCCCAGGAAACCGCGCGAGAACTTCTTCCGGTGCCTCGGAAGAATGGATCTCGATGATCTCGCGCTCGGCGAAGGCGAATTGCGGCACGGAAATATAGGTGCGGTGGCCCATGATGAGGACGTGCCCACGCGTCAGCTCGAAGAATCGTTCGACATCGGCGACGAATTCGCGGTCCTTGCAGCCTTCCCAAGGCAGACGGCCGTTGAGGCCGAACTGTCCCCGAAGACCGATCGCGATGACCGCGCGCACGTCGGGCATCATTTTAATTCCCCAGCCACGTTCTTTGAGGTGTTTAAAGCGATTGACGCGATCAAGTCCAGGCTAGCCGGATTCTGAGCTTATCGGCCGGGCGGAATCACGCACCGACAGCGCCCCATGCCGAGGTTTACGGCAGACCTCGCGCTTTCATTCATCCGCTCGGACAGCAAAGAGGTCCCGGAACTGCGGGGGCTGCGAGCGAAGATACTGACGGGGAGCCCTGACCTGCGCGCCGAAATGTGCAGCGGCATGCCAAGGCCAACGGGGATCGTACAGCATTCCGCGGGCGAGCGCGATGAGATCGGCGTCACCAGTACCCACGATGGCTTCTGCCTGTTCGAATTCGGTGATGAGACCCACGGCGATGACTGGCATATTGGTGGCAGCCTTGACCGCGCGAGCGAGCGGCACTTGATAGCCCGGTCCAATCGGAATCTGCTGCGCCGGGGTGAGACCGCCGCTGGAGACGTGTGTGGCGCTGCATCCGCGCGCTTCGAGTGCCTACGCGAAAGCGATGGTCTCCTCGATGGTCCAGCCGCCCTCCGTCCAGTCCGTGCCCGAGACACGCATTGTCACAGGATGGTCGGCGGGAAAGGCAGTGCGCACGACCTCGAATACTTCGAGCGGGAAGCGCATCCGGTTCTCGAGAGAGCCACCATACTCGTCGTCACGCCGGTTCGACAGGGGTGACAGGAACTGATGCAGCAGATAGCCGTGCGCTCCATGAAGCTGGACGCCGTCGAGGCCGAGGCGCGCGGCGCGCCGAGCCGCGGCGGCAAAGGCTTCCCGCACGCGCGCGAGCCCATCTCGATCGAGCGCCGTTGGCGCATTGTCGCCGTCTTGGAACGGGATCGCCGAGGGTGCCTCCGTCTGCCACCCGCCCGAGCTGCCAGGCGGAATCTGCGCGCCTCCTTTCCATGGTACCTCGGTCGATGCCTTGCGCCCGGCGTGTGCAAGCTGAATGGCGATCGGCATGTCGGACCACCGGCGCACGGTATCGAGCACGCGGCGCATGGCCGCCTCGCAATCATCGGAATAGAGACCGACGTCGGCGTAGCTGATACGGCCATCGGGCACCACGGCCGTCGCCTCGATGATCAGGAGCGCCGCCCCGGACAACGCCAAGTGGCCGAGGTGGATCACATGCCAGTCGGTCATGCGTCTTAGGGTTCAAATCTTTCTTGCTGTACCAATAAAATCAAAGACTTATTCTAAGAAGTGCATTGTGGTGCTAACGCCGGGACAACGCTGCGGACAACATCGGCGTGATTTCGCGGATCGGTTGGATGACCCTGCCCCACCGATGATCGCGCATCTCAAATCAGGCTCGGACTGTGTTGCGCAATTAGCACGGCTCCGGACAATTCCACTCGTCCCCCGCAATCTCCATATTGTCGGCGCGATCGGCAGTCATGGTCAGCCTACCCAAGTGATTGATTCCTCCAGAACCATGATGCCGGCAGTTCCGCACTGCCGGCATTTTTTTGCTCGCCCGTCAATGCTGCCCGCGCTTCTCAGAAGCCACGGGCTGGAGGCTAAGACCCGAAGTCGGCGAGAACGTCGATAAGCGGCTGCGGTTCGACCTTGACCGTGCCAGTGAACGGCATGTCGATTGCGACGATGATCAGCAACTCCGAAAAGATGAGGATCGACAGAATCCCAGTCATTATCATCTGTGCCCGCAGGTTAAGCGTCCCGAAGAAAAGCGTGAAAGCGATCGTCAGAACGGCACCGGCGAAAAGAACCAGCCACACGATTCCGGGAACGGCGCCTTCGGCAGCGGTAAGCCTGGCACCGCGCGCCTGCGTGAGAACGTCGAGTTGATAGAAGATCTCCGACATCAGGGCGCTGTTGGACTGCTCGTGAGATTGAGCGGCCACGAGCGCGGTGTAGACCCCTTCGAGAGCCCGCAACGTGGACTTGCTCGCTTGACCGCTCTCCATCGCCTGCCATTCCTCCGTAGTGGCAGACTTGAGATAGACGGTCAGCGCAGCGCGAAGCGCAGCTCCCTGCGTATCGTCGATGCCATGCGAGAGATGGTAAAGGGACGCGGCGGCGCCCGCCTCCTTTGCGACGGTCGAGTCGGCATCGGCAAATTTCTCCCAAACGACGATAACGGCGAAGGCGAGAAAGACCGCGTAGAGCACGCCGACGGTCGCGAACTTGAACCCGGCGACCTCGTTGTTCGTGGTCAGTCTTTCCAAGGCCACATATCTGCGGACGAGACCGGGGCCTAACATCGCCACTACGGTCGTCAGTCCGACGATGATGAGGCCGGACAACCAGAGTGGCTGGCTGGTGAGAAAGGTGATCATGGTCGGGGATCCAAGGGCTGGAAAAGCCCAAGGCTATGTCAGGCGCGAGGTCGCGTGCAAGCGGGCGCGGTCAGAGCAAAAAGGGTGGATTGCCGGTGCGGAGAGCGGGGGCAAGGTGGCCCAGCTTGTGTTGTAGCCGAGGCTACATAATTGCGGAGGCTACAAATTTAGAGACACGGGAGAGTTTTGTTTTGCATACCGACCGGAAAGAGGGGAACAAGCCCGGCGGGGGATTTTGTGTTAGGCTGCGCATAAAACAGCCAAAAGGCTGATTAGGGTTCTCTTGGTGTCGCGACGCTCCACTGATTTTTGCAGGTGGGGAATTGTATGAAACAGTGGACCAAAATCTTCGTTACCGAATGTCTTCTCGCGCTCACCACGTTCGGGGTCGCAGCGGCTGAACTTGCCGATGGTCAAGCTGCGTACGGCAAAGCCGACTTTGCGACTGCCGTGCGGCTCCTTAGGCCCCTAGCTGAGGCTGGGAATGCCGAGGCGGAGTTCAGTCTCGGCGATATGTACGACAAGGGCCAAGGTGTGCCGCAGGACTTTGCTTTAGCCGCCAAATGGTATCGGAAAGCTGCGGACCAAGGGAATGCCGAGGCGCAGCGCATGCTCGGCATTGTGTACGATCTCGGTCGGCCGGATGTGCGACAGGATCTCGCGCAGGCCGCCTTCTGGTACCGCAAGGCTGCCGACCAGGGGAATGCGAAAGCACAATGCGCTCTCGCCCATGCATATGAGGAAGGCCGAGGCGTGCCAAAGGACTACGTGCAGGCGTACATGTGGTACAGCTTGGCGGCATCGAACGCCTCGTCTGACATGGTTGACCAACATGACGCGCTCGACGGGCACAAGAGATTAGGCGCGCAGATGACACCAGCTCAAATCGCAGAGGCGCAGAGGCGCGCAAGCGAGTGGAAGCCAATTTAATGGTTCGGCGGGAACAGCTCCGGCGACAACCGCTCGGCAACGGTAATCGATAGCCGCGCCAGGCGCACGAAGCGGCGCGCAAGCCAGAGACGTAGCTTAGGAAACGCGCGGTTCATTGAATTCTGCGAAGTGGGCGACGGCTCGATATTGTGAAGGTGAGGATTGGGAAAGTGCACAAACTAGCGCCAAGCCAAAAGGTTCCGGTTGTTAATTTTCTTTTTTGCGGACCGTACTTTCTTCCAGGAAAGGCGCATCCTGTCGTCCCGCTACCCCAACCTGTGAAAGGGGGAGCTATGGACATGGACAGGTTCGTCAACGATCAGAATTTAAAGTGGCTTCGGAAACTTAGGAACGCTGCTACTACTAAGGCTGAGCGAAAAATATTGTTCGGTTTGTTGGCCGAGGACAAAACCAAGTTCATTGAGCTACAGAAGGCCAGATCATCGGTGCACGCGCGCGTCCAAGCGAGATAAAGCGCATCGAAGACGTCGCGGGCTTCCCTTTCGCGCTCTGTTGCTAAGCGGCTTTCACACATTTGCACCTCCCCCGAGCACTGGCGAGCGCAGGACGGCGGCAATGCATGCCTTGTTTTGCTCCCCGTCTAACGCGTCGAATATCCCGCGATCGAAAACGTGGGTGAGCATCGCGCGAATGCCGGCAACGGTGAGCGGAACTGTCTCGACCAGCTCATCAAGAGCTGCGTCTTCCGACGCGACCGCACGCTCGTAAAGATCATGTTCGGCCGCAGTGGGTTCTCGGCCTTCCAGTTCCGGGAGTTCGTCAGTCAGCACGCAAACGTCGCTGAACGCGGCAGAGAACTGTCGATGTTTCTTGATCGCAGCAAAGACAGGATCGACGGCATCAGGTGACTCAGCGGCGGCCGCTGGCGAGGTTTCTAAGCCTGCGGCGGCTCCGAGTACCGCAGCCCCGGCCAGGGCGCGCAGAAGGCTCCTACGGTCAGAGAAAACGGAGGCGCGAGCGCCGGCTGGAATACGGCCCAGCGCTTCGGTGGTTTGAGGCAAGGCAGTAGCGGCTGCCGGAACGGATGTGTTCGACATGGGGTTGCTCCAAATCGCGAACTATGCGATACCTGAAGTATTAATAGCTTCTTGAGGTATTGTCAATACCTGAGGTATTAATCTAGGGTGACGATAAAATGGTCATCACGAGCGAGCTGATCCGCGCTGGCCGTGCTCTACTCCGCTGGGAGCAGAAGGACCTCGCGGACGCCTCGGGAGTATCGCTGGCGTCCATCAAGCGGCTAGAAACTCAGCCAGGACCGCTCGCGGCCCAAGATCGAACTGTCGCTGCACTGCGCGCCGCCCTCGAGTTCCTCCGGCGTTGAGTTCACGAACGGTGGCCGGCCGGGGGTGCGTTTGATGGAGAAGATTTACGCTGAAGCAAACCAGCGAGCGACATTGCGATGCGGTAAGCGTTCAATTCCGTGCTTTACTCTGCAAGAGGCGAAGATCGAATGGGACAAGCTACCGCCGGAGCAGAAAAGAATTGCGACCATCAAGATGGCCGGTGGCCCAACGTATAAGGCGGAACAGATAGAGCGCCTGCATTATGGTCCCAAGCCGCTCGGCGCCTGACCGACGAATTCTTCCCGGCGTAATCTTCGTCGCCGAGAACGGCGAGGGGCCAGGCGTGAGGCTGAGGAAGAAGTGGGGATGAGCGATATTGTGGGTCGTGTCAGTTTGAACTGCTATTGCATTTGAGCATTTTGTTCAGAGCCCAGCAAAGATTACTGCGGCGGCGTAGTCAGGATCTAAAACGCCATGGGCCTGAACAGTAGTAATGATCCTTCTTTGAAGAGTGGGAGATATTAAACCGTATTGGCGGCGCTGGTCGCCGAGCGCTTCGTCCAATTCTTTTTGAGGCAAGTCAGTCACCATCCAAGTCGTATCGATGTATGACTTATGATGGAGGCAAGTCACTTCGAAGTTATCGATAGCTATTGCAACTTCTCTTGCCCTTCGGAACTCTGGCGGATCAGAATTAATATAGAAATACCAATGGCGTCTAGGACATATACAAATGCAAAGCTTGTCATGGGGCCGGGGCAGATCTGGCCGCCACACCCTAATAATGTCCCATTTCTTAAGCACTTTTCTTGCGCTTGATCACCTCGGAGTTTTCACACACCGATTTAATCTGTTCCTCCGAAAGCCACAAACGCGCATCCATTTCATTGTTTAGGCCTGGTCTAGACCATGCATCGGCCCATGCCTTATCGTCATGAGATTTAAGCTTTATGCGGACAAACGACATTTTTCCGTACTCTTCGAGCGAGTCAAGCAAGTATTCTTGATCAGACCGAGATAGGTGAGAAACAGTTGGAGCGTTCTGAAGTTGGTATAACCGTATCTTATTACCATCCGTAACCTTCTTTATTCTCCGAGATAGTTCATCTTCTATTTCATCTGGTTCGCCCAATTCGCTCTTTATCAAATCGTAGATATATGAGGGGACGGGCCCGTGCTCCATTGCCACATAGCGATCGCCTGATATGGGGCGTCCCCAATCAAGCAAATGCTTTAGATCAGCAAAGAAAAACACCTTGCCAATGTAATACTGCGTTATCCCCGGTTGCTCGGAAGCAAGAAACTGAATGCCTTCGATGCATTTCTGTTCATTCAGTTCGAATCTGAGCCAAGAAGTAGTCATCGCCAATGCGCCGCCGTAACCTTGTTTGCGATGGCCGCGCGTTCCTCTTGCCAGAGCTTCCGAGCGCACGCTTTCGCATCGGCTGGTCGCTTTTTGCCTAGTGGTTTCGACATCGATGACTCCATGCATGAGCGATTTTAGAATCGCTCCACAGCTCGCTGTCAGCTCCGCCACCCTCCGCCGTAAAATAAGGCAAAATCGTGGCAGGCGCAGTGCCAACCTGACCACGCTTAGCATGGAGCGCCGCCACCGTCTGCCGCTCGTTTGAATTGTCGCGCCGGCGGGAACATCTTTCCTTCAAACACCATGCCGAGGTCGCCCCCCTTGGGTAAGGTCGATTTGCGCTAAACTCGACTGTACTGCGGCTGGTCCCTTGGGAGGGGAGTCGTTGAAATGGCCAATGCATTGCTTGTCAGAGCCGAGGAACATGAAATTGACGCCGCCGGTGAGAACATCACGATCAAATTAGTGACTGAGCCCGCCGAGCGATCTCTTTTGCTTGAGATTCCATATCATCGCATCTCGCGCCTTATGTGCGTGCTACGGGACGCCGCCTCGCTCGCGGCCCAGGCTCAGCAACACATTCCTTATACCGGGATGGCTATCTTTGATCCGTACGTCGTTCACTTTGTACAAGGCGGCAGCTATCCGAAGACGGGACGAATAGCCCTTCACTTCCAAACCTCCGAGGGGTTTCCTCTCGCTGTAGCCATGGATCGGGAAGTGGCGGAGATGACCATATCACTTCTTCGAGACGAACTGACCAGGCCCCCTGGCGGCAGCTCTGAGCGGTTGTCTTAGCGTCACCTCCGATCCCGGAAGCTGCGCCATTTATGCCAAAACGCGCTGACACGAAGTTCTGTCCTTTAATCACCATCGTGAAGTCGAGGCGTTGCCGCTTTGCCGGTGCGCTTTTCAACTGTCGCATGTGCGACGGTTGATTTGCGTCGCGCCCGGCGCCACTCGACTTCCTTCTCGTCCTTGGTGGTGTCGGAATGCGGCGGCCGAAGTTTCACGCACATAGGCAACCTCAATCATCCAACGGAATTGTTCTGCAGGTTGCGGATGAGGTCGGCGTTCACGTGGCTTTGATGCCTCGCGATCTTCGAGCCTAACTCTTCATTGCCCTCGCCGACGCCGAAGAGTTGGATGGTGGTCTTCTGATTAAGCGTGCTGCTTGATTGGTCAAATGTGCCGGCCGGCGGCAATGCGCCGTAAGGCGATGTGCGGAATGCACCATAGGCGCCGGATAGCGAGCCCCACGGCGTTGCGCCAATCTTGCTTTTCGCAATGTCAGCCGCCTGTGCCGGGGAGATGCCAAGTGCACCCCACATCGAGAAGGGCGGGGAATAATCGCCGCCTCTGGCCGTTTCCGTGGTCGGCACATAGCCAGCGTCTCCCCATAGCGCGCCATGGCCAGGGGTTGTCAGGCCGTGATACCCGAACCATTCGCTTCCGGGGTTGTAATTGGGATTTTCCCTAAGTTTGCGGGCAATATGTTCCGCAACCCAACGCGCTTGCGCCGGAATAGTTCTCGGATCGCGCAGATCAAGCCCGGTTTCCCGTTGAAACAAATCGCCGAGGCGCCCGCGTCCGACGTTCAATTGCCACGGCCCATAGGCTGGCCCGTTGTTGAGATCGCCAACACGGTAATGCGTACCTGGACCTTCCCCAATACGGATTCCTTCCATAATCCGAGGATCAATGCCGGCCCGGTTGGATTCCTGCGTAATCAAGTCTGTCAGACTTCTCGCCACGCTTCCCGTGGGCGTCGCCGCTGCCCTGCCGCCGAAGGCTTGGCGTGCCCCTTCAAGGCCGCCATAAGGTCCCGCGCCCGCACTCGGCGCCGCGGGCTGGCCACGTATAGCCCCCGGCAGCCATTGCCATGCCGGCATGTGCCGTTGAAACCAATTAGGGGCGGCGCCGGTTGGTGGTGATGCCGGTGCTGGCTTGCCGCCGCCAGGACCGACCATCGAGCCAAGCGCCGCTGGCGGGCCGCCGCCGGGTTTCAAAGCGTCTTGCCAATTAAGCGCGCGCCAGCCCGTGATCGCGATCCCTTTGCTGATATCTCCTATCATCTTCACCAAGCCAGGCCCGTTTATCTTAAGCCAATCGTCAAGCCGATTGAGCGCCGCGGTATACGAATCGAAATACTGCGCAGCCATGGACTGCCCGAGCACATCGACTTCCGCGTCCAGATCAATCAAAGCCTTTTTCAGCGCGTTCGCCTTTTCCGTCGTATCCCCAAAGTTTATGCCCATCTTCCCAGCCATCTCTTGGAAGTGCTGCGGATCGAAGTCGGGAAGCAAAAGCCTCTTCAGGGTTTCAAAATCTAGACCGGGATATTTCGCAGCGAACTGCTTTTGAAGCATCTCACCGGCCGGCCCATGCAGTTGGCCTAGACCTTTAATCAGATCCAGCGCTTGTTGCATCGGCGTCAGGGCATCGAACGCCGCCGTGGACAAGCCAGAGAAGTGAACCGCAAGTCCCTTCGCCCAAGGATCGGTCCTCAGCGCTGTCGCGATGCCCTTGAATACACCAAGCATCTGCTGCGACGATATGCCTACGGCTTCTCCCGCCTTACCCCAGGCCCAAAGATCGCCAGCGCTTTCCTTGAAGATTTTGGAATTCAAAAAGAGTTGATTCATGCCCTCGGCATACTGCGACATCACATTGTGGAATTGCACAACCGCTGTCTTAAGGGCTTCGAATAGCACATTGGCCTGAAACGCTCCTTCGCGCACGGCCTTGACCATATCGGCCTGCTGCGACTTATTGACGTTGAAGCCGAGAGAAATCAGATATTCGCGTAAATTGTTGTCAGCCATTGTCAGGCGTTCCCCTCGGTCGGTTTGTTGGCGAGTGCAAGCCAGCGCTCGCTGAAGGCGGTCCGCACACGCAGCATCACGGGCTCGACGAGCGCGCCAATATCGTCCGGCGGCAGCCCATGACGCTGCCGAAGATCTTCCCTGACCTCCGCCTCGACGGCCGCAAAGACCAGTTCGAGCAAAGCATCCAACTCGTGCGCCCCTGGATTGATTTGACGTTGCGCCGCGAAGAACAACAGTGATGCCGCATCGCAGCCTTGATCCACCGCCCGATCGGCAATCTCGGCAGGCGAAGCCGGCTCTTTAGTCATTTGATTTTTAGGTTCCAGTCTCATTTCTTCATTCGTCTTTCAGAAAAGTGGCGGCGTCCAAGCCGAGCACCGGGGCTCAAAGACGCCGCCCTAGTTTCACTGGCACACCCTGCGAGGCAAGCATTTGTGTGAATCTCCACTCTCACAATGCCCACTCGCCAGCGCCAGCTTCACGCGCGACGCCGGAAAGGGCGACGCCGCGCCAGTCATGCGCCGCCCGGAGAGACGACGACTTCCACCGGTTATTGGCGCCACCAATGGCTGGGCGCTGCGCGTGGCCGCGAAGCACGCGCGCGATTTCGCATTCACAGGCCCCTTTCCGGTAAAACTGTATCAGCATCGCTAAGCAATGCTTGCCATGCAGCATTCCATTCGCCGCAGATCGGGAAAAGGCGTTCGTCAATCAAAAGGCCGCGGGCAAGATAGCCGTTGATTTCCTCAGCCTGCGGCGTGCCTGAGGCCAAGTGCAAAACGGTGAGCAGTTCGTTTCGCCGCCTGTCCAAATCATCGTGAACCTTCTTCGCCTCGGCCAAGAGCTGCGCGACGTCCGGATGCGCCGCAACAACCTTGCGCGCGGCCTCGAGGACTTTACGATCGCACCAAGTCAAATCGTTCTCGCGGCCGGGAATAGACGCTTCACATGCGGCATAGGATTTGCCCCAAATGTGGACCGCGTTCTGAAGCTCTTCCTCCCGCGCCTTTGCTTCTGTGTCACGCTGGCCAATGGCGGCGACGTCGAGGTCGGCACCGGATTTTACGGATTCAATGAGGTCGGCCGCGAAGCTGCCCGGGGCCTCTTCGTCTCTTGCCGTCCTGAATTCGGTGAGCTTGTTTTCGGCGGCATACTTTCGCCGGCTCGCTTGCTCTGCTGCCATTTTGGCAGCAGCCAACTCGCACTCCGCGGCCTGCCGATCGGCAATGGCGATCGCCAATGCCTCGCGTTCCGGTGAACGTGGCGGCGGCGGTACGACGACTTTGAGATTTGATGTTTCCTTCATTGTCACCCCCTGAAATCCGGCTTGATGCGCGCCGCTTGCGGCCAGCGTTCTGCGAATTCCCGAGCGGAGCGCACCTGCGCTTCACCAATCGCGGAAACGGCCTGCCGACGAACGCTCAACGGCAAGATGCCGCCTTCAATACGCGCCGCTTCGGGGTAGCGAGCGGCAAAATTCCGAGAGCTATCATGCCCCAGCATCTCGCCACCGCCGGTTTTGGGCATGCCGGGAAAGTCAGGCGGTCCCGCTCCATCCATTGACTGACTTTGCAAGGCCATGAGCGCGTCAACAAGCTCGTCGATCTCTTGCGGCGACAAGTTATCGCGACACCAACTGCAAATTGCTTCGGTTTGATTGCCACCAATGCCGCTCACCGGCTCGTCGTCTGGCTCGTCATCCCTCGCACGGCGGCCGCCGTCATATGCCATCAACGGAACGCCCCGGCCGCGGCCTCTCAAAATGTACAACTTCGCATATCCCTGACATTCCCGGCCATCTGAGCCACGGCCTGGCATTGCAATAATTGGATTAGCCATTTCTGTATTCCTTCGTGGGGTCGTTAAAAACTATGACACTGCCGTTACCTGGCCGGCTCGGATAATCGTATCCGCTCGTCGGCGCGTACCTGCCGCCATTTGTGAGCCGCAACGCCGCTTCGCGGCGACCGCGCTCAATCATCGCATCGGGAATTCGGAAATCGACATGGCTCGATGCAAGCCAGACCGCGCCAGCCACAGCGTTCGCCCAATCGTCGTGATCACCAGGCTGGTGATCGATCTTCGTGCCGCGCATGACCAAAGTTAGCAACTGCTCTTGCAGTTTCGGAATGTCGAGCAATTCGATTTCACCGGCATTCAGCCGCGGCTCAAAATGCTCATAAAGCTCGCTTCGGTTCAGCGTGCTTGATCGATAGGTGATGCCATCGGCCGCAAAGTCAGCCGGGAAAGTTTGGCCTGCGTATAGGTCGCCTGTTACCGAGGAAATTCTGTATTCATTTTTGACAATCGCGGCGAACTTCGCGACCGCCTGCCTCGGGTTGAACGGCGGCTTTCCGGCTTGGCTCACAACGGTATCGACAATGATGCGCCGACCATCCTTATGCGCAATGGCAAGCGTGGCGTCATCGTTAGAGCCGCCCGACATATCCACAAAAGCCTGATAGCGAATACCGGGCTGTGGCGGCAGACTCTTCCGGCCCGCGACAATCGCGTTAAGCACGCTGCCCTGATCCAGAAACGCGCCGTCGGGTGCGCCGGGCAGGTTCAAATGCAGCCGCCGATATTTATGTGTCGGAAGCCGGCGCTTTTGCTGCGCCAGATAGCCCGAATTGCCCCATGATGGCAGTGAGGGATTGGCACGCTGTTCCGGCGTCGCATCCTCCGGCACAGAAGGATCGGTGCAGAAGTCGCCGCTGTACCACGAAAAATACATCCGGGAATCGTCGCCGCGCTTGCCGGCTTCCATGTAATCGAAGATCGGTATGCCCGGCGCATGCCGAAGGGCAGCATAAGACGTCACCCAAACTAGCGCATCCTGCCGAGTCGGATCAGGCGCCAACGCTTCGAACAAGTCATGATTGCGGTAGCCGTGAATTTCATCAAAGCCCAAGAAGATATAGGTTTTGCCATGCGCACCGATGGCATCGCGGGCCGGCAGGATCTTGAGCGATCCGCGCCCGTCGCGCCGAACAAGCTCTTTGGCGTGAACGTCGATCTCACTAGAGAGCAGCGGATTGCAGGCAACTAACTTCTTGGCGAGGCTCAGATCGTCGTTTGCCTGGCCTTCGTCATTTGCTAAAATATAGCAGTCATTGCCTTGCGGTGAACTCCACGCAACAAAGCGATAAAGCCCAGCATGGATCTCATCGGAGGTTTTGTGATTTTTTTTTCCCCGCCCGCATAAGGCGAAGTTGTACTGAGGCCAGCCGTCGGCACCGGCCGTGGCGAGGACGTCCATAAGGATCTTTTGGCGATAGGGTTCAATAGTATCGAGCAACGGCCGGCCGTCGAGCCAGACGAGCTTGCTGTAGAAGTCTATCGGTGAGGGCTGCCCTGCGATCATGCGCGCCCCGCTGAGGGACAGGCGGCAAGCGCATCAATGAGTGCCTTATGTTCAATTGCCAGGACGCGGCGCGCTTCGATGCCATGTGTGCGCTCGGCGTCCGCTTTGGCGTTTTCATAGCGCTGAAGCGCCCGCGCAAGGCCGCTGACGGCCGCGGTTTGCCAGGACGGCTCAGGGCCGGCCCAATCAGTCAAAGCCGTCTCATGGGCATCCGTGGCAATGTTGCTCATGCCCGTTCCCCCATGAGCTGGGCGTGCAGGGTTAGCGGCTTCGGTGCGGTAGCCTTGATGCCGAGCCTGCGGAGTGCCCTGTCGGCCAAGCCATGCAGCCGAACGAGTCTGTTCAAGATCAGCCGTTCCGGGCTCGCGCAGGGCCGTCGCCCTGGCTTCCTCGGCAAGCACCTGCAATTCGGCCGCGGCAATTACTTGCGCCTGCCTGGCGACATCTTGCGGGTTGTCCAAGGCGCGCAGATAGGACGACGCCAGGTCACGCAATCTCCGCCCCTGCGCGGTATTCAGATTAGTGCCGGCATACGGATCATTAGCCCGCGCCGATCGCAGCCGCTTCGGCAGTTCAGCGCGAAGCGTGCGCGAGGCCGATGACGCGGCGACAGCAGCAGAACCATCATTCAACAAATTTTGCCCCCAAATTCCCTCAGCGTTGTCCTTGCGTTGTCCAGCATACGCCAATCTCTAAAGTGCCGCAAGATGCGCAGGGCGTATCGATTGATACCATTGGTGTTTTAAGCACACTGCTTGATTGATAGCACATGATAGCGAGTCACGTGCTCCACAAAATTAGAGCGAAACCGCAAAGAAAAAATTCCATGGTTTGTGCGTGGTCTTCTTCGAGAAGCGGAATGTCGCGCCCGCCTAGTTTTATCTTTGGTACTTTTTGCCACGGCAGGAAAACCCTCGGCGAGCAGTGGCCAGCCGTACAGGCTGTGCCACTGTGTTGCAGTGGCCGGGGGTATAAGGGGGTGCGACACACAGGGGTTCGACAGGGGTTCGACAGGGAGTTCGACAGGGAGTTCGACAGGTTCATTTGCGAGCCACCAATCGCGACGTTCCACGACACTTTGGTCCGTAAGGTTCGAGGCAAATTTTGTCAGCTTCAAAGAGTTCGACGCATGGCGCCCTCGAGGTCGGCCTTTCTCATGCCGATCTCTCGTGCCTCGCGCTCTTTGGCGAACAGGGTTGGGGCATAAGTGGGGGCGTTCGGTTTTTCGCTAGTGTTGCGGCCCTGTCGGGTGAATTGGTCGAGCAGCTTGAGGAACAAGTCCTCGCCGCGCCGTTCGGCTGCCAACTTTTCCAGATTGTTTGTGCAGCCGCCGACCAGCAAGAACAGGCCACTGTTCCATCGCAAGGTTATCGTTTCGCCGACAGGTCCGTAGTTTGATTTCATGACTTCGAGCACGCGCAGATCCGGATCGGGTTCTTCATCCTTTTCGGTCTTGGCTCGTTTGAAATACAGCCGCGAGCGGACGCTTGCGTTCCAAGCGGTTGAGCCTGACAGGCCTGTGCCGCTGCTTATCCCGGTCAAAGACGGATGGCTTGTTAGCAGCACGCCGGATGCGGCGACTATGGCCATACCGCGCAGCATGCCGATAAATTGTCGCACCTGTGCTCGATCGTTTTCATTGCCGCCAAATATGTCAGCGGAGTTGTCGAGGACGATAAGTTTCGGCCGGATATCGAACGCGGCTTCGCGTATGCGTCCAAATAGTTTGGTGGGCTGAATGAGGCCATTGCGGTCAGGCACACCCATTAAGGTTTCCTCACCGGCGAGCGCCAACACATGCAGGTCCTTGAACTCGGTAAATGCCGCGCCGTAATGCCTGAAAATTAGATCAAAACGCCGCCACAGCTCATCGGAATCGTCCTCGCAACACACGACGATCGCTGGTCCCTGCTCGGGCAGGGCTCCCAGCCAATCGCGGCCCGACACGACGGCGGTACTCAAATGCAAAGACAGGATTGATTTGCCGATCGACCCCTCGCCGGAGAGCAACGTAACATTGCTTCCTGGAATGCGATCCTGCACTGTCCATGCACGTTCCGGCACTGGGGCATTCTGCCATGCGGCGATGTTGATGAATGGGAGAGGAAGCTCACTTGTGGGCTTACTCTCAGTCGAGATCTTGCTATCAGCCGCTTTGGCGTCCGCCACCGGCAACGCCGCCTCCGGCTTCCATTCCGGCACGTCGAAACATACCTCGGCGAGCTTCTCGGCATGGTGAGGATCCGCGTCAAGCCAATCACTCACATCCCCCCTGTCCGGCAAGTCCGGCAGCGCCACAATGCGCAGGCTCGCGGCGGTGCCGTGCAATATCTTCGCGGCCTCGAGCGCCTTCGCCCGGCCCGCGTCGTCGTTATCTTGAAGGATGTAAATGTTGCGCCCGGCAAGCGCTTTGACGCAGTCCTCGGTCCAACTGCCGCTGGCGACAGTGGTTGCGCAATGGCCAAGCGCAGCGACACGATCTGCGTCTTTTTCCCCCTCGCAGACGAAGATCGTGGCGTAGGGAAATTTCAATAGCTCGGGCCAACGGTACAGGACACGTCGCTCGTCCAGGCGCCACGTCCAGCCGCCATTTCCGTCTGGCTGCCGGTGCCTAAAATCCTTGGGGTCGTAGCGCACCACTTGGTAGAGCAGACTGCCATCGGCGTCGGTGTAGTCGTAGATAGCGACAATTTGGCCCTTGGGCTTGTCGTTGCGCGATTGGCCTGCCGCAGCCGCCATGACTGCGCGCTCAATATCGCGATCCGATATCGGTGGCGCGCGCCTTCCACCATTCGGCTGCTGGAATGCCGGAATTCCAATCTTCTCGCGGACATAGTCCCGACACACGATCGGATCGTCGTTGGCAAAACTGTGAACAACAAAACCGTCTTGCGCGCCGCTGTCTAACTTAACGTGCATGCTCCGGTCGGCCGCGCTATGCCCTGGCCCAGGCGCTGCCACTTGGCCATGACTTACTTCGCCGCCAAGCGCACGCGCCAAGCCTTGCAAATTGGGAACCGCCCCCGTATTTTGTTCCATCACATCCCGCCTAAATATACGGGCCGCCGTTTGCCGCGGCGACCCGTACCGTCGGCAAATCAAAACGGAATCGTGTCATCGATGTCGTCGGCGATGGTTGCCTGTACCGGCATTGCCATCGACGGCGCGCCCGCATCTTCCCAGCCGACGATCGGCAGGTCCGGCGTTTCGATGCGTCCGTATTGTTTGTGTTTGTAGCTGCGCACCTTGAGCGCCACGATCGGCAGCAGGCTGTCACGGCGCTTATGGCCGTAGATGCGGCAGAGATTTCCAATTGCCGCAATCCCGCCTTTGGAGCCGGCAACGAAAGTTAGAAAGTCGCCGGTTCCAACCGCAATCAGCGGTAAAAACCACTGCGCCACCCACGGGTCTCGCGGATTTCCGTTGGCGTCTTTCTCCTTCCATTTCGCCGGATCTCTGTCTGGCAGTTCCTCTCTTGCCGGTGGTTTGAAGCCGTCAGCTATCTTCCCAATTAGTCGATCAACAACTTTTCCATCTTCAGAATCGCACCCAGCCACGGACGAGCTGATCGATATGAGCGACGAATTCAGTGTCGAGCGGAATTTCATCGTCGCCGCTTTCGAATTTACCTTTCACGAATTTAAGAAGTCGACCGACATCATTGCCGGCCGCTTCCGATGCAGCCTCGATCCAAGGATTAGCCGCGACGGCCGGAAGCGTGTCTTTTGGTTTCGCTATTGATAAGAGTTCGAATGTCTTACTCATGGTTTTCGACTTTCATTTTTCCGCCCATAGGTGTGACCGCACGGGCGCGGGCGGATGCGCTCGTTTCGGTATAGGAAAATTGGCATGGGAAATCGCGCCGCCGCCGGTTGGCAGCAGCGTTCGCGCGGTGCCCTCAAATGCAGAGCGGTGCGCCGTTACTTTGCGAAAAGTAACGGGCCCTATCCCCAGAGAAGGGACTTGCAAATTGTGAGGTGCGGCGCTATTTCTGAAATTGTCCCTGGCGCCCCGCCGAGAGACAAATTCCAAACCGGTCCCGTTCGCCGCGGGGCCGGTTTTCACTTTGGAGGCCATCGTTCACACGACCTCACAAGTCTGAGTTATTTTTCGTGTCTGCTCCGGCTTGCGGGCGACTGGGCGCGCCGCTTCGTACGCCTCGATCTCTTCCTCAGTCCAGACGCGACAGTTCGGGGTAATCAATCGGCCCTGGGGAAATCCATGGAAATCGATGATTCGCTTGAGCGTCATGCGGGATCGCACGACGCCTCTAGCAACCAAATCGGGATAGCGCAGAAGTTTCATCGCTCACCTCACGTTTGGCGGCCGAACATCGGCCGCGTTCGTGAGTACACATTGGCGCGCTCGCGCTAGACGGTCACCCCCATAAGCCGGCTGGGGGGGCAGTTGCTATAGGGCAATTTTTCCCGCAACTTCTGCGACCAGCTTCTCGATCGTCCCCTTCTTGCGGGGCAGGAGCGATCGCGCCAGTCTCCACTTTTCCTCGATATACCTCTTGCCGCCCGCGTTCGTGTGTGTCTTTCGGATTCGCTGTTATGTATTCGGCGGCAAGTTTTCTAGCCTCGTCTCGCCAGAATTCATCAGCCTCTTGACTCTGTTGCTCGCCCCTGGCGATTGCACTCCTCAATTGACGCGCGCTCAGAATAGCCTTCGACGATGATAGCAAGCCGGCTTCGAGCATCGTTGTAGCGACCAGAAAAACAAGTTTCTCGGCTTCGAGACAGTCAGCAGGGCTTCTTTGGGTACCATTGATCTTGCGAAATTCGTCAAATAGTCGCCTCGCTTCGTCGAGCTTGCGATCCGCGATCTTGGCCACATGATCTTCGCGCCGGAATTTCCTGCCGTCGGGCAGTGTGATCTCTTTTGGCTTCCCTACTAGGTCTAAAAGTCGCGCACTAAGCTTCTTATCGCGCAGGAAATTGGCTGAGCCATTGTCAACGGACTTACCCTTACCCATCAGCGCGCGCCCCTCGCCGATGCGAGCCTAACAACTCCGTTGCCTTGATCCGGCTCGATGATTGAGCGCAATCGCTCGCCCCATAAATCCAACGCGCGCTTCTTCTCGCGGTCATAGTCATAACGGTCGTAAATGGCAGTGACCTCGCCCTCGGCATGATTCAAAACCTTACCGATCACGATGCGATCGACGCCGAGTTTGGCCATGTGTGTCGCTGCCGTGCGCCGCAAATCATGTAAATGCCAGCCAGCGATAGGTGTGCCTTCGCTGTCGAGCGCCAGCTCGTCGAGCCTGCGTTTGGCCTTTGACCAGCCGCCGATCGGCTTGGTGCCGTTGGTTGTGAAGATGAACGTGCCGAGCCTCGGGCTTTCCTCGATAATTGACAGGGCCGTGGCGGATAGCGGAATTTCGTGAGCCCGATCGGCCTTCGTGCGCTCTCTCGCAAGGCGCCAAATCGCCTGCTTCCAATCCAGCTCGCGCCATGTCATCGAGCCAGCCTCGGTGCGCCTCTGCGCCGTTGCGAGCATCAGCCGGAATGCGCGCCCGAATACGCCGAGTTTGCCACATGCCTGCCAAATCACGCGGATCTCATCGTCAGACAGTACGCGATCCCTTTTATTCTCTTTCGATGGCCGCTTTACCGCCGCGGCGGGCGATGCCTCAATCTTTTCTTCCTCAACCGCCCAATTGAAAAATTTCTTCAGATGTGCGAGCAGACGGTTTGCCGCGATCGGCGAGCTTCTGCGTAGTGATTTCACAAGTTCGTTGACATCGGCTCGTCTAATTTCGGAAATTGGCCGATGCGCCCATTTCGGAAAGACGTGGTTGCGGACCGAGGCGTTGAAAAGTTTGCCGGTCCGCAAACCAGCAAGATAATCGGCGGCAAATTCTTCGAAGCAGGCGCCGAATGTGTCAGCCCGACGCCGCTCTTCCAGGCGCCGCCGCTCGGCTTCTTTGATCTTCGGATCGATACCGCGCTCAAGATCGGCTCGCCATTCACGGGCGATCTCTCTGGCCGTGGCGAGCGACATAGCGGGGTAGTCGCCAATACGGCGGGGAGCGGGATTGTCGCTGCCCGGAAAGCGCGCCACGAGCACGAAACTGCCTTTGCACTCCGGGCTGCATTTGTCGGATACGCGGATGCCGAAACCGGGAATTTGGGCGTCATAGATGATGATGCGTTCGCCGGACTTGAGCGGCCTCGCCGCTTCAATTTCCTTGTCGTTCGCGTCTAGCTTGGCCGGTTTGATCGGCTTGATTGACTTCAAAAACCGGTCCTTAAAATCTCGTTTCGGTTTCATCGCGACCCCTATCATGTGAGCCCTGGGACAACGCCCGGACAACAAAAATTAGCGGCAATGGGTGATATTGCCTGCGAGCACATGATACATGGTTAGGAGAGAAAAGCAAGGCTATCAGCAGGTTAGCAGCGGGGTAAGTTAGCCAGCGATACCTAGTGAAATAGTAGGTCACAAGTCAGTCGGTCATGCGGCCGTCTTCAGCCGAATACTGGCACATAGGAGCGATGACAATTCGGTTGGCGAGTTCGAGAGCTCCCACCCGCAAGGGGGTAAATAGCTTGGCGCTGCTCATCGGAAAGCCCCTTTGGATTTCAGGTCATTCGACACTAGAGGAAGGAGCCTCGCCGCACAAAACGATCAGCGATGAAGAAGGTCAATACCTGCGAAACGGCCATCAGCGCCCAGTTTCGATCCGGCTTGCCATTGCCCTCGCAACACGCCACAAGCGCGCATGCTTCACTTGAATGAGCTGACCTTCCGGCTCGGGCCGCGCCTGTTGTTCGACAAGGCGACGGCCGCCCTGCCCGAGCGGGCGCGAATCGGCTTCGTCGGCCGCAATGGCGCCGGCAAGACCACCTTGTTCAATATGATCGCCGGCGATCTGGCGCCGGACTCCGGCGCGATCTCGCTGCCGCGGCAGATGCGGCTCGGCCGCGTCGAGCAGGAGGCGCCGGGCGGCCCGACGAGCCTGCTCGACTTCGTCCTCGCCGCCGATACCGAGCGCGCCGCGCTTGCTCAGCGAAGCCGAAACGGCGACGCGATCCGCATCGCATCGCCGAAATCCAGACGCGGCTCGCCGATATCGACGCCCATGCCGCGCCCGCCCGCGCGGCGCATATTCTCGCCGGCCTTGGCTTCGACCACGCCGCGCAGCAAGCGCCCGCTTTCCGAATTTTCCGGCGGCTGGCGCATGCGCGTCGCGCTCGCCGCCGTGCTCTTTTCCGCGCCCGATCTTCTGCTTCTCGACGAGCCGACCAATTATCTCGATCTCGAAGGCACGCTCTGGCTCATCGATTATCTCGCCCGCTATCCGGCGACGATCCTCGTCATCAGCCATGATCGCGATCTGCTCGATGCCGTCGCCGATCACATCCTGCATCTCGACCAAGCCAAGCTGACGCTCTGGCGCGGCAATTATTCGAGCTTCGAGCGCCAGCGGCGCGAGCAGCAGGCGGTCCTCGTCGAAGCAGAAGAAGAAGCAGGACGAGCAGCGCGAGCATCTTGCAGGCCTTCGTCGATCGCTTCCGCGCCAAGGCGACCAAGGCGGCGCAGGCGCAGGCGCGCATCAAAATGCTCGCCAAGATGGAGCCGATCGCCGCCATCGTCGACGGCGACGTGCTGCCCTTTCACCTGCCCTCGCCGCAAAAGCCGCTTGCGGCCGCCGATCCTGCGCATGGAGAATGCCGCCGCCGGCTATGGCGAGCGCGCCGGTGCTGCAACAGCCTGTCGCTGACGATCTCCGAGGACGACCGCATCGGCCTGCTCGGCGCCAACGGCAACGGCAAATCGACTTTCGCCAAACTCGTCGCCGGGCGCCTGGCGGCGATGACCGGCCGCGTTCGAGCGCGCGGCCGAAGCTCGACGTCGGCTTTTTCGCCCAGCATCAGGTCGACGAACTCGACGAGAGCGACCACGCCCTATCAATGCGTCGCGGAACTGATGCGCGGCGAGCCGGAGGCGAAAATCCGCGCGCGTTGCGCGCAGATCGGCTTTCCCAACGTCAAGGCGGACACGAAGGTCGCGCTGCTCTCCGGCGGCGAGAAGGCGCGGCTGCTGATGGGACTCGCGAGCTTCAACGGCCCGCATCTGCTCATCCTCGACGAGCCGACCAACCATCTCGACATCGACAGCCGCGCCGCGCTGATCGAGGCGATCAACGATTATGAGGGCGCGGTGATCCTCGTCTCGCACGACCGCTATCTGCTCGATGCCTGCGCCGACCGGCTGTGGCTCGTCGGTGGCGGCAGCGTTGCGGCGTTCGACGGCGATCTGGACGATTATAAGAGATTCGTGCTCGACAAGGCGCGTAGCGAGGAGCCTGCCACCTCAAAATCACTCGCTGATGCAAAAGGCCTGTCCCGCGCGCCCAAAAGTGGTACGCCGCTCAAGAAACGCATTGCCGCGCTTGAAGAGAAAATCGACAAATTCCGGGCTCTTGTCGCCCGCGTCGATGAAGCGCTCGCTGAGCCCACGATCTTCGTCAATGAGCCGGCGACAGCCGCACAATTGGCGAAGCAACGCGGCGAACTGGAACGCGCGCTCCTCGACGCGGAAGCGGAATGGCTCGAACTCGCCGCCGCGCAATAGGCACGATCAAATTGAAGTCTCGGGTTATTTTGGCTTTTGCTGTTCTGAGCTTGCCATCCAGACCAAAGGCCTGATCAACTCTCAAATCATTCACCAAGTCGGTATTGTCAAAAGCCGGTAGGCGTCGCACTGTGATACAGAATCCAGCGAGATTCCGTACTCCGTAGCGAAGCCGATGTAGCGATGCCAAGGGAACAAATCCCGATCACCCCTGGTCTACTAACCTGGGCGAGAGAGCGCGCGGGACTGACGTTTGGGGAGGCCGCTCAAACATACGCACGCATTGCGGAATGGGAGCAAGGAGTATCCTTTCCCACTTATGCGCAGCTCGAGCAGTTATCCAAGAGTTTCAAGCTGCCAATTGCCGTATTTTTTTCCCAGCACCACCGAACGTACCTCCAGATTCAGGAGACCTTTCGCACTCTTCCCGACGCAGACTTCGTAGCGCTCCCGAGTCGCATGCGACTGCTGCTCCGCAAGGCCAAGGCCTTGCAGTTGAACCTCTCAGAGTTAACGCACGGACGTAACCCCTCGTCGCGCCTTATTACGCGGGACCTCACTTTTCCGACGAATATCGGCGCCGATCGCATGGCAGCAGGGGTGCGCGCCTATCTTGGCGTTACAATCGCGCAGCAGACCGGGTGGGCGGACGATGATGTGGCGCTCAAAGAATGGCGGCGCTCCTTGTTCGACGCTGGCATCTTCGTATTCAAAGATGCTTTCAAAGTGGAAGAATTCTCGGGCTTTTGTCTCCATGACGATGTTTTTCCTATTATTTATGTGAACAACAGCGCTCCTAAGACCCGTCAAATCTTCACGTTGTTTCACGAACTGGCGCATCTACTTTTCCACACAAGCGGCATTGACACGCTCACCGACGCATACGTACCTCATTTGACTGGCGATGCGCGCCAGATCGAGGTGTTGTGTAACCGCTTCGCGGCACAGTTTCTTGTGCCCGAAGATGCTCTTACCGTCGCCATGCCTAGCGGCGAAATCTCCGAGACGACCGCCCAGGTGCTAGCGGCGCGGTTCCACGTAAGTAGAGAAGCTATTTTTCGCAGGTTCCTAGATCGCGGATTGATTAACCAGGAACGTTATGAGGAAGCTGCCACACGTTGGGCGGAGCAACGCCAAAGCGGTGGTCCCGGTGGCGATTACTACTGGACAAAACTTGCATATCTAGGCCGCGAATATGTGGCTCTAGCATTGAGCCAATTTCATCAGAACCGCATCGACGAAACACAGCTCGCGGAATATCTCGATACCAAACCCCGGAACGTCGAAGGACTCGAACGATATTTCGAGCGGGGGAACGCGTGATATACGTTTTCGACACGTCCCCGCTCAGCACTCTTTTCAAAAACTACTACCGTCGGCGCTTTCCGACTCTCTGGGCACAGTTTGACACGCTGGTCGCTGATCGCAGGATCGTATCGACACGGGAGGTCTTACGAGAAATTGAAGACGGCCCCGTTGAGAGTTTGCGGAACTGATGTGTGGACCAAGAGGCTCTGTTTCCTGCTCCCACTGGCGAGGAGGGCGCAATGGTCGCAGAGATCTATTCCATCCAGCACTTCCAGCAAAACATTGAACAGCAGAAGCTCCTGAAAGGCGGCCGCAATGCTGACCCTTTCGTCATAGCGAAAGCAGTGGTTGATCGGCGCACCGTCGTTACGATGGAGACTCTTAAAACCAAACGCCGCAAAGATTCCAAATATTTGTCAGCATTTCCGCGTGCCCTGCATGAGCCTTGAAGAGTTCATGGAATCAGAAGGTTGGCAATTCTAGCGCGGACCTCAAACTCATCTTATGATCTGCAGTTACCCGCCGCCTCACTCCTTCTTCTCCCAGCCCCCGCGTTCGCCCTGCTGCCAATAGGCAAGCGCGAAGCCTCCATCCTTCAAACGCTCCCATTGCGCCCGCGCGTTCTCGAGTTGATCGGCGTCATTGCCATCGAAGAGCAGGATCGCGCGCTCATAGTCGGTCGCGCCGTCCGCAAGTGTCGCTGCGACATCGACGGAATCGACGAAGAGACGCAGCCGGGCCGCATTCGGGTTTTCGCCGCCGGCCGTGAGGTAGATGGGCTGCATCGCGGCATCGCCGTCGCGCGCGCGGCCGTGCGCCAAGAAGCTCGCGTCATTGTAGGTCCAGAGCACTTCGTCGAGCGCGTCGAGCCGCTCGTCGCTCGAAGCCTGCACGACGACGCGCCAGCCGCGCGCCAGCGAAGCTTCAAGGAGAGCGGGCAACGCCCGTTCGAGCCGCTGATTTTGCAGATGGTAGAACCAGATCTCCATCGACGGCGCTCCGGTCACGAAAAGTTGCAAAGCGCGATGGCCATTCAAAAATCGATGCCGTCACGCTCCGCGTTTCAGCCCTCGTAATAATCCGAGACGAGCCGTTCGAGCAGGCGCACCCCGTAGCCCGAACCCCAGCTCTGGTTGCGTATCGCTCGCCGGCGCATTCATGCCGGTGCCGGCAATGTCGAGATGCGCCCAGGGCGTTCCATTGACGAAACGCTGCAAAAATTGCGCTGCGGTGATCGAGCCGCCGTGGCGCCCGCCAGTGTTCTTCATGTCGGCGAACTTGGAATTGATGAGCTTTTCATAGGCGGGGCCGAGCGGCAGGCGCCAGACCTTTTCGTTCGTCTCCTTGCCGGCCTTGGTAATTCTTTCGCTCAGTTCGTCGTCGTTCGAGAACAGGCCGGCATATTCCTGGCCGAGCGCCACCATGACGGCGCCGGTGAGCGTAGCGAGATCGATCATGAATTGCGGCTTGAACTTGTCCTGCACGTACCACAGGACGTCGGCGAGAACGAGCCGGCCTTCGGCATCGGTATTGATGACTTCGATGGTCTGGCCCGACATGGATTTGACGATGTCACCGGGCCGCTGCGCATTCGGCCCCGGCATGTTCTCGACGAGACCTATGGCGCCGATGGCGTCGACCTTGGCCTTGCGCGCGGCCAGCGCATGGATAAGCCCGACGACGCAGGCGGCGCCCGCCATGTCGCCCTTCATGTCCTCCATGCCGGCAGCGCCTTTGATCGAAATGCCGCCAGTGTCGAAGCAGACGCCTTTGCCGACAAAGGCGATCGGCTTCGCCTTCCCGTCCTTCCCGCCTTTGTCGCCGCGCCAGCGCATGATCACGAGGCGGCTTTCGCGATCCGAGCCTTGGCCGACCCCGAGCAGAGCGCCCATGCCGAGCTCGGTCATTGCCGCCTCATCGAGAATTTTCACCTCGACGCCGAGCTTTTCGAGCTCCTGTGTGCGTTTGGCGAATTCTTCGGGATAAAGGACATTGGCGGGCTCGTTGACGAGCGAACGGGCGATGAGAACGCCATCGGCCACGGCGTCACGCGATTTCACCTCGCGCCGCGCCGCGGCGGGGTCCAAGACGGCGATCGCGATTTCGGCGGCACCGGACTCCTCGTCCTCCTTCTTCTTCGTCTTGTAGAGATCGAACTTATAGTCGCGCAGCCTGATCCCCTGTGCGAAATCGGCAGCAGCGGCAGGGGCGTCCTTTTGTGCATGCGGCAGATCGAAGACCACGGTGGCGTTGGCCCCAGCCCCGAGCTTGCCGAAGACAAAGCCGCCTAAGGTCAAGTAATCGTCTGGCTTCGCCTCCTTGTCGCGCTCCTTGCCCTTGCCGGATTTTGCCGGCTCTTCATTGGCGGCGCCGATACCGATGACAAGAAGCCTGTCGGCGGCGACGCCCGCCGGCGCGATGATGTCGAGCGCAGTCGATATCTTGCCTTTGAATTTGGCAGTCCCGGCAGCCTTTTTGATCAGTTCCTCGCCGTCGCTGCCAATCAGATGGCGCGTCGCCTTGCCGAGAGCGAAATCCTGACCTGCGAAAACCACGAGCGTTTGCGGGGCTTTGGCTTTTCCGCCCCGTTTGGACGCCGGCGTCTGCCCCGTCAGCGATGTTAAGGCAATGAATTCTACTTTGACTGTGTGCGACATTTGTTTCTCTTCCTGGTGCTCCGATGAATTGCTTGCACCTTCAGCGTTTAGACGCGTCGGCCAGCAAGATCAAAGGGTCAGCGATCTTCAAAGTAAATTCGCGACCTGATAACCGGGTGGCAGGCTGCCTTATCATGTTGGCTCGCCGGAAGGCCTTGCAAGTGCGCAGAACGTCCCGGCTCAGCCACAGGGAGCATCATATTCGGCGCCGAGCGCAACTCAGGCCAAGGATGCGGCGTGATGTTCCCGCCACGCGGGCTTCGCATTCGAGCAGGATTGCCCTCAAAAAGCCGGGAGCCGCTTGCACCTAAGGCTGTGACTATGTAGCCAAAGAAGGCTAGGATATCAGTAGCCTACCCTCGATTCCGGTGGGGGTGTTGCTTGCGGCCTTCGGGAAGGGGATTCCGTTCGCGAAATAACAGACATTCCAAGGAGATCCGACCGCGGAGGCAGTCCGCGTGTCGGTTGTTTTGCCACATCTACAGGCCCCGGACCTGCTCTAATGGTCGATTGGCCTACCGTTCACGGAAGTGCCCGCATCATGCCGTTCGTCGAGACTCATGCGAGCCGAATTGATCCTGCCGCCGCCTTCGCGGGCAAGACGGCGGTGGCGGCCATGCGCACCCCGGCAATCCGGCCTCGCCTACAGCGAGGTGCGGCATGATCATCGGATCGACACTCGGGCGGTATTTGTCGATACGCTTTTTCAACACGATCATGGCGGTCTTCTTGGCGATCATCGGCACGGTCTATGTCTTCGACTTCGTCGAAATGCTGCGCCGGACCAATGGGATGCATGGCGTAACGGCGACGTTTGTCGCCTTTTTGTCGTTGCTGCGGACGCCATCCGTCGCTGAGCAAATCCTGCCCTTCTGCGTTCTCTTCGGCACGATGGCTGCGTTCCTCGATCTGAGCCGCAAACTGGAGCTGATCGTGGCGCGGGCGGCCGGCGTTTCGGTGTGGCAATTCCTTTTGCCGCCGGTAGGAATCGCCCTGTTGATCGGCGTACTGTCGGTCGCCCTGTTCAACCCGCTCTCGGCAGAGATGAAGCAACGCGCCGACGTCATCGAGACGCAGCTTTTCGGCCGTAGCGGCCAGAAGGAAGGCGATACAACTCTGTGGATCCGGCAAAGGAGCGTGGATGGCGAAGCGATCCTGCGCGCCGAAGGAGCGACCAAGTCCGGTACGACGCTGACCTCGGTGACTGCCTATGTCTACGAGCCGGACGGGCGCTTCGAAGAGCGTGTGGAAGCCGAGCGTGGCACGCTTCTTCCCGGCGTCTGGAAACTGCAAAACGCCCAGATTTCGGCGCCCGGGGAGGAATCGCGACAGGTCGGCACCTATCTGCTCGCTACCGATCTCTCACCTGACGAGCTCGCCGAAGGTTTCCTCACGCCGGATTCCGTTCCGTTTTGGTCGCTGCCTCGGCTGCGCCAGGAAAGTGAAGTAGCGGGGCTCGATTCCACTGGTTTCCGGCTGCAATTTCAGACGCTTTTGGCGAGGCCGCTGCTTCTTGTCGCAATGGTGCTCATTGCCGCCGCCTTTTCCTTAAGATTTTTCCGGTTTGGTGGAGTGGCCAAGATGGTCGGCGGTGGCGTCGGCGCCGGCTTCGTGCTCTACCTTTTGACGAAGATGGTGGCCGATCTCGGCGGGTCCGGCCTTCTCAGTGCGTCAGTCGCCGCGTGGTCACCAGCGGTGGTTGGCAGCATGCTCGGAGCTTTGGCTCTCTTGCATCAGGAGGACGGTTGATGGGGCGGCGTTTTTGCCCCACGGACGGACGCGTCTTTGCCCGTCCCGAGCTGCGTGTGGCGGCCGCCACGCTGCTTGGCGGTTTGGTGCGCCTGTTCGTCTGCGCATTTTTGGCCGCTTGCCTTTGCGCCGAACTGTCAGCCCCCGCGGCAGCCCAGACTGTCGGCGAACAGCTGGTCAAGAAACCAAAGCCGGGCGAGCAACCCGACAAAATGATCGTCGAGGCGAACGAGCTTGTCTACAACAAGGACAAGAATACGGTTTCGGCCGAGGGCAACGCCCGGGTCTACTACGAGGGCCGCGTGCTCGAGGCGGACCGCATCGTCTATGACCGCAACAGCGGCCGCGTCTATGCCGAAGGCCATGCCAAGTTGACCACAAAGGACGGCACGGTCCTGCATGGCGCCAAGTTCGATCTCACCAAGGATTTTCGCGACGGCTTCATCGAAAGCCTGCGGGCCGATACGGCGGACAAGACCTTTTTCAGCGCGCCCCGTGCCGAGATCACCGGCGGCGAGACGACGGTCTACGAGAAGGGCACGTATACAGCCTGCTCGGCCTGCGCCGACAACCCCACGAAGCCGCCTCTCTGGAGGGTGCGCGCCAAGCGCATCATCCATAAGAACGACGAGAAAATGGTCTATTACGAGGACGCTTGGCTCGAATTCCTCGGCATCCCGGTCGCCTATGTGCCGGTGTTTTCGTCGCCCGATCCGAGCGTCAAGCGCAAGTCCGGCATTCTTACGCCGCAGCTGATTGACAGACTCGGTGCTCGGGTGGGGAACCGCCATTCCCATCTTTTGGGCGCTCGCCCCGAATTACGATTTGACGTTCACGCCAACCTATTTCGCCGAGCAGGGCTTCTACGGTGACATCGAGTGGCGGCATCGGCTCGCCAACGGCAGTTACTTCGTCAGAGCGAATGGCATCTTCCAGCAAAATCCCAATGACTTTCCTCAACCGCCTTATGGCGCTGGCGGCCTCGTACTCCGCGGCTCACTCGAAAGTGTAGGCGAATTCAACCTGAGCGATTTCTGGAAGTACGGCTGGGATTTCACGCTGCTGTCGGACAAGTGGTACATCAACGACTATCGGATTTCGAACCAGACCGTCTCGTCCAACTATTACAGCGAGGTGACTTCTACCGCTTATCTCACCGGGCAGGGAGACCGCGGCTATTTCGATTTGCGCGGCTATCACTTCGAGGGCCTGTCGAGCCATGATTTTCAACCACAGCAGCCAAATGTGCTGCCTGTCGTGGACTACAACAAGACCTTCGACGTGGATCCGGCTAAGACCGCCGGCATCGGCGGTCAAGTGGAGTCGACTTCAACTTCACCAGCCTCTCGGCCGCCGCCGCGAGCTATCAGTCGGTCGGCCAAAGTGAACTCGATCAAGCCTACAATCTCTATCCCGTTTGTACCAACTACAGGCCGGGCACCGCAGTCGGCGATTGCCTGTTGCGCGGTATCGGCGGCGATTATACGCGGGCGACGACGGACGTGTCGTGGCAGCGCAAGTTCATCGATCCGATCGGCGAGGTTTGGACGCCTTTTGCCTTTGCCCGCGTCAATGGGGAATGGCTCGATCTCAACACGACCCAAACCTACACGTTCTCGTCGAGTGCTGGCACATCGACCATCAGCAACGCGTCGCAAGCCAATTTCGTCAGCCCAACAGTAGGGTTCGACGGCTATGTGATGCCCGGCGTAGGCATGGATTATCGCTATCCCATTCTCGCCAGCACCAGCCTCGGCTCGCTTGTGGTCGAGCCAATCGGCCAGCTCATCACCCGGCCCGGCCAAGTCATCGGCGCGAATTCCCTCGTCAATTTGGACGCCCAGAGCCTCGTCTTCGACGACACTGCTCTGTTCGAATGGAACAAATACTCAGGCTATGACCAGTTCGAGACCGGCACGCGGGCCAATTATGGCGCGCAGGCCACGTTGAATTTCAAGAACGGCGGCTATGCCAATATCATTGGCGGACAATCCTATCAGGTTGCCGGTCCGAACGGTTATGCTACCCCTGACGCAGCCAACCTTGGCCTCAGCTCGGGGCTCGATACGTCGTTTTCGGATTATGTCGGCGCCTTCACTTTGGCGCCCGGTCCGGCGCTGTCTTTCACCGCGAAGGGACGTTTCGACGAGACGACCTTCGAGCCGCGCCGGATCGATCTCGTCACCGCTTTCAATCTCGGAGCCTGGACCGGCAGCGTTCAGTTCGCTGATTATCAGGCGCAGCCCGTTATTGGCTATTACGTCCGGCGCGAGGGCCTCGGCCTCGACTCCAAGTACCAGATCAACGCAAACTATTTTGTGCAGGGAAACATCACCTTCGACATGAGCCGACAATATTACCCGCCAGACTTGATCGGCTATTACAATCCAGGCCCCTTCGCCATTGCTGCAGCCGGCGCCGGCGTCGGATACAAAGATGATTGCACGACGTTCACGGTCAACTATAGCTCGGTCTATCAGGACAACGGAACCGGCACTTTCGTACACAATCAAACCGTGCTGGTTGAGCTGCAATTGCGCACCCTGGGCGACGCCAAATTCAGCCAGACGACATATAGCGGCGGAACGCAGGCTTTGGACGGGGTCAAGTGAATGGCGCATTGCGGCTCGCCGACAAGCGGTGGATCTCTGTCAAACAGCTATCAGGGCTCGGGGGACACTGATAACAAGGGAGAAGGACCCCGATGATCGCGTGCAGGAAATCTTGCTGGCAATTGCTCACGGCCCATCTTGTCAAGCTTCTCTGCGTCTGGTTCGTTGCCGCCGCGACGACCGCCTTCACGGCGACGCCGCAAGCGCGTGCGCAAGCCATCATCGCTACGGTGAACGGCGATCCGATCACCGACGTCGATCTTGAGCAGCGCACCAAGCTCCTGCGCGTCTTGCGCCAGCCCGCGACCCGCGACGCTGCATTGGAAAGTCTCATCGACGATCAGCTGAAACTTGACGAGACCGGCAAATACAAAGTCAAGCCCACCGACACCGAGATAGGTCAGCAAATCGCGCGCGACGCCGAAGAGATGAAAATGGCGCCCGAGGCACTAATGGCGGCGCTGCAGCGCGCTGGCGTCAGGGAAACTCATTTCAAGGATCATTTTGCCGCCGAGTTCGCTTTCAGCGTCCTCATCCAGGCCTACAATAAGGGCGTCGATGCGAGCGAGACCCAGGTTCGTGCTGAACTCGCCAAGGATGGCGGCAAAGCCGCCGCCGGCGTCGAATACAAAGTTCGTCAGGTCATTTTTACGGTTCTTGGTTCCCTGAATCCTGCGGCCGTCGAAGGACAATTCAAAGCCGCCGAGCAGACTGCGGGCGCGTTTTACCGATTGCGATAATGGACTTGCGCTTGCGCGCGGCATGGATGACGTAGCGGTCAAGGACGAGATCACGCGGAATTCGAGCCAGATCAGCGAAGGTTTGAAACAATTGCTCGACAAGACCCCTGTCGGCCATCTGACGGCGCCGCAAAGGACCAGCGGGGGTATTGAGATGATCGCCGTGTGCAGCAAGGGCGCGTCGAAAGACGACTCGGCGATTCGCAAAGCAATATCGGACAAGCTGCTTGCCGCCGAATACGAGAACGACGCCGCCAAGCGGTTGAAGGAAATGCGGGCCAATGCCGTCGTCGTCAAAAGATAATGGCGCAGAAAGTTCGTGAGCGCGCGCGGCGGCGTGTACTCGCACTGACCCGCGGCGATCCTTCCGGAATAGGTCCCGAGCTTGTTCTGAAATCCTGGCTCGCGCTGCATGCGGACGAAGGCGCGCCGGCCTTCTTCGCCGTCGCCGATACCGACCACCTCGCCGCGCTCGCCCGCCGCTTCGGCCTCGCGGTTCCGGTCGAAACGGCTGATGCGCGCGACGCAGCCTCGATCTTTCCGCGCGCGCTGCCGGTTGTTCCTTTGCGTCCGCCCGTCAAAGGAGCCTTGGGCCGGCCCGAAACAGCCGACGCTGCGGCAACGATCGAATCGATCGAGACCGGCGCCAGTCTCGTCCATGCGGGCGCCGCGGACGCGCTCGTGACCAATCCGATAGCCAAGGAGGTTTTGCAGCGCGCCGGATTTCGGCACCCGGGTCATACCGAATTTTTGGGCGAATTGGCAGAGCGCCTGTTCGGCGTGAAGGCGCGACCGGTGATGCTGCTTTGGTCGCCCGAACTCGCCGTCGTGCCGGCGACGATCCACGTCCCGCTTGCGAAAGTACCGGGCCTTCTAAGCCGCGAACTTCTCGTCGAGACGGGAAAGATTGTTGCGACCGATCTCAAAACCCGCTTCGGCCTCGCCGCGCCGCGGCTCGCCTTCACCGGCCTCAACCCGCATGCCGGCGAAGCCGGTCATATGGGCCGCGAGGAAATCGACATTATCACGCCGGCGATCGCCGAACTCCGCCACGCCGGGATCGACGCGCGCGGCCCCTACCCGGCTGATACATTGTTCTACACGGCGGCACGCGCGCAATATGACGCGGCGATCGCCATGTATCACGACCAGGCCTTGATCCCGATCAAAACGCTCGCCTTCGAGACGGCCGTCAACGTGACCCTGGGCCTGCCTTTCGTGCGCACTTCGCCCGATCACGGCACGGCCTTCGACATTGCCGCCGAAGGCAAGGCCGATCCGGCGAGCCTCATCGCCGCGCTGCGCCTCGCGGCGCGGCTCGCCGACCCTCCAGCCGGGACGCAAAGGTGAAGGATGCTCTGCCGCCTCTGCGCGAGGTCGTCGCCGCGCATGGGCTCGCCGCCAAAAAGGCGCTCGGCCAGAATTTTCTCTTCGATTTCAATCTCACTGCGCGAATTGCACGCGCCGCCGGCCCGCTTGCAGATGCCACAATCGTCGAAATCGGTCCCGGCCCCGGCGGTTTGACGCGGGCGCTTCTCGCCGAAGGCGCGGGCCATGTGATCGCAATCGAGCGCGACGCGCGCTGCCTCGCCGCGCTTGCCGAGATTGCGGCGCATTATCCGCGACGGCTCGAGATCGTCGAAGGTGATGCGCTGGGCATCGATCTTGCCAAGCTTGTCGGTGCGCGACGGCCGGCGCGGATCTGCGCCAACCTACCCTACAACATCGCCACCGCTCTGCTGACGAATTGGCTTGAGGCCGACGCATGGCCGCCATTCTTCGACCGGCTGGTGCTGATGTTTCAAAAGGAGGTGGCTGAGCGCATCGTCGCGACCCCTGCCACGCGCGCCGATTACGGCCGGCTGGCGGTGCTCGCCAATTGGCGCTGCGCGACGCGCATCCTGTTCGACGTGCCGGCCGCCGCCTTCACCCCGCCGCCGAGAAGTCACATCGTCGGTCGTCGAACTCGTGCCGCGCGACGCGCCCTTAGTCTGCGAGGTGAAGCCGCTTTCAGAGATTACGCAGGCTGCCTTTGGCCAGCGCCGCAAAATGCTGCGGCAAAGTTTGAAAGGGCTCGGCGTCGATTCGTTGCCGCTGTTGGAACGCGCGCATATCGATCCGACGAAACGCGCGGAAGAGATCGAAGTCGCGGGATTCGTCGCCCTGGCGCGGGCGCTGAAAGAGATGCGCGACGCGACCCTCACCCCTCCTGCATAAGCTTCTCGACGAAATCCTCGATCCCCTGTTTCTGCCGCGGGGCGCGGAGGCGCTCCGCCGTCAGGATCGCCACAAGCTCTTCGAAGCTGCGCTGCAGATCGTCGTTGACGAGCACATAGTCATAAAGCGTCCAGCGGGCAATTTCGTTGCGTGCATTGGCGAGACGTTTGGCGATCGTCTCGCCCGCATCCTCGGCACGGCGCTCTAGCCGGGCCTGCAATTCCCGCATTGAAGGCGGCAGAATGAAGACGGTCACGACATCATCGCCAGCCTTAGCCTTCACCTGTTGCGTGCCCTGATAGTCGATGTCGAAGAGCACGTCGTGGCCTTGCGCGAGGGTGCGCTCCACCGGCTCGCGCGGTGTGCCGTAGAAATTGCCGTGCACCTCCGCCCATTCGAGCAACTCGCCGCCGTCGCGCATGGCCTCGAACCGCTTCTTCGAAATGAAGGAATAGTGGATCCCGTCGACTTCGCTCGACCGCCGCGGCCGCGTCGTCACCGAGATCGACAAGGTGAGGTCGAGCTCCTTCTTTTGCAGGAGCATGCGCGTCAAACTCGTTTTGCCGGCGCCGGACGGCGACGACAAGATCAGCATGAGGCCACGCCGCGGCAATTCCGGCGCTGCGTCGGTCCGAAAATCTGCTCGTTCTGCCACGCGATCTCCCGGCTTCATTCTATATTCTGCACCTGCTCGCGGAATTGCTCGATCTCGACGCGCAATTCAAGGCCGAGCGCAGTCAGGCTCGCATCGTTGGATTTGGCGCAAAGCGTGTTGGCCTCGCGGCCAAGCTCCTGCGCAAGAAAATCGAGCCGTCGTCCGATCGGGCCGCCGGTTTGCAGAAGATCTGCAATGGCGCCGATATGGGTTGCGAGGCGGTCCAATTCCTCACGCACATCGGCCCTGGCAGCCAGCAACAAAGCTTCCTGGTAGAGCCGGGCTTGGTCGAAATTGGCGTGGCCGGCGAGCAGAGCAAGCGTCTCGGCGAGCTTGGCGCGGATCGCCTCGGGCGTACGACCCGGACAGACTTCCGCGGCCTGCCGCAGAGCAGCGATCTTGGCCAGCCGGGCGGTGAGGATCTGCGCGAGGGCGCCCCCTTCGCGTTGCCGCATGGCAACGAGTGCCGCTAGCGCCTCGTCAAGGCCGGCGAGCATCTCTTGCTGGACGCGAGCCAACTCCTTCTCGTCATCGCCAGCGTCGCGAATATCAACGACGCCGCGCACCGAAAGAAGCCCGTCGAGCGACGCCGGCCGGAGTGCCGCCGAAGTTTCAATGCCGGCAATAGCCGTGACAAGTCGGCGCAGCAGTTCCTCGTTGACGCGGACCTCCGGAGTCACGACCTCGCGCTGCACCGACAGCGTGGCGTAACATGTGCCGCGGTTGAGCGACGCGCCGAGCCGGGCACGCGCTTCCGCCTCGATCGGATCAAAGCCTGGCGGCAAGCGCAACCGCAGGTCGAGCCCTTTGGCGTTGACGGACTTAAGCTCCCAGGCCCAACGAAAACCCGCGGTGGCACCGGGGGCGCGCGCAAAGCCTGTCATGCTGGAAATCGTCATCTCAACCTTGAGCGTGGACTGCCGGGCTGCCCGAGCGCTTCTGGCTCAACCTGTTGGGCGGAAACCTGAAGACATGCCATTAAGACATCAATTCAAATCGGAAGCAGAGGGCACCGTCTTGGCGTAGTTGAGATCATAAGTCTTGTTGAGGAGAGGATCGAGTGGAGTTCCTTCCGAGGCGTCAAAGGCCCGGGCCTTCTGGTCGTTTTGCGGCGTTTCCTTGGTCGCGCTGCCATCTCCTCCTTGCGGCAGGCGGTCCGAACCGGCATCGGCACCGAGGCTCGGCAGTCTTGCCGTTTTGTTCGGCCACACGCGTCGCCCCGACGGGAATGACGGTTGGGTCTGCCTGCGGATTAGCTGCATCGCCCTCATCCACGGGCCCGTCGAGCAGGTCGGCGGCGGCACGCGCCGATCCGACGCCGCGCACCGAAATGCCGAGAGCGTCGAGGCCGGGTCCTACGGTGAAGGCTGAGGATGGCGACGAAGCCGCACGGCTGCCGATGTCGCCAGATTGCGGCCCCGCTGCCGCCGCAACCACAACGACCGGCATCGTCGGAGAGACCGCAGCGATCGCAGCGGCGGCCGAGGCGACCCCTAGCTCAGGCGTCCGACCATCGGCCTGTCCGGCGCCGAAAGTGGCTGGCAAAGCGCCGTAGACCGAGCCGCGGCTGAGTTCGCCATGCTGGTCGGTATGGCCGGCCGGCAATTGCGGAACATATTTGTCAACGTCGCTGCCGGCCTTATCCTTCGCGTCCTTTTCGATCTGGCGCCAGCGCAGCACGTTGCGCTGATGCTGTTCGAGCGTCTCGGCAAAGACGTGGCCGCCGGTACCATCGGCAACGAAATATAGGTCCTGCGTCCGCGACGGGTTGGCAACGGCTTCGAGCGCAGCCCGGCCGGGATTGGCGATTGGTCCCGGCGGCAGGCCATCAATCAAATAGGTATTGTAGGGCGACGACTTCTCGACATCGGCTCGCAGCAGCGTGCGGCCCAAAGTCCCTTTGCCGCCGACGAGACCATAGACGATGGTCGGATCGGATTGCAGTCGCATCCGCTTCTGCAGCCTGTTGAGGAAAACTGCTGCGACGCGCGACCGCTCGTCGGCCTTGCCGGTTTCCTTTTCGACAATCGAAGCCAAGGTCACGAGCTCGTAGGGTGAACGCAGCGTGAGATCGCTCGCGCGGCGCGCCCAAATCTGATCGACGAGTTGCTTTTGATCATCCTGCATGCGCTTGATGAGCTCGATCCGCGACATGCCGCGCGGAACCTTATAGGTCTCCGGCAGAAGAGTGCCTTCTCTCGGAATCTCGCGAATGTCGCCCAACAGCAGATCATTGTCCTGCAGCCTCTGTACGACCTGCTCGCTGGTCAGGCCTTCGGGAATCGTGATCGCATGAAGAATCTGTTTGCCGCTGACGAGCGTATCGATCACCTCGCGCATACTGACATTTTGCTTGAACAAATACTCGCCTGCCTTGACCTTGGAACTATTGCCCTCAAGCACCAGCGCGACATTCAGCACCAACGGGCTGTCAATGACCCCTTCCTGGTCGAGCAAAGCGACGATATCGAGGAATTGCGTGCCCGGCTCGATGAAAACAACCTTGTCGGCAGGGAGCGGCCCCGGCTCCTGCAGACGATGGACGCCCCAAACTACGCCAAAAAGGCCGGCGACGGCGAGGATCAGGAGGAAAGAGAAAAAGCCGGAAAGCGCCGAAAGCGTCGGGCGCCGCCGATGCGGAGTAGGCGGCGGTGGCGGCGTCTCGGGCTGTAGGGCTTCGTTTGGGCTTTGCAGCTTCGCGCGGCGGCTGAAAAAGCGCGCGGCCGGCGGCGCCTCCCCCGATGGATCGGGCGGCGCGGCGGTTTCGTCGCTGTGAACCAGACCTGCCATCACATCATATCCACATGCGCGCTCTGCGACGCAAGAATGACCCTTCTACACGAAACGTCGGCAGGGCAAAATCGCGATCCGGCGACACATCTCGCGCAACGAATGCGCGGCCACGCAATTTGCTGAAATTATGGCTTTTTAACCGGCATTTGGGGAGGAATTGGGGCTTGCCAGGCCTGGCGCGGGCCTCATTCGGGCGCCCGTAAGATCAGGCAGGCGTTCGTCCCGCCGAAACCGAAGGAGTTGGAAAGTGCAAACTCGACGTGCCGTTTGCGCGCCTTGTGCGGGACGAGATCGATCGTCGTCTCAACCGACGGATTGTCGAGATTGAGAGTTGGCGGCACAACCTGATCGCGGATGGCGAGCGCACAGAAAATCGCTTCCACGGCGCCGGCTGCGCCGAGAAGGTGGCCGATCGCAGATTTTGTTGACGACATGGCGAGCGCATGCGTGCCGTTGCCGAGCAACTTATGCACCGCGGCGAGTTCGATCTCGTCGCCGAGCGGCGTCGAGGTTCCGTGCGCGTTAACGTAATCGATATCCTGCGGCATGATGGCGGCGCGTTTCACCGCCGCCTGCATGGCGCGCAGAGCGCCGTCGCCGCTGCCTTCCGGCGCGGTGATATGATAGGCGTCGCCGGACAAGCCATATCCGACAATCTCGGCATAGATCTTGGCTCCGCGCGCCTTGGCGCCTTCATAGGTTTCAAGAACAACACAGCCGGCGCCGTCGCCCATGACGAAACCGTCGCGGTCCTTGTCATAGGGACGCGAAGCCTGTTTCGGTCGGTCGTTGAAAGCTGTCGATAAAGCGCGGCATGCGGCAAACCCGGCTATGCCGATACGATTGACCGCCGATTCGGCGCCGCCAGCGACCATGACCTCGGCATCTCCCAGGGCGATAAGGCGCGCGGCGTCGCCGATCGCATGAGTGCCGGTGGAACAGGCCGTCGCCACGGCATGGTTCGGCCCCTTGAGACCGTGAATGATCGAGACATAGCCGCTCACCAAGTTGATGAGACGGCCGGAAATGAAGAAGGGCGAGACGCGGCGCGGCCCCTTCTCGCGCAAGACAACCGAAGTTTCGTAAATGCCGCCGAGGCCGCCGACGCCGGAGCCGATCATGACGCCGGTCTTGATCTGCTCGTCATGCGTCCGCGGGTTCCATCTGGCGTCTGCAAGTGCCTGGGTCGCCGCCGCCACGCCATAGATGATGTAGTCGTCGACCTTGCGCTGGTCCTTGGAGTCCATCCACGCATCGGGGTCGAACGTAGCGTCGGATCCGTCGCCGCGTGGCACTTGCATGGCGATCTTGCAAGCGAGATCGGATGTGTCGAACCCTCGGATAGGACCGGCACCGCTACGGCTGGCCAGCAGACGCTCCCACGTCGCTTCAACGCCGCAGGCGAGCGGCGAGATCATGCCAAGACCGGTAATCACCACCCTGCGCATCAATGACCTGTTTCACTCCCCCCGCACGCGAATCGGCCGCGAACGGAGATCCGTTGTGATGTGATCGAGGCGAAAGCGCGGCGATTGCAATCGACCGTCGCCGCCGGTCACCCGGGCGGTACTAACGCCGCAGCAAGCCTGCACCATACTTCGTCTGATTTTCCGTGCCGGCCATTACGTCGACACCGGAACCGGATCAGCTTGCCGTCGCTTTGTCGAGAAAGCGGATCGCGTCGCCGACCGTGACGATCGACTCGGCCGCATCGTCAGGGATTTCGACGCTGAATTCTTCTTCGAAGGCCATGACGAGTTCGACCGTGTCGAGCGAATCGGCCCCGAGATCCTCAATGAAATTGGCATCGTCGACAACCTTGTCGGCGTCGACGCCGAGATGCTCTATTACGATCTTTTTCACACGCTCGGCGACATCGCTCATGGTCGTTTGATCCTCGTCCCTGTAATTGCTGACACCAGCCGATATCCAAAGCGCATTCGAAATCAAAGCTTTCGAAAGCTCACGCCCCCGACGCGCTCGAACGAGGATCCCGCGCGGGAATCCCGATAATCCGAATGAACCCCTTTGCGGCCAGGTACGCAAAGCCGCAACGTGTCGCGACCTCCCCGAAAATAACCCGTCCGCCAGCTGACGCTCGGTTGGTAACATACTTCAAACAGGTTGGCGAGAGCCCCCCGGTAAGGCCCGAGCCCAACGATACTCCGTTCAAATCATTGCCATTCCACCGTTCACATGCAAAGTTTGTCCGGTCACGTAGGCAGCCTCCTCGCTGGCCAGATAGACCACGGCCGCTGCGACATCTTCGGCGGCGCCGAGCCGGCGCATCGGTACGCCAGCCAGAATCGCCGATCTCTGCGTTTCGTTGAGCGCCGCGGTCATCGGCGATTCGATGAAGCCGGGGGCGACGCAATTCACGGTGACGTTGCGGGTCGCGACTTCCGCTGCGAGGCACTTCGACATGCCGATCATCGCAGCTTTTGATGCGGCGTAATTGGACTGCCCCGGATTGCCGGTCACCCCGACGACGGAAGTGATGCCGATGATGCGGCCGAACCGTCGCTTCAGCATGAGCTTGAGCCCCGCGCGTGAGAGTCGAAAGGCGGCCGTCAGATTGACCGCGAGGACGAGGTCCCAATCCTCGTCCTTCATCCGTAGAGCGAGATTGTCGCGTGTCAGCCCGGCATTGTTGACGAGAATGTCGAGTGCGCCCATGGCGACCTCCGCCGCCGGCACCAAGCGCTCGACCGCAGCCGTATCGGCAAGATCGCAAGGCAGAACATGAACATTGTCGCGCAATTCGGCGGCCAGGGCGTCGAGCGCTTCGACGCGCGTGCCGGACAAGGCGACGGTCGCGCCATTGCTGTGGAGAGCACGCGCGATCGCCCGGCCGAGGCCGCCGCTGGTGCCGGTAACGAGCGCTGTCTTGCCGGAAAGATTGAACATGATGGGCGCCTCGAATGGTTTGGTCAGCGGAAGGCTTTATAGGCCTCAACTTCAGCCGGCGTGCCGACAGCAATGCCGGTCGCCGATTCGACGATGCGCTTGAGCAGGCCGGTCAAGACCTTGCCCGAGCCGAGCTCGACGAATTGTGAAACGCCGTGTCGCGCCATGAATGTCACGCTCTCGCGCCAGCGGACTGTCGCCGTGACCTGCGCAACAAGATTTTTGCGGATCTCTTGGGGATCTTCGACCGCCACGGCGAGAACATTTGCGACCACTGGCACTTTCGGTGCTTTGACTTCGACCTTGGCCAGCGCCCTAGCCATGACGTCCGCCGCTGGTTGCATCAGCGCGCAATGAAATGGCGCCGAGACCGGCAGGAGGATCGCGCGACGCACGCCCTTCCCCTTCGCAATGTCGAGCGCGCGTTCGATTGCCGCCTTCGTGCCTGACAAAACCACCTGCCCGCCGCCATTGTCATTGGCCACCGCGCAGACCGCGTCGCCGCCGATGCTCTGCCGTGTTTCTTCGGCAATGGAAGAGGCAGCGTCGTAATCGAGGCCGAGCAAAGCTGCCATCGCGCCTTGGCCGACGGGAACCGCCTGCTGCATCGCCGCGCCGCGCTGTCGCAGCAGTTGCGCAGCATCTGCGATCGACAATGAACCCGCCGCGGCAAGCGCCGAATATTCGCCGAGGGAGTGTCCGGCGACGAAGGCCGCATCCATGGCAAGGTCGAGTCCCGCTTCAGCTTCGAGCACACGCAGGACGGCGAGGCTCGTGGCCATCAGCGCCGGCTGCGCATTGGCGGTCAAGGTGAGTTCCGCCTCCGGTCCTTCGAACATCAGGGCCGATAGTTTCTGCTGCAAGGCTGCGTCGACTTCATCGAAGACCGCGCGGGCCGGCGCAAACGCTTCCGCCAAAGCCTTGCCCATCCCCACGGCTTGCGATCCTTGACCCGGAAAAACAAAAGCTCTCGCCATGCTTTGCGTTCACCCCATCCGACGCTTCGAATGGGGTTGCGAGTTGCATTGCTGACAAGGATCTGTCAAGCGGCCGACGTTACGTCACAACTTTTGCATCGATTTCAGTTGCCTCCACGTGATGGCGCGTCATCATGCTGGATTGGCGAATCTGGGGTTCGGTAGCGGCGCGGGAGCAAGGAGCAGATGGATATTCCGGGTAAGGCCTGCGGCGCTTGCAGCATGTGCTGCAAAGTGCTCGAGATCGAAGAATTGCAAAAACCGGCTGGGCCCGCCTGCAAGAACTGCGTCTCTGGCGGCGGCTGCCGAATCTATGACGACCGACCCAACGTCTGCCGGGAGTTCGTTTGTTTGTGGAAAGATGATCGCGGCATGAGCCCGCAGATGCGACCGGACCGGGTGGGAACCATTTTGATGGAAGATGAGGATACCGACGAATATCGCGCCGTTTGCGATCCGAGCAAACCCTTTGCCTGGCGTACGCCGATCGTCTTCCAGCACCTTGTCGCGATGGCCAAGAGCGGCCGCGTCGTCGTCGCCAAGGCGGGGCTGAAATCCTGGCGGATTCGCGAAACCGGTGAATGGGGACCCTGCATTTGAGCCCCTCGCCGCGCCCAAAAGCGCATCATCGCGGTCGCCAGGATTGTCGGCGCGCCAGTTTTAAGGCTATGACAGGTTCCCATTTCGTCGAGGAGGAGTCACGATGAAGCCCGTTTGCAAATTGGCTTTGTTTTTCGCGGTTGCCAGTTTCAGTCTAAGCCCTGCGTTCGCGCAGGATACGACCACCACAGCCCCCAGCGGTGCGGCCGCGCCCGCCGCCAAGCCAATGATGAAGGAACGCTCCGCCAAATCCATCGAATGTTCCAAGGAAGCCGACGCCAAAGGCCTGCACGGCGAGGCGCGCAAGCAATTCCGCTCGGAGTGCAAGAAGGGTGGAGGTGGAGGCGACGCCGGTACTAGCGGGAAGGCTGCTCCCACAGACCAAGATTGACGCGGGCGTTCGGCGCCAAGGAGCGGCACGGCGGCGAGACGAATATGCCGCCTAGTGCCGGATAGTCCCTTCGGTGAAAGTGCCGCCGGAGATGCTCAGCCCGACGTGCAGATTGTCGGTCACGGCATAATCGAGACCAGCGCCAAGAGTCGCGGCGGCTTTCGTATTTCCGGAAGAATTGAAGAGATTATTGGTGGATTGGCTGGCGCTGACGTAGCCGGCGCCGGGGCTCGTGTTCGGCTTCGCCAGGACGACCCCGGTAGTCACATAAGGCATCCAGCGGCCCATGTCGTAGCCGACGTTGACGTCCGTCTCCGCGTAATCGAAGCCCTTCGCCGAGCCGCGTGGGAACGCGAATGGCGCAAATCCGCTCGCTGCGTCGATCCCGACAACGATATGGTTCGCGAATTCGTGATTGTAGCCGATCACCCCGCCGCCGCCGACATGCCCCTTCCCATTGCCGGAAATGGCAAACACCTCGCTGCCGACATAAAGGCCGCTCCACGGCGAGGTCGGCGGTGCCGGCGGATCGAGGGCCATGCTGGGCAGTGTCAGCGGCAGATCGCTGGCCTGCGCCGTTGTGACGAGGCCGCAGAACGCGACAAGAGTGAATACCGGCCTGATGAGCATGGTCATTTACCGCAGTTCCAAGCCAAATCGGCCATGCCGAACATATTCATCAAGAGACTGCGGCGTCAAAAGGGCGGCTTCCAGGGTTCGGCGGACGGGCCGAGCCAGGCGCGCCGGATCGTCCTTGATTTCGATCGCATTCCAAGTATAAAGCGCGCTTCACGCAGGCCGGAGGTCCGGCGTGCGGTGCGGCTTCGGCCGGAGGCTGAACGGAAGGCGCCCGCATAATCCCAAAAAGTTGCAGACTTTTTGGATGAGATCATGCGTTAGAACAACGAATAAAGCGCGCAGGATCCTCGGATCCGTCTTCCCGTGTCTCCGCCTTCGTTCGTTCGAGCCTTTCCCGGGCTCGAAGGGCTTTGCGTCGAGGCCGCTCACCCAATGGAAAGGCAGGATCATGGCTCTGTACGAGCATGTCTATCTTGCTCGCCAAGATATTTCCGCCCAGCAGGTGGAAGCCCTCAGCGAGCAGTTCAAAAACATTATCACGTCGCACGGCGGCAAGGTCGAAAAGCTCGAATATTGGGGCGTCAAGTCTATCGCCTATCGGATCAAGAAGAACCGCAAGGCGCATTTCACTCTGCTCAACATCGATGCGTCCGCCGCCGCGGTCACTGAAATGGAGCGGCAGATGGGCATCAACGAAGATGTGCTCCGCTTCCTCACCGTGCGTGTCGACGAATTGGAATCCGGTCCTTCGGCGATGATGCGCAAACGCGATGACGACGACCGCGGCGAACGTGGCGACCGCGACCGCGGCGACAGGGGCCGCAGTCGATCTGATCGTGGAGATCGCGGAGATCGCGGCGAGCGAGGCCCGCGGCGCGGGCGCGACGAAGGCAGCGCGAACGAAGAGGGAGGTTTCTGATGCCGCCTGCAGCAGCTCCGACCCGTCGTCCTTTCTTCCGCCGCCGCAAGACCTGTCCGTTTTCGGGTCCCAATGCGCCGAAGATCGACTATAAGGACACCCGTCTTCTCTCGCGCTATATTTCCGAACGCGGTAAGATCGTGCCTTCGCGCATCACTGCCGTTTCGGCCAAGAAACAGCGGGAATTGGCGAAGGCGATCAAACGTGCGCGGTTCTTGGGCCTTCTGCCCTACGTGATCCGCTAAATATCTTTCGACGCCGCGACGACACCCAAAATCGCGACGAAAAAGACCGCCGGAAATCCTTTCGGTGGTCGGCTGGGATAAGGCGCTTTGCCAGCATCCCTAACCGCCTTTCGCGGGACAGCTCGGCGATGACGAACAAGCAGGGTTTCGACATAAGGATTGCGGTCGCGCTGGGCAGCGGCCTCGCGGCGACGCTTCTTCTCGCCGCCGTGCGGCAGGGCACGTTTCCTGCCCTGTTTCTTGCCTATCTTTCGCCCTTGCCGCTGATGATCGCGACGCTCGGCTTCGGCCACTGGACGGGGCTTGGCGCCGTGGCTATGGCCGTAGTCACCTTCGTCGCCCTGATGACGGCCACCGCACCGCAACAACTCACAATCGACGGGGTTTTGACCGCCGGCCTCGGCGGCCTGATCTTCGCCGTTTGTGAGGCCCTTCCTGCCTGGTGGCTCGCCCGCCTCGCCGGATTGAGTCGTGCCAACGCCGCGCTGCCCTGGACCGCAGGCCGTGCAGAAAAAGGGAGAGCCTGGGATTATTATCCGGTCGGCCTCCTCGTCCTCACCGCGGCGCTAATCGGCTTCGCCATCGTCGCGGTCGCGACAGTCGCGGCGAACTTCAGCCAGGTGAATTTCGAGGCCGGCATCGACAGGGCGGCAGCAGAGATCGCTCCGTTCGTCGTCCGGGTGCTCGGTTCCCACGATTTGCCGAACGGCGTCGCCCTCGTCGACCTCGCACGCCTCGTCGTCAAGTCGCTCCCGGCGGTCGCCGCCAGCATGATCTTCTTATTGTTCTTGATGAACCTTTGGCTAGCGGGCCGTGTCGTGCAGGTGTCAAACCGGTTGACGCGGCCGTGGCCGAACATCGCGCATGAGCTGCGGGTGCCGCGTTTGCTCGGCGTAGCTTTGGCCGCCGGCTTCGGCCTTTGCTTTCTCGGCGGTATCTTCGGCCTCATCGCCAGCATCGCGACAGCGGTTCTTGGCGTCGCCTTCGCGCTGCAAGGCCTCGCAGTGATCCACGACCTGACGCGCGGCACAAAGTTCCGTGGCGCCCTGCTCTGCGGCCTTTACATCGCGCTGGCGCTGCTGATGCCCTGGCCGCTCGTCGTCTTCACCCTGGTCGGCCTCGCCGAAGCCGGCTTTTCTTTGCGTGACCGCAAGGCCGCTGCCGCGGCCAATCAGGCCTGAACCGAAGGACTAATCTTATGGAAGTCATTTTACTCCAACGCATCGCCAAGCTCGGTCAGATGGGCGACAAGGTGCGCGTGAAAAACGGCTATGCTCGTAATTTCCTCCTGCCTACGGGCAAGGCGCTGCGGGCGACCGAGGCCAATAGGAAGCGCTTCGAGGAGCAAAGGACCGAGCTCGAAACCCGCAATTTGGAACTGAAAAGTGAGGCTTCGGCGGTCGCCGAAAAGCTCAATGGCCAGAGCTTCACCATTATCCGCCAGGCGGGCGAGACCGGGCACCTCTACGGCTCTGTTTCGGCGCGCGATATTGCCGAAACCATCACTGCCGGTGGCTTCAAGGCCGCGCGCGAGCAGATCGTATTGCGGACGCCGATCAAGACGATCGGCCTACATTCGATTCTCGTCCATCTCCATCCGGAGGTCGAGAGCACGATCACCGTCAATGTCGCCCGCTCGCCGGAAGAGGCCGAGCGCCAAGGCAAGGGCGAGGCGCTCACCGTCGTGGAAGAGACGTCGATGCAGGATCTCGGGCTCGAAGTCGGTGCCGCGCTTGCCGAAGCCGGCGGCGAAGAGGCCTGAGCGTCGGGTTCACCCGGTCCCGCTGTGCTTCGCGGCAACGCAGACCTGCGTGTCTTGAGGGCGGAGGCTCCAAACGTCGCGAAGTCCAGATACCAACGCGACACGTTGGGAAAATTTTTGCTCGTTGTGGATTGCGGGACGCTTCCGCTGTACACCGAAATTTCTCTCCTTCCTGACGTGAGGGCGTGCGAGAAAGGGAAGATCACTCCTTCCCCACGCGCGGGATTCGCCAGAAGAAAACATGCCCGCCTCCGAACGTTTTGCCGACCGTCTCGACCAGTCAACAGCTCTCGTGACCGCGCAAGCGCGCACGGGTGGTCCGAACTTCCGCGTGCCGCCGCATAATATTGAGGCGGAACAGGCGCTTCTCGGCGCGATCCTGGTCAACAACGACGCCTTCGACCGGGTATCGGATTTTCTCAAGGCGCAGGATTTTTCCGAGGAATTGCACCGCCGCATCTATGACGTGGCGGCGCAATTGATCCGCGCCGGCAAGCTGGCGACGCCGATCACGCTCAAAACCTTCCTCGGCGAACATGATCTCGGAGGCGTGACGATCGCGCAATATCTCGCCCGCCTTGCGGCGGAGGCGACGACGATCATCAACGCCGCCGATTATGGCCGCACGATCCACGACCTCGCCGTGCGCCGCGATCTCATCGGCATCGGCGAGGACATCGTCAACGGCGCCTTCGACGCCCCGATCACCGCCTCGCCGCGCGAGCAGATCGAGGAGGCCGAGCGCAAACTCTATTCGATTGCAGAGAGCGGCCGCTACGACGGCGGGTTCCAGCGTTTCTCCGAGGCCCTTGCAATTGCAGTGGACATGGCGGCAAAGGCTTGGGAACGCGACGGGCGTCTTTCCGGCTTGGCGACCGGCCTTTCCGATCTCGACCGCATGCTCGGCGGACTCCAGCCGTCTGATCTCGTCATCGTCGCCGGGCGCCCGGGCATGGGCAAAACCGCGCTGGCGACCAACATCGCCTTCAACATCGCCAAGGCCTATGAATTCGAGACCCGGGCGGACGGCACGCATGCGACGGTGAACGGCGGGATCGTCGGCTTCTTCTCGCTTGAAATGTCGTCCGAGCAATTAGCGACGCGCATCATCTCGGAACAGGCCGGCGTGCCGTCCTACAAGATCCGCCGCGGCGACATTTCGGAATCCGAGTTCCATCGCGTCGCAGAAGCCGCTCGCGAGATGCAGGCTGTTCCTTTCTACATCGACCAGACCGGAGGCATTTCGATCGCCCAGCTCACCGCCCGTGCGCGCCGCCTCAAGCGCCAGCGCGGCCTCGATTTGCTCGTGATCGACTACATTCAGCTACTTTCGGCATCCAAGACGCGTAGCGACAGCCGAGTCCAGGAAGTGACCGAGATCACCACCGGCCTCAAAGCCTTGGCGAAAGAGCTGAACGTGCCGATCCTCGCGCTGTCGCAACTCTCCCGCCAGGTCGAAGGCCGCGATGACAAGCGCCCGCTGCTCTCCGACTTGCGCGAGTTTGGTTCGATCGAGCAGGATGCCGACGTCGTGATGTTCGTGTTCCGCGAAGAATATTATTTGAAGAACAAACAGCCGCGTGAAGGCACCGAGGAATTTCTCAATTGGCAGGCCGAGATGGAACAGGTTCACGGCAAGGCCGAGATCATCATCGGCAAGCAGCGCCATGGGCCGACCGGCACGATCGAACTCGCCTTCGAAGCGGAAATGACCCGTTTCGCCAATTTGGCGCATGAGGAAGATCTGCCGGCGCGGATCTAGAGCAAGCGGGCGCCTCAGATGATGCGCGGCAGTGGCAAAAGCACAATGAAGCGCGTGCCGCCAGCGCGCAGATCTGCATGCTCCGCCATGATTTCCTCGGCCAAGTTCCACGGCAGTATGACGACGTAATCGGGCTTTCCCTCCTTCAGGGTGGCGACCGGCAGCACGGGAATGCCGCTTCCCGGCAGAAACAGACCCTGCTTTGCCGGATTGCGATCCACCGTAAATTCAATCAGATCGGTCGTCGCGCCAATCGCATTGAGCAGCGTGTTTCCCTTTGCCGGAGCGCCATAGGCGGCGATTTTTGCGCCTCCGGCCTTGAGACGGGAGAGCAAAGCCACGATGGCGTGCTTTAGCTCGGCGATCCTTTCGCCGAAGCTTTCGTAGACCGCGAGCTTATCGAGGCCGGCGGCAACTTCCTCGCGAAGGAGGTCGCGAATTGTCGGCCGAATCGGGCGCTTTGCTTCGATAGGCGCAACGAACAGACGCAATGAACCGCCATGTGTGGGCAATTGTTCGACGTCGAACGCCGCCAATCCGTGCCGCGCCAACAGGGGCAGCACCGCCAAGCAGCGAGAAATAAGAATAATGTTCGTGATAGATCGTGTCGAAATAGACATTTCGCATCAACGCGAGCAGCGACGGAAACTCGAAAGTCGCGACCCCCGTTGGTTTCAGCAGGATGCGGAACCCTTCTACAAAGTCGTTCAAGTCCGGAACATGTGCCAATACGTTATTGGCCGGCATCAGGTCCGCGGCAAGGCCCTCCGCCACCATCTTTCGGGCGGTTTCGGCGCCGAAGAAGGCGACGCGCGTTTCAATGCCCTGGCGGCGCGCGGCCTCCGCGACGCTGGCGGAAGGCTCGACGCCGAGTGCAGGAATGTTACGCTCGGCGAAATAACGCAGCAGATAGCCGTCATTGCTGGCGATCTCGACGACGCGACTGCCGTCGTTCAAATCGAACCGCGCGATCATCGCAGCCGCATAGCGCCGCGCGTGATCGAGCCAGCTACTCGAATAGGATGAGAAATAGACGTAGTCAGCGTGGAAATGGCTTTCGCGATCGCTGACGTCCACGAGCTGGACCAGCTTGCATGCCGAGCAGACGAAGGCGCGCAGCGGATAGACGGGCTCGCTCGTGGACAGTTGCGCCCGCGATCGAAAGGCATTCGAAATCGGTTGTGCGCCGAGATCGGCGAAGCACGTCGCCAAGACGCCGCCGCAGGATCGGCAGCTTTGCTTATCCATCATGGCGACTTGACCATGGCGGCGTCGGGCCGGTCCTGCGCGCACATGAACGCATCGATCGCCGCGAGCGTGGCGGCGCGCATGTCGCGTCCCTCGTGCCAGGCGAGATACCACGCCGCGGTCGCCTCCAGCCCCCGCGCGCCGGGGAAATGATCCTGCCAGCCAAGAAGTTTTCGCGATTGCCGCGTGTCAAGCTTCAAGGTCTGCGACTCCTTGAAAGACGGCGAAGGATCAAGATCCCAGTCCGGGTTCGCACCGAGGGCCATGAGAATTGAACCGGCGAGCGTCTGAACGCTGACCTCGCCGGAGCTTGGGCCGAAATTCAGCCGGCGTGCTTCGGTTGTGTTTGTCGCGAGCGCCTGAAGGAAACAGAAATAGCCAGCAAGGCAATCGAGCACGTAATGCCAGGGGCGAATGGAATGGGGATGACGCAGCAAAGGCCGCGCTCCGCGCGCGACGGCGCGAACAATATCGGGGACGAGCCGGTCTTCTGCGAAGTCGCCGCCACCGATAACATTGCCCGCCCGCGCGGTTGCGACGGGCACGCCGGCGGCTTCGAAATAGGTGCGCGCCATCGCCGCTACGGCGATTTCAGTCGCCGCCTTGGATGCGCCGTAAGGCTCATGCCCGCCAAGCGGATCGTCTTCGGCGAAGGGCTGCCCACTTTCGTGATTTTCGTAGACCTTGTCGGTCGTCACGACGAGCACGGCCTTGAGTTCCGCTCTGTGCCTGAGCGCCTCAAGAAGATGAACAGTGCCAAGAACATTGGTCGCGAAGGTCTCGACCGGTTCGCAAACCCCGCGTCGCACGAGCGGCTGCGCCGCCATATGCAGCACGATTTCGGGATCGGCTTCCGCAACGATGGCGGCGATCGGTTCGCGATCTCTGATGTCTGCGATGCTGGAATCGATATCCTGCGTCACCTTGGCCAGGGTAAAGAGATTTGGATCGGTGTCCGGCGGCAGCGCCAAGCCGGTGACGTTCGCGCCCATGCGTGCCAGCCAGACCGCCGCCCAAGCACCCTTGAATCCGGTATGTCCGGTCAGCAGAACCCGGCGGCCCGCCCAAAACGACGGATCTACCTTGTTCAAGCCCACAGCTGCCAAGGCGCATATCCCGACCGCCAAAGCTCCTCCAAATAATTTTTGTCGCGCAGCGTGTCCATCGGATGCCAAAATCCGGAATGGCGATAGGCCGCGAGCTGCCGATCGCGCGCGAGTCCTCGAGGGGTTCGGATTCGAATGATGTCTGATCGCCATCGATGCGATCGAGAACCGCCGGCTCAAGAACGAAGAAGCCGCCGCTGACATAGCCATCGGACCCGAGTGGCTTCTCGGCAAAGCCGCGCACAATATCGCCGTCGAGATCCACCGCGCCGTAACGAGCCGGGAGGGATGATCGCGGTAAGCGTCGCCAACATCCCCCGGCTTTTATGAAAGGCAACAAGGGCGGCAAGATCCACGTCGGCGACGCCATCACCATAGGTCATGCAGAACGTTTCGTTCTCGCCAATATATTGCCGGATGCGCTTTAACCGGCCGCCGGTCTGGCTCGCTTCGCCGGTATCGGCGAGCGTAATGCGCCAGGGCTCGACGACCGCCTGGTAATATTCGATCTTATTCGCCTGAACATCGATGGCCACATCGGACGAATGAAGCACCATGTTGGCGAAATATTCTTTGATCATATATCCTTTGTAGCCGAGGCAGATCACAAAATCCCTTATTCCGTAATGCGAATAGATCTTCATGATATGCCATAAGATCGGCCGCCCGCCGATCTCGATCATTGGCTTGGGTCTGAATTGCGACTCTTCTGTAATGCGCGAACCTACGCCGCCGGCTAAGATAACCGCTTTCATCGGAATTTGCCTTCAAATTGCGGCCGTGTTAGGCGGCAAAAGAATTTGCGAAAGCTTGCTTTTAGCTGGTTTCAGCGCTTCTGGACAACAGGAGTTTGCGCCTGCGGTATTAGTCGTGAGAAAAGCCGTTGTCTGCCCTTCCCGACACTTTTCACTTTACTTGCCTGGCGGTCCCCGGTGCGTGGCTCATCGAACCGGTGCCGAGAAAAGATGACCGAGGCCATTTTCTGCGCACGTTTTGCGCTGAAGAATTCACCCGGCATGGATTGGAAACGAACTTCGTCCAGCGTTCGGCCTCGTTCAATGCGCAACGCGGCACCCTCCGCGGCCTGCATTTCCAGGCCGGCGCTGATGCCGAAACTAAGATCGTTCGCTGCACGCGCGGCGCAATCTTCGACGTCATTGTCGATCTGCGGCAGGAAAGGCCCACGTTTCGCACCTCCGTACATGCCGAATTGCGCGCGGACGCAGCCACCATGCTCTACGTTCCGCCGGGCTGCGCGCACGGCTTTCTGACGCTTGAGGACGAAAGCGAGGTCTATTACGAGATCACGCCCGCGCATCGGGCCGAGGCCAGCGCCGGCATCCGTTGGAACGATCCGAGTTTGGCGATCGACTGGCCCTTCCGGCCCATAGTGATGAGCGAAAGGGATCGCACGCTTCCGACCGTCGACGAATATTTCGCGCAGCATGTGAGGCCCTGATGTTCATCGCACCGGAGCGGATTCCAGTTGCGGGCCCTTCCATCACGGAACGGGAGGTCGAGCTTGTTGCCGAAGCGGCGCGCTCGGCGTGGTATCGGAACCATTATAGCTATAATGCGCGCTTCGAACGCCTGCTGGCGGATTATGTCGGCGTCGCGCATGCGGTGAGCCTGCCGCATTGCACCGCCGCCCTGCACCTGGCGCTCGTCGCTCTGGGCGTTGGGCCCGGCGACGAGGTCATAATACCCGATGTGACATGGATCGCCTCCGTCGCCCCCGTCTTTTACGTCGGAGCGCAGCCGATCCTGGTCGATATTCTTCCCGATACGTGGTGCATCGATCCGGCGGCGGTCGAAAGCGCGATCGGTCCGCGGACCAAGGCCGTGATCGGGGTCGATCTTTACGGCTCCGTCTGCGATTGGGAGCGGTTGGAGCAGATCGCCGCGCGGCACGGGCTGGATTTGATCGAGGACGCCGCCGAGGCGCTCGGTTCCCAATTCAAAGGCCGCAAGGCCGGCGCTTTCGGCGCCGTCTCAGCCTTTAGCTTTCACGGATCAAAAACCGTCGTGACCGGCGAAGGCGGCATGCTCGCGACCAACCGTGATGCGATGTTCGAGCGTGTGCTGCACCTGCGCGACCATGGGCGCAAGCCCGGAGACCGCCTTTTCCTGAACGAGGAGATCGCCTTCAAATACCGCATGAGCGCGGTGCAGGCCGCGCTCGGCGTGGCGCAGATGGAGCGCATTGACGCGCTGATCGCGCGCAAGCGCGAGATCTTCCGCTGGTATAAGGAAAGGCTGGAAGATGTCCCAGGCATCAGCCTGAATGCCGAGCCCGAAGGGACTTTGAACAGCTATTGGATGGTCACGATCGTGCCTGACGCGGCCCTGGATCTCGACAAGTTCGCGCTTATGGCCGAACTCGACAAGCGCAACATTGACGCCCGGCCGTTCTTTTCGCGGCTGTCCACCCTTCCCGCTTTCGAAGGACGCGAGAAGGCCAAACGTTTCGTCGGACCGAACGACAAAGGCGTTCCCGTAGCGAGGAGCGGCATCAACCTGCCCTCAGGCTATAATATGACTGAGGACCTTGTAGATATCGTCAGCCGCGCGGTCCGCGATACGCTGGATACGCTCGCTATGGAGAAGAGGCCAAGGTGACGACCCATTCTCCCAGCGCCGATGTCGCGGGCTTGGTGCAGCCTGAGATATTGATTTTTTTTCACATGCCCAAGACGGGTGGCACGACCATGGGTGCCATTCTCGAACGCTGCTTTCCCAAGGATCAGCATTTCAACGCCGATGTCGGCGAGCCCAACTCTTCGACATGGACATTGTCGCGCGCCAAGATCGCGGAGAAATACAATCTTTTGCCGGATGACACCAAGAAGTCGTTCCGGACCGTCTTCTATGGCCACATACCGATGGGCCTCCATACCTTGTTCGACCGACCGTCAAAATACTTCACGATCGTGCGCCATCCGGTCGATCGGGTGATCTCGCAATTTTATTACATGAAGACGCAAAGCTACCTTCCGATCTTCGAAAAAATTCAGAATATGACGCTCGACCAGTATATCGATAGCCGCCTCGGTTTGGATCCGTTCGACCACCAGGTGCGTATGCTGGGCGGATGCGAAGAATTGGACGCGCCTTACGGTATCGATGGCAAACCACTTACAATCGTCCCGGTCGAAGAACGACATCTCCAAATAGCCAAACAAAACATCGAAGAGCTTTTCCTGACGATTGCTCCGTCCGAAGAGTTTACAACCCTTCTGGTTCTCCTCAGGCGTCTGTACGGCTGGCCGCTGCGTAAAATCCTATTCCAGTCGCAACGCGTTACAGAAAACCGTCCCCGGCTCGTCGACCTCTCCAAGGCCACGCGCCGGCACGTTGAAGAGTACAATCAGTATGATATGGCACTCTACGAATGGACCAAGGCGCGATTTACCAATCAGATTCGAACGCTTGAACCGAGAATTTCTCGGGAGCGGCGCCTGCTCGATAACGTCAACAACGGATGGCAGCAGGCTATCCGCATGATGCCAAGACATTTCCGCAGTACGCTGACTAATCTATTGCTATATTCGTAAGTGAAAATATTGTTTGAGGATGCACGAGGTATCCTTGCCGATCGGGCGCTCGACCTTGCGGAACTCTCAAGGAGAACGAGATGAACAGCGATCAGCTTGCTGCACTTTCCAAGGCAGACCGTTTTGATCTCTGGATAGAGATCATCAACCGGACGAAGACCTGCACCGTCCTGGAGCTTGGCGTTTGGAAGGGTGAATTCGCCGCGCATATGCTCGCCAATTGTCCAAGCATAACGCGATATTACATGCTCGATCCCTGGCAGCATCTCGACCGCTGGAAGAAACCGTCGAATGTCGATCAAAAGAGATTTGACGATATCTACGCCGAGGCCATGCAAAGAACAGACTTTGCGGTTGATCGGCGTGTCGTCCTTCGCGGACAGACCGTCGAAGTGATCGAGAAGATTGCCGATAAATCGCTCGATCTTGCCTATATCGACGCCGATCACACACTGAAAGGCATCAGCATTGACATGGTCCGCGCCTATCCCAAAGTGCGCGCCGGCGGGATCATCGGGGGTGATGACTATTCTCCCACGATCTGGCAACACGAGATGGAGTTCGAGCCAACACTGGTCTGCCCGTTCGCCTCATATTTTGCCGAAGCGATTGGCGTTCCGCTCGTAATCTATCCGCGCAACCAGTTTGCGATGATCAAGCCTGACGGTTTTGGCACTGATTTTCGAATTATAGATACGACCGGCCGCTATGGCGACCCCGCTATTCTTCCACAGGTAACGCGCCCTCTATGGGCGCATCCATCTAAGCTTGTGCGAATTTTGTCTTCTCCATTCGTCAGGAAACCATTTGCCGAATAATTCGGTGTACGCCGGGTTTCCCGTTTGCACGGCTGATTCTTGGGAATAGTTAGGGAATTTTGTAATGCCAACGGCCCAGAACAATAAATATCCCGAAGTGCCGAGGGTCAGTATCGGGCTACCGGTTTACAATGGCGAGAGATTTATTCGCGAGGCTTTGGATTCCACCCTGAACCAAACATTCGGGGACTTCGAACTCATCATATCCGACAATAATTCAAGCGATGCGACAGAGGAGATCTGTCGCGAATACGTCGCGCGCGACCCACGGATAAAATATATTCGACATGAAAAGAATTATGGTTCGATCTGGAATTTCAATTTTGTCGCGCGACGGGCAGCCGGACGCTTCTTTACCTGGCTCGCGCACGACGATGTTTTAGATCCCGAGTTTCTTGAGCAGACTGTGCAATATATGTTGAGGCACGCCGAGGTCGTAATCGCCGCGGTCGATTTCAAAATTGTCGATGAAAATGGCGCCGAACTTCGTGTAGACCGACTAGAAGATTTTCGTGATAGCCTAACCTGGGTAAAACGACGTATGCCCTTCTTTGAATTTGGCTATCCGAGAATACACCTTTGTTTCTACGGTCTAATGCAGGCCGATCTTTGCAAATCGATCGTCGAAAAGGTTCGAACGCCGCAGATGTTGACCGGATGGGAATATCCCATCCTGGCTCGTTTCGCCGCCGTGGGCGAAGTCGCGGCCATACCGATAATCTTGCGCATGTATCGATCTCATGATTCCGGCTTATTTCTCACGGAGGTGGCCGACATCAAGCGTAAGCCGAAATGGCGCGGCCTCTGGTTCTTCTACAGTAATCTTTTGAAAACGCGCGTGGATTTATTTCAAGTACTTATTCGCTCAAATTTACCGCTCCGATCCAAATTCACGATATTGTTGCGACATCTGGTTTTAGATTTGAAGTGGTGGCGCCACAACGTAGGACTGTTTTTCTGGCATTTGCTGAAATTCGTGTCGAGTTGGCTGCGCGTCCGAAATCAGGCGGCAGAGTGATGCATCGACACGCCGACCCCTCCGAAAGGCGCCCTGCCTAAAAACTCCTTGCACTTTTGCGAACAAAAAGTGGACAAAGCCTGCGGTCGAGTCGTGGGTTGAGTCCTGCGCGAGCGGCCCGCGGACAAGGCCAATGGCGAAGCAAAGAACCTCCTTCATCTGCCAGAACTGCGGCGCGGTCGCGCCCCGCTGGCAGGGGCGTTGCGATGCCTGCGGCGCCTGGAATTCACTGATCGAGGAGGCAGTCGGCTCCGGGATCGGTGCGGCAAGCGCTCTCGGCGCAGGCAAAGGCCGCGTCTTCGCCCTTGCCGATCTCGGCACCGCCACGGAGCCTGCGCCGCGGGTAAAGGCCGGCATCGGCGAATTCGACCGGGTGACGGGCGGGGGTTTCGTTCCGGGCTCTGTCCTGCTGCTCGGCGGCGAGCCGGGCATCGGCAAATCCACTCTGCTGATCCAGGTCTGCGGCGCGCTGGCCAGGCAGAACCGGCGTATCGTCTATATTTCCGGGGAAGAGGCGATCGACCAAGTGCGGCTGCGCGCCGAGCGGCTCGGCCTCGCCAAAACGCCGCTCGAATTCGCCGCCGAAACCAAGGTCGAAGATATTGTCGCAACCTTGCGGGACGGCCGGCCCCCGGCGCTGCTCGTCATCAATTCCATCCAGACCATGTGGACCGATGTCGTCGAGTCGGTGCCCGGCACGGTGACGCAAGTGCGCGGCGCGGCGCAGGCGCTGATCCGCTATGCCAAGACGACGGGCGCGACCGTCATTCTCGTCGGCCACGTGACCAAGGACGGGCAGATCGCCGGGCCGCGCGTCGTCGAACATATGGTCGATGCGGTGATCTCCTTCGAAGGCGAAGGGGGCCATGATTTCCGGATTCTGCGCGCGTTGAAGAACCGCTTCGGACCGACCCATGAAATCGGCGTCTTCGAGATGACCGGCCGTGGCCTTGCCGAAGTCAGCAATCCTTCGGCGCTGTTCCTGTCCGCCCATACGGTGGCGACGCCTGGCACCGCTGTCTTCGCCGGGATCGAGGGAACGCGGCCGCTTCTTACCGAAATCCAGGCACTCGTGGCGCCGAGCCCGCTCGGGATGCCGCGACGCGCGGTCGTCGGCTGGGATCAGAACCGGCTCGCCATGATCATTGCCGTGCTCGAGGCGCGCGCCGGGCTGCGGCTCGGCCAGCATGACGTCTATCTCAATGTGGCGGGCGGCCTGCGCGTTGACGAGCCAGCCGCCGATCTTGCCGCCGCGGCCGCGCTGGTTTCCTCGCTCACCGGACAAAGCCTGCCGCCGCACTGCGTCTTTTTCGGCGAGATCGGGCTTTCGGGCGCGATCCGCCCGGTGGCGCATGCCCTCACGCGGCTCAAGGAAGCCGCCAAACTCGGCTTTACCCATGCGATTGTGCCGCCTTCGCCGCAGGAACCCGGCGAAGCTAAGGCATTAGTGGCGGAGGACATTGTGCTGAAGACCTGCGCCGAGGTCGCCGATCTGGTTGCCTCGATCGCGGCGCCGGGCAATCGGCGGGGTGCGCGACGGCCCGGCGATGCCGGCCCGGTGGGGTGACGCCAGCCGATTGCTTCGCTATAAGGCAACCGATTCTGGAGCGCGCGAGGCAGCTATGCCATCCTATCTCGATCTGGGCGTGATCGTCATCGTCTTGATCTCGGCGATCCTCGCCATGGTCCGGGGTTTCACGCGCGAGGTGCTGGCCATCGCGTCCTGGGGCGCGGCCGCCGTCGCCGCCATCTATTTCCACCCCTATGTCCTGCCTTATGTGAAGCCCTATATCAGCAAGGATGCGGTGGCCCTCGCGGTGGCCGCGGCCATCGTCTTTTTCGTGACGCTGATCATCGTTTCGGTGATTACGGTCAAAATATCCGATGCCATCCTCGATTCGAAAGTCGGCCCTCTCGACCGTTCGCTCGGCTTCATTTTTGGAGCCGTGCGCGGGATTTTGCTCTGCGTCATCGCCTTCGTCTTCTTCAACTGGCTCGTGCCTGAGAAGGCGCAGCCGGAATGGGTGAAAGAGGCGCGGATGAAGCCGGTGCTGCAATCGACCGGCGAAGAACTCATGGCGTTGCTGCCGGACGACCCGGAGGGTCTTCTCAACAAGTTGAAGAAGTCGAAAGCCGCGACCGAGGAGGCGGTCCCCGACAGCGACACTGAACAAAAGCCCGCGGCGGCACCGCCAGCGGCTTCCACAGCGCCTACAATGGCTCCGACAGCGCCTACAATGGCTCCGACGACCCCGACGCCAGCTCCCGCAGCGCCGACGCCAGCGCCAGCGACACCGGCAAAGCCAAACAACAGGACGTGAGCGTCTCCGGTCCCTACGATTCAAGCTATTGGTTTTGATAAATATTTTCCATAAGCAACCGGCCGGCGGCGGCGCGTGGCTTGGCCGTTTTGCCGCGCCCGCTTTGCGCTGCAATTCTTGGGCCTAACTTCAGGCCGAACCGCGAAAAAACCTAGCATTTGGCCAGCGTGGTATTATGTCAGGGGCGTGAAAGCGTGATGCATTGGCTCGGTGTTCCGGCAAAGAAGGTGGAATCCCTTTGATTTGCGATTCTTCGGAAGCTGTTATGGGTGCCGCGGAGAAGCGCGATGCCGCTTCCCCTGGAGAGGACGACAATTTAGCCTTCGATCTTGATGCCGACCGGCTGCGGGAAGAATGCGGCGTCTTCGGCATTTTCAATCATCCATCTGCGGCAGCCATCACGGCAATTGGGCTCCATGCCTTGCAGCATCGCGGGCAGGAGGCGGCCGGCATCGTCTCTTTCGATGGCCACAGATTCAATTCGGAACGCCGGCTTGGTCTCGTCAGCGAGCATTTCTCCCGTGCTTCAACAATGGAACGCCTGCCAGGCCGCTCCGCCATCGGTCACGTCCGCTATTCGACGATGGGCGAAACAATTCTGCGCAACGTCCAGCCGCTTTTCGCGGAGATTAGCTCGGGCGGCTTCGCCGTCGCGCATAATGGCAACTTGACCAATGGCAGGACGCTGCGGCGCGATCTTGTCAGTGATGGCGCGATCTTCCAATCGACCACGGATACGGAAGCGATTCTTCATCTCGTCGCGAAGAGCCGCCGCACCCGACTCATCGAACGGTTCATCGAGGCCTTGCGCCAGATCGAGGGCGCCTATTCGCTCGTCGCCCTTTCTAACAAGAAACTGATCGGCGCCCGCGATCCTTTGGGGATCAGGCCGCTGGTCCTCGGCGAACTCGATGGCCATTATATTCTCGCCTCCGAAACCTGCGCGCTTGACATCATCGGCGCGCATTTCATCCGCGATGTCGAGAACGGCGAGATCATCGTGATTTCGGACGCCGGGATCGAAAGCCTGCACCCGTTCCCAAGGCGGCCGATGCGGCCCTGCATTTTCGAGTATATTTATTTCGCGCGGCCGGATTCGATCGTCCATGGGCGTTCGGTCTATGCGGTGCGCAAGGCAATGGGCGGCGAGCTCGCCCGTGAAACGGCGATCGATGCCGACGTTGTCGTGCCTGTTCCTGATTCCGGAGTTCCTGCGGCGCTTGGCTTTGCGCAGGAATCGGGCATCCCGTTCGAGCTCGGCATCATCCGCAACCATTATATCGGTCGCACCTTCATCCAGCCGACCCAATCGGTGCGCGAACTCGGTGTGCGCCTCAAACACAGCGCCAATCGCGCCGCGGTCGCCGGCAAGCGCATCGTTTTGATCGACGATTCAATCGTGCGCGGCACGACGTCGGTGAAAATCGTCCGAATGATGCGGGAAGCCGGCGCCCGCGAAGTGCATTTCCGCATCTCCTCGCCGCCGATCACCCATCCGGACTATTATGGGATCGATACGCCCGAACGCGACAAGCTCCTCGCCGCAACCCATTCGATCGACGAGATGCGCGCCTATATCGGCTGCAACTCGCTCGCCTTTCTGTCCATCGAAGGGCTCTACCGCGCGATGGGCGAGACGAGTCGCGATCCGCTACGGCCGCAGTTCACCGACCATTGCTTTACCGGCGATTATCCCACCAATCTCACCGACGTGGGCGGCGAGACGAAGGCGCAGCTTTCGCTGCTTGCCGAGACGGCCTGACGCACTCCCGCCGGACCTGCTCTCACGTCGATGCCCAACATGAACAATCCCATCTTCCCGCGTTCGTTTTCGGGCCGCGTGGCGCTCGTCACCGGCGCTTCACGCGGGATCGGCCGCGCGGTTGCACTCGAACTCGCCCGCGCCGGCGCCTATGTCATCGCGCTCGCCCGCACCCAAGGCGGGCTCGAAGAACTCGACGATGCCATCCGCACGGAAGGCGGCGCGGCAACTTTGGTGCCCTGTGATCTGAAGGACTTCGAGGCGCTTGATCGGCTCGGCTCGGTGATTTTCGAGCGCTGGAAGAAGCTCGATATTTTTATCGGCAATGGCGGCCTGCTCGGCCCGCTCAGCCCGCTCGCCCATGTCGACCCACCGAAATGGGACGAGGTTTTGGCGGTCAACGTCACCGCCAATTGGCGGCTGATCCGTTCGCTCGATCTACCGTTGCGGGCTTCCGAAGCCGGGCGCGTGGTGCTCATCTCGTCCGGGGTCGGCCATATGGCGCATCTGAGACCCTATTGGGGGCCCTATGCGATCTCCAAGGCCGCGCTCGACGCGCTCGGGCGCACGTATGCAGCCGAGACCGAAACCACCTCGAACGTGAAAGTCATGCTGGTCAATCCGGGACCCTTGCGAACCCGAATGCGCGCCGCCGCGATGCCAGGCGAAGACCCTATGACCTTGAAGACGCCGGAAGACCTCGCCCCGAAAATCGTCGCGCTCTGCAGCCCGGTATGGACGGAAACTGGGAAGCTCTATGATTTCCCGAAAGATGCCGTCTTGAGCTTCCGTGCGCCAGACAGTGAGTGACATCATTGCGCGATCAATTGGTTTTCGCGGCGGCCGTCACGTGCTTCGGCTTCGGCACCTTGACCGCCTGAAAGTTCTTTTTCTTGATGCCGGCGGCCTTTTCGTTGTGTGCGCCCGCATTCTCAAGTTCGTCTTGCAGCGCCTTGAGTTCCGCCGGCGTCCTGAGCTTCGGCCGCGGGGGATCCGTACCCGCCGTCGGCTGATATTCGAGCGAATCTTCGGCCGGCCGCGTTTCCTTCACGAAATCCTTCGCTTCGGGCACATCCGTCCAAAGCCGCGTATTCATGATCACGTCGAGCGGCGAACCGCCTCCATAGGGTCGAGCCGGCTTGGGCGGCGTTTCGGGAGTCGCCTGCTGCTGTGTCGCCGGGGCCTGATTTTCTTGGCCGGAGGCCGGCACAATCCATAAGGATGCCGCAGCCAAAATTGCATAGCGCGAAAATTGAAATGCCGGCCGTGACGACCACATCTCGATTAGGTCCAGTTCAGCTGGGTACCGCGAAGCGGCTCAGCGGGATTTCCTAGTGTCAGAATAAAGCTCTATCATGGCAAGCGAGGCGGCAAAGGCGGATCAAGTTCATGGCGGATGAGAAGAAAAAGAGGCGCGATTACAGCCGCAAAGAGGACAGCGCGCCGATCAAGGCCACAAAGCGCCCAAGCCCGCGGGAAAACGAATTGTTGAACGTTGCGACCACGCCGCCCAAGGCGACGGCGACACCGAAGGAATTAGTGGAAGCCGCCCCCGACGCCGCTCCAGCGGCTCCGGATTTCGATCGTCTGTCGCAAAATCTTGCACTGCTTGTCGGACAAGGCAGCAAGGCTCTGGCGGCTTTTCTCCAACCCGAATCCAGTCGAGGGACGAGTGGATTGGCCGACGCGGTGGTCGATGCCGTGCAGAGCTTCGGCCGAATTGCAGAATATTGGCTCGGCGACCCGCAACGCGCCGTCGAAGCGCAGACGACGCTTTCGAGCAATTTCCTGAGCTTGTGGGCGCATACGCTGCGAAGGCTGTCCGGCGAATTGGACCAGCCGGTCGTCCCGCTCGATCCCGCCGATCGGCGTTTCACCGCACCACAATGGCGGGAGAGTCCGATCTTCGATTTCCTCCGTCAGGCGCATGCAATCTCGACAAATTGGGCCGAGGCTCTTATCGCCCGCGCCGAGACGGCCGACCCGGATACGCGCCGAAAGGCGCAGTTCTACCTGCGCCAGATCGCGGGTGCGCTGTCGCCGTCGAATTTCATTGGCACGAATCCGGAGCTTCTGCACGAAACCTTGACGTCGAGCGGCGACAATCTCGTGCGCGGAGCCACAATCCTGACCGAAGACATCGAGGCCGGTCATGGAACACTCAGGATCCGACAGAGCGATTCCTCAAAATTCGAACTCGGCGTCAACATGGCAACGACGCCGGGCAAAGTTATCTTCCGCAATGAGCTGATGGAGCTCTTGCAATATGCGCCGGCGACGGACCAAGTGTTCAAGCGGCCGCTGCTCATCATCCCGCCTTGGATCAACAAATATTACATCCTCGATCTGAACCCGGAGAAGAGCTTCGTCCGCTTCGCCGTGGAACACGGCCTCACCGTCTTTCTGATCTCCTGGGTCAATCCCGACGGGCGCCATCGCGACAAAGGCTTCGAGGCCTATATCGAAGAGAGCATTTTCGCCGCGCTCGATGTGATCAAAAAGGTGACCGGCGAAACCAAAGTGAACGCGCTCGGCTATTGCGTCGGTGGGACATTGCTCTCGATCGCCCTCGCCTATATGGCGCGCAAACATGACTCACGTATCGAGAGCGCGAGTTTCCTCACGACCCAGACCGACTTCGCCGACGCCGGCGACTTATGCGTTTTCATTGACGAAGCGCAGATCAGCGCCGTCGAGGAAAGCATGGCCGAGAAGGGTTATCTCGACGGATCGAGAATGGCGGCGGTGTTCAACATGCTGCGGCCGAACGACCTCATCTGGTCCTTCGTCGTCAATAATTACATGCGTGGCCAGGCGCCGATGCCCTTCGATCTTCTGACCTGGAATTCGGATTCGACACGCATGCCGGCCGCCAATCATTCCTTCTATCTGCGCAATTGCTATCTCGAAAACAATCTCACCAAAGGCAAGATGGTAATCGGCGGCGAAAAGCTCGATCTCTCCGAGGTCACCATCCCGGTCTATAGTCTCGCGACGCGCGAGGACCATATCGCGCCAGCAACGTCGGTGTTCACCGGCATGAAATTTTTCGGCGGCGATGTTCGTTATGTGCTTGCCGGATCGGGCCATATCGCCGGCGTTATCAATCCAGCGCGTAAACCAAAATATCAATATTGGACCGGTCCCCGCCCGGCCGGAGCCTTCGAAGACTGGCTGAAAACTGCGACCGAACACAAGGGCAGCTGGTGGCCGGATTGGATGGCTTGGATCGCGCAGCAGGCACCCGAGAAAGTGCCGGCGCGCAAACCCGGCGGGGGCAAAGTAAAGCCGCTTTGCGACGCGCCCGGCGAATATGTACGGGTGAAGAGTTGAAAGCCTAGGCAAATCCTCTCCAACCGATTGCTTGCTTTTAGGCACGCCGCCTCGACGGCCGGCCAACAACCGGCTAAGGGTCGCGGCTGTGATCTAGATGTTTGAACGGAGAAAATCATGAAACTGGTCCGCTACGGACAGAGGGGCAAGGAGAAGCCGGGCCTGATCGATGCCGAGGGCAAGATCCGCGACATAAGCGCGATTGTTCCCGATCTTAGGGGCGAATATCTCGGCAAAAAATATCTCGACAAGATCGCGCGGGCAAAGCCCGGGAGCCTGCCGCTCGTGCGCGGCAAACCGCGGCTCGGCGCGCCCGTCGCGCAGCCGGGCAATTTCATCGGCATCGGCCTTAATTATGTCGATCACGCCAAAGAAACCGGCGCGCCAATTCCGAAGGAGCCAATTCTCTTCAGCAAGGCGCCGAATTCAATCAGCGGTCCACATGATCCGATTATCAATCCAAAGGGCGGGGAAAACCTTGATTGGGAAGTGGAGCTCGGCGTCGTCATCGGTGAACGCGCAGCTTACATCGGCGAGCGTGTCGCGCTCGATTATGTCGCCGGCTATTGCCTCGCCAACGACGTCTCCGAACGCGGCTTTCAAACGGAGCGCGGCGGCCAATGGATGAAGGGCAAGAGCGCCGCGACCTTTGGCCCACTCGGCCCCTGGCTCGTCACTCGCGACGAAATTCCCAACGCGCAGCGGCTCAACCTCTGGCTCGACGTGAATGGCAAGCGCATGCAGACGGGCAATACGCGCACGATGATCTTCAATGTGCGCGAGCTCGTCTCTTACGTCTCCCACTTCATGGTGCTCGAGCCTGGCGACGTGATCGTCACCGGCACGCCGCCCGGCGTCGGCATGGGCCGTAAGCCGCCGCGCTATCTGAAGGAAGGCGACATCGTGACCCTCGGCGGCGATGGGCTCGGCGAGCAAATGCAAGAGGTTATCGCGTGGAAGCGCGGGCTGATATGAACTCGCGCGTGAATCAAGGACGCTCGTAGATTCCGGCCAACTTGCCACGTGCGAGAACCGGGCCGACGATGGCGGCTCCTCGGGCAGCCAGCCCGGTACGCGCACGGCACGGTCAGAGCCCGAGCATCAAACGCAGGTTTTGCACCGCGGCGCCGGACGCGCCTTTGCCGAGATTGTCGAGCTTGGCGACGAGCACGGCCTGGCGCCGCGCCGTCGTTGGCGAAGACGCGGAATTCGAGATCATTGCTGTCGTTAAGCGATTGCGGCTCGATCCGAACGTGGCGAATCCGGCTGCAATGACGCGGACAAAAGCGCTCTCGCGCATAGCGCTTGGCCAGTGCCGCAATCAAATCCCCGCGCTTTCGGGTGCCCCGGCAGATCGTCGAGAAACAGCGGAATCGAGACCAGCATGCCTTGCGCGAAATTGCCGACGCTCGGCACGAAGATCGGCCGCCGCGTCAGGCCGGCATAGGCCACGATCTCGGGAATGTGCTTGTGCTCGAGTTCGAGCGCATAGAGCTCGAAGTGCGGCGCCTTGCCGGATTCGTAATCGGCGATCATCGGCCTTGCCGCCGCCGGTATAGCCGGAGACGGCATTGATCGCGATCGGGAAATCGGCAGGGATCACGCCGGCATCGACGAGCGGCCGCAGCAGCGCGATCGCGCCGGTCGCATAGCAGCCGGGATTGGCGACGCGCTGCGCGCACGTGATCCCGTCTGCCTGCCCCTCCGCCAGTTCCGGAAAGCCATAGACCCATCCCGGTGCAACGCGATGCGCGGTCGAGGCATCGAGAATGCGCGGCGCCGGCATCGCCGAGATCGGCGACGAGCGCCGCCGTCTCCTTCGCCGCCGCGTCGGGCAGGCAGAGAACGGCGAGATCGACCGCTGCCGAGCAGACGCGGCCTTCGCCGCCGGGTTCTTGCGCTCCTCGGCGGCAGTTCGCGCAAGCTCGATCTCCGGCATGGCGGCGAGCCGTGCCTGGATGCCGAGGCCCGTCGTGCCGGATTGGCCGTCGATGAAAATACGTGCGCCCATGATCCGCCAGCCCCGCGAAGGGTTCTGCGCAGACATCCAGCAGCCGCGTCGCGGCTGCGCATGAATCGTAAGGTAATCAGCGTTTCGAGAACTGGAAGCTGCGGCGGGCTTTCTTCTTGCCGTATTTCTTGCGCTCGACGACGCGGGAGTCGCGAGTCAGGAAGCCTTCGTGCTTGAGCACCGCGCGCAGGTCCGGCTCGTAATGGGTGAGCGCCTTGGCAAGGCCATGCCGCACCGCGCCAGCCTGGCCGGAGAGGCCGCCGCCGGCGACGCTGACCGTCACATCATATTGGTCGACCCGCTTGGCGACGCCGAGCGGCTGCTGCAGGATCATCCGCAGCACCGGGCGGGCGAAATAGACTTCGAGCGGCCGATCATTGACGGTGACTTTGCCTGAGCCCGGCTTGATCCAGACGCGCGCGACCGCGTCCTTGCGCTTGCCGGTCGCATAGGCGCGGCCCTGCTTGTCGAGCTTCTGCACATAGACCGGGGCAGCCGGCTGCGGCGTCGCCGTAGCGCGACTTCAGATCCTGGAGCGAGGAGAGAGTATCCGCCATGGTCAGGCGCTCCTCGCATTCTTGCGATTGAAGCTGGCGACGTCGAGCACGGTCGGGCTTTGCGCCTCATGCGGATGTTCGGCGCCCTTATAGACGCGCAGATTGCCGAGCTGTTTGCGGCCGAGCGGCCCACGCGGCAGCATGCGCTCGACCGCCTTCTCGATGATCCGCTCGGGAAAACGGCCTTCGAGAATGAATTTGGCCGTGCGCTCCTTGATGCCGCCCTGAAAGCCGGAGTAATGATAATAGACCTTGTCTTCGCGCTTGCGGCCGGTGAGACACCACCTTCTCCGCATTGATGACGACGATGTTGTCGCCATCGTCGATATGCGGCGTGAAGGTCGCCTTATGCTTGCCGCGCAGCCGCAGCGCGATGAGCGAGGCGAGCCGGCCGACGACGAGGCCTTGGCGTCGATCAAGATCCATTTTTTCTCGACATCCGCGGTCTTGGTCGAATGGGTCTTGCCGTACATAGGTGTACTCGCTTGAAGAATGCGGGCGCGAGCGCCGCGCCAGAGCCGCTGCTTCTAAGGGCACGCCTTCATTTCGTCAACCGGAATAGACCGGAAAAGGCAAGAAAACAAACAATTCCGTTATGCGGTATCATAATACCGCCATCTCCCCGGCCTGCGCCCGAATTCGCTGCGGCGCCGCGCCGGCTTGCGCCGCGACGACGAAATTCCCACACTCGCCGCATGCAAATAGCCCTTCCCGAGCCACACGCGTCTTATTCCGACGCTGAACTCCATGACATTCTGAAAAGCGTCAAGACAATCGCCGTCGTCGGTCTCTCGGGCAATCCCACGCGGCCCTCGCGCGAAGTGTTCGAATATATGTTGCGGCGCGGCTACAGGATGATCGGCGTCAATCCTGGTCTCGCAGGGCAAGAGATTCTCGGCGCGCCAATCTATGGATCGCTCGCCGATATTCCGACAGCGGTCGACATGGTCGATATTTTCCGCAATTCGGCCTTGGCGGGCGCGGTCGTCGACGAAGCTCTCGAACTTCGGCAAAAACCAAAAGTCATCTGGATGCAACTCGACGTCCATGATGCCGCCGCGGCCCACCGTGCCGAAGCGCAAGGTCTGCGTGTCATCATGAACCGATGTCCGAAGACCGAATATGCGCGGCTGTTCAGTCGATCCTTCCGCTAGAAGGCGAAGCCATCCTTGCCTCCGGCGAGGGATTGCAGAGCCCTTGCAGATTAGCCACCGCAAAGCCGAGCACCACCATAGCGAAGGCCTGATGCAGCAGGGCGGCCCAGAGCGGCACGACCAACAGAAGCGTGACGATTCCCAATGCAAGCTGCATTGTGACGATGCCGGCGAAATGGAACGCGCGGCGCATCGCCTTGCTTCCGGGCACAAAGACAATCACGCAGATCGCCTGAATGAAGGCCAGCGCGAACAGCGTATAGGCGACCATTCGGTGCTGGAATTGCACCGTGGCGATATTGTCGACGAAGTTGCGCCAGAACGGCGTTAAGCGCCGCAAGTGTATCGCTGGGCGGTACGAAATGCCCGTCCATCAACGGCCAGGTGTTGTAGGCGCGACCGGCTCGCAGGCCGGCGACGAGGCCGCCAAGAAAGATCTGCAACAAGGTCACGATAAGGATCAGCGACGCGAGGCCGCGTTGCCACGGTTCGGAGCGTTCACTGGCGCGCTCGGCGCGAGCGAAGTCGCAATCCAGACCAGCGCCGCGAAGGTGAGCGACGCCAGAAGCAGATGAAGCGCAAGCCGCTCCTGCGCCACTTCGATCCGGTTGACGAGACCCGGATGTCACCATCCACCAGCCGACCACGCCCTGCAGGCCGCCCAGCGCCAGAGACTCCGACGAGCTTGAACTTCAAGCGCCGGGGTCAGCGCCTCGCGCATCCAGAAGAACACAAGCGGCACGCGAATACGAGGCCGATGAGCCGGCCCAAGCAGCCGATGGCTCCATTCCCAGAAGAAAATGAACTTGAAGCCGTTTAAATCAAGATCTGAGAAAATAGCTTTATATTGCGGTATTTCCTTGAATTTATCGAATTCAGCCACCCAAGCACTATGGCTGAGTGGCGGCATGACGCCGGTGATCGGATGCCATTCGGTGATCGACAGTCCGGATTCGGTGAGCCGCGTCGAGCCACCAACGACGACCATGGCGAAAATCAGCGCGGCGATGCTGAAGAGCCAGAGCCGCAGGCCGGTGTTGCAGGAGATGAGTCGCCCGCCCCGGCTTTTGGGTTCGCGGAAGTCAGCGCGCTTTCGGTCATCATGTCCGGCCTGGGTCCCGATATTTTGGGCTAGACATAGGGCCAGCGGCGGCTGCAAGTCCATGCGCGCCCTGTCGCAGCATTTGGGAGAGTTCATGCGCAAGAGCCAGCGCAAATTCGTCGGCGCGGTCTTGATGCTCAGTTTCGTGATCGTCTATGCGTTGCTCGCCATGGCGCTCGCTCAGGCGCCGGCAGTGCAGCGGGCGCCGGGCCTAGTTCAGGCGCTCTGTTACGCCGTCCTCGGCATGGCCTGGGTCCTGCCCATGATGCCGCTGATCAAATGGATGGAAAAGCCGGATTGAAACAGATGATTTTCAAGCGGGCGCTAGGTGATACTAAGCATGTCGGAGGCGCTGGCGGGCATCTCATCATATGTTCGGCCGAATAATTTTCGGCCAGTACGATCCTTGCGAACTCCGCCCCATTGTTTAAAGAAGAATGCTACTTTCGCTCTGCGACATTGACGAAATATCGATTCTACCCAAGCACACTCCATGGGTCGCGCTTCTGGCCCACTCTCTCCGCCTACAATCACCCAATGAATGTTCGCAAGAGAAAGATTTTCGAGCGGTCCGAGCAGAGGCTCACAGGAAACGAATTGGATTGCAGCAGGCACTTCCGCCAAGTGTTCGATACGATGAAGTACGCTCTCATTTTCAACGCTTACTCCCATCCACACATTCTGCGGCCATTTCAAGCGATACGACAGCTCCAGGAGCCGCTCACTGCGCTTAGTGAGGATTTGAAATGTGTGCTGAGGACATTCCTCCATAGTCTTGAAAACGCGCTGAATGAACTCAAACGGTACACCGTCTTGAAAGAGATCGCTCATCGAATTGACGAAAACCGTTCGTGGCTTCCGCCATTTCCTCGGTAGATCAACCAGGTCCTCTTGAAGTGTAAGGCGAAAGCCTCGTGCATAGCGTGGACTACCCATGCCATGTAACCGCTTCGCCATGCGTTCTGCGTAACAGTGCTTGCACCCCTGGCTCACCTTAGTGCAGCCCGTGACGGGGTTCCAGGTCATTTCAGTCCATTCGATGTGCGATACGGTTGCCATGATTGCACGTCTATAGATCCAGCCGACCTTGCGGCGTGACGTTGCGGATCTTATCCCAGAACTGTCCGGCAAGCTTATGCCGCGCCACGAGAACAAGCCAATACAGCGGTTGATTATTGCTTCCGGACACCAGCTCGAAGCCTTGGGATGGCTGCATGTCGAGACCACGAATGAGCCTTAGCCAATGATCGAGAAATTTCTTGCGCACGTGCCGGTCCGTCTCACGCTCATCTATGGCTGCCCGCCATCCGGGTGCAACTCTGTCAAGCGGTCCACCGTCCTCTTTGAGATAACGCCTCAGGTTTCGGTTTAGGTCCTGGACGCTTACATGGATGAGTAGGTCCATGCGCCTGAGCTTGGCAAGCCGCTCAATGATTGAAAACGGCAAATCATCCAGTTTGAACGGGTCAAGAAATGCGAAATGCAGCCCGTGTGGATTCAGGCGCTGAATGATCTGCGTAACCATGTCTTCGGCGCGGCCCACGAATTTACGAGCCGGAAATCCATCCCTGCCTAACAAGATCTGTGCCGCATCAACTAAAACTGCGTCAGCATCGGAAATGAAGATTTCGTTGAAGCTCGCGCCACCGTTTCTCGCCATCTGGGCGGCTACTAATGGACTTCCCTGGATTAGCTCTCCGGTCTTCTGAATACGAGAACGCCCGGCGCCCGAGTACAAGTCGATGTAAGTGGCACCTGCTTTGTCGACAAAGCGCTTCCGTACGCCGCGCGCTATATCAACATAACGGCGCAGCCGGTCGTGCTTCTCCAGTGCCCACTCGCCGACTTCGGTAACGGGCAGTTCGTCCTCGGCTAGGCTAGGCATGGTCTGACTACTTTCGCCGCTTGTTTGACTTGCCTTTAGCCTGTGATAACGCGGATGCAATCGGTCCGCGATCCCGCTTGGGCGTCTTCGGATTGCGCAAGTCTTTACCGGCTTGGCTAGCCTGCTTTTTCGACGTTGCCATCGCCTCCCCCTTGTTTAGTGGAGGCTGAATATGCGTGATTCGTTCGGGTCTTAGTGCCCGCTTACGTCCCCCATCTGCCAGACTTTTCGGACAAGAGCATGCTCCGAGCGAGCTGCCTCAGGCCACGCGCTTTCCGCGGTTCCATAGGGCGAAGGGCACGCCGGACAACAGGATCTCGACCGCATTGATTGATTGCCAATTGCCGTTGATCGAGAGGCGCGGCAGCGCGGTCTTATAGTCCTCATGCGCGGGAAAGATCATGCCCGGCCTGGTCGTGACCGCGCTCTTGAAACCAAGCTCCGCTGCGGCTTTCACCTCGCGGTCGCCCGCTGCTGCGCGGTCGCCCACCGGATAGGCGAGATGTTCAGCGGGCTTGTCGATATGCGCCTCGATCAGCCAGCGGCTCTCGGCAAGTTCATGGCGCATGAAGGCGTCGCTGCGTTTGGCAAGCCTTGGATGGGTGAGCGTATGGACGCCGATCGTGCAGAGCTCGTTCCGGCTGATGTCTTTAACGCCCTCCCAATCGAGACAAAGCTCGTCGACCAATTCCGCCGAGTTCACCCGGGCCTTTGCGGCCAGTTCGCGGATCACATCGAGCAAAACCTCTTCCCGCCCGTCGCTCAAACGACGGTAGAGAGTGGTGAAGGCCGCGTATTTATCCGCCGTGGTGGCGCTCGGAAGCGTGACGCTTTCGCCGCCGATGTCGATGGCGACCTGCGGCAGGCGGCGGATCGCCTCCTCAAGCTCCACCCACCAGAGTCGCGCGGAGCGGTCGGCAAAGCCGGTAGTCACATACATCGTGAATGGCGCGCGATGCTTTTCCAGAATCGGCAGCGCGAAGTCGCGCGTATCTTTGTAGCCGTCGTCAAAGGTGAGAACGGCGAAAGGTCGTTCCGCCTTCGCTGCCATCATATTCAGCGCGGTATCGAGGCTGACGATCAAAAATCCGAGAGCTTGGACACGGGTCAGGACGGCATCGAGGAATTCCGGCGTGATTTCCAGAAGTCGGTTCGGCGTGAAATCGCGCGCGATCCAAGGCCGGACCTGATGAAACATCAGGATTGCCCCCACTCCGCGGGTCCAGCCCGTGGCAAGCCGATGCAGGCCGGTCATTCTGAAGAATGAAAAACCTGAGGAAATGAGCCGTTTCTTCGCCCCAATCACAGCCTGACTCCGCCCGCGAGTCTGGCATCATGGCAAGATGTCGTTGACCTTTCCTTGCTAGACCTGTCGGCGTAGCTACCGCTCTTCGGGATGGGCGCTTGGTGCCGACAGTAACGGACTATTTTCCATCGGCGTCATCGCAGCGTCTTTCGTCCGAAGAGCAACCGCAGACTGTTGCCTTCGCCAAAGTCGAAATCCATCGCGAACCCGCCGCCGTGCTCACGGCTTGGGAGGAACTCGAAGGGATCGCGCCGGCCTCCGTCTATCAGACCCGCGCCTTTGTCCTCCCCTGGCTCGAAACGCTCGGCGCGCAGCGGAAGATCGAACCTTTTTTCATCACCGCCAAGGATCGGCAGGATCAGATTCTCGCGCTGATTTGCCTTGGCATCGAGCGGCACGGATGGTTCCGCAGCGCCGTTTTTCTCGGCGGCAAGGAATCGAACTGCAATCTCGGCCTGTTTCGGCCGGATGCAAATTTCCAAGCGGCCGATCTGACCGCTTTGCTGCGGGCGGCGGCCATGGCGCTGGGGCCTGAGGCCCCGGATGTCTTCCTCCTCAAAAACCAGCCCTTCGAATGGGAGAACACGCGAAATCCGTTCGCGCTCCTGCCCCACCGACAAAGCCCAAGCTTTGCCTATGCAACCGCGCTCGCCAAGGACGCGGAAATTTTTCTCGCCGCCAAGCTGTCCAAGGATGCGCGCAAGAAGCTGCGAAAGAAAGAAGCGCGCCTCGCGGCCATGGGTCCCGTCGCGTTGACCAGCAATGACGAGCCGACCGAGGCACGCAAAATCCTCGATGCATTCTTCGCCGAGAAAATCGTCCGCTGCGAAGAACAGGCGATCGACGCTAATTTTTCAAGCCCCGCCATGCGGGCGTTTTTCGACCGGCTCACCCATCAGACGAGCGCCGGCCGCTCCTGGCTCCAGCTCTACGCACTGACGCTCGGCGGCCGGATGATCGCCACTTATGCCGGAGCGGTGCATCGCGGCCGCTTCAGCGCCATGGTCAATTCTTTCGACGCCGACCCAGAGATCGCCAAATCAAGCCCTGGCGACCTCCTGCTCATGAAGCTCATTGCATTGCAATGCGAAAAAGGCTGTGCAAGCTTCGACCTCGGGATCAGCGAGGCGCGCTACAAGGCAACCTATTGCGATCTCACGATACCGCTGTTCGATGTGGTCGTGCCTTTCGGGGTCAGAGGCCAGCTTTTCGCGGTCATGCAATCATTGTGTTCGCGGCTCAAGCTGGCGATCAAGCAAAACCCGAAGCTTTTCGCGACGTTGCGCCGCTGGAAACGCTTTGTGCGATGCGGCTGGCACAGCAGACCCTCTGGACAATCGGAAAAAGCGGCACCGGCGCCCTTCCGCCCGTACTAAAGCCGCACCCCGCGGACTCGTTTTATCTTCGCACGAAGTCTAGTTTCATCGACGGTTTTCGGCGTGGCCGCTCGGTGGTCCGGCCACCCAAAGGTCAAGGGGAAGGACGTTCAATGAAAAAGGTCGCATTTCTCGGGCTCGGCGTGATGGGCTATCCCATGGCCCGCCACCTGAATGAGAAGGGTTATGAGATCACCGTCTACAACCGGACCACGGCCAGGGCGAAAAAATGGACCACGGAATTCGGTGGCAGCTTCGCAACGAGCCCGCGCGCGGCCGCGGTGGGCCAAGCAATCGTCTTCGCCTGCGTCGGCAATGATGCAGATCTGCGCGCCGTAACTCTGGCGGCGGACGGCGCCTTCAATGGCATGGACGCCGGAGCAATCTTCGTGGACCACACCACTGCCTCCGCCGTCATCGCCCGCGAGCTTCATGCCAATGCCAAGAACCGCGGCTTCGGCTTCGTCGATGCGCCGGTTTCAGGTGGCCAAGCCGGCGCCGAGAATGGGGTGCTGACAGTCATGTGCGGCGGCGACCCCGACGACTATGCCGCCGTCGAGCCCGCCATCCAATCCTATGCGCGCGCCTGCCGGCTGATGGGCCCTTCCGGATCCGGGCAGCTCACCAAAATGGTTAATCAGATCTGTATCGCCGGCCTTGTCCAAGCGCTCGCGGAAGGCCTGCATTTCGGCCGCCGCGCGGGCCTCGACATCGATGCCGTCGTCGACGTTCTTTCGAAAGGCGCGGCACAATCCTGGCAGATGGAAAACCGCCATAAGACCATGACTCAAGGCAAATTCGATTTCGGCTTCGCTGTCGACTGGATGCGCAAGGACCTGGCGATCTGCTTCGACGAAGCGCGCCGCAATGGCGCAAGTCTGCCGGTCGCCGCGCTGGTCGATCAATTCTATTCCGAAATTCAGAACAGGGGCGGCGCGCGCTGGGACACGTCGAGTCTCATCGCACTGTTGGATGCCAAGTAGCAACGAACACGCTCCTGCTTTGCCAATCTTCTCAGACCTATGGACGAAAGGCTTGCAATTGACCGGGTCGCGGATCGCTGTTTAAATCTCACGCCAAGGCCCTTTAAAGGGTCGCCTTAAAGGGAGGCAACGCGATGAAAAGAATTGCATTCACTTTACTGCTCTGTGCCTTCGCAGGCAGTGCTTTGGCGCAGACACCCACTTGTAAATCCCAGGCCGCCGACAAGAAGCTCGCTGGCGCGGCAATGACCAGCTTTATGAAGAAATGCGAGAGCGATGCCAACAAGACTTGCAGTTCACAGGCCGCCGACAAGAAGCTTGCTGGTGCCGCGAAGACGAGCTTCACTAAGAAATGCGTCAACGACGCAGTCGGCGGTTGATCGCGCGATAATAGAGTGAGTGTCGGCGCCCTGCTCCGACGTTCAGCCGAAGTTCATCGGGCCGTCCTATCAATGGCGAAGCGCATCGATCGTCGACCTCATGGATTTCCGGTGTGATCGACCGGTATCTTCAGATTGCCGTGCGCAGCGGCAGATCATGCGCTCTGACGAGGAGAATCTTCATGTTGAATCTTGCTTGGCGGCCGGGATTGGCATTTGCCGGCGTGGCCTTGATTGCCGGCCTTACGCTTGCTGGACAGGCGCGCGCGGAATTTGTCGAGAAGCAATGCAGCCAAAAATATCAAGCGGCAAAGGCGGCAAACACGCTCAACAGCGCAACCTGGAATCAGTTTTACAAGCAATGCGCCGCCGAACTGAAAGGGACTCCGGAAGCTCCGGCAACCGGGGCCGCGGCACCGGCGGCGAAGCCCGCAACGGAAGCGCCGCCGCCGGCCGCAAAGCCGGCCCCGAAGCCGACCGCAACGGCGGCACCGTCCGGCCCGGCCGTCTTCCCCACCGCGATCGCGCCACAATATGCGAATGAAAAGCCGGGCAAGGCGCGCGAAAAGACCTGTCTCGATCAGTATCACGCCAACAAGGCCACCAATTCCAATGGCGGCCTCCGTTGGATCGAGAAGGGCGACGGCTACTACAGCGAGTGCAACAAGAAGCTGAAGGGCGGCGCCTAGAGCGAGATCCGCGAAGGCGGGTGCGAATAAGCGATGTCGAATGGCCGGGCTTGTCCCGGCCATTTCACGTTCAACCACACATCATGGCAGCAGAACGGTCGCGCCCGTGGTCTCCCGCGCTTCGAGCGCGCGGTGCACAGCAACGATATCGTCAAGCGGGCGCGTGGTGGTCGGGATCTTCACTGTCCCGTTGGAAATCACGCGGATGAGATCGCGGGCCATTTTTGCGAGATCTTCGGGTTTGGCGGTAAAGGTATTGAGCGTCGGGCGCGTCGCATAGAGTGATCCTTTTTTTGCCAGGATCCCCAGGTTGAACGCCTCGATCGGCCCCGAGGCCGAACCGAAGCTGACGAACATGCCGAGAGGGCGCAGACAATCGAGCGAGGCTGGAAAGGTTGCCTTCCCGACGCCATCGTAGACGACGTCGCAGAGCTTGCCCTTGGTGATCTCCTTCAGTTTCGCGACGAAATCCTCATCGCGATACAGGATGACATGCTTGGCGCCGGCCTTCTTGGCGAGCTTGGCTTTTTCGGCCGAGCCGACCGTGCCGATCACATGCGCGCCGAGCGCCTTCGCCCATTGGCAGAGAATGAGGCCGACGCCGCCGGCGGCGGCGTGAACAAGCATCGTATCGCCCTTCTTCACCTTGAAAGTCTGGCGCAGAAGATATTGCGCGGTGAGGCCCTTCAGCAGCATCGCCGCGCCGGTTTCGTAAGATATGGACTTCGGCAATTTGACGAGCTGTGCAGCTTCGACGTTGCGGGCCTGTGCATAACAGCCGAGACTGGCGACATAGGCGACGCGATCGCCGAGTTTGATACCCTTCACGCCCTTGCCGATCTCGACCACTTCGCCAGCCGCCTCATTGCCAGGGATAAATGGCAATTGCGGCGCCGGATACTGGCCGGAGCGGAAATAGACGTCGATGAAATTCAGCCCGATGGCGTGATTGCGGACGGTGACCTCGCCTCGCTTCAGCGGCGGCAGTTCAATTTCCTCGATCCGCATGACATCTGGCGGCCCGACCTCATGCACGCGAACGGCCTTGATCATCTCTCTCAACTCCAGTGTTACATGCGCTCGGCGCCCTTGGCCCCAGCAACGGAAAATACAACTTCGGCGGCGCGCGCACTCGGAGTTTCACCGGGCGCAAGACGCAAGGTCTGGACGAGCCGCGCGAAGCCGAGGCTTTGACTTTCCCGTTCGGGACCGTCGGCGAAAAGCTTCGCGAGAGCGGCCGCGAGGGCCGCGGGCGTACACCTCTCTTGCAGAAATTCCGGGATTACATTCTCGCCAAGAATGAGATTCGGCAAAACAATTGAAGGCACGGTGATAAAATGCCGCGCCTGAGCTTCGAGCCAGGAAACTTTGTAAGCGACGACCATCGGCACGCGCGCCAATGCAAGTTCGAGCGATACCGTTCCAGACGCGGCGAGCGCCGCCCGCGCGCTGCGGAAGGCGGCACGTTTTTCGGTCTCGCCGCAGACGATGCGCGGACGGATCTTCCAGGTTTCGACCCGCCTGCGGATCTCGTCTTCGAGATGAGAGACGGCGGGAAGGACGGCGTCGAAAGCGCCGACATCGCCGGCAAGCTTCTCAAGGGTTGCGGCAAAGACCGGCATCAGCCTCTCGATTTCGCTCCGCCGCGAGCCCGGCAGAACGACGAGCACGGGTGGCTTGACCTCACGTCGGCGCAGATCCTCGGCATCGGGCGCAAAATCGGCAATTCTCTCGAGCAGTGGGTGACCGACATAGGTGCAGGGCGGCCCGCCGAGGCGGCGATGCGCAGCCGGCTCGAACGGCAGAAGCGCGAGCACATGATCGACATAGATCCGCATCTTGGTGGCGCGTCCCGGGCGCCAGGCCCAGACGGTGGGGCTTACATAATCGACAATGGGCAGGTCCGGCGCGGCCTTGCGAACGCGAAGCGCGACGCGGTGCGTGAAATCCGGACTGTCGATGATGATGAGGACACTGGGCTTTGCAGCGAGCACGGCGGCAACCGCCTCATTCATACGCGCAAGCAGGCGCGGCAAATGAAGAAGAACCGGCACGAAACCCATGACCGCGAGATCCTCAAGCGGAATGAGGCTTGTGAGACCCTCGGCTTGCATCGCCGTGCCGCCGACGCCGACAAATTCGACATCGGGTCTTAGGCGACGCAGAGCGCGCATCAACCCCGCGCCGAGTCTGATCACCCGAAGCTTCGCCAGCAATCAGAAATACCCGCATATTCATGCATCATTTACCGAAGTCGAAACGCGCAACATATCATTCACTAAGCTGATGCGCACAACACATCATTCACCGAGATTCGCATGCAACACATCATTCACCGAGTTTGACGCGCGCAAACGGATGAAGCCCGGTTCGATAAAAGTTTAGCTTTTGGCTTCCGAACTCAACAAATGACCTTCGGCACATTCGCCCCCATCGAGGCGCGAGACGGCATTGAAGCCCCGCGCGCGGACATGGGAAGCTTTCGATGCGCTTGGCGACGATCTTTCGGACATTGCTCGCTTCAGCCGTAATGGCGATGGTCTTGACCGTCAGCGCCGGAGCGGCCGGTACCGCGGAGCTGCATGCAAGCTATGCGACCCTCGGCGGCGAAACCTCCGTGCCGTACGGATGGCTCGATTTTTGTGGCCGTCAACCGCAAGAATGCAACCAACCGGTTCTCCAGGCTGTCGACGTGAACCTTACCTCCGAAACTTGGCAGATCCTCGACAAGATCAACAAGCACGTCAATCATACGATCGAGCCGCTCTCGAACTTCGCGCATTGGGGCACGATGCTCGACCATTGGGACTATCCGACCGACGGCAAGGGCGATTGCAAGATCTACGCGCTCTACAAGCGCAAACTGCTCATGGAGGCAGGTCTGCCCCGGCAGGCGCTGCTCATGACGATCGTCCGCGATCTCAACGGCGAAGGCCATGCGATCCTCACGGTCAAGACCAACAAAGGCGAATTCACGCTCGACAATTTGACGGACGAAATTCGGCCCTGGGAGGCGACCGGTTATCATTTTCTGAAGCGTCAGTCGCAAGAAAATCCCAACATATGGGTCGCCATCATACCGTCGAAGCCGGTCGTCTCGAGCTTGCAGTGAGCCGCGGGGGACACTTTTCATACTATCCGCGATCGTGAACAGGCACGCAAATCGCGCGGTCGCTGCCCTCTTTGAGGAAGGCGAGTATTTCCCAAACCTGCGGCTGGTCGGCAAATTGCTGCGCCACATCGGCGATCCGCTCGCTCAACGTTCCTTCCGGTGCGAACAGCAGGCGATAGGCGCGCCGCAGATCATTGATCGTCTCGCGCGGAAAGCCGCGGCGCTTCAGGCCGACGAGATTGATACCGGCAAGCGCCGCGCGATTGCCGAAGGCAAGCCCATAGGGAATGAGATCGTGTTCGAGGCCGCTGAGGCCACCTAAGAACGCATGCGCGCCGATGCGGGTGAATTGGATCACCGCGGCACCGCCGCCGAGATTTGCGAAATCGCCGACCGTCACGTGTCCAGCGATCATCACATTGTTCGACAAGATGACGTCGTTGCCGATCCGGCAATCATGGCCGACATGGACATTGGCGAGCAGCGCACAGCGATCGCCGACCCTCGTCAGCATGCCGCCGCCCCGCGTGCCGGGATTGATCGTCACGCCCTCGCGGATGATACTAGAAGCGCCGATCTCCAATGTCGAAGGCTCGCCGCGATATTTGAGGTCCTGCGGCCGATGGCCGAGCGAGGCGAAGGGATAGACGCGGCTTTGCGCACCGATCCTGGTGCGGCCGGCAATGACGACATGCGAGACAAGTTCGACCCCCTCTTCGAGCGCGACATTCGGACCAACGTGGCAGAACGGGCCGATCTTCACGCCAGGCCCTAAGCGGGCGCCCGTCTCCACCACCGCCGAGGGGTGAACGAAGGCTTCGCCCTCTTTCGTGCCGCTCATGTGCCGTTTGCCGTTCCCGCTTCGGGCGCTCCATCGAGAACCAGCATGGCCGAGATCTCCGCCTCGCAGACAAGCACGCCATCCACAAGCGCACGCCCGCTGTACCACCAGATCGTGCGCTTGTGGTTGAGCTTCTTCATATGAAACTCGACTCTGTCGCCGGGCAAGACAGGCTTGCGGAACTTCGCCTTTTCAATCGTCATGAAATAGACGAGAGGCGGCGTGCGACCGCCGGCCACAGCATTAATGCAGAGCGCGCCGGCAGTCTGCGCCATGCCTTCGACGAGCAAGACGCCCGGCATCACCGGCCGCTCCGGAAAATGCCCCTGGAATTGCGGCTCGTTCATGCTGACGTTTTTGATCCCGATGCAGGATTCGTCGCCCTTGGCGTCGATGATCCGATCGACCATCAGAAACGGATAACGATGCGGCAATGATTTCAGGAGCCGCTGGATATCGTAGACCTCAAGCGTACTCGTCACCTTTTCGTCCATCAACGAACCTTCTCTTCGCCTGCTGCAAGACGCTTGCGCGCTTGCGGCTTCGCCTTGGCGAGTTTTTCGAGCATGGCCTCGCCACGCAGCCACGCCCGGAAGGCGCGCGCCGGCGTTCCGCCAAGACGCGACTTTGCCGGCACGTCGGCAATGACGCCGGCCTGCGCCGCAATTTGAGCCCCAGCACCGATGTGGAGATGGCCGGCAAACCCGGCCTGCCCGCCTACGCCGACGAAGTCGCCGAGTTCCGTCGATCCGGAAATGCCTGCTTGGGCGACGATCAGACAATGCCGCCCAATCCGGACGTTATGCGCGATCTGCACCAAATTATCGATCTTCGTGCCCTCGCCAATCACGGTGTCGCGCGTCGCTCCACGGTCGATCGTGGCGTTCGCGCCGATTTCGACATCGTCCTGGATGATGACGCGGCCGATTTGTGGCACCTTCATATGGCCTGCTGGCCCGACGACGAAGCCGAAACCATCCTGCCCGATCGCCACGCCAGCATGGATGATGACCCGGTTGCCGATCAAGGCGTTGGCGATGCGCACGCCGGGACCGATCCTACAGCCGCGGCCAACCCTGACATTGGGGCCGATGATGACATTGGGCCCGATGACCGAACCCGATCCAACTTCTGCCCGCGGCCCGATGACGGCGCCCGGATCGACGATCACCTCCGGCTCGAGGCGGGCCTCCGAATGGATCGACGCGCCGGGATTGATCCCGTTCGATCCGAAGAACGTGCCAGGCGCCAGCGCTTCGGGGTAAAGCCGCGCGAGGACCTGCGCGAAGTCGCGATAAGGTGTCTCGGTCTCGAGCGCCAGCGTTGCATCCGGCACCTGTGCGGCAAAGCGAGGTACAACGAAACACGCCGTGGCGTGGGTCGCGCGGAGCGCGTCGAGATATTTGGGATTGTCGAAGAAGGCTAGCGTTCCCGGTCCCGCCTCGTCGAGCGGCGCGACGTTCTCGATCAGGATCGTGAGATCAGCGGCAGGCGGCGGTGTCGCGCCGGTCCATGCGACGATCTCCGCCAGGCTCGGCCGAAGTGCGGGTTGAAAGAAGCTCGGATCACTCATGCAAGGGAACCGTCGGATTTCAAACGCGCTCCATCTATCCCGTTTTGCGAGACTGGGAAACGCTCCGATGTCCACCCTACTCTATTTCACCAGCGAACGGCGCGGGAAACGGCCGGCTGAACCATGTCGCCCGGCCGTGGGAAATAGTCGACGCTGGCGTCAAATCAGATCCCGTCAGCGAAACGATGAGGGGCGAACCACGCGATCGCCTTCATCGGCACCGAGGAAACGAGGATTTCCCGTTGCAGCAGCGGCTAAGCTTCCGGCTCGGAGCGCACCCGGGGCGGCCGTCCCTCTGGCATTAACCTTGGATCAGAAGGTCGTGCCGCCGGTAAAGTTGAAGATTTGGGTCTGATCATATTGGTTCTTGGTAATCGCCTTGGCGAAGTCGAACCGGATCGGTCCCATCGGCGAGGCCCAGATGAGTGACACGCCCACCGACGAGCGAACCATCGTCGAGTCGCCGCCGACCGTGACCCTGTTACCCTGCGTGAAGAGCTGGGCCTGATCGTAAGGAATGGTCGTATTGCACTGGAAGAAACAAGTGGCGCCCTCGTAGCCCCACAGCGCGCCCGCGTCGGCGAAGACCGCGCCCTTCAAGCCAACGTCCTTCGGCACGCCCCAGATCGGGAAATCGGATTCGATCGAAGCGCCCCAAAATTTGGTGCCGCCGAGCGGATTGCCGGCCGGATCGACGCCGTTCGAAACGTCGCGCGGGCCGATACCATCCGGCGCAAAGCCGCGGACTAGAGTCGGGCCGAGGTTGAAATTGTCGACGATGCGGATCGGGTTGTCGCCATAGGGGTTGAGGATGCCGCCCTGCAAGTGAACTATACCGACGATCTCATCCCAAATGTCGTGATAATAGCGCATATCGCCAGTCGTGCGGATATAGTGCTCGTCGCCGCCGGCACCTGCGAAGTCCTGCCGCAACTCCGCGTGGATGCCGTCCGTCGGATTTTTATTGTTGTCGAGCGAATTGTAGGACAGAACGTAGCCGGGCATCGAGGTGACCGTCGTGCCTTGCGCCTGTTTGAGCGCAAGCGAGGCCTCGCCATTGGTCAAGCAGCTATAGTTGGGGCCTGGGGCACTGGTGCCATAGCCGGGTGTCACGCCCCAAATCGGATTGGTACAATCGTCATAGGGATATGCGGCGTTGTTCGGGATCGAGATATAGGACGAATAGAGCGAATAGCGCGGCGAGAAGGTGATCTCTTCGGTCACCGGCAGGCCGAAGCGCACCGTGCCGCCCACCATGAAGTCGTTATAGAACGCATATTGCGAGACTTCACTGTCTTTGGCGAAGACGTCAAACCCCGCCGCGATGCGATGGTCGAGGAAATACGGCTCGGTGAACGAGAACGTGACGCCGCGGGCGTATTGACCAAGCGTTACGGACAAACGCGCGAATTGGCCGCGGCCCATGAAATTGGTCTCTTGCACCGCGACTTCGCCGATGATTCCATCCGCCGTTGAATAGCCGGCCGAGACGGAGAACGAGCCCGTCGGCTGATCCTCGACGGTGACGACCACGATCACCCGGTCGGGTGCCGAGCCCGGCTCGTTGGTGATCTTGACCTTCTTGAAGAAGCCCAGATTGTTGAGACGCCGCTCGGCGCGATCAATCAGAACCTTGTTATAGGCGTCGCCTTCGCCGATCTCGAACTCGCGGCGAATGACATAATCGCGCGTCCGCGTGTTGCCGCGGATATCGATGCGTTCGATATAGACTCGCGGACCTTCGTCAATGACGAAGGCAATCTTGACCGTCCGCGTCGCGGGATCGCGGTCGCCGCGCGGGTGAACCTGCGAGAAGGCATAGCCGCGCCGGCCGATTTCCTTGGTGAGGGCCAAGGTCGACTTCTCGACCAAGTCGCCGTTGTAGGTTTGTCCCGCCGCCAGACGCAAGAACGGGCGCAGCGAGGCGCCGTCGACGCCGCGATATGCGACTCAACGTCGACTCCGGCAACAGTATATTGCGCGCCTTCCTCGACGGTGATCGTGACGATATAGCCCTTCTGTTCCGGGTCGTAATGCGCATCCGAACCGATGACATGGAAATCGGCATAGCCGTTCTTGAGATAGAAGCGGCGGATGAGATCGAGGTCGGAGGCGATCTTGTCCGGATCGTAGACGTCGGAGGTCTTGAAGAATGAAAGCCAGTTCATCTCGGTCGTCTGCATGAGGTCACGCAGCTTGCCGGAGGAAAAGGCGTGATTGCCGACGAACACGATGGATTTTATACCGGTCTTCGGGCCTTCATCGATCTTGAAGACAACGTCGACGCGGCCATTGGGGAGATTGACGATTCGGTAGGTGACATTGGCGGCGGCCTCGCCGGAACGACGATAGAGATCCTTGATGCGCTCGACGTCCGCATCGACGATCGTCTTGTTGAAAGGCCCATGTGTTTTCGATTGGATTTCGCCGGCGAGCTGATCGGTCTTGATCTTGCTGTTGCCCTCGAAGGCGACACGGTTGATCAGGTTGTTCTCTTTGACGCGGATGATGACCTGACCGCCGACATGGCTGACCTGAATGTCGGAGAACAGACCTGTCGCGTAGAGATCCTTGACGCCCTTGTTGACGGCCGCGGGATCGGAACCCGTGAAGTAGGACTGGACTGTTTCTGTGTCGACTCGGCTGTTTCCCTCGACGACGACACCTGCAGCCAAAGCGGGCGCCACTGCTAAAAGCGGCGCCACGACAATTACGGCGAGAAGCCACCGGAATAAATGACCCCGATTGAATTGCATTTACGCCCGGTCCCCGCATCTATCGCACTGGTTTGCACCACGGCGTCAGGGAGTTCTCGCAACCCCCCGCTCCGCGGCACCCAAGTATTTATCGTTTCCGGCCGAAGCCACGGCGGTGCTGCCCGCCAAGGCTGCGAATTGGCCGGCGAATCGGCCGGACTTTGCCGTCCGTACCCTTGTTTCATCGGCGTTTTCCGTCGCCGAACCCTCACACCCCAGCCTTCGCTTCTACAAGGTTTAATCGACCCTGCAAATGGAGTTTACCCAGAACCCGTCGTTTTCGAGGGCTGCGTGACGAGTAAGACACGCTTGCTCCGGTAAGCGCGGAGTTAGCCGCCGCGGTTAACTACATCTCCTATAACGCAAAATCGTCATGACCCTCGCTGAGCGCGATGCCAGGATACTCAGATCCGATTCGTCGCGGATCACTTGGCAAGGCGCAAAATATCGTTGTAGGTGGCGAAAATCATCAATCCCACCACCAAGGTCAGGCCGATTCTGAATCCGACCTGCTGAATCCGCTCGTTTAGCGCCTTTCCCCTCACCGCCTCGATCGCATAGTAGAATAGATGCCCGCCATCGAGCAGCGGGATCGGCAAGAGGTTCAGGATTCCAATTGATATTGACAAAACAGCGGCAAGATTGAGAAGCGCGGCAAAACCGATCTTCGCCATTTCGCCCGAGACCTCAGCTATGCGAATCGGTCCTGACAATTGGTCGGTCGATTCTCGGCCCATGATCAAGCCGCCGGCGTAGGAGCCGGTCTGCTCGATGATGAACCAAGTCTCCGAGGTGGCGAGTTTCGCCGAAGCGGCGAGGCCGTAGTGCTGGATGTGCCAATTGGCCGCGCTGGCATTCGCCTGGACGCCGAGGACGCCGACTCGCGACGTACCGACCGCCGTGGATAGGTCGCGCCGCCGCGGGGTCGCGACGAGGGTAATCCAGTTGTTGTGCCGCTGCACCACGAACGTCAACGGCTTGTCGCTCGAGATCTGAACGATCCGCTGCATGTCCTCGAAGCTTTCGATCTTGTTCCCATCGATCGAAATGATGACGTCGCCGGGCTCGAAACCCGCGGCTTCCGCAGCGCTGCCCGGGTTGATCTTGTCGATCTCGGGAATGAGAACACCGCGCCCATGGACGAAGTAGATGCCGGTGAAAATCACGATCGCGAGGATGAAATTGGCGATTGGCCCTGCGGCGACGATGGCCGCCCTTTTCCATACTTTCTGGCCGAAGAACGTCACCGATTTTTCCGCATCCGGCAGCACGGCCGCGGCGGTGTCGTTGCTCATCGAGGCGCCGTTCGCATCGCCATGGAATTTCACATAGCCACCGAGCGGCAGCATGCCCAAGCGCCAGCGCGTTCCCTTGCGATCGACGAAATGGACGATTTCAGGTCCGAATCCCAGCGAGAACACGTCGACTTTGACGCCGCACAGCCGTCCGACAATGAAATGCCCAAGCTCATGAAAAAAAATCACGATGCTCAGAACGAACAAAAACGGCAAGATCGTTGAAGCGATCGACCCGAGGTGACTCGCAAATAACATTGAACTTCCTTTTCAGCACCGCTGCGACCGCTGGTTCTTCGGAGGGCGAAGTTCCGGCAGTCGAGCCGGCGTAACCGCGCGTGCCACGCTGACGCGGCATGGTTAGTGACTGGTTAACATGTAGGAAGCGGACCCTTGCGCCAAGAGGGCGCGGGCCCTTTCTCTGGCAATATGGTCAATGGCCAACGCCTCCTCAACGGATTGTGGTTCGCGCGCCGTCCCGTCGTTGAGCGCAGCCTCACAGCTCATCTCGACGAGGCGGGCGATATCGTGAAACGAGATACGGCGATCGAGGAAGGCCGCGACCGCAACCTCATTGGCGGCATTGAGTACGGTCGGCAGCCCTCGCCCCACCCGTAAGGCATCAAGTGCCACCCGCAGGGCCGGGAACCGATCAAAATCCGGCCGCTCAAAGGTCAGTTGCCCGATGCTCACGAGATCGAGCCTTCTGGCGGCGGTCTTGAGGCGCTTCGGATAGGAAAGACAATGGGCGATCGGCACCCGCATGTCCGGCGCAGCCAGCCCTGCGGTCACCGATCCGTCGCGGAAGGCGACGAGCCCATGGACGATCGATTGGGCGTGGACAAGGACCTCAAGCCGCCCTGCCTCAATGCCAAAAATATGATGGGCTTCAATGATTTCCAGGCCTTTGTTCATTAGACCGGCAGAATCGATGGTCACTTTCGGTCCCATCGACCAATTCGGATGCTGAAGCGCCTGTTCGGGCGTCGCCTTGGCGATGGCTTCGGCCGACCAAGTGCGGAACGGACCGCCGGAAGCGGTCAGCGTCATTTTTTCGATCGCGTCGGGGTCGGCGTCGCCGATCGCCTGGAAGATCGCATTGTGCTCGCTATCGACGGGCAAAAGCCGCGTGCCGAGTGAGATCGCCTGGCGGATGAAGACCGCGCCCGCGCAGACAAGACATTCCTTATTGGCAAGGGCCACGGTTCGGCCGGCCGATAGCGCCGCATAGGTCGGTTCGACGCCGGCAGTCCCGGCAATCGCTCCCATGACGATGTCGGCTGGATGCAGGGCCGCCTCGATGACGGCGTCGCGCCCGGCGCCGGCTTTGATCCCGCTCCCCGCGAGAGCTTCCTTCAGATCGGCATAACCGGAGGCATCGGCGAGCGCGGCGAAATCGGCGTCGAGACCGCGGGCGACGCGCGCCAACGCGATCGGATCGCGGCCGCCGGCGACGGCAGTGACGCGAAAGGCGCCCTTTGAGCCCAGGATAATGTCGGCGGTGGATTTTCCGATCGAGCCGGTCGCACCCAGAATCACGATCGACCGCGGTGCCATGCCGTCGACGTCGTCGCCGGCCAGATCAGGCTGGAGTTCGGCCCGTATTACCATTCTGTCCGGTCCTTACATCCAGTGGAACAGGCCTTCCGCCGACGACGGAAATCCTCGTAATGCGCCGAGAACGGCCGCCCAGGCGGCGGCGGCTATGAACCCGTCGAGGCGATCCATGAGGCCGCCGTGTCCGGGAATGAAATTGCTCGAATCCTTGGCGCCGAAGCGCCGTTTCATCCAGGATTCGAAGAGATCGCCGCCCTGTGCAACCGCTGCGGTGGCAAGACCGAGCAGGAAAGGCGCGAAGGTAGGTGCCGGCGTTTCAATATGGCTGATGCGCGCCGCGATCGCGAGGAACACCGAACCGATGAAGGCACCTCCGACAATGCCCAAAGCAGTGCCGGCCCAGGTTTTTGACGGAGAAACCCCGGGCGCAAATTTTGGCCCGCCTATTAGCCTTCCGGCAAAATAGCCGACAGCGTCCGTGCCCCAAACGACCGCGAAAAGCCAGCCTATGGCTCGATGCCCGAAGGGAAATGAGCTTCGCAAGGTCGCGACCGAAACAATCAGGCTGCCGGCATAGAGAACGCCGACAGCGGCCCAACCGCGCCGCCCGTCGTCCGCCATTTGCGCCGCAGCCAGCGCGGCGATGACAAGCACGACAGCCGCGAAATTGGTGTTCGTGGTCCTGCACAGAATCCCTGCAGCGATCAGTGCCGCCGAGCCGATGGCCAATCGCGACGCCTGTCCCTTGCCGCCAATAATGCGCTGCCATTCGAAATGAACCACCAGCGCCGCGACGAGCCACGCGAGAATGAAGATCGCGCCGCCGACCTGCCATGTGAGGACCGCCACGGCGATGAGAATTGCGGCCGAGCCGACGCGCGGCCCCAGATCGGCGAGACGCGTCGCGAGCGTCGGCGACGCTGGGGCTTCGCTCGGCGCCGGCGCATCCTCGCCGTCATTGAGCCTGGACGGCTCCGGCGTCTCGGCGGGTTTATTCATCAGCCAATTTTAGCATTCTGAGGAGACAAGGTCACGCCACCGAAACGGCGCTCGCGCGCGGAGAATTCATCGAGTGCCGCAGCCAGAGCCTGACGGTCGAAATCCGGCCAGTGAATCGGCAAAAACACGAATTCGCTGTAAGCCGCCTGCCACATCAGAAAATTCGACAGCCTCTGTTCGCCCGAGGTGCGGATGATGAGATCGGGATCGGGGATGCCGGCGGTGTCGAGATGTTGCGACAACAGGCGTTCGTCGACCGCGGCGATATCGATCGCGCCCGCCGCCACTTTGCCGGCGATCACGCGTGCGGCCGCGGCGATCTCCTGACGGCTGCCGTAGTTGAAGGCGACGACCAGCGTGAGGCCGGTGTTGTTCGCCGTCAAAGCCTCGGCCTCTTCGAGAAGGGCGAGAATCTCCGGCTTGAGATTGTCGCGCGTGCCGATCACCTTCACTCTGACGTTAGTCTTTTGAAGTTCGGCGATGTCATTGCGGATGAAGCGCTTGAGCAGACCCATGAGGTCGCTCACCTCTTCCATGGGCCGGCTCCAATTTTCCGCCGAAAAACTATAGACGGTGAGATAATGGAGGCCGAATTCGATTGCCGCGCGCACGGTTGTGCGCAGGGCCTCGACGCCGCGGCGATGGCCTTCGATGCGCGGCAGGCCGCGGCTCTGGGCCCAACGCCCGTTGCCATCCATGATAATGCCGACATGGGTCGGCACCCGTCCGGGCCAAGCCCTCGGTTGCGCTGCCGTCTTCGCCTCGATCATGCTTCGCATCATCCTTAGAGCATGATCCGCAAAAGTAGGAACGAGTTTTGCGACAAGATCATGCGATGGCAAAAAAATCTAGAGAAGGATCGATTCCGCCGGAAACGATCCCACTCTGCCTGCGGGCCACGGAGCAGATGAACCCGTGTGCACGGCGCGCGCAGTCGAACGTTCCAGACCATCTTGTTCATGTCGAAAAAAGCAGCGTAGGAGCCGAGGCACGCCATGTTCGCAGGTGTCTCGCATAACGCTCACACCTGCATGATTTCCTTTTCCTTCGTCGCCAAAGCGAGATCGATCTCGCCGACGCATTGGTCGGTCGCTTTCTGCACCTCGGTTTCGTGACGCTTCTCGTCATCTTCGCTGATGTGCTTGTCCTTCAGCAATCTCTTCAGGACGTCGAGCCCGTCGCGACGAACATGGCGCACGGCGACGCGCGCCTCTTCTGCATATTTATGCGCGACCTTCACCATTTCCTTGCGGCGTTGCTCGTTGAGTTCCGGAATGCGAATACGCAGGACTTGCCCCTCGGCGACAGGCGACAGGCCGAGGTTGGAATCGCGGATCGCCTTGTCTACCGCCGCGACCATCCCTTTGTCCCAGACCTGGACAGAAAGCATGCGCGGCTCCGGCACGCTTATCGTCGCAAGCTGATTTAGCGGCATCGACTGGCCATAGGCATCGACATGAACCGGCTCGATGAGGCTCGCCGAGGCACGTCCCGTGCGCAAGCCGCCAAGCTCGTGCTTCAGCAAGGCGATCGCGCCTTGCATACGCCGCTTCAATTCGGAAATATCAAAAGCTTCATTCATCCTCTAACCTTGCTTCATCCGGGCCGTGCCTTGCCGAGCGCTCGGACCAAGGCCGGATTGCCTTTACTGCGCGTTCGGGCGGCGAGATTACCGCAGACGCAGCGCTTGCGGCCAACGACGGCAGCCGGACGGATCTGCTGCCACATTTTATACAACCCTTAAATCTCACCATAGAATCGTTCAATTTGCTATGCGATTTCCGGCTTCTGGCCAAATCAATCGGCCGCGACAGCGCCGCCTGTCGGTCCGCGCGGGAGAAAGGCGCAGTCCGTCATGGCGTGACCAGCGTGGCCTTCCCCTTTCCCTGTAATACCGCGCAGATCGCGCCCGGCTCCTTGATCGAAAAAACCAAGATCGGGATCCGCGTCTCGCGGGCCAGTGCGAAGGCCGCCGTATCCATCACCGCGAGGTTCTTGGCGATCGCCTCGTCGTGGGTCAGCACCTCGTAGCGCTTGGCTCCGGGGTCACGTTTGGGGTCCGCGGAATAGACGCCGTCGACCTGCGTCGCCTTCATGATCACATCGCAGGACAGTTCTGCCGCCCGCAGAGCGGCGCCCGTGTCCGTCGTGAAAAATGGATTGCCGGTGCCGCCGGCGAGGACGACCACTCTGCCCTTACCGAGATGATGCAGCGCGGCCTGGCGCGAATAGGCCTCGCACAGCGCGGGCATGGCCACCGCCGAAAGCGCGCGCGCCGATTGCCCCTGCTTCTCAATCGCATATTCGATCGCCAGCGCGTTCATGACGGTGGCGAGCATGCCGATTGAATCGGCACGCGCCCGTTCGATGCCCTTCTCGGCGCCGGCAATGCCGCGGAAGAAATTGCCGCCGCCGACCACAACGGCGGTTTCCACCCCAAGTCTTGCGGAGCCGGCAAGGTCGGCGGCAATCCGTTCCAGCGTGTCCGCGTCGAGCCCGTGGCTTGCCGGTCCCATCAAGGCTTCGCCGGACAGCTTGACGACGACGCGCCGCCACCTCGGTTTGATTTCACTCATGTCCGGCTCGTTCCAGGCAAAGACTTCCGCCTTCTTTAGCCGATCAAGCTGCCGTTCCGAAACCGAAATTCGGTGATTTCACCAGAGTTTCACGGACCTCGACGGCTGTCACCGCCCAAGGGCGGGTTGCCACAATCCCGCAGGCGCGTCAAAAAGGCCGGGTCGAGGCTCGATCAACGAGAGACGGACAGCATGAACGAACGCGTGAAAGTCCTCATGATCGAAGATCATCCCATCGTGCGCGACGGCTGCCGACTGATCTTCGATCGTCGTCCCGACCTCCGGGTAATGGAGGCAAGCACGGCAGACGACGGCCTCGTCGCCAATCGGACGTTTCGTCCCGACGTCATCATTCTCGACCTGGGGCTCAAAGACACCAATGGCTTCGACATGATCCCGACGCTGCTCGCCGACAACGAGGCGGCGCGGATCGTCATCTTCAGCATGCACGACACACCGCGTTTCGTAACGCGGGCGCTAGACATGGGTGCGCGCGGCTATATTACGAAGAGCGACGATCCAAACACGATCCTCATGGCGATCGACAAGGTACGCAGCGGCGCGGTTTATCTCGGGCAGTCGGTCGCGCAAGCCTTGGCGCTGGCCAATCTGGAACCGGCAAGCGATCCGCTACGCGACCTGAGCGAGCGGGAAAAACAGGTGGTCACCCTTCTTGGCGAGGGCAAAAGCCTGACGGAAATCGCAGCCGGCCTCGATCTCGGGTACAAAACCGTCGCCAACATGGTCGCCGCCATCAAACAGAAGCTCAAAATTGCGACGAGCGCGGCGCTCATCAAGTTCGCTGTCGAAATGAATGCCCGAGACCGCCACGCCCGACCGCCGCAATGGTGATCAAGAAACCCATGGATTTTTCCATAAGCGAAATGCAATTATTCCTGAAACTCCAGAGTTTTAGGAAGTTACTGTTGCAAAGCTGCACTAGAATTTCCGGGAACTATACCCTACCCCTTCTCGACCGCCGAAGAAGATCCCCGATGGGATCGCTTGCATACATAGAATTTGCCCAGCTCTGAAGTCGGGCATGCGCGGTTTATTGCGTTGGGGGAGTTATGCTGCTGGCAGGGGAATCTCGCGTCCGTTGCTCGATTTTGACGTTGACGAGTTTTCTCTTTCTTGCAGTGCCGTCTGAACAGGCTTTCGCGCAGAGCGCGACACCGACTGCGACGCCGTCGACGAGCGCGGCCTCAGGTACGCAAGCTGGTGGGGAGCTGCCGACGGTCGAAGTCGTGGCGACCTCGCCTCTGGGCGCCGAAACCAGCACGCTGAACGTGCCCAGCGAGGTCCAATCGATCAGCGGCGATGAAATCGAGAATTTGAATCACGATGTGATAACCGAAGACTTGTCGCGTCGTCTGCCGGGCGTTGCTACCACGGACGCTATGGGCAATCCCCTGATGCAATCTCTCGAATTCCGCGGCCAAACCGCCTCGCCCGTACCAGGCACGCCGCAAGGGCTCGCCGTTTATCAGAATGGCGTTCGGATCAACGAAGCCTACGGCGATGTCGTCAATTGGGCCTTGATCCCGACGGTGGCAATTGGTCAGGCGCAGATCGTCACCGGCAATCCAGTTTTCGGCCTCAATGCCCTTGCCGGCGCCGTCGTGATGAACATGAAAAATGGCTTCACGTGGCAGGGCACAATGGTTGACACTGAGTTCGGCACGGACTTCCGGCGTCAAGCTACGATCGAATACGGCATGACCAAGGGCAATTGGGCCTATTATTTCGCTATCGAGGGTCTTGGTGACAACGGCTATCGCTATAGCGGACAATCGGCGGTGGGTCGCGCCTATGGCGATATTGGCTACCGCGCCGAGGGCAATGAGGTGCACCTGAATGTCAACCTGGCGAAAGCCTCGTTCGGCGCCGCCGGAACGACTCCGATCGACCTTATTCAGGAAAATCCCGCGGCCGTCTTTAACCTTCCTGGCTTGTCGACCAATTCTCTCGGGATGGTCACGCTATCCGACCAGTCGAGTATCACGAGCACTTTGCAGTTCAACGGCAACGTCTATTTTCGCGATTACGCCGCATCGCGTGAGGACGGAAATGTCAGCGACTTCTATCACTGCGCGGCAGCATTTTTCTGCAACAGCGGCATGCTAACGACCCTTCCCGATCCGACGACGGGTCTGCCGGATGGTCAGCCGGCGGGCGAAATCGACGACAATTGGACGCATACTTACGGCACCGGCACCACTTTGCAGCTGAATGACACGGATCAAATCCTTGGCCACAAGAACAATTTCACCGCGGGCGTCAGCGACGATCACGGGTGGACGCACTTCACTGGCCAGAGCACGATTGGCGAGTTACCGCCAGACCTTGTTGTCGCCAGCTATGGCATCGTCATTAATCAGCCCATGTATGACGTCTCGCCGGTCGCCCTCCTGACGCAGAACAATTATCTTGGCATCTACGTGCTTGACGCCTTCGATGTGACCGACCAGCTCACGGTCAATGCCGGCGCGCGCTTCAACGACGCGCAGGTCAATCTGAACGATGAGCTCGGGACGAGTTTGACAAGCACCAATAATTTTAATCGCATCAACCCGGTTGTCGGCGCGACCTATAAGATTACGCCGAATATTTCAGCCTACGCCAGCTATTCGGAAGCGAATCGTGCGCCAACGCCGCTTGAACTCGGCTGTGCCAGTCCCACGCAGCCCTGTCAGATCGACAATTTCTTAGTCAACGATCCGCCGCTGAAGCAAGTGGTCGCGCGCACCGTCGAGGCCGGCGTCAAGGGCGACAACAATATCACCGGCGTAATTCCCGGCACGCTCGCATGGAGCGCCAGCCTGTGGCGGACTGAAAATCAGAACGACATTATGAGCGTGCCGAGCCCGACTGTCATCGGCTTCGGCTATTTCACTAACGCCGGCGACACGCTTCGCCAGGGCGTTGATCTCGGCGCTACCTTCACGACCGACAAATGGTCCGCTTATGCCAACTATTCCTACACACAAGCGACGTTTTTAACTCCGGTCTTGCTTTCTTCGCCATACAATCCAAATTCCAATGCAGAGGGCAACGAGCAGGTTGAACCGGGCGACAACCTCCCCGGAATACCAAGGCATAAGTTCAAGATCGGTTTCGACTATACGGTGCTTCCGAAATGGACAATCGGCGCCGACGTCGTTTACGAGTCCAGCCGCTATTATTTCGGCGATGAGATCAATTCGCTACCCCAAGTGCCTGGCTTCGCCACGCTTAATCTGCGTACCTCCTATCAATTCAGTAACACCGTCCAGATCTACGGCATGATCAACAACGCCCTCGATTACCGCTATTATACGTATGGCGCTCTTTACGACATTGGTTCCACCGTGAATCAAGTCACCGGTTTGCCCGTCCCGGGGCTCTTCTCATCAACCGATCCACGCGCCCTCAGCATCGCGCCGCCGCTCGAAGTCTATATCGGCCTAAAGATTACATTGTAAATCGGCGAACGGCTGTTCAGGCTGAACCAAATTCGGCGCTGTGGGGTTAAGGTATGCGTCCGCCGCGCCTGCAGCGGCCCGCAAGCCGGAAGATTCATGCCGATCTTTTTCACCAGCGACTCGCATTTCGGCGACGCGCGACGCATTCGGATCGACAAGCGACCCTTCGCTTCGATCACCGAACATGACGCCGCGCTGATCGGTCGCTGGAACGCGGCTGTCGGCCCGGACGACGAGGTCTATCATCTCGGCGATTTCACCCCCGCCGAAGATCCCGGCCGCGTCGCGCGGCTTCTCGCCTCAATCAACGGCCGCAAGCATCTCATCATCGGCAACAATGATTCGGCGGCGACGATCGCAGACGAGTCCTGGGCGAGCGTCGCGCATTATGGCGAGCGCGACATCGACGGCAAACGTGTGGTCCTTTGCCATTACCCGTTCCGGACTTGGCACGGCATGGGCAAAGGTGCGATCGACCTGCACGGCCATTCGCACGGCCGCCTCAAGGAAATGCCGCGCCAATATGATGTCGGCGTCGATGCCTTCGATTATCGGCCGGTGACGCTGGCGACGATTCTGGCGAGCCGTCGGCGAGGGAAGAAGGAGTAAGGCGATCCCGCGTCTGTCACGAGCCTCCTATTTCACCTCTGCCCTGACGCCGCGGCGACCTCAGCGGCGAAATCGCTTTCCTGCTTCTCGATACCTTCGCCGAGCGCATAGCGCACGAAGGCCTTCAGTGTCACTGGCGCACCAGCGGATTTCTCGGCGTCCTTCACCACCTGGCCGATCGTCTTGCCCGCGTGTTCGGCATGGATCGACGGCTGATCGATGAGGCAAACCTCCTTGTAGTAGGTCTTGAGCCCGGACTCGATGATCTTCTCCAGCACATGCGCGGGCTTGCCGGCGTTCTTTTCGGCGAGCACCGATTTCTCCCGTGCCACGACATTCGGATCGAGCCCAGACGAATCGATGGCAAGCGGATTCGCCGCCGCGACATGCAGAGCGATCAGTCGCGCGAGCGGCGCCAACACATCAACCTTGCCGGTCGACTCGAGGCCGACGAGCACACCGATCTTGCCCAGGCCTTCTCCAATAGAATTATGGATGTAATGGCCGATGGCGCCCTGGCCGACATGCACACGTGCGGCGCGACGCAGATTCATGTTCTCGCCGATCGTCGCGATCGCATTGGCGAGCGCATCGGCGACGGTGCCGCCGCCGGGATAATGGGTGCCCTTCAAGGCTTCGACATCGGTGAGGCCCTTTTCGACCGCGACAAGCGCGATCGTGCGTGCCAGTGCCTGGAATTCTTCATTGCGCGCGACGAAGTCAGTTTCCGAATTCACTTCGACGACGACGCCATCCGTGCCAGCAACCGCGACCGCAATGAGACCTTCGGCCGCGATGCGGCCGGATTTCTTCGCAGCCTTAGACAATCCTTTCTTGCGCAGCCAGTCGACCGCCGTTTCGATGTCGCCGTTGGACTCGCTGAGAGCCGTCTTGCAATCCATCATGCCGGCACCAGTCTTCTCGCGAAGATCCTTCACCATCGCCGCCGTGACGTTCGCCATCGCGTTCTTCCTTCGTCTAAAGCTCGCGTCAATATTGGGTAAAGCTGCCGTTCAGCCGGCGATCAGGCTCCTGGCATGCGCCGTCCAGTCGTCACGTTCGATCCGGCCGCCCAGCTTGAGATCCTGGTCGAGTTTCGCGGCCTCGTCCGGCGTCAAGGCGGCGATTTGCCAGTAGTGGAAGATGCCGGCATCGTTGAGCTTCTTGACGATCTGCGGACCGACGCCATGCAGCTTGGCAAGATCGTCGGGCGCTCCGCGCGGCGCCGTGAGCAATTCGAAATGCTCGCTCGGCACGTCGGTCGTCGGCACGAGTTCCGGCAGGATTTGCAGCAGGACTTCCGGCGTCGGCGCTTCCATCTCGCCTAAATCGACACCTGCCTCGCCGCGGCTGCGCGAAATGCCATCAAGCGCCGCCCGCGCGAAGAGATCACAATAAAGACTGATGGCGCGTCCGGCATCGTCATTGCCGGGGATCGGATAGGTAATCCCATCCGGATCGCAATTGGTGTCAAGGATGGCCGCGACCGGAATATGAAGACGCGCCGCTTCCTTGATCGCCAATTGCTCCTTGTTGGTGTCGATGACAAAGATCAGATCGGGCGTACCGCCCATCTCCTTGATGCCGCCGAGCGCCTTTTCGAGCTTGTCGCATTCGCGCGACAGCATCAGGCGTTCCTTCTTGGTGAGGCCCTGGGCGCCGGATTCCAGCAACTCGTGAACTTTGCGCAGCCGTTGGATCGAGGCGGAAATCGTCTTCCAATTGGTCAACATGCCGCCGAGCCAACGGGAATTGATGTAATATTGCGCCGAGCGTTTGGCCGCCGCCGCGATCGCCTCCTGCGCCTGCCGTTTGGTACCGACGAAGAGGATGCGGCCGCCGCGCCCCACCGTGTCGGAAACGGCCTTGAGCGCCTGATGCAGCAGCGGCACGGTCTGGGCGAGGTCGATGATATGGATATTGTTACGCGCGCCGAAAATATAGGGCGCCATTTTCGGATTCCAGCGATGCGTCTGGTGGCCGAAATGGGCGCCCGATTCGAGCAGCCCACGCATAGTGAATTCTGGCAGAGCCATAGGTCTTTCTCCGGTTGAAGCCGCCGCGGAAGATCAGGCCTCTCGATGCAGAGCATCGAAACGCCACCGGGTGCGGGCCTTAAGGCAGGACCGCGAAATCCGCGTGTGGAATGGCGCGCCTTATAAGGCGAGGGACGAGAGAAGGCAAGGCAGGATAAAAATGGGCACTGCGCCAGGACCCACTACCTAAAAATGGGCAGCCGCGAGAGAGATGACGCGGCTGCCCTAAGCTCGGAAAGCGACCTGTTCCGCGCCCTATTCGGCAGCGAGGCCCTGCTGCTGCGCCGTCTCCGCCGCCTTCTCCTTCGTCATATGGGCGACCGCATCGCGCACGCCTGAGGCATAATCCGGATGCACTTTCTGGAAATGGCCGATCTGGCGTTCGACGATCTCCTGCGGAACGCCGAACATGGCGTCGGCGATATTCACATAAAGCCGCTTCTTCTGGTTGTCGTCGAAGAGGCCGAACAGAGCCCGCACCTGGCCGTAGTCATCATTGCCTTCGCGGTGATTGTAGCGCGCCGCATCGCCCGAAATCCTGAGCGGCGGCTCCGCCACCGACGGGTCCTGCACCGGACCGCTGAACGAATTCGGCTCGTAATAGGCGTCGGGATTGGGATTGTTCGGGAAGAAGCGCATCGCGCCGTCCTTGTGGTAATTGTGCACCGGGCATTTCGGCGCATTCACCGGCAAGGATTCGTAATGCGTGCCGATCCTGTGGCGATGCGCATCGGCATAGGAAAAGACGCGTGCCTGCAGCATCTTGTCGGGCGAGAAGCCGATGCCGGGAACGACATTCGACGGCGAAAAGGCCGCCTGCTCGATCTGCGTGAAATAATTCTCGGCGTTGCGGTTCAATTCGACGATGCCGACATCGATCGGCGGATAGTCCTTGTGCGGCCAGACCTTGGTGAGGTCGAACGGATTGTAGGGCGTCCTTTCGGCGTCGGCCTCCGGCATGATCTGCACCTGCATGCGCCACTTCGGAAATTCGCCTCGCTCGATGCCGCCGAACAATTCCTTTTGGTAGGATTCGCGCGTCTTGCCGATAAGCCTCGCCGCCTCGGCATTCGTATAATGGCGATGGCCCAACGTCGTCTTGAAATGGAACTTCACCCAGAAGCGTTCGCCAGCCTTGTTCCAGAACGAATAGGTGTGCGAGCCATAGCCATTCATGTACATCGGCGCGACCGGCAGGCCACGATCGGAGAACAGGATCGTCACCTGATGCAGGCTCTCGGGCGAGAGCGACCAGAAATCCCACATCGCCGTCGGCGAGCGCATGTTGGTGCGCGGATGGCGCTTCTGCGTGTGGATAAAATCCGGGAATTTCAGCGGATCGCGGACGAAGAAGACCGGCGTATTATTGCCCACGAGGTCCCAATTGCCTTCTTGCGTATAGAATTTCATCGCAAAGCCGCGTACATCGCGCTCCGCGTCAGCGGCGCCGAGTTCGCCCGCGACGGTCGAGAAGCGGATGAGAAGATCGGTCTTCTTGCCCATTTTCGAGAAAAGGTCGGCGCGCGTATATTTGCTGATGTCATGCGTGACAGTGAGCGTGCCGAACGCGCCCCAGCCCTTGGCATGGACGACGCGCTCGGGAATGCGCTCACGGTTCTGGTGCGCAAGCTTCTCGAGGAGCTGATAGTCCTGCATCAGCACCGGGCCGCGCGGCCCCGCAGTCAGCGAATTCTGGTTGTCGGGAACAGGCGCGCCGGCCGACGTCGTGAGCTTTTCGGAAGCCATGATTTTCTCCGTTCGGGTGATGGCGCCAGGATAGGCACGCGCATGTCATTGATCCAATCGATTGTCTCGCTTAAAACGATAGGCAGCGCCGATTGCTCTCTTGCGGCGCCCGTTGGACCAGCATGAATCTGCGAGACCTTCGCTATATCGTCGCCGTCGCGGATTTCGGCCATTTCGGCCGCGCCGCCGAAGCTTGCAACGTCAGCCAGCCGACGCTCAGCGGGCAGATCCGCAAGCTCGAAGAAGAACTCGGCCTCGCAATCTTCGAGCGCGTGGGCCGCTCGGTGCGTCCGACGGTGGCGGGCGCACAAATTCTCGCCTATGCGCGCAATGCGCTCGCCGCCGCGGAGGACATCGTCGCGGTTGCGCAGGCCGGGCGTGATCCTTTAGCGGGGCCTTTGCACCTTGGTGTCATCCCGACGCTCGGGCCTTATCTCATGCCTTACGTCCTACCCGGCGCGAAACATGCACTCGCCGCAATGCGGTTCGTACTTGTCGAAGATCTGACGGTGCGTCTCGTTGAACTTGTCGCTTTGGGCAAGCTCGACGCCGCGATCATTGCTTCAGACCCCGAGAACTCTGCTCTCAAGGTTGATCCGCTCTTCGATGAGGATTTCTGGCTGGTGCTTGGATACGACGATGTGCTGAACAAAAAGAACCGGATCGACGTCGGCGACATCGATCCGCGGAACCTGCTGCTTCTGACCGACGGACATTGCCTGCGAGATCAGGCGCTCGATCTCTGCGGCCACCCGCAGAATGCTGATGACGCGCTCGCCGATATGCGGGCGACCAGCCTGACAACACTGCTACACATGGCGGCGGCGGGTTACGGGATGACACTCATCCCCACTTTGGCGCTGAAACAGGAACAGCCCCTGCCCGGCGATCTCGTCGCGCGCCGCTTGACCGGCACCAAGGCGCGCCGCCGCGTGCGCCTCATCTCGCGCCCGAGCCATCCACGAAAGTCTGCGATCGATGCTTTGAAGAAGCTGATCCGGGTGAGCGTAGCGGAGGTGTTGGGCGGCGATGTTGCGTCTCATCCGGCGTAACTCTTGCTCGCAAGCCTTCGTATAGGAATAGAACGCAGGAGGACGCAATGAAGATGAATAAGACGCTTGGAATTGCCTTGGGCCTCGCGCTTGCTGCCGGCTCGAATTTCGTAGGCGCCGCGCGCGCCGCCGAAAATGCCGCTCCGAACTCCGGCGCCAGCGAAACGTCGCTCCAACTCGCCGCATCTGCGCCGAAGGGAAGCCTCAAGGACCCTTATATCGGCGACAAGGAGGCCATCGCGGCAGGCGGCGTGCTTTTCAGCAGAGCAGGCTGCCCCGGATGCCATGGCGGCGGAGGCGGCGGCGGCATATGTCCGCCGCTGATCGACGGGGTTTGGATCTACGGCGGCGACCCCGACACTCTGTTTCGTCTGATAAGCCTCGGCACTGTCGATCTGCAGAAACAGGGTTATAGCCGGATGGCGATTGAGAACGTCGTGGCTCCGATGCCGCCGTTCGGCTCGATTATGTCGAAACCCGATGACATTTGGAAGATCATCGCGTGGATCAAGTCACACTACGACGCGAAAGGAAACCCGCTGCCAGGGAATCAATAATAGAGGGCTCGGCATCCACGATCAGAAGATGGTTCGGCTCGCGCCGAAGACGCTACGATCAACATCAAAAGCGCTCTTTATGGCGCTCAGACCCGCCTAAAGCGTCTTGCTTTCTGCTTAGGCGCGTACGCCTCTGAGTTGCCCTCACACGTGCTCGACATTGACGATGCCGGGGATGGCCTTCAGCGCCGCGGCGACTTGCGGGCTCGCCTGATATTTGCCGGGTAGTTTCACTTCGACTTCGCCCGCGCCTGTCAACAGGATCAGCGAGACTTCGCCGTCGCCCTTCGCAGCCAGCCGCTGGGCAATCGACGGCAATGGCGCCGCATCGCGCAGAAAGACCCGCAGCCCCTTCTGGATGCGGCTCGCCGCCTTATCCAAAGGCTCGACGGACATGATACGCGCGCGCACGTCTTCACCATCGACATTGGCCTGCAGTGACACGAGGACCGCCGCGCCTTTTTCCAAAAGATCGCGATATTGGTTGAGCCCTTCCTGAAACAGGATCGCTTCATATTGCCCGGACTGATCCGACAATTGGACGATGCCCATTTTGGTGCCGGAGCGCGTGCGCCGCTCCTGCCGGTCGAGCACGATGGCGGCGAGCCTGCCGGCCGAAGCGCCCTGCTTCACAGCGCGGGAAAACTCAGCCCAGCGTTCGACCCTGAGCCGCGCCAAGACTGCGGCATAGGCATCGAGCGGATGGCCGGAGAGAAAGAAGCCAACGGCCTCGAACTCACGCCGCAGCCGCTCGGCGAGCGGCCAACCCTGCGACCTTGACGCCGGCGAGCGGATCCGGCTGATCGCGTATCGAACAATGCTGATTGACCCGGCGCGCCGCTCGTCGTCGCGCCGATGCGCCAGTGCCAGCATGGCCTCGATGCCGGCCAAGACGCGTGCGCGGTCATTTTCGAGCGCGTCGAGGGCGCCGGCGGCGACGAGGCTTTCGAGCATGCGCTTGTTGAGATCGCGCGGATTGATCCGTGCTGCGAAATCGCCGATGTCGGCGAAGCCGCTTGTCGCCGCGCGCCGCAACGAGCGCTGCGGCCTGCCCTTCGCCGACGCCCTTGATCGCCGACAGCGCATAGACGATCGACAAAGCCCCTGCCCGATCGACGGCGACCTCGAAATCGACGCCCGAACGATTGACAGACGGCGGCTCGACCTTGATGCCGAGCCTTCGCGCCTCGTTGCAGAATTCGGCGAGCTTGTCGGTATTCGATTTATCGAGCGTCATCGACGCGGCGAGAAATTCGACCGGATAATTGGCCTTGAACCAAGCGGTCTGATAGGCGATCAGCGCATAGGCCGCCGCATGGCTCTTGTTGAAACCATAGTCGGCGAATTTGGCGAGAAGATCGAAGATTTCGTCCGCGCGCGGTTTGGCGAGGCCACGCTCGACCGCGCCGGTGACGAAACGGTCGCGCTGCGCCTCCATCTCGGCCTTGATCTTCTTGCCCATGGCGCGGCGCAGAAGATCGGCCTCGCCGAGCGAATAGCCGGAGAGCAACTGCGCGATCTGCATCACCTGTTCCTGGTAGATGATGACGCCGAACGTCTCCTTCAGGATCGGCTCGAGGCTCGGGTCGATATAATCCGCCGGCTGCTTCCCAAGCTTCACCGCGCAATAGGTCGGGATATTGGCCATCGGTCCCGGCCGATAGAGCGCGACGAGCGCGATGAGATCCTCGAATCGGTCGGCGCGCATTTCGACGAGCGCCTTGCGCATGCCCGCGCTTTCAACCTGGAACACGCCGACTGTCTCACCGCGCCGGAGCATTTCATAAGTCTTGGCGTCGTCGAGCGGAATTTCGGCGAGGTCGATCACGATCCCGCGCCGCGCGAGAAGCTTGACGCAGGTCGAGAGCGTGGTGAGCGTCTTCAATCCCAGAAAGTCAAACTTGACCAGCCCAGCAGGCTCGACCCATTTCATGTTGAACTGGGTCGCCGGCATATCCGATTTCGGATCGCGATAGAGCGGCACGAATTCTTCGAGCGGCCGGTCGGCGATGACGATGCCGGCGGCATGAGTCGAGGCGTTCGAATAGAGGCCTTCGAGGGTCTCGGCGATCTTCAGCATGCGTGCGACGCGCGGCTCGGCGGCAGCGGCCTCCTTGAGCCGCGGCTCGCTCGCGATCGCCTGTTTGAGATTGACTGGCGCCGCCGGATTCTGCGGCACGAGCTTGGCGAGCTTATCGACTTGGCCAAGCGGCATTTCGAGCACGCGGCCGACGTTGCGCATCACGCCGCGCGCGAGGAAAGAGCCGAATGTGATGATCTGCGCGACACGGTCCGCACCGTAGCGGCTGCGCACGTAGCGGATTACTTCGTCCCGGCGATCCTGGCAGAAGTCGATGTCGAAATCCGGCATCGACACGCGTTCGGGATTAAGGAAGCGCTCGAACAATAGTCCGAAGCGCAGCGGATCGAGATCGGTGATCGTCAGCGCATAAGCGACGAGCGAGCCGGCGCCTGAGCCGCGGCCCGGCCCGACGGGAATGCCTTCAGCCTTCGCATATTTGATGAAGTCCGCGACGATCAGGAAATAGCCGGGGAACTGCATCTTGATGATAACATCGAGCTCGAAGGCGAGGCGTTCGCGATAGGTCTGCTCCGATAGACCGGGCGTAGTGCCGTGCTTTGCCAAGCGCGCCGCGAGCCCCGCTTCGGCCTGACTGACCAGCTCGCCCGCCTCCTTACCCGCGCCGCCGGCGGCGGCAAACCGCGGCAGGATCGGCTTGCGGGTCAAAGGCCGATAGGCGCAGCGCAGTGCGATTTCGACCGAATTGGCAAGCGCTTCAGGAAGATCGGCAAATGCCGCCGCCATCTCGGCGCGTGTCTTGAATCGATGTTCCGGCGAGACCTGCCGCCGCGCGGCGTCGCCGATTACCGTGCCATCGGCGATGCAGAGCAGCGCGTCATGCGCTTCATAATCTTCGGCCGTGGCGAAATAGGCCTCATTCGTCGCGACGAGCGGCAGCGAGCGGCGAAAGCAGAGATCGACGAGCCGCGGCTCGATCTCGCGCTCGCGCGCAAGGCCGTGGCGTTGCAGTTCGACATAGAGATGGCCTGAGAAGAGCCGTTGCAGCGCCTCGAGCCGGCGCTCGGCAATCTCCGGCCGCTCGAGCGTGAAGCTCTTGTCGAGGGGCCCGTTCGGGCCGCCGGAGAGCGCGATCAGCCCCGCGCCGTAGCTTTGAAGGTGGGCGAGCCGCACATGCGGCAGATCGCCGGGCTCCGGCTCGAGCCAAGCGCACGAGGCCAAATGCATGAGATTGCGATAGCCGGCCTCGTTCTTGGCAAGCAGCACGAGCGAGGCGCGCCCTGCCCCCGTTTCGGCGCCACGTGGCGCGAGCTGCGCGCCATCGCCGAAATCGATCGCCAGCTCGATGCCGATGATCGGCTGAATGCCCTCTTTGGCAAGCTTTTCCGAGAATTCGAGCGCACCGAAGAGATTGTTGGTGTCGGTGATCGCCAGCGCCGGCATAGCGTCGGCCGTAGCGAGCTTGGCCAATTTGGCGATCGACAAGGCCCCTTCCCGCAAAGAGAAGGAACTGTGGACATGGAGATGGATGAAGCGCACGGCCTCGAAAACGCCGGCGAGCGCAGGCGTGGACGCCGCGGTGACGGAAGTACCGGCAACCTCGGTCGCACACACAGGGGCGCTCTCGGCAAAATGAGAGGATTCCAACGTCTCTTCCGTCAGCGCGGCGGCCCAAGTGATGGATTGCCGGCGGCGGCCATCCTAACGGCGCGTGCAGCCGCCCTAAAGCAAGCCACCTGAGCTCTCAACAGAGATCTCAGCTTGTCCCCATCGCTTTGGCAACGAGCGCAATCAAAGCGATAAAGGCTGCGAGCGACGCAAGCTCCGCCGCGTCTTCGACAAAGGGCAACATGCAATAGTGCCTTCAATATTGCTTATATGTTCACCTTATATTCCTTTTATGTTCACTGTCAAGCTTAACTTCTACAACCGCAATATTTTTTAGCCAGAATAGCTTTTGCTAATCATCGTCTTATCGCGAGGAGGGGAAATGTTCCCGTTCTATCCCCTTGTTAATATTGGGGAAAACATCAAACCTTCAAGGAATTTTCAAGAATTTATCATGATTGAAGCGCCGCCGCTTTCGTGGCGCCGAGGGGCGTGCCTCGCGCCAAACTCGTCAGAGCAAAATAGGGCCCCGACGTGCGGCACACGCCGGGGCAAGACATTTTCAGTTCCACCGAGCGGGACATTCTCGGCATTTCATCTATCGGTACGAAAGCTTGCGTCGGGCTGAGCTAGCCCGCTGGAATAACACCGAGCACATGGACGAGCGGATCGGGGGTAACGGCGAGCGGCGGTGCAAACGGCAGTTCATGCGCGGCAAGCATGCCGATAACCACGATGATGCTCACGGTCAGCGTCGCAAGCGCGGCGATCTGCGGCCGTTTTTTTTCGAGTTGGACGAGAGCGACACTGACCTGAGTCATCACCGCGAGGACAAGCACCGACATCCATTTGAGGCTTGCGGAACCGTCGCGGGCCAAGGCCAGACGGGTGCTGCGAGCGGAGCGGATCGATAGCGCCGTATCGAACATGAGACGGTCGAGTTCGCCCCTGCCCGCGCCGGCAAGGTGAAGGTCGTCAATGGTTTTCAGAATTTGGTCGAACGCCGCCTCCGCCTCGGGGGATGCCTCTTGTCGCTCCATGCTGGGCCATTCCTTGTTGACCACGGTCGCCGCATAGGTGTGAATTGCCGGCCCGATCGTGTCGCGCGGCACACCGAAGGTCTTCGCCAGCGTGTTCAACGCGAGAAGTTGATCGGCTTCCGCCCGCACCGCCGCGGTTGCGCGCCGTTCACGGTCCCAAATATCACTCGCGAGAAAACCGATAAGAATAGCAAGAATGACCGCAATCGAGCCGATGAACGGCCCGACAACGCCCTTGAAGCTTTGCACCATCGGGCCGGTCGTGCGGCCAAAGCAAAGCCAGACGAGACAAGCGGCGCTCGCGCAATAGAAGAGAGCCATGGCGCCGAGTAGCGCCGGCAATGGCAGCGCCAGCCAGGTGTCGATCATCGCAGCCTCCCCCTTGACAGGTTGCGCCCGCCCGCATCGACGCCGGTTCTTGAGGGCGTGATCCACACGGGAGCCGGCTTTACGAAAAGATCATGTGCTGAGGAAAGAATCCAGAGCGGGATCGCGTGCGGCCACGGCTTTAGCGGAGGACTTGGCTCAGGAAGAGCTTGGTGCGCGCGTGTTGCGGCGCGGAGAAGAAAGCGTCTGGCCGATTGATTTCGACAATCTCGCCGCCATCCATGAAAATCACCCGATCGGCCACTTGCCGGGCAAATCCCATTTCGTGCGTGACGCAGAGCATGGTCATGCCCTCCTCGGCAAGACCGACGATCGTATCGAGCACCTCCTTCACCATTTCGGGATCGAGCGCCGAGGTCGGCTCGTCGAAAAGCATGATGTTCGGATTCATGCAGAGCGCGCGGGCGATCGCGACGCGCTGCTGCTCGCCGCCCGACAATTGGCCGGGATATTTGTTGGCCTGATCGGCGATCCTGACCCGCTCGAGATATTGCCGCGCGAGATCTTCGGCCGCGCGCCTCGGCATTTTGCGCACGTGGATCGGGGCCAGCGTGCAGTTCTCCAAGACGGTCAGATGAGAAAACAGATTGAAGTGCTGGAACACCATGCCAACGTCGCGCCGGACCTCGGCGATCGCTGCGGGTTCGCGCGTCAGTTCAATTCCGTCGATGACAATCCGGCCCCGCTGATGCTCTTCGAGCCCGTTGATACAGCGGATCAGGGTGGATTTGCCGGAGCCGGATGGCCCGCAGATGACGATCCGCTCGCTCTTTGCCACGACAAGATCGATGTCGCGCAGTACGTGGAAATCGCCATACCATTTGTTGAGCCCGGCGATCTCGACGGCGGCGCCCGCGAAGAGTGATGCAGAAGTCTCAGTCATGGCGCCCTTTACAGCGTCTAGCGTCCGGGTCCGGCAAGCCGCCGCTCAATAAGCGCTGAATAGCGCGACATGCCGAAACAGCAGATGAAATAGAACATCGCGGCGAAGGAATAGGCCGTTATCGTGATCGTCGGTCCGGCCCAATTGGGATCGAGCCGCGCCGAATTGACGGTGCGCAGAAAGTCGAAAATGCCGACCGTTGCGACAAGAGTCGTATCCTTGAACAGCCCGATGAACGTGTTGGCGATCGCCGGAATGACGAGCCGCAGCGCCTGCGGCAGGATGACGAGACGCTGCATCGGCCAGAATCGCAAGCCGAGCGCCTGCGCGGCTTCGCGTTGCCCTTTCGGCAGCGCCTGAAGGCCGCCGCGCACGACCTCCGCCATATAGGCCGCGGCGAAGAGCGCAACGCCGATCAGCGGCCGCACCAATCTGTCGGGTGCGAACCGCTCAGGCATGAACAAAGGCAGCATCGTATTGGCCATGAACAGAACCGCGATCATTGGTACGCCGCGCATGAACTCGATGTAGAGGATGCTGGCGAGACGCAGCACCGGCAGACGTGCGCGGCGCCCGAGCGCCAGCACGATGCCGAACGGCAGCGAGACGACGATGCCAAAGGTCGCAACGACGAGCGTCACCAGAATTCCGCCCCATAGATCGGTCGGCACCCGCGGCAGGCCGAGGCTCGGCACGCCCCAGAGCAGCGCGACGGCGACGATGGGATAGGCCAGAAAGAACAGCCCAGCCGCAAGCCGCCGCCCCGGGGCTTTCAGGCTCAACAGCCAAAAGACGAGAACGGCACCAACGCCGAAGACCACATCGACCCGCCAACGCTGAATAGGCGGATAGGAGCCATAGGTGAAATAGGGAAGCTTGTGGGCGATGAAGGCCCAGCAGGCGGCTGCGCCGGTCGCCCGGCACGGGCTGCCGTCACTGGCGTTCCACACCGCATCGAAAAGGAAGAATTGTAAGAGCCCCGGCAGCAGCCAGACAACCAACGCCAGGACGCCGATCGTCATGAGCAAAGATACCGGCGTCGCAAAGAGGCTGCCGATGATATCGGCGTAGCTGCGCGTCTTTTCCCGGGGCGGCGGCGAAGCGCGGCTCGGATCCGTTCGGACATAGGCCGCCTCAAGCCCCGGCATCAGCGTGTCATCTCAAGGATGCGGCGGTTGTAGAGATTCATCGCCAGCGAGGTCATGAGCGAAACGGCCAGATACACGGCCATGGTGGTGACGATGATCGGGACGGCGGCACCGGTCTGGTTGAGCACCGTGCCGGCGAAGACCTGGATGAGATCTGGATAGCCGATGAAGACAGCGAGCGAGGAATTCTTGAACAGGTTCAGATATTGGCTCGTGAGTGGCGGCACGATGAGCCGCATCGCCTGCGGGACGATGACATATTTGCGCGCCTGGGCATCCCGAAGACCGAGCGCGGCAGCCGCCTCGCTCTGTCCCTTCGGCACGCCCTCGATGCCGGCGCGCACGACCTCGGCAATGAAGCCTGCAGTATAGAGGACGAGGCCGAGAACGAGCGCCACGAGCTCGGGCAGCAGCCTGGCGCCGCCGCTGAAGTTGAAACCTTTCAGCACCGGGACGGCGAGGCCGATCTTTTGGCCGACGAGCACACCGACCGCCACAGCACATGCGACGGCAAGAAGTGCCGCTACCGCAAGTGGGCGCCAACCATTGTCGCGGCCCCCGCGCTGCGCCCGGAACCAATAGGCAAGAGCGGCAGCGACGCCAGCGACAAAGGCGAGAAGAACCCAGATCGCTCCCGGCGCTAGCACAAGTTCGGGCACGAAGAGGCCACGGTCGTTGAGATAGATATGGCCGGGAAGCGCCAGCGATTGCCGCGGACCGGGCAAGGCCTTCAGCACGGCGTTGTACCAGAAGAGCAGCTGCAGCAGCAGCGGCACGTTGCGCGTCAGCTCGACATAGAGCGCCGCGAGACGGGCGACGATGAAATTGCGCGACAGCCGCGCGGCGCCGATGGTGAACCCGAGCAGGCTCGCGAGCACGATGCCGATCGCCGCCACGAGCAGCGTGTTGGTGAGACCGACAAGAAAGGCCCGGCCATAGGTCGAAGCGGCGGAATAGGCGATCAAGTGCTGATCGATGTCGAAGCCGGACGGCTCGTTCAAGAATCCGAAATCGGTCGGGATATGATGCGCCCGCATGTTGGCGAGGCCGGTCGCCACAGCCTCATAGATGAGGAAGGCGAGGACGCCGAGAAAGACGACTTGGATGGCGAGCCCGCGCGCATCCGCATTGCGCCATATCGGCAGGCGCAAACGCGCTAGCATCGGCGACCTTGTGCGCGCGTCGCGTCTTCAGCGCACAGGCGGAGCATATTGGATGCCGCCATGCGTCCACAGAGCGTTGATGCCGCGTTTGATCTTCAATTTCGAATCATCCCCCAGATTGCGGTTGAAGACCTCGGCATAATTGCCGACATTCTTGATGATCCGATAGGCCCAATCCTTGGACAATCCCAAGGCTTCGCCGTAATCGCCTTCGGCGCCGAGGAGCCGCCTGGCCGCGGGATCATCCGATTTCAACTTGTCGTCAACATTACTGGAGGAGATGCCCGCTTCCTCAGCGTCAAGCATGGCGAAATTGACCCATTTCACGAGATTGAACCATTGGTCGTCGCCCTGGCGCACGGCGGGGCTGAAAGGTTCCTTCGAAATGATCTCGGGCAAGATCACGTGCCCGGCCGGGTTGGCGAGCTTGGTGCGTTCGACGTAGAGCGCCGAGGAATCGGTGGTGAAGGCGTCGCAGCGACCGCTCTCATAGGCTTTCACCGCTTCGTCGGCGGTAGCAAATGCGACCGGCTCATATTGCATTTGATGGGCATGGAAGAAATCGGCGAGGTTCAATTCAGTGGTGGTGCCCTGCTGCACGCAGATCGACGCGCCCGAGAGTTCGAGGGCCGAGGAAATATTCAGCTTCTGACGCACCATGAAGCCTTGGCCGTCGTAAAAATTCACGCCGGTGAAAAGCAGGCCCTGCCCTGCTTCGCGCGATTGCGTCCAGGTCGTGTTATGCGCAAGGATGTCGATCTCGCCCGATTGCAGCGCCGTGAACCGATCCTTGGCCGTGAGCGGCACAAATTTCACTTTGGTCGGATCGTTGAAGATCGTCGCCGCGACGGCGCGGCAAAAATCGATATCGAACCCCGTCCAATCGCCTTTGTCATCGGGCAGGCCGAAGCCGGGCAGGCCGGGATTCGAGCCGCAGATGAGATAGCCGCGCTGTTTGACCTGATCGAGTGTCGTCGCCTCGGCGGCGCCGCTTGTAGCGAGCGGCAAAACAAAGAAGATCGCGACAGTGAAAATTGAGAACAGGGCATTTCTCGGCGACATTGTTTTGAACATGAGAGCTCCAGGCTGAGACGGAGTTGGGCAGGCCTTTGTTGACAGCAGAGCCGCCGCGGTCAAGCGACGTCGGCACGAATCTGCTAAGTTACGGTTTGCGATCGGCATTTCAAAAATTTTGGTGGCGGCGGCCATACGGGAATTTGCCTTGAAGCCGATCGCTCGGCGATACTCAGGCGCTTGCGCAAGCGGTGCCTGCGCCGGCAGACCTAGCTTAGCGAAACGGGCCAATTCATGTCCTGTGACCAGCAATCAACGGGTCTGCCGGATTCGGTCGCCATTAACATCACATAAAATCAAAGACTTAGCGCGAGATTTGTATCGAATTGCAGACTAAGGCGCGCTTCCGGACAACGCTTTGGACAACATTGGTGTGATTTCGCGGATCAGTTGGATGACCCCTGCCCCGCCCACAATCGCGCATCTCAAAGGCGACGGCCTCGACGGCCTGTTCGTCACATGCGCGAATGCGCGTTGCCGAGCACTTTAAGGTCTCATTGGCCTGCTAGACTTTGACTTTCGACCGTCATGGCTCACCTGTGGGCAAGGAAATCATGGCGAAAGAAAAGTTTTCCAAAACACTGATCCTGATTTTTTCGGCCGCGCTCGGATTGTCCGCATGGGTGTGCATTTTCTCCACGTCACCCGTCGGCGTGCGTGCTGCCTTTGCGCAGACACAGGCCCAAGACGCGGAGCTGATACAGGCCTTGGCACAACTGACCCTTCGCAAGGGATATAAAGACGTCGCTCTCAAGCCTGAAATTTGCGAAAATCTCGGGCTGCCTTTGCCACGAACGCGAGGCTGCCTTGTCTACGAAGTACCATATGCTGACAAAGATGGATGGAATCACGTCTTCAACGTATTTGGAGAACCGGGAACGGCGGCGATACGGGTTATCATTTTCAAAATGAATGCTCAGAGCGCGTCTTTCTATCGGAGCACTATGGACGCGAAGCTTGAGGGTGCCCTCATAGAAACAATGCCCGGCGGCAACTTCTCGTGGTCAACAATTCCCGCCAATTCCTCTGACGCTCAAAACGGGTTCGCGGCGGAGCTTGCCTATTGGCGCGCCCAGAAAGCCACATTGGAGGGCGAACCCGATCGTAACTAGGTGAGTTTGAACATGTCGCCCGCACCTCCCACGATCGCCCACCTTAAGACTCACGGCCTCCACGGTCTGTTCGTCACATGCGCAAATGCCGCATGTCTGCATTCGGCGCCGCTCGCTTTTGCTGCGCTCGGCCTCGACGATCACGTTGAATTCCCCTCGATCGCATCTTGCCCGCGCTTCGTCTGCATGCAATGCGGCGGCCGGTCGGTGAACGTGTCCGGCCTGGCGCGCGCATCGGGCGATCGGCAGTGGGCGGCCGCTCCCGCTAGCGGCCGTGACCGGGAATTAGGTTAGCAAGCTCCATTCCGAGCATTTCGCGCATTGCGTTCACACTGCTCAGGTTGATTCTTTAGAGTTGAGGACTATCTAGATGGAACTCGGATTTTTATCCCCCGTATGAATCCGAGAATTCGGGACCGGCCCAACAAGGTCGGCTCTCGGCCCCGGTCCTAAGACCGGGGCTTTTTTCTGAGGCCTAGCCGCTCGCGCCACCTTTTGATCGTGCCGGACCGGTCGATTTTAGGGTGTTTTGGTTTCGCTGATAGCGGTTCCAGCTATCGCGCCTTCCGCTCTGATGGCGATCTTAACGGCACCTTCCATCGGATCTTTGAAGGGCACCTCGATTCGGAGCAGCCCGTGCTCGTAGGTCGCTTCGGCTTTGCCAGGGTTCACTGGCCAACCTAAGGCCAGTGCTGAGACATACTCGATGTCCTTTGTTGGCGCTGAGAGGTGGATGCTGTCTTCCAGCATTCTCACATCGATGGTTTCCGTTGGCGCTCCTGGGATGGCAAACTCCACTACTAGCTTGCCGCTGTCACCATACGCCACTGTATTGGGCGCAACCCTAATCCGATCTTCCGGCATCTTGGCACCTTACGTCCTAGGACAGAATGATTCCGGGATTTCCCATTTCGACATTGGGAAGTATACACTCAAAAGCCTGCGCTGCGACCGCATTTTCGCAATCTCGCGCAGCACATGACCCCTGAGCAGATAGTTGAGGCGCAGAAGCTCGCACGCGAGCGGCTCTAATGCCGTCCTTGCCTGTGCACTTATCAACTGCTTCGTGTGAAGCAGTTGACTTTCGTCATATTGTCGACGCGATTGGCGCCCGTCATCCCCCCTCGTCCAAATCGTGATTCCTCCATGACTCACGCCGGCAGTTCGCGCTGCCGGCTTTTTCATGATACCTGCACCCGCCGACGATCGCGCATCTCAAAAGGCCACGGACTCGAAGGTCCTGTTCGTCACATGCGCGAACGCGCGTTGCCTGCACTCGAAGCCGTTCACGTTCACGGCGCTCGGCCTCGATGACGAAGTGGAATTCCCGGCGATCGCATCTTGCCGGCGCTTCTCCGAGCAACGGAAGCTTTGCAACATAAATGATAAGATTTATTTATAACGAGATCTAGTTTTAGTATGATTCTTGTTTATGTATTCTATGTCGTTTGAACGATATAATTCATTCATACTTCACAACATTTGGAGAATTACGATGGCGAATGCACAAAATACAAACCAAAGCGTGTCAGTCCAGTTCAAGGTCCATGACTTTAGCGCGTGGCGTGCCGCCTACAATGCACACGAAAAGAGTCGCGCATCCGCCGGTATTACGAACGGGAAGGTCTTCCGCAGCGCCGACGACCCGAATGACATTGTAGTCCTTCAGGATGTCGCCGACGTGGCAAAGGCCCGTGCTTGGTTGGGCTCAGAAGACATGAAGGCGGCGCTGCAAAAAGGCGGCGTGATAGGTTCGCCCAATATCCGCTTCGCGGCCTAAGCAGAAGCGAAAGCAGACTGCAATTCGGGACGGCTCGTGGCGGGGCTTTGTTGTGTCGTTCTGAAGCGGAAGCCCCGGCGTGTCGCTACCCCCCGTTGCGATGGCCGGGGCTTTTCATTGCCTTGAGGAATTGCGCGGATCGACACGACGACGCCCGAAATCGCGGACGATCGCGCATTAAGAAATAAAGGGGGAATTCCCAGGGAGGAAACGCCATGAAAGAGCCAGGACTCGACCATCGGCATCGCGATAAGGACGGTGAAATCAGCCGAAAGCACGGGAATACCGAAATCAAGACGCTTCGCAAAATCTACGGCGAGCACTTTGCACGCGGGTTCCCTCTGAACGCGAAACTTTCCCATATTCTTGTGGATCTCGACCAGCCATCGCGCACAAAGCTCGTGCACGATCACGAAGCTGGCGCGCTTGAAGAGAAAATCAAGCGCCATAGCTGACCGTGGACCCGCCGCGCAGCCGTTGGAATGAAGGGCGCGCGCATCGAGCGGTTGGAAATGGTGTGCAGCCGTTGGAACGAGGGCGCGCATTATGGCGTCCGAACCGCCGACGATTACGCACCCCAAGGGCCACGGGCTCGAAGGCCCTGCGCGAATGCCGCATGCCTGCACTCTGCACCCGCGTTAGAGCCACCTGAGCATCGTGCGATGGGGCCCAGCGTGCTACATCTCAAATCACAGCTTCGCTTGCGATCGAAACGAAGGGAGGTTGGCAATGCCAAAATATCTTGGACACGGGAGCTATACGACCGAAGGCTGGGCTCCAAAGAGAATCCGCCTCCAGCCGCCGCAACTCCATCGCTAATTTATTGGCTTCGGTTGGCGGCGAGCTGGAGCGCTTTTATTTTGCTTTCGGCGAGCACGATTTCGTCTGGATCGCCGACTTTCCGGACAACGTCACGGCTGCGGCGGTGGCGGTCGCGGTGGCGGCCAGCGGAATGGTGAGAAGCCAAGCGACTCTGCTGCTTACGGTCGAAGAAATGGACGCGGCCCTGAAAAAACGTGTCGACTATCAGCCGCCGGGCGGGGGCCAAGCAGGCACGCATCCGACTTCCTCCGAAGGATCTCTATAGCGGTGCCGAAAGCCCCTAAAGGCGAGAAACGTCCAGGGACGTAATCCGCGCGGCGACAATTTCTTTGCGCCCAATGCGCGCGCCAGTCCGGCATGATGTTCACGGTCCTGGCGCCGCATTGCTACAGACGAAGCGGCACCGCCGGGCGATCGAGGAGAGTTCCACTTCGTCATCGAGGCCGAGCGCCGTGAACGTGAACGGCTTCGAGTGCAGGCAACGCGCGTTCGCGCATGTGACGAACAGGACCTTCGAGTCCGTGGCCTTTTGAGATGCGCGATCGTGGGCGGTTCTATGTGGCCCATCTCGCTTTGATGCCTTGATACAGCACTCGATAGATGCTGTCCGGCCCGTGGCCAATGATGTGAAGCTCGTTATCGACTTCCGTCTCGCAAAAAGCAACACCGGAAAGCGCTGTTTGAATGGGCGATCCGTCGGCCTCAAAATACATCTTCCAAAGACCGCCGCCACTTGTGCCTCTATAGCTCGTGGGCAAAACGAAACTATCACCCGCGACGGGTCGAAATCTAAACAAGTCCATCCCGTGCGCTTCGCTTACATTCGCAATGCTGCCCATGTTCAGAAGCGCGCGGAAGGGCGTAGTTGAAAGGCCTTGCCCGTCGACCTCATCCCCGGTCAGTTCGTCGACAACGCCAAAGACGATACAGGCAATCGCTTTCCTCTCGGGCTGGGCCGACCGTATCTGCCTTCGTTGGCGCTCGCCATCGACGACAGACGCCCTGCTCTCAATGTTCGCCATTACCTCGTCCGGCAGGCGAATGAATGCCAGATCAGGTCCGTCCTCGCTCCACGACCCACCCCGAAAATAGGTGTGCTCCATTAAGTCGTCCCGGCGCACGCGCATCATTTGAAGCGCATCTGAGCGAGCCGCAAACAAAAGAATCCCGATCTCGTCATCTTCCAGATTTCTTTCGAGGACGTGTGCGCACGTTAGGATGCCCTTGACGTTTCCGAACCTTATTAGTGTTCCTGAGCCTTTTGAGACGGGTTTTGCGCGCAGACCGATAAAGCCCATGGAGCAGCGTCCTCCGAAGGCAAAAAAAGTCGTGCTTACGTCGATAGGTGGCGGCGTGTCGGTCATGGACGAGTGGTCACTGATTCAGCAGAGATTGATTCTCACCCTGCTTATATTGAACCCGCGGCGGGGCGAGAGCCGTCGCAATGATGCAGAAAATGGCCAACGTGAGCGCTGCGAGCTTCATTTCTGCCCGCCCTCTATTGTCGCCCTATTGATTAGCTTTTCTCAGCTCTCTCTCTCTCGTCGTTGATCTCCATCAAGTTAGCCGAGCCGTTACTTTAGTAGATGGGAATGACGTCAACGCCTTGGGGTGAGGATGAAGGCCATGACCCAAAGTGGTGACGAGGACTTAATGGTCGTCCTTGATGTGAACGAGATTTGGATCATACACCACGAGGAAGTGGATCACGCGAACAGCCTGCATAGAGTAAAGCTGCGGAACTGGCGACAGCAGGTCACGATATTTCTTCGATAAGAGATCTCGGAGACCGTACGATCATCGAACGCGAACAGATTCGGCGTCTCTTCAGCCGGCTGGGGCTGCCAGGAATGCCTTGAAGAGAACGGCGGGGAACCGGGCGTGAAGCTGAAGGCACGGCCTCTGGAATCGACCGAAACGGCCTTTCGAAAGGATGGACGACAGACCCCGATGAGGCAGATCAAGCCTGGGGCATCAAGAAGCCGCCGCCGTGATCTTCGTCGCCGAGAAAACGGCGAGGGGTGCGTGTGAGGCTGAAAAAGAAACGGAAGTGAGCGGAGCGGCCCAGAGGACAAGGATGAAAGGGCCTTGATTCGACGCTCAGCAGAGGTTTTCTTCTCATGTAGTCGTAGTGCAGTAATTCACCAAGCGCAGATAGTGCTGCATCGCTTCAAGTGAGGGCACCGATATGTACAAAAATATCCTGATTGCCACTGACGGCTCCGATCTTTCGGCAGGCGCGGTAAAGCATGGCGTTTCCTTGGCCAAGAGCTTGGCTGCCAAAGTGACCGCGGTGAACGTATCAGAACCCTTTCATTGGTTTGACCCTAATTTGGTTGAAGGCGCCGAGGCCGCATACAAGGAGGGGACGAACAAAGCTGCAGCGAGAGCGCTGGCCGCCGCTGTCGATGCGGCGAAGGAGGCAGGTCTCGGCTGCGAGACCGTTCATGTCGAGGCTGAGTACCCCTACAAAGCAATTATCGCTACCGCAGAGGCGAAAAACTGCGACCTGATCGTGATGGCGTCGCACGGACGCCGCGGCGTTTCGGCTGCCGTCCTTGGAAGCGAGACAGTCAAGGTGCTCAGACATTCCAAAATTCCCGTTCTGGTCTGCCGTTGAGAGCGGCACGACCGCGGCCAGAAGCGCGAGACAAACGCTCCCGTTCTGAAATTTTCCGGCCGCTCACGGTGAGAGGGCGCTAAGAAATTCTTGGCCTATGATAATTTCGCGCGCAATCGTGATCGTAATTGCGGCCTTAGCAGCCTTCAGCGCCCATGCCCAAGACGTGCCGCCGGCCATTGACCTGCCGCTCAACCCGGCAGTTACCCAGGCGACGATCGGCGACACGATCTGCAAAGAAGGATGGACGAAGTCGGTTCGGCCGCCTTATTCGCTCAGCCACGGAATCAAGCTGGAAAAGCTTCGCGCCGCTGGGCTCGCTGAAGCCGATGAAGCCCGCTTCGAACTCGACCATCTGATCCCAATTGCCCTCGGTGGCGCCGTCGATAATCCAAATAATCTCGCCTTGGAGCCATGGGACGAGGCGAAACAGAAAGACGCGATAGAAGCCTGTCTTGCCGCCGCGGTATGCTCCGGCAAGGTAACGCTTGACGCCGCGCGGCAGGCCGTTTGGGACGATTGGCGCGGCGCCAGCCGCCTTTGTCCGAATTGAGAGATGGCCGATTTTCGCGAGCCGCATCTGGCAGGAAAATGGTGCATTGGCGCCTGGTTGGCGTTCCAGCTCTGGCCTGATGCCGCCGTAGCCGGCGCTCAATGCCACGAAACGCCGGGAACCTATGTCAATTCCGAGGGCGAAGTCGTTCACCGCCTGGAGTGCACGACCAACCCACCAGCCTGGGGAAACGGCGATTTGCAACGATAGCTCGCGCAGTTTCTCAAAGCACCACGCCGGGACGTGCTCGCATCACGGCGGCGTAAAGCAGTGGGAATAGAAGCGCCACTTCAGGCGTCGGCGTCGATTTCTGCGGGTATTGGCAGCGGGCGAAGGCAGCTTGAGCATGATCTAATTACTAGACAATTCGTCGCATAAGCATACCGTCGGCTTCAATGGACGCTAACCCCAAACTCGAAGCTCTCCCTCTCTGTTGATTGCTGACGCTAAGCTTCTGACAGAGAAATTGCGGCGATCCCTGCGGGAATTCACGTAATCCGGAAGTCATCTCGAAGCGTATTCGGAGAAAAGTCATGACTTCTCCAACTAAATGACACGGCTCCTGACTTCGAGGCCGAGACCACCGAAGGCCGGATCCGGTTCCACGACTGGATCGGCGACAACTGGGTAGTCCTGTTTTCGCATCCCAAGGACTTCACGCCGGTTTGCACCACTGAGCTCGGCTACATGGCCAGGATCAAGCCTGAGTTCGACGAACGTGGCGTCAAGATCATCGGTCTGTCGGTGGATCCACTCGACCGCCATTCGGGCTGGGCGAGCGACATCAAGGAGACGCAAGGCTTCGCGCCAAACTATCCGATGATTGCCGACATCGATTACAACGTGTCGAAGCTCTACGGCATGCTGCCGGCGCCGGTGTCGGGCGATCCGACCAAGCGCACTGCGGCCGACAATCAGACCGTGCGCAACGTCTTCGTCATCGGTCCGGACAAGAAGGTCAAGCTTATCCTGATCTATCCGATGACCACCGGCCGCAATTTCGATGAGGTACTGCGCGTCATCAACTCGCTGCAACTCACCTCGAAGCACAAGGTGGCGACGCCGGTGAACTGGAAGAACGGTGAGGACGTCATTATTTCCGGTTCGGTGTCGGACGACGAGGCCAAGAAGCAGTACCCGCAGGGCTGGAAGGCGCCGAAACCATATATCCGTATCGTGCCGCAGCCGCACGGATAATTGCGCGCGACGGGGTCCGAGAACTCAACCGGGCGAGGCGGCTAAAGATGATCTTCCGTCAGCTCTTCGATCAGGCGTCCGGCACCTATTCCTATCTGCTCGCACGCCGACAAGGCGGCGAGGCGCTCATCATCGATCCGGTGCTGGAGAAGGTCGATCGCTACCTGCAGCTCGTGAGAGAGCTCGATCTGAAGCTCGTCAAAGCGGTGGACACGCACCTGCACGCCGACCACATCACCGGCCTTGGCGCGCTACGCGACAAGACCCATTGCATTACCGTGATGGGCGAGCAGACAAAGGCTGACGTAGTGTCAATGCGGCTTGCCGACGGCGAAAGGCTCACCATCGAGGGGCTCGCGCTCGACGCGATCTACACGCCTGGCCACACCGACGATTCGTACAGCTTCATCATGTCGGACCGGGTGTTCACCGGCGACACGCTGCTCATTCGCGGCACAGGCCGGACTGATTTCCAGAATGGCGATCCCCGGGCGGAGTATGAGTCAATCTTCGGGCGGCTCCTGAGGCTGCCGGACTCGACGCTGGTCTATCCCGCGCACGACTATAAAGGAGACACTGTCTCAACGATCGGAGAGGAGAAGGCCTACAACCCGCGCCTGCAGGTGAAGTCGGTCGAGGAATACGTGGCGCTGATGAACAATCTGAATTTGCCGAACCCTAAGATGATGGATGTGGCGGTACCGGCAAACATGCGCATCGGCCTCGCCCAGGAGGCCGTTGCCCAAAAGGGCCTGGCGGTTCTCGCCGCCGACGCCCTGGCGATGCTCGGCCAGCCAGAGATCCTGTTCGTTGATTTGCGGGAAAAAGCCGAACGTGAGCGGCATGGAGCAATCCCGGGCGCGCTGCACGAGGCCTATGCGAAACTGGCCGAGAATCTCGGGGCGGGTGGTCTCATCAAGGCGCTCGGCGCGAGCAAAAAGATCGTCTTCTATTGCGCCTATGGCGAGCGCTCAGCCATGGCGGTTCAGGCTGCGCAAGATGCCGGCATTGATTCCGTTCGCCACCTTCAGGGCGGCCTCGCCGCTTGGAAGGCAGCTGGCGGTCTCGTCGAACGGTGATTGGGAGCGGCGATAGCATGACGAGTTTTGCTCCAGTTTCGGGCCTTGTCGGAGGAGCTCTCATCGGCCTCGCGGCCGTCTTTCTGATGCTCACCATCGGACGCATCGCCGGTGTCTGCGGCATTGTCCTGAATGCCATGACACCCAGCGACGCGGCCGGCAGGTCGTGGCGTTTGGCATTCATGGTGGGATTGCCGCTGGGGGCGCTCCTAGTCACCGCGGCCGGCCTGAAGGATTGGAGCAGCGTCAGCTTTCCGGCAAGTTTGCCGATGACGGCGGTTGCGGGCTTCCTCGTGGGAGTGGGATCGACCATCGGATCGGGCTGTACCAGCGGTCACGGCATTTGCGGGCTGGCCCGGTTCTCGCCGCGTTCCATCGTCGCCACGGCGACTTTCATCATTGCGGCCGCTGCGACCGTATTCGTCATCCGTCATTTGGTGTAGGCATCCGACATGCCCATCATCTTTTCGCTCTTGGCTGGAATTATATTCGGTGCCGGGCTCACGGTCTCCGACATGGTCAATCCGGCGCGGATTCTTAATTTCCTCGACATAGCGGGCGATTGGGACCCGACCCTGATATTCGTGATGGCTGGAGGTCTTGCCGTCACCGCCTTCGGTTACAGGCTGATTTTTCTCCGTGGCGCTCCTTTGATCGGGGGCAAGTTCAATCTGCCGACTAAACGGCAAATCGACCTGCCGCTTGTTGGTGGCGCGGCGCTGTTCGGGGTGGGGTGGGGCCTGGCGGGCATCTGCCCTGGCCCGGCGCTCGCTGATCTGAAGACACTGGAACCCAAGGTTTTGCTGTTTATCGCAGCCATGCTGGTCGGCATGATCGTCGCGAAGGCTTGGCAGGACAGGCTGTCTGCGATGAGGGCGCTGCGTTCAAAATTTCTGATCGGCTGACCATTGGAAAAAAGCCGACGGACCGCTCGGGCGTTAGCAACACCGCGAAGCTCACCGCCATGGCCGACAGCTGCGCTCCCCCACAAGCGGGAGAAGGCGGCGAGCCAATCAGGCGCATGAGGGTTTTATCTTCCTTCAAAAAGTGGCGGCAACGCCGAGCGGTATCGCGTCGCCGCCACAAGATGCGCTCCGCCGGAAAGGTAGGTACAACGAGGCGCGAATGTGCGCCGCTCGAAGGAGCAAGCAGCGTCTTCCTGCTGTTACTTGCGGCACCTGCAGGCTGGCCGCTACGCGCAAATGGCCGCAACGCCCGCGCGCGACTTCGCATTCCTCATCCCTCCCCCGGCAACGGCGCATCGGCGTCCCGCTGCAATGCGTTGAACGCCGCATTCCAGGAATGACAGACCGGATCCCTCTCGGAAATGACAAGGCCGCGGCCGAGATAGTCGTTCAGCTTGGCGCCTATTTCCGACGACAAAGTCACGAGATGTAAAACGGCCAACAGTTCGCTCTGGCGCAGCTCCAGATCATCACGGATCTTCTTGGCTTCGGCGAAGAGCTTCTCAACTCCCGGATGCGCCGCGACGACCTTGCGCGCCGCTGTGACGACATGGCGATCGCACCAAGTCAGATCGTCTTGCCTGCCGGGAATAGCCGCCTCGCACGCACGCTGCGCCTTCGTCCAAACGTCCGCGGCATTCTGAAGATCGGCCTCCCGCTCTCGGGCTTCAACATCGCGACGGCCTATCACCGCGACATTGTAATCGGTGCCGTCTTTGACATGCGAGATAAGGTCATCCGCGAAGCTTTCGGGTGGCTCTTCATCTCTTATCATCCTCCATTTGGACAGCTCGGTTTCAGCGTCCCATCTGCGTCGTTGCGCTTGCTCGCGCGCATTCTCGGCTGCAGTAAGCTCGCGTTGAGCCGCCTGCCGTTTGACGATGGCGGCGGCAAGCGCTTCTCGCTCAGGCGAGCGTTGCGCCGTCTGTGCCGGCACGATTTTCAAGTCTGATTTCATGTCGCTCCTCATAGCTTAATTCGCGCGGCTTCGGGCCAGCGCTTGGCAAATTCCCTAGCAGCGCGCACCTGCGCCTCCCCAGCGGCGGCAACGGCTTGTCTGCGGATGTGCAGCGGCGAGCGACCATCATGCCCAAAGCCGCTGCCGCCGATACGTGCCGCCTCGGGATAGCGCTGCGCAAAGCCATCGAGCCCGCTCAGCGAAACTTCCTCGCCCCCAACTTCGGGCTTACCGGGGAAATCATCCGGGCCGGCTTCGTCAAGCTGGCTTTGCAGAGCCATAAGCGCGTCGATAAGTTCTGAAAGCTGCTCAGGAGCCAAGTTGTCGCGGGCCCACGACGCGATGGCTGCGGCCTGATTGCCGCCGATGTTGCTGACCGGCTCATCGGGCTCGTCGTCGCGAGCGCGGGCATCAAACGCCATGCTCGGATTACGTGGGCCACGACCGCGCAGAATATACAATCTTGCATAACCTCGGAATTCTCGGCCATCCGAGCCACGGCCTGGCATTGGGATTATTGGGTTCATTGTTCATTTCCTTTCATTACCGGAACGAGACCGGCGGATACGAAGACGAAGACGCATAATCGCTGCGCCGATATTGATCCGGCAGGTCGCGTCGATAGGGGGTTGCAAACCTGGCCAACGCCGCATCGGGAATTCGGAAATCGACATGGCTCGATGCAAGCCAGACCGCGCCAGCCACAGCGTTCGCCCAATCGTCGTGATCGCCTGGCTGATGATCGATCTTGGTGCCGCGCATGACCAAAGTTAGCAACTGCTCTTGCAGTTTCGGAATGTCGAGCAATTCGATTTCACCGGCATTCAGCCGCGGCTCAAAATGCTCATAAAGCTCGCTCCGGCTCAGCGTGCTGGATCTATAGGTGATGCCATCGGCCGCGAAGTCTGCCGGGAAAGTTTGGCCTGCGTATAGGTCGCCTGTTACCGAGGAAATTCTGTATTCATTTTTGACAATCGCGGCGAACTTCGCGACCGCCTGCCGCGGGTTGAATGGCGGCCTTCCGGCTTGGCTCACAACGGTATCGACAATGATGCGCCGACCATCCTTATGCGCAATGGCAAGCGTGGCATCGTCGCTGCTACCGCCAGACATATCGACGAAGGCGTGATAGCGAATACCGGGCTGCGGCGGCAGGTTACGCCGGCCGGTGACAATCGCGCTGAGCACCGCGCCCTGATCCAAAAACGCGCCATCCGGTGCGCCAGGCAGATTGAGATGCAAGCGCCGGTATTTGTGCGTGGGCAGGCGGCGCTTTTGCTGCGCCAGATAGCCTGAGTTGCCCCATGATGCCATCGAAGGATTGGCGCGCTGTTCTGGCGTTGCATCCTCCGGCACGCCAGGATCGGTCGTGAAGTCGCCCGCGTACCAACTGAAAAACATCCGTGGATCGTCGCCGCTTTTGCCGGCTTCAATATAGTCGCTGATCGGAATGCCCGGCGCATGCCGAAGTGCGGCATAACTCGTGATCCAGGTCAGCACGTCCTTGCGTGTCGGATCAGCCGAAAGCGCTTCGAAAAGATCGTGGTTACGGTATCCATGTATTTCGTCATAGCCGATGAACAGATACGTTTTGCCATGGGCGCCGATGGCATCGCGCGCCGGTAGGATCTTCAGAGAACCGCGGCCGTCGATGCAAACAAGCTCTTTCGCGTACACGTCGATCTCGTGCGCCAGCGGCGGATTGGCGCTGACCAACTTCTTAGCGAGAGCGAGATCGTCACCGGCCTGATCCTCGTCATTGGCCAGCACAAAGCAGTCATTGCCCTGTGGTGAGTCCCACGCAAGGAAACGATACAGCGCAGCCAAAATTAAGTCGGTCGTTTTGTAGTTTTTCTTTCCTCGGCCACAGAGCGCGAGGTTGTATTGAGGCCAACCGTCCTCGCCAGCCGTGTAGAGCACGTCCATGAAGATTTGCTGCCGATAGGGTTCGATCGTGTCGAGCAATGGCCTGCCGTCAAGCCAGACGAGGCGCGAGTAGAAGTCTATCGGTGAGGGTTGCCCGATGATCATGCGCGGCCACCCGCTGGGCAGGTCCCAAGCGCCTCGATGAGCGCCCTATGTTCGATTGCCAAGACATGGCGCGCGACGCGCCTCTCGTACAACTTCAGCCGGTCGAGCGGGTGCCCTTCGCGCCAAATGCCGAAACCATGCTCCTCGGTCCAATCGGCGCAAATCTGCTGTGTGCGCTCGGCGTCCGCTTTGGCGTCTTCATAGCGCCTGAGCGCCCTAGCAAGGCCGTCAGCAGCCGCCGTTTGCCAAGGTGGTTCATCATCCCCAGGCCAGTCCGTCAAAGGCCGCTCTGAGGCTTCTGTGGCGATCGTCATGCCCGTTCGCCCATAAGCGTTTCGCGGAGCGTCGGCGTCTTCGGCGCGCTAGCCTTGATGCCGAGCCTACGCAGCGCCCTGTCGGCCGCGCCTTGCGTCCGCACGATCGCATCGAGATCGGCCGCCTGTGGTTCTCGTAGGGCCGCGGTGCGGGCTTCCTCGGCCAATGTCTGCAGCTCGGCGGCAGCAATGACCGCGGCCTGGCGGCCGATGTCTTGCGGGTTGCCCAAGGCGTTCAGATAGCTGCTCGCCAGATCAGCAACGCGCCAGCCGCGCGCGGTGTTCATGTTGAGCCCAGACAGCATATCGTTTGCACGCCGCGATCGCTGGCGCTTCGGCAACTGATCGCGACACACGCGAGAAGCCGATTGCGTAGCAACGGCGGCATGACAGAGTCTCAACGAGCATTCAACCTCCCGTGCGCTCCAAATCGCCAGGTCGTTGTCCTGGCGTTGTCCATAGTAAGCTTGACTGCTCACGTCCGCAAGATGTGCAGCGCGTATCAATTGATACAATTGGTGTTTCATCAGACAGCTAGGATTTATAGCACATGACTGTATATCACGTGCTCGGATTGGAACGAAACCGCGAAGAAAAAATCGAGAGATTCGCGTTTGCGTTTCCTCCCTGCTTTTGTTGCTGCTCTATGCGTGGTCCCATACCGAGATATAGAGGTACTATCGGTTTCCGTAGTCACCCAGTACTGCTGGTTTCCGGCAGTGGGACTTTGCTCGTTTCGCTCTCGGTTTTCGATAGTGAAACGCTACGCAAACCGGCAGTGAAATTCTGTTTTTGGCCTCTAGCGACTTTCTTCGGATCCACGTCTTGGCGTGCAGCCTTCGCTATGGCCTCGGCCATTTCGATGGTCTCGATGCGGCGCCATTCATGCGTTCCGTCGCCGACCTCGTCCTTGGTATGGCGATAGGTGAGTCGATAAAGGTTCGGCCGTCGAAACTCCGCGTTCCCGGCGCAACCGTGTTCTGTCACCTCGATAAATCCGAGAGTTTCTAGCTCGCGAATGGCGGGCGCGATTGCGCAGAGATGCAGTCCGTATTCCTGGAAATGAGCATAGGTGATTGGCAGCCGGCCGTTATCAACGCCGCCATGATGGGCGTGCTCGATCTCAATGCGCGCTAGCACCTGATGGGCGGCTCGGCTGATGACCCGATAGGCTGGGCTTTCGAGCATGGCGATCGGCCGGGCGGCAAATTGCCCGGCGATTGCATTTCTTTTGTTGCGCCGCCCCATGTCGTCGGCTCAGTCCGGCAGATAAGGGATGAGCGAATCGATCAGCCTGCGCAGGTTTTCACGTTGAATAAAGACACAGACATCCTCGTCCTGATCCCACGCCCGTTGTTGCCTGATGACGATCGCGTTCAGTGGATTTTCATAAACCGCGATAGCCGGCTGCTCGTAAAGTACGACGCAAGGATCGTCCGGAGTCCACCGGAGGCGCTCTTCTTCGGCGCGCTCTGCCGCGAGATCGCGGGCTTCTTTGCCGGCCGCTTCCGCAATTTTTTGCGGATCCTCTTTGCGGATGTGTTGATTGAAACTGCCGACTTCCGGCAATTCCACCGGAAGCTCACGAAGGCCGAATTTGGGTTGGTCGTTCATAGCGCGGCGCCTCCCGCATCATCATCATCTTTTCCGAGTAAATGATTGCGGGCGGAGATTGCCGCGCGGGCGTGAGCACCCATACGGCGAAGCGCATAGTCGCTGCCCGGCCCGTCGCCGAGTTCACACAACTCTGCGGCGATCCGAGCGTAGTTCGCGACAAGATAGAGCTGTTCGATTTCCTCTTGCTGGCAGAGCGCGGCGCGCGCGTGATCGGCGACGGATGAAAGCAAGGGCGCCGTCATGGCGCACCGCCGATCTCGGCGATGACAGTGTTACGCATTACGTCCGCGTAACACGTGACGCCCCTGGAAGGGGCTTGAATTTTGTGGAGGGGTGTGGCAGTAACTCGGGTGTCAATCGCCTGCCAGCAAGAGACATCCCCGGCCTCACCGCGCCCCGTGGTGGGGCCGGTTTGTTTTACGGCCATGGCTGATCACATAGCCTCCATCTGAGCTGTTTTTTTCGACCGCACGTCGGTCTTTCGCGGAACGGGCCGGCTTTTTATCCAGTCATCGACCTCATTCTCAGGCCATACCCGCGAATTCGGCGTAACCAAACAGCCCGGGGGAAATCCCTGGGAATCGATGAGCCGTTTGAGTGTCATGCGGGATCGCACGACGCCTCTATCGACTAGATCAGGATAACGCAGAAGTTTCATTGTCGCTCTCACGTGTTCGCGCACCGACTATCGGCCGCGTTCGTGAGATTTGGCGCGCAATCAGGACGCTAAACAAGAAAGCAATGTTCATTCTTGAAGAATGAACAAAAAGTTTGTTCATTCTTCAAGCTTGCCACGGGCCTCGCGGTGCATCGCACGAATTTCCCGACGAATCGTGTTCCAGCCATAGCCCCTGGCTTTGGAATCCACCCCCAGGATCGAACGGACCTCCGGCTCAATGGATTCTGCGAATTTCCGCGAACTATTTAGTTGAGCCCCGTTGGACGCCTTCTTGATTGCGTTTTGCAGCTCATTCTTCGGCTGCTCGGCCTGTTTCGCGCGCGCCTTGCGGGCCTCCTCCGATTGAACGTTTTCGCCGCGAACTATCGCGTACTTTGCTGTTAGAAACGCCACATCAACGGATTCACTCATTGCGCGGCTGATTGCCACCAAATCAGAAGCAAGGCCGTCGCGGTCCGTGGCTTTGAGAGCAGCTCGCGTTGCGAGTTCCTGAAATGACTTTGACCAATTTTCCAATTCCGGTTTTGAATCTCGCGGATCGGGCCACTGAGATCTGGACCTCCTACGGACTGGCTTGCGTTTCGGCAGCTTACTCATGCTGGCACCCGCCGATTGCCAAGGGACACGACATTACTATCATCGCCGCCGTCGACGATTGCCCTCAGCCGATCACCCCAATTTTCCAACGCGCGGCGCTTCTCGTGATCGTAGTGATGTCGATCGTAGACGCCGGTGACGCCCCCTTCCGCGTGGTTCAGGATCTTCGAAATCACAATACGATCGGTGCCGAGCTTAGCGAGAAAAGTCGCACATGAGCGCCTAAGATCATGCAAATGCCATTCGCGAAGCGCTGCAGGTGGTTCTTCGCCGCGCTCCCGCGAGATCTTTTGCAATTCGACGAGCATTGCGCGATCGAGGGCAATCTTTGCCTTCGACCATCCCGCGAGCGGGACGCCATTGGCGGCGGCGGCTTTGCCTCGTGACGCGCGCCCTATGGTGGAGAAGACATACGGGACTCCGGCGATTTTTGGGCTCGCCTCGATAATATCGATGGCGAGTGGCGACAACGGGATCTCGTGTTCCCTGTCGGCTTTGGTGCGCTCGTGTGGCAAACGCCAGACACCGGCCTGCCGGTCGATTTCGGCCCACGCGAGACTGCCGACCTCTGATCTCCTCTGTCCTGTGGTTAGCATGAGCCTAAATGCACGGCCGAACGCGCCGAGGCCCTCGCACGCGCGCCATAGGGCGAGTATTTCCGTCTCAGTCAGGACGCGATCCCGTGTATTCTCTTTGGCCGGCCTTTTAACCGCCGCGGCTGGCGATGCTTCGATCAGTTCTTCCTCAACTGCCCAGGCGAAAAACTTCTTCAGGTAGGCCAGCAATCGGTTTGCTAGGATCGGGCCATCCTTTTGAATTGAACGGATCAGGTCTTTCACATCCGTTCGTCTAATCTCCGTTAGTGGGCGCCGCCCCCATTGCGGAAGGACGTGCACCTCAATCGCCCGTTTGACTTGGCCACCACTCCTGAGCGTCGAGAGATGATCGTCGGCAAATGCCCCGAAACAGGCCGCGAATGTGTCTGCGCGACGCCGCTCTTCCAGACGCCGCCGCTCGGCCTGTTTTACTTTGGGATCAATCCCTCGCCCGATATCTTCACGCCAGTCCCGCGCGATCTCTCTGGCTTTGGCGAGCGGCATAGAAGGATAGTCGCCAATACGGCGGGGAGCGGGATTGTCGCTGCCTGGGAAGCGCGCCACGAGCACGAACGCGCCGATTGCGTCGGGGCGGATCTTGTCTGTGATGCGAATGCCGAATTGCGGAACGACGCCATCATAGATGATAAGGCGCTCACCGGACTTGAGCGGCCTCGCCGCTTCAATCTCCTTGTCGTTCGCGTCCAGCTTGGCCGGTTTAATCGCCTTGATTGACTTCAAAAACCGGTCGGTAAAATCGTGTTTTGCAGCCATAATCGGAACCCATGACTTTCTGTCGGATCCCTGCCCCGCAATATCGGGACAACGCCGGGACAACACAAAATGGTGGCAATGGACGATATTGCCTGTGAGCACATGATATAGAGTTCGGGAAGAAAATCAAGGCCATCAACCGGTTAGCAGCGCGGATAAGTTATCCGGTGATACTAGGGGAAATGGTATGTTCTGTGACCAGCAATCGCATGTTCGGATGGCGCAATGACGAAGACTCCGCCAGAAGCACGAAGACATCTCGAAACCCGGACGAAATTGGTCCATGCCGGCCGCCGTCCCTCCGAGCAATATGGCTTCATCAATACGCCGATCTATCGCGGCTCGACCGTCTTGTTTCCCACTTACGCCGACCTTCTCGCCCGCAATGCGCGCTTTCCCTATGGCACTGTCGGAACGCCGACGACGGAAGCGCTGGAGACCGCCTGGACCGAGATTTGCGACGCGGCTGGCACGGTGCTCGCCCCGTCCGGCCTCGCCGCCATCAGCCTTGCCTTGCTGACTGCCGCTGGATCCGGCGACCATATCCTCGTAACCAACTCGGTCTATCGGCCGACACGGATTTTCTGCGACGGCGTTTTGAAGCGCCTCGGCATCGAGACGACCTATTACGATCCTTGCATCGGGGCTGGGATCGAAACGCTCGTGCGGCCAAATACGCGGGCGATTTTTCTTGAGACACCAGGCTCGCAGAGTTTCGAAATTCAGGACGTACCCGCCATCGCCGCTGTGGCCGCGACGGTTGGAATCACCACCATTCTCGACAATACATGGGCGACGCCCTTGTTCTTCCCGCCGCATGCCTATGGCATCGACATGGCGGTCGAGGCCGGAACGAAATACCTGTCCGGTCATTCTGACCTGCTCCTCGGCCTTGTCTCCGCCAACGAGCGCTGGTTCAAGAGGCTGCGCGCGACCTTCGATGCCTTTGCCATGTGTCCGGGGCCGGAAGACGTATTCCTCGCGTTGCGCGGCTTGCGCAGCATGGAACTGCGTTTGCGCGAAGCTGAGCGCCAAGGGCTGACCATGGCCGAATGGCTCGCGCGCCGGCCGGAGGTCGCAAACGTCCTTCATCCCGCCCTGCCGACCTGTCCGGGCCACGCCATCTGGAAGCGCGATTTTCGCGGTGCCTCCGGCCTCTTTTCGGTTTTGCTCGCTCCGTGCTCGCAAAATGCGCTCGCCGCCTTCCTCGACGGGCTCGAGCTATTCGGCATGGGCTATTCCTGGGGCGGCTACGAAAGCCTCGTCGTGCCGTTCGATTGTCGGGCCTATCGTACGGCGACGGTCTTCAATTCGCCCGGCCCCGCCTTGCGCTTCTCGATCGGGCTTGAGGACACCACAGACCTCAAGGCCGATCTTGAGGCCGGCTTCGCCCGGATGCGTGGCTTGGCATGAACTGGCGCGGGCCGCGAAACTGCTGGTCCCTTTACCTGAAAATGGTTTAAATCAATGGATTAGACGGCGATCGCGATCACGGCGACGCAATCTGCGTAAACCTTGATGATGCGTCGACGGTGGAGTCCTCTTTTGTTCAGCGCGTTCCAGGGGCAGAGTACCCCGGCTTTATTTTGGGGACTGCCGGGCATGAACATTCTGCGGCTCGTGCTGTTGAGCCTCGCCGCGTTAATTGCAATTGTTTTGGGCGTAAGTTTTTTCTTCGGGGCGAACGAACCCAATCCCGGCAAGGTGCCGAGCGCCGCGGTAACGCCGTCAGCGTTGGCGCCCGCTAAATCTTTGCTCGCGGCGCGTGAGAAGATCGCCACGCAGATCGCGCAAGAGTCGCCCGACTACGCGCGTTTCTTCGAGCGGCTGAAAGCAATTCTGCCAAACGAATATGACTCGATCCTCGACCGCTTCGCTAAACAATCCCTCGAAGGCGCCGACATGACGAATGTGGATTCTCTTCTGTCGGAGGCTGTGCGCGATTTGCGCCTATCGAGCGGTGTCTTGGCGGCGAAGGCGGACGGACCGGCGCTTTCGCGCATTTTCGATATGCAGACTGCAAATGATGCAGGCGTTGGCGGCCAAAGATCCGCGACTGTGCGTCGATTTTCTCTATGGCGGCGCGAGCCAGGCCTTTTTTGAGTTCTCCGCGGAGAACCGCCGCCTCGTCTCCGACATGGCGATTGCCGGACTTGATGCGATCGGCAGCGGGCGAGCCCACAAAATCGATCGCCAGCCGCCGAGCGACGCCGATTTCAACGAGCTTGAAAATGCCATGAAGGCGCAGGGTCTGAACGAATCTGAAATCGGCGCGATTCTCGACGGTAAGACCCCCGATCCACCAATCCCCGACGATCGGATGTGCACGGTCGGACAAATCTACTTAAAGACGCTCGCCGCCCTGCCCGAACCGATACGCCTGCGCATCTATGGCTTGGCCGTAGAACTGATGGCGCGGTCCTAGGCTGTCTATTCTCAAGCTCTGAGCACGATTTCGCCGTGCGCGGCTTCTTGATTCTAATTATAAAATTAATAGACATCCTTCGGTGCGCTTTCTATGCACCTTGCATCGGAATATGCCGACCACTGACCGACAGCGCCACGATGTTGACAAAAAAGGGAAAATACGGGCTGAAAGCGATGGTTCATCTGGCTGGCCGGCCGCCCGGCCTGCCTTCGCTGGTCAACGACATCGCCACCTCGAACGCCATCCCGAAGAAATTTCTCGATACGATCCTCGGCGAATTGCGCAACGCTGGCCTCGTCTATTCCAAAAAGGGCAAGGGTGGGGGCTATACCCTCGCCCGTTCCGCGCAGGACATCCGCGTCGGCCACATCATCCGCATCCTTGATGGGCCGCTGGCTCCGATCCAATGCGCGAGCAAGACGTCCTATCGGCGCTGCGACGACTGCCGCGACGAAAAGCGATGTAGCGTCAGGCTCGTTATGCTCGAAGCGCGCGAAGCCATCGCGACCGTTCTCGACAACCGCACCCTCGCCGACATGCGTACTCTCGGCCTGAGTGGCGACGAAGCGCATTTCATCTATTGCATCTGAGCGCGCGACCCGCGAGAAATCCGCCGGTCCTTCCCTTGCCGCGGCGATCAAGGCATAAGCGACGCGACGATTTCAGCTTTCCTGGGGCCCGCCCAGGTGCGGCCTCTGCACGAAGCGCGCCTTTGAAACTCAGCAATCTGTATAAATATCAACGCATAAGGTAGTTTTCTCAAGATGCTGGATGAGCCGAAAGCTCTGTTGCGCGCGCTCTTCGATGCGGCGATCGCCGCTGCCGATCCGGGCCGGGTTCTCGCCCGCCACCTGCCGCCAAAGCCAAAGGGACGCACGCTCGTCGTTGGCGCCGGAAAGGCTGCCGCTTCCATGGCCCGCGCCGTCGAGGCGGCTTGGCCGGGCGAGCTTTCCGGCGTCGTTGTCACCCGCTATGGCCATCAACTGCCGACACGCATAATCGAGGTGATCGAGGCAAGCCACCCGGTTCCCGACGCCGCCGGTCTTGTCGGTGCCGGCAAAATCCTGGCGAGCCTCAAAGGTTTGACGCAGGACGACCTCGTCATCTGCCTCATCTCTGGGGGCGCCTCGGCGCTGCTGCCGCTGCCGCTCGAAGGACTCAGCCTCGAAGATGAGCAGAAACTCAACAAGGCGCTGCTCAAATGCGGCGCCACGATCAGCGAGATGAATTGCGTGCGCCGGCATCTCTCGGCGATCAAGGGCGGCCGGCTTGCGCTCGCCTGTCACCCGGCCCGTCTCGTGACGCTGCTCATTTCCGACGTGCCGGGCGATGCGGCGGGCGATATCGGCTCTGGTCCGACGATCGCCGATCCGACCACCTGCGCCGATGCCTTGGCGATCATCGCGCGCTACGGCATCGAGATGTCCGACAAGGTCCGCGAGATCCTAACGAGCGGGCGCGGCGAGAGCGTGAAGCCGGACGACCCGCGCCTGCGCAACAGCGAGATCACGATGATCGCCACCCCGCAAATGGCGCTCGAAGCCGCCGCGGAAGCGGCGCGCGCGAGGGGCCTTGCCGTGCATATCCTCAGCGACCGGATCGAAGGCGAAGCGCGCGATGTCGGCAAGGTGATGGCCGCAATCGCGCGACAGGTGGCGCGCCACGGGGAGCCGTTCGCGCCGCCCTGCCTGATATTGTCGGGCGGCGAGACGACAGTGACTGTGCGCGGCAAGGGCCGCGGCGGCCGCAATGTCGAATTTCTGCTCTCGCTGGCGCTTTCCCTCGATGGCCATCCGGGCATTCATGCCTTGGCTGGCGACACCGACGGGGTCGACGGGCTGGAGGAGATTGCCGGCGCCTATCTCGCGCCGGATTCACTCGCTCGCGCCTGGAAGAAAGGAATCAAGCCGCAGGAAAGCCTTGCCGCCAATGACGGCCACGGCTTTTTCGAAGCGCTCGGCGACAGCATCGTCACCGGTCCGACTCTGACCAATGTCAACGACTTCCGCGCGATTCTCATCACCGAGGAAGCGTCTGCTGCGTCGGCCTGACGCGCGCCGTCAATGCAATGGCGCGTGAACGCCGCTCAGAAACGCCTGCGGCTCAATGCCGAAAAGCTCGAGCCCTTCGACAAAGGACTCGGAGGGGTGAAGGAACTCGATCGCAAGACCTTCGGTGTGCCAAGTGGTGACAGCCGACAGCAGGATCTGCAAGGATTGGCCGCCAAGGCGCTCGACGCGCGAAGCATCGATGACGATTTCAGCCCCGCGCATCGAAAGGAAGCCTTCGGCGGGCGAGATAGCCGCCTTGATGTCGAGCACCTCGGGCAAAACAATGGTCCGCGAGCTCGTATCGATCGAAACGTCCCAGTCAGCCACGCGAGAACTCCCCATCTTGATTGCAAGTAAATACCAGCCCTTCATCTGGAAAGGCGCTGGCAACCCGATCCCTACTTAGAGGGAAGTTACCAGCCGATTTCACCGTATGCGGCCGCAGCGCGAAGTTCGCTCTTCGATCCCTCTTTATTCAAATTCAACCTTTCCAATTCGTCTCCAATCCTTGCAGCATTGAAGATCGTCCCGTGCGACGTCTGCCCCTCACCATTCTCGTCACCGGTTTCGCCGCATTCCCCGGCGCGCGACATAATCCGACATCCGATCTGATCGCCGCACTACACCGCCGGCGGAGGCGTTTCGCGCGGCTCGGCATTCGGCTCGAACTGCGGATTCTGCCGGTCGTCCACGCCGGCCTGCGCCCTCTTCTCGCCATGCTCGCGCAGGAGATCGCGCCCGATGCCATTCTGCATTTCGGGCTCGCCGGCCGGCGCAAGAGCATCTCGATTGAAACGAGGGCGCGCAACCGGGTCAGCAGCCTGCACACCGATGCCAAAGGATCCTCCGCCACGGAGTTGAGGCTCGTGCGGGACGGTGCATCCATTGCCAGAGCGCGCTTTCCGGCGGAGCAGATTGCCGCCGCCCTGCGCCGTGCCGGCCTCACGAGCCATCTGTCGCATGATGCTGGCGATTATATCTGCAATGCCGCGTTCTATTATTCACTTGCCGCGCCGCAAAAGGCCCATGTCGGCTTCATTCATGTCCCGAGATTGGCGCGCCGCGATCGGCCGCGGTCATCGCTTGATTCTCCGCGGCCGAGCCTCGCAGCGCTGGTGAAGGCCGCAGAAATCGCCGTTCTCGCCGTAGCGATTGCGGCGCGGCGCTCTGCTCAGCCGCCCTCGTACGTCACGCGATAGATGACGCCGAGGCGGTCGTCGGAGATCAGCAGCGAACCATCCGGCATCAGCGCGACATCGACCGGCCGCCCGAGATAATTCTCGTTGGGAACCAGCCAACAGTCCGCAAAGACCTCCATCTTGCCTGGGCGGCCGTCCGCATCGAAGGGCACGAAAACGACCCGCGCGCCAATCGGCACACTTCGGTTCCACGAGCCGTGCTGGGCGATAAAAACGCCGCCCCTGTATTTTTCCGGAAAGGCCGAGCCAGTATAGAAACGCATGCCGAGACCGGCCGCATGCGCTGGCAATTCCAACTCCGGGAACACGACATCGGTCGGCGGCGTGTCGGCTTTGAACTCGTTGGTGCGGACGTGGCCGCCGCCATACCAAGGAAAGCCGAAATTGAGACCCGGCTTCGGGGCGCGGTTGAGTTCCTCCGGAGGGATATCGTCGCCCATCCCGTCGACTTGGTTATCGGTGAACCAGAGGACGTTATCCTTCGGGCTGAAATCCAATCCGACGGAATTGCGGATGCCTGTCGCGAAAACCTCGCGGTTTTTTCCATCCCGATCGAGGCGGATAATTCCGCCCATGCCAATCTTTTGGTACATCGCGACCTTCGCCGCCGGCGTCACATTATAAGGCTGGCCCAAGGTCACGTAGAGCTTATCGTCGGGTCCCACGCGACAGACGCGCGCCGAATGGCCCTGGCTTTGTTCGGAAACCGGGATGAGCTTACTTTGGGCGACTACGATCTCGCCTACGAGCGAAGGGCTCAGCGCCTGTGTCTCGGCATTAGCGAAAGACAGGATGCGATTTTGCTCGGCGACGTAAAGCGTGCCGTCCTTGTCAAAACAGACGCCGTTCGGGAGGGTGAACCTGATCGACGGCGCGAATTCGGTAACGCCGACGACATCGCCAAAAGTCTTGCCGGTCTCGATCGCGTAGACACAATTCTCATCCGTCGTGCCAACGAAGACGAACTTGCCGCTCGGACCGACTGCGATGGCGCGGGCGCCGGGGGCGATCGCGAATAAGTCGATCTTGAAGCCTTGCGGAAGGTGAATTTTATCGAGTGTCGTGTTGATCACCAATTGCCGCGCAGCGGGCGGCGTTTGCGAGACCTTCACGGGTTGACTTTGATTGGCCGGCAGAGAAGCCGCTGCACAGAGCATATCTGGCGCGAGGCAGGCACATAGCGCGGCGACACAAAGAAATCGCAATGATGTCATCAAGACCTCGGGTGACGTAGGCGGTTCCGGCAATAAATCGCCGGCAAGCTCGCCAGCGTTGAAAGCCGCTGTTGCCGTCACAGCCATATGATAGGCTGAAAAATGACGGAACAAGCTAAAGCCGGATCATGGCCGGAAATGATCGTCATTTCCGCCACTTGAATTCAATGGGTCACATCACTGCATGACACAAGGAGGTTCTGGCCGCAGACGAGTGAACTGCTGCGGGAAGTTCACGTGTTCGCGATTGGCGCGTCCATCTGACACGCGTGAGAGAGCGACAAGGTCATGAGCACCGATCTCACGGCTTTTCTCGTTCCGATCCTCGAGATCATCTGGATCGACGTGGTCTTGTCCGGCGACAATGCGATCGTCATCGCTCTCGCCTGCAGCAGCTTACCGCAAGCGCAGCGCTCGCGGGGAGTCATCCTGGGAACCGCGGCCGCGATTGCGCTGCGCGCGATCTTCATCGTCGTCTTCGTCGAGATGCTCGGACTGCCCTTCGTCAAGCTGATCGGCGGTCTGCTGCTCTTCTGGATCGCGGTCAAGCTCGCGCGCGGCACGCGCGGCGAAAAGCCCGTTTCACCAGCCGCCTCCCTCTTCGACGCCATCCGCGTGATTGTCATCGCCGACGCCGTGATGTCGCTCGACAATGTCATAGCGATCGCGGCGGCGGCGAAAGGCTCCATTCTTCTCGTCGGCTTCGGGCTTGCCCTTTCGGTGCCGCTGATCATGTTCGGCTCGACGTTGTTGCTCGGCCTGCTCACGCGCTTTCCAATTCTGATCTGGGCAGGTTCTGCATTGCTCGGCTTCATCGGGGGCGACCTCATCGGCCGCGAAATTATCGCCGCGCCGCCTCCGATCGGCAATTTACCCTTCGTCCAAGGAGCCTATTTCACGGTCTTCTGCGGAGTTTGCGGCGCCGTTTTGGTTCTGATCCTCGCCCGAGTCCTGCCGCCGTCGAAGCCGCCTCGCGAACGCGGCTAGAGCACCGATCATGTTGCAGCAGGAACACGGATCGCGCGCGCGACCTCGGCGCGCAGCATCGGCAAAACCTCGGCCTCGAACCAAGGGTTGCGCTTGATCCAGGCGTTGTTGCGCCAGGAGGGATGCGGCAAGGCGATGAGACGCGGACGATCGGGGGCTTGGCTTTGGCGGCCGCCGACGATATCGCCGAGCGATAAGCCTTTCGGCAGAGGCCGGCCGAGCCGCGCGAAATGATAATCCTGCGCATAGCGGCCGATGGCGAGAATGCATTCGATCCGCGGCATCAGCCGGAACAGCTCATCGTGCCAGGTTGCGCGGCATTCCCGCCGCGGCGGCAGATCGGCTTTGGCCGCGCTGTACCCTGGAAAGCAAAACCCCATGGGCACGATCGCGATCAGAGTTTCATCATAGAACGTCTCGCGCGAGACATTCATCCAGGCGCGCAGCCGATCGCCCGACGGATCGTTGTAAGGAATTCCGGTGGCGTGGACACGGTTGCCCGGCGCCTGGCCGGCGAGGACGAGCCGCGCCGTCGTCGACACGCGCAAGACTGGCCGCGGCTCGTGCGGCAGCCGCGCCGGGCCGCGCGCATCGCGACAGAGCCGGCAGGCGCTGATCCGCGCAACGCAAGCGTCAAGGTCAGAGATCGAAACTAAGTCCGTCATCAGCGATCACAAGTCCCGCGGCACGCATCTCTGGGATCTTCGCAAAGGCGGAAGCGCCCAGATGGGTGACCACGATCCGCTTCGCGGTGAAAGCGGAAAGTTTGCTCTTGAGTTGCGGCCAATTCATGTGGTTCGGGACGGCCTCGTCGCCGGAATAGCATTCGACGAGAAAGAGATCGGCGCCGGCATCGATCTCCAACAGCGTCTCCGTCCAGGCCGTATCGCCCGAATAGGCGAAGACATGCGTGCCGTCCGAGAGCCGCACGCCGGTCGGCGAGCTCCCGGCGGAATGTTTCACGGGGAATGTCTCGAGGCTCAACCCGGCGACCTCGGCGCCACAGCCCGGCGTGAGTTCGCGAACCTCCCAGGGAAAGTCCCAGGCGATCGTCGCGGTACCGGGAAAGAATATGTCGAGCATTTCCCGCAGCCGCGTCCGGAGGCCCGGCGGCCCCACGAGCACCAGAGGCTTGTTCCGGCGGCCGATGAATTGGCTTTGCAAGAGCAGCAGCGGCAGACCTCCGAAATGATCGCCATGCAGATGGGTGATCACGACAGCATCGATATCGTTGCTGTCGAACCCGAGCTTGTGCCAGGAGATGATCGAACCTGCGCCAAAATCGACGAGAACGGTCGAGCCGGCCGCGTCGACGCGGATGCAGGTATGCGCGCGGCCACATGTTCCGAAGGCATCGCCCGAACCGACGATGGTGATTTTCATGCCGCAGCCTTGGCGCCCTGGCTGATGTCGGGATAGATCGGCAGATGCAAGGCTTTCCGTCTCAAGCATGGATGACTTATCGATCGCGCCCGCCTGAAACGCGACATCGCGGACTGGTGCATTCGCCGAAAAAGACAAACATTTTTAACCAAACTCTGTAACCAAGATGTGCGCCAGCGCACAAGCAACTTGTTTCTTCGGACCCTCCCCTTACCTGCGATCTTAATAGCCCTGTGAGCCTCGCGTTAATCTTTCTCGGCCATGTTTCTAACGAAACCTTGCTCTCCGACATAGAAATCGACGGAACCAGCGAAGGATGACAGAAGTCACCGCCGAGATGATCGAGCGCGGCCGCGGCGCCGATCCGAAGATCGCCGCTGAGCGCCGTCGTCTCGCTGCCAAAGTGCGCGAGGCGCGCGAAAAGCTGACGTCGGCCGGATCGGGTCATCGGGCCTTCGACGTCGAACTTCTGCAGCTTTTCGCCAGAGGCCGTCAATCCTCGACCTTCGGTTTTACGCTGTTCGCCGTGGCCGCGGCGGCGATCGCAGCCGCCTGGGTTGCGCCGCAGCCGCTACTCATCTGGTTCGGAATCGAACTGGCCAGCCTGCTCATATCGCATAGGCTTGCAGCAAAGTTTCTGGCGATCGAACCGGCGAGCGCCAATGTCGGCCGCTGGCGCAGCAATTTCATCATCGCGGAAGTGATCCAAGGCATCGTCTGGGCCCAACTCGTCGGCCTCGTCGGCGAAACCGCCGATCCAAACGGCCGCACCTTCATCCTCGTCACGCTTCTGCTCGTCGCCGCGATGAACGCGACGATCACCGCCTCGATCCCGGTCGCCGTCTATGCCGGCCTCGCGCCGATGACGACCGCCATCGTCGCCTTCCTGTGGCCGACAAGCCTGACCGACAAATCCATGCCGCTTGCCGTGCTCGCCTGTGCGGCGCTGCTCTATTCCGCCATCCTTGCGAAGAAGCTTTATGCCCGAGCGCTCGATACATTGTCGTTCCAATCCGAAAAAGACGAACTGATCGCCGAACTCGAACAATCCAAGGCCAACAGCGATCTGGCGCGGCGACGGGCGGAGGAGGCCAATCTCGCCAAGTCCCGCTTCCTCGCCACGATGAGCCATGAGCTGCGCACTCCGCTCAACGCTATCCTAGGCTTTTCGGAGGTGATGAAGGCGGAGCTCTTCGGCGCCCACAAAGTTACATCCTACAAAGAATATTCGAACGACATTCACGTCAGCGGTCAGCACTTGCTGACTCTCATCAACGAGATCCTCGATCTTTCGCGCGTGGAGGCGGGCCGCTATGAATTGAAGGCAGAGCCGGTCGCGCTCAATGGTGTGATGGACGACTGCCGCCACCTGATGGCGCTGCGGGCCAAGAAGCGCGATATCACGATCAACGAGTTCTTCGGAGCCGGAGCTGCCGCGCATCTGGGCCGATGAACGCGCGGTGCGGCAGGTCGCCTTGAACCTCTTGTCGAACGCAATCAAATTCACGCCGCCGGGCGGCGCGGTGACGATCAAGGTCGGTTGGACGTCGTCCGGCGGCCAATATTTCTCGGTGAAGGACACCGGCCCGGGAATTCCCGAAGAGGAAATCCCGATCGTCATGTCGTCATTCGGGCGCGGCTCGCTCGCCCAGAAGAACGCCGATGAAGGCTCCGGCCTAGGCCTGCCGATCGTCAAGGGCCTGGTCGAGCTGCATGGCGGCACGTTCACGCTCAAATCCAAGGTTCGCGAAGGCACCGAGGTCATCGTGGTGTTTCCGCCCGAGCGTGTGATGGATGCCCTGCCCCAGCTCGATCCCGAAGAGGCGCAGCCTGTGCCATCCGACATTAAGACGCAGCGCCAAACTCGTTCCGCTGCTTGACGATCTGCGGCGCCTCATCGCGACCATATTCGGGCTTGATCGTTGCGGCTTCGCACTTCGCCGCCCAAGCCTCGTTCTAAATGCGGTACTCATGGCCTGACGAGAAAGCGCCGGAGCCCCAGATTGTCCGCAAGATATCTGCCCGCTCGGATCAGTTGGAGAATGTGATGGCCTTTGTACCGGAATGGCTGCCGACGGTTATTTTCATCGCATTCGTCGCAGCGCCCCTCGTCGCGCGGGCGCAGTCGGACGAGAAAGCGCAGCACCCGCCCGAGAAGACGCCATCAGCTGCCTCGACTGTGCCGCCGAACCCGCTGCCGCCCGAGGCGGTGACGTCACATGTGCTCGAACTCGGCGACCGCACGATTCATTTCACCGCCAAGGCCGGGGCCATCCGCCTCAGCGACGCGCAAAGCGGCACGCCGATCGCCGATATCGCCGTTATCGCCTTCCTCAAGGAGGGCGAAGATCCCGCCAAGCGGCCCGTGACTTTCGCCATCAACGGCGGACCGGGAGCAGGCTCGGCCTGGCTCGATCTCGGCGCGCTTGGCCCCTGGCGGCTGCCCCTTGACGGCGCGGCGCGTGAGCCTTCCGCTCGGCCCGTCACAGTGCCCAATGCCGACACCTGGCTCGATTTCACCGATCTCGTCTTCATCGATCCGCCGAACACCGGCTATAGCCGCATGCTCAGCAAGGACGAATCCGCTCGCAAAAGCTTGTTCTCGGTCTCGGGCGACATCAACGCGCTCAGCGTCGTCATTCGCAAATGGCTCACCGAGAACAAGAGATTGGAGAGCCCGAAATTCATCGTCGGTGAGAGCTATGGCGGGTTTCGTGGGCCAAAACTGACGCGTCGCCTCGCGGAGGCCGAAGGCATTGGCATCAACGGCCTCGTGCTGATCTCGCCGGTCCTGGATTTCGGCTGGTTCGAGGGCGCCAACGATCCCTTGATCTACGTAACCCACCTGCCATCACTCACCGCGGCGGCACGCGGACTCTCCGGTCTCGACGGCCGCGCGAAGCTCGCCGATGTCGAGGCCTATGCCGCCGGGCCTTACATTGTCGATCTTCTGCGCGGTGAACGCGACCCCGCGGCGCTCGCGCGGGTCAGCGAAAAGGTTGCGGGCTTCACCGGCCTCGACCCGGCCCTCGTCCGCCAACTCGGCGGCCGCGTCGATACGGCAACGTTCGAACGCGAGCGCGGGCGCGATGCCGGCCGCGTTGCCAGCGCCTATGATGCGCTGGTCACCGGCCACGATCCCTTTCCGCATTCCGCTACCAGCGATTATGCCGATCCCGTACTCGACGCCTTGAGGGCGCCGCTCGCCAGCGCGATGGCCGATATCGCTGCCAACAAGCTCAACTGGCTCGTCGATGCACGCTACGAAATCCTCAACGAGGATGTCGGACACGAATGGGATTGGGGCCGTGGTCGCCCCGAGGCAGTCGGCGATCTCAAGCGCAGTCTCGCGCTCGATCCGCATTTCCATGTCCTCATCGCGCATGGGCTGACCGATCAGGTGACGCCCTACTTCGCGTCGAAACTACTGATCGATCAAATTCCCCCAATGGACGACCCGGACCGCTTGCACCTCGCCGTCTATGGTGGCGGCCATATGGTCTATGCGGTCGATTCCTCGCGCGCGGCGCTGCGCGCAGATGCGGAGAAGCTGATTGAGGGAAAATAAGCCCGTGGCTTCGCACTTGGCGTAAATCGACTTGCGCCCGCCCTTCGGGTCCTGGCACCAATGCGGAATGAGCCCCACCGCAAAGGATCGAGTGAGACTTCGCCCGTCTCACGATTGCGGCGGATCACGAGCAGGTCCTGGCCGGGCGCGGCATTCCATCGTGGCGGATAGTTGTGCACGCGGCTATCGCGCGCATTCATGCCATCGACGAATGCATAACGGAGCGGTCCGCTGCTTTCTGATGCCCGAGAACGGTGCCCAGCGCTAAATCTGAATGCAGCCCACAAGAAACGCAATCATTGCGAGTGAGCCGAGAACTGAACGGACGGCGTGAAGGGTGCCCCATTTGACAATGAGTGCCCTGGATTGCGGAGTTGTGTCCGCCGGGTCGATCGCCATCAGGGCGTTGTTCGTGGGCATGATGACCAGCAGCGTCCAGGGCCAGTTCGCAATCATCAAAGCAGCGCCGACCAAAAAGCCAAGCTCTCTTGTCTGCCACCAGGCGATCAGCCCGAATATGCAACCTACGACCGCGAGAGGGGCCTGCATCGCGAAACCGCGTTTGTAGGAAGGTTTCCATTCCGAAAGCAGCGCTCGATCATCAAGCACGAGACGCGCGGGCTGCTCGGCGACGTTGATGTAGAGCGCAGCGCCCGCAAAAACCGAGGCCGCAATCAATGCAAGGTGACCAAAGAACATGTTGGCTCCGATGCTAGGCAGGATTCTAACACCTTCGTGATGACACGGATCTATTTTGAAACTGAGACAACTTCCGTCGATTGCATGCAGGCCGCGTTGGCGCAGGTGACCACGAGGCCCACGAGGCCGTGGCCCTTCAGGTGCGCATCGATTATTATGGCGTGCACTCGCGATTCTTCCGAAGAGATGGGAAGTTTCTGGTCGAAACCGACTAGACGATGACCGACCAGAAGGTCTTGACTGGGATCTTCGGCGATCTCGTGCGACCGAGGCTGAGCAAAGACTGGCCCCGCATTTTTCCACGCCAGGCCTCGTTGCTTGCGAGCGAACCCGCCAGACCTGTTGAACCACGGTTCTGAGACGCCGCCCGTACCCAGCAGGTACTCGAGCCTGATCTGCGACCGTATCAGGGCCCGAACTCGAGCCGCTTCGCAATGCCGTCGTTGACCAGATGGAGTCCGAATTGCCGTCGCCATCAAGGAAAGCGCGACGCGCATTGGTGACGGCGCGGCGCTGACGCGCCGGTCGCCTGTCTAGTTCGGACGGTGGCGAAACCAGCGCGATCTGAATTCATTCAAATCCTAGATGGGTAGGCACGATGATCGCTCGAAGAAAATACGAGCGTGCCTGCGCGCGCATAGACGGATAGACTATCCGCTATTCGCAACATTTCGCGTTTATTCACAGAGAGTTCTCGCGTCGTGTCGCGACCATGTTGCGCGCGCCGACGCACCAATCTTCCCTTTCGCGGAAGGTGCTGCATGCTATCAAGCTGCAGGGCCTGGCCGAATACACCCGCGGCCCCCGCGCTGGCCCCGCCGGTCTATGACTACGAAGTACACGAGCGCGGGTTGTGAAGCTGTGGAGATCACGTTAATGCGCTCGCCGCGTGGGCGCCGCCGACCATCGATGCCGATTGGCAGATGGCCTACAAGCGGCAGATGGAAGTGTATCAGTGGCTCCTACGCCGCCAGGGCCTCACCTGTCCAACACCGGCTATTTTGTCTATTGCAACGGGCAAGATGCAGAGGCGTTTAACGGCCGGATTGAATTCGCGATCAAGCTTTTGCCCTACACCGGCCACGACAATTGGATCGAGGGCGCGCCTGGTTGATCTCAAGGCTTGCTTGATGAGCGACGATATTCCGGATCAGCCAAGCGACTGCGAGTTTTGCGGTTACGCGCTGGCGCGCGCCGAACAAGCGCCAGTCCCCGCGACGGCGGCTTGAGACGTGGCGCCGTCACTCGCAAACCATATCGAGCGTCGCCGGGACGTTCGCCTACAATGGGAAGCGCGTAATTTTGCTCAGACTTTATTCTCGATCCTCTATTGTTCCTTACGTCTGGGATCCTTAGTTACGCATGGACAGGCATGCGGTTGCGTGTCTGAGAGCTGCCCGAAAATCGGCGACATACCGAAGTTTCCGTTTCCATAGTGGTAGCTCTGATGCCATCGGCAGGCACAAACGAACACTCCAGATAGAGCTGCGTTCGGCGCGGGTGGCAGAGACTCCCGCATTTTGGATTGTGCGCCGTGTCGGCGCGCGTCAGATGCCGATTGTGCGATGAGTTATCTCTTTGACGGAATGGGCCTCGGGGCTCTACGCGCGGCCTCCCGGCAGATCCACGCGCGCCCTCATGAGGAGTAGGGATCATGACCAATAATTTTGATAGATTTGACGAATTTCAAAAATTCGCTAGGGGCCAGATCGAAGCTGCGAGCACGGCTGCCGGCTCGCTCGCCAAAGGTTTCCAAACCATCGCCGCCGAGACGACCGATTATTCGAAAAAGTCGCTCGAAGCGAACTCTGCCTATGTTGAGAAGTTATTGGGGGCCAAGTCGCTCGACGACGCCATTCAGACCCAATCCGAATATGCCAAGTCGGCTTATGAGGGCTTTGTCAGCCAGGCGACAAAAATCGGCGAAATCTATACCAACCTCGCCAAGGAAGCGTTCAAGCCGGTCGTGATCGCCAAAGTTCAGGCTGCCGCCGACCCAGCGAAAGTTCAGGCTGCCGCCGCCCCCACCAAAGGTTACGCTGCCGCCGAGTGACCTGAGCACGTCTCGCTTCCGTCGTCGCACCGTAGGCGCAGCGCATAAGTGGCGATCGCGGTCGGCGTCCCGTGCAAGATCGTGCTCGGGAAATTCAACATCGCCGTCACGGATCGCGTCATGCACAAATTCTTCGACGAGATCGAGCCGCCCTATCTCTTTGCCTTCGCCAAGGTGGCGGCGGCAGGACCGCGACGGATCGGTGGAGCAAGTCCTCGCTGGTGCCTTTCCTGCACCCGTCAAAAGCCGGCGCTTGCCGGGGGCTTTCAGCCGGGCGATATGGCGGGTGGTTATGTAAGGTTTCCGTCGCGTCCATGATGCGCGGCGGAATGCGCGCGGGTTTGCTCCTTGGCCACGGCGCGCGCGAGCCGGCGGATTAGCGGCAACTCTCTGCCGGCCGGCGCCGCCCTGCTTTTCCTTTCGGGCGGGGCGGCGCACGGCACACGCGAAAGCGACGATTGATAATGACGATGACCACCTTTGCGTCGCCTGCGCCCGTGTGGGGACATGTCATTCCCAACACCGCCGGCTGGAAGTGTCGCTGCCGAAATTTTACGCTGCGGTCGAAAGCGCCGTGGTGAAGAGGCGCAGGACATCAGCGTCGCTCATGCCCAGTTGTCCTTTTCTTGCAATTGACCGGCGGAACATCAAGATTGACGCCATCATTCTGCGCTGACAAGCTAACCAATTCTGGCGTTTGATCTGTCACACGAAAGGCGTGCTGCGCTATGCTTATGATTGGAGACATTAGATGCCGATCGGCACTGTAAAATGGTTCAACAGCACTAAGGGTTTCGGCTTCATCGCCCCAGACAATGGCGGCTCCGACGTCTTTGTGCACATCTCTGCTGTCGAGCGCGCGGGCTTGAGTGGCCTGAAAGACGGTCAGAAAGTTTCGTTCGACGAAGAGCGGGACCCCAAGAAGGGAAAAACTTCTGCTGTCAACCTCAAGGTGATTTAGGACAGCGTTCGTTTTTGGAGTGATTGGCTCACGTCATCTGGCGCAGGACCGGTAGCCCTCGCGGCGCCCGTCCCGCGGCGTTTCTTTTCGATGAGCACCGGACCAGGTCGCGGCGGCGTCTTCAGGTGCTTACGTCGCTCCCGCCCTCTTTTACCGTGCGCTGCTCCCTATCGCTCACACGAACCGCCAATATTGGAAAAGCCTCCGATATCCTCCGAGCTTCGTTCTCGGCCGCCCCACGGCTATCAAAGCTGCTCTTTGATTGGTGATCGACGGACACTACGTAGCGAGCGAGCTGAACCTGTTTGGCTCGTTGGCGCGGCGGATCTTGGTCGTTTGGCATTATTCCATTTCCCTTTCCAGAGGGGGCATCGTTAGCTACCCCGACATTTTTCAGGGCTCGGCGGGGCGTCGGCACGCCCCGACGCCCGTCGAGAACCTGCGACAAGGTTCAGGATTGCCGAGAACACCAAGCCGAGGGCAGAATGATACTGAAACTGGGGAGCTATCTGGAGAATGCCGGAATATATCGGCTTTGAAACGCTGATTGTTTGAGAGAATCAAACCATGCATACGATACATATGATCGGAAAAGCGACAACCGCTATCCTAACAGCGGCCTTCGTCATGGCCATGACGACTTTTTCCAGCGTTGCCGGAAGCGACTTCGAAGGAGTGTGGAAGGTGAAGGACACGGCCGGACAGCCCTTCGAGATCACGCTGTCGCGCGGCGGTGCAGCCAAGGCGAGCCGTGGCGCGGGGATGGTCGGCACTTGGAAAGAAGAGGGCAAAACCGCCGTGATTACGTGGAACACAGGCTGGACCACGAAGATCGCGAAAGAGGACGATCACTACAAGAAAACTGCCTACCGCAAAGGCCAGCCGCTGGACGGTACACCGGCCAACAGCACGGACGCGCAGAAGGTAAAGTAAGCGCACCGCGGCTCCCGTACTCGCGGGATGGCGTTGTCAGTTCGCGAGTTTTACTTGTCAACCGCGCGGGGCGCTTACAGACCGCATGGGGTCAGGGTAACGGTGAAGTCCTTGTTCATCTCGCCCTTGAAAGGTTCCGCGCCAATGGCGATCATTCCTGCGATCGACTGAATGTCGTGGCCCTTGTCCTTTAAAACCGCAGATCGCAAGAAGGTCTCGCCGTGACACAAAAAATCGACATGAACGATTTGGGCACGGGCGGCACCAACACCGACAGCCTCGATCGTCTCATCGCCAAATATGGCGGCCGCGTGCCGCGCTACACTTCCTATCCCACGGCGGTGCAATTTTCCGCCGCTGTCGGCGCCGCCGACTATTACGAGTGGCTTGCCGCGCTCGGCCGCGCCGACGGCGCGGTCTCGATCTATGTCCATGTGCCCTTTTGCGCGCAGCTTTGCTGGTATTGCGGCTGCCATACCAAAGTCGTCAATTCGCGGGCGCCGGTCAGCGACTATGTCGCCGACCTCCTCGCCGAGATCGATCTCGTCTCTGGCGTTTTGTCGGAGCGGCTCGCCATCGGCTCCATTCATTTCGGCGGCGGCACGCCCAATATGGTTTCGCCCGATGAGTTCGCTTCGATTCTGGACCGGCTCGCAGAAAAATTCGATCTCGGGGGTGAGGCCGATATCGCCGTCGAGATCGATCCGCGTCTGCTGTCGCGCGAATGGATCGCCGCGGCGGCGGGTGCGGGCGTGCGGCGCGCGAGCCTGGGCGTGCAGGATTTTTGCACCGAGGTGCAGGTCGCCATCAACCGTCGCCAGCCCTATGAAATAGTTTCCCGCGCAATCGAGGCTCTGCGCGCGGCCGGTATGGGCTCGATCAATCTCGATTTGATGTACGGCCTTCCGCGCCAAACCGTGACCAGCCTCGAGGCGACGATCGGCGAGGCGCTTACACTGGCGCCGGACCGTCTTTCTTTGTTCGGCTATGCGCATATGCCCTGGCTCAAGTCGCATCAGAAGCTCATCGCCGATGCGGATCTGCCCGATGCGCGGATGCGGCTCGTCATGCAGCGCCATGCCGCCGAGCTTTTCGAAGCGGCCGGATTTTGGCGCCTCGGCCTCGATCATTTTGCCAGGGCGCAGGACAGGCTCGCCGCCGCCGCGGCGGAGCAGCGCATGCGGCGCAATTTTCAAGGCTATACGACGGATGGCGCCAATGTGCTCCTCGGCTTCGGCGCCTCCGCGATCAGCCGCCTGCCGCAGGGCTATGTCCAGAACGCCGCGGATGTCGTGCAATGGCGGGCACAAATTGAGGCGGGCGCGCTGCCGGTCACGCGCGGGATCGCGCTTGCGGCAAGCGATTTTTTCCGCGCCGAGATCATCGAGCGGCTGATGTGCGATTTCCGCATCGATCTCGCGAAGGTCGCGGCGCGCCATGGCCGCTCGTTCGCCGATCTCGAACGCGAATATGCGCGGCTGGCCGAGATGGAGGCGGACGGGGTCGTGACATTGGAGGAATCGATCGTCAGCGTGACACCCACGGGAAAGGATTTCGTGCGGTCCGTCTGCGCGGTCTTCGATCGCTATCTCGACCGCAACTCGCTGCGCCATGCGCAAGGCATATGAGAATTTCGGGCCTTGTCACGTTGTCGGTGGGCTGGCATTGTCACGGCGCTTCGGTCTCGCCGGCCTCTGGACCTCGCCGCGGCGTGAGGAGAGCAGCTTGGGCGCCGGGACGAACCATCAGCAGCGCGGCTGGCGCCGCCCTTTCTACATTTATGCACGGCGCTGCGGAATTGGTGCGGCGACGCCCAAAGGCGCCTTGGGTACGATTGGACGCCGCCAACTCATTGGCGTACCCCCGTTGTGCTAACAACGAATTTACGACGCCAACTGAAGGCAAACCTTAGCTGATTAAGCGCAGGGCGCAAGAGCGGCTACGCAGAAATTGATCGACGTGCCGGCCGCTGGTCATATTCGGCCCGTGCGTCATGCTGTTCCATTTTGCGAGACGTGCCGTTGCTGCCGCTCGTGGGACAGAAGCTCATCGCGGCGTATCCGAAAGAGGCGACGGCGATGATGTCGACCTGTATCATCGCCGCGCAAGCGATAATGCTGCCCGATCGCGCTTCTGGTCGGGCACAAGGCCGATGTTTGGGGGCGAAAGCCACTCTTTCTCGCCGGGTTTGCGATCCTGCCCGTCGGGGCGGTGCTCTACACCCTTTCCGACAATAGCTTCTGGCTGGTCGGCGTCCAGGTGCTCGACGGTATCAGCGCCGGGATTTTCGGCGCGAATCGCGCCTTGGGCCAGATTGTAGCGGCCCGTGCCGCGCATGATCTTGAACCCGACATCGTCTCGGGAACGGCGCGCTGGAGCATCTATCGTGTTCTTTGACCAGATCGATGGCTAGGCGGGAGTGTGATCAACTCGCCGGCCAGATCGGCCACTGAAAGCCATTGGGCAGATTGCCGGCGTCGTACAAACTCCGGGTGAGCTTATCGTGCAGGCGCGCCCATTCTTTCCTCACATCCTCGGTCGGCTTCCCATGGAGCAGGTTATTCATCTGACCTGGATCGCTCTGAATGTTGTAGAGTTCATATTCGATCCCGGAACCGTCCATGCTGAAATAGACCGCATAGGTCCAGTCGTCCTCGCGGATCGCCCGTATATGACCGCTCGAAGCGCTGGCGGGAACGAAGAAGACATCATCGTACGAAAACAGTGTGTGGTCCTGCACGGTCTTTGAAGGATCTTGAACAATAGGAACGATGCTGTTGCCGATGCCATAGGATTCAGCATTTGGAACGCCGGCAAGATCGAGGATCGTCGGCAGGAGATCGCGGTGATCATAGAACGCCGTGGTCTCGAGCGGCTCCGGATAGAGCTTGGGATTGTGCACGATCAAGGGAATGTGGATCATTTCCTCATAGGCGGTGTAGGATTTCTCCCGCATGCCGTGCGACAACCCGCCCTCGCCATGATCGGCGAAGCGCAGGATGATCGTATTATCCATGAGCCCGGTTTCCTCGAGCGTGTCGAGTATCGTCGTGATGTGCTTATCGACGACGGTATGAAGATAGGCATAAAAGTTGACGTAATCCTCGCGCGCCTCCGGCCCGTCGAGCGTCGCGAATTCGTCGTAGCCGTCGCGCGCGAGCTTTTGGATACTCGGCTTGGTCGATAGGTCGTCCGCGTAATTCGGCGGCATCTTGATGCCGAGATTGGCGAAGTCTTCCCGCTTATAGCCGGCCTGTTGCCAGGCGCTCGGCTTCATCCAATTGCCCGGGTAGACCCCGATGTCATGCGGATTGACAAGCGACACGAACATGCAGAAGGGCTTGGATGATCCCTTTGTGCGGCTTTTCAGGAATTCGACGATGCTTTCGCCGCCCACCCCGGCTATTTGGCCGGAGGCAGCGTTGGTAACCCCGGAAACATAGCGCCCGTCGTTGTTGGGGTCGCCGCCGCCGAGCGTGTGAAGCCCGTTGAAGACGCCGAACGGGGTTTTCTGCATCTCCTGAATGGAATTGCCGGCATCCGGCGGGTTCCAGCCAGACCACCCGAACTTTTTCTCCATGATCTCGATATCGGCGGGACCCCAATCCTCGCCGCCGTTGCCTGGGGCGGCGTTGGAGGCGTAGCTCAGGTGCCACTTGCCCTTCCAAAACACATCGTAACCCGCGTGCGCCTTGAGCAGCGAGGCGATGTTCGCTTGGTGGTTTTGGTCAGGCAATCCGGGCCACAGAAAGGTTCGCGTGATGCGATTCACCGGAGCGAAGCGGCCCGTCTGCATCACCGCCCGCGAGGGCGAGCATTCGCAGGCGGCGGTATAGGCGCGCAGGAAATAAAGGCCGTTGCGCTTGAGCCTCTGCAATGACGGAAGGTTCTTTTCCGCCCACCCCGGCGGCCAGTGCATATGATGGCGCTCCTGGTCCGTCATCAGCACGATGATGTTCGGCGTCCGTGGGACGATGAACGATTGACGCGCGATGGCCGGCGCCGCGAGACCCCGTGATCCGCCTGAGGCTGCAGCGACAAGCCCAGCTCCCACTTGCAGCAAGTGGCGTCGCGTGGGTGAATTCACCGCGGTGGCGGCAGGTCCGCTATTGGTCGGCGAAGTGTTTCCGTCGACAGAGTTCTTGCTCGCTTCGCTGCGATCAACCGGCGTTTTCTCGCCCATGTCTCGCACTCCCTAACATGCGCTGCGCCCAAATCACTTGGCGAACCCTGTCAGATCGACTGCGGGAACGACTTTAGCACCCCCTCGCCCGACAGATCCAGGCCGCTTGGAGCGTGGTGTGCGAAACTCAAGCAGACTGTGCGAAAAGTCGGCCTGAGCGGATTCCTTCGTGGTGTTGCCCGCGTTAGAATCACGCATGACTCACATCGCCGAATTTGCATCAGTTGCAAACCGTTCGGATGATGCCGAATGCGAAGCGCGTTCAGACAAAGCTCATGAGCGCCAATCGGGCAGAATTTCAATTGCAAAGGACTTCATAGTTTCGCGTAGTGTTTCACCTCTTCTCGAAAACCTACTTGAATTGCTGCGGTTCGTTCGTGGGCCCACGAAATTCGATACGACCCACTCTCCGATCAAATGCATGCTGTGAGCCGTCCAGCAGGCATGTGCTTGCGGCAGCGGAGTCGTAATGCTAACTGATAGTCATAAATATGGAGGAAGCAGTGCATGGCAAAGAAAGCAACGCAGCCGGTGAGGAGACCTTGGACGAAAGAAGACCTCCGGGATCTTAAAGCGCACTCGAAAACGAGGACACCTGTCGTCAAGATTTCGAAAGCGATGAAGCGGACGGTCGGAGCACTCCGGCAGAAGGCATTGAACCTCGGGATTCGGTTAGGTCACCGACGCTAAGAGCGATCTTAGTTTCGGACTGATTCACCTCCACGTCGTTCCAGCTCCCAACTCGGCATAAGTGGCGAGCGCGAGGTTGGTCTGGACATTTACGTAAGGCTAGCCGATCGATCGCTGTTTCGATGCCTTGTGGCGTCGTCTCGCCCATTGCTATCAAAAACGGCTTCCTACTTAACGACGCGCGTTCGTTTTATGTCGACGATAAAACGGGTTATGTTGCTTTTGCATCAAGAGTAGGGCTGACGCCCTCGCCAACCTGCCTTCGGCGGTGTGGGTTCAAAAACGTCGCCAGGGGCGTTCTGCGGATCGATGGCGTCTGCCACGGCGATCTCAATTCGCAGGCCGCGAAGATGGTGCTCGACGCTCTACCCGCCGCGCTCGAGATGGGCAAGGACGCGGTTGAGACGGCCGTCCGCGATACCACCGAGATCATGGCCGAGGTCGAGGTCAGGCCGCGGCTGAATGTGAAGCGACTTGGCGGGCGTCGTTCACGTCCCGGCGCCGTTCATTCGCGAAACGATAGCGCTGCTACCTCCGAAGCAGTAGAGAGGTGACAAGCAATTTGCGGTCGCTTCACTCAAAACTACACTTGGGAGCAAATTCACGCGTTCCTCAGCGTGACAGGCGCGCCGCAGAATTTGCAGGCTCGTCACCAAAATAAAAGAGCCGGCGATTTTGCCGGCTCAATAATCATCGGCGCAAAAGCGCTGGACGCCAAAGGCAATCACCCGAAGCAGTGCAGGTTTCCATTGGGCATGCGAACGGCGGGATGGCCCGTACGTCTCAGGCACCAGTCTTGATTTTGACCACCCCATACGCAATGGCCCCACGCATTGCGATGGCGGTTTGGACCGCAGCCACCTAAAGCAAACGCCGACGATAAGCTAGTGGAAAGGATCACGATGCCGAGCAACACGGTCATGAGCGTTTTCATAAAAAACCTCCCTTGATACGCGACTATGGCAAATCGCGGTTCTGACATGTACCTCAAGTGAGCGCTTCGTGTATAGGTCGCCGAAAGCGCGCCACGCAAATGGCCGATAGATCGGCGCATTAATCGGGCGGGTGCCGCATGCTTATCTACGCGGCACGAAGACACGTCCCTCTCAGATCACGTTTTATGGCCTGACCGGTGGCTCGGAGCGTTGGCTCGAAGATTCCGCTCGATCTGTCGCAGCCGCCCGTGACCTTTGCGGCTCAGGCGTGTGCGGTCGCGAAGGAGACCCCGTTGGTTCCCTTCCATGGCCGCACAACGGGTTTCATCGTCAACTACACGCCGGACAGTGCGGTGCGTTTCGATCTCGACGGCAACCCCGTCGAGCATTTTGCTCGGGCCTATACGCCGGGCCAAGTCGAGCTATTCCTAAGAGGGCACAAAGTTCCGACCAAGACCTTCGCGAAAGTCCTCGGGATCGGAAGTGCCTGATGCGAACTGCAGAGATCGAACAGCATATAAATAGATCGAACCTATTATGTGAACGGTTATCGAGACGGTGCACGTTAGAGCATCTCAGATGCGAACCATCAAAAACGAATACCAACGATACGAGGAGCCATTGAAATTGACATCATCTCAACCATCGTCAGCTAAGTTCGCAGCGTTCAGGATACCAGCAGACATCCTGGATCGGGTGGATCTCGTCTGCAAGCAGCAGGACCTAACACGCTCGCAGTTCATGCGACGCTCCGTCATCGAGCTGCTGAAGCAGCATCCTCTTGGAGGCGACCAGCCGACCGAGCCGAAGCTGACCTGGTCTGATCACTGGAAGAGGAGACCGCAATCGTGATCGGCAAGAGACTGGAGATCAAGACCATGAGCCAGCTGATCGAGGCGTTGCGCCAAACGAAGCTTGACAGGCTGAAGGTGATCGAGAACGCTACCGCAAGGGACGTCGAGAACTACATGCGACAGTACAGCCAGCTGACGCACGACGTGATCATCATCAGTCCACGCCCGGTAGGTCGGATGATGTAAAAGACGGTTAAGCCGCAACATCGACTTGACCTCTTTCATTCGCATCAGAATGAGCTGTGGCTGGTTCATCGTGACTTGATAAGTTCGCCAGTTGCCACTGGTGTCTTGCGCTTGAATTTTATGCGGTCTGACATCGTTGTCTCCCAGAAAAGCGCCTTGACCATAAACACGAATGGCTCGGCAATCGAGCAAACCGCCTATGTAAGTAGAACCCCAGCATAAGAGCCCGTATCGACGTCAGAGTTGCGCTCGATCCACGGAGAGCACCGGTAGGAGTTCGCGATGCGAGTAGTTAGTCGCCGCCGCTCACTAGCAAAGGCAACAACCTATCGCATCTTCATCATGTGTCTCGATTTCATAACAATCTATATGTTCACAGGGGCGGTACACATTGCGATCGGATTCATGATTATCAGCAACATATATACGTCTATCGGCTACATTCTGCACGAAAGGATATGGGCAAAAATTCAGTGGGGAGTTGATGAAAGTACAAACTCAGCTCAAGGCACCCCGATCTAGGCCGTGAACCCATAAATCGGGACTGACAACGGTCGTGCTTATACTTGTCGCGGGATGTCTACTTGTCGCGGGATGTCGCAGAAGGCGCCATAAGCGGACTTCACGTTGTCCGACAGAAAGTATCGGAATAAGAGCATCAAGCGCCGAGGAACTCTCTCCTCAATCCCGGCGATGTCCTCTAGAAAGATTCGCCGTAAGGTCGGGCGGTATCCCCACGCCGGCACCGCCGTGTGTGTCACGCGTTACTAACTGTTTCAAACTCCCTACCGAGGCCGCCGCGGCCTATTCTCCTCCCTATCGCTCGTTTTGATCTGTTGCGCTTAGCAATCGCGGCTCACCAAGCCGAGAACGCTTGAAAGAAACCGCAACGAATGGAGCAAGGGAGATACACAATGAACATCCTTTCATACCCTTCCTGCAAGAAACTCACTGTCGCCGCGACCGGCTTGCTCGCAGGTCTCGGCATTTCCGCCGTGGCGAATCCATGTTCAGCACACGATGCGGTGGCAATCTCCGGGACATTCGATTGTACCTATACGAAGAAGGACGTGTCCCCCGTCGGCGCGACCGCGGAGGCTCACATCCTGATGCTGGATGTCTGCCAGGGCAAGAACACCAACAAAGGCGCGACAGATTACATGGATGGAGCCTCGGTCCTGAACCAGGACATCGAGGACCTTGCGCAGGGCAATGGACCGCAAATCGGCTACGCCACCTTCACAAAGGGCGCCGACAGCATTCGCGTCAGGCATGAAGGTCAGGTCGCGACCACGCTCAATCCCGACAAGACGCCGAATACGACGTTCAAGGGCAAGTGGACCTTTGTCTTCGGCGCGGGCCAATATACTGGAGTGACCGGGGATGGAACCTATACCGGCAAAATGATCTCGGAAAGCACCTTGCAGGTGGATTGGACGGGCTCCTATTCTCGCGGGAGCCAATCCCCGACGGATACGCAATGATCGGCGAGGATGGCGTCGGAAAGGGCGCGGTGCCGTCCTCCAGTTCCTCATCCATTGCAAGCTTCCGCGATCCCATGGAGAGAATGATGCTGAAGCAAGACATCCCAGCGGCAACCATGCCGTCCTCCGGCGCGACGACGCCATCTCAGCTCGATGAGATTCTCGAGCGGCTCAAGGCCAGCGCTCAACATTTCGCGCAGATCTCGCTCGACGAGCGCATCGCGCTCGCACGCTCCATGCAGCAAGGATACCTGCGTATTGCCCGCGCTTCGGCTGAAGCCGCAACCAAAGCCAAGGGTCTACCGCTTGAAGCGGCTGGCGACGAATGGGGCAGTGGTCCGCTCATTGTCGTGCGCGGGGTCCGGCTCATTATCGAATCGCTCGAAGCGTTGAAGCGAACCGGCAATACGCCGATCGGTCCTGTTGGACGTACGAAGGATGGCAGCCTGTCGATCAGAGTATTCCCCGCCAACGCGATCGACGGTCTTCTCTTCAAGAACGTGACTGTCGATGTCCATATGGCCGCAGGCCTGAGCGAAAGCGAGATGCACGAGACGCGTGCCAAGTTCTACAAGCGGCCCGATCACGACGGGCGGATCGCCCTGATTCTAGGCGCGGGAAACATCAATTCGATTCCGACTTGGGATGTCATCACAAAGATGTTCGTCGAAGGAAAAGTCTGCGTCCTCAAGCTCAATCCCGTGAATTCTTATCTTGGACCCTACTTGGAAGAGGCGTTTTCGGATGCGATCGCGCAGGACTTTCTCGCCATCGTCTATGGCGGCACTGACGAAGGCGCCTACCTCGTTCAGCACAAGGACGTCGACGAAGTTCATTTGACTGGGTCGGATCGCACCTATGAAGCCATCGTCTGGGGAGCGACCGAAGAAGAACGCCGGCAAAGCAGGGGCGAGCGCCGGCCTTTGGTCGATAAGCCAGTCAGCGCAGAGCTTGGCAACGTGTCGCCGGTTATCGTCATCCCGGGACCATATACCGAAAAGGAGCTCCGCTACCAAGCTGAAGAAATCGCCGGTGCTATGGCGCTCAACGCCGCATTTTGCTGCTGCGCGCCACGCATTCTGGTGACCGCCGCGAACTGGGCGCAGCGCGGCACTTTTCTCGATTTCCTCGCTGACGCGCTGTCCCGCACGCCGACGCGCCCGGCTTATTATCCGGGGGCCTTCGACAAGTACCGGCTTGCGACGGCTAACCGCAGCCAGGTGCGAAGGATCGGCGCTACGGGGAATGACACCCTGCCATGGACAATCGTGACCGGAATCGATCCATGGAATGCCTCCGATCCCGCCTTCCGCATCGAATACTTCTGCCCGGTACTTTTTGAAACATCACTTTCCGCGACCGACACCGCCGCATTCATTCTCAGCGCCGTGGACTTCTGCAACACGCGACTATGGGGCACGCTCAACGCCACGCTGATCGTCCATCCGAGGACGCAAGAAGATCCGGTGCTGTCAGACACCATCGAGAGTGCAATTACGTGGCTCAGATATGGGACCGTAGCGCTCAATGCCTATCCGGCGATGAGCTTTGCATTCGGCACGCCGCCGTGGGGCGCGCATCCTGGATCGACACCAACCGACATTCAGAGCGGCACCGGCTTCGTCCACAATGCGTGCATGCTGGAAGGAATCGAAAAAGTGGTGATGCGTCATCCGCTTACCACTTTTCCCAAGCCGTTCTACTTCCCAAGCCATCGAACCGCGACGCGGCTCATGCCGAAATTGGTCGCGGTTGAGGAAAACGCGGGCTGGCTGGGCGTGCCAGGCGTGGTGATAACGGCCATGCGATGCTGATCAACCTGAGGATGCCCAGCAGAACTGGTCGCATCAACTTTTGCGCGCCAGCGATCGCCCCTTTGATCCGCTGACTACCGGGACTTCCGCGGGCTCCGCCGCATGAAACCAGCGCACTCAAGTCCGCCCCAAAAACGCTGCGATGCGTCCGCATCGATAAAGAAGTGTCGCCACCGGGCCTGAATCACATTTCGCGGCTGGCGCTTCAAGATCGCATCGCGATAATGCGCCGCCTCTTCGATACGGCCGAGAATGCCATATGTCGCGATCAGGATCTCCGTGTTGGGAGTAAAGCGCGGCGCGACATCAAATCCCTTTTTGAAGGCGGCGGCGGCCTCTTCGTAGCGGGCCTGGACGAACCGGCAGACACCGAACGCAAAGAAATAGAACGCGGTCGGATGAGGATTGAGGCGCATCGCTGTTTGCATGCAGTCCGCGGCTTCGTCACCTCGCCCGGTGTTGGCGAGAATAATGGCAAGGAATGCATGTGCGTCGGCATTGTTGGGGTCCATTTGCACCCCGTGGCGCGCGGCGCCCAAGGCTTCGATGCCTTGGCCGCGCCAAAGATGGGCCCACCCCAAGGTTGAGTATCCAAGAGGGAATCCTGGGTTGAGGTTGACCGCCGTTCGCGCGTGATGGAATCCCAGTTCGCACAGTTCGGGTCGATCAATGAGAAGCGTGGCGAATTTATAAAGGTAAGCCCGCGCGAGCCATGCATGGGCCGTCGCATAGTTCGGATCGATTTCCAGGGCCTTGATGAACAATTCCTGCGCTGCTTCAGCCGACTCGATCGTGAATTCCCAAAGCCGCTCGCGACCGCAGAGCACGAGATCGTGGGCTTCGACATTCACCTTTTCGGCACGAATGAGAGTTTTTGATTCGGCCTCAGAAAGATGCACCTCCAGCGCCTCGACGATCCGGCGCGTGACATCGTCCTGCAAAGCAAAGATGTCTTCAAGATCGCGGTCGTAGCGCTCCGCCCAAACTTGTAGTCCATGTGCTGCTTCGACGAGCTGCGCGTTGATGCGAACACGATGTTCCAAACGGCGAACGCTGCCCTCAAGCAAATAGCGAACGCCGAGCTCTCGTGCGATCTCACGCGCGCCCTTGTTGCTACCCTTGTAGACAAAGACCGATTGCCGACCGATAACAAGCAGACCCGAGAGCTTCGACAACGAGGTGATCAGATCATCTGTCATCCCGTCCGCGAAATAATCCTGGTCTGGATCTCTGCTCAGATTGGCAAAGGGAAGAACGGCGACCGAAGGCTTGTCGCTCGGCACCGAAATCGCCGGCATCGGGACCGAGGTTTCGGCCTCGATTTCCAATGCGGAAGGAGAAACCGCTTGCTCCGATGGACACGCGTTGGACTGGAACGAAAATTTGAGTTCGTATGAACCCTTGGGAAGTTCGATGCGAACTTCATCGAGACGACCGGCATCCTCGTAATATTCGCGCAGCTTCGAACGCAATCTTGTGGCCTCGACCCGTACGATTGCGTCAAGTCGAGGGTCAAAATCATCGTTCCGGTCAAAGACCGCCGCGCCGATGGAGTAACCCTTTAAGCGATGTCCCTGTCCCGTCAAAGTCTGTTCGACGAGATAACGCAAAAATCTCTGTTGACGCTCGGCTTGTGAAAAAAGTCGGCAGCCGAGAATCTTGGCGAGGCAACCGCGAGCGAGAGCCGCCTCTGTTGCTTTCAATGGGCCTTGAGTGTCTTTCATCGGCGACACGTCGTGAACATTCAGCCACGCCCGACGCCTCCGGAACTGCTTCGCAATCGCGATTTACGATAGCAGGAGTGGAATGCACTAGGTTCCAGACGTACCTGGCTGCGGGTTGGCAAGCCGTCGGCCGAACGCGATTAGCAATGTGATCCCAAAAATCTGGCGGTAAATGCAATTGGGCAACCAATTCAATCGTGACTATGGCAGCATTCTTTTGGCAGTCAATACGTGACGAGCAAGTCAAAATCGAGCGTGCGCCGATGCCGTCGTGCCATCCTTCCGGCATGGCCGACAGATGGGGGCACGGCTCGGCGACATCTTTGGCGGCTGACTCGGGAAGTGCGGATGCGGCCTTGGCAGCGATGGCGGAGATGTATTCCGGCTCCTAAACAGGAGCCTCGAATCATGCGGTATGAACTCACCGACTGCGAATGGGCTGTCATCAAGCCAATGCTCCCGAACAAGCCACGCGGCGTCCCCCGTGTAGATGACCGGCGCGTTCTCAACGGCATCTTTTGGGTCTTGCGATCAGGAGCGCCGTGGCGCGATCTGCCGGAAAACTACGGACCACGCACGACTTGCTATAATCGCTTTGTGCGCTGGCGCCTGGCTGGCGTCTGGGACCAGATCATGGACGTGCTGTCCGCCGCTCATGATTCGGCGGTACAGATGGTCGACACATCTGTAGTGCGCGTGCACCAGCACGGAGCCTGCATTGCGGGCAACAAGGCGCAACTGATGGGCCGGTCGCGCGGCGCCCTCACGAGCAAGATACATGCGGTCGTCGATACCAGGGGTTGCCTGTTCGTCTGGCGCTGACAACCGGCGAGGCGCACGACAACCGTCTCGGCAATGCACTCAAGGTGAGGGGACATGTTGGCCCGCATTCTACTTCGCTGCTTTCTCTTCGTGGTTGTCGCTCTGTCGGCAGTTTCTGCCTCACTTCATGAAACGGGTGCTACCGTACAAGAGGTTCAACCTCTCGATGTTCGGGAGATCGCACCCGGTGTCTATGCGCATCAGGCGCCGATCACGGCCATGGACACGGCGAGCGGCGGCGATATCGGCAATAACGGATTCATCGTCGGCGACGACGCGGTCGCCGTCATCGACACAGGGGGAGCGCCTATCATGGGCGAGCGCTTGAAGAAGTCGATCGAAAAGATCACCGACAAGTCGATCCGCTATGTGATCAACACGCATGAACATCCGGATTATACGTTTGGCAACGTCGCCTTCGTCGCGCCTGGCGTGACTTTCGTCGGGCACAAGAATCTTCCGAGGTCGCTGGCCGTGCGCGGCCCGCACTATATCCAAACCCTGCGCAGGGATATGGGCGAAGCGCTGGTCAAAGACGTCAAACTGATCCCACCGACGCTGCTGGTCGATGTCGGCAAGGACACGCACCTCGATGTTGGCCATCGGATCATCGATTTGCACGCCTGGCCGCCAGGCGCCACGGACTGCGATCTCACCGTCTTCGACGAGAAGACGAAGACGCTTTTCGCTGGCGATCTTTTGTTTTTGCAGCACGTGCCGGTGATCGACGCCAGCGTCTTGGGTTGGCTCGAGGACATGCCTCAGTTGGCCGTCATTCCCGCCCGGCTTGCCGTGCCCGGCCATGGCCCGGTGGGCGTCGCGTGGCCGCAGGCGCTGGACGCGGAGAAAGCCTATCTTCTGAAGCTCACCAAAGACGTGCGAGGGATTTTGGCGAAAGGCGAAGATATCAATGTTGCCGCGCGCGAGGCCGGGCAGTCCGAGGCATCCAAATGGCACCTTTTCGGGGTTTATAACTCGCGCAATGCAACGGCCGTCTATGCCGAGCTGGAATGGAAATAGGGGCAAAGCTTCTCCGTGCGGCGGCGCGCTTGCGGTAGACGAAGCGGCGGCCAGGTTGATGGCACTGCTGGCATTGGACCATGCCGAAACGAACCTGGTCGAATTCGAAAGCCCGGTAGTCAGTCTCAGCATGTACGCAATCGCCGCAGAGCGGGCGCGAGCCTGCGCCGGCTGGTGCAGGGTCCGGCCTGCGGTTTTGCCGACGAATACGCCTCATGCTTTCCAAGCTTTTCGAAACGCGCAAGCAGACGGCTCGATAACTTCGCGGAGAAGTTAAAGGCCAATCCCTTGGGGACTTTGTGAGCCCCGGCAATGGGCAAGATCGTCAAGTTCAAACATCGCAAATGGCGGGCCCACTCCCATGGGGCAACCGCCTGTGTCCGCAAACCCATCGATCTGATGCTGCAGGGGCCAAAATCAAGAAGTGAAGGCCCATCATCAAGGCCGCGAACATAAATGGGGCGCGTCATGCGGCAATGCGTGTAAGCTGGTGATCGCGGCGTCAAAAACCTGGCGGCGATAGAGAAGGCCAAAATCAGTTGCCAAAAGCGATCAAAGGCGCCACCACTGCTAGCGTATCTAAGTCGTTTCGCAAGCCCGGTCTGCCGCCTGATTCAGCCATCGTGCAAAAACCGCCCATATTTCGAAGGGAGAGCTTCACATGCCGACGTTGCTTCCGTGGACGAGCGTCGAGATTGGTGATCTAGACGTTTTCATCCCTTCCCCACCGTGCCTGGTTGTCTACACATTTTACGCTGATGATGAGCCGGAAAGCACAGTTAGCTTCTTCTGGCAGGAAGAGAGCACTGGGATCGTTCATCATCAGCTGCTGTTTATGGAGCCAGTTCCATTTGAGACGGCTCTCAAATGGGCACAGGAGCACGCGCCTACGCGCAGTATCGAACGGATTCATGTCAAACACGCAAGAACGATAAAAACGCCCAAGAAAACGGCGCAAGTCAAACATGCGGTAAAAAAGAGCGCCGCGAAAAAGAAGGCACGCGCTCCGAAACAAGCTGCGGCCACAAGGCCGAAACGGCGCGCCAAGAAGGCGACTTAAGTTCCTGTGACAGCTGGGCTGGTGCGCGCCTTCGCGGGAAGTGATGGTGGCAAGAGTGGCTACCGTTGGCGACGCGCGTCTAGGATAGCGTATGCCATTCCCTCAACGATTTTGCGAGCTCCTTGCACACCCGGATCGTTGACCTCCTCGAAAGTCTCCAAGCTTTCAAAGATGCCTTCCAAAAATGTTTCAATGTCACGATCTGAGAAAATGTCCTTTTTGGAAAGAGCCGAGAGCAGCCCTAAACCAATTGACATGCCGACGATTGCAGCGCCCCGCGTGTCAATATCTGTCTCTGCCATGTTTGATGCCTCCAGCCTCCCTCAAGCGGATGCCGCCGCAGCACTATTACGCCCCTTTCGGGGCCAATATCCGCAAGAATCGACGCTCGGCTTGTTCTTCGCTGCCAGCGTCGGGACAGTGCAGAACTGATCGGCATTTGATTGATCGAGTGAGATCTCGCCGGTCTCATGATTGCGCCGGATCACCAACAGGTCCTGACTGGGCGCGGCATTCCACCGCGGTGGATAATTGTGCACCCGGCTATCGCGCACGTTCATGCCGTCGACGAACGCATACCGCAGCGGTCCGCTGCTTTGAATGATTCTGCCGCACATCGTTTGCCTTCACAATGCCGAGAATATAATTTCGATCCCCTGAACGAACGCGGCAATTGCGGCACACCAAGCCGCACGGCTGTTCCACTTCGCTTGCGCTTCGAGCGTCGGTATCAGGTGAATAGGTCGCCCCTTGGCATTCTTCCCGACAAGGTAGCCGTCCCAGCCAGGACCGATCGCGCTTTGCTCAGGCGCCTTCGTTTCGGACTGAGTGGAGATAATCCAAAACAAGCCCGCCAGGAGGGCGAACCCTGCCGCCGTCATCGAAAGCGCTATGTCAATGATGTTCTTGCTCATCTGCTTTCATGCTTTGCTCGGATGCCATGGCTGCTCGCGTTATGCGTCCGGCAACGGCCTCGATTAGAACCCGGGAACATTCATCTTATTGGCGCTGGAGGCCAAGAACCTGTGTTTCCCGTGCCCGCCAGCGTTTTCTTAACTCGCGGAGTGGGCGTCCACCGCGACCAACTCACCGCTCTCGAATTCGTGTTGCGCGACGCCGATATCGAGCAGCAGAATCTCGTTTCGGTTTCTTCGATCTTGCCATCGGGATGCCGTCTCATCGTCCTGGCGCGAGCCGAAACAAACGAGCCGGGCCGACACATACATGCGAGCATTGGTCTTGCTCGCCCAATTGACCCGAGTCTCTACGGTTTATATTTCGGAGTATCACGGCTTTGGAAAGACCGAACTCGAGAGCGGCGATCATGCGGAAGATCTTACCGCCACCATGTTAGCATCGACGCTGGGGCATTGACTTCGATCCAAACGCCGCCTGGAACGAACGGCGTTTGTTAGCATAACCGCAATGTGGAAAATGTACGTACCAACAAATATACCAACAGCGGGGACGCCATGCGCCGTGGCCCACTCCCTCAGGGAGTCGTGCCCCGTGCGGCTCTCCTTCGGCCCCTGCGCGGAACCTCGGGTTCATCGAGAGCCCACATGATTTTAGAGTCGGTCATATTTCACCAGCGACTTTATGACACCCGGGATCTTCTTGCGCATGTGGCGCTCTTCTCCAACCACCGACAGAAGCTGCGCCTCAATCTCGTGCTTCGATAGCCCAAGCCGCCTGAGCCTCGAGCCGGCCATGAAGACCTCCCTATGCCGCCCCTCGGTCATTGACCGCAGGCGCTCGGTGGCGGCGTCGATCTGCTCCCGTGTGGCGGCGCCCACGATTATGGGATCCGGCGCCACCTTCGGACGCACCGGGACGGCGGTAGCCCCATAGGTCACTGGATCGATAGCGCAGCGTCCCAGGTCTCTCGTCTTGGTCCCGCGCGTTTCGAAAAACGCCCATTGCTGATGAGCCCGGTTCGTGCAGGGGAGATAGAAAGACTGGACCACGGATCGGCAGGCAGGGTCGAGGTGTCCCGACTTGGCGGTGTAGTCATTCTGCTCGAGGCGCGACACGACCGCGTCATACACTGCCTCATGCTGCTGCAGCGTCGTCGCCGGCCTCCTGTAGAAGAGGATCACTCTGAACTTGTTCGGCTTCTCCGCGCATCGCGAGAAGGTATTGCAGATCAGGAAGCTTCTTCTGCGACCACGATCTGCTTCTCTCCAGAAGATCCGATCGAACTCCTCCGGGGAAAGGTCACCATCGTCGAAGTCCAAAATCATGAATGATGAGCCGATGAAATAGTCCTTGCGCCGGTATCCCTCGGCCCCTTGGGGGGGTCAAAAGCAGAGCCGTTGAACAGAACCAATTCCTCCTTCCTGTCGAGGACGGCTCGATGTTGTGTGCGCATAAAAACCAGGAATTCCGCGATGGGCACCTCTGTGGTGACAAACTCGTCCCGACGGTTGGCCCATGGAGTCTTGTGGAGGGTCACGAAGCATGTGGGGGAATTGCTCGCCCGCGACCCTTCATCTTCCTCCGGCGGAAATGTACCCGGAATCCGACCTTCTTCGTTTATAAACGAGAATGGTTGGAACTCTAGGTGCATTTCTCGACGTCATCAGGCGGTCAAGCGACTTGCGAGCTTCGTGCCGCTGATCCTTCTGGGTCGGATTGAGCGGCTTGACCGCTGGCGCGACGAGCGACCCAAGCTGCGTGACCTCTCTCGACCGCACAAGCTCGGCCAGGCGACATGCGGAAGGCTCGTCGGGAACGATCGCGTGAACTTTTGCCGACGAGTTCGGATCCCGGAGCGATGTGCGCATGACGCATTGATACAGCATCTCGTGGGCGGTGGCCTTGTGAACGACGTCGGAGTCCAAGCCGAGAGCCTTGAGCATGGCGAAATGTTGCGGTTCTCTGTTCAGAGCCGCCGAGAAGTAGATGTTCGAATAGCGCGCATATTGGTTGAGGCCGTGCGAGACCACCGGGATGGCGAACGCCGTCGCGCATTCGTTGAGGATCGATTTGCGGCCGTTGTTTGAGACGTAGAGGAAGTCTTCAGAGCCGAACGCCTCCAGCGCCACCTGGTCCATCGCGTCGATGAGGTTGGCGTTCGTTGACGCTGGTTTCGCGTAGAGCGTCTTGCTCGCGTGGCGCCCAGGTATCAAGAAGGACACCTTCAGGCGTGAGCCTAAGGCTTCGGGCATGGACCGCAGCTGGCTGGCTATCGGCCGATGTTCTTCGAATCGACAGCCATGAAACGATGTAAGCCAGCGGTACATGAGGCTGTCTTGGAGGTTGGCACCGAGCAGAATGGCGTTCCGAAAGGGGTCTGGCCTGAGCATGGATATGAAGAAGAGGCGATTGGCGCTCTCGTCGTCCGAGAACCCGCCGTTTTCGGCGAGTCGATTCCACGAATCCAGCTCGACGAACATGTCCTTATTGGGAGAGAGGAGGTCGCGAAAGAATGGCCTGAACATCTCGTCCACGTCGTCGCGTTGGGCCTCGAGCTGGTCCTCAAGGCCCTTTCGATCCTTGACCACAACCCGGGCGAGTTGGTCGTTGATGCTGCTCTCCAGGTCGACATGGTCAGCCAGAAAAGCGAGATTGCGAGGCAACTTCCACCCGTAGAACCGGTCGAGCTGCGGAACTTCATCGATTATGGTCGCCCAGTTCTCCCGCCTGTTGACGTAGGGCAGATCGACGTATGCGTTCCACGTGATCAGCAGGACGTTTTTGTGATCTTGCGCGCCTTTCATGAACTCGACGATACCTTTCTTGACGTGATCGGCGTGACTATCGGAGGTGATGGCAGTCGACTTGACCCCCAGCGTCGTGAGCACGTCGGCGGTCTGCGCGACGAGCGCGCGCGACGGAGCGACATAGAGATGATTCCTATCGAACCTGTCGTCGCGGATATGCTTGCATGCCACGAGGGTCTTGCCGGATCCGCATGGGCCGGAGGCATAATAGACGACTAGGCCGCGGTGGGACGAGAACCTATCGGACATCGACCGATGTGTCGCTGACGCCTCGTTCGACGAGCACGAGCACGTCCTTCAGACGCCAGCAGGTGACACGCCGTGAGAGTTTAAGTGGCGCCGGGTATGTTCCAGACTTGACGCCGGCCCACCAGGTCGACTTCGAGATCGGAAGATAGGTAAGCACCTCGGCCAAGCGGATCAGACGATCCTGCGAGGGGTCTTTCTGATTTCTTATGGTCTCCTCCTTCGTGCCTCTTTGGCCTTCCTCCGCATCGTTCAACCTGCCGGTAGGGCAGCACACGATCTCGGATGGCCTCGTCCCTTCTGACCTATTTATATGCGGCAAAATTATCCTGTTTACGTACCAATCCACTTTTATCGCTAGGTCAAGATTGAACTGGGCTAGGACGGTTTGCGGCGTGCTCGCCTGCGCTCGGACCGAGGTTGAGGGGGCGAGCGGAGGAACTCACGGAGGAGCGCGTCACGGCCGGCGACGACATCGGGAGGGAGGCTGGCCTGTGGGCCAACTCGTTCCCTTGTCCCCATCGCGATCGGACGATCACCAGATCTGCTAGGGCCAATGGGTCCTTTGGAAGAGACCGCATCAACCTGCGTTTCGGCCTCTTTCAGGAGACGGAACAAGAACCACGCCGTCTCGTAGTTCGTCCTTATCCAGTCCTGCAGGTCGCGTGCGCTGAGCCCGTCCTTTCGGAGCGCCAAGAGATAGGCAGCACGAGCCCACATCGAGAGCGGCACGTGCGATCTCTCCATAACGGTCCCGATAGTCACGGTGAATGGCTTACGACAGTCGTTGCACTTATAGACCCCAGGGCGAGTGCTTCGGCCGACAAGTCTTGTGACGCGTTCGCCCCCGGCGCCACAACGTGGGCAGACCGGACCCTTCGGCCACCGCAGCTTTTCGAGGTGTGCGCGCGCCGCGCTCTCGTGGCCGTAGATCGGATCTTTCGGATCGAGCTTGAGCCTCTGCTCCATTGCTCCGCGGTATATTGGCCGGGCGTTGGTACGTCAACAAGATAGACCTGCGGCGGTCGCCGGAAGGGAGGTCATGCGAAGATCCATGGAGCTGTGCGGCCCTTGATGAGCACCTCGACCCCGCCCGGCGAGCCGACGGACGAAATAACCGCGCGCTCTCAGCACCGCGCCCCCGCCGGGTCCGGGATTGCCTGAATAAGCGCCATCGGTCCAGATCGCCACGCGCTGGCTCACTGCGCCAATCCGAGATCGCGCGACTGGAATTCCGGCTTCCGCGTAGTACAGCGCGGCCGCCAGATTTCTTTCGCAGGAGTTCATTGGTCGCCTCCCGTGTTGAGACGATCAATCAATGCCTGGAGACCATTCCTTTAAGGCCAACTGGGCGCCCGGAATTGCAAAAAGTCGCCAGAGCCGGCCGACGCCAGTGAAAATTTGATGTGGGGTTAAATCTAGGTTATTGCGGGCTGTTGCGAATAAAAATGCGCTATATCAATGACTTAGCAAGTTATACTGGCGGAAGCCGCCGAATCAGAAATTACCGAGCGACATCAATCTATTATTAATCCGCTCCCATTTTTACCCCCAAAATCACCCCTGAATTGAAGTCGTATTTCGGCTCAGGGACGCCGCCGACATCTGGGCGCCCGAACCGCCGACGATCGCACACTTGAAAGGCCACGGCCTCGACGGCGATCTCGCTAGAACCAACCTCGCAGCTTGAACCACACGAGCGGCACGATCGCGCTGAGCGCAATCACCGCAAGACCGTAAGGGTAGCCAAAGGTCCAACCATATTCAGGCATGTACTTGAAGTTCATACCGTAAATGCCCGCCATCAAGGTCGGAGGAATCCCGACGATCGAAACAATGGTGAGAGTCTTGAAGATTTCGTTCTGAGCAATGCCGATCAACCCGACCATCGCGTCGAGCAAGAATTGCACCTTCTCAGAGAGATGGACCTCGTAGTCATCCAGGGACACCACGTCCTGCCGCAAGCTCTTCATGCGCGGTTCCAATTCGCCGCCGCCCCAATCTTGCGTCAGTTCGCTCGCGAAATCGACGGCGCCCCCCACGCCCAACAGAGCGTCTCTCGTTTCTGACACCCGGTCACCCAATCTCCCGATGTGGCGCAATTTAGCCCGGATGATGCGATTGGAGCGGATTGCCTTCGGGCCCTCGCCCTCCGGGACGTCGAAGGTCGCCACGGAAATTGTGCGCAGTTCCGCCGCCGCCTGTTCAAGGTTGTCGGCGAGGCCATCGACGATCTCTTCGCAAAGCTCGACGAACACCTCCCGGCTTGAGGTCGGCATTGCGTCGGCTTCTTTGAATCTCCGAGCGACTGTATCAAAGGCGTGTAACGCCGCGAAACGAACGGTGACAAGCCGATCGCGCGACAAAACAAACCCGACTGGCGCCACGACGGGCTCACCGTCGCCTCCGCGTGTCGTCATCGGAATGCTCATGGAAAGCACACCATCGCGGGCTCGAAGGCGACTTGAGCTTTCGATCTCGCTGAGATGTTCGCGGGTCGGAACGCCTATGCCGATCAGCAGCTCGACTTCAGCACGCTCCGTTGGGCTCGGGCTGCAGAGGTCCACCCAGATTGCCCGCGTTCGCGCGCCTGGCGCATCGTCGCCCGGAAAGACGTTCAACATCGAAGTGCCGTGGCGTGGACGAAACCGTCGTCATTCTTGGCATACGATAGGCTCCCTTGGCCAGGATCGCGCCGGTCGGTCCAGCCCGCTCAGGAGCTGTGGGGCGCTAGGATGTTGATATAGACAATCGTCTGTCAGTTTGGGGGCTTGGAATTCGATTGAGACCACACGGGCCTTTATATTTATCAATGGGTTCCCGAATATATGGTCTAAAGCTACGGTTTAGTTCTGCTTTTGCGGAGCGAACACGGGTTCTGGTGCGATAGCGTCATGGATGAGCCAGCAATAGGAAGGGCCCGCTGCATCATTGCATAGCAGCCACGGGCCCTTATCACCCCGCAGCAATAAGCAGTGGACTAGACTGCTCTGCCCTACAGCGACGTCGATCTCAGTCCGGAGCACCTGACGATGCGTGAGATATTCTCGGCGATGGCCGTTTGCTCTCGCACTGTCAGCCTGCGCCGGCCGTGACCCGCAGCCGGTCGCTACAGTTCAGCCACAAGACCAAACGTCCGATTGCACCCAGATCAGAGCTGAAATCGAAGCCAACAATCAAAAAGCAAAACAGCTCGCAAACGAACAAGGCCTAAAGGTCGCGCAGAACGTCGGAGCGGGTGTTGTAGGAATCGTCATCTGGCCAGTTTGGTTCGGGATGGATTTCAAGGACGCCGCCGGTAAGGAAGTCGCTGCCCTTCAGGCGCGCCAGCAATATCTGACGGTCCTCGCCACCGAGCGATGCGCGGCGCTCCCCCCTCCCTCATAGCCTCTGCGATGAGCAGAATGTGAGCGCCATCAGCTACGGTTACACAAAGGAACTTGTGGCAATTTGGACCTTGCAGCCGAGGACTAAATTGCCCGAGTTTTCGTGTCGTTGTCGAAATCGCGGTGTTGCCCATTCGCGGTCGTCGATGCCGATCCGGGCAACGGTATGTCGGCGTATTGAAATCGGCATATAAATCAAATCCGCGCCGCTTCCGGAATCCCCCCGAGTCATCCTCCCCGAGAATTGGAATCAGTTATCGTCTCGCTCTTCCTCGGGTGCCTCGTCGCCCTCCATCAAGGCGAGAAGGTCCCCCCCGGCGCCTGCTGCGCCAGGGGCCTTCCGTTCATTACCTCGGCCCAAGGCGAGGCATCCCCAGGTCACCTCGCGCGCATTCCCACGAAGCCTGGTCCAGCGACGTTGAGCAAGCCGCCCATGCGGCGAAAGGCCCAAGCGAGAATGTGTCGCCCTCAGGGTCGCTGAGGTTAAGCGGCCTGAGGTGGTGTCCCAATTAGCGGGCCACTGTCCTAAGTCGGATGGCCGGGTGTCCTAATTCGGGCGATGATCCGGCATTATGCTAAGCTCGTTCTCGTTACAATCACGGGGAGAGCCGCATGGCTGTCGAAACCAACGTTCCTTGGGATCCAGAGTCCCTCAAGCTTCCTGCGATCTTGATCAACCGGATTCAGATTGCTCGCTTCGGCACCAACTTTCGTCTTTCACTAGCCGAGACGGTCAAGCAACCAGACGGCCCGGACATTATTGCTTATCGCTTCGCAGCGATACTGACGCCGGAAGATATCAGGCAAATGGGCCAAGTGTTTACCGCCGCCGCTGCGGAGGCCTCAGCAAATCTGCCGACGCCTCCATCGTCACCGCCAATTCCCTAGGATACCGAGATGTCGGATATCGGCAGCCCCTATACTGCGGGGGATCAATCGTCCGCTTCCGTGCCTGTCACGAGCCAAGTGGGCGCGCGGCATATCCCCCATTATCTTGATCAACATGAGGAGTATATCCCCGTGAGTCGCCCGCTATTAGAAGAGTTATCTACCTTCGGATGGCTTCAAGAAGGTGCCGCTGCTGCCGGAACATTCTTTTTTTCTGGAGCCTTCTGGCTTCTTGTGACGCTGTTGGTAGAGCACGACGACGAAATTCCAAAATATGCTCCGTGGCTCCTGACGTGCATCATCAGCATGCTTTTCGGGGCAGCTTTAGTGTGGGTTGGCTATCACCATTTCAGACTGAAGCAAAACCGCATTCGAGAGATTTTTCGTGAGAACCCATCTAGCACCCCGAGATAGCCTCTCCGAAAATATCCGAGTTCTCTCGGTTATTGTATCGGAACTGAAATTCCGCGACGTAGAGCGGCAGATATTTCTTGCTGACTTTGTGGAAAGTTCCGATGACACCGCGCTTAAAGATCGACCAGAAGCCTTCAATCGTTTGGGTATGAACTGCGCCGACGACGTATTGCCCGCGCGCATGGTCGATAGTGGCATGCGGATATTCTTTGTTGAGGTGCTTGTATCCGACCCATTGATCGGTGCAGAGCAAGCTAACCTTCGTCGAGACGGACTCGGCGCGGCCTTCGATCCCCTATATGAGGGACTCCGCGCGGTTTAGTCAGTAGCATCGCTCATATGCGTCCCGGGGCCTCCAATCGAAGCCGCTGGCTGGTCGCCTTGGGCGTCCTGCTGGCAGGTCTAGTGGTCGTGATAGCCATCGCCGCCGCGCTGGCGCCCACTCTGCTTCCGGCCGGCGATCGAATCGGCGTGGAGGGCCGGCGTGTTGCGGCCGGCGTCATCTTTGTCGGAAGCTATCTCGCGCTGGCGATCGGCCGGATTCCCGGCCTGAGCATCGACCGGGCCGGCATCGCCCTGGTCGGCGCCGGCCTCATGGTCGCATCGGGCGCCCTTCCGCTCGCGGATGCCTACAAGGCGGTGGACCTCGATACCATCACGCTGCTGCTCGGTATGATGATCGTCGTCGCCAGTTTGCGGCTTTCGGGCTTCTTCGCCGTCGCCAATGCCTGGGTCAGGGCGCACGCCAGGCGCCCTTTGATCCTTCTCGGCGCGGTTGTCGCGATCTCCGGCGTTTTTTCCGCCTTCCTGGTGAACGACGCGATCTGCCTGGTGCTGGCTCCGCTCGTGCTGGAGTTGACGCTCGCGCTCGGGCGCCGGCCAGTGCCCTATCTGCTGGCCGTGGCAATGGCGTCGAATGTCGGGTCAACCGCGACGATCACCGGCAATCCGCAGAACATCATGATCGGCAGCTTCTCTCATATCCCATACGCGAAATTTGCCCTGACGTTGGGGCCGGTCGCGCTGGTCGGGCTGATCGTCACCGTGGCGCTCATCGCGCTCCTCCATCATGCCGAGTTCGGCGACGACGCGCGACTGGAAGCGCCGACCCCGAAGGTTGATGCCAATCGCGTGCTGGTGATCCGCGCGTTGCTAGCGACCCTGATCATTGATTGCATTGTTTTTCGCCGGGGTGGTGCCGGCGAAGGCGGCGATCATCATCGGCGGCCTCCTGCTGCTGACCCGACGGGTGAAGAGCCGGCGGGTCTACGCGGAGATCGACTGGTCGCTGCTGCTGATGTTCGCCGGTCTGTTCATCATCGTCGCCGGCGCGCAGCACGCGCTCCTCAGCCCCGACATCATTGCCGCCGTGGGCCGGCTTCATCTCGATCAAGTTCCCGTGCTCAGCGCCGTGACGGCGGTTCTGTCCAACGTGGTCAGCAACGTGCCGGCCGTGCTGATGCTCAAGCCCTTTGTCGATGCGCTGAAAGACCACGACACGGCGTGGCTGACGATCGCGATGGCTTCGACCTTGGCCGGCAACTTCACCGTGCTGGGCTCGATCGCCAATCTGATCGTGGTGCAGAGGGCAGCCGTTTCCGGCGCGACGATCGGGTTCTGGGACTATTTCAGAGTCGGCGCGCCACTGACCGTCATCACCCTCACTATCGGGACGCTGTGGCTGTGGCTATGACATCAACCAAGGGCAAACGTTTCAGCCCGTTCTCACTCGACGCCATCAACTTCCTGCTCGCCGATGTCCGCGGCGCGGTCGGGCCTTATCTCAATGTGTTCCTGGTCACCCAGCGGCATTGGAGCCAGTCCGAAGTCGGATTGGTGACCATGATCGGCGGCCTTCTCGGGCTCGCCGTCCAGACGCCGATCGGCGCCGCGATCAACGAGACCCATGCCTAGCGCGGAGCAATCGTCCTGGCGCTTCGATCACTTCGGCTACAGTGCGGCATTTCTCGCCCTAGGGGCCGCTGCCCTCGTGGCCGTGATCGTCTTCGCTCTTTGGATGCCGGAAACTGCCGAACTGGAGACGGTATCGCGGCAGTCTTCAGTCCGTTATTGGCAATGACTCGGACTTGGCGCGACGTCTCGCTGTATCCCCAGCGGGCCTGAACATCGAGAAGGGAGACAGAGGTCATGCTGCCTGTCTCTGCTTTGCTCGGCGCCTAGCGGTAATAGCGAGTTCTAATTGTAATGCTTTGCATCGTACCTCTCCGTCTCGCCGGGCAGGCTACTGCGTTTCGCCAAATTCCGCTTCACGAGATGATCGGGGCGCCCCACACTATGGCTGCGACACCCCAAGAAGCGCGTAGGCACGCAAGATCAGGATGATCGGGCGGGGGGCCTAGTGGAAAGACCTAGAACGGGCTCAAGCTCCTTCATAACCATAGCTTTGAAGTCCTGATTCTCGGCAACCATTTCGGCCAAACCCTCAACCAGGAATGCCTGAAGTTGCTGATCGCTCATCGCCTCGAACTCTCCGGGACCAACGACTTCCACTTTCTTTACCAGCTTGCCGCTCAATTCGGCTTTAAGCTTCGTAGCTGTCGCCATTGCGCCGGGCTGCTCCACGTCACGGGCCAATAGCCTAAGGGCGTGTACTCATAAATCCGGTTCTGTGAATGGCTGAGTCAATGTCCACTTTGCTCCGAAAGCGACCGAAATGCTGGGTTGCCGCGAATTGACGCGATGGGCCAAAAGCGGTCATGCTGATGCCGCCCAATGTCATTCCTGCCGTCGGTGCATGCCTGATCGTTCTTTCTTTTTGCGGTTGCTGGGCGACCTTCAAAAGGTCCGTACTTCGATGGTCAGGTGCGAGAGCGATTTGAACCGGGCAAGCCGAGCGCGATAGTAGGACGCCTCGCGCGGAGATCGGGTTACCACCGAGACGATGGCGCCGAGATGGCCGGGGCCGAGACGCCAGAGATGCAGATCGGCGAGTTTGTCTCCATCCGCCTCGATCACCTCCCGCAGCTTCTGGGCCATGTTCCTATCGGGTGTCATGTCGAGCAGGATTGCGCCGGTATCGCGGATCAGGCCCCACGCCCAGCTCGCGATGACAAAGGCGCCGATGATGCCGACCAGCGGGTCCATCCAGAGCCAATCAAAAGCGCGGGCCAGGAGCAGGCCGACGATCACCAGAACAGATACTGTCGCATCGGCGGCCACATGGACGATCGCCGCGCGCATGTTGTTGTCACGCGCAGCGCCACCGCCGGCATGCTCGTGTTCCTCGAAGACGACGGTGTTTGGTTCCCCATCGATCAGCACATTCGCCGTGAAAGCATGCGGCTCCGGAATTTCCTCCACGGATTCCAGGTATCCGCCCCGATCCTGCATGGCGAAACTCTGGCTTGTACCGTCTGGTCGCACCGTCTGGATTGAGGTCGCAGACGACGTGAGCCCGGCGCCGCTCTCTGTGCGGAGCCGGAAGCGCGGAGGCACGCCCTCCTCGAAGACTTCGAGCAGGACAGCGCCGACGCTCGTTTCGATCCGATGCGCCTCGTCGTGGTCGCGATGGTCATGGGCATGATCGTGACCATGACCGTGGTCGTGATGGTGGCCGCCCCCCGCCAGGATCAGAGCGCTCGCGATGTTCACGCCGAGGCCGAGGCAGGCGATCGGGATCGCCTCAGCGAAATGGATCGGGACAGGCCCGAATATACGGCTAACGGATTCGTAGCCGATCAGCAGCGCGATCATCGCAAGGATGATGGCGCTACTGAAGCCAGCGAGGTCACCGAGCTTGCCAGTGCCGAAGCTGAAACGCGGGTCGTCTGCGTGCTTGCGGGCATAGCTATAGGCGAGTGCTGCAAGGAGCAGCGCGCCGGCATGGGTACTCATGTGCAGGCCATCGGCGACCAGAGCGATCGAGCCGAACAGCAGGCCGCCGATGATCTCGGCGACCATCATCGCCCCGCACAGCCAAATGACCCACCAAGTGCGGCGCTCGCTCTTCTCATGGTCCGCGCCAAGGAAGATATGGTTATGGCCAAGTATCGTCGTAGTTTCCTTCGACACGGCTCGCCTCATTTCAAATAGGTGCGGACACTTCGAGCAACTGCCCAGCGGCGGTTTCGTTCGGCGCGGCTCGATGCTTGTCTTCAACGCCCAGATGCGTCCGGACCTGATCCTCGGCGACCTCGGCCATCAGACCTGCGGTCGCGCCGCGGATGTCGGCGATCAGGGTTTCGTTACCTATAGCATAACCCTCTGCCCTAGTACGACGCCCTTATAGCGAGACGCCGGCTTGCTCGACCTTGTCGAGGAAGATCGATTTGCGCGTACCCTGATCGGACCCCGCCATTCCCGAAGCTGCCGCTCCTCGCGGGCAGGCGCCAGGCCATCCGCCCTTGGCGCCTGCTCACGCAGGACATCGCAACCAGCTCGACAGGAGTGTCAGATCGCGGAGAGAGAACAACCGCAACAGCCGACGTCGCGCGTATTCCGTGATCCAACGCGAAGGGCCAGGAAGACTATTGGCTCAATCTCGGCTTGGCGTTCCCGCACAAGGACGGCAAGGGTTTCAACATCATCCTGCAAGCCTTCCCACTCGACGGCAAGATCGTCTGCCGCGAGATCGCGGACGACGAGCCGGAGCTAACGGATTCGTAGCCCATCAGCAGCGCGATCATCGCAAGGATGATGGCGCTGCTGAAGCCCGCGAGGTCACCGAGTTTGCCGGTGCCGAAGCTGACACGCGGGTCGCCGCGCTTTTCAATTTGAAAAAGCAATCCTTTAGCTTCAATATGGCCATTGCCTCATGCGCCAAACTCAATTCCGTATTCCGCAGAAGCGACGTGTCGACCCCGACGACAGACGCTGTGCAACCGATCAAATTGAGTGGACGTAAAATTGCGATTGCGTTCGCGGGCCCAGCAATTTCCTGTCGATCATCATCGATAATAGAGTAATAAAAATGAAAGACAGACTTTTGGGCCTACCGCGCAATGTTTTCTTCCTCGGGCTGACCAGTTTTTTCAACGATTTCTCCTCGGAAATGGTCGCGTCGATATTTCCGGCGTTCTTCATCTCGGTACTGAAAACCGGTGCGGAATCGCTAGGTCTCGTGGAAGGCGTTGCGGATGCCGCATCCAACCTCATCAAAATCTATTCCGGGCATTGGTCCGACAGGGTAGAGCGGCGCAAGATATTCGCAGTTGCGGGCTACACGCTCTCGGTTTTCACAAGACCCTGTTATGTGCTGGCGGGGAGCGTGGGGACAGTCATCGGCCTGCGGCTCACGGATCGCATCGGCAAAGGGCTGCGTGACCCGCCCCGAGATGCCCTAATCTCGCTCTCGACGCCCAATGAAGAGATTGGTCGTTCGTTTGGCTATCACCGTGCGATGGACACGCTCGGTGCTATCGTCGGACCTCTCGTCGCGTATGTCGTCCTTTTGTACAACCCGGTGGCGTTCAATAGCGTATTCATCATCGCCTTCATCATCGGACTCCTGGCAGTTGCTAGCTTATGGCTCGTGCAGGACATCCAACAAACTCTTAAGATACGACGCGTCGAAGCGTTTGAGGGTTTTTCACGACGAGTCTATAGGTATCTCATTTCCATTTTTGTCCTTTCGATCGGTACTCTGCCGATGGCGGTATTGCTCCTGAAGACCAGAGACCTCGGAATAGCAATCAACTCGATTCCGCTCTTTTATGCGATCTCAAATATCTCGTACGCGCTCTTTTCTTGGCCTGCGGGACGGGCGGCGGATGCCTGGGGAACGGGGAAGATAATTGTAATTGGCTATGGATTCTTGATACTCGGATATCTCGTTCTGGTGGTTTCTTCGTCACCTGGGATATTAGTCATTGGGTTTCTGCTTGTGGGCATTTTTTCGGCATTCACTGATGGCGTGCAGCGCTCGCACCTTTCGCATCTCGTCGAGGATCGATACAGAGGAACAGCATACGGCTACCTCAATGCGGCCGTAGGGTTCGGCGCTCTCGTTGCTGGCATCGCTGGTGGCTATGTGTGGCAGCAGTTCAACGACACAACGGCACTCATTATGGGAATATGCTTCTTGGTTGTTGGACTTGCCGGTTTTCTATACGACGGCATATCATAGCGCGAACACGGCGGATCGCCAAAGCATCGGCCGTATCTCAGTTTGAATTTCAGCAAAGTTGGCGAGCAGTCATCCGATTTCGCCGGCCCGGGACTGCAGATCGTCATCAAATTTCAGGGATAGACAGGGCACATCAGTCATGAATGAATGCATGAGTAAAGTTCCCGAGGTCACACTTGTCTTTTGGATCATTAAGATTGGCGCGACGACGCTCGGCGAAACGGGCGGCGACTCCGTAACCATGACCTTGCATTGGGGTTACCTGGCTGGAACCGCACTCTTTCTAGCAGCGTTGGTGACGCTGGTTGGCCTGCAGATCGTCGCGAAGAAATTCTATCCCTTTCTATACTGGGCCACGATCGTGGCCTCCACGACATTCGGCACAACGATGGCCGATTTTGCGGACCGTTCATTGGGTATCGGCTACGCAGGTGGCTCCTCGATTTTATTCTTATGTTTGCTTGCTGTACTCGGTCTCTGGTATTGGTCGCGCGGCTCCATATCGGTCGACACTGTCAACACGCCGAAGGTGGAAGCCTTTTACTGGTCGGCGATCACCTTTTCGCAGACCCTGGGCACCGCTCTCGGTGACTGGATGGCCGATTCAACGGGCCTGGGATATGCGGCCGGAGCGCTTGTCTTTGCCGCCGGACTGGCGGTGGTCGCGGCTACCTATTACTGGACGAACGCATCGCACGTTCTTTTGTTCTGGGTCGCGTTCATTCTCACTCGACCGCTAGGGGCGACCGTTGGCGATTTCCTCGACAAGCCCGTAAGCCATGGAGGGCTCGCTTTAAGTCGTCCGATCGCCTCTGCGGTGATTGCAGCTCTCATAATCGGGTGTCTCCTCGTTCTTCCACAGAGGGCAGGCAGGCATCCAGTACAATCTGAAAGCGCGGCGTGATTCAAAGAACTGCGTCAGTTGCAATGTCCGCCTTGGGTCTTGGTTGTGTCAAAACGCGCGGCCGTTTTCCTGGTCAGCGGTTCTGAGTGTCGGGTTGGCTGCCGCGAGTTTTCAAGACTGATGCTTTGGGTAGGCCATCCTCGATCTCAGCCAGCCCTGATGGCGGCGATCAGGGTCTGCCTACCGACGATATTCATCACACGGGTAAGATTATAGGCGAGGACATGCAGCGCCATCTCGGCGGCGACATTGGGCAGCCGCTTCATCAGGAAGTGTGTCGCGCCCATGCGGGCCTTAATCGTGCCGAACGGATGCTCAACCGTTTCGCGGCGGATGCGCATGGCCTCCGGATTGGCATCGAGGCGCTGCTGGACCTCGTCGACAAGGTGCTCGTGCTCCCATCGGGTGATCCGGCGCTCTTTTGAGGGCGTGCACTGGCGCTTGATCGAGCAAGTCAGGCAGGCGGCAGTCGACCAGTAGCGCCGTAGCGTCATCCCATGCTCGACGTTGCTGTAATGATAAGGCAAGAGCTCACCCGATGGGCAGCGATAGACGTCTTGCTCGGGCAGGTAAGCGAAGTCTTGTTTGCCGAACCGCCCATCCGCTTTCGCGCCGGACGTCATCGGCTTGGGCAGCGTCACTATGATGCCGGCTTGCACGCAGGCCAGGATTTCATCGCCGGCAAAGTAGCCACGGTCGGCGATCACGTCGAGCTTATCCACGTGCAACGTCTCCTTCGCCTGGATGGACATGCGCGCGAGCTGAGCGCGGTCCGAGCCGCTGGTGGTCACATCGTGGGTGATGATCAGATGATGCTCGGCGTCGACGGCTGTTTGTACATTGTAGCCAACCACGCCAGAGCCGCGACCGCTGGTCGCCATAGAGCGGGAATCCGGATCAGTCAGTGAGATCTGCTGGTCGGGCATCTGGCGCATGAGCCCATCGAGAGCGCTGAGCCTGTCCATCTCCTCCTTTAGTTTGGCGACCTTCTCTTTCAACCGTGCGGTCTTGGTGAGGATCGCCTCCGACGGTTCCTGTCTGTCGGCGCTATCGAGTTGATGCAGGTAGCGCGCGATGCTCTCCTCGATCTGCGCGACGCGACTTGCCATCTTGGCATGTGTGAAGTTCCTGTCGCGATTGTTGACCGCTTTGAACTTGCTACCGTCCACCACAACGGTGCCTCCTACGAGCAGCCCCATGTTCCGGCACAGCGCCACGAAGCGGGTGCAGACCTTGCGGATTGCCGCACCATTATCCTTGCGGAAGTCAGCGATCGTCTTGTGGTCCGGCACGAGCCGGCCAAGCAGCCACATCAGCTCGATATTGCGCGAAGCCTCCCGCTCCAGACGCCGGCTCGATTGCACCCGATTGAGATAGCCGTAGATGTAGAGTTTAAGCAAAACCGCCGGGTGGTAGGAGGGCCGCCCCGTCGTTTTGGCGATCGCGCCCGCGAAGCCCAGCGAAGGCAAATCGAGCGCCTCGACGAACGCCTCGATCACGTGAACAGGATTATCTTCGCCGACCCAATCGTCCAGACATTCCGGTAGCAGGCTCATCTGCGACCGATCCACGCCCGTCACGAAACGTTTCATTCGATCTTCCCCACGTCTATCCAGGGGAATCGTACCTGACTCGCACGTTTTCACACAGCCAGGGTCATTCTCGACTGAGATGGTCAAGGCTGAGGCTCGTACGTTGTCCGCTTCACCTCCGATAGCGACCGTCAGCCATCAAAACGCGATCCGGCGCTAAGGGTCATTTTTGGCCAATCGAGCCGATTTTGTCCGCCGGATCATGTCCGCTTCGCCCCGAAAGCGTCCCGGTTTGCGGGGCGAAGGAGGCGAGGCGCCACCAACCGCCTCGTTGACGCATGACAAAACTGGCCAGCGATCGGCATCGTTAGTGCCGACCGAAAAGTTCAACCGCTTACACGCTTGCAGGTCTCGTCGCTCTACTCCCTCTGGTAAACTATATGTGTGCCCTAGTTTGAGACCGTGGAATTGGCCGACGGTCTCAAATGAGGGCCATCTTTGCCGTCAATTGCCTTTCCGTGGGTAATTTTTGCCTCGCGACTGGCTCTCTTTTGAGACCGTTGCGGGATAATTTGAGACCGTGAAAAATTTTCAGTCGGCGACCAGCGGCCGAAATCCTTTGACACCAAGTCACCTGTCACATCGCAATTCCAGCACGTCAGCCGCCACTCGGCCGCAAGCCTTGTCTTGAGGCCGAAATGACCCCACCGCATGCACACGATGAATCCGCGCTCTTCGAGTTCGCGGAGAGCACGCATCGCCGTGTTTCGGGCGATATTGCACGCTGCGGCCGCGTCACGAATCGAAAGCCCGATGCGCCCATTGTTTGAGCCATCGTAGCGCCAATTCAATTCAAGAAACACGACGCGGGCTTGCGCCGATAGCGACTTCCATGCCGGCGTGGCCATAAGCCAGTAATATATGCGGACGTGCCGCCCTTCATGATTGGAGCGGCCAGTGCGGTCGTGTTTTTTCGGCATGTCTGATTACCGGCGATTTGGAAGGACGCTGGCGGCCCGGTATTGTGAAAGAAGGAAGGGGGGAAAGGCCGGAGGCCGATTGCCGTTCCTGGCCCTCGTCCTACGACCAGGCCTACGACGGCGGCCGGTGGAGCGGCCCGTACGTCGTGCGCGCCGGGCACGTTAAAATCCCCGGTAAGGGGCCGTCGCACAATTGGCGGTCTGCGTCGATTTTTCCTGCGATGTGGTTTTCTGCGGTAGGGGTAGCGACGACATGGGTTTTGCCAATTCTAGGACCTTAGAACGCCCATTTATACGACCCCATTCCCGTCTTCTGTGCCGCTCCCCCTCGCTCCATTCGAAAGCCTTCGGAAGACCGAGCGCCTTGCGAATATTTGCGGCCTCGTCTGCTGTAGCCAGCCGGCCGAGAGTGAAACGCTGAGGTCCTGGCCATCATGCCCACGAAAAGGGAGGAAGTAGCGCTAGGCCGACGCCTCGGACCTTCTCAATCTCAGATGCGTCCATGTGGAAAGCAAACTTGCGCCTTATGCGCTGGATCAGGCTTGCGGGGCCGAAGTACTTGTTGATGTCATCGAGGCTAGCGATCGTTACTGGAGTCATCTCGGCAGCATATTTTTTCCGAAACTTCTTTGCCGAGAATGTCTCATTGATCATTTTGTGGCCTTCGTAGAGACGACCAGCAAGGAATTTTAGGACGAGAATGACCTGCGCGATCGCCGCGCTTCGTTTCGGCGGTTCGCCCACTGCGCTTTTTGCTTCGTTGATTGAGAAGGTCAAGAATTTGGTTAGGATGTTTACGTCATTACTCAATTGACCGGCCATGAAGTAAAATAACCGCTCAGCGTCGGGAATCCGATCCAACTGTTTCTTCGAGAGCCTGAGCTCATGGATTGTAGTCAATCAAACACCTCTATCGAGTGGTGGCGAAGCCGACGGGTCCTTCGACAAACTCGCGGCCAACTATCTGGCCTTCATCAAACTTGCATCAATCCGAATTTGGCTGCGTGCTGATGAGTTCACGCCCTAGTTTGAGATTCCTACCAAGTCCTCAACTGCGGAGGCCAATTTCCTTGCTCTAGCCAGGCGTCGCGCGTCGGGATGGCCCATTTTCGAAAAAGCTTCCATGAGAGCCTCTACATCGGCCCATTTAAGTGAAACTTGAAACCAACTGAAATTGTCGGTTCCGCTGCCGACCTTACGAAAGTCAATGTGAGCAGTTCCTTCGCTGGGATCATCCTTGTTTGGCCTGATTCCATATTCGACGAAATCGTCCTCCCACTTGTGCATGGCGTCGCTTAAACGCTTTAACTGCATATCCCGTCCCTCCAGATATCAAGCAGCCTCCCGCTTTTTATATGGCCCGCGCTTTGCCGGGGCAGATTGGCCCCATCAATCATCGCTCGTGAGGGAGTGCAGCATCTACAATATTGCCCGTCCAAGCTCGTTGATGATTATCCCCCCGCCATTTCTGACCTTTCCCTTGAGGCTTCTCTTCAAAAGTCAGTGCGAATCCGGCCTCAATACGATCATTAGGGCGCGCGCAACGTTCAATCCGCTCGATTACACCGCCTATGTATGATGGGCCTCCCTTAGTTTCATGAAGATAAATCCAGCGGTCTTTTAATGGCTGTAAATCCTTCAAATTGGGAAACGGCCAGCAGGCAGATTTGTAAAATCCAGGTCTTTCTGTGAGTTGCCACAGATTGTGCGAGCCCGAAGCTTTGCGGCGGCAAATGATATGTATCGCTTTCAAGAGTTTGGCCTCTCTGCTTCCCGTCAAGCATACAGGAAGCGCGGCACGGCGGCGAGGGCCCGTCAAGAGCGGGGTGGAGAAAGATCATCCATTTCTCCCAACCAGAATCCAATGCGCACCTGGCGATCGCCGCGAATGGCGTTCAGGCTTCACGTGAGACCTTGTTGTTGGGCGCTCTTGGTAGAACCTTGATCGTCGAGTCACGGAATACCTGAAATCCGTGGCGGATATGAATCGGTCATCATTACCTAACTTCAGCAGGTAGGCGCATCAGCCTGCACCGGCGTCCCCATGGCGAGATATAGAAGTAGTGGCGGCTTCCGCACTATGAACAGTAGTGGCGGTTTCAGGCACTGGGCAGGCTGAGGTTTCGGTGCCGGTTTCCGGGGCTGAAACATGGCGTTCCCCGCCACTGGAACTTTTCTTCCGAGATGAGCGCCACGGCTGGACGATCGAAGTCCCTCTCGCTGCGACGGCTATCAGCTCGGCTTGTTCCATGGTTTCTATCCGTTTCCACTCGTGGGTGGGTCCGTCATACGCAGTCTCCCGATAAGTGAGTTTGTAGAGGTTTGGCCGACGATATTCTGCGTTTCCGGCTCGGCCATGCTCCGTAACCTGAATGAATCCAAGTGCAGTCGCCTCGCGGATAGCGGGGCCAATTGCATGACGATGCATGCCGTAACGCACGAAGTCATCGTAGGTGACCGGAAGTTTGCCGTTATCAGTGCCGACATGGCGGGCTAGTTCCACCTCCACCCGCGCAAGCAGGCGGTGCCCCGAAAGGCTCATGAACTCGATATGCTGGACTTTCGAGCATTTCGATCAAGCGCGGAGCGAACTGGCCGCCAATAGCCGTCCTGCGACCAGGCCTACGACGGCGGCCGGTGGAGCGGCCCGTAGCGTCGTGCGCGCCGGGCACGTTAAAATCCCCGGTAAGGGGCCGTCGCACAAATGGGGGTCTGCGTCGATTTTTCCTGCGATGTGGTTTTCTGCGGTAGGGGTAGCGACGACATGGGTTTTGCCGATTTTAGGACCTTAGAACGCCCATTTATACGACCCCATTCCCGTCTTCTGTGCCGCTCCCCCTCGCTTACTTCGAAAGCCTTCGGAAGGCCGAGCGCCTTGCGAATAATCGAGGCCTCGTCTGCTGTAGGCAGCCGGCCGAGAGTGAAACGTCCTTCCGATTGGCCGTCGAGCGACAGCGTGCAGAAACTGAGCCTCTTTTTGATGGACGACCACCGACGCGCGCTGATTTCGCCGTCGGGGGCCGCGCCGACAATAAGTTGAAACTCGCGGGCGCCGCGGACGCCAGTCGCATAGACCTGGCCGATCTTGCCGAGCAGGCAGTAGCTCCCATACTCGTCCCGACGCGCGCCGGTCCTCGCTTTCACGGCCTCAGCGAAGAGCGCAAGCTCTTGCCGGTCCTCTGCATGGGCAGAGACTTCAAACAGAACCGCGCCGGAAGCATCACGATAAGGCCAACGCGCTGGAAGCTCATTCATGGCGCCGCCCTCCCGCTTTCGAGCCCGAGCATCCGCAACCGCGCCGCCGTCGCGGCGATTTTCATCACGAGCGTGGTTTTGCCCGAGCCTGGCTGACCTCCGAGGATGTGCATCTTCCCCCGCGCAAGCCATTCAGGCCATACCCAGGAGATGGGCGTCGCCTTTATCTCTGACGCGCGCTTCAGGCGGACGGAAGTTGGCAGGGTCTCGGCTGAGGGCGCTAGCGGCGCATCTACCGGCAGGAACCACTTGGCCTGCCCCTTCGCTTTCTCGGCGCGGTACTTGCGCGCTTCATCGGCGAAGAACTCGTTGCGCTTTTCTAGCGGCAAGCTCTGAAAATCTTCAGGGTAATTCGGCATTGCTGGCCTCCTGGGTTGGAGGAGGCTGTGCCGGTTTCGCTTTGCCGCGTAGCCGCGGCGCGTGGGGTTCGCGATTTCCGACGTCACGGCTATTTGCCCTCCGGCCAACGAGCGCCTCGGCGATGGTGGCGACGTTCACGCCGTTGCCCTGGGCGTTGGCACTTCTTTGCGCGGCCGGCCTCGCTTGCGAGGCGGTGACGGTCGCGTCGCGTCGCCGGTTGAGCCTGCGGCGTCGAGCTTGCGCGCGATGTAGGCGCGTATCGACGCGACGGTGATCTTGCGGGAGCGGCCGTCTTTGAAAGTTTCGATCTCGCCGGCCTTGAGAAGCTGGTAACCGCGAGTGTTGCCGACCCTGAGCATTCGCCCGGCCTCGCGTGGCCGGACTAATAACGGCTCGAAACTTTTCTCGACTGTCACCATCGCATTTTCTCCTGCGCTCGCCTTCGCCCGCGGCCGTGTATGCGCCCGCTTCGCCGTTTTGTCGCGGTGTGTTCAGGCATTCTTTTTAGAGGGCGAACGCGCTAGTTTTCGGCGCCACGCCTGGGCCATCAGAGCTCGCGGGTGAGCCGTTGTCTGCGCACGCGCACAACGTGGTCCACGCGTTCTATGGATACATCGGTTGCCAAGATTACTTGCGCGAGCTCGGCGACTTCTTTCCGGTGCGGCTTGCCCAGCAAAGCGTGCACCGCGTTCGCGACACGCCAGATCGCCGCGCTATTTGCCGCCTCTTTGTGACGCTTGTCGCGCGTTGCACCGAGCCGTGACGGGATGGAGTTCACATACTGCCGTTTCCGCTCGATCACTTCGGCGATGAGATCGAGGCCGCTTGTAATCTCCCCGACGACGCTTCTGTCATCGCAAAATTCAAACCGCAGTGACAGCAAGTCCAAACCCGGAGGAAGCCGTTTTGTTTCTTCGGCAACGAACGCACGCAGTTCCGCGACGGCTTTGTCGAGCCGCTTCAGCCGCGCCGGCATTTTTTGCTCGGCTAAAATGCGTTCCGCGAACGTGCGGGCTAGTTGCTCCGCCTTGATGCAAGTCGCCAGGATACGCGCTTCGGCGCGCGCCTATCAGCTTCAGCCGCTCGAAAGCTTGGGCAGCGCCAGAACTATCGGCTAGGCGATCGAGCAATGCGAGCGCCGGTTTGTCCAGCTTGTCCTTTTGCTCTGCGCGATAGGCGTCAACTGCTTCGCGTAGGCGCGATGAACCCGCTCGCCGCGAGGGAATAACCATATGTCAACCGCCCAATGTCCACCGCCCACCTCCGCGTGTAAGAGCCGGCGCGGGCGAGCCGGACAGCGGTGGTGAGGGTCCGGCGGCGGTTGGCCGACCGGGCCCCACGCCTATCACTTGTTTACCACGATGTTCTCAATTCCGTTGCGGTCCGAGCGGAATATACAGTCCCCGATTGTCAAAGATAGGCGACGTGGCCTGTCCGCCCGCATTTGCCATCTGATCTAGGATCGGACGGATAATGCTGGCGAATTCCGCTTGAGCGGTCGGAATGGTCTCAAAGATCACTTCGTCGAAATGATACTGGTCTCGGTCAAGGCGGTCGCTGAGGTTGTCGTTCCATTGAGAATCTTGCCCACGTCTGAAGTTGAACCGTGCGCCGAGGACCCCAACAAGACTGACGAGCACCGCATACGGCGGCTCGATGCCGACCATGGCAAGGTCATTCAAGCTCCGCGTGATCTCGCGGATCAGCCTGTCGTCGAGGTTCGAGATGATCGAGGCATCGGCCAGCGTCGAGTCCACGGTCTCAATGATGCCGTTCCGGTAGAGCTGGACATAGGCGCGATGTTGGGTGGCTTGCGGGTCGGCATTCGAGCTTTTGAGGATGCCGTCGAAGTTGATGCGAGCGCTGTTTGCGGTCGAGGACCCGATAGGCACGAAGAATCCGGAGTCCCGTTCGATCACACGGAGGGGAAGTGCTGAGGTCATGTCGAAGGCGGAGAACGGGACGATGTGAAGGACAAAGGTGCCGCGGTTCATTAGCTGAACCGGGTTTGCCCGGCGGCGATCTTGGCGATGCGGTCGAAGCGGAAGTTGCGGATGCGGTCCGCGAGTCTGGGGACCCGCATTGAAGAACGTCCGGAGTTCATTGATGTCCGGCTCATACTTCCCGGCGGCCGAACGCGCCCAAAACCGGTTGCTGCCCTGGCGGATGATGCGGTGCGGGGGATTGTAGCTACGGGGGACCCGGATGATGAGGACATTGCCGCCTCCTCGGATCGGCACCGGGTAGAAGGCGATGTTCGCTATACGGGGTTGAAGACCGCCGCGTGCGACATGTTCTAGGCGCAGAATTTCGGGATCCATGGGCATCGTAAGGGCCGTGATGGCTGTCGGGATACCATTCGTCGCGTCCATGCCGAGCACCAGGTCACCGCCCGAAGTGTTGGCGAAGGACGACGTGTCGGCCCAGAAATTAAGAATAGTCGGAATGCGCGGCGCCGTAGATCGTGCGCTTATAGTCGACGGTGCGGCTCTCAGCGGCCTCGGCGGTGATCAGGGCCCGAAGACGCGTTTCGTCGATCTGGTCGAGCCGGATGTGCAGAAGGGCCATAAAACGGACTTGGTGGCGAGAAGAATGCAGTCGAAAGTCCTATCTAGGATCAGAACGAGCGCACGCAAAGGCGTCGACAGCAACAAAACCGGTGTGTGGTGGCTAACTGAGCGCCAGGGACATCGCCTGATTCTCTCGCGCCTCCAAAGCCGCTGATCGCAATCGGGTAGAGCAGACATATGGGGATGGTGCCCCCCAGCAGGCAGCGCCAGCATAATCGCAGGCGTTGCGACTACCGCGTGAACGCCACGACCCTGCCCGCCTCGGGCGCCGCGCAAAAGATGGCCCACGCGTTCATGAGCTTGCGCCGCTTGTCGAACAAGTCGCCGCGGCGATATGCGGCCTCAACCTTGTCGGCGACCGCATGTGCGAGCGCCATCTCGACGACCTCGCTCGGGAAGCTGGTGCGTTCGGCCGCCCAATCGCGAAAGCTACTGCGGAAGCCGTGCACGGTCAGGTCATCGCGGCCCATTCGTCGCAATGTCGTGGCCATGCCCATGTTGGTGAGCGGCTTGCCGCGCCGGCCGCCGGGGAACACGAATTGCTCGCCGGAATCGCGGCTCACGCTCAACTCATGGATGATTGCCAGGGCGCGAGCGCAAAGTGGCACTCGGTGCTCCTTGCCAGCCTTCATGCGCTCTGCGGGAACGATCCAAACCTTGTCTGCCAAGTTGATCTCGTCCCACCTCGCGCCGATGGTTTCGCCCGTTCTGGCGCCCGTCAGGATCGTGAATTCGAGCGCGCGGGCGGCAACTCCCGCCTGTTCGCGGAGTTCCGTCGAGAAGCTTGGCAACTCGCTGTAGGGCATGGCTGCATGGTGCACCACCCTCCGGACCTTCGAGCGCGCCGGCAATAGCTTATCCAAATGGCCCCGCCAACGTGCCGGGTTTTCACCCGTGCGGTAACCGCGCGCGGTTGCCCAATCGAGCACCGCCTCGATGCGGCCGCGCAGCCGGCCGGCGGTCTCAGGCTTAGTCGCCCAGATCGGTTCGAGGACCTTGAGCACCAGCGCCGTGTCGATTGCCTGTACCGGGAGCACGCCAAACGTCGGGTCGGCATAGGTTGCTAGAGTGCTCCGCCATTGAGCCGCGTGCTTGTCGTTGCGCCAGGCGGCTCGGTGGGCCTTGATGTAGGCCTCTCCGCATTCCGTAAATGGCAGCGCCTTTGCCGTTTCGAGCCGCGCCCGTGTCCGTGTGGCGCGGCGCGCCTCAATAGGGTCGATGCCTTCATGCCGCAGCCGCCGCGCTTCCAGGGCCTTCGCGCGGGCTTCCTGTAAGCCCAAGAGCGCGAGCGGCCCGAGTCCCATCTCTCTCGCGCGTCCGGCAAGCGAGAAGCGGTAAATCCAAGACCGCGCGCCGGCGCTCGTGACTTGCAGATAGAGGCCACCGCCATCTGCGTACATGCCGGGCTTCGTAGCCTTGCTGACCTTGAGCGCCGTAAGTCTGTTCGTGCTGCGAGGTGCCAATGGACTGCTGCCAGAACCCACGATTCCACCCACATTAGAATCATGAATTGCGACGGATGGCAACGGATAAATACGGCGGAGCCTGGGCAGATAATTATGTTGAATCAGTTGCTTCTAGCGACAATTCTGAACGACAGCGAATAGAGGCGGACGGTTAATTGGCGGAAGGGGTGGGATTCGAACCCACGGCGGGCTTTCACCCGCGGCGGTTTTCAAGACCGCTGCCTTAAACCACTCGGCCACCCTTCCCTATCGGGATCTCAATGAATTAGGAAAGCCAAAAGAGACTAGACCTGCAAACTGCCACCCGATTGCCACCCATAGAGGCATCGTTTCGTTTCTAATCCGTTCCAAGCCTGGAAAACAGCGCCTCCGAAATCCGGGCCGCCCGATCATCCGTATCGGCAAAAAGATGGCCGTAGAGGTTTAGCGTGATCGCCGGCGACGCATGGCCCAGGCGCCGGCTGATGGTGAGAACGTCGACGCCGCCCGCGATCAGCTGCGATGCGTGGGTATGGCGAAGCGCATGCAGCGTGATCGTAAGCCCGATCTTAGAGATCGCGGCCGCGAATTCCTTGCTCAATGCGCCCAAAAGGATATTCGTCTCGTCCTCGCCGCCGCCGAAGATCTATGCGTACCGCTGCCGGTCGCCAATCTTCTGCGAGATCGGTTCCTAACCTTGCTGGCTCACGGTGGCGAGAAGCTCGACTGGTCGGCGATCGGCCAGCTTGCGGCCAAGGATGCCGGCGAGGCCTGGCGCAGTTGAGGACAAGACAGGCGACACGCCTTTAGGCAGATGTGACCGGCGATCACGTCACAAACTTGCAAAAAAGCGGTTCTAGATTAGAACCATTCAAAATACGAGCCGGATTACGCCTCGGTCGAACAGTCCCGGGAGCGCAGGGGACCTCCATGAAGCGATTTTCGCAATTGAACGAGCGAGAAATTCTCGCGGTCGCTATCGACGCTGAGGACGATGACCATCGCGTCTACACGGCTTTTGCCGAGGATTTGCGGGAACGTTATCCCGCGACCGCGGCTATGTTTGAGAATATGGCCGACGTCGAAGCGTCGCATCACGACACGCTGCTCAAGACCTACAATCAAAAGTTTGGGCCCAATCTCCTGCCCATCCGGCGCACTGACGTGCATGGCTTCATGAAGCGCCGCCCGGTCTGGCTCATTCGCAATCTGCCGGTCGCGACCATCCGCAGAGAGCTCGAAATCCGCGAGGCGGAAGCCTACGGTTTCTACACCAAGGCGGCGACGCAGGCCAAGGACCCGGCGATCCGCAAATTGCTGAATGATCTCGCGCAGGTCGAAAAGAACCACGAAGCAGTCGTCAGTGATATCGAAACCGAATTTCTCCCGCCGGCCGAACGCGAGAAGGAAGCAGCAACCGACCGCCGCATGTTCGTCTTGCAATATGTGCAGCCGGGCCTTGCTGGCCTCATGGACGGTTCGGTTTCGACGCTCGCACCGCTATTTGCCGCGGCCTTTGCGACCCATAATACCTGGGCGACATTCCTTGTCGGTCTTGCCGCTTCGGTCGGCGCCGGCATCAGTATGGCTTTTGCCGAGGCGCTCTCCGATGATGGCGCCCTGAGCGGCCGTGGCTCGCCTTGGCTGCGCGGCCCGATTTGCGGCGCCATGACCGCGCTCGGCGGCCTCGGTCATACTCTGCCCTATCTCGTTCCGAACCAAGTGCCGAACGCCTTTGTCATCGCCACCGCGATCTCCGGCGTGGTCGTCTTCTTCGAACTTTGGGCTATTGCCTGGGTGCGGGCGCATTATATGGATACGCCGTTGTTACAAGCAATTTTCCAGATCGTGATCGGCGGCGTGATCGTGCTTATTGCTGGAATTCTCATTGGCAACGCGTGACGTGATTTCGTCGCCGCCGTTTGGAGTACAGGCACGCCTTCATGACTCGCTCGTCCATTTAGACGGGAGCCAAGCTGGGCCGCGATGGGGACCTATAAGGAACGGTGGGCGGAGGATATGCTCGAACACGACCACACAAGAGAAGAGATCCAGAAGCGTCTCGCTCAAGGTACGCGTGGGAACTATCTTCGGGACTGGATCTACGGCGGGATCGATGGAACCGTCACGACCTTTGCGATCGTCGCCGGGGTCGTGGGCGCCGACCTGCCTGGAACTGTCATGTTGGTACTCGGATTGGCCAACCTCGTGGCTGACGGATTTGCGATGGGAGCGGCCAACTACAGTGGCACCAAGGCCGAGTTGGACGACTATAAACGTCTGCTCGCGGTCGAGCGAAAACACATTGCTCTGGTACCAAGCGGTGAGCGCGAAGAAATCCGGCAGATCTTCGCCCGCAAGGGCTTCACCGGCGCCGAACTGGAGCGAATCGTTGACGTCATGACGTCCGACGAAGACCGCTGGGCGAAGACTATGGCTGTCGAAGAATATGGTCTGTCTCCGACCGCAAAGTCGCCCATTTTGGCCGCGCTCAACACGTCTGCTGCGTTCGTGCTGTGCGGCCTCGTGCCGCTCGTCAGCTATCTCATGGCGCACGGCCTCGCTTTTTGCGTGGCAGCGACGAGCCTCGTGTTCTTCGCCATCGGGGCGTTGAAGAGCCGATGGTCGCTCGCGGGCTGGGCGCGGTCAGGGTTAGAAACGCTAGTGATAGGGATGAGCGCGGCCGGCCTCGCGTTCTGCATAGGCTTCGGGCTCAGGGCTTTCGTGAAGGTCCCGATTTGAGCCTGTCTAAATAGCGGCGTTCACAGGTCTAGCGAAGCGCGTAAGCACCATGAAGACCGCGCAGTCGCGGCACAGGTCGGGCCACCGAACGATCAGGCCGACCTCGACCGCGAATTAGGAGCGGTCACAGTGGGCCGCGCGGTCATAGGACGCGTGATGTTCAAAGGCTTCGTGCTTGGCATCCTAATGACGATGGTCCTCGCAGTGCTGTGCGCCGACATCGTGGTGCGCACCGGTGTGATTCCTGCCAACGCCGATGCAGAGCCCTTCTGGCTGGAAAGCTGGGCTGCGGGAACCTCGCTGCATGCGACCCTCGTCCGTGAGGCTCCCAAGGGCCCCAACCCCATCCCTCTGACGGAGGAAAATCTGATCGACGGCATCAAGCTCTATGGGCAACATTGCGCGATCTGCCATGGCACGGCAAAAGGCGACGCCTCGGTGACGCCAGTGGCGAAAGGCCTCTATCCGCATCCTGCGCAACTTGCGACCGACGGCGTGGAGGACGACCCCCAAGGCTTTTCCTTCTGGAAGATAAAGCACGGCATTCGCTGGACGGGCATGCCCTCGTGGAAGAGCGCTCTGACCGACCCGGAGATCTGGACACTTGCTCTATTCCTGAAGCGCATGGACAAGCTGCCTCCGACTGCGGAAGCGGAATGGCAGAAGCTTCAGAATTGAGACGGGAACTGCCCAAGAAACTTGCTCGGCGACTGGTCTTCACTTCGCCCGTCTAGATCGGCCACGCAGTGGCGGAGTTCCCGCCGTCACCAGTGAAATCGATAGGCGCGGGAATGTCAGGTTTTCGTCTGATGCCCTAGGTCCGAAAATGACGCGAGACGGTCGTTAGACGCAAAACGCCTTACGCTGGCCTGCCCATAGCGGTCGTGCGGCTTCCGGACGTATCGCTAGGCGCGGTCGTGTGGGAAATTCAAGATTTGTGCAACACCTCGGTGAAGTGAGACAGCGATCTAAACCGGGCGAGCCGCGCATGGTAATAATCCGCTTCCCGCGCGTGCGTCGTCATAATCGACACAATTGCTCCGAGGTGTCCCGGTCCCAAGCGCCAGAGATGGAGGTTGGCGAGCTTGTCGCCTTCGCTCTCGACGGCGGCCCGCCGACCTGTGACCCCGCGATCGTCCGCAAGTTGACGCGGCGACCTACATCTGGCTGTTCATCAGCTGAAAGCTCTTGTCCAGATCGGCTCGGGAGGCATGGATGAATTTTGCGGTCATTCCGAAACCGATCTCGAAGACATCGTTCTCCAGGCCCTTCATTACCGCCGACACAAACTCCTTCGGGCTCAGATCGGCCTTGAAGTTTCCCCGCTTGGCTCGCCCACTCGGGTTGAGTTCGGTATCGACCGCGGGAGGAACGACCTGGGTTTCACGAGTTCGAGGCAATCATCATGCGCTCCTTCCGGGGCCGGCGTGCCCCCCTTCAACGAGCGCATGAGGTCTCAATCTCGCCGAGGTCGTGGTCTTGCTGGGTGTTGTGGATCGGGTTCTCTCGTTTTCCGTGCAATACCATAAGGTAGCGGAAGCCCATATTTCCCCTGGGCATCCTGAGGGGGCGCCCGTGCAAATGGCTGATTGTCAGATGTGTCATTACATTCCCATTGGCCAAAACGGGAAGGTTTCCACTTATAGTCTCCACAATTTGACCGGCGCCTGCAATCCGCGAGTGGCCGGTTTGGAGCAAAGCATTTTAGCCCCTCGCATAGCGGCTCCTGGCGCAATGCGGCCTTCTGGCAAATGGCGCTCCTAACCCAAAGCGGCCATTGACGACCTGAATCGCTGAGTCGGGTGAACCCGCAATATCGCCGTGTTGGCCCGGTCATGATAGCATTGAAGTCTAGACGGCTAGGTTGATCCCCGAACGCGTGGTCCGCAGCGCGCTGCGCCGCGGTCAAATTGCGGCCCTCTTAGCCGGCGTCGCGGGATCGGACTCATGCATGTGACATGCTGAGCGAGATACAGCGACCGCGGTGCGCGATAAAGAACGTGGAGCACATCGCTCTGCCAATTATGAGAATCGACGTGATCTAGAGCGTGCGCGCAATCTCTTTGAACCGCTCCCATTCCGTGGCGCTCCACCGGTACGTCCTCGAGCCGATCTGATTTGGCGGCAATGCCGTCCTTTGCCATAGGGCTAAGTTTGTGTCATGCGGCCGCTCCTGCATCCAAAACTCCTCAATGGTCGGTTCGGCGATCCCGTGCTCTTCCTCGAAACTTTGTTCGAGAAGCAAATCATGCTGTGCGATCTCGGCGCCATTGATGCTCTTTCGCCGCGGCAGATCCAGCGCATCCAACATATTTTCGTGTCGCACACCCATATCGATCATTTCATCGGCTTCGACCGCATCCTGCGGACATTGGTGGGGCGCGAGAAGCAGGTTCATCTTTACGGGCCACCGGACTTTGCCGATCGGGTCTGGCATAAGCTTCATGCTTATCACTGGAATCTCGCGGCCGGCTATCCCTGTGATCTCAACTTCGTCGTGACCGAGGTCCATCCCTCATTCGAGACCCGCACTGTTTCCTTCCGGCTCAAGAATGGCTTCGCGGCGGAGGCGATTGGCCGCGGCCGGGCCGCAAATGGCCTCATCCTGAGCGGAGCCAGCTTCCGCGTTCGGTGCGCCATCTTGGATCATCGTACGCCCTGCCTCGCCTTTGCGATCGAGGAGCCGGCCCATGTCAACATTTGGAAAGGCCGGCTCGCCGAGCTCGGCTTGCCGGTCGGACCATGGCTGCGTGATCTCAAGCGCGCGGTCCTCGCCAATGGGGCGGATGAGCAAAGGCTCCGCATCGACACGCCGGGCGCGCAAAATAAGAGCTGCGAAATGGAGCTGGGCGCGCTCCGTCATGTCTACACGGTCACGCCGGGGCAGAAGATCGGCTATGTAACCGATATCGCGGATACGGCCATCAATCGCCGCGCCGTCGTTCAGCTGGTCTGCGGAGCCGACATCCTGTTCATCGAGGCACCCTTTACGGGCGAGGACGCAGCGCTGGCGGCGGAGCGCGCCCATCTCACCACCGTGGCGGCCGGCGAGATCGCGCGCGCCGCGCAGGTGCGGCATGTCGAGCCTTTCCATTTCTCGCCGCGCTATGCCGGTCAAGAGCAGCGCATGATGGTCGAGGTGGCCGAGGCCTTTGTCGGCCAAGCCGGAGGGCGAGGGGGCGAAGAACAATGAAGGAGTGGAACGTCGTCATCACCGTTTTTCAGGACGGCTTCCGGCGTGCGCTGCGCTCCTTGCGGCAGCTGGGAGAGGTCGAGCGTGGCTATTATCACAATGTGCTCAGCATGAAGGTGGACGACCCCATGGCCTTGCTTCAGGCAGTGGAACAGAAGACGGTGGCCGACCCGGCGCTCTTCGATGCCATATCACGCGTCGCTCCGGCCATGCATACTTTTGAGTTTCGCTCTGCAGACGAATTCACGGAAAAGGCAAAATCGGCCGCACTCGAATGGATTCCGGAACTCGCTGGCCGATCGTTTCACGTGCGCCTGCACCGCCGCGGCTTCAAACATGAGTTGCCCTCGCCAAGCGCCGAAAAATCCCTCGACGAGGCTCTTCTCGATGCACTTAAGCGCCGCGGCACGCCGGGCTGCGTGACGATCTCAGCCGGCATCCGCTGCTGAGGCCGGACTAGGTGGCCGCGCGCCCTGGACGATCTATGCCGGCCTTCTCACGCCGACGCTCAAGATCAGGCGAGACGCATCGCAACAGCATTTCGGTCAGGAAATCGCTGCGCTCTATGCGGTGCGTTGGCTACCAAGGCGGGCCTAGAAAAGAGGCGGCATCTCGCAGTCGATCGGATTCGCGCTCGAGCACGCAGCAATGCGGTGCTTCGGCGCCCGCGGCTTTGCTCAGCACGGCGCCGCGCACCGGATTGGGGCGATAGACCGTGCAGCCTTTCAGCCCTTTTTCGTAAGCAAGATCATAGATACCCTGAAAATCGTCGAACAGGCAGTCTTCGGGTATAGATCGTCTTCGAAATCGAGTTGTCGACAAATGGCTGCAAGGCTGCTTGCATTGCGAGATGCGCAGTGGGCGGCAAATCGCCTGCGGTGACGAAGCCGTTCAGTTTCGTGGCGCTTGGGCTCGCAGCTCTGGCCAGCGGTAATCGGGAAGTTGCATAGTGTCGATGATATCCCTGCCGAATGCAAATTTCGCTACCCCCGGCATTGCGAAAGCCTTTATCACTTGATTGCGCAGGAGCAGACCCCACCGGGTCTTTGGCGCGAAGGCAGCGGCAAAGCGCTCGGCGCCAAGTCGCTCGACAACGCGATCGAGATCCAATCGGAATATGCCAAATCCGCCTATGAAGGCTTCCTGGCGCAAGCGACCAAGCTCGGTGAGTTCTATACCCATCTCGCCAAGGAAGCGTTCAAGCCGGTCGAGACGGTTTTCGCCAAGGCTCAGGCTGTCGCCAGCCCCCAGCCAAGTGTCGCCAGCCCCAAGCCAAGTAAGGCGCCCTGATTCGCAATTCGGTGCGATTTAAGCTTCGGTGTTGCGCCTCTCGGGGCGAGAAGGCTCGACGAATGTCGGGCCTTTTGTATTTTGCCAGCCTGATGCTCCGATGGTTCCGTCGTCGCGCCTTCTTTGATGCAAAACACGCAAGCGATTTTCATCATCTCACTATACTCTCGCTCGGATCCGCGCGGCCGGCGTCCGCTGGCCGTAGGCGCGCCACTCGGCCAAGGCCGCGAGGCATCGACGACGACGATGACTGGGTCTGTGAATCGACGCCAGCGAAAGTTGAGAAAGGCGAGAAAGGAAACGGCATCTTCGATTAGCTCATCGAGCGTGCCACAGGACTATGCCGAGGCAGCGAAATGCTATCGCCTCGCTGCCGATCAAGGCCGACGCCCAGGGCCGAGCGGTCAGAGTGCGAGTGGAGTGATGCACTATGGTTCGATAGCGACCGTCCTTCTTGTGTTGACGATCGCCAACGGGAGTCCCATCATTGCGGCGCGGATCCTGGGCAACAGATACGCATGGCCGCTCGATGGCAATGCTCGTTTCTTCGACGGCCAGCCGCTCTTCGGACCTTCCAAGACGATCAGAGGCTTTTCGGCCGGCATCACGGTCCCGGCAATTGCAGCGCCACTGGCCGGGCTTGACTGGCGCGAGGGCGCGCTCATCGGTTTCGCCTCAATGTGCGGGGATATATTTTCGAGTTTCATCAAACGTCGGATGGGAAAGGCCCCGAGCAGCAACGCGGTGGGCCTCGACCAGATTCCGGAATCCCTCTTTCCCGCGCTGCTGGCGATCCGTCTTATGGGAATCACTCCGGCAGACGTCGCGGCAATCACGATCCTGTTCTTCGTCGGCGAGCTGATCGCGTCGCAGGTCTTTTACGCGCTCAGGATTCGGGACCGGCCTTATTGAGTGCGATCATTTGCCGACGCGCAGTCGATGGAGCGTGATCTCCGGTGGACAGTTGAAGCGGACCGGAACGACGGATGAACCCGCCCCGGCGGATGTGTAGCCGGCCATGTCCCCGTATTTCCACGCGCCCTTGGCCATCGATCGTGGCAGCTCGGCTTCGAGGATAATCGGTATGCCCCCCGGCAGGCAGATCTGCCCGCCGTGGGTATGCCCGCTCAAGAGCAGGTCGAAGCCAGCGTGCGCCGCCTGCCGGTAGATTTCCGGCGTGTGTGAGAGAAGGATCGAAAACGCCTTTTCGGGAATTCCGGCGGCGGCCTTCTCGATATTATCGACCCGATAGAAATGGGCGTCGTCGATGCCCGCGAGATAAATGCGTGCGCCGCCTCGTTCGATCGCGATCTGCTCATTGAGCAGCATGCTGATGCCAATATTTTCAAGATCGGGCACCATCAGGATGCTGTCGTGGTTGCCGAGAACGCCATAGGCGTCGCCTGTTATCAGCTTCCGCAATTCGAGAAGGCTCGCCAGACAGGTTTCGAAGGGACCGAACGTCTCCCCCCGATAATCGCCGGTGAGGACGCAGAGATCGTATCGAAGCTCGCGCACCAGGTGACCGACTCTGTCCATCGTACGCGGGTTCAGCTCGGCATGCAGGTCACTCAAATGGAGGATCGTGAAATCATCGAATGTCTCGGGCAGAAAGCTCGACGTGACGTCGTTCTTGCGCACTTGAATTTGCCGCGCATTGACGCGACCCCTCCAGTACATTCCCGAAAGCCGCAGAACGCCCTCGATGATCGCCTGCGAAACCGGCATGTTCTCCAGATGCAGGAAAGTGAGTCCCTGCCCGAACGCCTGCGCTTGGTGATCCCGCTCAATTCCCAGACGTTGCTGAGCGTGGATCCGGCCGAGGCGTGATTTAAGCCGCCGCTCGATTTCATCCGTAGTCAGAAATTTCACAACGCTCACGCCTTGTCGATCTGGGCTAGCGGAGGCATGAGCCTCGGCGGACGGGCACCCCCCATCTATCTCAGCGGTCCCCGCCTGCTTCCTCGCAGAAAACCTGCCACTCCTCGCCCAACCAGCCACCGCCCCCCAAACGCAGCAGTGTCACGATTTCGGCCATGTGAAGCGAGACGAGGACATTATACTCCTCCGCCCCCTATCGCCGCAGGCCTTGATGGCAAAACAAAGCCACGGGATCCCGCTGCCGTGCCCGCTACTGTAACGGCAAAGGTGCTTCCTAGAGCAAGGTTCGCCGTTTTGTTCGGATTAGCGTTCAGTGGCCAGGGTCCGTCATCTGAACGACAAGAAAAACCCGGATCACTGGCGAGCGGTTTGACAGAGTGCACGTTGAGAACCTCGTCGAGTTCGCGAAGCTCTGCCATGCTTATCTCACGACCCGCAGCCGCCGCGCCGACGGAGGCAGATCGGGCGTCATGGCAAGATCATACGCTTGACGAGCCGGCTTTTGCCTGCGGCGCTTTCATTCCTGACCCCCCCGAGACTTTGCCACCCGAATTGCCACCGAACGCCTTACTACGGAACGGGACGAAAGGGTACGGCATGGGCGCGCTGGGCTTGAAATCCCGAATGAAAATGGACTTATCGGGCAGAGGACTGACGGAGCGGGACGGCCGGATTAGAATTTCAAGACCGCTGCCTTAAACCACTCGGCCACCCTTCCTAACGCGGAATCTTCTCCCGCAAAATCTCGATCCTGCGCGGAATTTTTTTCGTCATCACATGATCGTGTCGCAAAATCGGCTGCGCCTTTTGCGAATCGTGTTCTATAAAACCGCATCGTTGGTCGATTGGGATTTCTCCGTTGTCGCATGATCTTGTCGCAAACTCGCCGCGCGTCTTCAGCATCTCACGCGAGCTTTCGGGCCGATGGCGGACAATGAGGCATTCAGTCGCTTTGATCCAGCCGTTGCCATGGATGAAACTTTCGCTGCCGGGCAGACATTAGGTCACAAAGCGAAGCGAAACGGGGTCGTTCGCAAATCTCCTCCCTGCCTCGCCCACTTCCGCCGCCGATCGCGACACGGACAATAACTATCCTTAACGGAAAGTTGATCGGCGCCGTATTTCGGACGTCGAAGATCCTGTCATCGTCGCAGTTAAATCTTAACTCCGCCACAATCGCGCGCTGAGCTTACAGTCATGGATGTCTTTACTATACATATAGCCAGGGGAGCCACGGAGAGACTGTTGCAGATGAGCGACACAACCTAAAGATAAAAATCTTTTGTTTGTGTTTTGTCGCTTATTCTATTGATCGGGGGCTGGAATGGAATTACCTGCCCGTATGCTCAAACTCGTACTCGTAGAGGGGACATGTTAATGATGCGCAAACTACTTATGACGACGGCAATCCTGTGCTTCGCCAGCGGTGCGGCCCTAGCCGCAGACCTTCCCTATCGGAAGTCGGCGCCCGTCTATACGCCACCGCCGCCGGCTTTCACCTGGGCGGGCCTCTATGTTGGTGGTCAGATCGGCTACCAATGGGGCAGCGCCAGCCCCAACCTCTATGGTCCGGACGGTAGTTTTGTGACCACCCTGCCGACCACGAACGCGAGCGGCATCGTGGGCGGCGCGCACCTTGGCTATAATTTCCAGGTGAGCCAGTTGGTCTTCGGCCTTGAAGGCGACATCAACGGCCTGTCGTATCAGGGCACAAATTACGCCGCCGGTTTCTTGTCCCCCTTTACGACGCGTGAGAATGTCGAAGGTTCGGTCCGCGGCCGGATCGGCTACGCCTTCGACCGTATCCTCGTCTACGGCACGGGCGGCGTTGCTTTCGGCAACTTCCAGAATACCTACACCGGCATCGGTGGTGGTTTCGACAGCCTGTCGTCGACCCGCACTGGCTGGACGGTCGGCGGCGGCGTCGAATATGCCGTCACCAACAACTGGTCGATCCGCGCCGAATATCGCTACACGGACTTCGGCCGGAACAATGATTTCCTCAATGCGTCGCTGCCCGGAGATTACGTGCACCAACACATATTCGACAATCGGGTTCAAGTCGGCTTCAGCTACAAGTTCGATATGTTCGCGCCGCCCGGCCCTGTCGTTGCGAAATACTGAGGCTCGTCTTCGCGCGTGATCCGCAAAAGCAGCAACCGGTTTTGCGGAACGATCATGCGATAAGAGGAAATTGTTTAGCGCAAGACCTGTTCGATCGAATGAGGTCCTGCTCCAGCGACAAAGGCCCGGCCCGTGTGGCCGGGTCTTTTCGTTTTCCCGAGCGCGGGAAATTTGCAAGACGCGCCCCCGCGCAGCCGGCGCTTTCCACTTTTTCCCGATTTGCTTTACAAAAAGTCTCGTAAGGTTCGACTCTGGCGCCTATACGATCCCGTATGAGTCCTTCATTTCGGACCTGCCCCAATACAACGGCTCCGGCATCGTTGGTGGCGGACATGTTGGCTATAACTGGCAGTCGAGTTATTGGGTCGTCGGCCTCGAAGGCGATTTTGAGGGATCGAGCTATTCCGGCTCAGGTTCCGGCGCGGGCACCGCCGGCGGGCTTGGCCTTCTACCGATTCTCCCCACATCGGCCTTCAGCAACTATACCACTCGCATTCCGGTCCAAGGTTCGGTCCGCGGCCGTATTGGCGTCGCGTGGGACCGGGCCTTGTTCTATGTCACCGGTGGCGCGGAATTCGCCAATATTCAGGACACTTATACGTCGGCGGTGGGATTTGATTCCTTCTCTTCGATCCGCGCCGGCTGGACGCTGGGCGCCGGCGTCGAATATGCCATCGATCCCAACTGGTCGATCCGCGCCGAATATCGTTACACGGACTTCGGCCGCTACAATGACTTCTTCACCAACAGTAATCCCGGCTTCTTCACAACGCTGCACGTGACCGACAATGCGGTGCGGGTCGGCTTCAGCTACAAGTTCGATCTGGCGCCGCCGCCCGGCCCGGTCGTCGCCAAATATTGACGGCCGCGATCGCGATGCAGTGACTTTTGAGCCCGGCCGCCGTGCCGGGCTTTTCATTGCCATGCTGGCGCTGCGGCCGCTTCGGTCTCTTTGGTTGCAAGACGTCATTTGGCATGGCAAGCCTGCCGCATGACTGTAGATGAAGAGACTTTGCCGTCCGCGCGGGCGCCCGGGTCAGTGCCAAAGATTTCCTTTGTTTCGCTCGGCTGCCCCAAGGCCCTGGTCGACAGCGAGCGAATTATCACGCGCCTGCGTGCCGAAGGTTATGACCTCGCGAAAACACACGCTGGGGCAGACGCCGTCGTCGTCAACACCTGCGGCTTTCTCGACAGCGCCAAGGCCGAATCGCTCGCTGCGATCGGCAGCGCGCTCGAGGCGAACGGAAAGGTCATCGTTACCGGCTGCATGGGCGCCGAATTCGGACACGATTCTCGCGGCTTTTCCCGCCGTTCTGGCGGTGACCGGGCCGCAGGCCTACGAAAGCGTCGTCGCCGCCGTACACGATGCGGTGCCGCCGCCGCACGACCCCTTTGTCGATCTTGTACCGGCGCAGGGCATCAAGCTCACGCCACGCCACTATGCCTATTTGAAAATCTCCGAAGGATGTAACAATCGCTGCTCCTTCTGCATCATTCCGCGGCTGCGCGGCGACTTGGTCTCGCGGCCGGCTGCAGACGTGCTGCGCGAGGCGGAAAGACTCGCCGCCGCCGGTGTGAAGGAAATCCTCGTCATCTCACAGGATACCGGTGCCTATGGGCGCGATATTTCTTACGCGGAAAGCGCGTTTGGCGGCCGTCAGGTTCGCGCCAAGTTCCTCGACCTGATGCGCGAGCTCGGCCAACTCGGCATCTGGGTGCGGCTTCATTACGTCTATCCCTACCCGCATATCGATGAGGTCCTGCCCTTGATGGCGGACGGTAAGATCCTTCCCTATCTCGACATCCCGTTTCAGCACGCGAGTCCGAAAGTGCTGCGGGCGATGCGGCGGCCGGGCGACCAAGAGAAGGTGCTGGAGCGAATCAAGGCTTGGCGGAAGATCTGCCCGGATCTCACACTGCGTTCGACGTTCATTCTGGGCTTTCCGGGGGAGACCGATGAGGATGTCGCAATCCTTCTCGCTTGGCTCGACGAAGCTCGCCTAGACCGCGTTGGCGCGTTCAAATATGAGCCGGTCAAAGGTGCGGCAGCCAATGACTTGGGCCTGCCTGCCGTTCCACCTGATGTGCGCGAGAACCGCTATCGCCGCTTCATGCAGCACCAACAAGCGATCAGTGCGCGGCTTTTGAAGAACAAGGTTGGCAGGCATGCGCAGATCATCATCGATCGCGCCGGACCGCGCACCGCGGAGGGTCGCACCAAAGGCGACGCGCCCGAGATTGACGGAAAGGTCCATGTCACGAGCCGCCGGCCGCTCCGTGCTGGCGACATCGTCACCGTGAAGATCGAACGCTCCGATTCCTACGATCTTTTCGGAACCGCCGCCTGAACGTTGGGCGCTCTCTTCGGGCGAACGCATTCGCCGAAGGCTGTTTCGGCGCAGGCCTCAGCGCTATGAGATCTGCGTGAGACGCCGATCAAGATTTGGGGCGGCGATCGGAGTCTGGGATCGCTGCCTTTTTCGCGAAGGGCGACGGCGGTCAGCTTTTCTTCCATTTTCTTCTCATGGCGACGCAAAAGGAGCCAAAAAACGAGAATACTGCCCACCGCCAGAACGAGGACAACAATGCCGAGCGGACCGGTAACACGGGTCATGAGGTCGCCGAACTTGCAAGCCGCGAGGCCCATGATCGTCGCCCATACCAGGGCGCCGGCGGCGTTGAAGAAGAAAAACAATTTCCAGTCATATTTGTTCACGCCGGCAAGCAGCGCCGCGACAACCCGCAGAACGGCAACGAAGCGGCCGAAAAAGATGATCTTGCCCCCTTGCCGCTCGAACAAATAGCGGCCGAGGGCGAGACGATTGGCGTTGAGGCCGATGAAGCCGCCGTATCGTTCAAGAAAGCCCGCGCCCACGCTGCGCCCGAACCAAAAGCCTAAGCTCCCGCCGACAATGGCGCCGGCGACGGCGACGGCAATCACGATAAAGATATCGAGACGACCGGTCGCCCCGGCGTAGACCGCGGCGAGAACAAGCGCTGTCTCGCCCGGCAGGGGCGACCCAGCCCCCTCCAGCATTACGATGAGAAACACAGCAGCGTAACCATGCCGAATGATGAGCGCATGGATATCGATAGCAAACAAAACGTCTTCTCCCGACACATGTCGCAATCGGCGCGTCAATGTTCATTGCGGAGGCCGAATGCGCGGCCGCAGATGCGGGCGCGATCTTGTCGTTGTTGTGCCCGTCCACACATTCGGACATGAAAACCACCGGCCGATTGCAGATTATCAACATAAACTGGATGTAATATAAGTCAAATCTCTCAAAATATCTGGCAAAATATCCCCGCCTGACCTATATCGGTGGCGCTAACTGAAGATGTCCCTTCGGAATTCTACGCAACATGCCACAGGTGATCTCAGCCAAATGCCACAGGTGATCTCAGCCAATCGTCTCACTGACGGGGTCGTGGTCTATCTCGACCCCCGCGGGATATGGGTCGAGAGACTTGCCGCGGCCGCGATTTTTGCCTCGGATCCAGATTGCCAAGCGGGTCTCGCAAAGGCGGCCGAGGCGGTCACAGCCAATTTGATTGTCGACCCCTTAGCCGTCGACGTCTCTGACGAGAGCGAGGAAAGGCGCGCGATGAGCTTGCGCAACGCGATCCGCGCTTTGGGCCCGACTGTCAAGTACAAGACATCCTCGCCAACAGCCGCGCGGAGATGACATGTATCGTTATGACGAGTTCGATGCCGCCTTCGTGGCCGAACGGGTTGCGCAATTTAGAGACCAGGTTGCGCGCCGTCTCCGTGGCGAGCTGACGGAAGAACAGTTCAGGCCGCTGCGCTTGATGAACGGTCTTTATCTGCAATTGCATGCCTATATGCTGAGGATTGCCGTTCCCTATGGCACTTTGTCGCCACGGCAATTGCGCAAGCTTGCTTATATCGCGCGGCATTACGACAAGGGCTACGGCCATTTTACGACGCGCCAGAACCTTCAGTTCCATTGGGCGGCACTCGCCGATGTCCCGGATATCCTCAGCGAACTCGCCAGCGTCGAGATGCACGCGATCCAAACATCCGGCAACGATGTCCGCAACATCACGGCTGACCAATTCGCCGGTGCCGCGGCCGACGAGATCGAGGATCCCCGCCCCTATTGCGAAATTTTGCGGCAGTGGACCTCGCTACATCCGGAATTTTCATTTTTGCCGCGCAAGTTCAAGATCGCGATAAATGGTGCTCCACATGATCGCGCTGCGATCCAGGTTCACGACATCGGCTATCAGATCGTCCGCAACGCCGAGGGCGAGATCGGCTTTGCCGCCTATGTCGGCGGCGGTCTCGGCCGCACGCCTCTTGTCGCGCATAAGATCCGTGACTTCGTGCCGAAGGCCGATCTTCTCGCCTATACCGCCGCGGTGTTGCGAATTTACAATCTCGAAGGCCGCCGCGACAATAAGTTCAAGGCCCGTATCAAGATTCTCCTGCACGAGAAGGGCGCCGAGGCCATTCGCGACGCGGTCGAAGAGAATTTCGCAAAGCATCGTGATGAGGCGATTTCCCTGCCGAAGGAGGAAATCGATCGCATCAAGGCCTATTTCGCGATGCCGGACCTGCCGACGCGGCCGGCTCGCTCCGCAATTCTCGACGCCCGGCGGTCGAAGGACGTGGCATTCGCCCATTTCGTCACGCAGAACGTCATCGCGCACAAGGTGCCTGGCTACGGGATCGTGACGGTGTCGCTAAAGCCGATCGGCGGCATTCCAGGTGACATAACGGCCGAGCAGATGGAAGCCATGGCCGACCTCGCCGAGACCTATTCCCAGGCCGAGGTCCGGATCGCGCATGAACAGAACATGGTTCTGCCACATGTCGCGCTCGACGATCTGCCGGCAGTCTACGATCGCCTCGTCGCGGAAGAACTGGCCACCTCGAACATCGGCCTCGTCACCGACATTATCGCTTGCCCCGGCCTCGATTATTGTTCGCTCGCCACGGCCCGCTCAATCCCAGTCGCGCAGCGGATTTCCGAGCGCTTCGGCAACGGTGCGCGCGCCGACGAAATTGGAGAATTGAAGATCAACATCTCCGGCTGCATCAACGCCTGCGGCCATCATCACGTCGGCCATATCGGGATCCTGGGTCTCGAAAAAAAGGGCGTCGAAACCTATCAGATCATGCTCGGCGGCTCAGCCGATGAAAACTGCGCCATCGGTGAAGTCACTGGGCCGGGATTTTCAAGCGAAGAGATCGTCGATGCGATTGAAACACTGATTGACACCTATCTGAAGATCCGTACCGGCAAGGACGAGGATTTTATCGGCGCCTATCGGCGCGTCGGCATGGCTCCGTTCAAGGAAGCGCTGTATGAGCGCGCATGAAGGTCTTCTGTTCGGCGACCAGATCGCCGCCTCGCGGCTGGCCGAGAAATTCTTCGCCCTCGATGCGAGAAAGGTGCTGCGCCTCGCCATAGAGGATTTGTTTCCGGGACGGATCGCGCTCGTCTCGAGCTTCGGCGCGGATTCCGCGATATTGCTGCACATGGTTTCGGAGATCGACAAGGCGACGCCCGTGATCTTCATCGACACGCAGCAGTTGTTCTCGGAAACGCTCGCCTATCGCGACAAACTCGTCGCTCAGCTCGCCTTGACGAAGGTCAAGACGGTGAAGCCGGACGCCAAACTCCTCGCCAAGGAAGACGAGGACAAATTCCTATGGGCGCGCAACCCTGACCGTTGCTGCGAGATTCGCAAGGTGCTTCCCTTGGCGAATGCCTTGCAGGGCTATGATGCCTGGATTACCGGCCGCAAGCGCTTTCAGGCCGCGACCCGCGCCTCCCTGCCGCTATTCGAGGCCGATGGCGAGCGCATCAAAGTCAATCCCCTCGCGGGATGGACGAAGGCCGAGATCGACGCCTATTTCGAGACGCATGGCCTGCCCCGCCATGAACTCATTGCGAAGAATTATCTTTCGATCGGTTGCGTGCCCTGCACATCGCCGGTCAGACCCGGCGAAGACGCGCGCGCCGGACGTTGGCGCGACCGCGGCAAGACCGAATGCGGCGTCCACGTCGCAACGCTCGACGCCGGCGCGGACATCTGAAATGGCTCTGTACAAGCACGGTGGCTTCGCGCCAGACCCCTGGCAGCGCGTCGACGTCCTCGAAAGCCTGCCGCAAGAAGGTCGGATGATCGTGAATTTGGCGAATTGGCGCCTCCTGACCTCGCTGAGGCAGCCAACGAACGTCGCGTTTGGGCTGCTGCTGGAGCCGGGCCAGCCGGTCGAGGCGATTGCAGACGACCTGCCGAACCTGGCGCTCGTCGTGATCGGATTTCCCAAATTCACGGACGGCCGCGGCTATTCCATGGCCCACCAGTTGCGCGATCGTTACAATTATAAGGATGAGCTAAGGGCGACCGGCGACGTGCTGTTCGATCAGCTTCAATTCATGGCGCGGTGCGGCTTTGACGCTTTCGAGATCAGCGATCCGGTCACGATCAGGTTGCTGGAAGAAGGCCACAGCCCGATTGTTCAGCATTTCTATCAGCCGGGCGAGGGCTCGGAACAGAAGGTCGGCACCAGCCCCTGGAGGCGCCGACCGACGCCGTGAACGCGGCGCGGATCGTTTATCCTGCGACGCAGCTGCAGCCGGGAGCGGCACGCTGAACACTGCTCCTTGGCCATTTCCCACGACCCGGCGAACTGGGCTCTTCGAGCTCTCTCTCTAGAATGACCTGCAAACCGCGCAGGATTGGTTGGTCGGATCGATGCATGGCACGATCTACCGCACGACGCTCTTGGGCATGCGCCTCGTCGCCGAATTCCCGGACGATTTTGGCGGTGAAGGCACCGATCGTGACACCGTGGATATCCGCTGCGGTCTTCACCCGCGAGGCGAAGGCGAAGCCGAGCGAGGCTACCGCCGCTTGTGCGACTTTCTCGTTCGAACATGTATGGACGATCTCGTCAATCGACACGGAAGCCTCCTTTCACTTTCGGCAAGACCTATGTCCGAACGCACCGACGCCCGAAACCGAACCTTCGGTCTTGCGGCCCAATCCGCAAATGCCCCTAGGAAGCGTGTCGGCCGATCGCCCATTGAGGGGGGAGGCGATCGGCCTTACACGCGCAATGTCATGACTGCCGAAGTCGGCTTTCTCATGACATCGGCGCGATTCTTTCGTGTTGCATCGCACGTCTTTGTCATGCAACCGCAATAAAATCCCACGCAGCGCAACATCCGCGTGCGAGCACACGTATTCGTGAGCGCAGCACAACATCAACGATGCCGTGCTGCGTGCGCGACGCTGCATGTCCAGTGCCGATGATCGAAGTGCTTCGATCTTGGCGTTTTATGTCTTTTCGAGATCTGTGTTGTGCGCCGCAAACGCGTGCGACGCGGGCTTCCCAAAAAAAGAGAGAAGCAAGGGCAACGATCGATGCTCTTATTCTGCAACGTCATCCAAAGCTCGGGCGTAGAGCCTCATGACGCTTCGTCGATCGCATGCAAGAAATTTAAGCCACCCTAAATCATAGGCTGGATCGCCGGCCACGGCGGAGTCAAGCAGAATCTGCGCCAAACTCCTAACGCCGCCGATGGTTCCACAGTCTTGTAAACTTTTTTTGCGGCGCGGGCAGTGCGTCCGAACGCGCGCGAACCCGATGAGCATGCAGCAAAAATCTCTGTAAAATGCCGCGCGAGAGGACGCGCCATGAATGAAAAAGAACTTTCCCAAGCCTTGGTTGAAAACTGTCTTGAATTGGAACGATTAAACATCAATCAGGGCATGGCGGGTAATCTTTCGGCGCGCAGCGGCGACGTGATGCTGATCACCCCGAGCGCCGTCCCCTACAACAAGATGACGCCGGCGATGATCGCGCGCATGCCGATCGCGACCGACTATGGGGCTTGGTCCGGCCCCCTCGCGCCGTCGAGCGAATGGCGCATGCATCTCGACATCATGAGGGCGCGCCCGGACGTGGGCAGCATTATCCATACCCACGCTCTTCATGCGACAACTCTTTCGCTTCTGCACCGGCCCATTCCGGCCACCCACTACATGATCGCGGCGTTCGGCGGCCCGACGATACGCTGCACGAAATATGCGCCCTTCGGAACCAAGGAACTGTCCGATCTCGCGATCGAGGGCCTCACCGACCGGCATGGCGTTCTGCTTGGCCAGCACGGCATGCTGGTAACAGGCAGCGATCTCGCCGAAGCCATGTGGCGCGCGGTCGAACTCGAAACGCTTGCCAAAATGTACCTTCTGGCGCTCAGCGTCGGACGCCCCTACATCCTGCCGGACGCCGAGGTCATGCGGATCGTCGAACAATTCAAGTTCTACGGGTACCAGCCCAACAAGGTAGTCGCCGGGCCGAAGAAAGAAGGCAAGAGTTACGCCGCCAAGAAAAAGCTGGGCGGCAAGAACATCGCCGCCAAGGCGGCACAAAAACACGGGGTGAAAGTGAAAGCGAAGTCCAAGCCAGAGCCGGGGCACCGCGGCTGACGCTCCGCGCTTCGTCCAGTCACCACGCGCCGGTATTGGGCATCGATGCCCAAGGTTCCTGCGCCGGTTTGGCCCTGCCCTTCTGGAGCAGTTCGATCGAGATATTGTCTGGTGAGTGGATGAAAGCCATATGACCGTCGCGCGGTGGCCGGTTGATCGTCACGCCGGCGTTCATGAGCTTGTCGCAGAGCGCGTAAATATCGTCCACAGCGAAGGCCAGATGGCCGAAGTTGCGCCCGCCTGTATAAATCTCCGGGTCCCAATTATATATGAGCTCCACGAGCGGCCTTCGCGACACCTTGGCCGCGTCGGCGTCGCCCGGCGCGGCGAGATAGACGAGCGTATAACGGCCCTTGTCATTGTCGACCCGGCTCAACTCGACGAGGCCGAGTTTGCGGCAGTAGAAATCGAGGGATTGGTCGAGATCCGCGACGCGGACCATAGTGTGCAGATATTCCATGTTCCCTCCTTTGAGCGCGATTCCGAGAAGGTGAGATGCTTTCGGAAAAGATCATGCAGGACGAGGTTGCCAAGAGTTTCGTCTTGCGGGCCCGGTTGTGGCTTTGATAAACCGCATCCCCGCAGCCCCGGCAAGACATTCGTCAAATAGCGCCTAGAACGTCAGGACGGCATATGGACGGGGCTCAACGCATCAAGGAAGGCGCAGCGCTATTCTCAGCCGCCGCGAGCGCATTGCTGACGATCGCCAAATTCATCGCGGGCTTCTCGTCGGGCTCACTCGCCGTCCTATCCGAAGCCGGTCACAATCTCGTCGATACCGGCATGACGATCATCACCTATTTCGCGATCCGGGTCGCCGGCAAGCCAGCCGATGCCGAGCATAACTACGGTCACGGCAAGGTCGAGACCCTAGCGGCCCTGGTCGAAACCGGCTTTCTCTTCGCGCTCTCCGCCTTCATCCTCGTCGAAGCCGTGAGAAGGCTGGCGCGCGAAAAAGTCCAGGTCGACGCCAATGCACTCGCCTTCGGCGTGCTCATTGTCTCGATCGCAGTCGACGTTTCCCGCTTGATCCTGTTGGCGCGCGTCGCGCGCACAACGAAGAGTGAGGCGCTCGCCGCCAACTCGTTGCATTTCGGCTCCGATATCGTTGGCTCATCCGTGGCCCTTCTCGGCCTTGTCGCCGCGCGCTTTGGCTATCCGCATGGCGATGCCGTCGCCGCTTTCGCTGTGGCCGTCTTCATCGCCGTCGCCGGCTACAAACTCGGACGTCGCACCGTCGATACGCTCATCGATGCGGCCCCCAAAGGCATGGCGGCAAGCCTGCGCGCCATTGCCAGAAGCGTCCCTGGCGTGATCGACGTGGACAGCCTCAGATTGCGCCCCGCTGGCGCGAATGTCTTCGGCGACATAGGGATTTGCGTACCGCGCACGTTCCCGCTCGAAAAAGTCGCGGAAATCAAGGACGATGTCAGCGCGGCGATCGCTGCCGCGCACCCCGGCGTCACGCTCACGGTCGCAACAACGCCGGTCGCGCTCGATGACGAGACGGTGGTCGAGCGTGTCTTGCTCATCGCAGCTAAGCGGCACGCGGCGGTCCATAACGTGATCGTGCAGCAGATCGCCGGACGGACATCGCTCAGCTTCGATGTCGAGATCGACGGCCGCATGCCGCTAGGCCAAGCTCACAGCATCGTCTCCGGCCTCGAAGCCGATGCGCGCAAGGAGCTCGGGCCGGATATCGAAGTCGAGACCCATATCGAGCCGCTGGAGCCGCGCGAACTGCCTGGCCGCGATGCCCCTACGGCTACACGCGACGTAATCGCCGCGGCGCTCGTCAAACGCGCCGCCAAAGGGATCGTTGAGATCCATAACGTCCGCGTGCGGGAAACGCCGGAAGGTCTCGTCGTCAATTATCATTGCCGCGCCGATCCCAAGCTCAGCGTCGACGAAGTCCACCTCGCGGTCGACGGGCTCGAGCGCCAGGTGCAGGCTGATTTTCCCGCCATTCGGCGCATCATCGGCCACGCCGAACCCCTGCGGTGAGGGCTCGGCGTGCATGCTCACAGGTCAATCGTCTGGCGACCAATGCGGATCCATGCTCTTGCCGTGATTGTTGGGGCAGCTCGCCGTAGCCGGTCGATGAGATCGACCAATGTGTCGCGCAATAATAGACCCCGCACTCAGCACAAAACCCCGCGTCATCATAAAATCCCGCGCCTCTGATTGCGGCTGGATCGGAACTGGTGCAGGCCGTGATAATGCGTTCAGCTCTCTCGGGCGCGATCGCAATTCCTCCAGTGCCGCATTCGGGACCCATGTAAATGAGGTAATGTTGCTCGGGGTCTCGATACTTGGCAAACAATTCCTGGCGGGCTTCTTCCCACGATGACCATTCGGCGGGAAGCTCATGTGGGGCGATGACCTCGATCGTGGCCGCCGCTCGGTCGCAGCAGGAGCATTTTGGCCGGAACAACATGCTTTCCTCGCTTCACGACAAAACTGACGAGCCGCGATTTGTGAGACGGTGATCCATGTTTATCGAGCTTCTGCGGGCGCGCCGGTTCGGCCCTCTATTCTGGTGCCAGTTCCTCTCGGCCTTCAACGACAATTTTGTCCGCAACATGCTTGCGATGCTCATTCTGTTCCGGCTCGGCAGGAATGATGCAGGCATGCTTATTACGTTGGCGATCGGCATTTTCATCCTGCCGTCGATCTTCCTCTCGGCTCTTGCCGGTGAGATCGCCGATGCGCACGACAAGGCAAGCGTCGCCCGCTGGCTGAAGGCCGCCGAGATCTTCGTCCAGGCGATCGCAGCCATGGGGCTTTGGTTCGTCTCTTTGCCCCTGCTCTACTGTGCGCTTTTCGGCCTCGGCGTGATCGCCGCTCTCTTCGGCCCGATCAAGTATGGCCTGCTGCCCGACCACCTGAAGCGGCAAGAGCTCGTCGCCGGCAATGCCCTTGTCGAAGCGGCGACTTTTCTTGCCATCCTCCTCGGTCTCGTCGCCGGCGCACTCGCAGCCAAGCGGAGTCTCCCTCCGCAATTGGTTCCCTTCATCCTCATGCTGATCGCTCTCGCCTGCTACGCCACGAGCCGCCTCATTCCGCCGACCGGCGCCGCGGCGCCGGATCTGCGTATTCGCGCCAATATTCTTGCCTCGACTGGCGTGCTGCTGCGCGAACTGCGCGACGCGCCCTTTCTGTGGCGGGGCGGTCTTGCGCTCTCCTGGTTCTGGCTCTCCGGCGCGGTTGCCCTGGCGCTTGTACCGGTAGCGGTGCGGCAGGCAACGGGGGGCGGTGTTGAAGTCGAAGCGGCGATCAGCGGGCTTTTCGCGGTCGGCATCGGCGCGGGGTCGCTCGCCGCCGCACGGATGGCGCATGGCCGTATCCGCCTTGAACCGGTGCCTCTGGCGGCTATCGGCATGGCGTTCTTTTTCATCGAACTGGGCCTTGCCACCCGCGGTTTTGCCGCGCGCACTGCTGCAATCGAACACACCGACGTGACGCTGTTCTCCTTTCTGGCCAGCGCGCAAGGACTGCAAATCAGCGCGGGCGTCCTGGGGCTTGCCGCTTCCGGCGGGTTCTACGTCGTGCCGTTGTTTGCGGCGGTGCAAGCGCTTTCCCCGGCCGACCGGCGGGCCCGCACTGTTGCCGGCGTGAACATATTGAACGCCGTCTTCATCGTCGTCGGATCGCTCGCCACGGCTTTGTTGCAGAGCCGCTTTATCGGGCTTTCGGAACCTGTTCTGCTCGGCGCGCTGGGCGTCGGCAATCTCGGCGCCGCAGTCTACGTATGGAAAGCGGTCGTGCCTTACCTGCGCGGCGGCCCCGGCGTATGAATGGCACCTCTTGCGGCGCGGAGATCGCCGCCTTTGCGCGGCAAGGCGGAAGCCCTATATGATCGGCCCGAGATCGAATGCCGACGATCTGCATTCGTTGATCCTGCTCGGGCGCCGGCCCGTCTTCCCTGATGCGAGGCCTCCATGCGTACCGACACAGCCCAGCCGATCCGTCTCGTTGACTATCGGCCGCCGGATTATCTGATCGATAGCGTCAATCTCGATATTCGGCTGCACCCGCATGCGACGCGCGTCATGGCTCGACTGTCGATCCGCCCCAACCCGAAGGGGCGCAGCGGCGCCGAGTTGGTGCTTGACGGCGATGGGCTTGTCGTGAAACGCATCGTGCTCGATGGCACCGAGCACGACGTGAAGGCGAATTTTGTCACTCCGGACCGTTTGACCATCGCCCCTCCGCCACAGCGGGCTTTCACATTGGAGATCGAGACGGAGATCGATCCGTCCGCGAACACCTATCTGATGGGGCTCTATCGTTCCGGCTCGGCTTATTGCACCCAATGCGAGGCCGAAGGCTTTCGTCGCATCACCTATTTTCTCGATCGGCCGGACGTGCTCAGCGTCTATACAACGCGCCTTGAGGCCGAGGTCGCGGAAGCGCCTGTGCTGCTTTCGAACGGCAACCGCATCGATGCGGGAAAAATAGAACATACGACCCGCCATTTCGCGGTTTGGCATGATCCTTTTCCGAAGCCCTGCTATCTCTTCGCCGTCGTCGGCGGCGATCTGGGCGCGATCCGTGACTCGTTCGTCACCGCCTCGGGCCGCGAGGTCGCACTCGGCATCTATGTCGAGCATGGCAAGGAAGAGAGCGCGCTCTATGCGATGGACGCGCTGAAACGCGCGATGCGCTGGGATGAGGAGGCTTTCGGCCGCGAATACGACCTCGACATCTTCAACATCGTCGCCGTCTCCGACTTCAACATGGGGGCAATGGAGAACAAGGGCCTCAACGTCTTCAACGACAAATATGTGCTTGCCTCGCCGCAGACCGCAACCGACACCGATTATGCCCAGATCGAAGCGGTCATCGCGCACGAATATTTTCACAATTGGACAGGCAATCGGATCACCTGCCGCGATTGGTTCCAGCTCTGTCTCAAGGAAGGTCTGACTGTCTTCCGCGATCATGAATTTTCGGCCGATCAGCGCTCGCGGCCGGTCCGCCGCATCGCCGATGTGCGCACCCTGCGGGCGCAGCAGTTCCCGGAAGATGCCGGACCGCTCGCGCACAATGTACGACCCGACTCTTATCTGGAGATCAACAACTTCTATACCGCGACCGTCTATGAAAAGGGCGCCGAAATCATCCGGATGCTGAGGGTCCTGATCGGTGCCGCGGCCTTCCGCAAGGGCATGGACCTTTATTTCGCCCGCCACGACGGCACCGCGGCGACGATTGAAGAGTTCATCGCCTGTTTCGCGGAAGCGTCGGGCCGCGACCTTGCGCAATTCTCGCGCTGGTATCACCAGGCCGGAACGCCGCTCCTCGAGGTCGAGGCTGCCTACGATGACGCAACGCAGAGCCTCACGCTCGACTTCAAGCAGAGCTGCAATAAAACGCCGGGACAGGACGAAAAACTGCCGTTTGTCATCCCGATCGAACTCGGTCTCTTGGGCGAGCGCGGCGAGATCTTCGACCTGGTCACGGCGCCAGAGAACGGTGCGAGCGCCGCCGAACTCACGACCGGCGTGATCGTGCTTTCGACGCCGCAGCGCCGGGTGATCTTTCAGGCGCTGCCGAGACGACCCGTTCCTTCCCTGTTGCGCGGATTTTCGGCACCCGTGCGCCTCTCCCACGCGGCGAACGAAAGCGACCTCATCGCCTTGACCGCGCATGACAGCGATAGTTTCAACCGCTGGCAGGCCTCGCAGACCTATGCGACGCGGCTTCTCCTGCGCTCGGTCGACCTTATCCGCGCTGGGCATGATCCGGAGTCGGACGCGCGCTTTGTTGCGGCTCTGCAACGCGTGCTTGCCGGCAGCGCCGCCGACGCGGCCTTCGCAGCGCAGGTGATCACCCTGCCAGGCGAAACCGACATCGCGCGCGAGATTGGCATGAACGTCGATCCGGATGCGATCTTCAGCGCCCGCAAGGCGCTGCGCGAGGCGATCGGCCGTGGCCTCGACTCGCAGCTTCTCGGGACCTATGAAATGCTGACCGACACCGGCCCTTATTCCCCAGATGCAGCGGCGGCCGGGCGCCGCGCCTTGCGCAATGCCGCACTCGATCTTTACGCGGCCGCCAATCCGGCCGAAGGCTTGCGGATCGCCGTGCGGCAATTCGAGACCGCGCGATTCATGACCGACAAGATCGCCGCGCTCGGCGTTATCTCCCTGCAGCCCGGTGCGGCGCGAGAGGCGGCGCTCGACGCCTTCTATCACGTCTATGAGGGCGAGCCGCTGGTGATCGACAAATGGTTCGCTTTGCAAGCGATGATCGCGGAAGCCGATACACTATCCCGGGTGAAGAAACTGATGGATCATTCGGCTTTCTCGCTCGGCAATCCCAATCGCGTCCGCGCTCTGATCGGCGCTTTTGCAGCCGGCAATCAGACACAATTCAACGCGGCGGACGGCAGCGGCTATGATTTCGTTGCCGCCATCGTCCTCGTCCTTGACGGCAAGAACCCGCAGGTCGCAGCGCGGCTTCTCGGCGCCTTCAAAAGCTGGCGCGCCCTTGAGGACCATCGACGCGGCCTTGCCGAAACGGCGTTGCGCCGCGTTGCAAGCGCCGGCCATCTTTCGCCGGACGTCAAGGACATCGCCGAGCGTTCTTTGGCTTAGGTTTTGCATCGACGTTGCAAAGCGGCGGCCGATCACATTTCCCTTTAGAATTCATTAATCTCTGGACAAATGGCCAAGCTCGGATTCAGATGAGCATGATTCGAAAAGATGCGGCACATCGTTTCGGATCAGAACTCGAGGGGGCTCTGCTATGATCCGTGCGGATGCGGCGGATACTTTTGCGCGCGCAGATGTATTCCGAGGCCAAGCCTGGGCGGCCAGTCAGCAGGCTTTCCCGCACCGTTTTTTCAAACTCGAACCCTGGGTCCATCACGCTCTGCCGGCAATGATCGCGGTGTTCATCGCCGCGCTGACGGCGATCACGAGCGTTCTCGTAATCGAAGCACATGACGAGGCCATTAGCGACGCCATTGTCCAGCTTGAGCTGGTCGCGGCCGCTACGTCCAATGATTTCGCTGCCGCGATCGAAAAGGCCGCCGACGTAGATCCGACCAAGGCGCTGCTGCAATCGCTGCCCGATCGGGCCCTGGCGCGTGGCCAGCGCGTGCTCGTCAGCAATGACAAGGGCGCGATCGTCGCCACCTATCCGTCGGGGCTCGGCATCGGTGGCGCGCTCGCCGATCGTCTCGGCCCGACCCAGCCACTCACCGTCTTCGCTGAAAAGGCAGGCGTCCTGCGGATTAATCTCGCCGACGGGACCGATGCGCTGGCGACAGTCAGGACATTGAAGGCGCCTCTGGGGCAGATCGCTTTCGTCCATCCAATACGTTCGGTTCTCGCGGAATGGCGCAATGCAGCAATTCGAACCGCGATTGCAACAATCGCGACGATCATCGTGCTCTGCGCGGTGGCCTTTGCTTACCTTTGGCAGGCCGCGCGAGCACGCGAAGCCGATGGCGCCTGCAAGCGCATTCGCGACCGCATTGACACGGCTCTAAACCGCGGTCGCTGCGGCCTGTGGGATTGGGATCTTTCCCGCGGTCGCATCTATTGGTCGGATTCGATGTACGAAATGCTGGGCATGCGTCCCGAAGGGCATTTCATGTCCTTTGGCGAGATCAACGCTCTCGTTCATCCCCATGATGGCGACCTCGCGCACATGGCGGAAATGCTCGCCGGATCGCAGACCAATGCGATCGACCACACGTTCCGGATCCGCAACGCCGAAGGCAAATGGATCTGGCTGCGTGCCCGCGCCGAACTGATATGCGAAGATTTGAGCCAGACCTCGCATCTCGTCGGCATTGCCGTCGACATTTCGGAACAGCAGATTCTCGCCGAGCGGACGGCAACCGCTGACATGCGCCTGCGCGACGCGCTCGAAACCGTGTCGGAAGCCTTTGTCCTCTGGGACAAGGACAACCGGCTCGTCATGTGCAATTCCAAATTCCAGCGCTTCCACAACCTGCCGAACGAAGCAATCATCGCCGGGCTCTCCTATCAGGAGGTCATGACGAGGGGCACGCCGCCGATCATCCAATCGCAGATCACCTTGGGCGAGCGCCCGATCGCCGGTGCCAAGACGTATGAAGCGCGGCTCGCCGACGGACGCTGGCTGCAGATCAACGAACGGCGCACCAAGGACGGCGGCTATGTTTCGGTCGGCACCGACATCACGACCCTGAAACGGCATGAAGAGCAGTTGATGGATTCGGAGCGGCGCCTGATGGCCACCGTTGCCGACCTTCGCAAATCGCGACAGACCTTGGAACAGCAGGCCCAGCAGCTTGCTGAACTGGCTGAGAAATATCTTGACCAGAAGGCAGAGGCCGAGACCGCCAACCAGGCGAAATCGGAATTCCTCGCCAATATGAGCCATGAGTTGCGCACGCCGCTCAACGCCATCATCGGCTTTTCCGAAATGATGATCGAGGAAACGTTCGGTAAACTGTCGCCGCGCTACGTCGGTTACAGCAAGGATATCCGGACGAGCGGCCAATATCTTCTCGGCGTCATTTCCGACGTCCTCGATATGTCACGACTCGAAGCCGGCCGTGTGCGGCTTGAGAAGGCTGAGGTCGACATTGGCGCAATCATCGCCGCTGCCATTGAAATGATTGCAGTTCCGGCACGCGAGAAGGCGATTACGGTCACCGCCCAAACGGCCACCAACGCCAAGCTCCACGCAGACCGCGCCGCGGTCGAACGGATCGTCGCGACATTGCTGCGCAATGCCGTGAAGTTCACGCCCGCGCAGGGTCGCATCAATGTGCGGATCCGCCGCTTGCACGATGCGATGAATATTTACGTCGAGGATACCGGCATCGGGATTCCGCCGGAGGCCCTGCCCCGCCTCGGCCGGCCGTTCGAGCAATGGAACAGCCTGCTCGACAACGGCATGAAAGGGTCCGGCCTTGGTCTCGCCATCGCGCGCTCACTTGTCGATCTGCATGGCGGAACGATGCGCATCCGTTCGGCGCTTGGCGGCGGCACGATCGTGCTCGTCCATTTGCCGATTCAGGAGCCGACGCCGCAACAGCGGCAGGTGGCGGCGCGTCCGCCGCCGCAGCAAGTCCCGAAACGGATTGCTGCTGGAAGGTAATCGATTGGAATCCGTCGTCATTGGCCGGGTCGAGCTCGGCGATGACGTTGCATTGCCACCACGACCGGGACGGCGTCTCAGCCCACGACTTCCCTGAAGATCGCCCGCACCTTGGCCCGCGTCGATTTCAGCTCGGCTTCGAGCTGCGTAAAGCCCGGCAGGTCGGCCGCCGCTGCGAGACGGCGCTTCAATATCTCGCTCGCCTCCAACAGCCGATGGCTCGGATCGAGGATGGTGCGCAGCACCTGCGTTACATTGGTGTAGAGCCGATACGCACCGAGGAGGAGATCGGCCTTCTCCGGCGCGAGGTAGTTGAACCTGGCAGCGTTCGCGATCACGACTGCCGGCGACACGTCAATCATCTCGGGCGCATCATGTGCATGACGCAGGCAGAGATATTGCGCCAGAAATTCGATATCGAGCAGGCCGCCCGCCGCATATTTCAGATCGAACGGATCGCTCTCGCCTTTTTCGCGCGCCACGAGCGCGCGCATTTCGGCGACATCAGACCGCAGCGAGGGCGCGGGCGCCGCCGCCAGGATCGTGACGCGCGCCGCTTCGACCTTCGCGGCAAGCGCGGCGTCGCCCGCAATCACGCGTGCGCGCGTCAAGGCCATATGCTCCCAGGTCTCCGCCTCCTTGGCCTGATAGTCGACGAAACTTTCGAACTGCGTCGCGACCGGACCCTGGCGGCCAGACGGACGCAGCCGCATATCAACATCGTAGAGCCGACCGCGGCGCGTCGCGACCGTCAGCGCCGATATGAGCCGTTGCGCCAGCCGGGTATAATAGCGTGTGGCATGAAGCGGCTGCGCTGCCTTGGACTCAGGATGAGCCGCATCGAAATCATAGATGAGGATGAGATCGAGATCGGAGGCTGCCGTCATTTCCCGCGAGCCCAGCTTGCCCATCGCGAGGACGACGCATCGGCCTTGCCGCACTTCGCCGAAGCGCGACGCAAAATCCTGCATTACGTGATCGAGACAGGCCCGCACCACGCTGCCGGCAAGCGCGGAATAGGCTTCTCCTGATGCAGCCGGTGTGATCAATCCAGTCAGCAGACGCAGGCCGATCAGAAACGATTCCTCCTGAGTGAAATCACGCAGCGTATCGAGAACATCCTCAAGCAACGATTGAGGCGCCAGAACCTGCGCAAGCCGCGCGTCGAAATCTGCATCGCCAAGCGGCGTGACGAGGACATTGCGATCCATCGCCGCATCGAGCACATGCGGCCGGCGGATCACGATTTCGGCAAGCCGCGGCGCGCTGCCCAGAATGTCCGCGAACAGGGTTCGCAGCAGCGCGTTCGATTTTAGAATCGACAGAAGCTCGACGGCGGCTTTCATCCGTCCGAGCGCCTGATCGAAGGCAGCGAGCGCAGCATCGGGATCACTCGATTGCGCAAAGGCTTCGAGCAGTGCCGGAACGAGCTCGGTCAGGACTTCCCGCGCGCGCTCGGAGTGGACGGCGGCGCGGCGCCCGAAATGCCAGCCGCGGATCGTCTCAGCCACGAGCTCGGGGCGTTTGAAGCCGAGGCGCGAAAGCGTCTCCAGCGTCTCGGGATCGTCAGTCACGCCGGTAAAGACGAGACTGCCCGTGGCCGTGGAAAGGCCGGGCGATGTCTCGAAAAGCCGGGCATAGTGCTCCGCCACATGGCCGAGGTGGAGCGCGAGCTCCTCCGCGAAAGGCGCGAGGCCGCATAGCCGCAGAATTTGGCGAAACGCTGCAGATCATCCGGATCGGTCGGCAGACGTTGCGTCTGTTCGTCGGCAATCATCTGCAGACGATGTTCGGTCTCGCGCAGAAAGAGATAGGCGGCCTCGAGATCGGCGCGCGCCGCGCCGCTAATCAGTCCCTCCGCCTCCAACTCAGCAAGCATGTCGAGGGTGCGGCTGCCACGCAAAGCCGGGCGTTTGCCGCCGAAGATCAATTGCTGCGTCTGCACGAAGAATTCGATCTCGCGAATACCACCGCGACCCAATTTGAGGTCATGGCCGGCGATGGCGATCTCGGCATGGCCGCGCACGGCATGGATTTGTCGCTTCATGGCATGGATGTCGGCGATTGCGGCGTAGTCGAAATAGCGGCGCCAGATGAAAGGCGTGAGCTGCGCGAGGAAGATTTCGCCGAGCCTGCGGTCGCCGGCGATCGGGCGCGCCTTGATCATCGCGGCGCGTTCCCAGTTCTGGCCGAAGGAATTCATAATAGAAGAAGGCGGCGGGCATCGAAATCGCGATCGCGGTCGAACCTGGATCAGGCCGCAATCTCAGATCAACGCGCAGAACATAGCCGTCGGCGGTGCGCTCTTGCAGTATCTTCACCAGTTTTCGCGCGATCTGCACGAAGAGTCCCGCTGGTTCCATTTGCGCGGCGGCCGGACTCGCAGGATCGAACAGAATGATGAGATCGGTGTCGCTCGAATAGTTCAATTCGGCGGCGCCGTGCTTGCCGAGCGCAAGGATAACGACACCGCAATCGCGATCGAGCACCGCTGTTTCCGCCAAGGCGATTTTGCCGCTCGCCCGGGCTTGGCGAAGGATGAAGTTGAGCGCCGTTGCGACGAATTGATCGGCGCTCGCGGTGAGCGCGGCCATGACCGCTTCGGTCGTCCAGACGCCGCCAAGGTCAGCCAGAGCGACGAGAAGTGCGACCTCTTGCTTCGCGCGCCGCAGCACACGCATCAGTTCGGCTTCCGACGCCGCTGTTTCCGCGGATGCGACGGCGTCGAGGCAGATGGCAAGACTTGCCTCCGGTGCCGCGTTGAGAAGTCGAAGCAGCCGGCCGGGATCAGACGTAATCAGCTTCCATAGATAAGGCGAATGATCGGCGACGCCGAGGAGGAGCGCTCGTGTTCGGACGTCATCTACTGCGACCTCGGCGCCGGCTTCAGCAAGAAAATCGGCAACACGCCTCTCCGCGACGGCGCGATCGTCGGGGTAAGGCGCTTTGGAAAATTGTTCGCGAAGGGACGTCTGTGGCGCCGCATGCAGCATTTCAATGTGGCTCACGCAGCCGCTCCTGTCTGCGGTGCAGGTGGCGGCGCAAGCTTGGAGGCCGCGGCGGGCAAGGCAAGCACGACCCTGAGACCGGGGAAATTATCCTCGAACCGCAATGTTCCCTTGTGCAGGCGCGCAACGGCGGCGGCAAGCGAGAGACCCAGTCCCGAGCCTGGCCTCGACCGCGAATTTTCGAGCCGCACGAACCGTTCCTGCACCCGCTCGCGATCGTCCGGGGCGATCCCTGGACCATGATCGGCAACACTGATCTCGACGAGTTTGCCCTGTCGTTTGGCGGCGACCACAATGCGGGCATCGGCCTGCGTGGGCACCCCCCCGCTCTGCGGCGCGCCATATTTCAAGGCATTGTCGACGAGATTGGCCAGCGCTTGGCCGATGAGCTCGCGGCTGCCATGCAGAATGAGATCCGGTTCGGTGTCGAGCGAAAGGCTGATGCCGCGATCCTCCGCCAAAGGTTCGTAGAGCTCGGCGACATCGCGGGCGACGCCCGTGGCATCGAAATCAACCATGCCCTCGGGGCCAGCACCCGCTTCGGCGCGGGCGATCATGAGAAGCGCGTCGAAAATGCGGATGAGCGAGTCGGATTCGTCGATGACTTTATCGAGCGCGAAACGGTAATCCTCGGGCGTTTTCGCAAAATGGAGCGCCTGTTCGGCGCGACTGCGCAGCCGCGTCAACGGCGTCTTCAAATCATGCGCGATATTGTCCGAAACCTCCCGCAGTCCTGCGACAAGGATCGAGATGCGGTCCAACATGGAATTCAAGTTCTGCACGAGGCGGTCGAGTTCATCTCCCGTGCCGGCGAGGGGCAAACGACCGGAGAGATCGCCGGCGACGATGGTCTTGGCCTTCGCGTTGATCGTGTCGACCCGGCGCAACACGCGGCGGGCAACCCACAGACCGCCGATCGTCCCGATCACGACGAGCCAAACCAGCGAGGTGAGCAGCGCCCCGGCGAAGATACGGCGCAAACGCAAGCCTTCTTCGATGTCGTGCCCGACGAGAAGGCGGAAGCCGCCGGGCAATGCGAAAACGCGCGCCAAGGCGCGATGCTGCACGGCGACGTCGCCGGCGCGCAGATAATCGGTTTCGACAAGGCCAGGTTGGGAGATGACGCCCGGCGGCAGACTCGCGATATTGCCGACGATCGGCTCGCCGGCGTGGGTCGTCACGAGATAGAGCCCCGCGCCTGGCTGCCTGGCGCGCCGCTCGACCGCCCGGACAAGTTGGTTGATGCCGCCTTCCGAATATTGTTCCGCAAGTCCGGTGATGTCTGTGTCGACTGTCTGGCTGATCTGCGCATCCATCACTTGCTTGACGTTCCAGCCGACGCGGCCAAGCAGCAGCCCGGCGCCGATCGCGGCGACGACGAGATAGGCCAGCGAGATCTTGAACGCCGTCGTGCGGAAGAGCTTACCGATTGCCGTCACGGATCATGTATCCAGCACCGCGTATCGTTTGCAGAAGCTGCGGCTCGAATCCCTTGTCGATTTTTGCCCGAAGTCGCGAAATATGAACGTCGATCACATTGGTCTGCGGATCGAAATGATAATCCCAAACATTTTCAAGCAGCATGGTGCGGGTGACAACCTGGCCGGCATGTTTCATCAAATATTCGAGGAGCCTGAACTCTCGCGGCTGCAGCACGATTTCTTTGCCGTTGCGGGTGAGCTTATGCGACAGGCGGTCGAGTTCGAGACCGGAGACGCGGTAGACCGTGTCCTCCCCGGCTCCTGATGGTTTGCGCCGCGCTAGAACTTCGACCCGAGCCAGCAATTCGGAAAAGGCGTAGGGTTTGGTCAAATAGTCGTCGCCACCGGCGCGCAGCCCCTTCACCCGGTCGTCGACTTGGCCGAGCGCCGAAAGGATCAGCACCGGCGTTTCGATCTTCTGGACACGCAGGCCGCCGATAAGAGAGAGGCCATCGAGCTTCGGCAGCATCCGATCGACGACGAGAACGTCATAGGCCCCGTCGCGCGCCTTTTCATAGCCCTCAAGCCCATCGGCGGCACGGTCGGCCACGTGCCCCGCCTCGTGCAATGCCTTGACGAGATAAAGGGCTGCCTCCGAATCATCTTCAATGATGAGGATGCGCATAGAAGACATATAGGCTGTTCCGAAAAAAACGGCAGGCCGAGAGCGAAGCTTCGACCTGCCGCCTCCTTAGACCGGCATCGCAGACGGGGGGCAAATGCGACGCCTGGTGGAGAGGATGCCGGCGTCAGGACGCCGGGTTGACGACCAAGGCAACGAAATGCGTCTCGTCGCCGCTCTTGACCCGCAGAAGTACAGCCTTATGACCGTCCTTCTTGGCGTCCGCGATGACATTCGACACATCGCTCGGCTTGCTGACGGTCTTGCCACCGGCTTCGAGGATGACGTCGCCGACCTTCAGGCCCTTTTGCGCTGCAGCGCCGTTGGGATCAATGTCGGTAATGACGACTCCCTCCTTGCTGCCGGCACCCGGAACGGAATCCGCCGACGCAAGCGCGAGGCCGAAGCTGTCAAGGCCGCCGTCGCCGGAGCCGGACCCGGACTCATTCTTGGCTTCCTTGTCGTTCGGCAACGTGCCGAGCTTCACCGAAACCGTCTTTTCCGAGCCGTCGTGCCAAATCAGCAAGTCTGCTTTGGCGTTGGGACCGAGCGCAGCGATCTTGCGGGCGAGTTCGCGCGGCCCAGCGACGCTCTCTCCATTGACGCCGAGGATGACGTCGCCGGTCTTGATGCCAGCGTCCGCGGCCGGCGAGTTCGCCTGCGTGTCAGCGATCAGAGCACCTTTCTCCGCTTTCAACCCGAGGCTGTCGGCGATATCGGTGGTGACCGGCTGAATCTCCACGCCGATCCAACCGCGCGTCACGCTGCCCTTATCCTTCAGCGAAGCGATCACGCTCTGCGCTTCATCAGCCGGGATGTCGAAGCCGATGCCGACACTGCCGCCCGATGGCGAATAGATCGCCGTGTTCACGCCGACGACCTGGCCTTGCGTATTGAAGGTCGGGCCACCGGAATTGCCGCGGTTCACCGGCGCGTCGATCTGCAGATAATCGTCATAAGGGCCGGAGCCGATGTCGCGGCCACGCGCCGAGACGATGCCTGCGGTGACCGTGCCGCCCAGACCGAACGGATTGCCGACGGCAATGACCCAGTCGCCGACGCGCGGATTGGTCGAGGCGAAGTCGACATGCGGGAAGTCTTTACCGTTCTTGATCTTCAAGAGCGCGAGATCGGTCTTCTTGTCAGTGCCGACGACGGTGGCCGGATAAGTCTTGCCGTCATCCATCGTGATCGTGACGTCCGTCGCATTGTCGACGACGTGATCATTGGTCACGACATAGCCGTCCGAGGAGATGATGAAGCCGGAGCCTTGTGCAAGGCTCATATGGGGACGGCCGTTACGAAATTCGAATGGTATGCCGTCCTGCCCGCCGCCGAACCTCTTGAAGAAACGCTCCAGCGGATCGCCGGGCTGAAGCCTCGGCATTTCGGCACTGTTATCGGAGTCGGCGGTTTCCGCGATTTTCACCTTGATCGAGACGACCGCACCACGGACATGGTCGACGACATCGGCGAAGGAAAAGGCATTGGCAGGCAGGCTCGTCTGCGAGCTCGTCTCAGCCTGCGCCGGATTAGTGAACGTCGCATGCGGCAGCCCCAAATTGCCGGCGAGCGCCCCCGCCAAGGCGACGGCCGCCACCGAACCCAACAGGGCGATGCGCACCGTATGGCGAGGCTTGCGCTTGCCCGGGGGTGTTTGATCAGAGCTCGGCGAAATCGGGTGATCCATAGTCTGCATCTCCATGTGCCAAGGACATGTCCCGCAGAATATTGCGGCGGGACAGCGCGGGAAGGAAAAGGTGCGACGGCGCGGCCTTCTTCGGGTAAACATGGGCCGCTGCGGCTTACGCGGCTATTTCGGGGAAATGAAACTTTTGTAACGTCCAAGGGCCGATCTGAAACGGCCCGCCTGCCACCGGGCGGGCGCGGCCATGCGCGAACAGAACACGAACATACGCGCCGACTTGAACGAATACAAGGGGATTGGCGTCATGCATAGCGACGGCCGGATCACACTCTATCACGCGCCGAAAACGCGCTCCTCCGCCACCCTGCTCCTGCTCGAAGAAGCTCGGGGCGCCCTATGACCCGCGGGTGCTCAACATGAAGGCCGGCGACAATATGACTACATCAATGGCTTGCGTCGTTCTTAGGTCGTCAAGAGAGCCAGGATAGGCACTGGGGTAACGCCTCGGGTAACGGCTGGCGCTATTTCGCGGATTAGTTGGATGACCCCTGCCCCCGCTCACGATCGCCCATCTCAAAGGCCACGGCCTCTCGACGGTCTGTTCGTCACCTGTGCGAATGCCGCATGCCTGCATTCGGCGCCGTTCACCTTCGTGCCGCTCGATTTGGCGGATAATGTCTACTTTGCGATGTGACGCACGTCAGAAAAGGACGAACATGAAGCATTACTATTTTATCGTCGCGGCTTTCGTGTCCTGCGTTTGGCTATCGCCCAATTCTGCTGCCGCCCAATGCAGAGGGTACGCCGGCCCCGGTGGACCGTGCAGTACTGGGCCTGGCGGCGGCCTGTCCACTGGCCCTGGCGGAGGGCTTAACGCTGGCCCTGGCGGAGGGCTTAACGCCGGCCCCGGCGGTGGGCTGTATACCGGACCGGGCGGCGGAATGTACGCTGGCCCCGGCGGTGGGCTGTATACTGGACCGGGCGGCGGAATGTACGCCGGCCCCGGGGGTGGGCTATACCCGGGACCGGGCGGCGGAGTGTACTCGGCGCCGGGCGGTAAGATTAATCAAAGTGGAGGTTCGTATCATGGTCCGTGGGGTCCATGTATCACCGGCGTTAAGGGACCCGAGTGGACGCGGCAAAACTGTCCTCAATGATGCTTGAATCCGACGCGCATCTGAAAGCCTCGGGCGAACACCACTTTCGTGAACGCTCGCAATTTGTAAGCCGTATGCTGAGGTAGTGACGTGCCAGCCGCGCCGTCTTCACTCTTCCCGTTCGCCGACGAGCGCCGCGAGTCTTTGCTGTTCCGCCGCCGTCAAAGATGCGGGAGCCAGCGGCTTCTGCTTCCTCAGCGCGATAATGATCGCCGCGCCGCCCGCCAGCAGCAACAGAACCGGCGTCGCCCAGAGCAAATAGGTCTCCGGCTTGAACGGCGGTTTCAGCAGAACAAAATCGCCGTAGCGCGAAACGAGGAAAGCCTTGATCGCCGCGTTGCTATCGCCCGCCACAATCCGTTGGCGAATAAGAACGCGGATGTCATGTGCGAGCACAGCGTCCAACTCGTCGATCAACTCGTTCTGGCAGACCATGCAGCGCAATTGCGTCGAGAGCGCCCGCGCGCGCGCTTCGAGCTTGGGATCGGCCAGCATTTCTTCTGGCGTCACCGCAAACGCGAAGGTCGGAGCGAATCCGAGGAACAGGATGCCGGCCAGCATGAAGATCCGCGAGACTGCGCGGGCCCTCCTTCCCCCGCACGCGAGAGACGAGATGGCTTCTTCGCCTCTCATCGCTCCGCCGCCTGCGGCGTCGCCGCCAATTTCCGGACGCGTCGCGCAACGCCAATGCGAAGTCTGCGATCGCTGAGCGAACAAAGGCCGCCGAAACCCATTACAATGGCGCCGAACCAGATCAAGGTGACCAGCGGCTTCCAATAGAGCCGCGCGTCAACGGTGCCGTCCTTTGTACCGTTACTGATGCCCACATAGACTTGGCCGAGATCGAGCGTCTTGATGCCGGCCTCGGCACGGCTCATCTGCCGTGTCGGATAGAAGCGAACGGCCGGATCGATGGAAGCAATCTCGACGCCGCCGGACCGGATCGCGACATGCGCGACCTTGGCGGTGTAGTTCGGGCCGATCTCCGCGCCGAGCCTTTCGAGCACGAGATCATAGGGTCCGACAGTCGTGACATCGCCCGGCTTCATCGTGATGACCTTCTCGGCGCCCCAACCGGTCGCGGCGAGGCCGAGGAGCGTAAGGCCGATGCCGGCATGGGCGAAGGCCGTTCCATAGGCCGAGCGCGGCAGGCCGAGCGCATGGGTGATGGCCTGCGAAGGCGAGCCCCTCACCAAGACGGCGCGCCCGAAGATGCGGCTGCCGAGATCGGCGAAAGCACCGACGATTGTATAGACCGCAAGCCCCGCGAGAAGGACCGACATGACCGGCTCGCCGCGCCAAGCGGCAAAGACTAGGATCGTGGCCACGCCGCAGCCAAAGGCGAAGAAGAGCCTTTGCACGGCGCCGAGGAGATCGCCGCGTTTCCAGGCGAGGTTTTGGCCGATCGGCATCAAGACGAGCAGGGGCAGGAACAGCGGCCCGAAGGTCGCGTTGAAGAACGGCGGCCCGACCGAAATCTTCTCGCCGGTCAAGGCTTCGAGCGCGAGCGGATAGAGCGTGCCGACAAAGACTGTGGCGCAGCAAGTCGCGAGCACGAGATTGTTGAGGACAAGCGCGCCTTCGCGTGAGACCGGCGCGAAGAAACCGCCTGGTTTCAAGGTATTGGCCCGCAGCGCAAAGAGCAGCAGCGAGCCGCAGATGAAGAAGACCAGGATGGCGAGAATAAACACGCCGCGCCGAGGGTCGTTGGCAAAGGCATGGACCGATGTCAGGACGCCGGAGCGGACGATGAACGTGCCGATCAGCGACAGCGAAAAGGCGAGAATGGCGAGAAAGATCGTCCAGATCCTCAGTGCCTCGCGTTTCTCCATCACCGCCGCCGAATGCAACAGCGCGGTCGCCGCGAGCCACGGCATCAGCGAGGCGTTTTCGACCGGGTCCCAGAACCAGAAGCCGCCCCAGCCGAGCGTGTAATAGGCCCAATAAGACCCCATCGCGATGCCGAGCGTCAGGAACACCCAGGCGATCAAGGTCCAGGGCCGCACGAGCCGCGCCCAGACCGCATCGATGCGGCCGCAGATCAAGGCTGCGGCGGCAAAAGAAAAGGTAATCGAAAGCCCGACATAGCCCAGATAGAGAAGCGGCGGATGGATGGCCAACCCCGGATCCTGCAACAGCGGATTGAGATCATTGCCTTCGATCGGCGGATTGGCGATCCGCGCAAATGGATTGGAGGTGAGCAGGATGAACAGAAGGAAGGCCGCGGCGATCCAGGACTGCACAGCAAGAACGGCGGCATGAAGATCAGTCGGCATGGCCCGGCCCGAGACCGCGACCGCGGCAGCGAAGACCGAAAGGATCAGTACCCAGAGGAGCATCGAACCTTCGTGGTTGCCCCAGACGCCGGTAATTTTGTAGATCAGCGGCTTCGCCGAATGGGAATTCTCGACGACATTGACGAGCGAGAAGTCCGACGTGACATGAGCATAGGTCAAGGCGGCATAAGCCAGCGCCACGAGAAAAAAGCCCATGAGCGCAACCGAGGGCGCGACCGCCATCAGCCTTTGGTCACGCGTCGCGACACCCCACAGCGGCAAAGCCGCGTTGATCAGCGCGAGCGCCAAAGCGAGCACGAGCGCATAATGGCCTGTTTCAACGATCATTACGAGCCGCCTCCCATGTCCGCGTTCTCCTGCCAGCGGCCGGCCTTCTTCAAGGCATCGACAACCTCACGCGGCATATAGCGCTCGTCGTGTTTGGCGAGAATTGTCGAAGCCGCGAGCCCGGACGTGCCAAGCACGCCCTCGGCGACGACCCCCTGCCCTTCGCGGAAAAGATCGGGCAACGGTCCGCTATAGGTAACGGGCAAGTCGCGCTTGCCGTCGGTCACGGCAAAATGGATCGTCCCGCCGTCGCGCTGCACCGAGCCCTGCTTCACTAGGCCGCCGATACGCACCCGCGTGCCTGGCGCAAGCTCTTTCGCCGCGACTTCGCTCGGCCCATAGAAGAAGACGATATTGTCGCGCAGCGCGTAAAGCACGAGGCCCAAGGCGCTGCCGAGAACGACAAACGCCGAAAAGATGAGAGCCAGACGTTTCTTTCTGCGTGTCATGAATCAAGTCCGAGTTCGTGCGCCAGCGCATCGATGCGGGCGATCGCCGCGGCATCGCCACCGAAGTCGCGCCGCGCTGTTTCGAGCGCCGCCCGCGCCTTGCCGATTTCGTTGGTGACCTTGTAGGCACGCACGAGGCGCAACCAGCCCTCGATGTCTTGCCCGTTCGCAGCGAGCCGGGCCGCAAGCCTGTCGATCATGGCGTGGATTGCGGCTGCGCGCTCATCTGGCGGCATGGCAGCGATGGCTGCGGCGGCGTCGGGCGCCGGCGAATTGCTCTCCTTGGCGAGTGCAGCGAGCCGCGCTTCAAGTTCCGCCCGCCATGGCGCGTTCGGCGGCGATTGCGCCAGCAGCTTTTCCCAATAGTCACGCGCCTTCGCTTTGTCGCCGTCCTGCGACGAAGCCAGGCCCAGGAAGAACAAGGCCTTGGGAGCCGTTCCGGCCGCCGCGGCGCGGGCGAAGAGCTTGCGAGCCTCTTCCGTCACCATGCCGTGGTTAGCGAAGACGAGCGTTTCGCCATAGGTCGCCAGACGCTGCGGGGTTTCGCCAAGTTTCTCCAGCGCCGCCTCGGCGGCATGAACGGCTTCTTCGATCCGGCCGAGCCGTAAGTAGGCGGGTACGAGGATTTCATAGCCGCGGCCATCTTCCGGATGCTGTGCGAGATGCGCCTCGACCTTGGCGATCGCTACATTGATGTCCATGGCTTCCGCCGGCGCATTCAAGCGCGCCTGGAGCGGTTCATCCGGCCAATTTGGATGGCCGATCGCGCCATAGAGGCCGAAGGCCAAGGCAGGAACGAAGAGCAGCGCGACAATGGCGGCAATCCGCAGGCGCAGGCGCGACGGAGCGACCGCCGCGGCGAAGGGTGCCGGCGAATTCCTCTCGGCAGCCGCAAGCAACTGGCGCGCGGCCTCGGCCTTCGCGGCTTCCGCCTCCTCCGGCAAAATATTGGCGCGGACCGCATCGCGCTCGATCTCGTCGAGCTTGGCCCGATAAAAAACGATATCGGTCGCCGCGCCCGGCCTCTTTCGCGGCGGCTTGGCCATTGGCCACAAGACCGCGAAGACGGCAACGCCGGTCAAAAGCGCAAAAATGCCCCAAAGCATGATGCTTCCTCAGAGCGGTCCCGACATGTTGAATAGACCCCAACTTATTGCTTTATCGTTTGTGCCATCGGCGAGCCAATAACCGTTTCGCCCGGCCATGCTGTAGAGCATTTTTTGCCGGCTGGGAAGCAATTCGTCGCAGCCAACACCGAGGATATAGGGCCTTTCGGCCCATGTTCTCCTTGATCAACAAAGACATTCAACGAATTCGCTAAGCCTACGCCTTATGCCGCGGCAGGCAGTTCGAGCTCCGCCCGCAGGCCGCCCGCCGGGCTCGCGTCGAGCCGGAGTGCTCCGCCGTAAAGGGCGGCGAGATCGACCACGATCGAGAGACCAAGGCCGGACCCGGGCCGCGTTTCGTCAAGCCGCCGCCCGCGCCGCATAGCCGCCTCGCGCAATTCCGGCGCGAGGCCGACCCCGTCATCGTCGATGGTCACGCGGAAAAAGGGCTGCGTCTTCGGATCGGCGGCAGCGATCGGTGCGACTTCAATCGTGACCGCGTGGCGTGCCCATTTGCCGGCATTGTCGACGAGATTGCCGATCATCTCCTCAAGATCCTGGCGCTCGCCCTGGAACCGCACGTGATCCTCGACTGCACCGAAAAGACGATGCCGCGGTCGCGGTAGATCTTCTCGAACGTGCGCACCAGCGCCGCAGTAACCAACGCGACCTCCGCCATATTGCCGAGGATGCCGACCCGCACGGCCGCGCGGGCGCGGTCGAGATAATAGGTCACCTGATCGCGCATGATCGCCGCCTGTTCGCGAACCTTAAGCGACAGCGCGCTCTTCTCCGTCTCCGCCTCGTTAATGATGACGCTGAGCGGCGTCTTCAACGCATGGGCGAGGTTGCCGACCTGCGTGCGGGCACGCTCGACGACTTCGCGGTTGGCGGCGAGGAGAAGATTGAGCTCGGAGGCAAGCGGCGCGATGTCCTGCGGAAACTCGCCGACGATCTTTTCGCCCTCCCCACGCCGGATGGCCGCGACGCCCTCCTGCAGACGGCGCAGCGGCTCCAGCCCATAGCGCATCTGCAAGGCGGCGGAGCCGACGAGGGCCGCGGCCAGCAGCGTAAACGTGATGATGAGAGCGAGCTCGAAATCCGGCGATTTCCGACTCCATCGTCGCCGTAGTTGCCGCGACTTGGACGAGATAAATGCCTTGGTCGCCGGTATCGATGATGCGTTCGACCATGCGCAGGCGACGCTCGTCGGGACCTTTCACATAGCCATTGCGGGCACCGCCAACGCCTGCGGGAACGCCAGCGTCCGAGAGCCTCGGCAGCCTCGCCGCAAAAAGCGAACGGGAACTCTTGATATCCGGCTTGTCGCCGTCGAGCCGGGTGATCTGCCAATACCAGCCCGGAGAGGGCGATTTCGAATTGCGGTTCGCCGAGTTCGAACGGCTCGGAACGGTTCTCTTCCGATGGCGAGGCGATGTCGGCGACGAGCGCCCGCAGATAAACGCCAAGCCTTTCGTCGAAGCGCGATTCCGCGGATTTGCGATAGAGCGCGGAAAGCCCGACGCCAGCGATGAACAGGATCGCAGTGCTGAGAACCGCAGCTGAAAGGAAAAGGCGTGCGGCGATCGACCAGGTTTGCGGTTTCGATGCGCGCATGGCTTCACGAGCGGTCGGCCGCAACAGGGCCCGCTTTGCCGGAACTCGCTTCGCCGCCGGGCGCAGCGACGACATAGCCGAGGCCGCGCATGGTCTGGATGATGTCGATGCCGAGCTTCTTGCGCAGACGACCGACGAAGACCTCGATCGTATTGGAATCGCGATCGAAATCCTGATCGTAAAGATGCTCGACAAGTTCGCTGCGGGAGACGACGCGGCCGGCATGGTGCATCAGATAGGACAAAAGCCGATATTCATGCGAAGTGAGCTTGATGGGATTTCCATCGACGAAAACCCGCCCCGCCCTGGTATCAAGCCGCACCGGCCCGCAGATCAATTCGCTGGTGGCATGGCCGGTAGCGCGACGCAGCAGGGCGCGTAGGCGGGCTAGAATCTCTTCAATGTGAAAGGGCTTGGCGACATAATCGTCGGCGCCGACGTCGAAACCCTGAACCTTGTCGCTCCACCGGTCGCGCGCGGTCAGGATGAGGACGGGCATGGCGCGCCCGGCCCGGCGCCAATCGCCGAGCACGGTAATGCCGTCCTTCTTCGGCAAGCCGAGATCGAGGACGACGGCGTCGTAGGATTCAGTATCGCCAAGAAACCAGCCCTCTTCGCCGTCAAACGCGCGATCGACGGCATAGCCCGCCTGGGTCAACGCCACGGAAATCTGGCGATTGAGATCTTTGTCATCTTCGACCACGAGAAGCCGCAAGGTTCACCCTCCTATCCCGCTCACTTGGCATTCTTCGAGCCGACGATCTGCCCGTTGGCGGCATTCATGAACACGTGAATGACGCGCCCGTCACGGCGTAACAGGCTTATTTCATAGACGAATTCTTCTTTCCACCGGCAAAGTTTGGCGCCAATCGCTTCGGCTTGAAATCGCGCAGCTGCGCCGGTCATCAGGCGGAACGGCTCGGCAAGCTTCTTGCTGGCAATCTTCTCACGCGTCTGGGCCGCCGAAAAGCACTCGCGCTCCGGCACTTGCTCGGCCGCGATCCCCGGAGCGGTAGCAAGCAAATTCAGGGCGATAACAAGGCCGGCGTACCGCATCAGTCGAGCCTCTCTGCCACGCGATGAACATGCGATGAACATCAAGGGCCGGATGAACGACCTATAGTGGCGCCTCGCAGGTTTGCAAGCGGCAAGCCCTGAGCCTCCGACCGATCGACTCCCGTGAATTCGCAGACCCGGCAATCCCGAGCAGCCCAATTCAAGGTTACCAGGGAAATTACAAGGTCTGTGTAACTATTGCGAAATGCCCGTTTGTTACGGTCGATCGAGGATGCGTGGATGCCGCCCGAGCGGACCACGGCAATTGGGATGGTCTGCCCATGTCCAAGAGTCCCCAGCGGGGATCTGACCCGCGGTCAAAGTGGCTGAGGCTGCCGCGCGCGTTCGCGCGTGACGATCGCGGCGTGACGGCAGTGGAATATGGCATGATCGGGCTGCCGTTCCTGGCAATCATCTTCGCCACGATTCAAACGGCCATCGTGCTGATGGCGGAGCAGGAACTCGAAACCGCGACCGAACAGGCCGCGCGCCTCGTCTTGACCGGCCAGGTTGTGAACAACAGCCTGACCCAGGCCCAGTTCAACACAACTGTCTGCAACCAGGCTCACCGCCTTGTTCAACTGCAACAATCTCATGGTCAACATGCAGACGGCCTCTTCGTTTTCCGCCGCCAGCACAGCACCCCCGACCCTGATGTTCAATGCGAACGGCCAGGTGAGCAACAGCTGGTCTTTCCAACCCGGCACCGCGGGCAGCATCGTCGTCCTTCAGGTCATGTATCAATGGCCGGTGGTTGGCGGGCTGCTCGGATTCAACCTGGCGAACATGTCGAACGGCAATCGCCTGATGATGGCGACGGCCGTGTTCAAGAACGAGCCCTGACCATGACGAGCCGATCCCTTCGCCGCTTCTTACGTCTCCGCGCTCTGGCTGGCGATCAGCGTGGCATAGCGGCAGTAGAATTCGCCCTGATGCTTCCATTCATGCTTATTGTGTTTGCCGGAGTCGCGGAAGTCGGCCAAGCCGTCGCGATTAGTCGCAAAGTCACCATCACCACGCGCGGCGTCACCGACCTGACGACTCAATACACGAGCGTCAGCAGCTCGGACCTTGCGACCATCATTGGTGCCGGGAACGAGCTTATCGCGCCCTATTCTGCCGCGAACCTCACCATCACTATTTCGGAAGTGCAGACCGACGCGAACAGCAACGCGACAATCGCTTGGAGCAGCTCGTCATCGCTGCCGGCCGGCACTAAAGTGACTCTCCCAAGCGGGCTTTCGGCGCCGAACATCTATCTGATCTGGGGTCAGGTCCAATATAACTACGTGCCCTTGATGGGCTCGCAAGTGATCGGCACCACGACGCTCCAGGATCAAATCTACATGAGCCCGCGGCTGACCAATTCGATCGCCTATACCGGCTGAGACCGCAGCCTGTCGGCACAAACCACGCCCGAAGCCGAAACGCAACGGCGGCCGAATGGCCGCCGCTCTGTGCGCACTCTTATTTCATCAGTCAGCGATCGCCATCATTCCGTCAAGTGCGCAGTCGCCACGGCATTCGCGAAGAGGTTCGCCAGTGCCGTCGATATGTCCTGGTCGGTATCGACCTCCTGATAGAGACCCGGCGAAGCGCAGCTCTGCAAGGTGGGCCCGATCTGAGATTGGAACGGCGCGATATATTGCGCGTACCAGGACGGATTTCCGGCCGTTCCCATGTTCAGTGGCAGATAGGTCGTATAGAGCACCGCGATCCTGATGCCCCGGTTCTTGATGGTGGTGCACTCGGACGTGCTCATCAGGGACTGCTGCCGGCTGCCGTTGACCATTTCGTCTTCCACGCCGTCCGTGACGAAGAAGAGAACTTCCTGCGGGCTGTCACCCTTCGCGTTGGTGCCGTTGCCGGGATTCGGCATAGTCGCATTGATGCTGCTGAGCGCGTTGTCGGAGTTTGTATCGGTGTCGTCGTTATTGTCCGACGAGGTCAAGTTATTATTGTCGTAGACCTCCAGCAGCGCGATGTTGGAAGCCTGTGTCTGCGCCGTCGTCATGTTCGACGTCAGCGTCGCGATATTGTTGAAATTGACGTCGAACGTGTAGATCGCCAATTGGTACTTGGCGCTATTGCTCGCCTCGGTCGTGCTGGCCGTGCTCGCGAGATTCTCCACCGCAGTACGCAGATTATCGATCCGCAACGTCAGGCCCATGTTTTTCGCCAGGGTGTAATTGTCCTCACCGCCGGGATTGCCGAGATTATCTCCCGACGGATGGGAACTCATGGCAGGCGAAGGCGCAGCCGCCCGCGTTCGCGCCGCTCGAGGGTGCGTTCGCGGTCGCGCTGATCATGGCGTTGACGCCCGCTGTCGTCGCCGGGATTGCCATCGACGGTGAGGAATCCGCCAGCACATAGAAATTGATGTTCGGAGCCGTGGAGGCGCTCGATTGCGAGGTGCCGCCGATCGTCAGATCGTTCTGGCCGAGAATGCCGCCGAATGCATTCTCAGACTGCGCCGTGTACGTAACGAGCACCGTGCGCGTAATGGACTTGCTTGACGTTGTCTGCGTCACCGTGACGTTGACATTTACGGAGCCCGGTTGGATGCCGGAAACGACAGAGGCCAGCGAAGTGAACACGTTTTGCGCTGCCGTCTGCGCTTGCGCCTTCGTTTCCGACATCATCGCTGGCGTGACCGCTGCGAGCGCGGCGGCATCCGCCGCAGCGTTCAGCTTGTCTCTCCTCCGCGCCGCGGACGTATAGTCGACGCCCATTCCGGCCGCGAACGTGATCGGGACGAGCACAATGGCAAAGATCATTGCGACGTTGGCGCGGCGGTCGCAGGTAAAGCGAGGAACAGCACCCCGGATTTGGCTCAACCGGGCGCTCGCATTTGCGCAGAAGCAATGGATTATCGAGACGATGCGTGGAGTATTCACGAGCGGCATTCCTTTTTTGGTCAATTGCCGCACAGTGAAGGCATCATTGGTAAAGACTTCACTAGGCTAATGCCGCGGAGTGCGGCCTATCTTTGCCATGACAATCATGCCAGGAAACCGCAGCGATGTTTCCGCGCGATGCCGCGCGAAAACCGGCCAAGAGATTCAATGAGTTGCCGCTGGCAACGCGAGCGCTCCCAGTCAGCCAACCGAAGCGCGTTCGCAGAAGGGTCGTGTCGATTTCATCGAGTTTAGTAAATCAATGGCTACAAAATAAGCCGCGATCGCAATGATAGGCCGGAGGCGTCACCGCTTCGCCTTAGTTTTTGCGGCGGTTTTTGCCCGGCGCGGCACTTTTTGCGGCCATTTGACGATATGACCAGGATAGTCGGCGACTTTGACTTTGCTTTCGGATGCCGCGACGCGGCCACGGACGGAAATCCCCGCCACATGGACCGTCTCGGCCGAACCTGAGACGAGCGGATGCCACCAAGGGAGCGGGCGGCCTTCGGCACGCAGCCGATAGGCACAGGTCGGCGGCAACCAGGAAAGCGCCTGCGCGAGGTCCGGCGTGAGCTTGAGGCAATCCCTGACCCGGCGGCGGCGCCTCGCGTAGTCGCTACAACGGCAGGTTTCTGCGTCGAAGAGCCGACAGGCAACATCCGTGTAATGGACGACGCCAGTATCCTCTTCCTCAAGCTTGACAAGACAGCAGCGCCCGCAACCGTCGCAAAGGCTCTCCCATTGCGCGGAATCGAGCGTCGGCGAGCGGCTTCGCCTCCCAAAATGGCTTATCTTCCTTCATCGCCATGCAATTGCCGCGGCTGGTTGATCAACCAAAGGGTGGGCCCCACTCTCGGGATTAAAGCGCAGGGCCAGGATTGCTAGACTGAGCCTTAAATTGCAACTATCCAAGACCGGGCCGGTCAATTGAGCACGTTGGCCAGTGCCGATGGGCACCAAACGATGCAAGAGGATCATAAGAGGAGAAGGCTGGACGTGTTCGACACGCTGAGATCGACGCGTCTTTACAAGAAGGCCGCGCGCGCCTTTCGAGACGTTGACGCCTTCTTCGACTCCTCGCTTTACGATTCCCGGGAACGTGCACGGGCTTCCTATGCGACGCTTGCCGCCTTCATGGACCGTCTGCACGTGTCCGGCTGGCGTCGCGTTCTCAACGAATTCTGTTGCGAAGGCGCGAACCTCGCGCTGGCCGGCGGTTTTTTGGCCTTGTTTCTGGCCATTCCGGCTTTCCAGGATACGTCCTCCGATGATTGGCTGAAAAAGGAGGACCTCGCCGTCACTTTTCTTGACAGCTACGGCCAGGAAGTCGGCCGCCGCGGGATCAAGCATGACGATTCCGTCCCGCTGGAGCAAATGCCGAAATATCTGATCGACGCCGTCCTCGCCACAGAAGACCGACGTTTCTTCGAACACGTCGGAATCGATTTCATCGGCGTTTTCCGCGCGCTCACGGCGAATGCCAAGGCCAACGGCGTGGTGCAAGGCGGCTCGTCGATCACCCAGCAATTGGCCAAGAACCTGTTCCTGTCCAACCAGCGCACGCTGACGCGCAAGGTGAAGGAAGCCTATCTCGCGGTCTGGCTCGAAGGCCATTTGTCGAAGCGCGAAATCCTGCAGCTTTATCTCGACCGCGTCTACATGGGGGGCGGCACCTTCGGCATCCAGGCGGCGGCGCAATTCTATTTCGGCAAATCCGTCCGCGATGTCACCTTGGCCGAAGCGGCGATGCTTGCCGGCCTTTTCAAAGCGCCGACCAAATATGCCCCGCACATTAATTTGTCGGCAGCGCGCGCTCGCGCCAACGATGTTTTGAACAATATGGTCGACGCCGGCTATCTGACCGAGGGTCAAATCTATGCGGCCGTGCGCAACCCGGCGACACCGGTTGCGCGAAGCCGCGAGGCGAGCCCGGATTGGTATCTCGATTGGGCCTATGATGAGGTGCGCAAGCTCGCCGATGCTGGCAAGCTCGGCAATGACCGCGTTCTGACGGTGCGGACTGCGCTCGATTCCAACCTGCAAAAATATGCCGATGCGACGATCGAAAATCAATTGCGGGAATATGGCCACAGCTACCATGTCAAGCAATCGGCCATGGTCATCCTCGATCCTTCGAACGGCGCGGTGAAGACGATGGTTGGCGGCAATGATTATGGCGCCAGCCAATTCAACCGGGCTGTCGATGCGCTACGCCAGCCGGGCTCGTCGTTCAAGCCGTTCGTCTATCTCACTGCGCTTTTGACCGGCAAGTTCCACCCCAACACGATGGTGGTCGATGCGCCGGTCTGCATCGGCGACTGGTGCCCGCATAATTTTGGTAACACCTACATGGGCTCCGTTCCGCTCATCACTGCTTTGACCCATTCGTTGAACACGGTTGCGGTCAGATTGTCGATCTTGATTGGCGATGCCTATCCTGTGCCCGGGCACAATAACGTCTTCGAATCCGCCAAGCGGGGTCGCGCCAAGATCGTCGAGACTGCACGAAAGATGGGCATTTCGACGCCCTTGGTTGACACCGTATCGCTGCCGATCGGCGCCGACGAAGTCACCGTGATGGACATGGCCGGCGCCTACTCCACGTTTGCCAACGGCGGCAAGCGCATTTTCCCCTTCGCAGCCGTCGAGGTTTCAAACAGCCATGGCGACGTGATCTACAGGCATGACCGCGATACGCCGCCTCCCCAGCAAGTCTTTCCCCCCGGGCCGATTCTCGATATGATTTCTATGATGCGCAACGTCGTGCAAGCCGGAACCGGACGACGGGCGGCGCTCGACAACATCGACGTAGCCGGCAAAACCGGCACGACGAATGGCTTCAAGGATGCGTGGTTCGACGGTTACACGGGCAATTTGGTCGGCATCATCTGGTTCGGCAATGACGATGATACGCCGACGAACAACATGACCGGTGGCTCTCTGCCCGCCATGACCTGGCACGAAATCATGTCCTATGCGCATCAAGGCATTGAACTCAAGCCGCTTCCGGGAGCGCCTCCTCCCGCCGTCGCGCAGGCGCCGCCGCCTTCAGCGCCCGGTGTCGCAGACTCTAGCGGTCCGCGGCGTCCCGCCACCCTTTCGCGACGCTCGGCCGACGTTCTCGCGACGATCGAGCAGACGGCAAAGACGATCGAGACGCAAAGAACAACCACCGAGCCGAAGTCGGAATCGCATCCATGATTTTCACGCCGTCGCCTTTCTGCGCCGCGCCTTACCGCGAGAATCCGAGACATAGGCCGCAAGTTCTTCTAAACCAAGCGTCATGCTGACTCTGTTCAAATTCCTAATTGCGGTGCTTGCCGGAACAGCCCTCGGCCTCGCGCTTACCTACCAAGTCCTGCTGCACGGCATTAGTTTCAACGCGGTGCACGCCGGCCCTTGGACCGGCCTACCCAAGAACGGATCGCTCGACATCGATCCCTATGCCCGCGCGATCTTAGCGCGGACCGCCGAACTGCCGCTTGGCAACGCCGAAGGATTGAGCTTCGTCGCGCGCACCGACAGCGTCGGCGCGCCCTTGCAGCCACGTTGCGACTATGTCGTTAGCGGTTCGGTTCCGCCGACGCGCTATTGGACCTTGAGCCTCCTCACGCCAAGCGGATTTCTCATCGACAATCCGGCGAAGCGCTTCGGCTTCACCTCGGCTGAGATCGTGCGGGCGGCTGACGGCAAATTCGAAATCAATGTCGCGCGCGAGGCCAGGCCCGGCAATTGGCTGCCACTTGGCGCCACGCGGGCCTATGTCCTCATGCTCCGGCTCTACGACACGCTATTCGACTTTGGCACGTCCAATGTCGAAGCAGCAGCGCTGCCGAAGATCGTTCGAGGCCGATGCGAATGAACCTTGGCGACCGATTTTTCGGATTTCTGCTTTACCTCACAGGGGTGGTCTTCATCGCCGGCATGGTGCATTTGGTTTCCATTCTCGCCATGCCGGAGGTGGCACCCGACGACGCTTTCGCGCGCCTGTCCGCGCTTGCAAAGCCCGGCCAGATCACGTTGCTGCCGCGCGCCCTTCCCGGACATGAGATCAGCCCATTTGAAGACCCCGCCTTGGCGCAAGCGGTCTGTCTCTATGATCTCTCGAACGGGCCTCTGCATCTCCAAGCCGACCTGCAAAACTCCGGGCTTCTCACGCTGTCGTTTCGGACGCGGAACGGACAAGTCCTCTATGCGATGACGGATCGCGCGGCGCTGCATGGCCATATTGAGGTTCGCGTCCTGACGCCGGCGCAACGCGAAGCCGTGGAGGCAAATGATGACGAAGATCAGCCCCTGCAGGAACTGCGGCTCACCGCTCCGGATATGAAGGGATTTGTGCTGGTCAGCGCGCTCGCCGTCTATCCAAGCGAGAGGGCGGATGCGGAAGCCCGCGTCACGTCAGTCTCCTGCGCGCCGGAAGCTGTTGCGCGCGAATGAGTTGGATTTTCCCGCGCTCGGCGCTCTTGCGGATCATGCTTTAGGCGGGTGTTCTCTCGCGCCGCTGTCGTGCTTGACGCTGCTGCTCGGCGCGCCGGCGGCGCGTCTTTGACTGCGCGGCATCATCCTCGACGCGGACGAAACGCACGCCTGTGAAGAATAGGATTTCAGCGGCTTCGCCCGGATTCAAAGTGCCGCGTTTCGTCCTGTACACGGATCTGAAAGCAACCAGTTCACCCATCGGTTCGACCTCCACGCGGTCGCGCGACCATCGCACCAAATTTGCTCACGTCACGCCCAAGCCTGGCGTCCATTTGGTTAACGCCGGCTCAACGCTGACGATGTTGCGAATGAATTTCTGTGCGCCTGAGCACGCCGGGGCCAAAGCTGTGGCCGGCGTGGCGGGCAGGTCACAACGTAGACTCAAGAAAGTCGCGCCCCAAGCGATCCTCGACCTCTACGATCCAAAGGTCGACGTCGAAAGCGATTTCCCGTTTGAGCCGCTCATCGGCAGCGGCGGTTTCGATCCAGTCGGCTGTGTGGAGGCGCGCGAAGCGGCGATCGCCACTCTCGACTTCGCTCTGCGGCGCTGGACCGTAAAGCGCGCCCCTCCCATCGAGCCGATCGATCTTGATGAAAATAGCCCCGGCTTCGGCCGCGCCGCGTCGGCGCAGCACGGCACTCACGCCTTCGATGCCGCAGCGGCGCAGATAAGACGCGACCCAGAAATCGCTTCGCAATCGCATGACCAGCCCGTGTTCGCAGAAATGCTCCCGAAAATATTTACCTCGCGCCCTGGCAGGGCCGGCGGCGAAACGCCAACACAGACAAAGCTGAGGCACCGTGCCCCAAATCCGAGGCCACTGTGCCTGTCACAAAAGTGTAATCAGCTTCGGCTTGGGTTAACGCCTCGCTAGGAGGGGCGTCCATGACTTCTATTTCTTCAGTCGACATATTACCGGGCGAGGACCACCTCAGTCCGAAGCCTCATCTCGATCAGCCGATCGATATGAAGGCTGTCATTGTTTTCCTAGCCATCGTCGGCTGCGGACTGCTCTTCGCCGCCTACAGCATTTACGGCGACGTCGAGGCGACCGGCACCGTCGTCAAAAGCATCTTTCCCTTCCTCCTGCTCGGGGTTGCTCTGGTCATTGCCCTCGGGTTCGAATTCGTCAACGGATTTCACGACACCGCCAATGCCGTGGCGACCGTGATTTACACCCATTCGCTGCCCGCGCAACTCGCCGTAGTCTGGTCGGGCTCTTTTAATTTCCTCGGCGTGCTCTGGTCGACCGGAGCAGTCGCCTTCGGGATCGTTTCCCTGCTGCAGGTCGAACTGATCCTGCAAGTCGGTTCGCAGGCGGGCTTTGCCATGGTCTTCGCCATGCTGATCGCCGCCATAATCTGGAACCTCGGCACGTGGTGGCTCGGCCTTCCCGCTTCGAGCTCGCATACGTTGATCGGCTCGATCATCGGCGTCGGCATCGCCAATGCGGTCATGCGCGGCCGCGACGGTACATCCGGCGTCGATTGGGGCAAGGCCACCGAGATCGGCTATGCGTTGCTGCTGTCGCCGCTCGTCGGCTTCATCTGCGCGGCGCTTCTTTTGCTGATCATGAAGACCGTGATTAGGAAGCCTGAGCTTTATCGCGAGCCGAGGGGCAAATCCCCGCCGCCGCTGTGGGTGCGCGGTCTCCTCATTCTGACCTGCACGGGCGATCCGTGTGCTCAGCAAGGATCATGCAAGCGATCTATCCGCTGCCGACTTGAAGATACTCGGCGCCTATAGAAAGAGCTCGACCTTGCGACGAAGTTCATCCCAATCTGGGTGAAGATCTGCGTCGCGCTCGCGCTCGGGCTCGGTACGATGATCGGCTGGAAGCGCATCGTCATCACGGTTGGCGAGAAGATCGGCAAGGAGCATCTGACCTACGGCCAAGGCGCCGCCGCCGAAATCGTAGCGATGGGTACGATCTTCGCGGCTGATAGTTTCGGCCTGCCGGTCTCGACGACCCATGTTCTGTCTTCGGGCGTCGCCGGAACCATGGCGGCGAACGGATCGGGCCTGCAATTGAGCACATTGCGCAACATCGTGGTCGCCTGGGTGTTGACGCTGCCCTGCGCCATCGCGCTCTCGGCCTCGCTCTATTGCCTGTTCCGTCAGATTTTCTGATCGTTGAGGCGGATTTCGAGCCAAAGCCGGCCTCGGTGACGGGGCCGGCTTTTTTGTCGCTAGCCAAGCCACTTTGCGGTGCCGGTTCCGTCGCGATAAAGAGGGGACGCTCCGAGCAAACTCTTCGCGGGAGACAATATGGCTCCGCTCGACGCCGTGCTGGCAAAAATCGATTCCAATCTCGACCAGGCGTTGCAACGGCTCTTTGCGCTTGTCGCGATCAAGTCGGTCTCGACCGACCCCGCCTATGCAGGGGCGTGCCTTGAGGCGGCCGAATGGCTCGCCGCGGAATTGCGCGGGTTGGGCTTCGACGCCTCGGTGCGGCCCACCGCTGGCCATCCCATGGTCGTCGCACATGCGAAGGCCGCGCGGGCTGATGCCCCGCATGTGCTTTTCTATGGCCATTACGACGTACAGCCGCCGGACCCGCTCGAACTTTGGGAAACGCCGCCGTTCGAGCCACATCTCTCCGATGCGCCGACCGGCAAGCGCATCATCGGCCGTGGCACTGCCGACGACAAAGGTCAGCTCATGACCTTCATCGAGGCGTGCCGCGCCTTCAAGGAAAACGGCGGCCTGCCCTGCAACATCACCATCCTGTTCGAAGGCGAAGAAGAGACCGGTTCGCCGTCGCTGCCCGGATTCCTTGCGGCCCATCGCGCCGAGCTTGCAGCCGACATTGCCCTTGTCTGCGATACCGGCATGTGGGATCGCACGACCCCGGCGATCACGACGATGTTGCGCGGCCTCGTGCTGGAAGAAGTCGTGATCCACGCCGCCAACCGCGACCTTCATTCGGGCGTCTTCGGCGGCGCGGCTATCAACCCGATCCATGTGCTGGCAAGGATCATCGCCGATCTGCGCGACAAGGATGGGCGGATCACCGTGCCCGGTTTCTATGACGGCGTTGCCGAATTGCCCGCAGAGATCGCCGAGCAGTGGCGGCGCCTTTCCTTTGACGGCCAAAAATTTCTTGGCGAGGTGGGCCTTTCGGTCCCGGCTGGCGAAAGCGGCCGCAGCGCGCTCGAAATGATCTGGTCGCGCCCGACCTGCGACGTCAACGGGATCGTCGGCGGCTATACGGGCAAGGGCTCAAAGACCGTGCTGCCGGCTGAGGCCAGGGCCAAATTCTCCTTCCGTCTCGTCGGGGCACAGGACCCGGAGAAGATTGCCGCGAGCTTCCGCAGTTTCGTCAATGCACGGCTGCCCGCTGACTGCCGCGCCGAGTTCGTATCGCATGGCGCCTCAGGTGCGCTGAAATTGCCGTTCGACTCGCAGGCGCTCACCCGGGCGCGGCAGGCCTTGTACGACGAATGGGGCAAGGAGGCCGTGCTCGCCGGCTGCGGCGGTTCGATCCCGATCGTCGGCGCTTTTAAACGCGATCTGAACATGGACGCGCTGATGGTTGGCTTCGGCCTCGACGACGACCGCATCCATTCGCCGAACGAAAAATACGAACTCTCATCCTTCCACAAAGGGGCGCGGAGCTGGGCGCGAATCCTCGCTGCGCTGAGCGCTTAGCGGTGCAAAAGGGAATTCGTGTGTAGCTTCAAGACAGAGATACAAGTATATGAAATATATTGATATCACGCTAATCGCCGTCAGCGTTGCGGCGGATGGGCAGACGATGGGGTCGCCACCGGCCTGGGCCTTGACCTTTTCGAGATCTGACGGCGGGACCTCGACAAATGGGAGAGCGCCAGGAGTAAGCGATCAAGTGGTCCGGAGCCCAAACGGAGACTGGAGCGCCTCGCGTTGCGCGCAATGACGAACCTGTTTCGCTTCGCTCGCGACGACGGGGGCTGAAGGGTATCATCCGAGAGATTTGGTATAAGCTTACTTCTTCATTCGTGGCGGCCGCGCCGCCACGTCAACCCAGCGAGGATCGTTTCCATGCCGACCGACATCGAGATTGCACGCGCCGCCAAAACCGAACCGATCATGACGATCGCCGAACGCGCGGGCATCCCGGCCGATGCGATTCAGCCCTATGGGTCTCGCATCGCGAAGGTCGACCTGGGGTTTCTCGCTAAAGCGCATGAACAGGCCAAAACGCGGGCGAAGAGCAAGCTCATCCTTGTCACCGCCATCAGCCCGACCGCGGCGGGCGAAGGCAAGACGACAACTTCGGTCGGCCTCGCCGATGCCCTCCGAACCATCGGCAAGAAGATCATCGTCGCTCTGCGTGAACCTTCGCTCGGCCCCTGCTTCGGGGTGAAGGGCGGCGCGGCCGGCGGCGGCTATGCCCAGGTCGTGCCGATGGAAGCGATCAACCTCCACTTCACCGGCGATTTCCATGCGATCTCATCGGCGCACAATCTGCTCGCCGCGATGATCGACAATCATATCTATTGGGGCAATTCACCCGACATCGATCAACGCCGCGTCGCCTTCCGTCGCGTCGTCGATATGAACGACCGAGCCCTGCGGCAGATCGTGGTCGGGCTCGGCGGTGCGGCGAATGGATATCCGCGCGAGAGCGGCTTCGACATCACGGTCGCCTCCGAGATCATGGCGATCTTCTGTCTCTCTCGCGACCTCGCCGATCTCGAGCAAAGGCTGGCGCGCGTCGTGATCGGCTCGGGCCACGACAAGAAGCCGGTGACCGCGCAAGATGTTCAAGCCAGCGGCGCGATGACCGTCCTGCTCAAAGACGCGCTCGCACCCAATCTCGTGCAGACGCTCGAAGGCACGCCGGCCTTCATCCATGGCGGCCCCTTCGCCAACATCGCGCACGGCTGCAACTCCGTGATCGCGACGACCGCGGCGCTCAGTCTGGCCGATTATGCCGTCACCGAAGCCGGCTTCGGCGCTGATCTCGGGGCGGAGAAGTTCCTCGATATCAAGTGCCGCAAGGCGGGGCTTTCACCCTCCGCCGCCGTGATTGTCGCGACCGTTCGCGCGCTCAAGGTGCATGGCGGCGTGGCCAAGGCCGATCTCGGCAAGGAGAATCAGGCTGCGGTGAAGGCAGGCCTCGCCAATCTCGGCCGGCATGTCTCAAACGTGCGTAAATTCGGCCTTCCCGTCGTCGTCGCGATCAACCATTTCAGCGGCGATACCGAAGGCGAGATCGAGATCATCATGAAGACCTGCCGCGATCAATTTGGCGTCGAGGCCGTGATCTGCAAGCACTGGGCGCATGGCGGCAAGGGGGCCGTCGAATTGGCCGAGAAAGTCGTGGCGATCGCCGAATCCGGCACGGCCAAATTCAAGACGCTCTATCCGGACGACATGTCGCTCACCGAGAAGATGCGCACGATCGCACGCGAGATCTATGGCGCGGCGGATATTTCGATCGACGCCAATGCGAAGAAGCAGATCGCCGACATCGAGGCCATGGGCTTCGGCAATCTCCCTGTCTGCGTCGCCAAGACCCAATATTCCTTCTCGACCGATCCCGCCAAGCTCGGCGCGCCCGAGGGCTTTATCGTCCCGGTGCGCGAGGTGCGGCTCTCGGCCGGCGCGGGCTTCGTCGTGATGATCACCGGCGACGTCATGACCATGCCAGGCCTACCGAAAGTGCCGGCGGCGGTGAACATCAAGCTCGACAAGAACGGCCAAATCGAAGGGCTGTTCTGAGCCCGCTAACGTCATTGCGAGGACCAAGGCGACGAAGCAATCCAGACGCTCGCTCGCTGGATTGCCTCGTTCGCTCGCGACGACTACGCCGCCGCGGCGCGCCTGAGCCTCACGCCCGACACATAAAGCCCAAAGCCAAGCACGAGCGCATAGAGAAGACCGCCTCCGGCAAGCAGCGCGATCAGTTCGATCTCGTTGTCGAAGCGACCGATGTGCGCGGCAAATTCCGCCACCGGAGGCGTGAGAAACAATGCGAAGACGGAGAGCGCGAAAGACGCCACCGATGCCGCGGCCGTCGTCTTGCCCAGAACCCAATCCGGCCGCAGCAGGCCGCGCGCGACGCCAATAATCATGAGCAGAAGGAGATTGATCCAAGCGCCAACTGCGGTCGCAGTAGCAAGGCCCGGCGCTCCCATTCTCTTGAACAGCAGGACCTTCAAGCCGATGTTGATCGCGACAGCGAAGAGCGAGATCAGCATCGGCGTCCTCGTATCGCCGACGGCCAGGAAACTTGCGACCGCCGAGCGAATGAGCACGATCGCGACAAGGCCGAATCCATAGGCGGTCAGCACCGCAGCCGACGCCTCGACCGCTGTCTCGGTGAAGGCGCCGCGCAGAAACACGCCGCGCATGATGATATCGGGGATCATGATGAAGGCGACGAAGCATGGCGCCGCGAGCGCTACCGACAGAGCCATGGTGCGGTTTTGCGCGTGATAAGCGCCGCCGTGATCGCCGGACGCAAGCCGCCGGCTCATCTCCGGCAGCAGCACGGTGCCGGCGGCAATGCCGATGACGCCGATAGGCAATTGATAGATCCGGTCGGCATAATAGATCGACGAGACGCCGCCCGTCGGCAGCATCGAGCCGATGATCGTATCGGCGAACAGCGCGAGCTGCACGCCCGCCGAGCCGATGACTGCCGGCCCGAGCACCGCGAAAAAATGCCGGATCTCCTTGTTCCACGCGATGCGCACGATCTGCTCGTGGATGCCGATACGGCGCAGCGCCGCGTAGGTAAGGATGAACTGGCAGACGCCGGAGACCGTGACGCCGAGGGCCGCAGCAATTCCCGCATTCGGGAAGAGGAATGCGAGCGCGAGGAACAGGATCATCACGACATTCAGGAGCACCGACGTGAAGGCGGCGGCGGTAAAGCGCCCCTGCGCATTCAAAGTGCCGGATTGCAGGGTGACGAGCGTGACGAGGAGCAGATAGGGAAAGGTGATCCGTGTCAGGGTGACGGCGCTTGCGAATTTCTCCGGATTGTCGCGAAAGCCCGGCGCCAGGAGATCGATGAGCTGCGGCGTGAAGCCGAGCGCAAGCGCAAGCAGAATTACTTGCGAGGCGAGGAGAAGCGTGAAAATCTGGCTGGCGAAACGCCGACCCGCCAGCGCTCCCTCACTCGTGAGGACCCGCGAATAGCAGGGCACATAGGCTGCATTGAAGGCGCCTTCGCCGAAGATGGCGCGGAAATGATTGGGCAGCCGGAAGGCGACGACGAAAGCATCGGCGTGAAGTCCGGCGCCAAGCACGGCGCCAAGCATCACGTCGCGGACAAAGCCCGTCGCACGCGAGAGAAGCGTTATTCCTGCAACGGAGACAAGGTTCCTATACATCGGCGTCCGGGCGCCCGAATCGCGAGCGCCCGGGCACGGTAGCGCGAACCCTCCCCCCGTGGGAGAGGCTGGCTTGCCATAGGCGCGTTCTAGGCGCCCCGTCGCTTTGGCTGGAAGCGTCGTAACCCCGCATCCGCCTCACTTCGTTCGGTAGCTTCTTTCATCGGAAAAAGGCAAGCGCGTGGTCTCTTCTAGCATCTCCGCGACCCCCAGCCCCTCCTCGACGACATAGAGAGGCCGGCCCTTCACCTCGCCGAAAATGCGGCCGATATATTCGCCGAGAATGCCGAGCGACAGAAGCTGGACGCCGGCCAGAAACGTCACCGACACAATCAACGTCGCGAAACCCGGAACGTCGACGCCGAAGACCAGCGTTCGGATTACGAAATAGATCGCGGTCGCCAAGGAGATGACGGAAATCGAGGTGCCTATATAGGTCCAGACCATGAGCGGCATGGTCGAAAAGGACATCAGCCCGTCGAGCGCAAAGCGGGTTAATTTGCGATAGCTGAATTTCGACGCGCCATGCGCGCGGGCGGCAATTTTGAAGGGGATGCCGATGGATTTGAATCCGATCCAAGCATAAAGGCCCTTCGAAAAGCGCGCCTTTTCTCGCATCGAGCGCAGTGCCGTCACCGCCTGCCTGTCGAACAGGCGAAAGTCGCCGGCGCCCTGCGGTAATGGCATCTCGCCAACCGCGCCGAAGACCTTGTAGAAGCGCTGCGTCAGCAGACGTCGCAACGGACGGTCGGCGCTACGGTCGAGCCTTTGGCCGAAGACGTTCTTGTAACCCTCGCGCCAGCGGGCAACGAACGTCTCGATCATTTCCGGCGGATGCTGCAGATCCGCATCCATGATGACGACCGCCGCACCCGTGGCAAAGTCGAGGCCGGCGGCGATCGCCACTTCCTTGCCGAAGTTGCGGCTGAGCGCCAAAGCGCGAACCCGCGGGTCCGCTGCATGCGCCTGACGCAAACGGGCGAAGGAATCATCCTCCGAGCCGTCATTGATGAAAAGGATCTCGTAGGAGGCGGTGCAGCGCGCAAGAACAGGCTTCAGCCGTTGCAGCAAAGGTGCAATATTCTCGGCTTCGTTGAAGACCGGGACCACAACAGAAATTTCCGGCTGGGGCTGAGCTTCTGACGTCATCGAGCTTCTTTCATGCCGGCGCGATACAGCAATCGCCCGCCCGCGCCTTTGAGGCCACCATCCATAGGTTGCCGCGGCATCGAGGGCAATTCCGCCGCTCCACCCGGCCGCTTTGCCGGATTAAGCTTATCCTTCCCTTTCCAAAGGAAGGATTGCAGAGCCCCGGCAGAAAATGAACGGGTAAGATGATTGAGACGGAGACATCGCTATCCGCCTTCCGCCTCTGTGCCGATGATTTCGCGCTTTCGGAGGGTGTGAGCCGCGGCATTCTGGAAGCGCTGGCGGCCGGTCGCCTCTCAGCGACGAGCGCGATGACGACGCGGCCGTTCTGGCCGCAGGCGGCGCGCCTCCTCCACGACCTGAAGCCGGCGGCCGAAATCGGTGTTCATCTCAACCTCACGCTGGCGGCGCCGCTCACTGCTATGCCGGCGTTCGCCCCCGCCGGTACCCTGCCCCCGATCGGCCAAGTTCTGCGCGCCGCACGAACACGAAGCCTCCCGCTCGCCGAAATCGGCCGCGAGGCCACCGCGCAGATTGATGCCTTCACCGAGGCCTTCGGCCGCTTGCCCTCCTTCGTCGACGGGCACCAACATGTGCATGTCCTTCCAGTACTACGGCGGGTGCTGTTCGACGTCCTGGAACGCAAGGGCCTTATCGGCAAGATCTGGCTGCGCAACAGCGGCGATCGCCTCGCGCGGGTACTGCGTCGCGGTGTCGAGGCGAAAAAAGCATGTGCTGTCGCTTGGCTGGCGCGCGGCTTCGCGGCCGAGGCCACGGGGCGCGGCTTCGCAACGAACGAAGGCTTTTCCGGCTTCTCCAGCTTTTCGAGCCGACGCGATTATGGCGCCGACTTCGCCCGCTATCTCGTCGCTCCAGGTGCTGCGCATCTCGTCATGTGCCATCCCGGTCACGTCGACGAGGAGCTCAAGCGCCTCGATCCGGTCACCCAAACCCGGGAAGCCGAGCTCGCGTTTCTTCTGTCGCCGCGTTTCGACGAATGCCTGGCGCAGCGCGGCGCCGTCTTGGTGCATGTCGTCGCCGCGCCGCATTGAAGCCATGGTCGCCCGTAAGTCTCTTCGAAATATCGCCGCAATCCTGCGGACGAATCGTCAAGCCGCGCGGTGAGCTCATCCGCGCGGGCGAGTGAAACAAAGGTCACCTTGTCACGCTTTGTCCGAAGCTTACGCGATCGCCTTTTCATAGCGCTCGGCAACATATTCCCAGTTCACAAGGTGATCGATCACTGCTTGCAGATAGTCGGCACGGCGATTGCGGTAATCGATGTAATAGGAATGTTCCCAAACATCGACGCCGAGGATAGGAATCGAGCCGAAGATCAGCGGATTTTCGCCGTTCGCAGTTTTCAAGACCGCGATCTTGCCGTCCTTCACCGTAAGCCAGGCCCAACCGGAGCCGAATTGGGTGAGGCCGGCCTGAATGAACTGCTTTTTCGCCTCATCGACCGAACCGAAGGACTCGACGAGCGCCTTTTCGAGGACAGCGGGAATCTTGCCGCCGCCATTGGGCTTCAGCATCTTCCAAAATTCGCTGTGATTGTAATGCTGCGCAGCATTGTTGAAGAGAGGCGCGTTCTTCCCGTACAATTCGGTAATGATCACCGCCAACGGCTTGTCCGCCAAGGGACTGTCCTTGAGAAGATTGTTCGCCGCATCGACATAGGCCTTGTGATGCTTGTCGTGGTGATATTCGAGCGTCTCGCGCGACATATAGGGCTGGAGCGCGTCGTGCGGATAGGGAAGAGGTGGAAGCGTGAGAGCCATGTCAAATCCTTTGTACTTACAAGCGTCGGTTTTGAGCAGTCCGGCGCACATGAGGCAGTCTGTGCCGTATGCTCTTGTCAATTAGGATAGCGGGAACTGTCGACAACCTTCGTTGCGCGAATGGACACAGGCCGCATCCGAGACCGGATCGCCGCTCGGTCATATCACAACCGGCGACCGGCTAGAATATTCACCTCTCACGCCCAACCTTGTGCGGCGCAGGAGCGACGAAGATGAAATATGTACTTTTGATATTCGGGATCGTGCTCGTGGTCGGCGGCGGCCTATCGATCTATTCCGGCTATGACATCATCGAAATCGAGCGCGGCTGGGCAAGCGTCCTTGCCGGGACGACGGCTGCGACAGGCGGGGTAATCACCATCGGCCTCGCGTTGATCGTCAGAAGCCTCGACCGGCTGCGCATGGCGCAGGAGGCTGCGCGGGATCAGGTGGCGCAACGCAGCGCGCAGCCCGAAGTGGCCGAGCCCTTCGTGGCCGTTCCCGATCTGCCCGCCGCGCATCCGACGCTGTCCTCGAACCGCCCGGTCGCGCAGGAGCGGCGGGACGCTGGGCGCGTGCCTGTCGGGCGCATCGAGGCGGACATGATCCCCACCGAGGCCCAGGCGGACAGCGACATCGACCTACCCAATTCCGAAGCCCCTGCCTCGGCTACCGAGGCTCCCGTTGAAGTCCAAATACCGGCCATGCCGGACAGGCCAAAGCCGGCGGCCAAGGTCCAATATGTCTCGCGCGCCGCTTCTGCCTTTGCCGAAGCAGCCGCCAAGGCGCGGAGCGAGCCCCCCTCGATTGCCGAGATGCGGCGGCGCGTTGCCGTCGACTTTGGCGCTGCGATTCCGGCTGCTTCGCCGAGACAGACTATGCCGGTACGCCAAACCGGCTTCGAAGCAGGCTCGGCATTCGCCTCGGAGGGCGAGGCTGACGATTGGCTCGACAGGGCATTGGACAGGGTCGACGCAGCAATCAGTCCTGTTGAGGCAGCAGCGCCCCCCCTCGCACCTGAGGGCGCGGCGGCGCCGCGGCTTCATATTGTCGGCCGCTATGAGGTGGAGGGAACCAATTATGTGATGTTTGCCGACGGATCGATTGAAGCTCAGTCGGAGCAAGGAATTGTTCGTTTCAAGTCCATGGCGGAGTTGAAGGCATTCTTTCAGAGCTAGGACGCGCCTGCGAACGCAGACTGATTCTTGCGGCCGACTAGTCTATGTCTTTGCTTCCCACGCAAGACTGATTGTGAATTCTGTTTGATTTTTAGATTTAATCAGCTATAGCTACTTGCATAGTGATAGTTTTCCTTTTAATAGCCAATTTGTTTTCTACGTCGATTCGGGATGAAATCACGCAAACGGCTTCCGTTGTTTGGGCCAGTTGAAGATCGCGCTCAAAGAAATCATCCATACCGGATCGTATCGTCGCAGTTTGGACGCCCGATTGCATCTCCGGGGAAAAGAAACGCCATGAGTGACACAATGGGATCCAACAATTACATCGAATTGGCCGCCGACATTGTTTCGGCCTATGTAAGCAACAATTCTGTCCCGGCGAGTGACCTCCCCTCCCTGATCAATGAAGTTCATTCTGCACTGTTGCGGGTGACCTCGGGCCACCCCGCGGCCGCGCCGGAGACGCCGAAGCCCGCCGTTCCAGCCAAGAAGTCGATTACCAACGATTTCATCATCTGCTTGGAGGACGGCAGAAAGTTCAAATCCTTAAAGCGGCACTTGCGCACCCAGTACAATATGTCGCCCGACGAATATCGGGAGAAATGGGGCCTGCCGGCGGATTATCCGATGGTGGCGCCAAATTACGCCAAGGCGCGCTCGAATCTCGCCAAGCAGATGGGGCTTGGCCAGCAGCGTCGGCGCAAGCGCTGATCCTGCTCGACGCGTGATCTTCTCCGAAAAGTCTTCGGCTCTTCGGAATCATATCCCGAATTCATTTATCATTGCATGATCTCTTGGCAAAGCCGGCGCTGCTTTTGCTTATCATGCTCTCTAGGCAACCGTTTCTTCGACGGCACGGTGGGCGTCGCGTTTGATGCGTTTCACCAGGGAGCGGACGCCATTGGTCCGCTGCCGCGTGAGATGCGCGGAAAGGCCGAGCTTCTCGAACAGGGCTTCCGCATCGGTCGCCAGGATCGCGGACGGCGTATTGCCTGAATAGAGCGCGAGAACCAGCGCCACAAGTCCGCGCACGATATGTGCGTCGCTGTCGCCGCGAAAGGTCAAGATCGGTTCTCCGGGTTGCGAAGAATCGATATGCGTCTCGAGCCAAACCTGGCTCGCACAGCCCAAAACCCTGTTGGCCTCGTTATGGGCCGCCTCATCGAGCGGCGCGAGCGTTCGGCCGAGCTCAATAACGTAACGGTAGCGATCTTCCCAATCGTCCAGATAGCTGAAATTTTCGATGATCTCGTCGATGTTCATGAGCAATCCACGGCACTGGCCAAGGCACGGCGTCAAATCCGGCCGGAATGATCATTAACATATTCCGCGCGCGGTGATTTCTCCAGTCCCGATCGGGTGTGCGCCAGCTTTCCGAATGATGCCGAAAGACGGGGACGGCGCGGCGGCAGCGGTACTTGTGCCGCAACCCGCGTAACGGCCTGCGCTGGCGCTTGAATGGTGGGGCTCAGCGACGCCTGGCTGGCCACACGCTGCCCGGTTGCGACATCCGACAAGGCGGCAGCCAAAGCGACGCAGTCGGCTGGCGCATTGCTGCACTGGGGCGCCGCTTTGCGCTCAGCGAACGTGGTCAGCGAACTTAGCCAAGTTTGCGTCGACGCACCGAGCCCTAGCGAAACCACCGGCCCCTGCGCCGCCTGTTCCCGACGAGCGGGCTCCTGACGCACTGGAGTTTGCGGAAAAATGTGCATGAAAACCACGGTCAGCCAGAACACACACCGGATCAAAAAAAACATCTCGCGCCTCTTTGGCGTCAACCGTGCCGTTGGGACAGCGCACCATAGGCAGCGGCGCATAAAATTCGTGCCATATTCGGCGAAACAATCCGATCCTCTGAGTTTACCTTTCCCTGACCATGTCGCCCGAGGGGGCGCTGGACTAGGCAATAGCTTCTAAACCATAGCCGGAAGATTCTCCCCGCCAAGGCCTCCTCCATCGGTCGGGCTGGCACTTCGAACGCGTTTTAATCCCGATGCTTAGGGTTCACTTAAGACGGGCCTGCGAATCTGATGTGGCGAGTAGAAAGCCGGCACTTCAATCCGCCGCTCTCCAATCGCCGAACGAGTTGTACCGTCGAGCACTGCGTCCGGGGCTGGTACCGGTGCCGGCGTGACCTGGAGTTTCCGCCTTTGAGTTTCGCGTTGGTCATCGAGAGACAGATCTCGTCTCTGGTGCATCCGAACGTTCTGGCCCGTCAGGCTGAGCGGATGCGTCATGAGGCATTTATCCTGCGCCGTCTGGCGAGTCTCTGTCGCGGTCATGTGCCTGGCACCTCTGTTTCTTGCCATCTATGGTGCCCCGGCCGTCTGGCATGCTCTGGTTTTCGTCTGGTGCGTGCTGCCGGTCGGCGCCGTGGTCTTGCTTTCGCGCCGCGGCGACCTTCTCCTCGCGCAGACGATATGCATCGTGAGCTTCATCGGCGCGGCGGCTACGATTGCGGCCGGGGGCGGCCCATGGGAGGCCGCTCTCGCCTGGCTCATTCTTGCCCCGTTTGAAGGAGTTCTCTCGCAGAATTTTCGCCTCATCTTTGCCGGCGGCGCGCTGGCGGCCCTGGCCGCGGTTGGCCTCGCGCTCGCCGAGCAGATTGGGTCGATCAAGACCGGCTTCGGCGCCAATCACGCCCCCTTGCTGATCCTGCCGACGATCTTTTATGCGACGCTGCTCGCTCATGGAATCGCGGCATTCCAGAAGAAGCGCGACCACGCCGCGCAATTGCGTGCCGAACATTATCGCGCCGTCTACGACGTGATCGGCGACCTCGTGGTCCACTACAACCGCAATGGCGTCGCCGAATTCGTCAGCCCAAATTGCATGGAATTGTTCGGCCTGCCCCCCGCCGGTCTCATCGGCCGCGGCTTGTTTGAGCGAATCCACGTCGCCGACAGGCCGGCACTCTTGAAGACCGTTGCCGATGCGGCCTCATCCGCAGATACGGTCTGCGCCACGCTGCGGTTGCGGGCCGCCTCGGCGCCCGCGAAAGGCGGTGCACGCTCCGACCCCGTTTTTCGCTGGGTCGAGATGCGCGCACGGCGGTTCGCGGCGACCTGCGCCGGCCAAGACGGATCCGACGCAGAACCCGACCGCGTCGTCGCGATTCTCCGCGATGTGACGCAGTTGAAGCAGCGCGAAGATGATTACGAGGCGGCGCGCGCAATAGCGGAAGAGGCCAATCTTTGGAAGGACCAGTTCCTCGCCAACGTGAGCCATGAGCTGCGCACCCCGCTCAATGCCATTATCGGCTTCGCCGAAATGCTCACCAACGCGCAGGCTGACGCCGCAGGACCCGGAAAAGCGTCGCGAATATGCCGGCATCATCCAACAGTCAGGCCAACATCTTCTGGCGGTGGTGAACTCGATCCTCGACATGTCGAAGATCCAGGCAGGGGCTTTCGAGATCAGGCCGGAGCCCTTTGAAATCGCGCCGCTGATCGACCTCTGCTGCGACATGGTCAAGCTCAAAGCCAAGGACGGCGGGGTCGAGCTCGTGCGCGCCTTTCCGGAAAAGCTGGATGACGTGGTCGGCGATAAGCGCGCGTGCAAACAGATCCTCATCAATCTCCTGTCCAACGCGGTGAAATTTACGCCGCGCGACGGCCACGTCACCATCAAGATCCGACCCGACGGGACGCATCTCATCGTCAGCGTTGCGGACACCGGGATCGGAATCGCGCCGTGTGATCTCGTCAACCTTGGCAATCCGTTCTTTCAGGCTGGCGCATCTTATGACAGGCCCTACGAGGGAACCGGCCTCGGCCTCTCCGTCGTGCGTGGTCTCGTCGGGCTGCACGGCGGCTCGATGTCGGTCGAAAGCGAACTCGGTAAGGGCACCTGCGTCAGCGTTCGCCTTCCGCTCGACTGCCGACGCTTTGCCGGCAGCAAGAACCACGCGGCGAAGATCGAGACCATGGCGCGCCGTTCCCGCCTCGATGACCCACGACATGTCAACACCGAAATGATGGTGAAGAAAATTGCGTGAAGCTCTCGCCCGTAGCGATAATGATTTCCTCCTCTCCGAACCAGCGAGGAGAAGCAAATCACAGCGCCGGAATGGACGCCATGACGCCCTCTTGCGCATCCTCCGCTTCGCCCGTCATGCGGCCGATTATCCAAACCGCATCGCGGGAACGGTGCTGGTCGGTCTTGTCATCGCGATCTTCGTCAACGCGCTCGTGCTGCAGCAGAGCCGGCATCCGGCGCCGCTATTCGGCAAGAGCATCGCCTTTCCACTACCGGCGGCGCGAGTACCCGCCGCCGAGAAGTCGCGGGCCGCGTCCGCAGCGTCGGCGCCCGCGGGGCCGGCGCAGCCGTCGCGCGATGCGATCGGCCAGTTTCTGCAGTCAGGCGCAATCCGCCGGTCGCTCCCCGAGCCAACCAAGGCGACAGGCCCACGTGCGGCCGTCAAAGAAGGCACAGCTGAGGCCAAACCAGCGCCAAGCCGCGACCCAATTTCGCAACTGCTAAAGTCCGACACTGCGCCGGCCCCGGAGCAGAGCAAGACGGTGCTCGCTGCCCAGCGGGCCCTCATGAAGCTCGGCTTCGTCCTGAAGCCGGACGGCCTCGACGGCGGCGCCACGCGGCAGGCGGTCGAGCAATTCGAACGCGACCGTGGTCTGCCCGTCAATGGCGAACTCAGCCCCAAGATCCTGCATCTGCTCAGCGCCGAATCCGGCATCGCGATCGAGTGAGGGGCGGGTGACCCGCACTCTTTTCTTCTGAACGATTTACCCGGGCCGGCCTGAGCCTGTAGATTGACGGTCGTCCCTACTCGTGCGGAGGCAAACATGGCCGGACCACGCGAACCCCTCCTGAAGCCCGTCCCCCTTGCGGACCTGCGACCGACACAGATCACTGTCGGAATGCGGGAGGTCCGCGAGAAGCTCAAACGCTGGCAGTCGACCAGCGACCATAAGGGCTCCGAATTCCTCGGCAAGCATATGATGCCGGTCATTCTCGGGCCGAAAGAGCGCCATTATGTCATCGATCATCATCACCTCGGCCGCGCCCTGATGGAGGATGGAGTTGAGCATATCCTGGTCACCGTGGTGGCGGATCTGCACAAACTGGAGAAGGACGCCTTCTGGATCTTCCTCGACAACCGCGGCTGGATGCATCCCTTCGACGATACTGGACAAAGGCGGACCTACCAGGACATTCCGAAATCGCTGAAAGATCTCGTGGACGACCCGTTTCGCTCGCTGGCCGGCGAACTGCGCCTCGCCGGCGGCTTCGCCAAGGACACGACGCCCTTCTCCGAGTTCCTTTGGGCCGATTTTCTGCGGCGGCGGATCAAGCGCAAGAGTGTCGAAGACGACTTTTCGCAGGCATTGGAAAAGGCATTGGAATTGGCCAAGAGCGAAGCGGCGGATTTCCTGCCCGGCTGGTGCGGCCCCGTGCCGGAAAACTAAAGCACGAACCGCATAAGCGGGAGCCGGGTTAGCGGCACGAAAATGTGATGGCTGATCGGGACCCGCCCGGCTTTGAGATTTCACCGGAGCGCGGCTTCGCATTGGTTGGCGATCACGTCGCAGATTATGGTGACTTGGTGCGCCGGGCGCTCTTGCTTTCTTGATTTTGCCACATCCCGCCACAACAACGACCTGCAACTTTCTTGTCGTGCTGGAAAAAATCGGCGCCGCGGGATTGGACATCGCGGGCAAATCCGGCCTGTCGCGGGTTCTCAAAAGGAAATCTGTCCGCACAAAAAACAAACATCGGGGAGACTTTCATGAGAGCCGCGTTTTATCTGGGTTTATCCGCTTCGATCTGCGTTTGCGTCGGACTTTCGATCGCTGCCCATGCCGCAAGCATGGAAGCGGATGAGCCCGCTTCTTTGACGAAATATGACGGCGTCTATTCAGTCGAGATTACAACTCAGGACGGCCCTTGCGATAATGTCTACCGCGGATCGGTCACGATCGAGAACGGCCGCATCACAGGCACGAGCGACCCGGAGGCCACGGCTTCCGGCCTTGTCGAGGACACAGGCACAGTTTCCCTCACCTTCCGTAGGAATGACGAGATCGCGCATGTCGGCGGCCAGATCAGTGGCCGGCTCGGGGGCGGTCCGTGGTCATCACCAACTTCGGAATGCGGAGGCCGCTGGCGGGCCGAACGGCAGGGCTGACCTCGGCAAATGAGGATTGTCGGATCGCTGGGGCGATGACGCGAGAACGAGGGCGATACGCGACGGGGCCTATTGCGGTGGCGCAGTTGTCGCGGCCGCTGGGGGCGGCGGAGCGGGCGCCAGAGCAGCGGGCGCCGGAGCGGTAGGCGCAACCGGCGCAGCGGTCGCGCTGCCCGCCGGCGGCAAAGGCTCGGTCGTGACGTCACTACTCACCGGCCGCTTGCCGAGCACGGCTTGTACATCTTCATCTTGAACGCGGGACCGGCCGATCTGGGCGCCGATCGAACGTATGACATCGGGCGCATCGGCAAAGGTATCGTGGCCGATGAGCCCGGTCGACTTGCGGGAGAGATCGTAGACCTTGACGCCGAGCCGGGCGAGCTCGGCGCGATCCGCAGGCTTGCGCGGATCCAGCGCGCCGACGCGGGGCCTGTCGCCGGCCAAGGTTTGCGACAGCGACAGTGCTTTGTCGCTCGCCGAAACCAGCACGGAGAAATGCGAAGCATCGAGATGCGCCAATTGCGCGCGGAAGACCGAGAGATCGATGTCCGGCGCCGCCAACATCACCAGCCCCAGCTTGCCGTTGAGATCGGGGCTGCCGGCGATCGCCCGCTCACGCAAGGCTTCCATGGTGAGCCAAGTGCCCATCGAATGGGCCAGAATGTGGATTCTTCCGACATCCGGCACCTCGCTCAAGTCCAGCAGCACCTGCGCGAGCGCATCACGTGAGGCGGTGGCGCTTTCCCGCGCCGCTTCGTAGCGCAAAAGGTTATTGCCCGAAGGCCACGTGAAGAGAACGGGGACGCCGCCGAAACGTCCGTCCGCTACGATCTGGGCAAGCCGGAAACGCGCGTCATCATAGCTCGTGTTGAAGCCGTGGACATAGAGAAGCACGTCGCGGTTCGAGCCGATCCGGCCGGAGATATTCGTAGCAAGCTCGTTTCGGAAGCTCGCTTCGTCGAGCTCGCGGCGGGACGATTCCATGAAGTGCTTGGACGGATCCGGCGCGCCAAATGCCGGCCGTTCGATTTCGCCGACCCGATGGTTCGGCGGCACACTCAAGATCTGAAGCGAAAAGTCCATGCCCTCCGGCCGCATCTCGTTGGCGCCGGCGCCTTCATCTCTACGCGTCGATGCGACGAAGAGGAGGAGAGAATGGGGAGGGCCGGCTGCCTGGCCGAAGACATCGCTAAACGAAGACATTTTTTCCGGCATGTCGGCGATCGACGCACAGCCTGAGACGAGACCCGCGAGCACGAGACCGAAAAGCAGGGGCAGAACATCACGTCGCGACTTCGACGCGCACAGAAAAGCCGACATGCCCTGAAATCCCACACAACCGCCGTTCGAGCGGCGTCTTGCCGCGCCGCCCCAAGCATTTCGCCGAGCCTGAAGCGGCACGCCATGGGCGACGCTTCCATGCCGGCAAATGATGACGAGAATGGGACCGCGCAGCCCAGATGCAGCTTACAAAGAGGTTGATTGCTGCGTGCGAGAAGAAGGCTAAACTGCCCAAGCCGCCTCGCCGTTGTGCCTCAAACCAAGACCTCGTCCAATCTATGACTTCGACCTTGAAGATCCGCATCGTCCCTTCGATGAGCGAGATCAATCCTGAGCAATGGGACGCCTGCGCCAATCCGACGGTGCCACCCGGCGCCACAGATGCGGCGGATCTTCAAAAAGAGCGGTTCAATCCGTTCATCACTCACGCCTTTCTGGCTTCGCTTGAGACTTCGGGCTCCGTTCGCGGCAAGAGCGGCTGGATGCCGAGCCATGTCGTCGTCGAGACCGATGATGGACAGATCGTCGCCGCGGCGCCGACCTATCTCAAGACCCATTCCATGGGCGAATATGTCTTCGATCAAGGCTGGGCCGACGCCTATGATCGCGCCGGCCTCGACTATTATCCGAAGCTGCAAGTTGCCGTGCCCTTCACGCCCGTGACAGGCCGGCGCCTGCTCGTCGCGCGTGAAAGTGGCGTTGCGGCGCGGGACGCTTTGCTGGCGGGCCTGCGGCGCTGGCGCGAGACGATCGAGGCGTCGTCGATCCACATTACCTTTCCGCCACGCGACGAATGGGAGGCCTTGGGAGGCGCCGGATTTCTGCGACGCACCGGCCAGCAGTTCCATTTCGTCAACAAGGGCTATGGCGATTTTGAAGCCTTTCTCTCGGACCTCGCCTCGCGTAAGCGCAAGATGATCCGCCGCGAGCGCAAGGACGCGCTGGCAGATGGCATCGAGATCGAGCTTCTGACTGGTGCCGCGATCAAAGAGGCGCATTGGGATGCCTTCTTCGAATTCTACATGGATACCGGCTCGCGCAAATGGGGACGGCCTTATCTCACGCGCCGCTTCTTCAGCGATGTCGGCGCAACGATGGCCGAACACATCCTGCTCGTCATGGCCAAGCGCGACGGCCGCAAAATCGCCGGCGCCTTGAACTTCATCGGCAGAGACGCGCTCTATGGCCGCTATTGGGGCGCCGTCGAGGAGCATCCCTTTCTGCATTTCGAGATCTGCTATTATCAGGCGATCGATTATGCGATCGGCCACGGGCTGTCGCGCGTCGAAGCCGGCGCGCAAGGCGAACATAAGCTCGCGCGCGGCTACGTCGCCGTGCCGACCTATTCTGCGCATGATATCGCCGACCGCCGCTTTGCTTCTGCCATCGACGATTTTCTCGCGCGCGAACGCGTGGCGATTGATGAGGCGCTTGACGAATATGCGGAGCTGGCGCCGTTCAAGAAGGGAGTATGAGGGAATTGTCGTGCTAGCCTCGACGCGGCTTCGACTATGCAACGAGTTTTGACTTATCGTCTCGGGCTGCCGCAGCGGCTTCACAGATTGCTTCAGCTGCAGAAGCGAGAAGACAAAAAGAACGAGGCAGGAACGTCACATCGCAGACTTGCGAGACGAGAAAGTAAGAGGCCGCGAAATCGTTTTTCGGCGCGTCGGTTCGCGCCGCACGGGAGAGAATTTGCATCATATCTCGCAATGCGCGTGGCGGTATCGCGTCATCAACAATGGAGTGGCGCTCAGCGAAAAAGGCGGCAGGACTTTTTAAGCGAGACGTGCTCCAATGCCGCCGTCAATCAGAAACTCGAATAAATCGGGAGAAGCCGGCCATGGTGCCTGCCTATGACAACAATAATGTTTTCGCGAAAATCCTGCGCGGTGAAATCCCCTGCCATAAGGTCTATGAGGACGACGTAGCGCTCGCCTTCATGGACATCATGCCGCGCATCGACGGGCACGTTCTTGTCATTCCGAAATTTCCGGCGCGCACACTTTTCGATGCCGACCCCGAAAAGCTCGGCCAACTGATCCAACGAGTGCAGAAGGTCGCGCGCGCGGTGAAGGACAGCTTCGGCGCCGAGGGCGTCACGATCCACCAATTCAACGAAACCGCCGGCGGCCAGGTGATCTTCCATCTGCACTTCCACATCTTGCCGCGCTGGGAAGGCGTGGAGCTGCGTCCCGCCGGGAGCGGCCGGATGGAAGAGCCGGCAGTGCTGGCCGCCAACCGGGCGAAGATCGTGCGAGCGCTGACATAGTATCAATGCCGATGCCGGGGGAGTCCCTCCTCTTTAGGGAAAGGTGTCAGCGGCACACCGCCGCCACCCTCCTCCTTGGAGAATGATCAGCCCGAGCTAGTTCTGCAACGGCACGTTCGGCACGATGCCGGAAGGTTTGGACGTATCTTCCGTCTGATCCGTGCTCGTGTCTTCCGAAGCTTCGGCGTCGTCGTCGCCGGAATCGAACGGCTCAGACTCTCCGTCGTCCTCGGGGCCGCCTTCATCGTCATCCGTCTTGAGCTTGCGCGCCTTGGCGCGGCGCACTTCCGGCTCCGGCCGCACCCGCTTCTTGCTGGCCTCGACGATGTCGCGTTCGGGCCGCGGCAGAACCGGCCCTTCGGGGAAGACGAAGCCAAGCTTCTTGCTGCCGTCCTCCTCCGTCGTGACGACGACGCGCACAGTGCCGCCGTTCTTCAGCCGGCCGAACAGCACCTCGTCGGCAAGCGGCGTCTTGATCGTCTGCTGGATGATGCGCGCCATCGGCCGCGCGCCCATCTGCTCGTCATAGCCGTTCTCGACGAGCCAGTTGCGGGCCTCATCGGTGAGCTCGATCGTGACATTGCGCTCGGCAAGCTGGGCATCGAGCTGCATGATGAACTTGTCGACGACCTTGGCGACGACTTCGGTCGGCAGATGGCCGAAGGTCACGACCGCGTCGAGCCGGTTGCGGAATTCCGGCGCGAACATGCGGTTGATCGCCTCGATGTCGTCTCCTTCGCGCTTCGTGCGCGTGAAGCCATAGGCGGCGCGCGGCATGTCGGCGGCGCCGGCATTCGTCGTCATGATCAAGATCACGTTGCGGAAGTCGATCTGCTTGCCGTTGTGATCGGTGAGCTTGCCGTGATCCATCACCTGCAACAGGATGTTGTAGAGATCCGGATGCGCCTTCTCGATCTCGTCGAGCAGCAGGACGCTATGCGGATGCTGGTCGATCGCATCAGTGAGCAGGCCGCCCTGATCGAAGCCGACATAGCCGGGCGGCGCGCCGATGAGGCGCGACACCGTGTGGCGCTCCATATATTCCGACATGTCGAAGCGGATCAGCTCGACGCCTAGTGCGACGGCGAGCTGGCGTGCGACCTCAGTCTTGCCGACGCCGGTCGGGCCGGAGAAGAGATAGCTGCCGATCGGCTTTTCGCCGTCGCGCAGGCCCGCGCGGGCGAGCTTGATCGCCGACGTGAGCGCCGTGATGGCCTTGTTCTGGCCATAGACGACGCGCTCCAACGTCTCGATCAGATGCTCGAGCACTTCGGCATCGTCCTTCGACACGGTCTTCGGCGGAATCCGCGCCATGGTCGCGATCGTCGTCTCGATCTCCTTGATGCCGATCGTCTTCTTGCGCTTGTTCTCGGGCACCAGCATCTGGCTCGCGCCGGTCTCGTCGATCACGTCGATCGCCTTATCGGGCAGTTTGCGGTCATGGATGTAGCGCGCCGAGAGTTCCACCGCCGCCTTCACTGCCTCATTGGTGTAGCGGACCTTGTGGAATTCCTCGAAATAGGGCTTCAGGCCCTTCATGATCTCGATCGCATCCTCGACCGTCGGCTCGTTGACGTCGATCTTCTGGAAGCGGCGGACGAGCGCCCGGTCCTTCTCGAAATATTGGCGATATTCCTTATAGGTCGTCGAGCCGATGCAGCGCAGCGTTCCCTGCGCCAAGGCGGGCTTCAAGAGATTCGACGCATCCATCGCGCCGCCGGAAGTCGCGCCGGCGCCGATGACGGTATGAATTTCGTCGATGAAGAGGATCGCCTTCTTGTGGTTCTCGATCTCCTTCATCACCTGTTTCAGCCGCTCTTCGAAATCGCCGCGATAGCGGGTGCCGGCGAGCAGCGTGCCCATGTCGAGTGCGAAGACCGTCGCATCCGCGAGTACTTCGGGGACTTCGTTCTTGACGATCTTTCGCGCGAGGCCTTCGGCGATCGCCGTCTTGCCGACGCCGGGATCGCCGACGAGCAACGGATTGTTCTTATGCCGGCGGCAGAGCACCTGGATCGTGCGCAGAACTTCCGCCTCGCGGCCGATCAAGGGATCGATGCGGCCTTCGCGCGCCTTACGATTGAGGTTGACGCAATAGGCGTCGAGCGCCCCTTCTTTTTTCTTCGAGTTGCCGGCGTCCTTATCCTTTGCATCGCGGCCGTCCTCGTCTTCGGCGCCGCGCGGCGTCTTCGACGTGTCCGAAAGGCCTGGCCGCTTGGCAATGCCGTGGCTGATGTAATTCACCGCGTCGTAGCGGGTCATGTCCTGCTCTTGCAGGAAATAGGCGGCGTGGCTCTCGCGCTCGGCGAAGATTGCGACGAGCACATTCGCGCCTGTCACTTCCTCGCGCCCAGAGGATTGGACATGAATGACGGCGCGCTGGATGACGCGCTGGAAGCCGGCCGTCGGCTTTGCATCCTCGCGACCATCGCTGACGAGATTGTCGAGCTCCTGGTCGATGTAATCGCGCAGATTCTTTCGCAAAAGCTCGAGATCGACCGAACAGGCCCGCATGACAGCCGCCGAATCCGTGTCTTCGGTCAGGCTCAACAGGAGGTGCTCGAGAGTCGCATATTCATGATGCCGCTCATTGGCGACGGCGAGCGCGCGATGAAGAGTCTGTTCGAGATTACGCGAGAAGGATGGCATGTCGGCTCCAATCTCTCATTTCTTTTCCATGATGCACTGCAAAGGATGCTGATGCTTCCTGGCATAGTCCATCACTTGAGTAACTTTCGTCTCGGCAATTTCATAAGTGAAGATGCCGCATTCGCCGACGCCATGCTGATGGACGTGAAGCATGATGCGCGTCGCCTCCTCCGGCCCTTTGTTGAAATACTTTCGTAGAACGGTGACCACAAATTCCATCGGCGTGTAATCGTCATTGAGAAGCAAGACACGATACATGCTCGGGCGTCGGGTCTGTGTCTTTGGCCGCGCGATGACCGCCGTGCCGGTGCCCGAACCAGGGTCGCCGCCCTTTTGCTGGTCTTTCGCTGCCCGTGACGGCATTCCTTTGCCTCCATTCTCGCCGTCTGCGAGGCGCCCCTCCGGAAGCCTGGACCGGCGCCCCGAACAACTCGGAAATCATAACTCCGGATCGCCGGACGCGCCTACCGTGATTTCATCGATCCGCACTTGCCCGCTGGCGCTCGGGTTATCTCATGCAAGATAGAGACGCACCTGATCGAATTCCAGCGGCGCGGTCTCATGACATCAGCAATTTATTGAAGTTTTGCCTGATTCGGGGAATTTTTGCGGCACTCAAGCACGGAAAAGCAAAAGGCTCGACTTGGGGTCGAGCCTTCCAAACCCCACAGGGGCGCAAAATACCGAAACTGTGAACGCGACCGAACGCCCGCCGAGGCGGGTTGCCGATACCGCTTACTTCGGACTGGCGACAGCCTGGACCTTAGCGAAAACGCTCTCGACCGGCTTGAACGCTTCTTTGGCCAGATTGGCATAGAGTTCGCCGATCTTCGTCGCCTGGGCCACGAACCCCTCATAGGCAGACTTTGCAAACTCCGACTGGATCTGAATGGCGTTGTCGAGCGACTTGGCGCCGAGGAGCTTTTCGACATAGGCGGAATTCGTCTCAATTGACTTCTTCGAATAGTCGGTCGTCTCCGCCGCAATCGTCTGGAAGCCCTTGGCAAGCGAAGCGGCAACTGAACTCGCAGCCTCCAGCTGCTCTTTACCGAATTTTTGGAACTCATCGAAGTTGGTGGACATAATTCAACTCCTTGGACGAGACGCGCATTTGGCTGCCGAAGAGGCATGGCGTCAGTGTAGCCGGGGGGCTCACCGATAAGCTATATAGTGCGTCGCACAATCGCTGTCAAGAAAAATTTTGCGGCGCAACAAAAATCCCATCTTGGCACTCAAATACCGCTTTCAAATCATCCTCTTAACGTTTGAGTAACCGGGCCGATTTAGCGTCGGAGGGTGCCTTTTGGGACATCCTAGGTCGCGCGTTTACGCGCGGCACTCACCGCAAGGCCAATCAAGAGCTGATCGCACCAAGGGTGAACCTCCAGCTTTGGTACGAAAACTCTAACCCATTGATTTGATGTACTTTCGGGCAAAATCCGTAGGACAGTTAAGTCCCGAAAATGCGTCCGACGGGATCGAGGGAAGACCGCGTATGTTCGAGAGTTGCATGGCGTTTCGTGGTCGCCGTTTCGTTGCATCGGGCTTACTCGTCTGCCTGCTATCCGTGGGCGGGGTCGCCTCCCCGGCCCAAGCCTATCATCGCCACCATCACCACATTTGGCTCGGTATTCATCAGCATCATACGCGCACGACCAGCGCTATGGCGTCGAGGTTCGCAGCGATCGTCGTCGACGCCAATTCGGGTCGCGTTCTCTACGCCCGCAACGAGAACGACCTGCGCCATCCGGCCTCGATCACCAAGGTGATGACGCTCTATCTGCTGTTCGAGGCGCTCGAAAAAGGGCGCCTGCACCTCAATTCACGACTGACGATTTCCGCCCACGCCGCCGCCCAGGCGCCTACCAAACTTGGGCTCGCGCCGGGCGATACGATCGATGTCGACGATGCGATCAAGGCGGTCGTCACCAAATCCGCCAACGACATTGCGGTCGCCATCGCCGAGGCCCTCGGCGGCGATGAAGAAACTTTCGCGGCCATGATGACACGCGAGGCGCATGCGCTCGGCATGACGCGAACTCATTACGCCAACGCCTCGGGCCTGCCGAACGACGAGCAGATCACGACGGCAGCCGATCTCGCCATTCTCGGACGCGCCATCCAGGAGCGGTTCCCCCGCTACTATCATTATTTCTCGACCGAGGCTTTCGACTACGACGGCGTCGTCAATCGCAACCACAACCACCTTCTCGGGCGTATTGAGGGGATGGACGGGATCAAGACCGGCTATACGCGGGATTCCGGCTTCAATTTGCTGACCTCTGTGAAACGCGACGGGCATTTCATCGTTGCCGTCGTGATGGGCGGCACGACTGCCGCAAGCCGCGACAGGACCATGGCCAATCTCATCGAAACGGAGATTGACAAGGGTTCGACGCGCCGCACTGCGCCGATGGTCGCCGAAGTTGCCACCGAACGGATGGAGGGTCGGCACGACAGCGAGTCCGCGAAAGTTGCCGAAGAGACGAAACCATCCGGCAGGCCGCAGCCGCTTCCGGCGGAAGCCGCAGCCGAACCGGTTGAGGTCGCCTCGATCACGCCTGCGCCGGTCGCGCGCCCCCGTCCCGCCTTCATCTCCGGCGCGCCCACTTCCCTGGGTGATACCCAGATCGGAGCGGAACCCGGCATGGTGAAGCGCGTCACCTTCGACGGATCGACCGAGCGGCCGACAACCTCGACCACGACGCCATCAATGCTGCGCTGGGTCGTCGGTTCACAGCCCGTAGGCAACCGCAACGATGGCACGAAATCGTTCGCCAAAGCCGAACCGCAAGCTGCGGAGCCGCAACGCGCCGAGTCGCCGGCCAGGGAAGCGGCGGAGCCAGTGGTCGCATCCGACCCACTGCGTCCTGCCGCGGCGCGCAGCGGCTGGATGATCCAGATCGGCGCGACCGACGACGCCGCTAAAGCAATCGAACTCATCGCCCGCGCCAAGGCGCGCAAGCTTTCCGTGCTCGGCGAGGCTAAGTCCTTCACGGAGAAAGTACAGAAAGGCAGCGAGACACTCTATCGCGCTCGTTTCGCCGGGCTCGATGCCAATGATGCCGAGGCCGCCTGCAGAAGTTTGAAACGGTCCGGATTTGCCTGTTTCGCGACTAAAAATTAAAGAATTTGAGGCACAGTTTTTGCCGTGTCCGGACCTGAAGATGGTCCCCAAGTCTGCGTGGAGTCAGTTGTGTCGGCGCATCAAGACGTCCTTGGCTTCATTCACGCGAGCGGCAAGATCCGTCGACCCTCCATGGTCGGGATGGAGTTTCTTCATCAGCGAACGATGCGAACGAACGACATCGTTTCGCGTGGCCCCTTTGTGAAGGCCCAGGACCTCATAAGCCTCATCCTCGGACATCACGCCCGGGCGCGGCGCAGCATGAGGGTCGCGGCTCCGCGTGTTGTACCCATCGTTATATGCCGCACGCCATCCGGCAAAGCGGCGGTCGAGATAAGCTTCTAAAAGACGCGCGCCTTCTGGATCGTCGCGAAGACAAAGCCGATACAGCGCCTCGCATTGCGGCCGCGTCATCTGATCGAGCGATTTTCCTTCATCGGGTCCGGCAAGGATAGTCCCGCGAATGACGCCGGTGCGGTGATCGAGCTCCATTTCGACGACAGCCGAACGGACGCGCGAAGTCGTCCCAGCGCGCCTCGCGCCGCCGAAACCGAACATACGGGTCGGCGATTTCTTGGCGATCGCCAGAAGCCAGAGGCCAACGCCGCCGATGGCGAAGGCCAAGTCAAGCCTACCCCGCAGGAGCAGAAGTGCGGCGAACACGAGCGCCGCGCCGCCGCCGCCCACGTTCAGATATTGCGCCAGCGCGGCCGGATTGGCTTTGGTGAAGGCCCGCATCGCAAAGAGCAGGAGCCAGAAAACGAGGAGTCCAGCCAGGATATATGGCATCGTGCCGCCCTTAGAGCGCGATCATTCGGATGGAGAACGCGCTCTGGATTGTTTTGTCATAGCATGATCTTGTCGCAAAATTGGTCCCACTTTTGCGGAACATCCTTCTCTCGCCCATGATCTGTCGCAAAAAACGGCCCCACTTTTGCGGATCATGCTCTAGCGCATCTGCGACAACAACAACAAAGCGTCGGAATCGGTGGACGCCCGGGCCTGGGCCTCAAGCGCCGCGAACCCGCCCGCCGCGTAGGCCGCGGCGGCGGCGAGAAGCGCCTTGAGCCTCTGAGCCGCGTGGGCATCGAAAGCAGCATAGGCGCCGCCCGTCAGCGCCGCGATATGGCGAAATCCTTGTTCGGCGGCTGGATCATGGCCCTCCTGGAACATGAAGGCTTTGACGCCCAACAGGTTCAGTTCGCCGGCAAGTCGGCTTAGAGTGTCGAGCGGTTCCTCCATCGCGTCGCCGACATAGACCAGCGCGCCGATCCGCTCGGCCTTGGCCGCATCGCGCACATGCCGCAACACTTTGCCGATCTGGGTGCGCCCGGCGCGTACGGAAATCTTCGCCATGCAGGCCGCAAGCCCTTCGCCTCGGTCGAGGAATGGCGAAGCTCTGCATTCCGAAAATCCGCGGAAATAGACGAGCTGAACCCAAAGGCCGCCGAGGCTCGCAGCAGTCGCGAACATTTCGCCTTGGAGAGATTGAGCGAGATCCCAGGTCGGCTGCCGGCTCATGGTTGCATCGAGCGCAAAGACAAGGCGGCCGGCACCCCCTCGCAGCGCTGGCAGATCCGCCGCCGCCGCGAGAAAGCGATCGATCTCGCTGCGCGGGCTCGTGGCCGGCGCAATCGTCGATTTTCCTTGTTTCGAGTCGCCCAAGCCCGTCTCCGAGACGCGAGATGAATTGCATAAATTCCACCCGGGGGCCGGTCCCGGCAAGCAACTTCATCCGGGTTGGGCGAGCTTTTTTTCCTTCACCTGCGGCGCAGGCGCGGCCGGCCTAAACCAGTCCGAGTTCGGCCAAGGCGAGACGCAATTCCGCGGGCATTTCGGCGGTATCTTTGGCCGCCGCGAGGTCCGGCGGCCGGTCCTTGTCAGCAAGATAACGCCAACCCTGAAATGCCCGGAACGGACGCGGCACGACCGGGACAACCAGACGATCGAGCACCAGGCGGCAGCGTCCGACGCCTTCTTGATCGATAAAGGGCTCAATCGCGCGCAATACCTGGCGCGCCGCGATCTTACCCTTGATCACCCAGTACAGGGAGCCCCCATCGAGAAGCTCATCCCTGCGGCGCGGCACCATGCGCGTGACATGGACGAAATGGTCCGGCGCTTTGCGACGCTGGCGAGTTGGGCGGCGCGTGTCGAGGTCGGCGATGGACTCGACCCCGACGCAAAGCTTGAGGAGATGGAGCGTCATATCTGCCGCCAATGTCCGTGAACTAGGCGGGTCCGACATCCGGCGCGTCGCCCGTGACGATGGTATAGCGGCCGTGGTACGAATTTGCATGGATTATCGCAAAGAATTCATCGTCGCGCCTGGCAACAAGCTGCGCCTCGCGGAAATCGACCCCGCCTATAAGGGGCATGAAAAATCCCCCGCGACCGCGGCGCCGGCCACCGCAGGCTACCTGCAGAAATTGACGGACATGCAGTTGCTGCTTTATGCGGAGCAGAAGCGCTCCGTACTGGTGGTGCTGCAGGCGCCAGATGCCGGCGGCAAGGACGGCACGATCATCCATGTCATGGGCGCCTTCAATCCCATGGGCGCGACGGTCACACGTTTCCAGTCGCCGACGCCGGAAGAACTGGCGCATGATTTCTTGTGGCGCGTGCATGCGCATACGCCACGACGGGGTGAAATCGCGGTGTTCAACCGCTCCCAATATGAAGACGTGCTCGTCACCCGCGTGCACAAGCTGATCGACAATGCGACCTGCGAGACGCGCCTGAAGCGTATTCGCGAATTCGAGGCCGAACTCGCCGACAGCGGCACGCAGATCCTGAAATTCTTCCTGCACATCAGCAAGGAGGAGCAGCTTGCCCGCTTCGCCCAGCGGCTCGACGATCCAAAGCGCAACTGGAAGATCAGCGAGGCCGATTACAAGGAGCGCGCCTATTGGGACGCCTATGCCGCGGCCTACGAGGATGCGATTAGTGCCACGAGTACGAAACACGCGCCGTGGTTCGTGATCCCGGCCAATCACAAATGGTTTCGCAACCTCGCGGTCTCCCAAATCCTCGCTGACACAATGGAAGACATGCGCATGTCCTACCCCAAGCCTTCGGTCGATCTTGCCAAAATCCGGCGCGAGTATCACGTTGCGGCGGCGCAGGACAAAGCCGAGCGCTGAATAATGCCATGATGCTCGCTCTCAACCACCTCGGTCTCGACCACTTGGGACCGGACCGGTTCGCGGCTGGGTGAAGCTCGCCAAAAGCACGGCGAGAACGCCTGTGAGAAAGATGCCGTCGAAAGTGCCCGCCCCGCCGATCGAGGCCACGGGTGCGCCGAGCCCCTGCACTTTGTCGAGATTGGAGAGATCGGCGCCGATCAAGACCCCGAGGCTGCCACTGATATAGGCGAGCGGCGCCGCGTATTGCCGCGAGATCAGCACCGCCACGATCGCGGTGACGATCGGCGGCGCGAAGACGGGCACCGCGATGCCGACGCCCTGCACGGGCGTGGCTAGCATATGGCATATTACGGCAACACAGGCCGTGGCGATGAGTCCGCTGACCCACAAATCATACCTTAAGAGCAGGTAGAGCGAGAGAAGCACCGGAATGACGGCGCCGCCCACATTCACGGCAATGATCGTGCCCGGCCATTCGACCACGACCGGCACCGTATACTCCATTCCGAAAAAACTGATTTCTTGCCCTGACAGGAGCCGCTGCGGCGCCAGTTCGACGATTGGGATATTGATGGCGCTGCCGATCAGCGATCCGAGAAGCAGAAACAAAGCCGCGCGCGCGCCAATGCCGGCGCGCACGAAGGCAAATTGCAGGGCGCGCACTTCGATCAATGCGACAAGCAAAACGAACACGCCCACGAGCGCGAGGAAGAACGGCAGCGTGAGCGGCAGGTAATGGATGGGGCTTACGTGGATCGCCAACACCTATTCCGATCGCATTGGGAGCGCATTCTGCCCCTGCCCTCGCTCGGCGAGATGCGCGCGGCGCGTGCTCCTCGGGACGCGGGCCGAATGTCGAGCCGTATCAATTCTTCATACTGAGGAACGCCGCTTTAGACCGCGTCTCGAAGCACAAGGAATTCAAATAGGGCTGCCTCGGCGGACTGCTAGAGCACTTCATATTTCGCGATCCGCCAGCTCTCCAAGGCGGCGTCAGCCCGCCAGTCCTGGTAAGCGGATAAAGCCATCACCGCATCCATATAGGCGCGGCTCGCCGCCACAACCGGCACGTCATAGACATGAAAGCGATTGACGACCGGCGCAAACATGGCGTCGGCGGCGCAAAATTCACCAAACAAAAAATCGCCGCCGGTACCGAACTTGCCTCGCGCGTCGGCCCATGCCGCCTCCACCCGCGCGACGTCGGCGAGTACCTCCGGCGGCAGTTCCCGCCGCTTGACGGGACGTCGCATGTTCATGGGCAAATGGGCGCGCAGCGCACCGAAGCCCGCGTGCATCTCGGCCGCAAGCGCGCGAGCCGTGGCGCGCGCCGCCTTGGCACGCGGCCAGATCGGCAGATCAGGGAAAAGCTCGGCGATATGTTCGATGATCGCGAGCAAGTCCCAGATGACGAGATCGCCGTCGCGCAGCGCCGGACATTTGCCCGACGGCGCGTGGCGCAGGATCGCCGCCTTGGTGTCGTCCTGCGCCAAGGGAATTACGACTTCCGAGAACGGAATATCGAAATGCCGCATCAGGATGAACGGCCGAAACGACCACGACGAATAGGCCTTGTTCGCGATGACGAGCGTCAGGGACATGGGCCCTCCCATCCACTTTAAGGCGTGCGGCCCAGCGCCTTGAGTTCCGCGAACGATGCCGAGAATTCGTCAACGGTCTTGGCACAGCCTTTCAGTGCCAGCCCGAACGCATGTGCCGCTTGGTCCTTTTGGCCCTTCAGAAGCATCAGTTCGCCACCATAGAAATAGGCATCACAGAGCCGCGCCTGGCTGATCACGGGGTTAATGTTCTGGGCGCTGACGAGCACCTCGTGCGGCGTCATCTGGTCAGCGTAGAGAAGCACGACCGGCGCCGGCCAGGCCGCCATATTGAGGTGCGTCGTCGCTTGCGCAAGACGGCTCGGAACATTGTTGCGGCGATCTGCGATGTCGAGCCACAGCGCGGCATAAGCGTCGCTCGGCTCGAGATCGGCCGCCTTTTGGAAATCGGCCTGCGCCTTGTCGGTGGCGCCGCTCAATAGATAGGCGATGCCGCGGCCCTTGTAGGCGACCGCATGGTCCGGATCAAGTTTGATCGCCTCGCCGTAGTCGGCGATGGCATGGTCGTAGTCGGCCTTGGAGAGGAAAGCCTTGGCCCGATTGTTGTAGGCGTGCCCATAGTTGGAATCGAGTTTGATCGCCTCGGTCCAATCGGTGATCGCATGGTCCGTATCGTCCTTGGAATAATAGGCGACGCCGCGATCGAAAAGGGCGACAGCACGGTTGCGGGCGGTCTCGCTCTGATCGTCGGCGATCTTCGAGCACCCGTCTATGCTGCGTGGCAAATCTTGCATCTGCTGACAGGACTCGAAGTCGGCCGGGCTCGCAGCCGAAGCCGGCCCCGCAAATGCGAACAGCGGAATGATCGCTACGACCAATAACGAGAAACGCATACATCCTCCCTTTCCCGCCGGAGCAGGTGATATGATTGAACTTTCGGGACTGCTCCGAAGCCCTCGACGGCAGCCCGACTTCTACTCACGTCGCGATCAAGGCAAACGCGTGGCAATGGCGGGGAAAGTGCCGGCCGAAGCAGGTGCACTATTGTTTTATGGGCGTCCGCGCAAGCGCCATGTCAGGGCGCCGGGAACCACGCGCCTGTCTTGCCGGTCAGATGATAGGCCGCCAGTCCGATCCACTCGTGCACCGCGTATTCAAGCATCATGAGTTGATCGAACCCCCCGTAGCTCAGGTGATAGTCGCGGGCATCGCCGAAAGTGCGGTAATCGACCGGATAGGCGACGATTTTGAAGCCGGCCCGCCGGAATATGCCGACCGCGCGCGGCATATGCCATGCCGAGGTGACAAGGAGCCAGGTCTGACTCGGTTTCGGATCGACCAGCGCGCGTGTGTAGATCGCGTTTTCCCAAGTATTCCGCGATTTCAACTCGAAGGTCATGCGCGCGTCGGGAACGCCGAGCGAAAGCCAGAGGTCACGGACGCCGATGGCCTCGCTGGAGTCCGTTGGCGATAGGCTGGCGGAGCCGCCGGTAAAGACCAGCCGTGCGTCGGGATAGCGCCGAGCCAGCGCCACGCCTGCCGTCAGCCGCGAGGCAAGCGCGGTGAAGGTCGGCTGTTTGCGGGCAAGCGTCAGATCCTCGTCGAGGGCGCCGCCGAGCACGATAATGCCCGCGGGCGTCGGCAGGTCGGCCGGCGGCGCTGGGAAGCGATCCTCCAACGGCCGTATCAGGACATTGCCAAGCGAGGAGAAGCACGCAATCAGGAGTAAGATCACGGCCGCGACGCAAATCGAGCGGCCAATGCGCGCGAAGCGCCCAAAGCTCAAAACAACACCGATAAGACCTATGAGAAGGATGAAATTGAATGGGTCGGCGCCGAACCAAAGCAATTTGGAGGTGGTAAAGAACATGGAGCTCCGCCCGGCGTGGCCGGTCTTAGGCCAGACCGCGGTGACGGCAATTCACGGCACTCTCGTCACTTTGCTCCTCGCAATGACGGGCGGTGGTCATAAATCGTCATCTCCGTTCAAGACTTAGTCTGACCCTTCGCGCGTCCCGGCGCCGGCTTCATCGCCGGGGGTGCCTTCATCGACTTCCACGTCGTCCCCTTGTGCCGGGACGACGTAAACACCGCTGAGCCAGCGATGCAGGTCAATATCTGCGCAGCGTTTGGAGCAGAACGGATGGTCAGCGAAGACCGACGGTCTGCCGCAGATCGGGCACGGCCGCGCTGCGAAATTTGGCTGTCCATCCCCCGTGTTCTTATTGCGTTGCATGGCACTCCCATTGGTTTGGAGCAATGGGTTCGAAAATCGATCGTGGTCAAATGCGGTTGAGCCACAAGACATGCGCAGGATAGCCCTCGCCAGCGAGCAGCGACAGGGTTTCATAAAGCGGCAGGCCGACCACCGCAGAGTAAGACCCGATGATCTTCACGACAAAGCCGGCGGCGAGCCCCTGGATGGCATAGCCGCCAGCTTTGCCGCGCCATTCGCCCGAGCCCAGATAGGCGTCGATTTCGTCGCCGGAGAGCCGCTTAAAGCGCACCCGCGTCTCCACCAGTCGATGGCGCCGGGCGCCCTTGGGCGTCACCAGGCTCAACCCGGAATAGACGCGGTGGGCGCGGCCCGAGAGAAGCCGCAGGCACTGGGCGGCCTCGTCCACCACTTCGCATTTCGGCAGGATGCGCCGGCCGACGGCGACAACCGTATCCGCGCCAAGTACGTAGAAACCGGAATATTCGTGCCGCGTCTTGGCGATTTTCGCCGCGGCTTCGGCCTTTTCATCGGCAAGCCGCGTGGCGAGCACGCGCGGCAATTCACCCTTCTTCGGCGTTTCGTCGAGGTCAGCCGGGATAAGCGCGTCGGGCTCAAGCCCGACCTGCTGCAGAAGTTCGAGCCTGCGGGGCGAGGCAGAAGCGAGAATAAGCTTGGGCCGCCAAGTCTTGCTGTCGCCGGTCACGGTTCTCTGCTCCCGTCGGCTCTGATCACTTGAACCGGTAGGTAATGCGACCTTTGGTCAGGTCATAGGGAGTCATTTCGACAAGGACCTTGTCACCGGTCAAGACGCGAATGCGATTCTTGCGCATCTTGCCAGCCGTATGGGCGATGATTTCGTGATCGTTCTCGAGCTTGACCCGAAAAGTAGCATTCGGGAGCAATTCGGTGACGATACCTGGAAATTCGAGCAATTCTTCCTTCGACATTTGATTCCTTCTGCTTGAAATCGGCGCGCGGACCCTAATCGAGAACGGCGGGTTTGTGAACTGGCGGAAAGCGCCCGATGCCGCTGCCGAGGTGCATTCGCCCCTCGCTTGCCCGGCCGATTCAATGCGGCAGATCGGGCGCACGAGCGTCGGCCGCCGCGAAGGCCTTGTATCGGCGCACGGCGAAGGGGATAGTTGCGAGATAGGCAAGGCTCAGGCAGACGAGCATCTCCATCGGGAATGTCGCCAGAAGCAGCACGATCACGGCGACGCCGAACAGCACGGCGATCACATATTCGCGCGGCACCCGGCCAATTCTCTTGCCTGAGAAATGCGGAATGCGGCTGGCCATAAGGAAGGCGATGAAGAGGACATAGGCGATGTCGAAGGGCACGAACCAGCGCGTCGCCGGGATCTCGAAGACCGAAAGGCTCAGATAGATGGGCAGCAATCCGACGACGGCGCCAGCCGGCGCCGGCATGCCAGTGAAGAAATGCACCTGCCAAGGGGGTTCGTTCGGATCGTCGACCATCACATTGAAGCGGGCCAAGCGCAGCGCGCAGGCGATCGCGAAGACGAGCGCGGCAAACCAGCCGAGGCTCTTCATCTGGTGAAGGTTCCAGAAATACAAGATGAGCCCCGGCGCGACGCCGAAATCAACGAAATCAGCCAGTGAATCGAGCTCGGCACCAAACCGCGAGGTGCCGCGCAGCACGCGGGCCAGACGACCGTCGAGCCCATCCAAAATCGCCGCGATGATCACGGCGAGGACGGCGATCACGAACTGGCCTTCGACTGCAAAACGAATGCTGGTGAGACCCATCGACAAAGCAAGCAGGGTCACCAGATTGGGCAAGATGATGCGCAAGGGCACGGCGCGGAACCTGCGCCCTCGGACAAGGCCTAGACGCGGTGCCGCCTCAGTCTCGCTCGAGTCTGGCGCGCGCGCGTCCGTCGCCGAAACGCCGTTTCCCTCGCCCGTGCGCAACGAAAACTTTCGTGCTGTTGGTCTGTTCATCCTGGCCATCATAGAGGAGATCGAAGCCGGCGGAAATGCCGCGCCGACATAGAACCACGCCCATCTCAGCTTCGCTTGAAAGCAGGCCGCGGCTCCGAGTCGTGGAAATCGGCGATGATGGTTTCGCCGCCGATGGCATGCGCGCCGGCCCCGACGAGAGGGCGTGTGCCTTGCGGCAGATAGACATCGACCCGTGAGCCAAAGCGGATGAGGCCGAAACGGTCGCCGGCACCGATACGATCGCCGGCCGCGACGAAGCAGACGATCCGCCGCGCCACGAGGCCAGCAATCTGTACCACTCCGATCTGCCCAGCTGGCGCATCGATCACGAGGCTGTTGCGCTCATTGTCCTCGCTCGCCTTGTCGAGATCGGCGTTGATGAAGAGGCCGGGCCGATAGACGATCTTGCTGATGCGCCCGGCAACGGGCGCGCGGTTCACATGGCAGTCAAAGACCGACATGAAGATCGAGATGCGCTGCAGAGCTTCGCCACCAAGACCAAGCTCCGGCGGTGGGACACTCGGCCCCACGGACGCGATGATGCCATCCGCAGGGGCGATAACGAGATCGTCGTCGAGCGGCGTCAGCCGCGCGGGGTCACGGAAAAAATAGACGCACCACAAGGTCAGGATGAGGCCGATCCAGCCGAGCGGCGCAAAGATCCAGCCGAGGATCAATGTCGCGACGGCAAAGATCGCGATGAAGACATAGCCTTCAGGGTGAATTGGCACGATCTGTTTGCGGATCGAGTCAAGGATGTTCATAGATGCACCCTATCCGGTTTGGGGTCGGCGTCATAATTGCGATTGTGGTTACCCGAGCGCGATGTCTTCGTCTTCCTCGGAATAGGACTGGCCGTCCGCCCCGTCAGCTCCGTTGCTGAGCGTGACCCGCGGACTTGCAGGCTCCGCCTGCGCGGCACGGCGCAAGATCTCTTCGGCGCGGCGCACTTCGTTCTGGCGATTCCACATGGCGGCATAAATGCCGTCGCGGGCAAGCAGCGCGGCGTGGGCACCGCGTTCCACAATCTGTCCTTTGTCGAGCACGAGAATTTCGTCGGCATTGACCACGGTCGACAAGCGATGCGCGATAACGAGCGTCGTGCGGCCCTTCGAGACGCGATCGAGCGCGCCCTGAATCTCATGCTCTGTGAAAGTGTCGAGCGCCGAGGTCGCTTCGTCGAGCACAAGAATGGGCGGCGCCTTCAAGATTGTGCGAGCGATCGCGACGCGCTGCTTCTCGCCGCCGGAGAGCTTTAAGCCACGTTCGCCGACCTGGGCGCCGTAGCTACCGGGTACGTTCTCGATGAATTGATCGATTTGCGCAAGACGCGCCGCCTCTTTCACCTCAGCATCGCTCGCCTCGGCACGGCCGTAACGGATGTTGTAGCCGATCGAATCGTTGAACAGCACTGTATCCTGGGGCACCATGCCGATCGCCGCGCGCAAGGAACTTTGCGTGACTTTTTCGATGTCCTGGCCGTCGATCGTAATATGCCCGGACGAAGGCTCGTAGAAGCGGAAGATCAGCCGCGAAATCGTCGATTTGCCAGCGCCCGAGGGTCCGACGATGGCGACTGTCTTGCCGGCAGGCACGTCGAAGCTGACGCCCCTGAGGATCTCGCGGTCCGAATCGTAGCGGAAAAACACCTTGTCGAAGCGCAGCTCGCCCCCCGCGACGACGAGCGGTTTGGCGCCCGGCCGATCGGCGACTTCCGGATGCGCCGCCAGAATGTCGAACATCATCTCGATGTCGATCTTGGCCTGTCGGATCTCGCGATAGACCATGCCGAGAAAATTCAGCGGCTGGTAGAGCTGGACCATCATCGCATTGATCAGTACGAAATCGCCCACGCTGTTGCGGTGGCCCGCAATGCCCGCGATACTCATTGCCATGACGACGGTCAGGCCCAGAGAGAAGATCACCGCCTGGCCGAAGTTAAGAAACGTGAGCGACGTGTAAGATTTGATGCTGGTCTTCTCGTAACGCGCCATCGACGTGTCATAGCGCTTCGCCTCGCGCGCTTCGGCGCCGAAATATTTCACTGTTTCGTAATTGAGCAGACTGTCCAGCGCCTTCGTATTGGCATCCGTATCGCTTTCGTTCATCGAGCGGCGGATCGAGATACGCCAATCGGTAGCAGCGAAGGTGAAGGCGGTATAGGCGAAAATCATCGCCGCGACGGCAGCGGTATAACGCCAGTCGAACTGAAAGAAGAATACGGCGAGGATCAGTACGAACTCCACCACGGTCGGCACCGCGATCAGCACGACCGTGCGTATGATCGTCTCGATCGCGCTGCGGCCGCGTTCGAGCACCCGGGTCAGGCCGCCGATCTTGCGCTCGATATGGAAGCGCAGCGAGAGAAGATGAAGATGAACGAAGACGTCATTGGCGAGCCGGCGGACCGCATGCATGGCCACTGCCGCGAAGACCGCGTCGCGCGCTTGCGTGAAGGCCGCCATGGCGATGCGCAAGACGCCGTAAAGAATCGTCAAGGCCAGGGGGCCGGCGAAGAGGCCGAGGATATGTGGCACGTCGCCGTGCCCCGTCAGCGCGTCCGTCGCCCATTTGAAGGAATAGGGCACGGCGATCGTGACGAGCTTGGCCAGCAACAGCAACGCGAAGGTTGCCATCATGCGCCATTGCAGATCGGGGCGTTCGGCCGGCCATATGTAGGGCCAGAGTTTGCCCCACGTCGCCGAAAATGTCGCCCTCGCAGGGGGCTTCGTCAGCGCACCAGCCGACGCAGGAACCTGTTGCAGCATGTCGGTGTGTCGGCGGCCGGCTTCATGGGCCGGCGGCATCTCCAAATTCGAGGGATCGACGAAAGTGCGACCTTAGAGCGTGACATATAAGCGAAGACACCGGAAAACGCATTTCCGCGGCGTTCACCGGTCGCCGCGATGGCGGCGCCTCTCAGTTTGTTGCGGCGTGGGGCAGCACGAAGATCTGCCCCGGATAGATGAGCTTCGGATCGCGGATCTGCGAGGCATTGGCTTCGTAGATCAGAGTGTAGCGAATCCCGTGGCCGAAAATCTTGCGGCTGATCCGCCACAGGCTGTCGCCGCGCACGACTTTGGTCGTGTCGATCTCGGGCACGACGGCATTATTGGCGTTCGGCGCCGGTAACGGGGCGGCTGTCGCAACGGATTCCTTGCCGCCTTCCGCCGCCGGTCCTTTGCTGCCTTCTTGCGCTGCCGCGCCACTTATGGGAGCGGGCGCAGCCGCGGCGCTCCCAGGCGCAACTGGCGCGGGTACCGCCGGCGTAGGCGCCGTCGAGTTGGGTGCCGCTGACGCGGAGGTGGATGTTGCGGGTTTAGGTGTCGCGGGGGTGGGTATTGTGGCCAGCACAGCCTTGGCAGGCGCGGCGGCCATATTTGGCGCGCGCTTGGGTGGTGTCGCCGCTGGCTTGGCCATGGTGGGAACCGGCTTGGCCATGGCAGAAGCGGGCCTGGTCATGGCAGGCACGGGCTTGGCCTCAGCGACGGCGACCGGCACATCGAAGGGCACTTCGGCCCGAGCCAGGACGTTCCCTTGTGCGTCGATTGCGTCGGCGCGGACCGCAAAATGGCCAGGCGCCATGCCCTTGCCGATCGTCAGCGACCAGCGTCCATCGGTGCTGGCCGTCACGTCGGCCAAGGCGCTGCCGTTGAGATAAATACGCAGATGCGCGCCTGGAGTTGCCGTGCCGGAGGTATAGAAGCCGCCGTTGTCGACTTCGGCGGTCTTGAAGGCGACCTCCGGTTGCGCCGTAGACGGAGCCCCCGCGGATGACGAGGCGGAGGAAGGTTGTTCTGTGGCGGCGGCCTTGGCGGTTGGATCAGTAAGAATGACGCTCGGCTTGCCGGGCTCCGCGAGCGCCACAACCACATTCTTCTGGCCTTTCGCCGGCACCGAGACGGTGACGTTCTGATGCGAGTTGACCGCAGCGCCATTAGGGCCGGTGCTGCGCAGCCCGAGCACATAATCGCCGGGCGGCAAAGCCGGTGGCACCATGACGAAATTGCCGGCACTGTCGGCTTCCACTTCAGCGAGGGTCTTGTCGCCCGCCGTCAGCGCAATTTTCGCGCCCGCCGCGCCATGTCCGGCAACGACAGTGTCGCCCGAGGGCTCGACACGCACGGTATCGAACGCGGGCACGGTCGGCGCTGGCGAAGAACTAGGCTCAGTCGCTGGCGCGGTCGAAGGCGCTGCGGCCGCCTGTTCATTCGCCGGTACGGTGGCGCTAGAGGGCGCCGAGGCGGGCTTTTCGGCGGCCTTTCCTGACGTCGCCGTCGCAGGTGCAGCGGGAGTGCCGGAGATCGCAACCGGCTTCTGCACCGGCGGCAAGCCCGGCACGACTCCCTTCCAAACAAGCCCCACGCCGACGACTACCAAAGCAGCGCCGAGCAGAACCGCGATAAGTTGCGAGCGCGTCATGAACCAGCTACCTTTCGCCCGATACATAGCCTGCCCATTCTGATGCCGCCACACGATTTACCCTCCTTTTCTGAATAATGAAATGAATTGAAGGGCTCCGGCAGGTCCTGGCGGCATAATTTCCGCGATTTTCGTACTTCGGCGCGGCGAGACCCCGGCAATTCCGCCTTGACCCCAAACCGCCGCACGCGCGACAAGCGCGCCATGAATAAATTCGATATCCAAGACTTAATCACCAGGCTCCCGACCGATCGGCTGATCCGCAATATCTGCGTCTACTGCGGCTCCTCCGTCGGGTCCGAGCCCATCTATGCGGAGGCCGCGCGCGCGCTCGGCCGCATCCTGGCCGCGGCCAAGATCGGCCTTGTCTACGGCGGGGGTGGCGGCGGCCTCATGGGCGCGCTAGCCAGCTCTGTCATCGACAATGCCGGATTCGTTACCGGGATCATTCCCGAGTTCCTGACCAAGCGGGAAGCCGTGTTCAACGCGGCGCAGAAGCGTATCGTCGTACCGGACATGCATACCCGCAAGAGGCTGATGTTCGAACACGCCGACGCCTTCGTCGCCCTGCCCGGCGGCATCGGCACCTTGGAAGAGCTTGTCGAGCAATTGACCTGGGTTCAGCTCGAGCGCCACACCAAGCCGGTGGTCATCGCCGATATCGGCGGCTTCTGGCGCCCGCTTCTTGAGCTGTTCGCGCATATGCGCGAGCGCAGCTTCATCCAGCCCGCGTTCGAGGTGCGCTACCTTGTCGCCGAAAGGATCGAGGACGTGCTGCCGATGGTCGAAGCCGCCGCCGCCAGAACCGCGGCTTTAGGCAGGAGCAAGGAAAGCGTCGATCCGCGCTTGTGACGAATCGTTTCCTCTCCGCGCGCACCTGCCCTAATTTATGCCCATGTCCTTGAAACGGCCCGTTCACGTCATCGGCGCCGGCTTGGCGGGCTCGGAAGCGGCGTGGCAACTTGCGCGTGCCGGCATCCCGGTCGTTCTGCACGAGATGCGGCCAAGCCGCGCGACGCCGGTGCATCAGAGCGGCGATTTCGCCGAACTCGTCTGTTCCAACTCGTTCCGCGCCGACGATGCCGAGACGAGCGCGATCGGCATCCTGCATCGCGAGATGCGCCGCCTCGATTCTCTGATCCTCGCCGCGGCGGACGCCCATAAAGTGCCGGCTGGCGGCGCGCTCGCCGTCGATCGGCACGGATTTGCCCGCTTTGTCACCGAGACGCTCAGTGCCTGCCCCGAAGTCGGGATTGTTCGCGACGAAGTGACAGGCCTGCCGCCGGCGGACTGGGATCAGGTCATCGTCGCGACCGGGCCACTCACCACGCCCGGCCTCGCCGCGGCGATCAAGAGTCTCACGGGCGAAGACGACCTCGCCTTTTTCGATGCAATTGCGCCGATCGTCCATTGCGAAACGATCGACATGAAGACCGCCTGGAAGCAATCGCGTTACGACCGCCAAGGGCCCGCGGGCGACGGCGCAGATTACATCAATTGTCCGCTGTCGCGGACGCAATATGACGGCTTCATCGCCGGTCTCATCGCCGCCGAAAAGACCGAATTCAAGGCTTTCGAAGGCACGCCTTATTTCGATGGCTGCCTGCCGATTGAGGTTATGGCCGAACGCGGCCACGAGACCTTACGGCATGGACCGATGAAGCCCTTCGGCCTCACCAATCCGCATGCGCCGCAAACAAAGCCCTATGCTGTCGTGCAATTGCGGCAGGACAATCGACTTGGCACGCTGTTCAACATCGTCGGTTTCCAGACCAAGTTGAAGCACGCCGCGCAGGTTGCTCTGTTTCGTACGATTCCGGGCCTCGAAGGGGCCGAATTCGCGCGGCTGGGCGGCCTACACCGCAACTCTTTCTTGAATTCGCCGAGGGTTCTCGACGATCGGCTGCGGCTGAAGGCCGATCCGCGGCTACGCTTCGCCGGCCAGATCACTGGCTGCGAAGGCTATGTGGAAAGCGCCGCGATCGGTCTGCTCGCCGGCCGGCTGGCGGCGGCCGAACGGCATGGCGTTGCGCTCGCGCCGCCGCCCGCGACCACGGCCATCGGCGCGCTGGTCAATCACATCACCGGCGGCCATATTGTTGCGATCGACGCTGGGCGATCTTCGTTCCAGCCGATGAACATCAACTTCGGTCTGTTTCCGCCGCTGGCGAGCGAATTCGCCAAGCCTGAGGGCAAGCGGCTTCGCGGCGTAGAGAAAGCAGCGGCGAAGAAACAGGCGCTCAGCGCCCGCGCCGCCTCTGATCTCGACACTTGGCGCGCCGCTTCGGCGCTGCTCGCAGCCGAATAGACCGAGAAGGTTTGCCAGTCTGGTTGCCTCGACTTTGCCGTGAGTCGCGGCTAAGGAGCCCTTCAGCCCGGCCTTCGCCGGTCCCCCGGACTTAGGTAATGCCGCAAAACCCGCGATTTTCGAGCACGCAAACGCAAGGCGCGCTGTGGTTCAGTTTGGCCGGCAGCTGGACGGTCGACTCGGCACAGGCGCTTGAAAACAATGCGCGATCCCTCGTCGCCGAAGCCGCGGATACGACCCAGGCCGTGTTCGACCTCGGCGGTCTCGAACGGCTCGATACATCGGGCGCCTGGCTGATCGACCGGACACGCCAAGACCTCAAAGGAAAGGGAATCGAGACGCGGTTTGCCCATGTTCGCCCCGAATATGAAATCCTGCTTTCGGAAGCGCGCTACCGGGCGTTTCCGGAACTGCCGCACAAACGCGGCAATCTCGCCTTCGATATCGCCGCCGACGTCGGCGAAAGCATCATCACCACTGGCCGCGACATCTTCAACGCCACGTCCTTTCTCGGCGAAGTCGTGACATGCTTCGTCAAGACGCTCGTTGCGCCGGCGCGATTCCGTGGCACGTCCATCGTCTTTCATCTCGAAAATTTCGCCTTTCGCAGCCTGCCGATTATCGCGCTTATCAATTTCCTCGTCGGCGGCATCATCGCGCAGCGCGGCATCTATCTGCTGCAGAGGTTCGGCGCCCCGACCTATGCAGTCGATCTTGTCGGCATCCTTGTCCTGCGCGAGCTCGGCGTGCTCTTGACCTCGATCATGATCGCCGGGCGTTCCGGTTCAGCGATCACCGCCGAACTCGGCTCGATGAAAATGCGCGAGGAGATCGACGCGCTGCACGTGATGGGGCTGCGGCCGGTGGAAGTCCTTGTCGTACCCCGGCTCGTAGCGCTTATCCTCAGTCTGCCGATCCTCACCATCATCGCCAATGCGGCGGCGCTGTTCGGCGGCCTGCTTGTCGCCTGGGCCTACGGCGGCATCAGCCCGGAAAACTTCATGACCCGGTTGCAGAATGCGGTGGACACCAGCGATTTCTGGGTCGGCGTCATCAAGGCGCCGTTCATGGCCCTTGTGATCGGCCTGATCGCGGCGACTGAAGGCTTCGCCGTCGCAGGCTCCGCGGAATCGCTCGGACGACAGGTCACTGCCTCTGTCGTCAAGTCGATCTTCATGGTCATCGTCGTCGACGGATTCTTCTCCCTTTTCTTCACCGCCATCAGGTTTTGATCCATGGAGAGCCTCGCTCCGACTGTCGAACCTGCTCCGCAACCTCCTGTTGACATTGGCCCTGGCCAGGAGCTGGCGATCAAGGTGCGCGATCTCTTCGTCGGGTTCGGCGACAAGCTCATTTTGGACGGGCTCAACCTCGATGTCCTTAAGGGCGAAGTCATGGGTTTCGTCGGGGGCTCAGGAACAGGCAAATCGGTCTTGACGCGCACAATCCTCGGCCTGATTGCCAAGAAGCGCGGCACGATCGAAGTATTCGGTACCGATCTCGACCAGCTCGAACTCGCCGAGCGCAAGCGCCTCGAACGCCGCTTCGGCGTCATGTTTCAGCAGGGCGCTTTGTTTTCCGGCCTTACGGTCAAGCAGAACGTGCAAGTGCCTCTGCGCGAGCATCTCGCCATGACAGGCCGCCTCGCCGATGAACTCGCCATGCTCAAGATCGAGCTTGTCGGCCTCGAAGCCGATGCGGCGGACAAATATCCGGCGGAATTGTCTGGCGGCATGATCAAACGCGCGGCGCTTGCGCGGGCCTTGGCGCTTGATCCGGAACTCGTCTTTCTCGACGAGCCCACCTCCGGGCTCGACCCGATCGGCGCTGCCGAATTTGATGAATTGATTGCCACATTGCAGAAAACTTTGGGCCTCACGGTGTTCATGGTCACCCACGATCTCGACAGCCTCTATGCGGTCTGCGATCGGGTTTCCGCCTTAGCCGACGGTAAAGTCATTGCCAGCGGTCCGATGAGCACCATGCTGACCTCGAACCACCCTTGGCTGCGCGCCTATTTTCACGGCAAGAGGGCGCGCCAATTCGATGCCCAAGCGATACCACGCGTGCGGCCAAACGGCCGATCGTCCGCCTTGGAACTAAGATGAGCCACGAGGATCTATGGAAACCCGCGCCAATTATGCGTTGATCGGGGTCTTCACCCTCACGGTCATCGCCACAGCTTTTCTATTCGTCTATTGGCTCTCCGGCACCAGCCGGCCCGCCGGGACGCAGACCTATAAAGTCGTGTTCGCGGGCTCGATTTCCGGGCTTGGCCGCGGTGGCTGGGTTCTGTTCAACGGCGTCCGTGTTGGCGAGGTAAAGCAGATCGACCTGATGCCGCAGGACCCCTCGCATGTTTTTGCGCTGGTCAATGTCGATGCCCGCGTACCGGTCCGCACCGACACCAAGGCACATCTTGAGTCAACCGGATTTACAGGTGTCGCTTCGGTGGCGCTCATCGGCGGCAAGGTCGATGCGCCGCTCCTCGGCAAGGCCCCCGACGGCGGCCCGGGGGTCATTATCGCCGAACGCTCGGATTTCCAGGACATGATGGAAGCTGCACGGCATATCGCTGGCCAAGCTTCGGATCTGCTCGACAAGACCAACAAGATCATCGACGACAATTCCGGCTCGCTCAACGCGTCGGTGAAGAACGTCGAGAAATTCTCGGATGCGCTCGCCGCGAATTCCGACGGCGTCAAGCAATTCATGGCCGCCATGTCCGATGTCGGCAAGTCGATTGGGCCACTCTCCCAGAAGCTTTCAAAGCTGGCCGACGATACCGACACTGTCGTCAAGGCCGTCGATCCCGACGAGGTGAAGTCGACTGTCAAGGATTTGGCTGAACTCTCAGCCAAGCTCAATGCTGCGGCCGACAAGGTGGATACCGTTCTCACGAGCCTCAACGGCTTCTTCACGACCGCCGATTCGAAAGGTGCCTTCGAGGAAGTGGCGGAGGCGGCGAAATCCATTCGCACGCTTGCCGACAATCTTGACGCGCGAACCAAGGTGCTGACTGACAATCTCAACCATTTCACGGGAGCCGGACTGCGCCAATACGAGGCTCTCGCCGTCGACGGGCGCAAGACGCTCCAAGAGATCAATCAGGCCGTGCGCTCGATCGAGGCCAACCCGCAGCAGTTCATATTCGGGAAAAAATCAACGGGCAGCGGAAATTAAGCCGGGTGATCCGGCGCCGCCATCTTGGCCGTCGGCGTTCAGCCCGCCATCATCCCATCGCCTTGGAACAATCTTCAGCGACGAAAGCGCGGCCGCCTCCGAACGAGCCACCGATCCCTCGGAATGCTGCGCTGTTGCGCCTGAAAATGCGCTTAAATCAACGCGTTTAGCGTTTCCGAAATCCTCCTCGGGGTGCATACGGTCGCCCGACGCAGGCCCGCTTTTGATTCGAGGCGCACGCGACCCCTCGCAAAATTTCTGCCGAACACGTAGGATCGGCGAGGGTGAGTGTAGCCGGGGGCCTCGACCGAAACGATGTCCAGCGGCGAGGAGGGAGGTTTGAGCGATGTTCAATCTGAATGATATCCTGCAAAGTGCCCAGGGCGGTCAGGCCATCAACAATCTCGCGCAGCGATTTGGGATCTCACCGGAGCAGGCACAGGCGGCGGCTCAGGCGCTGATCCCTGCCCTTTCCGCCGGTCTCGCCAAATGCGCCACGCAGCCGGGCGCGCTCGGCTCGATCATTTCGGCAATCGCCGACAGCGACCACCAGGCATCTTTTTCGAACCCTGCCGCCGCGCAATCGCCGACGGCGGTCCAGAAAGGAAGTGACGCGCTGTCGCAAATCCTCGGCTCGAGCCACATCGTTCAGCAGATCGCGCAACAAGCCTCAGGCGTGACCGGCCTGCGCCCTGATGTTCTCGTTCAAATGTTGCCGGTCCTTGCCTCCATCGTGCTGGGCGGTCTCGCGACCTCGCTCCACAATCAAGGGCTCGGAGGCATGCTCGGTCAATTGGCGAGTGCAGCGGAGCAAGGCAACCTCGGCACCTCGATGGGCGGCAGCGGTCTCATGGGCACGCTGACGAATTTGTTGGGGAGCCTGTTCGGCGGCGCAAAGCCCGGCCAAACGCCGACAATGAACTCCGGCATTGATGCGCTGACCAAAATGTTCCAGTCAGGCACGCTACCGGCAAGCATCACGCAATCGGGGCTGCAAGATTCAATCGGCAAGATTCTGGGCAGCGGCCGGCCCTGACGGGACTGAGCAACCGGGATGGCGCGACCGAGACCGGCCGCGCCCGCAAGGCGCTCTCATTGACTTCGGACGGCAGATCCTAGCTCAAATTGCTCGCGACTGCATTGAACCTCGAGCTAAGTTTGGTGCCGATGGCCGTCGCCCCAACGACGATTGCAATTGATATCAACCCTGCAATGAAAGCGTATTCGATCGCCGTGGCGCCGTCCTCGTCAGATAAAAATCTCTGAATCAGCCGCATGGTCGTCTCCCATGCCTATTTGCCAGAGGACGCATGAAAAAAGGCTAAAGCCGACGACGAAGATTGGCCGATCCTCCGCGCAACTGCCAGAATTGGTGCACGCAATGTCCCATTGCGGCTCAATCCGGACGCTTCTATCTAGCTTGGCGTGGTCCCTATGCCGGGCCGCGTCCGTCGTTCATGTTCGAGTTGAGAGACGTATGGCAAAGGCCTGAATAGACTAATCTTTCAACAGACTTTGACCAAGCGGCAGGCCTGCCCTGACGGTGAATCTTTCTATCACACCACCAAAAAGTAAGCACAAGCGAAAGTCTCACCATGGCCCGCGACGTTTCGGATTCCACGCCCATCACGTCGCGCGATCAGCTCGTCGCCTGGGGCGAAGCCGGCGCCAAGCCGGCGGATCAATTCCAGCGTTGGGACGGAGCACGAGAAATTCCCCTTCTATACAGCCGATCATCGCCCGGTGCCTTATCCAGGCCTGCCCTCTTTGGGACGCCAGGGCATTCGCGCGCTTCTCGAAGGAATGCAAACTGAACTCGGCTGGCGTCCGATCGCGGAAGGCGACCATATTATCGGCCTCTACGACGAGGCCAGCGGCGGTGCCATTTCGCTCGAACCCGGAGGCCAATTTGAACTCTCCGGTGCCCCGCTCGACACGATCCACGCGACGAAAGCCGAAATTACGCGCCATTTCTCGGCTCTGGCCAAAGTCGCCGAACCGAGCGGCATCGGCTTCCTCGGGCTCGGCATGAGTCCGAAATGGCGGCGTGACGAAACCCCGCAAATGCCGAAGCGCCGCTACGAGATCATGGCTAAATATATGCCGAGGGTCGGCAAGCTCGGCCTCGACATGATGCTTCGGACCGCGACGGTGCAGGCCAATTTCGATTACGCGAACGAAGCCGACATGGTGAAGAAGCTTCGCGTCTCGCTCGCCCTGCAACCGCTGATCACTGCGCTCTTTGCCAATTCACCCTTTACAGATGGAAAGCTCAACGGATTTCTGTCCATGCGGTCGGAAATCTGGCGTCATACCGATCCGGATCGTACGGGCATGCTGCCGTTCGCCTTTGAACCGGGCATGGGCTTCGAACGCTATGTCGATTATGCGCTCGATGTACCGTTATATTTCGTCAAACGCGGCGACATCTACCACGACGTGGCGGGAGCGAGTTTCCGCGACCTGCTGATGGGCCGCCTCAAGTCTCTGCCCGGCGAGCGAGCCACGCTGTCGGATTGGGCCAATCATCTCTCGACGATCTTTCCCGAAGTTCGTCTCAAGCGCTATCTCGAAATGCGCGGCGCCGATGCCGGGCCGCTTCCCTTTCTCTACGCGCTGCCGGCGTTTTGTGTCGGTCTGCTTTACGATTCATCGGCGCTCGACGCCGCTTGGGACTTCGTGCGGCCGTGGAGCGCGGAAGACCGGGCGCGCTTGCGTGGTGAGGTTCCGCGCCGCGGACTCGACTGCATGATCGCCGGACGAACTCTGCGTGATGTCGGCCGCGAGATCCTGACGCTGGCACGTGGTGGCCTTGTCCGCCGTGACCGGTGCGATGATGCGGGCCGCAACGAGACCGCGTTTCTCGATCCGCTCGACGCCGTGATCGCCGGACGCACGCAAGCTGAGGATTTGATCGATAGATTTGAAACGCGCTGGGGACGCGATGTCGAACCGGCTTTTACCGAATGCGCCTATTGAAGCATCCGCTCAGCGGAAGGGATCGACGTAATCGAATCCATCACCATTGACGCGCAGATGACGCGGCTCGGGAAAGTCCGCCGCGCCGTGAGCTATGTCATCCGTCCGGATGGCCGCTGTCGTCGCGTTGGCGCTGGTGCGCACGCTGTCCGGATAATATGTCAGACTGCGCGAGCCGAATTCGACTCGGACATGGCCGCCGATCTTGACGCAGGCTGTCGTACCCTCGACGGCGGTGAACCCAGGCCCATAGGCGGCGCATCTGTCGGCCGCAAAACTTGCTGAAACAGAAATCAACGCGAAAAGACCCGAAGCACCACAAGTGAGGCCGAAGCCGAGGCGTATGAAATGGCTCATGGACCCTTGCCGAAGTTTTGTCGCGCCGATCACAAAAAAATTTGCGCGTTTATAATAACGAGCCCAGTCTGGCCTGCGGCAATTCACGATCCGCAACGATCGCCGCCGATGGTCGCGCATTATTGCGTCTGAACCGGCTCAAGTGAAATTTTCTTAAGAACAGTTTGAGGCAAGATCGTGGAACCGTTTGGATTGTCCGCAATCTGCCAGCGTGCGTTGCAATCGTGCATCACCGCTCTGCTCGCCAATCGCCGAGTGTCGCCTGCACGAGGGCCATGGCAGCGACGGCGGCCGTATCGGCGCGCAGGATTCGCGGTCCGAGCGAAAGCCGAATGACCGAAGGCTGCGCAAGCAGCACAGCGCGCTCGCCAGCATCAAACCCGCCTTCCGGACCGATCAGTACGGCAAGCGGTGGACATGCCTTTGGCTTGGCCGCACGAAGCGTTTCAAGCGGGTCTCCTGAATCGGCCGCCTCGTCGCAGAAGACGAGCAGACGCTCCGCCGGCCAAGCGGCAAGAAGAGCTTCGAGTTTGAGCGGCGGCGCGAGCTGCGGCAGCGATAGGATGCCGCATTGTTCGGCGGCTTCGACGGCATTGGCGCGCATGCGCTCCATGTTGATCCGCTCCGCCTGGGTGTGGCGGGTCAAAACGGGCTGCAACAGCGAAGCGCCCATTTCCACGGCTTTTTGCACCATATAGTCCAGCCGTGCGTGTTTCAGCGGCGCAAATAAATAATGAAGATCACCGCTGTTTTCCTGCGGCCGCGTCATTTCGGCGGCGATAAGCGTCAAGACTTTGCGCGGGCCGAGCGACAGGATTGCCCGCCATTCGCCATCACGTCCATTGAAGACGTAGAAGCTCGGCGCCATCGGAAAGACGCAATACATTGCGGAGATAGTGGCCTGCGGCGGGGCCGAGCTGCACCCGTGCGCCCGCCGCGAGCGGCGCCTCGACAAACAGCCGTCGCATCGTGAAGTCGCTAGCGTGCCATGGCGTTTCTCTCCGGCGGGGACCACTTGCTCCTCGCGGTACGATTTTGCTATGAGACCAAAACATCACATTCAAGCATATTGTGAAGGCTGAGCTATGCCGCTGCACAGATCCGCTGACCGCCCGAGCATGTCTGCCAAGCTCTCTGCCTGGGGCTGCGCCGCAATGGTATGCGCCGCACTGGCCATTCCTGCGTTGCCGTTCTGCCTCGCTTTCATGTCGCCCGCCTTCGCGGCCGAGTGCAGCGATGATATCGGCAACCTGACGAAGAAACGCCAAGACGATTATCGACGACCTGAACAAGGTCGCGAAGGCCTCGCCCAAGGGGCAGCTTGACCCGGCCATCTCTTGCCCGAAGCTGCGCAACCTCGCTGCCGCCGAGCAGGAACTTTTCGCCTATCTGAGCAAGAACAAGGACTGGTGCATGGTGCCTGACGAAGCCATCACCAATCTTGGCAAGAGCCGCGATCGTTCGAAGGCAATTGCCGGCAAGGCATGCGCTGTCGCGGAGCAGATCAAGAAGAACCAAGAGGCCGGCGGTCTCGGCGGCGGCCAGAAACTGCCAGCCGGACCGCTGTGAGGGCATCGCCCCCCGCCGCACTCCCAGATGCGCCGCCGCGCCAAGTCCTGCTGCGGCACGTGCCGGAAGCCTGGCTTCCCTATATCCAGCTCGCGCGCCTTGACCGGCCGATCGGTTGGTGGCTGCTGCTCTTGCCGTGCTGGTGGTCTTCGATGCTCGCGAGCATTGCGCGGCAAGCGCCGCCGAATCTGTGGCATCTCGCGCTGTTCTTCGTCGGCGCGGTGGCGATGCGCGGTGCCGGCTCGACCTATAATGACCTCGTCGATCGCGACATTGACGCGAAAGTCGAGCGCACACGCGGCCGGCCTCTGCCCTCCGGCCGCGTGAGCGTTCGCAGCGCGCGAATTTTCCTCGTCGCGCAGGCGCTCGTGGGCCTGGCCGTGCTCCTCTGTTTCAACCGGTTCGCGATCGGGCTCGGCCTCGCCTCGCTCATCATCGTCGCCATCTATCCGTTCATGAAGCGCGTCACCTTTTGGCCGCAAGCTGTTCTCGGGCTTGCATTTGCCTTCGGCGCGTTGATGGGTTGGGCGGCGGCATTTACGGCAGCTTGGCGGCGCCGCCGGTCCTGCTCTATGTCGGTGCCGTCGCCTGGACGATCGGTTTCGACACGATCTACGCCCTGCAGGACCTAAGCGACGAATGGTTGCGGGGGTGAAATCAACCGCCCGGCGTTTCGGCGGCCATGTCAGGCGCGCCGTCGCCCTCTTCTATGGCGCGGCAATCGTGTGTATCGCCTTGGCCCTTGCCGGTGCCGGCGCGGCGCGCCCCTTTGCCCTTGCCGGGCTGGTCGGCATGGGGGCGCATTTCCTTTGGCAGATTTTGCGACTCGATCCTGCCGATCCGGCTTTGGCGCTGAAGCTTTTCCGGTCCAATCGGGACGCCGGGGTGATCCTATTCGCGGGCCTCGCCGGTGAGGCGTTGCGCGGAGTTTTCTGAGCTAGTCCTTGCAGGTCACGATGAACGCGTGGGGATCGATCTTCGGCTGCGGCGAGGTCCCGACCGTCCCCGTCATGTCTTCGGCACGGCCGTAAGAGAGGGGGCCGGCAAGACCATGCGACTCGCACCAGGCAGCAGCCACCACCTGAGCGCAGGTCTGATCTTTTCCGAGGCAATCCCCAGCTCCGTAGCCCTCATCAGCGGGAATGACAAACGTGTGGGTCTGATCGGCCAGCACTCTGTCTTTGAGCGCCGTCAAGGCCAGTAGGCCGGCGAGAATCGAAAGAATCGACGTGGAGGAACCTGCGGTAGTTGAGTGCGATGGCCGGCATGAAATCCCCCAGATGAAGCGCCAGTCTTCGATCGCGACCCAGTCTGTCGATCGCAATGCGCGCTCCAGCTCGTTGATTCGGAAGCATTCCGACCACGACGCAGGGCACTTTGGTCCTCGCCGCAACAGGGCTAGCCAGATACGCGATAGACCAAGAAGCTGGCGCGTAACTTAAATCCTTCGAATCGGCGCGCGCCGCAGAGCCCAGCGATTCTGGGTTGATGCCGCTAAGAAAGGGTTAAGCCACAGATCAAACACAGCGGTTACCGTGTTGGAAAGATGGTTACCTTGCGACTTGACCCATGGCCTGTTCTCGCGCATGGTCCGGCAATGACGTGCTCGATCCGCCTCAGCCGGACTATTATCAGCTAGCCTTTGCGCTGGCTGGAGCCGTCTCGTCCTCATCCAAGAGTTCAGATCCGACGTCCCAGGCCAGTCGAGGCTGTAAAGGGAAGCTATGGCTTTGCAGCTTTACAATACGTTGACGCGCCGCAAACAGGAGTTCGTGCCGATCGACCCGGCGAATGTGCGCGTCTATGTCTGCGGGCCGACGGTCTATGACTACGCGCATATCGGCAATGCGCGGCCGCTCATCGTCTTCGACGTGCTGTTTCGCCTGCTGCGCCAGATCTATGGCGCCGAGCACGTCACCTATGTCCGTAACATCACCGACGTGGACGATAAGATCAATGCACGCGCCGCCGAGCGGGGCATTTCGATCCGGCGAATTGACGGAGGAGACCAACGCGATCTTCCAGGCCGACGCCAAGGCGCTCGGCTGCCTGGAGCCGACGGTGCAGCCGCGCGCGACCGAACATATCGCCGCGATGATCGCGCTCATCGAACGCTTGCTCGCCTCGGGCCACGCCTATGTCGCCGAGGGGCATGTGCTCTTCGATGTGCCTGTCAATGCCGAGCTACGGAAAATTGTCGAAGCGGCCGCTCGACGACATGATCGCCGGCGCGCGTGTCGAGGTCGCGCCCTATAAGAAAAGCCCGATGGACTTTGTCCTCTGGAAGCCGTCGGCGCCGGACGAGCCGGGCTGGGAAAGTCCCTGGGGCCGCGGCCGTCCCGGCTGGCATCTCGAATGTTCGGCGATGAGCTGGGAATATCTCGGCGAGATCTTCGACATCCATGGCGGCGGCATCGATCTCGTCTTTCCGCATCACGAGAACGAGATTGCGCAGACTTGCTGTGCCTTCGGCCATGACGTGATGGCGAATTATTGGATGCACAACGGCTTTCTGCAGGTCGAAGGCGAGAAGATGTCGAAGAGCCTGGGGAATTTCGTCACGATCCATGAGGCGCTCAAGGATTGGCCCGGTGAGGTCGTTCGCTTCAACATGCTGAAGACGCATTATCGCCAGCCGATCGACTGGACGCTCGCGGGCCTGCGCGAAAGCCAACGCGAACTCGACCGCTGGTATCCGCTCGCCAAACAGTTCGCTGTCTCGTCCGCGATGCTGGCACCGGAATTTCATCGCGCCGCTATCGAGGACGATCTCAACACGCCGGATGCGATCACCGTGCTGCGGCGGCTCTATCGCGAAGCGTCCGAGGACGTTGCTCTCGCAGGCACGCGGCTTCGCGTCCTGCGGGCATCTCGTCGGGCTCTTTCAGCCAAGGACCTTCAAGACTGGCAAGCTGCGCCGATCCTCTTCGACAAGGAGCCAAGTGGAAAATCTGATCGAAGCGCGGCTTCATGCCCGCGCCGCGAAGAACTGGGCCGAGTCCGACCGCATCCGCGACGAACTCGATGCCATGGGCAGTCGCGCTGAAGGACAACAAGGACGGCACGACAAGCTGGGAGGTGAAGCGATGAATGCAGACACGCTCTCCCAAGCTCGCTCTTCGTCCTTATTTGCCCAGCGACGCACCGCGGCTTGCGCAAATCTTTCGCGACAGCGATCGAGGAACTGACCGGCGAGGATTATGACGACGCACAGCGCGCGGCCTGGATCGCGGCAGCCAATGACGAGGCGCTGTTCGCCCGGCGGCTGGCGCGGCGACGACCTTGGTCGCCACACGCGAAGGGGCGCCCGTCGGCTTCATCTAGCTGAAGGGCCACGACCATATCGAAATGCTCTATGTCGATCCCGCCGTGGCGCAGTGAGGGCGTCGGCACGTTTCTCTGCGAAGCGATCGAAAAATTGGCGCGTGCGCGTGGCGCCAAGCACCTGACTGTGGATGCGAGCGACACCGCCCTGCCCTTCTTCGAAAAGCAAGGCTTTCGCGCGCAATATCGCCAGAGCGTCGCCTGCGGCGGCGAATGGCTTGCCAATACGAAAATGCAGAAGCGCTTGAGCGGCGAGCCAATGACCCGATGAGCCGCGAGCGGCTCTTCCTCTACGATACGACTTTGCGCGACGGCGCGCAGACGACGGGCGTCGATTTCTCGCTCGATGACAAGAGCCATATCGCCGCTTTGCTCGATGGGCTCGGCGTCGATTATATCGAGGGCGGCTATCCCGGCGCCAATCCGCTCGACACCGAGTTCTTTGCCAAGAAGCCGAAGCTGCATCGCGCGAAGTTCACCGCCTTCGGCATGATCCGGCGCGGCTGGACGCTCCGCCGCCAACGATCCGGGCGTCGCCGCCCTGCTCGACGCCGACGCCGACGCGATCTGCTACGTCGCCAAGACTTGGGATTATCATGTCCATGTCGCGCTCGGCTGTACGCTCGAAGAAAATCTCGAAGGCGATTGCGCCAGTCGGTCGAAGTCGCGCGTGCGCGCGGCCGCGAAACGATGCTCGATTGCGAGCATTTCTTCGACGGCTATAAGGCCAATCCGGCCTATGCGCTTGATTGCGCTAAGACGGCATACGGATCCGGCGCGCGCTGGATCGTTCTCTGCGATACCAATGGCGGCACGCTCCCGCATGAGGTCGCGCGCATCGTCACCGAGGTTGCCAAGCATATTCCCGGCGACCATCTCGGCATCCATGCCCATAACGATACTGAGAACGCGGTCGCTAATTCGCTCGCCGCGGTGCGCGCCGGCGCGCGACAAATCCAAGGTACGCTCAACGGCCTTGGCGAGCGCTGCGGCAATGCCAATCTCGTCTCGATCATCCCGACGCTGCTGATGAAGCGCGATTATGCCGAGGCTTTCGAGATCGGCGTCTCGCCCGTGCAACTCGCCGACGCTCACCAAGGTCAGCCACACGCTCGACGAATTGCTGAACCGCGCGCCGGACCGGCATCGGCCCTATGTCGGCGCCTCGGCCTTCGCGACCAAGGCGGGCATCCATGCGTCGGCTGTGATGAAGGACCCGGCGACCTATGAACATGTCACGCCGGAGAGCGTCGGCAATCGCCGCCGCCTCCTCGTCTCCGGCCAGGCGGGCAAGTCCAATATCCTTGCCGAGCTCGAACGCCTCGGTGTCGGGCTGGAGAAGGACGATCCGCGCCTTGCGCCGGCTGCTCGACGAGGTGAAGGAAAAGGAGGCGCAGTTCTACGCCTATGAAGGCGCCGACGCCTCCTTCGAGCTGCTGGCGCGGCGCAGCCTCGGCACGGTGCCGGATTATTTCGAGGTGGAGCGTTTTCGCGTCAATGTGGAGCGCCGCCACAATGCCAAAGGCGAAGTTCGTCACGGTCTCGGAGGCGGTGGTGAAGATGCGCATCGACGACTGATGTCTCGATCTCGGTGGCGGAAGGCAATGGGCCGATCAACGCGCTCGATCTCGCGCTGCGCAAGGATCTCGGGAAGTATCAGCGCTTTATTGAAGATCTCGAACTCGTCGATTATCGCGTCCGTGTCTTCCAAGGTGGCACGGATGCGGTGACACGCGTGCTGATCGAATTCCGCGATGGCGCCGGCGAGCATTGGTCGACCGTCGGCGTTTCAGCCAATATCATCGACGCCTCGTTTCAGGCGCTTACCGACGCAATCACCTACAAATTGCTGAAGGCCGGCGCGCAGTAAGCGCCGCGACGAGCCAGCTCTTCGAGACATAAAAACGCCCGCCGGGGGAGGAAGGCCAGCGGGCGTCTGAGGTGCGCGAGCGACAAGAAACGTGCCCGCGGTGGGGGAAACGTGCGATCGAGCCAATCGATAAACGAAAGGCTCAACCGAACCGTCGGGTATCATTAATTCATTTTTGCAGCGCAAAGACTAAAGTCCACAATGGGACGCTGATATGCATTTCACGCATATCATGCCCACATTCTTTTCTCGTTGCCTCATCACAAATGCGTGCGGCTCGCCTAGAAAATACGATAAGCTTATAGGCAATCTCTATAGTGTGCCGCGGTATCTGCATTGCTGCGCTGCACTATCTCAATAAGGTGGAGGCATCCGATATACCTTTACCCTATTGAATTACTGTCATTTTCAACGATAACGCCGACCCCCTTGGCGTCTGGACATTGCCGAAAAAGCTCGACGGAACCAGCGCCAACCTACCCTGGCCTACTCCGCCGCCTCTTTGCGGGCGGCCGGCCGGCGCGCCAGAACCGGCTTCAGATAATGGCCGGTGTAGCTCTGCGGCGCATTGACGATGTCTTCCGGCGTGCCCTGCGCGACGATCGTGCCGCCGCCGTCGCCACCTTCTGGCCCGAGATCGATGATCCAGTCGGCCGTCTTGATGACATCGAGATTATGCTCGATGACGACGACGCTGTTGCCGCCTTCGACGAGCTGGTGCAGCACTTCGAGCAGTTTGGCGACATCGTGGAAATGCAGGCCCGTCGTCGGCTCGTCGAGGATGTAGAGCGTGCGGCCGGTCGCGCGGCGCGACAGTTCCTTGGCGAGCTTCACCCGCTGCGCCTCGCCGCCTGAAAGCGTGTTGGCCTGCTGGCCGACCTTGATATAGCCAAGGCCGACGCGCGACAAAGTCTCCATCTTCTCGCGGATCGACGGCACTGCCTTGAACAAGGGCGCTGGCTTCCTCGACCGTCATGTCGAGCACGTCGGCAATCGATTTGTCGCGATATTTCACTTCCAGCGTCTCGCGCTCATAGCGCTTGCCCTTGCAGACGTCGCAGGTGACATAGACGTCCGGCAGGAAGTGCATCTCGATCTTGATGACGCCATCGCCCTGGCAGGCTTCGCAGCGACCGCCCTTGACGTTGAACGAGAAGCGCCCCGGCTGATAGCCGCGCGCCTTGGCTTCGGGCAGGCCGGCAAACCATTCGCGAATCGGCGTGAAGGCGCCGGTATAGGTCGCAGGGTTCGAGCGCGGCGTTCGACCGATCGGCGACTGATCGATGTCGATCACCTTGTCGAGATGCTGCAGCCCTTCGATTGCCTTATACGGCGCGGGATGTTCGAGCGCGCCGTTAAGCTGCCGCGCCACGGCCTTGTAAAGCGTATCGATGATGAGCGTCGACTTGCCGCCGCCGGAAACGCCGGTGATGCAGGTGAAGAGGCCGAGCGGAATATCCGCTGAGACGCGTTTGAGATTATTGCCGGTTGCGTCGATGATCTTGAGCTTGCGCGCCGTCTCGGTCTTGCGCCGCGTTCGCGGCACCGGCACCTGCCGCGCGCCCGAGAGATATTGCCCGGTCAGCGACTTCGGATCGTCCATGATCTCCGTCGCCGTGCCCTGCGCGACGATCTCGCCGCCATGGATGCCGGCGCCCGGCCCGACATCGACGACATGGTCGGCCGACAGGATCGCGTCTTCGTCATGTTCGACGACGATGACGCTGTTGCCGAGATCGCGCAGCCGCCGCAAAGTTTCGAGCAGCTTGGCATTGTCGCGCTGATGCAGGCCGATCGACGGCTCGTCGAGCACGTAGAGCACGCCGGTAAGGCCCGAGCCGATCTGCGAGGCGAGCCTGATGCGCTGGCTCTCGCCGCCCGAGAGCGTGCCCGATGCGCGCGACAGTGTCAGATAATCGAGGCCGACATCGATGAGGAAGGTCAGCCGGTCGTTGATCTCTTTCAGGATGCGCTTGGCAATCTCGCCGCGTTTCGTATCAAGTTTCTCGGGCAGTGCCGCGAACCAGCGGCGTGCCTCGCGCACCGAGAGGTCTGCGACCTCGCCGATATGGCTGTGGTCAATCTTGACCGCGAGCGCCTCCGGCTTCAGCCGATAGCCCTTGCAGGCGCTGCACGGCGTCGCCGTCATGTAGCGGGCGATATCCTCGCGCGCCCATTCGCTTTCGGTCTCGTGATAGCGCCGGTCGAGATTGCTGATGACGCCTTCGAAGGGCTTCTTCACTTCATAGGCGCGCAGTCCATCATTATAGGAAAAGCGGATCGGCTCTTCGCCCGAACCGTAGAGAATGATGTCGCGCACCCGTTCCGGCAGGGCCTCAAAGGGCGTGTCGAGCCGGAACTTGTAATGTTTGGCCAGCGACTCGAGCGTCTGCAGATAATAAGGCGATGTCGAGCGTGCCCAAGGCGCAATCGCGCCCTTGCGCAAGGTGAGCTTTGCGTCCGGCACGATGAGCTCGGGATCGACTGTCTGCTCGCTCCCCAAGCCGCCGCAGGCCGGACAGGCGCCGAAAGGATTGTTGAAGGAGAACAGCCGCGGCTCGATCTCGGGGATCGTGAAGCCGGAGACCGGACAGGCAAATTTCGAGGAGAAGACAATCTGCTTCGGCTTGCCGTTCGCGTCCTTCTCGTCGGCATATTCGATGATCGCGATCCCGTCGGCGAGATCAAGCGCGGTCTCGAAACTTTCGGCGAGCCGCGCCGCCATGTCGGCGCGTACCGCGATGCGATCGACGACGATTTCGATGTCGTGCTTCAGCTTCTTGTCGAGCGCCGGCGTTTCGGCAATTTCATAGAACCGCCCGTCGATCTTCAGGCGCTGGAAACCGCGCTTCATATAATCGGCGATTTCCTTGCGGTATTCGCCCTTGCGGCCACGCACCACCGGCGCCAGAAGATAGAGCCGCGTGCGCTCCGGCAGAGCGAGAACGCGATCGACCATCTGGCTTACCGTCTGGCTCTCGATCGGCAGCCCGGTCGCCGGTGAATAGGGAATGCCGACCCGGGCCCAGAGCAGCCGCATGTAGTCATAGATCTCAGTGACCGTACCGACCGTGGAGCGCGGATTCTTCGAGGTCGTTTTCTGCTCGATCGAAATCGCCGGCGAGAGGCCGTCGATCTGATCGACATCCGGCTTCTGCGTCATTTCGAGGAACTGCCGCGCATAGGCCGAGAGCGACTCGACATAACGGCGCTGGCCCTCAGCATAGATCGTGTCGAAGGCGAGCGAGGATTTGCCCGAGCCGGAGAGGCCTGTGAAGACGACGAGTTTGTCACGCGGGATCGTAAGATCGATATTTTTGAGATTGTGCTCGCGCGCGCCACGAATCGCGATCACCCGCCGGTCCTCCTTGGGAAAAGGCAGATCGGGCTCGGGCGCTTTCGCAGGCTTGCGGGCGGCTGATTTTCGCGGTGTCTTCGATGCCATATGACGCCTAACTTGGGTCTTGCCCTGCGAATTCTAAAGACGCTGCTGGGCATCGCCACGGATTTCAGCGGAATGCGCCCATCTGCGCTGCGGGGGTCCGCGCCATCCGAAATACGTCTTGCGCTACCCTCGCCACTTCGAGACGCTTGCTCGACAAGCCCCTCATGGTGATGGTTAAGTGATTAATTCAGCAAGCGAATCCTCATGGTTAAGGAGGCGCCGCAAGCGCCGTCTCGAAGCCCCAGGGGGCGTTGCCTCCGCGCACGAAGGCATAAACTCGGCCGCACGCAAATCGCACGATTTCCCCGGATTTGCGACCCTGAACTTGCCTGCCAAAGACTGCCACATGAAGATAGTCTCGCGCTTCGATAAGGCCAGGGAAAGCCGCTCGTGCCGACAAAGAACAGCGCGGAAAATGCCAAAATGGCACGAGCGTCGGCCGCGCCTCGTGAGGCGCGAAAGCCCCTCTACAAGCTCCTCTATGTCCAGGTTCTCGGCGGCCTCGTTCTCGGCGTTCTCGTCGGCTGGCTTTTCCCCTCCGTGGCGACGAGCGACTGGGTGAAGGCGCTCGGCGACGGTTTTGTCAAGCTCATCAGGATGGTGATCGCGCCGATCATCTTCTTCACGCTGACCTCGGGCATCGCCCATATTTCGGACGCCGGCAAAGTCGGCCGTGTCGGCCTCAAGGCCATCATCTATTTTGAGATCGTTTCGACCTTCGCGCTCCTGATCGGCCTGATTACCGGCAATCTGCTGCGCCCCGGCGCGGGCTTCGGCGGCGGCGCCAATGCTGCGGCCGTCGAAACCTATGCCAAACAGGCGGGCGCCGAGAATGTGGTCCAGTTTGTCCTCAACATCATCCCCGACAGCGTTGTCGGCGCTTTCGCGCGCGGCGACATTCTGCAAGTCCTGCTCTTCTCCATCCTTTTCGGCTTCGCCCTGCTCGCACTCGGCACACGCGCGCAGCTGCTTCGCAATCTGATCGACGAAGCGGCGCAGGCTATCTTCGGCGTGATCAACATCGTGATGCGCGCCGCACCCGTCGGCGCTTTCGGCGCAATGGCCTATACGATCGGCAAGTTCGGGCCGCAGGCGCTCGGCTCGCTCGCCGGAGCGATTCTGACCTTCTATCTGACGGCGGCGATTTTCATCGTCGTCGTGCTTGGAACCATCGCCCGTCTCGCCGGCTTCAATATTTTCAAGTTCCTCTCCTATATAAAGGACGAGCTGCTCATCGTGCTCGGCACGAGTTCGTCGGAGAGCGCGCTGCCCCAGCTCATGCAAAAACTCGAGCGGCTCGGCTGCTCGAAGCCGGTCGTCGGTCTCATTGTGCCTGCGGGCTATTCCTTCAATCTCGACGGCACGAACATCTATATGACGCTCGCAACACTCTTCGTCGCGCAGGCGCTCGGCTATCATCTCACGCTCAGCCAGCAAGCCGTGATCCTCGTCGTCGCCATGCTCACATCGAAAGGCGCAAGCGGCGTCACCGGGGCGGGCTTCATCACGCTCGCCGCGACGCTCTTGGTCATCTCCCCAGCGCTTGTGCCGGGCATGGCGATCCTGCTCGGCATCGACAAATTCATGAGCGAATGCCGCGCGCTCACCAATTTCATTGGCAACGGCGTCGCGACGATTGTCGTGGCGTGGTCGGAGGGGGAGCTGGACCGCGCGAAGTTGAACGCGGCGCTGGATGCGGGGCCTAGCTTAGGGGAGATGACGAAGTTGGAGTGAAGAATTCCGCTCCGCACCATACCGCCACGCAATCAGAAGCCTGAGTTTCGTCTAATAATATCCAAACCTCGCTCTCAGCCGGCGCACGAACAGGCGCAACAAATCGAGTGCGAAGGACGGCGATTCGCTGACGAGCTTCAAGAACTGTTTTTCTGAAATGGGGATAAGGGTCACGTCGGTCGCAGCTATCGCGGTCGCGCTCCGCGGCGCCGGATCGAGGAGCGCCATCTCGCCGAAGAATTCGTTTGGGCCGAGAATGGCGAGCACGCGATGGGCGGCATGTATTTCAACACGCCCCTTTTGAATGACATAAAGTTCCACGGCCTTGTCGCCCTCCCGAAAAATGACTTCATCGGCGACGAACGACCGGGTCGGAACGCCGGATGTGACGAGAAGGCTGAAATCGAGGGGTGCTTCTGGCATAGCCTCACCTTCGTCCAATCTCTGTCCTTCGGCGCATCCATTAAAGCCCGGGCTCGGCTTTCCCATAACGAAAGAAGCCACGCTCAAAATACCGCTTGCCTTGACGATAGCCCACTGTTAGAACAAACATAGAACATTGTACAATCAATTCGCTTGTGGACAAACGACCTGCGAGTCGCGGACAGGCGAGGTTCCGCGTAAGGTTTCGCGGATGTCGATTTCTCGAGAGTGATGGAGAGTGCCATGTCGGGGAGCGTCAACAAGGTCATCCTCATCGGCAATCTGGGCCGCGATCCCGAGGTGCGGCGGCTAAATTCAGGCGATTCCGTCGTCAGTTTCAGCCTGGCGACGACGGAGTCCTGGCGCGACAAGGCCACGGGCGAGCGCAAGGACCGTACCGAATGGCATAATATCGTGATCTTCAACGACAACTTGGGGAAAGTCGCCGAGCAATATTGCAAGAAAGGCTCGAAGATCTATCTCGAAGGCCAGTTGCAGACGCGCGAATATACCGACCGCGACGGCAATCAGCGCAAGACGACGGAAGTCGTGCTGCAGCGTTTCCGCGGCGAACTTACGCTTCTCGACAGCCGCGGCAGTTCGCGCGGCGAACAGTCGGAAGAGCGCGGCGGCGCTCTCGATGTCTCGAGCTCTGGCAGTTTCGGCCGCTCTTCGCCGATGGAACAGAGCGAAAAACGCCCGGCTGGCCGCGTCGCCGATATGATCGACGACGATATTCCGTTCTGAGGATTGCCTATCCTTTTCCCACAAGCGGGAAAAGACGGGTCAATGACGTCGTCACCGATCGTCTAAGATAAGAATGACGGACCATAGAATGAAGCTCGACCTGCTGGATTGGGCCAAGCCAGTCACCGAGCTTCTCGCCGTCGCTGGCGGCCGCCGGTTCAAGACCATCCTCGCCGACCCGCCTTGGCGGTTCCAGAATTCGACCGGCAAAGTTGCGCCTGAGCACAGACGCTTGTCCCGCTACGGCACGATGACGCTTGCGGCGATCGCGGCTCTTCCCATCGCAGAGGTCGTCGACGAGACCGCACACCTTTACCTGTGGGTCCCGAACGCGCTCGTGCCTGAAGGCCTCACCGTCCTCCAAGCTTGGGGGTTCACCTACAAGTCCAACCTCGTCTGGCACAAGGTGCGCAAGGACGGTGGTTCGGACGGGCGCGGCGTCGGTTTCTATTTCCGCAATGTGACGGAGCTCATCCTGTTCGGCGTGCGCGGCAAGACTGCGCGCACGCTTGCCCCCGGTCGGCGTCAGGTCAACATGATCGCGACACGCAAGCGCGAACATTCGCGCAAGCCGGATGAACAATATGCGCTCATCGAGGCTTGCTCGCCGGGCCCATACCTTGAGCTTTTCGGGCGCGGCGTTCGAGACGGCTGGACTACATGGGGCGATCAGGCCGACGAAAACTACGCGCCGACATGGAAAACTTACGCTCATCATTCGCGGGCCGCGCATTGCGCGGATGAGATATTCGACTGACCTTGTGCCGCGCCATGCTTCTCTCACAGCACCCCGCTCACGGTATCACGCTGCCGGAGCGGCGCTTCGTTTCGACCGGGAAAATACGGACGGCGTGCGACTGCGGCCAAGCGCCTGTGCGAGTCCCGCGGGTGATGGTGCAATCTACTGAAAATATTGCAGATTTCCAGGGCATATCGAACCGCCGCGACTGGCAATTCCCGGCGATTTCGCCTATATTGAATGTAGTGTTTCCTTGAAGTCTGGATTGATCTCCCTTGGCCGCTGACGACGACGCCGGAAGAGCTCCGCAAGGCTCCGATATCCGGCCAGTTTCCATTTCCGATGAGATGCGCCGCAGCTATCTCGATTACGCGATGAGCGTGATCGTGAGCCGCGCGCTGCCCGATGTGCGCGACGGCCTGAAGCCGGTGCACCGGCGCATTCTCTATTCGATGTACGAGAACAATTACACACCGGACAAGGCCTACAATAAGTCCGCCCGCGTCACCGGCGACACGATGGGCAAATACCATCCGCACGGCAATCTCGCGATCTATGACGCGCTTGTGCGGATGGCGCAGCCCTTTTCGATGCGCCTGCCCTTGATCGACGGGCAAGGCAATTTTGGCTCCGTTGATGGCGACCCGCCTGCGGCAGAACGCTATACCGAGGTTCGGCTCGCGACGGCCGCCATTCCGCTGCTTGACGATCTCGATAGCGAGACGGTCGATTTCCAGCCGAACTATGACGGCCGCGAACGCGAACCCGTCGTGCTCCCGGCGAAATTCCCCAATCTCCTCGTCAATGGCGCCGGCGGCATCGCGGTCGGCATGGCGACCAACATCCCGCCGCATAATCTCGGCGAGGTCATCGACGCGGTCATCGCTCTGATCGACCGGCCCGAGATGAATGCCGAAGAGCTGATGGCGCTGATCCCCGGTCCGGATTTTCCGACCGGCGGTACGATCTTGGGCCGGGCCGGCATCCGCGCCGCTTACCTCACCGGGCGCGGCTCAATCCTGGTGCGGGCCAAGGTCGAGATCGAGGAAATCCGCAAGGAGCGCGAGGCGCTGATCGTCACCGAAATTCCCTATCAGGTGAACAAATCGGCCTTGGTCGAGAAGATCGCCGAACTCGTCCGCGAGAAGAAGATCGAAGGCATTGCCGATCTGCGCGACGAATCCGATCGTGAGGGCATGCGGATCGTCATCGAGCTCAAGCGCGATGCGGTCGCTGACGTGGTGCTCAATCAACTCTGGCGTTTCACCGCGCTGCAATCCAGTTTTCCGGCGAACATGATCGCGCTCAACGGCGGGCGGCCGGAGACGCTGACCCTCAAGGATTTTCTGACCGCTTTCGTCGATTTCCGCGAAGAGGTCGTCACGCGACGCATCAAATTCAAGCTCGGCAAGACGCGTGATGTCGCGCATCTCCAAGTCGGGCTCGCCATCGCCGTCGCAAATATCGACGAAGTGATTCATGTGATCCGCTCCTCGCCCGACGCGGCGACAGCGCGTGAGGCTTTGATGAGCCGCGAGTGGCCGGCGCGTGACATGGCGCCGCTCATCGCCCTTATTGCCGACCCGCGCCACGCGCTGAACGAGGGCGGCACCTGCCGGCTCTCCGAGGCACAGGCACGCGGCATCCTCGAGTTGCGGCTGCAAAGGTTGACCGCGCTCGGCCGCGAGGAGATCGCCGAGGCGCTCAACAAGCATGCCGCCGAGATCGCCGACTATCTCGACGTTCTGCGCTCGCGCGGCCGGCTCTTCGCCATCATCAAGGACGAACTTTCAGCGGCGAAGCTTGCCCATGCCACGCCGCGGCGCACGATGATCGCCGACAGCGACGCTGATTTCGAAGACGAAGACCTGATCCAGCGAGAGGACATGGTCGTCACCGTCTCACATGCCGGTTATATCAAGCGGGTCCCGCTTTCGACTTATCGGGCGCAACGGCGCGGCGGCAAGGGTCGCGCCGGCATGCAGACGCGCGATGAGGATTTCGTCGCGCGGCTCTTCGTCGCCTCGACGCATACGCCTGTCCTGTTCTTCTCCTCGCTCGGCCAAGTCTATAAGGAAAAGGTCTGGCGCCTGCCCGCCGCCGCCCCGCAGGGCCGGGGCAAGGCGCTCGTCAACATCCTGCCGCTCGAACAGGGCGAGCGGATCACGACGATCATGCCGCTGCCCGAGGACGAGGCGCAATGGGAGCGGCTCGACGTGATGTTCGCGACGACGGGCGGCACTGTTCGGCGCAACAAGCTCTCCGACTTCACCCAGGTGAACCGCACCGGCAAGATCGCCATGCGTCTCGACGAGGGCGAAGAGATCGTCGACGTGCAGATCTGCACCGAGAGCGGCGACGTGCTGCTCACCACGGCGAACGGGCAATGTATCCGCTTCCCCGTGGCCGACGTGCGCGTCTTCAAGGGCCGCGACTCGATGGGCGTGCGTGGCATTGCGCTCGGCAAGGGCGACCGGGTGATCTCACTTGCCATCCTTCGCCATATCGAAGCGGAGAGCGGCGAGCGCGTCGCCTATCTCAAGATGCGCCGCGCCATCGCCGGCGAAACCGCGGCCGAAGGTGCGGCGGATGCGGCAAGCGAGCCAGGGAGCGAAGACGGCAATGGCGAGGAAGCGCAGGCTACGGCGCTCGCCTCCGACCGCTACGCAGAAATGTCGGCGGCTGAAGAAATCATCCTGACGATTTCGGCGAACGGCTATGGCAAGCGCACGTCCTCTTACGAATACCGGATCACCGGGCGCGGCGGCAAAGGCATCGTCGCCATGGCGGTCAATCAGCGAAACGGCCCGCTCGTCGCCTCGATGCCGGTCGAGGAAAGCGACGAAATCATGCTGGTGACCAACGGCGGCCAGATGATTCGCTGCCCGGTTGAGGGCATTCGCGTCGCCGGCCGCGGCACCCAGGGCGTCATCGTCTTCAACACGGCGGAGGGCGAACGCGTCGTCGGTATCGAGCGCATCAGCGAAGAGGATGCCGAAGATGGCACCGAAGACGGCGTCGAGGAGTGAGCAAGACCTCTGTCCGCCGGCGGGAGAGAGAATTTGCCGCCGCCTCTGCCCTCCGCTAGACATAACGCATGATCCGCAAAGCGCTCTACACGGGCACATTTGATCCGCTGACCAACGGGCATGTCGACGTCATCGTGCGTGCGGCGCGTTTTTGTGACGAACTCGTCGTCGCGATCGGTGTGCATCCCGGCAAAGTACCGATGTTCGAGGCGCCGGAACGCGCCGAATTCGTGCGGGCTTCCTGCGAGAGCCTTGTTGCCGCGCAGTCCTGCAAGTTGTCGGTTCTGACCTATTCCGGCCTCACGGTAACGGCGGCGCGGGAAGCTGGGGCGACCCTCATCCTGCGTGGCGTGCGAGACGGCGCCGATCTCGACTATGAGATCGAAATGGCCGGCATGAACGCCGCCATGGCGCCGGAAATCCAAACCCTTTTTCTCGCCGCCTCGCCGAGCGTCCGTCACATTACCGCGACATTGGTCCGCCAAATCGCTCTGCTCGGCGGCGATGTCTCGCTTTTCGTGCCGGAGGTCGTCGCGACGGCGATCAAAGTTCGCACCACGCCATAATCAAGGATGGATCAAGATGAAATTGAATCGCCGCAGTCTCCTCACTGCCCTTGCCTTCACTCTGCTCGCCGCGCCGCTCGCCGCCGCGCAGGACCTCAAAAACGCGATCTATCTCGATACGAAGGACGGCCGCATCACGATCCTGCTGCGGCCGGATCTCGCGCCAAAGACGGTCGCGCAGATCAAGACGCTGACCAAGCGCGGCTTCTACAATGGCCTCGTCTTCCATCGCGTAATCGAAGGCTTCATGGCGCAGACGGGCGATCCAACAGGCACGGGCGGCGGCGGCTCCGACCTGCCCAACGTGCCGGCCGAATTTTCAAAAGCACCGTTCAAGCGCGGCACGCTTGGCATGGCGCGCACCGATGATCCGAATTCCGGCAATTCGCAATTTTTCATCTGTCTTGCCGATTCCGATTTTCTTGACGGCCAATATACCGTCTTCGGCCAAGTGACGTCGGGCATGGATATAGTCGATAAGATCAAGAAGGGTTCGAAGGACGACAATGGAGCCGTCACGAACCCCGACAAAATCGTGAAGATGCAGCTCGCCGCGGACGCGGCGCCGGCCAAGGCGAAGTGAGCGATATCAGAGCTGGACGATCGAGCCGAGGTCGAATGTGCTGCCGGGCGGGTTTTCGCCGATCCGCACCGTCGTGTTGTTCAAGTAGCGATAGGGCGGCACCGGCAGATTGTAAGGGGCCGGAACGCCTTTGAACACGCGGCCCGCCAGATCATATTTGGAACCATGACAAGGACAGAAATAGCCACCCGGCCAAGATTCCGTCGGCGTGTCTTGGCTCGGATTTGGGAAACATGTCGGAATACAGCCCAGATGCGTGCAGATGCCGACGAGAACCGCGAGCTCGGGTTTGATCGAACGATGCCAATTCGCGGCATAGGAGGGTTGCTGCGCAACATGCGACATAGGGTCCGATAGCAAATCGACGAGCTGCGGAGTCTGCAGCGTCGCGAGCAGTTTCTGCGGGCGATTGAGAATGAAGATCGGCCTCGACCGCCAGCGCACGATGACATTTTGTCCAGGCGCGATTGCCTTGAGATCGACGTCAATAGGTCCGCCGGCCGCGACCGTCGAGGCGTCAGGTTCCATCTGCGCGATTAGTGGCACCAAGGCAGCGGCTGTGCCGACGGCGGCGAATGCCCCCGTCGCAAGATACAGAAAGTCCCGGCGTGTCCCCTCCAAATGTGTGTCGGGTGCGGCGCCGAAAAGGCGATCGGGAGAGGGCGCGTCCGCCATGATGCACCTCAAAAAACGCGAAGATTGTTTCGGACACCACGTGGGTATCTAGGCCGCGCGCGGCGCCCGGCAAGTCTCGTGGAAGGCGCATAGGGCCCGACGCTCTATCGCGCTTATCGCGGTGGCAAGGCGATCCTCGCCCCGCGGCACGCATCCTGCGCGACGCCCGAAACGGTTTACCTCGGGGGCGGCTTCGACTATTGCAGGCCCGACACGAAATCCAAAGAGGAGTTCCGCCATGGCCGAACCTGGCAATACGCTCACACTTGAGACCACGCAGGGACCTGTCGTGATTGAGATGCGGCCCGATCTCGCGCCCGGTCATGTCGCCCATATCAAAAAGCTGGTCGGCGAGAAATTCTACGACGGCATTGTCTTCCACCGGGTCATCGACGGCTTCATGGCGCAGACCGGCTGCCCGCATGGTACAGGCACCGGCGGCTCGAAGTATCCGAACCTCAAGGCCGAGTTCAACGCCGAGCCTCATGTACGCGGCACGTGCTCGATGGCGCGCGCGCAAAGCCCGGACTCGGCCAATTCCCAATTCTTCATCTGTTTTGAGGATGCCCGTTTCCTCGACAGGAAATATACGGTCTGGGGCAAGGTGATCTCCGGCATGGCGAATGTCGACAAGATCAAGCGCGGCGAACCAGTGATCGATCCGGACAAGATTATCTCCACGACATTGGTCTGAAGGCGACATGTTTTCCCGCGGCGCGCCGCCTACTCGTTCGAGGCTCGCCCGGCTCGCACATCAGGGTAAGGGTATGCCCTCATGAGCCCCGTACCAGGCGTCTCGAAGCATGAGATTTGAAGAGGCCCTCGGGACTAGTTGTATGCGCGTCGATCTCTTCGATTTCCATCTGCCCCTCGACCGCATTGCGCTGCGCCCCATCGTGCCGCGCGATGCGGCCCGTATGCTCGTCGTCCATCCGGAACCGAAGGTAAGGTTCGAAGATCGCAGCATCTGCGACTTGCCGGAGTTTTTCCGACCGGGCGACGTGCTCGTTGTCAACGATACAAGAGTCATCCCTGCCCGTCTTGAAGGCTATCGTGTGCGCGGCGACGCGCGGGCAAAGATCGAAGTCCTGCTTCACAAGCAGCAATCGCCAACACATTGGCTTGCCTTCGTGAAAGGCGCGAAGAAATTAAAGATCGGCGACAAGATCCTTTTGACGCAGGACGAAACACCAACGTTCGAAGTTGAAGTCCTCGACAAACACGCCGAAGGCGAAGTTCTGCTCGGCTTCAGTGAATCGGGCGAAACGCTCGATCAGACGATCGAGCGCTTCGGACAGACGCCCTTGCCGCCTTATATCGCCGGCAAGCGTGCAGCCGATGTGCAGGACGTGCAAGACTATCAGAGCCTTTTTGCGCGCCGCCGCGGTGCCGTCGCGGCGCCGACCGCGAGCCTGCATTTCACGCCCGAACTCGTCGCCGCTATCCGTGCCCGCAGCGTCGACATCGTTCACGTCACGCTACACGTGGGGGCCGGAACATTTCTGCCCGTGAAGGTCGCGGACACGAACGCCCATCGCATGCATTCGGAATGGGGCGAAGTGGACGCCGCGACCGCCGCGCGCTTGACTGCGGCCCGCTCCGCCGGAGGACGTATTATAGCCGTCGGTACGACCTCTCTGCGCCTCCTCGAATCGGCCGCGCGGGGAGATGGGACGATCGATGCCTTCTCCGGCGAGACGGCGATCTTCATCACGCCGGGATATCGATTCAAAGCGGTCGATCTGCTGTTGACGAATTTCCATCTGCCGCGTTCGACGTTGTTCATGTTGGTCGCGGCTTTTTCCGGTCTCGACACGATGCGAAGCGCCTATCGGCACGCGATCGACAGCAAGTATCGTTTTTATTCATACGGAGACGCCTGTCTGCTCTATCACCGCGGCGGAGATTGACGTGTCGGCTCATTTCGTATTCGAGGTCCATAAGAGCAACGGCATCGCCCGCACCGGCACAATCTCCATGCCGCGCGGAAAAGTCCGCACGCCGGCGTTCATGCCGGTCGGCACAGCCGCGGCCGTCAAGGCCATGTATCCGCAAGACGTCCACGCGCTCGGCGCCGATATCGTGCTGGCCAACACCTACCACCTTATGTTGCGGCCGGGCGCAGAGCGCATTGCCGAACTCGGCGGCCTGCATCGCTTCATGAATTGGCCCTGGCCGATCCTGACCGATTCCGGCGGCTTTCAGGTCATGTCGCTCGCCAAGCTCAGAAAGCTCGACGAAACCGGCGTCACCTTCCAATCGCATATCGACGGGGCGCGACATCACCTCTCGCCAGAACGCGCGATGGAGATCCAGCGCCTGCTGGACTCCGACATCCAGATGCAGCTCGATGAATGCGTGAAGCTTCCCGCCGGCGAAGCCGAAGTGGAGCGGGCAATGCTTTTGTCGCTGCGCTGGGCTGAGCGCTGCAAAATCGCTTTCGGTACTCAGCCCGGCCATGCGCTGTTCGGCATTGTGCAAGGCGGTGCGAACGCGCGGCTGCGCGATGCGAGCGCCAAGGCCCTCGTCGACATTGAATTTGACGGGTATGCTCTCGGCGGTCTCGCCGTCGGCGAGCCGCAAGAAACTATGCTGGCGATGATCGAGGCGAGCCTCGCGCACCTCCCGCAGGTGAAGCCGCGTTATCTGATGGGCGTCGGCACGCCCGACGATCTCCTCGAATCCGTGCGCCGCGGCATCGACATGTTCGATTGCGTGATGCCGACGCGCGCCGGGCGGCACGGCCTCGTCTACAGCCGGCGTGGCCGCATCAATCTGCGTAATGCGAAACATGCGGCCGACCCGCGGCCGATCGATCCGGACTCGCCCTGCGAAGCTGCGCGGGTCTATTCGCGCGCCTATCTGCATCACCTCACGAAGGCCGGAGAGATCCTCGGCATGATGGTGCTGACGGCGATCAATTTGTCCTATTATCAGGACCTCATGGCCGCGATGCGCGACGCCATAGATGCCGGGGGTTTTGCCGATTTCTGCGCAGAGACAAAACACGCGTGGACAGCGGGAGAACACGCGTAGCGCACCGAGAAAAGAAAAAGGCGAAGCGGGTCATTCGACCGCACTTCGCCTTCTACTTCCTCGTCCTAGACCTTCCCTCGGCTCGTTCGCATAGGAAGGGCGCAGCGTTCTGCACCCGGCTCTCGAGGAAAGGTTTCCTCCCACGACTTGGACACGATGCACATACCGGATGGTCCAGATCGGCCCTTTTTCGGAATGGCGCGCGTTTTTAGCTTAGACGTGACGCAATGTCACGTCCCACAATGCATTTGGCTCGCAAAAACTGCATGAAACGGCATTTTTTTCTCCTCGCCACGCGCATCGCGGATTACCGGTAGAAATACCAAGAAAGGCCACGGATTCGCGTGCATTTCACCGCCAACGCACTGCGCGCGTCATTTTTCGCGCCGCCGCGCGTTTGTCCTGCTAAGAAGCTCCAGAGCTTGGGGCGCTACCTATGACGCAATTCTTTGCCGAACCTCCTCGCTGGCGGTCAGCCATCATCGAGCTGGGTCCTCGCGGGACAAGCATCGGTGCACGCATCCGCAATTGGTTCTTGACCGGCATTGTGGTCGCGGGCCCGCTGGCGATTACCGTTTATATCGTCTGGTGGTTTGTCGCGACCGTCGATGGCTGGATGAAGAAGCTTGTGCCGGCGAGCTTCTGGCCGGACACCTATCTGCCCTTCCCGCTTCCGGGCCTTGGAGTGATCGTCGCCTTTCTGGGCCTGACGCTTCTCGGCTTTCTCGCTGCCAATCTCGCCGGCCGCAGTTTGATTGCTCTCGGCGAGGCGATCCTCGGCCGGATGCCGATCGTCCGCTCGATCTACAAGAGCACAAAGCAGGTTTTCGAAACTCTGTTTTCGCAATCGGGCACGTCGTTCCGCAAGGTCGGATTGATCGAATTCCCATCGAAGGGCATGTGGTCCTTGGTTTTCATCTCGGCGTCGCCGGCGGAATCCGTCGCAGCGGGACTTCCCCCCTCAGGCGAGGACTATGTCTCAGTCTTCCTTCCCTGTACCCCAAACCCGACGACGGGGTTTTATTTCTTCCTGCCGGCAAGCCAAGTCATCGAAGTGTCGCTCAGCCCCGACGATGCCGTGAAGCTCATCGTCTCCTGCGGCGTCATCCATCCGGAGGGACAAGCGGTGCCCGTGGCGCTGACGGAGCCGGCCGCGCATGATAAATTGAGCGAGGAAAGTGCGGCGTGAGAGAGGGCCGAGTTCGGCCCGTTCGCACATTTTCGAGCAAGACCTCCAGCCTCTTTCACCGCCGGCACGATGGCAGTCTATACCGAAGTCTCCGACACCGATCTCGAAGCCTTTCTTGCTGACTATGGCCTCGGCAATCTGCTCGCCTATAAAGGCATTGCCGAAGGCGTCGAGAACTCAAATTTTCTGCTTCACGCCGAGGCGGGCTTCTTCATTCTCACGCTCTATGAGAAACGAGTGAATGCGGCGGACTTGCCGTTCTTCCTCGCCTTGATGGAACATCTCGCGGCCCGCGGCCTTGCTTGCCCGCAGCCGGTGAAGAGCAGAAAAGACACCATGCTCGGCACGCTCGCGGGGCGGCCGGCCGCCATCGTGACTTTTCTCGAAGGAGTCTCGAGCCGACGGCCGACGACATCGCAATGCGCTGCACTCGGCGGAGCGCTTGGCAAGCTCCATCGCGCCGGCGCCGACTTCCCGCATAAGAGACCGAATGCACTCTCCTTGGGCTCATGGCCTCACCTCTTCGACTCCGTGAACGGCCGCGCTGACGAGATTTAAGCCGGTCTGCATCATTTCATCGCCGACGAACTCGCCTTTCTCGCGCGCGCGTGGCCGCATACCCTGCCAGGCGGCGTGATCCATGCCGATCTCTTTCCCGACAACGTTCTGTTCCTGGGCAACAGGGTTTCGGGCCTCATTGATTTCTATTTCGCCTGCACGGATTTTCTCGCTTATGACCTCGCGGTCTGCCTCAATGCCTGGTGTTTCGAGCCGGATTTTTCCTTCAACGTCACCAAAAGCACGGCGTTGATCGAAGCCTACCAAAGCGTACGCAAGCTCACGCAAGATGAGGTCGCCGCCTTGCCCGTGCTCGCACGCGGCGCGGCGCTGCGCTTCACGCTGACGCGCCTCGTCGACTGGCTGAACGTGCCGCCCGGCGCCCTGGTCAAGCCGAAGGATCCGCTCGAATATGTAAAGCGGCTGCGCTTTCACCAGCGCAGTAAAAGCGCGCGTGATCTCGGATTGATGTCGTGAGCGAACGGGTGGCGATCTGGACCGACGGCGCCTGCTCAGGCAATCCTGGTCCTGGCGGCTGGGGCGCCGTGATGACCTTCGGCGCGCACCGCAAGGAACTGTCAGGCGGCGAGCCCGCGACGACGAATAATCGCATGGAGCTCACGGCGGCGATCAAGGCGCTCGAAGCTCTGTCGCGTGCCTGCGAAGTCGATCTTTACACCGATTCCGCCTATCTGCGCGGCGGCATCACGACTTGGCTCGCCGGCTGGAAGCGCAATGATTGGAGAACAGCGGACAAGAAGCCAGTTAAAAATGTCGAGCTTTGGCAAAGGCTCGACGAAGCGGCGGTCGCGCATAAAGTGAAATGGCATTGGCTCAAAGGCCACGCCGGAGATGAAATGAACGAACGCGCCGACGAACTCGCTCGCGAAGGGATGCGGCCGTTTTTGAAGAGGGGTCAAGGCGCCCCGGTGTGAGGGCGAGTGCGCCCTTGCCAAGCCCTGTCAATTCATCTTAGAAGCGCGGTTCCGACGGCAACAGGAAATCACCTCAGCACCGGCACGGATCCGCCGAGCTTCGGCAATGAGAAAGCTTCGGTGGGGGATAGTTCAATGGTAGAACAGCGGACTCTGACTCCGTTAATCTTGGTTCGAATCCAGGTCCCCCAGCCAAATCTCAGATTTCGCCGTTGTGGCGCTCTGGTCCGGCCCAATGCCACTGACCCGGCACCGATACCGGCTGGCCGCAAAGCGCGCGGCTCCGCCAACGCCGCATCCAACGTCGAGAATATGCTTCTCGGGTGTGAGGTGGAGCTGACAGAGAAAATCTTCGGTCGCCTGGCGACCACCGATATGAAACTCATCAACAGGAGCGAGATCATCGACAGTCACGGAGTCGACCGTCCTGCCAAGGGACTCGATCCCGCTGCGGATCGCGGCAACCAAGTCGCCATGCGTGTAGTGCGTAGAAATATCCTGCTGTGTCAGCATGGCCGCCTCCGGAAGACGAAATGAATTTTCTAGTACAGGCGCCGATCGGTACGGGACAACTCGGCTATCCCACTAGCGCAACCAGCCTCGGCGCTTTGAAGATGTTCGCGAAAAATCTGAATCTTGCGCTCATACGTCAGTTCAGTTTGCGCTGAACACGTCGGGCAGCGAAATTTGCGAATCGAAATGAGCCAAGTACCGTCTTTCGTTACCTCTGCCTTGCAGTGGGGGCAACTGAAGCGAACAACTTCATTGCGGAGATCGCGCAGATTGTGAATGTCCGATGAACGCCGGCTTAGATTGGGACAAGTGGTCTCCTCGATCGGCACAGTTGATCCGTCGCTCTGCGTCATAACTGAACAACCTCCGCCTAAATTGTGTTGCTTGATATAGGCTGAGCAAGGAAAACGACGTGCTACCGCATACAATGATCTTCTCGCTCGATTTCCCGTCCCCCATCGTCGAGCAAGGCCGCCGCCCGCGCCATTAAACTAAGCGGGGCGTATGTTCTGGTTCATGCGAAACAGGTTGCTGGGGTCATATTTGGCCTTGATCTCGCGCAGGCGCTTCAAGGCGCTGACGTTGTAAGCGTCGGCGACGCGCTTTTCGCCCTCGTCGGCGACGAAGTTCACATAGACCTTGCCCGTCCCGTGCACCTTCATCGCGTCGAAGAACTCTTGTGTCCAGGCGAGATGCTGACTGGATTCCTTGGGGTCTTTCCATCGCGTCTGGATGACGAACGCATACTTGGAATCCCGAAAGCCGAAAGCCGTGTCATTCTCGCCCACGCGCGCCACGGCGCCGCCAAGGGTCGCGAGCTTCACGTCCGTGAAGGGCGAGGTGACTTTCGAGACACGTTCAAGCATGGTCTGCGCCGCGGCGTCGGTGAGTTCGGGCAGATAATGCCCCACCCATTGATTGCAGAACCCATTCCCCCATGCCGGGTCAAGCACCTTCTGCCAATCGGGGTAAGGGCGGATTTTCACGAGGTCGATGAGGGGCCGACCAAACTGGCGAAGTGGTTTCAGAAGTTTTTCGCCGCTCTCGGCGTCGCCGGCCCAACAAACGGCGATCGTCGCCACAGGTCGACCATGCAGTTCCGCAGGCAGAGTCGGGGAAGCGGGCGCCTTGCGCATCGTCAGCCAGACGCAGACATCATCGGGTGCGCTGGCGTTGAATTCCCGAACGCAAGCCGCCACTCTGGTGAGGTCTTCAAGGGGATGAAAAATCAGCCCGGCCAGAACGTCTTTGACTGGAGCGAGACGGAACTTGAAGCTCGAGACGATTCCGAAATTGCCACCGCCGCCCCGGATCGCCCAAAATAGGTCCGGATTCGTCTCCGCAGATGCGGTAACGATTTCGCCATCTGCGGTCACCATCTGGGCCGAGACGAGATTGTCGCATCCCAAGCCTAACTTGCGGTGCAGCCAGCCGATACCCCCGCCCAAGGTGTACCCGCCGATGCCAACCATCGAAGTGATGGGGCCGGTCGAGGCAAGCCCCGAGTTGTGCGTTGCCGGATCATAGACGCCAAAAGTGGCACCGCCGCCAACCTCGGCTATTTGCGCGGCTGCGTCGACGTCGACGCTCATGAGGCGGGTCAGATCAATCATCACCCCGCCGTCGCATACTGCAAATCCGACGTCGTTGTGACCGCCGGCGCGAACAGAAAGCAACGCGTTGTGGCGCTTGGCGAAACGAACAGCCCGGACAATGTCATCGATATCGGCGCAGCGGATGATGAAGGCGGGATGCCTATTGATCGCGGCATTCCAGATTTGCCGAGCCGTTTCGTATTCCGGCATGCCTTCAATCAGCAACTCGCCTCGCAGACCCGCCTTCAGTTCTTTCACGGAAGCGCTATCGATGGCGACCGTGCCGCCATCGAGGGTTTTAAGGATAACGCCAGGCGCCTCCTCCTGGGCCATCGCCATCCGGTATGATGCAAGGCCGGCGAACAGAAAAGCGGAAGAACCCAGGAATTCACGTCTCCTCATGACCTCCTCCCCTGTATTGGTCCGCAATGGCCTCGAGAATAAAATTGTCGCTGCGCTTGCTCGAGAATGACGTGCCGCCACTGCCGGAAGGCGGGGTCCTGGAAGAACGACGAGGGTGCGGAGGCGTCGACATGGTCAGAGCGCATCACCTCGGCGGGGCGTGGCATTGCTCCGAGCTGTTGTGAAGAGACGATCGGTCTCAGCGCAGTCAGAGGCTCACGACTCGGCCGCAAGAGTCAAAAAGTCTAATTGCTTGGATGGTTTCGACTTTTTGATCCTATCAGGCTCGGGGTCCATATCGTCTAACGAGTGCCCTCTGAACGACGGGGACGCTGAACCCGACCTCGACGTTGGCCCCAAGCTTTGCCGCCTTTTGACGAATCCGCGAGTAAGCATCCTTTCGGGGAAGCTTAGACAGGTCGACGCCCTCAGCTGTAAGCGCGTCAATAGCCGCCTCTATTGTCGCACTCTTCGACGGTCGGCCTGGAGGCATTGGTCCGACCTGCTTGCTGACGGCTGGAGCACTGCTGGCGAGAGGCTGTACTCCGACCGCCTCGAAATGGGACCAGAAATCCTCGATGGTTCCAGCCTTACATTTTGCTTTTGGTTTATCGAACAGAAATGGAGGGACGGGCTCCCGGCTCGTGCCTGATGTGGGTTTAGCGGCAATACGGCTGATCCACCGCTGCTGCTCGGCCAGCCAGCGGAGCGCGCATATGAAAAGCCCGCCACAGAAGATAGTTGAAACAAGTAACAGCTCGTCCAGCTCCAGCGTATGGGGCTCAGAGTCGTTGGGGAAGACTTCGACTTCGTAGCAGTAGAAAAGCGCCGCTAGCGTCACAATTGTGAGGACCACACCATCGAAGATGCGCGCCGGGCGCCGGGCCACGAGTGATTTAGGTTCATATAAAACCATGTCTGAAAAGCCTAGGATTTCGGCGTGGGTCTCGGAGGTGCCGCAGCTTGGCACTCGCACCTTTATCCGGCATTCCCCGGATAGCGCGCATCTCCAGTCAAAATTTGCCCCGGGTTGTCGTTATTGGCAAGCCTGAACCTCACCGCATGTTCTGGTCGGTCTTGGTGGCACACCAACGCGCCATCACGAAACGCGAACGCACGGGCTTTCGTATTCCGCTGATTTTTCGAAAAGCGATATTGCTGACGAATTAGTCGGATTTTGATTCCGCCATGCGGAGGTTCGAATCCTCCGCCCCAGCCATGAAATCATTGGGTTTTTGGCCGAAAATGAGCAGCGACTTTTTCATGTTGCGTTCTCCGCGCTCAATTCGCATTGATTACAAACGAGTTTCAAAATGTGTCGGCAGCTCCGCGCGACATGAAACGCGACATGGAATTTCTGATTTGTTCTCTGCGGCGGCTTAACACCTGCTATGGCCGCCGGGCTTGCCGATGGAAAATGGCTGATTTGGTTGCCATGTTCGCAACCCCCGCAAAGCGCGGGCCTTATAAGAAGGCTTTTCATGCGAAAGGTCGAACCGCGAAATTTTGAATGCCCCGAAAGCGGCGAGCGGTGCGTTAATCCGGGCTGCTCTAAGGAACACTGCTGCGAAAGTGCGCGACTTCAAGCCTTAGAGAATGCTCCACGCGAGAAATTCTTCAATCGGAGCACCTACCGACTGACGCGCGAACTCGTCCACCGCATGCTGCAGAAAATTTCAAACTGAGACACGACCCGGCGGTTCATGATCGTATAGAAGCCGATGACGCCCGAACCCCCGACCATCGCGCATCTCAAAGGCCACGGCCTCGAAGGCCTGTTCGATGCGGGGTTATCGAATCTAACCTCCGGTGACCACCGCTGCGCGAGATTCACCGCCTCGGCATGAATCCAGGAATTCCCGTCTCACCGGTGACCCCACCAGCCGCGCGGCGCTCCTGCTCAGGCAGGCCGTCGGCACGTCCGTCTGGGATCTCGAACACGTCTAGTTTCCAATCTGGGATCCCGATGTCGTGGTTGGTGCCATGATTATCGTATATCGGATAATACCTGTCGCTCTGGGCCACGGCCAAGGTGGGCACCGCGAGTGCGAACATCGCGGCAATGGCAAGCAGGCGTAGCATGGCGAGCCTTCTTTTGGATTCGAGAAAACCCCCTTGGCGTCCGGACTATCAAGTCGCCGCGTCATCGCCAACGCCGTTGACGGCTTAGTCCTTTTGAACAGCCATGAACCTCATGCCGGACTGGCGCACGCATCGGGCGGTCGGCGTGGGGCGAAATACAGGCGCGACATTTTGAGAGGAGTTCGACGGCCATGAGCAAGAAGGACGAAGCCTACAACGCGTTGCTGCGCCTCATTCAATGGGAGATGACACCCTGCGAGGAAGCCATCAAAAATGGCGATATTGAAGACGCTCTGCGCGCCCTGGAGGAAACCAAGCTGCAAGAGATCGCCAACCTTGTGCTTTTGATCGATCAATGAAGCCGATTCCTAAAGCCCCTCGAACAGCTCCGGCGACAACCGCTCGGCGATGGTGATCGATAGCCGCGCCAGGCGCAGCAGGCGGCGCGCAAGCCAAAGGCGCAGCCGCGATAGAATGTCGGCGCTCATTGCTCGAACTCGCTCGCCGTAGCCTCCAGGGACGCCGTATTGCTCCGTGGCGCCGTCCTTGGGCCGATCTTTCGAATGAGATTGAAGCCAAATGCCAGATAGACGATCTTGGCAGAGGCGCCGTTTGTCGAAGACAAACCGGACATCACGCTCAAGGAGATCAAGGCTGGGCTGGCCGAGAAAGGGATCGGCGTTGGTCTGGCGAAGCTTTGGCGCTTCTTCGATCGGCGCAAGGTGACGCTCAAAAAAAAGACGGCGCACGCCGCGGAGCAGGACCGCGCGGATATTTTGACAAAGCGCCGAGCCTGGTTCGAAGGCCAGCTCGATCTCGATCCGGGCCGCCTGGTGTTCATCGATGAGACCTGGGCTTCGACCAACATGGCAAGGACGCGTGGGAGGGCCCCCAAGGGACAGCGGCTGAGAGCCGGCGTTCCATACGGTCATTGGAAAACCACGACCTTCGTCGCGGGCCTGCGGATGAGCGGCATCGTCGCCCCCTTGGTTCTCGATGGGCCGATCAATCGGCAGGCCTTCGAAGTCTATGTCAAAAAGGTCCTCATCCCAGAACTGGCGCCTGGCGACATCGTTGTCATGGATAACCTCTCCAGCCACAAGGGGCCGGCCGTGCGCACCATGGTCAAGGCGGCCGGCGCAGAGCTTCTCTATCTTCCACCCTACAGCCCAGACTTCAATCCAATCGAAAACGCCTTCTCCAAGCTGAAGGCTTTGCTGCGCAAGGCCGCCGAGCGAACCGTCGACGGCCTGTGGACCGCCATAGGCCAAACGATCGATCTCTTCACCCCGCAAGAATGCGCCAACTTCTTCGCCGCCGCAGGTTACGATGCTACATGATCGGAAACCGCTCTAGTCCCGCACCGAGGAACACGCCTTCGCTTCACTTTTAGGGTCAGTTGATCGATTCCCATGGACGTCTGCGCCGATGTCCCTCGATTTCGTTGAGGATCACCCGCCGCGCGGCGTCGAACAGCACCTGGTCGCGTTCGGAGTAGAGCTGCTGCCGCACCACGAAACCGCCGGCGGTCCGAGGCGGCAGCGTTCCCGCGGCCGCAAATCCGCGATTGCATTACAACCCACAACCCTGTCAATCCCCACTTGTGCAGTCCGAATTGCTATTTGCGAGGGACATCCTGCGGAAATATCCTCTGAACGAGGACTATCATTGGTCAAACGTCTATGATCTTCAGCGCGGCATGAATATCGTCGATATCTTCTTGTTCGAATGTGTAGCCGTGCATCTCCGCCTTGTGCGGATGAGCGATGTAACGCCGCAATCCGTAATTGATTTTGTTAAATGTTTTGCGTCCCGCTGATTTTGAAATCCGCAACTCTGCCTCGAAGAGATTCCAGTTATGCAACAGGATTAAAACGAGGTCATCATAGGTGGCCAATGAATAATCGGGGGCCTCCCCCATCGTGATGTTCTCCTTCACTCTGTCGGGAAATAGATGATAGATATTCGGACCCCCAACAGACTTCTCCAACTTCAGTCTGAATTAGCTGTCCGAGCCTGCGCTCAAGTTTCGAGAAGTCTCGAAAGGCGATCAATGAACGATTGCCAGCTGATGAAATGGAGGCGCTCAGGTGGGCCACGATCTGCTGTACTACCTTGCGATTCTCCTCAATGCCTGGAAGCATGCCCCCGAGTGTCTCAGCCGGATCAGACGCGAGCGCGCCCGATACGATCAATGCGCACTCCTTTTCTGTTCGCCTCTCGACTGCTACGGCTCCTCGCTCGGCGAGGCGCCGGCCAACGGGTAGATCCCGCTCATCAACAAGGAAGTGCATCGGAGAGATCGTTACGACAGGATAGACGTCGCCCATGTAGTCAATGACATTGGACGTGGACAACGCGATCTTGTCGATACCCTTCAGTATTTCAGGGTTGAGAAAGCAACCATCAGATTTTCTGAACCAACAAGCACTGCCACTTTGATGTGCTTCGTAGGCATCTGTATCGCTAAACACGCGATACTTGGTCGGAATAATTTCTAAGCGCTTGAAGAAGTCCAGCAAACCTTGTGGCGGGCGATTTTCTTGTGCTCGAATAAGCTGCAGATAGAACGGCACGCCCACCTGGAGCTTTTTTTCTATGACTTTTTGAAATTCGCCTCCCGTGTGGCCGCAGAAGCGAAACCAAAAATAGTCGCCAAAGCAAATGATGATATCAGCCTCCTCCAAGGCACCTATCACCTTTGGATAGAAGCCAACCGGGTCTGCTTGGGAGTCAGCAAACGACAATTGTGAAATGTGCCAATCGGTTTCGGTCCGAACCAGATCGACAAAGCCGGCATGCCGTTCCCTTTCGTGCTTCGCGTCAAGAACGAACGCATTGATTCCCGACATGCATGGCCTCTTTCCGTTTGGGAGAACTCGGTACTAGCGCGGCGAATACATACTTTATTCGCGCAGCCGGCGCCGTTGCGCGAAGAGCTTGCTCACCTGCTCGCGATTCGTGATGAGGCGGGAGATTTGCCTGGATGCGTCTTCCGCGGCCAATCATCGAGGCGCTCCTCCATCAGCTACACTATTCCACGGGACACGTTCCTAGGCAGCCATCCTCAGATTAGGGATATCCTCCAAAATCCGCCTAAAGGCTGGCCCCGGCGCGAGGCACATGGTTCTATAAGTGTTTGCGAAGGGCAGCCAGCAAAATCAATTCGTTAAGTCAGTCTTCGGACGTGATTCCCTCGCCGGGCTACCGCCGGGCTACCAACGGCCGTTATTTCGCTGACGTTCCGCGAGATGAGCTGCCCCTGCCCGTTCCTTGCGCGAGATGCTCCCGCCAATTGGGCCGAAGCGGATGTTGCCGCATATCTAAAGGACAATCGGCGTGCGCGCGCTTGTGTCCCGCTGCTATGAAATCATAGGAATGGGAAAAAACATGCGTGGATATGCGGAACTTAGTAACCGCGTTGCCCAACACTACGGGCGTCAGGTCGTTCAGTTTACTTTGGGCGCTTCCCGTGCCGAGGCGCGGCGAATCTTCTTAACAGGTGTTTTGGCCGCGACGGGCTTCTTGCCCCGTTCCTTGCGTGGCGGCTCGCGGTCGCTCGCTTCGCCCGTGGCGATATCGACCATGTGCTTGGCCCATTGTTGGTTTAGGTCGCGGGGTCGCTTGGGGTCCCTTGTCATGCCTTCATTGAGCCATCGAGAGAAGACTTGCGCACCGTCGGTTTGGAGATGGGTCATAGGTGCATAACGCGCCAGATCGCGCAGAGTTTCTAGTTTCGTCAATAGTGCCGCATTCAAAGGAGCCCACTACCCGATTGACGCTGCTGTCGCCTGCCCTCTCGCTTGCTATATGCTTGGCTGAAAGCACGCTAGGCGAGACCATGGATAGGCTCACGGCCGTCGAACATGCATTTACACGTCTAGAGTTGCCGCGGACGAGCTTCGGCGCGAGGCAAGGTTGCGCTGCAATTGGCTGAGCAAGGGATTTCTCGCGACCATATGAAAGCCCATATTGCCCAAATGCTTCTGCACCGGATGGGGAGGCTCTTCAATCCGGCTGACTGTGAGCAAGTCGCCGCAACGATCTTGGAGATCGCCCATTCCCTGGGGCCCTAAAGGCGAGCGCCGGCCGCCGACGCGGATGACGGGCGCCATCATGTCGGGGAGGATCACGGGCAGCGGCGGCAGGTTGCTGGTCAGGTCACGCATGACCGCGATCAGGCAGCGCATGGCCTCCTGATTGCGGGTCGTTACACATGACTTTTCTAGCAATCCTTGGAGCTTCGTGTGGCGCTGGTCAAGTATCCAAGCTCAACGATTATCCCCGCGTGAAGCTTCGAAAGCGAGCGCTCGTCGAGCTGGTGAATCACATCAATCAATTTCTCGTCGGCGCCCATTCCTAGCGCAAAGTTTTTGCCGTGGGTTTTGCGGAGCGCTGATAGAAGCGTCTTGCCGTGCTTTTTGGCGAGTTCGCCATTCCTGTCACGGTCGCCATTGCCCATGCTAAGCTGTGCCATGATTGTCTCCGCCGTGCTGCGATGTGTTTGGCGCGAACAACTGGAGCGCTGAGGTCGGCGCTCAATCGCAACCCGGGCGCCTGAGGCGCCCTAATCGTCTTTGACGACAAAACTTTCCGACTGCTGACACTTCGGGCCGGAAATCGAATCCCGGCTCATCCGGCTCAACACGCCACCGGTGCCTAGCGGAAGGTTCTGCCCGGTGATGTTGAAACCATGCGCCCAATTCTCAGGAATGGCTACTTTCATAACTACGGGCCGACTCGGTAATTAGACACCTCGGCGCCAAGCTGAGGCGCCGGTCGTGTCTCAGTTTAAAATTCGGAGCCCTTGGACGCGGGCCTCGCAGTCGCCCTCTTGCTCCTGTATGCTTACCGCAGAACAGGAGCCCTGCCCCGTGCCGCATCCCCCGGTCGATGGATTCGACCTCAAGTTCACCAGCCGAACAAGCTGGAAGGCTGAACGGCGTCTGCGAGGTGAGCCAATCGACATTGTCCCAGTGACTTGGACAAAAGGGCGCCGGCAGGGCGCCGACTCAAAAGAGATTTTCCAAGAGGTCTGGTATCAAGACCCGGCCGAAATGGGCACCCGCGCGGCGGACACTAGTCCATTTGTGATTGCTCTTGCCGTGGCCAAGGATTACGCAATATTTCCTCACGCATTCAAGGAATTTGTCGGTGTGTTCGAGGTCGTCGCAACGGGGAAAACGCTAAGCGATAAGAGCATTGAAACTAAGGTCCTGAAACGGGTCCGCGCGCCGTAAAGGATAGTCGCCGACAATCTCGACGTTGCAACGGTAAAAGCGAAGTCGCTCTTCGATAGCTGGACATGCCACAAAAGTCGGACCGGTTGCGCATCTTGGACCAGGTGAAACGAGAATTATTCGTTTGGAAGCCGGATGACCATGTTGCTTAAATGCAAGACGCAAGAAGCGAGCCTCGTGATTGTTGCCGCGGACAATGCCGAACTTTCGGAGAGGACAATCGGGTGCCGACGCATGCAAGGGCGCGTGCATTTCTCGAAAGCGTAGCGAAGCGCCGAATCCTCATCACCTACCAGGAGCTGGCGAACGCTCTTCAGATATTGCCACCCCATTCCATCCATCGGGTGACGGAAGCCCTGGAGCGGCTGATGGAGGAGGATGCGGCGGCGGACCGCCCGTTCATCGCCGCGCTCGCCATCAGCAAGGCGCGTGGCGGCCTACCGGGGCCCGGGTTCTTTGATTGCGCCCGACGTCTCGGCCGGTTCGCGGGCGATCCGGACGGTCAGGACGCGAGGATGTTTCACGCCGCTGAGCTGAACGCCGTCTTCGCTTGCTGGAGCGGTTCGGGCGACAACTAACAACGAGGACATCGTGCTCACCGAAACTAATCCGACCCCTAACCGGGGCAGCGGAGTGTCCAGATCCCCACCAAATCACAGCGGCGTGAGTCGATGTCCAGCAGCGGCTATCCGAAGTTCAGGAACGACCGCGGCGTCCCGGAAATCTGCATCGGGGTGAGGGAATTCATGTGCATCGGCGAGTCGCCACCGCAGGACCACCCGAACATGCGGGCGGTGAGCGCCCCGCGCTATCGACAAGCAAAGCCCACGAAAGTGACAACGCCTCTAGAAAGGTGTTTTTCACGGTATGTTGGCGCAAGTGCAACAAGGAAATCGCCGGGCCAGCACCTAGCTTTCGGGCAGCAGTTAATACGCGGCGCCGGGCTCTTCAATTTTGGAGATCGTCGTGGCAGAGCGTTTTATCCCTGTCGAAGCACCGCTTCACAGTCGGCCACTAAGCCGGATCGAAACCGCCTTCGTCGCCCGGCGGAACGTGCTGGAAATTATTCCCGCCCTGGCCTATCGCCAGCCCATCGTTTCGGGGGAAATGCTCATCCGCTGGCACATGCTCGCAGATCCCGGCGGCCTCAAACGAGTTCTGCTGGACAATCTGCAGAATTATCCCAAATCCGAAATCATGCGGCGCATGCTGCGGCCCGCTATCGGCGAAAGCCTGTTCAATGCCGACGGCGTGGAATGGAAATGGCAGCGCCAGGCTGTGGCACCGATCTTCACCCATCGCAATGTGGTCGCGCTGGCCCCTGCGATGAGCGCCACCGCCGAACGCACCTGCGAAAGGCTCGCGGCCTGTGCGGGGCGCGCGGCCTGTGCGGGGCGCGCGGAACTGGTCGGCGAAATGCTGACCGCGACCTTCGACGTGATATGCGATGTCGCGCTGTCCGGGCGCGAGCATTTCGACAGCCACACATTCGGCGACGCCATCACGCGCTATTTCCAGACCGCGGGGCGCGCCTCGCTGCTAGATTTTCTCGGCTTTCCAGACTGGTTCCCGCGGCCCGGCGAATGGCTTGCCGGATCGTCGGTGCGCACCATGCATAAAATGGTAGCGCAGGCCATCGAGGCACGCCGGGGCCGTGCCACAGGTCTTGCCGACGACCTTCTGGATCGCATGCTGGCGGCCCAGGATCCTGAAACCGGGCGACGAATGACGCCAGAAGATCTCGTCCGCAACATGCAGTTCTTCATCGTCGCCGGTCACGAGACGACCGCGCTGGCGATTTCCTGGGCGCTCTATCTGCTCGCGAACATCCCCGAACATCAGGATAGGGCGCGGGCGGAAGCCACAGCGCAGCTGAACGGGCGTGTGGCGGACGCGGACGATTTGGACGCCATGCCATTCATCAAGCAGATACTGGAAGAGGCGATGCGTCTGTACCCGCCGGTCGGCCTCCTCGCGCGGACCGTGTTGGAAGAGGATGAATTATGCGGTCGGATCATGCGGCCGAACGATACGATTTTTCTGCCCATCTGGGCACTGCACCGACATGAGATGTGGTGGGACACGCCCAATGCATTCGATCCCGACAGATTTTCGCCATCGACCGGCGCACGACGAGACAAATACCAATATCTCCCGTTCGGGGCGGGGCCTCGAGTCTGCGTCGGCGCGAATTTCGCGATGATGCAGGCACAGATTATACTCGCCACCCTGGTGCAGCGTTTCCGTTTTGCGCCGAGCCTACCCACTCCCCGCCCGATTATGACTATGACGATTCGCCCCGAACCGGGCATTTTTCTGTCGCTCAAGCTCTTGTGTTGAGGGACCCGGACCCGCTCGCCGCGCTCCGCCGGGAGATGACCGAAGAGTTCGTCGCCGAACGCGACGCCAAACCCGATGTCGAGTCTCACCGAATTGCGTGCCCCGGCATTGTGGAAGACGCTAGGCCACCAACCGGAGTTCACCGACCTGCGCGAGCACGCGGCGGAAATCTGGTTGCGGCGCGCGGCACATGGTTCGATAAGTGTTCAGGAAGGGCAGCCAATTTGCTGAGCTAATGGCATTTTTAACCGCCCTCGCGCGGCCATTTTCATGTCGCGTTTCTTGCAATTGACTCTCATTGATTACAAACGAGTTTCGAAACGTGTCGGCAACTCCCCGCGACATGTAACGCGACATGAATTGCTGATTTGTTCTCTGCGGCGGTGGGTGATTGTATAGTTGCCGATGACACCCGCACCACCAACAATCGCGCATCTCAAAGCCCAGAGGCTCGACGGCCTGTTTGTCACATTCGCGAATGCCGCATGTCCGCATTCAAATCCGTTCACGTTCGCGGCGCTGGGCGTCGACGATGAAGTGGAATTCCCGTCGATCGTGCGGTGCCGGCGCTTCGTGTGCAGGCTGGGCGCCGCCAGAACCGTGAACATTATGCCGGATTGGCGGGTCATCGGGCCTATGGTCCTAGACCCGCAGCGGGGGACAAGCCGAAATGACGGTCCGCCGCGATAGCAGCACCTACGGCAGCGAGATCGCCAGCCCGCTCATGTCGGCATTGGCAATCAATCCGACCTGCGGGCCGGAAAGCGTCAACACGGCACCCTTTTCATTGCGCAGCACGATCGCCCGCGCCCCGTACCCGAGCGCGGCACCGGCGCCGGCAGCCCCATAAACGCCGGCGACGTCCGACGGGCGTCGGATGTGGCTCACCCGGCCGAACAGCCTTGTCACCGAAGCGCCGAAGACGAGCCCCGCGCTCAGGCCCCCGATCGACAGCGGATAGCGCCGCCCATGGAAGATCAGCGTGCCGCCGCCGCCGGATGCGCCGATAAACCAGCCTCCCTTCAACTCCGAAATCCAAATGGCGCCGGAATCGGCGTGGGCGGACGAAATGCCTGCACTGGCCAACACAACCAGAGCGACGACAGCGGCACGAAATCCCGACGAAAATCGCATGGTAGAGTCTCCTTGGGGCATAGTGGGCGCGTAGAGTGGCCGATCCTTGGCAAAGCGCCAAAAGCCGCTAGACGGCTCGACGAGGATGAAAAGGGTCTTCACACTGTGAATACCCAAGAACTTCTCACGATTTCGGACGCGCCCAGCTTCCTTCCGAAGGGATCCCCCTGGCGAGCACGATCGCGTTACCGTAAAGTCGGTTAACGGCTGAGGCCTTTGCGTTTTGTCACATCTCTGCGACAGTCTGTCCGTTGCCCTTCACGAAGTCGAATTTCGAAGTGACACAGCCCCGCGCGGTCCGTTCGCACGGGGCTTTTGTCGTCCCGAAGATTGCCGCCCGTTCCGACTGATGTGCAATCTCTAATCCGGGCTGAGGGCTGCCGGAGGGCGCGTTTGAGATATGTCGACAGAAGGCGATCGTCACGCCTCTTCTGTCCCGTTGAATCGGACGAGGCCGTATATCCAGCATAGCCTACGACTTCCCTGTTACCGGGCTCGCGAATTTGGCTAGAACAATAGGTGGATTTCTGCCTGACGGCGGCGATCGGATCTTGCGAAAGGATCAATCATGTTACCATCCGCAACAATTCAGTACATGATTGGAAAATACCCAATAGCCTTGCCGACTTCACACAGGCTGCCAATTTACCAAGCGGAACATATGCTATACGATCGCTTTCTGCCGTTTCTCTGCGAGACACTTGCCGATCCGGACGGCTTAATTATCGATATTGGAGCCAATGTCGGCGATACGGCTTACGCAATGGCGCAGGTGTGCAAAAACAAAATTGTTTGCATTGAAGCCGAACCTTCGTTTTTCAACTTGCTGTGCGAGAATTTAGACAGATTACCTAACGCTAAAAGCAGATTTCAAGCATACGAGGCCTTGCTCGGGACCGGTCAATATAAGGGTGTCTTGGTCAAGTCTGATAGCACTGCAAGTCTTCAAGTCAGTCCGGAAGACGCTTATGCTCCGCAGGCTGTGCCATTAGATCGATTCATTACGGACACGCGGCTAAGTGATTCGCGGATAGAATTGATTAAGGTGGATACGGACGGATTAGACGCCGACATATTGATATCCGGTCTTAATATAATTGGTAGGCAGCGTCCGCTTTTGTTTTGGGAGAATCAATTTAATAATATTGCCCATTCGCGATGACAAAGAGCCTCGTTCTCCGAAGACAGCCCGCGGGCAAAATAAATGGCTAGCACCACATCGCAGTTATGAACCCGCGCGCCTGCGGCTCGTTGACGGCATAAGAACTCGAGATCCGCAGCAATTCGGTACGATGTGTCGTAGCGCTGCCTGCGCAACAGGGCTGTGCGTGTCAATGTTGCCTGGTGGCAAGGCACCCCGCGAAGCCAATTGTTCGGAATCAGCTCTTGTGTCAGGGCCTTCCATGTATCCTCAAACTCGCATGCCTTATGCAACTCTTCGACACCGGATTCCTTGACGTAGATGTGATGACCAATAATGAAGTCCGGATCAGACCCCTCTGCATCTTCCATAGCCTGAGCAAGCACGTCCGGACCTGTGAACTCATCTCCGGCGTTCATGAAAAGGATGTAACGGCCATTTGCTATAACAGCAGCCTTGTTCATGCCGTCATACGGACCTTCGTCGGGTTCCGATTTCCAATAATCGAGGATGTAGCTGTTGCTCCTGATTAGATCCAAAGTCCCGTCGCTGGAGCCGCCATCGATCACGACGATTTCCTTGGCGCTGTAAGTCTGAGCCAGGACTGAATACAAGGTACGGAGGAAGTAAGCTCTCGCATTGCGTACAACAATCGCGATTGAAACGAGCGCAGCGTGTTGCTTTCGCGGACGGCCGATACGGCTCCCTCCCTCGTAAAGCTTGGAAGCGTCGGCAACCAAGGGAGTTGGGCCAATCGCATCCGACACCTGAATCAGCCGACGACCGGCCCGATCTCCCATCGCGAAAGCGTCGGCATATTTGCCGAACAACAATGCCGGCAACAAATCCGACTGATCGCGTCGCCATCTTGTGAAACCACGCTCGATTGTCCGCCGAGCGTTCGCTCCGATCCTCTCAGCAGTACTAAAATCGAGTGAGGTGGGGGAATCGGCATCATACAAAAGACCCGAAACACGGTGCGTGATATATGCCGACATCGTTGGCGCACTTGGGGCTACAACACATTGTCCGCGCGCCATCGCCTCAAGAAAGGACATCCCGATTCCTTCGCATGACCGCGGTGCGAAATAGACGTTGGTCTGCGCGAGGATCTTGTCGATGTCTCTTCGATCCTCACTCCAATGCGAGACGCTGATGTTAAATTTGGACGCATCCGAAGCATCGGGAATATCAGGTTCACCACAATCAGGATCCAAAGCTAAATGAAGGTTAAATTGAGCGAACTCTTGATCGGCACATAAGCGGCGGATTGTTGGCCAACCAATTTCCTGGCGGCGCTGCCAGAAGAATCCTCTGAGACTGGTGAAATCAGCGACAGGCTCGAAAAAGGCTGGGTCGGGAAAATATTGGACCCGCACACTTGGAACTCCAAGCTGCCCCAAGCGCTCGTGCAACGCCCACGAGAAATTCAAGATCCGCGACTTTAGGAAGCTCGCCCAGAACTCCCGCGGCAGAAAGCGTGCCCCGTCGAACATCGGCACGAAGACGAGACGCTCCGGCAGCCGTTCAGCAATTACTTGCGCGACATATTCAATTTGAAAAACTACGATCAAATCGTAATCATTATTTAAAATACCTTCAATATCGACGCCAGCGCCATTGTTGAAGGTGTAGTCGAAATATGTCGTGACGCTGTTTTCCTTCTTCAAGATATCAATAAAAAATGCCGAAGACTTTGTCTTCTCGTGATAACCGTGGCCAATAAATGCAATTTCCATTGTCTATTGATGTTTATTGGTCCCACTCGGGTGGCTTATCCCAAAAACTCCTTTCGTGGATTGTCGCGTTTGACGATATCCGAAAAGTTCGCGGGCTCGTGATGAGCGGCGAGGCTGGGCGGGATTGCAAACGAGACGTGCCGTTGGAAGCGGCGGTGTAACGAAAGACGAATTCGTTGAGAAAGGCGTGGAGTTGGTCCGGTTGTCTGAACAGTTGGTTTGCGGGATGCCGCCGATGAGGCGCAAGAGAGGGCGTAGCCGCACCTGGAATTGACATCGCATCCGCGGCCACGGAGACCCATGCCACCACGGCGATGGGCGGCGGACCAAAGTAAGCCTCGTTGGGCATGCGCCGGTCAAGAGTCTGAACGCGATCTGGCCACCATTCTTTGCGCCGCTAGTATTCCCGCCGAGCCATTTCTGACGCACAGGCCGCCATACAAGCCGCTGACACGATGATGGGTGCAGATCGTTCAGCGGTGAAGCTCGCTGTCAATCAAGGCTCTCCGACGTTTCAGTGGCTGTCAGTTTCCCCCGAGAGCTATCCGCGTCTTGATCTAGCGACATTCTCTGCGATCGGGCGGTCGTTCCATGATCAAATCTTGCCGCTGGCAGGCTCTCCAGACTGGAGCTCCTGAAAACCGACCTGTCATTTTCCCTTCACGTGCGCAAGAAAGTGGAGCACGTCAGCGGTGAACTGATCCGGATCCTGCAGGAACGAGAAGTGACTCACTTCGGGTTGGATGAGTAGCCCGCTATTGGGGATTTGCTCAGCCATGAATTCCGTGTTCTTTCGCTTGATCGCTTCGTCATGGTCGGCGACAACGATCCAGGTCGGCACCGTAATGCTTTGAAGGTCCGCAGCGGTAAAGCTCGGCTGCGTTTGCCACATTTTGGTGATTTGGGTGAGGAAGGCTTTGTAGCCGTCGGGCGTCGGCGAGAGCTTTGCGTACTCCTTCTCGGCCCGCGCGATGAACGCAGTGAAGACGGGGCTCTTTGTGACATCTTTCACCCCGCTGGGGTCGGAATTGGCGGCGAAAGCAAAAAGCTTGGTCAGTCGCTCAGGATGATGGATCGCGATGTCCAGTCCCAGAATCGCGCCGTCACTCCAGCCGATGATCGCTGCTTTGTCGATCTTTAGGAACTGCATGAGCCCGATCACGTCGGAGGCCATCAGATCGTAACCAAAAGGCCGATCGTCACGGGTGCTGCGGCCGTGGCCGCGACTGTCCATCACGATGACCCGATAGGTCTTAGACAGCGCCGGGACCTGGTTGCCCCAATAATTCGAGTTTGCGAGGCCACCATGAAGCAGGATGACTGGTTTCCCTTGTCCGAACTCAGCATACCAGATGCGGATGCCATTCACCGGGGCGTAGCCGACGCGATCAGGCTTCGGCAGCGTCGGCGTCGGCGGCAGAGTTTCCCATTGCGGCTCGGCGCTCACCTCGGCGCTCGAACCAATGATCAATGGGACGGAGAGCGCCAGAGCAAAGCAGAAAGCGATTCTTCGCAAATAGGCTTCGAGATGCGCTGAGCGCCCCATCAGGAACTCGCCTGCACTCGCGCCGTTGAGCAGCGGCAGATTGTGGGCGAGACCGCCAAGCACGCGGAAAAGAGCGGTGAGCGCCGCTTGGCCTTTGCTTTGGCTGTTGAGATCACACATACGCCGCAAAACCATCCTGCCGCCATACATGCTTGCTGGTCTCCCCCATGGCGTTGAAAGGAACGTCCCATGGAACATCCGACTTTTTATCGCACGACACAGATAGATGGTCTCTCCATCTTTTACAGGGAGGCCGGCCCGAAAGACGCGCCGACGCTTCTCCTGCTGCACGGACTTCCCTCTTCATCGCGGATGTTCGAGCCTCTCTTCGCCCGGCTTTCCGATCGCTATCACCTTGTCGCGCCCGACTACCCGGGCTTCGGACATAGCGACTGGCCGGATCCGAAAAATTTCGCGTATACGTTCGATCACTACGCCGAGATCATGAATCACTTCGCCGAAGCGCTCGGGCTCGCGCGCTACACGCTTTACATGCAAGATTACGGCGGCCCCGTGGGTTTTCGCATGGCCTTAGCCCATCCGGACCGGATCGAGGCTCTCATCGTCCAGGACGCTGTGGCACACAACGAAGGCCTGGCGGCGAATTGGAAGCCGCGCCGGGCGTTTTGGGCCAATCGCGCTGCCAATGAAAGCACGCTTCGCACAAATCTCCTGTCGCTGCCGGCGACGCGGACGCGCCATGTCGGGAACGATCCCAACGTGGAACGCTATAACCCGGATCTCTGGACCGACGAATTTGCCTTTCTCAACCAGCCCGGCCAGGCCGACATTCAAAGCGACCTCTTCTACGACTACCGCACGAACGTCGACGCCTACCCCAAATGGCAGGCTTGGATGCGCAAGAAGAAGCCGCGGCTTCTCGTCCTCTGGGGCAAATACGACCTGTCTTTCGAGCTTTCGGAACCGGAGGCCTATCGCCGCGACGTGCCGAAAGCCGAAATCCACATCCTCGATGCGGGTCATTTCGCGCTCGATACCGCAGCAGATCAGATTGCGCAGCTCGTCCGGGGCTTCATGAAGTAGCGGTGGGCAAGGAGCGGCGCGGCGGAACAGATGCCGAAGCTATCGCGCAGTTGCACTGCGTTATGGCGTTAGTGTTTTGAATGCAATTGCAGGAAAATAAACTGTTTGAAGAGATCAACTTTGATCGCCGCCGCTTTTTTGATGCGCAATGATGTCGGCCGCCAAAGCCCTCTCATCACCGGGTGTCTTGGCGCTCTTGCACTGCGCCGCCCCGCCGCGCGAGAAGGCTGTGCCAGCGGCCGTAAGAGAAATAGAAGCCAAGCCCGAGCGCCATCCAAATGAGGAAACGTTCCCAGGCGATGCCGGGAAGCTTTGACAGCAGCCAAAGCGAGAAGCCCACGCCGGCAACCGGGACAAAGGGCACGAACGGTGTGCGAAAGCTACGCCGAACATCTGGCCGTGTCCGGCGCAGAACTATGACCGCGATGCAGATGATAGCAAAGGCCGAAAGCGTTCCGATATTCACCAATTCCGCGACCTGCCGGATCGGGAAGAATCCAGCGACCATGGCAGTGAGCGCTCCGGCAATAAGCGTTGGGCGATGCGGCGTGCGAAAACCCGGGTGTGGCTTCGCAAACCAGGCGGGAAGCAGCCCGTCGCGGCTCATGGCAAACCAGATGCGCGCGCAGCCAAGCATGAAGGCCAGCATGACGCTCAGAAGGCCGAAGACGGCGGCAGCCGACACGACAAGCGTCACCCATGGCAGGCCAACCGCAGTAAAGGCCGCGGCGACGGGCGCCGCGGTGTTCAGCGTGTCATAACGCACCATGCCGGTGAGGATCAAAGCCATCGTCACATAAAGCAGGAGCGAGACCGCGAGCGACAACACCACGGCGCGGGGCAGCTGGCGCTGCGGATCGCGTGCCTCTTCGGCCGCCGTCGTCAGCGTGTCATAGCCGAAGACGGCGAAGAAGACGACGGCCGCCCCTTCGACGACACCGCCGAAACCATAGGGCATGAAAGGATGCCAATTGGCCGTATTTACATGCGGCAGCCCGGCGGCGATGACGAGAACGACGGCCGCTATCTTGATGACGACCATCGTCGTGTTGAAGCGCGCGCCCCATTCAATCTGCAGAGTGAGCAGACCGGCGACACCTAGGCTGCCAAGGATCGCGACAAGGTCTATGACATGGCCTGTGCCCGTCCCTGGCGCGCCACGCGCCCAGAGGGGAACCGCTATGCCGAACTGGCCGAGGAGCGCCTGCACATAGGCCGCCCAGCCGATCGAAACCACGGCGACCACCAGCGCATATTCGAGCAGCAGATCCCAGCCGATGATCCAGGCGACAAGTTCGCCAAGCACGGCATATCCATAAGTATAGGCGCTGCCTGCAACGGGAATCATGCCGGCGAATTCGGCATAGCACAACGCGGCCGCCGCGCTGGCTATGCCTGCGATGACGAAGGAGAGCGACACGGCCGGACCTGCCTGCGTCGCTGCGACAACGCCAGTGAGCACGAAAATCCCGGCACCGATAATGCCGCCCAATCCGATGGCCGTGAGCTGCCATAGCCCGAGTACGCGACGAAACGACCCGGGCCGATTTATCTCCGACTGAAGCTCATCGACGGATTTGGTGCGCAGCAGCGCCTGAAGAGACACGAGGCTCCCGATGATGATCTGTTGACCGATGGCAGGCGGCACGGTCGTCGAATTAACCGATACGCTCTGACGAGCGGTTATGATGACGACATTTCCCCACGCGCGATGGTAGCGATTCGCGCAATGTCAGACGAATCAAGAAATATGATCATCTGTTGAATGCGAATTGTGCACATGACAAAGCTGTTGATGAAGGGCGATGCCGACATCCTCTTCTCGCGATTCCGGCTGGGCGAATTCGAGTTGAAGCGTCGCAGCATCGCGCGGATGTGCAACCACGAATTGGATAGCTAAGCCTGTCCAGTCCGTCGGGCTATCAACTCCCGCTCTTTCAGCAGAGAGGCGAGCAGCTGTTCCTGCTCCGCAATACGGTCTGCTGTGAAGGCCTCGTCCTCCGCCCCAGAGTAGGCGGCGGCCTGTTCGGTAAGTTCCCTTATGTTTTCGCGGACTGCAGCGATACGTTCATTGAGTTCAACGAGGGTTGCACTGTCGGCCATCGTGGCTCCTTTTTTCGAGGAAGAACTTGGAAATAGATCTGGCGTAGTACGCGATCTTAGCAATCCTTCGCGCGTCCTTGATTCTGCAGGCGCTGCGAGACAGGCAGAAACTGCAAGTCATCGGCAAGCCGGCGATGCTACGAATGCTTAACGCTGGAATCTAATTTACGCCCGGCCAAAGACTTTGGATGATACATTGTGGAATACATTTGTTGCAAATCGTGGCACACGGAGGCCACAATGCTCTCATTAGACATTAGACCGACCGTCAACGAACGGTTGGTGATTTTTCCCTTTGGGCCGGGCCGGCTGTCCAACATCGGGCTTATTGCAGAGCGCCCGTCGCGCCGCGCAATCGGGGTTTCAAAGACTCTCGCCACTGTGGTTAAGACCTCAATAGAGGCTATTGCGTTTGTAATAATGGAACTTACGACGTTCGTAATCCTTCTTGCAGCGTTCGGCTTCCTTGTAGTGGTGGTTCTCTTTTGCGTCGTGGAAGCTGGTGAGTGAGTTGACTGTCTGGACGGTCACCTCTGGGCCAAGAAGCTCCAGGAATTGATTTTAGAACCGCATCGTCGTGAGAAAGCGACGGCAAGATGCGACCGAGGAGAATTGTAATTCGTCCGCTTGGCCGAGCTCCGAGGCGGCATTCGAAAGTGGATCCTCGCTTGAGATGCCGGGCTGCGGTTGGCTAAGTCCGGTACGACGAAGCCGGGTTCTCCCTCGACTTAAGAAGTGCATACCCTTGAGGCATTGGCAAAGGTGAGCGCCCTGCGCACTTTCGCTTGCAGATGTTTCGCCGTCGCGGCGCTATCGGGGCTCGAATTGACGCGGCAGTCGCCCGCGTCGGCCGAGCAACTGGTGAAATTCGACAGCGCGGCTCCCCGCCTCCATCAATTTGAGGAGCATCTTGCTCGCAATGGCACCAAAATCGCCAAGAATAAGCCCGGCGCGCCTATTCAGGGCTACCTGACCAAACCAAGCGGGCATGGTCCTTTTCCGGCAGTCATCTTGCTGCACTCGTGCCTCGGCCTCCCGGCGACCAGAAGATCGATTGCCGACGTGTTTGCGGGCTGGGGCTATGTCGCGCTCTTCGTCGATGATTTCACCACTCGCGGCATCAAGGAAACTTGCGCCGAAGACTTCAGCGAAGGCGTATCCGACGCTTTCGGGGCCTTGCTTTATCTTTCCCGGCTCCATTTCGTCGACCCAAAAAGGATTGCCGCTGTCGGTTATTCGCAAGGCGCCGATACCGCGCTCGAGATCGCCTCGTCCCGCTTCGTCTCCACATTCGAAGTCCCGAACGATTTGAAATTCAAAGTCGCGGCGGCCTTCTACCCCCCTTGCGAAAATCAAGCGAACGTCAAGTTGCAAATCCCGACTCTTATCCTCATCGGCGAATTGGACAATGTCACTCCCGCGGCGGATTGCGAGCGACTGGCGAAGGCACAGTCGGGCGATGGTTCTGACTTGAAGCTCGTCGTCTACCCAGGCGCCTACCATGGATTTGACAATCCTGAGTTCGCCGATGGAATACGCGTTTCTGGGATGTGGCTAAAATATGATCGAGACGCCGCCGAACAATCCGGGTTCGAGATGCACGATTTCTTGGCGACGAGGCTCGCACAGATAGCGGCGCTTGTCACGGCTCCGGCAGCAGGTCCCCCGCGACTGGATTTACCTTCTTCGCGCCACAGATCAGGTGGACCATTCGTGTCGAATTCGCCGCCCGCGCGCGACGCAGGACAGGAGGGTCCGTCATGCTCAGACGCGATTTTCTGGCTGCTGCGGCGGCCAGCGTCGCCGTCGCCCTTCCGGCCTACGCCAACGCTCCGAGGCCGTTCCGGCCTGACCTCTGGCCGCCGATGGCGCAGCGCGCCGACTTCGTCGCCTGGATGGCGGCGAACCGCGGCGAGGACACGACTCTCCTTGGCGCCCGCTTCGACCGCTATCAGGCAGCTCCTCGCCTTTTACGATCTCTGGACCCCCGCGGATAAACGCGCCTTCCTGATGACGCCGCGCGAGGAATTCGTTCTGCCCTACGATCGCGAGCGCGCCTACGTGGGGCACTATCTCGACATCGGCTTCGGCGTCACGATCACCCCGCCGGGCGTCGTCGGGCGCATGACGAGCGCGCTCGGCGTTCACGCGGGCGACAAGGTTCTCGAAATCGGCACTGGCTCCGGCTATCAGTCGGCCTTGCTGAGCTACCTGACCAGCCGACTCTGGTCGATCGAAATCATTCCCGCGCTCGCGGCGCGCACGCGCGCCGTCTATGACGCGCTCATTGGCAAAGGCTATCGCGAGTACGCGGCGATTTCGACCCGAAACGGCGACGGCTATTACGGCTGGGAGCAGGAGGCGCCCTTCAACAAGATCATCGTCACCTGCGGCATCGACCATATCCCGCCGCCGCTGCTGCAGCAGTTGACGCCCGGCGGCGTCATGGTCATCCCCGTCGGGCCGCCCGGCGCGCAGCATATCCTGAAAGCGGTGAAGACAATCGGTGCCGACGGAGCCCTCAGTATGACGCGGTCGGACATTTTCGGCGGCGCCGTCATTCCCTTCGTGCCGCTGACGGGCGGCCATCAGAGTTGACGGAATTACGGAGTTACGATGATGGGGTGACGGCACCCCGACGTCATCAAGTGTGCCAAGCCTCCAAGCTCTTGCCTCCACACAGGCGCAGCGAATTGGCGCTTGCGAACTGACCGCGCAGCTTGACAGCTTGGTCGAAGCAATCCGCAGCCGTACAAGTCGAGCTTCAGCCGCTATTTGGTGAGCTTCGCAACGGCCACGCGGAGGTCACCCGGCTCAAAGGCATCGAGCCGGACCTTCGCTCCCGCCAACCATGACGCGCAATTGCGCCAGCCCACGTTGGCAGAACGCCCAATGCTGGTCGGCGCGTCAAGCCTTTGACTTTCATGGGGCGGCATTTCAAAGGGTCACGGGCTACCTTCAGTGCGCATTTTTGGTGCGATAATGTCTCATCTTTCGCGTTGCAAAATACACGGTGCACGTATCTAATCCGTCTAGCATCACGCAATGTCCGTTCTGAACGATGCTAAGCGGGGTTTCGGTCACCGAGCTACAGCGTGGTCCGCTCCGCTCATCTTTCATTGAGCGAAGAATCCGGGGCGGAGGAACTATCTTCAGCTTTGCACTATCGGCCGCAGCGATCGACGGAGATGGCAGTGCCCGGTGATCGCATCATTTATGTGATCGACGACGATGCCGGCGTTCGCCGATCGCTTGAAGAGCTTCTCAGTGCGGAGGGATTCTCCGTGGAGACGTTTGAAAGCGCGACGGCATTTCTCGGTGCTGCGCCGGGGTTGCCACGCGGCTGCGTGCTGCTCGATGTGCAGATGCCCGAAATTGGCGGCCTCGAATTGCAGTGGCGGCTGCACGATCTCGGCGTCGCCCTGCCGGTTGTGATGATGACGGGCCATGGCGATGTCCCCACGGCGGTGAAGGCCATGAAAGCGGGCGCCGTCGACCTTCTGGAAAAGCCTTACTCTGATCGCGACCTGCTTGGTGCAGTCAAAACGGCGCTCAGGTACTCCCCGGACGGTCATCGCGAAATTGGTGAAGCGGTTCGCCTGATCGCTTTGCTGAGCCCGCGCGAGCACGAAGTTCTGGATGCCCTGGCCTCGGGCCGGTCGAACAAAGCCATCGCATCAGATTTAGGTATTAGCGTGCGCACCGTAGAGGTTCATCGCGCACGGATGATGAGGCGATTGGGTGTACGCCAGTTCGCCGAGGCCGTCCGTATTGCAGTGCTGGCGACGCGTTCGAACCCTGGCGAACGTCCCGATCCCGCCGCCGACAGTTGAACGCGGGTGAGGAGTTCGTCGAGCGCTCGCATTCCTCAAGCCCATCCCGATCGATGATCTTCACCACGCGCGTGCCCGACATCGTAATCACGCCGCGTTGCTTTAGATCGGTTAGCGCGCGGCTCACGGTCTCAACCGAGACTGCAAGATACTCGGCAATGTCGCAGCGTGTGATCGGTAACGCTACGCTGTCGGAACGCCCGGACGACAAGCGCGTCGCCATTTCCAGGATGAACGAGCCTAACTTCTCAGGAGCAGTGATCCGGCCAAGAATTAGGAGCTGAGCCTGTAGGCGGGAGTTTGCCTCAAAAGCGATCCGCCGGATTTCCCGAGAGAGGTCTTGATCGGAATCAGCTGCAGCTTCGACCAGACGGCGCGGATATGCCGCCAATATTGTACCTTTTGCGACCGCTTCGATGCTGAAATCATATTCCTCACCAATGGTGAAGCCGAAAAAGTCACCCGAAAGCAGCAGGTCGACAATCTGGCGGCGGCCATCGGGCCTAATCACGCACCGGCACGCAGCGCCGGAAAGAACGAGATACCAATAGTCGGCTCGCTCGCCCTGAATGCAGACTTCCTGGCCTCGGTGGTAACGAGTGATGGTCGCAAGATGGTCGATCTTCTGCAGAAGATGCGGCCCGTTCGGCAGAATGTTGGGATAATAGGCGGCGCGATTGGGCTGCTGCCTCATAGCCATATTCGCCTCCTTCGGACATCGAAGCGACCATTCCGGCCGTATCCATGCGCCCCGTAGCGGCAAAAGTGGCGCACACGTTGCCAAAAAGAATTCGTAAGTTTACGTAAACGAAGACTTCGCCGTAATCGACAATGTCGAATATCTCCCGACTGTTCCGCAACGTGCTCCAGAATACTGACAACCGTCAACGTCACGGAACCGGCCTCACTGTAAATTCACGAACTGACGTTTTGGCGGCAATTTGCTCATCGCTCGGCGAGGCGGAGGCGAAAAAAATGGGTCGGATTTTGACCGCCGGGACACAAGCTCCAGATTTCACGCTGCATGTAACACCCGACCAACTGCTTTCGCTGCGCGATCTCAAGGGCAAGCGGCTAATTCTGGCGTTCTATCCGGCAGACTGGAGCCCGGTTTGCGGAGATCAGATGGCGCTCTACAACGAGGTGCTGCCTGAGTTTCACAAGCATGACGCGGAATTGTTGGGGATCTCGGTGGACGGCGTCTGGTGTCACGATGCCTTCGCCGCGAATCGCCATTTGCATTTCCCCTTGCTTGCGGATTTCGAGCCCAAAGGCGCGGTCGCAAAACGCTATGGGGCCTACCGCGATGGGGAAGGCGTCTGCGAGCGCGCTCTGTTCGTCATCGACCGCGACGGGTTGATCTTCTGGAGCTATCTCTCGCCGATCGCCGGCAACCCCGGTGCCGACGGTATTCTCGATGCCTTGGAACGCATGCCATCACAAGGAACATCCCATGAGCGCGCTGCGACCCCCAATCACGCCGCATGACCATGTCCGAGGGCCGGCCGAGGCCGCGATCACGCTGGTCGAGTACGGTGATTATGAATGCCCGTATTGCGCTGCCGCGCACCCCCAGGTGAAGCTTGTCGAGCGGCACTTCGGAAGGCGATTGAGATTTGCGTTTCGGCATTTCCCCTTGAGCAAGGCGCATCCGCTCGCGGAGCCGGCCGCAGAAGCCGCCGAAACCGCCGGGTCACGTGGCCTGTTTTGGGAAATGCATGATGGCCTTTATGAAAACCAGGAAGCGCTTGGCCGGCCACTTTTTTTCGCGCTCGCGCGAATGCTCGGCGTTCCGGAAAGTGAGCTGAGCATGGCGCTAACGACCGAAAAATATGCGCCCAAAATCCGAAGCGATTTTCTAAGTGGCGTGCGCAGCGGGATCAACGGAACGCCGACTTTCTTTATCAACGATGTCCGACACGATGGCAGCTACTTAGTCGATGAATTGGTTGCCGCTATCAATGTCCATCTTCATGCGGCTGCCTGATGACATGCCGACATTGGCGTAACGCCGCATCGACTGCGATCACTTCGGTCGGCCGCGACGCGAAGTACCTTCAAGTTCGTTCCGCACCAGGCGAAAGAAATCCGGATTCTTGACAATCATCATGGCTGGGGGAGCGGCGCCGACTGAATATCCGAGGTGCTTTCGGCCCGTCAACGGCCACGCATGCCTAGGGCAAGCCACTGGAGGTCAACATGAAATCGGATCGTGAGATCGAGCGCGATGTTAGGGAAGAACTTAAATGGAGTCCGGATCTTGATGCGACTGACATCGCTGTCTCAGTGAACCAGGGCGTCGTGGCGCTTTCTGGTTTCGTCAAGAGCTATACCGATAAATACGAGGCGGAGGTCGCAGCCAAACGCACCGCCGGCGTGGTCGGATTTGCGAACGACATCGAGGTACGCCTGCCGAACTTCGATCAACGGCCCGATCCGGAAATTGCGCGCGATGCGGCCGCGGCTATCAAAAGCCAGCTCCCGATTTCCTTCGACCAGGTCAAGGTGGTCGTGAAGGACGGCTGGATCAGGCTCGAAGGTAACGTCGAATGGCAATATCAGCGCAGTACGGCTGAGAGTGCGGTGCGGCGGATCAAAGGCGTAAAGGGCGTCACCAACGTCATCGAGCTGAAGCCTCGCGTTGCGCCGTCCGAAATCAAGAAAAAAATTCAGGAGGCATTCAGGCGCAACGCCGAGCTCGACGCCAATCGCATCACCGTCGAAGCGAGTGGCAGCGAGGTGATCCTTGAAGGTACGGTGCCGTCCTGGGCCGAGCGCGCCGAAGCCGAACGCGCGGCTTGGGCAGCACCCGGAGTAACCAGAGTGGAAGACCACATCGTGGTGCGCCCATAGAGCTGTGCCCGCTCATCGCCGTCGGGGGCGCGAGGAACGCGTCCCCGTCTATCATCCTAACAAGGGAGGCGGTCACAAATTTGTGCGGAAGGAACTTCTTTCCTTCCGATCCTTGGAACCGTCACTGATCGCGAGATCGCTGGGATGCCTCACAGTTCAAAGGAGGAGCTGCGAGCGCACTTCGTAATTCATTCCGCTCCCCGGTCTGAGCGCTGTCGAAAGTTGGAAGAAGTTTGTGATCATGTCGGCGAGATGGTCCGCCGCGAGAGAGCCTTTCCGACTGCGTCGCAGCACAAATTCGAAGTCGGGCAGCGTCGGCAAGGCCTCGGCGCTGCCGAGTGATTTTAGCATATTCGGCAAGCCATATTCCGGAAAGATCGTTATCGCGAGACCGGCTTCGAGCGCGGCGAGGATACCTGCCGTACCTGCGCTCTGAAGCACCACCGTCCACGTCCGGCCAGCCCGATTGAGCTGTTCCAAGGCCAGCTGCCGCCACCTGCAGTGTGGAGGATATAACGCCAGCGGCGCCGGCTTTTCCGGGTCGAGCTGCATCGCCCGTCCGGCTGCCCAGACACGCCGCTCGCGGCACAGCGAAACGCCGTCGCCTTCTCCGATTTCATTACTGACGATCGCGATATCGAGCTCGCCCGCGTCTAGAAGCGCGGAGATGTCAGGACCTATACCGAGTTCGATTTGCAGCCGGACTGTGGGGTAACGGGCGGCGAATTGCCCAAGCAAGGAGGATAAGGTGTGGAAATCAAAATAGTCGGGTGCCCCAATCCGGATCAGGCCGCCGCCATTGCGGCCCAGACGATGTTCGGCTTCCTTATGCAGGGCGAGTATTCGCCGCGCGTAGGATAAGAGAACCTCGCCATGCTCAGTCAACCCAACCCCATGCGCATTGCGCACAATCAGGCGCGAACCCACCTGATCTTCAAGACGTTTGACGTGAAGACTAACCGCCGATTGGGTGAGATTCACCTCACGTGCCGCCTTGGTGAAGCTCCCAGAGTCGCAGATAGCCGCCAAGGTTCGCAAGAGGACTGTGTCGTAAAGCATCAGCCTATCGCTGCCTCGGGTTCCTGCGGGTTATGCCCTTTATTCCGCAGATTGTGCATGAGCTGCGCTCATCACAAGGATTAGATATTTTCAATGTCATTCCTTGGGGGCGCGGGTGTATAATATCAAAACAACGGACGTCGCCGCCAGATTAGTTCCGTAGATTCCAGGAGGCAAGCAAGATGACATCGAGTACAACGAGCGGCCGTGGGTGGATGGCGACGTTGGCGTTGTTCACGATAATCGGCGCCGGGCTCAGCGCGGCCGCTCTGGCGCAGAATGCCGAGCCCACTTCCACAACCCCGGAGGACGTTAACGCCAGCTCCGCAGCCGCGATGAAAGACACTGTGCGTGACCCACGCATCGCCATTAGCACCGGCCACTGGGGCATTTGGGATATCGGCCGACCGCACGTGAAGATGAAGGGCGCCTTTGACGACCACGATCCGATTGGCATCGCCGCCGGCAAACTCATCCCGGCCGATTGTTCGTTCAACTGGACCGACGCCGACACGCACCAGGTCTTCTGCTTCTCGAGCCAGGCATCGTTGGTCTATTTCCTCAGCGCGCCGAAGGCGAATACGGCGCGAGCGGAAAAGCGTTGGCGCGATCTCAAGAAAATGCTGACCGGCTAGACGGCCCGACTTGCGTCGGTAGGTGCGGTTCGGCAGATAACAAACGCATCAGCCAGCAAAGTGGGCATTATAGCAGGAGGAAGCCTGGCAGGAATATCGCGATGAGCGTGATCATCGCGACGAGGAACGAGGCTGAGCGGCGCTAGAGACGCGCATTCGTACATATCTGCAAATGGATATTATGACCTGAGAGGCGCATGCGGCTCCCGTGACGCTCTAACTCTTTTTTGAGGGGGCAGTCCGCGTATGAACACTTTTCAATCGAGGCGAGCGCAGTGGTCACGCCGGTTCGAATGACGGTTTCGCCCGCCGAATTTTTGACCAGAATAAACGCGCCGTCCCTGTTTTGAATGCGAAGTGCCAGAGCTTCTACATGGCACCAAATCAGTCGTTCATTGGACAACCTGAGAATGTCAGCGATGACTGGTGCCTCGCCTGGCAGAACAATTTCGAACGTGAACACTGACATCAATATCGCCTATTTTTAAGAAGCGCTTTCCCAGCTGATGCTGTATGTCTGAAAATGGTCCAAGTGTCATCTAGCGCTGCAGCATGACGCTGCCGTGTCGCAATACGACGATGATGACTAAGCTGAATAACCGTGTGAGAATATCCATACTCTAGCCACGACACTTTCTATGGCTTGGTACGTCACCATGGCGGTAACCGAGTGCTTGTCCGGCGCCGCCGACAATCTCGCACTTGAAAGAAAACCCCGCGAAAGCGGGGTCAGTAAGTTTCAACTGAATATCGGTCTCAGGCGGGCTTTGCGTATTTCGCCACTCCGGTAAAGTCGAGCATCACGCAGCGCTTATTGCCGACTATCCAGGCATCGTGGCCGGGCGGCATGTAGAAAGCATCGCCGGGGCCGTAGTCGACCTGGGTACCGTCATCCATCTTCACCGTCATGTGCCCTTCCAGGACATAGCCGGTGTGCGCCGCTTGGCAAGATGGCGTTCCGGCGATCGGCTTTACGTGTTGCGACCAACGCCAGCCAGGCTCGAATATACCCCGGCCAAGGCTGTGATCGCCGACTGTGACGACATCAACCTTTCCCTTTCCATCCTTGAACGCGCGCGTTTCGTCGGGCTTGTCGAAGTGTTTGCGCTCGAGCTTTCCAGCCATTTCACGTCCTCCATTACCCGTTGTTCCGCATTAGCCGACATCCCCCACAATGATCGGCTTCCTCATTGGTAATGCGCCCCTGGACTTTTCCAACACTGAGGATGCGCCATAATCCCGGAATTGCCGACGATCGCGCACTTGAAAGGTCGCGGCCTAGCGGGATTCTTCGTCGCCTGCACGAAATCCGGCTTACCTTCACCTGCCCGTTCGCCTTCGCGGCGCCTGAATTAGCCGATAGTGTGCGGGTCTTCCATCGATGACGTGGCGCTGCGGTTCGTGCGCTCGCAATGCGACGCCAGAACCGTCGACGTCTGACCGGCGCGCACGCAGAGCGCCCGGCATGGAGCGATGGCGCGATCGCATCGGCAGCAATTGACGGAACGATTTCCGGAATCCGCCACCGCGGTGGCTGCTCGCTACCGAAAATTCATTCAGTAAACTCGCCGGTGCACCACAACGGCCCGGTGATAGTAAGGATGCGCGCGGACGCCAACAGCGCCGTGAGGTCCGACGCAACCGGCCCGATAGACACCACGCGCGCAAACGACTGCGTTGGCATTATCCGTGATAAAAGTGGTGAAAACGAATCCGATCAGCAATGCGGAAATGAGAATCTTCATTGAGGATCCTCCCGATGTTTTGGCGTTCTTTATCTTGAAGGCCGATATCGCAACCCAACTGGCCAGAGCCAAGAAAGTTCCACGGTTCCCGGCAGCGCGACACAGGCCACCTTCGCAAGCATCGAGAGCTGCATTGGCGAGCTAAAGGAGGAATGAGCGCGTGCCCGACCGGGGCCTAAAGGCCAAAAACGCCCCGCCGGGCAAATTGAGACTCAACCAGGCCGTCACCACAATTTGCGTATAACTCTGAAGTGCTCGATCTTTTCCTCACTGGCGCCCCGTTGGCTGCCCTATCGTCCAACAACTTTCCCAGGTTCAGACCACGGCCCCGGCTGCGGGGCTTCCTTCCCTTGGCTGGCGCGTTCTTGACCCAACCCCATAGTGAGCGCCGTCAGTCCGGCCAGTCCGCCCAGCTGCATCGTTTCCACGGCCGAGCTCGGCACGATGACAATCGTGGAATTCTGCTTCAAACCTTCATAAAGCATGTTCATTGCCCTGAGATGCAGCGCAACAGGATCGTTGGCGTAGGTCTTCGCCGCTTCTCCGAATTTCTCAGCTACCTGTCTCTCTGAATCCCCTAGAATGACCCGAGCCTGGCGTTCTCTCTCCGCTTGGGCCTGCATCGACATCGCATCTTGGAGGGCCGTAGGAATGAGAACGTCCTTGACCTCCACCGAAATGACATTGACGCCCCATGGCTCCGTGCGTAAATCGATGATCTTCTGAAGCTCGTTGCTGATTTTTTCTCTTCCCTCCAGCATATCCGAAAGCATGGTCTTGCCGATCACGTCACGCAGAGCCGTTTGGGAAGCCCAGCTAATGGCGCTGCCATAGTCGGCGACATCGAGCGCAGCCTTTTTTGGATCCACGACTTTCCAAAACAATACGGCATCGACATCCACCGGCACCGTATCTTTCGTGAGCGTCTTTTCTGCCTTGAAGGAACCGGTGATCACGCGAGTGTCGATCCAATAGGGCACCGTTTCGATGATCGGGATGATAAAAAACAGTCCCGGCCCCTCCAAAGAGCGGAAGCGCCCCAGCCGCAAAACCACCGCCCTATCCCACTGATCAGCAATCTTGATCGAGTAGGAAACAATGATGGCGATGACGAAGGCACCAACGGCGATTGACAGGCTTTCGCCATAAGCCGAGTTGGCATATTTGAAGTATGCGAACGCCAAGCCAATACCGATAATTGCAACAAAGACCAGTCCCGGCAGTGCGCTGGTTTTCCTCATTTTTCAATCTCCGACGTGCACCGAAGTCAGGTGCAGTCTCAAGCGCCAACGCCTTGGCAAAGCCAAGAATGCCGGCGCCGGCGGCGTGGTTGGTCTGGCCATTGATCGAGGAGATATTGGCGACCCGGCCGGGCGTTGTCACGTTCGCAAGTTTTACTTGTCTGCCGCGCGTCCGGGTTCACTGCCCTGCGTTGAGGAACTTGCCGACGTAGGGCGAGTTCGGGCGCCCCTCGCGGCTGTAGTGACCGCTTGGACCGTGGCCCAAAAACTCGGCGAACCACGCCTCATGCTCGATCTCCTCGTGCAGAATGGCGAGCGCGAGATCGTAGGTCCGGTGATCCTTGCCGGACGTCACATTGCAGATCGCCGTGTAGCCGCGCACCGCGCACTGTTCGGCCTTGAGCAACACTTCGAGCATTGCCTTGACGTTGGTTGGGTCGGCCGGCATCAGCGCCGGGGCGCAGGCTGAGATGTTGTGGAAGTCCACCATGCTCGCCGGCAGCTTTCCGCCGAGCTCGTAAATGCGCGGCACCAGCGCCTCGAAATGGTTGCGATCCTCGATGCGGGCATCCTCGGCAATCTGCTTCAACCCTTCGCCTTCCAGCCCAATCAGATTCACGCGCAGAATGGTGTAGTAATAGAACGTCGTCAGCTCGGCTGCGGCGTTGCGGACCAGCATGTCGAGGAGCTTATCGACATCGATGCCAGCCTTCTCTACCAGCTCTCGAGCGACGGATTTCCATTGGGCCATGGGAATTTCCTTCCAGCGGGTTTCAGTCAATCGCATGGAAATCTATCTGGGCGCATGCGCTAAAACGGAACTCAGAAGATTACGGCTTCGCGCTCTACCTTCTTTGATCTGGATCAACTGGTTGACACAAGGCGGCGGCAGGATGACCTGTCATCACGCGCGATCGCTTTCGGATCGACGTTTTCATCCACCAATGCTTTGCGCTGCTCGACTAAGGACCAGACAAAACTAAGCGCTCGGCATTGACACGTTAAGGACTTTGCCCCTCCATTGCAGGCCTAGCCGGAGCGGAACCATGGTGGGAACGGTCTCGTACGCTCAATGGCTCAGCCGGGGTGCGATCGCCTTTCTCGTACTTGTGATCTCGCCGCTCTGCGCTTTCGCTGTCGATGCGGCGAAAGGCGAAATCGTCGCCAAGCGCTGGTGCGCCGCCTGCCATCTCGTCTCGTCTGATCAGAAACTGGCCAAACTGGATATGCCGAGCTTCGCCACGATCGCGCGCAGAAAACTGCCCTCGGAAGAGCTCACAGCCTTCCTGACCAATTCACATCCTAAGGTGCCGAACATGAACCTGTCGCGCAGCGAGATCGAAGACGTTATCGCCTACATCGGGAGTCTCGATCGGTGAGGCGTCGTGCTTGAGCGTGCGCGCCGTCAGGCCGTACCGGTTCGCTCAGTGGTTTGGTCCGAACGCCGAGCGGTCGTTCAGCTTCGCCGGCCCGATGACATAAATGCGCCCAGGAGGAGACATCGGACCATCCCCTGACTGGACAACGCAGACTCGACAATCCAATGCAAGACCTCATTCAGCGCCGTCATGCAACATTTTTGAGTGGAGGGAGGTACTTACTCAAAGTAGCCGGATTCCTAGCGTCCTCGACGGGCAAGTAGATACGGTAATTGAGACGGAACAGTCCGCTCGGTGGGCTCGGAAGCCAGTTGCTCTCTTTCCCCTCCGGCGCACTGTTTTGCACGTAAATGTCCAGGGATCCGTCTTTGTTATAGACTAGCCCCTTGGTTCGGTCGCCGATCGAGAAGCGATTGATCGGATTCTTTACCAGCTGGAAATTGGTTCCGTACATAGTGATGGACCAGAAGCCGTTTTTGAGCGTTTGGGGAATCTCTTCCTTGTTGAAGTGAAGCAGATAGCGGTTTTTCCCATCCAGCAGCTTTGCGTCCCCGGACTTATATGTGCTGAAGTAGACTGCCTCTTCCCGATTATGCACAAACAAACCTTCCAGCGCGCCGGCAGCGCGGTCGAGGTAATCAACCCCATAATTGCCAGGACGAAGATTGTTCCAACGTGTGGGATACGGCGTGCCGCGGTACTTGACCTTCCACTTCATAATCTGTGGCCCCATCAGCGCGGCACGAGCCAATCCATTGCGCGTCGATTTATCCACTTTCTCGGCGTCGAAGGCCTGACCAACATTTATCCCTACCCGACTGAGAAGTAAGACGGCCGCCTCGTGCTGCTTCGAAGGGGGATTCTCCGCCAACAGGTCGGCCACCGTTTGGTAGAAGGCCAAGTCGCCTTGGTAATCCGGTCGCTTGCGGAGCTGAGGAACGTTGGCTATTCCGAATTTGCCGCCGCAGCTTTCGCAGGCCGGCCGGGATTTGGCCAATTCACCGATGCCGGCGGCGTTGCTGCGGGCCTTGAAGCCTATTCTGGCCGTCTGCCCGGTGTGCTTTTCGCGATCGGCTTGATTGACGCAAGTTTGATCGGCGCATCAGCGGTGTCGCTTTCCACCGCCTATGCGATCGGCGATGTGCTCTCAATTCGGCATTCGCTTCACCGGACGGTCAAAGATGCGAGGGGATTCTACGCCGTCTATTGCGGCCTAATCGTCATCGCCGCCGGTCTGGTGCTGACGCCGGGCGTTCCGCTGGGACTCCTGACCAATGCCGTGCAGACGCTTGCCGGCGTGCTATTGCCGAGCGCGACTGTGTTTCTCCTGTTGCTGTGCAATGACCGGGAAGTGCTCGGGCCATGGGTCAACAAGCGCGGGGCAAATCTCTTCACAGGAGGTGTCATAGCTGTTCTCGTGATGCTGTCGGTAATCCTTACCGCATCGGTTCTGTTCCCGGATCAGACGAACGAAACTGTCATGCTGGCCATCATGGCTGGCGGCACAATTCTAGCTGCTATCGCCGCAGTCGCTTCGGGCGCGTTCAAGCCGCTCAGGGGTTCCAATGAACGGTCGGCAGTTTGGGGGCGCGAAATGTGGCGCATGCCGCCGTTGTTGCGCCTTCGCCCGATGGAGATATCGAACGCGAGCAAGATCTGGATGCTCGTCTTGCGCGCCTATATCGTCCTGGCGGCCGGCTTGGTCCTCGTCAGAATCGCGAGGTTGGCGCTGAACATCTGAACAAGCCGATGGCGAATCTATACAGGAATCGCCAATTCTCCATTATGCTTTCAGGAGAATCACGACAGGCGCTTTTCTCGGCGAAGCAACTGGCGTGTTTCTGCTGAAAGCAAGCCGGCGGGAAACAGGGCAGACAGTGAGCCCAATTCCCTTGAAGGGAAAAGTTGGCGGAGGGATCGGCCGCGAGCCAATATCAACCCGGTCGAACTGTCGTAGAGAAGGCCGGCCATGCAACTGAAATTCAAGGTTCCACCCAGAGGCAAGATAGCGCCGCCTGCGGCAGGGAGCTGCGAGACACTGCTCGCGAAGCTTCTTGCCGCCCGGGCCGGGGCGGTACGCCTCGGCTTCGCCGCATCGATCTTCTGCAGTTTCGGGATCGCCTGCGCCGCTGCGCAAGAGGCGAGCACTTCGCCAACGGCGCAAGGCGCAAAAACCAGCGAGGTAGACGCTGCGCCCGCAGAGCCGGGATTCTTGACGGGTCTCTTTGCGCCCTCGCGCACCACTCTGCTCGGCGACATGGGCGGCTTGCGTTCGGCGCTCGGCAAATACGGGCTCACTTTTGGTCTGCAAGATACCAACGAATTATTCGGCAACGCGACGGGCGGGATCAAGCAAGGCTCGAATTACGACGGCCTGACATTGATGGGCCTCGGTCTCGACACGCAGAAGGCATTCGGATTGGAGGGCGGGACAGTCAATATCAGCGCCTTCCAGATCCGCGGTCGGAATCTCAGCACCAATAACCTTCTCAACCTGCAAATCTACAGCGGGATCGCTGCTTTGCCTTCCACACGCTTGTGGGAGCTCTGGTATCAGCAGACCTTCCTCGGCGGAAAAATGGACGTGAAAATCGGACAGCAGAGCCTCGACCAGGAGTTCATGACGAGCCAGGGCTCGAGCTTGTTCATCAACGCCATGATGGGCTGGCCCATGCTGCCGACAGCGGACTTGTACGGTGGGGGGCCAGCTTATCCGCTTTCCTCAGCGGGCGTGCGACTGCGCGCGCAACCGGTGGGCCCGCTGACCCTGCTCGCCGGCGTGTTCCAGGACAACCCGCCAGGCGGTCCCTTCGACGATGATTCGCAACTGCGCGGAAGTTCGGCCTGGGGCGGCAATTTCCTGAATGTAGCCTCGACAGGCGCGCTCTTCATCACTGAGGCGCAATATGCCATCAATCAGCCCACTGCCGGCGACAGGGACGATGGCAGCCACGCAGCTGGCCTGCCCGGCACTTACAAGCTCGGCGCGTGGTTCGACACGGCCCCGTTTCCCAACCCGAGATTCGATAGTGCCGGCATATCCTTGGCTGATCCGGCCAGCACTGGCGTGCCGGAAATGGAAAATACCAATTTCAGCATCTACGCCGTCGCCGACCAGATGCTCTGGCGCCCGAGCGCCGACAGCACGCAAGCACTTGGCGTGTTCGCGCGCCTCATGGCGGCTCCTGATGACCGCAATTTTATCAGCTTCAGCGCCAACGGCGGCGTGACGCTTAAAGCGCCGTTCAAGGGACGCGACAGCGATACGTTCGGCGTGGGCTTCGGCGTGGCGCAACTCAGCAGCTTCGCCAGTGGTCGCGCTCAAGACACCGCCTTCTATACGGGCACGCCGACGCCGGTCCCCTCCACGGAGACCTTCATCGAAGTGACCTATCAATGTCAGATCGCGCCCTGGTGGCAGCTCCAACCCGACTTTCAATATGTCTTTCGCCCGGGCGGGGGGATTCCCAACCCGGATGATCCAACCATGCGCGTGGGCGATGAATTGATCTTCGGGCTGCGTAGCGTGGTCACCTTCTGATCCATCGCTTCTTAGCCAGCTCCGCGCCGTGGCAGCGGCGATCGACCGAAAAAACGCTTAATACGACGCGGCTTCCCATCCCTTCAGTTTACCGAACCGGTTGCGCGGCGGCGCGCTCCTCGGCTAGATTAGAATTATTCAAAACTTGGCCGGCTTTGGCCAGCGCCCCTGACTCCCGGAGATGAGCGTTGAAGCGATTTTCGCAATTGAACGAGCGAGAAATTCTCGCGGTCGCTATCGACGCTGAGGACGATGACCATCGCGTCTACACGGCTTTTGCCGAGGATTTGCGGGAACGTTATCCCGCGACCGCGGCTATGTTTGAGAATATGGCCGACGTCGAAGCGTCGCATCACGACACGCTGCTCAAGACCTACAATCAAAAGTTTGGGCCCAATCTCCTGCCCATCCGGCGCACTGACGTGCATGGCTTCATGAAGCGCCGCCCGGTCTGGCTCATTCGCAATCTGCCGGTCGCGACCATCCGCAGAGAGCTCGAAATCCGCGAGGCGGAAGCCTACGGTTTCTACACCAAGGCGGCGACGCAGGCCAAGGACCCGGCGATCCGCAAATTGCTGAATGATCTCGCGCAGGTCGAAAAGAACCACGAAGCAGTCGTCAGTGATATCGAAACCGAATTTCTCCCGCCGGCCGAACGCGAGAAGGAAGCAGCAACCGACCGCCGCATGTTCGTCTTGCAATATGTGCAGCCGGGCCTTGCTGGCCTCATGGACGGTTCGGTTTCGACGCTCGCACCGCTATTTGCCGCGGCCTTTGCGACCCATAATACCTGGGCGACATTCCTTGTCGGTCTTGCCGCTTCGGTCGGCGCCGGCATCAGTATGGCTTTTGCCGAGGCGCTCTCCGATGATGGCGCCCTGAGCGGCCGTGGCTCGCCTTGGCTGCGCGGCCCGATTTGCGGCGCCATGACCGCGCTCGGCGGCCTCGGTCATACTCTGCCCTATCTCGTTCCGAACCAAGTGCCGAACGCCTTTGTCATCGCCACCGCGATCTCCGGCGTGGTCGTCTTCTTCGAACTTTGGGCTATTGCCTGGGTGCGGGCGCATTATATGGATACGCCGTTGTTACAAGCAATTTTCCAGATCGTGATCGGCGGCGTGATCGTGCTTATTGCTGGAATTCTCATTGGCAACGCGTGACGTGATTTCGTCGCCGCCGTTTGGAGTACAGGCACGCCTTCATGACTCGCTCGTCCATTTAGACGGGAGCCAAGCTGGGCCGCGATGGGGACCTATAAGGAACGGTGGGCGGAGGATATGCTCGAACACGACCACACAAGAGAAGAGATCCAGAAGCGTCTCGCTCAAGGTACGCGTGGGAACTATCTTCGGGACTGGATCTACGGCGGGATCGATGGAACCGTCACGACCTTTGCGATCGTCGCCGGGGTCGTGGGCGCCGACCTGCCTGGAACTGTCGTGTTGGTACTCGGATTGGCCAACCTCGTGGCTGACGGATTTGCGATGGGAGCGGCCAACTACAGTGGCACCAAGGCCGAGTTGGACGACTATAAACGTCTGCTCGCGGTCGAGCGAAAACACATTGCTCTGGTACCAAGCGGTGAGCGCGAAGAAATCCGGCAGATCTTCGCCCGCAAGGGCTTCACCGGCGCCGAACTGGAGCGAATCGTTGACGTCATGACGTCCGACGAAGACCGCTGGGCGAAGACTATGGCTGTCGAAGAATATGGTCTGTCTCCGACCGCAAAGTCGCCCATTTTGGCCGCGCTCAACACGTCTGCTGCGTTCGTGCTGTGCGGCCTCGTGCCGCTCGTCAGCTATCTCATGGCGCACGGCCTCGCTTTTTGCGTGGCAGCGACGAGCCTCGTGTTCTTCGCCATCGGGGCGTTGAAGAGCCGATGGTCGCTCGCGGGCTGGGCGCGGTCAGGGTTAGAAACGCTAGTGATAGGGATGAGCGCGGCCGGCCTCGCGTTCTGCATAGGCTTCGGGCTCAGGGCTTTCGTGAAGGTCCCGATTTGAGCCCGTCGTCGCCTTTTATATGCGCCGTTTATAAGCACCACCAAAATCAGGAATGGATTTCTTACGTGCAGCGAGGCCAGAATGTTCGATGCTAATCGAGCCTCGAGCGCTCGCCGATAAATGTCCCGCTTTGATGTTTACGGTTGTCCCGGAGAAAAGTCGAAATGGGAAAGCACGAGCTCTTTCGAAGGCTCATCGCAATATTCAGCGAGGCCTTTGATTTTGCACCGGAACCGCCACAATATTTTTACTTGGAAGGACGTCCCTTTCTCGAAGAGCCTTACCATGTCTCCACGCCTGACCTCGGGAATGTCTGCCTCTTGAACGGAGTCACCTTCCGTATCGATGAGGATTTCGGCTGCCAGGCATATATAGAGGATCGATCCGGTTTGATTGCGGCTGAACAGGCGGCAAACTCGCGGGACGGCAAACAGGCGAACCTTCGCGCGATAACGAGGTGGAGACGCTATAGCGATGACGACTGGAGCATTAGCCCAGCATAGGACACGCGCCGAAAGTCTTACCCGATGCATCGCAAGTGCGGGCCATGCATGACAACGTCATTTCCTAGATGGACTCGGGCGTCATGCCAGTCTTGACCTGCGAAATCTCCCAATCTTTGTGGACCGCGCTTCAGCAGGCCGCGCGCGAGACCGGCGATACGGTGGCGCATATCGTATCCCGGGCGCTTGCCGATACCCTGCAGGTCGAGCATGGCACCTTGTTCCAGGTCTCGACCTCGGCCGCCCTTGTCGAAGGCGTATTCGACGGGGCAGTCTCGGTAGGCACGCTGCGCCAGCATGGCGATTTTGGCCTCGGCACCTTCGTCGATCTCGACGGCGAGATGATCGCCTTGGACGGCGAGTTCTATCGAATTGCCAGCGACGGCTCAATTAGCCGTGCCGAAGATCGGCAGCAGGTGCCGTTTGCAGTCGTCACCCATTTTTCCCCGCAGCAGGACATCACGCTCGATTCGTTCGCTTCGGCGGACGCGCTCTACGCCCAGCTCGACCGCCTGCGCTTGACCGACAACCTGTTCTTCGCCGCTCGTTTGCAGGGAAGGTTTTCCCATGTCCACAATCGGGTCGCCTGCAAGGCCGAGGCTCACCAGACGCTGGTTGAGGCCGTCGGACGGCAAGCAGAGTTCGAATGCCACAATATCGATGGAACGCTGCTCGGGTTCTGGACGCCGAGCTACGCCAAGGCGATCGCGGTATCCGGCTGGCATCTTCACTTCATCAGCGACGACCGCCGGTATGGCGGCCACATGCTCGACTGTTCCGGCAATGGTGTCGGCGTGGCGCTCGAGCGAATCGACGATCTTAGAGTGGCGATACCCGAAACCGCTTCCTTCCTCGCCGCTTATCTCGGCGGCGACCCGAGCACGGCGCTCGATCGGGTGGAGCATGCCAAGCCGGCGGCGCCGCGGCAGGACTGAGCGATCAATCGCCGAAGGGTCAAGCGGCACTCGACTGAGAGTGTCGGCCCAAATCGGCTCGAAAATCGCCTATTCTTGGCCGATATGACAATGCACAGCTCTGCTTTGCGCGAAACTCGAATGGAGCGCAGGATCGCGGTCAGAGCAGCGCCTATCTGGGTGAAGGGCAGCTTGAATCATTCAGACAACCAAATGGAAACACCATGGATTGGACCTACATCCTCGGCATTGCCGTAATCCTCTATCTCATTGGCTCGATTCGCGTGCTGCGGCAGTACGAGCGCGGCGTGGTATTTCTTCTCGGAAAATTTGAGGGTGTACGTGGGGCGGGCCTCACGCTCATCTTTCTTCCGATCCAACAGATGGTGCGCGTATCCTTGCGCACCGTCACGATGCAAATCCCCTCACAAAAAATCATCACGAAGGATAATGTCTCGATCGATATCGCAGCGGTCGCTTACTACCATATTTCCGATCCGGAAAAAGCGGTGATCGTGATCGAGAACATCTACAATGCGATCAATCAGATCAGCCAGACCACGGTGCGCAATGTCGTCGGGCGATTCAGCCTCGATCAGCTTCTCGCGGACACCGCGGGCATCAACCTGCAGATCAAGAACGTCATCGATGGACATACGGAGCCTTGGGGCACGAGGTAACGGCGGTGGAGATCAAGGACATCGTACTGCCCGAGAACATGCAGCGCGCAATGGCAAAGGAAGCCGAGGCCGAGCGTGAGCGTCGCGCGAAAATCGTCGCCGCCGAAGGTGAATACCAAGCCGCGGTGAAGCTCGGCGAAGCGGCCGACATCATCACGCAGCATCCTGTGGCACTTCAGCTCCGCACCCTGCAGACGATGGCGGAAATCTTGGTCGAAAAGAACTCGACCATCATCTTCCCCGCACAATTTATGACGACGGTGCAGGAAGCTTTCGCACGATTGTCGGAAGATTCAGCATCGAAAACAGCTTAGAAGTTTATTGGAGCGCGTGACGATCCAACTGCCCGTACACAGGCGAACACGTCTTTGCGGCCAGAACTTTCTCGCGGGAACGCCGGGCGTTATGATTTGCCCAACCGACCTGGATCAGACAACGCCGCGTTGATCGCCTCGAGAAGCGGCCCGAGCTTCGGCGGTTGTGCTTCGATATCGACTCTCACGGCGAACTTGCGGAGCGCGGCGCTGCACACGGGGCCGATCGAAGCGACGAGCGTTCGGCCAAGACTCTGTTTGAGCGATGCCTCTTGGCCGTCGTATTGCGCGACGGCAAAAAGGTTGATCACCTGCGATGCGCTGGTGAACGCCACAAGATCAATCTCATCATGACCAAGCGCGTTGATCAGCCGTAGCAAAGGCGCCGTGTCCTCTGGCAAGCCCCAGCGATAGGTCACGATTTCGATTACTTCCGCACCTTTACTTTCGAGCGCGGCCTGTAACTCACGATTGGTCTCGCCATAACGCTGCACCACGACTCGCTTGCCGCGCAATGGTGTCTCTTGCGTTTCGGTAAGCACCTCATGCGTCGTGAAAGGGCTGCTGGCAGCGCGGTCGATGCGTACCTTGCGCGAGCGCAGTACCGCGGTTGGCTTGGGGCCTCGTACGACCACCTGTGCCGCATCCAGTAGCCGCAACAAAACATCGGTTAGCTTTAGCGAATCTGTTGTGTCGAACAGCGCGCGTGTCCCGACGCCCGTCTGGAAAATGAACATGTCGGGCGGCGTGGAATTCCAGTCACGGATCAACTCCTGGATATGTGCAGGGTCGACTTCCGGGATTTCGGCCAGTGCGGGCGCCGAAAATGGCGTGCCCCCATAATTGCGGATCAGACTGGCAATTTGATCACGCACCCGGCTTTCGAGAATGGCGACGGTTTTGTCTTTCATCAACTTGGTGACGCAAGAAGTCTCCTGGTTAGCCCTGCCACTGCGTCGAGGGTTGGCGATCTCTCAATTCGACAAGCGTTGAACATGACACAAACCAGCTTCAGCGACCAGATCAGAACCCATCTCTCAGAGCATCACAATGGACGCGTACGCGCAAGGTCATGCCTTATTCGCCTATGCCGACAATTACCTCGGGCGAAGGTGGTCACCTATCATCGCTGAACAATAGGTCAGCTGTTCCCGCTTTTCCGGAGAGCTGAAGAACCCAGCTCATGCCATCATCGATATGCGATAGCAGCTTAACCGCCCACTTGGTGGCGTTCGTCGTCGGGATCATGCAGCCGGATCATCGGCAGACTTTTTCAACGAAATCCGCCATAAGCGGTCATGCCACATGAAACTATGGGATTTGGGTTGAGCCCCTAATCCAATGAGCGAATGATCCTATGCGAGTTCTGGCTGTCTGGAGGCGTGGTCAACGCCTTGACAAGCTGCAGGACCGTTCCTAGGTGCAAATCAGGATTGGCACTCGACATAGGCGAGTGCTAAAAAGCGTCTCTTGCTTATTTGGTTGCTGCGGGTCCGTCCTTCCGGCGGGTTTCGGTTGCGTCGAACAAAAAGGGCACATCATGGCATTTCGTCCTTTGCACGACCGGGTCGTCGTCAAACGCCTAGAGGGCGAAGAGAAGACCAAGGGCGGCATCATTATCCCCGATACCGTCAAGGAAAAGCCTCAGGAAGGCAAAGTGCTCGCCGTCGGCCCGGGCGGACGGGACGAGAGCGGCAAGCTCATCCCCCTCGACGTCAAGGCCGGCGATCGTATCCTCTTCGGGAAGTGGTCTGGCACCGAGGTCAAGATCGACGACGAGGACCTGCTTATCATGAAGGAAAGCGACATCCTGGGCGTCGTCGGCTGACCGACGACCCTTCGCACTCGGTTTCTCCTCTGGGAGTTGAATGACAATGGCTGCCAAAGACGTCCTTTTTTCCACCGACGCGCGCGATCGCATTCTGCGCGGCGTCGAGATTCTCAACAATGCGGTGAAAATCACGCTCGGCCCAAAGGGCCGCAACGTCGTCATCGAAAAATCTTATGGAGCGCCGCGCATCAGCAAGGATGGTGTGACAGTCGCGAAGGAAATCGAACTTTCCGACAGGTTTGAGAACCTCGGCGCCCAACTCGTACGAGAAGTCGCCTCGAAGCAGCACGACAACGCCGGCGACGGCACAACCACCGCGACCGTGCTTGCCGCCTCGATCGCCCGCGAAGGCGCGAAGGCCGTGGCGGCCGGACTCAACCCAATGGACTTGAAGCGCGGTATCGATCTCGCGGTCGAAGCCATCGTCGCCCATCTCAAGAAGAACTCGAAGAAAGTCTCTTCGAACGACGAGATCGCTCAGATCGGCACAATTTCGGCCAATGGCGATCAGTTCATCGGCGAAGAAATTGCCAAGGCGATGCAGAAGGTCGGCAACGAAGGCGTGATCACGGTCGAAGAGGCCAAGAGCCTCGAGACCGAGACCGAGATTGTCGAAGGCATGCAATTCGATCGCGGCTATCTCTCCCCCTATTTCATCACCAATGCCGAGAAGATGGTCGCCGAGCTCGAAGACCCTTACATCCTCGTGCACGAGAAGAAGCTGTCTTCGCTGCAGGCTCTTCTGCCAATTCTCGAGGCGGTGGTGCAGGCCGGCAAGCCGCTCGTCATCATCGCCGAAGACGTCGAGGGTGAGGCGCTTGCCACGCTCGTGGTCAACAAGCTGCGCGGCGGTCTGAAAGTCGCCGCCGTCAAGGCGCCTGGCTTCGGCGACCGCCGCAAGGCCATGCTCGAAGACATCGCAATCCTGACCGCTGGTCAGCTGATATCCGAAGAACTCGGCATCAAGCTCGAAAACGTGACGCTCCAGATGCTCGGCCGCGCCAAGCGCGTGCACATCGACAAGGAATCGACCACGATCATCGACGGCGCCGGTGAAAAGAAGGACATCCAAGCGCGAATTGCCCAGATCAAGGCGCAGATCGAAGAGACTACCTCGGACTATGATCGCGAGAAGCTCCAGGAGCGTTTGGCCAAGCTTGCCGGCGGCGTCGCGGTGATCCGCGTCGGCGGCGCGACCGAGGTCGAGGTGAAGGAGAAGAAGGATCGGGTGGACGACGCGCTCAACGCCACCCGCGCGGCCGTTGAGGAAGGCATTTCTCCCGGCGGCGGCGTCGCGTTACTGCGTGCCATCCCCGCCCTCGAAACGGTAAAGGTCGAAAATCACGATCAGAAGACCGGCGTCGACATCGTTCGCAAAGCGATCCAGGCTCCGGCGCGCCAGATCGTCGACAACGCGGGCGCGGATGGCGCCGTAGTGGTCGGCAAGCTGCTCGAAGCCAAGGAATATAGCTACGGCTATGATGCGCAGACGGGTGAATATGGCGATCTCGTCACGCTCGGCATTATCGATCCGACCAAGGTCGTGCGCACGGCCCTCCAGGACGCCGCGTCGATCGCGGGTTTGATCGTCACCACCGAGGCGACGATCACCGAACATCCGAAGAAGGAGGCTCCGGCAATGCCCGGAGGCGGAATGGGCGGAATGGATTACTGAAGAGCCCGGTTCGCTCGAAGTCGAGATACCGCTCGCCGCTGCCGACGGTGCAATGCGACGGCTTCGATGAGGCGGCGCCCCTCTTCAGGTCGCGGACTGCCGAACCGGTTGCCGGACCGGCACCGCTGCCGGATGCGGATGATGCTCCAGCAGATAGGTGAGCAGCTTCACGCCGAGCCGGCGCAACACGCTCGGTTGGAAATGGCCGGCAAAGTCGCGATTGATTTCCACCACCCGCCAATAGGCTTCCTTCCATTCCTGCAAAGCGACGATCAGCTCCTGGCTTTGCTGCGGCGAGATCCGCAGCGTAGCGCAGCTGCAGAACGCATCGATGCGCGCGCCTGCGCCGAACGGCTCGAACACGACCTTGTGGCCGCTCGGCATATGCCGTAGGCGACCGCCGCTCATGTCGAAATCGCTCGGACGATCGCGCAATGCGACAATCATCGGGTTCACATCCAAGTAGACCATTGCATTTTCTCCTTATGATTTCAGCGACCGCGGCTCCTCGCGCTCACCGCACGCGTCGTGGCATAGGTCATTGGAGTCGCAAGTTTGGTGCCGCATTCGAACGACACGGCCGCGGTTCGGTCTGTTCCTCGTCGGTACGCCTTCTCGGGTGGGTTGATGTAGCCGAGAATGCCGGCATCGCTTTTCCGCCGCGTCGGCGCTTGGCTAATCGGCGGCTTTGGCTTAACCGGAACTGAGCGATCGACAGTCCGGCGCCTCGACGCGAAGAGATGGTCCATCACGGAGGGAATTCATCGTGGAGCTGAGCATTTTGCCGCGAGCGCTGCTCGCCTTATTGCTGTCTTCCGTTCCGATCATTGCTCACGCCGACGAGATGGTGCTGACTTGCACGAATCCGAGCAGCGGGACGACTTGGGAGATGAAGGTCGATCTCGTCAAGCATACGGTCGATTCGTATCCGGCTGACATCAGCGATCGATCTCTCACATGGCAGGACACCCGGCGCGGCGGCATCTATGAGTATGATCGCATCTCGGGCAATATGACCATGCGCGGGCCTTCGAGTACCGGCGGCTATTTCCTCTACTATCGCTGCCGCGAACGCAAATAATGGAAGGGCCGGCCGCGAGGCGGCCGGCCCAGTCATAGAGAAACAGGATTGCCGACTACTCGCCCTCCGTACCAATCGCATAGGCGGTCTCGCCGTGAACCGCGTCATCACCGACCTTCAGGACCGTCTCATCCATGCGCAGTGGCACGATGACCGATATGACCTTGAGGATGATGAAGGTCGCGATCGCGTTGTAGGCGATAATGAACGCCGCTCCATAGAACTGAAGCAGGAGCTGATGCGGGTTGCCGTAGAACCAGCCTGTCACGTTGATACCCGGCGCGTCCTTCTCGGTGCCGATGTATTGCAGCATGGCCGGATTGCCAAGTAGCCCCACGAGCAAGCCGCCGGTCAGGCCGGCAACGCCGTGGGTGGAAAATACGCTCAACGTATCGTCCACCTTCATCATGAAGCTGGTCTTTTGCAGCTTGTTCATGGCGAACCATGGAATGATCCCGGCAACGATGCCGACGATGATCGCGCCCATGCCGTCGATGTAGCCGGCGCAGGGAGTGATCGCCACCAAGCCCGCGATCATGCCGTTGACCGCGCCGAGCACTGATGGCTTGCCATAGGCCATCTTGTCCATCAGCGTCCAGACCAGAAGCGCCACTGCGGTGGCCGTATTGGTGTTGAGCACCGCGGCGCCCGCATCAGCGTTGGCAAAGTACGGGTCGCCGCCATTGAAGCCGTTCCAACCGAGCCACAGGATTCCGGCGCCGACCAGCGTGATCAAAAGACTGTTGGGCGGGAAATTATCGCGATCGGCCTGCAGCCGCGGGCCAATCACCGCCGCAGCGGTGAATCCGGAGACTCCAGCGGCAAGATGGATGACGTAGCCGCCCGAGAAGTCTGCCACTCCCATGCTTGCGAGCCAGCCGCCGCCCCACAGGCTGAATGCGCCTACCGTATAGACGAGCGTCATCCACACCGGACAGAAGATCATCCACGCCGTAAAGTTCATGCGGCCAAGCAGAGAGCCGCCCAGGATGATGACGGTGATTGCAGCGAACACGAACTGGAAGAACATGAGGGTCGCCATGGGAAAGGCGAGAGGCGGCATGCCCGAGGCTGCGGCCGGAATGACCGCCTGGCCGGTCGTGAATGCGGCCGAAATCGCCAAGAGCGGCTTGCCGAGGAACGGAAACCATTGAGGCCCGAATGCCAAGTTGTAATCGAAAAGAACCCAGACGACGAGGACCGACGCGAATGCGTATATCGCCATGAAAGCTGAGTTGATTGCCCATTTCTTCTTGACGATGCCGCCATAAAGGACAGTCAGCCCCGGAATGCTTTGCAGGCCGACGAAAGTCGCTGCCGCCAATTGCCAAGCGTTGTCGCCGGTATCAAGCCATTTTGGTGATGGTACGAGCATGGATTTACCCCCACATTTGCTGTTAGGAAGCCACAATCCAAGGAATACTGAGAGCAAGAAATATGCCCGCGACCAAATACCCAGCCACCCGCTTTGGAATGCAGCCAGATGCTTACAAAAGAGGCATCCTGAGCAAGAAAAGAGGCAAGTATGATGAATGGCGTCGCAAGCACCAATCCCGCTGCCTTATCTTTACGGAGTTAGCTATGGATTGCGCGTGGCTCGGAAGAGGCGACCCTGTTTCTGAACCTAACTTTGGTGCCGAAATCGCTGCCTGGAAGCGGCGTCGCCGTTTCCGCGGCCAACGGTGAAGCGCAATCGCGCGAGACTACGATAGCCTGCAGCAACCCGGCCGGCGGCGCGAGATGGAGATCAGAATCGACTATGATCGGCAGATCGTGGACTCCGATCCGGCCCGTGTTAGCGATTACCGAGATTTCGTGGCACGACATTACAGACGGCGGTAACTACACGCTTGACCGCCAATCCGGTGATCCTACGGTTGTTGTCGCGTTGAGCACCGGGGGCTATTTCCTCCATGATCGCTGCAGGCTGGAAAGTTAAAGCCACTCCCCCTCCGTTCCGTCCCCCGCTTGGCCGCGCCATCTCCGCGTCGCGACCCGCGCTGCTCGCCGCCCCGAAGAAATCGGAACAACGGCAATGATTGAGCGCCTTTCCGGCGTCAAGGCCAGCGCGGGGTTCGCTTCGGACGCCGGACCGCGCAAATCCAACGAGGATTTCGCTGGCGCCGTGTTCGGCTTGGAGCTGCCGGAACCACGCCGGGACATTGTGGCGGCGATCGCTGATGGAATTGGCGGCGCCAAGGGCGGTCGCGTCGCCGCCGAGACCGCAGTGCGTGGTTTTCTCGATGGATTTTGCGACCTACCCGAGACCATGGAAGTGCGGCATGCGGCGGCGCGGGTCCTCAATGCACTTAACGGCTGGATCTATTCCCAAAGTCAGCGCGACGCTAAGCTCAAGGGGATGGGATGCACCTTCTCGGCGCTGGTGCTGCGCGGGCGACACGCGTATGTGCTGCATGTTGGCGACACGCGCGCCTATCGGCTAAGCGCCGACCGCCTCACCTGCCTGACCACCGACCATGTCAGGGAGGTTGGCAGCAGTCGCTCGAGCATCCTTTCCCGCGCGCTGGGCGTCGACACGGAGGTGCGGCTGGACTACGCCACCCAGCCGATGGCGCGGCACGACCGCTTCCTGCTGTGCAGCGACGGTGTGCACGGCTTCCTGACGGTGGAGACCATCGCCGACATCTTGCGCGAGCGCTCTGCTTCCGAGGATTGCGCCCACGCGTTGGTTGCGGCCGCGCTCCATTCCGGTAGCACCGATAATTGCACTGCCTTGGTGCTCGACGTGGTCGATCTGCCGACGGCGGAATCGGCCGATATCGGCGCCGCCATCATGCAACTGCCGCTGATCCCAGTGCCGATCGCCGGCGAGACCGTCGATGGTTTCCTGCTCAAAGCGCTGGTGTCCGACGGCCGGTACAGCCGCCTGTTCGGTGCGGTCGACGAAGTCGAGGGCGGCGACGTAGTGTTGAAGTTTCCAAAACCGCAAGTCGCCGCCGTGGCCACCTACCACGCAGCCTTCGTCCGCGAGGCATGGGTGGGTGCACGCGTGGACAGCCCCTGGGTCGGCCGCATCATCGAACTGCCGCCCGGGCGACAGACCTGCCTCTACACCGTCATGCCGCTCTACCAAGGGGAACTCCTGGAGACCCGGCTCACGCGTCGTCTAGGTCTCGAGGAAGGACGAAACATCGCGATCAAGCTCGCACGCGGCGCGGCGGCGCTGCACCGCGCCGGAATCATCCATCGCGACATCAAGCCCGACAACGTGATTCTTGAGGACGGCGGATCGCTCAAACTGCTCGATCTCGGGGTGGTGCGGGTTCCCGGATTGGAGGATTTCCCACCCGAGGACATTCCCGGCACCCCTGCCTATATGGCGCCCGAGATGTTCAATGGCGAACCGGGTAACGTGGCGACCGACATTTACGCTCTGGGCATCACCATGTTCCGCGCCTTCACCGGCGAGTTCCCTTATGGCAATGCCGATGCCACCAGCCCGCCGGGGCAGAACCGGCCGAAGCCGCTTTCTGCCTTGCGCCCGGACCTGCCGGCATGGGTGCAGGCGGCACTCGCGCGCGCCATCGCCATCGATCCCGCCGAACGTTTTAGCGACATGAGCGAATTTGCCATGGAGATGGAGACGGGACCGGCGGGCGCCCCGCCTGCGGTGCGTCGGCCGCTGACGCTCTATGAGCGCTACCCACTCCGCTTCTGGCAGAGCGTGGCCGTGCTGCTGGCTCTGGGGCTCCTCCTGTCGCTGCTGCGGCGTTAACCGACACGCCCCGGATGGTCGGTCGATCCAGCCTCTCGGAATGGGAAGGTAGCCTCTTCGTGACAACCGGAAGCGCGAGCGTAGCGGCGCTGCTCGCCTTGGATATTACGCGCCTGCCGCCCAAAGTTTGGACATTTTTGGGCGGGTTGTAGTCCCATAAGTTGCGCCCCTTGACTCCCTCCCAAAAACCAGGAATCCATTAGGGAACAAATGTAGAACAAACTGGAAGAGGCGATGTTGCGCGCGCAGGCTGAAATACCGCCGGTCAGCCGCTTCTCGGAGCCGGCGGCTGACCGAGCCACGCGGTCGGAACGGCTGCGCCTTTTGCGCAACCAAATCGCCGGGATCGCGGACGCAAATCCGGCCTTGCCACTGCCGGCTTCCCGCACGCGCATCCCGCTCGGTCGAGATACGCGCCTTGACCTTTTGCTCGCCGGCGGCCTCAAGCTCGGCGCGCTTCACGAGATCGTCGCGGCGCGGCCGGGCGATCGTCCTGCAGCCGCGGGTTTCGCTCTCGCCCTCGCCGCCCATTTGCAGGCAGCGCGCACCAAGGCTCCGGTCGTCTGGATCGGCGAGGATTTCGCCGGGCTCGAACAGGGCGCGCTCTATGGGCCGGGCCTTGCCCTCCATGGTATCGACCCGGCTTGTCTCCTCCTCGTCCATGCGGCGAACGCGAAGGAGGCGCTCTGGGCCATGGAAGAGGCGCTGAAATGCCGGGCGCCGGCCGCCGTGATCGGCGAAATCTGGTCGGCGAAAGCCTATGACTTGACCGCCTCGCGCCGGCTGGTCCTGGCGGCGCAGAAGCACGGCACGCCGGGCCTTCTCTTCCTCGCCGGCCTGGCGGGCGCCGCCGCGCTTTCGAGCGGCGCCGATACGCGGTTCGAAGTCCGGGCGCAGCCCGAGCCCGCGTCAGACCTCCGCGGGGCGGCGCCTGCCCCTGCCCGGCTCAGCCGCCTGGTCGGTGCGCATCGCCAAGGCGCGCGCCGGGCCCGCAGGCTTCGCCATCGACCGCGAAAAATTCCATCCGGTTTTATGGATTGATGAAGAGGCTTGTTTCCGTGACGCGCTATCTCTCCCTCTGGCTGCCGTCGCTGGCGACGGACCGGATCGCCCGGCAGGAGAAGACGAAGCGGCAAGACGCAAGCGCGCGTGAAGCCGCCGCTCGCGACGATCGCCAAGGTGAAAAACGCGCAAAGGCTCGTCGCCGTCGATCGGGGCGCCGCGGCGCGCGGGCTGAGGCCCGGCATGGCGCTCGCCGATGCGCGCGCCATGCTGCCGGGGCTGCGCTGCTTCGCGGCGGATGAAGCGGCCGAAGCCGCGACGCTCGCCGCGATCACGGATTGGTGCCGGCGCTTCACCCCGCTCGCCGCGCTCGATCCGCCCGACGGCGTGATGCTCGACGTCACCGGCGCGGCGCATCTCTTCGGCGGCGAGGCGAAACTTCTCGTCGAAATCGAGACGCGGCTTGCCGCGCAAGGCTTTGCCGCCCGCGCCGCCCTCGGCCCGACGCCGGAAGCCGCCTGGGCACTGGCGCGGTTTGGGAGAAAGGATTTCTTGGAGCGCCTTTTGCCGCCCGATTGCACCGAGGCGGAGATCAGCCGCCAGCTCGGCGCGCTGCCGCTCGCCGCCTTGCGGCTCGATGCGAAAAAGCTTGGCCGAACTTGCGCAGGCAGGACTGCGGCGGATCGGCGATCTTATCCTGCGTCCGCGCGCGCCGCTCGCCGCGCGGTTCGGCAGCTCTCTCTTCATGCGGCTCGATGCCCTGCTCGGCCGCGCCAAACACCGATTTCGCCGCGCTTCGAGGCGCCGGCCTATCTCGCCGAGCGGCGCTTTGCCGAGCCGATCGTCCAGCGCGAAACGATCGAGGCGACGATCTTCGCCCTCGCGCAGGAGCTCGCGCAGCTGCTGACGCGGCAGGGCGAAGGCGCGCGGCGTCTCGACGTGAGCCTCTTCGGCGTCGATGGCGCGGTGAGACATTTGCGCGCCGGCACCAGCCGGCCCTTGCGCGATCCGCGAGTGATCGCGCGGCTCTTCCGCGAAAAGATCGAAGCTGCGCGTGCAACGAGGACGAGCGTGATCCGCTCGATGCGGGCTTCGGCTTCGATGTCGTGCGGCTCTCCGCCGTAGCGGTCGAACGGCAGGACGAGGATCAGGCGAATTGGCTCGACGCCTGCGGCGGAGGAAGATCTCGCCGATCTCATCGATCGGCTCGGCGCGCGGCTCGGCGTGCGGCGCGTCACGCGGCTGGCGCTTGTCGATACGCATTGGCCGGAGTTCGCGGTGACTTCTGTGCCGGCGGCCGAACTTCGTAGGCAGTTTAAGGAAACCGTTGGTCGGCGCGCTCCTTCTCCCCTTTGGGAGAAGGTGGCTCTCGCATCAGCGAGGGCTGGATGAGGAGTTCCGGAAGTGCGCTTCCTCCCTCATCGCCCCATCCGCCTTCTGCTGCGGCCGGAGCCGATCGAAGCCATCGCCAGCGTGCCGGACGGGCCGCCGGTGCGCTTTCGCTGGCGGCGCGTGTTGCATGAAATCGCCGCCATCGAAGGGCCGGAGCGGATCGCGCCCGAATGGTGGAAGAACCATGCCGCCCTGACCCGCGATTATTTCCGCGCCGAGGATAGCGAGGGCCGCAGGTTCTGGCTCTTCCGCGAAGGTCTCTACGAGACCGAGACTGCGCTGCCGCGCTGGTTCATGCATGGGCTTTTCGCATGAGCGGCGCGCGCCCCTCCTTCTCCCGCAAGCGTGTCAAGCGGAGTATGACGGATGAAGGATCTCGGCATCCCCCCTCATCCGACCCTCGCTGACGCGAGGACCACCTTCTCGCGTAAGCGGGAGAAGTGCACACGTCGAAGCACGTCCCCTTCGCCGAATTCGCGGTGACGACGAATTTTTCGTTTCTGCGCGGCGCCTCGCATCCGGAAGAATTTGTCGCGCGCGCCCACGAACTCGGCCTCAAAGGCATCGGCATCGCCGACCGCAATTCGCTCGCCGGCGTCGTGCGCGCCCATGTTTTCGCCCGCGAGAATGAGATCCCGGCTGAGGCTTTGCGCGTCGCCATCGGCTCGCGGCTCGTCTTCTGCGACGGCACGCCCGACATTCTCGCCTATCCGCAAGACCGCGCCGCCTATGCCCGGCTCACGCGCCTCCTCACCCGCGGCAATGTGAAAGCGCAGAAAGGTCTTTGCCGGCTCGAGCGCGATGATCTCCTCGACGCCGCCGAAGGTCTGCAACTCGCCGTCATGCCGGCGAGCACATGGGAGGCGGAGGACAGCGCCGAAGAAGCCGGGCAAAGTCTATGAGGATTTCGGATCGATGAGCGCCTAGCGATGCGCCCTCATCCTTCGAGATGTGCGCTTGCGAGGCGCTCCTCAGGCTGAAGGCTCTCGATCTCGGCGATGAAACGTTCCTTCCTCACCATCTCGCCGAGGCAACCCACGGCCGCGTCTGGCTCGCCGCCTCCATGACCTATGGCCCGCAGATGCGGCAGGCACTCGCCGAACGCGTCGCTCTTGCCCGCCGCCCGGCCTGCCGCTGCTCGCCACCAATGACGTGCTGATGCACGATGCGGCGCGGCGGCCCTTGCAGGATGTGCTGACCGCGATCCGCAAGCGCACGACGCTCGATGCGATCGGCCGCAGTCTGCAGGCCAATGCCGAGCGGCATTTGAAGAGCGGCGCCGAGATGGCGCGGCTCTTCGCCGAAGCGCCGCGAGGCTGTCGCCGAAAGCCTGCGCTTTCTCGAAGGCCTCACCTTCTCGCTCGCCGAACTCGCGTATGAATATCCGGAGGAATTGCGCGAAGGCTATGCGAGGCCGCAAGAGGCGCTCGAAGCTTTCGCCCGCGAAGGCGCGGCGCGAGCGCTATCCCGACGGCGTTCCGGAGCGCGTGGCACAGGCGCTCGCGCATGAATTGAAGCTCGTCGCGGCGATGAATTACGCGCCCTATTTTCTCACCGTGCATGACATCGTGCGCTTCGCCGCGCAGCCAGGACATCTTGTGCCAGGGGCGCGGCTCGGCCGCCAATTCGGCGCTCTGCTTTTGCCTCGGCATCACCGAAGTCGATCCGGCGCGACACGAGCTTCTGTTCGAACGTTTCATCTCGGCCGAACGCGGCGAGCCGCCCGACATCGACGTCGATTTCGAGCACGAGCGGCGCGAAGAGGTGATGCAATATATCTATAACCGCTACGGCCGCGCCCGCGCCGGCCTCACCGCGACCGTCATCACCTATCGCAGCCGCTCGGCGCTGCGCGATGTCGGCAAGGCCTTCGGCCTTTCGGAAGATGTCATTGCGGCGCTATCGAGCACGCTCTGGGGCGGCGCGTCGGAGGGATCGCAGGACAACGAGATCCGCCGCCTCGGCCTCGATCCGCGACGAGGAGCGGCTGGAACAGGCGCTGGCGCTGGCGCGAGGAACTTGACGGCTTTCCGCGCCATCTTTCGCAGCATACCGGCGGCTTCGTCATCACCCGCGCGCGGCTCGACGAAACCGTGCCGATCGCCCATGCCGCGATGGACGAGCGCACCACGGTCGAATGGGACAAGGACGATCTCGACGCGCTCGGCATTTTGAAGGTCGATGTTCTGGCGCTCGGCATGCTGACCTGCCTGCGCAAGGGCTTCGATCTTTTGCGGAACCATTATGGCCAGACCTATGCGCTCGCGAGCCTGCCGGCGGAGGAGCGCGCCGTCTATGAGATGATCTCGCGCGCCGATACGATCGGCGTGTTCCAGATCGAGAGCCGCGCGCAAATGTCGATGCTGCCGCGGCTGCGGCCCAGCCGATTTCTACGATCTCGTCATCGAAGTGGCGATCGTGCGGCCGGGCCCCATCCAGGGCGACATGGTGCATCCCTATCTGCGCCGCCGGCAGGGGCTTGAGCCCGTCAATTATCCCTCGAAGGAACTCGAAGCCGTGCTCGGCAAGACGCTCGGCGTGCCTCTGTTCCAGGAACAGGCGATGAAGATCGCCATCGTCGCCGCAGGCTTCACGCCGGCCGAGGCCGACAGACTGCGCCGCGCCATGGCGACCTTCAAGCGCGCCGGCACGATCGGCAAGTTCCGCACCAAGATGATCGAAGGCATGGTCGCGCGGAATTATAGCGCGCGATTTCGCCGAGCGCTGCTTCAAGCAGATCGAAGGCTTCGGCACCTATGGCTTTCCCGAAAGCCATGCGGCCTCCTTCGCGCTGCTCGTCTATGCCTCGGCCTGGATGAAATGCCGCTATCCCGACGTCTTCGCCTGCGCGCTCTTGAATGCCCAGCCGATGGGTTTTTATGCGCCGGCGCAGATCGTCCGCGACGCGCGCGAACATGGCATCGCGATCGAAGAGGTCGATGTGAATTTTTCACAATGGGATGCGACGCTGGAAGAGGATGCAATGGAATGTACGTTCCCTTCCGAAGCCCTACCCTGGGGAGCACGCAAAGCGTGCGTCTCGAAGGGCGACGGCGTCATATTCCGATGGTCTCGATCCGCATCATCAACGACGGCCATGCTCGAGACGGGTCCTTGACTTCAGCATGAGGGTCGAACTTCATCGCCTCCATCCGCGCCATGCCTCGATGCAGGGCGAAATCCGCTCGACCCACAAGATCCGGCTCGGCTTCCGCCAGATCCAGGGCATCGCCGAAAACGGACATGGCCGACGCTCGTCGCCAAGCGCGGCAAAGGCTATGACTTCGATCCGCGATCTCTGGCTGCGCACCGGGCTTGCGCCGAGCGTGCTCGCCGCGCTGGCCGAAGCCGATGCCTTCCGCTCGCTCGGCCTCGACCGGCGCGACGCGCTCTGGGCCGTGCGCGGCCTGAACCGCGCCGGCGACAAGGACGATCTGCCCTTACTGAAGGATTTGAGCTTCCGCGCGCTGGAGCCGGAAGCGCATCTGCCGCCGATGTCGCTCGGCGAACATGTGGTCGAAGATTATCGGCATCTGTCGCTGTCGCTGAAGGCGCATCCGGTGCACTTTCTGCGCGAGCGGCTCGCGACGAAGAAGATCTGCGCACGGAAGAACTTGCGAATGTGCCCTCGGGCCGGCGCGTGCAGCACCGCCGGGCTCGTGCTCGTGCGGCAGCGGCCGGGTTCGGCCAGCGGCGTCATCTTTCTCACCATGGAAGACGAGACCGGGATCGCCAATGCGATCGTCTGGCCGAAGGTTTTCGAGACGCTTCCGGCCGATCGTGATCGCCGCGCGCTTCATCGCCATCACCGGCCGCGTGCAATCCGAATCCGGCGTCATCCATGTCGTCGTCGACCGCGCCGAGGATTTGACGCCACTTCTCGGCCTATTGTCGTCGCAAAGCAGCGAGATCGCAAGTCGCGCGCGCGCCGATGAAGTGAAGCGTCCTAATTCGGGCTCACGGCGCGTGACCCGAGAACCGGCGGAGCCCGGACTTTTCGATGCAAAAACGGCGAGGACCACCACCGACCCGCGCGACGACTTCCATCGCGTTTTGCCGAAAGGCCGGAATTTCCATTGAGCGCCACGCAATACAAAGGCCGCCGTTCCGAAGAACGACGGTCTCGATCATTTCAAATGCAAAATTTTATTAAGCTGCCTGAAGATTGCAGGCGGCGGTCTTGCCAGAGCGACGGTCGGTCTCGACGTCGAAGCTGACCTTCTGGCCTTCGACGAGGCTGCGCATCCCGGAGCGCTCAACCGCGCTCACATGAACAAATACATCCTTGCCGCCGCTGTCCGGCTGAAATGAAGCCATAGCCCTTTTGATCGTTGAAGAATTTGACAGTCCCAATTTGCATCGAATGCCCTTTCTTGGCCTTGTGCACATTGAACGGCCGGATAACGGCACGTTCTTTCAGTCGAATTTGGCAGAAGAGGCTGAAACGTGCGTCGGCGGGCCGGACGAAGCGATCCAGAAATCAGTCCAAAAGCGAGGCCTCCTATATGTGGCCGAAAATCCGTTTTGGCAAGACCCCCGGACCGTCGATCTCACGACGGCCGAACTCGAAGGTCTCGATCTCGCGAGGCCGGTTATTTTTCTCTTTCCTTAAGCACCGCAATTACGGCGTCGATCAGGCGTTTTAGATCGCCCGTCTCGATCGTGAAGGCGGGCGTCAGATAGACGATCCGCCCGAATGGGCGCACGAAGGTGCCAAGCTCGACGAAACGGCGCTTCATCGCGTTTAGGTCATCGATCGCCGCGCATTCGACGACGCCGATCGCGCCTCTGACCCGCACCTCCTTGACGTTGCGGAAGTCGCGGCATGGCTCAAGGCCCGCCTTTAATGCGCCTTCAATCTCCGCAACTTGCGCAAGCCGCGGCTCGGTCTCAAACAAATCGAGCGAGGCGTTGGCGGCGGCGCAAGCAAGCGCATTGGCCATATAAGTCGGGCCGTGCATCAGCGCATGTTGGGGATCGTCCGACCAGAAGGCGTCGAAAATGTGCCGCCGCGCAACTGTCGCGGCGAGCGCCATCGTGCCGCCGGTCAGTGCCTTCGAAAGACAGACGATATCTGGCACGACGCCCGGCTCCTCGCACGCGAATAACGCGCCGGTGCGGCCGAAGCCGGTAAAGATCTCGTCGAAGATCAGCAAAAGATTATAGCGGTCTGCGAACATGCGAAGACGCGTGAGCACTTCGGGCGGATGGACCAGCATGCCGCCGGCCCCCTGCACCAGCGGTTCAACGATGATGGCTGCAAGTTCATGCGCGTGGCATTCGAGCAGCGTTTCGAACCGCGCCGTCGTTTCTCCATCGCGCGGCAGGTCTGCAATTACGTTCCGTAGCAGCACGCCGGCAAAGAGCTTGTGCATGCCTTCTTCGGGGTCACAGACCGCCATTGTTGCGAACGTGTCGCCGTGATAGGCGCCCTTGAAGGCAAGATATTTCGTCCGACCGCGCACGCCCTTGTTGAGCCAATATTGCGCCGCCATCTTCAGCGCGACTTCGACCGCGACCGAGCCGCTGTCGGAGAAGAATACGCGATCGAGATCGCCCGGAAGAAGCGCGCAGAGCCGGCGCGCCAGCCGCGCCGCCGGTTCGTGCACAAGGCCGCCGAACATCACATGCGGCATGACCGTAAGCTGGCGCGTGACCGCTTCGCGGATATGTGGATGATTATAGCCGTGGCAGGCGGTCCACCAGCTCGCAATGCCGTCGATGAGTTCGCGCCCGTCGGCCAATCTGATCCGCGACCCATGCGTAGCGGCGACCGGCAGCGGCGGCACGGCCGTCTTCATCTGGCTATAGGGTAGCCAGATGTGCGACGCCTGCCGCCAATCCGCATCGCCTGTCGTCACAGAAGCGCACCCGTGTTGCCAGAAAGGAGCGCCACCGCTACACCTTCGAAAAGCCAAATGAAAGCGGGGCCTTGAAGTCTCTCGACGCATTCGCGAACGGCAAGCTGGCGCAACTCGACAAAGCAGCGTTGCGGCGCGGCCTCGTCGACACTCTTCGGCCGGTGGACCGGGACGACGGGCCCGTCGTGATCCGAGGCGGGCACCGACTCGTCTCGTTTTCCTGCAACGATTATCTCGGCCTGTCGCAGCCATCCGAAGGTCATAGAAGCCGCGATCGCGGCGACCGAAACTTACGGCACGGGCGCTGGCGCCTCGCGCCTCGTCACCGGCAATCATCCGCTGTTCGGCGAACTCGAAGCGCGGCTCGCCAAGTTCAAGGGAAGTGCGGCGGCCTGCGTTTTCGGCTCAGGCTATCTCGCCAATCTCGGCATTATTCCGGCCCTTGCCGGCGAAGGCGATCTCATTCTCATCGATGAATTGGCCCATGCCTGCATCTTCGCCGGCAGCCGGCTTTCCCCGGCCACGTGCCTTGTCTTCCGCCACAACGATGTGGAGCACGCGCGCAAGCTCCTTTCGGCCGAACGCGCGAAGTTCCGCAACGCCTTGCTCGTCACTGACGGCGTCTTTTCAATGGATGGTGATCGCTCGCCCGTTGCCGCGCTCGCCTCGCTCTGCTCCGCATATGATACGTGGCTGATGATTGACGACGCGCATGGGATCGGCGTGCTTGCCGAAGGTCGCGGCTCGACATTCGCTGGCGGCAGCACCGCCGACGTTCCCCTCCAAATGGGAACGCTGTCGAAAGCACTCGGCGGCTATGGCGGTTATCTCAGCGCATCTGAGCCCGTCATCGACCTCATGAAGTCGCGGGCGCGCACGCTCATCTATTCGACCGGCCTCCCGCCGGCCAATGCAGCGGCGGCAATCGCCGCGCTCGACATCGTCGAGAACGATCCGGCCTTGACTGGCAGACCGCTCGCCAAGGCGCGCGATTTCACGCAGCGGCTCGGTCTTCCCGAAGCGCAAAGCCCGATCGTGCCGCTGGTGCTCGGCGCGGCAGAGGCGGCGCTCGCAGCTTCAAAAATGCTTGAAGAGGAAGGCTTTCTCGTTGTCGCCATTCGGCCGCCGACCGTGCCGGAAGGCACCGCGCGGCTGCGCTTTGCCTTTTGCGCCACCCATGATGATGAAGACGTGGCGCGCTTGGCGCAGATCGTCGCCGCGCGCCTGCTCAACAACGCCGCATGAGATCCTATTTTCCGAACAATTCCATCAGTGTGGCTTTGACAATCATGCCGTTGCCCGAGAGTACTTCTGTGACAGTTCTTTGTCGAAGGCCAACTGGGTGTCGCCTTGCCCGCCGTTTTCATTACAGCCACCGGAACTGAAATCGGCAAGACTTTCGTCGCCGCCGGCCTGATCTCGTGTCTGCGCCGGCGCGGCCGAGAAGTGGGCGCCCTGAAGCCGGTTGTCAGCGGTTTCGATCCGGATCAAGCCTCAGCGAGCGATCCTGGCCTGCTGCTGAGCGCATTGGAGCGCAAAGCCGCCGCCGCTGACATCGCCGCGATAACGCCTTGGCGCTTTCTTGCCCCGCTTTCACCCGACATGGCGGCCCGGCAGGAAGGCAAGACGATCGATTTCGCCGCGCTCGTCGGATTCTGCCGCACGGCTATCCAAACAGCCAAGGATGTACTTGTCATCGAAGGCATTGGCGGCCTCATGGTGCCACTCGACGCGCGATCGACCGTGCTTGATCTCATCGAAGCGTTGCAAATTCCCGTGATCCTTGTCGCCGGCACTTATCTCGGCACCTTGAGCCATGTCTTGTCGGCGCTCGAAGTCGCGACCATGCGCGGCATCGACATCGCCGCTCTCGTCCTCAATGAAACCCCTAATTCATCTGTGCCAATCGCGGCAACCCGCGCCAGCCTCAGGAATTTCTGCGACATGCCGATCATAACGCTGACGCGCAGCGGTTCCGGCAATGCTGAAGCCTTCGGGCGACTGGCGGAACTCCTGCCGCCGCGCTAGAGCGTGATCGACGAAAGCGGCTGCCGGTTGGATCACGCGAAATTACAAAATCTTCCGGCGCAGTCGATCGCATGGGTGCGCCATCCGCACATGGTCTCGACCAAATGATTTAGAAGCACCCATGTCACCGAATCGAAGATATGCCCTTCATCTGCAAAAGCTTTCCCGCATCGCCCCGGCCGGGCACTGGCGCTCACTTGGCGTCGGCGTCGGCTTCCGTTTTCAATTCATCGGCGAATCTCTCGATACGCTGGGCATTGGCGCCAAAATCATGCCGGCCAATGCGCGAGGCCGAACGGACATCGACGCGCGTCTGCCCGGCGAGCGGCCGAATGCGGATCGCGATGTCGTCGGCAAAGCCGAGGATGGGTCCGCGGTCGACCGCATCGATATGGCCGAGACCGAGGCGGCCGCCCGGCGGTGTCGACTCGACGATCGTCCAATGGCTGGCGACGACCGCATGCAGCACGGTCTGATAGGCCTCGTCGCCATCAAGATCGAGGAGGATCGGCTGGACGTCAGGATAGGCTTTGGCTTGCGCTTGCCGCACGGCTGCGGAAATCGGCGGTGGCACCCATCCCTTCCGCGCATTGAGCGCCTTGCGCGAGAGCGAGAAGGTGGGCGGATCGGAGAGGTCGGTCGTAACATCGTTCAACACCGGCAGACGAATGGCCTGGACCGCGAGATAGGTCGGATAGGCGAGGAGCAGAACAGCGAGCAAGGCGCCGCTGATAAGAAGGCCAACGCCTTTGCGGCCGCTCCGCCAGATCGCGACCGTCGCCGCCCCCGCGCACAGCACCGCTAGGCAGGCAATGACGATGGCTGATCCGACGACCGCGAGCACAGCCGTCGGATCGAGCCCGGCCCTCGCCAAAAGCAGACCCGTGCCGACCACGGTCAGCGCGAATAAGGCGAGACGGCGGCTCCACAGGGCGCTCTCGCAATAGGGTTCTTCGATGATGAAACGACGCATGGCGAGCCGAGTGCAAAGTTTGCGTCGAGAGATTTACGAGCCCGCGCCGCCGGACGCAAATCGACCCCGAACTCCGGCTTAAGCGTTGCAGCGAATCACTGGCTTAAGCTAAGGCATCAACGCTCTTTTTACTCCGTTGGCCGATCCTGCGCTCTTGCCGGGCAAAAGACGCTCCGCGACGCCAGCTCAGGATCGAGAACCATGACCGACCAAGCCGCGTTCAACTCCGCCGAGCCGGAAACGAGCGCAGGAGATATTCTCGCCCGCCTCTATCGTGAAATCGGGATCTCGGCGGTCGCGGCTGCCTTGCAAGCGTTGGCGCCGAAAGCCGATGCAATTGCGACGGCGCAAGAGGAGACGCCACGGCACCCGCGTGGCCGGGACGGCCTTGCTGCCTAGACATGATCCCGACGCGTTTTCAGGCTAGTTCCGCGAGCGTGGTCAGTTTTGGAATCGATTTCTCCGGCACCGACCGCCGCGCTTTTCCAGCCGAACGGCTGGACGAGAAATGGTGGCGTAACTATGCGTTCTATCGCATTAACTCGACTGGCCTGCGGTCGCGACACGGCACGCTACATGAGACGCGATCGCGAGCCGTGACACCCAGAGTTTGGAATCACCTGGAAGCCCATGACCCTGCTTACGCGCCGGCATTTTCTGCAAGGAGCCGCCGGCTTAACCCTCATGACAGCGGGCCTCAGTTCCTACGCCTTCGCCCTTGAGCCCGGCTTTCGCCTCGACGTGACATCCTATTGCATCACACCTCCGGGCTGGCCGGAAGAATTGCAAGTCAAGTCCGCCGTCATTGCTGATATTCACGCCTGCGAACCATTTATGTCGCCGTCGCGCATTCGCAACATCGCCGAACTCGCCAACGGATTGCAGCCGGACATCATTTTTCTACTCGGCGATTTCAATGCCGGCCACCGTTACGTCACCGCGCCGGTTTTCCCCGAACAATGGGGCGAGGCTCTATCGATCCTCGCTGCGCCTCTCGGCGTCTATGCGATTCTGGGCAATCACGATTGGTGGCACGGGGCCCTCCCCGGCATGCGCAGCGACGGCGGCGAAAGCGTTCGCAGAGCCTTGCGGCACGCCAACATCGCGGTGCTGGAGAACGACACCGTCCAGGTGGCGAAGAACGGCAATGCCTTCTGGGTGTCGGGCCTCGGCGATCAAATGGCGCATCAGGTCGGATCGCGGCGCTTCAGGGGCATCGATGATCTTGCCGGAACATTGGCCAAGGTGACAGACAGCGCGCCAGTCGTGCTTCTCGCGCACGAGCCCTTTGTCTTCCGCCATGTGCCGGAGCGGGTGTCCCTGACCCTCTGCGGCCACACGCATGGCGGACAGATCAACCTGCCTCTCATCACTGCCTTCTATGCGGAGAGTCATTTCGGAACGGACCACATCTACGGCCATATCGTCGAGGATGGGCGGCATATGATCATCTCGGCCGGTCTCGGCACGTCGATCGCCCCAGTACGCTTCATGCGGCCGCCGGAACTCGTTGAGGTGACGATCGGCAGCAGCGGCGCGGCGACGGTCTAAGCGCGCCGCGGCTGACCTGAACGCCGGACGCTTTACAGGTTGGACAAAGCAAAACGCCCGCACCGGAACCGATGCGGGCGTCACAATGAACCGAATTGCTGCGCCTTACTCCACCACCACCTTGGTGCCGAGCTTGACGCGATTATAAAGATCGATCGCGTCGATGTTCGACATCCTTATGCATCCGGATGAAACGGCTTGGCCGATCTTGTCCGGCTCGTTGGTGCCGTGGATACGATAGAGCGTGTCCCTGTCGCCTTGGAAGAGATAGAGCGCGCGGGCGCCGAGCGGATTTTCCGGACCCCCGGGCAGCCCTCCGGCATCGGCGGTCGGTTGGAGATGCGGCCAGCGCTTGAGCATGTCGGAGGGCGGCATCCAATGCGGCCATTCTTCTTTGCGGCCGACGGTCGCGATGCCAGTCCAGCCTGCAGCCTCGGACCCTGCGGCGATGCCGTAGCGGATCGCTTTCTTCCCAGGCAGCACGTAGTAAAGGAACTTATTCGGGGTATCGACGATGATGGTGCCGGGCTTCTCGGTCGTCACATAGTCGACCTTATAGCGCCGATACTCCGATGGAATGTCGGCACTTGGCGCAAGCGCCAGATATTCCTGGTCCTGCGCCGACAAGCTCGGATCCGGTGTCGAGACGCCATCGGCGACGCAACCCGCCAATGACAGCGCTATGAACGGCAATGCCCAAGTGATCGTGTGAAATCGCATCTCAATTTCCCCGCCTACGCAAATTGAAATAACGTATCGGCCTTGCTCTTGCCATCCTTGAGTGGGGCTGCGAACCCTGATTAAGGTTAGAAGGCGTAAGCCTGTTGCGCAAATGAAACAACCTGAGCTTTACGGCGGCATGATGTATCTCACGTCGCCATCCGTGACGAAAAAACGTATTCGGTAGCAAGGAGAGGAGTCTCCACAACGGTCTTCGCCTCCAATTTCAAATTCGAGTGATAACGAGTGGCAACGCTTTTCCTCAGCCATGCCGCGAGCCTCGGCCATGACACCGGCCCCGGTCATCCGGAGAGTCCGGATCGGATTCGTGCCATAGACAAAGTGCTCTCCGCCGAGGTTTTCGAGCCTCTTGCCCGGCGTGCTTCACCGCGCGGCGATGCGCAAGCGATCCTGCGGATCCATCCGGCCGATTATATCGGGGCAATTGAATCGGCCGTGCCCACGGAAGGCCTTGTGCCAATTGATTCGGACACAATTTTGAGCCCCGGCACACGCGAGGCGGTTCTGCATACGGTCGGCGGCGTGGTCCTGGCGGTCGACGCCGTGATGCGCGGCGAGGCTGACAACGCTTTCATTGCGGCGCGACCCCCAGGCCATCACGCCGCACGGACTCAGCCGATGGGCTTCTGCCTTTTCAATAATGCCGCAATCGCCGTCCGCCAGGCGCAGGCGGTCCATGGCGCCGAACGCGTCGCGATCATCGATTTCGATGTCCATCACGGCAACGGAACCCAGGCGATCTTCTGGTCAGACCCCAGCGTGCTCTACTGCTCGACCCATGAAATGCCGCTGTTTCCGGGCACAGGCGCACGGCGCGAGCGTGGCGACTACGATACGATCGTCAATGCACCGCTCTCTGCCGGCGCCGACGGCGCGCTGTTCAAGGAGGCGGTGGAAACGGCAATCTTGCCGCGAATCAGCGCGTTCTCGCCCGATCTGATCATCATTTCGGCAGGCTTCGATGCGCATTACCGCGATCCACTTGCCAATCTCAATCTCAGCGAAGCGGACTTCGCCTGGATCACCGGCAAGCTGATCGATATTGCACTGCATCGTTGCGAAGGGCGCATCGTCTCGCTGCTCGAAGGCGGCTACGATCTCGAAGGTTTGGCAGGGTCGGTCGCGGCGCATGTTCTGACGCTGATGGGCCGCAGCCTCGCCTAGAGCCGCACGGCACCAGTGCAAGGCGGCATCACGCGCTCGCCAATCAAGCCTCGCCCTCGACCGGCTCATAGGCCAGGATCTCGATGCCGAATCCTGACAGGCCGATATATTTGAGCGGTGAAGAGGTGCGCAGCCGGATCGAGGAAATCCCGAGATCCCGGAGGATTTGCGCGCCGAGGCCGATTTCGCGCCATTCCTTGGTTCGCAAGGCAGCCGAATCGGTCATCTCCGCGGCGGGAATATTGACCGGCACGCCGGCGGTGCCGTCACGCAGATAGACGAACACGCCGCGGCCCTCTTTCTTGAACCGCGCGAAGGTCTTACGGATCACCGCGCCGCCAGTGATGACGTCGGCGATGATATCGACCCGATGCAGCCGCGCCGGCATGTTGCGGCCGTCGCCGATCTCGCCCTGGACGAAAGCGAAATGCTGGACCGGATCATAGGGCGTGACATAGGCGTAGCCCCTCAAAGGCCCGCTCGGGCCTTCGACCGAAAACACATTGACCCGCTCGACGAGCTTTTCGCGCTCCTGCCGGTAGGAGATGAGATCGGCGACCGAAATGCGCTTCAGCCTGTGCTGCTCGGCGAAGGCGTCGATCTGCGGCCCGGTCATGACACTGCCGTCGTCATTGGCGAGTTCGCAGATGACCCCGACCGGCGGCAGGCCGGCAAGGCGGCAAAGATCGACAGCGGCCTCGGTATGGCCGGAGCGCATCAGCACGCCGCCTTCCCGTGCGATCAGCGGGAAGACATGGCCGGGGCGGACGAAATCGCCTGCGCCCATATTGCCATTGGCCAGGGCGCGCACCGTATTGGCGCGCTGTTCGGCGGAAATGCCCGTGGTCAACCCATGCCGCACGTCGACCGACACGGTGAAGGCGGTGCCGAGCGGCGCATCATTGGTCGCGACCATTGGCTGGAGATTCAGGCGGCGCGCATCTTCCCCGGAGATCGGCGCGCAGACGATGCCACTCGAATAGCGGATGATGAAGCCCATCTTTTCCGCCGTGCAGAGTGCCGCGGCACAGATCAGATCGGCTTCATTCTCGCGGTCGTCGTCATCGGTGACGATGACGATCTCGCCGCGCGATATCGCCTCGATCGCCGCGGTCACCGAATTGCGCATGCGAAAAAACTCCCCAACCTGTGCTACCCTCTATCCCAGCTTAGATAAGCGGGATTCGCGACCGCACAATGGTGAGGACGACCGCCCCTGTGGCCTTCCTGCGCATCGCCTTGAGCCTCGTCGGGCTTTTGGCGTCGCTGCCTGTCGCGCTGCCTGCGGACAACGGGTCGTGCGAGAAAATCACCGAGGCCGAGCGGCATTACACGATCTGCACATTCGACGCACGCCAGGCGCGGCTGCGTCTTTTTCTCGCCGGCGCCGACGGCAAGCCCTATGGCGGCTTCGCCGCCATCGCCAATGCGTTGAGGCCCCAAGGCGATGCCCTCGCCTTCGCCATGAACGCCGGCATGTTCCGCCCGGATTACCGTCCCGTCGGCCTCTATGTCGAAGCGGGGCGACAGTTGAGCCCGGCAAACACGCGCGCCGGCCCCGGCAATTTCCACATGAAGCCGAACGGCATATTCTACTTCGATGCGAAGACCGCCGGCATCATGGAGACTGGACGCTTCCTGAAGTCCGGATTGAAGCCGGAATACGCAACTCAATCGGGACCGATGCTGGTGATCGACGGGAACCTTCACCCCAAGATCGAAGTCTCCGGTACCTCAGAAAAGATCCGCAACGGAGTCGGCGTAAAGGACGGCCACATCGTCGTCTTCGCGATCTCGGAAGAGCCGGTGACCTTCTACAGCTTCGCGACCTTGTTTCGCGACCGGCTCAAATGCCCCGATGCGCTTTATCTCGACGGTTCGGTCTCAAGCCTTTATGAGCCGGCCTCCGGCCGCGACGACGGCCTGTTACCGCTCGGGCCGATCATCGGCGTGGTTGAGAAGGCGCAGTAAAAGCCCTGGGTTCTAGTGTTGAGTCGCTACGCCCGTGGCGCGCCCGACGAGCGCCGCGAGCTTGGCGTCGAACGCCCGCGCAGCTGCCAAGAATTCCGGCTTGCCCTGAGGCTGCATCAGTGAGGATGGCAGGTCGTAGGTGATCGTCGATCCCATGTCCGCCCCGTCCTCGAACAGTAACAGTTCGACCGGCGCGAAAAGACAAGTCGTAAGGTCGTGTCTGATCATCGAAATTGCGATAGGCGGATTGCCGATAATCAATCTCGTAGCTTTCCGCCTGATCCCGTAAAGCGGCAGCCATCTCCTAAAATCTATTTCGAGGAAGAGCATAAAGCCGCTTTCTCCGATGAAGGGCGCCATGCTGCGTTCGAAATCTTCGGAGTTCTCGGGCCAGATAAACATTCGTGAAGGCGTCTACGAACCCGGTCCCGCCCATAAGGTTTAAGAGAGAAGCCCTCACCTCCTCGAAGGATCGCGCACTGTCGAAACGCATGCGCGTGACCTCGACCGATTGAGTCGACGCGTTTTTGTTCATCGCACATCTCCTATGCGGCCGCATTCTACAGAATTTACATAATGTCGCGCCGGGCGCATCAGTCGGCCCGGAGCGCAGACCGCTGCAACCTGATTATCCCACCTGCCCCCTATGTCGCAGGAACTGATCGGCAAGGACACAGGCGACCATCGCCTCGCCGACCGGCACGGCTCTGATCCCAACGCAAGGGTCATGCCGGCCCTTGGTGACGATCTCGGTCTCCGCGCCGGAACGGTCTATCGTCTGGCGCGGCGTCAAGATCGAGGAAGTGGGCTTCACCGCGAAACGCGCAATGATCGGTTGGCCTGTCGAAATGCCGCCAAGGATTCCGCCGGCGTGGTTGCTACGAAAAACGGGCTTGCCATACGCGCCCATCCGGATCTCGTCGGCATTTTCTTCGCCCGAAAGCGCGGCCGCGCCAAACCCGGCGCCGATCTCGACGCCCTTCACAGCGTTGATCGACATCAGCGCCGCCGCAAGTTCCGAGTCAAGCTTGCCGTAGAGCGGCGCGCCCCAACCTGCCGGTACATTTTCAGCGACAATCTCGATGACGGCGCCGATCGAAGACCCGGCCTTGCGGATCTCGTCGAGCTTTGTCTCGAAGAGCGACGCTGCGTCTGCGTCGGGCGAGAAGAAAGCATTGCGGCGCGTTTCCACCCAATCCCATTTCGTGCGGTCGATCCAATGCGGGCCGATCGCGACGAGCGCGCCACGCACCGTAACGCCCGCGATGACCTTGCGAGCGATTGCCCCGGCAGCTACCCGCATCGCGGTTTCGCGCGCCGACGAGCGTCCGCCGCCGCGATAATCGCGCAGGCCATATTTCATGTCGTAGGTGAAGTCGGCGTGGCCGGGACGATATTTGTCCTTGATCTCGTCATAGTCCTTCGAGCGCTGATCCTCGTTCTCGATCATCAGCGCGATCGGCGTCCCGGTCGTAACCTGTTTGCCGGTCGCATCCGGGAACACGCCGGAGATGATCTTCACGCGATCCGATTCCTTGCGCTGCGTTGTGAAGCGCGATTGGCCCGGCCGCCGCTCGTCGAGGAAGACCTGGATCTCCGCCGCTTCCAGCGGAATGCCCGGCGGGCAGCCGTCGACGACGCAGCCGATCGCCGGCCCGTGGCTTTCACCAAAGGTCGTCACCCGAAACAAATGGCCGAACGTGTTATGGGACATGAGATGTCGCGCCAGCCCTCAGTCGCGAGGGTGCTGCCGAAAGCAGCGAGAGAAAACCGAAGAACTCAACTCGCGCCTCACTCCTTGGCCAAAGCAGAAAGGTCGGGCGCGGTCGGATTCTTCATGCCGACGATGTGATAGCCGGCATCCACATGCAGGATTTCGCCAGTGATGCCGCGCCCTAGAGGCGAGAGAAGAAAAGCGGCGCTGTCGCCCACCTCCTCGATCGACACGGAGCGCCGCAGCGGCGCATTATATTCGTTCCACTTCAAAATGTAGCGGAAGTCGCCGATGCCGGAGGCCGCGAGCGTCTTGATCGGGCCGGCCGAGATTGCGTTGACCCTGATATTCTTTTCGCCGAGGTCCGCGGCAAGGTAGCGCACGCTGGCCTCGAGCGCGGCCTTCGCAACGCCCATGACGTTGTAATGCGGCATCCATTTTTCCGCGCCGTAATAGGTCATCGTCAGCAAGGAGCCGCCGTCTCGCATCAGCCTCTCGGCACGCTGCGCAATCGCGGTGAATGAATAGCAGGAAACGAGCAGCGTGTTACAAAAGTTCTCCGCCGTCGTCTCGACATAGCGTCCGGTAAGCTGGTCCTTATCCGAGAAGGCGATGCAATGGACGACGAAATCGAGCTTGCCCCAAATCCGTTCGATCTCGCGGAATACCGCGTCGATCGTCGCGGCGTCGGTCACATCGCAATGGCCGACGACTTCGGCATCGAGTTCCTGCGCCAGCGGTCGAACTCGTTTTTCGAGCGACTCGCCCTGATAGGTGAAGGCGAGCTGTGCGCCCGCGGCGCGCGCCGCCTTGGCAATGCCCCAAGCAATTGAGCGATTATTGGCCGCGCCCATGACGAGGCCGCGCTGGCCGGCCATGATGCCGGGGACGGTGGATTGTGCGGGCAGGCGCTCCGGCTGCGTCATTCTCGATCCTGGTCAAAGCAGAGGGCTGCGAGCCCGGCAATGCAGGCTGCGCAGTTGCGTTTAACCCGGATTTCCCCGATTGGCCAAGCCCGTGTCGCCGATAAGATGTGCCCCGCCCCGCATATTGTTTCCCCGGCCGCGCTGCGGACTGGCTAAGCCATTGATCTCCTGGCCCCATAGCCAAGTCAAGCCGACAATGAATAGTTTTGCGACCCCGCGCGCTCACGTCAAATCTTGACGCGGATCATATGGCGCTTGCTTCTGCCATTTCTTTGCCAGGCTCAAGAGATCGGGATCGGTTTCATCGGGCAAGACGATGCGCAAGGTGACGAGCAGATCGCCGGAACCGCCCCCGGGCTGTGGCAAGCCCTTCCCACGCAGGCGCAAGGTACGGCCGCCGTTCGACTTTGCCGGCACGTTGAGCTCGACCTTGCCGTCGAGCGTCGGCACATTCACTTTCGAGCCGAGCACCGCCTCGTAAAGCGTTAGCGGCAGATCGAGGCGCAGATCGCGGCCGTCGACCCGAAAATAGGGATGTTTGGCGATCTTCACCGTCACCATCGCGTCGCCCGCTTCGCCACCGAATGGGCTCGGCTGACCTTGCCCTTTGAGGCGGATCTGCTGGCCGTCCTCGATTCCTGCGGGCACCGAGACTTCGAGCGTGCGCCCGGTCGGCAGCGTGACGCGGGTCTTGGCGCCATGCACGGCGTCTCTGAGGCTGACGGTCACCTGCGCGGCAACATCCTCGCCCCGTGGCAAGGGCCGGCTCTGGCCACCGCCACGCCGCATCCCGGCGCCGCCGAAAAGCTCACTGAAAAGATCGCTGGCATCGAAGCTTGCCCCCTGCCCTGGCCCGCCGCTGCGGAACTCGAAATGTTCGAAGCCGCCCGGCGAAGCACGCCGGCCGAAACCTCCGGGACCCCCCGCCCCGAAACCTTCGAAACCCTGGAAACGCGGCTTGCCCTCCGCATCGATCTCGCCACGATCGAATTGGCCGCGCTTCTTCTCATCGCCGAGAATCTCATAGGCGGCGCTCACCTCGGCGAACTTATCCTTCGCCTTGGGATCGCTGCTCTGATCGGGATGAAATTTTTTCGCAAGCTTGCGATAGGCCTTTTTGATTTCGGCCATGTCGGCCGATTTCGCAACGCCGAGAACAGTATAAGGATCGCGCATCTTCGAGCCCACTCTCGCGCCGGCCCGTAGCGGCGCAGGCGCAATGTCTCACCCCTCAACTTGGGGTACGACTACCCCGACCGCAAGCCTGACAATCGCCGGGGCGTCCCCGGGGCGTGCTCAGATCGGGCGATGGGTCATCCCAAACCGGCTGGCCTGGCTCTCGGCGAGCCCCATCGATGCGGCGATCCGGCGCGCCACGCAGAGCCCGGCAAAGGCCGCCGCGTTGATGGCGAAGATCCGTAGGACCACCGGTGCCGCGTAGGGCTCAAGGCCGCTGGCGGAGGCGACCGTAAGAACAAAGAACACGCCCTCATAGACCGCGAATGCGACGAGGAACGCCGTCGCGGAGACCCGGATCGGATGCGCCGAAGCACTACGATCCTTGACCCATCCGGCCGCGAGCACCGCCAGCACCCCGACGAGAGCAAAGGCGCCGGCCCAGCCGAGGGTTTCCATCTCCAAGGGATAATGCAGAACCGTGAAGCCGATGCATTGGTTGGCAAGAACGATCGCGAGAATGAGGAGCAGAGCGGCGGCTCTTGGCATCGTCAGGGCGGCGACGGCCGCAAAAGCCGCGAGCGGCACGGCGCAGGCAAAGCCGAGGCTGAAGCCGACGCTGGCGGCAACAAGCGCCATGAACCAAACCGGACGACCCCATTTCATGGACATCTGAGGCGCGGCATTCTGCATTGGGTCTTCTCCAGTTCGAGCCGAGAGGCTCCGGTTGAGGATAGTCTTTAACAGCGTTTCTATCGGAGTGGAATCGAACGCTTGTGGGTATCGCGTGGGTATCGCGATCTTTTCGCAGAACCGCTTCCCACTTTTACGGATCATAATCATTAGGTGCCCGGTACATCGAAGGCCACCCGCAGGCCGCCGAAGACGCCGAGGCCTGGCCGATCGAACCCGAGTGGGTCCTGATAATGGACGTTAAGCGCGTTATTGATCCGCGCGAATGCGGTGACGCCTTGGCCGAGATCATAGGAGCCGGCGAAGTTCACGAGCACATAGCCGGGCACCGGTATCGGCGTGAGATTGGTGAAGTCCCGGTTGTTGTCGACCCACGGACCGACGTAGACGATTGTCGCACTGAGTTGCGCCGCGCTCGTCACCTGCCAAATTCCGCTCAAGCTCGCCTTGTTTTTGGGGCGGCGAATCAATTCCTCTTGCAGGACGTCGTCCTCGGCATGCGTGTAGGTATAGTCGGCGCGCAGCGTCAGCGGTTCCCAAGGCTTCACGCTAACGAAGCTCTCGACGCCCTCCGTGGTTGCCTGGCCGATGTTGGCATAGGTACCCACGAAGGCCGAATTGGTAACTATCTCTATGAGGTTTTTGATGTCGTCGTGAAAATAGGTGGCGCCGAAGCTTAGCTTCTTGTCGAAGACGTTTTGCTCGAAGCCGGCGTCATAGCCGATACTCGTTTCGGGCTGGAGATTAGGATTGGCGAAGAAGAAGTAGGCTGGGAAATTGTCGTAAAGCTCTTCGAGGCTCGGTGCCTTGAAGCCAGTCCCGAGACTGGCCTTCAGCTTCGTCCCCGTCTCCGGAATGAGGAAGGCAGGCGCAATGCGATACGTCACAGCATTGCCAAACTGCTCATTGTGATCGAAGCGTACATCTGCACTATTGAAGAACCTTTGCCCTATGCTCGACTGAAGCTGCGCAAAGACGGCATCCTCGGTCACAGCAGCAGAGACTGGCGGCACGTCATAGAGCGCGTCCCGCTCTTGCTCCGCACCGATCGTCGCGATCTCCCCCGGCGCGACGGTGAGATTTCCCTGGTAGTCGAGCTTCACCCGATCGCCGTTGTAGAGCTCGAAGTTTTCATCGGCTGGGTTGGGATCGAAGAAGCTGCGATGGTAATCCGTGTAGGCGAGCCCGAGCGTTTGATCGAACTTGCCGTCGAAAAGGACGAGGTGACCGAAGGTACGGGTGAAAAGCTCCTGGTTACCACTCTGGCTTTGAAGCGCTTCTGGCCCGATAAGATCGTCACTGGTCGAATAGAGTTCTAATTCGATATAACGCGATACAAACCCGACATCGAAATTATCCGTGAGCTGGGCACCCAGCTTCAATGAAAGCGTTCGATTGTCGTAGGCGTCAGGATTGAGTGGCCGCCCCGGTGGCACGAGATCTGGCGGCGTGACTGGCGTATCCGTCGAGCTGTAATGCGCGAAGTTGAACGAATAGGTGAATCGCGAGACTGAGCCGCTGATCCCGGCCATCTGATTAAAGGTGCCGAAGGAGCCGCCTTCAAGCGAGCCGTACACGTGCGGCGGCCCTTCGCCGCTCTTCGTTATGATGTTGATGACGCCACCGATCGCATCCGAGCCATAGAGGCCGCTTTGCGGTCCGCGCAAAATTTCGATTCGCTCGATGCCGGACGTCAAGAGATTGCCAAAATCGAACGAGCCGTCCGGAGAACTCGGATCACTCGCGTCAATTCCGTCGATGAACACCTTGGTCTGATTGGCGTTGGCACCGCGTATGAAGACTGAGGTCGTTCCGCCCGGACCGCCAGTCTGCACCACGTTGAGCCCCGGTACCGCTTCAAGTGCATCCGGCACGGTGCGCTCCTGCTTGGTCTCCATGTCGGCGCTGGTGATCACGGTGATGCTGCTTGCGACGTCGTCTTCCGGTGTCGGCAGGCGGGTGGGCGTGATCACGATTTGGGGAAGTGGCTGCGGCGGCGCCTCCTGCGCCCAAGCGGCAGAGCACGGCAGGGTTAGAGCGAAGAGCGACAAAACGAGCGCGCGACGGCGCGCCGGAAGCAGGGAATTGAGGGGAAGCATATTGGTCTCGCAGCGACGTGACACGTCACCGCGAACCAAAAGCGAGCGATCCGTCTGAAACTCAGGCGGACATCTCGATCTCCATCGGTGCACCCCGCCCAATGCGTTCGCGCGTGACCACGGCCGATGGCAGGTCTCCTGGCTCGCGGGTCACTGCCTTGCGCCGCCTTCCCGGTTGCCCAGTGGCATGTTAGCGCGCGGCTCGCCGCTTACAGTTGCGGGGGCAGCCATGGTTTTGGCCTGGGCCGCACCATGTTCCCTTTTGATCCCCGAAGGGAACCATCGCCTGAGAGCCTATCGCTCCCGCGCTTTGCGATCAATCTAAAACTTTGCCTTATGCAGCGCAGTTCGACGAAGCGTGAGCGTTCAACTCTTTTTCCAGGGCTTCACGTCGGTGACCACCCAATCGCCGGACTCGTCGGAGCAAGCCGTGCCTTGCAGCGAGTCGTCGGCATCCTTGCGGTCGATTGCGGCTTGAAACCCGCGGCACGTTCCGCTGTCCGTCGTATAGGCCTCGCCGATGGCGGCGAACGAACCTTTCGCTCCGGAGGCGGGATTGTCCCACGGCACGGACGCGCCGTTGCCCTGCGAAGCCAACGCGCTGTCGAGCGCCACTTTGGCGAGGCGCCAGTCCTCGCCCTGGAGACCGCCGAGCTGCGATTTCGCGATCGTTCCAGTATCGTCGTCGTCGTGCGAACCCGAGATCAACGACCCCATGGGGAGCGATACCGAGCAACCGCCGAGTACGCACAGAAGCACGGCCGCGCCAGCAGAGGGCAGCTTTCCGAGAGCCTTTTTCAGGGTCCGGAACTTTCCTGTATAAGGCACCAAGCTCAATCCCTGCGTACCATGGGTCTGCAATCACTCACCTCTGTCGCATGCGGTTTGAGGAATCTAAAGTGGATGAATTAACCGTGCGTGACTTTACCGAGGCCGAGGAACCTTTCGCGCTCTTTTCGAACTGGCTTGCCGAGGCGGAAAAGGCCGAACCCGACGACCCCAACGCCATGGCGCTGGCTACAACGGATGCCGAAGGGCTGCCCGACGTTCGAATGGTACTTCTCAAAGGGGCCGACGCCAACGGGTTTGTCTTCTACAGTAACGCAGAGAGTGCCAAAGGGCTTGAACTTGCTGGCAATATGAAGGCAGCGGCGGTTTTTTACTGGAAGTCGCTGCGGCGCCAGGTCCGCATCCGCGGTCCCGTCGCGAATGTCGGCGAGGCCGAAGCGGACGCTTATTTTCACAGCCGGCCCTATCAGAGCCGGATCGGCGCCTGGGCCAGCCAGCAGTCGCGGCCGCTTGAAAACCGCTTTAGCCTCGAAGCGGCGGTTGCCAAATATGCCGCGAAATTTGCCGTTGGCGGCGTTCCGCGTCCGCCCTATTGGGTCGGCTATCGTATCTGCCCGACGACAATCGAATTCTGGTCGGATGGCGCCTTTCGCCTGCATGACCGGATCAGTTTCACCCGCGCGTCTCTCGACAGCGCATGGCAAAAACAGCGTCTTTATCCATGATGCCTTGCCGATGATTGCGCGACGCTTTGACACCACCGCATCCACTGCTCGGGGTGAGCATCGCCGTCTTCCGCGAAGGGCGCGTGCTCCTCGCGACGCGGACGAAACCGCCGTTCGAGGGTGCCTTCACGTTGCCAGGCGGGCACGTCGAGGCCGGCGAAACCGCGCAAGATGCGGCGTTGCGCGAATTGGACGAGGAAGTCGGCGGTGAAGGCCCGGATCGTCGCCTTCAACCAATATGTCGAAACCATCACGCCAGAGAACACCGCCGAAATGCAGCCAGCATTACGTGATTCTCTCCTTCGTCGGCGCATGGATCTCGGGCGAAGGCCGGCCCGGCCCCGAGGCCGGCGCGGTGGTCTGGGCCGAGCCGCGTCACATCGCCCATCTCAAGACAACACCGCAGTCTGATCGCCGTCGTCGAAGATGCCGCAGAGAGTTTTGTCGCGAGACCTGCCGAGATGAGATCGGGTGATGCTCAGCCAGAACAGATCGATGTCCGCCCTTGCCGCAGCCGCTCTTCTTGGCGGCGATATCGGCCGGCGCAGGCGATTGCGCAGAATCTTCTCGAACGCAGCACGGAGCCGCCGCGTTACGTAGAACCGCGGGGGGAAGAGTGGGGACCACCGCCGCCGAGGGTCCAACGCCCGCCGGCGCCCGGCGCGATGGCGAAGCCGAAGACGCCGGTGCCTGGAGCGCCTGGCACCAATCCGGTAGCTGGGGTGCCGGGAGCCACGCCGGCCGCAACGCCGGCAACCGGACGAACCGCCGCCGCCTTACGAGCCGCAATTGCTGCGGCTGTCAGAACTGCTTGGCGCGCTGACCTATCTGCAGAATCTTGTGCGGCAGCAAGGACGGCCAGGTCTGGCGCGACAAGATGACGGCGCTGATGAACGCCGAGACGCAAAACGCGATGCGCAAGGAACGCGGCTCGCCGGCGCCTATAATCGCGGCTTCAAGGGCTACGAACTGAGCTACCGCCAATGCACGCCGAATGCGCAGGCGATCATCAGCCGTTTCCTCGACGAATCCGCCAAGATCGCCCGCGATGTCGACGCACCGCTACGGGACATCGTAGCCGGCGCTCACAGCGCCGCCAGAAACCGCACCGCCTCGCCCTGCCCCGGCGTCACGATTTCGCCCTCCCACATCACGCGCTGGCCGCGCACGATGCGTGCCGACCGGCCAGCCCGTGACCGTCATGCCTCATAAGGCGTCCAGCCGCAGCGCGAGGCGCATCCACGCATCCGTGATCGTCATCGCGCCGCTTCAGATCGACGAGCGTGAAATCGGCGTCATAGCCGACGGCGACGCGGCCCTTGCCGGCGATGCCGAAGAGCCGCGCCGGCCCGGCGCTCGTCATATCGACGAAGCGCTCCAGGCTAAGCCGCCCGGCATTCACATGATCGAGCATGATCGGCACAAGCGTCTGCACGCCGGTCATGCCCGACGGGCTTTGCGGATAGGGCTTGGCCTTTTCCTCCAACGTATGCGGCGCGTGGTCGGAGCCGAGAACATCGACGATGCCCTGCTCCAGCCCATACCAGATACGATCGCGATGGCGCGGCGCGCGGATCGGCGGGTTCATCTGCAGCCTGCGTGCCGAGCCGCGCATAATCGTCGGCGCTCAAGGTCAGATGCTGCGGCGTCACCTCGACGCTGGCGATGTCCTTGTGCTGCGCGAGAAAGTCGATCTCTTCCGCCGTCGAGACATGCAGCACATGGATCGCCGCGTGTTGCTCGCGCGCGATGCGCACCAGCCGCTGCGTCGAGCGAGCGCCGCCTCCTCGTCGCGCCAGATCGGATGCGAGGACGGATCGCCCGCCACGCGCAAGGCCCTTGCGTTCTTCGAGCCGATATTCGTCCTCGGAATGGAAGGCGGCGCGCCGCCGCGTCTTGGCCGAGGATGGCCGCGACGCCGGCATCGTCGGCGACGAGCAGCGAGCCGGTCGACGAGCCCATGAAGACTTTGATGCCCGCCGCGCCCGGCAGCCGCTCGAGCTCGGGAATGTCCTTGACATTCTCATGCGTGCCGCCGACCCAGAAGGCGAAATCGCAATGCATCCGGTGAGTTGCGCGCGGCGACCTTGTCCTCGAGTTCGAGCGGCGCCGGTCGTCAGCGGATTGGTGTTGGGCATTTCGAAGACGGCCGTGACGCCGCCGAGCACCGCCGCGCGCGAGCCCGATCTCCAAATCTTCCTTATGCGTCGCGCCCGGCTCGCGGAAATGCACCTGGGTGTCGATCACGCCCGGCAGGATGTGCAGGCCCGTCGCGTCGATCGATCTCGCCGGCCGAGGCGCGGCGAAAGATCGCCGATCTCGGCGATCTTGCCGCCGCTGATCGCCGATGTCGCGGCGGCCCATCCCGTCCTGATTGACCAGAGTGCCGCCCTTGACGATGAGATCGAAGTGCTGGGCGCATCGGGTCCGTGCTCTCGTTGACGGACGGAAGCGGCGCCCCGATGCTCGCCTTGCGTCTCTCCCCGGGCCGATTAAATACGAATGGGTCGCAAACGCAAGCTGGGAACCACTTCATGGATAAGGGCGCAAGCCTTCTCGCCGACCGCGGCGTCATCAAGATTGCGGGCGGCGAAGCCGCTGGTCTTTCTGCACCGGCTCGTCACCAACAGCCTGCTCGACATGCGCCCGGCGAGGCCCGCTATGCTGCTGTTGCTACGCCGCAGGGCAAGCTTCTGTTCGATTTCTTCGTCGTGCCGCTCCCGGAAGGGCCGGAGGCCGGCTGCCTGCTCGATTGCGTCGGCACGCAGATCTCCGATCTCGTCAAGAAGCTCAATCTGCACAAAGCTGCGCGCCAAGATCGACGATCGAGGACATGAGCGACAAGCTTGGCTGTCGCGGCGATCTGGGGCGAGGCCGGTTCCAGCAGACTTCGCACGGCATCGCTTTCGCCGATCCGCGCGCCGCCGGCGCTGGGCTTCCGGCTCATCGCCCCGCCGGCAGCGCTTCGCCGATCGCGACGACGCAGCGAGGCGGCCTATGAGGCGCATCGCATCGCGCTCGGCGTGCCGAAGGGCGGTATCGATTTTGCCTATGGCGACGCCTTCGTGCATGATGCCGATCTCGATTGGCTGAACGGCGTCGATTTCAAGAAGGGCTGCTATCCCGGCCAGGAGGTCGTCGCCCGCGTGCATTTCCGCAAATCGGCGCGCAAGCGGATTTTGAAAGTGCGTTTCGACGGGCCGCCGCCGGCCTCTGGGAGCGCGGTCATGATGGGCGACATCAATATCGGCCAGATCGGCTCGATCGCCGGCTCGGAGGGGCTTGCCATGCTGCGGCTCGATCGGCTCGAGGACGCCAAGGCCGCCGGCACTTGCCTCAAAGCCGGCGCTGCCAGCACTCGATGTGACGCCGGCGTCCTTGCCGCAATGACGCACCCGCATCTGCATCCCTCCGACGGCAAAAACGCGCTGCCATTGGCCGGGCAGCGATCCGCTTTATCTCGCCTATCACGACGAGGAATGGGGCGTGCCGGAATGCGACGACCGCGCGCTGTTCGAGAAGTTCATTCTCGACGGCTTTCAGGCCGGCCTTTCCTGGATCACGATTCTGCGCCGGCGCGAAAACTTTCGCAAAGCCTTCGACCATTTCGAGCCGGAAAAGATCGCCCGCTACAACCGGCAAAACTCGCCGCGCTGATGCAGGACGAAGGCATCATCCGCAACCGCGCCAAGATCGAAGCAGCGGTCAGTCTCGGCGCAGCGCCTATCTCGCGCTGCAGGAGCGCGACGGCTTCAGCCAATATCTTTGGAACTTCGTCGACGGCGCGCCGATCCAGAACAAGTTTCGCGGCGCAGAGCAAATTCCCGCCGAAACGCCGCTTGTCGCGCAAAATCTCGAAAGACCTGAAGCAGCGCGGCTTCAAATTCTGCGGCCCGACGATCGTCTATGCGTTCATGCAGGCGGTCGGCATGGTCAACGACCATCTCGTGCCCTGCTGGCGGCATGAGGCCTGCGCCGCGCTCGGATCGCGGCACTCCAAAGGCCGCTGACATGATGCGCGAGGCGCGCGCCTGGGTTCGGCTGCCTATCCGGCAAACGGCTCGATCTGCTCAATCCGACGCCCTTCGATTGGGAGGACGAGGATCTGGCCCTCGGCCTCGCCCGCACCTATCGCTGGGGCGGACATTCGGCATGGCCTTTGCCGCTCTCCGTCGCGCAGCATTCGCTGTTCGTGCTGCAATTGCGGCGGCATCCGTTTCCCCGACGTGAAGGACGCCCGCGCCGATCTGCGCGAATTGCTGCACGATGCCGACGAGGGCCTGCTCGGCTTCGACTGCATCTCGCCGCTCAAGCCCTTCCTCGGCGAGGCCTATCGCGATCTCGTCGCAAGCGTCTGCAAAGCGCCATTGCCGTGCGCTATGGCCTGCCTGGCTGGACCGAGAAGGAAGAGCGCGTCCACAAGGAGGCCGATCGCACGCGGCCGCGACCGAAGCGGTGCGAGTCGTCGGCTGGACCGAGGAGGAAATGCGCAACGTCTTGCGCATTCCCTACGAGCCGCTCGACGCAGGATCCGTTGCAGCCGGTCTATGGCGGCACCGCTTTCGAGCCTTGGCCGCCGCAATTGGCGGCCGAGCGCTTCCTTGCCGAGCTTGTGCTGTTGAACGCGGCATCCCCGGCCGCGGCAGACGACCAGAAATCGCCTTCCGCAGCAAAGCGTTAACCGGGTTATACGACGAGCCCTGCTCGCGCAACAGCAGCGGTCATGAAAGTGACGCGGAGAGTTTCTAGCCAACCTGCGGCGCCCTAAGGCTGCCGACTTTTGGACAGGATATGGGGTAGAATAACAATTCTCGGCGGCGCAACTCAGGCGCTTGCCGGCCAAATCAAATATGAGGTCGCCGGGGTGTCGCGCATCCACGTCTGTTCGATTTTCCGCATTGCCGATATCGCCGAGGCGACCGGCGCACGCACGCTCGTGACTCTGATCAATCAGGACATCAGGGTCGACAGGCCCGCCGCGATTGCACCCGAGCGGCATCTTTTCGTCGGCATTTCCGACATCACAGGGGAGATGGACGGCCAAGTCCTTGCCGCCGAGGAACATGTGGCAACTCTGCTTGATTTCGTCCGGCATTGGGACCGCGAGCAGCCCATCATCATCCACTGTTTCGCCGGCGTGAGCCGCTCCACCGCCGCCGCTTACATCACCGCCTGTGCCTTGAGCCCGCACCTGGGTGAAGAGGAGCTTGCCCAAAGGCTCCGGCGCGCCTCACCGACCGCCACGCCCAATGTGCATCTCGTCGCTCTGGCCGACAAGATTCTCCACCGCGACGGGCGCATGGTCGCGGCCATCGAAAGGATCGGCCGCGGCGAAGACTGTATCGAAGGCGAGCCCTTTGCCATCGATTTGCATTGAAAGCTCTCCGGTCCCCCTTACCATGATAGAGTCGACCCGATTTCACTCCGCGAGAACCGACTGTTGACCGAAAACACCAAAGACATCGCCGCCCTGCCCTTTGAGCGGGCGCTCGCCGAGCTCGAAGCCATCGTCGATCAACTCGAAAAGGGATTCTGTCGCGCTCGAAGAATCGATCGCGATCTATGCGCGCGGCGAGGCTTTGAAGAAACACTGCGAAGCGCTGCTGAAAAGCGCCGAACAAAGGATCGAGAAGATCACGCTTGGCGCCGACGGCACGCCGAACGGGACGGAGCCACTCGACATCGCGTGAACGCCGGCACTGTCCTGTCGCTTTGCCCCAGCAATGACGCCCATCATCGTGCCCTATCCCGCAATCTTCGAGAAATCGGCGACCTTGTGAACCGCCTCGCGCAAGCCGTTCAAAAGCCGCAGCCGATTGAGACGCAGGGTTGGATCGTCGGCATTCACCGTCACCCGATCGAAAAACGCATCGACTGGCGGACGCAGACACGAGAGAGCCTGCATCGCGGCTTCGAAGTCCTCCGCGGCGATGGCGTGCGCGGCCTCGGACGCAGCCTCGGCAAGGCTGTGCGCCAGCGCCTTCTCTTCGGCGGCGACGAGGTAAGCTGGCGCGAAGGCTGCCGTGTAGGAGGCCTCTTCGGGACCGGCCTTCTTTTCTTCGGCGCGAAGAATATTGGCGGCGCGGCGATAGCCGACCAACAGGTTGGCGCCGTCCTCGGTTTCGAGAAAGCGGCCGAGCGCCTCGACCCGACGCACGATCAACAGAAGATCGTCCTGACCCTCAAGGGCGAAGACCGCGTCGATGAGATCGTGGCGCGCACCCTTGTCGCGCAAATAGACCTTCAGACGGTCGGCGAAGAAGCCCAGCAGTCGGGTTGAAAGGTCCTGTAATGAAACCGCATCGAGCCGCGCGTAATTCGCAAAGGCTTGGCGCGTTACAGCGCGGATCGGAAGACGCAACGCGTTTTCGAGAACTAGGCGGATAATGCCGAGCGCCGCGCGGCGCAGAGCGAACGGGTCCTTGCTCCCGGTGGGCCGCTCGCCGATCGCAAAGAAGCCGACGAGCGTGTCGAACTTATCAGCGAGCGCGACGGCGACGGCGGTCGGCTCGGTCGGAATGGCATCATTCGGGCCCTGCGGGCGGTAATGGTCCGCGACCGCCGCCGCGATCACCTCCGGCTCGCCCGCGGCGCGTGCGTAATATTTGCCCATGAGCCCTTGAAGCTCGGGGAATTCGCCGACCATTTCGGAGGTCAGATCCGCCTTGGCGAGCAGCGCGGCACGGGCCGCGGTGTCCGCATCGGCGCCAACCAAAGGCGCGATCGAGCGGGCGAGCTTGACCAGCCTTTCGACTCGCTCGCCTTGCGAGCCGAGCTTCTCGTGAAAGACGATATTTGCGAGCTTCGGAACCCTGTCCTCAAGCTTCGTATGGAGATCGGTCTCGTAGAAGAATTGAGCGTCTGCAAGGCGGGCGCGCACAACGCGATCGTTGCCGGCGGCGATCGCTGCGCCGCCGTCCGGTGCGGCAATATTGGCGACGAGCACGAATTTATTCGCGAGTTTGCCGGTCGCCGCGTTGCGCAGCACGAAGCATTTCTGGTTGGCGCGGATCGTCGCCCGGATCACCTCCGGCGGCAACACGAGGAAAGCCTCGTCGAATGTGCCCATCAGCACGACCGGCCATTCGACAAGCCCGGCGACCTCATCAAGGAGCGCGGCGTCTTCGACGAATTCGAACCCGTGCGCATGGACGAGGCTGCGGGCGTCGTAAAGGATGATGTCGCGCCGGCGGTCAGCATCGAGAACCACCTTCGCCTTTTCCAGCGAGCTTACGTAATCCTCGAAGCGGCGGACGCGAATCTCCCCCGGCGCCATGAACCGATGACCGAACGTGACATTGCCGGAAGCGATGCCGGCGATCGAGAAGGCGACGACCTCCGTATCTTCGGTCTCGGGTCCGAATGTCGCGAGGATCTTGTGCAACGGCCGCACCCAGCGAAAAGCGTCGGGCTGCGCGGAGGCGGCCCCCCAGCGCATCGATTTTGGCCAGGGAAAGGCCTGCAAGATCGGCGGCAGGATCTCAGCGAGGACTTGCCCGGTGTCGCGGCCGGGCCGTTCGATCGTTGCGACGTAGAAATCGCCTTTTTTCGGGTCCGTCTCGATCCGGGCCTCGGCAAGCGAGGCAAGGCCGGCGCTCTTCAGAAATCCTTGCACCGCCGCTGCCGGCGCATCGACGCGCGGACCTTTCTTGACCTCGCGCATATCGCGCTGGCGCGCCGGCAGACCTTGGATATGGAGTGCCAGGCGCCGGGGCGTCACAAAGCTGCCCGCCGATTCGCCGAAGAGATTGCGCTCGGCCAGTGCGTCGGTAACCAGCCTTTTGAGATCCAACGCCGCCTGGGCCTGCATGCGGGCCGGAATCTCTTCGCTAAAGAGCTCGAGGAGGAAGTCGGGCATGGTCTCAACTTAGGCGCAGGCTCAAGTCCTGCGGGAAAACGGATGAGAGGCGCTTCTACAGGCGCAGGCCCCTGGTTTCAACGCGTATTGTCGCCATTGTCGTGGCAGACTATGGCGAAGGCGCTGCCAGGTGGCTTGATTCGACGCTAGGGTTGGTGATCTGGCCTCTCGTGGTGGAGACCCGATGCATGGCTATTTTGGTCGAAATCGCCGCCGGCGAACTGATCGACAAGATCACCATTTTGGAGATCAAACTCGACAATATCCGCGATCCCGCGAAACGCGCCAATATCCGCCGCGAATATGACCTGCTGAACGAGATATTTCACAAGGAGATCGTGCCGACCGACGCGCTATTGCGTCTCACCGCTGCCCTCAAAGAGGTCAACACGGAGCTCTGGCGGATTGAGGATGCGATCCGGGAGCAGGAAAGCACGGCGACATTCGGCGCGAAATTCATCGCCTTTGCCCGCGCCGTCTATTGCACTAATGATCGCAGAGCCGCGCTCAAGCGTGAGATCAACGATCTGCTGCAAAGCCCGATCGTTGAAGAAAAGAGTTACGCGGCCTACTGAATACCGCCGCGATGCTGACTGCGACAGAAGCTCGCTAGAAGGCGCTCCTTGAGGCCGGCACCGGACCCGTTTTCAGCTACTCGGCAGGAACCGCTTTACCGGCTCGTCGCGTTGCGGCTATGTCAGGGCCGACCACTGGACGCGAACCGATGAAAACAAAACCAGCCGCCCCGGGCGTAATGCGCATCGCCTTTCTGTCCGCCGGCACGCCCGATGCCGAGGCGGCGCGCATCCGCCTCATCCATGCCTACGGCAATTGCGATCCGGCTGCCGCCGACGTCATCGTCGCGCTGGGTGGCGACGGGCTGATGTTGCAGACGCTGCACCGTTTCATGGGCACCGGAAAGCCCATCTATGGCATGAATCGCGGCTCGGTCGGCTTTCTCATGAACGAATATCGCGAGGAAGATCTTGAACAGCGAATCGCGCAAGCGGAGCCCTCGATCATCCATCCGCTCTCCATGGTCGCGACCGACATTCGCGGAAAAGTTGCCACGGCGCAGGCAATCAACGAGGTCTCGGTGCTGCGCCAATCCTATCAGGCGGCGAAAATCTCTATTTCCATCGACGGCAAGGAGAGGCTCGGCGAACTCGTCGCCGACGGGCTCTTGCTCTCAACACCGGCTGGTTCGACGGCCTATAATCTTTCCGTTGACGGACCGATCCTGCCGCTCGACTCGCCGCTGCTGGCCCTGACGCCGATCTCGGCGTTCCGGCCCCGGCGCTGGCGCGGCGCGCTTTTGCCCGACAGCGCGCATGTGACGCTCGATATCCTCGAAGCCGAAAAACGGCCGGTGGCCGCGGTCGCAGACCATTTCGAGTTCAAGGAGGTTCTCAAGGTCGAGATTGCGATGGACCGGGCGATCGGCCTTACGATCCTCCACGATCCCGGCCATTCGCTCGACGAGCGGATCCTGCGCGAACAATTCGGCTATTGACAGATGGACGAAGCGATCAAGATCCTGCGCCGCGAGATCGTGTCGCGCGGCTTCGGGCTGCTCGAAAGGATCACCTTTCGGCGACGTCGGTTCGATACGAAAATGCAGGAACTGACCCGCGAAGTCTATGACACGGGCAACAGCGCCGCGATTCTTCTCTATGACCCGACGCGTACACGCGTGTTGCTGGTGCGGCAATTTCGCTTGCCGGTCTATCTTGGCACGGGCCGGGAAACGATGATCGAGGTCTGCGCCGGCAAGCTCGAGGGCCTTGACGCCGATCGCCGGATTGTCATGGAAGTCTTGGAAGAGACCGGCCTTTCAATCAGGGCGCCCCGCTTCCTCTTCGAGGCATTCGTGAGCCCCGGCGCGTTCGGCGAGCGTTTGAGTTTCTTTGTGGCGCGCTATTCCCCCGCCGATCGCGTCGGCCCCGGCGGCGGCTTGCCCAAAGCTGGCGAAGACATCGAAATTCTCGAGCCGACATTGGCCGAGGCACTGGCGATGATCGGCAGTGGTGAGATCATCGACGCCAAGACGATAATCCTTCTTCAATACGCAGTGCTCGCCGGGCTGATGCAGGATGACGCTTGAACCTATGCCGCCGCGAGTTCTCGCTCGATCGCGGCAAGGTCGATCCTGATCAAGGGCGGCTCGATCCGCCGCCAGCTCGGCCGTGTTGAACTCTCGGCGACCTCCTTCGCATCGCAATCGACGAGAAGCAGCGGCGGCTCTTCCGGCATCGGCACGATTTCGCGATGCGCCGCTGCCGAAGCCGCCGTCTTTTGCCGAAGCGCTGCGGAGAAATTGCGCGCTTCCGCGCGCGCCGCTTCGGCATCGAAACGGCGCAGGACCGCAAGCAGCCTGTCGAGCTCGCCGCCATTCACGGCCTTGCAGGCGGTGAGCACCCTTTCGATCCGCTGCCGGGACAGAGAGGCGCCATTCTGATCCACCGCGTCGATCGTCCTGAGCGCTTCGATCGCCGCGCGAAAAGCCGGCAGGAGCGCATCGGGAAGTCCGGCCTTGCGGTAGAGCGCGGCAAAACCGGCGCTTCTCCAATCGCGCACCAGGCCCTTGGCCCGCGCCAGAGACAGTTCGGACAATTCGGCGAGCGCCGCTTCGAGCAGGCCGGCGTTGCCGCTGAGCAGAGCCCGCAGCAGAAGGCCGGCGGTCAATTGCCGGGAAGCGCGAAGATAGGCGACGAGTTTTGCTGCGCCGTTCTCACCCTCGCCGCTCGTAGCGGCAATGATGACATGCGCCTGCTCGCGCGCCTCGCGCGTGACCCGTTTAGCCCGCTCGCACGACATCCAATCGCGCTCGGTCACGAAAGCCGACAACGAATCCGCGGTCGCGGCGACGAGATCGGCACGCAATGAAGCCGGCAAGTTCGGGCGCGACAGGAGGGCTTCGCGCACCTCTCCGTCGAAGCCGAATCGTTCGATCATCCGGCGCATCGAAAATTCCGGCAGGACGGCGCCCGGATTGATGGCCAGCGAGATCAGCGCCTCCCGGGCACCGACCTCAGCGACCGCCGCGGCGACGGCCGCCGACAGGCGGGGCCGAAGCGCGACCGCCGACTGGGCGATCGCATCGCCGATCGCGGCGCAATCGATGAGGTCGGAATTGGTGAGGACGGGCGAACGGCAGAGCACGATCGAGGAAATGTCCGACTGGTCGTCGGCAAGGCCGAGAACGATGTGGTGCGGCGCCTCAACGGCGCTGGCGAAGGTCTCGGCGAGCGCCCGCCGCACCAAAGGCGACGGATCGTCGAGGAGACCAGTCAGGGCCAGCTTGGCCTCCGCACGCTCTGACGCAGCGAGGTCGGCACTGAGATAGGCGCGCGCCAGAGCGCCTGCGGCTTCGGCCCGCTGGCTTGCTGCCGCGGTGCGGGCCCATTGCAGAAATCGACGAACGATCATGTTGCGGTCCGGGCCCGTGCGGCAAACAATTGGCCAAGCTATGGCTCACCTCGCTTCAGCATCTTCGATCATGGTAAATGTACCCTTAAGACGGCGATCCGAGCTGACCACCTGCGGGTGACGCGCAGCAAATCATGGCAACCGGATCAGGGGTTACAATCGATTCCAGATGCAGCATCCTGACCGCCTCACCCCGGAGAGGGTTCGAAAATGCTCTCAAAGAGCCCGTGATGCGCTCGCAACTATTGGTTCCAGCCGACGATGACAAAAAGCTTCAACGCGCGTTGGAGAGCGCGGCGGACTGCCTTTGGCTCGATCTCCAAGATCTGGCTGGGGCCGGCTTGAGACCGCGTGCGCGCGAAATGGCGCTCGGCTTTCTGCACGCCGCACGACAAAGGCCGCAGCCGCCGCGGATTTTCGTCCGCGTCAATGGACTGGACAGCGGCGAGATCGAGGCTGATCTCGACGCCGTCATGGAAGCCGCGCCGGATGGCATTGTCTTGCCGAAATCGCGCGGCGGCGCCGATGTCCAGCATCTCGGCGTCAAGCTCGCCGTCCGCGAGGCCGAGTGCGGTTTGCCCGACGGCAGCACTCGCATCATCGCTGTCGCCGCTGAGATGCCGGCCGCACTGTTCCTAATGGGCACTTATGCCGGCGCGAGCCACCGCCTCGTCGGCTTAGCCTGGTCGGCAAGAGAGCTGGCGGCGGCGATCGGCGCGAAGGCGACGACAAAGGACGGCGCGCTCACGGCGCCCTTCGCGCTCGCGCGCAACCTCACCCTTTTGGCCGCCAAGGGCGCCGGGGTCGCGGCGATCGACCAAGCCCACGCAGATCGGGACGGCGCCGGTCTCAAGGCCGCATGCGAGGAAGCGCGGCGCGATGGATTTACCGGCAAGCTCGCGATCGAGCCGGAACAGATCGCCACGATCAACGCGGTCTTCCCCTGAGCCAGCGGAGTTTCGGCGGCCGCGAGAATGCGAACACGTCTGCGATGACGGCATAATCGAAACAGCCGCAACGCTCGACCGGCCGCATCGCCGCGGTATCGACCCATCCATCTCTGATCTGACGCGGTGCAATTCGAAGCTCAGGTGCTGAACATGGTGACGAGTTCGCTCAAGTTCGGCCGCGGCCGATCTTCACGTGGACCGGCATGACGCCCAATATGGACGAAGCCAGCGATCTTCTCGGCTTCGCTGAGACCGAAGCGCGCCAGGACGGCGCGATCATAGGCGTACCATTCGGTGATCCAGGTGGTCGCAAAGCCCATGGCATTGGCGGCGATCGTGAGATTCATGCAGACGGCTCCAGCCGCGAGAATTTGTTCCCATTGCGGAATTCTTTCATTCGGTGCGGCGCGCGATACGACCGCGATGACGAGCGGGGCGAAGGCGAGCCGCTTGCGCTCGGCATCGACACGCATCTGATCCGCGTCCGGATTAGCCTTGGCGAAGACATCGGCGATGATCGCGCCTGCGGCTTCCCGCCCCTTTCCCTCGAAGACGATGAAGCGGAACGGCACGAGCTTGCCGTGGTCGGGAACGCGGGCAGCAATCGTCAGGAGAATTTCCCGTTCCTCCGGCGTCGGCCCTGGCCCTGCCAAGGTGGCTGGCGGCGTGGAGCGACGTTTCTGTAGAAGGTCTATCGTGGCGTTCATGGAAGGGTCACCGGGTACAAAGATAGAAGAAAACACAGGATCTTAGCGATTTTGCCCGAGTTTGACCGGAGCAAGCTCGACCGCCACGAAAAGGTCCACTTCACCGCTGAAGTCAACGTCCGGTTTTGCCGCGCGTCGTCATCTGTTCGTACTGCATCAATGACGCGGCAGACGACCTCGGTTGCTCGCGCGGTTTAGCCGTTGTTGAGGAACGTCCCGCTATCCTCGTTGTTGGGCTGGGGGCGGCTCGGCAGGTGGCAGCGCGGCTGCCTTTGCCGCGAAAATTCCCGAGCCGATCTTGGTGCCCGTCCTGCCTGAGCCCGCCTGAGGTCCTTAGCGTTCATGTCGCTAATCGAAACGACTACATCGCCTACAGCTTCTGCCGGCGTGGCACTGCGCCGCGAACTTGCCGGCCCGACCGAGGCGGCGGCGCGGCTCAACGCGCAGGCGTGGACCGCACGCGCAACCGCGCTCTCGCTGGCCAGCGTCGCCTTGTTCTGTGCCGCGGCTTTCCTCTGCTGGCAGGCGAGAGGTTCGGTCGTGCCATGGGACTCGAAAAATCATTTCTATCCGATGTTCCGCTTCCTCGCCGATGCGCTGCATCACGGCACGATTCCCCTGTGGAACCCCTATCATTTCGGCGGCTATCCAGCGATCGCCGATCCCCAATCGCTCATCTTCACGCCGAGCATGGTGCTCCTCGCACTTGTGGCGCCGCAGGCCTCGATGCAGGTTTTCGATGCGGCGATCCTCGCCCATCTCTGCTTTGGCGGCCTCAGCGTCGTGATGTATGGCCGCCACCGGCGCTGGCATCCGGCTGCCGCGGTGCTCGCCGCCTTCGTCTTCATGCTGGGCGGCTCTGCGAGCGGCAGGCAGCAGCATGCCGGCATGATCATTTCTTACAGCTTTTTCCCCGCGGCGCTGCTGATGCTCGAAATCACGCTCGAGCGGTGCTCCTTCCGGTTTGCGGCGCTGTTCGCGCTGTTTGCTTCGTTGATGGTACTCGGGCGCGACCAAGTCGCCTTCCTGTTGGCGATTACGCTCGTCGGCCGGGCTCTCTGGTCGGCTGCACAAAGCGACGATCTTCTTCTCTACATCCGACGCCGTATCGGGCCGTTAGCGCTCGCGGGCTGCTTGATTCTCGCTGTCCTGAGCGTGCCCGTCCTTCTGACGATGCAGTTTCTCGCGGGCTCGAACCGCCCCGAGATTCCCTTTGGTGTCGCCGTGGCGGGGTCGCTCGCGCCGATCAATTTCACGACCCTGTTTGCGCCGAACTTCTTCGGCTCTCTCGACTGGAATTATGATTACTGGGGGCCGGGCTAGAGGAGATGATCCAGCCCGACTGGACCGATCGTTCGATCAATTATCTCTTCATCGGCACCTTGCCGATCCTGCTCGTGGTTTGGCACGGATTTGCGTCGGGGCGCATTTTCGCGCGCGGCCAGCGATTTTTCCTAGCCGTGCTGATTGCGGCGCTGCTCTATGCGGTCGGACGTTATACACCTGTCTTCGGTTTCATCTTCGATCACCTGCCTGGCGTTTCGCTTTACCGCAGGCCGGCTGACGCGACCTTCGTCATCAATGCCGCGCTTGCTTTTCTCTCCGGTTATCTTCTCCACCTTTATATCCTGAATGGGCCGCCGCGCCTCTCGCGCGAAGCGCCGCGATGGCGGGCGCTGGCACGCATCGCCGCGACGATCGTGCTAGTCGGATCTGTCATCGGCTTCGCTTTGACCTTTTCTTACAGGCAAGGACATTTAGCCGACTCGCTCTACCAGTCCGCAATCGCCGTCGCGCTGATCGCCTTTGCTGCGACACATCTGTTCGGACCGCGGCAAAGGGCGATGCGCGCGCTCGCCGCAAGTCTCCTCGTCGCATTGAGCGGCGGCGAACTCATCTGGCGCAATGCCGCCTCTTCGCTGAATGCCGAGCCGCTGTCGCGCTATTCCGTTTATGGGCATATGGCGGCGAGCGATGCCGACGGTCTCGCGGTGCTGAGCCGCGAACTCGCCGCAAGGGCGAAAGTCGGCGACCATCCCCGCGTCGAGATCCTGGGTCTCCACGGCCCCTGGCAGAATGCCTCGATGGTACTCAAGCTCGAAAACACGCTCGGCTATAATCCGCTGCGCATCGCCGACTATGAGCGCGCCGTCGGCCCGGGCGAAAATGCCGAGGATCCCACTCAGCGCAAATTCCCCGATACGTTCCGCGGCTATCGGTGCAAGCTCGCCTCGCTGCTCGGCCTCGAATATCTCGTCCTCGGACGGCCGCTGGCGAAACTGCCGCGTTATTTTCCGCGCCCCACGGCGACGCAGATCTATGCCAGCGACACGATGTATATCTATCGGCTCGGCGAGGCTGCACCGCGCGCCTATTTCGCAAGCGAGATCGAACCGGTCAACACTGAGACAGTTCTCAGCAATCATGCGCTGCCGGATTTCGATCCGACGCGGCAGGTATTGATCGATCAGGCAAATCTGCGCGATCTCGGCGCAGTTTCGGCGGAAGTCTCGGCGGACGGACCGCCGGAGACGAAGGCCGCCGCCGGGGCCGATCCGGCCAAGGCAAGTGTCACGATAGCGAACTACGAGGACAATAAGGACACGATCGATGTCGAGAGCGACAAGGCCGGGATCGTCGTCCTTCACGATATCTATTATCCGGGCTGGCTTGTCCGGCTCGACGGCGCGGAAAGGCCGCTGTTGCGCGCCAATATTCTTTTTCGCGGGGTCGAAGTCCCGGCCGGCCATCACAAAGTCGAATTTTCCTTCGAGCCTCTGTCAATTGCCAATCTCACCGCCGCGGCAGGCGGCCTTGTCCTGAGAGCTAATGATCAGTGATCTGATGCTGCGGCCGCGCAAGGCGCCGGCTCCGGGGAGCGGTTGCACTCTGGTGCGGCTGATCCTGATCTGCGCCGGCCTTGCCGCCGCGAATGTGGCGGCCTATGCGCAGCCGGCTCCGGCCGCAGCGCCGGTGCAGGCCCTTGCCCCCATTGCTCCGGGCAGTCCCGTCGCCCCGCGGCGGCAGGCGGAGCCGGACAGCAGCCGCAGCACGCTTCTCCTCTCCGCTTTCCTGAGCGCCGCCGACACCCAGCCGGTGCGCTACGGATTGAAATGGCGGGTGTTCGACGAAACTACTGCCCCCGACGGTTCGCACAAGCTCGTCGCCGAATCCACCGAGGCGGCGCCGTCCCTCTCTCTGCCAGACGGCACCTATATCGTGCATGCCGCGATAGGGCTTGCCGGCATGACCAAGCGAGTCACGATGGCCGGCCAGCCGGCGAGCGAACGACTGGTCCTCAATGCCGGTGGCCTGCGGATCGTTGGCATGCTCGGCGACCAGCCGATCAATCCAGCGAAACTAACGATTTCGATCTACGTCCCCGAGCGCAATAATTCCGAAGCCAAGCTCATCCTCGCCAATGCCAAGGCCGGCGACATCATCGGTCTGCCGGAAGGCAGCTATCACGTCGTCTCGACCCTGCTCGACACGACAGGTATTGGCTCGCTTGCTCAAAACGGCGTCGCCAATGCGACCAATTCCGTCGTGAGCGCCGATTTGCGCGTGCAGGCCGGGAAATTGACGGATGCGACGCTGCGCCACCGCGCCGCGGTGATGACCCTGAAGCTCGTCAACAGCCCCGGCGGCGAAGCACTCGCCAATTCGGCCTTTACGATTCTGACGCCCGGCGGCGACGTCATCCGCGAGCTGATCGGCGCCTTCCCGTCGCTTGTCCTTGCCGAAGGCGAATATGTCGCGATCGCACGGCACGACAACAAGACCTATCAGACGACTTTCAAAGTCCAATCGACCCAGGACCGGGACGTCGAAATCATCGCCAAATAGAGAACCAAACACCGCTGGCCGACGCTTGATCCCCGCCGCCAGCGGGGATAATTGTTTCAAGGGAACGGCATCACTCGAATGCCGACCTGGGGGGAAACAATGAAATATCTGCTGTTGCTGCTGCCTTCTTTGGCGTGTCTCTGCGTGCCTTTTACAACGTCATCGAGCCGCGGCTCTTCGGTTTCCCTTTCTTCTACTGGTTCCTGCTTCTTCTCATCCCGGTCCAAGCCTTGTCACCTTTATCGTCTACAAGGGAGAGAAAAAGTGATCGATCATTTGAATTGGCCGGCGACGATCGTCTTCGTCGCGTTCTTCCTTTTTGTCACCGTTCTCGGCTTCGTCGCGGCGCATTGGAAGCGCGGCGATCTCGCCGATCTGCACGAATGGGGCCTTGGCGGCCGTCGGTTCGGCGCCTGGATCTCCTGGTTTCTGATCGGCGGCGATCTTTACACAGCCTATACGGTGATCGCCGTGCCCTCGGTCGTCTATGCCATCGGCGCCTATGGCTTCTTCGCCGTGCCCTATACGATCATGATCTATCCGCTGCTCTATCTGGCGTTTCCCCGGCTCTGGGCAGTCGCGCATCGCAAGAATTATCTGACGGCGGCCGATTACGTACTCGGGCGCTACGGCAACAAATGGCTCGAGCTTGGCGGTCGCCTTCACCGGCATTTTCGCCACCATGCCCTATATCGCCTTGCAGCTCGTGGGCATGGAAAAGGTGATCGAGGCGCTCGGCTTTCAAGGCCAGGGCCTCGCGAGCGCATCTGCCCCTCACGATCGCCTTCATCATCCTCGCGCTTTACACTTATCGCAGCGGCTTGCGCGCCCCGGCCTTGATCGCTTTCGTCAAAGACATGATGATCTATATCTTCGTCCTCGCCGTCATCATCATCATTCCGATGAAGCTCGGCGGTTATGGCGCGATCTTCGATGCGGCTGCTGCAGATTTCGCGCAAAAGGTTGCTGCCTCGGGCGGCAAGATTGCCGCAGGGCTACTTCTCGCGCCCAAGCAGATCATGCCCTTCGTCACCCTCGCGGTCGGATCGACCTTCGCGCTTCTCATGTATCCGCATTCGATGACCGGCATCCTCTCGGCCCGCAGCGGCAACGTGATCCGCATCAACGCGATCGCCCTGCCCGCCTATTCTGTGATGCTCGGCCTCATCGCGTTGATGGGTTTTATGGCCCATGCCGCGGGGGTCCATGTCACGAACCCGCAGGATGCGGTACCGCATCTGATCCTGGCGACATTCCCCAACTGGTTCGTCGGTTTCTGTTTCGCCGCGATTGCCATCGGAGCCCTCGTGCCCGCCGCGATCATGTCGATCGGCGCCGCCAATACATTCACGCGCAACATCTGGGAGCCCTTCGTCAATCCGCAGATGAGCGGGAGCGAGGAGGCCGTGCTCGCCAAGCTGATGTCGCTGGTCGTCAAGGTCGGGGCTTTGCTCGTGATCCTCTTCGTACCGACCAAGTTCGCGCTCGACCTGCAATTGCTCGGCGGCGTGTGGATGTCGCAGATCTTCCCCGCGGTGATCTTCGGCCTATTCACCCGCCGGTTCAGCGGTTGGGCGCTGTTCGCCGGCTGGGCGACAGGCATGGTGCTCGGGACATGGCTTGCCTGGACGCCGACGGCCTGGGTGCCCGTGCATGCGATCGTGGGGACGGATTTCGCCGTCTATAACGGCGTGACCGCGATTATCGCCAATATCTTGGTCGCCGCGCTGCTTTCGGCCGTTCTACCGAACACGGCACGGGACGAGACGCGGGCCGAAGACTATGCCGATCTCCCTACCGGACAAGTGGCGGCATGAAAGCTTTGTCGATCCCGCGCTAGCGGGGTCTCGACAAAATGCGCGGCCTGTCGCATGAAAAGCAGATGGACTCGCGCTTTGTCCCGGCGGCCGATTTCCTTGCCACTATTGCGGCGGACCTTTTGGCCTGCCTGCGCTTCTGTACGCGACTGCCAATCCCCGCTTTTGGCTTCGAAAAAGCCCCGCACGAAGCGTCGGTGAGTTCATCGGCCCGGATGTTGCCGATCGCCGGAGCTTTGATTGGCGTTGCTGCCGCAATCGTCCTTTGGATTGCGACGAAGCTTGGTATGCCGCCGCTTTTGGCCACGGCTATCGTCATCTCGTTCCTCGTTGTCGTCACCGGCGCCCTGCACGAAGACGGTTTCGCCGATTTCGCCGATGCGACGGGCGGCACGACGCCGGAGGAGAGACTGGCTATCCTGAAGGACAGCCGGATCGGCACGTTCGGCACACTGGCTCTGGTTCTCGGCGTGCTTTTGCGCGTCTCGAGCCTCGCGCTCGTCGTGAGGCACGGCGTCTGCCTCGCTAGCATGGTGCTGATCGCCACGGCGGCCGTCTCGCGCACGCTCGCGCTTCTTCCGCTCTATCTTCTGCCGCCGGCCCGTCCGGCTGGGGCCGGTTTTTTTGCTGCAGCACCGCAGAAACCCGTGCTGGCGACCGCCGCACTCGTGGCATTCATCCTCGGCCTTCTGCCGCTTCTGGCGGGCGCCGGCTTGGGCCGCGTCATCATCGCGCTGGTCTTGAGCGTCGCGAGTGCCTACGGCGTGACTGCCCTCGCCCGCCGGTTGTTAGAGGGCCAGACCGGCGACGTCGCCGGGACGACTCAACAGGCGGCGGAAATCACCGCCTATCTCGTCTTCGCCTCGCAGATTTAGAATCTCTTTCGGCAGCCGATCGAACAATCCGGCTCGATCCCGAAAGGACGGTTGCCTGCGATTGGCCTATACGTCAACCAATTTAGCAACAAAGGCTGGCGACCTATTGTTACTCCTACGTTTATTTTGTCCTGCGAAGGACTTGCTGCGCACAGCTTCTTTGCCCTTGTGCTGCATCTCGGGGGAACCGCCAGCATTGTGATGCGGCCGCGCCTGACCTTGGCGCATCTTATGTCTCGGCTCGTCGCGGGACTGTCCAGCCGCACGCCGATCGTTGAAAGGGAGGATTTGCCGCGTCAGCTTTTCGATGGCGCGCAAAAGGCCGCGCTCGCTGTCGTCACAAAGCGAGACCGCCATTCCCCCCGCTCCGGCGCGTGCCGTGCGGCCAATCCGATGGACATAGGCTTCCGGCACATCGGGGAGTTCGTAGTTCACCACATGGGTGACATCGTCGACATCGATGCCGCGGGCCGCGATATCGGTGGCGACGAGGACGCTGGAGCGTCCGGTCCTGAAGCCATCGAGTGCACGCTGGCGCTGAACCTGGCTCTTGTTGCCGTGAATGGCAGCTGCGGTTAATCCCGCTGCCTCAAGATGCTGCGACACCTTGTCGGCGCCGCGCTTCGTCCTGGTGAAGACGATTGTGCGGCGGAAATCAGGGCGGCGGAGCAGTTCGACCAGAAGGTCGCGCTTGCCGGCATCATTGACGAAAAAGACCTCCTGCACGACGCGCTCAGCCGTCGTCGCCACCGGCGCCACCCTGATCTCGACTGGATCATGCAGCATGTCGGCGGCAAGCCCGGCGATCTCCTTCGGCATGGTCGCCGAAAAGAACAAGCTCTGGCGCTTTCTTGGCAAGCGGGCGAGGATTTGACGGATCGGAATGATGAAACCGAGGTCGAGCATGTGGTCGGCCTCGTCGAGGACGATGACCTCGGCGCAATCGAGGCGCACGGTGCCGCTCGACAAATGGTCGAGGAGACGGCCTGGCGTCGCCACCAGAACATCGACCCTGCGCTAAAGCCTTGACCTGCGCGCCGATGCCGACGCCGCCGACGATCGTCGCAACGGAAATGCGGGCGAAGCGGCCATAGGCGCGGAAACTGTCGGCAATCTGCGCGGCAAGCTCCCGGGTCGGCGCGAGAACGAGGGCGCGCACCAAGCGCGGCGCCCGGCGCCGTTCCGCCATGAGACGATGAATGATCGGCAAAGCGAAAGCTGCGGTCTTTCCGGTGCCCGTTTGGGCTATTCCGAGGAGATCGCGCCCTTCAAGCAGTGGCTTGATGGCTTGCGCCTGGATCGGCGTGGGCTGTGTGTAACCTTCGTGCTGGAGGGCACGCAGCAGGACCTCGGCGAGGCCGAGATCAGAGAACCGAGTCACGTAATAGTCTTTCTGAAGCGAGTTGTCGCGCCGGCGCGAGGCGCGCCGTGTGCTAACTCTCGAGATTGGGAGGGGCGGCCCCGCGTACCGGGCCGTCGGCTGGAAAGGGGAAACGCTCGACAGATCGCCGGTCCGGGGACCGACTTACGCGACTGGAGCGCTTCATGCTGCGATGCAGCGAACGCTTCTCTATAGGTTTTGGGCGCCCCCGTCAAATCGCGGCGAGGCCAGTCCTTGGTTCGGTCGCGCGCGGACGCCCTATGGCCTACAGACCGGCGAGATATTGCGTCGGATCGACCGGCGTCGAGCCCTTGCGCAGTTCGAAGTGGAGCTGCGGCGAGGCGACATTGCCGCTCTGGCCGGACTTGGCGATCACTTGGCCGCGTTTGACAGTCTCACCGCGCTTAACGTCGATCTCGCCGTTATTGGCGTAAGCGGTGACGAAGCCATTCGGATGCCGAATGAGAACAAGATTACCGTAGCCCTTGAGATCATTGCCGGCATAGGCGACGACCCCCGCTTCTGCCGCTTTCACGGAAGTGCCCTCCGGCAGCGCGATGTTGATCCCATCGTTGCCGCCAGCCTTATAGGCCTGGATGATCCGGCCGCGCGCCGGCCAGCGGAATTCCGGCGAAGCCGCGTCCGTGGCGGCGATCGACTTGGAATTCTCCGGTACGAGGCTCGATGTCGGTGCCGCATCGACCTTTTTCGGCTGCGATTCCGGCCGTTCCGCCTGCGGAATCACGCTCGTTTCGGGCTTCACGATGGCTTCGGCCTTGGCAGGCCCGGTCTTTTCAAATTTGGCGATCTTCTCGGCTTCTGGCTTTGCGCTTCTCGCCTTCGCTTCCGCAATTCTGGTCTTGGCCCCGGCTTTCGCCGATTTCACGTGCTTGTTGTCCGCCAGCCGCGGACCTTTCACGAATTGCAACTTCGCACCGGCCGGCGTGCGGGCGCTATCACGGTTCGACGCGAAACGCACGCCGCTCGAAGCGGCGAGCGCTGCATTATAGGTCGGGATGATGAGCCTCGCGCCAGGCCGCACCTGTGCCGAGGAGGTGAATCCGTTGGTCCGCAGCAGCGCCTCCGGCGGGATGCCGTAGCGCTTCGCGATGATCTCGGCGGTTTCGCCTTGGGCCATGACGATCGGCGTGCCGCCTTCTGCGGTCCAGCCGGCAACCCCATGTCCGGACCGGCCGATGGAACTCGCCACGTCGCTGCCGCCATAAGTCCCCGCCGAGGCGAAGCGTGGGCTGGGCGTCGATGGCGCTGTGTAGGCGGCGACGGGCCGGTTCGCCGAAGTGCCCTGAATGGGCGGAGACAGCGGGCGTGATTGAACTGGCCTGACCGGCTCATTCGTCCCAACGCTGGCCGTCGGCGTGCGATCCGTACTCGCCGAGCTTTGGAACGGATTGGAAAACGGGTCGGACAGCCGCTCCGAATCGGCACACCCGGCAAGAAGGCCGGCAAGACAGCCCGCCAAGAGAAGACGCAACGTAAGACCGGGACTGAAAGCCGACACACTGCGGACATGACGCAACCCACAAACAGACGGTTCATGGGCCTCATTAGGGTGCAAGCGAGTTAAGGGAGCGTTTAAGATGAATGCCGGCTTCAACGAAATCCCTGTGGGTTTAGCTTAATGCAAACTAAAGCGGCTCACAGCACCCGCGCGAGGCCGGGTAACAGCGCTTGCAACCGGCAGGTGCCGAGTTCCGTCTCGACGAGGCGACCATCTGCGTCGCGGCGAAGCTCGACCAGCATTTGCCGCCAGGCGACGTTGCGCTCCGGCCGCGCCATGACGATCCGGCCGTCTTCGGCGAGAACGTCGACGAGCGGCGGCGGCAGTTCGTCAAGACGGCCATGGATCAAGATGCGGTCGAACGGCCCGGCCTCGGCCGGCACCGCGAGCCCATCGGCGAAGACAACCTCGGCATTTGTCTTGCCGAGCCGCTGAAGCCGCAACCGCGCCGCAATCGCGAGGGTCTGAAATCGTTCGATCGAAATGACCTGCTTCGACGATCTCGGCAAGGATGGCCGTCGCATAGCCGGAGCCCGTGCCGATTTCGAGCACGCGGTGCTCCCGCGAGAGCGCCAGCGCTTCGATCATCCGCGCGACCAGCCAAGGCTCGGACAAAGTCTGGCCGCAGCCGATCGGCAATGCGAGATCGCGCCGCGCGAGATCGACGAGGCGATGCGGCACGAACATTTCGCGCGGCACTTTTTCGAGCGCCCGCAGCAGATCGAGATCGCGGATGCCGCCGCGCCCGCAGGCGCAAGAGAAAAGCGGCCCTTTCCTCGGCGCGGGCCGAAGCCACGTCGGCGTCAGGAAACGGAAGAGATTTCACCGTCGACGCACTCACCGCGAGTCCCGCTGGCCGGATCATCCACGCTGAGCTGATCTGTTTGTCTCCATCTGGCGCAGGAACCGGTCGGCCTCCCGGCGATGCGACAAACGAAAGTACGATGATTTCATGATTTGCGCGACGGGCAAAGCGGTCGAAGCGACCACGCTACCGCGCAATCACCGAATTAAGGACCCGCGCGTAGCGCGCGACCGAGACCTCGTCGGTCAGATCAAGCTTCAGCGGCGTCACCGAAATGCGATTGTTCCAAAGCGCATCGAGATCGGTGCCCGGCGGCGGCTCGCCGACATCACGGTCGAACGCGATCCAATAATAGGGATTGCCGCGTCCGTCCGAGCGAGGCTCGATCCGCATCGTCTGCATGTCCCGCCGGCCTTGGACCGTGACGGAGATGCCGGCGACCTCTTGTGCGCTGCATCCTGGGAAATTCACATTGATGAGGATGTCGCGGTCGATACCCTCGCGAGCAAAGCCCTGATGAGCTCCGGCGCATGGATCTCGGCACAATCCCAATCAAGTTCGTCACGGCCCGAAGCGCCATAGCATTGCGACAGCGCAATGGAGGGAATGCCGAGCATGGTCCCTTCCATCGCGGCGGCGATCGTGCCGGAATAGGTGATGTCGTCGGCGACATTCGAACCGCGATTGACGCCGGAGAGAACGAGATCCGGCTTGCCGCCCTGCATGATCGACCGCACGGCCATGATGACGCAATCCGTCGGCGTGCCTTTCACCGCGAAACGCCGCTCGGAAATCTTGCGCAACCGCAACGGATCGTTGAGCGAGAGCGAATGGGCGACGCCGGACTGATCATATTCCGGCGCGACGACGAAGATATCGTCGGAGAGCGCGGCGGCGATCCGTTCGAGAACTGAGAGCCCCGGCGCATGAATGCCGTCGTCATTGGTGACCAGAATGCGCATGTCGTCCTGAGTTCGCGGTCTCTGTGCTAATTGCCAATCCTTCGAGACGGGTCCTTCGGACCCTCCTCAGGATGAGCGCGGCGTAGAAAGAACCCTCGTCCTGAGGAGCGAGCGAAGCTCGCGTCTCGAAGGGTGGGTTCTTCCGGAAAGTCATTATTTCCTCTTGATCTTCGTAAGACCGCCCATATAGGGCAGCAAGACATCGGGCACGTGTCACGGAGCCGTCTTCGTTCTGATAATTTTCCAGTATCGCGACGAGCGCGCGGCCGACCGCCACGCCGGAGCCGTTCAACGTGTGGACGAAACGGGTCGCCTTGCCACCCTCTGGACGATAGCGCGCGTTCATGCGCCGCGCCTGGAAATCACCGCAGACGGAAGCAGGACGAGATTTCGCGATAGCGGTCCTGCCCCGGCAGCCAGACTTCGATGTCATAGGTCTTCTGCGAGGCAAAGCCCATATCGCCGGTGCAGAGCGTCACAACGCGATAGGGAAGCTCAAGCCGCCTCAACACTTCTTCTGCGCAGCCGAGCATGCGCTCATGTTCGGCGAGAGATTCTTCCGGTGTCGTGATCGAGACGAGCTCGACCTTCGTGAATTGGTGCTGGCGGATCATGCCGCGCGTGTCCTTGCCCGCTGCGCCCGCTTCGGCACGAAAACAGGGCGTCGCCGGCGGTGAAGCGTAGCGGCAGTTGCTTTTCGTCGAGGATCGATTCGCGGACGAGATTGGTCAGCGGAACTTCGGCGGTGGGGATGAGCCAATATTCTTTGTCAGTTAAGAGGCGAATTAATTCGTCCTGTCCTTCTGTAGACTCTGGAACGGCCGCCAGAGCAGCACGCACCCCTGGATCGTCTCCCTTGTGGTAAGTCGTTAAGACGCGCTTCACAAATTCAACAACATCGGGGCCTTGGCCAAAATACTTTTGAAGATCAATCTTTTTGATTGCCGATGCGGCGAACTGATCCTCCGCAAACTTCGGCAATTGCGCCGTGCCGAACATTGCCTCGTCGCGCACGAGGAGCGGCGGATTAACTTCGCTATAGCCATGCTCGCCTGTATGCAGATCGAGCATGAATTGCGACAATGCACGTTCAAGTCGTGCCAGCGCGCCCTTGAGCACGACAAAGCGCGCGCCGGACATTTTCGCCGCGGTCTCGAAATCCATCAGGCCGAGTTGTTCGCCGATCTCGAAATGCTCTTTCGGCTCGAAGGAAAATTTCGGCTTCTCGCCGACGGCTGCGAAGTTCGGGATTGTCGTTCTCATCCTTGCCGAAAGGAACTTCCAGCAAAGGCGTGTTGGGGATCTCGGCGAGCGTGGCGTCGAGGCCATCGCTCGCGCTACGCTCTTCGGCTTCGAGCTCGGGCAGCGTGGCCTTCAGTTCCGCGACTTCGGCCTTCAAAGCGTCGGCGCGCGCCATCGTCCTTTTTCCATCGCCGCGCCGATCTCTTTTGATGCGGCGTTACGGCGCTCCTGAGCGGCTTGCGATTTGGCGATGGCCGCGCGGCGTCGATCGTCGAACGCAAGAAGCTCGGAAGAACGCGGCTCGAGCCCGCGCCGCTTCAAGCCTTCGTCAAAGGCCTCGGGATTTTCGCGAATCCATTTGATGTCATGCATGGGCGTGGAGCAATCCGAGGGAGCAGAACTCAGGTCCCGGCCGCAGCCTTCGCCGCCGCTTCGGCGCGCCGCTTTTCGATGAATGCGACCGAGATGATCGAAAGCTCGTAGAGGAGCAGGCCCGGAACGGCAAGGGCCAACATCGAAAACATGTCCGGCGGGGTCAGCACCGCAGCGACGATGAAGACGAGCACCACGGCATAGCGCCGCTGCCGCCGCAGAAAGCCGGAGTCGACGATGCCGACCCGGCCGAGCAGCGTGAGCACCACCGGCAATTGAAACGTGATCCCGAAGGCGAAGATCAGCGTCATGATCAGCGACAGATATTCGCTGACGCGCGGCAGAAGCTCGATCTGCGCCCTGCCCGGCTGCGCTTCGCCTGCTGCATGCCGATGAAGAAGCCCAGCAGATTGGGCATGACGACGAAATAGACGAGCAAGGCGCCGAGCGCGAAGAAGATCGGCGTCGCGAAGAGATAAGGCGCAAAGGCCGCGCGCTCTTGCTTATAAAGGCCCGGCGCGACGAAGGCATAGAGCTGCGCAAAGATAATCGGGCAGGCCAGAAAGGCGGCGGCGAAAACCGCGACTTTGATCTGGGTGAAGAAATATTCCTGCGGCGCCGTGTAGATGAGGCGGGCGTCCGGTCCCGCCACATGCTCGTATGGCACGAGCAGAATATTGTAGATGTTCTTGGCGAAGAAAAAGCAGATGATGAACATCACGACGAAGGCGATGAGCGCCCTGATGAGCCGCGACCTGCAGTTCGATCAGATGATCCATCAGCGGCGCCCGCGTCGCCTCGATATCGGCTTCCGTCATGGGCCTTGCTCTGGATCGCGTCAATCGTGGGCGGCCGCGGGCGTCACCGATGCAACGGCCTCAGTGGTCTCCGCTGCCGGCGTGCTGGCGGCCATGCTGTTCTCCGCGAGATCCGGAGCAGGAAGCTGCGCGACTTCGGTCTTCGCGACCGCGCCCGTCTCGGGATGCGTCTCCAAGGCCGATGTGATTTCAGCCTTGGCCAGCGCCATCGGATTGAAGTCGAGATCGATCTTGGCGCTTTCCGCGAGTTTGCCGACGCCGGCCTTCATCTCCTCCGCATCGGCTTCGCGCATGGCGTCCATGAATTGGGCCTGGAAATCGGCGCCGAGGCGGCGCAGCTTGGCGACCGCCTGCCCCACTTGACGCATGACGCGCGGCAATTCTTTCGGGCCGATCACGATCAGCGCCACGATGCCGATGATGACGAGTTTGCCGGCGTCGAATTCGAACATGAGTTACGTCTTGGCGCCGTTGCTCTGGTGCTCAAGCCGCGCTGTGCGCGCTCAGCTGGCCTTGTGGGTGTCGGAGACCTTGTTTGCCTCCACACCGGGGCGAGATCAGGCGACTGCGACGTCTCGCTTGAACCGGCCGGTTTCGGGTCGTCGTCGGCCAGGCCTTTCTTAAAGGATTTAATGCCCTTGGCGACATCGCCCATGATGTCGGAAATCTTGCCCCTGCCGCCAAATACCAGAAGCACAACGGCTCCCAGGATCAGCCAGTGCCAGATCGAGAAACTTCCCATAGCGGGCCTCCGTTGTCCATTCTGGCCGAAACCTAAGCTTCCAGAGGGATGAACACAAGGATAGCGGTATCAGGCCGGGGCATTTTCATCTCCACCGAATTGGATCGTCTCGGCTCAATTAAGGCGTGGGAATTGCTTGAACGAAGCCGTTAACGGCCTGCCATTCACCTCGCGACGAGGCGCCACAGCCGCTCGGCGGCCTCCATCTCGGCAAAGGCGCGCGCCCGCCGCGCCATGGCCTCATGATCCTCCCCCCAATGGCGTATCTGGAAATCCTCGTCGACATGGGCCGCTCGCCAAGCTTCGTCGAGCGAGATCACGCCGTCGGCGAGAGTAAGCGCGATCAGCACCGAGCCGGTAATGCTGGTCATCACCGAAAGGCTCGCGAGCGCAAAGGGCGCCGCGGCGCCGCGATGGCTGACGGCATCGACTTTCGCCCGCACCGCCGCCTTCGCCGCGGCCGGCTGCGCGACATAGCCGATCCCTTCGGCACAGATGAAGTGCGCCCCGAGCTGCGATGCCGCGAATGTAAGGATCGGGTCCCAGGCCTCGGCCTGGGCTTGCTCCAGGCTCGCAGGCGCATCGGCGCGGTAGCAGACGAGATCTGTGTCGGCATATTTAGTGATCTCGTCGACGAGTGCTTCCATATGCCCGGCGACGCCGTCGATGGCCGCATTAACGATCCGCGTGAGCGGCATATTGGCGAGATTGACGTGGTCTTTTTGCGCGTCCCATTCGGCCGCGACAGCCTCGGCGGCGGCACGCGTCGGCAGGACGAGTGGGGCCTTGGCAGGCGTCTTTGCCTCGCGACCGTCGAGCAGCACGGCGAAGCCGCCGTCGGATGCGCCGACGCTCACTTTGCTGTAAAAGCGTCTGGGAAGCGGCTTTTTCAGATCTTGCCGTGCCAAGGCTGTCGGATCGATTGGCGCTTGCGCGCTGGTAGACCAGTTTTTCGGCGGATCGTCAGGCATTGCTCTCCATAGCGCAAATCGCCCATGGTTGAAATGCCGCAGCAACGATCACGCTGGTTGAAAAAATGATTCAGCGGGACGATCTGCCAAAGGCTATAGATCGAGGTAGAAGCTTGCCCCGCAAGCCGCCGGAGCCGAGAGATGAACAAGGAAGCAGACAGAACGGAATTTGCTGCCGAGCCAGATCGGCAGTTGAAGGATGATATTCGCCTGCTCGGCCGGATTCTCGGTGACACGGTCCGCGAGCAGCAGGGGCAGGAGATCTTCGATCTTGTCGAACTGATCCGCCAGACCTCCATCCGCTTCCATCGCGACGGCGACGAGACTGCGCGTCATCGGCTCGAGATCGATTCTGGAATCGCTGACGCCGATGCAATCGGTTCAGATCGTCCGCGCCTACAGCTATTTTTCGCACCTCAGCAACATCGCCGAAGACCAGCATCAAATTCGTCGTCTGCGTGCCGACGCCATCGCCGGCCTGCCGGAGCCGCCGGGCACACTTGCCCGCGCCCTGTTGCGCTGCCACGAGGCGGGGATAGAGCCGGAGACATTGTACGCATTCTTCGATCACGCCTTCATGGTGCCCGTGTTGACCGCGCACCCCACCGAAGTACGTCGCAACAGCACGATGATGCGCGAGATGGCCATCTCGCACCTACTCGAGCGGCGCGACCGCCAACAATGGACGCCGGAAGAAGAGGCTGAGATCGAAGACAAGATACGGCGTGCCGTCCTCATCCTTTGGCAGACAAGTTTGCTCCGACGCACGAAACTCACGGTCCGCGACGAAGTTTCAAACGGTCTCGCCTATTATGATTATACTTTCCTGCAGGAAGTGCCGCGGCTTTACCAGCAGATCGAGCGGCAATTGCATGCCTTTGCGCCCTCGATCGCCGACGCCCATATCCCCTCGTTCCTGCATCTTGGCAGCTGGATCGGCGGCGACCGCGACGGCAATCCCTTCGTCGATGCCGAAGTCCTGAGCGAAACCGTGCGAATGCACGGGGCGCGTATCCTCTCCCATTATCTCGATGAATTAACCAAGCTGGGCGCCGAATTTTCGATGAGCGCAGAGATCGTCGAAGCTTCAGACGAATTGCGCGAACTCGCCGCGTCTTCCACCGACTCCGCGCCGCACCGGATGGCAGAACCCTATCGCCGCGCGATCGCCGCGATGCGTGGCCGGATTGCCGCCAGTTTACGCGCGATCGACGACCAGCATCCGATCAAAACCCGCCATGTGCACATGCAGCCCTATCGCAACGCGGCCGAGTTTAGGCGCGACTTGCACGTCATCGATCAGTCGCTCAAAACCCATGGCTCGCATCTATTGACCCGCGGCCGGTTGCGCGCGCTGCGGCGCGCCGCCGATTGCTTCGGTTTCCATCTTGCGACGGTGGATTTGCGGCAGAATTCCGACGTGCATGAGCGCACGATCGCCGAGCTTCTCGAAACGGCAGAAGCCGGGACCAATTATCTCTCCCGCAGCGAGGATGAAAGAGTCGAACTCCTTGTCAGAGAACTCGAGACGGTGCGCGCGCTCACCTCGCCTTATTTCACCTATTCGGAAGAGACGCGAAAAGAACTCGAAATGTTCCAGATGGCGGCCGAGGCGCGATCGACCTACGGCGCCGAAATCATCCGGACGAGCATCATTTCCAAAGCGCAATCGCTCTCCGATCTGCTCGAACTCGCGGTGCTCTTGAAGGAGGTCGGTCTCATCAACCCCCGTGGCAAGAGCGAGATCGACATCGTGCCGCTGTTCGAAACCATCACCGATCTGCGCGAATGTGCGGCAGTGATGGAAAAGGCCTTCGCATTGCCGGTCTATCGCCGCCTCGTCGCAAGCCGCGACGATACGCAAGAAATCATGCTAGGCTATTCCGACAGCAACAAGGATGGCGGCTTCATCACCTCCGGCTGGGAACTCTACAAGGCGGAGATCGGCCTTATCGAATGCTTCCAACGCCATGGCGTGAAAATGCGCCTGTTCCACGGCCGCGGCGGTTCGGTGGGGCGCGGCGGCGGCCCGGCCTATGAAGCAATTCTTGCCCAGCCGAGCGGTGCCGTCGGGGGCCAGATCCGCGTCACCGAACAAGGCGAGATCATTTCGAGCAAATATTCGAACCCGGAGGTTGGTCGCCGCAATCTTGAGACCTTCGTCGCCGCGACGCTGGAAGCTTCGCTGCTGATGCCGGAGCATCATGCCCCGCGGCCGGAATATCTTTCGACAATGGAGGAGCTCTCGGGCTTCGCCTTTAAGGCCTATCGCGGGCTCGTCTATGACACGCCCGAGTTCGAGAATTATTTCTGGGCCTCGACCGTGATCACCGAGATCGCGACGCTCAACATCGGCAGTCGCCCGGCGTCGCGCACCAAGACAAGGCGCATCGAGCATCTGCGCGCCATTCCCTGGGTTTTCTCCTGGGCGCAGTGCCGACTCATGCTGCCGGGCTGGTTCGGATTCGGCGCCGCCTTCAAAGCCTGGATCGCCGAGCATCAAGGCACCGGCCTCGCCTTCCTCCAGGACATGTATCGCGAATGGGGTTTCTTCCGCATGCTCCTCTCCAACATGGAAATGGTGTTGGCCAAGAGCAATATCGGGATAGCCTCACGTTATGCGGAACTCGTGCCCGACAAAGTAGTACGAGACAAGATTTTCGAAGCGATCAAGGCGGAATGGGCCGACTCAATCACCGCACTTCTTGCAATCACCAAACAGTCCGAGTTGCTGCAGGACAATCCGGCGCTCGACCGTTCGCTGAGAATGCGCGTGCCTTATCTCGATCCGCTGAACCATGTGCAGGTCGAGCTGCTGAAATTGCACCGAGCCGCTGATAGCGAGGACGAGTCGATCCTGCGCGCCGTGCAGATCACCATCAACGGCATTTCAGCCGGGCTGCGCAATAGCGGGTAATCGTGCGCACGCTTGGCGCGGGCATCGTCAGACGGTGAAAGGCGTGTTGCCGTTTGGATTATTCCGGCGCTTCTTCGATCGGATCGTCACACTTCACATCGAATCCGAACATGTCGAACGTATGCTGCATATGCGGCGGCAGCGGCGCGGTGACGTCGAGCGTGCCCCCGCGCGGGTGCGGCAAAACGAGACGCCGCGCCAGCAGATGCAGTTTGCGCTCGACGCCCTCGGGAATTTTCCGTGCCGGATCTTGTCGGCCCGAATCTTTCGTGCTGCCGCCATATTTGGGATCGCCGACAATCGGATGGCCGATTGCTTCAGCATGGGCGCGCAATTGATGCGTGCGGCCGGTGATCGGTTTCATCGAAAGCCAGGCAAGCCGCGTCGCGATCTTGTCGACGATTGCATAATAGGTGACGGAGTGCTGCGCGTTTTCGTCACCGTGCTTGACGATTTGCATCTTTTCCAATGCGCCCCGCGCCGCCGCGCGATGCGTTGGCCGCTCCGCCCCCATCCCTTCACCTTTGGCAAGGAACAGCGAAATGCGGCCTTGCGCCGGTTTCGGTACACCTTCGACCAGCGCCCAATAGATCTTCTGCGCCCGGCGCGAGCGGAAGATTTCACCGAGATCAGCGGCGATCTTGCGCGTCTTGGCGACGAGCAGAACGCCGGCCGTATCACGATCGAGCCGATGCACAAGCATCGGCCTTTCGCCACGCTCATTGACGAACAATTCGAGCATCCCGTCGATATGATGGGTGGTGCCGGATCCGCCTTGCACCGCGAGCCCATGCGGCTTGTTGAGCACCATGAGATCGGCGTCCTCATAGAGAATCATCGAGCGCAGCGCCCGGCGATCTTCTTTCGAAGCCGCTGGCTTCGGCGGCGGCGGCACGATCTTCACGGGCGGCACGCGGATTTTCTGCCCGGCGGCGAGCCTCGTCGCCGTCGTCGCACGCGCGCCATCAACGCGCACCTGACCGGTGCGCACGATCTTGTTCAGATGCGACAAGGAGAGTGTCGGCAATCGGCGCTTGAACCAGCGGTCCAGCCGCATGCCGGCCTCGTCTTCAGTTACTGTCAGGGTTTGCACGGTCAAGAGCGCCGCCGCTCCTTCCGCAGCTTTTCCCAATACTCCAGCCGCTTCTTGATTTCGCGCTCAAAGCCTCGATCGACGGGCGAATAGACCTCCTGCCGTCCAAGCTGCTCCGGCCAATAATCCTGGCCTGAGAAAGCATCCGGCGCATTATGGTCGTAGTCATAGCCCGACCCATAGCCTTCGCTCTTCATGAGTTTCGTGGGTGCGTTGAGAATGACTTTCGGCGGCATCAGAGAGCCGTGCTCCTTGGCAATGCGCATTGCTTCACCATAAGCCTTGTACGCGGCGTTGGATTTGGGTGCCGTCGCGACATAGATCACGGCATTGGCAAGCGCCAGCTCCCCTTCCGGCGAGCCGAGAAAATCATAAGCGTCCTTCGCCGCATTGGCGACGACCAGCGCCTGCGGATCGGCGAGCCCAATGTCCTCGATCGCCATGCGCACGATCCGCCGGGCGATGAACAAGGGCGCCTCGCCGGCGTCGAGCATGCGCGCGAGATAATAGAGCGCCGCATCAGGATCGGAGCCGCGCACGCATTTATGCAGGGCGCTGATGAGATTGTAATGGCCTTCTTGCGCCTTATCGTAGATCGGCGCGCGCCGCTGCACGATCTCGGTCAGGGCCGCCGTATCGAAGCTTTGGCCCGGCGCAGCGGCGCGCCAGACTTCCTCCGCCAGCGTCAGCACGGCCCGGCCATCGCCATCGGCCATGCGTAGCAAGGCCGCGCGCGCTTCAGGCGTCACCGGCAAAGGCTTTGATTCACTCGTCTCGGCTCGCGCCAGCAGCTTTTCGAGCGCCGCTTCGTCGAGAGCACGGAAGGTGAGGACGCGCGCGCGGGAGAGCAGCGCGGCGTTCAGCTCGAAGCTCGGATTTTCCGTCGTCGCGCCGATGAGAGTGACAGTCCCGTCCTCCATCACCGGCAAGAAACTGTCTTGCTGGGTGCGGTTGAAGCGATGGATTTCATCGACGAAAAGCAAGGTGCCCTGTCCCGTCGCGCGCCTTTTGCGCGCCTCTTCGAAGACTTTCTTGAGCTCGGCAATCCCGGAGAAGATCGCCGAAATCTGAATGAAGGCCAGATTGGTTTCACGCGCGAGAAGCCGGGCGACCGTGGTCTTGCCGGTGCCGGGCGGCCCCCAGAAAATGAGGCTGCCGAAAGAGCCGGCGCGCACGAGCCGCGTCAGCGCCCCATCGGGACCCAAGAGATGGTCCTGGCCTGCGACTTGGTCGAGCCGCTCCGGCCGCAACCGGTCGGCAAGCGGATGGGGAGCCTGATCCTCAAGATGGGCGGCGGTGAAAAGATCCGACATTCAGGGTTCAATTTGGGCGCAGAAATCCCAGAAATGAAGGGGAAAAGGCCAATAGCAGTGAATAATCCCGCGCCGGCGCTTTGCCGCAAAACGTGCGCGATTTATCAATCGGTTAACGTTTCGATGAGATTTGAAAGCAAAGGCGTGGGTCGAAACGGGGAGCTTGTCGCATGCGTGTCGTCGCACTCATCAACCAGAAGGGCGGCTCCGGCAAGAGCACGCTTGCGGCCTGTCTCGCGGTTGCGGCGCGCGACTCCGGCGAGCGCGTCTTCCTCATCGACATGGATCCGCAGAAATCGCTCGTCAAATGGGGCCACCAGCGGCAGGACAGGGATCTGCCCGTCGAGGCGGTTTCGCCGGCCAAGCTCGAGGCCGCCCTCGCGGCGCTCGCAAAGGGTCACGTGACGCTTGTAATCGTTGATACGCCGGCAACCGATTCTCCCGCCGGCGACGCGGCGATGCGGTGCGCCGACCTCTGCGTCATCCCGGCTCGGCCGACGATCTTCGACATCTGGTCGAGCGAAGCGACACGCGGCAAGTTGAGGACCTTGAACAAGGATTATGCGTTCGTGCTCAATCAATGCCCCGCCATGCAGGAAAGCCAGCGCGTGAATGACGGTGCTACAGCCCTCGAAGCCATGGGCGGTCTGCTGCGGCCGCTGATCGCGTCGCGCGTGATCTACCAGGAAGCCGCGCGCGAAGGCAGGGGCGTGACCGAACTCGATGCCGACGGCAAGGCGGCGGAGGAGATGCGGCAGCTCTGGGCCTCGCTGAAGCGCCGGCTCGGCCGGCTCAAACATGCCGAGAAGGGCGCGCGGCGCGCGGCCTGATCGCGCGGTGCAAGCTGTTCTGCGATGCGCCGGACGGGGAACCGCTCTCATTTGTCCGGCGCGAAGTGATCGGCGCTTTAAGGACCGCTTTCAGCCGCCGATTACCGTGGTGATGATCTGATTGCCGCGGCCGATGCTGATCTTCCAGTAATAATGCTGGCCGAGCGTCGCCTTTTCGAGATCGCGCGTCGTTGCGATCTTCGTGTCATTGACGGCAAGAACCACATCGCCCTTCTGAAGGTTCAGCGCAGCCGCGCGTAAATCCTCTTCGACGTCGCTGACCACGACGCCTTCTTTCACCGATTCGACGGAGAATTCCTCTGCGACCGCCGGCGAAAGATTGATGACAGTTGCCCCGGCAAAAGGCGAGGAGCCGGTGATCTTGATCGGATCGCGCGGCAACTCGGGTGCCGTCGCGAGCTTAACGGTCAAGGTCAAAGGTTTGCCGCTGCGGATGATTGAGAGCGACGCAGTCGATCCGAGCGGTTTGGTCTCGAACCTGTAGCTGAAGGCCTCAGTATCATCGATCCGCTGCTGGTCGATGCCGGTGATGAGGTCGCCGTGCTTCAGGCCGGCCTCCTCGGCCGGGCTCTTTGCGATGACATCGGTGACGAGAACGCCGGTCGGCCGATCGAGGCCGAGCAATTCGGCGATTTCCTTGCTGACACTCTGGAGGCCGGCACCGAGCCACGGCCGTCTGACCTGTTTGGCGCCGCTCTTGGCGGTCGCGACGACGATCTTGACCATATTCGAAGGAATCGCAAAGCCGATCCCCACCGAACTGCCGGTCTGCGAAACGATCGCCGAATTGATGCCGGCAAGGCGCCCATTCATGTCGACGAGAGCGCCACCGGAATTGCCGGGATTGATCGCCGCGTCGGTTTGGATGAAGAAGCCGTAATTGGAAATCCCTTCCTCGGTCCGCGCGAGAGCCGAGACGATCCCTTGCGTGACGGTCTGGCCGACGCCGAACGGATTGCCTATCGCCAGTACCAGATCGCCGACTTCCAACGCATCCGAAGTCATCGAATTCCATGAAGGGGAAAGGCCCACCGCCCTTCAGCTTCAGGACGGCGAGATCAGTGCGCTGATCGCGCAACACGATGTCCGCCTCGAATTCGCGCCGATCGGCGAGCGCCACTTTCACATCCGTCATGCCTTCGATGACGTGATAATTGGTGACGACGAGTCCGCTCGGATCGACGAGTACGCCGGAACCGAGCGAAAGCGCCGTCGGGCCGCCCGGCCGCGCTTGCTGGTTGTCGCCAAAGAAGTGGCGGAAAATCGGGTCGTCGAACAGCGGATTGCGCACCCTTTTGTCGGTGCGCGAGGCATAGACGTTGACGACGGCAGGCTGCGCTTTCTTGACCACCGGCGCGAAGGAAAGATGAATTTCCGCCGGCGATTGCGGCACGGTCTTCTCGATCGCCTGCGCGGGAGCCGGCACAACTGCCAGCACAAGGAGCGCAGAAAGCGCGAGATGCCGCACGGTTTGATTAGGCGTCAGGATATGGCGGGTCACCCGTACCTCGCTTGGCAATTCAAGGCGTCGTCGATCCCTTTTCGGTGTGGCGAAATTGCGGTGACGCCTGCGCCCCCCTTGGGGCTTTACCGACCGATCCGCCCCAAATGGGTGTCGGCGAACGCGCTCGCATATTTGAGTCCGTAGCCCAAGGCCCGGTCGAAGCCAACATGCGCCAGCCAGATCAAGGCGATGTCCTCACCAATCGCGGAACCCAACCAGGGGGCGAGCACCAGCAGGACGAGCGGCCCGAGCGTCGCATGCGCCGCATTGTAGACAATGGCGCCCGCCCGCGGAGAGGCAAGATAGGCAAGGAAAGAAAGATCGGGCGCTAGGAACAGGACGGCGAAGAAGAACCACGAACCGCCCAGCCGCCAATAGAAAAAGGCGGCGCCAAGCAAGAGCGCCGCCCCTTCGAGCCGCAAAATAAGCCTTGGGACGCCAACGACTGCGCTGGCTGCCGCACCGTTCAAGCGTCGGTTCCGGCGTTCTTTTCGATGGCCGGGCCAGAATCCTGGCCCTTGGCCTCTTCGTCGCGATCGACGAATTCGATCACCGCCATCGCTGCATTATCGCCATAGCGGAAGCCCGCCTTGAGCACGCGCGTATAGCCGCCGTTGCGGATCTTGTAGCGCGGACCGAGCACGTCGAAGAGCTTCTTGACGAGATCGGCGTCCTTGATTTGGGAGATCGCCTGGCGGCGGGCGTGAAGATCGCCGCGTTTGCCGAGGGTCACGAGTTTTTCGACCACGGGGCGCAGATCCTTGGCCTTGGGCAAGGTCGTGGTGATCTGCTCGTGTTTGATGAGCGCCTGCGAAAGATTGGCGAACATCGCCTTGCGATGTTCGTGCGTGCGGTTGAAGCGCCGCTTGGCGTGACCGTGATACATGGCCTTGCTCCTTTATGCGGCCGCCGTGCCAAGGAACGGCCGCTCCTTATGGATTTGATAGCTCAATGCACGGACTCTCTGCCTGTTGGAGAGGGCCACCTTCTCCCGCGGGGGTTTTCTGTCAATAATGCTCTTCGAACCGCTTGGCGAGTTCGTCGATGTTCTCCGGCGGCCAGCCGGTGACTTCCATGCCAAGGTGCAGGCCCATCTGAGCGAGCACTTCCTTGATCTCATTGAGCGACTTGCGGCCGAAATTCGGCGTCCGCAACATCTCCGCCTCGGTCTTCTGGATGAGGTCGCCGATGTAGATGATGTTGTCGTTCTTCAGGCAATTGGCCGAACGCACCGAAAGCTCCAGCTCGTCGACCTTCTTGAGCAGCGCCGGGTTGAAGGCAAGCTCCGGAATAGACGGCGTCGACTTCCTCTCGGCGCGGCTCTTCGAAGTTGACGAAGACGTTGAGCTGGTCCTGCAGGATGCGCGCCGCATAGGCGATCGCGTCCTCGGGCGTGATCGCGCCATTGGTCTCGATCTGCATGGTGAGCTTGTCGTAATCGAGAATTTGCCCTTCGCGGGTATTCTCGACGCGGTAGCTCACCTTCCGCACCGGCGAATAAAGGCTATCGATCGGGATCAGGCCAATCGGCGCATCTTCGCTGCGGTTGCGCTCCGCCGTCACATAGCCCTTGCCGGTATTGACCGTGAACTCCATGCGGATCTCGGCGCCCTCGTCGAGCGTGCAGATGACGAGACCGGGGTTCAAAACCTGCACATCGCCGACCGTCGCGATGTCGCGCGGCCGTTACCTTGCCGGGCCCCTGCTTCTTCAGCACCATGCGCTTCGGCCCATCGCTCTGCATCTTGATGGCGATGTCCTTGATGTTGAGCACGATGTCGGTCACGTCCTCGCGCACGCCGGGGATCGACGAAAATTCATGCAGCACGCCGTCGATATGCACCGAGGTGATCGCTGCGCCCTGAAGCGAGGACAAGAGAACGCGCCGCAGCGAATTGCCGAGCGTAACGCCGAAGCCGCGCTCCAGCGGCTCGGCGACGACGGTGGCGAGCCGCTTCGCGATCGTCGCCGGCGGCGACTTCGAGCTTGTTCGGCTTGATGAGCTCCTGCCAGTTTTTCTGAATCACGAGAGCATCCTTTGTACGATGACGAGAACTTTTGACGTCCAGCAACACGTCAAAGAAATCGCGCTTGTTGAGCTTCTGTCTAAACACTTGGCCTCAAACGCGCCGCCGCTTGCGCGGGCGGCAGCCGTTGTGCGGGATCGGCGTCACGTCACGGATCGACGTCACGGTAAATCCCGCCGCTTGCAAGCGCACGCAGTGCCGATTCGCGGCCGGATCCCGGCCCGGAGACTTCGACTTCGAGCGTGCGCATGCCGTGTTCGGAAGCTTTGCGCGCCGCGTCCTCCGCCGCCATCTGCGCGGCATAGGGTGTCGATTTGCGCGAACCCTTGAACCCCATCGTTCCCGCCGACGACCAGGAAATCGTATTGCCCTGGGCATCGCTGATGGTGATCATCGTATTGTTGAACGTTGAATTCACATGCGCCACGCCCGACACGATATTCTTTCGCTCGCGCCGGCGGACGCGTGGTTTCTTCTTTCGCCATTGATCTCGTCCTTCCAACGCGCCCGTAATGCCAGGCGCTCAGGCTTCTTCTGCCGAAGGCTTGCGTCTTCAGGTTTACTTCTTCTTGCCGGCGATCGGTTTCGCCTTGCCTTTGCGGGTGCGCGCATTGGTATGCGTGCGCTGGCCACGGACCGGCAACTGGCGGCGATGACGCAAGCCGCGATAGGAGCCGAGGTCCGTCAGCCGCTTGATGTTCATCGCGACTTCGCGGCGCAGATCGCCTTCGACCTGATAGTCGCGGTCGATCGTCTCGCGGATCTGCAGAACTTCCGCATCGGTCAGTTCGATACACGCGCCGCTCCGGCGGAATATGCACCTTCTCGAAGATTTCCTGCGCCTTCTTCGCACCGATCCCGTGAATATATTGAAGTGCAATGACGACGCGCTTATTCGTCGGGATATTGACGCCGGCAATACGTGCCACGAATGTCTCTCCATGTCTGCCGCCAGTACTGCGGCGAAGAAAATACCCGCGTCCGGTGGAGGCCGGCCCTTGCGGGTGCCTGATAACGCAAATCCGTCCCTCTTATGGATAATCCCATGAGAAGTCCGGATCCGATCATTTCGGCTTGAACGCGCTACGTAGTGGTACGGGGGCCTATCCGTCAACAGCCAATTCGGGCAATTCCAAGGCTTCGCTGAGCCAAAATGCCGCTTCCGCGCGCAGACACTCAACCTTTGCCGCCGCCTTCGGTCACTCGGTCGATGGCCGTCGAAACAGCCTCGATCGGGGCCATGCCGTCCACCGTCTTCAGGTCGCCCTTCTTGGCATAATAGGCGGAAACCGGCGCCGTCATCGCCCGATAGGCGTCGAGACGGGTCTTGAATGCATCCGGATTATCGTCGGCTCGTACGGCGCCGCCCGAGGCCAGCATGTCTTTCGCCCGCTTCTCGATGCGCGAGAGCAGCGCAGTTTCATCGACCTTGAGCTCGATCACCGCATCGAGGTGCATGTTTTTGGCTTTCAACAGCGCATCGAGCGCCTGAGCCTGGTTCACCGTGCGGGGAAATCCATCGAGGATGAAGCCGCACGCGGCATCGGGCTCAGTCGATCCGTTCGGCGACAATGCCGAGAACGATCTCGTCCGGAACGAGCCCGCCTGCATCCATCACCGCTTTGGCTTTGAGGCCGATCGGCGTGCCGGCGGCAACAGCGGCGCGCAGCATGTCGCCAGTCGAAAGTTGCGGGATGCCATATTTCTGCATGAGCCGTGCCGATTGCGTGCCTTTTCCCGCTCCGGGCGGTCCCAGCAAATAAGCCTCATCTCTTCTTCCCCCGCAATTTGGCTTTCTTGACCAGGCCTTCATATTGATGCGCCTGCAGATGGCCGTGGATCTGCGCCACGGTATCCATCATAACGCTGACCACGATGAGCAGCGAGGTGCCGCCGAAATAAAACGGCATCGCCGCATAGGAAATCAGGATCTCCGGCAGGAGACAGATCAGACTGAGATAGGCGGCGCCGATCACGGTGATCCGCATCAGCACCTTGTCGATATATTGGGCCGTGCGCTCGCCCGGCCTGATGCCGGGAATGAAGCCGCTATGCTTCTTCAGATTGTCCGCGGTCTCGGTCGGATTGAAGACGATCGCCGTATAGAAGAACGCGAAGAAGACGATCAGGACGACATAGAGGATCATATAGAGCGGCCGGCCTTGGCCGAGATAGGTGGAGATTAGTCGCAAGAATACCGGTGCCGCCCCGCTGGCTCGCAGAAATTGGCGATCGTCGTCGGCAAGAGCAAAAGCGATGAGGCAAAGATCGGCGGAATGACGCCCGACGTATTCAGCTTCAGCGGCAGGAAGGACGTCTGCCCCTCATAGACCCGGTTGCCCTGCTGGCGCTTGGGATAGGTGATGACGAGCCGCCGTTGCGCCCGCTCCATGAAGACGATGAAGCCGATCACGCAATCGCCATCACCATCACGGCAATGATAAGTCCCGTCGACAGCGCGCCTTGGCGGCCGAGTTCGAGCGTGTTGACGATCGCCGAGGGAAATGCCGCGACAATGCCGGCGAAAATGATCAGCGACGAGCCGTTGCCGATGCCGCGCGAGGTGATCTGCTCGCCAAGCCACATCAGGAACATCGTGCCGCCAGTCAAGCGTCAGCGTCGTCGAAAGCATGAAAGAAAAAGCCCGGATTGCTGACAATGCCCGCCTGCCCTTGCAGGCCGATGGCGATGCCATAGGCCTGGAAGGCAGCGAGCACGACGGTGAGATAGCGCGTGTATTGGTTGATGACCTTGCGGCCCGACTCGCCCTCCTTCTTCAGCGCTTCGAGCGTAGGAAAGACGCTCGTCAAAAGCTGAATGATGATCGAGGCGGAGATATAGGGCATGATGTTCAGGGCGAAGATCGCCATGCGCTGCACGGCGCCGCCCGAGAACATGTTGAAGAGTTGGAGGACGCCCTGGCTATTGCCGTTGAATGCTCTGGCAAAAGCCTCGGGATCGATACCGGGCAAGCGGGATATAAGTACCGAGCCGATAGATGATCAGCGCGCCAAGCGTGAACCAGATCCGCTTCTTGAGTTCGTCGGCTTTGGCGAAAGCGCCCCAATTGACGTTAGCTGCAAGCTGTTCCGCGGCCGATGCCATGAGATGCTCCGCACGGCGCGCGCCGCGCCGCCAAGGCTCGAGGGATGTTCACCGTTTCCTCATTCCACAATCACGAAAGATCCGCGGGTGCGGCTGGCTTGCGGATTGCGTGTTCGCCCATAGACATAGCGAATTATCCCGATGTGGTGACCCGGCATCCTCGATGCAACGGTCGCATCGAAAACACCGCCAAAGGACGCTCAGGCCTCAGCCGCTGCGCTTGCCGCGAGGACCTTGACCGATCCGCCGGCCTTTTCGATCGCCGCGATCGCCGATTTCGACGCCGCCGCAACTTCGAAGGCGAGCATTGCCTTGATCTCGCCCGTGCCGAGGATCTTCACGCCGTCGCGCGGCTTGCCGCAGACGCCGGCGGCGACGAGCGTATCGATCGTGACCGGCGACCCGCCCGCGAGCTTGCCGGCGTCGAAGCAGCCTGGATACGGCCGAGATTGACCTCGTTATAATCCCTCGTGAAGGGCGGTGTGAAACCGCGCTTCGGCAGCCGCCGATGCAGCGGCATCTGACCGCCTTCGAAGCCCTTGATGGCGACGCCGGTCCGCGCCTTCTGACCCTTGACGCCGCGCCCGCCTGTCTTGCCTTTGCCCGAGCCGATGCCGCGGCCGACCCGCATGCGCTTCTTGGACGAGCCGGGATTGTCAGCGATTTCCTTGAGTTTCATGGCCTGCCTCACGCATTCTCGATGATGCGGACGAGATGCGCGACTTTCGCGATCATGCCGCGAACCGCCGGCGTATCCTTGAGATCCGCCCGCCGGCCGATCTTGTTGAGCTTGAGCCCGATGAGCGTCGCGCGCTGGATCGCGGGGCGTCCGATCGGGCTCTTGATCTGTTCGACGGTCAAGCGCGCCGGCGCTTGGGCTTTCTTCGGTTTCGTTGTCATGGCAGAACCCTCACGCCTCAGCAGCGGTTTCGGCCTCGCCGCCCTGGCGACGGGCCTGGAGCGTCGAGACTTTCATGCTGCGGCGCGCAGCGACGGCGCGCGGTGAATCCTCTTGCTGCAGAGCATCGAAAGTCGCCCGGACCATGTTGTAGGGATTGGACGAGCCCTGCGATTTCGCGACGACGTCATGCATGCCGAGCGTTTCGAACACGGCGCGCATCGGGCCGCCGGCGATGATGCCGGTGCCTGCCGGTGCCGCGCGCAGCAAGACGCGGCCGGCGCCATGGCGGCCGGTGACGTCATGATGCAACGTGCGGCCTTCGCGCAGCGGCACCCGGATCAAGGCGTGCTTTGCCGCTTCCGTCGCCTTGCGGATCGCCTCCGGCACTTCGCGCGCCTTGCCGTGGCCGAAACCGACGCGGCCTTTCTGATCGCCGACGACGACAAGCGCCGCGAAACCGAAGCGGCGGCCGCCCTTCACCACTTTCGCGACGCGATTGATGTGGACCAGACGGTCAACAAATTCGCTGTCGCGCTCTTCCCTGTCGCGATCGCGGCCGCGGCCGCCTTCACCTTCACGTGCCATCTTGCTTCGTTCTTTCGTCACTTGCGCGGCGGAATGGGCTGCCGCTCGCTTCGAATGCTCAAATCGTAAGTCCCGCCTCGCGCGCGCCTTCGGCCAGCGCCTTGACGCGGCCGTGATACATATAAGCGCCGCGATCGAAGACGACCTCTTTGATCCCCGCCTCGATCGCCCGCTCGGCGATCTGCTTGCCGACGAGCTTCGCCGCTTCGATCATTGGCGCCTGTCTTCATGCTTCCGCGATTGGTCTTTTCGAGCGACGAGGCCGAGACAATCGTGCGGCCCGCGGCGTCGTCGATGATCTGGCAATAGATCTGCTTCGACGACCGATGCACCGAAAGCCGCGGCTTGCCATAAGCGTGCGCCTTGACCGCGCGCCTGACCCGCGCCTTGCGGCGGCCTACCGCCTTGTTGTCCTTCGCCATAGCGCGCTCCTAAAAGCCCAAGCGCAAGATCGTTTCCGTCCGAAATCGATCTCGCCCTTCATCTCTTTGTTTCACGCATGATCTTATCCGAAAAGTCTGCAACTTCTCGGGATCATGCCTCGCCTTACTTCTTCTTGCCTTCCTTGCGGAAGATGAATTCGTCGGAATATTTGACGCCCTTGCCCTTGTAGGGTTCTGGCGGGCGAAAGCCGCGGATTTCGGCCGCTACTTGCCCGACCTGGCGCTTGTCGATGCCGCTGATTGTGATTTCCGTCGGCTTTGGCGTCGTGATCGAAATGCCCTGCGGAATCGGGAACGTCACGTCATGGCTGTAGCCGAGGGACAATTGCAGGTTCTTGCCCGAGACGGCAGCCTTGTAGCCGACGCCGTTGATCTCGAGCTTCTTCTCGAAACCCTTCGAGACGCCGACGATGAGATTGTTCACCATCGCGCGGGTCATGCCCCACATGCGCGCGCGCCCGCTTGGTCTCGTCGCGCGGATCAACCTTGATCTGATTTTCGGCGAAACTCACGCTGACGTCCCCCGGCGCGACGAACCGCAATTCGCCCTTGCCGCCCTTGATGGCGACCGTCTGGCCTTCGACCTTGGCGGTGACGCCGGCAGGCAAGGCAACGGGCTTTTTTCCGACCCGAGACATGATCTAATTCCTCATTCTTCCGATCAGAAGACCTTGCAGAGGACTTCGCCGCCGACATGAGCGTCGCGCGCCGCATGGTCGGCCATAACGCCCTTCGGTGTCGACACGATGGTGATGCCGAGACCATTTGCGACCTGCGGCATTTCGGAGACGCCGGCGTAGACGCGCCGGCCAGGCTTCGACACGCGCTCGAGCTCGCGGATCACCGGTTCGCCGTCGTAATATTTGAGCTCGATCTCGAACTCGGTACGGCCGTTGCCATATTCCGTCGTCGAATAGCCGCGGATATAGCCCTCCTGCGCCAAAACGTCGAGCACATGAGCGCGCAGCCGGGAGCCCGGCGTCTGCACCTTGCCCTTGCGCCGCATCTGCGCGTTGCGGATGCGGGTGAGCATATCCCCCAAGGGGTCGTTCACTGCCATGATCCGCTCCTCCTCACCAGCTCGACTTCACGAGGCCCGGGATCAGGCCGCGCGCACCGAGTTCGCGGACCGCAATGCGCGACATTTTCATCTTGCCGATAAAGGCGCGCGGACGGCCCGAGATTTCGCAGCGGTTGCGGATCCGGCTCGGCGCCGAATTGCGCGGCAATTCGGCAAGCTTGAGCCGCGCCGCGAAGCGCTCTTCGGCGCTCACCGCCTTGTCCTCAGCCAACGCCTTCAGCTTCTTGCGGCGGGCAGCATATTGCTTCACCAGCTTCATGCGATGCTTGTTCTTTTCGATCGAACTTTTCTTCGCCATAGATCTACCTCTGGTTTCCGCGTTTGAGGCGGCTGCGCCTCACTGCCGGAACGGGAAGTTGAATGCCCGCAATAGGGCGCGCGCCTCGTCGTCGGATTTGGCGGTCGTGCACACGATAACGTCGAGACCGAGGATGCTCTCGGCCTTGTCGTAATCGATCTCCGGGAACACCAGGTGTTCCTTGATACCCAGGGCATAATTGCCGCGGCCATCAAAACTCTTCGGATTGAGGCCGCGGAAGTCGCGCACCCGCGGCAAAGCGATCGTGACGAGACGATCGAGGAACTCATACATCCGCGTCTTGCGCAATGTCACTTTCACGCCGATCGGCATGTTCTCGCGCACCTTGAAGGTCGCGATGGCCTTGCGCGCGCGTGTGATGATCGGCTTCTGCCCGGCGATCAAGGCGAGCTCGGCGGCAGCCGCGCTCACCTTCTTGGTGTCGTTGACCGCCTCGCCGACGCCCATGTTCAGCACGATCTTGTCGATCATCGGCACTTCAAGCGGGTTCTTGTAGCCGAACTCCTTGATGAGCTGCGGCCGCACGACTTCGACGTAATGCTTCTTGAGCCGCGGTACATAGTCTTTCGGCACGACAAAGGATTCTGCCGAAGCCGCCGCGGCCGGAGCGCCGCCCGAACGCGCCTTTGCCTGCCCTTTGGCTTTGGCATCTGCGGCCTTGTCGGCCTTGTCGGCCTTGGCAGTCGATTTCGCCGCGGGGCCAGCATCCTTGCCGGCTTTCGCATCGGTCTTTGCGCCGCCCTTGGCGCCGCCTTTGCCCGCTTTATTGTCAGCCATCGATCAGGTCTCCCGAAAGCTTGGCAAAACGAACCTTGCGGCCGTCGTCGAGAATCTTGAAGCCCACCCGCGATGCCTTGCCGCTCTTCGGATCGGCAAGCGCGAGATTGGACAAATGAATGGTCGCCTCTTTGGAGACGATGCCAGCCTCCTGCTTCGGCGTCTGCCGCTGATGCCGCTTGACGAGATTGACCCCGCGCACGACGGCGCGCTCAAGCTTCGGCATAACCTGGATGACCTCGCCCGAACGCCCCTTGTCGCGGCCCGCGATGACGACGACCTTGTCGCCCTTCTTGATTTTCGCGGCCATTAGAGCACCTCCGGCGCGAGCGAGATGATCTTCATGTGGTTCTTGGCGCGCAGTTCGCGCGGCACCGGCCCAAAGATGCGGGTGCCGACCGGTTCAGCCTGGTTATTGATCAGCACCGCCGCGTTCGAATCGAAGCGGATGACCGAGCCGTCCGGGCGCTTGATGTCCTTGGCGGTGCGCACGACCACCGCCTTCATCACGTCGCCCTTCTTCACGCGGCCGCGCGGGATGGCCTCTTTGATCGAGACGACGATGATGTCGCCGACGCCGGCGTATTTCCGCTTGGAACCGCCGAGCACCTTGATGCACATCACGCGGCGCGCGCCGGAATTATCGGCGACGTCGAGATTGGTCTGCATCTGTATCATGGCACTATGCCTTTCTTCTCAGACCGGTTTCCGACATTGCCGGACTACGGCTGAAGGAGGCCCACGCCTCCCCTGAATTTCAAACTCGATGCGTCCAAGGACACACCACTCCGATCAAGCCTTAGCCGCGGCCTCGACGACGATCCAACGTTTCAATTTCGATATCGGCCGCGTCTCCTCGATGAACACCGTGTCGCCGACCTTTGATTTGTTCTGCTCGTCATGCGCATGAAAGTTCTTTGAGCGCCGAACCGTCTTCTTCAGCAATGGATGCGTGAAGCGACGCTCGACCTTCACGACGATGGTCTTGTTCTGTTTGTCGCTGACGACGACGCCTTGCAAAATTCGTTTCGGCATGCTGTTCGACCTTATTGCTTGGCATCGCGCCGCTGGGCGGCAATGGTTTTTGCCCGCGCGATGTCGCGCCTTACGATACGCACCCGCGCCGTATCCTGAAGTTGCCCCGTCGCCCGCTGAAAGCGCAGATTGAACTGCTCCTTCTTGAGGCTCAGGAGCTCTTGCTCGATTTGATCGTCGGACATGACGCGCAGATCCGACAGCCGTTGTTTCGCTTTCATCGCGCGCCCCCTATTCCACGATCCGCTGGATGAAGCGTGTCTTGATCGGCAGTTTGGCGGCGGCGAGCGTCAGCGCCTCGCGCGCGACATCCGTCGGCACGCCGTCGAGCTCGAACATGATACGGCCCGGCGCGACGCGGCAGGCCCATAATTCCGGGGCGCCCTTGCCCTTGCCCATGCGCACCTCGGTCGGTTTCTTCGACACCGGCACGTCCGGGAAGATGCGGATCCACACCCGCCCCGCACGCTTCATATGACGCGTCATGGCGCGCCGCGCCGCTTCGATCTGGCGGGCGGTGACGCGATCGGGTTCGAGCGCCTTCAGCCCGTACTGCCCGAAGTGCAGTTCGAAGCCGGCTTTCGAGGCGCCGTGAATCCGGCCCTTAAAAGCCTTGCGAAACTTCGTGCGCTTGGGTTGCAACATGGTTCAAACTCTCAAATTCTCGAATTGGCGCATAATCTTATGCGAAAAGTCTGTACTTTTCGGGATCATGCGTACCGTTCAGGCTGCATCGCGATCGCGCCGGCGGCGCTCGCCGCCACCGCCGCCGTGATCCTGTTCGGCCATTTTCTTGTCTTGCGCCATCGGATCATGTTCGAGGATCTCGCCCTTGAAGATCCAGACCTTGATGCCGCAGGTGCCGTAGGCCGTATGCGCCGTCGCCGTGCCGTAATCAACATCGGCGCGTAAAGTATGCAGCGGCACGCGGCCTTCGCGATACCATTCGAGCCGGGCGATTTCGGCGCCGCCGAGACGACCAGAGCAATTGATCCTGATGCCTTCCGCGCCGAGCCGCATCGCCGACTGCACCGCCCGCTTCATCGCCCGGCGGAATGCGACGCGGCGTTCGAGCTGCTGGGCGATCGAGTCGGCGACCAAGGTCGCGTCGATCTCGGGCTTGCGCACTTCGACGATGTTGATGACCACCTCGGACTCGGTGAGCTTCGCCACGGTCTTGCGGATCTTGTCGATATCCGCGCCCTTCTTGCCGATGACGACGCCGGGACGCGCCGAATAGATCGTCACCCGGCACTTCTTGTGCGGACGCTCGATGACGATCTTCGAGACCGCCGCCTGCTTCAGGCTCTTCATGAGGATCTCGCGGATCCTGATGTCTTCATGCAGAAGCTTGCCGTACTCGCCCTTGTTGGCATACCAGCGAGAATCCCAGGTCCTGTTGATGCCGAGGCGAAGTCCGACTGGATTGACTTTCTGTCCCATGTTCCGCTCCTCAGGCCCCGGCCGCGACGGCTTGGATCTCGCGCACCACGATCGTCAGGTTCGCGAAAGGCTTTTCGATCCGCCCGGCGCGGCCGCGGGCGCGCGGGCTGAACCGCTTCAGCACCAGCGCCTTGCCGACGAAAGCTTCGGCGACGACGAGATCGTCGACATCGAGGCTGTGATTGTTTTCCGCATTGGCGATCGCGCTTTCGAGCGTCTTCTTCACGTCGAGGGCGATACGCTTGCGCGAAAATTCGAGATCGGCGAGCGCCTTTTCGACCTTCTTGCCGCGGATCAATTGGGCAAGGAGATTCAACTTCTGCGGACTCACGCGCAGCATGCGGCAGACCGCCTTGGCCTCGTTGTCCTTCAATGCACGCGGTGTTTTATCCTTGGCCATGATCCGCCTCTCAAACCCGCTTGGCTTTTTTGTCACCCGCATGTCCGTGGAACGTGCGGGTGGGCGAGAACTCGCCGAACTTATGACCGATCATGTCCTCGCTGATCGAAACGGGAATATGCTTGTGGCCATTGTAGACGCCGAAGGTGAGGCCAACGAATTGCGGCAGAATGGTCGAGCGCCGGCTCCAAATCTTGATGACTTCGTTGCGGCCGGACGAACGCGCCGCATCGGCTTTCTTCAGCAGATAGCCGTCGACGAACGGGCCTTTCGAGATCGAACGCGCCATCGCTCAGCCCTTCTTCTTGCTCTTGTGACGCGAGGTCACGATGAATTTGTCGGTCGATTTGTTGGACCGTGTCTTCTTGCCCTTGGTCGGCTTGCCCCAAGGCGTCACCGGATGGCGGCCGCCGGAGGTACGGCCTTCGCCGCCGCCATGCGGGTGATCGACCGGGTTCATGGTCACGCCGCGGTTATGCGGCCGCAAGCCGAGCCAGCGGTTGCGCCCCGCCTTGCCGATAGACGCGTTCATATGGTCCGGATTGGAGACCGCCCCCACGGTCGCGAAACATTGGCCGTGAACGAGCCTTTGCTCGCCGGAATTGAGACGGACGATGACATAGCCCTGGTCGCGGCCGACGATCTGCGCATAAGTGCCGGCCGCCCGCACCATGGCAGCGCCCTTGCCGATCTTCATCTCGACATTATGGACGATGGTGCCGACCGGCATGTTCGACATCGGCATGGCATTGCCGGGCTTCACGTCAACCTGCTGGCCCGACACCACTTCGTCGCCGACGGCGAGGCGTTGCGGCGCGATGATATAGGCCTGCTCGCCATCGGAATAACGGACGAGCGCGATGAATGACGTGCGGTTCGGATCATATTCGATCCGCTCCACCTTCGCCGGCATATCGAACTTGCGGCGCTTGAAATCGACGACACGGTAGCTCTGCTTGTGGCCGCCGCCACGGAAACGCACGGTAATGCGGCCGTTATTGTTGCGCCCGCCCGAGGAGGACTTACCCTCGGTCAGGTGCTTGACCGGCTTGCCCTTGTAGAGCTCTGCGCGGTCGACGATCACCAGTTGGCGGAGGCCTGGGGTGACCGGCTTGAATGTCTTCAGTGCCATGTGTTCCTCGGCAATCCTCGCTCAAAGCCCAGTGGTGACGTCGATGCTGTGCCCTTCAGCAAGCGTCACGACCGCCTTCTTGACGTCCGACTGGACGCCGCTCACGCCTTTGAACTGTTTCCTCTTGCCCTTGCGGACGAGCGTATTCACGGACTCGACCTTGACGTCGAAGAGTCGCTCGATCGCCGCCTTGATCTGCGGCTTCGTCGCATCCTTGCGGACCTTGAAAATTACCTTGTTCTGTTCCGAGGAGAACGTCGCCTTCTCGGTGATGATCGGGGCGACGATCAGATCGTAGTGCCGCGGGTCGGCGAAAGTCTTCGACGGGCTCATGCGAATCGTGCCTCCAGCGCGTCGAGCGCCGCCTTGGTGAGAACGAGCTTCTCGCGGCGGAGAATGTCATAGACATTGATGCCGTGGATCGGCAGCACGTCGATCTTCGGAATGCTGCGCGCGGCCCGACTGAAATTTGCCTGCGCCTCCGTGCCGTCGATGATCAGCGCATTGGTGAGACCAAGCTTGGCGAAATTGGCACGCAGCCCTTTGGTCTTGGAATCGGCGATCTCGGTATTGGCCCAGACGATGATCCCACCATCCTTGGCCTTGGCCGAAAGCGCATGCTTGAGCGCCAAGGCGCGGACCTTCTTCGGCAGATCATGCGCATGCGAGCGCACGACCGGGCCGAAGGCACGGCCGCCGCCGCGGAACTGTGGCACGCGGGCCGAACCGTGGCGGGCATTGCCAGTGCCCTTCTGCTTGTACATCTTCTTGCCGGTGCGCCAGACATCCGCACGGCCCTGCGCCTTATGGGTGCCGGCACGCCGTTTGGCGAGCTGATAGCGCACCATGCGCGCAAGAATGTCCGGCCGCGGTTCAAGACCGAAAATCGCGTCGCTCAATTCGATCGAGCCAGCGCTGGTGCCGTCGAGAGAGGTGATATCGATCTTCACGACGCCGCTCCTTCCGTCGTCGCGGTCGCGCCGGCTTCGCCGTTCGCTTCGCGCGACAAGCGATACTTGCCCGGCACCGGCGCCTCTTTCGGCAGAGCCTTCTTCACCGCATCGCGGACATAGATGAAACCGCCACGCGTGCCCGGAACCGCGCCTTCGACGAGGATCAGGCCACGATCGACATCAAGCTGGACGACCCGCAGATTGAGGGTAGTGACGCGCTCGACGCCCATGTGCCCAGCCATTTTCTTGTTCTTGAAGGTCTTACCCGGATCCTGGCGACCGCCAGTCGAACCATGCGAGCGATGCGAGATCGAGACGCCGTGGCTGGCACGCAGACCGCCAAAGTTCCAGCGCTTCATCGGCCCGGCGAAGCCCTTGCCCGTGCTCGTTCCCGTCACATCGACGAATTGGCCGACGACGAAATGATCCGCCGTGATTTCCGCGCCGACCGGCAGAAGCCCGGACTCCTCGACACGAAACTCGGCAAGCTTCAACTTCGGTTCCACCTTGGCCACCGCGAAGCGGCCGCGTTCCGCCTTCGACACGTTCTTCACCTTCGCGCGGCCGATGCCGAGCTGCACCGCGGTATAGCCGTTGTGCACCTTGGTCCGCTGGGCGACGACCTGACAGCCGTCGAGCTTCAAGACAGTGACCGGCACATGTTCGCCGCCGTCGGTGAAGACGCGGGTCATGCCGAGCTTTTGTGCGATGACACCTGACCGCATGGCTTAATCCTAAAGCTTAATTTCGACGTCGACGCCGGCCGCAAGGTCGAGCTTCATCAAAGCATCGACCGTCTGCGGCGTCGGATCGACGATGTCGAGAACGCGCTTATGGGTTCTGATCTCGAATTGCTCGCGCGACTTCTTGTCGACGTGCGGCGAGCGATTGACCGTGAATTTTTCGATCTTCGTCGGCAGCGGGATGGGACCGCGCACCTGCGCACCCGTCCTCTTCGCCGTCGACACGATCTCCTTGGTCGAAGAATCGAGGATCCGGTGATCGAACGCCTTGAGGCGGATGCGGATGTTTTGGCCGTTCATGTTCTCGTTTCCTGCCGCCCGGACGCGGGCTTTGATGCCCACGCCCAGTCAAAAGCCAATCTTATTCCGTGATCGAAGCGACAACGCCGGCGCCGACGGTGCGGCCACCTTCGCGGATGGCGAAGCGCAGCTTCTCTTCCATCGCGATCGGCACGATCAGTTCGACATCCATCGTGACGTTGTCGCCCGGCATCACCATTTCAGTGCCCGCCGGGAGACTCACGACACCAGTCACGTCCGTCGTGCGGAAATAGAACTGCGGGCGGTAATTGGTGAAAAATGGCGTGTGCCGGCCGCCCTCGTCCTTGGTCAAGATGTAGGCTTCGGCCTTGAACTTCGTATGCGGCTTCACCGAGCCTGGCTTGCAGAGAACTTGGCCGCGTTCAACGTCCTCACGCTTAGTGCCACGCAGCAAGGCGCCGATATTGTCACCCGCCTGCCCCTGATCGAGAAGCTTGCGGAACATTTCGACGCCGGTCACCACCGTCTTCACGGTCGGCCGCAGGCCGACGATCTCGACTTCCTCGCCGACCTTGATAACCCCGCGCTCGACGCGCCCGGTCACCACTGTGCCGCGTCCCGAGATCGAAAACACGTCTTCCACCGGCATCAGGAACGGCTGATCGATCGGACGCTCCGGCTGCGGGATATAGGAGTCGACGGTCTGCATAAGCTTCAGAACCGCATCATGCCCAATTTCCGGATTGCGGTTTTCCAGCGCGCATAGAGCCGAACCCTGGGTGATCGGAATTTCGTCGCCGGGGAAATCGTATTTCGAGAGAAGCTCGCGGACTTCGAGCTCGACGAGTTCGAGAAGCTCGGGATCGTCGACCATGTCCACTTTGTTCATGAACACGACGAGGGCCGGCACGCCGACCTGGCGGGCAAGCAGGATATGCTCGCGCGTCTGCGGCATCGGACCATCGGCGGCGGAGACGACCAGGATCGCGCCATCCATCTGCGCCGCGCCGGTGATCATGTTTTTCACATAGTCCGCGTGGCCGGGACAATCGACATGCGCATAGTGGCGGTTCTTCGTCTCATATTCGACGTGCGCCGTCGAAATCGTGATTCCACGAGCCTTCTCTTCCGGCGCCTTGTCGATCTGGTCATAGGCGGTGAAGGTCGCGCCTCCGGTCTCCGCCAACACCTTGGTGATCGCCGCTGTCAACGACGTCTTGCCATGGTCGACATGACCAATCGTCCCGATGTTGCAATGCGGCTTCGTCCGCGCAAATTTTTCCTTGGCCATAGCTCGGCTCCTTCAAACCCTTCCTAGTCGACGTTTAGGCGAACTTCGCCTGTACCTTGGCGGCTTCGCCAGCGGGAACCTGTTCGTAGTGATCGAATTGCATCGTGTAGTTGGCACGGCCCTGACTAAAGGACCGCAACTGATTGACATAGCCGAACATGTTGGCGAGCGGTACCATCGCATTGATGACGACCGCATTGCCGCGCATGTCCTGTCCCTGGACGTGCCCGCGCCGGCCGAGCAGATCGCCCATCACGGCGCCAGTATAATCTTCCGGCGTCGTCACCTCCACCTTCATGATCGGCTCGAGTAGAACCGAACCGCCCTCCCGCAACGCTCTGCGAAATGCGGCACGAGCGCAGATCTCGAAGGCGAGAACCGAGGAGTCGACGTCGTGGAAGGCGCCATCCAGCAAGGTCGCCTTGACGTCGACCACCGGGAAGCCGGCGAGCACGCCTGATCCCATGACGCTGTTGATGCCCTTCTCGACACCCGGAATGTATTCCTTCGGGATTGCGCCGCCGACGATCTTCGATTCGAAAACATTGCCGGCGCCCGGCGTGTTCGGTTCGAAGACGATCAGCACTTTTGCATATTGGCCGGTGCCGCCGGTCTGCTTCTTATGTGTTTCGTCGATCTCGACACGCTTCGTCAGCCGCTCACGATAGGCAACCTGCGGCGCTCCGATATTCGCATCGACCTTGTAGGTCCGTTTCAGAATATCGACCTTGATGTCGAGATGGAGCTCGCCCATGCCCTTCAGGATCGTCTGGCCGGACTCCTGGTCGGTCGAAACCCGGAATGACGGATCTTCCGCCGCGAGTTTCGACAGCGCGATTCCGAGCTTCTCCTGATCGGCCTTGGACTTCGGCTCGATCGCGATCTCGATGACCGGGTCGGGAAACTCCATCCGTTCCAGAATGACCGGCTTGTTCATGTCGCAGAGGGTGTCGCCGGTCCGCGTGTCCTTGAGGCCCGCCAAAGCGATGATGTCGCCGGCATATGCCTCCTTGATGTCCTCGCGGTTATTGGCATGCATCAGCAGCATGCGGCCGATCCGCTCGCGCTTGTCCTTGGTCGAATTCAGGACCGTGGTGCCCGACTCGATATGGCCAGAATAGACGCGCGCGAAGGTGAGCGTGCCGACGAAAGGATCGTCCATGATCTTGAAGGCGAGCGTCGAGAAAGGCTCGTCATCGCTGGCGTGCCGCACCACATCGGCGCCGGTGTCGGGATCGATGCCGCGAATCGCCTCGCGGTCGAGGGGCGATGGCAGATAATCGACGACCGCGTCGAGCAAGGGCTGCACGCCCTTGTTCTTGAACGCAGAGCCGCACAGAATCGGAATGAAGGTAATGTTGCGGACTGCTTTGCGGATGAGCCGCTTCAGGGTCGCCTCGTCCGGCTCCGCCCCGTCGAGATAGGCAGTCATGACATCATCGTCGAGTTCCACCGCCGCTTCGATCAGGATGTGGCGATATTCCGCCGCCTGTTCTTTCAAAGCCTCAGGAATCTCTTCGTCATGATATTTGGCGCCAAGCGCCTCGTCTTCCCAAATAACTGCTTTCATCCGGACGAGATCGATGACGCCTTTGAACGTAGCTTCCGAACCGATCGGCAGCTGGATACAAACCGGACGGCCGCCGACCTTGGTCTTGATATCATCGACGCAGCGGAAGAAATCGGCGCCGATCTTGTCCATCTTGTTGACGAAGACGACGCGGGGCACGTTATACTTGTCGGCTTGCCGCCAGACGGTTTCGGTCTGCGGCTCGACACCCTGGTTGCCGTCGAGCACGCATACCGCGCCGTCGAGGACGCGCAGCGAGCGCTCCACTTCGATCGTGAAATCGACGTGACCGGGCGTATCGATGATGTTCAGACGACGGCCGTTCCAGAAGGTCGTGGTCGCGGCCGAGGTAATCGTAATGCCGCGCTCCTGCTCCTGCTCCATCCAGTCCATCGTGGCGGCGCCCTCATGGACTTCGCCGATCTTATGCGACTTGCCGGAATAGAAGAGGATACGCTCGGTCGTCGTCGTCTTGCCGGCGTCGATATGCGCCATGATACCGAAGTTTCGGTAATCCTCGATCTTATGGCTGCGCGGCATCTGACCAATTCCTTTGAAAGGCAAATATCTTTGTTCACCAACGATAATGCGAGAAGGCGCGGTTGGCCTCCGCCATGCGATGCGTATCTTCCCGCTTCTTGACGGCGTTGCCGCGGTTGTTCGCGGCATCCATGATCTCGGCCGAGAGCCGGTCGACCATGGTCTTGTCGTTGCGGCCGCGCGCGGCGGTGATGATCCAGCGGATCGCCAGCGCCTGGCGGCGCTCCGGACGAACCTCGACCGGCACCTGATAGGTGGCGCCCCCAACGCGCCGCGAGCGAACTTCGATCGCCGGCGCGACATTTTCAAGCGCCTGGCGGAAGACCGGCAACGGCTCCGCCCGCAGCTTGCTCTCGATCACGTCGAAAGCGCCGTAGACGATCGATTCGGCCATCGATTTCTTGCCGTCGTACATGATCGAGTTCATGAACTTCGCAAGAATGACGTCGCCGAACTTGGCGTCCGGAATGACTTCCCGTTTTTCGGCCCTGTGGCGGCGCGACATGGCTTCCAACCTCTTTGCTCGTCATGGCCGGGCTTGACCGGGCCATCCGGTAAATCCTCTCAAGCGATCCTCGGGCCTCGCATTGCTCGCACGAGATACCCTCGTTTCGCTCAGGTCACTTCGGCCGCTTGGCGCCATACTTGGACCGGCGCTGCTTGCGGTTCTTGACGCCCTGCGTATCGAGCACGCCACGCAGGATGTGATAGCGCACGCCGGGCAAATCCTTGACACGACCGCCGCGGATCATCACCACCGAATGTTCCTGCAGGTTATGACCCTCTCCAGGAATATAGCCGATGACTTCGAACCCGTTGGTCAGCCGCACCTTGGCAACCTTGCGAAGCGCCGAGTTCGGTTTCTTCGGCGTCGTCGTATAGACGCGCGTGCAGACCCCGCGCTTCTGCGGGCAGGCGGCAAGATGCCGGGCCTTTTCGCGATAGACCTTTTCCTGCCGCGGTTTGCGGATCAACTGACTGATCGTCGGCATGCTTCGCCCTTTGTTGGACCGACCGAAACCTTGAATGCACCGCGTGAGCGGCACCGAACGCAAACAAATCAGCGCCTTCGGCCCAACAGGGCTTCCGGCGCTGCGACATGGGCAGAGGACCGCGGCAGCACCGAGGTCTTACCTCTGAGGGATCCGCGGACATCCGCCGACCCGATGTAACATGTCAGTCGCTGAAACCGACAGCGTTTAGATCCGCTGGGTTCAGGACGCGACGTCCCGAACGGGAAAGAACCTACGGCCTGTCGAAAGTGCGCGGAACTTAATGACCCGCGGCTTGGGCGTCAACCCTCCGCAAGCGAAAAACCATGCAAAAATCCCCTCGAGGCAGGGCAACGCCCCGCCCTCCTGCAATCCGCTGCATGATCGGCGTTTTAGCCGCCGCCGAAGCGCAGGGCTTTAATGTTTTTCGGCACGTTAAGGCCGGTTTGCCGCCGGCTGCTCGAACCAGCGGAAAGCGATGCCGGCGATGATAGCCCCGATGAAAGGCGCGACCCAGAACAACCAGAGCTGCTCGACCGCCCAACCTCCAACGAACAGCGCAGGCCCCGTCGAGCGGGCCGGATTCACCGAGGTATTGGTGACCGGAATGCTGACGAGATGGATGATCGTGAGTGTCAGACCGATCGCGAGGCCGGCAAAGCCCGGGGCCGCCCGTAAGTCCGTGGCCCCAAGGATCACAATGAGGAAGATGAAGGTCATCACGATTTCGCACGTGAGCGCGGCCGTAAGCGAATAGCCGCCGGGCGAATGCGCGCCATAACCATTGGCGGCAAAACCCGAAGCGACGAGATCGAATTGCGGCGCACCGCTGGCGATGATCTTGAGTACGCCCGCGGCGACGATCGCGGCAATCACTTGCCCGACGATATAGGGAATTACGTCCTTGGATGGAAAACGGCCGCCGACCGCAAGCCCCAGCGTGACCGCAGGATTGAAATGACCGCCGGAGATATAACCGAGCGCATAGATCATTGTCAGGACAGTGAGACCGAACGCCAGAGCCACACCGGCGAACCCGATGCCGACACCGGGAAATTTGGCCGCCAGAAGAGCGCTTCCGCAGCCGCCAAGAACAAGCCAGAAGGTGCCGATGAATTCGGCACTCACGCGATGGGCTAGTGACATGGTCTCCTCCCAATTCGTCATCAAAGTGAAGCCCAAGAAAAAGGCCGTCCAAAGACGGCCTTTCGCATTTGTTTATCCGCGAGTCAGTGGGACCAGCCTAACCTTTGGCAGTTTCGGCCGGCGGCAATTGCAGCGTCGGCTGTGCCGCCTTATGGGCCAGGATCATCTCATCGCGGGTCGTGGCGATGCGGCGCAGCTTAGCCATTGCAGCGCCGGTGCCCGCCGGGATGAGCCGGCCCACGATGACATTCTCCTTTAAGCCTTCCAGCGTGTCGGTCTTGCCATTGACGGCCGCCTCGGTGAGGACGCGGGTCGTCTCTTGGAACGAGGCCGCCGAGATGAACGAGCGCGTCTGCAGCGAAGCCTTGGTGATGCCGAGCAGGACAGGCGTGCCGGAAGCCGGCTTCTTGCCCTCGGCGCGCACCGCGTCGTTCGCCTCCTCGAGCTCGATCTGATCGACCTGCTCGCCGGCCAGAAATTCGGTGTCGCCGGGATCGACGATATCGACCTTCTGCAACATCTGCCGGACGATCACCTCGATATGCTTGTCGTTGATGTTGACGCCCTGCAGCCGGTAGACTTCCTGGATCTCGTTGACGAGATAGGCGGCGAGCTCTTCGACGCCCTTGATCGCCAGGATGTCATGCGGTGCAGGATTGCCGTCGACGATATAATCGCCCTTTTCGACGACGTCGCCATTCTGAAGATGGATGTGCTTGCCCTTCGGGATGAGATATTCGACCGGTTCCGCGCCTTCCTCATGCGGGACGATCGAAATCCGCGTCTTGTTCTTGTAGTCGCGGCCGAACTGCACTGTGCCGGAGGCTTCCGCGATGATCGCATGGTCCTTCGGCCGGCGGGCTTCGAAGAGTTCGGCGACGCGTGGCAGACCGCCTGTGATATCACGCGTCTTAGCCAATTCCATCGAGACGCGCGCAATGATGTCACCGGCCTTGATCTTGCCCTCCGGCTCGACATTGAGGATCGCGTCGACCGGTAAGGTGTAGCGCGCGTCGCCGCCGCGCGGCAGCTTCAGAACCTTGCCGTCGGCACCCTTGATCACGATCGCCGGCTTCAACGTCGCCGAGCGCTGGTTGAGCCGCCAATCCACGACCATGCGCTTGGCAATTCCGGTCAATTCGTCGGTGGCATCCGACATCGAGGCGCCTTCGACGAGATCTTCAAAGCCGATGGTTCCGTCCAACTCGGTGAGGATCGGCCGCGTATAGGGATCCCATTCCGCGATCCGCTGCCCGCGTTTGACCTTGTCGCCTTCATCGACCTTGAGCCGCGCGCCATATTGTACGCGATGCACAGCCCGCTCCACGCCGTCCGGCCCTTCGATGACGACGGCGACATTGCGTGCCATGACCATCAGATCGCCTTCCGAATTGCGGGCGAGATGCCGGTTGCGGATCTTCACCTTGCCGTCGAAATTCAATTCGATGAACGATTGGTCGGCAATCTGCGCCGCGCCGCCGATGTGGAAGGTGCGCATGGTGAGCTGGGTGCCCGGCTCGCCGATGGACTGGGCCGCGATGACGCCGACAGCCTCGCCCATATTCACGGGCGTGCCGCGCGCGAGATCGCGTCCGTAACAAGTGGCGCAGACGCCGTTCTTCGCCTCGCAGACGAGGACCGAACGGATCTTCACCTCCTGAATACCGGCGGCGTTGATCTTGTCCATGTGCCATTCTTCGATCATCTCGCCGGCACGCACGATGATCTCGCCGTCGAGGGTCTTCAAATCCTCCGCGGCGGTGCGGCCGAGAATGCGCGAGGCGAGCGAGGCCACGATCTGGCCCGCGTCGATGATCGCACGCATGCGGATTCCCTTCGCCGAGCCGCAATCCTGCATGGTGATGATCGAATCCTGCGCGACGTCAACGAGACGACGCGTCAGATAGCCGGAGTTCGCGGTCTTCAACGCCGTGTCGGCAAGGCCTTTGCGGGCACCGTGGGTCGAGTTGAAGTATTCAAGAACGGTGAGGCCTTCCTTGAAGTTCGAGATGATCGGGCTCTCGATGATCTCCCCGGACGGCTTCGCCATCAGCCCGCGCATCGCGGCGAGCTGCTTCATCTGCGTCGGCGAACCGCGCGCGCCCGAATGCGCCATCATGTAGATCGAGTTAATCGGCTTGTCGCGACCGATCTCGTCCTTCTGCACGGATGAGATGCGTGCCATCATTTCGTCCGCGAGCTTGTCCGAACATTTCGCCCAGGCATCGACGACCTTGTTGTATTTCTCACCTTGCGTGATGTGGCCGTCGTTGTACTGCTGCTCATATTCCTTGGCGAGCGCGCTTGTTTCTTCGATGATGCGCTGCTTCGTTTCCGGCACGACCATGTCGTCCTTGCCGAAGGAGATGCCGGCCTTGAACGCCTCGCGGAATCCAAGCGCCATGATCTTGTCGCAGAAGATCACCGTCTCCTTCTGCCCGCAATTGCGGTAGACGATGTCGATCATCGCCGAGATTTCTTTCTTCGTCATCAGCTTGTTGACGACGTCGAAGGGGATCTTCTTGTGGTCCGGCACGAGCTCGCCGAGCATCATGCGCCCGGGCGTCGTCTCGAAGATCTTCGACACGCGCTTGCCGTTCTCGTCGAAGCTCCAGGCGCGGCCCTTGATCTTCGTATGCAGCGTCACCGCCTTGGCAGCGAGCGCATGCTCGAGCTCGCCCATGTCGGAGAAGGCCATGCCCTGCCCCGGCTCGCCGTCGCGCATCAAGGTCGAATAATAGAGGCCGAGAACAATATCCTGGCTCGGCACGATGATCGGCTGACCATTGGCCGGGTGCAGGATGTTGTTGGTCGACATCATCAGCACGCGCGCTTCGAGCTGTGCTTCGAGCGACAGCGGCACATGCACCGCCATCTGATCGCCGTCGAAGTCCGCGTTGAAGGCGGCGCAGACGAGCGGATGCAGCTGGATAGCCTTGCCCTCGATCAGCTTCGGCTCAAACGCTTGAATGCCGAGCCTGTGCAGCGTCGGCGCGCGGTTGAGCATGACCGGATGTTCACGGATCACCTCATCAAGGATGTCCCAGACCTCCGGCTTCTCCTTCTCGACCAACTTTTTCGCCTGCTTGACGGTCGCGGAAAGACCCTTCGCGTCGAGGCGCGAATAGATGAATGGCTTGAATAGTTCGAGCGCCATCTTCTTCGGCAGGCCGCATTGATGCAGCTTCAATTCCGGACCCACGACGATGACCGAGCGGCCGGAATAATCGACGCGCTTGCCAAGCAGGTTCTGGCGGAAGCGCCCCTGCTTACCCTTCAGCATGTCAGCGAGTGACTTCAACGGCCGCTTGTTGGCGCCGGTGATGACCCGCCCGCGGCGGCCGTTGTCGAACAGCGCGTCTACCGCCTCTTGCAGCATGCGCTTCTCGTTGCGGATGATGATGTCCGGCGCGCGCAGCTCGATCAGGCGCTTCAACCGATTGTTGCGGTTGATGACGCGGCGATAGAGATCGTTCAGGTCCGAGGTCGCGAAGCGGCCGCCATCGAGCGGCACGAGCGGTCGCAGATCCGGCGGGATGACCGGCACTTCGGTCAGGATCATCCATTCCGGCTTGTTGCCGGAATGAATGAAGGCCTCAATGATCTTCAGCCGCTTGGCGAGCTTCTTCGGCTTCAGCTCGGTGGTCGATTCCGCGATCTCGACTTTCAACTGCTCGGCAATCTTGGGGAGATCCATGTTGCGCAGAAGCTCGCGGATTGCTTCCGCACCGATCATTGCCGTGAAGGAATCCTGGCCGTATTCCTCCTGCGCACGAAGATATTCGTCTTCGTTCAGGAGCTGACGCTCCTTGAGCGGCGTTATGCCCGCATCAATGACGATATACGATTCGAAATAGAGAATCCGCTCGAGGTCCTTCAGCGCCATGTCGAGCAGAAGCCCGATGCGCGAGGGCAGCGACTTCAGGAACCAGATATGCGCAACCGGCGCGGCGAGCGAGATATGGCCCATGCGCTCGCGCCGCACCCGCGACAGCGTGACTTCGACGCCGCACTTCTCGCAGATGACGCCCTTATACTTCATCCGCTTGTACTTGCCGCACAAGCACTCGTAATCCTTGATCGGCCCGAAGATGCGGGCGCAGAACAGGCCGTCGCGCTCCGGCTTGAAGGTCCGGTAATTGATCGTCTCCGGCTTTTTGATTTCGCCGAACGACCAGGAGAGGATCTTCTCCGGGCTCGCGATCGAGATCTGGATCTGATCGAAAGCCTGCGGAGCAACAACCGGACTGAAGAGATTCATGACCTCTTGATTCATCTTCTTCTCCTGATCTGCCCGCGCGGGTAAACGCCGGACCGCGGGCGAACATTCATGCGGCTTGGCCGACATACATTTGTCAGCGACGCAGGACACCTCTTGCAATTTCGAGCGATGCAGTTCGGCCGGATCGCCTACCCCGCCCACATCGCATCACCAGTACCTCATTCGGCGGCTTCCGCCGGCGGCAGAGCCGTCGCCGGCTTCGCCGTTGCATTGAGTTCGACATTGAGGCCGAGCGAGCGCATCTCTTTGACGAGCACGTTGAAGCTTTCCGGAATACCGGACTCGAACGCATCGTCGCCGCGCACGATCAATTCATAGACCTTGGTGCGCCCGGCCACGTCGTCGGACTTCACCGTCAGCATTTCTTGCAGCGTATAGGCGGCGCCATAGGCTTCGAGCGCCCAGACCTCCATTTCGCCGAAGCGCTGACCGCCGAACTGCGCCTTGCCGCCCAGCGGCTGCTGGGTGACGAGACTATAGGGGCCGATCGAACGAGCGTGGATCTTGTCGTCCACCAGATGATGCAGTTTCAGCATATAGATGTAGCCGACAGTCACCTTGCGGTCGAAAGCCTCGCCGGTGCGCCCGTCATGCAGCGTCACCTGGCCGGAACTGTCGAGGCCCGCGCGTTGAAGCATCTCGACGATGTCATGCTCGTGCGCACCGTCGAAGACCGGCGTGGCGATCGGCACGCCGCGACGCAGGTTCTCGCCGACCTCGAGCAAAGTGTTCTCGTTCAGCGCATCAATCTCTTTCCTCGAACCATAGATCTCGCTGAGCTTATGGCGCAGCGGCGCAGGGTCCTTGTTTTTTAGATAGAGATTCACCGCCTCCGACACCTGCTTGCCGAGACCGGCGCAGGCCCAGCCGAGATGGGTCTCGAGGATCTGGCCGACATTCATCCGGCTCGGCACGCCGAGCGGATTGAGCACGATATCGACCGGCACGCCGTCGGCGAGGAAAGGCATGTCCTCCTGCGGCACGATCTTCGACACGACACCCTTGTTGCCGTGCCGGCCGGCCATCTTGTCGCCCGGCTGGATCTTGCGCTTCACCGCGACGAAGACTTTCACCATCTTCATCACGCCGGGCGGCAGTTCGTCGCCGCGCTGCAATTTCTCGACCTTGTCGAGGAAGCGGCTTTCGAGCCCTTTCTTCGCCTCATCGTATTGCTTGCGCATCGCCTCGGTCTCGGCCATGAGCTTGATCGTTCTCGACCGCGAAGGTCCACCATTGAGATCGCGGATAGCTCTCGAAGACCTCCTTCGTCGAGCTGGGTATCTTTCTTGAAACCCTTCGGCCCAGCCACAGCCGTCTTGCCGGTCAGTAATTCGGAAAGCCGGCTGTAGACGTTGCGGTCGAGGATCGCGAGTTCGTCGTCGCGGTCTTTGGCGAGCCGCTCGATCTCTTCGCGCTCGATCGCCTGGGCGCGTTCGTCCTTCTCGACGCCATGGCGGTTGAAGACGCGGACTTCGACCACGGTTCCTTGCACGCCCGGCGGCACGCGCAGCGATGTATCCCGAACGTCGGACGCCTTCTCGCCGAAGATCGCGCGCAGCAGCTTCTCTTCCGGCGTCATCGGGCTTTCGCCCTTCGGCGTGATCTTGCCGCAGAGGATGTCGCCGGCCTGGACTTCCGCGCCGATGTAGACGATGCCGGCTTCGTCGAGATTCTTCAGCGCCTCTTCCGAAACGTTCGGAATGTCGCGGGTGATTTCCTCCGGGCCGAGCTTGGTGTCGCGTGCCATCACCTCGAACTCATCGATGTGGATCGAGGTGAACACGTCGTCCTTCACGATCCGCTCATTCAAGAGGATCGAAATCTTCGAAGTTGTAGCCGTTCCACGGCATGAACGCGACGAGCACGTTGCGGCCGAGCGCGAGATCGCCGAGATCGGTCGAGGGCCCATCGGCGATGATGTCGCCCTTGCGGACGAAATCGCCGACGCGCACCAGCGGCTTCTGATTGATGCAGGTCGATTGGTTCGACCGCTGGAACTTCATCAGCCGATAGATATCGACGCCAGGCTTGCTGGGATCGGTCTCTTCCGTAGCGCGCACGACGATACGTGTCGCGTCGATCTGGTCGATATAGCCGGTACGGCGCGCAGCGATGGCGGCGCCGGAATCGCGTGCGACCACGGCCTCCATGCCGGTGCCGACAAGCGGCGCATCCGCCTTGACGAGCGGAACCGCCTGGCGCTGCATGTTCGAGCCCATCAACGCGCGGTTGGCGTCGTCGTTCTCAAGGAACGGGATCAGCGCTGCGGCGACGGAGACGAGTTGCTTCGGCGACACGTCCATGAAGTCGACGCGGTCGGGCGTCACCATCACGACGTCACCGGCATGCCGGCAGACCACGAGGTCTTCGGTCAGTGTGCGCTTGGCATCGATCGGCGCATTGGCCTGGGCGACATAGTGCTTGGCCTCCTCCATGGCCGAGAGGTAGACCACTTCGTCGGTCACACGGCCGTCCTTGACGCGCCGATACGGCGACTCGATGAAACCGTATTTGTTGACTCGCGCGAAGGTCGCGAGCGAATTGATGAGACCGATGTTCGGCCCCTCCGGCGTTTCGATCGGACAGATTCGGCCATAATGGGTCGGATGTACGTCGCGCACCTCGAAGCCCGCCCGCTCGCGCGTCAAGCCGCCCGGGCCGAGCGCCGAGAGCCGCCGCTTGTGGGTGATCTCCGAGAGCGGATTGGTCTGGTCCATGAATTGCGACAATTGCGACGAGCCGAAGAACTCGCGCACCGCGGCAGCCGCCGGCTTGGCGTTGATGAGGTCTTGCGGCATCACCGTGTCGATATCGACCGAGGACATGCGCTCCTTGATCGCCCGCTCCATCCGCAGGAGGCCGAGGCGATATTGGTTTTCCATCAGTTCGCCCACTGAGCGGACGCGGCGGTTGCCGAGATGATCGATATCGTCGATCTCGCCGCGACCGTCCCGCAGATCGACGAGCGCACGCACGACCGCAATGATGTCGGCCTTGCGCAGTACGCGCATCGTGTCCGGCGCATCGAGATCGAGGCGCATGTTCATTTTGACGCGGCCGACTGCCGAAAGGTCGTAGCGCTCGGGATCGAAGAACAGCGAATGGAACATCGCTTCCGCCGTCTCCAGCGTCGGCGGTTCGCCTGGGCGCATCACGCGGTAGATGTCGAACAGCGCATCTTCGCGCGACGAATTCTTGTCGACCGCGAGCGTGTTGCGGATATAGGGACCGATGTTCACGTGATCGATGTCGAGAACCGGCAACTCGGCGAAGCCCGCCTCGATCAGCGCCGGCAAGGTCTTGGCGGTAATCTCGTCGCCCGCCTCGGCGAAGATCTCGCCGCTCGTCGGGTCATAGAGATCGGCGGCGATGTATTGGCCGTGAAGATCGAGGTCCTGCGACTTTATGAACTTGACGCCCTTCTCGACGAGCTGCTTGGCCGAACGCACGGTGAGCTTCTTGCCGGCTTCGAGAACGACCTCGCCGGTGTCGGCGTCGATCATGTCCGCGTTGATCTTCATGCCCTTCATGCGCTCGGCATCGAACGGCAGGCGCCATCCTTCGCCCTCGCGGACATAGGTGACAGTCTTATAGAAGGTCGAGAGATCTCTTCGCCGTCCATGCCGAGCGCATAGAGCAGCGACGTCACCGGAATCTTCCGGCGCCGGTCGATACGTGCATAGACAATGTCCTTGGCGTCAAACTCTATGTCGAGCCAGGAGCCGCGATAAGGAATGATCCGCGCCGCAAACAGGAGCTTGCCCGAGGAATGGCTCTTGCCTTTGTCGTGATCGAAGAAGACGCCCGGCGAGCGATGCATCTGCGAGACGATGACGCGCTCGGTGCCGTTGACGATGAAAGTGCCGTTTGAGGTCATGAACGGCATGTCGCCCATATAGACATCCTGTTCCTTGATGTCCTTGACCGATTTCGCGCCGGTCTCCGGATCGACATCGAACACGATGAGGCGCAGCGTGACCTTCAGCGGCGCAGCATAGGTCATGCCACGTTGCCGGCACTCATCGACGTCATATTTCGGGGGCTCGAACACGTATTTGACGAATTCGAGCAGCGCAACATTGGCGAAGTCGGAGATCGGAAAGACCGACTTGAAGACAGCCTGCAGCCCCTCGTCCGGACGGCCGCCTTGCGGCTCGTTGACAAGAAGGAACTGATCGTATGAGGCCTTCTGGACTTCGATCAGATTTGGCATTTCCGCGACCTCGCGGATATGCCCGAAAAACTTGCGAACACGCTTCCGGCCGGTAAAGGTTTGCGCTATGGATTGGGCCATCTTGCTCCTCGCAGGTTATCATCGCGCGGGGCTGCCGCCGCAGCGCCCGTAAAACAGTGCGCAACCGAATGTCGGTTTGCGCACGGGGGCTTTGTGCGCCCCTTTCCTAGTCAGACGTGCCACACCCCACGTGCCGCGACAGGAACGGCTCAACGGCCCCGAAGCACGCTCCGGGACCGTTCGACAGGTGAAGAGATCGCCAAGGCGATCCCCTCTAAATTCACTTGAGTTCGACTTTTGCGCCGACCTTTTCGAGCATGGCCTTGATCTTGTCGGCCTCTTCCTTGGTCGCGCCTTCCTTCAGCGGTTTCGGCGCCAATTCGACGAGGTCTTTGGCTTCCTTCAGGCCAAGGCCGGTGACAGCGCGCACTTCCTTGATGACTTCGATCTTCTTGTCGCCGACGGCGGCGAGAATGACGTTGAACTCGGTCTTTTCCTCCACCGGAGCGGCCGCCGCGGCGCCTCCGGCTGGCCCGGCTGCAACGGCAACGGCCGCCGCCGCGGAGACACCCCACTTCGCTTCGAGCAACTTGGCGAGTTCCGCCGCCTCGAGCACCGTGAGGCTAGAGAGGTCATCAACGATTTTTTCCAGATTGGCCATGTGAGGTATTCCTTCGAATTTGGGCGTGATCTTCAGCTGAACACGGGTGATCGGCGCTCAGGCCGCATCCTTTTCGGCATAGGCATTGACGACGCGCGCAAGCTTGCTGGCCGGAGCGGTCGTGAGTTGGACGAGTTTGGTGGCCGGCGCTTGAATGAGGCCAATGAGCTTGGCCCGCAATTCGTCGAGCGACGGCAGTGTCGCGAGCGCTTTGACCGCCTCGACATCGAGCGCTTTCGTGCCCATGGCGCCGCCGAGAATCACGAGTTTCTCGTAGTCCTTGGCAAAGGTCACGGCGACCTTGGCGGCGACCACGGGATCATGCGAATAGGCGAGCAATGTCGGCCCCTTGAGCAGATGGGCGATGGACGCGACCCCGGTTCCCTGGAGGGCGATCTTAGCGAGGCGATTTTTAGCAACTTGAACGGTCGCGCCGGCCTGGCGCATCTGCTTGCGCAGCGTCTGCATCTGGGCCACCGTCAAGCCGGAATAATGCGCCACCACGACAACCGAGGTCTTTTGGAAGACATCGTTCAGAGCGGCGACGCAGGCTTTCTTTTCAGCTCTGTCCACAATACTCTCTCTGTCTCGCGCGGGCTTTGAGCCCGCAGGTTGCGTCAGCCGCCAAACGGCCGAGGGGTGCTCGGCCCTATCGCACGGCGCTACGCCTGTCCTCCGGAACGAAAGCGCCGCTCCGGACAGAGGGATTCGACCAAAATCAAAGGTTGCAGGAACAGCCCCACCTGCACTTCGAATTCCGTACCGACCCCGTCTATGCTGGCATCTCTGGCTCGCCGTCCGGAACCGGAAGCGGGCCTTCGACATTAAGCTTGGACACAAACGCGAGAATCTCGAGCTTGAGAAGTCTCAAGTTTGTGCGCATGCACCTGCAGTCTCGGACAGGACATGGCCGGTTGGGAACCGAAGCGGAAGAAGCTTGGTCCACCGGCCACTCCACCGCGTCCGCACGCGCCGGGACGACCCCGGCGCATCAGACACGGAAGTTGAAAGGGTTCGGGGTTGCGACACCTGCCCACCACCCCGAACTATCTATTTAACCCCAACCTTGCGGTATGCCAAGGGGCGAATCCGCATTTTTTCGACTTGTCAAGTCATCCCTGCGGAAAGCGAATTCACATCAATGATGCACGGTCGCCGGATCGACCTTGACCCCCGGCCCCATCGTCGATGAAATGGCAACCCTTTGAATATAGGTGCCTTTCGCGCCCTGCGGCTTGGCTTTTGAAACGGCGTCGACAAAGGCGGCGATGTTTTCCACGAGCTTGGCCTGGTCGAAGCACGCCTTGCCGACGCTACCTTGGACAATGCCGGCCTTTTCCACCCTGAATTCGACCGCCCCCCCCTTGGCCGCCTTGACCGCTGCGGCAACGTCCATCGTCACCGTTCCGACGCGCGGGTTGGGCATCAGGCCGCGCGGGCCGAGTACTTTGCCGAGCCGACCGACAAGCGCCATCATGTCGTTCGTCGCAATGCAACGGTCGAAGTCGATCGTGCCTGCCTGAACGGTAGCGACAAGATCCTCGGCGCCGACGATATCGGCCCCCGCCGCCTTGGCTTCATCGGCCTTGGCGCCGCGGGCAAAAACTGCGACCCGCAAAGTGCGGCCGGTGCCATTCGGCAAGTTGACGACGCCACGGACCATTTGATCGGCGTGTTTGGGGTCGACGCCGAAATTCATCGCGATTTCGACGGTCTCGTCGAATTTCGCGTTGGCGCGTTCCTTGACGAGTTTAACCGCCTCGTCGAGAGGGTAGAGCTTGATCCGGTCGATCCCTTCGCGCGCCTTGGCGACACGTTTTCCAATGTGGCTCATCGCTTCACTCCACCACTTCGAGACCGATCGAGCGGGCAGAGCCCTCGATCATATGCGCGGCAGCTTCGACGGTCGCGCAATTGAGGTCGGGCAATTTCTTTTCCGCGATCTCGTTGATCTGCGCTTTGGTGACTTTGCCGACGAAACCGCGCCCCGTGGTTTTCGAGCCGGTGGTGATGCCTGCCGCCTTTTTCAGAAAGAACGTCACCGGCGGCAGCTTCATCTCGAAGGTGAAGGAGCGGTCCTGATAGGCGGTAATGACGACGGGAATCGGCGTCCCTTTCTCCATCTGCGCGGTCTTCGCGTTGAAGGCCTTGCAGAATTCCATGATATTGAGACCGCGTTGGCCAAGCGCCGGGCCGATCGGCGGCGACGGATTGGCGGCGCCCGCCGGCACTTGCAGTTTCATATAGCCGGCAATTTTCTTTGCCATGATTCACTCCAACAAGAACCCGGCCAAAGCCGAGCGGTTGCGGGGCGTGGTCGGAAAGCGAACCCCGGTGGCGGCCGGGCCCATCTCCCACGCGGTTCGTGCGGCGCCTTCTCCGCACATTCAGTGGCTCATCCTTCGAGGATGAGGCCGCTGTTTTCCCTCATGCTGAGGAGCGCAGGAGCGCGTCTCGAAGCATGAGCACGATCAGACCTTCTCGACTTGCGCATATTCGAGTTCGACCGGCGTCGCGCGGCCGAAGATCGAAACCGCGACCTTGACGCGCGAACGCGCCTCATCGACTTCTTCGACCGTGCCGTTGAACGATGCGAACGGCCCATCCGCGACCCGCACCGTCTCGCCAATCTCGTAAGAGATCGAAGACTTCGGCCGTTCGACCCCTTCGGCGACTTGGCCCTTGATCCGGTCGGCCTCGGCATCGGAAATCGGCATCGGCTTCTTATCGGCGCCGAGAAAGCCCGTCACCTTCGGCGTGTTCTTGATCAGGTGATAGATGTCGTCGGTCAGATCGCATTTGACGAGCACATAGCCCGGGAAGAACTTGCGCTCGGAATTGACTTTACGGCCCTTGCGCACCTCGACCACTTGCTCGGTCGGTACGAGGATTTCTTCGAATTTCTCGGAAAGGTTGCGCTGTGCGGCCTGTTCGCGGATCAATTCGGCCACCTTCTTTTCAAAATTCGAATAGGCGTGGACGATATACCAGCGCATGTTCATGGCCGAACCCGGAAGCTCCTCAAAATCAATGGCCGAGATTCAAGATCGAAGCGGACCAACAAACTGCAAAATCTCATCGACGGCAAGGAAAAACAGGCTCGTGAAAATCACCAACAGGATGACGAGTCCGGTCGTGATCAAGGTCTCGCGCCGTGTCGGCCAAGTCACCTTGTCGGCTTCCTGCCGCACCTCCTGAATGAATTGCAATGGATTGGCCATCGTCGTTCACACACCCATCATGCTTCGCCGGGGAAGGCTCGGCCCACAGCTCCATCGAAAACCGATGGAAGGATCCGCAATCCGGATCGTCGCCCCGGCTAAAAAAGTCGCGGCGCGGAGCCAGCCGGCCACGCGCCACATACGCGCTATATAGTCCACCACGACAGTAACGCCAAGCGAATTCTGGCGCGGGATGCCGGGTTCCGTTCTGTGCGACGTGGAACGGCCCCGAAAAGGGTACCTAGCGACCTGTATTCCGTGCGCTCACACGGCGCGATCAAGGCCGATCCCGCATTCAGATCGCATAATCCTCGTAGAAGGAATGGGCATTGCGCAGGCGGATGAAGACTTCGTCTTCGATTTTAAGCCCCAGATCCCGATAGGCCTGCGTCGTCAGTTCCGCATCGACATTCTGATGGTTGTCCTGCCTGACGAGTTCGACATTCACCGCCGCCCCTGCAAAGCCGATGTGCGTGACCTTTGCCGCGATCGCGGAGCCGTCTCCGTTCTCGCGCAGGATTTCGATATCGTGCGGCCGGACGAAGGTCACCGATGTATCGGGGGGCGCCTCGCCCTGCCCGCGCAAGGCGCCGTCGTGCCGGGCATGGAATAGATTGTAATTCCCGAGAAAGCGGAAGACGAACGGATTGGCCGGCTGCTCATAGACCTCCTCCGGCGAGGCAAATTGCTCGATTCTGCCTTCGTTCACCACTGCAACTCTGTCGGCGACCTCCAGCGCCTCCTCCTGGTCATGGGTGACGAAAATCGTCGTGACTTTGATCGTATTATGGAGCTTGCGCAGCCAGCGCCGCAACTCGCGCCGGACCGTGGCGTCGAGCGCGCCGAAAGGTTCGTCGAGAAGCAGCACCTGCGGCTCGACCGCCAGCGCCCGAGCGAGCGCGACACGCTGGCGCTGGCCGCCGGAGAGCTGTGATGGATAGCGCTGGGCGAAATTGCTCAGCTGGACAAGTGCGAGAAGCTCCTCGACTTTCGCTTTGATCGCCGCATTCGACGGGCGTTGCCGCCAAGGCTTCGAGCGCAGGCCGAAGGCGATATTCTCGAACACGTTCATCTGCTTGAACAAAGCATAATGCTGGAAGACGAAACCGATTTTGCGTTTGCCGAGATCGGTCGATGACACGTCCACGTCGTCGAAGAGAACCTTGCCGCTGCCTGGATCGGCCTCTTCGATGCCAGCGATGACGCGCAGCAAAGTCGTCTTCCCCGAGCCACTGGGGCCGAGCAGAGCGACGAGTTCGCCCGACTTGACCTTAAGGTTCACGTCCTTGAGAGCCTGGGAGGAGCCGTAGGATCTTGGTGATCCCCCGCACTTCGATGCTCATCGGGCTTAATCTCCTGTTCGATCGGCTCAATGGCTTGCGTTCGGTTCGTCTTCGACGTCGACCGCGGTCTTGATGATCAAGGTCAGAACCGCGAGACCGGCAAGCAGAGTCGCCACCGAGAAGGCCGCTTGCATATCATAGCTCGTTCCAGAGCTTCTCGATCCGCAAAGGCATCGTGTCGTTGGAATCGATATGGCCCGAGACGACGGAAACGGCGCCGAATTCGCCGAATGCGCGCGCCGTGCACAGGATCGCGCCATAGAGCAGCGCCCATTTGATATTGGCGAGCGTAACCGTCCAGAAACGTTCGCCAGCCGCTCGCGCCAAGCGAGAGCGCCGCCAGTTCCTCGTCCGATCCTTGCGCGTCCATCAGCGGGATCAAGGAGCGAGCGACGAAGGGAAAGGTGACGAAGATCGACGCGAGCACGATCGCCAGCGGCGTGAAGATGATGCCGGTATATTCGGTGAAGGCGAATGGCCACCAATGCCCGGAAAAGCCTTGCCAGGACAGCGAGGTCGGATCGGGCCAGGTCACAATTCGTTGCCCAATCGCCGAGCAGTCCCGCTGCGGCCGAAGAGCAGCACGAAGACAAGCCCGGCAATCACCGGCGATATCGAGAACGGCAGGTCGATCAGGGTGAGCAAAAAGACCCGCCCTCGAAAGCGGAACTTGGTGATCGCCCAGGCAGCGGCCAATCCGAAGATGATGTTGAGCGGAACGACGATGGCGGCGACGCCGCAGCTCAACCGGATCGCGCTCCACGTGCGCTCGGCGCCTGCCGTCTGCGGCGAGCAGCTTGTGCTTCTCGCTCAACGATGAGCTGAACGCCGGGTTCAGGTCGGCGGCACGAAGAACGTCCGGACATAGGCGCCGACGCCTTTCGAAAGCGCCTGCGTGAACACATTGGCGACCGGCAAGACGACGAAGAGCGTCAGAAACAGGACCGTTCCAGCGACGAGCAATCGGCCAACGAGCGAACGCTTGCCGCCTGCCGGAGCTGCGGGTGGTTTTGCCGCTTGAGCCTTGATGATCGGTGCGCCTGTCATATGCCTACTGCGCTGCCTGTTCGCGATGCCGCGCCCAGAATTCGATTCCATTGATGCCGAGCAGGACGAGCAGCGAGATGCAAAGGAGCACGACGCCGATCGCCGTAGCCTTCGCATGGTTGGAATTCGTCGAGCTTGGTGACGATCTGCAAGGGCACGATCTGCGATTTTCCGGGAATATTGCTGGCAATGAAAATCACCGAGCCATATTCGCCGATGGCGCGCGCGAAGGCGAGCGCGACGCCGCTGAGCCAAGCGGGAAAAATCTCCGGAAAGATCGACACGCCGAAAGGTCGTCCACCCGCCGGCGCCAAGGCTATGCGCCGCCTGCTCAAATTCGTGGTCCCATGCCTGCAGAACCGGCTGTACGGTGCGAACGACGAAAGGCAGCCCGACGAAGACCAGGACCACCACAATGCCGGTATTGGTATTGCTGTAGGGAAAATTGAGCCAGGCAAGCGTATCGGGCGGAAAGAGCATTCGGGTGGCCGAACCCATGCCTGCCAAGCCAATTGAGGCTGGCGGCGATATGATCGCCGAGAGCCGCCGATCCAGCCATCCTTCAGATAGAGCGTGCTGAAGGTGATGCCGGCGACCGCCGTCGGCAGTGCGAAGGGGAAATCGATCAGCGCATCGAAAAGCGCCGGCCGGAAACGGCTCGCGCACAAGAACCCAGGCGACAATCAAGCCGAAAACGCCATTGATCGCGGCAGCGATCGCCGCGGCGCCGAAAGTGAGCTTGAAGGCCGCGACGACCACCGGATCGGTGATCGTCGCCGTAGAACTCGCTCCAGGTCAGCTGCGTCGTCTTGAAGACAAGTCCCGCGAGCGGGATCAAGATGAAGAGCGACAGATAGAACAGCGTATAGCCGAGCGTGAGCGGCAGGCCCGGAATGACGGGAGACGCGCGAGCCATGACGTCAGTCTCTGCAGCGGTTCGGGATCATGCCGGGACGCGGCGCAGCCCTGATCCCTGTGGGACAAGGTGCTCCCGGGGAACGGTCAGTCTCGACGTGCAGCATTGGAGCCTCTCATCCGCCGCCTCCAGGCGGCACCGTCGCCCTTCGGGGAAAGAGTTCACGCTGCATCCTGGCACGCTTCACCTCAAATACTCTAGTTCGTCGGCTTATAGATCTGATCGAATGTGCCGCCATCGGCAAAGAATGTCTTCTGCGCTTTCGCCCAGCCGCCAAAAGTCTCGTCGACCGTAAAAAGCTTCAGCGGCGGAAGGTCGCCACTATACTTCTTCAGAATGTCGACGTCGCGGGGGCGATAGTGCCATTGCCCGATCACATCCTGCGCCTCCTTCGAATAAAGGAAATTGAGATAGGCTTCGGCGACGGGGCGCGTCCCCTTCTTGTCGACGACCGAATCGACGACCGCCACCGGCGGCTCACCGAGAATGCTGACCGAGGGATAGACGATATCGAACTTGTCTTTGCCAAATTCGTCGATCGCGAGCTACAATTCATTTTCCCAATTGAGTAGAACGTCACCGATCTGCTTCTGCGCAAAGCTGACCGTGGCGCCCCGCGCCCCGGTATCGAGGACGGGGACGTGCTTGTACATCTCGGTCACTGCGGCCAGGGATGCGGCATTCTTATAGGCGGGGAAATCCGTAGCCACCTTGCCCGCCGCGATCGACGCGGCAAGGCCCTCGGGCGTCGAAAGATCGTAAGTCTTGGCTCCCGCGACGGCACCCCAGAGGCCCAGGAAAGCCCAGCGCCCGGCACCGCTCGTCTTCGGATTGGGCGCAATGACCTGCACGTCGGGGCGGAGGAGATCCTTCCAGTCTTTGATATGTTTCGGATTACCCTTGCGCACGAGGAATGCGACCGTCGAGGTGTAGGGCGCCGAATTGAGCGGCAGCTTGTCCTGCCAGCCGGGCTTGATCAGCCCGGCCCGCTCGATGGCGGTCACGTCCCAGCCAAGGCCCAAAGTCACAACGTCGGCCCGCAACCCGTCGATGACAGAGCGCGCCTGCTTGCTCGATCCGCCGTGCGATTGCTCGATGGTGACGGCGACGCCAGTCTTCGCCTTGTAGGCCTCCACGAAGAGATCATTGATCGCCGTATAAAGTTCGCGAGTCGGATCGTAAGAGACGTTGAGCAGCGTGACGCCCTGGCCATTCGCCTTGATCGAGGACCCAAGGGGCAAGGCGCCTGCACCCGCAAGAGCCAAGGCAAAAGCCGCAATAAATCCCGTCGAACGCATTGCGCTACCTGTTTTGGTTTGTCACCTCCGCGCAAACACGCGGCTGTTCGATATCCCGAACGTAAAATCCGGATTGCCGAACGGACGTCAAGCCCTAAATCCACCAATTTTATAGAAAATGCAAGATCGCAGTGCGCAAAGGTCAGCGGCAACGGTAACCCGCCCCGAGCACGCGCACAGTTCCAGAATTCATCAAAACGCGGGAGGTGAGCATCTGGCAGGAGAGGATGGACTGCCAAAAGCCAGTCATATCAAGAAGTTGGACAGTTTTCATTGCGTTTTACCTCTCAAACTAAATCAACGGCTTACAAGGCGAGCGTTTAACTGCCTAAAGGATACACATTATATTCTACATATTCTCCGGCGTCGGCCGTCCTGCAGTGTCTCAAAGTCGCTCTTATTTCAGAGAAACCGTTCTCGCCCAAGTCGCGGCAACTCAAAATTACCGCGGGGTGTTTGCAAGAAGCCAGGTACAACTAGAGCCTCCTATTCCCTCCAATAAAAATACCGCAATGTCCTCGGTAGGTCCGGACAGAGCCCATCATCCGCTCGAAGAGAAAACCATGTTGCTTCAAGGCAAGAAGGGGTTGATCGCCGGTATCGCCAACAAACACAGCATCGCTTTCGGCTGTGCCAAGGTGTTTCGCGATGCCGGCGCGGAGCTCGCCATCACCTATCTGAACGCAAAGGCCGAGCCTTATGTGCGGCCGCTGGCCGAACGGCTAGCGAGTTCGATCATCGTTCCTTGCGACGTGCGCGAACCGGGCCAACTCGAGGCCGCGTTCTCGCGCATAAAGGAACAATGGGGTCGGCTTGACTTCCTCCTCCATTCGATTGCCTACGCACCGCAGGCGGATCTGCACAGCCGGATTACCGATTGTTCGCAGGCCGGCTTTGCGATGGCGATGGATGTCTCCTGTCATTCCTTCATCCGCATGGCGCATCTGGCCGAGCCGCTCATGACCCAGGGCGGGTGCCTGCTGACGGTCACCTTCTACGGCGCCGAAAAGGTCGTCGAAGAATATAATCTCATGGGCCCTGTCAAGGCGGCGCTAGAAAGTTCGGTTCGCTACATGGCGGCCGAGCTCGGAGAAAAGCGCATCCGCGTTCACGCGCTTTCGCCGGGACCGCTTAAGACGCGCGCTGCATCCGGTATCGAGCGTTTCGACGAGCTTTTGGAGCGGGCGCGTACGCGCACGCCTGAGCATCGGCTGGTGAGCATCGAGGACGTGGGCCATGTCGCGTCCTTCCTGGTCAGCGACGAAGCGGCTGCGTTGACCGGCAATATCGAATATATCGACGCCGGCTATCACATCGTCGGCTGAGAAGTGCTCATACAAACGGTTCCGCCATTGTGGCGACGGAGATTAAGGGATGACATCGGATTCGGCCACGAAGGAGCTGCAGTTCGACCGTCAATACAAAAGGATCAGCTATGCCAGACAAACCATCGGTCAGATCCTTCGAACTGTCGCTCGCGAGCGTCCCGGCTTTCTGGCCTGTGGCGATGGCGGCAGCTCTCGCCGGAGAAGGGATGGAGCTTTATGCGAAGAACCTCAAATTCGTTGAGGAAGAGATCAAGATCCACGACGAGTTGCGGCCGAAGCTCGCGACGCCGAACGAGGTTCGGCTCGACCTGCGCACGATGAAACTTCGCGACTACGGGACACCGGGCGGCATTCCGGCGCTCGTCGATGCGCCGCATGCCGGTCACACCGCGATGATCGCCGATTATCATAAGGGCCAGAGCTTAGTGGAGACGCTTCTTGCAAACGGCATCAGTCATGTCGCCTTGACCGACTGGAAGCCAGCCACAGAGGACATGAAGGATCTCGAAATCGACAACTACCTCGCCGAGGTCGTCGTCGCCATCGACGATCTCGGCGGACGCGTCAATCTCGTCGGTCTCTGTCAAGGCGGCTGGGTCGCGGCCATGATCGCGGCGCGGTTCTCTGACAAGGTGAATTCGCTTGTTCTTGCCGGCGCGCCGATCGACACCGACGCAGGCAATGGGCCGATCAAAAGAATGGTCCACGACTCGCCGATGTCTTTTTATGAGGAGCTCGTGGCGCTCGGCGGGGGGCTCATGAAGGGGAAATTCATGTTGCAGGGCTGGAAGAACATGCATCCCGAGCAGCATTATTTCCGGGAACATATCGATCTCTACGAGCATATCGACGATCCCGTCTATGTGGATAAGGAGGAAACCTTCGAGCGCTGGTACGAGAATCCTATCGACTTGCCGGGGCGCTGGTATCTTCAGGTCATCAAGCAGCTCTTCAAGGAAAATAGGTTGGCGAAGGGCGAATTTATCGGGCTTGGCCGCAGGCTCGATCTTCGCGACATTAATTGCCCAACTTATCTGCTCGCCGGCGCATCCGACGATATTACGACGCCGGAGCAAGTTCTCGATGCCACCAAATACTTGGGCACACCTAAAGAGCGGATCGTACAGAAGACGGTCGCCGGCGGTCATATCGGTCTCTTCATGGGAGCGCGCGCGCTGAAAGAGGACTGGCCGCAAATTACCCGGTGGATTGCGACACAGTAGACGGCCGAAAGTTGCATCCGAAGACCGATTTCTCCGTAAGACTGAGCTCGGAGGCGACTGCTTGTGAAATGGGAGACAGATTGGCTTTTAAGGAGACAATCATGTCATTCAAAGGATGCCAGTTCTTACCTGACAACCACGAGCCCCGCCTCGAGGGACAATGCCAGGACGTTCATGAATGCGTTCCTTGGCGCTTATGAGAGCAGCGATCATACGGCGCCCCGGACTACCTTGATCCAAGGCGAGCCGCGTGGTCCTCAAAGGCCGTGGGCCCCTTCAGCTGCGAGCGCGCCGGAGGTGACCTCCTGCACTTCGGCGGTGATCTGCTCCTGGCGCAGGAGCCTTTCCAGGCCGGAGAGCTCGTCCAGCTTCGCTTCGATGTTGAGCCTTGCGGACTCCATGGTCGCTAGCCTTGCCGCATTCTCGCTCGCGAAGCTTTCGAGCGCTGCCAGCGCTAGCTCGGCGAAGACGTACTCGCCCACGAGCTGCTCGATCAACCGGCGCGGCGGCAGGTTGGTCAGCGGCGGAGGTCCGGGACGGAGCGGTCGGAAGGCACCGAAGTCGAGGGGCAGAACCGGCTGTCGCACGACGGTGACCGCCGCTGCTCCGGAAACCTTGGCAAACACGATTTCTGCGCGCGCGAATCTTTGCTCGACGAAACCGGAGTAAAGGGCGTCGGCCACACGCCGGGCGGTTGCGCCCACACTAGAGGCCTGACTCGCCATCGACGCTGACCAGTCGACCCGTCGCCCCCGCTGGTCCGCCATGGCTAGGCCACGCGCGCCAACGACGAATAGTGTCGCATTCTCGGCGGCGGCGAGCGTATCCAGCACACGCTCGGAGAAGGCGCCAGCAAAGCCGTGTTCGGCCGCAAAGACCACAGTGGCGCTCCGACTCTCGGCGGACGGCGCGCTGGGAACGTCATCTGGCTTCAGTAGCTCGACCGCGCGGACCAAGCCGTCGGAGATGACCTCGGTATAGGTCCGGTAGCCATCGAGAGCGTTGCGAGCCTGTTGAATATGGGCCGCCGCGATGCCGCGCATGGCACCGACCACGGTCTTGAGTTTCCGGATGCTGGCGATCCGCGCCTGAGCCTCGGCAAGAGCGCTCATGCCTTGGCCTCCGTCCCCGCAGGCTTAAGCGTCTCGACCAAGGCGGCGATGGCACCCGAAAGTTGGCTTCGCTCCTCCTGGCCGAGCTGGCGTTCGGTTTCGAGGCGCTCCAATATGCCCTTGCAGCGCTTGTCCAGCCACTCGGGAAGCTGACGCTTGAACGTCTCCACCCGATCTAGCGGAAGCGTGTCAAGCCGCCCTTCGTGCAGCGCCAGAAGCTCTGCCGCCTCATGCGCCAGAGACAGGGGCGCATACTGCGGCTGGGTGAGGATGGCGCGAATGCGCCGGCCATGATCGATCTGAGCCTGGGTACGTGGGCTGAGCGTGGTCGAGAAGCGCGTGAAGAGCTCGAGTTCGAGGAACTGCGCGTAATCGAGCCGCAGGTTCTCCGCGAGTTCCCGCAGGATTGGCGCCTGCGCTTTGCCGCCGACGCGGCTGACGCTCAGTCCGATGTCCACGGCGGGTTTTTGACCCTCGTCGAATAGCTTGGAGCTGAGGACGATCTGCCCGTCGGTGATTGAGATCAGGTTGGTGGGGATATAGGCGCTGAGGTTGCCGGCCTCGGTCTGAGCGATGGGAAGCGCCGTCAACGATCCGCCGCCGAGCTGGGTCGAAAGTCTGGCCGCCCGCTCCAAGAGCCGGGCCTGGATATGAAAGACGTCCCCGGGGTAAGCCTCACGTCCGGAAGGTTGGCGCATGAGGAGCGACAGCTCCCGATGCGTAGCGGCATGCTTTGTCAGATCGTCAATGACGATCAAGACGTGGCCACCCTGATCGCGGAAATACTCCGCCATCGAGAAGCCGGCGTAGGGGGCGAGCCATTGCAGGCCTGGCGCTGTCGCAGGTCCCGCGACCACAAAGATGCAGCGCTTGGGATCGCCGTGGGTCGTGACCGCATCGATGACCTGGCGCACCGACGACGACTTCTGGCCTACGGCCACGTAGACGCAGACCACGTCCGAGCCACGCTGATTGATGATAGCGTCGGTGGCGATGGCGGTCTTGCCGGTCTCACGGTCGCCGATGATCAGCTCGCGCTGGCCGCGGCCGAGCGCGAGCAAGGCGTCGATCAGCTTGATACCGGTCTGCATCGGCTCGCTCACCAGATCGCGTTCGATGATGCCGGGCGCTGCACGCTCGACCGGGTCGTGACGCGCCGCGGCGATCGGCCCGCCGTCGTCCAGCGGCCGACCCAGCGGGTCGACCACGCGACCGAGCAACGCCTCGCCCACCGGCGTGCTAGACCACGGCGCCCAGGCCGCGCACCTGTTCGCCCGCCTCGACCCGACCCAAGTCGAGGAGCACGCAGCCGATGCGGTCTTCGTCCAGCGCATGGGCGAACCCGGTCGCTCCGCCTTCGAAGCGCATGAGCGAGCTCGAGAGGCAGGTCCGGCAGGCCGCGAACGAAGGCGATTCCGTCGCCGGCTTTTTCGACAACGCCGATCTGCTCGGGTCGCGGCTCCAGCGACGCCTTGGCGACGCGCACTTCGGCCGCTTCCAGCCAGCGGTCAAGCGACTTTCGCAGCGCCGTCGTCATTCTTCAGCTCGGCTTCGATCCGCTTCAGGTCTTCTGACCACGAGCGCCGCAGGATTGTGAACGGAAACCGGACTTCGACGCCTGCGATGAGCGCCGGGTCGACCCGGAAGACCGGCATTGCGGGGGCGCCCAGTGCCGCGCTCAGGCGTTCGCCAAACCGTTCTGCCGTTCGCTTGTCCAGCGCCAGGGCGGTGACGACCTCAGGAGTCCTTTCATTTGCCGCAACGCGCTCGGCGATGTGCTGCTTGGAGTCGGCCGGCAACGACTTGACGTCTTCACAGACGAGGTCGAGCAGTCGATCCTGGACCGAGGCTGCCGGAGCGTCCTGGAGCAAGCGCCGGACGATCGAGAGCGGCCAGCCGCGCTGCATCGCGTCCAGCGGATCCGACGATTTCGGCGCGTTCTCGTTCGAACGCCTTCTGCGCTTCCGACCTGAGCGCTTCAGCGTCGGTGCGAGCTTTGGCGAGGATCGCCTTGCCCTCGGCATCCGCAGCCTCGCGCGCCTGTTTCAGAGTCGCGTCGCGCTCCTGGGCGACGGCGGTCCGCTGGCTCTCCAAGCCCTGGCGCAGACTCTTCGGCCGCCCTCTTCTCGGCCTGGACATCCGCGGTCAGCTTGTCGGCCGCGGCCTGCCGCGCCGCGATGATCCCAAGCACCGGCCGATAGAGGAACCGGTGCAGCAGCCAGACCAACACCAGGAAGTTGGCGGCTTGCAGGCCCAGGGTCCACGGATCGAAGTGCATGTCAGTGCACGAACGGATTGGCGAACAGGACCAGGAGCGCGATCACCAGGGCGTAGATGGCCATGGTCTCGATCATGGCTAGGCCTACGAACAGCGTCCGGGAGATCACGCCGGCTGCATCCGGCTGGCGGGCGATGGCGTCCATCGCGGCGGCGACCGCTCGGCCTTCGGCCAGGGCCGGGCCGATGGCGCCCATGCCGACGGCGAAGGCTGCGGCGAGGATGCTGACATGGGGCAGATAGTTCATTGCGGACTCCTTATTTGCGGACGGGTTTGTCCCACCGCCCCGCCGATGAAGACCATCGCCAGAACGGTGAAGATGTAGGCCTGGATCAGGCCGGTGAGCAGTTCGAGCGCCATGAACGGGATCGGCACGAGAAGGCCGACCAGGGACAGCACGATGCCAATGACGAAGACGCCGCTCATGATATTGCCGAACAGGCGGACCATCAGCGAGAAGGTCCGGGTGACCTCCGACAGCAGATTGAGCGGCAGCATGATCCAGGTCGGCTTGGCGAAATCGGCGAGATAGCCGCCTAGGCCCCGGACCCGGATGCCGAAGTAGTGGACCGCAAAGAAGACGATAACGGCCAGGGCGGCGTCGGTTTCGAGGTGGGCTGTCGGTGGCTCGAGCCCCGGGACCAGCGATAGCAGGTTGGCAGAAGCGATGAAGATGAACAGTGTCGCGAGGAAAGGCAGATAGGGCGCCGGATCGGTCCTGCAGCGTCTCGCGGATCTGGTCCTGCATCGAGAATGATGAGCAGTTCCAGGGCGGCCTGGCCGGGCCCCGGATCGAGGCGCAGCTTGCGGGTCGCTAGCATGCTGATCAGTGTCAGCACCGCCATCAGGCCCCAGGTAACGACCACGGGCATGGTGATCGGGATCGGGCCGAGGCGGAAGAGAACCTCGGCGGTCAGCGGCGAGGCGATCAAGTGGTCCTCCCGAGCACCCGCACGGCGATTGGTCGTGCCAGCACTAGGCCCGCGGCGCCGGAAATGAGAGGGGCTGGCGCCCTGCTGGGCCATCCAGACCAGCGCGCCAGCCACGATAGCCAGCCGGGCCAGATGCAGGCCGATCGGCCACCAAAGGCCACCGCCCAAGTAGAGGGACGCGTTGAGCCTCAGAGCAGCCAAGCTGGCCCCGCCGAGGAGAAGACCCGCTAACCCGAAGGCGATCAGATGGTCTATTTCGCCGACGGTCATGATTCGTCCTCTCGCTGGATTTGCTGAATGCGCCGCCACGCCAACGCGCACCCCAGCGCCAGCCCCGCTACCAGGAGCGCACCGGTCCAGAGGATGCCGGCGCCGAACCGTCGATCGAGCCAGCGCCCCAAGAAGACGCCCGCAAGGGTAGGCATGATCACGAGCCATCCGAGGGCGCCGATCATCGCTAGGTTCTGGGCAAGCGAACGCTCGCCATGGCCTAGCCAGAAAGCCCGTCGGGCTGCACGCTGAGCGACGGAACGAGCAAGCTCAACGTCCGCGTCCGACGACGGCGGCTTGGGAGGTGAAGGGCTCATGCCCCATCCCTCCTAGTCTCGGCGGCCTGCGGACGTAGGTAGCCAATGATCTGCCTGATGGCTTGGATCCTGAGGTGCTCGGCGCGGGCCCGCGCCTGCCGTTCCTCCTCCGCCTCGGTCGCGAGTCTGCCACGCACGATTGCTTCAAGGGACGCGAGGTCGTCGCCGGGGATCGCTTCGCGGGTCGCGATAGCCACTTCTGATCCTGCGCTCACGGTCAGCAGGCCACCCCGCACGGCGCAGTAGCTTTGCCGTCCATCCATGTGCCGCCAGCCGACGACAGAAACGGAAAGCGCCGTTACGAAGTCCGCGTGGTGGGGAAGGATTCCGAATTCGCCGCTCTCGTCCTCGGCACGGATTGCGGCGATGTCGGCGTGCTCGGCGACCACCGCGCTAGGCGTGGCGATAAGGAGCTTCATGCCGGCGCTCCCGTCGCAGCGGGCGCCGCCTTCTTTTCGCGCGCGCGCGCCTCGTCGAGATCGCCGACCATGTAGAGCGAGCTTTCCGCCCAGTTGTCCGCTTCACCCTCAAGAATTGCCCGGCAACCTGCGATCGTCTTGGCGATCGGCACGGTGCGGCCAGGCCTGCCGGTAAAAGCCTCGGTGACCCGGAACGGTTGGGTCAGGAACCGCTGTATGCGGCGAGCACGAGTGACAGTGCGCCGATCCACCGGGCTCAGCTCGTCAATGCCGAGAAGGGCGATGATGTCCTGTAGGTCGCGATATCGCGCGATGGTCGCCCGCACCTCTTCGGCTAGCCGATAGTGGTCTTCGCCCACCACATTGGGATCCAGCAGGATCGAACTGGATCGCAGCGGATCGATGGCGGGATACATCGCCTTCGGCGGCCATGTCGCGCGAGAGCACGACCGAGCCGTCGAAGTGGTTGAACAGGGCCGTCACCGCCGGATCGGTGAAGTCGTCGGCGGGGACATAGACAGCCTGGATTGCAGACACAGCCGCTCCAGGGATGGAGACGATCCGCTCCTCCAGGTCCGCCACCTCGGTGGCCAAGGTCGGCTGGTAGCCGACGCGGGAGGGCAGCCGCCCCAGCAGCCCGGAAATTTCGTCGCCCGCCTGGACGAAGCGGAAGACATTGTCCATCAGTAGAAGCACATCGCGCTTCATCTCGTCCCGGAAATACTCGGCGATGGTGAGCGCGCTGAGCCCCACACGCCAACGGGCGCCGGGCGGCTCATTCATCTGGCCGTAGACCAGGACCGTCCGATCGAGGACCTTGGAGCGACGCATCTCCAGCAGCATCTCGTGTCCTTCGCGGGAGCGCTCGCCGACGCCGGCAAACACTGAAATGCCGCTGTAGGTCTCGACCATGGTGCGGATCAGCTCGGTCACCAGCACGGTCTTGCCAACGCCGGCGCCGCCGAACAGGCCCGCTTTACCGCCGCGGGCCAGCGGTGCCAGTAGGTCGATCACCTTGATCCCGGTCTCAAGCAGCGTGCGGGTTCCGCTCTGTTCGGCGAGCGGCGGCGGCGGCCGGTGGATGGGCCAGCGCAAAGCGTCCGGCGCGATCGGCGGACCGCCGTCGCGCGGGTGGCCCAGCACATCAACAAGCCGGCCCAGCATGACCTCGCCCACGGGCACGGCGATAGGGCCACCAGTGGCTCGGACCGGGACGCCGCGGCTTAGGCCCTCGGTGCTTTGCATGGCTACGGCCCGCACGGTGTGCTCATTGAGATGGGCTTGGACCTCCGCCACCAGATGGGTGTGCGGGCCAGCCGCGATGTCGAGCGCGCTGTTGATTGCGGGCAACCGGCCCAGCTGAAACTTCACGTCAACCACCGAGCCTCGCACCGACACGACACGCCCCGTCGCCTCGGACTCCGAGCCCCCCGGGGGTTTGACTTCGCCCGTCAGCGACATTGGTGGGTACGCTCCTTGGCGCCCCCCCTTGCTCAGTCAAATCATTGGCTTCAGCGTGAAGGCGCCATCGTTGACACCCCTCGACGTCGCGCTCTACATCGAAAATGTCAATTCCGCGCTTTGAAGTGAACTACCCCTGGCCATCGGCCGCGCTAAGTACTTGGCGCCTTACCTTGGCGAGTATCCGGCCGAGGTTTCTTCATAGCCTGCGCAATGGGATCCGCCATCATGCGGCTGCTCGTCTCGTGTCCACGATCCAGCCTTTTGCGGCAGGCAATTCGGAAAGCCTGAACAGCCGGACTTCTCCCTGAAAGAAGGGCTTGAACATGCTTACCATGGCACGCAGCCAAGCGTGGTCGGTCACCACGGCGATGTGACTGAAATCGCGCCAATGCTTGATCCCGAATACGCTGTCGTCCCACAGTGCCTCAAGCTCAAAGCCTGTGAACTCCTTGCCGATGACATAAAGTAGCTTGATCGGACCCTTGGCCATCATTGCTTCGGCCGTTGGGATCAACGTGTTGCGATAATCCTCGTGCGTCACCTTGCCCACGGCTTCAATCGCCACGACGTCCTGTGGCAGATCGTCGATGAATTTGAACATTGCCGTCCTCCATCCTTCTTCTGGTGTTTATTCTGGTTCCAAAAGATAAAAAAGAGCATTGCGGGTTCTTCGATCCGTTGTTTGTTGCAGCAAAGCCTTCGCCATCGCCATTAAGCTCAGATCGTTGCCGCACTTGCCGCGCTCTGTAACGTTTTCATTCAGCGCGCCTGCTTGGACCGAAGGAGGTCTCGGATGATCAAGACAGAAATTATTTCCTCCAACGTATTGAGGATCATTGCGCCAGAGAAATTGAAAGCTGACGACTTCCGCCAAATTGCGCCGCAAGTCGATTCTATCATCAGTCAGCAAGGTAAGATCAGATTGCTGATTGATGCTTCCGGGTTCGGCGGCTGGGAGGATATTAGGGCTTTTGAAAATCATGCTGGATTCATAAAAGACCATCAGCAGAAGGTAGAGCGCATCGCAGTCATTGTCGCGCACGACTGGCAGCACTGGCTGGTTGGCGCGGTCAGGATATTCCTGCATCCGGAGGTCAGGGCTTACGATAAGGACCACGAAAGTGAGGCGCTGCAATGGATCGTCGGATAGGTGCAAGCGGGCTACGATCCGATGAATCATGCAGGGCGTGGACTATTTCGACGCTGCGGACCGCACAACGTGGTGTTCAGGGGACTTTTGTAGATGCCATGTCAGCGTGAATCGTAGGCGTGTAACATCAGTCAATCAGAAAGCAAACTACGCATGGCAAACTTCGTCTTCGGCGCAAACGACCCCGCAAATCTCTCGGCGGCGCGCTGTTTGTCGATGATGAACGGGTGGAGAAGCTGCTCATAGTTTCTGAACGCGACGCGATAATCGCCGTCGGCCTGCTTCATTTCTCCTGCAAGGACATAAGCTCCGACCATGGCGAGTGCGGAACCCTGACCAGCAAGGAGTGACGGGCAGAAGCAGGCATCCCCTATTAGGGCCACTCGTCCCTGTGACCAAGCATCCATACGAATCTGGCTTATGCTATCGAAGTAAAGGTCGGAGCACGTCTCCATGGCTTCGAGAATGTCCGGGCACTCCCAGTCATCTTGACCGAATACCTCACGGAGGATTTCCTTCTGCGCCGTGAGGTCATGTTGGCCTACCAGCAATTTTGTGTCTCTTGAAACTCATTAGCCGGGATAGATTTCGATGGTGTCGGCCACGGAATCGGCGACATGTTCTTTGGTGATCACGCCGGCAATATTCCCTACGCGCGCCACGCCGCGGCCGCGCAGGACAAGTGCCATCGTAGCGCGCTTGCGCCACAGCCGCTGAATCACGTCGAAGACGATATCCTCCTCGCGCACAATGGTAAAGTCGCGGCTCGCGATGTCGCGCAGCGTGACGCCAGAAGGTGTCCCCTCGGACACTTCCCTCAGCGCTGTATTGACGCGCAGCACTCCGAGAATGTGGGTGCCGTCGATGATGACGATGTGGCGCAAGCGACCGGCGTGGTCGGGCTGTGCGAGGAGAGCCTTGAACGTCATCTCGGCCGGAGCTAGGACCACATCCGTATCCATGACCTCTTTCGCGCGGCGGACCAGAAACATGTTGGCGTGCATTGCCTTCGGTATGACGTGCCCGCGGCGAAAGAGTTTCAACGTATAGATGTTCTCGCGCGACAGCAGGCGCCGCACTCCGACGCTCAGCGCGACCGCCAGGATCATCGGCAGGACGATGTCGTAGTCGCGTGTCATCTCGAAGATCATCGTGACGGCGGTCATCACCGCACCGGTGCCGCCACCAACCATTGCCCCCATGCCGACCATCGCAAAAGACGGGATGTCGATGGCGAACGGCAGATGGAGGCTTGAGAGCACGGCGGCGAAGGCGCCGCCGATCGTCGCCCCCATGAACAGGGACGGCGAGAAAATCCCGCCGGAGGACCCTGAGCCGAGGCTGAGCGAAGTTGCCAGCAACTTGCAGATAAAAAGGAGAGAGAGCAGCCCGACCGCCGATAATTGACTGAGCAGTATCGCCTGCACCGTCGCGTAGCCGACACCCTCGACATAATAGTGACCGAATCGTTGCTGGAGGGTGTAGAGCAATATGCCGACCAGCAGCATGCCCAGCGCGTGCCGCGTATAACGCTCCTTGATCCTGCCGAAGAGATCTTCGACAAGGTGCAGGCCGCGGACGAATCCCGCTGCCGCGACCCCGGTAACCACCCCAAGCAACGCATAAAGGACGAGGGTAATCGCTGCCGTTACATTGACGCTCATCGGCGCCAACAAAGGAACCGTGAAGGCCGGTTGCGGGCCAAAGAAGAACCGGCCGATAAACGTTGCCGTGCCGGTGGCCAAGGCCACCGGCATGAAGGTCCGGACGCTGACCTCCGGCATCATCAGCTCTATGGCGAACATCACCCCGCCGATCGGCGTATTGAAGGTCGCCGCGATTCCCGCGCCGGCCCCGGCGGCGACGAGAATGATCCGTTGTCCCGCCGTCATCCGCACGATCTGGCCCAAAGTCGAGCCGAGAGCCGAGCCGATTTGAATGATTGGCCCCTCACGCCCGACGGAGGCGCCACTGCCGATGGCGATGGCTGAGGCTAGCGATTTGACCACCGCGACCGCCGGTCGGATTATGCCGCCCTGGTAATAGATCGCATCCATCACCTCGGGCACGCCATGGCCTCGGGCTTCGGGAGCAAAATTTGTAATGAGGAAGGTCACGATGAGGCCACCCACGACCGGCACCAGGACGACGAGTGCCCCCCAGGGGCTCAGTGGCGTGAACGCGTTCGCGTCGTAATGCATCGAGAACTGGCGCAGAAAGAAGATGTTGTGAACGAGGCCAATGAGGTCACGGAACAGGATCGCGCCGAAACCGGTGACGAGGCCGACAATCAAAGCAAGAATCGAAAGATAGATTAGCCCGATCGGGGCGATTTCTTCGCGGGGCGTTTTGACAACGGGAGAGTCCGATCGCCTACCCGGAGAGGGGGTGGGATTTTGACCGGCCGGACGGTCAGGGAACGGAATCGCGTTAGGCGAACTTGTCATTGCAGGTCTTTGGCGGGGTCAGAAGGTCGATCGGAAAACGACGCAAACGCAGAAGAGATGCAACTGAACCCACATCCCCCAGATACCAGCCTGCAGAGAGATGAGGCGTCCAGGCAGTCGTTTCTGCTTTCGAAAGATCTTGGCAAAGTGTCAACCCTCGACTTCGGCTTCGGTGCGCCCGAGTTGGGGCCGATCATAACGCCATGATGATGGGCGATATCCAGACACTGCAAGTCCAAATCCACGCGAGGCCGTCCACTAGAGAGATCGTTCCTGGCATTTGGAATGGGATTGCTCTCACCGCCTGGGGCTGCTCGCCAGGCTTTTGCATCGACCCGATTGAAAAGAAGCCGCTCAACCACTTCTTGCCGGGCACGCGGACCCTGTCTTTTGGCTTGCTCGCGCTCGGTGTCGCGAATCTGACGAGCCTCATAAACTTCTTTGCGGCTACGGCCGAATTCGGCGGCCGTAGCTGAGGAGCGCACTAACCGAAGGTGGAGGATTAGCTATGCTCAAGGCTTGCGTGTCTGCTTTTGCCTTGTCCGTCTTCGCCACGTGCGCGTTCGGGCAGAATACAATGACATCTGGTCGCCCGTCCGCCGTTCTGAACGATGCCCAATGTCAGGAAGTTTGGAGCAAAGCGGTGCCTTCGGGCGATTTTCTCTTAGAGAAAGACGCCGGGCCCTACATCGTCAACTTCCATCAAGCCGACGCGGTTTCGCGTGCGTTGCGATGAAGCTGGACTGCCGCAATGCACCGCGAACGGACTCCGCAAGGCGGGCGCGACCATCGCCGCGGAGAACGGCGCGACCGAAGCGCAGCTCATGGCTATCTTCGGCTGGGACGATCCGAAGGAAGCAGCACGCTACATCAAAAAGGCGCGGCAGAAGAAACTTGCAGCTGATGCGATGCGATTGATCGAACCGCCGCGCCAAGCGGACAAAGCTTGAACGCGAAGTGTCCAACTGCCAAAGATGAAGTGTCCAACGGATTGATAGATAAGCGATTTTTTATCGGATGGCAGGAGAGGAGGGACTCGAACCCCCAACCCCCGGTTTTGGAGACCGGTGCTCTAACCAATTGAGCTACACTCCTAAGGCCCACCGTCATTTACGCGGACGCAGCACGGCAGGCAAGCCTGCTGGGATCACGGGAAGCAATTCGACGCGCCCCTCTTTGGGCATCCCGTGCCGTTGCCGGAGCGCCGCGGAAGAAATCAGCGATCACTTCGGCGAGGCTGTCCGCCGCCGGCGCGGCGCGCTCATTGCGGCGCAGCACATATTCAAAGTCGGGCAGTTCCGGCAAGCCTTCGGCTTCGCCCAGCTCCTTCAGCGTGCTGGACAGGTTGTTCTGCGCCAAGATTGATATCGCAAGTCCGGTTTCGACCGCGGCGAGAATTCCGGCGACGCCTGAACTTTGCAACACAAGCGTCCAACTCAGGCCGGCTTCCTCGAGGCGCGCGAGCGCAAAGCGCCGCCAGCCGCAATGCGGTGGAAAGAGCGCCAGCGGCAACGGCGCTTCGGGATCGAGTTTCATCCCACGCGCCGCGGCCCAGACACGGCGCTCGCGGCAGAGGACGATACCGTCGCCTTCTCCGATCTCGCGATTGACGATTGCGAGGTCGAGCTTGCCCCTATCGAATTGCATTGCAATGTCGGGACCGATCCCCATTTCGATTTGCAGGCGCACGGCAGGATAGCGCGCAGCGAATTGCGCCAGAAGCATTGCGAGAGTCTGCGGATCGAAATATTCCGGCGCACCGAGCCGGATCAATCCGCGCGGCTGGTTGCGAACGAGGCGAGTCTCGGCCTCTTCATGCAAGGCAAGAATGCGCTGCGCATAGGACAATAGGATCTCACCACCCTCCGTTAGCGCCAGAGGGTGTATATTTCTGGCGAACAAGCGCCGGCCGACCTGCTCTTCAAGCCGCTTGACGTGCAAACTGACGGCGGGTTGCGTGAGGTTCACAGAGCGGGCCGCCTTAGTGAAGCTCTTTGTTTCGCAAATCGCGACGAAAGTCCGCAATAAGATCGTGTCGTAAAGCATGAGCTGTTGCTTCTTGGGGCTACGTCTGCCGGTGCCGCTATTCTTCCCTCACTTTCGCTATTGCGCAAATTGATCCATGAGCAGCGCTTATGGCGAGTTATCAGATATCTTCACTCCGATTTCGGCGCCGAAAGTGTATAAATGACGCTGGCCGTCCCCTGTATTGAAGAGTTTCGGCTCGCGCGTTGTGACGGCGAATTGGAGGCACGGGACATGAGCGCAAATACGAATTGTCAACACGGCCCGCGCGCGGCAACGATCGCGCTGGCACTGCTGTTCTGCTCGGCGCTCGGAGCGGCCGCGCAGACGCCGGAACATGCCGGCCCGGCTTCCAAAGATGCGCCGCTGGGCCGTGTCAGCCCTACTGAGGCGGGCGCGACGGGCATCTGGAAGGCGGTCGTACCGCCGGTCAAAATGAACGGCGCTTTCGACGATCACGATCCGATCGGGCTGGCGGCCGGCAAGGCAATTCCAGCCGATTGCTCGCTCAACTGGACTGACCCGGATAGCGGCAGGCTCTATTGCTTCTCGAGCGCCACGTCGCTTGTCTATTTCCTCAATGCGCCGCAAGCCTATATCGCGCGGGCCACGAAGGGCTGGCGCGAGCTCAAGAATAGGCCGAGCACCTAGACCGGCTCGACCCAGACCGCGGTGCCGTAGGCCAGACCCTCGGTAATTCCGTCCATGATTTCGTTGGCGTCATAGCGCATGCCGACCACGGCGTTGGCGCCACCTTGACTGGCGTGTTCGCACATGTGGTCGAAAGCTTCCTGTCGCGCGGTTTCGGCCAATTGCACGAAAGCGCCTAGCTTGCCGCCGAAAAAAGATTGCAGGCCGCTGACGAGATTGCCGAGGACGCTGCGCGAGCGCACCTTGATTCCGCGCACAAGACCAAGATGGCGGACGATCCGATAGCCGGCAATATCATTGGTCGTGGCGACGATCATGAAACCCTCCCCCGTCGTCTACCTCGGACATTATCGCAATGCTTGACCAGCGAAATGGAAAGACCCCGGCGATCGGGCACGAAGTCTCGTTGCCGGGGCTTTGATTCTTAACGCCTGTGCGCGCTTACCAACAGTGACGATGCACCCAGCAGCGCCCACGCTCACACCAACGATGAACCCTGCACCACGCCTTGGTGACCGGGACGCTGAAATTCGCCGTCTGGCCGACAACAGTCGTGTTCATCGGCGCGGCCGAAACGGCTGAAGTTCCCGTAAGGCCGATCCCAAGGGCGGCAATCACCGCCAACAGCGTCATTCTCATTGTGCGCTCCCTCTCCGTTTGGAGCGGGTGAAGGGAATCGAACCCTCGTATTCAGCTTGGAAGGCTGCTGCTCTACCATTGAGCTACACCCGCGCGGGCGCGACTATGCTATGGGCCAGGCGCCTTTGCAACTTCGCGCGGAGGCAAATCGCAGCATCGCTGCGCACGCCGAAATATGAGGTAAGTCAAGGAAGAACAAGAAAAGTCCTAGTCACCTTTCGTTGAGGGGCGCCTTCAGGATCTGTGATCGGCCGACCCTCATCCGCGGCGAAGCGAAAGCCCTCGTGGAATCGGCATGCGGATGGTCGCCATTGCGACTAGGCGCCTTCCCACAGCCTCGCGGCCAACGTCGTCCGGCATCTGCGGCTTCGCCTAGCGCGCTGCCGTATGCGGCTGGCGCGGTTGTCGATGAGCGCCGCAGAACGCTTGGCGCCACGGCTTTTCGAATGGCTGCAGGATCGAAAGCCGTGCAGCCCAAGGACGGACCTTCAGCTCACGCAACGCGCCCTGGACTAAGCGCTCGTGATTCCGTTCACCGAGCTTTCTCAGTTCGTTAATGCGTCTGGCGAGTACGGAACATGCAGCTTCGCCGTGATCGTCGAAACGCGTTCCTTCCGCCAGAACGCGTCGCCAGGCATCATCGAGCGCTGCGGTCAGACTTTGAAACGCGGTGGAATCCAACATCTCATCATCGTCGGACCGGGTCATTTGCTGCTGCCCCTGTTGAGGCGAAGCAGGTCCGGTGGTCTCATTCGCCGCCGTGACCTACCCCGCCCTTGATTCGTCAAGTGTGCGCTCCTGCGGCTGAATGGCAAGTCGTTTGCCGCCGGATTTCACAGGATTCGCGAGGCTAAGTCGCCTTCGCGTATGCGAACGGCTGCGCCTCATCGTGTGACCAGACTTGCAATCAAGGCGTTCGCCGCTTCAGTTAGGCCGGAGAACATCGCGAAATCGACCCGATTCACGGCGAGGAAAACGCCGACGTTGCGACCTGGCGCGAATGCGATGTAGCTCATGAACCCGACGCCGCCACCCGTCTTTTCCAGATGCCATCGCGGAGCCAACCGATCCAAGTCCACACTGCTCTGAACATCGATGGCCGCACCTTTGCGCGGGCAGCCCCGACACATCTCGCTCGGCTCTATGAGCATCCTACGCGCGCCCCGTACTTCGACGCTTGGGCGGCCTATGCGCCACCAGACATGCAGACGATTACGACGTAGGACATTCCCGGTCGTGTCTCGGTTTGAAATTTGGCACGCTGCCAAGCCGCTGGCAGCTGTATTAATTTTTGGGGCAATCTTCATCAGCGCAATTGTGTCTGCCTAAGTGGGACGTATGTTCTGGTTCATGCGAAACAGGTTGCCGGGGTCATATTTGGCCTTGATTTCGCGCAAGCGCTTCGAGGCGCCGGTGTTGTAAGCGTCGGCGACGCGCTTTTCGCCCTCATCAGCGACGAAGTTCACATAGACCTTGCCCGTCCCGTGCACCTTCATCGCGTCGAAGAACTCTTGTGTCCAGGCGAGATGCTGACTGGATTCCTTGGGGTCTTTCCATCGCGTCTGGATGACGAACGCATACTTGGAATCCCGAAAGCCGAAAGCCGTGTCATTCTCGCCCACGCGCGCCACGGCGCCGCCAAGGGTCGCGAGCTTCACGTCCGTGAAGGGCGAGGTGACTTTCGAGACACGTTCAAGCATGGTCTGCGCCGCGGCGTCGGTGAGTTCGGGCAGATAATGCCCCACCCATTGATTGCAGAACCCATTCCCCCATGCCGGGTCAAGCACCTTCTGCCAATCGGGGTAAGGGCGGATTTTCACGAGGTCGATGAGGGGCCGACCAAACTGGCGAAGTGGTTTCAGAAGTTTTTCGCCGCTCTCGGCGTCGCCGGCCCAACAAACGGCGATCGTCGCCACAGGTCGACCATGCAGTTCCGCAGGCAGAGTCGGGGAAGCGGGCGCCTTGCGCATCGTCAGCCAGACGCAGACATCATCGGGTGCGCTGGCGTTGAATTCCCGAACGCAAGCCGCCACTCTGGTGAGGTCTTCAAGGGGATGAAAAATCAGCCCGGCCAGAACGTCTTTGACTGGAGCGAGACGGAACTTGAAGCTCGAGACGATTCCGAAATTGCCACCGCCGCCCCGGATCGCCCAAAATAGGTCCGGATTCGTCTCCGCAGATGCGGTAACGATTTCGCCATCAGCTGTCACCATCTGGGCCGAGACGAGATTGTCGCATCCCAAGCCTAACTTGCGCTGCAGCCAGCCCATACCCCCGCCCAGAGTGAACCCACCGACGCCAACCATTGAAATGATGGGGCCGGTCGAGGCAAGCCCCGAGTTGTGCGTTGCCGGATCATAGACGCCAAAAGTGGCACCGCCGCCAACCTCGGCTATTTGCGCGGCTGCGTCGACGTCGACGCTCGTGAGGCGGGTCAGATCAATCATCACCCCGCCGTCGCATACTGCAAATCCGACGTCGTTGTGACCGCCGGCGCGAACAGAAAGCAACGCGTTGTGGCGCTTGGCGAAACGAACAGCCCGGACAATGTCATCGATATCGGCGCAGCGGATGATGAAGGCGGGATGCCTATTGATCGCGGCATTCCAGATTTGCCGAGCCGTTTCGTATTCGGGCATGCCTTCAATCAGCAACTCGCCTCGCAGACCCGCCTTCAGTTCTTTCATGGAGGCGCTATCGATAGCGACGGCGCCGCCATCGAGGGTTTTCAGCATAGGCGTCTCCTCCTGAGCGATCGCCATCCGGTATGATGCAAGGCCGGCGAACAGAAAAGCGGAGGAACCCAGGAATTCACGTCTCCTCATGACCTCCTCCCTTGCATTGGTCCCTATGGTCTGATCAGCGAACTCCGTCTATTTTTTATAACCCACGAAATAAATGCCGATGGTTTTGCCCGAGGCATCCGAGGCAGCGGCTATATTGAACGTTGGCGAGCGGTCAGTTCGGAACGCCGTAAGCGCGACATGCTGCGACAAGCGCGCGGGAGGCGGGGGAACGCGCCCCGCATCCTTACGCGGCGCTCCACATCATTGTCGAGGCCGCGCGCTGCAAAGGTGAAGGGCGCCGAGTGCACGCAAGCCGCGTTCGTGCAGGTGACGAACAGGTCCTCGCTGACGGCCACCATTTTCTAGGCCATCAATGTAGCGGAGAGGTCTATCAAACGCGCTGCTCAGGCGCGCGCCCGCCGCCTCGCTCGGTTAAGTTCTCATACTCCGTAGCCCGCAATTATCCGTGCGGCTGCGGCACGATGCGGATATATGGTTTCGGCGCCTTCCAGCCTTGCGGGTACTGCTTCTTGGCCTCATCGTCCGACACCGAACCGGAAATAATGACGTCCTCGCCGATCTTCCAGTTTACCGGCGTCGCCACCTTGTGCTTGGCAGTGAGCTGCAGCGAGTTCGATGACGCGCAGCACCTCATCGAAGTTGCGGCCGGTGGTCATTGGATAGATCAGGATCAGCTTGATCTTCTTGTCGGGGCCGATGACGAAGACGTTGCGCACGGTCTGATTGTCGGCCGCAGTGCGCTTGGTCGGATCGCCCGACACCGGCGCCGGTAGCATGCCGTAGAGCTTCGACACGTTGTAATCGATGTCGGCAATCATCGGATAGTTTGGCGCGAAGCCTTGCGTCTCTTCGATGTCGCTCGCCCAGCCGGAATGGCGGTCGAGCGGATCGACTGATAGACCGATGATCTTGACGCCGCGTTCGTCGAACTCAGGCTTGATCCTGGCCATGTAGCCGAGCTCAGTGGTGCAGACCGGCGTGAAGTCCTTGGGATGCGAAAACAGGACTACCCAGTCGTCGCCGATCCAGTCGTGGAACCGGATCCGGCCTTCGGTGGTCTCGGCCTCGAAGTCTGGAGCCGTCTCATTTAGTTGCAGAGCCATGACTTTTCTCCGGATACGCTTTGAGAGGACTTCTGGATCGCGTGAATTCGCGCAAGGCCGCTAGACTTGCAGCCCTATCTCGTCGCCGCAATTTCTCTATCAGAAGCTTAGCATCTGCAATCAACAGAGAGAGAGCTTCGAGTTTGGGGTTAGCTTCCATCAAGCCGACGGTATGCTTACGCGATGAATTGTCCAGGTAATTAGATCATGCCCAAGCGGCCTTCACCCCCTGCCAATATCCGCAGAAACCGCGGCTCGGCATGATGGCGTCACTTCCGCTTCTTTCTCAGCTTCACCCCTGGCCCCTCGCCGTTCTCGGCGATGAAGTTCACGCTAGGCCTTCAATCACCTTGCGGATCGGCTCGACAAGTGGCGTGTCTTCAACCCGATCAAGAAAGGCCCTCAAAAGCTTTCCGCGTTCAATCCCCGAGTGAATGAAATGATCATCCGCCAAAGCTTTTGCCCGCTGAATTGCGACCTCTGGAGTTATGCCCTCTCGCGCTACCGAAACGAGCGCTGTGACGCACTGCTCAAAACCAGTCATTTTCGGCCCATCCCGGTGTCATCTGAGAAATTTCCTCTCCTTGAGCCAATCGCTGAGAACCTTTTGCACCAGCGACGATACCGTTCTGGCATCTTCCTTCGCTGCCTTTTCAAGCGCAGCCTTGACCACCGGGTCAAAGCGAATTGTGGTCACAACTGCGGGTTTTGTCGGCTTCTTGCTCATCTGCTCCCCATTGATATTGACATATAACAGCATACGTCGTATTTGATAAGAGTAAGATTAGCATACAAAAGAGGATAACCCAATGCCGAACACGTCAGTTCCGGCAGCCGCTACCGGCTTGCCTCAAACCACCGCAGCGCTGGGCCGCATTCCGGCCGGCGCTCGCGCCTCCGTTTTCTCCGACCGCAGGAGCCTTCTGCGCGCCCTGGCCGGGGCTGCAGTACTCAGAGCCGCTGCGGGCCTGGAAACCTCGCCAGCGGCCGCAGCTGAGTCATCTGACGCGGCCGATCCTGTCTTTGCCGCGATCGAGAAACATCGACAGCTGGAAGCCGCGTTCAGCGACGTTTGCGAGCTAACCGACGAGGTTGCCGCAAGGGAGGAAGGCCGAGAGATCACTCTTTCCGACGAGGAGACATACGAGCGCGCCTTGGCCGCTTCGGATGAAGGTCTTGAGGAGCTGCTCGCCATGACGCCGGTCACGGTTGGCGGCATTCGCGCGATGCTCACCTATGTTTTCAATATGGTGGGGGAGGTAGGACTCGAACCTACGAAGGCATAGCCAGCGGATTTACAGTCCGCTTATTTCGGCCTTTATCCGTTGATTTTATTGACGTTTGACCCCTCATCGGTCGCATTTGGTCGCAAGCAGGATTGCCTGCTCGGCCTCGGCCAACGTCGCATCCTTGCGTGTCGGAAACAGGTGGCCGTAGGTGTCCATCGTCATCGTGATCGAGGAATGCCCCATGAGCATCTGCACCATCTTCGGCGGTAGCTCGCGCCCGCCGTCCTCCTTGCGGTTGATCAGCCATGACGCGAAGAAATGCCGGAGCGGATGCAGGCCATATTTCCGCCCGAGCCCGGCCCGCGCCAGCGCCGGGTTGAGCACGTCGCGGACGATGTTCTTGTGGTGCTGCACCCTCCCCGTCGAAGTCGGAAAGACCAAGCCCAACTCAGCCTTCGGACAGGCCAGCTTCCATTCCTTCAACGCCTTCAAGACGCCGGGCGGGAGCGCAATCGTGCGGGTTCCGGCGTTGCTCTTCGGCGGCCCGATTTGAAGATAGCGGTCGGCCCGCTGGCGGACGTGAAGCGCCCCGTGCTTGAGATCGACATCGGCCCAACGCAGGCCGCGCAGCTCTGACGCCCGCAGGCCGGTGAACACGGCAACATGAAGCAATGGCGCGGCGAAAGGCTCTGCGGCGGCCAGGAGCCGCGAAATCTCTTCGAGAGTAGGAATGTCCGTGCCAACTTCCAAACGGCGCTTGTGGCGCGTCTCTGTGGTCCCGTGGCGGCTGCGGCGGGCAGGGTTCGTGCCGGCAAACCGGCCGCTGTCCTGCGCCTCGCCGATCAATGATCCGAGACTCGTCACGATCTTCTTGACGAGTTGCGGCGAGCGCTTCTGGCCCTCGGTCTCACCCTGCGCTGGATCACCGCGCAAAAGCTTCAGGCGAAAGTCCTTGATACCCGGCTTGGTGAGCCGCGAGAGTTTCATGTCGCCGAGAAACGGGACGATGTGCAGATTCACGTGCTGGCGATATTGCGCGAGCGTCGCGCGCTCCAGCGGTGCGTGTTCTTCGTCGCCGGTTGCACAGACGGCGAGCCACGCCGTCGCCGCCTCGCGCACCGTTGGCGACTGGCTGTCCGGCGTGTGCATGCCCCGCCCTACTTCGACCTTCATATTGGTCTCGAAGGCTTCGGCGTCCTTCTTCTTCGCAAACGTCTTTAGCCGGCGCTTGCCGTGCTGATCTTTGTAATCGCAGACCCAAACATCCTTGCCTTTGCGCTCACGTTTTCGAATGCTGGCCACACGGCACTCCCTAATTGAGAAAAAAGAAAGTTACCCGATATGTGGTTGCACAATATCCGCTGGTCAAGGGCCGTCCCTTCGAAAACATAACCCCCGCACCCCCTACCATCGCGCATCTCAAAGGCCACGTGTTAATCGCGCGTCGCGAGAATCAGTGGCGAAGGGCCCGGGACAGGCAACTGACGCGGGTTGGTAAACCCGGCCTCAGTCAGCCAACTCGCGATCTCGTCGAACGAGTATGTGTTTCCGGACTCTGTGTTTACGAGCATATTCACCGCGAAGATCAGCCCGCTCATCGGGCCACGCCGATCCGCGTCCACCAGGAACTCGGCGATCGCGATCGTGCCGCCTGGCACGAGCGCGGCGTGGGTGCGTTGTAATAATGCACGGGAGCGTTCGACCCCTTCGCTATGCAGGATATGGCCCAGCGTCGCCACCTGATGCGAGCTACCGAAATCCGCTTCCAGAAGATCGCCTGCCACGGTGGTGAACCGCTCGCCGACCCCGAACCGCTCAGCCACCCGCCGTGTCACGGGCAGCACATCGGGCCAGTCGATCGCACGCACGGTGACGTGCGACGAGGCCTGCGCGAGGGAAATACCCCAGACGCCGGAACCCGAGGCCAGATCGAGCACAGAAACAGGTCCGACGGCCTGGGCGAGGTTGAGTGCATCCGCCAGCAGATGCGCCGATGGATAGCTCATAGGAAATATATCCTCGACGAACTCGGCAAAGAACGGCGCGCCCTCTGCGGCCGCGTTGACCGCAATCGCCGGCTTGCCGGTGGCAACAATGTCGGTGAGGTGCAGCCACTTCGGCAAAAGCTGGGCGCTCACATGGCGGAAGATCCCGCCCATGAAGCCCTGATTGTGGCTGACAAGAAAAGCCTTACTTTCAGGCGTGAGCGCGAAACGTCCTTCGTCATCTCGGGATAGGAGCGCGAGCCCGACCAGAAGGTCGGCGATCGCCGACAACCCCCGCTTGGAGGCGCCGGTCGCCTGCGCTAAAGCGCCGAGCGTCATTGGCCGTTCATCCAGAACATCGAATACACGGTGGTGGATCGCCGCCTCGATCGCGAGCGGCAATGCAAAGCCCCAAAGCAACTGCATGATCCGCTCGGGCGTCATGGACTGTTCGGCGCTGCTCATTGCTCCCAACTCTCCTCCCGCTCACCTCGGTTTGCCGTATTTTCGCTTGACCCGCACTCATGTCGTTACCTGCCTCGTGCGGACGAAAAAGTCTCTTAAATTCTTGGGGCGCGATCGATCTCCAAATGTTAGCTCCGGTTCCGACCGCCCAATGAGTCCGCCAGTCGGGCAGCACGCTCACTGTTCTAGCGCCACAATGGCTGCACACGAATCGCTGGCGCTGAGTGACCGCACATCGTCAGTGAGCCCGAGCGCGTCGAAGGTGAAGTGCGTCGCATGTTGACGCGCGGCATTGGCGCAGACGACGAACAGACCCTCGAGGCCGTGGCTTTTCAGATGCGCGATTGTCGGCGGTGCGGGCGGCATTTGCAGTCCATCCACGTGCGCCGTTGTTCAGCCACGTGTTTTTCCGTATCGTATGCCGCAAACCGGTGTGAACAAGGCTCGCGAGCTTGGTCGAACTCCCCGGGCTAGCGGCCTCACCGAGCTATCCTCCTTGCCCCGAGCGCGGTCACGCGGGCATCAGGTTAATATGGCGCTCGATGCATTTTCCATAAGCGGCCGGCCAATCCAAACCCGGTTGGCCAATCGGGTGATCAAATCCGGTCGCTTTCCTCCGGACGACCGCGCAACGGCCTCGTGGTACGGACCCACGAAACGCAGCCGCGCCGGGAGCAGCGGATAGAGATGGCGTATCCGTTCAAGTGCCCGCTCGGCAATGCGGCGCTCGCGTTCGTCAAGCGGCAAGCCGAATGGCACGCGCAGGCGCGGCGGAAGCATCAACGCGGTCAAGGCGCGGTACCAAAGCGGCGCTCGCAGCAGTCCTCCGGCTCCGAACAGAAGCTGCCGCGCCATCTCGCGCGCTGACGGGCTGACCGTCAATGTATTGGAGCGCCACATGGCCTCGTTGTAGGCCGCAAAAGCCGTCCAATTCGACGGCAAATCGGCCGGCGCGATACCGAACAGCGCCGCGAACAGGCGGCTCTCTGCATAATAGCGTTCGCGTTCGCCGCTGGTCAGAGCAGGAAGCACCATGTCGTGTGCCAGCAAAGCAGTGTCGACGAGCGTAGCGTAGACCCAGCGCAGCGCCGCAACATCGTTGGCGCGGTAAGGCGATCCCCGCGGGAAGGGTCCGAGGTCGGTCGGCATCTCGCCGCTCACCGCTGCGTGGCGGCGGTGGAGCCTCCGCGATGCGGCGAGCGCTTGTTCGAGCGAGCCGAACACCATCGTATAGACGACGCTGAAGGTTCGGTGGAAACGGCCGATTGGATCCGCGCCTGCCCAGGAATGCTCAGCAATAGCGGTAGCGATCCAGGGATGGGCCAACTGAAGCAGCAAAGCGCGGCCGGCCCCCAGAAAGGTGATCGCCTCGCGATCGATCCGCCAGGTCAGCGAGCCGGGCCCGAAGATTCCTTCGACCGAGCCGGCCGCGGCCGCTCGGACTGTTTCCAGCCGTCGCTCGAAGCTGTCGCGCTCGGCATCTTCACGCATCATCACCATGCTTCGGCTCAGCAGAGAGCCCCGCCCTCAAAATGTGCATGCTTCGCTAAAGGCCATATCGCCGTGCCCGACCTTGGAACGATCGAATCGCACGCAGGAAGTCGATCTTGCGAAACGCAGGCCAGTTCACTTCCGAGAAATAGAGCTCCGAGGACGTGCTCTGCCAAAGCAAGAATCCAGAAAGTCGAATCTCTCCGCTGGTGCGAATGATGAGGTCGGGATCGGGCAGATCGGGCGAATAGACATGCCGACCAACCGCATCCGGCGTCACCAAATCGATGACTTCGGCCAGGCTCTTTCCCTTCGCCAGTTGCTCACGCAGCAATGATTGAACAGCGTCGGTGATCTCTTGACGTCCGCCGTAGGCAGCCGCGATCGTCAGAAGCGTGCTCTCGTACCCCTTTGTCGCGCTTTCTGCCGCCCGCACAGTCGAGAGCGTTGACGCTGGCAGCAGCTCCAACCTGCCGACGGCCCTCACTCGGATGCGATGATGATGGATTTGAGGCGACTCCGCGAGGAGAAGCAATTTATGCTCGATCGCCGCCAATATGCCAGAAACCTCTTCCGACTTGCGGGCGAGATTGTCGGTCGAAAGCACCCAAAGCGTTAGGGCTGGAATGTCAAGATCGACGCACCAGGTGAGAAGGTCATCGAGCTTATTGGCGCCCACGGTGTAGATTTCTTCGGGACCTAGCAAATTCTGTCGCCGACCGTGCCGACGATTTCCGTCCAGAATGACACCAACGTGACACGGCATCGGTCGTGCTCGGACTTGACGCAACAGCCGACGCTCATAAAGCCAGTAGAGGAGTGTCAGCAACCGCGGCCTTTGCGCATCGGTCAATTGACCGGATCCGGCCGTTGCCTCGTAGTCCGCTGCCTTGACCATCACGCGAACAATCGCCGGCAAAGATGGAAAAAAGACGGTTGACCCGGCTGGGACGATGCCGTCGTGACGCCGGATGAGAGAAGAAAAGGGTCCGAAGACGGGTCGCGGCTGGTGAAGATCGATCTCGCCCTACAACAGCGAGGAGCAGCTAGAGCCTTCGGACCCTATGTCTGGGGTCCTGCCGGCTATCTTAATGACGTGCGCATCGCGCCCGGCCAATTGACGGCGCGCCGAACAGTAAGCTTAGCGTCGACGACCTCATGAAACTTGCCGACATTTTGGGCCAAGAGTGCGAAGCTAGAGCGGTTTCCGATCATGTAGCATCGTAACCTGCGGTGGCGAAGAAGTTGGCACATTCTTGCGGGGTGAAGAGATCGATCGTTTGGCCTATGGCGGTCGACAGGCCCGCGACGAAGGTCGTGGTTTTCCAATGACCGTATGGAACGCCGGCTCTCAGCCGCTGTCCCTTGGGGGCCCTCCCACGCGTCCTTGCCATGTTGGTCGAAGCCCAGGTCTCATCGATGAACACCAGGCGGCCCGGATCGAGATCGAGCTGGCCTTCGAACCAGGCTCGGCGCTTTGTCAAAATATCCGCGCGGTCCTGCTCCGCGGCGTGCGCCGTCTTTTTTTTGAGCGTCACCTTGCGCCGATCGAAGAAGCGCCAAAGCTTCGCCAGACCAACGCCGATCCCTTTCTCGGCCAGCCCAGCCTTGATCTCCTTGAGCGTGATGTCCGGTTTGTCTTCGACAAACGACAAGATCAGCGCCGGATGCGCCTCGATGCGCCCGGAGCGGCGGTCCCCACCCAGCGCGCGCCAGCGCACGCCAGCGGATAGCGCTCGAGGCGCTCACCCCCGAAGCGCAGAGCCGCCTGCTGGCACGACGCACCATCCGAAATCGTCGCAAGAACCCGAGAGCGAAGATCAAGCGAAAGAGCCTTCGACATGTCTGCCGGCCCCTAGTCACCGCGGCCGGCCTGAAGGATTGGAGCAGCGTCAGAACCGTTGACCGAGCTGACGCTGATGATCCGGCCGTAGCGCCGCTCGCGCATCCCTTCGATGACTGCACGGCACATATTGAAGCATCCACCGAGATCCACGTCGATGACTGCGCGCCATTGTTCCTTCGTCATCTTGTGGAGGGTACGGTCGCGTGTTATCCCGGCATTGTTTACAAGGATGTCAATCGGACCTACCTCGTCTACCACCTTGGCAACGCCGCGCTGACAGGCATCAAAATCGGCGACGTCCCATTCAAAGATGGGGATACCGGTGTCCTTTCGAAACTGTTCGGCCGCTGCCGCATTGCCAAAGTAATTTGCAACGACAGTATGCCCGGCCTTCTTTAGAGCCTTACATGTCGCGGCGCCAATACCCGTGACACCGCCGGTAACAAGTGCAATACGTGCCATCATCATTCTCCGAGCTTGGATAGACCCTTGCGATTCAAAACATCATCAGATGCGGACCGCTTAGTGTAGGTCTTGATGTGAATCACTTGGTATTTGGAAATCTCTGAACCCTGACGTAAGCGGATGCGCCTCAGTGAGACAGCCACGCCAGCGCAGTCACGCGCAGGAGCTGGCGCTTGAGCCCACCCCGGAATCGTCTCATTTGCACGGATCAAGTCGCCGCCTCGCCCGTATCCGTGCCGCAGTTCTTCGCGGGCGATGCCCTCGCACGAACGCGGAAGTCACCCATGCCAGGCCGGCCAGTGAAGCGGCTGCACCCGAGGTCGGCGCGCGGTAGGCCTCTGGACCGGGGGACGTGGGATGCGTGTTCCGATTTGGCTGGCGGCGACGCCGACGCTCTTGCTTGCAGCCTGCGATCTGGCTCCCGCCTGTCGCCCCCTGTCGTCGAAGTTCCGGCCAATCGAGTCAGCGCCGTTGGATTGGCTTGCGGCTTTTCAACGACCGCCTTTCAATGGCGGGAATGACCTTCTCTTTTAAATCGGCGTCGCAAGGACTACGCCGGCGCCCGGGGAACTTGGGTGTCGCACCTTGCGTTGGGGTTGCGGCATCCCTGCGGGCTGCATCTCGGACAGAAGCTCAAGCTAAGGCGCCGGTCGCGCTGCATAGCTCGTGATCTAGAGCAAAAAGCATCGACAATACGATCGTGCAACAGTTTCGGATTCAAAGTTCTGGTAGCGTGTCGCCTGTTGCGATTACTAAGCGTTGGAGGTTAAATCATGATCTCCGCTCATCGCATTGACGTCTATCCGCGAGTCGTGCTGCCTCTCTCGGCCAATGATCGGCCTATTCGCGGCGATAAGAGAGGCGCCCTAAGATTCGTTTTCACTGCAATCATTGTGCTGAGCGCGGGCGCCCAAGCCAAATCGGCCGGAGGTTACACGAACGCGCAAGCCTCGAGTGGAGCGACTGTCTTTACCCAGTCCTGCGGGCAGTGCCATGGCGCAAATCTCCAGGGCGGGTCTGGGCCTCCCCTCTCGGGCCAGACTTTTTCGCAGGCATATGGCGCGGGTACTGCTGCGCCGCTGTACGACTTCATCAGCCGTCAGATGCCTCAGAATGCGCCCGGCAGCTTGAGCCAGCAGCAATATCTCGATGTGACCGCCTATGTGCTGTCGCGAAACGGTCTCCCCGCCGGTGATACGCCGTTGAGCATGGCCTCGCTCAGTCAGGTGAGCCTATCGGGGATGCAATCAAAAGGAGCCGCGGCGCCATCCAACGAGATCGTGCGCGTCGCACCGCCGACCCGCCACGTTTACGGAGGGCTTCCGGCGGGAGCGAATGTGAACGTCACCGACTCAATGATGCTCAACGCAGGCACCGACGAGAACGATTGGCTGCTGCACGGCCGCACCTACGATAACCAGCGATATTCGTCCCTCAACCAGATTACCGCCGATAACATAAAGTCTCTCAGCTTGGTGGCCTTGGTTCAGACCGAGATGACCGCGAGCTTCGAGACAACGCCCATCGTCGTGAATGGCGTGATGTATATCACGACGCCGGTCGTCGACCACAAGATGATGATCATCGCGCTCAACGCGGCGACCGGCGAGCGACTCTGGGATGTGACCTACAATCTCGGGACATTCCTGATTTGCTGCGGTCCGGTTAACCGGGGTGTAGCGGTCGGCTACGGTAAAGTCTACGTCGTGACCCTCGACGATCATTTGCTGGCACTTGACGCCTCCGACGGCCACATCGTCTGGGATACGACCATCGTCAACTCGCAAGACGGCTACTCGGAGACCCTCGCACCGCAGATCTACGATGGCATGGTCATCGTCGGCAGCGCCGGAGGGGAATGGGCGCTGCGCGGTTTCGTCGCCGCCTATGACGCGAACAGTGGGCAACAGCGCTGGCGGTGGATGAGCACGGACCCGAAGAGCTATTCGGGCAATTCCTGGAAGACTGGAGGCGGGATGGTATGGACAACGCCCGCAATCGATCCCCAGCTGGGCCTCGTCATCTTCAGCACCGGCAACCCGAACCCCGACCTCGACGGAACGAATCGACAGGGCGACAACCTGTACACCGACAGCATCGTCGCGCTCGATGTGCATAGCGGCCAGCTCAAGTGGTACTACCAGGAGGTCAAGCATGACGTCTGGGATTACGACGCCGTCAGCAATGTCGTGCTCTTCGACGTCCGTCAGAACGGCGAAACGATTCCGGCTGCCGCCGAAGCAGGAAAGGTCGGTTGGGTATTCATCCTCGATCGGCGTACCGGCGCGCTGATCCGCAAATCCGATCCATACGTGATGATGTCGAAGAACATGTTCAGCACGCCGACCAGCGAAGGTGTCGACATGCTGACGGGCGCCAATGGCGGCGCGGAATGGTCGCCCCCCGCCTATTCTCCGGAGACGCACTATCTTTACATCATGGCGATGGACCAGTTGATGCGCTTCACGACGAAGCCCGCAACGAGCGCGCCGGGTCTCATTCGTCTGGGGAGCGCATTCACGAACGTCGCGCCAGGCGGGATTCAGGACGGTCCATTTGTCGCGCTCGATGTCGAGACCGGAAAGATCGCGTGGCAGTACAAGGCGCCGCAGCCGCTGATCGGCGGGGTTCTGGCAACGGCCGGAAACCTCGTGTTCATGGGCGAAGGCAACGGCTGGTTCGATGCCTTCAACGCGACGTCCGGCGATCGCGTTTGGCGCTATAACCTGGGCGCCGGCGTGAACGCTCCACCCATCACGTACCAGGTGAATGGCGAACAATATATCGCGGTCGCCGCCGGCGGTAACTTCCAACTGACCTATCCCTACGGAGATGCGCTTGCGATCTTCAAGCTGTCTTCTGCCGGTTCGAAAGCGGGGCATTGAATAAGGTTGGTCGGATGCCGGAAGCGGATTTCAACAGCTTCCCGCGCAACCTTTATGAATCTCGCGCTATGTGGCGCGCCAAGCAGGGACATCATTGGTAACTACTGGCTGAATTGGCCCATCAGTCAGCAGGCGGGTTGGGTTCAAACACCGAAATGGCGAAATTCGCACGTTAGATTTCGTGAATACTAGACCGGCTAGGCAATCCTTGCTCAGTCGAAGTAGAATGCCAATCGGGCGTCGCGGGCAGCTCAGGCGCCCATCCAGCAGCAATGGGGCGGCGCATGCCAAGTTCTGATCAATCCCCAGAATCGTCTTCTGCAGGGGCTCCATCCGACCCTTCTACCGATGCTGAGTTGGAGCAGGTTCTCAAAATCGTCCCGAAGGGCGCGCTCGCTTTGGCCGGCGCAGCTCTGGGCCTATTGGTGCTGGCTTGGCTTGCGATCTATTTCCTTATCTTTTTGCCGCGTGGCCCGATCAGCTGACGGTCTCCCGTCATGAACGAACAAGACATTCGAAGGATGGAGCTTCGCTGGGGTGCTGTCGTCGTTGGCGCGGTGGCACTCATCGTCGCAGTTATTGGCGTCTCGAGCTTCGTCATGGCGATGCACCCGCCGGGCCATGTTGAAACCATCGATTCGACCACTCTCAGCAAAAGCAAAGAGTTCGCCGAAAGTAATCTCGGCACAAGCGTCAACCCGGACGGCTCGGTAACGGTGCGGGTCATCGCGGCTCAGTTCGAGTTCGTTCCGCGTTGCATTCCGGTGCCGCAAGGGAGGCTGGTGACAATCCGCATTACCAGTCCCGACGTCATTCACGGCTTTCTGATCGCCGGCACAAACGCAAATACTATGGTTGTGCCCGGATATGTTTCCGAGGTCCACACAATATTCAATGAGGCGGGCGATCATCTGATGCCATGCCACGAATATTGCGGGTTGGGACACAGCGAGATGTGGAGCTTGGTCCGCGTCATTCCAGTCGCGCAATGGCGCAACGACAGTAATGGGAAGGCATCCTGTGACATACCGCGCTGAACGGCTGATTCTCGCCCATTTCGGAGCGGCATTTGCGACCTTCGCCATCGCCATTGTGCTGGGCGCCTGGCAGATGACGGTGAGAAGCGGTCTCAATCCCCCTTTTACTTCGCCCGAGAGTTATTATGCTTCGGTCACAGCGCATGGCACGATCATGGGTTATGTCATGCCGACGCTCTTCGTCATGGGCTTCGGTTATTTTGTCGCCGTCACTTCGCTGGATAGGCCGTTGCCCAGTATGCGCCTCGCCTGGGTTGGCTTCTGGCTCGTCATCATCGGCATCTTGACGGCCATACCGCCGATTGTCGCAGGCAAAGCCAACGTCCTTTACACCTTCTATCCGCCACTCATCGGCAGCGTGTTTTATTATCTCGGCGTCGTTCTCGTGGTTGTCGGCTCATGGTTCTGGGTCGCTTTGATGATCTGGGCAATGGCAGGCTGGAAGAAGGATAATCCCGGCAAACCCGTTCCGCTCGCCATGTTCGGCAATGTCGCGAACGCATTCCTGTGGCTATGGACTACGGCCGGCGTCGCCGTCGAGCTTCTGTTTCAGGTGATTCCCGCTGCGCTCGGCTGGACGCAGACGATCGACGTTGGTCTCGCTCGGACGTTGTTTGCCTGGACGTTGCACCCAATCGTCTACTTCTGGCTGCTGCCCGCCTATATCGCATTCTACACGATCGCGCCGCAGGTCGCCGGAGGCAGGCTTTATAGCGACATGATGGGACGCTTCAGCTTCCTGCTTTTGGTGCTCTATTCGCTCCCCGTCGGCATGCATCATCTCTTCGCGGATCCGGAGCACGGAACAGGCTTCAAGTTCCTGCAGATGATGCTAACGGCGCTTGTCACTGTACCGACATTGCTGACGATCTTTACCATCGGCGCCTCGATGGAAATCGCCGGGCGACTGCGCGGCGGTCGCGGCCTGTTCGGTTGGATCGGAGCGCTTCCTTGGGACCGGCCGATGGTGCTCGCCACCGGCCTCAGCTTCGTTCTGCTCGGGTTCGGTGGCCTCGGCGGCATCGTTAACATGTCCTATGGCATGAACTCCATGGTCCATAACACCTCCTGGGTAACTGCGCATTTTCATCTGATCTACGGCGGCTCGGTAGTGATCATGTATTTTGCCATCGCTTATGAGTTCTGGCCGAAGCTCATCGGAAGGCAACCACTTTCTCTCAAACCCATTCGCCTCCAGCTCTGGCTTTGGGCCATCGGGATCGTCATCACGACGTTCCCCTGGCACGTCCTCGGTTTGTTAGGTGAGCCGCGTCGAGTCGAGGCCTTCGACTACGCCAATCCAGCGATCGCCTATTGGCAGCCTTGGACGATTGTCTCGATGATCGGCGGCTACATTATGCTCGCTGCCGGCCTTCTGTTTGTGGCAAATCTCTTGACGCTCTATCGTGGTTCAGAGGCCGAGCGTCAAATGCATTACGCCATCGCGGTATATCCGCAAGAGCGGGTGCCTCGCGCCCTCAATGGATTTGCACTCTGCAACATGCTGATTCTGTTCTTGATGCTGATGGCCTACGGATATCCCATCGGGCAGTTCTTCTTCATCAAGAGTTATCCCGCGCTCGTTCATCACGTCGATGGTGAAGGCTGAGTTTCTTATGTCCTCCGTTCCTCCCCCTCTCCCTGCCGAACCCCACGCCGCCGACGCCTCCTGGCGTCTCTGGGCTAGCGGTTTTGTCGGCGGTTTCGTCCTGGTCAGCCTCATCCTCGCGCTGATCGTTCTGCCGGCGCGGAGCGAAACCAAGTTTGACCCCTTCACCGCCATTTGCCGCGCGCTCGGCATACCCGGCTACGAGAAAGTCCCACCGGACCCCGGCGCGGCGAGGGCGAGCGCCCCCGTCTCCAATGTCGTCTGGACGGTCGAGACACTCCGTCGCCTTTCCGATGCGAGCGCGACGCGCGGCGCGGTCCTCGCCAAGGGTACCTGCGGCGCTTGCCACGGCGTGGACGGGAAGTCTGTCGATCCAACCCAATTTCCAGATCTCGCCGGACAGTCGGAAGCTGCGATCTTCAAAGAGCTTCACGATTTTCAGTCCGGCGACCGCAAGTCCGACATCATGCAACCGGTCGCACAGCTTCTGACGAACGAGCAGATGGCGGATGTCGCCTCCTATTACGCCACGCGTCCGTCAGCGGATGTACGGGTGGCCGATTCCGGCGTCTCGCTTAACATCACCACCTTGGCGCAAGAGGGCGATCCTCTGCGCGCGATTCCCCCCTGCGATTCGTGCCATGGACCAAGCCGCAGCGGTCCGGAGGGCGCTCCTTTCCTTCTAGGTCAGTCAACCTCATACCTTGAAACAGAACTCAAAAACTTCGGGACTGACAAACGTCACAACGACCTTTTTGAGCGCATGCGAACCATCGCACATCAATTGACTCCGGAAGAGGAGCACGGTCTTGCCATCTATTATCACGGCATGCCCGCATCGAACTAACTTGGATTGTGATCGTTTCCAGCTTGAAGCGATCATGCTCAGCGATCCCCGCGCGCAGCGGCGGCTCGTTCATGTTGCTTGTGTCGACACGCACGCGTATCGGAATGCGCTGCACGACCTTCACCCAGTTGCCGCTGGCGAGCGACTGAGGCGCTGATTGCCTCGAGCTTGCGCAATCTGCGGATGACGCGGGGTCTTCGCCGCGCACGGCCCGGCGACAGTCGCCCATGCAGATGTGGTCGTGCCCTTCGCCGTGCTTAATCAGGCGGGTCTGAGCGGCGCGAGCGTCGCCCGCTCGTAGTCGGCACTCTGCAAGTCCAATGCTGGTTGGCGCCTGAAACAGGAGCGGGCGATCGGATGCGACATCCGTCAAAGCGATAGATGACCCGATTGACGAGAGCTGGTTAGCGAAAGAGCGCGAACGTTTCGTGAGACTTGTCGAGGCGGCATGCAGGGGCAGAGAGGATCTCGGCGAAAAAGCTGAGGAGCTCGCCCGTACCCTTGCCGATGCGCGCGCTGTGCGCCATGTACGGATCTCCCTTATGAGCGATGGGCGGGAGCGCATATCATGCGGGGGATTTTTGTGCGATTGCGTTTAGGCTTCGTCCCGACCGTCTTTTGCACCATTCTCATATGTGTGGCGGCGCATCGGGCCCAAGCGGCGCAAGATGCTGCGATCGACGTCGCGCGCTATATTGACGTCGCACCGGCGGCGATCGGAAAACCGATTGCCGTGTTGAGGAGCGAAGCTGCGGCCGCGCGAAAAGACGCGGGCGCCCGATCTGTGCTCGTCTTGCAGGAGATTGGCCGGCCGTCGCGTTTTCTGCTTCTCGAAAACTGGACCGACGAGGGCGCTTATCAAGCGCATGAAAAAGCCGCGCGTGATCAAGATTTTCGCAAGCGCCTCATGGCGATCGAGATCGCGCCGCCCGACGTGCGAGTTGTGCAGGAGCTTTGGGCGCGTCGACCGGCGAATGCGCCCACGTCAAATGCCATCGTTGCCGCGACTCATGTCGATGTCATGCCGGCCTATCAGGCCGAGGCCGCGGCGATGCTCAAAAGCCTCGGTGCGGCAGCGAGCCTCGAGAAGGGCAATCTCGGCTTCGTCGTCGCACCGCAGTTGGGGCGCGCCAACCATTTCACCGTGATCGAGATCTGGGCGGACCGCAAAGCCTTCGACGCACATGAGACCGCGGCGGCGACGAAGAGCTTCCGGGAAAGACTGACGCCGATGCAGGGCGCGCTTTACGATCAGCGACTTTATCGCATCGATTTGCAATGACCGGTGCGCAATCCGCCTATTTGGGCGTCCGCATGGCTTGTCACCCCATTTTTTGCGACCGCTTTGACGCAATCGACATTAGTCTCGAACGTAACGCTCGGTGCGACGGCTAGGGAGGTAGGCCGGCAGCGCACCAACCGTCCGCGAGAGGTTCGGCCAGCGCGATTGGAAGCCCGATGGCGGCACAGAATCTCGCCGCGCTGAAGGAGGGATCCAGCGCCAGCACTTCCAGTGCAATCGCTTTCGCTTCCTCGATGCGTCCGAGCTTGGCGAGCGCCGCCGCTAATAGGCTGTGGGATACGCTCATGCTCGGAATGGACTGCACAGCGCGACGCCCGGCATGCGCCGCTTCGTCGTAGCGGCCGCGCAGAAAATGCCCGATGGCGAGCGCATGATAGGCAATATAGTTGAGCCGGTCGAAGGGGCTGATCCGAAGAGCGCGCTCCGCCCATTCGATAGCGCGCTCCGCTTCGCCGGCGTAGGCTAGCGCCAAAGAACCGAAGAACAGCGCGAAAGAAGAAGACGGGCTGATTGCGAGTGCCTGGTCGAAAGCTTCAAACGCCGTCGCGTGGTCATGTTCGGTCAATGAAATGATAAATCCGCCAAGCGCCAGCGCCGTCGCATCGTCGCGGCCAAAGGCGACGGCGGCGCGCGCGTGCCGGATTGCCGCGTCTTGGCTCTCTCGGTTGAATCCGTGCCGTACGAAGAAAATCTCATGGCACCAGGCGAGAAGGCCGTGGGCGGTGGCGTAGTCGCCCTGGAGTGTCAGAGCACGCTCAAGAAGAGGCATGGCCTTCGCCGCCTCTGCCGGCATCGCCAGGAAGACATAAGGAAGTGCGCGCAAAGCGAGGTCATAGGCGTCCAGATTTTCCGGCCGTTTCCGTTTGACGCGCTCGATCTCCGCCTCACGCAAGCTTGGTTGGATCGCGCCGACGACATTCAAGGTGATTTCGTCCTGGAGGGCGAAAATGTCGTCGAGCGAACGGTCATATCGTTCTGCCCATATATGAACGCCGGTTTCGGCCTCGACCAATTGGCCGGTGATCCGCACACGCCGTCCCGCCTTACGCACACTGCCTTCGAGCAGATATCGCACGCCGAGTTCACGGCCGACCCGGTTCACGCTCACCGACTGACCTTTGTAAGTGAAACTCGAATTGCGCGCGATCACGAAAAGCCATTTTATGCGTGAAAGCCCGGTGATGATGTCCTCAACCATCCCGTCGGCAAAATACTCCTGCTCCGGGTCATCGCTCATATTGGTGAACGGTAGCACCGCCAAGGATGGCTTGTCAGGCAGGGCAAGCGCGGGTGCAAGCTGCGCGTCGGCCGCAGCACTTTCGCTCTGGTTCTTCTTGGCAACGGCTGGCCCCACATAGCGGTAGCCGCGGCGCGGCAATGTCTCGATCCAATTTTCGCCGTCGGGCTCTTCCGCAAAGACCCGCCGTAGCGCAGCGATCTGAACGGTCAAGTTGCTTTCCTCGATCGCTAGCCCCGGCCAAGCACTTTCGATCAGCCTATCCTTGGAGATCGGGGTCCCCGCCCCCTCCACAAGCACCTGAAGCAGGGCAACGGCGCGCTGTCCGAGTGCGACCGGCTCGGCTCCCCGGAACAGAATTCCGGCCGCGACATCAAGGCGAAAAGGTCCGAACGCATAGATCGCCGTCATGGCTTCGAGCCCGATTTGGAAACATTTCCGAACTATTTCGAAACTGTTTTACGACTTTCAGCCGGGTTTGCCGCAATTTCTATCAACGACGCCGCCATCTACGCAGACGATCAACTAGCGACAGGGAAATTCCAAACCAGGCTGGAACGATGGCGACAAGAGAAGCGTGAAATAAGGAACGTTTTACGTCCGTTCGTCATTCAAGAGATCAAAATGAAGGTGATTCGATGAAACTTCTAATCTCCGCCATCGCGCTCGGATCTGTCGTCGCCATAGCACCCGCCGTCAAAGCGGCAGATTGCACCCACAAAGCCCATTGCGCGGTGCATGTGGTGCATGTGCATCATTATCATCCTTACGCCAACGGATATCCCTACGGCTCTTATGGGCCTTATCCCTATCCTCCGCCGTATGCCTATGCGCCGGTCTACGCCTACGCAAATCCGCCGGTATACGAACCCGGCAATCGTTATGGGCCATATCCCCGGTCGTGGGGATACAGGAATACGTTGAACCTGCTGCTCAACGCGAAAGGCGATCGGCCGTTCACGGAATGAACGCGGCGTGATGCAGCGCTAGTCGCGCCCGCGGGAGGCGCCTTATGACCATTGAAAGCGTAACGTTCGCTGATGATCGCCGCAGGGCATTCGTGCTGCAGGAAATTCAGCCCGGGCTCCTGGGCTTTAATGGATGGTTCGGTCTCCACCTTGGCTCCGATCTTTGCGGCGGCGGGCCTGACCGGAAGGCCCCTTAGTGCGTTCTTTGTCGGACTCGCAGCATCCCTGGGCGCCGCCATCAGTATGGGTCTCTCGGAGGCCCTGTCCGATGATGGAAGCGTCACGGGCCGTGGCGGTCCCATACAGCGCGGCGCGATCACGGGCGTCGCGACCGGCCTCGGCGGCATGCTGCACACGTTTCCTTTTCTTATTCCAGTTCTCGGCCTTGCGCTGAAGCTCGCCTACGCGGTCGTGGTCTGCGAACTTATTGCGATCGCCTTCATCCGTTACCGCTTTATGGGCGGCAAGCTCGTCAGCACCGTTGTGCAGGTTGTGATCGGGGGTGGGATCGTTTTGGCGATCGGCGTCTGGCTTGGGCTGATCGGCGCGAGTCTGAATTTCGTAACCAATCGCACAATCGAAGGAGAGTTCGTCATGAAAGTTGGATTTATTGGATTGGGACACATGGGAAGCGGGATGGCCGCCAACCTCTTGAAGGCCGGGCATCAGGTCACCGTCTACAACCGCACGCCGGCCAAGGTGGAGCCGCTCGTCGCCCAAGGCGCTAAAGCCGCCGCCAGGGTCGCTGATGCCTGCCGAGGTGACGCGATCGTCACCATGCTGGCTAACGACGAAGCGGCCGCGAGCGTCACCCTGGGTGAAGGGGGCATCATCGCCAGCCTACCCAAGGGCGCGATCCACATCTCCTCGAGCACGATCAGCGTCGCTCTCTCGGAAGCGCTCGCGAATGCGCATGGGAAAGTTGGCCAGCGTTTCGTCGCGGCGCCGGTGTTCGGCCGGCCGGAGGCAGCAGCGGCAGGTCGGCTCTTCGTTATTGCGGCCGGCTCGCCGGCCGCGATCGAAACCGCGCGGCCGCTCTTCGACGCCATCGGACAGAAGACCTTCGTCGTCTCAGAGACGCCAGAGACCGCCAATCTCGTCAAGCTCAGCGGCAACTTTCTGACCGCCACCGTCATCGAGTCCCTCGGCGAAGCCATCGCGCTCGTCAGTAAGGGAGGCGTCGACGTGCACCAGTATCTGGATATCTTGAGTTCGACGCTATTCGGCGCGCCTGCCTACAAGACTTATGGGGCCTTGATTGCCGACAGGAAGTTCGAGCCCGCCGGCTTCGCGGCGCCACTCGCCCAAAAGGATATTCGTCTCGTCCTCGCCGCCGCCGAAGATCTACGCGTACCGCTGCCGGTCGCCAATCTTCTGCGAGATCGGTTCCTAACCTTGCTGGCTCACGGTGGCGAGAAGCTCGACTGGTCGGCGATCGGCCAGCTTGCGGCCAAGGATGCCGGCGAGGTCTGGCGCAATTGAGGACAAGACAGGCGATGCGCCTATTTGAGACTGGACCAGCACATCGAGGACCTTATCGACGGCCCAGATAGATCATCCGGCGATCGCTTCATTAAGGCCGCAGATTTTGGCAGACTTCTTCTTCGATCAAACTCGGAAGGATTGAACAATGACCAAGATGCTCGAAACGATCAACATTCCCGGAACTAAGCTCACGCCCACGCGCGTCGCGCTCGGAACATGGGCGATCGGCGGATGGATGTGGGGCGGGAGTGATGATGTGGACTCGATCCGCACCATTCAAGGCGCGCTCGATCGCGGCATCAATATCATCGATACTGCGCCGGTCTATGGCTTCGGCCATTCGGAAGAAGTCGTCGGCAAGGCGCTTGCGGAAAGCAGACAACGACAGAACGTCATCATCGCCACCAAAGTTGGGATCGACTGGAAAGATGGCAAGCCATTTCGCAATGCCAGCAAGGCGCGCATCGGCAAAGAGATCGAGGATTTGCTGCGCCGCCTGCGCACCGATGTCATCGACATCTATCAGGTCCACTGGCCGGACCCGAACACGCCGATAGCCGAGACCGCCGATAGCCGAGACCGCCGAAGCGCTTGCCGCGCTCTACAAGGCTGGCAAGATCCGCGCGATCGGCGTCAGCAATTTCGATACGGAGCAGATGGAGGCGTTCCGCGCCGTCGCACCGCTACATACGGCGCAACCACCGTACAATCTCTTCGAGCGCGAAGCCGAAGAGGATGTACTGCCCTATTGTCGCGACCACAAGATCGCGACGCTCGCCTATGGTGCGCTCTGTCGCGGTCTGCTTAGCGGCCGGATGAAAGCCGATACCAAGTTCACCGGCGACGATCTGCGCAGAACAGATCCGAAATTCCGCGCCCCGCGCTTCCGGCAGTATCTCGACGCGGTCGCGCGGCTCGACGAATTCGCCCGCAAGAATTACGGCAAGCGCGTCCTAGATCTGGCCGTGCGCTGGGTGCTCGACAAGCAGCCGCTCAGCATCGCGCTCTGGGGCGCCCGCCGCCCCCGTCAGCTCGATCCGGTCGCCGAAGTCATGGGCTGGAAACTCGACGCCCCTGCCTTGGCGGAGATCGATCGCATCGTAGCCGAGTGTGTGCATGATCCGGTCGGCCCGGAATTCATGGCGCCGCCGGCGCGGCTCGCGGCGTGAGTTCGAGACCTTCGCAAGGCGAGGCAGAACATCCGCTTTTCCTGCGCGATCGCTTTCTCGAAACCTTAGCGAGACGACGGTGCCAACCGCCTAACCACGCCGCTCAGTGCTCGCGTGTGCCGCAAGACCATGACGATCGCTTATTTGGTCGGAAAAAGGAGAGATCCGTGGAACGTCGTACATTCCTTCTGACTTCTTTGTTGCCGGTATTGCTGGCGGGCGCGGCCGAAGCTTCACAGATCGATCCGAAGCAGACCTTCGTTCTGCAGCATGGCGATATCAAGTTTGTGCCATGGGAGGGGCTGCCGCCTGGGAGCGGTGAGATGGCCAAGCTCTATGGAGACTTCAACAAACCAGGACCGTATCTCGTCCTCATGAAATGGAATCCAGGATGGTTCAGTGCCCCGCATAGCTATGCGACTGACCGTATCCAGATGGTCATGTCCGGCACGTGGTGGGTCAACAGCGGCGCCGACTTCACGCCGAACATGGCGGTGCCAGTGCCGGCCGGCGGCTACGTCAAGCGAACCGCGCGCACCTTCCACTACGATGGGGTACCTCGTGGTATCAAGGAATCAGTGGTGATCGCGGTCTTTGGCGTTGGCCCAGTCGATATTCAGCTAGCCGACCCGCATCTGCCGTCGTGGCGACACGTGTAATCGACTCCACCCTTGTGTGCCGAGTTTGGAACTGTAGCCCAGGGGATGCTGCGGCATTGATCCCAACAAAAACTGACGCCGCGCGGCACTTTCCGGTCAACCGCAGAAGTTAGATTCTCGTCCGCGCCAACGTCAGCATCGGGTGTAGCTTCGTGCCTGGCGAAGCATCCACCGAAGGCGTTAAGACCTGGGATGAATTTCATTTTATATGTTCTGTGCCATCCACGCTAGCGCTCGCAAGGGCGCCTTCGGCCGAGCCTGCTACGCGTCGTCGCGACGGGCGCGAAGAGCGACGCGGGGCCAGATCACGCGTAACAGGCTTGTGACCGGCGAACAATCGTTCGAGGCTTAAGGCTTATCGTTGCTGGCCCCTATTTTCTTTCAGGTCTGAAGCCCATGATGCTGGGCAGACCCGCCTCTGAGGCTGCGAGTAGTCCGAGCGCCGACCAGTCAAGCTCCGCCCATCCCAGTGCGATCATGGCGACGAAGCGGTCATGGACGAGACTTGCGGCGGGCATCGGCACAGCTTCATGTTCGGCTTCCGCGAGCGCCAGCCGGACATCCTTGAGTGCGAGGGGCACCGTCATGCCTGGCGGGCTATAGTGCTCGTCGACGATCTTGCCGCCATAAGCCTTGTGCACCTTGCCGTCGAACAGTGAACCCGTAAGCACGTCGAATGCGACATGGGTGTCAACGCCGCCCTTGCGCAACAGAGCGATGATTTCACCCATGCCCTGCAGCGTGAGGGCGGTGAGGACATTGCCCGCGAGCTTCATCAGACTAGCCGCACCGGCATCCTCGCCCAGCGCGAAAAGACGCTGGCCGAGCCGTTCGAGTAGCGGCGAAACAATTGTCACCGCTTGTGCCCGGCCGGCAACCATCACGAAGAGCTTCCTTGCATGCGCGAGATCGGGATTGCCGAGCACCGGCGCCGCCACATAGGACTGTCCAGCGAGCCTGTGCTGCTCAGCCAGGTGCCGGGACAAGGGCGGACTGACAGTGCTCATCGAGACATGGATCGCGCCAGCAGCGAGGACGTGGATTAATCCTCCCGCCTCCAGCGCGACTTCGGAGACCGCCGCATCATCGGGCAATGCCGTCAGAACGACGTTACAAGGAGCGAGATCGCGAAGACCTGACGCAACCTCAGCCCCGGCGCTCGCAAGCGAAGCGGTCCGCCCCGGACCCCGATCGTAGACCGTCACCTGGTACCCATCGGCGATGAGGTTTTGGGCGTAAGCCTCGCCCATGCGTCCGATTCCGACAACGCCGACACGCCGGATCCCACACGCCGTAGCCGTTCTCTGCTCAGCAGCCACAAATCCCGGTGGGGGCGAAGGCGGAACATCAGTGGAAGCGGCAATAGGAAGCGAATTCATTAGGATCCTCCGCAACTGTAGCGCTGCCGGGAAATTAGGCACTTGCGCCCGCAACCAGAACGCCTATGGAGACCAATGATCCTTGCAGAAAAGAACAAGGTTGACCAAGGTTTCACTCGCCGCCGTGCACCTCACGACCAGTCACGACCGGCGAAACGAGCTGTCCGGAACGGCCCCGAATTGATGATAGCTGTAAGGAGAAACAGCCATGTCCAATCTTTCGCGACGGGCGATTCTGGCCGCAGGCGCCGCTGGAGGCTTGGTGTCAGCGGCGATGGCGCAGGCGGCTGGCGTGTTCGGCAATCCCGACCTCCCGCCCGAAGGTGCGGTAAACGTTACCAATAAGAAGGCGCTCGCCGACCCCGGGCCGCAGGATCCGGGGTTAGCCAACAACATGCCGTCCTTCCTTAGTCCACCGGCGACCGACGTCAACGGGATGCCGCAGTTCTGGGCCTCCTTCAACCTCGCTCCCAAGCGCATTCAGGATGGGGGGTGGGCCCGCCAAATCACTCAGGATGATTTTGCGATCTCGACCACGATCGCGGGCGTGAATATGCGCCTCGGGCCGGGCGGCGTTCGCGAACTCCACTGGCACCAACAGGCGGAATGGGCGGTGATGACCTACGGCAACTGCCGCGTCACTATCATGGACCAGCAGGGGCGCCCCTCGGTTGCGGACGTGAAGGAGGGCGATCTGTGGTACTTTCCGGCGGGCCTACCGCATTCGCTGCAAGGGCTCGGCCCAGATGGCGCTGAATTCGTCCTCGCCTTCGACAACGGCGAGTCCTCCGAGTTCAATACGTTGTTGGTGACCGACTGGATGGCACACACACCACCTCAAGTGCTGGCCAAGAATTTCGGTGTGCCCGCCGATGCGTTTAAGAACATTCCGCTCCAGAACCGTTGGATCTTCCAGGGCAAGGAGCCGGCCCCGTTCCCCGACGTGGAGACAGCGATCGCGGCCATAGCCGGCAAGCCCCCATTTCCTTTTGTGTTCAATCTCTCCGGGATGCAGCCGAACCGAATCACTACCGGCGGGACGATACAGATCGCCGACAGCACAAACTTCCACGTTTCGAAGACGGTGGCGGCGGCTCTCCTCACGATCAAGCCGGGCGCGATAAGGGAAATGCACTGGCACCCGAATGCTGACGAGTGGCAGTATTATCTTAAGGGCACGGGGCGGATGACAGTGTTCAATACGGGGCCGGCTGCGATGACCGCCAATTTCCACGCCGGCGATATTGGCTACGTGAGGAAGGCTCTCGGCCACTACATCGAGAATACCGGCGACACGGATCTCGTCGTGATCGAGGTTTTCAAGACAGACCGCTTCGAGGAGATTTCGCTTTCCGATTGGCTTACTCACAGCCCACCGATGATGGTCGCGGAAACGCTCAATCTTGATCCCGCCGTGATCGCACAATTCCCGAAGAACCGCCCCGACATCATGCCCATCTAGAGCAGATGAGCGCCGACGGTTTCTCTAAGGCGGGTCGCGCGAGGTCTGAGGGCCGAAGACGCCGTCCACGAGGCATGCCGTCTGCGTTTCCGTCCAATTCTGATGACCACACTCTGCGCGCTGCTGGCCGGCATACCGCTCATGCTTGGAACAGGGACTGGGTCGGAAATTCGCCAACCGCTAGGCTATGCGATCGTCGGCGGCTAGGACTGCTCCCATGTCAGATGGCTCAGAGGTCTCGGAACATGCTTCAAGACGATCAGATGATCGACGTCGAATTTGAATGCTGTTGGCGTTGAGGCTCTTTATCGCTGGCGGAAATCAAGGGCAGTCCAACACGTGCATTTGTCTGCCCCAAATGCGGATCGCACGTGAGATACTCCCCCTATGATCTTGCTCAACTCATCGGAAAGGACCCGGAAGACGGCCCTTTCGAAATCACATTCCATCAATTTTTTCCCGATCGCTAAGCGGGGAAGGCCCGCAGAACGCGCCCAAGCATTTCGAAGAGTGCCCACCCAACTGGAAATCGAGTGACCGACGCTAGCGATCTGCTTCTCCCTCACGTACGACAATTCATCATTGGGTTTGTCTTGACTATTCCTGGCCATTTGCTGAAGTCGACCCCCTCAGGGTCGAAGCCGAAATGCTCCTTAAGCCGATGTTTGCTCGATAAGCTCCTCAAGCTACAAGTGGTCACCGGCAGATGCAAGATGTACGCGAAGCTTTGCAGACGATAGCCCACATTGAGCAATCTCTACCTAACACTCTAGGCCCCCACCTCGGGTTTTGACTGCAACGTCCGCTATCCGCCGATAAGCAGACCGCTGGGAGCGGCTGTAGTACGCCTGCTTAGTGTCAAAAACAGACTATGGCCCGCGGCGGTAGCTCGGCGCTGCAGAAGATCAGCGATAAAATGGCATTCGGCGATCGTTTTTGAGTGGCCGATAAGTTTGCAGATCCTTTACGAGCTGATGGAGAGCGCCATGGCTGAAGCAAGAAAAGCACGCGTCGTTGGTTTCAACCACGTAGCGCTCGAAGTCGGTGATATCGATGATGCTCTGGCTTTCTACAGTCGATTGTTCGATTTCAAAATTCGGGCCAAGAGCGCCAATTCGGCCTTTATCGATCTGGGCGACCAATTCCTCGCACTGCAGAAGGGCCGTACTCAACCCGCTGACGAGGGCCGCCATTTTGGACTTGTGGTCGACGACAAGGATGCAGTCCGCAAAGCGCTGGCCGAAGCGGGGATCCAACCGCTGCCCGGCCCCTTTTTCGACTTCCTCGACCCGTGGGGCAACCGGATAGAGATTGTCGGCTACGACAACGTCCAATTCACTAAGGCGCCGAACGTGCTGCGCGGCATGGGATTGACGCATCTGTCAAAGAGCGAGAAAGCGATCAAAGAACTCACTGGGAAGGGGATGGCGCCGTACTAGAGGGGACCAGCGGAGCGCCACTCTAAGGATCTGAAAACGAAGCTCAACGAGAAGTGAGCCGGGAAACCAAAGATCGCCGTGAACAGTGACCCAGCAGTGGAGAATGCGATGCCAATCGCCTTGATCACCGGTGCCAATCGCGGGCTAGGGTTGGAGTTCGCCAGACAGTATTTCGCCGATGGCTGGCAGGTTTACGCGGCTTGTCGTGATCCAAATTCCGCTTCCGAGTTGCGCCGCCTAACTGACGCGAGCGGCCACAAAGTGCGGATCCTGGCCTTGGACGTCACCGACCTGGCGAGTGTCAAGGCGGCAGCCGCAGAACTCGATGGGCAAGCCATTGACCTCCTACTCAACAATGCTGGCGTCATGGGGGCTCGGGGCCAGACCATCGGAACCATCGATTACGAGGCCTGGGCGAAGGTGCTCGACGTCAACACCATGGGCCCCATGCGGGTTTCAGAGGCGTTTGTTGACAATATGGCACGCAGCGAGCGCAAGCTTATCGTCACCCTTACCAGCGGCATGGGATCGCTTGCCGACAATACTTCTGGCGGCTCGATCGCCTATCGCAGCTCGAAGTCTGGGGTGAACATGGTGATGCGCAGTCTGGCAATTGATCTCGCTCCACGCGGCATCACTTGCGTTGTCGTCAATCCCGGCTGGGTGCAGACTGACATGGGCGGAGCGCACGCTACCCTAACCCCGGCCGAGAGCGTGACGACACTGAGACGTTTGATCGAGACCCTGGGACCGGCGCAGTCCGGCAAGTTCTTCAATTATGACGGTTGCGAATACGCCTGGTAGGCGCGGTCACGACGATTGGAGGCCCGAAATGAGCGAGACGGATCCCGCGGACCCCAACCAGATCGCGTCTCCGACCATCACGAGCCAACTTGGCGCGAAGGGATCAAATCAAGGCGTCGACTGCGCATGATACGCCGAATCAGGTAATCCAGCTGAAGAAGCAACTCGAGGCGAGTTCGGCAACCTGTTTCTGAAGGGCTACGAAATCCTCGCTTTGGACCGGTACCTCCGAAGCCTTTGAGCCGTCTGATTTGGATCGTGCGTTTAGGGAAGTCGATATCATTCCAGCGGAGATCGCAAAGCACTGAGACGCGCAGCCCGTGGTGATAGCAGATTAACCCCGTGAGCGGCTGTACATCGGCGATTTCCCCGATTGGTCGACGAACGCCGCGCGCGAGCATACCGTGGACCTTATAGCATTTGCTGCGTTGCATGAGTTTGAAGGTGGCCCTACGCGTCGCGCCCGTACTTTATGGCCAGCCGTCGCTTTCCGGGGGCAGCGGAAGTGGGCATACTGAAGCCCACAGCCGGCGGCGACGCGGTTGACCCAAAGCGGCACTTCGCGACCGTCAATTGCCGCGTTGCAAATGCTTTATTCGATCACATCGGCGGCGACGAATTTGGGTAGGTCATTCCGAAAAACTGAGATCTTATCGCGCGCCGGCGCTTGTGCAGTTCCCGTCCGCCTAAATCCCAAAAAAGGGTGGAACCTCCGCTGGTACGGAAGAATTGACCTTCGCGTGAGTCTGAATGGTCGCTCGGTAGGGCGTGGCTTTATTGGCGTCGCGGCCGGCGATGGAGTGCTGTCTGCCATGCGGAGCTGCACCTGCGGATAGGCTGGATAATTGCGGCGGCCGAGCGGAACTCCGATCCAGTTGAACTTCTGTCATTACGAGCAAAGCGAAAGCAATCCAGGGAGAGTGCTATGCAAACCCATCAAGCTGACTACTTCGGCGCCTATCGCACCATGAAGATGACGCGAGATGACAAGGGCGTGCTGGTTGTCGAATTTCACAGCAATGGCGGGCCGTGCACTTTCTCGGCACAACACCATACGGAGGTCGTGGACGCCTTCCACCGGATTGCGCAAGATCGAGCAAACGAGATCGTTATACTGACGGGTGCAGGCGGCGACTTCATTATTGGGGTCGATTGGAACTCTTTTGGCGATGTTTCCGACCCCCGCGTTTGGAGCCAGATTCACGACGAAGGCAGTCAGGTTTTGGAAAACATAGCCAACATACGCGTGCCTGTCATCGCGGCTATCGAAGGACGTGCGCATATCCATTCAGACTATGCGCTGCTGGCGAACGTGATTGTGGCGGCCGAGGGTTCGACCTTCCAGGATGTCGGGCATTTCGCTGCGGGTGTCGTGCCCGGCGATGGAATCTTTACGACGTGGAGTTATCGCGCTGGAGCAGGACGAGCCGAGGCGTTCCTGCTCAATCCACGGCCGCTGCCAGCTAGTACCGCATATGAATGGGGAGTCGTGGCAGAAGTCGTGCCGAACGGCAAGGCGCTGAGTCGGGCGCGGGAACTGGCCGCGCTGTATTTGAAGGCTCCGGAAGTGACGCGTCGCGACACGCGCATCCACTTCATTCAACCATTGAAGGAGCGCATTGTGCGAGAAGTTGGATATGGGCTGTCGCTCGAAGGAGCATCGTCGGCCGCGCTAACGAGATCAAGGGTCAAGAATGAGGCTGCGTGATCGTCCGGCCTTGGCCGCATAGCCGCGGATTCATACCGTGTGCACTTGTGCGATGCATTAAGTCTCTTTGTGGCCCTTCACGACAGGCCACATTTTGACGGCCGGCCGTCGCTTTTTGGGGGAAGCGGAAGTGGGCATGAGCCACACCGGGCGGCGACGCGGTTGACCCTGGCTGTGTGAAAACGTGCGAGTCAGGTACGATTCCCCTGGATAGACGTGGGGAAGATCGAATGAAACGTTTCGTGACGGGCGTGGATCGGTCGCAGATGAGCCTGCTACCGGAATGTCTGGACGATTGGGTCGGCGAAGATAATCCTGTTCACGTGATCGAGGCGTTCGTCGAGGCGCTCGATTTGCCTTCGCTGGGCTTCGCGGGCGCGATCGCCAAAACGACGGGGCGGCCCTCCTACCACCCGGCGGTTTTGCTTAAACTCTACATCTACGGCTATCTCAATCGGGTGCAATCGAGCCGGCGTCTGGAGCGGGAGGCTTCGCGCAATATCGAGTCTGATGTGGCTGCTTGGCCGGCTCGTGCCGGACCACAAGACGATCGCTGACTTCCGCAAGGATAATGGTGCGGCAATCCGCAAGGTCTGCACCCGCTTCGTGGCGCTGTGCCGGAACATGGGGCTGCTCGTAGGAGGCACCGTTGTGGTGGACGGTAGCAAGTTCAAAGCGGTCAACAATCGCGACAGGAACTTCACACATGCCAAGATGGCAAGTCGCGTCGCGCAGATCGAGGAGAGCATCGCGCGCTACCTGCATCAACTCGATAGCGCCGACAGACAGGAACCGTCGGAGGCGATCCTCACCAAGACCGCACGGTTGAAAGAGAAGGTCGCCAAACTAAAGGAGGAGATGGACAGGCTCAGCGCTCTCGATGGGCTCATGCGCCAGATGCCCGACCAGCAGATCTCACTGACTGATCCGGATTCCCGCTCTATGGCGACCAGCGGTCGCGGCTCTGGCGTGGTTGGCTACAATGTACAAACAGCCGTCGACGCCGAGCATCATCTGATCATCACCCACGATGTGACCACCAGCGGCTCGGACCGCGCTCAGCTCGCGCGCATGTCCATCCAGGCGAAGGAGACGTTGCACGTGGATAAGCTCGACGTGATCGCCGACCGTGGCTACTTTGCCGGCGATGAAATCCTGGCCTGCGTGCAAGCCGGCATCATAGTGACGCTGCCCAAGCCGATGACGTCCGGCGCGAAAGCGGATGGGCGGTTCGGCAAACAAGACTTCGCTTACCTGCCCGAGCAAGACGTCTATCGCTGCCCATCGGGTGAGCTCTTGCCTTATCATTACAGCAACGTCGAGCATGGGATGACGCTACGGCGCTACTGGTCGACTGCCGCCTGCCTGACTTGCTCGATCAAGCGCCAGTGCACGCCCTCAAAAGAGCGCCGGATCACCCGATGGGAGCACGAGCACCTTGTCGACGAGGTCCAGCAGCGCCTCGATGCCAATCCGGAGGCCATGCGCATCCGCCGCGAAACGGTTGAGCATCCGTTCGGCACGATTAAGGCCCGCATGGGCGCGACACACTTCCTGATGAAGCGGCTGCCCAATGTCGCCGCCGAGATGGCGCTGCATGTCCTCGCCTATAATCTTACCCGTGTGATGAATATCGTCGGTAGGCAGACCCTGATCGCCGCCATCAGGGCTGGCTGAGATCGAGGATGGCCTACCCAAAGCATCAGTCTTGAAAACTCGCGGCAGCCAACCCGACACTCAGAACCGCTGACCAGGAAAACGGCCGCGCGTTTTGACACAACCAAGACCCATCGCGGACCTCGCGATGGTCGCTATCGGAGTGGTGCAGCGCCCGAGTGTTCCCTTCGCTACACTGACCCTGCGGCGGTGCCCGCCGCCTGCCACATCCCGCGTGCCTCCAATCCGAGTCCCGCTTCCGGCCCGGGGCGCACGCGCGCCGGGCGATGGATTGGGTCGGCGCCGATCGTGCCGACGAGCGTCGCCAGATACTCCGGCGCGCTCACACGCTCGAGTTCGGCGCGTGCATGCTCCAATCGGCCGGCGATTCCGAGCCGCTTGGCCTCCTCACGGTGGCCGGCGCGTGTCAGGAACTCCCTTAGGCTTCGAGTATGGCGCACCCAGAGCGCCACATCCCGCTGCTGCTTCATCGCGAGGCGCTCGCGATACCAGTCGCTCGCGAGCAGCGCCTCGCGGGTGAAGAGCGCCCGTATCTCAGGATCGCTCGCGGTCTTCCCCTCATAGCTTCCCCGCGCCATGATATGGAGCAGCGCCTTGAGCGGCGGGCAGGCGTCCTCGATCGTGCCGTCTTCGAAGTATGATTCCGCGACGCGCTGCTGCGCCTCCACGATATTGTTGACGCCGTCGGCAAACACGGCGGGATCCTGGAGTTCAGGTTTGAGGATCTCGTCGGTGAACACCACGGTAGGATTGTCGAAGACACGCCCGAAGTAGGTCTGCACAAACTTGGCCGTGATGCGATAGCCTAGCCGGCTCGCCAGCACCTGCTTTCCGGCTTCGGTATAGTCTTCAAGCTTCTCGAGATGCCCCGCCTCGATCAGTCGCTTGGGGTCGCGCTCGTGAGGGAACAACCGGCACCAGATCTCGGGGATCAGCAGGCTGATGTCGTGGTCCACACGCAGATGCGGGCCGATGAAGCCAGCGGCTGAACTGAAGCCGCCGTAACCCGTGAGCAGCATCGCAACGAGCGCATTGTTGAGATCGGCCGTCGTCTGGATGGCGTTGAACGGTCCCTTGGTGAGTGCGCCCTCGGATCCGGCGCCCGTGGTGCTGGGCGACGTGCCTGTCAGCGAGCACACGTAGTCCATGAACAGCTCCGGCAGCTCTTGGTAGTGGATGGGCCCGTAGACACAGAGCGGCCGGATGCCTTCCTCCTGTCGGTTATTGCGCCGGCCTGACATCACGCTGATCACCGGAAACAGCACCGGCGCGTTGAGCGGCAAGCGGCGGTAGAGCCGCGCGCCCATTTCCGCGACGTAGCGGTCGCGCGGCCTTGCCAAGTCGGGCCGGAGCTGCAGGTAGCGGGGGTTCTTGGTGGGCTTGCCACCGACGATCCGAGGCTGAGCCGAGCAGATCGAATAGCCGTCGCCGGCGCGGGCGGCGTTCCGGGCCACGTGTTCGCGCATTGGCGGCGTGAAGGCGTCTTGCACCGCGACTTCCTCAACGATGTGCTGGGCGTCCTCGCGCGTGAGCGGCTGAAAGTTGGAGCAGAAGAGCCCCGGGGACGACATGTCTTCCTCGGTCTGCCGGTCGAGCCCCGGATGAATGGCGTCGTCGGGCCGCTGGAAGAGCCTGAACTCGCAGTTCTGCGCCAACTTGAGGCTCGGGTGCCCCTCATATTCGCTCGGCAATCCGACGAGCAGCTGCGCGGGAACCACCACCGAGGCAGTGATGTCGTCCTCCATCTGCACCTTGTCGGCCGCGACGAAGTCCTGCCTCAGCTTGTAGGTTCGCCAGGCACCGTCCTCTTGGCGGCCGATCCGGAGGTAGTTGGCAACGAGCCGCCGCCCCTCGTACTTGAGTTCGTGCCCGGAAGCGCCATTGATGATGTCCACGCTGAAGTGTTGACGCCAATCCTCGCCCCACTCGGGCCAGTAGAAGCGCTTGATCACGAACACAAGCGCCCGCACGTGGTTCGGAATGCTCTCGAGCCAGGCGTTGTACTTGGGCGTGAACTCGGCGGGGTTGGGTGTGAGTAGCTTGATCACCGAGCCGAGCGAACGCTCGGGCGACAGGATCGGCCGCGAAGGACCGCCGCCGTTGCCGCCGCGCGGGTCGGGCAGGCGTGCATCATCGTAGTCGCGGCCGAAGATCTCCTCGACCAGCGCCATGTCCTCCTCGAAATTGCGCACGTAGAACGACCCGGGCAGCACGGCATCCACCAGGCTTTTGCTGATCTCCGACTTGCCGCCGCCGGAGACGGTGCAGGGTTTGTGGCAGAACGCGCCCTCGGGCACCGTGCCAATCAGCCGCCAGCTCGGCGCCCCCCCATACTTGGCCATGCGGACCTTGTAGCCGCTCGGATGGATGTAGATCCGGCCCGGCAGCAGCTTCAGGTGCTGCGTCTGGCCGTCCTTGGTCCAGGTGATGTCCTGATGGCGGATGTCGATCTCCATGTCCTCAGGCATGTAGTGGATTTCGGAATAGACCCCGTCAGTGGCGTAGCCCGACGGGTGGACTTTCGTGCGCTCGCCCAAGAGTGCGAGCACCTCCGCGAACCGATGCTGCTTGGCGCTCTCGATCCGCACGAGATCCGGGACGAACCGGTCGCCCAGGCTGAAGGTCGCGAACGCCAGCGCCCCGCCGGCGTGCTCCTCTTCGGCCCCGCCGAACAGGTTCGCGCTGTAGCCGATCTGAGTCTTCACTTCCTTCTTGCAGTAGCCGAAGTAGTTGTCGGCCAGGATGGTCACCATCACGCCGTCCATGTCACGCGAGGTGATCTTGAACGGCCGACCCTCGTTGTAGAGCTCGTTCTCGTCGGTCCAGCACATGCCCGCGGCGCGCTCAGCCTGGGTGGCGTCGCTCGCGTGCGGGAGGCCGACATCCTTCTTCTTCAATCGCGTGAGATGCGGCGCCAGAATCACGCAGCCGCTGTGGCCGGTCCAGCCGTCCACGTCGAGCGCGGCATCGTTGGCTGGGAGATAGGGATCTCCGGCGTTGCCGAAGATGCTCTCCACAAAGTCGAGGTTCGAGACCAGTCCGCCGGGGACGAAGTACCGGACCTCCATGCGCTTTTCGGGGGAGATCTCCGGCACCGCAGGACAGACGAGCGGCCGCAGCAGCAGCGAGACCATGGTCTCTACCGGCTCGGGCCAGTTCGCGGTGAACGGCAGGCGCAGGAGATCGGCCGGCGGCCGGAGCGCCTCCTCGAGCAGGCGGACATAGGTGACGAGTGGCACGCGGGTTTTATCCGCCGGAATCGGAAGCCCGCCCTCGGCCACGTGAAAGACCCCCTGCGTGGTGCGGCGGTCGTTGACCGGGTTGTGCAGGACTCCATTGTCGAGCCGGTAGCTCGACACGAGCTCGCTGTGCCAAGTGTCCGCGTCTACTGGAAGCGACAGCTCCCGAGCCAGCCCGTAGTGGTCGAGAATGAAGGTCTCCGCGGGCAGGCGCACGGGTTTGGCAGCCGCGGCGTCCGTGAGGAGCCTGTCGATGTAATGCTGGATTCGCCCGTCGGCGGGGCAGAGATGGTGGGAGAGCAGCCGGGTCTGCTCGCGGTAGCGCGCGAAGAGATCGCCCGCCAAGTGGAGCACCTCCTCCTCGCCGTTGTCCGCCGGGATCCGGACGCCCATGGCCGCGAGCTTGAGCAGGATCGAACTGACGGCAGCGGATCGCTCCGGCAGCCGGACCGACCCATCCGCCTTCAGTCCCACAGCGCGTTCCAGCTCCATGCCTGCCTCCATGCCCCAAGTCCATTCAGAGTCCGACACCAACGTCTTCCCCCGCCGGCGTGATTTCAAACATAGCCGGCCAAGCGCAGTTAGAGTCGATGAAGACTATCGCATCGTCGAGGGGATGTCTGCTTCTGGCGCGCTAAGCGGCAATTGGCCAGACGCCGAAGGACCGAAAAGCCCGATAGGCCCCCGGAAACTTGCCGAGCAGCGCGAAAAGCGAACTTGAGAGCGCATATTGGCTGGCGGTGTAGGCCGGCGAGGATCAGCGCCGCGCCCGGCGATATGCTTTTCGCTACACTCCCGCGATCGGCCTAATTTCCATGACCTCTATGGACGATTGCGGAATTTGTAGATGTGGGTGGCCTTCGAAAGACTTCGCAGCGGCTTCATGCGACTCCGCCTCAACGAAGGAGTACAACAAAATATCATTCTTGATATCAGAAGTTCCGCTTGATGAAACACGTTTAGTCTTGCCACAAGCGCCTGTGTCAGCGATCATTTTAGCATGATTGCTCATCCATTCGTTCCAGTCGCCTCTCATCTTATCTTCGGCCACTTTCCTTTTATCGGGGTCGGTCTTTGACCAGTCCTCGATGACCGATGTGGGCGCGAGATACAAGACAAGATATTTTTTCATCCCAAACTCCCTCGCGTTGCGTATCAACAATGTACCGCGCGTATTCTACTCTGCGGCCGCGCGTCAATATCAACGCGATTGAAATGATGCCGTGACGCAGGTGTTCGGACCACTCGCCGTGGTTCGCTAGGTCTTTTTTACTCCGCCACCGCCTCCGCCTGTTTCACCGCCCCACTCTGCCGCGCCCATAAAAACAAACACAGCACCGCGACCGGCAGGCCAATCGTCGAGGTGCAGGCGAAAAAGCCGGCGAAGCCGATCTGCTTCACCGCAAATCCCGAGAAGCCGCCGAAGAACTTGCCGAGCAGCGCGTAGAGCGAACTCAAGAGCGCATATTGGCTGGCGGCGTATGCCGGCGAGGTTAATGACGACATGTAGGCGATCAGTGCCGCGCCAGCGAAATTACCGGCAAAATTTTCGGCGCTGACGGCTAGCGCCAAAAGGGGAAGACTCTTGCCCGTCGCGGCGAGCAGCGCGAGGCAGAGATGCGAAGTGGCGGCCGCGACCCCGCCGATGAGCAGCGCCGGCATCAGCCCGATTCGCGTGATCGCAAAGCCGCCGGCGAAGGCGCCAGCGATGCCGATCCACACGCCATAGACCTTCGACATGGTGGCGATCTGGCTTTTCGAGAAGCCAAGGCCGATATAGAGCGGGTTGGCCATCACGCCGCTGAGGAAATCGGGCAGACGATAGAGCGCGACGAGCAGCAGGATCGCGGCGAGCAGCGGCCCGTACCGCTGCCAGAGATCGGTGACGGGCTCGGCGATTTTCATCGCGAAGGATGTGCCAGGCTCGCGGGCGCGCTCCGGCAAGCGCGGCGAGATGAGGCCCGCGCCGACGCCGACGAGCATCAGCGCCGCCATCGCGAGATAGGCCGTCCGCCAGCCGGAAAAGTCGGCGATGTAAAGCGCCCCCGCGCCGGCGGCGAGAAGGCCGAGCCGATAGCCGAAATTCGATGTCGCGGCCATGATGCCTTGGCGCTCGGGCGGCGCGGAGTCGATGCGCCAGCCGTCGATGACGATGTCTTGCGTGGCCGCGGCAAAAGCCGTGAGCGCCGCGCGGACGATGAGACCGGAGAGCGACCGGGCCGGGTCCGCGAAAGCGAGCGCGATGAGGCCGCCGGCGACGCCAATCTGTGAGACCAGAAGCCAAGCGCGGCGCCGCCCCAGAGCGCGTGCAAGCCAGGGGACATCGACCGCGTCGATGACGGGCGCCCACAGGAATTTGAGCGAATAGCAGATGCCGACCCAGCTGATCAGCCCGATCTGCTCAATCGGCAGCTTGGCCTCGGCGAGGCGCGCCGCCTGAGTGCCGAGGACCAGCAGGAACGGCAGGCCCGAGGAGAAGCCGAGCGCCAGCATCAGCGCAAGGATCGGATCGGCGACGATATCTCGGACTCTTGGGCGGGTGGTCATGCGGCGCGCAGTTTAGGCCGGTCGAGCGCCGCGACAAGCCCTCGGCGCGCGCTCACGTGCTCATCGGCAGAGCGTTGCGAAATATCGAAGGATGTATATCGCGGCGCGACCCATGTTCGCGATTTGGTTTCATTGCGGCCACGAGGGCGACGCCGCCGATCGTGTTGCCGATCAGCGTCGGACAGGAAGCGCAGGAAACAATCGTCGACCGAAAGACAAATCTACGCCGCTTCCTTCGCCCCGCCGATCACCAAGATCTCGGCGGCGCCGGCAGCCGCGAGATCCTCCCGCGCCGCTTTCGTCGCGGCATGATCTTGATCGGCCGGCATGGCAAGCACGACGAAATCGGCATAAGGCGCCAGCGCCTTCGGCATCTCGCTCGTGGTGAAAGGCGGCGCTGCGAGAAGCACGAAATCATAGGTCTGCGCCAGCGCGTCGAGGATCACGTCGAGATCGCTGTGATTGAAGCTCTCCGCCGAACCGAAGGGAACATAATGCAGGCGCGAAGCCTGATCGCGATGGATCACGTCGGCGAATGAAGCCTTGCCGTCGAGGAGATCCGTCAGGCCGGCCATTTCATTCATCTTGGACCTTGAACCCATCAGCGGCGCAACCTGTCCGGCACGCGCATCGAGATCAATGATGATCGGCCGGCCATCGCGCGCGAGGCTGCGCGCAAAGCCGATTAGAGCCGCGGTTGCGGTGTCGCTCTCGCACAGGCGCGTCGCAACGATATGGACGCCCTGCGCCGCCCTCGCATGTGCGGCGATCCGTTCGCTGAGGTCTTCTCCCCCCTCTTCGCCAACTTCCTCGATGATCTCGGCATCGGCATCGACCGCGCGCGGACGGCCGAAGCCTTCGAAAGGTGCGACCGCGGGCGACACGTTTGACGTCGGCGGAGCTCCGCCCCCCACAGGATACGGTTGCCCGACCGCTTCTTCCGGCGCGGAACTGCCAGAGAAAAATTCGCCGCCGATCACCGCTCCGAGTGAAAGCACGAAGGCCGGCGACGAGGCCTACCTTTATTTTACGGTGATCAAAGTTTCCGAGTGCGCAACCGGCGAACGTCTGCTGATGCGACAAAAGGTTTCCATAACCGCCGTCGTGGACACAAAACCATGATGATGACCGAAACTTCTCTCGTCGCAGGAGGCGGAAAATACCGCACGAGGCTCACCTATCAGAGCCTCGTCAATGCGGTTTCCGCGATCCTCGTCTTTTCCGGGCTGGTCTCGTTCGTCGAGCCTTCGCCCTATGACTTCATGGCGCTTGTGGCGATCCCAATGTGGTTTATCGGCGGCTTCAAAGTCCACCGGGTCCAGGTTCCCATTCTTCTGCTTTGGTGCATCTTTGAGTTCGCGGGTTTTCTCGCGCTGATGCCTCATTGGCTCGACGTCGACTCGCGCCTCTATCAATTTCAATCGCTCTACCTCTTCGTCACGGTGATTTGCTTTACCCTGTTTTTTGGCGAGCGGACGATCGATCGCGCCGAGATCTGCCTGAAAGCCTATACGTTAGGGGCGGTCGTCTCGGCCTTCGTCAGCCTTTTGAGCTATTTCGACGTTGCGGGGCTTGGCGTTCAGCTGATCACCGTCGAGGGACGTGTTTCCGGAACTTTCAAGGACCCGAACGTGTTCGGCTCCTATCTCACCCTTGGTGCAGCCTATGCCCTGCAAGATCTGCTGATCGGAACCGGCAAGCGACGGATCGCTTCGCTGGGCGCATTCATGATTTTGCTCATCGGCGTGTTCATTTCCTATTCGCGCGGCTCCTGGGGCGCCACGATCGTCTCACTGACGCTGATGACGATCGTCACCTACATGACGACTGAATCCGACACCACGCGGCGCCGGATCGTTGGTATGACTCTCCTGACGGTCGGCATTGGCGCATTGACGCTCCTCGCCATTCTTTCCCACGACGACATTCGCGAGTTCTTCCTGCAGCGCGCGAGCATGCACGACTATGACGAAGGAGAAACCGGCCGTTTTGGCAATCAACTGCGGTCGATTCCAATGCTCCTCGAACTTCCGGAAGGTTTCGGGCCGCTTCGCTTCCGCGATTTTTTCGGTCTCGAACCGCATAATTCCTATATCGGCGGCTTCGCCAATGATGGTTGGATCGGCGGATTTGCTTGGATCTTCCTCGTGCTGGCAACAGGCTACGTCGGCTTTCGCCTGATCTTCGTCCGTTCGCCCTATCGCCAGCTCGCGCAGGTCGTCTGGCCCGTGCTCTTTGCTTTATTGCTGCAAGGCTTCCAGATCGACATTGATCATTGGCGCCAGGTTTTTCTTCTCTTCGGCCTGGTTTGGGGGTTGGAGGCCGCGCGTGTCCGCTGGCTTGAACGCGAGCGACGCCTGCGAGACACGCCGTCAGCCATCGGAGCGAGCGAAACTTATGTATAGATGGACCTACGTACTCATTGGCCTTGCAGCGCTCTCCGGCGCGGCGGGTGTCATGGAATTGGCCGCCGCCGCTCACGCCATCAAAGATCCGCTGCTCTCAACATCTGGCAATCTGCTGATCGTCAATGCCGCCGCCGTCATTGCCATCGGCGCTGCCGCAAAACGAAAATCCTGGCTTCTCGCTGGCGCTACCACGCTTTTCGCCGGGAGTTTTTTGTTTTGCAGCGAACTCTCTGTGCATGTCCTCTTGCAGCAAAGACCTTTTCCTTTGCTTGCACCAGTTGGCGGCACGCTGATGATTCTCGGCTGGCTGATCACGGCGGCCGCCGCATTGGCTGGTAATTTCCAAAGACGTGATTGAAGCCGACGATCATGAAAGTGACCGCCTGCATATGGGCCGGTGCTGCCGGATGTGTCGGGGGAATCCGCCAACGATCGCAGCGGCGGCATTGCGGTCCATTGTTCCGGCGGCCTGAGAATTTCGGGCAAGTTACCGATTTGGAAGGAATTTCAATTTAATTACCAAGGTGAGGCACTCCGCGTCGGCCGGCCGATTGATCACGTCCGAAGCGATATCATCGGAACTGACAACTTTGAAAATTGTCATCGTCGCCGACAACGCGCATATCAACGGCGGTCAATCCAAAGTCGCGATCGAAAGCGCCAAGGGCCTTGCCGGGCGCGGCTATCAGGTTGTCTATTTCGCGGCCGTGGAGCCGGTTGATGAAAGCATGCTCGCAGCCGGTGTTGAGGCTATCACGCTCGGCCAGCCGGATATCAATTCGGCGCCGTCGCTGGCCCGTTTCGGCGCGCAATGGTTTTGGAATGCTAAGGCCGCGCGAAAGCTGCGCCACGTTCTCGCGACTTGCGATCGCAACAACACCATCGTGCATGTCCACGGATGGGCGAAGGCTTTATCGCCTTCCATTGGGCCCGTGCTCAAGGACGCAAAGCTCAGATGCGTCTTCACGATGCATGAATATTTTCTCGCGTGCCCAAATGGCGGCTTCTACGATTTGCCAATGGCGGGTGCCTGCCATCGCCGGCCAATGTCGATGGCATGCATCAGCCGCAATTGCGATTCGCGCAGCTATCAACGCAAGCTGTTGCGCGTCGCCCGCCACGTCCTGGTGCAGCCTCCGGGCTTTTTGACTGTCTCGACCATGTCATTACAATCAGTCGTTTGCAGCGTGATGTTCTACGGCCTTACCTCCCCATCGGCGTGAACTATCACGACGTACCGAACCCCATCGCGGTAGCTTCTCTCGGGCAGAAATCCGACGATACGCTGGGAGACTTCGTCTTCGTCGGCCGCATATCGCCGGAAAAAGGACCGGAGCTGTTTGCGGAGGCTGCGCGCCTCGCAGGGCAGCGGGCGGTCTTCGTCGGCGACGGCCCGCAGGCCGCAGGGCTGAAGGCGCGCTACCCGGAAGTTTCGGTTCTCGGCTGGAAGGAGCCTGCGGAAGTCAAAGCACTACTGCGGAAAGCGCGGGCGCTCGTGTTTCCGTCTGTCTGGTACGAGGGTCAGCCCTTGACGGTGCTCGAGGCGCTCGCCCTCGGGACGCCCGTGATCGTCAGCGATCTCTGCGCCGGGCGCGAGTCGGTGCAAGACGGGGTCAGCGGCCGGTGGTTCAAATCGAACGATGCAGGCTCGCTCGCCGCCGCGACGAAGGAACTTTCCGACGACGCGACGGCGCGGCGTATGTCCCGCGCCGCCTATGATCTCTTCTGGGCGAATCCGCCGACTTTGGAGCGCCACCTCGATGGCCTCGCCGCGGTCTACGCAGCCGCGCTCGCCCCCGGTCCGAAGACTCCGTGAGCGGGCATGTCGAGATCTATAATCGCTCAAATGATTGACATTGTTAGTTTTTGTTCCGCATTGTGGGCTTCTAATTCGATTTGACGCCCGGGATTTTCTAAGCATGATGCGCAAGGACGGAACCATTTTTGCGATGCGATAGCAGAGGAAGCGCAGGATCGAGTCGATGGGAAGCGATCGCGCTGGAATATCTGCAACAAAGCGGGCGGCCGAGCGAAATGGAAGAAGGGGCACGAGCCCAAGCGATGAAAAGCGGGGCGAAGCGGCGCAAAAGCGCTGCGAGGCCGCGCATCCTCATCGTTGAGGACGAGCCCTTCATCGCCGTCATGCTCGCCGATATGCTCGATGAACTCGGCTTCGAAATCGCCCGCAGCGTCTCGCAAGTCGCTCAAGCAGAAGAATTTCTTGCCGGCGACGTCGTGGATGTTGCGCTGCTCGATGTCAATCTCGGGGGGGAAAAGATCGACCCGATCGCCGATCTGCTCGCGGCGCGCGGCTGCCCTTTCATCTTCACGACGGGATACGGGCTGCCTGGGGTTCCTCCCGCTCACGCGGGCCGCGTTGTCTTGCAGAAACCGTTCCACATCGACGATCTTGCTGCCGCTCTGCACAAGGAGCTCGGAGTGCCGAAGGCTGGTCAAACCGGGATATAACGCCCCTACGTCGTCAACTCGGGTGACGCCTTGGCGGGCGGTGGCCGCCATTCCATTGCAGCTGCTGCGATCTGTTGCCGACGAAGGTTTGGCCCATATTGACGGTCTCGACCGTGTCGAGACCCGGCGACGTCGCCGGGTCGTTCGGCAAACGATCACCCCCAAGTCCGAATTGCGCCGCCCAAAGATCATTCGGCGGTTCTGTGGCGCCGCCATGCTGCCCATGGTGGCTTGCCAAAAGCACGAAAGCTTTGGAGAGAATATCTGGCGGCGCCGGGAACGGCGGCCCGATCGGTTCATTGAGGCCGTTGACCTGCACCGCGAAGCCTTGCCGCAACAGCACCTGCGTGCTCACGCCGTTCGTAACGTCGATATGGCCGAAATGATCGATGATCATGACGTGGCCACCCGGCAGAAATATGATCGTCATCATGCCGCCGCGTACGCCGATCGTCGCAACGGGCGTCGTTATTTCTGCACCCGACGTATGGCTGATCTGGCCGCCGACGAAACGCATGACGCCTTTCGCCATGGAGGCCGCCATCTCCCCTCTTCCTGCCTGCGGATCGTAGACGAATTTGTCGATTGTAACCGAAGAGTTTCGGCCGATCGCGAGGGTCGTCTTGTCGAGGAAGGTGATTTGAGCGGTGCCCTCGCCCGTGGTTTGGATATGTTCGTTGCTGACAACCGTCGCGCCGATCATGAGATTGCGCGCGACAGCACGCGGCGGGGTGCCGACCGAGGTTGGATTGACCGCACCCACATTGCCGACATTCTGTGCAATGGCCGGATGCACGGCAAGCGCAATCGTCAACGCGGCAAGCAGCGAAGCGCACCTCGCTTGCGTCACGACCCGCGTCAAGATCTCGAACCGATCGTACATCGAGACACCCGTTTCAGAACCGCGCTGTCGGCCCAAACATGACAGTGAAATTATCGTATTTGAAATTCGAAATGTTCGAATCCGTCCGTGCGTATTGTAACATGCCGGAAACGCCCAAATTGGCGGTGATCGGCATGTCGAGAAGAACGCCGCCATAACCTGCGATATCGCGGCGCCGGACGCTGGGTTCGACGGCAGGATCTGGGGTATCGAAGGAATCCCACAACAGGCTCATATAAGGCATGACCATCCAATTCCGCGGCATCCAGGTGAAGGGTGGCGCCAATTCGAGGCGCAGGCCGGCAGTGAGGCCGCCTTGATCGAAACTCTGCCAGGAGTTGTCGGCCGCGGCACGGGCCAAGATCGGCTGCACTTCAAGCGAAACGATATCGGTGAATTTGTAGATGGCGGCCACCGAAAAAGAATAGAAATCGCCGCTGCCGAGCGCCGTCACCTCTACGGCGCCGGGATTGTTGACGGAAACGCGGCGCCATTCGAAGTCCGGTTCGATCGACCAAACGGAGGAAGGTTGAACGCGCAGCGCCACCCCGGCGCCGCCCGAATTCAGATAGCTCGTGCCGCCAATCCACGACAGATTACCCACGACATAGGGCTTGACCGAAACGCCCGGCCACGCCTCTGGATTGAGCGCGAGGCGCGGTCCGATGCTTGCTTCGGCATAGCCGAGATCGAACTGGCTCAGGACGAACTGCGCGGTTCCATAGCCGATGAACCGCGTCTCGATGGTGTCGCCGCGCTGATTCTGCAAATCGTAATCATTGCTGAGGCGCACCAGCCCGAAGACATCACCGTCGGACTTCTGCGGCGTATTGGCACCAAGCGGCAAGCTTGTGCCGAAGACGCTTATAGCGCCGCCTTCGGGCAGCGCGCTGACATTGGACTGGTAGCTGACGCCTGTCTGTAAAAATCCCGACCAGCGGCTCGGCTGCAATTGTTTCTCGGTATCCGGCAAATAAACTGCGAGCCTCGCCCGCAAATCCGGATCGAGGTCTGGCGCTGCCTCAGCTTCCTTGAAATAGCGCAGAGCATTTTCATAGGAGCCCATGCGGAAATAAAGCATGCCGAGCTCGAATTTCGCCCGCGTGAGGTCGGGATTATAGAACAGCAGCCGCTCCAATGCGCCGATCGCGGCCTCGTAGTCGGACAGCGCGATCGAAACTTGGACATATTGAAAGGTGAGGTCGTAATTCGTCGGCTCACGCAGCGTCGCAGCAAACAGCCTGTCCTGGTCGGCGCGCGTTTCCGCCTGGGCTGCGCAGCCTCCGCCGCCAAGGCACAGAGCAAAGCAGGTTAGCAGCGCAAAAGCGGACCGCACAATATAGCCCCCACGCGGCACAAATAGAGCGCCGCACTGAAAATATGAATGAATTCCTCGGTCCCTATGCCAGCTGCCGAGTGGACTTTCTAAAGCGTCCCGTCTAGCATCAGTTTAAACGGTGGTTGAATTCCGGCAAGGGCTTGGCGTCGTCAGGAAGATACCTTGCCGCGTAATCTGCCAATTTGTGGCCTGAAGGCATCGATCCAGGAGCTTCTCTCGGCGAGGTATTCTCACCGAAGTGAACGGGTTTTTAGACCCAAATCCGCCGTGATCCCGGCATCGGATTGTGACCGTCGACAATTTTGTTCGAAAAACCGACGGAATCCGCGCCCGATCTTGTCGGCCTTCGCTCCGAAAGGTCCATTCGCGTGAGACCCTCTACCCTTTCCCATCCGCTCGCCTGCTGCCGCATTCGGGATCATCACGGCCGATGAACGATTCCATTTCTGTCACAACGTCGCCGCCCTCCCGGCGAAAAAGGCTTCCGCGCATCGCCGCCGTGGTTGTCGCGGCGCTCGCAATCGTGATCGCCGCGGCGAGCGCGGTGCAGTTGTTTTTTTCGCCTGACGTCCTCGACAGAGACGTTGCCGTTCAGATCCGCCGCACGACAGGCTTTGCAACGACGATCGACGGACATGCACGGCTGCGACTGTTCCCGCAACCGCGCATCGAAATTCGCAATATCGGATTCTCCGATGCAACGGGCGCTGTTCGGATAGAAGCCGCCGCTCTGACCGCCTATTTGCGTATCCTGCCGCTGCTCGTCGGGCGGATCGAAGTTGGGCGCGCGACGCTCTATCAGCCCAACATCGCCATCGCGCTCGACCGCAGGCCGGAGACGCAAGAAAGCGCGCTGGGGCGCGCCGTCGCGACATCCGCAAGCCCGGAGAGAGCGACTGCTGATGCGACGCTGCTCGGGCTGATCGACATTGTCGGCGGTACCGCACACTTGGAAAGGCACGGCGCACAGGCGAACATTTCGATCGATGACATCAATCTGAGGGTCGACTGGCCGAGTGTCTACGCATCGGCGGATTTAAGCGGCCGGATGACAGTGCGCGGCGAGCCGTTGCGCGTTCAGGCGTGGCTTTCGCAACCCATCGAACTTCTGCGCGGCGGTCAATCCGCCTCGATTCTGCGGCTCAAATCCAAAATCTTGAATCTTTGGACTTCCGGTCGCGTTTCGGCTGTGCCCCGCCTGCAATATAGCGGCCGCATGTTCGCGACGGCAGCATCGCTGCGCAAGCTGGCGGAACTCGCCGGTTATTCGTTCGCGCGGCACGGTAGTTTTGCGGATCTCGACGTGCGCTGCGATGTCGACTTCAAAGCTGATGAGGCCGCGCTGACCAACTTATATCTGAGTCTCGATGGTAATGATTACGAAGGCAATCTGGCGGTTCAAGACGATAACGGCATACCCAGCTTGTCCGGTACGCTCGCCAGCAACCTCCTCGACGTGACACCTTTCATCGCCGGCCTCCCAAAGCCGAACGGCGCCGACGGTCTGTGGAACCACGAACCCGTCGATCTTGCCGATCTTGGCTTCGCCGATCTCGATCTGCGTGTCTCTGCCTCACGCCTGCGGCTTTACGATATGGAAATCGACGACGCGGCCTTGTCGCTAATGACCAAGCCGGGCCTCATCGATCTCGCAGTCGCGGAAGCCACTGCCAACCACGGCACGATCAAGGGGCGCGTGTCGCTTGCATCCAAGGGGCAAACTCTTGAACTTCACGCCACCGGCATCGGCAAGGACATCGACATCAAGCCGATGGTTTTTGGCCTCCCCAGCAAGCGTCCGCTTTCCGGCTCGCTGAGCACCTCCATCGCGATTGACAGCACTGGCGCCGATTTCGATCTCCTTATGCAAGGTCTCGCCGGACGGGCCCAGGTTGCAGTCACGGATGGCGAAGTCAAAGGCATTGACCTCGCTGCGACTCTGCAGAACGCCGGCCCGAAACAACCTGGCGAGAAGCTCGACGTAGCGGACGGGACGACGCCGTTCGGCCAGATGACTTTCGACCTACGCATCGCAAATGGCGTTGCCGAAATCGAGCAAGGCCAATTGAGCGCGCCGAACATGCAACTGAGCTTTGTCGGCAATGCCGATGTCGGCCACCGAATGCTCAATCTCTCGGCGCTTGCCCAGACCCCGGCGGATAGCGCAAAGCAACGGATCGAAGCGACGCAGCTAAGGTTCGATCTCAAGGGTCCCTGGAGCGATGTCCGGTTATTCAAGGGCCAGCCCGATCCTCGGCTCCCGCCGCCACCGCAACATAGCGGCGCCCTGCCCAATGCAGCGATGAGCTACGCCCCCGCGCCTGAATAGGAGGCGCGAGGGACAGGCAGTTCAGCTATCTTCGCGCAGTGCCTCGGCGAGCCGTTCCTCGAGCACCTGAGGCTTCGAAAGAACCAGCGCGCCGCGGGTCTTCTCAAGCAACCCTTCGTGCGCCATGGTCGAGAGTTCTCGAGTTACCTGTTCGCGGCGACAGCCAATCCGCGCCGCCAGCACGTGATGGAAGGGAGGCGGCGTCACCGACCGCTCGCCGGGCTTGCCCGGCCGCGGCCCAGCCAGCCGCAGAAGCTCGGAATAGAGCCGATGCTTCAGATCGAAGACCGAATGTTCGGTAAGCCGGGCGTTGAGCTCGCGCACGCGGCTGGTGAGCAGCCGCAAAATGCGGTCGCAAGCGGTGGCAGAAGCGAAGATCACTTCGCGAAAGACATTGGCCGGCATGATGCAGAGCTCGGACCGCGTCAGCGCCGTCACGTTGGCCGATCTCTTTGTGCCGTCGATTGCCGATAATTCGCCGAAAAACTGCCCGGCCCGCATCTCGGCAAGAATGACTTCCTTTCCGGCCTGAGTGCGGATCAGAATCCGAACTTCGCCGGCGATGATGAAATAGACGTCCGAGGTCTCGTCCTCGTAGTCGATGACTACCTCACCCTCGTCGAAACGCCGCCAACTGCAGCGTCTGTCAAAGCGGTCGAAATCGAGATCGGTTACATCCTTAAAAAATGGAATGCGCGCAATGGTTTGCATCGCCTTTGGCCCCAAAGCCGGCGGCGCAGAGTATTTTCCTGCACAGTACCCTACGCCCCGAGATAAAATTTCATTTCTACCTCTACCATAAACTTAGATACATCTTGTGTGCACTATCACAACCTGCCTTGCGCCGGCACCAGGCTATCCCATCGTCAATTTTGCCGCGCGCAGCGTATTGGCCATAAGCATGGCGATTGTCATCGGGCCGACGCCGCCAGGCACCGGGGTAATCGCCCCGGCCCGCGCCAAAGCTCCCGAAAAGGCCACGTCGCCGACGAGCCGCGTCTTCGGGCGCCCCTGGGCATCGACGCCCTCACCCGCGACGCGGTTAATGCCGACATCGATGACGATCGCGCCGTCTTTGATCCAATCGCCATGGATCATCTCCGGCCGGCCAACGGCGGCGACGACAATATCGGCGCGACCGACGATCCCTTTGAGATCGCGACTGCGTGAATGCGCGATGGTGACTGTCGCGTTGCGCGAAAGGAGCAATTGCGCCATCGGCTTGCCGACGATATTGGAGCGCCCGACGACGACGGCATCCGCGCCGGCAAGATTGACGCCGAGAGCCGCGGCGGCCTTTTCGAGAAGCACCATCGAGCCCGCCGGCGTGCAAGGCACCAGCGCCCGGTCGAGATCGCCGATCGAAAGCAGTCCCGCATTGAAAGGATGGAAGCCATCGACATCCTTCAAAGCCGACACCCGCTCCAGAACGCGCGTCGCATGGATCGCCGGCGGGAGTGGCAATTGCACCAGAATTCCATGGATAGCGGGATCGGCGTTCAGCCTGTCGACCAGCGCCAGCAGCTCGGCCTCGCTCGTCGTCGCTGGCAGATCATATTGCACCGAATGGAAGCCGCAGGCTTGAGCTGCTTTGCCCTTGGATTTAACGTACACTTGGCTCGCTGGATTTTCGCCGACGAGGACGACTGCAAGACCCGGCTTGATCCCCTTTGCAATAAGGGCCGCGGTTTCGCGCGCGACATCTGCGAGCACGATCTCCGAGACTTTCTTGCCATCGATCAGCAAGGCCTTTCCCCCGGAGGGCCGCAGAATGCCCGCTTCCGCCGCCTGCCCCTCGTCCTTCGCCAAAGCCATGGATTTACGCCCTCCTCCGCAAGAATTCCGCCTATCTGTCAGGTTTCCGCGGCCCTGCCAAGCCCGGCGGCGGCGGGGTATTGTCGCGTTTTCCAATCAGCGCCGCAAAGTCCGATCTTCATGGATGAAGCGCGTGGCGTGACGGCCAACGCCGCCAGGCGGCAGGATAAGCATCGATGGCTTGGCAAAGAGATCGCCGACGAAATTTTCGGGGTCGCTATAACCGGTCCATTCCTCGATACAGAGGTAACCATTGCCCGGCCGGCACCAAAACCCAAAATGCGGGAAACCCTCCGTCTCGACGACGATTGCGGCGCCGTTTGGCGCCTCGAACCGGACCGACGTGCTGCGCGCATGAAGGAAGCACAGCGCGTCGTCCTCGAAAAGCGCAGGCGTGAGACGCAAGGTGCGATCGTCGAGCGGCAGCCGGCGTTTGTTCTGCGAAATGACCCCGCCCGGCACAATGACCGGGACGAGCGGGTCTTCCTTGGCGGCAAAGCGGATGACATAGTCCTCGGCCTTGCCGCCGGCAAATGGCCAGCGAAAACCGGGGTGGAGGCCACAGGCATAGGGCATCGCTCCATCGCCGCAGTTCTCGACGCTGAGCGTGGCGGAAATTGACCCTTCACTGAGCCGATAATCGACCCCCAGAGTAAAATCGAACGGATACAGCGCCCGTGTCGCGGCATCGCTGGAAAGGATCAGGCGGACGTGATCGAGGCTCTGCTCGGCGACCTGAAACTCCCGGTAACGCGCAAAACCATGTAGACCGAGGGGATAGACCGCGCCGCCGACCCGGACTTGATGGTCCTTTGTCCATCCGACGACGGGAAAAAGAAGCGGCGCCGTTTCGCTCCAGACGGCTGGATTGGGCCGCCATAAAAAAGAGGCTCCGCCGACGCTCCACTCCATAATCTCGGCGCCTTGCAGCGCAATCGTAGCGCGCGTCGTCCCGGTTTGCAGCGGGATCATGCCTTGATTAGCCTCAATTTGATCTGGCTTTTACCGTTCATAATCACCGGATTAACATATTATCTTCATAAGTTAGATGAAATGGAACTTGCCTTCTATTCCCATTGACTTGTGTGAGGTTCATCACAGAAGTCGAAGAATGGACTCGGGCATCTTTATGACACCGGGCGGCACGGGGAACTTCCCACTGTCCTGATGGAGGATGTTATGAAAATTCATTCCCTCATGACAGCTATCTTGCTGGTCCTGGCGGTTGTAGCGCCGCTCGGTACGACCTCCGCCGCAACCGGACCGATCGGCGAATGGAAGATTGCCGATGGCACCGCAACTGTCGCGATACGCCCCTGCGGCGGCGACCTCTGTGGCTTCGTATCATGGTCCAAAGACGATGCATTTGTCGTCGGCCGGCAAGTTCTCGTCAACATGAGGCGAAACGGACATTTGTGGTCAGGCAGGGTGGTCAATGTCGTCGACGGACAGATATACGACGCGCGCATTTCACTTCTTAGCGAGAGCGTGCTTAAGGTCGAAGGCTGCGTCATAGGTGGCATGGTTTGCGGCGGCCAGCAATGGTCGCGGGTGAGGTAGGACCGCGGCGCCGAGCCGAATTCGACCCGCTGATCCGGAGAGAAGCACGATGACCTTGGGCAAGAAGATCGCCCTTGCCGGCAGCATTGCCGAAGTGGCCGTGCTGGTTAGTTTGGCCGGTCTCCTCTCGCAGCGTTTGTTGGCAAACATGCTCGTCAGCCGGATCGAAGCGGCATCCGGCATGCATGTCGAGATCGGCTCCGCAGTCTAAGTTTCTCGCCGTCGCGTTACGTCATCGCCATCTCGGACGGCCTTTATGTCAAAGTCTCAATTATCATACTGTTGAGCATTTAGCGGCAGCGAGAGGGAGCGACACAAGTTGGCATCTCGCTTAGGCTGGTTCGGCCGACGAAGCCTGTTCGGCAAATATGTCTTGACCTTCGTCGCTTTGGTCATCTCCATTCTGGCGCTGAGCGGCGCGACCGAAATGTGGTTCACCTACCGCGACCGCAAAGCCGAACTGTTGCGCACCCAGATGGAGAAGGCGGACGACGCCGCCCAAAGGGTCGAACAATTCATTGCTGACATCGAACGCCAGATTAGTTGGGCGACACGGGCAAGCGCCATCACGTTGGATCAGCGACGCGCCGATTACGAATTGATCCTCCAGCATACACCGGCGATCGCGCAAATCTCCCAGCTCGACGCTGACGGTAAAGAAGTGCTGCTCGTCAGCCGCGTCGGCATCATCAATGGCAGCGGCGATGACCATTCCGGTGTGCCGGCATTTCGGCGAGCGACGCCGAACGCAGCCTGGTTCGGGCCTGTGACCTTCACCGACCGCGGACCCCGCATGCAGATTTCGATGGCGCATGCGGGACAGGACGCGGGCGTCACTGTCGCTGACATCGAGTTGAAGTTTTTGTCCGACATTCTGAACGGAATTCAGGCCGCCGCCGGCATGTACGCCTATATTGCCAACGGATCGGGCCGATCTGATCGCCCACGCCGATTTCGGCGCTGCTGCATCCGCAATCCTAATCTTTCGCATCTGCCGCAGATCGAAGCGCTCGCCGCCGCTCCCGAAGGCTCGGTATCCGTCGGCCGCAGACTCTCGACGGCCAATCCGTGCTCGCCGCCTCCTCCCCTATCCCGCGCATGCAATGGTGGCTTTTCGTCGAGCAGCCGCTTGCTGACGCTTATGCCCCGTCACCGATCTGCTTGAGCGCCTCGCCATCATTCTTGCTCTCGCGCTGGTGCTCTGTATCGGCGCCGGCATGCTGCTGGCGCGTTGGATGACTGTGCCGATCCAAGCGGTCCGGGACGGGGCGGCGCAGCTCGCCGAAGGCGATTTCAGCCACAAGATCGAAGTTCACACCGGCGACGAGATCGAAGACCTCGCCGACGAATTCAATCGCATGGCGTCGCAATTACAGGATTCCTACGCCAAACTCGAACAGAAGGTTGAGGAGCGAACGCAGCGACCTTGCACAGCTCGGTCGCGAATTGCGGGCGCTCGAGGAAGTCGGCCTCGCGCTTGCCGTATCGCTCGAATCTCAACGACGTGCTGGCGACGATTGTCGATGCGTTCGGTCGAACTGACGGGAGCAGATGGCGGTGCAATCTATAGGTTCGAGGCTGAGCAGGGTGCGTTTCAATCTCGCCGAGGCACATGGCCTCGATCCGGATTTTGTCGCCGCGATCCGCGAGGTGAAGATAAAACGGGCCGACGGTCTTTTGAGCGAGGTCGCCGAACGCAAAATGCCGATCCAGGTTCCGCATATCGCGGCGAGCGCACGATTTCCCGTTGCGCGGCGCGACCCTCGCCGCCGGGTTCAAGTCGGCGCTGATCGTGCCGCTGATCGGCTCGGCGGAATTGTTCGGCGTGCTGATCATCGAGCGCCGCCGGACCGGTTATTTTCCCGACAATACGATCGCGCTCATCAAGACGCTTCGCCAACCAATCCGTGCTCGCCATGAGCAACGCAAGCTGTTCCAGCAGGTGCGAGGAAAAGAACAAGCAGCTCGCCATCGCCAACGAGCACAAATCGTTGTTCTTCGCCAATATGAGCCATGAATTGCGCACGCCGCTCAATGCGGTGCTCGGCTATGCCGAACTCATGCAGGATGGGCATTTATGGCGATATTCCCGAGCGTGCAAAGCAGGTGTTGACGCGCGATCCAGACGAACGGCGCGCATCTCCTCAGCCTCATCAACGACGTGCTCGATATTTCCAAGATCGAAGCGGGCGAACTTTCGCTTTCGCTCGCCGATTATTCGATGCGCGACGTGATCGAGACCGTCGTCAACGCCACCGGCTCGCTGGCGCAAACAAAGGGGCTTCGCATCTCCACCGATATCGCGCCGGACCTGCCCGTCGGCCACGGCGACGAGCGCCGGCTGACGCAGGTGCTCTTGAACATCGTCAGCAATGCCATCAAATTCACCGATCAAGGCGGCGTGACGATCCGCGCCAGGGCCGCCGGAACGGAATTTCAAGCTTGCCGTCGAGGATACCGGGCCGGGCATCGCGCCCGAGGATCAGGCACGCATCTTCGAAGCCTTCCATCAGGTCGACAGTACGATCACCAAGCAAAAAGGCGGTACCGGCCTCGGGCTTTCGATCAGCAAGCGCTTCATCGAAATGCACGGGGGCACGATCGGCCTTACTTCGAAGCTCGGCGAGGGATCGACATTTCAAATCCAGATTCCGGTGCGCGTCGAGCGGCAGATGGAGGCGGCATGACAAAGCGCATTCTTGTCGTCGAAGATACCGAGGACAATCGCCAGATTTTGCGTGATCGTGCTCAGCAACGCCGGCTTCGATCTCATCGAAGCGGGCGATGGCGAGGAAGGCGTGCGGATGGCCGCGAGGCACGTCCCCGATCTCGTTCTGATGGATATTCAGCTTCCGGTCGTCGACGGATATGAGGCGACGCGGCGGATCAAGGCCGACCCGAAGCTTCGCGCCATATCCCAGTCATCGCGGTGACATCCTATGCTTTATCGAAGACGAGAAGAAGGCGATCGATGTCGGCTGCAGCGGCTATGTCGCAAAGCCGTTCAGCCCGCGCGCGCTCCTCGCCAAGATTCGCGAATTTCTACCTTAAGACGTGATGGCACCCCAACGACATTAAGGAGCTGGGCGACGAAGCAATCCACAGACGCCGGACCGAGACCGGAGTTGCTTCGCTCCGCCCGCAATAGCGGCAGCACCGCTTTGGTTTGAGATCTTTGGGGAGGGGAGTTCTTGCGCAATCCACCCTGCATCCTGGCCGTCGATGATGTTTTCGAAAATCTCGAAATCGTTCAGATGCGCCTCGAAGCCAATGGCTATGAGGTGATCACCGCGCGCGACGGGCATCGACGCGCTCGCAAAGGCCCGGACCTATATGCCCGATCTCATCCTCCTCGACATCATGATGCCGAAACTCGATGGCATATCGGTGCTGAAGGAGCTCAAGGCCGACGCGAAGCTCGGCTTCATCCCGATTTTGCTTCTCACCGCGAAAGCCGACCGCGCCGACGTCGTCGCCGGCCTTGATGCCGGGGGCGACGATTATCTGACCAAACCGCTTGATCAATCGGCGCTCGTCGCGCGTGTGCGTTCCATGCTGCGGATCAAGGCGCTGCACGACAAAGTGCAGGACCAGGCGGCGCAATTGGCTGAACAGGCCGAAGAACTCGCCGATGGAACCGCGCTGCTCGAAGCGCGCGTTGCCGAACAAGTGGCGGAAATCGAGCGGATAAGCCGTTTCAAGCGCTTTCTCGCGCCGCAGGTTGCCGAGGTTATCGCAGCGAGCGTCGATCCTGATACATTGCTGGCCAGCCATCGCTGCTGAAGTCACGGTGCTGTTCTGCGACCTGCGCGGCTTTACGGCCTTCACCGAAGCCGCCGAGCCCGAGCAGGTGATGACCGTGCTGCAGCGAATTCCATCATGCGCTTGGCGATCTCATCCATCGCTACGAAGGGACGCTTGAGCGTTTCGCCGGCGATGGGCTCTTGACCTTGTTCAACGATCCACTCCCCTGTTCCAACCATACCGAACGCGCGGTGCGGCTCGCGGTCGACATGCGCGCAAGCATCGAGATCGCTGGCGCAAGCCTGGCGTCAACGCGGCCATGAACTCGGATTCGGGATCGGCATCGCGCTCGGCACCGCGACGTTGGGCAAGATCGGATTCGACCGCCGCTTCGACTATGCGGCAATCGGCAGCGTCACCAATCTCGCCTCACGGCTCTGTGACGAAGCGAAATCCGGCCAGATTCTCGTCGACCGGAATGTCTTTGCCGTCGTCGACCCGCTGTTCGAAACGCGGCAACTTCCCCCGCTCACACTCAAGGGTTTCAAACGGCCCGTCCAAGCTTATGAAATCCTGGCGCCGCAGCAAGGGCGTGGTGAAGGATGAGACCCAGGCTTTCGCAACCATCTTGCGTTCTGCTTGGCCAGGATTTTGGGAGCGAGGTGAACATTTCGCAGGAAAAGCATTGATGGCGCTTAATGCGCAAGCAGCCTACGGATGACGACTTTGGCATCTTTGACGACCACCGCATTCGTCGCCGGCCGACTCAATATGTCGGCGAAGGAAAACATATCGGCGAGACGCGCGACCCTTTGCCACTCCGTTGGCAGAGTGCCTCCGGCCTCGCGATAGCCGCGCGCCAAAGCCGCGGTGAAATTCACTGCGTCGTCGAACGGCGGCCGTAGCAAATTGCCGAAATCGAAGGCCGGCGAAGCGCTGAGCGCATATTCCCAATCGATGATGCCGTCGATCTCCCACGTGCCCACTTTCGAGTTCCGCCGGATCAAAATATTCGATCCGTTGAAATCGCCATGGACGAGACAGGGTTGCTGCAGCCAATCCGCAAGGATGTGCCGTTCCCGCGCGGCAAAGGCGAGCAGCGCATCGGTCAGATCCGCCCCGATCCGCGCGCCACCGGGCCCTTCGACCAGACATTGGCGCAGATAGACGAGAAGGCCCTTTTTATCGAGATCGATCGGCCCTTGCACGTTCAGGTCCGCATCGAGAAAGCCGAACATGTCGAAGGTGAACGCGTGCGTGGCCGCGAGCATGCGACCGATCGAATGGCCGATATCCACGAGCCGGTCGGCAGGAATCAGGGAATCATATGTTGAAGTTCAGGACCCTCGATCCAATCGATAATCGCGTAAGGATGGCCGGTAGCGGCACTTTCCAAACCGAGGTAGATAAAATGCGGGACCGGCACATGCTCGCCGACCAAGCGGTAGACGGCCATTTCCTTCCGCGCGTTTTCAACGCCGCGTTGATAGACGCGAAGCAGAAGCGCGCCGGCACGGTTGGAGAGTCTGGACTTTCAGGTTCGTATTGGTGAGGCCACCCTTCACCACTTCGATGCTGGCGATTGTGTTTCCCGGAAATAACGGCAGCACGAGTCCCGCAACTGCGGCCGCGTCCAGCTCGACCATGGGCGTGTGGCGCGGCCAATGTTCTTTCATTGCTCAGACATTTCTGGCCGGCATCGTTATTCCGCGGGCCCAACCTTGTGGCTGATGCCGACATCATCAGCCATGTCGGCATCGCCGCGAGCGCGGGCAGAAACCAAATGCCAACCTCGCAGCAGGGCCAGGCGCAAATCGTCCATGACGGCGAAGAAGGCCGGAACGAAGAGCAGCGACAGGAAGGTCGAGACCACGAGCCCACCAATGACGGCGATCGCCATGGGCGAACGGAACTCGCCACCCGCTCCGATTCCGAGCGCGCTCGGCAACATGCCGGCAACCATGGCAATCGTCGTCATGATGATAGGCCGCGCCCTTTTCTTGCCAGCTTCGACGACAGCCGCTGTCCGCTCCATACCATGCTGTATCGCCACAACCGAGAAATCAACGAGCATGATTGCATTCTTCGTCACGATGCCCATCAGCATCAAAATGCCAATGATGACCGGCATGCTAAGCGGGCGCCCGGTGACGAGCAGCGCAAGGATCGCACCGCCGATCGACAGCGGCAGCGAAAAGAGAATCGTAATCGGCTGCAGAAAGCTCGCGAACAGAAGCACCAGAACCACGTAGACCATGATGAGGCCGTTGCGCATCGCCTCAGCGAAGCCGCTGCTCAACTCGTCCATAGCCTCGGCATTCGTTGACTTGCGGACACTGATGCCCGGCGGGAGGTGCTGCATCCTTGGCAGGGCGTTGATTGCCTGTTCGACATCGCCCAACGCAGCACCATTGACGAGATCGGCCTGGATCGTTGCAGAGCGGGCGCGATCGAAGCGATTGATACTTACGGGGCCTTTGCCGAAGTCGACTTTCGCGATAGTACCAAGCGGCACGGCACTCCCGGCGCCGGTTGATACCTTGAGATTTTTTAGAACCTGAAGATCCCCGCGGGCGCGTTCGTCGAGCGTGTACCCGGATCGGGATGAGCCGATCACCGAGGTTGAATTTGGCCAGCGCTGGACTGACATCGCCGATCGTCGCGATACGAATGGTGTCAGCCAGGCTCTCCGTCGAAACGCCGAGTTTGGCAGCAACGTCGTGATTAGGTTTGATGTGCAACTCGGGTCGATCGAGTCCGGTCGAGGCAATGATATTCGTGATGAGCGGAATGCTCCGCATCTCATCTGCGAGCTTCGCCGTGAAGTCCATCAGCGCCGCGCTGTCAGACCCCGTGAAGATGCGAGAAACCGGACGCTCGCCATAATCGTCGACGAACCAAAACCGTATGTCGGGAACATCGGCCAGATCTTTGTTGATTAACCCCTGCAATTGCTGCACCGACAGGCTGCGCTCGCTTTTCGGAACGTAATTGATGATGAGCTGCGCCTTGCGAACCTCCGGTATCCCCGGCGGAATACGGCCACCGTCGATAAATACGCTGGTGATCTCGGGTCGCGTGTGAAGACGCGCGGAGACCAAATCCGTGATCCGGCGCGTATTGCTGAGCTCGGAGCCAGGCGGCAGTTCAATCGCGAGATGCGAACGACCGGAGTCTTGCGTCGGCTGAAAATCGCGCGAGACAAGATTTGTCGTGAGGCTCAAAATAGATAAGGCAAAAAGAACGAGTCCGATGAACACCGACTTGTAGCGGTTGACGACCGACCATTCGACAAGACGACCGTAACGCTCGGTCAATGGGCTTTTCTTTTCACCGTGCGCATGCGGCTTCAAGAAATAAGCCGCGAGCATCGGAGTTATGAGCCGCGCGGCGAGCAGGGAGAACATGACCTCCGCGGCGATCGTCAGGCCGAATTGCTTGAAATACTGGCCGGCGATATTGCCGATGAAGCTCACCGGCGCGAAAACCGCGACGATGGTCAAGCTGATAGCGATGACGGCAAGGCCGATCTCGTCCGCCGCATCGATCGCCGCCTGATAGGCGGATTTGCCCATCCGCATGTGGCGGACGATGTTCTCGATTTCGACAATCGCATCGTCGACAAGAATGCCGGTCGCCAGTGTGACGGCGAGAAGGCTCACGAGGTTCAGTGAAAAGCCGAGCATGTCCATCACCCAGAAAGCTGGGATGATCGACAAAGGCAGAGCGACCGCCGCGATAACGGTCGCGCGCAGATCGCGCAGGAAGAGGAAAACGACGATCACCGCGAGCGCCGCGCCTTCAAACAAGGTGTGCAGCGCGGATTCGTAATTGCCTTTCGTGTAGCGGACGGAGGTATCGATGAGTTTGAGATCGACTTCGGGATGCTCGGCCTTGATCTCATCAACGACCTTTTGGACTCCGGCAGCCACGGTAACATCGCTTGCCCCTTTTGCCCGCAATATGCCGAGGGCGACGATCGGTTCGCCGTTCAAGCGCGCGAAGGTTCGCGGCTCGGCGATCGTATCCGTGACGATCCCGAGATCTTCGAGGCGCACTTCGCCCCCATGCGGCAGGCTGATCATGGTCCCGGCAAGTCCGGCAACGCTTTGGGTGTCAGCCAGAGTGCGGATCGCCTGCTCCCGTCCGCCGACATCGGCGCGGTCGCCGGCAACATCCTCGTTGGTACCGCGCAGGCGATGGCTCACGTCCTCGGCCGTCAGCCCGAAGGCCTGAACACGGTCCGGATTGAGCGCCACAAGAATTTCGCGCTCGACGCCGCCGATCCGCTCAACCGAACTGACGCCAGAAACGCCCCGCAGCTTGCGGGTAACGACGTCGTCGACGAAATAGGACAATTGCTCGGGCGTCTTCCCCGGAGAGATCGCCGCATAAGTCAGGATGCCGAGACCGACCGCGTCAACGCGCCGGACCAATGGATCGGAGATCGATTGCGGGAGATTGCCGCGGATACGCGTCACCGCATCCTTGACTTCATTCAAGGTCCGATCCGTATTAACGTCGAGACCAAAGGTGATCGTCGTCGCCGAAATGCCGTCGCTGACCGAAGACATGATGTGGCGGACACCTTCAACGCCGGACACCGCGTCCTCGACCTGTTTCGTCACTTGTGATTCGAGTTCGGACGGAGCCGCGCCGAATTCCGTAATGACCACAGAGATGATCGGCGGATCGACGTTAGGCAGAAGCGTGATCGGCAATTTCTTGAAGCTGGCGACGCCGAGCACGAGAGTCACCAAGGCGAAGACGATCGCCGGCAACGGCTTGCGGATCGACAAGGCCGAAACGTTCAGAGCCATGAATTTTGCTCCACCGGGCCTGCTTCATCGGCAAGTGTAGTGCTGACCTCGCCGCCCTCTTGCAGGGACGTCCCCGCGTGCGCGACGACAATGTCGCCGACACGCACCCCTTCCTTTATTTCAGCGTAAGCGACCAGCGCGAAACACGCAGAGAGCAACGTGCCAAACTCACGAAATGGCGGGAGGACGAAGTTCATATCAGAGATTCCAAAGAACAAAGTCACCGGCTGCAAAGATCGGCCGCCGATCGAAGCAAATTATTTTCGCCGTTGCGGCAGATCGTGCAAACCACGAAAGCCATTCGTATAATTGCGGACATCGGCATCACAAAAGGATGACGCACACGAGCGTGGAGCACGCCCGCCTAAGTCGGAAGACCCCGCTAAGGCACAATCGATGCAATTGGCGCGCCTACACCGTGTCTCTGCTCGTCACCAGAGAAGAACGCCGCGGCCCTCGGTTGGATCTGGATTCTTGTCGAGTACGGCGTCAATAGCTCGGTCAAATGCATTCTTGCTGAGGTTTTCTTGGACCCGGCTTCAAGGTCGTCCCGCTTGAGTTCAGTTGCCGCCGCTCGCGCCCGCTTTTAGCTCGACCGAGCGGCGCAGAGAGAGCACACCGTTCAGCCGCAGGCCATCGTCGATTGTTCGACGATGGCGTGGCGACAAGTTCCGGGCGGCGGCGAATAGCACGAACATTGAGACCAAAATGTGGGCTCAGGTGCGACTCCTCGCCACCGGCAACGGAAGCTGCGGATCGCTCTTCCTTAAGTCACGAGAATCTCGAATAAATTTTGTCGTAAACGGAGCCCCGCGCGCCGGCGCGCTTCTTGGCGAGGTCTTGGCAACGGGTGCGCAATCGGCGCGCGCGCAGCCGCTATCCTATTTGGCATACCTGACGAGGATCCGTTCCTCGTCCGGCTTCGCCCAGCAAACACCATGTCACGGATCGCGTCACGACCTGACGAACCGCAGACTTGGCAGGTGTTTGGCTCGATTGAAGCTTCGCATCGTCCAACCCATAATCGCTGTACAGACTACCGCCGATCGGGTTTGATGGCGCGACCCACGGTGTGTTTGGAGATGATGCCCGGCCATGACCCATTCGCTGGATGACTGTATGCGCCGGATTCTGTGCGTCTTCCCGCATTATACGTCATCCTTCGGCACGTTCGAACATTCCTACGGCCTCACCATGGGCACACGCGCCTTCATGCCGCCGCAGGGCCTATTGCTGATCGCCGCGACCTTGCCCAAACATTGGCAGGTGCGCTTCATCGACGAGAACATGGATCCGCCGAACGACGGAGATTTCGCCTGGGCTGATGCCGTTTTCGTCAGCGGCATGCATATTCAGCGCCGGCAGATCGAAGATATCTGCCGCAGGGCGCATCGCCATGACAAGGTCGTGGCGCTTGGGGGCCCCTCCGTTTCCGCCTGCCCGGAATATTATCCAACGCTCGACTATCTCCACATCGGTGAGGTCGGCGACGCGACGGAAGAACTGATCGCGACCCTGACGCGCGATGTCAGCCGTCCGGAGCACCAAGTCATCCTGACGACCAAGATGCGCCGCGATCTGACCGATTTCCCGCAACCCAGCTATGAACTCGCGAAGATCGACCGCTATCTTCTCGGAACCATCCAATTTTCGAGCGGCTGCCCTTATCGCTGCGAGTTCTGCGACATTCCTGGGCTTTATGGCCGCGTCCCCCGCATCAAGACGGCGGAGCAGATCACCGGCGAACTCGACAAACTCTTGGAATGCGGCGTCGTGGGATCGGTCTATTTCGTCGACGACAATTTCATCGCCAATCGGCGCGCCGTTGCGGAATTGCTGCCGCACCTGATCGCCTGGCAGAAAAAGAGGGGCTATCCGATCGTTCTCTCGTGCGAGGCGACGCTCAACATCGCCCGCACGCCGGAAATTCTCGCGCAGATGAGGGAAGCCAATTTCGAGACGATCTTTTGCGGTATCGAGACGCCCGAGCCCGAAGCGCTCAAGGGCATCGAGAAAAAGCATAATCTCGTCATGCCAATTCTCGATGCAGTGCGGGCGATCAATAAACACGGCATGCAAGTGGTCTCAGGTATCATTCTCGGCCTCGACACGGATACGCCGGAGTCGGGGACGAGAATTCTCAACTTCATCGAAGAATCGAAGATCCCGATGCTGACGATCAATCTGCTCCAGGCCCTTCCCCGCACGCCACTGTGGGATCGGCTCGCGCGGGACGATCGGATCGACGAAGACGACGGCCGCGAGTCGAACGTGCGCTTCCTCATGCCATACGACGAAGTCGTCGCGATGTGGCGGCGTTGCATGGAACAGGCTTATGATCCGGAGGCGCTCTTCGCGCGCTATGAATATCAGATGCGGGAGATTTGGCCCAATCGCTTGAAGCGGCCGTTCAGCTGGCAGCGCTGTTCGCTGGCCAACATCCGCCGCGGCCTCACGATGCTCACCAAAGTCTTGTGGAAATTGGGCGTCGTCGGCGATTACCGCGCGGTCTTCTGGAAGTTCACGCTGCCCCTCCTCAAGCGCGGCCAGATCGAAGCCATCCTTAGCACCGCCATCTCCGCGCATCATCTCATCATGTTCGCGCGCGACGCCTGCGCCGGGCGCAGCAATGCCTCAAATTATGCGCCGAAGCTGCGGATCTCCGAAGAACCGCTCACACAATGATGCGGAATTGCGCGGCCGCTGCTTTCTCAGAGATCATTTTCTGAATCGTCCTCTGAATTTTCGCCTTCTTCTAGACTCGGCGCTGTCGTCGGATACGTCAGCCGCACCGTCATCGGGATCAAATTCTTCTGGCGCATCCGTTTCCAACGGATCCTCATCTTCCATCAGATCCAAATCGTCATGCGGCTGTGGCACCGCGAAGCTTTGCGGCAAGGCGCCGTCGAAGAGTCCAGCCCCTTTCAATTCTTCGAGCCCCGGCAGATCGGCGATCGCCTCTAGCCCGAAATGCATGAGGAAAGCCTCCGTCGTGCCATATGTCAGCGGCCGTCCAGGCGTCCGCCGCCGGCCACGCAGCCGCACCCAGCCGGTTTCGATCAGCACATCCATCGTGCCTTTCGAAATGGCGACGCCGCGGATGTCCTCGATCTCGGCGCGTGTGACCGGTTGGTGATAAGCGATGATCGCCAAAGTTTCGAGCGCCGCGCGCGACAATTTCCTCGGCTCGATTGCGTCCCTCGACAAAAGCCAGCCGAGATCGGCCGCGGTACGAAACAGCCATTTCTTGCCGACGCGCACGAGATTGACGCCGCGCGATGCATAATCCGCCTTGAGACGCACCAGCACGTCGTTCGCGGCGAGACCTTCCGGCATCCGCCGTGCGATCTCGGCCTCCTCGAGCGGTTCGGAAGCCGCAAACAGCATGGCTTCGGCGATCCGCATCGCCTCCCCGAAAAGAGCCTCGGCGGGGTCCGCCGTTGCTCTTTCAGCATCATCGGCATCCGGAAACAATCTTGCCACTTCAGCCAAATCCAATCCTCTCTCCGTAACCCGCGGCTCGTAATGGAACTGAAGCGGCGCGATCACCCCGCAGAGGGGTGCCACTCGAAGTCCGGCTCCGCTGCTTGATCCACAGCGGCGCGAAGGCGCCGTCCTGGCGCAAGCTTATGGCGCCTTGAAGGACCATTTCGAGCGCCGCGGCAAGCGAAGACGCCCTGACGGCGCGGCGCGCCTCGCCGCTCGTGCAATAGGCGACGAGGAAAGAGTCGAGCACGGTCCAATCAAGTGCCTGACCAATCAGCCTCTCCAATGCCTCGCGCGCCTCGGCGAGCGACCAGGCGAACCGCTGCTTGACCACCACCCGCGACGCGGCGTGTTTCTGCCTTTGTCGCGCGTAAGCCGATAAAAGATCGTGGAGGCTCGCCTGCCATTGGGGCCTGCGCGTGATCTCCACGCCCTCGGGTTGGCCGCGCCGGAACATGTCGCGGCCAAGACGCGGCCGATTGACTAGCGCCTCGGCGGCGGCGCGTATCGCTTCGAGCCGCTGCAGACGAAAGGCGAGCGCAGCGGCGAGATCGGTGGCGAGCGGCTCCGCGTCCTTTTCAACCTGCGGTAGCAGCAGCCGCGACTTCAAATAGGCGAGCCAAGCCGCCATGACGAGGTAATCGGCGGCAAGCTCGAAGCGCAGGTTCCGCGCCGCTTCGATGAAGGCGAGATATTGCTCCGCCAAAGCAAGAACCGAAATCTTCGCGAGATCGACCTTTTGCCGGCGCGCCAGCTCGAGGAGGAGATCGAGCGGGCCCTCGAATCCGTCGACATCGACGAAAAACGCCGTTTCGCCGCCTTCCTCTTTCAGTTCGAAAGCCAATTCCACCGGCAAATCATCCCCCTTGGCCGCGATTCTACGCGATAATCGGAAACGGCAAGAACCGAGCGGCGCGATGCGGGCCCTCTTAGAACCTTGGTCCGATCAGACCCCAATCGCAAGCGCGGCTTCGATCTCAGCCCAAGCTTCCACAGGATCGAAAGGCGCCGCATCTTCCCCTCGCCACGCCGCGGCTCTTGATGCCCGAGCAAGCGAGATACCGGAAAGCGCGGGCGCCGCCGCCGCGACGGCTTCGGCCTCGCGGCGGTTGCCGTTGCAATGCAGGGCAATGTCTATACCGGCGGTAAAGGCGGCTTCAGCGCGATCGCGCAAACTGCCGCGCAAGGCCTGCATGGACAGATCATCGCTGAGAAGGAGACCGGCAAAGCCGATTTCCGCGCGGATATAGTCGATGACTCGCGCCGACAGGGTCGCCGGGCGATCATGATCGAGCGCCGTATAGACGACATGGGCAGTCATCGCAATGGGTAGATCCGCGTTTGCCGCGAAGGGCACGAAATCCGTCTCGGCCAAGGTTTCGAGCGGCGTTGTTACGACCGGCAAGTCGATGTGGCTGTCGACGCCCGCACGGCCATGCCCGGGAATATGTTTCGCGACCGGCAGTACCCCGCCGTCGGCCAAGCCAAGCGCTGCGGCGCGGCCGAGCCGGGCGACGATCCGCGGATCGCGGGCGTAAGCGCGATCGCCGATCACGTCATGGCTTCCCGCCACCGGTACGTCGAGAACCGGCGCACAATCGATGTTGATCCCGAGGCGAAGGAGATCTTGGGCCATGAGCTTCGCCGCGCGCCGCACCAGTCTCTCCTTGCGATCGAGCGGAAGGTCGGTCGCGTTGAACCGCGCAGCGGCAGGATAGGCGTGCCACGCAGGCGGCCCGAGCCTCTGCACGCGGCCACCTTCCTGATCGACGAGAACGGCAGCATCCCCATTGCCGAGGCAATCGCGGAAGCTGTCAGCGAGCGCGCGAACCTGATCCGGCGTTTCGACATTGCGCTTGAAGAGGATGAGCCCGTACGGCGTACTCTCGCGGAGGAAATCGCGCTCCTCCCGCGTCAGGGCACTGCCGCTGCAGCCGCAAATGAAGGCGCGCGTCATCCCGCAACTTACCCAGAGTCGCTATCAGTAAGCGTCGTCAATTTTTGGCGACGAAGCAATTGCCGCCCTTGGCTTGAACCTTCTGGCAGAGCGTGGTCGCCTCTGCGTGCGACAAGCCGCCGACGCGAACGCGATAGACCGATTTATTTCCTATGGAAGCCAAATGGTACTTCAGGTGATAGTTCGCGAGTTCGCTACCGAATTGGTGCGTCAGTTTCGTCATGGACACCCGGGCTTCCGCTTCACTCTCGGGCGCGGCGAGCTGAACGGAATAGGTGCCGCCCTTCTCGGTCGCCGGCGGCACGTCGTCCGTCTCGTCGGTGGTAGTTGCCGCCTCCGCGACCTTGGCGGGCTTGGCCGGCGATGCTTTCGGCTTGCTCGACGTTGGGCTCAGGCGTTCATCGTCAGCGGCATTGTCTTCGCGGCGCGCAGGAGTGGCATCCGCAGTCACCGTCTTGGGTGTCGTCGCGACCCGCGCCGCGGTTTTCGGAGTAGCGGGCTTTGCCGCAGTCGCGGCGGCCTCTGGCGGCGGCGGCGCGGCCGCGGCTGGCGCTGCAGCGGGCGGATTCGCCGGCGTGGCCTGCTGTGGCGACAGATCGCTGGACACCAGTGTCCCGTCCGGACGCACGGATACGGTTTTTACCATCTTCGGTTCGATCATTCCGGCAAGGCCGAACGACTGACCCGACGTGGCGTCGAGGGCCGGCGGCGGCGGGACCGGCACTACGGCGGCCCCGCTCGGAACACTCGGGCCCGCGGAGGCGACCTGCACCGGGCCCGTGGGCGCTGGCGGTGTTTGTGCCTTCAGATCAACTGGCTGCTCGACCCGGTTGACCAACGCCACCGGCGTGGGTTGTGGCGACTTATCGAGAATCGAAGCGTCTTGGTTGGGCTTTGCGCCGTCGGTCGACGTCGAAGCTTAAATCTTTGTCGGTCCGGCGGCCGCTTTGATCATCGCGATTTCATGCGGTGCTCTGGGACTGCGCTTCAACGCGAATGTCGCGCCGATCCCGAGGATGCCAACGATGATGATCGCCGCCGTGGCATAAAGCGGCAGCCGCGACCGCGGGGCCTCTGCCAAGGGCGCTGAAGCCGGGGTCATCGGCGCATAAGGTGTGTCGAGCCAGTCCTCGTCGTCTTCCGCGTCGGCATAGACTTCCTCGGCGTCGGCCTGGAAGTCCGGTGCGATCGAACCGCGCAAACCCGCTTCGATCGAAGCAAAGTCTCCACTGAGCGGATACCGGACGGCTTCGCGTGGCTGCGGAGCCAGCCAATCGGCATTTTGCCGTCCACCCCACTGAGGATCGGCCGGCGCTCGACCAGGCGACGGCTGAGGACTCTGGAAAACGTTTTTGAAGCGATCCTCCGTGCCGCCGACTAGCCGCGCCAACTCGGCAAGCGGATCTTCTCCGCTCCTGGGCGCGGCTGCTGGCCGACCGAGACGCCGCTCGAATTCGTCAAGATTGATCATCTGACGTTGCTTGGCTGCGGGCTCACTCATGACCTTCACCTCGATATTCGCCCCACCGTCGCAAACCCGGCCGAATTACGCTGCCAAAACCGGCTTTTTTCAGCGCCGGTCGGGGCCGCCTTCGCCATAATCTCGAAGTTCGGCGGCGGCATAAGCGTCTCGCCGGCCATGGCTGCCTGGCAGGGTCCGCGCCCTTTGTCGGCCGGTATCTAAGCCCACCCCATTGCATCAGCGCATTTCATCCGGGGCATTGACCCCGAGAATGCCAAGCCCCGCCGCCAATATCGACGTTACCGCCGTCACCAGCGCCAGACGGGCAACTGTTAAATCTCTTCGTTCTTCATTAACAAAGCGTAATTGTGGCTGATCTTTGCCGCGTGTCCAATGCGAATGCAGTTCTGATGCAAGATCATGCAGGTAAAAGGCGACCCGATGTGGTTCGTGCACAGCGGCAGCGGCCTCTATTACACGCGGATATTGCGCGATCAGCCTGATCAAGCCGATCTCGCCTTGATCGACGAGAAGTGCAAGCTCCGCGCGTGCCAAAGCGTCAATTGACAAATCAATTCCAGGAATTGTCGCACGCGCCTGACGCATAACGGATTTTCCGCGTGCATGCGCATATTGGACGTAGAAGACCGGATTGTCCTTCGATTGTTCGATGACTTTGGCGAGATCGAATTCGAGCACGCATCGTTCTTGCGAAACAGCATCATGAAGCGGACGGCATCGACGCCAACCTCATCGACAACCTCTCGCAGGGTGACGAAATCGCCGCTGCGTTTCGACATTTTGACCGGCTCGCCAGCGCGCATCAATTTGACGAGTTGGTAAAGCTTGACGTCGAGCACAGCCTTGCCGCCGGAGAGCGCCGCGACCGCCGCCTGCATGCGTTTGACATAACCGCCGTGGTCGGCGCCCCAGACATCGATCAAGATCTGATAGCCGCTGTCGATCTTGGCTTTGTGATAGGCGATGTCTGCGGCGAAATAGGTGTAGGTCCCATCCAACTTCGTGAGTGGCCGGTCGACATCGTCGCCAAAGGCCGTGGATTTGAACAGGGTCTGTTCGCGATCTTCCCACTCCTCGCTCGGCTGCCCTTTCGGCGCAGGCAAGCGGCCGACATAGACAAGGCCCTTCGCGCGCAAGTCGGCGATCGCCGCCGCCACCGCGTCGTTGCCCGCTTTCGTCAAAGTCTGTTCGGAGAAGAACACATCATGCATGATGCCGAATGCGGCGAGATCGGCCCGGATCATGTCCATCATTCCGCTGATAGCGGCGGCGCGGACGATCTCGATCCAATCGCTCTCGGGGCGCCCTACCAAAGCGGTGCCAAATTTTGCCGCGAGCGCCGCGCCTACCGGCTTCAAATACTCCCCCGGATAAAGGCCCTCGGGGATCTCGATATCTTCGCCCAAAGCTTCGCGGTAACGCAAGAAGGCCGAGCGAGCGAGCACTTCGACTTGGGCGCCCGCATCATTGATGTAATATTCGCGCGTCACCGCGTGGCCGGCATAGTCAAGAAGATTGGCCAGCGCATCGCCGAAGACCGCGCCCCGGCCGTGCCCGACATGCATAGGACCGGTCGGATTGGCGGAGACATATTCGACATTGATCTTCTGCTGTGCGTGATCACCGAGACCGGCGCCGAAGCGCGACCCCTGCTCCAGCGCCGCGCGCAGAATCCGCGCGAAGACGGCAGGCTTCAGACGAATGTTGAGGAAACCCGGCCCTGCCACTTCCGCTTGCGCGACATCGGCGTCTTCGGCGAGCGCAGCGGCAAGCTCCGTGGCCAATTGGCGCGGACTGGCGAAGGCCGCTTTCGCCTCCTTGGCATAGACCATCGCGGCATTGACAGCGAGATCGCCATGCGCCTGGTCGCGCGGCGGTTCGACGACGAAGCGGGCAAGGTCGAGATCGGCCGGCAACCGGCCGCTCGCCATGATGCGTTTCAGGATCGTCGCGATCCGAGCGTGGAAATCAGCGTAAATGTTCATCGGCATTCTATCGACATGGCGCAACGCGCCTAACGCAAATCCGGCGTGGCGTCAAAAAGACGCTCATGTTCAGCCAAGGCATAGCGATCGGTCATGCCGGCGATATAATCGCAGACGAGACGCGCGAGCCGCGCTTCGTCCTTCTTTCCGAGTTTTGCTGCGGCCTGCGCCCATTCCTCCGGCATCAAGCTCGGATCACTGAAAAAGGCCGGGAAAAGATCGCGAATCACCCCCGCCGCTTCGACGCGGATGCGGCTGATGCGCGGATGTCGATACATGTTGTGGAAGAGAAAGCTCTTGATGGCCTTGTCGATCTTTTCTGCCGGCGCCGCGAAGGCAATCACCGGACTCTTTTGCGCCCGCACGGCGTCGGAACTTGCAACGCCCGTCGCGCCGAGTCGATGCCGGCTTTCGGCGATCGCGTCTTCGATGAGATAAGCGATCACGCGGCGGACGAGCTCGTGAATCCGGCGTGGCCGCTCCAACTCCGGGTAGTGCGCGTCGATCTCGCGGCCGATGTCGCGCAGGAATTCGACCTCCGCGACCTGCGTAAAATCGAAGAGCCCGGCACGCAGCCCGTCGTCGATGTCATGCGCGTTATAGGCTATGTCGTCGGCGAGTGCGGCCGCCTGTGCCTCGGCACTCGCGAAACTGTCGAGCCGGAGGTCGTGCGCGGCGTCATATTCCTTGACGGCGAGCGGCAGGCCGCGTGCGGCATAACGCGGAGCAGGCCGGCCATCGGCCTGAAGCAAGCGGGCCGTTGTGCTTGACGAGCCCTTCGAGCGTCTCCCACGTCAGGTTCAGCCCATCGAAAGCGGCATAGCGATGCTCGAGCTTGGTGACGAGTCGCAGCGCCTGGGCATTGTGGTCGAAGCCGCCATAGGACGCCATCAGCCTCATCTAGGACCTCTTCGCCGGTATGGCCAAAAGGCGTGTGGCCGAGATCGTGACCGAGGGCCAGAGCCTCCGCGAGATCATCGTCAAGGCCGAGGGCGCGAGCAATGGCGCGGGCGATCTGCCCGACTTCCATCGAATGCGTGAGGCGGGTGCGGTAATGATCGCCTTCATGCGGGACAAAGACCTGGGTTTTGTGCGCCAGGCGGCGGAACGCCGTGCTGTGCAGGATCCGGTCGCGGTCACGCTGATACGCGCTGCGCGTCGGCGATGGCGGTTCGGCAAAGACGCGGCCGCGGCTCCGCGCCGGATCAGCCGCATAGGCAGCGCGCCACGGCGAAAAGGCGATATCCTGCCCCGGAATGGGGATTCGGCCGGCACTTGAGGCCAATTGCGCAACCCCGCTGCGAAGATGGCTGGCACGACGCCGCGCAGCCACACTTTACGGTTGCAACTCGTTGCAGCCGTCGCCTTTGCGACATATCTTACGTATTCAAAGCATGTGCAAGCGGCGCACCCGCTTGTGGATATCGGAGATTCGAGGTTCGCCCATGACCGAAACCGCAGTCGAAGCCCCGGTCGAATTGACCGCAAGCGCCGCCAGGCGGATTGCGGAAATTCTGGAGAGTGAGCCCAAAGGATCGGCCCTGCGCGTCGGCGTAGAGGGGGGCGGCTGCTCCGGCTTCCAATATACCTATGCGATCACCCAGGACCGAGCGAGCGATGACCTCGTTCTGCAAGACGACGGCGCGACCGTGGTGATCGATCCCATGTCGCTTGATTTCCTCCGCGGCTGCCAGATCGATTTCGTCGACGACCTGATGGGCCGCATGTTCAAGATCAACAATCCGGCGGCAACTGCCTCCTGCGGCTGCGGTTCGAGTTTCTCCGTTTAGAAGAAGCTTCCTCAGAATCGCGCGCTTGCTTTTATATTCGAGACACGCCCTCCCCTCTTGCGGCTTCGCGACTTCCGCTGCCCCCAAGGACGACAGAGGTCCCTGTGCAAGCTCTGTTCATCGGCCAGACCTATATCGACGTGACGCTTCTCTGCGGCGCCATGCCCGTAGGCGACGAAAAGCAGGTTGCGGAGGACTATGCCGTCTCCTTCGGTGGCAATGCCATAACCGCGGCTTTCGCCTGCGCCAAGCTCGGCTACCCCCCGGACCTGATCGCCACCGTCGCCGATGATTGGCTGGGGCGGATGTTTCTCGACATGGCGCGCGCCTATAAAATGCCCGTCCACCCGCGCCTAGTGAAGCGATCGTCGCTCTCCTTCGTTTTGCCGAATAAGGGCAAGCGGGCGATCCTCCGCGCCCGCGACGACAGATTTCTTCACCCCTTTCCCAATCTTGATCTGACGGGCTGCCGCGTCCTTCACCTCGACGGACATCAGGGTGATGCTGCCATCCATTACGCCAAGATATGCCGCGAACGGGGCATACTGACCTCTCTCGATGGCGGCGGCGTGCGCGGCAATCTGCAAGAACTGCTCGACTTCATCGATGTCGCGATCGTTGCCGAGCGACTATGCGAGCAGATGGATCTCACGGCACCAGCCATGCTCGATCATCTGAAAGCGAAAGGCTGCAAGATCGGCGGCGTCACGCAGGGCGAACGCGGCATGCTTTGGTACAACGAGAAGGGAACCGTCGCCCATATGCCCGCGCTGCCTGTCCCACAAAGCGAAATCATTGATACGTCGGGTGCCGGTGATGTCTTTCACGGCGCCTATGTCGCCTCCTATCTTGCCGCGCCGGAACGAAGCTTTGTGGCGCATTTCGCGTTCGCCCGCGCTGCGGCGTCGCATAAGATCCGGCATCTCGGCAATGAAGCCGGTCTGCCGAGCCTCGCCGACGTCGTCGCGATCGAACACGCCTATGCTTTGGCGCCGTTGACATGAAGTCAGGGTCATAAGCGCACGGCTCGGACCAGAAACAACTTGCAGTCTCGCCAAATCACGCTTAGCGGGCCTGCCCAGGAGGTTTGCATGCGCCGCACCGCGATTTTTGTAGGCGTCTTTTTGGTCATCGCGGCGCCGATTGCCGAGACGACCCTGCATTTGGGCGCCGACCGCGCGGCGCGGGCGCAGTTCGCGCGGCTGGCCGAAAACATTCCTGGTCTCGTGGCGGCGAAAATTACAGCCGATCCCTGGCGGCGCGAACTGATGATCAAGAGCCTGGCATTGCGCCGTGCCGGCCTCACGGTCCGGATCGGCCGCATCACCCTGCCCTTCGCGGCGCCATCCATCTTCACATCAGACGCCTATGCGCAGGACGCGCAAGAAGGCGGCGACGTGAGCGCGGCCGTCAGCGGCACAGCCGGCAAGTTCGCGCAGCAAGGCGCCATTTCGGCCGAGAATATCGAGATCGACGCCGGCACGGTGCATTATGCCATCAAGCGCATCTATATCTCGGGCACGAGCCTGACGAAGGCTGATCTCGACTCGATCCTCGATCCGAACAGCGCAGTTTCGGTCGCCGACCGGATCGCAAAGTTTTCGGCATCGCACATCAACATCCCCGAGATCGTGATGCAAACGACGCTCTCCGGGCAGACCGAAAAGGACACCTATAACGACGTCGCCCTCAATGATGTCGTGCAAGGCCGTGTTGATAACGCGACGATCGGCAGCCTCACCCGCAATCTCGTTTCGCCCACGGCCGGCACGATGCAAAGCGCCTACGGCCCGATCAAAATGACCGGCGTCGATCTCGCGCTGGCCACCCGGATCGTTTCCGAGGCGCGGATGAGCGACAGCGAACCGCGCAAAACCCTCTATGAGAGCGTCGCCATCGAAGGTGGCAAAATTCTCGTGGAGAAATCGCATCTCGAAATCGGTATCGGCACGCTCTCGGCCAAGGACGTCAAAGGCCGGCGGCTACGCATACCTCCGGCCTCCGCCGCCAGCATTTTCGCTGCGCAGGACGATGACACCGCCAATCGGCAAACGGCGGCCTATCTCGCCGATATGCTGGATACGTTCGAGATCGGCTCACTCGAACTTACCGATCTGCGCTATACGATCGCCAAGGATGCGCCCGTCACCGGCACGATCGGCCGCCTGTACCTCGCGCAGATGGCGATGTCCAAAATCGGCGAAGCGGGTTTTGAAAATTTTGCTGTCGATGTGGCCGGCTCGAATGTGAAGATCGGCACCCTCGTCTTCCGCGGCATCGACTTCACCATGTTGCGTGACATATTGGCAGAGACAGGCAAGATCGGCAGTTCAGCAGCAATTGTCCCCGGCACCGGCTTTCCGCTCGTCGAGCTGACCGTTCTCAGCGGTCTTGATGTTGACGTGGCGGATGCTGAATCCGATGCCGCTGCCGATGGCAGACGCACCCGATTTCAAATTGCCAAGCTCGATCTGACGAGCACGGATCCGACCGACGGCATCCCGACGCATTTTGTGACCGATGTCGACCATCTCAAGCTAGATCTCAAGAATGCCGGCAGGCAATTCGAAAACGTCGCGGCCCTCGGCTATGACAAGCTCGATGTATCGAGCCAGCTCGAAGCGCATTTCGATGCCGCGAAACACGAACTCAGCCTCGATGACATGTCATTGAGCGGCATCGACATGGGCACGTTGAAGATTGCCGGCACGTTCGAGAATGTAACGAAGGATTTGTTCTCTGACGATCAGGCGAAGATGGAAGCCGCGGCCCTTGCCATTCTAATCCGGCGCATCGAGATTAGGATTGAGAATGCTGGTCTCCTCGAACGGCTGATCGCCGCAGAGGCGAAAAAGGAGAACAAGTCGCCGGATCAGATCCGCGAGAAATATGTGACTGCGACAGCAGTCGGCATACCCGTCCTGCTCGGCAATGGTGCGTCGGCAAAGGCAGTTGGCGCGGCGGTGGCGAAATTCATCGCGACGCCAAAGAACCTGCGCATTGTCGCTGTCGCACCGGCAGGCTTCGGCGCTTCCGATCTCACGCTGCTCAAGGACCCGAGTGCGCTTTTGGACAAGCTATCGATCGAAGCCGTCGCCGACGAGTGAGCCGGCGCATTTTGCGTCGTTTCTCAATTGAAATGCGTTACGCGCCCGCCCCGCCTGCCTTCGTCATCATCCAGGCCCTGCCGCAGCCTTTGGCAAGTTCGCGGACACGCAGGATGTAGCTCTGCCGCTCGGTCACGGAAATGACGCCGCGGGCATCAAGCAGATTGAAGATATGCGAGGCCTTGATGCATTGGTCGTAGGCCGGCAGCACCAGTAGGTGGCTCTTATCCCCCTCGCCTTGAGCCAGTAGGGCCTTGCACTCGGCCTCGGCGTCCCTGAAATGCGCGAACAAGGCGTCGACGTTCGCGGCTTCGAAATTGTAGCGCGAATATTCCTGCTCCGCCTGTTTGAACACGTCGCCGTAGGAGATTTGCTCGGCGCCGCTACGGCCGTTGAAATTGAGATCGTAGACGTTCTCGACCCCTTGCACATACATGGCAAGCCGTTCGATCCCGTAGGTGAGTTCGCCCGAGACCGGCGCGCATTCAATCCCGGCGACCTGCTGGAAATAGGTGAATTGCGTGACTTCCATGCCGTCGCACCAACATTCCCAGCCCAGTCCCCAGGCGCCCAGCGTCGGGCTTTCCCAGTCGTCTTCGACGAAGCGGATATCGTGCAGCGAAGGATCGATGCCGATCGCATTGAGCGAAGCGAGATAGAGATCCTGGAGATTTTCGGGCGACGGTTTCAAGATCACCTGGAACTGGTAGTAATGCTGTAGGCGATTGGGGTTTTCGCCATAGCGCCCGTCTTTGGGGCGGCGCGAAGGCTGGACATAGGCTGCCTTCCAGGGCAGCGGCCCGAGCGCGCGCAGAATCGTCGCCGGGTGAAATGTGCCGGCACCGACCTCCATGTCGTAAGGCTGCAGGATCACGCAGCCCTGCGCGGCCCAGAATTTCTGCAGTGCGAGAATGAGGCCTTGGAAGGACCGCGCCGGATGGAGCCATTCGGCAGAGGAATTATTTGCTTCAGTGGCGCGGGTCATGACGGTGTCGTCGGGAACTGGTAGGTGATTGCGGCGTTATAGTTGGTCCATTATGCCCCAGGCTCAGTGAAGTGCGTCAAGGTATGCCCTTGCCGCGCAGTTCAATTGTTGCATCTTTCGGTTGAGCCCGGTGCATAGTCAGAGCAACTCGGTTTGGCTTGGCCGGTTATCGGCCAAAGGAAGGATCCCTGCAATGCAATTAAAACGCAGACTGACCTTCGCGGTGTGCGCCGTCTCCGGCCTGATGATCGCCGGGACGACTTTCGCTCAGGCTGCGCCGCTCGCCGGCGTCGTGCAAGCCGCGCCCTCGGTCGTGAGCACAGAAGCCTCCCCCGGCGCCGGACCGCTGGTTCAGAAAGCTTGGTGGCATCGTTGCTGGCACTGCGGTTGGCACTGGCGCCGCTGGCATTGGCACCATTGGCACCGCTGGTGAAGATAAAAGGCTGGTCCCCGAGATCAGCCTTTCTTACCAGGCGATCACCGCCTCTCCGCGATGGATCGCCTCGGCTTCGCGGCTGAATTCCTGCCCTTCATGTAGAATGAGCGCGGGCGCGATTGCGGGGGGCGCTCGGCTGCCCTTCTCAGCGCGCAACAAGATTCGCGTGGCCGGCCTGTCGGCCCGCGGATACACCGGCAGAAGAGTGAGCGCACCGGCACGTTCCGAGACGGCGGCAAAAATCTCCGACAAGGCCTCCGGCTTATGAATCATGACGAAAAGACCGCTATCTTCGAGGAGAGCCATCGAGGCGGCGATCCAGGCAGCAAGCGGACGCGGGCCGGCCGCCGGCATGACATGGGCGGCGCGCTTGCCCGGATCGGGTGAAAACGTCGTTCGTTCAGGGGCGAGATAGGGCGGATTGGTAATGACGAGCTGGGCGCAACCCTCAGTGAGGCCGCCCACGCGTCTACTCTCGGAGCTTAGTATATCGGCCTCATAGACGCGGCCACGGGTGGCGAGTCCGTTCAGGGCGAGATTTTCGCGCGCCAGAGCGGCGGTGGAACGATCATTCTCGACGAGGCCGAGAGTGAGCCGTGGCCGAAGGCTGGCCAAAGCAAGGCCCGCAGCGCCAACTCCGGCACCAATGTCGAGGGCCATGCCGGCGAATTCGGCTGGCGCTGCGGCGGCGAGTAGAACAGCGTCTGTCCCTGCGCGGTGGCCCTTGTCCGGTTGGCGCAAATACAGGCGGCCGCCGAGAAAAGCATCCGTGGCGATCGCTTCTCGTGCCGCCTCAGTCATTTAGAAGTTCTCGGGCAAGTCCTGCCTGCAGCAAGGCATCGCGGGCCGGCTCCGCATCGTCGCGATGAACGAGGATGCGGCGTGGCAGGAAGCCTAGCGACCCTTCGATCGCGCTGGTGAATTGGTCCGCGACGAACACATCGATTCCGCTTTCGGAAAGAATGGCTTCGACAGCCGAAATCAAGACGAGATCATTGGTCCGCAATAATTCGATCATGGCAGAAGCTGGCCTCGCGGCTTTGAATTTCTGATTGAAGTATGTGCCCTAAGCTCTTGTTTGCCTTGGCTCACATTGCGCACGACGCCCATCCGCCGCCGTTCCATCGATCGCACAACCTCAAACTGACGGAAACTAGACCGTCCCGACAAGTTGGGCCACTGGAATCCGTTCTTGTTTTCGCCAGGTCAGCGAATGGCGAGGGTTGCGCCTGGCCGTGGAGGATATAGACGAGATGGGACAAAGTGTCTTTCGCGTCTGCGCTGGTTGCGGCCCGCGCACTGCCGCCTTAATTTGGCAACCGGCGCTTCCTGAGCGGCGCATTGCATTCAAGGGGCGGATGTGCCCATCGGAGGACGAAATCTTGGGCGTCGTCGTCCCCCTCGAAGAAGTCGCGCAGGAAAGCCACATCGAGGCGCTTTGGGCCCTGGTCGCCGCCGATATGGAGCGCGTCAACCAGGCGATCCTGGCACATGCCGCCTCGCATGTGACCATGATCCCGGACATTGCCAATCACCTCATCTCGTCCGGCGGCAAAAGGCTGCGGCCGATGCTGACTTTGGCGACGGCGGGTCTCTGCGGCTATGCCGGCGACGGTCATATCAAGCTGGCCGCCGCGGTGGAGTTCATGCACACGGCGACCTTGCTGCATGACGATGTCGTCGACGAAAGCGACATGCGGCGCGGCAAGCTCGCGGCCCGGATGCTTTGGGGCAATGAAGCAACCGTGCTGGTCGGCGACTTCCTGCTCGGGCAGGCCTTCAAGATGATGGTCGAAGTCGGCTCGCTCCCCTCTCTCGAAGTCCTCTCCGCCGCCGCGGCCGTCATCGCCGAAGGCGAAGTGATGCAGCTTGCCGCCGCGAAGGACACTGAAACAAGCGAGGACGATTATCTGGCGGTAATCCGCGCCAAGACGGCTGCGCTGTTCGGCGCCGCCTCGGAAGTCGGGGCGATCCTCGGGCGCCGGCCGAAGGCCGAGATCGCCGCCTGCCGCGGCTATGGCGTCAATCTCGGCATAGCTTTCCAGCTGATCGACGATGCGCTCGACTACGGCGGCACGTCCTCGAAGCTCGGCAAGAATGTCGGCGACGACTTCCGCGAAGGCAAAATCACCTTGCCCGTCGTTCTCTCGTTTCGGCGCGGCTCGGAAAAGGAGCGGATGTTCTGGCGCCGCACGCTGGAGAAGGGCGAGATCGGCGATGGCGACCTCGAAACCGCCATTACGACCATGCATCGGCATCGCGGGCTTGAAGATACGGTCGAGCGCGCCCGCCACTATGGCGCCATGGCCCGCGACGCACTCGAGCTCTTCCCCGCCTCGGCATGGAAAGCCGCGTTGATCGACGTCGTCGATTTCTGCATCGACCGGGTGCATTGAGGGCGATTGTATCGGGACGAGCAGCCCGATGGCGTCGCAAAGCGCACGACCACCGATGGTGCGGGCTCAATTCAAGATCGTCGATTTCAGCCACCAATCGGGATGCGCCCCGACGATGGCCTTCTTGGCGCGGCTGACAGCACGGCAATCGGTAAAAATCGCAAAACAGGTCGCCCCCGAACCTGACATGCGGGTGAGCCGGCAGCCTGGCGCCGCGGCAAGAATGGCGAGGACGTCGCCGATGATCGGAGCAAGGACGCAGGCGGCGTCTTCCATGTCGTTACGGCTTTTGCGCAAGGCTGCGATGAGCGTCTCGTAATCGACGCCCGAAGCGATTTGGGGGTGGCCGCCAAAGCCCGCGCTGTCGCCCGGCGCAATCTTCATGCATGCGAAAACGGCCTTTGTTTCCAGTGGCTGGCGAGGATTGACGATCAAAGCTGGCAGCGGCGGCAACTCCAATATCGGGCCGAGGCGTTCGCCGATGCCCGCCATCATCCGCGCCCGTGCAGCGAGGCAAACCGGAACGTCTGCCCCGGTCGCCTGCGCCGCAGATAAAAGACGTGGATCATCAAGCGGCAAATCATTGGCACGCGCGACGAGCCGCAGCGCCGCCGCCGCATCGGAAGAGCCGCCGCCTATGCCGGCGGCGACCGGCAGGTTCTTCACGAGATGGAACGCACCAAGCCGCAAGCCTTCGACTCGCTCGGCAATATTGCGCACCGCTTTGACGACGAGGTTTTTTGCAAGCTCGCCGGAAGCTTGTGCCGTCGGCCCTTCGATGGAGAGCTTGAACTCTTCGCCCGGTATCAGAGACAAGCGGTCGCCGCTACGCGAAAAGGCGACTAGGCTTTCGAGCTCGTGATAGCCGTCCGCACGCCGACCTACGACGTGCAAGGTCAGGTTGATCTTGGCAGGGGCACGGTCGAATAGACAATGGGACACGAATGACGATCGCGATTGGAAAAAGCTTAATTCGGTGAGCCCCGCGCAAGCGGCCGGATGCAAACGAGCTCGACTGGCCTCGATGCTCAAAACTCGCACGGAAAAGCGTGGCCGCCTCAGCCGCCGTTCTGTTTGTGATCGGCATCCGCTGCCGCGGGCTTATCGTCCGCCGCGGGTGTACCATCATCCGGTAAGCCGTGAGCGATCTTTTGAAGGATTCTCGGCAGATCCTCTGGCTCAGGGTTGAGATCGCGCGCATGATTCCACTGGAAATGCGCTTCAAGCTTGCGGCCAACCCGCCAATAAGCGTCGCCGAGATGGTCGTTGATGACAGGATCTGACGGTTTCAGATCGATAGCCCGCTCTAGCTCCTTCACCGCCTCATCATAATGGCCCAGTTTATAGTTGGCCCACCCGAGACTGTCGACGATATAGCCATCGGTCGGGCGCAGTTCGACTGCACGCTGCAACATCGGGAAGGCCTGATCGAGATTGAGCCCTTTCTCGACCCAGCTGTATCCAAGATAGTTCAACACGAGCGGCTGATCGGGGTAGAGTTCGAGCGCATGCTTGAAATCGGCCTCTGCAGGCGGCCAATTCTTCTCTCTTTCATAGGAAATGCCGCGGAAATAATAGAGCGGCCAATTGGCCTTTTCAGGCTTGGTCGATTGATCGATGGCGAGCGTATAGGTCTCGGCCGCATCCGCGTAGTGCTGGTGGGCGCGCTGCAGATTGCCGAGCGCTGAAAGCGCCTCTTCATCCTTTGGATGTTCGTCGACGATGTTTTTGAGGCATTTCATCGCCTCGTCCGTACGGCCGAGGTTTTCGAGAACCTGACCGGTTTCGATATCCGCAGTCGAACGAAGCGGATCTTTCTCCAGCACCGACTGATAGATGTCGATCGCCTGCTCATTCTGCTTGATGCGCTCGTAAATGTCGCCGAGCGTGAGAATCGCAAGGCTGTTTTCGGGATCGAGATAAAGCGAGAGCCGCAGATAGATTAGGGCGGCGAGGTCATCGCCCTGGCGGCCACCGGCGGCGCCGAGTCCGTATAGAACCTCCGCCGAGCCCTGTTCGACGTTCTTGACGAGCGGATCGAGCGTCTTGCCTGCCTTGAGATCGGCGAGCGCGGCCTGGACGATCGGATGATTGGGCAGGACCTGGTCGAAAGCTTCATAGGCCTGGATGGCACCGTCGCGATCACCATGCCGGCTGATGAAACGCGCGTAGGAATCGACGAGGCGCAAGGTGTTCTTGTCGGCATCATAGGCCGCCTTAAACGATTTCGAGGCCTCCGCCGCATCGTTGCCGACATCGGCAATCAAAGCCTTGTGATAATCGCGAAAGACACCGAAGTTTTCGTCGCGGAGCTTGTCGACGAGATCGAGCGCTTTTTTCGTTTCGCCGGTCCCTTCATAAGCCCAGGCGGTCAGAAGCGTGGCGGTAAGGTCGCGTGGCTGACTGGTGGTGCCTCGAGCGAAATGCGCGCGGGCGGTAACAAATTGCCGGGCCTTCACCGCTTTGACGCCGAGCGCAAGATGCGCCAGCCCATTGTTCGGATCACGCGCAAGCAAGCGGTCGGCGAGGCTAAAGGCCTCTTGCATGTTGCCGTTCGAAACGGCGGCGACGAAGGCGCGCTCAATCAGTTCCTTGTTACGCGGATCGAAACGCAGCGCCTCACGAAAGAAGGTCGCCGCCGCAATCGTATCGCGCTCGGACCCGGCGACGATGGCGGCGAGATAATTCCCGGCAGGACTTTCCCCGACTTCGAAAGGTGTCGCGACCGTAAGGTTCTCACGGGTTCTTGCCGTCGCTGGGTTAAAGGCGACCAACACGAACATGGCCGAGAAGAGAAAAACGATCGCGCGCGATGCGAGACGATGCAAAGGCAAGCTCCGGTCCTCCAGGATGATTGGGATTCGGCAAGCGACACGGAACGCGATCCGGGCAGACTCCCATCAAGGTACGGTATTCGGCCAGCCCGGCGGCGGCTTCCCCAGGCAGGTCGATCGCGCCGCGACCTATACGCGAAAGACAGACGTTGTAAAATGCCTGCCTCTAAGCCGACCGCTCCACCGCGTGTTGTCGCGTCATTGTGATACGGAAGATGGCCGTTTTACGTTGCCGCGGCAAGCGGAGAACTGTCTTTACCGAAAACTCGAGTTAAGCCTTGTTGCCACAATGCGCTCTTAACTCACTGAAATGGGCGAATTTTCGCTAGGTCAAGCAATCCGCCGGCGTAACACGCTTGACATGCACAGCCGAGCGCCCGCCCAGGGTACCGCTTCAGCATCCCTAATTCGCTGCATCAGGCGCCAGACTCAGGTCTGCCCAGGCCGCAATTTATAGAAAATATGATGGCCTATCACGTCCATTTTCTCAAGCCGGTTCGCCCAATAGGGACGCACGTAATCGGCATGATAATGCGTCGCGTCGCCGACATCGGCCAGATAGGTCTTTCCCGTCGTGACCGCCGAGGCGATACGTTCGGCGGTTTGCCAAGCTTCAGGTTCTGTGATCCGCAGCGACCGGCCTTCGCATGCGAAGGAGAATTGGCAGGCGTGATAATGGCTCCGATTCTGGTAAACGACCCCGCAAATCGAGGATGGGTAAAGGCCGCTCGAAACACGATTGAGCACGACCTGCGCGACGGCAGCCTGACCTTCTTGGCTTTCGCCGCGCGCTTCGAAATAAATCGCCTCGGCGAGGCAGCGCTGTTCGCCCGCCGACTGATCCTGGTCGACCAGCGCCGCGTAACTCGGCCGATCGGCAGGAACGGCCAAGGTATTGGCCAACTGATCTTTCGGCAGCGTCGGCAAGGCGACGACTTCGACTGGCGTCGCGTCGGCCGCCGCCGGCGTCGTCGAAGCCAATGCTACGGCGCGCGGCACCACAGGCGTTGCTCCTTGCATCTCCCGTTCATTGATGGCAGCGGGGCGCATCGTGATCAGCGAGCCACCTTGCTGCGGCGAGGCGTCGGAGCTGGTGTGCACCGTCGTCGGATTTTCGCCTTGGGGCCAGGGCTCGAAGCCCGCGACGGCATCGGGGCTCGCGGCTTCCCCTTCCGCAGAGAAGTCGCTGCTCGGCCAGTCGTCATCAGTGAAGATAAGCTGATGTGCGCGTAAGGATGCCAGACCGCCGGGCCGCCTGAGCTCAGTGTCGAACGTAGGACGCAGACCCACAACCGGATCGCCCTTATGGCTGCGATCGATATCGGGAAAACCTTGGCCGCTGCGTTTCATGACCACGCGCGGCTCGATCTCATCGGGCATGCGGTCGAATTCGCTGGAGTCGCCGAGCATCAGCCGGGCCTCGTGCACGTCTTGCGGGCGATCCTGGCGATCGAGGCCGAAGGCATCGCCGGTAACAGCCACCGGAATGAGGTCGCCCGGCTGGGTTACGGCGCGAAAGGTCGCCGTCGCGAGCGACGCTCCGATCGTCGCATCCTGGCCGGCATCAGCCGCCATCGATACGACGAGGCCTACGCCAAGGCACCAAGGCGCGACGACGCCCATTGCCCAAGAGATGCGGACTCCACCCATACGCGCGCCACAACCCCGTCCGGGCGATGGCGTGTCCTATTTGTCACGCACCATGCCGCATCGCCGCTCGTACATGGTTATCGCCGCTTAAGCTTGAAGAGGCGTTTAGCAACGGTCGTCCTGGCCGTTTCAGAATGGCGCAGCGGCGTTCAAGCCTGATCGGCTGCCGAGTTTTTGCCGACTGCCGCCTGCGCTGCGGCGAGCCGCGCGATCGGCACGCGGAAAGGCGAGCATGAAACATAGGTGAGCCCGAGCTTTTCGAAGAAGCCGATCGAGACCGGCTCGCCACCATGTTCCCCGCAGATTCCGAGCTTGAGGTCGGGTCGCGTCTGGCGGCCCCGCGTCACGGCGATCGCGATGAGCTCGCCGACGCCCTCCTGGTCGATGCTGATAAAGGGATCGTTGGGCAGCACGCCCTTCTGCTCGTAAATTCCGAGGAAAGAGCCGGCATCGTCGCGCGAAATGCCGAGCGTGGTCTGAGTCAGATCATTGGTGCCAAACGAAAAGAACTCCGCCGTTTCGGCGATCTTATCGGCCGCAAGACAGGCGCGGGGCAGTTCGATCATCGTTCCGACGCTATAACTGATCTTCTCGCCCGTCTCGGCCGCGACCGCCTCGGCCATGGCGTCAATATCGGCTTTCACAACGTCGAATTCCGCCTTGGTCACGATGAGCGGCACCATGATTTCCGGCACCGGCAGCGTGCCGCTCTTGCGCTTCGCCGCGACCGCGCCTTCGAAAATGGCGCGGGCCTGCATTTGCGCAATCTCAGGGAAGGCGATCGCGAGTCGGCAGCCGCGGAAGCCGAGCATCGGATTGAATTCCTGCAGTTCAGCCGCCCGCCGTTCGAGCCTCTCCGGTGTGATGCTCATGGCGGCAGCGACTTCGGTAATCTCCGCCTCCGTGTGCGGCAGAAATTCATGCAACGGCGGATCGAGCAGGCGTATCGTCACCGGAAAGCCAGCCATGATCTCGAACAGCGCGGCGAAATCGCCGCGCTGGATCGGCAGCAGCTTGGCGAGAGCGGCGCGGCGTCCTTTTTCGTCACTCGCGAGGATCATCTCGCGCACCGCCACGATGCGGTCGGCTTCAAAAAACATGTGTTCTGTCCGGCAAAGCCCGATGCCTTCCGCGCCGAACCGGCGTGCCGTCCGCGCGTCAGCCGGCGTCTCGGCGTTGGCGCGAACTCCCATCCGGCGCAGCTTGTCCGCCCATTCCATCACGGTTCCGAAATCGCCCGACACTTCCGGCTGTTCCATCGCAACCTTGCCGGCGATGACCTGTCCCGCCGTGCCATCGATCGTGACGAGATCGCCCTTCTTGAAGGTCATGCCGCCGGCCGTCATCGTTGCTTTCGCATAATCGACCCGGATCGAACCGGCGCCGGAAACGCAGGGCTTGCCCATGCCGCGCGCAACGACGGCGGCATGCGAGGTCATGCCGCCGCGGGTCGTCAGAATGCCTTCCGCCGCGTGCATACCATGGATGTCCTCCGGGCTCGTCTCGACGCGGACGAGAATGATCTTGTGGCCGGTACTGCGTAATTGCTCCGCCTCATCAGCGCTGAATACGATCTCGCCGCAGGCGGCGCCCGGCGAAGCCGGAAGGCCCGTCGCAATGACGTTGCGGGTCGCATTGGGATCGATGGTCGGATGCAGCAATTGATCGAGCGAGGCGGGCTCGATGCGCAGCACCGCTTCCTCCTGGCTGATCAATCCTTCACGCGCCATTTCGACGGCCATGCGCAGGGCCGCTTTGGCGGTGCGCTTGCCGGTACGCGTCTGCAGCATCCACAGCTTGCCGCGCTCGACCGTAAATTCGACATCCTGCATGTCGCAGTAATGCTTTTCGAGGAGATCGGCGATGCAGACGAATTCGGCGAAAACTGCCGGCAGCGCCGTCTCCATCGAAGGCCGGTCCGAACCGGCGGCAAGCCGCGCCGCCTCGGTGATGTTCTGTGGTGTCCGCAAACCGGCAACGACGTCTTCGCCCTGCGCGTTGATCAGGTACTCGCCGTAGAGCTCTTTGGCTCCGGTCGAGGGGTTGCGCGTGAAGGCGACGCCTGTGGCTGAGGTGTCGCCCATGTTGCCAAAGACCATCGCCTGCACGGTAACGGCGGTTCCCCAGGTTTCGGGGATATTGTGCAACTGCCGATAGATGCTCGCCCGCGGATTGAGCCAGGAGCCGAAGACTGCGCCGATCGCGCCCCAAAGCTGTTCCTGCGGCGCTTGCGGAAAGGGCTCCTTGCGCAGCGCTGCGACCTTCGCCTTGAAATCGACGATCACCTTTTGCCAATCCTCGGCAGTCAATTCGGTATCGAGGGAGATGCCTCTGCTTTCCTTGAACTGTTCGAGCATTTCCTCAAAATGATGATGCTGAACGCCCAATACGATGTTCGAATACATCTGAATGAAGCGACGATAGGAATCATAAGCGAAGCGCGGATCGTTCGCGGTCTTCGTAAGCGCCTCGACGGTCACGTCGTTGAGACCGAGGTTCAGGATAGTGTCCATCATGCCCGGCATCGACGCCCGCGAGCCGGAGCGCACCGAAACGAGCAGCGGGTTTTGCGCATCGCCGAAGCCGCGTCCAGTCAGTCGGCCAACGTGCTCGAGCGCCGCCTCCACTTCCGCCGCCAACTTCTCGGGATAACGCTTCTGGTTGGCGTAAAAATAGGCGCAGACTTCAGTCGTGATCGTGAAGCCTGGCGGCACAGGCAGGCCCAGGCTCGCCATTTCCGCCAGATTGGCGCCCTTGCCGCCGAGCAGAGGGCGCAACTCGCGCTTGCCTTCGGCCGTGCCGTCGCCGAACGTATAGACCCATTTCGCCATGACGTTTACCTAGCGCATGATCCGGTGCGGTGGGAACCGGTATTGCAAAAAGATCATGCGGCACTGGGCGAATCTAGAGCAGGATCGAGTCTATCGGAAACGATCGCTCCCGGCCCTACCATCCGCCGATGCAGGTGGATGACGAAGATCGATACTGCCTATTGCGCTTGGAAATGCTCTATCTGCGGTCGGGCATGCGCCTTCATCCGCAGGCCGAGGGCGATCCAACTCGCGCCCCATAAGAACAGATCGATGCCGAGAAGCAGGCCGAGGACCACGAAACTATTCGCCGGCCAGCCGATGATGATGATGAGACCGACGATGGCCGTGACGATGCCGGCGAAAATGACCGATCCGCGTGCGCCCTTGCCCATGTGCGTGCCAAGATAGATGCGAATGACGCCGGTCGCGAGCATGGCCGCGCCGAGCAACAAGGTGAAGACCGCCGCCGCCATCAGCGGCTGCGCGAGAGCAAAGGCGCCGACCACGATGTAGGCAATGCCGCTGATGACCCACAGAAAGAAACGGCCCCAAGTCCGCGAACTGAAACCCATGACGATCTCGGCCCCGCCGGCGATGATCATGAATATTGCGATCGTATAGACCGAGGCTATCGTCGCCGAGACGACGAGAAGCATCGCGGCGATGCCGAGAAGGGCGATGAGCGCGCCGATGGCGACAAACCAGCCCCAGCGATGCCGCAACTGTGAGACACAGCTGCCGAGCGTGTCCGGCAGGCTTGAATTGCGGGCTGATTCAATCGGCAAGCGCATGTTCGCACTCCCATGATGGCGGCTTCGTGAACGTCCTGAAACGGCAACCGTGGGAACTTAGGTAGGCCTTTCCGGGTTCGCTACCATGGGGCGACCCAGAAATCCGCCGCTGCGCCATGCCTCGATCGGGTCTGCATAATAGAATGAAAACCGCGAGTATCAGTAACCTGAAAGACACAGGCTCTCCAGAAGGTGCTGGAACCGGCAACTTGGCACGGTCCTCGCCAGTCCATCGCGTTGCCGCTCGGCCTTTTCCTAGATAACGAAGGTTAATGCTCGCGGGATCTCCGGGAAATTGCTGCGCTCAACCTTTTCGGTGTAAGTTCGAATGAGGCCTAGATAAGGTTCGAGCCAAAAATTGATGAGGCGCCTGTGACGATATCCTCGAAGACCCCTCTCCTCGACACGATCGCCTCGCCGGCGGATTTGCGGCGGCTTCCCGAAACCGACCTCGCCCAAGTTCGCCGCCGAATTGCGGACGGAGACGATCGACGCCGTCTCCGTGACCGGCGGCCATCTCGGCGCCGGGCTCGGCGTCGTCGAGCTGACCGTCGCCCTGCACTATGTCTTCAACACGCCGGATGACCGGATCATCTGGGACGTCGGCCATCAGTCCTATCCGCACAAAATCCTGACCGGCCGGCGCGACCGCATCCGCACCTTGCGCAAGGGCGGCGGCCTCTCCGGCTTCACCAAGCGCTCGGAGAGCGAATACGACCCTTTCGGCGCGGCGCATTCCTCGACCTCGATTTCGGCCGGCCTCGGCATGGCCGTCGCCAGCAACTCTGGCCGATAAACGCAATAACGTCGTCGCGGTGATCGGCGACGGCGCCATGTCGGCCGGCATGGCCTATGAGGCGATGAACAATGCCGGCGCGATGCATTCGCGCCTCATCGTCATCCTCAACGACAATGAAATGTCGATCGCGCCGCCGGCCGGCGCGCTTTCCGCCTATCTCGCCCGGCTCGTCTCCGGCGGCACCTATCGCACCGTGCGCGAGACGGCCAAGCAGCTCGGCCGGCATTTGCCGAAGTTCATCTACGACCGCGCCCGCAAGACCGAGGAATTCGCCCGCAATTTCTGGGCGGGCGGCACGATGTTCGAGGAGCTCGGCTTCTATTATGTCGGGCCGATCGACGGCCATAATCTCGACCATCTCCTGCCGGTCCTGAAGAACGTCCGCGATTCTCGAGGGCGGTCCGATCCTCGTCCACGTCGTCACGCAGAAGGGCAAGGGCTATGCGCCCGGCCGAAGCGGCGAAGGACAAGCATCACGCCGTCAATACGTTCGACGTCGTGACCGGCGCGCAGGTCAAGCCGAAGGCCAATGCGCCGTCCTATACCCGCGTCTTCGCCGATGCGCTGGTAAAGGAAGCGCGAGCAGCGACGACAAGATCGTCGCCATCACCGCCGCCATGCCTTCCGGCACCGGGCTCGACATTTTCGAGAAGGCCTTCCCCGATCGCACCTTCGACGTCGGCATCGCCGAACAGCATGGCGGTGACCTTCGCCGCCGGTCTCGCGACGGAAGGCTACAAGCCCTTCTGCGCGATCTATTCGACCTTCCTGCAACGCGCCTATGACCAGGTCGTCCATGACGTGGCGATCCAGAAACTGCCGGTGCGCTTCGCCGATCGACCGCGCCGGCCTCGTCGGCGCCGATGGCGCGACCCACGCCGGGTCCTTCGACGTCTCCTATCTCGGCATTCTGCCCGGCATGGTGGTGATGGCGGCGGCCGACGAGGCCGAACTCGTCCATATGGTCGCGACGGCGGTCGCCTATAACGACGGCCCGATCGCCTTCCGCTATCCGCGCGGCGAAGGCGTCGGCATCGAATTGCCGGAACATGGCGAAGTCCTGCCGATCGGCAAGGGCCGCATCCTGCGCGAGGGCAGCAAAGTGGCGATCCTCTCGCTCGGCACCCGGCTCGCCGAGGCGCTGAAGGCGGCCGAAGATCTCGCCGCCTATGGCGATCTCGACGACGGTCGCCGACGCCCGTTTCGCCAAACCACTCGACGTCGATCTGATCACGCCGGCTCGCGCTGCAACCACGAGGTGCTCATCACGGTCGAGGAAGGGTTCGATCGGCGGCTTCGGCTCCTTCGTCACGCAGGCGCATTCTGGAGGAAGGTCTGCTCGACGGTCGCCGAGCGCATGGCTTCAAGTTGCGCTCGATGGTGCTGCCCGACGTCTTCCTCGATCACGACAAGCCGGAAAAGATGTATGCCCAATCGCGTCTCGACGCGAAAGGCATCGTCGCCAAGGTGCTCGAGACGCTCGGCCGCAACAAGGACGCGGCGCAAAGTATGATCGCGTGATTAATTAGCTCTGTCGTGAAGGCATTTACGGCAGAGTACCGCGCCAAGCCCCGATCAGGCCATGTCGGTCCATGCTCGCTCGCAGCGCCAAGATCTTCTTCGTCGGTTTCGTCGGAATATTCGGGCTGCTCACCGGGGTAGACAATATTCTCGACTACCCGACCAACTTCGCGGTCGTGCAGCATGTAATGTCCATGGACGCAACGCCTGCCGGCAATCGGATGCTCGGACGCGCGATCACCAGCGAGACACTTCACCACCTCTTCTATTGGATCATCATCGCCACAGAAATAATCTACGGGAGCATTTGCATTTTCGGCGCTTTGCGCCTCATCCAGGTGCAACGCTCGCCCGCGTCATCGTTCAATTCGGCCAAAGAGCCTGCGATCCTTGGGCTGGCCATCGGTTTTGCGCTCTATTTCTTCGGTTTCCTCGTTATAGGCGGCGAATGGTTCCAGATGTGGCAAGCCGGGCCCTGGAACATGCAGCAGGCGGCCTTTCGCTTCATCGTCTCGATCGGACTGGTCCTCATTTTCGTTTGTCTGCCTGACACGGATTGACAAAACTCATGTCCCGCCAGCGCGCCGATGTCGCTCTCGTCGAACGCGGCTTCTTCGACAGCCGCGCCAAGGCGCAGGAGGCGATTGCGGCCGGGCTTGTCAGCATCGACGGAAAAGTGCTGCGCAAGGCTTCCGAGCCGATCGGCGACGCTACACATATCGAGGCCGCGCCGCCCTATCCCTGGGTCTCGCGCGGCGGCGTAAAGCTCAATGCTGCGCTCGATGCTTTCGGCTTCGACCCATCCGGCGCCATCTGCCTAGATGTTGGCGCCTCGACTGGCGGTTTCACCGACGTGCTTCTCGCTCGCGGCGCCGCAAAAGTGTATGCGATCGATGTCGGCCACGGGCAATTGCATGCCGCGCCTGCGCGACGATCCGCGTGTCATCCTGCGCGAAGGCAAGGATGCGCGCGATCTCAAGCCTGCGGAATTTGCCCAGCCGCCGACTTTCATCACCTGTGACGTGAGCTTCATCTCCTTGCAGCCTTGTTTTACCTGGCCTTGTTGCGCTCGCCGCCGCGCGAAACGCGCGCCTCCTCTGCCTCATCAAGCCGCAATTCGAAGTCGGCCCCGCGCATGTCGTCAAAGGCATCGTCAAGGACGCGGCGGCGCGGCATGAGCGCCTGCGACGAGATCGAAACGCTGCTGAGCGATGCCGGCTGGCAGATCGCCGGCTTGATCGCGTCGCCGATCAACGGCGCCGACGGCAACCGAGAATATCTCATCGGCGCCGCGCTGCCGTGATGGACTCCGTGAGAGAACTGAACATCGAACGCCTCGGCCAGCGCGGCGAAGGCATCGCCTCGCAGCGCAAGCGGGCCGATCTATGTGCCCTATGCGCTCGCCGGCGATACGATCCTCGCCGATGTCGCGGGCGAGCGCCGCCGGCTTGTCGAAATCCTGGCCCCAAGCCCCGACCGCATCGCTGCCTTTTGCCCGCATTACGGGATTTGCGGCGGCTGCGCCGTGCAGGCGCTCGCTCCACTCCCCTATGCGGCCTGGAAGCGCGGCCTTCTTGTCCAGGCGCTGCGCCATGCCAAGATCGACACCGCAGGTCGCGGACTTGGTCGATGCGCACGGCCTGGGGCGCCGGCGCGCGACCTTCCACGCCCGTTACGACGCGCGAGGCCGGGCGAGCGTCGGCTTCATGCAGGCGCGCGCGCATGACGTAATCGATCTCGATGCCTGCCCGATCTTGGCGCCCCAGATGCAAGGCGCGCTCGCCGCCGCCCACGCGATCGCAGCGGCGCTGCAATCCGCCGCGCAAGCCGCTCGATATTTCCGTCGTGGCTACACTGTCCGGCCTTGATATCGACATGCAGCGGCCACGGGCCGCTCGACGCCGGATGAGACGCGACGCGCTCGTAGCGCATTGCCGAAGCGGCGGATCTCGCCCGGATCTCGAACCATGGCGCTGCGCCTCATCGAACGACGCACACCGCTTCTACGCATGGGCCGGGCCGAAGTGGCGCCCCCACCAGGCGCCTTTTTGCAGGCGACGCAAGCCGGCGAAGAGGCGCTCGCCGCCAAAGTCTGCGCGAGCGTGGCGGGCGCGCGGCGCATCGCCGATCTTTTCGCGGGAATTGGCACGTTCAGTCTGCGCCTCGCCGAGCGGGCGCAAGTTCACGCTGTCGATTGCTGAAGAAGCCTCGCTGGCAGCGCTCGCGAAGGCCGCGCGGGCCGCACCGGCCCTCCAGCCGGTGACGACCGAATCGCGCGACCTCTTTCGCCGTCCGCTCACAAAAGACGAGACTGCCAGCTTCGACGCCGTCATTTTCGATCCGCCGCGAGCGGGCGCCGAGGTGCAGGCGCGCGCCTTGGCCGCTTCTATAGTTCCGCACGTCGTTGCGGTCTCCTGCAATGCCCAGAGCTTCGCCCGCGATGCCGCCCTGCTCTCAGCCGGCGGCTACACCATCGAAAGCGTCTCGCCCTTCGACCAGTTCCGCTATTCGCCGCATGTCGAGACGGTCGGTATCTTCCGCCGCAGCGAAAAGCCGCGCCGGCCGAGGCGGCTTCTCGGCTGATACGGGTAAATCACGGATAGACTTTCAAAATAATGAGATAGAGCGGTAAATTCATTCGACTTGCGAATAGCCCCTACGCAGCCCATGTCGAACGAAGCGACTCCGTTTTGCTGCTGCGATGCCGTAAATACGGGCTTATCGCCCTTCACCGTCTCTTCGGGCCAAACATCGCCATGGTTCTCCAAGCCGAAGCCTCCGACGCATCGACCGAGCTTTTGGCTCGACTCGCAGCGATCGTTGGCGCGGAAAACCTGCTGACGGACCCGGCCGAGATGGCGGCCTATCTCGTCGAGCCGCGTGACCTCTTCAAAGGCCGGGCGCGCTGCGTGGTGCGGCCGAGCGCGACCGCCGAGGTCGTGGCCATCGTCTCGCTGTGCGCCCAGACCGGCACGAAAATCGTGCCGCAGGGCGGTAATACCGGCCTCGTCGGTGGCCAGACGCCCCGAACGCGGCGATGAGATCGTTCTATCCCTCCGCCGCATGGACAGGCTGCGCGAGATCGATGTGGCGTCGAACACGTTGATTGTCGAGGCCGGCATGACCTTGGCGCAGGTGCGGGTCGAAGCCGAGAAAGTCGGGCGCTACTTTCCGCTGTCGCTGCCGGCTGCGCGCAACTGCACCATCGGCGGCAATCTCGCGACCAACGCCGGCGGCGCATCGGCGATCGCCTACGGCACGGCCCGCGATCTCGTCCTCGGGCTCGAAGTCGTGCTCGCCGACGGCCGCATCCTGTCAGATCTGTCGAAGCTCAAGAAGGACAATACCGGCTACGACCTGAAGAACCTTTTCATCGGCTCCGAGGGCACGCTTGGGATCATCACCGCCGCTGTCCTCAAGCTCTTTCCGATGCCGCGGGCGGTCGCGACGGCCTTCGTCGGGCTGCATGACCCGCACCAGGCGCTGCGGCTTCTCGATCTCGCCCATGGAATGGTCCACGAAGAGCTCAAGACATTCGAGCTCATTCCGCGCATTGCCGTCGACTTCGTCCTTACCCATGGCGAGGCCGTGCGTGATCCGCTTTCGGCACCCTACCCCACCTATGTCCTCTTCGAACTCGCCGGGCAGAGCGATGGAGTCGCCGAGCGCCTAAGCACGCTCCTTCAATCGGGCGTGGACCGCGGCATCGTCGCCGATGCGGCGGTCGCCACCTCCCCCGACGAACGCAGTGCCTTATGGCGCGTCCGCGAGTTGATCTCGGAGGTGCAGAGCCGCGAGGGCGGATCGATCAAGCATGACGTTTCCGTACCCGTGGCCGATGTGGCCGTTTTTCTCGAAGAGGTCCAGCAGGCGGTGACGCAACGCATTCCCGGCGCGCGGATCGTCGCCTTCGGTCATCTTGGCGACGGCAATATTCATTGCAACGTGTCGCAGCCGATCGGCGCCGACAAGGGCGCCTTCCTCGCCCGCTGGGACGAGGTCAACGAGATCGTCCATGCGATCGTGGCCGCTCACCATGGCTCAATCTCGGCCGAACATGGGATCGGTCGGCTGAAGCGCGGGCTCCTGCCGCGCGTGAAGGACCCTGTCGCCTTGGAATTGATGCGGAGCCTGAAGCAAACCCTCGACCCTCAGGGCATCCTCAATCCGGGCAAGGTGCTTTAGTGCGGAGCTTGGGGCCCCAAAAAATGGGTGAGCTGCGGAGATCGGCGCCTTTCAATTTCAGTCCGGCCGCGCCGCCGCCCGTCGCAGCCTATCGTTGATCGCCTCGCCGAGACCTGTCGCCGGAATTGGCGCGACGGCGATCGTGCCGTACCCCTCGCGATCAAGACTGCGCAGATGGCGGAAGAGATTGGCGGCCGCCTCGGTGAGGTCGCGACGCGGCGACAGATCGAGCACATGCGCGGCTTCGCCAAAACGACCGCCGAAATCGAGCCCCGCTTCGCTCGGCTCCAAATGTGTGGCTGCGAGCCGTAGGCGCGCGCGCGGCGCATAATGTGACGTGAGCATGCCTGGCGCGCGCACCGCATCCCCCCCGGCGTAGGCGAGTAAGGGACGGCGCAACACGTCCTCGACGGCTTCGCGTGAAATCCCCCCCGGCCGCAAGAGACAGGGCATTTCGCCAAGGCAAGAGATGATCGTCAATTCAACGCCAACCGGTGAGCTTCCAGCATCAAGGATCATGTCGATCACGCCGTCGAGATCTTCGGCTACATGCGCGGCCGTCACCGGACTGACATGGCCGGAGAGATTGGCCGACGGCGCGGCAAGCGGCAACCCGCTTGCCGCAAGCAGGCTTTGCGCCGCGGGGTGCGCTGGCACCCGCAGCGCGACGCTGGCGAGCCCGGCCCGGGCGAGTTCGCAGATCGTAGCGCCCGGCGCCAGAGGCAGGACGAGAGTCAAAGGCCCCGGCCAAAAAGCTTCCGCCAGCGCCGCAGCCTCCCGCGTGAAAATGCCCTGAGCAGCGGCCGCCGAGCGGTTCGCAACATGGGCGATGAGCGGATTGAAAGCGGGCCGGCGCTTCGCCGCGTAGATCTTGGCCACCGCCGCGTCTGAGGTCGCGTCGGCGCCGAGGCCATAGACAGTCTCCGTCGCAAAGGCGACGAGACCGCCAGCACGCAAGACCTCCGCCGCCGCGGCAAAGCCACTCGCATCTACGTAAAGATGCAGGGTTGAAGACCCGGCTGCGGGCGAGGTTGGACTTCTGTCGCTCTTCATCGCGATCGGCATGCGCTAGGCGTCTTCTCGAACGACGGTAGGCGGAAAGGAAAGGCGCAGTTTTGGCACAAGCCGTCAAGGTTTGCGTTCTGCCGGCAATTGGACCCTCTGATCAAAGGCGAGGAAGCGGCTCAGATTCGCGCCGCAATCGAAGCGCCGGCGCTCTCACCCGACCCTGCGCAACTTCCCATAGAGCAGCCGGTCGGCACGCTCCTGCTCGGATTCGCGCGGCAGGCGCGTGCCGTGATTGACAAGATCGGTCGCCTTGAGAAGGACTTCGCGCAATGCTTCACCTGCGCGCCCGCAAATTTCCGCCATGGCCGGCGTCGATGTGTTTCCAACCAGCTTATGCTGGCGACGGATGGCAACAACGGCGCCGACCGCGCGACGATCGAGATCGGCGACGACGGCTTCGAAATCGCGCCGAAATCCGGCGTCGAGCGCGACATAGGCCTCGAGCGCCGAGGTCCGCCCCGGCAGGACCGAATTGGCGAAATAGGTCTGATAGGCAACGGGGCGCCATTGCAAGATGTCGTCGATCAATTCCGGCATCGCCGGCAATTGTTCGATCAGCATTACGATTTCGTTGAAAAGGTTCAGGTAATCATTAGCGAGGCCAGACGCTGGATTGACTATGGCTTCCGCCCGCTTGTGCAGGCTCGACCTTAAGCTTGGCGAGAGACCGGTTTGATTTTTGACGCCATTATCGGTCATTGGTTACGGCTCGCCTTCGTGGACGCGCTAAATCTAGAGGCCAGAAGGATAACAATCGGTTTCCAAGTCTCTCTTCCGTATGAAAGAATCCCGTAAGGAGATATTTTGCTGGAATCATCTTCGCCGCCGCCGCGATCGGCATTCGCGCAAGGTTGGTCGCCCGGCAATACTCGAAAAGCAGGCGCTCACCTTTGGCTCGGCCCTGGCGCGAGAGCAGGACACGCTCCATTGCTGCGGCCGATCAAGAACTGACCCTACGGAATCTTCGGAGACTGGCCCGCGGCAAATAAAGCCAAACCTTGAGTCGTCCAGTCGATGGTGCTGCGAGAGAGGATTGAACTCTCGACCTCTCCCTTACCAAGGGGGAGTTTAATTAAGATAACTTATTGATTTTCGGAGGACTTGTCACTTGTGTAACAAGGATCCCCCAGAAATCCCCCCAGGAAGCCTATTGATCGTGTGGGCATGTTCGGCGACATTTGTGTGAGCATACCGCATGACCATCGACAGACTCTTCCAGCCCCCAAGTTTCTGAAGCGCTCCAAGGTCATGGTTGGCCCTGTAATGCCACGTTGCCCATGTATGGCGACAATCGTGGGGGTGAAAATCTTCTATGCCAGCTCGCCGACACGCTCCCTGGAACGCTGTTTTGATCCGAGAGCCAGCTGAAGTATCCCAGGTTTTGTCGTCAGATGGTCGAGTGTAAGGCTGTCCACCCGGCCAACGAAAGACTTCGCCATCGCGATTGGGTAATGCCGCGAGGGCAGCAATAACTCGCGGATGCAAAGGAACGCCACGTGGTTCGCGAGTTTTGGTTTTGAGGAACTGAACGTGTGCCCGCGAGAGATCAACGTTCTTCCAATCCAGCCATAAAGCCTCACCAACCCGTGCACCCGTGTAGAGCAAAAAAATAACGAGAGGTCGCAAGTGATCGCTGCAGGCCAGGATTAAGCGTTCTGCTTCATCAAGTTCGAGCCAACGGATACGACCAGATGATTGCTTCGGTCTGGCGATGACGGGCTTCGTGCACCATGCTTTCAGCGCGGCGTGGTGCAGCACCGCCGAGACAGGAGTATAGAATTGCCGATTGCGGGTGGCTGATAATGCGTTTGGAAAGAGCTTCTTTGCCCCGATATCAAGCTCATCCTGGCCGATGCGGGCCAAGGGGATGATTCTAAAATAATTCAAGATCGGCGCGAGAAACCGTCGACTTCCGCCGTTTTCCAAATAGCTCTGCACGGCATGAGCAAACGTTACCGTGGCCTTCTTGCCGTAGATGAATTCGGTGTGAAATTCTGCTTCGCGCTTGGCGCGGATTTCTTCGGCCCGACTTCGGTCAGCAGTTCCCGTGCTTTCCTCAAGGCGCATTCCGCGGATCGAGCCGCGCATGATCCAGTTCGGCGACCTTGGGCGCTTGACGAGCCGGAGTGACATGGCAGAGCCTCATACAAAGACTTCACGTCATCATTGGAGAAGATTCGGGTGCGGCCCATCATTCTGCCGATCCCGTGTTTCCGAGCGTAATATTGGAGCACAGCTTCCGACACCGGGAACGTGCCATCGCTTACGAGCTGAGCGGCCGCCCTGTAGCGTGGCCGAGGTAAGTTGCCGGGCTGTCCCATCGAGCCAACTCTCTATACTATACTTGGCTAAGTAGGCGCCGCAACGATGAATTTAAGATGCCTACTGCAAATTTTTATTTGTTATTATAAGAATCTCGCTTTATGCCTGCAATATACCTCCTCTTTCGTCAACCTAGGGTCAGGACTCATTGATCATAGCTAGAAGATTACGGTTGCGGCGATGCAAGCGGCCGACAAAAACCGTCGGGGTCACTGAGAAGGATTTGCGGGAGAGTTTTGCCCATGCCTTCGGGTTGACCATTCCATTCCTGTCTACGCCTCCGTGCGGAATTCGTGAGGTATTGCGCGAATCCGTAACCGGATGCCACGGAACGCAGAGCGGCGTGTTGCTGGAGCGTGACATCGTTCGTATTTTCGGTCCTCAAGTTTCTGACTGAACTTCTTTGCCGAAACCACATGTTCACCGGATAACCCACACCAATCCTTATAGGAGGCATACAGCTCTTGAAGCCCCTCCATCGCGTTCGGATCATCCTGCACCTCACACCGCTCCTGGAGAAAACGACCAAGAGTGTCTTCGTCGGCCAGATAGCTTTCGGTAGCCTCAAGAACGATAGACGGTGGTGTTAGGCCAATACGTTGCCATTCAAGGCAACCCTGGATCGCCCAGGCGAGGATTCCTGGCCACTCCTCCTTGAGCTTCTCTGCCAAATCGGGATCACGTTCCGACTTCGGAATCGTGACCGTGAACGGGATGAGATTGAATCTTCGTCTCACTGCTTCATCCACGCTTCGCAAGGAGGGCTTATGATTTCCGGCGATCAGAAGCTTGAACAGCGGAGTAAATGTGAAAAAATCCTGCCTCATAAACCGTGCTGTGACCGAGTCTCCCCCGGTAAGAGCCTTGATTTTCAACTCTGCCCATCGCTGCCCATCTTCTGTCTCCTGGGCAGTGACAAGCCGAGCCCCGCGCAACATGGCCACCTCCGTGGGATGCCTTTCGTTGTTGGCGACCGTGAAGGTCTCCATTGCTGAGATGGTGGAATAGTCGCCGAGGATTCGATGGAACGTGTTGAGAAAAACACCCTTTCCGTTTCCACCCGTTCCGTAGAGGAAGAACAAGGCATGTTCGCGTGTCGATCCAGTGAGACTGTAGCCGAGCATCCGTTGGACATATACAATGAGGCTTTCATCGCCATTGAACACGCGGCGGAGAAAAGACAGCCACATTGGGCAGTCACCGCTTGGCCCAACGGCGGTAATCTTGGTGATGAAGTCAGCGGGATTGTGCGGCCGCAACATTCCCGTCTGAAGATCGATGGTGCCTTCGCGAGTGTTGAGCGACCAAGGATCGGTATCCCAGTCTTCCGCACGAGAAGCATGACGACGGTCGGCGCGCGCAAGAGACTCGATGGCTGAGACCGTTTTAGAGCTTGCGGCGAGACTGGCCTTGCTGCCGCGGTTACGGATTATTTCCGACGAGGCTTCTCGGGCGATGTCACGGGCGAGGTCAATGACCCTCAGCGTATCGTCCGGACTCCATCGCTTGCCATCCCAGATCATCCATCGATCCCATCGCTTCACAAACCGAAGGCGGTGTTGGTGCCGAGAGGCGAATTTGAGGGCGAGCGCATCATCGGCGTAGTCGGCGGGTCGACCGTTTGCGGGATCAGGTTCGCCATTCGCCGAAGTCTGTTTGATCAACTCATTTAGGCGGTCGTGGAGGTCAGACATGGCGGGACCCTCCGCAGCGGCCCGATAACCGTTTGGCAAGTTCTCGGCGTGTGATGCTCGCAACTGTGGTCAAAACCTCCTCTTCCGAGAGCGGTGGAATGCAATGCGTGGCGTTGAATGCCAGCATCAGATCGAGGCAGACGTGTGGGTCTACGTTTCGGCCAAGCAAATGCCCAGAAAATCGAGCGATGGTGTCGTTACGCTCACCTTCCGGGATTGTTGCCCCGCCACGGTGCCGCCAGTCTTTCACCTGAGCGCCATTCCCGTTGCCAGATTGCCCTCGCACCGTTGCATTCAGCCATGGTGGCGGTTCGGCAAGGGTCACATCGTCGGGATGGTGGTCGACCGATATCGCGTAGGGTCGCCCGGATATATGCTGCGAAGGCGGACCCACGATGTAACCGGCATCGCCACGCACATCGATGCCAACGCCGATCTTGCCCGCGCTGTTCGGCACCAAACCACCCGGATGGCGGAACAAGATGTGCTCACCGCCTCCGCCAGTCAGGAATCGCCACGTCGGAGGTAGTGGTCCGTGTTTATTTTCGAGGTCGGCAATGGAATTATCGCCACCGTGACGCGGGTCGACATCGAGGGCAAAGATGCCACTGGTCAGGCCGGTGACGATGCCGATGTTCCAGGGCTGATCCCGAAACCAACGCTCGACCACATCGGCGTCGATGGCGGCGTTCTTAATTCCATTCGGCACCAGTCTCCCGACCGGATGTTTTGCCGGAGATTGGCATTCGACATTTCCGCACGGGCAAACGAATTGGTTGGTGGGATAATGGAGCGGGATAACCTGGAGCCTTCTGCTCACATAGGCTCTCGCATAATCAATGGCCGACTTAGTCACATTTGAAACTCCTTTAAGCACGTTCTGTGGTGCATTCTATTTATCGCCGCGCGACGTTTGCCACACGGGCCAAAAAGTGGCAAATATGCACACAAAAAGGCGTTATATTACATATATTTATGCGATCGAATGTCGGAAATCGAATGTCGCAGAAATCGCCGGCTGTCATCGCCGAAGCCAGAAAATTCGGCGCATAAATAGACAGGACAGGACCTTGGGGAGCCAATCGATGCGAAAATCGGCACAACTTTCAGTTCGGGTGACAGAGCAGGACATTACAAGATTGAGGGAACTTGCCGTGCGGGACGGGATTCGATTGTCCGAGCTTGTCCGCCGAAGTTTGTCCATCGTGGCCGCCCAACCGTCTGGCTCGCCAGGATTCTTGCAGCGGATCGCGAGTGCAATGGCGGCCGGTCGCTGATCGACACCAACCCGACCACGACCACCACAAAATTGACGGTTCACGTCCCCATCTGAGCGCGTGTCAGCCGCATTACGCCAATTTGGTGTGGTCAGAAAACGTCGAGGTTGCCTGCAAATCTAGGTGACCAGGCTTGCCACTGTCGAACGACCGAAGTGGGCATGACCTCGCTAGTGGGGAAGCACTTTACGACCTGCCCCTGAAGGGTTCGAAGGGATCGAAGGCTTCTCTCTCTATGGTCTCCTATGAGCGCGAGTTGGCCACACACGTCTATAGCTGGTGAAAAACCTTCGAACCCTTCGAACCCTTCGCTCACGCCGTTGGTCCACCAATGTTGGGGTGTTGTGAGGTCCCCAGGGCTGACCAGGGCCGGACAGCGCAGCGAACAGTCGTAGGCACTTCCGACCATCAGTCCGGCGGATCTCGGTGCGGAGGTGCCGGTGCCACCCGCCGATGATGGGATAGATGATGCACAGAAAAATAACGTCGGTTCGATAGCTCGCGAAATCCCGCAAGCCTTTGGCCAGCGCATCCGTGAGATCGGCGATCTCGATCCAGCGGATGGCGGGCAGCGGCGGTCAATCCCTTCTTGCCCTGGAGCGACAGCGCGGCCGCCATTTTCCTCCTCCAATGAGCAGTGGATCGTCCTTAAGGTTCTCTGACGTAGGTGCCCGGCGCGTCTCCAATCGGTGCATAACCCTTGTCAGGCGCGCCCGTGGCCGGTGGTGCCATCTTCCCGGAGGAGTAACGATGGAGCCATTCCAGCCATGACGGCCACCACGACCCTTCATGATGAACAGCCGCCGCCTGCCAGGCGTCGGGATCGAGATAGGCCTCGCCCTCCTTGTGGGTCGCGATCTGCAGACGGCTGTGCGGATGGGTGGGCGGATTAACGATCCCCGCGTTGTGGCCGCCATTGCACAGGACGAACGTCACGTCGGCGTCAGTTAGCATCTGGATCTTGTAGACGGAGCGCCACGGTGCGACGTGGTCCCTGATGGTGCTGACCGCAAAGAGCGGGACATGGATATCCCGCAAGGAGACAGGCTTGCCGTCGACCTCGTAGCGTCCCTCGGCCAGATCGTTATCAAGGAACAGGCACCGCAGATACTCAGAATGCATACGGGCGGGCATGCGCGTGGTATCGGCGTTCCAGGCCATGAGGTCGATCATCGGCCTGCGTTCGCCCATCAGGTATTCATGCACCATCGTCGACCAGATGAGGTCGTTTGAGCGCAATAGCTGGAATGCGCCGGCCATCTGTTTGGCGTCGAGATAGCCCTTCTCCTCCATTATGTCCTCGAGGAATCGAACCTGATCCTCGTCGATGAAGAGCATAAGCTCGCCTGCCTCGGTGAAGTCCGTCTGGGCCGCAAACAGCGTGACGCTCTTAAGCCGCTCGTCATGATCGCGCGCCATCGCGGCCGCTGCGGTAGCAAGGAGCGTCCCGCCCACGCAATAACCGACCGCATGGATTTGCCGATTTGGCAGGATCGTCGCAACGGCATCGAGCGCGGCCATGACTCCCAGCCGGCGATAGTCCTCCATGCCGAGGTCGCGATCTTCCTCGGTCGGATTCTTCCATGAAATAACGAAGACGGTGTAGCCGTTCTCGACAAGGTAGCGAACGAGCGAATTCTTCGGCGACAGATCGAGAATGTAGTACTTCATGATCCAGGCCGGCACGATCAGGATCGGCTCGGCTTGGACTTCCTGCGTGATCGGGGCATATTGGATGAGTTCGATCAGACGGTTGCGGAAGATAACCTTGCCTGGGGTCGCGGCAACTTCATGGCCGACGCGAAATGCCTCCGCGCCAACAGGCCTGTCATTGTTGGCGATCCGATGCCAGTCTTCCCAAAAGTTCTGAACGCCCCTGAGAAAGTTTGTTCCGCCTTGCTTGACGGTCTGATTGAGCACCACCGGGTTCGTCAGCGCAAAATTGGCCGGGGAAGCAATATCGAGGAGCTGACGGGCGACGAAAGAAACGACGTTCTCGTGATGCTTGGAGACGCCCGGTACATCTGTCGTCGCGTTGTACCACCATTGCTGGGTGAGCAGGAAGCCTTGATGGATCAAATTGAAAGGCCAATGCTGCCAAGCGGGATCAACAAAGCGCCTATCCTGGGGCAATGGTTCGATGCATGCGCGACATTCGCTGTCGGCGTACGCGCGTCCGTAATAGGATAGGAACCGCTGCCATTTTCGGGCCGCCTTTTGGATGAGCGCGAATTGCTTGTCGGGCGATAGCAACAGATGCTGCGCCCAGTCCGCGCCGGCGAGGCTCATTGCGAGCGGCGAGAGACCGCCGGTTAGGTGGGCGATCGCGGCGTGAAACGGCTGGTCGAAACCGTGCGGCGGCATTCCGGGCGCGTAACTGGTCTCGCGCGGGGTTCCGCCCGATACGCTTCCTGCGACAGACACCATAGCTCTGCCAGTGGAAGCCGGGGCCTTCGACGGTGTGAGATTTCGTTGGGGAAGTCTAGTCTCGCTCGCGCCAAGAAGCAGCGCCTCCGTTCGGTTGGTCGCTTGCTTGTACCTGGACTCAGCCATGGTGATGCTCCATCGATTTCGTTACCGCGCCAGCCTTCCCTTTTTCATACGGGGCGCCGACTATCTTTGCGCATCGGCTTGACCGAAACTTTTGTTCAGGCTGGCAAAGATCTTCGGTCGCATCGCGCGCCAGATGGCACAGTATTCCTGCAGCCTCTGTGTCAACTCGGCCCATCGCTTCGCGCGCAGCGACGCGCTCTCGAGAAGGGCTACCAAAATATCCAATTCTGCGGCCATCACCTCTTGCGGCTGCCGGCTGTGCAACAGCTCCTGACACAAGTGGGTGAGCCGGTCATCCCTGCCGAACAAGACTTCCAGCCGGCCGCTCTCAGCGTCGCTGCATGCCTTCTGCAAGTCCGACGCTAGTTGCTGGAGCAGCTTCATCTGCCCGTCGATCTGCCATTGCCGCTGGCAATTGGGGCGCCCCACCAGCCCAGCAGAGCATTCAGCCGGTCTGCGCCTGCCGTGAGAGCATCATACTCCGTGTTCACTCTCAAGTCCTTCTCGGGTTTGTGACGCACCCTATGGAAATCAACTCGCTCGACATCAAGGATCGATGCGCTCGGCTCCACCGATGATCAGATTGTCCGTTCTTTGGTCGTCAGTGCATTGCCTCGAGCGTCAGAGCTATGCCTTGACCACCGCCGATGCAGAGCGTCACCAAACCCCGCCGAATGTGATCGCGGCGCATGGCGTGAAGAAGCCGCGTCGTAAGGACCGCGCCCGTCGCACCAATCGGATGGCCATGCGCAATGGCGCCGCCTTCGACATTAACGATATCCTCGGGCAGTCCGAGTTCCCGCATGACGACGAGCACGATGGCGGCGAAGGCCTCGTTTATTTCGACCCGCTCGACATCGCCTAGCTTCCAGCCGGCGCGGTCCAAAGCCTGCCGGACAGCGGGAACCGGTCCAAGGCCGAACATGCCGGGGTCGACGGCCGCGACGCCGAAGGACACGAGGCGCGCCATCGGCTCCACGCGCTTCTTCTCCGCCCAGCGCTCATCGGCCACAATCATCGCAGCGGCACCGCTGTTGAGCCCCGGTGCGTTGCCCGCAGTGATCGTGCCATCCTTGCGGAATACCGGTTTCAGCTTGGCAAGCGCTTCCAGAGTAGTATTGGGTCTGTTGTGCTCGTCCTTCTTGAAGACCGTTGTTCCCTTGTGTGTCGGAACTTCCACGGGTGCTATTTCGGCATCGAATTTTCCGGCGGCTTGAGCTGCACCGAACCGCTGCTGTGAACGCAGCGCCCAACGATCCTGGGCTTCGCGCGTCACCTGAAACTTGCTGACGAGGTCTTCGGTCACGCATCCCGAGTGCTCATCGCAAAAAGCATCGTTGAGGCCGTCACGCAACATGCTGTCGTAGATTTGCGCGTCGCCCATGCGGTAGCCCCAACGGCCGCCCTCCATCAGGTATGGGGCCTGGTCCATGTTTTCCATACCGCCGGCGACCGCACTTTGTGCAAAGCCGAGCATGATTTCTTGCGCAGCCGTTGCGATCGCCTGTGCGCCCGAGCCGCAAACTCGGTTGACGGTCATGGCAGGGACGTTCACAGGGATGTGGCCTTTTATCGCCGCTTGGCGCGCCGGATTCATTTTGGCGCCGGCCTGAATGACGTGTCCCATCATCGCGGTTTCAATCACGGCACCATCGATCTTGGCGCGCGACAATGTCTCCTTGATGACCACGGCTCCGAGGTCGGGCGCGGGCACGCCCTTCAAGGAGCCGTCATAGGTTCCAATAGCAGTGCGCACCGCTGCGCAAAGGAGGACATTCGATTGGCTCATAGGCCTTTCCCTTTCCTTCTTTTCGAGGGGCCGTGCTTGCTATGCGTTCTCGTCTGTTAGTTATATTCGCGGCTTGCATGATGAATGCCGGCCTTCGTCGCGCAGCAGAACTCCGCTATTACGCGTTCGTCATCCCAACCGGCGTATTGGAATCTCATGGCCGGCGCCGTCTTTGATCCAAATCAGGGTTTGGTTCAAAACCGGCGTCCGGACTCCCGTTTGGTTCGCGAGACGGCGCGGCCTCTTCATGATTTTGGCCCCTGGTCCCGGAAGGGAACGGCGACATTGCTCATGATGCTGATCATCCGGTTGCTGAGCTTGCTCGCTTCCTCGACGTATTGAGCAGTGGCCTTCTCCGCGAACGCTTTGTGACACTCGAACAGAGCGCGGGGGCTCCCGCAGGCTATAAGAGCCTTCAAGGCATCGATGTCAGCCTGAAAGCGCGTCTGCCAGAATTTCAGCATCTCCTGTGCGAGTTCGTAGGAGTCTTTCATCATGGAAGATCTGGAATGTGCCCAGCTTTCCCAGGCATGAATACTGCTGCCCATCCAAGCGCTGAAGTCCGCGCCATTTCCTTCGTTCGCTCGCTTTGACTTGTCCGGTGATGTAACGTCATCTTTCATGGCTCTCTCCTCACGATTGTCGCCGTCTTGCCTAAAACCTAACTCGCCAGTAGCGGCGTCGATGGCAATAAGCGAAACTATTCACTCGGCCTCGGGCGCGGAGCCAGACCAGGCTCCGGCGGCGGCGCGGCCGGCGTGCGCTCCTGACCCAACGTTGCGGTCAACGCCGTTATCCCGGCCAGGCCGCCGAGCTGCATCGTTTCGACCGCCGTGCTCGGCACGATGACGATCTTGGCGTTGTTACTCTTCAATCCTTCATAGAGCATATTCATCGCCCGCAAATGAAAAGCGGTCGGATCATTGGCATAAGTCTTTGCTGCTTCGCCGAATTTCTCTGCGACCTGGCGCTCTGAAATCGCCGAGGATGACGCGCGCCTGGCGTTCGCGCTCCGCCTGCGCCTGCATCGACATCGCGTCCTCCAAGGCAGAAGGGATCAACACATCCTTGACCTCCACCGCAATGACATTGATGCCCCAAGGCTCGGTCCGCACATCGATGATCTTCTGCAACTCGCCGCTGATCTTTTCCCGGCCTTCTAGCATGTCACACAACATGGTCTTGCCGATGACATCGCGAAGCGCGGTCTGCGCGGCCCAATTGATGGCGCTGACGTAATCGGCGACGTCGAGCGCCGCTCTCTTGGGGTCGACGACCTTCCAGAACAGCACGGCATCGACGTCTACCGGCACCGTGTCCTTGGTGAGGGTCTTTTCCGCCTTGAACGCGCTCGTGATCACGCGGGTATCGATCCAATAAGCGACGGTCTCGATGATCGGAATGATGAAAAACAAGCCCGGGCCTTCGAGCGCACGGAAGCGGCCGAGCCGCAGCACGACGACCCGTTCCCACTGATCCGCGACCTTGACGGAGTAGGAGATGATGGAGGCAATGATCGCGGAGCCGGCGGCGATCGACACGCTTTCTTGGTAGCCGCCGAGCACAAAGCTTGAATAGGCGAAGGCCAAGCCGATCCCGAAAATAACGACGAAGATCAATCCTGGCAGAGAGCTGGGCTTGCGCATCGAGCTTGCTCCTGCGGTGATTTCGCCCAAAAATAGTTTGGAGCATTCGGAGGTCTTGCCGCCTTGATACAAATCAACACTGGGCCGACTGCACAGTCTAAAAAGAGAATAGGCATCCGGGGGGCGCGGTCTCACAGATCATTCTCGACACGCTCGCTGGGCTGAAGTTGCAGTATCCGAAGACGACCTCCGAGCGGCTGCAGCAAGCGGCGGAGCAGGAAGATTTATAAAGCTTGGTACACCCGAAAGGTGACAGCCCACCGCATGGTACGGGCGTGGCCGCGCCGAGGGTTTAACTGGAATCTTGATGATGCGAGTGCACTAGGTGACCCAGGAGGATTCCGAGCGCTCAATACACTGAAGTTGATCGTCATGAGCCTCCCTATGATTGATCTGCTTCAAAATACTGGAGGCCCGTGCCAAAGGAGAATGAGATGAAGGCGCTCGTTTACCACGGTCCTGGTTCAAAGGCGGTTGAGGATCGTCCCAAGCCGAAGATCCAGGCGCCCGGCGACGCGATCGTGAAGATGGTGAAGACGACCATCTGCGGGACCGACCTGCACATCCTGAAAGGTGATGTTCCGACCTGTACGCCGGGCCGCATCCTCGGCCATGAGGGCGTCGGGGTCGTCGATGCCGTCGGCACCGGCGTCACCAACTTCCGCTCGGGCGATTGAGTTCTGATTTCCTGCATCTCGTCCTGCGGCAAGTGCGAATATTGCCGGCGTGGCATGTATTCGCATTGCACGACCGGCGGTTGGATCCTCGGCAACGAGATCGATGGGACTCAGGCGGAATATGTCCGCACGCCGCATGCCGATACCAGCCTCTACCATATCCCCCAGGGCGCCGATGAAGAAGCACTCGTGATGCTGAGCGATATTCTGCCCACCGGCTTCGAATGCGGAGTGCTCAACGGCAGGGTGGCGCCGGGATCGGCGGTCGCCATTGTCGGGTCCGGCCCTATCGGGCTTGCCGCTCTTTTAACGGCGCAGTTCTATTCGCCTGCCGAGATCATCATGATCGATCTCGACGATAACCGTCTCGGGCTTGCCCGTCAGTTCGGTGCCGCGCATACGATCAACGGCAAGGATGGAAAGGCCGCCGAGACAGTGAAGGCACTGACCGGCGGCCGCGGCGTCGACACCGCCATCGAAGCCGTCGGCGTGGCCGCCACTTTCCAGCTCTGCCAGGACATCGTGGCTCCCGGCGGCGTCATCGCCAACATCGGCGTGCACGGCCAGAAAGTCGATCTGCACCTGGAGCGGCTGTGGTCGCAGAACATCGCGATCACGACACGCTTGGTGGACACCGTAACCACGCCCATGCTCATGAAGACCGTACAATCGAAGAAGATCGATCCGACCAAGCTCATCACTCATCGCTTCACGCTCGACCAAATCCTCGATGCCTATGATACCTTCGGCTGCGCGGCGGATACGCACGCGCTAAAAGTCATCATCGCAGCGTAGGTGAGGTACGACCCCTTTCCACAAGACTCACTCCAAGAAAGATCGCGGCGCAAAGAGGACGCGAATCTCGTTGTCGTCGCGCCCATTGCCGTACGCAGATCCACGAGACGATTCCGGGGTGGGGTCAAGCGCCACCTCCTGCGCGTGAGTGTGCCGGTGTGGCTGTCTCACTGAGCGCATCCGCTTACGTCAGGGTTCAGAGATTTCCTGATACCAAGTGATTCACATCAAGACCTACACTAGGCGGTCCGCATCTGATGATGTTTTAAATCGCAAGGGTCTATCCAAGCGCGGAGAATGATGATGGCACGTATTGCACTTGTTACCGGCGGTGTCACGGGTATTGGCGCCGCGACATGTAAGGCTCTAAAGAAGGCCGGGCATACTGTCGTTGCAAATTACTTTGGCAATGCGGCAGCGGCCGAACAGTTTCGAAAGGACACCGGTATCCCCATCTTTGAATGGGACGTCGCCGATTTTGATGCCTGTCAGCGCGGCGTTGCCAAGGTGGTAGACGAGGTAGGTCCGATTGACATCCTTGTGAACAATGCCGGGATAACCCGCGACCGTACTCTCCACAAGATGACGAAGGAACAATGGCGTGCAGTCATCGACGTGGATCTCGGGGGATGCTTCAATATGTGCCGCGCGGTCATCGAAGGGATGCGCGAGCGGCGCTACGGCCGGATCATCAGCGTCAGCTCGATTAACGGTTTGGCCGGGCAGTTCGGCCAGACTAACTACGCCGCGGCTAAGGCCGGAATCATCGGCTTCACCAAGTCGTTGGCGCGAGAGGGCGCCGCGCGCAATATCACCGCTAACGCGATCGCCCCGGGCTACACCGACACCGCTATGGTGGCCGCTGTTCGCGCTGATGTGCTGAAGCAGATCGTGGCGTCGGTGCCGGTCGGCCGGCTCGCCAGGCCGGAGGAGATTGCTCGCGGCGTAGTTTTCCTTGCCAGCGACGATGCCGGCTTCATCACCGGCGCAACGCTGTCGATCAATGGTGGAAAGTACATGGCATAGCATACGCAGACGACCGACCAGCACCTTCACCGCAAACGCGGCGTAGCACATCGGCTACACATGGCGCGGCCAAAGGTGCCCGCCAAATCCCGAAGTCCCCTCTGCACATGGGCTATTTGTTTGCCTTATTTGAGGATGCGGCCGTCCGGGCCCTTGACGGTCACGGTGAGGGGAATGCCAGTTCGAACGCTTTGAGAAACCGTGCAGAAATCCTCAAACTGCGCCAGAGCCCGGTCGAGATGGCTGAGCAATTCAGGCGCAACTCCGAGAGTCATGGTGACCTTGATTCCGGTGACCCGTAGCCTTCTCTTCTCGTTTCGCCCAACCTCACAGAGGGCCGTCGTCGTCAAACGCCCGGGATCCTCCTTGAACTTGCCGTGGGCGAAGAGAAGGCTTGCAGAGAGACAATTTGCAATCGCCGCCGCCAGCAACTGCGAGGGCGAAGGACCGGCCCCGTCACCGAGCGGCGCGGGCTCGTCCGCTACGACCTGCGTAATGCCGGGTCCAAAATCAACTAGAAATCGATATTTCTCTTGGCGTGTGACGGTGACGGAGACGTTATCGTTCATGTATTCGCTCCAAACCACCTAGTTCTCAGTGGTCATCGTGCCTGCCTGAATATCTGCTGGCTGCGCTCGCCAAACTGACGGCGGTGCAAAAGCCGCCACCGAGCGCGGGAGGACTAGGTCGTGTCTGCATCCATCGATGCGGGTTTGGCGCCTGCTCGCGCGCGGCGCGATTATGTTCGATCCCAAGAGTGTCGACAGGCAACAAGCCCGCCCTGGGGCTAGTACCTCGCCTCGGGGAGGAAATAGCGAGCACCTCGGCCAGAGTTACATTGACACCGATCAAAGAACTATCGCCTGCGGTGTGATCTTTTGGACTGACGATCGGCGCAATCGGGAATCCCCGTACAAGAGCTATGACGGGTTCATCATCCTCATCGGGGGGCTTTGCGGCGCTGGTGTAGGCATATGCGCTGGCGTGCTTCCTGATCAACGGCAGCTAGCCCTGTTAACACCCAGCGGACACCGGAAGAGGTTCCCCGGCAGAAAGGTCGCTGATCACCCACGCTCCGAGACGGGATGAGCGATCACAGGAACAGGCTCACAGGGCTCGGCCGGAGGTTAGAACATGAAGCGCATCGTGGCGGCGACCGACGGATCGGAAGGCGCGGGTCGAGCGATCGATTTCGCGGCCACACTGGCGAAGGAGGTGAACGCCGAGCTTCTGATCACTAACGTCATCGGCGGCTACGGCCTGCCAGGCGAGGTGTTCAGGCTCTTTACCCAGCCCCAAGCCATCTGGCTGGAGGAGCTGCTCAACAGCCACTCCGCCGCAGTGCTTACCGAGGCCCGCCAGCGCGCGCTCCGTTTTGGCGTCGCCACAGTCAAGATTGAGTCGCGGACCGGCGACGTAGTGCGGACGCTCAATGACTTCGTCAGGGAAAATGGCGCGGACGCCATCGTAGTTGGCAGGCGCGGCGCGGGCGGACTTGAGGCGGCGATCCTCGGGAGCATCGCCCAGAAGCTGGTGAACCTGGCGGAGTGCGCGGTGGTCGTCGTGCCGTGAGATTAGGGCCTAGCCGCCCGATCCGGAGATTGACAGCACCGACGGCTTGTGGATCGTCACGGCGTCACAAGACAGCGCGCCGCTCGCGTCATTCGCAGGTCCTCCACCGGCTTCAAAGCTATGCGCCAGGAAGACCACTTCCTGGAGGGCAGACCACCGCCCGCAAAATTTCGCCCGGCGCAAAAGGTCAGGACAAGGCGAAAGGTTGCGCCGATTTAATGAAACAACCCGGTCGAGGTTTGCATTTTGCTCTTATAGAGGCAATTCCAGCAAAAAGGTGATCGCCATGAGGAGGATTCTTATCGCGTCCGCAGCCGCGGGCGCTTTCTTGCTTGGGCTTGGCACCGCGGCTTATGCCGTGACCGGCCAGTTCAACGACATGTGTGCAGAGGGCCTTGCCCTACACAAGCAGATCAAGACCGATTGCTCCATAAACGATACCTACAAAGGCAAGACATATTGCTTTGGCAGCAAACAGGCCAAGGTCGACTTTATGAAGAATCCTGCGGCAAATCTCGCCAAGGCCGAGGCCTATTACGCAACCATCCACGGCTAGGTTAGCGTTTCACTGAGGCTCGCCACTCGCAGAGGTCAGTCTCCCTCCGTGGTCTTTGCTCGCCGCGGGTTAGAGCCAAAACCGTGCGCGGAATTTATGAAAGTCAAACCGGAGTGCTCCGCCTTGAGGCGGAGCACTAAGTCTCTAGTTCCGCCCCAGGTCGGCAATGATCCGGGGATGCGCGAGGAGATGGACAGCATGATCGCCTCAGTCAACGATCGTGTCCGGAACTTGCCCCGCTAAGCCGACATCCCGATGGAATTCTCCAAAATGTCATTATCCCGAAGAAGTTCTCCAATATCATTCAAGAGCACCCTCCTGCGCATCGCGATCATTTCCACGCTTGCCTTCGCCTCCGCCGTAGCCGTTGCCGGCTTTGCGATACCGGCAACAGCCACCGAGCAGGTGGTGCCCTTTGATCAGGCCGCTTTCGACGCCGGGCAGAAGGCGGAAAAGCCGATCCTCGTCCACATCACGGCGCCTTGGTGCACAGACTGCGCGGCCCAGAAGGAAATTCCTGGGCGCCTCCTCCCCGAGCCGAAGTTCAACGACCTCGTTACCTTCAACATAGACTTCAACTCACAGAAGGCGTTGGTCCGCAAGTTTGGCGCGATAAAGCAGAGTACGTTGATCGTTTTCGAGGGAGCGAAGGAAGAGGGCCGCTCGACCGGAGAGACCAAGGCCGACGCGATCGAGGCACTCCTCGACAAGGTGGTCTGAGGGTCGGTAATGACACTCGCCCTTGCTTTTCTCGCCGGCATTCTATCCGTGCTGTCGCCTTGCGTCCTGCCGCTGCTGCCGCTCGTGTTCGGCGCGGCGGCATCGGAACATCGCTATGGCCCGGCGGCACTGGCGGCAGGGCTTACGCTGTCCTTCGCTCTATTTTGCCGGCTGCGTGGTCGGCTTCCACTCGCGTGCGAGCTTCTGCGCCTCGGCTATTTGCTCAGGGGTCATGTGCTCTGCGAGATCATCTCGCATTTTTGTTGCATCTTGAAAGCCCTGCGCCGCCGACAAGCTGAGCCACATGTATGCGAGGACGTGATCCTTCGGTAGGCCCAGGCCAATGTTGTACATGAGCCCGAGTTGAAGCTGGGCCCTAGGCTCGCTTTGATCGGCAGCGAGCCGATACCACTTCACCGCCTCCGCGTAGTCTTGCTGCACGCCCTGGCCTTCGTAGCACATGTTCCCGAGATTGAACTGGGCTCGCGTGTCGCCTTGATCGGCTGCCTTCCGATACCACTTCACCGCCTCGGCATAGTCCTGCGGCATGCCATTGCCCCTGTAGTGCATCAGCCCGAGACTGAACTGGGCAGCGGCGTTTCCCTGATCGGCCAGCGGACGATAAAGCCGCAGTGCGGTCGCGTAGTCGCCTTTGCTATACGCGACAGCAGCGTCATCAAACTCCCCGGCCACGACAGGCGTAGCCAAGCTCAACACCAGCATGATGGCCGCGATTGGGTTGGAAGTGCGCTTCATGAGGTTGATTTTCTGCGAAATAGCCGTCTGGTTTCATCTTCCGACCGCACGAAGCGCGCGCCCGCCGCCATCAGGGAGCGCAGCTATGGACCGATGCAATCAAGGAGCAAGTGTTCCATAATTGATCTCTCTCATTGAGCGGTCCGGCTGGATCGGACCAGTTTCCGAGAGCTGCGAGCCGAAGCGCCGGTAAAAGACCATGCCAAAATCCCGCGAACACGACCGTATCAACAATCGCATTCTCCTTGCCCTGCCGGGGCCGACATTGAAGCCGATGCGACCCGCCCTGGAACTCCTCGATCTGGCAAAGGGCCAAATGATCGACCATGTGGATGGACCGATCAGATATATGTATTTCATCAACCGCGGCTTGGTTTCGCTCGTCAAGAGGATGAAAGACGGCCGGGCAGTTGAGGTCGGAGTCATGGGGATCGAAGGCGTCACGGATCCCAGTGCCCTTTTCGGCATGGACATCGCGATTATAGAGGCTGTCGTCCAAATTCCAGCAACGGCATTCCGCATCCGGCGGGATCAGCTGGCACAAGTGATGGCGACGGACGACACGCTTCACGATATCATGCAAAAATATACCCGCTTCGCCTTCGGCCAACTCGCGCAAACCGCCGGCTGCAATCGGCTACACTCTCTTGAAGAACGCTGTTGTCGCTGGCTCCTCATCTGCCAGGACAACGCGCTGGCCGATTCCTTTCCGATCACCCACGAATTTCTGGCAACGATGCTCGGCGTTCAACGCTCTGGCGTTTCGATCACGGCGAGTTTCCTGCAGAAGGCCGGACTGATCCGATATGCGCGCGGCCGCGTGACCATCGTGAACCGCGCCGGGCTCGAAGATGCGGCCTGCGAATGTTACGCTTCTACGCGGGCCGAAATCGAGCGGTTGTTCCAATATCAGAAGAAGCGGTAGTTGGCCGTTCGCGAAACGCTATGTTCGAAATCGGACAGACAGGAGCGCGAAGGGCGCCGAACCTGCCGTATAGGACCGCGAGCGCGAGCACGGGCTTTGATACCGCCAACAGGCCGATAACCTAAAGGTGTGGGTATTCTATTCGTCGCGCGGCGGAAGTCACGCGCCTCTCCGCAGACAAATGCGCGTCCAGTCCAAGGAGTATAAATGATGAGTTCCAATATTGATGAGTTCCAGAAATTCGGCAAGGAACAGCTTGAGGCCGTGAGTTCGGTTGCCGCCTCGCTTGCCAAGGGGTTCCAGACCATCGCCGCCGAGACGACCGACTTCTCGAAGAAGTCGATCGAGACGAACTCCGCCTATGTCGAGAAAATGCTGAGCGCCAAGTCGCTCGACGACGCGATTCGGATCCAGTCCGAATATGCCAAGTCCACTTACGAGGGCTTCGTGGCCCAGGCGACGAAGGTCGGCGAACTCTATGCCAATCTCGCCAAGGAAGCGTTCAAGCCGGTCGAGACGGTTTTCGCCAAGGCTCAGGCTGTCGCCAGCCCCCAGCCAAGTGTCGCCAGCCCCAAGCCAAGTAAGGCGCCCTGATCCGCAATTCGGTTGCGGTTCAAACCCGGCGCAATGCCGTCGCGCTGCGCCGCAATCCCAAGCCTGAGCCTGCGCCGAGCCCAGACGCAAGACGCTCGCCGAACATATGACCGGCGAAACGGGCCTGCTGTCATTAGTTCTCCCCCATGACATCCAGCCTAATAGGAAGCGCGCGCATCGTGCGATCGCGATGGGGGGATAGGTTCGCACGCCCGCCGTCCAACGACCCGTAATCACCAGAGCGATGCCGTCGTTGATCGCATCGGCACCATTGGACGGAATGATTTCCGGCCGTTGCCGCGGCGGCGGCTGCGCTGCCTGTGCAAAGCGTTGGACTCGCTCACCGGAAAATTCATTTAGTAAACTCGCCGGTGCACCACAACGCCCCGGTGATAGTAAGGTGCAACAACGGCTCGGTGATAGTAAGGGTGTGCGCGGACGCCAACAGCGCCGTGAGGCCCGACGCAGCCGGCCCGATAGACCCCACGCGCACAAACGACTGCGTTGGCGTTATCCGTGATAAAAGTGGTGAAAACGAATCCGACCAGCAATACGGAAATGAGAATCTTCATTGCGGATCCTCCCGATGCTTTGGCGACAGAATCGGTGGTCCACAAGTTTCGCATGACTTTTGCGATTCTGCTCAGTGGCTTGAATTGCATTCGCTCAATCAACTCTGCTCAGTGGCTTGAATTGCATTCGCTCAATCGACGAGTCGCCAAAATGTTCCACGAAGATCGCGGCTTTGTGATAATCCCTTAAGCGCTCCTGTTGAGCTAAGGGCTCGCACCTCAACTAGAATTTACTTTTCGGTTCATAAAAATGACTCCCGGCGGGCGTCTGGTGTGACCAGAGACTGCGGGGCAGTCTGCTGCGCGAATAAGGAGATGACTATGGCGCGACGGCGCCGTTCACCTTCGCCGCGCTCGGCCTCGACGATGAAGTGGAATTCCCGTCGATCGCATCTTGCCGGCGTTTCGCTTGCTCGCAGAGGTTCAGGTAGCTCGTTTTCGCGAAGGTCACGGCTCCGTCAAAATGGCCGATTTGACGTTTTGATTACCTGCTTTGTGATTCGCTCGAAGGTGTGCGATGGTTTCTTTGTCTCAATGTGCCGGTTATGCCGGCCTCGACTCAAGTGAGTTGCTGATAGGCACGGTGGTCTCCGCCAAACATCATTCCTTGCTTCAGAGCTATCTGCTCAACCTCTGGAGAGGCGCCATCGTTGTGCGAAATTTGATCCGCGCCGATCTGCGGGCCTTCATCGATCTTGGCGCAAAGAAAAGAGCAGCCGATTTGCTGCTCGTCCTGCGGCTATTCCTTGGGCACTTTCCCGAAGCCAGACATCGCGATCGACGATCAAAGTCTGCAGAGCGAACTCTTAAACTTGCCGATCTTGGCGTTACTAAATGGCAATCTTCCGACTGGCAAAGGCTCCCTCTTATGAGCGATGGCGCTTTTGAGGCAAGGATGGCGGCAATCATTGATTTAGGGAACACGCCCTAGCCGAGCTTGAGAAATTCGTTTGCCGTATGAGGCCGCCAACTGAGGCGGCCTCCGCAGTGCTTGGCCTCGGGCATTAAGTCGATTTGCAGACGAGTTGCGGCCCTTCCATGTGGCACTTATTCGCCGACGCCTGCGGTCCGTTCGGATATTGCGGCGATGTCGACGCCGAATGGGCGCTGGGCTTGCTGGTGGGGATGCTGGTTCCAGCCAAGCACGTCCCGCAGAACCCAAACGACAGCGCGGCTGCGATAAGGAGATATTTCATATCCGTCCTCCTCAAATCTCTTCCCGCTAACCGGTCAACCCGTCTGCGGCCCGAACAGTTCGAAAGGTCATTCCTTAAATTTAGGACACTTATTTCTCCAACTCAGGGCGACGAGGTGTCCGCAGGATCGCGACGCCGCGCCACACGAAGAACACCCTGCGGGCTCGTGGGCTCGAATGATAGACGATTTGTCGACGCCCTGATCTGCGACGCTCGCAAAATTGTGAACATAATTTTCCGGCGCGGCGTTGAAAATTGGAAGGCGTTGGCTATCTCCCGGTCGGGTCGAGGGGCTCCGCAACGCCCTGGAGGAGCGCGATGACAATTGCACCAAACACGAACCAAAGCGTGACAGTCCGCTTCAAGGTCCATGACTTTAACGCATGGCGTACGGCTTACAGTGCCCGCGAAAGGAGTTGCGCTTCTGCCGGCATCACAAACGGGAAAGTGTTCCGCAGCGCCGACGACCCGAACGACATTGTGGTCCTTCAGGATGTCGCCGACGTGGCAAAGGCCCGCGCTTGGTTGGCCTCAGAAGAAATGAAGGCCGCGCTGCAAGAGGGCGGCGTTATTGGTACGCCCAACATCCGCTTCGCAGCCTAAGTACAAGCAAGAGCAGACCGTAATTCGGGACGGCTGGTAGCGTAACCGGGTTTTACCGTGTTTCGCCGTTCCGAAGTTGGAAGCCTCGGCCTGTCGCCGCCCCCCGATGCGATGGCCGGGGCTTTTCATTACTTTGGGTACTCGTCGTCGGTGCAATTGTGTGGCACAGCCTCGCCGGGATTCGCTTGCACGCAATGCGGCGCCAGGACCGTAAACGTCATGCTGGACTGGAGGATGCATCGGGCGCGTGGGAACGGGACGCTAACATTTGGAGATCGATCGCGCCCCAAGAATTTAAGAGACTTTTTCGTCCGCACGAGGCAGGTAACGACATGAGTGCGGGTCAAGCGAAAATACGGCAAACCGAGGTGAGCGGGAGGAGAGTTGGGAGCAATGAGCAGCGCCGAAAAGTCCATGACGCCCGAGCGGATCATGCAGTCGGTTTGGGGCTTTGCCTTGCCGCTCGCGATCGAGGCGGCGATCCACCACCGAGTTTTCGATGTTCTGGATGAACGGCCAATGACGCTCGGCGCTTTAGCACAGGCGACCGGCGCCTCCAAGCGGGGGTTGTCGGCGATCGCCGACCTTCTGGTCGGGCTCGCGCTCCTATCCCGAGATGACCAAGGACGTTTCGCGCTCACGCCTGAAAGCAAAGCTTTTCTTGTCAGCCACAATCAGGGCTTCATGGGCGGGATCTTCCGCCATGTGAGCGCCCAGCTTTTGCCGAAGTGGCTGCACCTCACCGATATTGTTGCCACCGGCAAGCCGGCAATTGCGGTCAACGCGGCCGCAGAGGGCGCGCCGTTCTTTGCCGAGTTCGTCGAGGATATTTTTCCTATGAGCTATCCATCGGCGCATCTGCTGGCGGAGGCGCTCAACCTGGCCCAGGCGGCCGGACCTGTTCCCGTGCTCGATCTGGCCTCAGGCTCCGGCGTCTGGGGAATTGCCCTCGCGCAGGCCTCGCCGCATGTCACCGTGCGTGCGATCGATTGGCCCGATGTGCTGCATGTGACGCGACGGGTCGCCGAGCGGTTCGGGGTCGGCGAGCGGTTCACCACTGTCGCAGGCGATCTTCTGGAAGCGGATTTCGGTAGCTCGCATCAGATTGCAACACTCGGCCATATCCTGCACAGCGAAGGTGTCGAACGCTCGCGTGCACTATTACAACGCACCCACGCCGCACTGGCGCCGGGAGGCACGATCGCGATCGCCGAGTTCCTGGTGGACGCGGATCGGCGTGGCCCGATGAGCGGCTTAATCTTCGCGGTGAATATGCTCGTAAACACAGAGTCCGGAAACACATACTCGTTCGACGAGATCGCGAGTTGGCTGACTGAGGCCGGGTTTAGCAACCCGCGTCAGTTGCCTGTCCCGGGCCCTTCGCCACTGATTCTCGCGACGCGCGATTAACGCACGGCCTCGAAGGCCTGTTCGTCACCTGCGCCGATGCGGCTTGCGTGCACTCGAAGCGCTTCACCTTCGCCGCGCTCGGGCTGTGCGGTTTCCCTCGATCTCACGATGCCGGCGTTTCGTGTGCTTTCAATGCGGCGGGCTGGGCGGTGAGTGTGTCACTGGATTGGCGCGCGCATGGTGCGGTCGGCATGGGGCGATGGGTCGGCCCACCGCCTAGCGCCGGCGGGCTCGGCGCGCATCATCGCGTCACCGCCGCGTTGGGCGCAAGTGCGTGACGCAGTGGCTCGCTGGAAATCATCATGAGGCCCGTGAATGGCTGACTTAGCTCGAGGATCAGGAAGATCGAAGCAGACGCCGAAAGCGCGAAAATGCCCAGGGCGACAATGGTGGTTGCGTTGTTGTCGGCGAAGAGGCTGAAGCTCGCAAATATGATGGCGAGCCAGGAAACCAGTACCACAAGGAAGGGCATGGGCATTGTCCTCCCTGCCGCGGCGAACATGAGTAACCGCGTCTTCGTGAGATCTTGGGCGGTGTCCATTGCCCTGGCTTGGAGAGAGCGTTGCGTCTCGTTCCGCGGCGCCAGTTTCAGAATCTCATCGTAGAGTGATAAGCCTGCGGTGCTCGCCTCGAACGGCGCCGCCTTCCCAGAACCAGAACCGTTCTCGCGCCAAACCCGATCGGCCACAGAGGCGACAACGCGACGCAACAGATTGCGTGCCGAATTCTGTCTCCGGCCCGTACTGCGCTAGGATGCGGTCGAGCACAACGATATTGGCGGTCAACTGCTGGACTTGACTGCTCTGAGTTTCAAAAGTGCTATTTGCCGAAGCGATCAGCAATCCGAGCACGAGAGCGGCGATCGTCCCAATCAGCCCTGTTCCCAGTCTCACGACATCCTTTGTAGCCCCGCTCAGATGATGCTCCGGCAAGCTGTTGTGGAGAAATATGCCGACAAACGCCCCGCCCAAAACGCATGCAAAGACAATGACAGACATCGACAAAGGACTCACAGCTCACCCTCCAGTCTTGGGCGAAGATCACCCTCGCACTGTAAGCGCCACCCAATATCACGGCCTAGCCCAATCCATCGACACACCTGCCCGCGAGGGGTGGCGTCACGGGGGTCCAGAGTTTCTACCTGCCATGCACGAACCGGGCTCACCCGGAATGGGCGTTTTTCGAGACCCGCGGCACCAAGACGAGAGAGGAACACTGTGCTGTCGATCCAGTGACCTATGGGGCTACCGCCGTCCAGGTGCGTCCGAAGGTGGCGCCGGATCCCATAATCGTAGGCGTCGCTACACGGGAGCAGATCGACGCCGCACCCAGGATTTCTGGCGCTATCACGTGCCGAAATTTTTGGGCTACTTCGAGCGCGTGCTGCAAAACAACGGCGGCAAGTACATGGCCGGCCGGCGGCTGAGCTACGTCGACCTGTCACTGTTCCAGATCATCGAGGGCCTGCGCTACGCCTTCCCCAAGCGCATGAAGCGTTTCGAGAAGAAAATTCCGGGCCTGATCGCACTGCACGACCGCGTGGCGAAGCGCCCGCGCGTCAAGGCGTACCTCGCCTCGAAACGGCGCATCCCGTTCAGCCAATGGGGCATCTACCGTTACTTCAAGGAACTGGACCTTTGATGGTCGGCGTGAGGCACGCCCGGCTTCGGGCACATCAAGTCGCGGCTGATGACCAGCTCTTCGGTGGTGGACGCCGACATGCGCGCTTCGCGGCCTGAGTTTTCGGCGATGCGCTGATATGACAGCAGTGCGTCTCCGGAGTCGTGACGTGCTAATAAAAATACTTCATTGGTATTTGCGTTAGGCGAAAGAATAGCCGAATCTGGCGCAGGGTAACGTTTCGGGTAACGGGTAGCGCCCCTTCACGAACATCGGTTCGAGTCCCGTTGGGCGCGCCAGTTATATCAACATGTTAATGTGCCCCGCCGCGGGTCCAATATATGACCAATAAAGCAGGGTGGAGAATCGATCTCCGTTTGGCGCCGAACACCGCTGAATCAGTGACCGCTCGTCCATGACCGACACGCCGCCACCTATCGACGTAAGCCCGACTTTTTTTGCCTTCGGAGGACGCTGCTCCATGGGCTTTATCGGTCTGCGCGCAAAACCCGTCTCAAAAGGCTCAGGAACATTAATAAGGTTCGGAAACGTCAAGGGCATCCTAACGCGCGCACACGTCCTCGAAAGAAATCTGGAAGATGACGAGATCGGGATTCTTTTGTTTGCGGCTCGCTCAGATGCGCTTCAAATGATGCGCGTGCGCCGGGACGACTTAATGGAGCACACCTATTTTCGGGGTGAGTCGTGGAGCGAGGACGGACCTGATCTGGCATTCATTCGCCTGCCGGACGAGGTAATGGCGAACATTGAGAGCAGGGCGTCTGTCGTCGATGGCGAGCGCCAACGAAGGCAGATACGGTCGGCCCAGCCCGAGAGGAAAGCGATTGCCTGTGTCGTCTTTGGCGTTGTCGACGAACTGACTGGGCCGACCGTCGCCGGAGGACGCGTTTCGACTACGCCCTGCCTGGGTTTGTGTCAGTGCTCGGATTTGCCATGCCCGTTGCCTTCTTTTCCGACGACACTTCCGCCGCCTCCGACCCAATGGCGTGCGAGTTTGTCGGCTGGACCGCGAAGAAGCAGATAGGACGGAAACGCGACGACCGCCGCGACGATCAGAGGTTGCAATGGATAGATCCAACGGAAGACAATGACCTCATAGACCATGTCGATGATGACCGCTGCGGCGAAGAGCCTGGCAACGTCATGCCAGCTTTCGCGCAGCAGTTCGCCTCGATGAATCGGATCGGTGAGAATTGCCCACGCGTGGGGCGGGCGCCCCGCTCGCGCGTCTCTTATTCCGGCGCGGATCGCAAGGAGGGCGGCTACCGTTGGCTGGATAATAAGCCGAAACGCCAGCGGCCCTTGCTCTCGGCCGATCAGCATGTCCCATCGGCCGATCAACATGTGCGACACGCGAGACAAAAACTCGTCCATGATTATCACCCTCGCTCGTGGGTCAACTCCCGAAAGCCAAGCGCGGCCGCCAACCCGCAGGGCTTATTTCTCGTCGGGACGCTTGGGTTTTTGCTCCTCAGGGCGCGCGGGACGTGCTGGAGCCGTCGCCTTGGGCGCCGGCCGAGGCTTATCTTGGTGCACCTGCGGAGCGGACTGAGGCTTTTCGGCAGGCATCTTCATCTCCGGTTTTTCGCCTGACGGCCTTTTCTCCTCGGCTCGCGGCTCGTTGACTGGCGGCTTCTTTTCCATCTCCCGTTTCTCTACGGGTGATGGCTTCTGCGCAGGCGTCTTCATTTCCGGCTTTTCGCTCGGCACCCTCTTCTCCTGAGCGTTGGGCTCAGTGACCGGCGGCTTCCTTTCCATCTCCTTTTTCTCAGCAGGCGGCGGGGTCTTCACCTCCGGCTTTTCGCCAGAGGGTTGCTTCTCTTCGTTTGTCGGCGCCGCCGTCGAAGCTTTCGATGGCACGACATCCGGGCCTTTGAAAACGCCGGGACGCATCGTCGCGGCAACCCCTGGCTTTCCGTGATTGTTCGACTGGAACAAGTCGCCATTCATGCTCGCCGCGCGCGTATTCTCAGTTTGCAGGCGCGTCGGCGGCGTATGCGGCTCCCGCGCTGCGGCTTCCTCTTCGGGCGTCGGCTTCGCCGCGACTCCTCCAGAGCCGCCATTGTAGCTGACACGATTGGCCGTCGTGTTGACGACGGTCTTATCGTAGACCTTCGTAATGTTCACGTTGCCGAGGTTGGTCACGGAGCGATTGTAATAGAAGGCGCCTTTGTCCCAGTGCCCGCCCTCAAACCCCACGCCGGTATATCCAAAGCCGTAGGCGACGCCGCCATAGAAGCCGACATGCGGGCCCCAATAGCCGCGATGGAAAATGTAAGCGCCGTTGGCAAATCCCCAATATCCCGGCGTCCACAACAACCCCGGCTGCGGCGGCAGAATCCACGTGCCGGGCACCCAATAATATTCGACGTTGTTCCACGACCAATATCCCGGCGTCCACATGTAGTCGGGGCCCGGAATTGGCGGCTGGTCGTACTCGGGCAAGGGCGGCGGGGCCTCTTCGGAGCTGATGCCTACGACTGGACACTCGGTCGATTGTGCGTTGCTGATTGCCGGAAATGCGCACAAGGCAGATGTTCCAAGAAGAGCAGCAACAAAGATCGGTTGAAGATTTCGCATCGAAAATCCCTGTTCACGAGAGGAGGAATTGAACTGCATCAATTGTCAAACGCCATTGATCAAGCAACTCCACTCATTTCCGGTTCATACGACCAGCTCCCCGTCCAAACTATTCGAAGTGAGCAAAGAGATCCACGCGAGAGCTGAATGACGTGTGAACGAATAACCTGGATGTGCGCGAGAACTAGGGCTCTGTATTCAATCGGCAAGGGTTGTAATGCTGGGAGAGATCGGCATTCGCCGAAAGCGCGTTATGCGTATTGTCGCTGATGGCTCATCGAAGTGCGGCCTTAGCCATCAATCCGAGAAGCGCGGGCAAAATAGCCACCCTGACCTCGCGAGGCCAGCGCGGCAAGAATGATCGAACACGGAGCGGCGCATCATATCTGAGCGGCGACCGCGCTCCGAACTCGCAATGGTTCCGGCGCTGCCTTTGCCACGAAAGTGATGAAAGTCTTTCGCAGATGAGCGCTTCGAAGAGCGCCCTCGTGCGGGAATGACGACTTTGTCGATGGCGCAATTGCGGCGCTTGGGCGCCTGGCCTAAACTCGCGTGCCGCAATCTATTTGAGCCGTCCCGGCTGCCATGATGCGGGCGCAGTTCTCGTCATTGTCGAGCGGAGGGCTCAACGCTGCCGCGGCGGCAATCGGCGCAGCGAGGATGGATAAGATTTCCGGACAAGCCAGGGTTTTTCGGATGGGTTGGCATCGCTCTTGGCCCGGTTGCGGACACGCGACGCGCGCCGCAAGCTTAGCACTTATGTTTGGCGTAATCGCCAGCGCCTCGTGCGTCGCCAGCGTCTCGGCGCAAGACGATTCACTCAAATCCAAGCCGCCGAGCGTGGGTGCAGCGACGGCACCGCCGATGCCGCCGACGCGCCCATCGACCCTCGCGACTCCGCCGCAGGCGCCAGCCGCTGCCGTTCCGCAGCAGGCCCCGGCGGCTCAGGCCACAACCGAGCAAAAAGCAGTCGCGAACACCGGACCCGGCACGCTGCTGAAACTTCCACCGGCCTCACGCGCCCGCATGCATGAATGCGCTCTCGAATGGCAAAAGATGAAGCAGACCGGCGCCGCGGCTGAAAAAATCTGGTTTACCTTCGCCCAGTCTTGCCTGGTGCGATAGGCCGACAGAAGGAGCAAGCGGCGCAACGCCACTTGAGACTGGCCGGCGCATAACGCACGGCCCACTCAGAAACAAGACGGAGACGGGACAACCGGCCAACGCATAGGGACCCTATGCACCCCCTCATACGACGCTTCGCATGAAGGGCCAGACTGGCCGTCTCCGTCCTCCTCCTTCAAAGAGTTTAGACCGGCTCCGGTGCCATGGGCGCAGGCGGCTTCGGCTTGCGAGGCGCAGCCCTGCGCGCCTTCTTTGCGCCGGACCTTCTGGCGCTAGCCTTCTTAGCCGGCGATTTGCGAGCCGTGGTCTTGTGGGCCTTTTTCGCGGCTGTCTTGTGCTTTCGCGCAGCCTTCTTGGCGCCGCCTTTTTCACGCCGCTCTTCTTCGAGGCTGATTTGCGCGCAGACTTCTTTGCGCCGCTCTTCTTCGCTCGCTTTCTTCGCGGGTTTACGTTTGGTGGTAGCCTTCACCATGATCAAGTTCCCTCTGCTAATTTGTCGGCGTGGTTTCATGTGCCGACAAGAGGCTTGATTAGCGTAGCGCGGTTAATCAGTCGTGCAAGAGGGACTTGCGTACAAAAACGCCGATCGCGCTGCCGATTCTGCGCGTTCAAAACCCGCATCGAAGCCTCGCGATGATCAATATTCGGCGTGTGTGCGGAAGCGATTGCGATCCAATCGAGAGGCTTGCCGCAACAAGATCGATGACGCGCGAAGAAGCGCGCAAAAGCCGATGAAAAACTTCCGCAAACGGTGCGTGCGTGCGCAATGCGATCTTTCACTGTCGCGTAAAGTCATTGTTTTTCTTGATTTAATCTTACGATTTCATCCGGGACTGTATACGCAGTGCAGAACGTTGCGCCCAACGCGCATCGCAGTTCGCGTGGCCGCGATTGCGAAGTCTCCGTGCATGGCGACGAGGCCTTTGCGCATCGATTTTTCGCCCATCGCGCGGCCGCTTTCAGCGGCTTGCGCGGCGCATTCGTGCGGAGATTTCGGCTCAAAAAAAATTTTGTGGGACAAGAAAAAAATTGCGCAAAAAAAGCGTCGCGCGAGGCTTGGCGAGGCCTCGAAACGCGACTCCGCCGATTCGACCGATGATTCGCGAGCGTCCGTTCAGATGCCGAGTTTGCGTCTTCAGAAGCTCGTTGACGGCTTGCGGATTGGCCTTGCCGCCGGTCTGTTTCATCACCTGTCCGACGAACCATCCAAGCATCGAAGGCTTGGCTAGAGCTTGCGCGACCTTGTCGGGATTGGCGGCGATGATCGCATCGACCGCCGCCTCGATGGCGCCGAGATCGGTCACCTGCTTCATGCCGCGCGCCTCGACGATGGCGCGCGGATCGCCGTCCTTCTCCTCTTCGATGAGGATCAGCAGCAGATCCTTGGCGATCTTGCCGGAGATCGTGCCGTCGGCGATGAGATCGACGAGGCCGGCGATCTGCGCCGGCTGCAGATGCGTCTGCGGCACCGTGAGGCCGACCGAATTCGCATAGGCCGCACACATCGCCCATGATCCAGTTGGCGACGGCCTTCGGCATCGCGCTCGGCGCCGCCATATGCGACGGCCGCCTCGTAATAATCCGCCGTCTCCTTGTCGGCGACGAGGACGCCGGCGTCATAGGGCGGCAGGCCGTATTCGCGCGATGAAGCGCGCCTGCTTGGCGTCCGGCAGCTCCGGCAGATGCGCGGCGAGCTCATCGACATAGGCCTGATCGAATTCGAGCGGCAGAAGATCGGGGTCGGGGAAATAGCGATAGTCGTGCGCCTCTTCCTTCGAGCGCATGGAGCGCGTCTCGCCCTTGTCGGGATCGAAGAGCCGCGTCTCCTGATCGATCTTGCCGCCGTCTTCGAGAATGCCGATCTGGCGGCGCGCCTCGTACTCGATCGCCTGGCCGATGAAGCGGATCGAATTGACGTTCTTGATCTCGCAGCGCGTGCCGAAAGCCTCGCCCGGCCGGCGCACCGAGACATTGACGTCGGCGCGCAGCGAACCCTGCTCCATATTGCCGTCGCAGGTGCCGAGATAGCGCAGGATCGTCCGCAGCTTGGTCACATAGGCCTTGGCCTCCTCGGCCGAGCGCATGTCGGGCTTGGAGACGATCTCCATCAGCGCGACGCCGGAGCGGTTGAGATCGACGAAGGATTCCGTCGGCGACTGGTCGTGCAGCGATTTGCCGGCGTCCTGTTCGAGATGCAGACGCTCGATGCCGACTTCGATCTGCTCGGTCGGCGACACATCGACGATGACGACGCCCTCGCCGACGATCGGGCTCTTGTATTGCGAGATCTGATAGCCCTGCGGCAGATCGGGATAGAAATAGTTCTTGCGGTCGAAGCTCGAGCGCAGGTTGATCTTCGCCTTGAGGCCGAGCCCGCTGCGGATCGCCTGAGCGACGCATTCCTCATTGATGACCGGCAGCATGCCGGGCATGGCGGCATCGACCAGCGAGACATGGCTGTTGGGCTCGCCGCCGAATTCGGTCGAGGCGCCGGAAAAGAGCTTGGACTTCGAGGTGACCTGGGCATGGACCTCCAGGCCGATGACGACCTCCCAATCGCCGGTCGCGCCTTTGATGAGCTTCGAGGGTTGGGCGTTCATGACTTCGCTTCGTTGCTGGGGACTTCAATCGTTAACATAGTCGCGTTTAGGCGCACATCCCTCGCTCGGCACTACGAGGGGGCAGCCGAGCATCGCTCGGATGGCAGGTGCAGTCGTCCCAAGAGGGGAAGGATTCACGCCCACCATTTCGGCGGCAGGTCGATCTTCGGCGCCGCCTGCTCGATCGCCGAAGCGACGGCAAACAGCGTCTCTTCCTCGAACGCGCGGCCGATCAATTGCAGCGCGAGCGGCAGGCCTTCCGACGACAGCCCCGCGGGCACCGCGATGCCCGGCAGGCCGGCCATGTTCACCGTCACGGTGAAGACGTCGTTCAGATACATTTCGACCGGATCGGCCGCTGCCCTTCTCGCCGACGCCGAAGGCCGCCGACGGCGTCGCCGGCGTCAGGATCGCATCGACGCCATCGGCAAAGGCCGTCTCGAAATCGCGCTTGATCAAGCGTGCGGATTTTCTGCGCCCGCACATAATAGGCATCGTAATAGCCGGCCGAGAGCACATAGGTGCCGATCATGATGCGGCGGCGCACTTCCTTGCCGAAGCCGGCCGCGCGGGTGTTCTCGTAAAGATCGACGATGTCCTTGCCCGGCACGCGCAGCCCATAGCGCACGCCGTCATAGCGCGCGAGATTGGACGAGGCCTCGGCCGGCGCGACAATATAATAGGCCGGCAGCGCATAGCGCGTATGCGGCAGCGAAATCTCGACGATCTTCGCGCCGGCCGCCTTCAGCCAGGCGACGCCCTCGTCCCACAGCTTGGCGATCTCGGCCGGCATGCCGTCGAGCCGATATTCCTTCGGGATGCCGATCACCTTGCCTTTGATCGACGTGCCGACCGCCGCCTCGTAATCCGGCACCGGCCGATCGACGGAGGTCGTGTCCTTCGGATCATAGCCCGCCATCGAGCGCAGCAGGATCGCCGCATCGCGCACATTGCGCGCGATCGGGCCGGCCTGATCGAGCGAGGAGGCGAAAGCGACAATGCCCCAGCGCGAGCAGCGGCCATAGGTCGGCTTGATGCCGACCGTGCCGGTGAAGGCGGCGGGCTGGCGGATCGAGCCGCCGGTGTCGGTCGCCGTCGCGCCGAAGCAAAGCCGCGCCGCGACCGCCGCCGCCGAGCCGCCCGACGAGCCGCCGGGCACGATCTTGGCGTTCGAGCCGGGGCGCCGCCACGGCGAGTCACCGGGCCGAAATAAGAGGTCTCGTTCGACGAGCCCATGGCGAATTCGTCGAGATTGAGCTTGCCGAGCATCACCGCGCCGTCGCGCCAGAGATTGGCCGAGACGGTCGATTTATAGGTCGGCACGAAGCCTTCGAGGATGTGGCTCGCCGCCGTCGTCTGCACGCCCTCGGTGCAATAAAGGTCCTTGATGCCGAGCGGAATGCCTTCGAGCGGCCGCGCCTCGCCCGCGCGCAATTCGCGCGTCCGACTCGCCGCCATCGCCAGCGCCTTTTCCGGCGTCTCGACGATGAAGCAATTGAGCGCCCGCGCCCTGTTCGATCGCCGCGATCTGCGCCTTGGCGAGTTCGACGGCGGAAATGTCTTTCTTCACCAGCGCATCGCGCGCCGCGGCGAGGCTCAGATCGGTCAAATCGGTCAAAACGCTGCTCTCTATGTATGTAAGGCGTCGATGCCGGCCGGCCCTATTCCACCACTTTCGGCACGACGAAGAAATGGTCCTCGCTCGCCGGCGCATTGGCGACGATCTGCATCGGCGATCTCGCCGTCGGTGACGACGTCGGCGCGCTCATTCATGTGCATCGGCATCACCGAGGTCATCGGCTCGACGCCGCTCGACATCGACGCGCTCAATTCCTCGACGAAGGCGAGAATGGCATTGAGTTCATCGGCCAGATACGGCACTTCCTCCTCGGCGAGCTTGATGCGCGCGAGATGGGCGATGCGCCGGACGGTCGCCTGATCGACGGCCATGGACATCTCCTTCGCTGCAAACCCGAAGCAAGGAGCGAGCCTATAGCATCCGGCCGCTTGGCCGGGCAATGCGAGGGATCAGCCTTTCCCGGTCGCGGGAGAAGGAGGCCGTCCTTCAGAACCCGATCACTTCGCCGATTGGCGGCACGACGACCCTCGGCTTTCCGCCCAAGCGCGGCGACGAATTCGCTCGGGTCCTGGGCCAGCAGATCGAACGTGCCGTAATGGCAGGGAACGACGGCATCGAAGGCGAAATAGCGATGCACGGCCTGCGCCGCCGATCTTGCCGCCCATGGTGAAACGGTCGCCGACCGGGACGAGGCCGATCTGCGGATGATAAAGCTCATCGATCAGCGCCATGTCCGAGAAAATCGTCGGTATCGCCCATATGATAAACGCCTGGGCCCGCGCTTCGGCGTCAATGACGATGCCCATCGGATTGCCGAGATAGATTGGCTTGCCGTCGACCATCGTGCCGGAGGAATGAAGCGCCTGGGTGAAGCTCACGCTGAAATCGCCGCAGGCGATGGTGCCGCCGGTATTGCCGGGATTGATTTTCGATCGCCCTGCCCTGCGAGAAACATGCAGACCTCGAAGTTGGAGACGATTTGCGCGCCGGCTCGCCTTGGCGATGGCGACCGTGTCGCCGATATGGTCGTCATGGCCGTGCGTCAGCAGGATATGGGTCGCGTCCGCCGGTCGTCCTGGTGAAATCGAGTTTGAATTTCGGATTGCCGCGCAAGAAACGGATCGATGAGGATGATCGCGGCGTCGAGTTTCGATCGCGAAAGGCCGAATGGCCGAGCCAAGCGAGCTTCATGTTCTGCTCCGTCTGAAGCCGGAAACATGGACAGGAGTCCCTGTCGCGGCAAGTGCCGCTGCCCAGTCCCGCCCGCGCCTGGCAAAAACGGCGGTCGGTTGAACGAGCAGAAGAAATGACCGGCCGCATCTCCAGCATCGAAGACCTTGCCGCGCGTCTCGGCCGCGGCCAGAGACTGATGGGCGTCGATCTCGGTACCAAGACGATCGGCCTTGCGCTCTCCGATGTCGAGCGGCGGCTGGCGACGCCACTCGAAACACTCAAGCGCGGCAAATTCTCCACCGACGCGGCACAATTGCTGGCGCGGGCCAGGAAATTCGACGTCGCGGCTTTCGTCATCGGCCTGCCGCTCAATATGGACGGCAGCGAAGGCCCGCGCGCACAGGCGACACGTGCCTTCGTTCGCAATCTGAGCGCACTGACGCACGGCGCCCTTCGTCTTTTGGGACGAGAGACTTTCGACCGCCGCCGTCACCCGCACGTTGATCGAACAGGATGTCTCACGCGCCAAACGCGCCGAAGTCGTCGATCGCATGGCCGCCGCCTATATTCTGCAAGGCGCGCTCGACCGACTGAACGGAATGGGAACGATTGCCCGATAGATACTTTTCGGCAACAGCAGCAGACTAAATGACATCGCCCATTGGAACTGCTTATGGTGGCCTCGGAGGGCTTTCCTAAGCTCGGGAAGATTCGGCAATCTGCTTTGGAAATCATTGTCATTGCTGGCCTAATTCCACGTCCCTATCCCTCGGGAGTTGACAGGCAAAGGGCGCAAAGACCCTGAATGCAGTGGCTTTAGCAGCCCTCATTCCTATCGGCTTGAACGGGGGAGAGGCACGGTGAAACGCTGGCAGCTGATATCTGTAACTTCATGTCTGGCGATGGCCTGCGGCAGCGCGGCCATGGCGCAGAGCGCGACGCCAAACGCGGCACAAACCGTGACGTTGACGCCGGAGGCCGCTTCAGGCGCGGAGGGAGGAGCGCTTCCGACGGTCGAAGTCGTCGCGACGACGCCTCTGGGAGCGGGCACCAGCGCCTTGAACGTTCCGAGCGAAACGCAATCCATATCGGGCGAAGAAATCGGGAATTTCAATCAGCTCACGCTCCAGGATGCTCTGGCGCGCCGCATGCCCGGCGTCTCGGTCACTGATGAAATCGGCAGCCCGCTCTCACAATCCGTCGATTTCCGCGGAGAGACGGCATCGCCTGTGCCGGGCACGCCGAAGGCCTCGCCGTCTATATGAATGGCGTGCGCATCAACGAATCCTATGGCGATGTGGTCAATTGGGATCTGATTCCGCGATCGGCGATCAGCAACGCGCAGATCGTCACCGGCAATCCGGTTTTTGGCCTCAACGCGCTCGCCGGCGCCGTGGTCATGAACATGAAGAACGGCTTCACCTGGCAGGGCATGGAAATCAATCTCCAAGGCGGGATGGATTATACCGCCCAAGGTTATGCGCAATACGGCGTAAACAAAGGCAATTGGGCCTATTACGTCGACATCGACGGCGTTGGCACCAACGGCTTTCGCTATTTCGGCCAATCGGACGCCGAGCGCGCCTATGGCGACATTGGCTATCGGGCCGAGGGCAACGAAGTTCATTTGAGCATGACGGGCGGCGCCGACGGCCTTGGCGTTGCTGGCACGACGCCGCTGCAACTCGCACAGCAAAATCCGTGGGCCGTCTTCACCACGCCGCAGACGACACGACACGACCGCGGAGATGATCACGCTGTCGGATGAGTCGCACATCACCCCGACGCTGACATTCAACGGCAATGCCTATTTCCGCAGCTATGCCCAGGCGCATCACGACGGCAACATCAGCGACTTCTATTCCTGCGGAGACGAATATGTCTGTAACGATGACACAACGAACGTTGGCGGCGTCCCTGGCGGCGGTAACGGTACGATTATAGACGGGTCAAGCCCCGGCACGACTCCGCTTAAAGATCCCCTCGGCGGACTTGCCGTCCCCGGAACGCCTTTGGGCGAGATCGACAGCAACTGGACGCGCACGCTGAGCACCGGCGCGACGGCGCAGCTGACCGACACCGACAAGATCTTCGGCCATAACAACACAATCACCGCCGGCGTCAGCGTCGATCACGGCTGGACGCATTTCACCGGCAGCAGCACGCTAGGCACCTTGCCTGGCGAATTTCGTCGTTCCGTTTACCAATGAACTCATCGACGAGCCGGCCTATGACGTGGCGCCCGTCGATCTCGAAGCGCAGAACACCTATCTCGGCGTCTATGTGCTCGATAATTTCGACATCACCGACAGATTGGGCTTACACTTCGGCGCCCGCTTCAACGATGCGCAGATCAACCTCAACAATCAGCTCGGCGAGCCTTACGCATCCGTCTCGCAGGCCGCCGGCACGTACTCGCTACTGAATGCAAGCCAGAATTTCAATCGCATCAATCCGGTCGCCGGCCTGACTTACAAGATCACGCCCGACATTTCGGTCTATGGCAGCTATTCGGAAGCCAATCGCGCCCCGACACCGCTCGAACTCGGCTGCTCGAGCCCCCAAGCGCCCTGCATGATCGACAATTTCCTCGTCGCCGATCCGCCGCTGAAGCAGATCGTCTCCCGGACCTTCGAAGCCGGCTTCAAGGGCAGCAATGCCATCGCTTGGGCTGCGGCGCCCGGCCGGCTCGACTGGAGCGTCAGCGCCTATCATACCGAGAACTATAACGATATCTACAGCGTGCCGAGCCTAGTGACGGGCTTCGGCTATTATACCAACGCCGGCAACACGCTGCGCCAGGGCGTCGACGTCGGCGCCACCTACACGACCGACAAATGGGACGCTTACGTCAACTATTCCTACATCCAGGCGACCTTCCTGACGCCTATACTTCTCTCCTCGCCGAACAATCCCACTGCCGACGCTAACGGCAACATCCAGGTCGAGCCCGGCGACAATCTGCCTGGCATCCCGAACCACAAGTTCAAGTTCGGCTTCGACTATGAAGTTCTGCCGGGCTGGAAGGTGGGCGGCGACGTGGTCTATCGCTCGAGCCAATATTATTTCGGCGCGGAGAACAACACGCTGGGGCCCGGTTTAAATCCGCAGATTTCTGGCTTTGCCACGCTCAATCTGCGCACGTCGTATCAGGTCACCAAGAACATCCAGGTCTATGGCCTGATCAACAATGCGCTCGATTACCGCGGCGCGACCTATGGGGCGCTCTACGAAACCGGTTCGACAATGTATGACTCGGGGTGTTCAATCTGTTCCAGCGGTCCGGTCCCGGGCCTATTCTCCTCGAACGATCCGCGCGCCATAACCATCGCCCCGCCTCTCGAGGCCTTCGTCGGCGTGAAGATAACATTGAACGAAGCGCCGCCGCCGGCCCCGCCGCTCGTGACCAAATATTGAGCTGCTCTATTTCGACTTGAGGACCGGCCGAAAATCCGGCGATCTGAACGAAGACCCCGGCGAGCACATTCGCTGGGGTCTTTCGTATGAAGCCTCGCCTACGTCGGTTGCGCGGACATCTCCCACGCTCGTGGCTACGTGGGCTCCAGAGCCGGCTGGTCTGCCTGCGTCAGCGGAAAAACCGCTTCGATACGCGTTCCTTTGCCGGCACGCCCGGTGACGCTGAGGCGGCCGCCGCAGGCCCGCACCCTTTCGCTCATGCCGGTCAGACCCATGCCCTTTTGAAACATTTCGGGCACCCCGATGCCATCGTCTTCGACCGCCACCCGCAGCGCTTCTGTCTCTTCTGATGCTCCGTCCGGCGACGCCTGAGCATCGAGGATGTAATCGACACTGACGCTGGCCTTGGTGGCGTCGGCATGCCGAAAAACGTTGGTAAGCCCTTCCTGGATGACGCGATATGCCGCCAATCCGATGTTCTCGTCGATCGAGTCTGAAATCATCCGACGCATGAAGGGAAATTTCTAGTTCCGGGTGCGCGGCGCGCCAGGAGCCGACGAGTGTGCGTAAGGCCTCGGCCAGTCCGAGCTCTCCGAGGCCCGCGGGCCGCAGGCGTTGCAGCAGGCGCCGCAGCAGACTTTGAATGGCCTCGGCCTGTTCGCCGATGGCAAGAACGGTTTGGTTGACGTTGGAGGCATCCGGCAGTTTTTCGGAGAGCGCGCTTACGTTGGCGCGGATACAGAAAAGATGCGGCCCCATCTCATCATGGAGATCGCGGGAGATTTGACCGCGCTCCTCTTCTTGCACCCTCATCAATTGTTGAACGAGACGCGTGTTTTCCGCGCTGACCCTGGCGAGGTTGACGGCAAGCCCGTTGAGCTTCTCGCAAATATCGATGAACTCAGGCGGCCCACGGGGAACGAGTTTGACGCTTGTGTCGCCGGCCGCCAGACGGGTGATGGCATTGCCCACATCCGTGAGGGGGGCGAGCGCACGTCCGATAAGGATCATGATGAGCGCCAGCACGCAAATGCCGAATATGAGCGCCGTCAAAACCACCGAACAAACTTCGGACCAGATCTCATTGACTTCGTCAGTCGGATTGGAGGCAATGACGATATTGCCGAAGCTCTTGCCATGAATGGTGGCGGGAACAATCGTCAGGCTCGGCCGCGATTCGAAGAGATGGACGAACCAGCGTGGGGCGCCGTCCGGACTTGCATAGCTTATCATGGGCATGGATTCGGCTTCCGCTTCGGTCGCCGCCACGAAAATTCGCACGTGTCGCAGATTCCGCAGATCCAGGAGCAATCGCCGCAAGGGTGGACCAGGGTCCGGCGTTTCCTGCAAACTCGCCAGTGCGGTCTCGATAAGCTCGCGCGCCAGAAGTTTATCGCTCGCGCTCTCCGACCGCACACGCGGCGCGGCGTTCCAGCCAATGAGCGCGATATTGGCGAGAAGGGAAAGAAAGAGCAGCGCGCCGAGCAAGAGATTCAATCGCGCGCGCAAAGAAAGGCTTCGCATCATCCGTGTCCCATAAAGGCCGGCGTGGATTTTAATGACGTGGCCGACCTTCTTCCACCCCGCGACCGCGAGACGACCGAAAGCCGTATTCAGGAATATATCCAAAAATCTCCGGGAACATATCCACGATCGGCGCCCGCTACAACACGCATCGCGCCCGATAAACGTCAATGATTGCATTGTATTTTTGACAGCGTCGGCGGGACCGAGACAATGCTCGCGATGTAGAAGGCTGCGAGCAAGGAGCCATGCAAGTTCTCGTTGTTGACGATCATCCCGTCATCATTTCCGGGTGCCGGGCCATGCTCTCGCCCTATAGCGACATCCAAGTCATCGATGCGCTCGACGCTGACGACGCCTATGAGCGCTGTGTCGCGGCGCGTCCCCAAGTCGTAGTGATCGACATCAATCTTCCGGGCGTGTCTGGCTTTGCACTGACGCGACGGATTCTGCAACATGATGCCGAAGCACGCATCATCATCTTCACGATGAATGACGACCCGATCTTCGCAGCGCGCGCGATCGAGTATGGCGCCAAAGGCTATATAGGCAAATGTGAGGACCCTGCCCGCTTCGTCGCGGCGATCCGCGCGGTTGCGACCGGGCAAACGTTTCTTCTGCCCGAGATGGCGCAGAACCTTGCCTTTCTCGATCCCGGCCGGCGCGGAGACTTTCTAAGCGGTCTCAATTCGCGCGAGCTCGAAATCCTGCGGCTCATGCGCAGCGGCAAAAGCATGGCCGAGATCGCCGGGCTCATCAACGTGTCCTATAAGACCGTCGCGAACACCTGCTCAATCCTCAAGCGCAAGCTCGGCGCGCGCACGCCGCTCGACCTCGTGCGCATCGCGGTCGAAAACAAGCTGGCGTAGCGCGAGCGAGCGCTCGCATTGCACACGCCCGCTCACTCCAGCACGACGTTTCGCGGCGAGCCTGCGACCCAGGCTTCGATGTTATCGACGAGCTGGTTGGCGAGACCCGTCATCGCCTCGACGCTCGCCCAAGCGACGTGCGGCGTGATGAGCAGGTTCGGCAGGTCGGCATCGAGGAGAATATTGCCGGCCTTCGGCGGCTCGACTGTCAACACGTCGAAGCCGGCGCCGCCGATTTCGCCAGTCTTCAGAGCCTCCAGCAAAGCCGCCTCGTCGACGAGACCACCGCGCGCGGTGTTGATCAGGATCGCGTCCTTTTTCATCTTCTTGAACTCCGCCGCGCCGATGAGGTTGCGGGTGCCCTCGGTCAACGGACAGTGAAGCGAAATGATGTCGCTTTGGGCCAGGATCGTGTTGAGATCGACCTTTCCGGGGAAGTCAAAGACGTCGGTCGCGATCACTTTCATCCCGAGAGCCTCGGCGCGGACCGCCACCGATTTGCCGAGCGCTCCGTAGCCGACGAGCCCCAAGGTCGAGCCGGCAATATCGTGAATCGGATGATCGAAGTAGCAGAACTGATCGATCGTCTGCCACTTGCCGCGGCGCACGTCGGTCACATAGGGGATCAGGCTGCGGCGTAGCGCAAAGATGAGCGCCAGCGTATGTTCCGGCACGGTATTGACCGCATAATTGCGGATATTCGAGACCGTGATGCCATGCGCCTTGCAATAGGCCTTGTCGATGCAGTCGGTACCGGTGGCGGCCACCGCGATCAATTTCAGCTTCGGCAGTTTTTCGAGATTCGGCGCCCGCATCGGCACTTTGTTGATGATAGCAATTTCTGCCCCGGCGAGGCGCTCTACCACCTCGTCGGCGGTCGTTGCCTGATGTTCCACGTAGCTATGCGGAAATTTCGGCTTTCGCACCGACACGCCGATCGTCGCGCGATCGAGGAAGACAATATTGTAATGGGGCACGGATTGGTCGGCCACGGCGCTTTCTCCTTTTCTTCTTCATTATTTGTGTCGCGTCGGTTCGTCAATGCGGCCGCAAAGAACCAGCTTCCCCCGGCGGCGCTCCTCGGCTTGTGTCTTGGCGGGCCTAGTCTATTTCACCTCCCATTCGCAGATGCGATAATTATTGTGGCGTTCCGCGAGATCGACGTGGAGGTGGGTCTCGTGAGAGCTGTCCGAGCCCGGCCCGAGAACCGTCGTAAACCGCGCACAGGCGGCTGCCTTCATTTGCTCCATGAAATCGCTCGCTTCGGTCTGGCGCTCGATGACGAGCGTTTGACTATTACGCAAGACGATGCCGCGCAGATCGAAGGCATTGCCTTTGGCGTGTTCGCTGAGCTTAGCGCCAGTGACTCTGTTGCGCGGCCGGCATTCGTAGCCTTCCGAACCGAGGATCCTCGAGAGGCCACCCGCCTTTTGGGCGAGCGGCGCTACGTCCTCAAGGAACCAATTCACAAGCGCCTCGGCAAACGCACACCGAATGAGAGCCGGCGGCTCGAAAGGTACACGTGTTCCATCGGCGAGCACGAGCGCTTCAAGTCTAACCGGATTGGCGATTCCACATCCGTTCGGCCCGGTCACGGCAGGGGCCGAGGCGGCGACGATATGGGCGTTCGCGAGCATGCGCGCACAGGCTTGATCGGGGATCGCAGTCTGAGCTTCTTTCGTCGCGGGAGGCGGCCTTATCTCGGCGGGGCGCGCCGGTGGCAAAGGAATTGCCGAATCGTGCGCTGCAGGGACGCTCTGCCGCGGCGGCGACAAGCCGGATTCTGCCCATGCAGGCGCAAGGCAGAGGAAGCTCGTGAGAAGCATCGACGCAAGACGGCGCATAGGCATATTGCAGGGCACAACGACGGACTCTTGGAGAATCCTCGCGGATCAATACCTCAAATAGGACGGCCATCATCTTGGAACAGGGATCTGAGGAGGCCCGCGTTGAAGGCATCGCGCCCGATGCCGAATGATTGCTTCAGAGATGGCTCAGTAAAACATCCGCAGTCGACGCCTCGGCCTTGCCCGACAATTCCTCGATGTTGAGCTCGCGCACGACCCCATCGTCGACCAGCATGGAATAGCGTTGCGAACGCAAGCCGAGGCCGCGGTCGATGAGGTCAAGGGTGAGGCCGATCGCTTCGGCAAAAACAGCACTTCCGTCGGCGAGAAAGACGATCTTGCCGGCAGCGCCCGTGCTCTTCGCCCAGGCATCCATAACGAAGACGTCGTTGACGCCGGTCACTGCGATGAAATCGACACCCCTCGCCTTGAACTCCCGCTCTTTGTCAATGTAGCCCGGCAAGTGATTGAGCGAGCACGTCGGAGTGAAGGCGCCAGGAACGCCGATGAGCACGACTTTCCGTCCCTTGAAGATCTCGTCTGTGGTGCGGGCTTGCGGCCCCTCCGGCGTCATCACCGTGAACGCGACCTCGGGCAGAACGTCATCAACTTTGATCGACATAGAGCGAGATCCTCACGAAAGAACGCAATCTAACGTAATCGCGGCAGCGGGCAAATTCAAAGGACCGGCTGCGATGGTCCGCTCCACCATTCGTCAAGCCCGAGGCGCGCTGCCCGCTACCGGTCTCCATCTCGAAGGGAACGCCTTGCCGCTCGCGCCGTTTGCTGGGCGGCGCGCTGTCATCCGCCAGGCTTACGGCCACCGAGATGGACGTCGCTGATCTTTCCAACAGCAGGAGCAATCCATGGGTCTCTTCACCAAAGACATCAAGTCGATGAACGATCTCTTCATCCACCAGCTCAAGGATATCTATTATGCGGAGAAGCGTATCGTCGGCGCACTTCCGAAAATGATTCAGAAGGCGAGTTCGCCCGAGTTGAAGCAAGGCTTCGAACATCATCTCGGCGAAACCAAGAACCACGTCATTCGCCTCGAGCGGGTTTTCGAAATGCGGAAATTGGCGCCGCAGACGGTCACTTGCCCGGCTATTGACGGCATCATCGAAGAGGCAGACGAGGTCGCCGGCGACGTGGACGACAAGAACGTCCTCGATGCAGCGCTGATCGCCGCCGCTCAGGCGGTCGAACATTATGAAATGACTCGCTACGGCACCTTGATCGCCTGGGCGAAGGAACTCGGCGCCGACGACTGCATCGATTTGCTCGATCAGAATCTCGAAGAGGAAAAGGCGGCCGACAAGAAGCTGACCAATCTGGCCGAAGGCAGCATCAACCGCGCCGCAGCCTAAGTGAAGCAATCGGAAGTCCGGGCCCTCGGGCTCGGACTTCTCCGTCGGATGGTCGGCTTGTTGGCTCGGTGCGGCGAATTCAAATGCCGGCAACACAGCGGATGAACTGCTCAACCCGAATCTCAGTGAGAGGACTGGCAGCTTAGCCAGTAAGCTGCACAGTATAGCGTTACAAAGCGAGGCTATACCTTTACGTTTGCTTCGAATTCACAGTATAGCCATAACTTTTTTCGGAACAACGGATGCGACTCCGGGGTTTCCCGAACAGCCGCGTCACTTGGCAAAGACGCAAAGTTCAATGGGAACTCAGGAGAAGATCATGGCTAATGAGCATAACACCTCAAATCGTGGATTTGCTTCCATGGATGAGGAGAAGCAGCGCGAGATTGCGCGCAAAGGCGGCGCAAGCGTTCCCCCCGCAGAGCGTAGTTTCTCCCGGGACCCAGAATTAGCGGCCGAAGCGGGCCGCAAAGACGGCGCCAGCGTGCCGGATGAAAAGCGCAGCTTTTCACAAGATCATCGGCTCGCCTCGGAAGCCGGCAAAAAAGGTGGCCATGCTTCGGGCGGCAACTTTGCCAATGATCCCGCGCGAGCTTCTGAAGCTGGACGAAAGGGCGGCCAAGCATCCGGCGGTAATTTCGCCAATGACCCGCAACGCGCTTCGCAAGCCGGACACCGCGGCGGAGAGGCATCGCATGGTCGGGACAAAATGTGATTCCCTAAGGGCTGAGACTCTTCGAAGGGCAGCTGGGCACCGTCTCGGCTGCCCTTTGCTATGCGACCCGGCGCGTTGATTTCGCGATCCTTACCGCTTCTTTGAGATCGCTGACGAATGCGGCGAAGGACTGACGGCGTGCATCTTCGTCGGGCACACGCAAGATCGCGGAGGGGTGAATGGTGACGAGCCCTTCCCGACCATCGGCGAACGAGACGAGCCTGCCACGCTCACGCGCCAACACCACGGGCCGGCCCATAAGTTCGCGCGCTGCCGTTGCGCCCAGAGCAATCACGAGCCGTGGCTGAACCAAAGCAAGCTCGCGATCAAGCCACCAGCGGCATTGTTGCACTTCGCCGCGATTCGGCTGTTTATGCAGACGGCGTTTGCCGCGCTGCTCATATTTGAAATGTTTCACGACGTTTGTGACATAAGTCGTTCTTCGGTCCAGCCCGACTTCGACAAGCGCTTGATCGAGAATGCGCCCCGCCGGACCCACAAACGGCCGACCTTGGCGATCTTCCTGATCGCCAGGCTGCTCACCGACGAACATAAGCGCTGCGCCAATCGGCCCCTCGCCAAACACGACTTGCGTTGCATCGCGATAAAGTGGGCAGCGCGTGCAGTCCGCTGCCTCGCGTGCGGCCGCGCTCAATTGGGCGGCGGCGTCGTTCGACACATCACTTGGCGCGAGGGGCGAATGCGGAAGTTGAACTCGGCTCACGGAACGGCCTCCGCACTCTCAAGCTCTTGGCGCTGGGGCAGCTCCTTGGGATAGAAGGCGCCGCGCCAAGAGGCGTAAGTCCAGCCGGATGTGCCGATTCTCATCTCTGCTGCGTGAGCCATGCGTCCGCCGTCGTCACGAGAGAAGTGCAAAGAACTTGGCGCCCGATTATTTGGTCCCAACCGTGGGTGCCGGCGAGGCCTGCGGCTTCGCTGGGATGTTGAATCCGGTCGTGAACTCATAGGATTTTTGAGGTCCGACGAAGGTCAAGCGCACCGGCACCCGCTGCGCCGCGCCCGACATAGGTTGTTCGACCGCAGCAAGCGAAAACTCGCCGTCCGCTCCGCGATGCGTCTCGAATGCCCAGCCATCGGGTGCTTCGGCGAAGAGATCGGTGACGGGCGCATCGCCCTTCCATGAAATGAGCCATGTTGGGCTCGCTGATCCCTTGTCCGCGACGATAAGGATTTTCTCGCCGACTTCTTTGGATGCGAGCACCAAAGGCACGCGCGCTTGCGCCGTTTCGATCGTCGCGCTTTCCGCACTGTCGCCCGACTGCGGCAACGCGAGCTTGGCCTCACCCTTCACCGGCAGGCAGATATTGTCGCAGACAGCATAATCGACAGTGAGTTGTAGGCGCACCGGCTTCGCCGCATCGTGCGGGGTGACATGGATCGGAAAAACCACGTCGTCGCGATAGCCGAAGGCCTCGATGCCTTGATCGTCGATACGGCTCGGGGCGGGATAGAGAACCTCGGCATTCGCCACGTTCTCCGACCCTTCGAAGGAAAATTTAGGCGGCACGCCCGCATCGCCCGGCTCGCGCCAATAAGTGATGGCGTGCGGCGCAAGCTTTATCTCTGCAGCGGCTTGATACACGCCCTGGTAGTAACCGCCGGCGATGAGCCGCATTTGTGTCTTGTCTGTCTCCTGCCCAGACCAGGGACTCGAAAATGGATCGGACTTCGCCGCGAGCGCCACAAGGCAGAGCGCGACGCCGAGGCCGAAGCGGCCCGCAAAAAGGAGATGGCCAAACCGGCGCGGCTGCGCCAACATGGGTCTAGCACGTGAAGATCGAATCTTGATTAAAAGCGCCATGGAAAATTGTTCTCTTATAAGCAACAGCTGAAATTTAGAGTTTCATGACCTATCTTCATTCTAGAGCAAATATGGCAGCAGGCGATGGCATCGGCGACGCAAAAGGACAAAGGCAAGGGCTATCTCGACGGCCAGTTGCTGCTTGCCATGCCAGGCATGCAGGACGACCGATTTGCCGGTTGCGTCGTCTATCTCTGCGCCCATTCAGATGAAGGCGCGATGGGAATTATCATCAATCGCCGCGCGCCGAGCCTCAATTTTTCGGAGCTTCTGGTTCAGCTCGAGGTCATTGCGCCCGACGAGGCGATCAGACTGCCGGCGCAGGCTGGCGCCGTTCCGGTTCTGAAAGGCGGTCCGGTGGAGACCGGGCGCGGCTTCGTGCTTCACTCGAATGATTTTTACATCGATAATTCGACCTTGCCTATCGATGCCGGCGTGTCGCTCACAGCGACTATCGACATTCTGCGTGCGATCGCCCATGGCGCCGGCCCCGACCGGGCCGTTCTGGCGCTCGGTTACGCCGGCTGGTCTCCGGGCCAATTGGAAGACGAGATGCAGCACAACGGCTGGCTCACCTGCCCCGCCGATAGCGCGCTGATCTTCGATACGCCGCTCGAATTGAAATATGAACGCGCCTTGCGCAAGCTCGGCATAGACCCGGGCTTTCTCTCCACGCAATCCGGCCGCGCCTAGCTCGGATCGCGACGGGTTCTACGCGGCGATCGACGCCGCGCCGACGAGCTTACGTGCATCGCTCGCGCTCATCGGATGCCCGAAGGCATAGCCCTGCGCATATTCGCAGCCGAGCTGATAAAGCTCGATCGCGTCGGATTCGGATTCCGCACCTTCAGCGATCACGTCCATGCCGAGGTCATGCGCCAAGGTGACGATGGAGCGCAGGATAATCGGCCGCGCGCCCTTGCCGTTGTGGCGAACGAAGGAGCGGTCGATCTTGATCGTGTCGAAGGGGAAACGTTGCAGATAGGCGAGTGAGGAATAGCCGGTACCGAAATCGTCGAGCGAGAGACCGGCGCCGAATTCATGGATACGGGCCAAGATTTGAGCCGCATATTCCGGATTCTCCATGACGAGGCTCTCGGTGAGTTCGAGCTTGAGCGTGCCGCGCGCGACCTCCCAGCGCGAGAGCACCGCCTTCACATCCTGCAAAAGATCATGCCGAAGCAATTGCCGTGACGAGATGTTGACGCTCGCAAAAAGCGGCGGATCGACGTCGAGCGCGCGTTGCCAGGCGGCTAGCTCGCGCGCGGTGCGCTCCATCGCGAAAATGCCGAGATCGACGATGCTGCCCGTCTCCTCGGAAACCGGAATGAACTCCGCGGGACTCAACCGCCCGAGCCTTGGATGGTCCCATCTGAGCAGCGCCTCGAACCCGGCGACGGTGCGATCCTCGAGTCGGATGACCGGCTGGAATAGGATGTTCATTTCGCCGCGGTCCAAGGCACGGCGCAAATCCGACTCAAGCGTCAAGCGATCAGACCTGAGCGTACGCATTGACGGCCGAAAGACTTCAATGCGGTTGCCGCCGATCCGCTTGCCATGGCGGACCGCGATTTCGGCATCGTTCAACATGTCCTCCCGCTTCGAATGCAATTGCGGATCGAACAGAGCGAGGCCGATCGACGCAGACAGCGGCACTTCATTCTCGCCGAGGGTTACTGGTGTCGAGACCGCACGCCGCACGATATTGGCGACCGAGATGATCTGATCCGTCTCAGTCTCCGAAATGATCACCGCGGCGAACTGATCGCTACACAGGCGCGCCAAAGTATCTTGCGGCTTCAGGATACGGCTGAGCCGGCGGGCGATGGTCAGAAGGATTGAATTGCCGGCCGAAAATCCGATCGTCTCGTTGACATGCTTGAATCTGTCGATGTCGATGCAGATCACCGTGGGGCGGATCTTCGAATCGGTCTGCGAGAGTAGAAGCGCCGCGGCGAGTCGGTCGAAGAACAATTCGCGATTGGGAAGGCCGGTCAGATTGTCGTGGACGGCATCGTGCAGAAGCCGCGTCTCCGACGTCTTCTGTTCAGTGACGTCGGCGAGCGTACCGATGACGCGGATCACATCGCCGTCGCTTCCAATGACGGGCCGCGCCTTCAGGTGGAACCAGAAATAATGTCCGTCGGCGGCGCGCAGGCGAAATTCCTGATTGATTCGGCCACGGCGCTGTTCGAGCATCGTATCGAGACAGGCACGATAACGGTCACGCTCGAACGGATGCAGGAGTTGGAGCCAAGCCGACGCCGGCCCTTCGAGTTCGCCACGTGCAAGGCCCAACTGAGCCTCAACCTCGGGACTCACGAAAATTCGATCCGAGGCGACATCCCAATCGAAGATAATGTCGCCGCAGCCGGTCAGCGCCAGCGCCTTGCGTTCGACGTCCGTGATGGCGCCCTGGCCGAGTCCGCCACCGGCAAAAGCATTCTGCATGATGGTGAAACCGATCAGCATCACGATCAGCACGAGGCCGCCGATGAGCGCCGGCGATACGAGATCGTTGGTGAGAGAGCCGGTGACGGTGAAGGCCGCAGCGGTGATCCAGACGAGCAGCAGAAACCAGGTCGGGATCAGCATCACGGCGCGGTCATAGCCATGCGTCGAGAGATAGAGAACGAGAATGAAGCCAACAGCGGCGACCGTCGCCAGCGAGATCCGCGCGACGCCGGCAGCAACCGGCGCGTCGTAAACTGCAAGCCCGATCAGCGCGACGAGAAAGATGAGCCAACCGATCGCGACGCGTGAGGCGCGCACATGCCATCGGTTGAGATTGAGATAGGCGAAGAGAAACACAAGCAGTGTCGCGGCGAGCGATGTTTCGGCGCCGGCGCGCCATATTCGATCGGTCTGTGCGGACGTATCGAAAATCTTGTTCCAGAACCCAAAATCGATGCAGACATAGGCGAGGACCGCCCAGGCAAGCGCCGCGGCGGCGGGAAAAATCACCGCGCCCTTGACGACAAAGACAATGGTGAGAAACAGCGCGAGCAATCCGGCGACGCCAATGACGATGCCTTTGTAGAGCGACAGACTCGTCAGCTTGTCCTTGTAGGCGTCAGGCTCCCAAAGATAGAGCTGCGGCAAGGTGGGGGCTCGCAATTCCGCGACATAGGTTACCGTCGTGCCGGGATCGAGCGTCAGCCGAAAGACGTCGGCATCGGTGCTTTCTTGGCGTTCAGGCGGAAAGCCCTGGCTCGCGGTGATCGCCGATATGCGCGAAGCGCCTAGATCGGGCCAGATCACGCCCGATCCGACGAGGCGGAAATGCGGCGCGACGACGAGCCGCTCGATCTGTTCGTCCGTGTCGTTGGTGAGCGCGAAGACAATCCAGCTTGGATGCGTTCCGGCTTCCTTCGCGCGCACTTCGATCCGGCGCACGATTCCGTCCGAACCGGGCGCCGTCGAAACAAGAAGGCGGTCGCCTTGCGAATTATAGCTCTCGATTGCCTTGGTGAGATCGATCGCAGAAGCATCGAGCGGCACGCGCACGGACTTGATTGCGCCCGCCGGAGCCGTGCCGGCTCCGAGAACGATGAGTGCGAGCGATAGCCGGCACAAACGCAACATAGTCCGAACGACCGACATTATGCCCCGCTCAGGCGCGATCGCGCCGCGAAACCCGCAAGGGAAGCGGGTCCGTCTCCAGAAGTGCATAAAGGAAATGGTCCTGCCAAAGGCCGTTGATCCTGAGATAGGCGCGGGCGAGCCCTTCCCTCTTGAAACCGTTGCGCTCCAACAATTTGATCGATGCTTCATTATGTGGCAAGCACGCGGCCTCAATCCTATGCAGCCGCAAACTCGTGAAGGCGAAGCCCGTCATCGCTCGGACGGAGCGCGTCATCAGCCCCTTTCCGGCAAATGGGAGCCCCATCCAATAACCGAGCGTCGCGGACTGGGCGACGCCGCGTTTGATCTGGCCAATCGTCAGACCTCCGACGAGCGCGTCGTCGCCATCACGGAATATCAGGAACGGATAGGCTTCGTCGCCCGCGATCTCCTGCATATGGCGGCGCAGCCTGCGGCGGAACGAAGTGCGGGTCAAGTCGTCGCCCGGCCATGTCGGCTCCCAAGGCGTGAGGAAGTTTCTGCTTCGTTCCCGCAAATCAGCCCAGTTCTCGAAATCGCGCATCTCGGGCGGCCGCAAATAGATGCCTTCGCCGCGCACAAGATTTGAGATATCGCTCGGCGGCCCGAGCCGGAACAGAGCCAAGCCAACCTCCCCTCACATAGAGCCGAGCCGCTCTCTGACGCGGTCGGGTGAATAGACATTCGAGATCGGCCCGACGGCCGCGACGGTCGGCTCAGCGCGCAGCGCCGCCGTTCCCGCGTCGCGGATCGCCGCGACCGTCAGACAGTCGATCTTTTCGATGATTTCGTCGCGCGTCAGAACCCGCCCGAAAGCGAGGATCTGTCGCGCAATCTGTTCGGCGCGCGCGGTCGGCGATTCTAAGCGCAGCCAAGAGCGAGACTTTCATCTGTGCCTTCGCGCGCTGGACTTCAGGCTCGCTCAGATCCTTCGTGGCTTCGGCGAGGCAATCGAGCGCGACCGGCATGAGCTCGCTAACCTGCCGCTTTCCGGTCGCAGCGTAGAAGCCGAAAAGCCCAGTGTCCGAATAGCCCCAATGGAAGGCGTTGATGGTGTAGACGAGGCCGCGCTTCTCGCGCACTTCCTGGAAGAGCCGCGAGGACATGCCGCCGCCGATCGCATTGGCAAACACCTGCAGCGCATAATGGGCGCTATTGCTATATGCGACGCCTTCAAACCCGATCACGACATGTGCCTGTTCGAGCTGCCGCTTCGCGCGCTTTTCGCCGCCGAGATAACGCGCGGGCACTGTGGCTTCCGCGGCATGCACCGGCAGGTTGGCGAAGGCTTTTTCGGCGGCATCGACCACCTGCGCGTGATCGACGGCACCGGCCGCACCGATCGTCGTCGCACTGCTGCGATAGTGGCTTTCGAGATAGGCGGCGATCATGCTGCGGTCGAACGCCCGCACATGTTCGGGAGTGCCGAGGATTGGCGAACCGATCGGTTGTTCCGGAAAAGCGGCGGCGTTGAAGAGATCGAAGACGAGATCGTCGGGGGTATCCTCGACCGCACCAATCTCCTGCAGGATCACGCCCTTCTCGCGTTCCAGCTCCTGCGTGTCGAATGTGCTTTCCGTGAGAATATCGGCGAGAATATCGAGCGCGAGGCCGGTATCGCCTGCAAGCACGTGCGCATAATAGGCTGTTTGCTCGACGCTTGTGGCGGCGTTGAGATCGCCGCCCGCAGTTTCGATCTCCTCGGCGATGTCGCGCGCCGAGCGCCGCCGCGTACCCTTGAACGCCATGTGCTCCAGGAGATGCGAAAGCCCGCGTTCGCGCGGCCGTTCGTGCCTTGAACCTGCGGCCACCCAAACGCCGAGCGACACCGTCTCGAGATGCGCCATGCGATCGGTGACGATCCGCAGGCCGGATGGCAGAGTCGTGAATTCAACGCTCATGACGCCGCCTTTTTCGAGGTACGGCGGCATTGCCGCATATAAGTTTCGAGTTTGCCCGGGTCATTCGCCAACACGTCGAAATGTTCCTTGCGCAAGAAGATATCGGCGAGATGCGGTGGCAGCGGCGGATTGATACCGACAGCCGCTTCGATCGCCGCGGGAAATTTCGCAGGATGCGCCGTACCAAGCGCAATCATCGGAACATGCGGGCGCTCAGCCAACACCGAACGCGCCGCACCGACGCCGACCGCCGTATGCGGATCGATGAGCTTCTGCGCTTCGCGCCACACACGCGCGATCTCCCCGGTCGTTTCCGTTTCGCCGATCCGGGCCGCATCGAACTCGTCGCGGATCGCCGCGAGCGGCTTCTGATCGATGCTGAAGCCGCCAGCCTGATGCAAATCATTCATGAGACGGCGGATTGCCGCCGCATCGCGTCCATAAGTTTCGAAGAGAAGCCGTTCGAAGTTGGACGATACCTGAATGTCCATTGAGGGCGATTGTGTGGCTTCCACACGGCCGGTCTCGTAACGCCCGGACGCGAGCGCGCGGGCGAGAATATCATTGGCATTGGTGGCAATGACGAGCCGCTCAATCGGAAGGCCCATCTTCTTGGCGATCCAGCCGGCCATGATGTCGCCGAAATTGCCGGTCGGCACGGCGAAAGAGACCGGCCGGTACGGGGCACCGAGCGCCACCGCGCTCGCAAAATAATAGACGACCTGCGCCACCACCCGCGCCCAATTGATCGAGTTCACGCCGGCGAGCGAGAACTCATCGCGAATCCGCTTGTTGGCAAAGAGGCCTTTCACGAGGGCCTGCGCATCATCGAAGGTACCTTCGATCGCGATGACGTGGACATTGTCGGCCGCAATCGTCGTCATCTGCCGGCGTTGGACGTCGGAGACGCGGCCACGCGGATAGAGGATGAAGACGTCGACTTCCTCGATTGCTTGAAACGCCGCGATGGCTGCGGCGCCGGTATCGCCGGATGTTGCGCCGATGATGGTCGCCCGTTTTCCCCGCGTCGCGAGGACATGCTGCATGAGCCGCCCGAGCAGCTGCATGGCGAGGTCCTTGAAGGCGAGCGTCGGCCCGTGAAACAATTCGAGGAGAAAGAGATTGTTGCCGATCTGGGTCAACGGCGTCACCGCCGCATGGTCGAAGCCGGCATAGGCCGCCTCGATCATCCCGCGAAGCGTCCTGTGGTCGAGCGTGCCGGCGACGAACGGCGCAATGACGGCTTCGGCGACGGCCGCATAAGGCCAACCCGCAAATCCGGCAATTTCTGCCGGCGAAAACCGCGGATAGGTTTGCGGAAGATAAAGGCCGCCGTCCTGGGCGAGACCAGCAATCAGGGCATCGGTGAAGGAAAGCGAAGGGGCTTCGCCACGTGTCGAGATATATTTCACCTTGAACCTAAGCTTTTCGACCCCGAATCCCTCCGTTCGTTTAGCATAAAAACGGCGAAACGACAGGGTTTGGCGCGATTCGGGCCATTCGCGGTTCGTAAAGCCGATCAGCTATCTAAAGCTTTGCTACGGCTCAAGCTCCGGCGTGACGACCCTCGTACCAGTGCCGGTAGAGGAAGGCTGCGAAAACCGAGAGCATTCCGACTGCCAACCCGAACCAAGTCATCGCATAGCCAAGATGATTGTTCGGCAGGGTCACTTCCGTCATACCGCCCCTCGGCCAGCCTCCCGGCACCGGCGTTGCATCGGCATCCACGATAAAGGGTGCGGTTTGCGGCAACCGAAAATGGGCGGCAATCACTGCCGGGTCACGGGTGAAATATATCCCTTTTTCCGGCGTATCGGCGGGAGTGAAGAAATTGCGTTGTTGCGGCGGCCGCATGAGCCCGGTGAGATGCACTTCGCCGTCGGTCTCGCCTGTAGCGCGTGCCGACTTCCCCGCAAATGCAAGGGGAACGTAACCGCGATTGACGATCACGGTTGCGCCGGAATCGAGCCGCAGTGGCGTCAACACGAGATAGCCGGGTCCAAGGTTGTCCGGGCCGGTGCCATAGAAGACCAGTGCCTCCTTGTCATTGTCGAAGTGGCCGGCAACTTCGATATGGCGATAGGCATAGTCGGCAGGCGCCAGATGCGGCCATTGCGCGACATCGGGCAGCGGCTGCGGCGCAGCTTTGGTGCGCGCCGTAATCTGCGCGATCAGGGTTTCCTTCCATGCGAGCCGGTGCAATTGCCAGACGCCGAGCGATATAAGAATCGCGCCGACCACCGCGGCGAACAGAACCGGCGCGACGAGACTCTTCCTGCGCAGGGGCGGAGCCAGTTCTACCATCCTTGTTCAGCTTTCGAGCCGGCCCTGCTCGGCCTTGTTGCGATATTGCAAAGCGATCAGCACGCCCTTCAGCGGCCGCAGCAGGCCGACGCACACAATCAGCGTGAGGGGAAGGAACACGGCGAGATAGACCCAATAGGGTGGCTCATAGAGCACTTCCGTGATGAGCGCCGCGCCGACCACCAGAAATCCGCCGAACAGCATCACGAACACGGCGGGACCATCGCCAGCATCGGCAAAAGCAAAGTTCAGCCCACAGTGCTTGCACGCCGGAACCAGCCTCAGGAACCCGTCGAACATCCCGCTGCGACGGCAGCGCGGACACCGTCCGGCAAGGCCGGCAAAGATCGCCGCAGGCAGCGGATATTTCTCATTGCCGCTCATCGCGGCTCCTTCCGCCGGCGCCGATGACCGCCCCCGACCAGTGGTCGCGGATCGCCGGAAGTCGCCCTCACCCCTCGAAGTGGCGTTCGCGCTCCTGAGAGTGAGGGCTAATCTTGTCGATTCCAGAAGCCCTGTTGCTTTGAACCGCGGCCTCAGTGCTCCATTGGGGCGCCCCAGGAACCCCAGACATAGATACAAGAGAACAGGAACAGCCAGACCACGTCAACGAAATGCCAATACCAGGTGGCAAATTCGAAGCCGAGGTGGCGTTGCGGCGAGAATTGCCCGGCAAAGGAGCGGACGAGGCAGACCGTCAGGAAGATCGATCCGATGATGACGTGGAAGCCATGGAAGCCCGTGGCCATGAAGAACGTTGAACCATAAATCGAACCTTTGAACCCGAACGGCGCATGCGAATATTCATAGGCCTGGATGCTGGTGAAGGCGACGCCGAGCAAGATCGTAAGAATCAGGCCATTCTTGAGATTGGCCCGATCGTTGTTGAGCAAGGCGTGATGGGCCCAGGTCACTGTCGTGCCGGACGTCAACAAGATGATCGTGTTGAGCAGCGGAAGATGCCAGGGGTCGATGACCTCGATCCCCTTCGGCGGCCAATGTCCGCCGGTGAAGGCGACGCGCGCATATTGAATATGCTCACCCGCAAAGAGGCTCGAATCGAAGAATGCCCAGAACCAAGCGACAAAGAACATCACTTCGGAGAGGATGAAGAGGATCATGCCGTAGCGAAGGCCGATCTGTACGACACGGGTGTGATGGCCTTGATATTCGGCTTCCTTGACGACGTCGATCCACCATGATGCCAGGATGAAGAGAGTCCAGATGAGAGCAGCGCCGAAGATGTAGCTGCCGGGCTTCACGCCGTGCACGGCGATTGCCTTCATCCACATGATGCCGCCGACGGCCATGAAAAATGCGCCCAACGCCCCGAGTATCGGCCAAGGGCTTGGCTCGACGAGATGATAATCGTGGTTCGGCTTTGCGTGGGCGTCCGACATCTGCTTGTCCCCTTTCCTCTTTCACGGCCTCGCCGGACATCGGCGCGTTTTCGTTAAGTCCGCGCCGCCGTCAGTTCGCCGTTTGCCTTGTTTGCCGCCGCCGGTCAAGGCGGCGGATCGTCCATTTCGAAGCCTCGCCGGTCTGTACTCGTCCGCTACCGGGCCGCGGCCACTGGCACGTGGCTCGGCTCGGGATAGAACGTGTAGGACAGCGTGACCTCGTCGATCCCGTTCATGGTTTTGTCTTGCTCGAGCGCCGGATCGAGAAAGAAAACGACCGGCATCTCCATCGTCGCATGCGGGGCGAGATGCTGCTCGGTAAAGCAGAAACAGGAGATCTTGTCGAAATAGCCGCCGGTCTGCCCCGGCGAGACATTGTAGCCGGCCTGCGCGGCCGTCTCCTGATCAGAAAGATTGGTGACCTTGAAGAACACCGTCGCGGTCGCGCCGGTCAGCAGTTTAACCTGCGGCGTTTCCGGCACGAAACGCCAGCTGAGGCCAGGTGCTACATTGGAATCGAAGCGAACGATGATCGTGCGCTTGCCTCTCGCCGTTGGCGCGACCTTCGCGACTTGAGTCGTGCCGGCGAATCCGGTCTTGGCACAGAAAATCCGATACAGCGGCACCGCAGCGAAACTGAGGCCGAGCATGCCGACAGAGATCAGCAGCACCGCGGCTCCCACCCATTTGCAGCGCCGGAGCGACGTCGGCCCGATGCCCGGAGATTGAGAAGCAGTCATGTCGCGCTCGCTCACAACGGCCAATCGAGGATGCCGGGATCGAGCTTGACGATCGTCACGGCGTAAAAGAGCAGCACAAGGAAGCCGACCGCCAGCCCAATCGCGATATTCCGCTGGCGCCGGCTTTTGATCTGTTCCGGCGTCAGGACGATACCTTCGGACTGGTGGTCGGCGTCCATGCCTCTCACCTCACGAATTCGATGGCAAGCGCGACCAGCCGCTCGCTCAAGAGTTCGGCAAACAACAAGAAGAGATAGAGAATTGAGAAGCCGAATAGGCGCATCGCGCATTTATCGGCAATTTGGCCGCTGCGGATGCGATAGACACGCAGCGCCAAGCCTACGAAGGCTACGCCGAGAACGGCACTGAGAACCCCATAGACGATGGAAGCGAAGCCGAGCACGAAGGGCAACACCCCGAGCCCGGCCAGAACGACGCTGTAGACCAGGATCTCGAGCCTGGTGCGATCGGCACCCTTGACGTTCGGCATCATCGGCACGCCAGCGCGGCCATATTCGGCGGAGCGCACCAGCGCCAGCGCCCAAAAATGCGGCGGTGTCCAGACGAAGATGATGGCGAAGAGAGTGAGCGCGGCAAGGCTCACCTGACCGGTCGCCGCCACATAGGCGACGACCGGCGGCAGCGCGCCGGCGGCGCCGCCGATGACGATGTTTTGCGGCGTCAGGCGTTTTAGCCAGATCGTATAGATTACGACGTAGAAAAAGATTGTGAAGGCGAGTAGCGCCGCGGCGAGCAGATTGGCGACGAGGCCGAGCGTGAGGACAGCAAAGATCGCCAAGGTCAATCCGAAAGCGAGCGCCTCCTGGCCGGTCACCTTGCCGGTCGGAATCGGCCGCCGGCAAGTGCGGCGCATCACGGCATCGATATCGGCGTCGTACCACATGTTAAGCGCACCAGAGGCGCCGGCTCCAACCGCAATCGCCAGCAGCGAGGCGAATCCGATGACGATATTGACGTGCTGGGGGGCGAGCAGAAGCCCGGTGAGCGCCGTGAATATGACGAGCGACATCACCCGCGGTTTCAGGAGCGCGATGTAATCGCTTGGGTTGGCAGCCGAAATTGCCGTAGCGCCAGCTGCCCCGCGGCTTTCTTCGATGAATGTCATGGCGAGGCTTGCGCAAAACGGTGATCGGGCTTCAGGGGCAAAATGCACCCAGACCAAACCGGATCTCTTAATCGCACCTTACGCCTCGACATGCTCTGACCCCTGACTCCTGGCACTTCAAACGAAGCCTCGCGGGGCCTCATAGATCAATGTTCGGTTCCGACGATCCGCGGCAGCACCGTATAGGAATGGAACGGCGGCGGTGAAGTCATGGTCCATTCGAGCGTGGTCGCCCCACGGCCCCAGGGATTGTTGCCAGCCACGCGCTTTTTCGCGAATGCATCGACGATCAGGTAGAGGAAGACGAGAATGCCGAGGCCGGAAATATAAGCGCCGTAAGAAGACACCTCATTCCAGAGCGTATATGCCTCGGGATAGTCGATATAGCGCCGCGGCATGCCCGCAAGACCCAGGAAATGCTGCGGGAAGAACGTGACGTTGACCCCGATGAACATCAGCCAGAAATGAATCTTACCGAGGGTTTCATTGTACATGTATCCGGTCATCTTCGGGAACCAGTAGTAGAAACCAGCGAAGATCGCGAACACTGCACCAAGCGACAAGACATAGTGGAAATGCGCGACAACATAATAAGTTTCATGCAGGGCGCGATCGATGCCGGCATTGGCGAGCACCACGCCGGTCACGCCGCCGACGGTGAAGAGGAATATGAATCCCGTCGCCCATAGCATTGGCACCCGGAACGAAATCGAGCCGCCCCACATCGTAGCGATCCAGGAGAAGACTTTGATTCCGGTCGGCACCGCGATCACCATGGTCGCGAAGACGAAATAGCGCTGTGTATCGAGCGACAGGCCGACGGTGAACATGTGGTGGGCCCAGACCAGGAAGCCGACGACGCCGATCGCCACCATGGCATAGGCCATGCCGAGATAGCCGAACACCGGCTTGCGCGAGAAGGTCGAAATGACCTGGCTGACGATGCCGAAGCCCGGCAGGATCAGGATATAGACCTCGGGGTGGCCGAAGAACCAGAACAGATGCTGGAAGAGGATCGGATCGCCGCCCAGGTTGGGATTGAAAAAGGCGGTGCCGAAATTACGGTCGGTGAGCAGCATGGTGATGGCGCCGGCGAGAACCGGCAGCGACAGCACGAGCAGGAAGGCGGTGACCAAGATCGACCAGACGAACAGCGGCATCCTATGCAGCGTCATGCCGGGCGCGCGCATGTTGAAGATCGTGGTGATGAAATTGATCGCGCCGAGGATCGAAGAGGCGCCGGCGAGATGGATCGACAGGATGACGAAGTCCATCGCCGGACCGGGAAAGCCGATCACCGACAGGGGCGGATAGAGAACCCAGCCGCCACCAAAGCCTTTCATGCCGGGCGCGCCGTCCATGAACAGCGAAGTGATCAGCAGTGTGAAAGACGCTGGCAACAGCCAGAAGGAAATATTGTTCATCCGCGGGAAGGCCATGTCGGGAGAGCCGATCATGAGCGGAACCATCCAATTGCCGAATCCGCCGATCAGAGCCGGCATGACCATGAAAAAGATCATGATCAGGCCGTGCGCGGTGATGAACACGTTGTAGAGATTCTTCGCATAGTCGGCGGCGAGTTCCGGCGGAGCACCGTTGAGGATGTGCGCGAGAAACGGGAAGACTTGAAGACCCGGCTCTTGGAGTTCCGCCCGCATGGCAATGGACAGAGCGCCGCCAAAAAGGCCGGCGATGACCGCGAAGCAGAGATAGAGCGTGCCGATGTCCTTGTGATTGGTGGAATACATAAAGCGGCGCCATCCTGTCGGATGAGCATGGGCGTCTTCATGAGCAGTGGCGGTCGTGTCCATGTTTGCTTCCCCGAAAATTCTTGGCGGCTCGAACTTTTGGCGTGACGAATTAATCTCTCGACGCGTTCTCGGCAAAACGGACCGGCACCGCCGTCGAAGCGAACTTCTTTTTCGCTTGCGCGAGCCAGGCCGTATATTCGTTTTGGCTCACCACCCGAACGGCGATCGGCATGAAGGCATGATCCTCGCCGCAGAGCTTCGAACACTGACCATAATAGAGCCCTTCACGCTCCGCTTTGAACCAAGTCTGGTTGAGGCGGCCTGGAACGGCATCGATGCGGATGCCGAACGATTGAACGACGAAGGAGTGGATGACGTCGGAAGCCGTCACCTGCACGAGCACGGTCTTATTGACCGGCACGACTGCCTCGTTATCGACGGCGAGCTGACGAATATCCCCCGGCTTCAGATCCTTGCCTTCCTTGATGTAGGAATCGAAGCTGAAGCCGCCGCCTTGATCTGGCGGATACTCATAGCTCCAATACCATTGATGCCCGGTCACTTTCACGGTCACATCGGCGGCCGGGATGACCAACTGATGGTCGAGAAGACGGAAAGAGGGAATGGCGATGACCACCAGGATCATGACCGGGATAACCGTCCAGGCCACTTCGAGGGCGGTGTTATGAGTGAGCCGCGAGGGCGTCGGATTGGCCTTCTCATTGAACCGGAAGATCGCAATCAGCAACAACACGGCGACGAACAAGCTGACCCCGAAGATGATCGGCAGCAAAATGATGTTGTGGAAAAAGACCATTTCTCTCGCGATCGGGGTCACTGGGGTCTGCAAGCCAATTTCGCCGGAATCCGCGTGTCCCGCCGCCGCGAAGGCCGGGGCGACAAAGAAAGCCGCTACGAAGAGAAGCGCGCATGACATCGTCAGTGCTACGCCGCAGTTTTTTAGCATCCGGTCGGGAATATGTGGAAATTTCATGGACTCTCGTCGCTCCCCTGCCACGGCTCGCGTGTCTTTCTCTTCAGCCTCGGCAGCCGAGGAAATTCGTGGCTAACTCGTTCCAAACCACAAAGATTTAACTCGCGCAATTCGCGCAATCGGATCTGGCTTGCGGCATAAACGCGCGATGTCATGCAAAAGCCGCGATTTCGCGATGCAGCGACGCCAAGGCTCATATGTCCATTGCAGCGCTACCGATCTCGTGCGGCGGCTGAGCGATCCGGCTCCTGCCTCATGGCGGGAGCCGCGCCGCAGAAGCGAGGCAGATTTGCAACCCAGTCCCGATAGGCTAATGAAAATGCCCTGGTTTGCGTCACGATCTCGATCCGATGGCGGCAAAACTGCCGCGCTTTGCCGGACTAGTGAAAGCCAGCGCGGCGGCGCCTGCCAGACCGCGAAGCGGCAAGGGAAAGAGCATGACGGACCTTAGGGCGAATCGCGACTACATGTTTATGGCCCGGCTTGCGATCGGTGTTCTTTTCTCCCTCCTCCTTATGTGCGGCGCAACGAGTTCTGCCTGGTCCCAGGGCGTCGTCAAATCTAAGCACGGCGACTGGGAATTGCGCTGCGAGACGCCGCCCGGCGCAATGCATGAGCAATGCGCGTTGTTGCAGAGTGTCGCGGCATCCGATCGGCCAAATATCAATCTCGTAGTGATCATCCTCAAAACCGCGGACGGCAAAAGCCGCCTGCTCCGCGTCATCGCGCCGCTCGGGGTGCTGTTGCCTTCCGGCCTCGGCCTCAAGATTGACAACACGGATGTCGGACGTGCCGGCTTCGTCCGCTGCCTGCCGACCGGCTGCATCGCCGAAGTCGTCATGGAGGACAAGCTGATCAATGAGATGAAGACCGGCCATAATGCCACCTTCATCATCTTCCAGACCCCAGAAGAAGGGATTGGTATTCCTCTTGCCCTCAATGGCTTCGGCGAAGGATTCGATGCCCTGCCGTGAGTTTTGGATCGCGGCCTACCCCGCGAATAGCAAAGTATTAAAATCTGTGCGTATCTAAGGCTGCGTGCGGACAAATTTCTGCTATAGATCGCTGCGAGTCTGATCGGCAAAGTGGAACCGGTTTGCGAACGATCATGCGATAATAATAGAATCTAAAGCAGGATGTTTTCCATTGGAAAAGATCCTGTTCCAGAATGGAAGTTGCATTGGGTACATTGGATTGGAGCCAAGAGACATGCAGCGGCATGTTCAGGTAATTTCTGCAACTGCTCCGGGGGTTGTTTGTGCGGACGTGCCGGGCCGCAGCTTGAAGCGCGCGGCGCATTGCGCGCTCGTTGCGGGCGCGGTTTTCGTTCTTGCCGGCTGCAGCAAAAATACCGGCAGTTTCGACGTCGACGAGAGCGGACAGACCAAATGGGATAATCTAATGGCGCTGGTTCAGTTCAAACCTTTGCCCAATCAGCCGAAGCCGACCGATTCGATCATCTGCCCAGAAATCGAGATCCTCGACGGAACCGCCTCCCAGCGCTTTTATGCGCCCGGCGGTGACCAAACGAACGAGACGGTGCGCTATCAATTCTCGATCGGCGACTACGCCCGTGAATGCGTCATCAGAGACGGTCAATATGCCATGAAGATCGGCGTCGTGGGCAAGGTTCTGCTGGGACCCGCCGGTGCCCCAGGCGCTTTCACCGCTCCGATCCGCGTCGCGATCATTCGCCAAGCCGACGGTACGCCCGCAGTCAGCAAGCTCTATCAAGTCCCGACGAACGTCCCGCCGGGGCAGACAGAAGCCCCCTTCACGCTTGTCACCGAGCCGCTCAGCGTTCCTTTGACCAGCGATCACGCCGAACAGGATTACGCGATCAAGATTGGCTTCGACTCCGGCGGCAACGGCACGAAGAAGCCCGTGGACGAAAAGCCGGCGAATGGGCAGGCGCCAGTCGCCACGGCTTCAGGCGACCAGCCGGCTCACCATCATCACCATAGGCGCATGGACTCCTCTGGGACGGATTGAGAAAGCCGCTTTGACGCAAAGGTGGGACTGCTCATGCCGCGCCTGAACGTCACGGTTGAGCGTTTTCCCATCGCCGGCTCTTTCGTCATTTCCCGCGGCGCCAAGACCGAGGCGATCGTCATCGTCGCGACGATTGAAGCGGAGGGGTTCTGCGGCCGCGGCGAATGCGTACCCTATGGGCGCTATGGCGAAAGCATCGAATCTGCGCTGGCCGCGATCGAACATGTCCGCGCGGCGATCGAAGCGGGCGCCGGGAGGCCCCAGCTGCAGGCTCTGTTGCCGTGCGGCGCCGCCCGCAACGCGCTCGATTGCGCGCTGTGGGATTTTGAGGCCAAGCGGCGCGCCATTCCTGCCTATCGGCTTGCCGGCCTCGAGCCGCCGTCCGCAGTGACCACCGCCTTCACGATCTCCCTCGGCACGCCGGACGCCATGGCCGCGGCGGCGGAAGCGGCCCAGGAACGGCCGTTGCTCAAGCTGAAACTCGCTGGCAGCGGCGACCCGGAGCGCTTGGCTGCGATTCGGGCCGCGGTACCGCGGGCGACCTTGATCGTCGATGCGAACGAAGCCTGGTCGGCGCACGATCTTGAGCCCAATCTCGAAGCCTGTGCAAAATTTGGTGTGACTCTCGTCGAACAGCCGCTGCCAGCAGGGCAAGACGCACCGTTGGCGGAGATCGCGCACCTCGTCCCGATCTGCGCTGACGAAAGCCTTCACGACCGCCAAGGCCTCGCCGATCTGCGGGGGCGCTACGATGCCATCAACGTCAAGCTCGACAAGACGGGCGGCCTGACCGAAGCGCTGGCCCTCGTCGCCGAAGCCGAACGGCTTGGGTTTGAGGTGATGATCGGTAGCATGGTCGGCTCTTCGCTCGGCGTGGCGCCGGCCTTGCTGCTGGCAAGCAAAGCCAAGTTCGTCGATCTCGACGGACCTCTCCTCATCGCCAAGGATCGGCCGGAAGGACTGGTCTATGAGGGTTCGCTTGTGTACCCGCCTAGCCCTGACCTTTGGGGATAATGACACGCTATTCCATCACCGCCGCCTTGAGGATGCACACCATCATGGCGGAGGCGGTCTTGTTCGCGCGATTACGGATGACATGCGGCCGGTCGCAGCGATAACGCAGAGTCTCGCCGGCCTTGGCGTGCTCGATCACGCCACCGACTTCGACTTCGAGTTCGCCATCGGTCACCGAGAGACATTCGACGGACCCGCGCTGATGCGGATCAGATTCGAGCACGCCGCCAGGTTCGGCGGTAAATCCATACCACTGCAGCCATTCGACGGTCTTGATCCAGCCGACGATCGCAAGATGGCACTTGCCATCGTCGGAGACGAGAATTCGGCGTGTCGCCTTTCGAGGATTTTTCGAGGAAGGGCTCGTCTTCGCTGACCTGCAGCACGCCTTCGATCGAAACATCGAGCGCTTGCGACAGCCGCCAGATCGTCGCCAGCGTCGGATTGGTCTCGTTGCGCTCGATCTGGCTGATGATCGATTTCGCGACGCCCGATTGCTCCGAAAGTTCGGACAGGGAAAGGTTATAGGCCTTGCGCAGGCGCTGCACTGTCTTGCCGAGCTGGCCCGAGACGGCCAGCGCGCCGGCTTCCAAAGCCTTGGGCTTGTCGCGACCTTCGATCCCCATGATTCCGTCGCCTCTCCGGAAACGCGCTGGCGATGTCCCGGATAATATACGAATTCGTTTGAAATATCGAACAGTCTGGAGTGTCGGGAGCAGCCGTAAAAAGCGGCCAAAGACGAGCGATCAGGATCCAATCAAACGATCCTGATGCGGACGGTATCTCAGACTTGATTTCTCCATGCTTTGGTGGTGCCACAGTCTCTAAGTACTTGAAATATCATAACCAAACAGATGCAGCAAGACGCACGCTGCGCGCGCCGCCAGCATGCGGAACTCATCCATGCGATCGATTGGCTTTGCCGTTCAATGCGCGAGAGTGCGCACGCGATGGCTGAGGCGGGAGACTTTGCGGGCAGCGGTATTCTTGTGAATGATACCGTTCTGCGCCGCGCGCACGATGATCGGCTCGGCCTCGCTCAGCGCTGCCGCCGCGGCTTGATGATTGCCGGAGGCGATCGCCTCCTCGACCTTACGCACGAAGGTGCGCATCCGGCTGCGGCGCGAACGGTTGACCTCCGTGCGCCGGGCAATCTTACGGGCAGCCTTTTTGGCCGAGGGAGTATTCGCCATTCTCGTGTCCTGGGTGAATGTCCGGCGAAACCACGGTGCCTCCAGAGGCATGGGCTGAGCCAGACCGCAAACTTGGAAAGGCGCAGCTTATAGTTGGCGCCGGCTGACCCGTCAATGCAGGAACGCCTTGCTTATGGCGCGAGTTCGCCCGTCGCCGCTGTACCATAAGCGAGCGCCAGCGCGTGCTCGCGAATGTCGCGCGGCCACCTCGCCATCTGCTGCTCGAAACTGTTTCTTTTATCGGCAAAGAGGGCGCGAATCGCCTCCTCGTAATGGGCGCGATTGCCGGCCATCGCGGTAAGGAAGCGATAGGCCGCGTCCTTGCCGGCGCGCTGGCCGCCGTCGCGCTTGTGGGCTTCGTCAACGAGCCGGCGCAGTACGGCCGAGACGCCGCCCGGCTGTCCGCCTAGCCATGCCCAATGCCGCGGCAGCAAAGTCACTTCGCGCGCGACGACGCCGAGGTTTGGCCGCCCGCGCGTTCTCGTCGCTGGCGCTTCATCGATCGGGTCCTCGCCGCGAAGATCGAAATCGATCTGCCGGCCGGTACTGTCATCAAAGATGAGAATGTCGGAAGCGGTCGCTGCAGCCGGCCGCGATCGCAAGGCCGCGACGATCGCCGCGCGCGGTCCCTTCGCGATCTGTCTTGCATGGTGGAAGGCTGTGAAACTCTGCATAGGCGGACTTATTACCCGGATGAAATCAGCGGAGTCAATATCATCCGGATGAAAATGCTCGTCGCGAGGCGCTGCCCTCTGCGCTTTAGCGGTTCTTGAAGTCCGCCGTCCTTTTTTCGAGAAAGGCGGCCATCCCCTCTTTCTGATCCTGCGTCGCAAATAATGACTGGAAGAGCCTGCGCTCGAACAAGATTCCCTCGGCCAGCATTGTCTCATCGGCGCGATTGATACTTTCCTTGACGAGCATCGCGGCCTGCAGCGGCATGGCGGCGATGGCCGCGGCCGTCTGCATGGCTTCGGCCTCCAATTTCTCCGCCGGCACGACTCTCGCGACGAGGCCCGCTCGCTCCGCCTCCGCCGCGTCCATGGTCCGGCCGGTGAGGCAAAGCTCCATGGCCTTGGCCTTACCGATCGCCCGGGTCATCCGCTGCGTGCCGCCGCAACCGGGCATGATGCCCAGCTTGATTTCCGGCTGGCCGAACTTCGCGTTATCCGCGGCGATGATGAAATCGCACATCATCGCGAGTTCGCAGCCGCCGCCGAGCGCGAAACCAGCGACTGCGGCAATCGTCGGTTTGCGGACTTTCGCGAGACGCTGCCAATCGCCGATGAAGTCCGCGTGCAGGGCCTCCATATACGTCTTGCTCTGCATCTCCTTGACGTCCGCGCCGGCGGCAAAGGCCTTCGCTGAACCCATGATGACGATGCAGCCGATGTCGGGCGCTGCCTCGAAGGTGTCGAGCGCCGCATTCAGCTCTTTGATCAAAGTGGCATTGATCGCATTCAAGGCCTGCGGCCGATTGAATCGGATAAGGCCCACTCTTGCGCGGGTTTCGACTTCGATCGTCTCTGTGCCCATGCCGGCCTCGAATCGCCCGCTCCCTCACGGAGCCGCTCATTGTCAACCGATCGACAACGGCGGCAAAGCGGCAAATCCACGCCGAAGGCTGGCACTTCGCAATTGCCGAAAGGCGCCTATCTTTGCAGCCCTGCCTCAGCCGCCATTGTTACGGTTTGTAACCGGAATTGACTTATCATTCTAACCCGATGGATCTAAGCCTGTTTGCTCCGTTCCTCTGGGCAAAGCGAAGGTTTTCTCCACGGCATCGGCGCGTTCCTATTTTGCCGGCTAGCGTTGGGGGTGCTATGGCTCCGGCCGGTGTCACAGGATCGCCACGATTGGTCGATGGCGCCCCGGGGTTTGATCGCCTCTTGCATTTGGACAATGTGCATTGGTCCCTAGAATCAACAACCTCGCCGATTATGCCAGCAAGCGCCTCCGCCATGCGGGCAAGGGCTATCTCGAAGAATATGACCCGTTTTTCGTCGCGATCGATAGCGCGCGGCAGGAGGCGGAGGCGCGGGGCCGGCACTTCGTCAGTTTCGCGAATTACGATTATCTTGGGGTCGCTGGCCATCCCGCCGTCAAAGCCGCCGCTGCCGACGCAATCGAAACCTTGGGCGTCGGCGCGCTCGCCTCGCGCCTCGTCGGCGGCGAGCGGTCGACGCATCATGCGTTCGAAGAACGCCTTGCCCAGTTTCTCGGCGTCGAATCGGTGCTGACCCTGGTCTCCGGCTATCTGACCAATGTCACGACCATTTCACACATCATGAATACCCATGATGCCATTTTCCTCGACGAACTCTCCCACAACAGCATCATCTGCGGCGCCAAGGGCGCGAGCGCCACGACGATCGTCTTCCGCCATAACGATCTCGACCATCTCGATTTTCTCTTGCAGGAGAAACGCAGCACCTACCGCCACGTATTGATCGTCGCCGAGGCGCTCTACAGCATGGACGGCGACATCGTCGACCTGCAGCGGCTGGTCGAGATTAAGGACAAGCACAAGACGTGGCTGCTGATCGACGAAGCGCACTCGATCGGCGTGCTCGGCCAGGACGGCCGCGGCCTTTGCGAATATACCGGCGTCGACCCGTCCCAGATCGATCTCATCATCGGAACTTTGTCGAAGACGTTTGCCTCCTGCGGCGGGTTCGTCGCCGGAAGGGCGGCGGTGATCGAATGGCTGCGCTATACGCTGCCGGGCTTTGTCTTCAGCGTCGGGCTTTCGCCGGTGATCGCGGCGGCCGCGCAGACCGCGCTGCAGGTGATTCAGAAAGAGACCTGGCGGATCGAGCGTCTGCGCCAAAATGCCGATCTCTTCGTCGAACTGGCGCGCGAGGCCGGACTCGACACCGGTCCGGCCATCGGCCGCGGTGTTGTGCCGATCCTCTTCCCCGACAGCCATGAGACCTTGGCGGCGTCGCGGCACCTGATGAACAATGGCTATTACGTGCCGCCGATCATCCAGATCGGGGTGCCGAAGAATCAGCCACGGCTGCGGTTCTTCCTTTCGGCCGCGCACAAGGCTGAAGATATCCGCGGCGTCATCGAGCTTCTCGCCCGCCGGCCGAGCCAGGCGTCCGTTTCGACACAAACGGTGAGCGCTGCCACCTGAGGCGATCGCCTGCGGCGTTGCGCAAGTGGGGCCGCTAACATGAGCGGGTTTGATGCATGAGCGAGATTGCGATCGTTCCCGTCGCTGGGCTTAATACCTTCCTCGACTTCTGCAAGATACCGCGGCTCATCTATAAAGGCAGCGAGGGATTTGCGCCGCCGCTCGATGCCGAGCGCTGGACCTTGCACGGCAGCAAGCTCAACCCGCATTTCGAACTCGTCGACTACCAGGCCTGGATCGCGCGCAAGAACGGCAAGCTTGCCGGCCGGATCTATGCGCAGGTCTACAAGAATGACGATCCCGTCGGCGCTTCGCGGATGCAGTTCGGCTCGATCGACGCGATCGAGAATGAAGCCGTCGTCGATGCCCTGCTGACGACCGCGGAAATGTGGTTGCGCCAGCGCGGCGCCGGGCCCATCCATGGACCTTTCTCTCCCTCGATCAACAGCGAAGCCGGCATGCTGGTCGAAGGCTTTGCCGCCACGCCGATGATCTTCATGCCGTGGAATCCGCCCTATCTGCCTGCTTTCCTCGAAAGCCGCGGCTACCGCAAGGCACGCGACCTCATCTCCTATCGTTACGATCTGACGGCGGCTGACCGAGTCGATACGCCCGGCATCCTGGCCAGACCCGAATGGCGCGACCGGCTGAAGATCCGCAACATCGACCTCAATGCCATGAAGGCCGAAGCGGCGCTGATCGTCGATATTTTCAACGATGCCTGGAGCGAGAATTGGGGCTTCGTACCATTCACCTATGAAGAATTCATGTCGACTGCCGATGCCCTGAAATACATCATGCCGCCGGAAGGGGGGTTCGTCATCGAGCTCGATGGCGCGGCGCAGGCCTTCGGCATCGTTCTGCCGAACTTGCACGAAATCACTGCCGATCTCGACGGCAAACTCTTACCCCTCGGCCTGCCGCGGGTCATCTCGCGGATCCGCAATCATATATTCAAGTCGGGCCGGCTTGCTCTGTTCGGCGTGCGCCGCGCCCTGCACCGCAAGGCTGCCGGCGGTGCCGTCATCCTCGCCTTCATCGAGGAATGCCGCCGCCGCAGCCGCGGAAATGCCATCGAACACTGCGAATTCGGCTGGGTTCTCGAGGATAATCTCGGCATGCGCCGTCCGATCGAACTCGCCGGCGCCAAGATCGACAAGATTCATCGCATCTACGAAAAGGACCTCACCCGCGAGGCTGCGGCTCGGCTCGCGGCGGAGTAAGGAGCGAACTGCCGTAAGTGTCCGTTCGCCAACTCTTTGCGTTCGTGAGCAGATTTAGTCCAGTTCCAATGTTCGAGATCGGTCCCTGGCTGCGGCCGCGCAAATCGACTTTGAACAAAACTCGATGTATCGATTTAGCCCCAGGATCCTGAAGACGCGAGGACTGCGTATGAATATGGCGGTTCGAGATCAAGGGTCGACGGCCGAAAGTCTCGCCCGCGATTCATTTCTTCAAGCGGAGCCGATGCGGCCGCATCCAGTGCGTCGCCGCGCGATCCTGGCGGCACATCCGGAAGTCGCTACACTGATCGGCCATGATCCGCGAACCGCGGCGATCACACTCGCCGTCGTTCTCGGACAGACGGCGCTGGCCGCCTTTTTCGGCCATCTCGGCGTGGGCTATTGGTGGCTCGCGATCATCGCGGCCTATGGCATTGGCGCCTTCGCCAATCATGCCATGTTCGTCGTGATCCACGACGCGGTCCACAATACGATCTTGAAGACCCCCCTCGGCAACAAGTGGATCGCGATCCTCGCCGATTTGCCAAACACGTTTCCCACAGCGATGGGATTTCGCTGCTATCACCAGAAGCATCATTCGCATCTCGGCGATTATGATTACGATGCCGACCTGCCCGGCCACATCGAGGCGCAACTCGCCGGCAACCGCTGGTACGGCAAGGCATTCTGGCTCTTCGGGTTTGCGTTTTTCCAGATCACCAGGCTCGGCCGCCTAAAGGGTACCGTGCCGATGAGGGGCCAATGGACCTATATCAATGCCGCCGTGATCATCGTCTATGATCTCGCCGTACTCTACTTCTTCGGCATCAACGCGATCATCTATCTCTTCGCTTCGTTCTGGTTTTCAGTTGGCCTGCACCCGCTTGGCGCGCGCTGGATCCAGGAACATTTCACCTTCGATCCCCAGCAAGAGACCTACGACTATTACGGGATCTTGAACAAAGTCGCGCTCAACATCGGCTACCACAACGAGCACCACGACTTTCCTGAGATTCCCTGGTCGCGGTTGCCGGAACTAAAGCGGATGGCGCCGGAATTCTATGACCACCTGAAGGTGCATCGGTCGTGGACGAAGCTTTTCTTCACTTTCATCTTTGACCCGCGCTACACGCTCTATTCGCGCGTCGATCGCAGTGCTACCAATATGGCGCAACGCGTCTAATTCAGCGCCGTTTCTTCTAGGTCGTCGGGCGCGTGGTCGTCGGCGTTTTCGGTGTGCGCTTGAAATGCTCGTGGCGACCGAAGAGCGTCTTCAAGATCGACGGCGCGTTGGAGACGCTCACATAGACCATCAGCGGCGTGATTGAGGCGAGCGTCATCGCGTAGCGCAGAAGAGAGCCGCGCCGCAGCACGATATAGGGCACGAGCGTCATGCCCACTGCCACCAATGCGATCAGGATGCACAGAAATCCGAGGAGCGGCAGATAGGCGAGCGGATTGAGGCCGCGCAGCAGGAGGCAGATCAGGAAGGAGACGGTGGCGATCGCAGCACAGGGATAGAAGGCCTGGATGAGGATCAAGGCACTCGCCGACATCTTGCGACGGATCGGCCAATGCGACGTCCAGACTTGCCGCATCAGCTTGCGCGCCACCTGGACAAAGCCGTTCGACCAACGCCTTTGCTGAACGCGCCAGTGACGCACGCGCTCTGGCACAAGACCCGGCACGGGCGGCTCCATGAGAAAGATTCCGTGCCAGTCCGCAAGCCCGACTCGTACGGTAAGGTCGAGATCCTCACAGAGCGAATCCGCCGACCAGCCGCCGGCATCGATGACCGCGGCGCGACGCCAAAGGCCGCCAGTGCCGTTGAATTGAAACAGCCAGCCGGCGCGATAGCGCGTCGCCTGCTCCATCGCAAAATGCGAATCGAGCATCAGCCCCTGCACGCGTGTCAGCCAATTCGTCTGATAATTGGAGAATTCGCAGCGCGATTGCAAGAAGCCGGCGCGCGGATCGCCGAGCAGATATGGCACGCTTACTCGCAGCCAATTGCGCGGCGGCCGGAAATCGACGTCGAGCATAGCGATGATCGGCGCATCGTTCTGAGCGAGGCCTGCAGCGAGCGCACCGGCCTTGAAGCCGCTGCGATCCTCGCGGCGCAGATGCAGAACGTCAAACCCCTCGCTGCGCAACTGTCTGGCCGCGACGTCGGCGATCGCCGAGGTATCGTCGGTGCTGTCATCAAGGCACTGAATGTGCAGTTTGTCTTTCGGCCAGTCGAGGTTGGCCGCGGTGCGCAAGGCATCCGCCACCATTTCGGGCTCGTTGAATACCGGGATTTGCACAAGAACATCCGGCAGATCGCGATCCGGAATATTCGCCGGCGGCAATGGAGTACGCCAGCGCGACCCGGTCACGAGTTCCACGATGTTGATCGCAATCAGAAGGAGAAAGCTGGCGCCGACGATGACGAGACCGCAGACGGCGAGCGTCAGGACGATCTCGAAAAAGATTCGTACGACTTCGACGACGATCAAAAGCGCATTCCTTCCAGAGCGATGCATTCATCCGACATGCAACGTGGACCGTTCGGACGAAAAGCCGGATCCCATTTTTGCTGAACGCGCTCAGGTGTTTGAACACAAAAAGCACGGTCGAAACAAGCATGAATAGCGCGCATGATCGAATTAGGAGTGCATCCTTTCTTTCGTTTCCGGTACGTTCACGTCAAATTGAGCGAAGAGCCGATCGACGAGGCGCGCCGGTAACACGCGAGCGAGGCACGCGACGATATAGAGCGCGAGGGGGAAAGCAATTGTCGCTTTGCCGCGGGCGAGTCCGCGTTTGATGATCGCCGCCGCCTCGGCGTCGCTCACTTCGAGCGGCTTCGCCGCCGCGATCGAATCATTCAGCGGGGTCTTTACGAATCCGGCGATCACCAGGCTCACGCGAACGCCACGTCTTTCGAGCCGTCCGCGCAGCGACTCCGCATAGGCATGGACGGCCGCCTTGCTGGCGCAATAGGCTGGCGAATAGGGTAGCCCCCGCAGCCCGGCAATCGAGCCGATGAAGGCGATCTGGCCATGGCCGCGGCCGCACATGGGCGCGATTAAGGGCTCGACCGTGTTCAAGACGCCGATGAGATTGGTCGCGAGAAGCGCTCGCACGGCCTGGGGATCTTCGCTGATGCCATCGCCGGCGAGCCCGGTGGTGATTCCTGCATTGGCGATCACGAGGTTGATAGGGTGCGCCGCATCGGCCGTCGCGATCCATGCCCGCATGGCATCGCCGTCGCGGACATCCAATTGCGCGCACGCGACCTCGGCCCCTTTCGCTTCGGCGGCGGCGGCGGTTTCGCGCAGACGTTCCGCGTTGCGGCCGATCAAAGCAAGCCGCAAGCCCGGCGCCGCGTAGGCGAGCGCAAGCGCACGGCCAATGCCGCTTGAAGCGCCCGTGATGAGGATGGAGCGGGGCTGCGACATCTCAGGCGGCCGCCTTTGTCTTCTTGGCAAGCATCGCCTCGGCCAGGATAACGATTTCGCGCCGCTCGCTATGCGCCAACAGGCGCAGCAGGACTTGCGGCGTCTCGCCCTCGCCTACCTCGACGACGCGCCCGGAGATCTCGATGCATTCGCCGGCGAATATCGGCCGAAGGAATTTCGCCGACAGTCGCCGCAGAATTAAATCGGGACACCAGGCTTCGAGTGCCGGTTCGAAACAGCTCATCAGAAGCATGCCATGAACGGGCGGCGCTTCGAGACCGGCCTGCCGTGCCAGTGCGGCATCGAGATGGATCGGATTATCGTCGCCGGAGACCTCTGCATAGCGCCGCAAGTCCGCCAAATCGAAACGGCGGGAGGTACAAGGCGGAAGTTTTTCGCCAACCTTCATTCTATCGCTCAAGCCGGACGCCTCGGTCGGCAGGCTCATGTCTCAGGCGCCCTCTCGTCCGGCGCCGGCATGGTCACGATCCGCAGGGTCATTTCCATGCGCAAGCGGAGATCGTCATGCTCGGTCGCGATTTCGGCGCGCAGAATTAGCCGTGGCGGCTTCGCTTCGCGCGACATCTGAACCTTCATGGTGTAATCGACATCGTGTTCGAGCGGAGTGTGATAGTCGAAGCTTTGCAACTCGTGGATCGGGATCCACCCGTGGCCGCCCATCATCTGCGCCGCGGCGGCGCGGATCTCTGGGCGCGCCAACCAGCGCACCGGAAAGGTGAAAGGGACGCGCGCAAGCCCTGCCCTATTCCTCGTTTCACGGCCGAAGGCTTCAGCCTCCGCCGACTCGGCGCGCACCACGAAGGGACCGAGGTGCAGCGGCGACTCCTCAGCGCCCAGCGCGGACGGTGATTGATCAGCCGACACGCCGAATGTCGCCGGCTGCGCGATGAATCCCTTCGCGCGGGACCCCGTCATCGGCCTTAAGCAGCTTCGACGCGGCGCACAACAAGGGTCGCATTGATTCCTCCGAAGGCGAATGAATTGGACATGGCAATGCGGATCGGCAGCGGCCGCGCCTCGTTGGGTATGGCATCGACGGGGCATTTCTCATCGGCCACGCGCCAGTTGATCGTCGGCGGCGCGACATTCTCCTGCAAGGCGCCAAGCGTCACAACGAGTTCGAGCGCACCGCCAGCCCCGAGCCCATGCCCATGGATCGGTTTCGTCGATGAAATCGGGACATGCGGCGCGCGCTTGCCGAAGATGAGGCCGACCGCCTCCGCCTCTGTCATGTCGTTGACCGTCGTACCGGTGCCATGCGCATTGATGTAATCGATCTCTTCGGGTGCAACCCCGGCATCGGCCAAAGCGTAGCGCATCGATGCGGCAGCGCCTTGCACGTCCGGGCGCACCGGATCCTTCGCGTCGCTCGACGTGCCATAGCCGGCAAGTTCTGCCAGGCTCCGCGCACGGCGGGCGGCGGCGATCTCCTCCGCCTCGAGGATAAAGACGCCGGCACCGGCGCCAAGCACCATGCCGTTGCGGTCTTTCGAGAATGGGCGGCAAAAATTCGGCGTCAGCACACGCAGGGCTTCCCAGGCGAGCATGGCCCCATTCGTCATGCAATCCTCGGTGCCGCCGACGATCGCGCGATCAATCATGCCCGAGCGGATCATGTGTGCGCCGATGCCGATGGCCTGAGTCGCCGAGGAACAGGCGCTTGCGATGGCAAAACAGGGCCCTGTCGTGCCAAAGCGCATGCTCATCATCGCAGGACAAGTGCTGGCAATGAGACGCGGAATGGTCAGCGGATCAGGACGCCCTTCCTTGACGAGAACCGTATAAAGCCCATCTTCGACCGTCGTTATGCCGCCGATCCCAGTGCCGATAATGGAGGCCGTGCGCGGCCCCTTGAGCGTGTCGCGCGACAAACCGGCTTGCGCGACCGCTTCGTCGGCGGCAACGATCAGATAGCGTGTCACGGGATCGGCTATTGGCAGGAGTTCTGCCTCGATGTGGGCGGCGGCATCGAAATCGCGCACCTGAGCCGCGATCTTGATGCGGCCGCGATAGGGCCGCGGGAAGACCACCTCCCCAATACATGAGCGGCCGTCACGCGCCGCCAGCCACAAAGCCTTTGCCCCTATGCCCGCCGCAGAGACGGCGCCCATGCCGGTGACGACAACTCGCCGCTGCGCCATTCAGCTCGTCTTTTCTTTGCTGATATAGACAGCCATGGCGTTGATCAGGCTCTTCACGTCCTTCGCCTCGTGGAACGGCCCGTCCATCGGAATATAGACGTCGAATTTTTCTTCGAGGGCGGTCAGAATCATCACAATGTCGATGGACTTGAGTCCCAGGCTTTCGATCGTCGCATCCATCTTGACCTTGTCGCGGTCGATCATGCCTTCAGAGACGATGACATCGACGATCTGATTGACGAGTTCGGTCTGGTCGGGAACATTCGTTTCCACCGATAACCCCCCTTCATGCGAGAGTGTTTGTGAGATGTCTTGACCGGTCCGCCGCACGCGGCATCTGCGTGCGCAGCGATTCGGTTCGGCAACGGCGTCGCGCCTGAATAGCATGCCGTCCCGCTGCGGGGGAGGAGTTTACGCGACGAATGATCCTGCTCAAGTTAAATTCCACGCGCGATCCTGCTTAGCTCTTGCCGCCTTGACTTTCCATTTGCTGCTTTAACACAAGCAATTTCGCGAAAGGCGAATTGGGATCGGGCTGCCGCTCGCGCGGCTTTTCGGTCGACGCCCTTATCCCGTGTCGGTACCCGTCTGCGCCGCGGCCCTGACGTTGCCCGTCGCTCGTCTGCATTTCGCCGCGCTTTTCCTTGCGGTAATCAGGGCGCGACCTGTGTGCCTCAGCTTGCGGTGCAGAATAAGCTGCGGCGCTGCCGTCGGCCGCCGGCTGACGCCGTCGTCTACGCTCGGGCGTCTGTTGCGGAATCGTCTCTGGAGCCGGCCCCTTGCCGGGACCATGAGCGGCGCGGCCCTCGTCTCGGCGCGGCGCTTTGCTTTGCATGCGTTGATCGCGGCGCGGCTGGCGCTGACGGTGCGGCCGCCAGACTTCGATGAGCGGCGCCTCGCCTTCGGCCGGTGGTCCCGCGACTTCAATCTGCGCGGTCGGAGCCCCTGTTTCGCTCGCAGCCTCTGCGACGTTCACAGCCTCTGCTAAGGCAAGTTCCAGCGTCGCACTTGCCTCAGGCGCAGATTCTGCGGCGGCTTGTAACGGCGCGTGGCTCGCGGCAATGTCCGTCGTGGCTGATTTCAGCTTCCGCTGTGGCCGGTTCGGGCAGCGCTTGAGCCGATGCCTCAGCGGGACCTTCCGAAATCGCTTGGCTTGGCGCGACTGCCGCCTTCGGAACAAGCGGTACGGTCACTGCTGGCCCCTTGCGGCGGTCGCAGACATAACCGAGCGCGCGCAGGATCGAGGCGAAGCTTTCGCCCGAACAGCCGGCGAGCGATGTCATGGCGACGGTGACGACAAAGCCGTCTCCGTTGGCGGTGCCCGGCGGCGGATCTCCCGGCGTCGTGCCTGGACGATAGGCGACCGCTGGCCTGATGAGATCGGCGAGCCGTTCGAGAATATCGACACGCACGGCGCGATCGCCGCAAACCTGGAAACCGGCGGCACGGTAAAAGCCTTTCGGCACATCTTTGTCGGCAATGAAGGAGGTGCGCCCCGAGGCGGCGAGATACGGCACCTCGGCTTGGCTCGTGCCGCCCTCGCCGGGATGATGTCGCAACGCCCAGAGTTGAGCGGCAAAGGCACGCGGCGCCGGCTTCATGAGCGCCGGCACATAGAGATGGTAGGCGCCGAACCGCACCCCGAGCTTGCGCAACGCGGCACGCGCCTCCTGCGGCAGACTCTTCACGTCGTCCGCGACTTGGGCACGTTCGAGAACGCCGAGCGATTCGGCGACCCGGAAAGCGATGCCGCGCGCGATGCCTTCGAGCCCCTCGCCTTTTTCAAGCTCGGCGAGCGAACCGAGCAATTTCTTGACATGTTGGGCGAGCCAAAGATCGAGTCGGCGCTGCACCATTTCAAGAAATGGGCCGGTCAATTGCTCGTCGGCGAGAACATTGACGCGCGGCTCCAGCAAATGGTCGCCTGCCCCGATCTTGCCAATCGCCTCGCCGAGCCAACGGATGACGCCATCGTTGGCGAGCACAAAAGCCTCGTCGACTGCTTCGTGAACCCGCTTGGCGCGGCCCTCGATCTCGCTGGCGAGTGCTTTCTGCGCCGCGGCGTTGAGCGTTTTAGCGGCTTCGCCGTCTGCCTGCGGATCGGGCGTGAAGCGGAACCCAGAAAGATGCCCGACATGCTGGCCTTCGACCAACACGTCGCCGCTTGTGGTGATTTCCGCTTCCAACATCGCGTTCTCTCTCAAGCGGCGCATCAAAACGCTGGTCCTTCGGTCAACGAACCTCTGGGCGAGGCGCTCATGCAGAGCGTCCGACAATGTGTCCTCTACCTGACGCGTGACGCCCTGCCAATGCTCCGGATCACGCAACCAATCGGGCCGATTGGCAATGAAAGTCCAGGTTCGTATTTGGGCGATCCGGGCCGACAGAGTATCGAGATCGCCCTCGACGCGGTCGAGTTCCAAAATATGGCGGGCGAGCCAATCCTCCGGGATATGGCCGGCCCGGACGATGAAACCATAGATCGAAAGCACGAGTTCCGCATGAGCGCCAGGCGATAGTTTGCGATAATCCGGAATTTGGCACGTATCCCAAAGCCGCGCTACATCGGCCCGCGTCTTCGTTTCGCGCTGCACCTTTTCGTCTCGGCTCGCAATATCGAGCACCATTTGATCTTCGGCAAGCGGCGCACGGGTGAGGCTTCGCTCTTTCGGCGGCGCGTCGAGTGAAGCGAGCAGCGCCGGAATCGACGAAAAGTCGAGATCCGTATTACGCCATTGCAGCATGCTCAGCGGTTCGAAGCGATGCTCTTCGAGCGCTTCGACGAGGTCACTGTCAAAAGGCGGGCAACGCCCGGTAGTGCCAAACGTCCCGTCGCGCATGTGGCGGCCGGCACGTCCGGCAATCTGGCCGAATTCGGCTGGCGTGAGACGGCGGTATTGCCAGCCGTCGAACTTCCGCTCCGAGGCAAAGGCTATGTGATCGACATCGAGGTTCAGCCCCATGCCGATTGCATCGGTCGCGACGATATAATCCACGTCTCCGTTTTGGTAAATCTCCACCTGGGCATTGCGGGTGCGCGGCGACAGTGCGCCGAGAACGACTGCCGCACCGCCGCGTTGACGGCGGATCCATTCGGCAATCGCATAAACTTCCTCGACCGAGAAAGCGACGATAGCGCTCCGCCGCGGCAGCCGCGAGATCTTCCTGCTGCCGGCGAAGCTGAGTTTCGAAAGCCGCGGCCGCGACAAAATCGGCGCACCGGGCAAAAGCTCCTCGATACGGCCCTGCATCGTCGAGGCGCCAACGAGTAAAGTCTCCTCGCGCCCACGCCGGTTGAGCAGGCGATCGGTGAAAATGTGGCCGCGGTCGAGATCACCGGCGAGTTGGATTTCATCGATGGCGACAAAGGGGAGATCGAGATCGCGCGGCATGGCTTCGACGGTCGAAATCCAATAGCGCGCAGTCTTCGGCTTGATTTTCTCTTCGCCGGTGATCAAGGCGACGGCAGGTGCGCCGACCCTTTCCACGACGCGATTATAGACCTCCCGCGCCAGAAGACGCAGCGGCAGGCCAATCATTCCGCTGGCGTGGCCGAGCATTCGCTCGATCGCATAATGCGTCTTGCCGGTGTTGGTCGGCCCGAGCACCACGCGCACGCCGCGCGCGCGGTCGATCGGATGGTGCTTTGCGACGGAAACGGAAAGGTTCATTGATTTGCTTGGCGTCTCAAGATCGGCGAACAAGAGGCTGGAGATAGTAGGGTAAAGAGCCTACGGCAAATGACGCTCTCGCTCATTTGATGAGATCCTGCTCGACCAGCATGGCCAAGGCATTGATAGGCAGAGGAAACTTGCCTGAAGTCGGCCGCCGGGGCGGCGGCATCGGGCGGCCTTGGACGTCGCAGATCGAAGCACATCTGTATCATATTGCGGCGCTATTTGCGTTCACCCGTCGCTTCTCTTGATCTTTTGAACGATTCCCGAACGAATTGCGGCCGAATCGCTGACTTAGTCGGAATCCGTCTTTGTTCACCACAAAATCTTGAGGCTGGCTCTAGAGTCCTACTAGAAGTTGCGAAATTCGCGCCTTTTGAGCCGCTTGCCAGCTGATGATTCGAAGATCTCGAACGGACTCCGAAGCGCCTTTTTGTCAATTCGGATTTTCTGAGGCCTAAAGAGCGAGATCGGCCTAACCCAATCGACGACGCGATCACCCAGTTCAGCGTTCTGTCTTGGCGGTTATGGAATCCGGCTCGACCGAAAATTCAACCGCGTCGATTTCCGCCATCCCCGCCAACGTGCGCATTGCGATATGGAAGGGAACGACCACATGCGCCGGTTCGACCGGCGCAAGCCAAGCCTCGATCTCGCGGTTCTCCGCCATGAATTTGGTCGAACGGGAATCGATCCTATGCCCGGCAACGGGCTTATAGCGGACGGAGCAGACCGAAACCGGGCCGGAATAGCCCTTCACCGAGACGTTGCGCGTCCCGGCATAAGACATCGTCACGTCGAACCGGACAACCCCGTCGTAGATAGGCAGCGTGCGGTTGCAGGCCGCCGGGCCAACCAGCGGCTCGCCGGCCGGCACCGCCATGATGAGTGCGCTCGTCGGATCGAGGACATTGCGCTTATTGGCGGCAGTGACCGGAACGCGGCCTTCCTTGTCGTCGAAGGGCGGCGAAATCTCGACGGCTTTCACACTGCCCTCGGCAAGCGCCATGCGGACGGTACGAGTTTGGTACGCATTGGCCGAAGTCGTCGCATAAGCTGTCGGCAATATGGCGCCTCTGCGGATCTCGCCGGACGACGCCAGTGCCATTTTCACATGCACCAACCACGCCGCGATGCCAGTGAGCCTGGCATCAAGATCAACCTTATAGGCGCCTGGTCCGATCGAGCCCCTCGCATTGGCCTCGCCGATGTGGAGGCCGATGAGGCTCACCGAATAGCGCGCCTTGATGACCTCGGCCGTCGCCGGCGCCGCAGCGAGCGCCAGCCCGAGCACGGCGACAGGCAGACGAGCTGAAACGAGACGAGACATAAGGCGACAACCGGTTGTAACGTAGGCATTTTCCGCCGGCGAAGCTCGAAAATGCCCCAGACGTCGGCCCGTTTGGCCTCGAAATAGGCCCCTTTCAAGGCCGCGCACGAGAACCGGATCGCGGATCACGCGCTGCGCAAAGCGGATGATTCTGGGATCACGAGCTTGTCATCGTTTGCCGCGGCGACGCAAGGGTGCAATTCTTCTGCTGGCGTCTTACGTTGGCGAGACAGGGAAGACGGACGCTGCCGTGCCTCGCATCCCTTGAACGCCGTTTTCGGGCGCATCGCTCGTCTCACGCCATCCCCTCTCTAGATCATCAAACTGAGGATTCGTCGTATGTCATTTTCGATGTCTCGGGCCTGCCTTCCCGCTTTCGAAATAGGCCTCGCCGTACTTTCCACGCTTCTCGACAAGGCCGAGACCTATGCCACGGCCAAAAAGATCGAACCTTCGGTTCTGCTCAATTTCCGGCTCGCGCCGGACATGTTTCCGTTGACCAGGCAGATCCAGATCGCAACCGATCAAGCCAAGAACGGCGCGTCGCGCCTCGCCGGCATCGAGCCGCCCCGCTACGAAGACAACGAGACGACGCTTGATCAGCTTAGAGAGCGGCTCGCCAAGACGATTGCCCTCCTGAAGACGCTGGACAAAGAAGCAATCGACGCCGCCAGCGATCGCGAGATCACCTTCCCGCTCGGGCCAAACAACAAGGGCCACATGAAGGGCGCAGATTATCTCTGCCATTTCGTGCTGCCGAACTTTTATTTCCACGCGACGACCGCCTACGACATTTTGCGCCATTGCGGCATCGAGCTGCATAAGCGTGACTTCATTGGCGCGATCCCCATGACAGAGACGTGAGATCGTCGAACCTGGAAATTTGAAACGAGAAGGAAGGAAACTGCTATGTCCGTCAACGTTCTCTATCGGACCACCGCCACCGCCACCGGCGGCCGTGATGGTCACGCCGCCACCAAGGACGGTGCCCTCGACGTCACGCTGTCGACGCCGAAAGAACTCGGCGGCGCCGGAAAGCCTGGCAACAATCCCGAACAGCTTTTCGCCGCCGGTTATTCCGCCTGCTTCCTCGGCGCGATGAAATTTGTGGCGTCGCAAGGCGGCCCAAAGGTTCCGGACAATACCAGCGTCACGGGAACCGTCGGCATAGGACCACGTTCGGAAGGCGGGTTTGGTCTCGACATTGGGCTCGACATATCGCTGCCGGGCCTTCCGCGCGCCGAAGCGGAAAAGCTGGTCGAAAAGGCACATCAGGTCTGCCCCTATTCCAACGCGACGCGCAACAATGTGGACGTGCGCGTCAAGGTGATCTGAGGCGCAGCCGGAGAGTTTGAATGGATTATGTGAAGCTCGGCTGCACAGGCCTCGATGTGTCGCGCCTGTGCCTCGGCTGCATGACATTCGGCGTGCCCAATCGCGGCTCGCATCCCTGGACTCTCGACGAGAAGGCGAGCCGCCCGATCATCAAGAGGGCGCTCGACCTCGGCATCAATTTTCTCGACACCGCCAATGTCTATTCCGACGGCACGTCAGAAGAGATCGTCGGCCGCGCGCTCAAGGATCTCGTGAAACGCGAGGAAGTCGTAATCGCGACCAAGGTGCAGGGCCGCATGCGGCAAGGACCGAACGGCGCAGGGCTCTCGCGGCGCGCCATTCTCGCAGAGATCGACAACAGTCTGCGCCGTCTTGGCACCGACTTCGTCGACCTCTACCAAATCCATCGCTGGGACCCGGCGACGCCGATCGCAGAGACGCTGGAAGCGCTGCATGACATCGTAAAGGCCGGCAAGGTTCGCTATATCGGCGCTTCGTCGATGTATGCCTGGCAATTCTCCAAGGCGCTCTATACTTCGCGGCTCAACGGCTGGACTGAATTCGTCAGCATGCAGAATCATCTCAATCTGCTGAACCGCGAGGAAGAGCGCGAGATGCTCCCGCTCTGCGCCGATCAGAAAATTGCGGTCCTTCCCTGGAGTCCCCTCGCGCGTGGGCGCCTGACCCGCGACTGGAACGAATCCAGCGAGCGGCAAGAGACCGACATATTTGCCAAAAGCCTCTACAACCTCACGTCGGAAAGCGACCGCCAGATAGTGGCGGGCGTCGCCGAAGTTGCCAAGGCTCGCGGCGTGCCGCGCGCTCAGGTCGCACTCGCCTGGGTCCTTCAAAAAAGTGGCGTCACATCGCCGATCGTCGGCGCTTCGAAACTCACCCATCTGGACGACGCGGTCGCCGCGCTCTCGCTGCATCTCAGCGCCGAAGAGATCGCCAAGCTCGAGGCACCTTACGCGCCGCACCGGGTTGTCGGATTTCAATAATCTGCGGTACGTTTCGTTGGAGAAGTAACATGTCGAGTTGGTTGATCACCGGCGTCAGCTCTGGCTTCGGCAAAGCGCTCGCGAAAGCGATTTTTGAAAAGGGCGGCAAGGTCGCCGGCACGGTGAGGAACAAAGCGGCCAAGGCCGAATTCGAAAAGCTGGCGCCGGGCAAGGCGTTCGGCATTCTCCTCGACGTAACGGACGAGGCGGCCGTGCGCCGCGGCGTCAAGGAAGCCGAGGACAAGCTGGGCGCCATCGATGTGCTCGTCAACAATGCCGGCTACGGGTTCGAAGGCGCGCTCGAAGAAGCGACGCTTGCGCAATTCCGCGCTCAGTTCGAGGTGAACGTCTTCGGCGCCGTGGCGATGATGCAGGCTGTGCTGCCGCATATGCGCGCGCGCCACTCCGGCCACATCGTCAACATCAGCTCGATCGGCGGTCTCACCGCCTTCCCCGGCATTGGCGCCTATCATGGGAGCAAATTCGCGCTCGAAGGTATTTCAGAATCGCTCGCGAAAGAAGTGAAGCACCTCGGCATGAGAGTGACGATCGTCGAGCCGGGCGGTTTCCGCACCGATTGGGCCGGCCGATCTATGATGCGTGTCGAGCATACAATCCCCGACTATGAAGCGTCGGCGGGCGCCTTCCGGCGCAGCCTCGCCGAGCGCAACGGCCGCCAAGCCGGCGATCCGCACAAGGCGGCGGAAGCGATCATCCTCGCCGTCGAGTCGGAAGACCCGCCGCTGCATCTGCTGCTCGGCCCCGATGCCTTGCGGCTCGCCGGGGAGAAGCTCGGTGCGCTCCAGGCCGAGATCCTCAAATGGGCGCCGGTATCGGCCGGCACGAATTTCACGCCGGAATGAATGGGTAGGTTATTCTTGATCTTTTCGCTGGATCAGGATCGACACTCGCGGCAGCAAGCGCTGTCGGCTACGACAGGATTGGCATTGAGAAGGATCGTCGATATATAGCCATGGGTACTATACAATACCTCAACTAAGTACCCTCCGAATTCGGAAGATAGACCGTTGAGTGCAGCGGTTCGTGCTTCCGAGTGCGCCGGGCGGCCGGTTCTCGGATGCCAATTCCTCAGGTCTTTCGGAATCGGGTTATGTGCTAAGGGTGCATGCCCTCATTGCCATCGAAAAACCAAATTCCACTTTTTTTCAACGCGCTCTCGTTGCGTGCGGCGCTTGGAGGGCCGGTTTTATGAATCCGATCAAACGAGTTTGCATTCTGATCGCATTGCCCTTGGTTTTGGGAACGGTCGGCCTGCACGCGCAGACCGCGGAGCCGCCGCAGCCTGCGCAAACGCCGCCGACGACACATACGACGCCTGACGGACTGGTGGACGCTCTCAACGGCGTTTTCGGAGCACATCCCGACTATCGCGCGATGTATGCCAAGGGTATCGTGTTGGAGGGAATCTTCACGCCGAACCCCGCGGCGGCTTCGATTACCAAGGCAGCCAACTTTCAGAAAACACCGCTTCCCTTGATGATCCGCTTTTCCGATTTCTCCGGAGCGCCGAATATTTCGGATGCAGATCCTTCCGCCAGCCCGCATGGCATGGCGATCAAATTCTACTTTCCCGACGATACGGAAGCCGACATCGTCGCCAACTCCTACAATGGCTTTCCCGTCGCGACGCCGGACGCATTTTTGGCTTTCCTGACCGCACTCGGCGCCTCTGGTCCGAATGTTCCCAAGCCGACGCCGCTCGATAAGTTCCTCGCCGACCATCCCAGTGCGGCAGCCTATATGAAGGGTCAGAATCCGCCGCCCGTGAGTTTTGCGACCGAGCCTTATTTCGGCGTCAACACGTTCAAGTTCACCAACGCGGCGGGCGACGTCACCTATGGCCGCTACCAGATCCGCCCCGTCGCCGACACGGCGTTTCTTTCCGCAGAAAATGCCGCTAGGGCCGAGCCCAACTATCTGATCAGCGAAATCATCCAGCGCGTCCACAAGGCACCCGTTCGATTCAAACTGCTGCTCCAGCTGGCGGAGAAGGGCGACGACATCACCAATCCTTCAATTGCGTGGCCGGATAGCCGCAAGACCGTGGAACTCGGCACGATCGAAATCGAAAGGTCACTCGGCGACAGCGATATTGCGCAGCGTAGGTTCGTTTTCCTGCCGACCGTCATGCCTGACGGCATCGAACCGGCGGATCCGATGATCGAGATGCGCGCCCGCGCCGAGATCTCGTCTTTCTCCCGCCGCTCGCAGTAATCGAGCCGGAAGCGCGATCTACTCCAGCCGCACGACGACGCTGTCCGACGCCCCCTTGGCGTCGATCACCGAAACGCGGGCAAAACCCGCTCCGTCCGGCGCCCAGACGGATTGCCGGCGCAGCGCTGGTTGACCCACCGGCGCGCCGTTGACGATCCAGGTCAACGGCGGCACGCCGCCTTGCGCCTTCAAGGCAAGATCGCTGGCCGGCGCGGCGCCTGCCGAAAGCCCGAGATCGACGCGCGCGCCGTCCGGCGGATAGACGATCTTTAGCTCCTGGGTCTCAGTCGCGGCAAAGGTCTTCGGCGCGTCCTTGCGCAGATGCCTGAGCGGCGGCGGCAAATCCGACGTGCGGGTGATAAGGGCATCGGACGGCTGAGCCACGGCTTCATATGAGCTGCCGATACGCGCGAAAGCGTCGAAGAGGATGGGCGCCGCGGCGACGCGCCCGATGAGGCCCGGCACAGCGCCGTTGTCCGGCCTGCCGACCCAGACCGCGATCGTCATTGCCTTGTCGAAGCCGACCGCGAAAGCATCGCGAAAACCGTAGGATGTTCCAGTCTTATAAGCGAGCCGCCCGAACGGCGCGTTCTCGGGCGGGGGCGCTCCACGCAGAATATCAGCGACATACCAGGCGGAGACAGGCTCGCAGATCCGTCGCGACGGGGACCGCAGCGCAGCTTCGCCCTCATCCACGCGCTCGCGCAACAGCGGCACGTCGCCGCCACGGGCGAGCCCGGCATAAAGCCTCGCGAGATCTTTGAGCCTGATGCCGACCCCGCCGAGACCGATGGCGAGGCCTGGCCCGACATCTTGCGAGAGAACGATGTCGGCCCCGGCGCTGCGCAGGCGCGCGAGAAAAAGGTCCGGCCCGATCGCGTCGAGAAGTTCCACGGCGGGCAGGTTCAACGACATCTGCAAGGCGTGCCGCGCCGTCACAGTGCCCTCGAACGTCATGTTGAAATCTTCCGGCGCGTAGACGCCATAGCGCATCGGCCGGTCATCGAGCAAGGTCTCGGGATGAGCAATTCCGGATTCGAAGGCCAGCGCATAGATGAAGGGCTTGAGCGTTGATCCCGGCGAGCGGACCGCCTCAGTCATGTCGATTGCCCCTGCTCTTTCGGCCGAAAAATAATCCGCGGCACCGACATGCGCGCGAATCTCGCCGCTCGCATTGTCAATGACGAGAATGGCAATGGAAAGCTTGGGGCCGAGTTCGTCGCGCTTTCGCGCGCGAGATCTTCGAGCGAGGCCTGCCAGTTCGCTGCCAATGTCAGCCGATGGACACGGACTTCCGGATCGTCGCGCAAGGCGGCCTCCGCGGCATGTGGCGCAAGCGTCGGGAACGGGAGACGGACATGCGGCACGGCTTCGCCTTTCGCCTCGTCGCGTTCGGCCAGCGTGATGACGCCGCGTCCGTAAGCGCGATCGAGCACGCGATCGCGCGCCGCCCGCGCAGCATCCGCGAAACGATCCGGCCGGCGCCCTTCCGGCGCTTGCGGCAGAGCGACGAGAAGCGCCGCTTCGGCAATCGTGAGCCGTTTCGGCTCCTTGCCAAAATAGGCGAGGCTTGCGGCTCTGATCCCTTCGATATTGCCGCCATAGGGCGCGAGGGCGAAATAGAGATCGAGAATGGCTGATTTCTCGTGATGCGCTTCGAGCTGGAGCGCGCGTGCGATCTGACGCAGCTTCACGGCGACGGATTTATCTGCGCGGGGCTCCAGCAGGCGCGCGACCTGCATGGTCAAGGTTGAACCACCGGAGACCACGTGCCCGCGTAAGACGAATTGCAGCGCCGCGCGTCCGAGCGCTACGATATCGACGCCCCTGTGCGCGTAAAAGCGATGATCCTCATAGGCGAGCAGCATGGCGACAAAGCGCGGATCGACATCCTCTCCCGCCGCCGGCAGGCGCCAGCGCCCGTCCGGCATGGTGAAGGCCCGCAGGAGCTTGCCGTCGCGATCGAGCACCACGGGCGATCCGCGCTGCGCCTCGGAAAGATCGAGCGGGCCGAGCGCGCCAACATAGGAGCGCCACGCCAGAGCGAGGCCGACACAGACGATGACGACCGCAGCACTGAGGCAGGCGAGCCAGCTCCGCGCGGTCATTTCGGCGCCGCCACGTCGATCGTGCCGTAGGCGGTGCGGCCGTAGCGCTGCGGCCGGTACATATCCTCGATCGTTGCTGGAGGCAGCAGATAATGGCCGGGCGTCACCGCGCGCACGATATAGGCGAGGCTGAACGTCGCCTTGGAATGGCCGTCACGATCGAAGGCCGCCACGAAGCGATCGTCGCGATATTCCGTATGGGAAGGCTGGATGTCGCTCTTGATCCACGAAAGCGCATCGACCGAGCCGCCGTCGTAGAGATCGGGGTTGTCGATTTCGAGACCGGCAGGCAATGGATCGTTCAACACGAGATGCGCGAAAGCGGCTTCCGTCTCGGTGACTTTCAAGGTGACGACGAAACGGTCGTTCTGCTTGATCGTCGCCGGATCAAGCTTCTTGCCGGAGAGCGTGTAATAGACGCGTTCGATCTGATAGCCCTGCCCGCCTGCAGGCTCCGGCACCGATGGATTGCCCGAAGTCGTCAAGGCAATGTCCGTCGGCGTCTGTCCCTCGTTGCTGAGCTTGATCGATTTGCCGTCGAGAGTCGCAGCGGTCCATGTCTTATAGAAGGGACCGGTGTGTGGCGCCCCGTCAATGCCGAGCGTGATCGTCGCGTTGCGATTGGCAAGCGCTTCGACGGCGAGGACCATCCAGGAGTTTTCCTGAGTGCTGGTCTCGCTTGTCGTCGCGCGTGCGTCTTCCACGACTTGAACGGCGCGGCTGATTTCGGGGGCCGTCGCGCCGCCTTCGACTGCGAGCGCCAAAACGCCGGCACCGTCGCGCAGGCGGGAGCCGAAATCAGCGCGCGATACAAACGTGTCGTGCAGACCGGCCAAACTCTCATCGGCCGCGCTGAAGACCGTAGCCGCGCGGGCGCGGTCGCCCAGCAGTGCGAGCGCACCGGCAAGCTGGGCGCGCGCCAGCGGGCTGTCGAAAGCGGCGAGCTGCGCATCGGCGAGATAGCGCAAATCCCCCATCACTGGTCTGCCGTTGCGGGCAAGCACATAGATCGCATAGGCGAGCCCCGCACTTTGGCCGGCCGCGATCTCGCTCGTATTGGCGACCTGATTGCGCAACCGTTCGAGCGCAAGGTCGAAGCTTTTTTGCGGGACATCGTAATTCATCTCGCGGGCGCGGGTCAGAAAATCCGTGACGAAAGCATCGAGCCACACGTCATTCGCGTTGTCCGTCGACCAAAGCCCGAAGGCGCCGTTCGAATCCTGCCGCGAAAGCAGACGGTCGATCGTCTTCTTGATGCGATCCGGAATGCCCGTATCGATGGACAGAGTCTCAGGATCGGCGAGCTTGTTGACATAGAGGAGTGGCATCGCCCGGCTCACGAGCTGCTCCGAACACTCGAACGGATAGACAGCGAGCGAGTGGAGAAGCGCCGCTACGTCGATCCCCGATATGGTCGAGACGGCAGCTGAGACGCGGCCGGTGCCCGGCACGAACTCAGCAATAAGATCGTCCGAAACGACGAAGCTCTCGCCCGGCGCGAGGTGGCGCACGATCCGGCGATAGATCTGCGACGTGCCGGGCTCGACGTTGAGCGCCAAGCTCCGAGTCGCAGTGAAGCCTTGTCCACTCAATTTGAAATCGAGATCGGCGCGGCCGATCCCGGATGCGGTGATCGGAATGGACAGCGCGGTTCTCGCTCCTGCGGCGAGCTTTATCGTGCCATGCATGGCATCGGTCGCGATGCTCAGCGGACCATGCACGTCGAGATCATAGGTGTAATCTCCGGCCGCGCCCTCGACATTGTCGATCTCGAAATGCAGGCGCGAACGGTCGTTGAGGTCGAGGAAGCGCGGCAGGGTCGCTTGCACGACGACTGGATCACGCACGATCACGTCGGCGCTGGCGCTGCCGGCCTTGGTCTTGGTCCAGGCGACCGCCATCAGCCGCACCGTGCCGTTGAATGCGGGAAGATCGAAGCCCACGTCCGCTTTGCCGTCGGCGCCGACCTTCACGATGCCGGAAAAGAGCGCGAGCGGCTGCTCGGTCGGCTTGTTGCCTTCGAGCTGGCCCCCGGTATCGCCGCCGGAACGGATCGCGCCGCGTGTTCCCTGCATGCCGTCGATCAGCAGTCCATAGATGTCGCGGATTTCAGTTCCTAATTGCCGCTGCCCATAGAAATAGTCGGCGGGATCCGGCGTGTCGTAATGGGTAAGATTGAGAATGCCGACATCGACGGCGGCGAGCGTCACATAGGCGTCTTCGCCGGCGGCGAGGCCGCTGAGCGCGATCGGCACTTCTAAACGCCCGCGCGGACGCACTTTGTCGGGCACATTGAGCGCGATGCCGATCTTGTGGCTCTCGGCGTCGACGCTGAACCAGGCAAGCCCCAGGGCACGGCCGGGATTGCGCTGCGCTGCCTGATCGAGCGGACGATGGGCCAACACGACGGCATAGGCCCCACTTCCCCAATCGGCGCTGACCGGTATCGTCGCGACATTGTCGCCCTTCTGAATATCGACGAGCGACGTATAATTCGTTTCGTCGCCGAGGATCGCGACGGTTGCCGTGCCGGCGAAATGCGAAGCGATCTTGAGCTTCATCGCATCGCCCGGCTTATAATCTTCCTTGTCGAGCGTAACGTCGAGAAGATCGGGCGTATCGGCCGTCGCCCCGCCAGACCAGCCTACGGGGAATGTCACGCTCGTCGGCGCGTCGGTGGCGTTGTCACTCTTGACGTCGAGACGATAGAAGCCGAGGTCGACCGGGACTGAGATCTTCGCCGGCGCATCCACCGCAATATCGATCTTGCCGTCGGCGACACGGCGCGACGACTTCACCTGCTCGAAGCCCCAACGGCCGTCCTGATTGTACCACTGATAATCGGTCGTTAGTCGGTAGAGCGACCAAGACACGCCCTGCCGGGCCACACGCGTCGCGTCGGCGGCAATCGCGATGACGTCGAAAGTCGCGGTCGCCCCCTCTCCGAGCGTATCGAAATTCTTTTTCACGCCGATGAGGCCCCCTTTCGGCAGGATCGGCAGAGTCACACTGCGCTCCACGCCGCGGCCGCCAGGTTCGCCGGCGCGGAGAATGATCTTGGCTTCGAGCGGGCGCGAGGCTGCAATATCCGGGATCGGTACGAGGACCTTGGCTATGCCCTTGGCGTCGGTGGTGACCTTCGCCCCGATTTCGTTGCTGACCGCCTCGAAATCTTCGTCCTGCAATCCTGCTTCATAGCCTTCGAGCACCTGCAGGCCGTGGTCTTTCGTCGCCTCGATCCGCACGTCGCCCGAAATATCGAGGTCGGCGCCGGGAGCGCCATAGAGATAGCGCGCCGCGGCATCGATCTCGGCCGAATCGCCGGGTCGAACGGCGGGTTGTGCCGGCTTCAGCGTGAAATCCAACCGTTCGGGGACATAATCCTCAACCAGGAAACTCGTCTCGCCGACTGGCTCAGCCTTCGGATCGACGAAGGCCTGGATGCGCCAAGTTCCGCTTGCGCTCGAAGACAGAAGCGGCAGCGCGAAGCTGTGGCCGCCAGCGCCCTGATCCTCGATCAGCACGCGCTTATATTCCACGCCGTCAGGGCGTTTGGCCACGAGGGTGATCGGCACGCCTTCTTTGGCGGTGCCCTTGGCGTCGCGCAGCAGCGCAGTGACGAAGACCGTCTCGCCGGAGCGATAAACGCCGCGTTCGGTGAAGACCTGCGCATCCAGCGGCTGCGTCACTTGACGGCCTTGGACGCCACGGTCGGTCAGATCGAAAGCGGTTTGTTCCAGGTCGAGGAAACCATAATCTCCCTTGCCGTCTTCGGCGATCACGAGGCCTGGCGCCTGCCCGCCAGAGCCGCGCGCCAAACCCGGCTCGAACCGGACATGGCCGTCAGCGCCGCTCTGCTTTGTCGCTAGCACTTCATTGTCGCGCGCAATGAGGCGCAACGAAATGTTCTCGACCGGCTTGGCGCTGGTCAGCGAACGCACGAAGACATGAACGCCATCGCGCCCCGAAAAGGCGGTGAGGCCGAGATCGGAGACAATGAACCATTGTGTCGCCGATTCGCCGCCGCTCTCCTCGTCGTCGCTCGCCGCCAGCTGCCCATCGGCGACTTTGGCGATCATGACATAGAGGCCGGCGTCGAGCTTGCCGAGCGCTTCGAGCACCGGGAAGGCGGTCGTCACATCTCGATTGAGGCTCGCTAGCAACGGAAAGTGATCCGGACCAGATCTTGGAGCCCTCTTTGTCGATATATTGCCTGACCCGAGAGCCAGAAAGCTGGGCGAGGAAATCGCGCGACTGGACCGTCGGCAAAAGATTGCGATCACCGATACGGAGGATCTCGATCGCGACATTCTGGGTGTTGACGGAAACGACCGGGATGCCCTGCTGGCCGACGCGCGGCAGGACATAGTTCTTGCCGGTGAAGTGCACTTGCGGCGCGCGATCGCGGACATAGATGTCGTAGTTCGCCGTGCGCAAGAGCGATTCGCCCACGGCGGACGGAAGGCCTTGACGCAGCGTGATGGCATAATGTTCGCCGTGCTTCAGGCCCTCGACGCAGATCTGCTGCTCTTCGGTCGAGACTGCGGGAGACTCGATGCCTGCGACGCTGACGAAGGAGGCAAAATCGACGCGTCCCGGCGCCAGCGCCTCGGAAAATTGGAAACAGACGCGCGGCGAGGCCGAATCCTTGTCGACCTTGTAATCGAGAATACGGAAGCCATAAGTCTCGCGTTCCTTGGCGTAGGTCGCGCGGACGGCGGCGACATCGACAAGGTCGAGACTCGCCTTGTAAGCATTCAGCGACAGGCGCCAGAGTTGGCGCTTGGCGAAGAGATCGCCAATTTGCGCGAGCGCGGCCGCTTGTTCGGGCTTGGCCGAGGCCTGTTGATAGGCAAGATAGGCGGCTGTCGTCGCGGTCTGGTTGATATCGTCGGAATCGCCCGACGCGCTCATCGCGCGGGAATAGGCAAGCCAAGCGGCCGCGTCCTTCGGACTGACGGCGATCAATCCGGCCAGAGATTTGAGTGCGGCATCGGTATCGCCTTTCGCAGTCGCCGTCTGCGCATCCTCGCGTAATTGCGTGACCGGCTTGGAGGCAAGCTGAGCGCCATCCTTTTTTACCTGCGCTTCTAGGCGCACCGAGTCGCTCGCAAGATCCGGGTTCGTGTAAGCAGTTTCAGCCGCCATCGCACCCGTAAAAGCATGCAGCGCGAAGACGATGAGAAGAGGAAATATCGTGCGGCGCATTCATTACCTCCACCGCGTCGAACGAAGCTGGGTTCGACAGAGATCGCAGTCCATGCTGACGCGGATCTCACGCCGTCGCAATGCTCAATCGCACTGACCGGCGCCATCGAACGTGCGCCTTCATTTTATTCTCGATGCCTGCCGCTGGCAGGGCGTTGCGTGCGTCTGGATCGGCTGCTTCGATGTTCGATTCCCAAAACTACGTGTATATTTGGAATACGGCTCAATAACACCTTCCCTTCGAGCCAAATAAAGTGATCCCCGCAATCCGATATTCTGACCGGTCGAACCAAAGCGACAGGATGTGCGGCCACCAACGAGCTGACGCGGTGAAGACGCGCTTCACACGCCGCTCCGGGGTTGAATTCCTACAAATCCCCGCCATTTCCAGAACTTGCGATTTAACTCATTGCAGTCGGCCGACACGGACCTGTCTCGGGCGTCGACGCGGCTTTGCGTCCGGAGAACTTTGGAGCGCGCAATCATGTCATTGCAATCCGCCGCGAAGGTCATTTGCCGAGGTCTTGCTCCCGGCGCGTTCGCATCGCATAACCCCGGCGCTAAACCCGACGTTGCCGCGCACATATGTGACTGTGGATAGAGGCTGATGAACGGAAACAAGGAGGTTGGTTCAGATAAAGCCTCGTCGGTGCTCGGTATCGACCGCCGCGCGATGTTACGGCGCAGAGCCACGAATTTGAATACGTGGCTCAGAAGCCTGACTTCGCTGCGCCGCGACGAGCACGAGCAGCGGCACCGCAGCATCGCGACCTATATCGGCGCCTGCTTCAGCCTCGCCATTGCCGCCCTTGCAATCTTCGTGCTCGTTCGCACGTTGAGCCACATCAACCTCGGCGAGTTGCGCGGTGCGATTGCAGCGACGAGCAATGAACAGATCCTGATAGCGGCGGGGCTCACCGTCCTCTCGTTTCTGGCTTTGACCGGCTATGATGGGGTCGCGCTCCTGCAATTGCGGCAACGCGTGCCCTACGCGACAACGGCCCTCGCCTCATTCACGAGCTACGCGATCTGCTTCACGCTTGGCTTTCCGCTGATCACCGCGGGGACGGTTCGTTACTGGATCTATTCGCAGGCGGGCCTAAAAGCCGCCAAGATTGCGAGTCTGACCGTCATCGCCGGCGTCACCTATTGGCTCGGAATGGCGCTCGTCCTCGGCGTCGCCTTGCTGTTGCGCGGCCACACGATCAGCGCCATCGATCATTTAGAGCCGCATATCAATATGCTGATCGGGCTTGGCGTGCTTGCCACCCTGATCGCCTATCTCGCCTGGGTTTCTGCCGGCCACCGCCGTACGCGTATTCAGGGGCTGAAGCTCGAACTTCCCGGTTTCAAGCTGACGCTGAGCCAGATCGCGCTCGGTGTCGTCGATCTTTGCTCCGCCGCCGGCGTTCTCTATGTGCTCTTGCCGGCGCCCCGGGCGCTCGATTTCTTCACCTTCGCCGCGGTCTATGTGTTCGCCTGTGCGCTCGGCATCGCCAGCTATGCGCCGGGCGGGATCGGCGTTTTTGAAGCGACGATGTTGAAGGCCGTGCCAGTCCCCTCAAAGGAAGCCCTGCTCGCCTCGCTGCTCCTGTTTCGCATCATCTATTATCTCGTTCCCTTCGTCCTCGCTCTCGCGCTGCTCGGCGCGCACGAGGGACTTCATCGCTGGCAGAATTTGCGCGAAACAATGCGCCGCGGCACCGATGAGGAAGAAGGCGAAGAAGAGGGCTGAATTGAGAAAGCCAAAGGGGGAGCAGTGCGCGGGCGTAACGTTGCCTAACTCGGTTCTTGAACTGCGCTTTCGCTGCTTAAGACGGGCTTAACTTCCCTTTGTTACGATTCATTGCAATGACGTGTCGATCCGGCCGCGCGAAAGCCGCGGGTCGAGGGCATGACGCCGTACGTTCATACCGGTTTCGATCCGGAATCATCATCCCATCATAGAAGTGTGCGCGGAAACGTTTGACCTATGGCACGCGCTGCCTGGGCTAAATTGGGGGCATCATGTTCAATCGGCTGAAAATAGCGGCGAAACTACTCATCGGATTTGGCGTAATTCTCCTGCTTATGGTCGGAATCTCCAGTCTCTCGATAATCAACGGGGTCAAATCGAGAAACTCACTAGAAGAAGTGGCGAAATTCAAGTCCAGCGAAGTCTTGGATCACGTCGTGCAAGAAAATATTCTTGCGGGGCGCATGCACATGTGGATGGCGCTGGGATCGGGGGACCAGGAGCAATGGAAACAGTCGGACGATTCTATGATGACCGCCAGCGAACGGCTGGAAGACCTCGCAACGAATACGAAGATTCCTAGCCGATTGGCCGCGGTCCAACAATTGGCCGGGTTGCTGCAAAGCTACGAGGAGATGGCGGGCCAATTCCGACATATTCAGGGGCAAAACGAAGCCTTGAACACCGCCGAGGGTAAGGCGACATACGCCAATGCCCTTAAAATCGGCTCCGACATTACCAGCTTGGCCGGGGTACTCTCGCAGGAATACGAGAACTCTTCCAAATCCACGGAGACGAGCGCCGAGGGATTGGCCAATCTGATCATAGCTGTCACCGCCGGATTCGGGATTGCGAGCCTCCTCATCGGCCTGACCCTTTCCTATTTGATCAGCCGCAGCATAAGGCAGCCAATCCTCAAACTGACCGAGGTTATGACTTCGCTGGCGCAGGGCGATCTGACCGTGTCCGTGCCCAATACGAGCGAGCCCAACGAGATCGGCGAAATTGCCCGTAGCGTCATGGTCTTCAAGAAGAACGGCATCGAGCGTCAGCGACTGGAAGCGGAAGCAGTCGCCAATCGCGCCGCCGCCGAAGCGGAGCGTGATCGAACCGCGGCGGAGCGTGCGAAGGCGGCTGAGGAACAGGCCGAGGCGGTTCGCCGGCTCGGCGACGGCCTGAGGAACCTCGCTTCCGGCGACCTGAGCATTCGTCTTAGCGACGGCTTCTCCGACAAATACGCGCAGATCAAGAACGACTTCAACGGAGCAATCGACAAGTTGAAGGAAACCATGCTCTCAGTCATCTCCAGCACCGACACGATTCAGTTGGGCACGCAGGAAATATCGACGGCCTCCGACGACCTGTCGCAACGTACCGAACGGCAGGCGGCCAGCCTCGAAGAGACTGCAGCGGCGCTCGACCAAATCACCACGACGGTCAAGAAATCGGCGGAAGGTGCGAGCCACGCCCGTGAGGTTGTCGCCAGCGCCGATAACGACGCCAAGAAGAGTGCCATTGTTGTGCGCCAAGCAGTCGAGGCGATGGACGCGATCTCCAAATCCGCGAAGCAAATCAGCCAGATCATCGGCGTCATCGACGAGATCGCCTTCCAGACCAATCTTCTGGCGCTGAATGCGGGCGTCGAGGCGGCTCGCGCCGGCGATGCAGGCCGCGGCTTTGCGGTCGTTGCTTCCGAGGTGCGGGCGCTCGCCCAGCGCTCGGCCGAAGCGGCCAAGGAGATCAAGGGGCTCATTTTAGCTTCGACGACGCAGGTCGATCACGGGGTCAGGCTGGTATCCGAGACTTGCAAGTCGCTGGAGCGGATCATGGCCCAGGTGGGCGAGATCAACGGCATAATCTCTGACATCGCAACTGGCGCAAGCGAGCAGGCTACGGCACTCCACGAAGTCAACAGCGCCATCACCCAGATGGATCAGACGACGCAGCAGAATGCGGCGATTGTCGAGGAAGCGACGGCGGCGAGCCATTCGCTGTCGCAGGAAACCTCGCAATTGTCGAACCTCGTTGGCCAGTTCAAGGTCGGTCGGGCGACTGGCGCCGAGCCTATGCGTCGCGAACTGCAAAAAGTCGCGCCGCACGCCTTCTTGCAACAGGGCAAGGCGTCGGCCGCCAATGCCGGACGCACGGAAACACGCAAAGCACCTGTCCCGCCCATGCGCGCCGCGCCCAAAGCGGTTGTGAACGGCGCGCCCTTCAGCGACGAATCTGGCAAATGGGAAGAGTTCTGAAGAAATCGCGAAGGCTGCCTGATTTCATAAGCAGACGACACCACCCGAAGACGGGAAGCAAGATAAGCAGGCGAAGGCACATGGCTGAACTTGACAAGACGGACGGCGCTGTGGCGCGTGAGATGATTACTTTCGTGATCGGAACTAAGGAGTTCTGCGTCGACGTCATGTCGGTACGTGAAATCCGAGTCTGGACACCGGCGACGCCAGTGGCTCATGCGCCAGACTTTGTCTGTGGCGTGATCAACCTGCGCGGAACGGTGCTGCCGATCATCGATTTCGCGGCAAGGCTCGGCTTCGCGCCGACCCAGCCGACCAGCCGTCACGCTATTCTGGTCGTCCAGATCGGCGATCAGACCATCGGTTTGCTGGTCGAGGGGGTTTCGGAGATTTTGACGATCAGCCAGGATCTCATCCAGCCGACGCCAGATGTCGCCTTGCGGGCCGCAAAGGACTTCGTCAGCGGCATCGTGGCCACCGACGGGCGCATGATCAGTCTGATCGCGCTCGACGCCATATTGCCGTCAAGCGTAGAGCAAGCTGCGGCTTAATCGAGAAGCATACGCGTGCGGGCGAACAGCTGCAACGAACTCTTTTGAAGAAGCGGGCGCAGATCATAACGATGCAGAAGAAAGCTGCCTTAAAAAAAGCGGCGTTTCATCCAAAGTTATCTGGCGGCAATTCGGGCTGCGCGGTAGACGCGTGGCGTCTCCTTCGTTGATAACGGGCATGGGGGCAATCCACAGGGCGCGCTAAGAAGATAAGTGGTTAAAATCACTTGCTAAATTTGCCCAAACGGCAACCGTTGCAAGGCTGCCGCGTGATCACGACCACGATCGACAATCTTGCTGGCGATCTCACTGGGGACAGCGCATACTTCCATATAAGGCCGCATGGCCGCCGTTCCTGAGGAGGGGCAATGCTCAAAAGGACCTTGCTTTTCACGTTGTTGATTTTCGGCTTATGTGGGTGCGCGCACCAGCCAGGCCCATCACCTTCGTCTTCGGCCGTCAATGACTTCTCGGGCATGCGATGCTCAGAATCGATAACGCCAACAACAGGTTGCTAGATGAGCTTGCAACCTAAGGCCGGTTCGATCGCACAAACGTAGGTGCCCGAGAGGTGCCCGCCAACTTCCGCAAAATCGGCTAAGTCTTGGAGCGGGCGAAGGGAATCGAACCCTCGTATGTAGCTTGGGAAGCTGCCGTTCTGCCATTGAACTACGCCCGCGCGCTCTTGTCTTAAAATATACGGCGGACGTGATCAAGGATGGCGGCTACAGCGCCCTGCCGCGTCGGCTCATCAAAGCGAGAATGATAAGGATGACTAGGATGAGCCCGAGGCCGCCCGATGGCGCGTAGCCCCAATCATGGGAGTAGCCCCAGGTGGGCAGACCCCCGATCAGCGCGAGAATGATGAGGACAATAAGGATCGTATACAGCATGGCGTCAGCTCCAGTTGAGCTGCAGGAACGCCAAGCTTTGCGATCCGTTCCGTCGCAATTGAACCGACGCTTTACGGCTCGCGAGCCAGCCTTTCAGGTGTTGAAAATGGTCAACGGATCAGGCGCCTGGAACATCGCCTTGAGACGCCGCTCTCATCGCGCTTCAGCGGAAATGTTTGGATAACTTCAGGCCCTGGCCCTGATAGTTCGAGGACCCGGCGACACCATAAAGAACGTCCGGCGCCTCGGCCATTTTCTCATAGACGAGCCGCCCGATCACCTGTCCGTCTTCGAGGATGAACGGTACTTCGTGGCTGCGCACTTCGAGGACCGCGCGGCTGCCGGGATGGCCGCTCGCCGTGAAACCGAATCCCGGATCGAAGAAGCCCGCATAATGAACCCGAAATTCGCCCATCGCGGGATCGATCGGAACCATTTCGGCCGCGAGATCCGGCGGAATGTGAAGTTTCTCCTGAGATGCGAGAATATAGAATTCGTCCGGGTCGAGGATCAGCCTTTTGTCTGCGCGCGCGTGGATCGGCTCCCAGAAATCTGCCGCGTCATAGGCGCCGACGCGATCGACGTCGATGATGTCGGTATGTTTCTGCGCCCGATAGCCGATCCTGTCGCCAAGCGTTTCGCTGCTTAGCGCGACGCGTAGGACGAGACCGTTGCGCAGGCTCAAATCGCCATCGACGAGCAGCGCGCGGGCGTGACGTTCGCGCAATTCATCGTCCTTCACGCCGAAGAGGGTGCGCGAGAATTGCTGCGGATGCCAGCGCCGAAACCGGATCTGGTTGAGCCGCGAACCCTTGCGAACCCGGATACTGAAGCTTCGGGGCGAAACCTCGGCATAAAGCCGCCCCACATAGCCGCGCTCGACATGGTCGAAGACTTCGCTGCGGTCTGTGATGAGCCGCGTAAAAATATCGAGCCGTCCGGTCGAACTTTTCGGGTTGGCGGCGGCGGAAAGGCTCTCCGGCAATGCAACGAATTCGAGCAGCGGAATGACGTAGACGCAGCCGCGTTCGAGCACCGCGCCCTCGCCTTCGAGGCTTATCTCGCCGGACTTGAGGTGGTCGAGCTGCTCGTCGACGGTCCTATCCTTGCCGGGCAGGAAGCTAGCCCGCACGCGATGGGCCGAGGCGCCAAGCCTGAGGTCGAGGCTCGCGGGCTGTAGTTGCGAGGCGTCGATCTCGCCCAGGCTGCGGATCATCTTGCGCCGCAACATCAACTCGATCTTCTCGCGCCCAAGCAGTCCAAAATGCGTGCCGAACAGACCGGTGTTATCATCTTCGAGGGGAAGAGGGCTGGATGCTGGCTGCATTTTGAGGCTCAAAATTCCGAGATCTTTTTGCGAAGGCGCGAGACTAGCGCATTTATTCGCTCTGTCGGAGCCGGAGCCAACAGTTTTTACGCTTGAGCATGGTGAGCGCAGGCGTTATTCAGAGCATACGTGGTCATTTGGGCCGGCCGGCTTGCCGCCACGTTAAACAAGGGACTAAAAGGGCCGTGGCTTCATCCTGAAGCATCTCTCCCTGTCCCGCCACTTGGGTCCGGCCGTAATCGTTTCGGCCCGCGTGGGCTTGGAGATGAGGAGACGCGAATGCCAAAAGAAGCTCCGACACGTGACCCTAAGACCTGGCGCGAAGCGACCCGGCTCGTCCATGGCGGCACGCTGCGGTCGCAATTCGGCGAGATGTCGGAAGCGCTCTACCTCACCCAAGGCTTCGTCTACGAGACGATGGAAGCCGCAGAAGCGCGGTTCAAAGGCGAGGACCCGGGCTTCATCTATTCGCGCTATTCGAACCCGACGCTCGCCATGTTCGAGGAGCGCATGTGCCTCCTCGAAGGGGCGGAAGCCGCGCGCGCGACCGCGAGCGGCATGGCCGCGGTGACGGCGGCTCTGATGGGGCAAGTGAAGGCCAGCGACCATATCGTCGCCGCGCGTGCGCTCTTCGGTTCCTGTCTCTACATCGTCGAGGAATTGCTGACGCGTTTCGGCGTCGCATCGACCCTGGTCGATGGCGCGGATCTCGATCAATGGCGCGAAGCGGTACGGCCGCAGACCAAAGTCTTCTTTCTCGAGACCCCGACCAATCCGTGCCTCGAAGTCTATGATATCGCCGCCATCGCGGACATCGCGCATCGGCACGGCGCGACGCTCGTCGTCGATAATGTCTTCGCCTCGCCGGTCCTGCAGAAGCCGCTTCAGCTTGGCGCCGATTGCACCGTCTATTCGGCGACGAAACATATCGATGGCCAAGGCCGTTGTCTCGGCGGCGTCATCCTCGCAAGCCGCGAGTTCATCGATAAGCACATCCATACCTTCTTGCGGCAGACCGGTCCGGCGCTATCCCCCTTCAATGCCTGGGTCATGCTGAAATCACTGGAGACGCTGCCGCTGCGGGTGGCCCAACAGACACGCAACGCCGGATTGATCGCAGACGCCCTCGCCGACCATCCGAACATCGTCAGCCTCGTCTATCCTGGACGTCCGGACCATCCGCAGGCCGAGATCGTGCGCCGCCAAATGACCGGCGGCGGCACGCTGATCACATTCGAGGTCGGTGGCGGCAAGCAAGCTGCTTTCGCTTTCGCCAACGCGCTGTCGATCATCAAGATCTCGAATAATCTCGGCGACGCCAAGAGCATCATCACCCATCCGGCGACGACGACGCATCAGCGGCTGACGCCGCAAGCGCGCGAGGCAATGGGCATCACCGACGGGCATCTGCGACTTTCCGTCGGGCTTGAAGACGCCGAGGACCTGATCGACGACCTCTGCCAAGCTCTGGCCGGCCTCGATCGGCGCGGCCTTGCAGCCGAGTGAGATGAAAGACTTAGCTTTCGCGCGGCGGATCAGCTCTGCGTCGATTTGACCGGCGGAGCCACTGCCGCAATAGTCACGGTCATGGCAGCATTCCGCGGCGGCGCGACCCAAGCCAATCTCATCACCGATGTTCCCGGCCTCAGCGTCGGCCATGCCGAAGATGCACGGATCGGCTCCGGCGCCACTGTCGTTCTGTTCGACAAGCCGGCGACGGCTTCAGTCGCGATTCATGGCGGCGCTGCGGGTCTGCGCGACAGCGCACTGCTGGAACCGGAGATGACGGTCGACAAGATCGATGCGCTCGTTCTCTCCGGCGGCTCGTCTTTCGGCCTCGATGCCATGGGTGGCGTCGCAGCGCTTCTGCGCGAACAAGGTCGCGGCTTTGCCGTCCGCGACATCCATGTACCGATCGTGCCCGGCGCCATAATTTTCGATCTCTTGAATGGCGGCGAGAAAGCATGGGGAAGCACGCCGCTCTATTGGCATCTGGGCTATGGCGCCGCTGCTGCGGCGAAAGTGGATTTCGACCTCGGCAGTGTCGGCGTGGGTCTCGGCGCGACACTTGCCGATCTCAAGGGAGGGATAGGTTCGGCGAGCGCGATCTCGAGTTCCGGCTTTTGCGTGGGCGCAATCGTCGTCGTCAATGCCATTGGGCAAGCGACCATCGGCAACGGTCCGCATTTCTGGGCGGCGCCTTACGAGCGCAATGGCGAATTTGGCGGCCGCGGTTGGCCGCAAACATGGCCGGCCAACTTGCAAGCACTTCGCCTCAAGGGAGACTGCAGCAGAGAATACGACGATCGGCATCGTCGCATGCGATGCGTCGTTGACGAAGAGCGCAGCAAAACGCCTGGCTATCATGGCGCAGGACGGGATAGCACGGGCGCTACGCCCGGCGCATGCGGATCTGGACGGCGATACGATCTTCGCCGCTGCGACCGGCACGGCGCTTGAACCGCCATCGCTCCGCGATCTGACCGAGATCGGTACGCTCGCCGCGGATTGCGTCGCGCGCGCGATTGCCCGCGCCGTCTTCGAAGCCGAAGCCCTGCCCTTCGATGGCGCACTGCCGAGCTGGAAAGCCAAGTTTGCATGAGATCGCGGAGGGATTTCGCGATAGCCATGAAACCAAGACGGGATCCATGCCGACTTAGCGTTTCACCCTAAGTATCAGGGCCATCGCGGCCGGATCAAAACGGCCTTTAAATGCAAGGAATTATCAAGGTCTCAACGGCACAATGGGCCCCGTCGGAGACCGCGATGAATTGGAAGGTCTATAGCTTAGTCGTTTCGGTGCTTCTGCCGCTCTCGGTCGCCGCGTCGGTGGCGGACAATGCATCTCCGGGCGGCGATGCGAGCTTGCGCGAGCTCTATATCCGTCCGACAGCTATTCCCTACCCGGACGACAATCCTTATTCCGCGGCGAAGGCCAAACTAGGTCACATATTATTTTTCGATCCTATCCTTTCCGCTTCGGGAACGCATTCCTGCGCCAGTTGTCACAATCCGGGACTGTCCTGGCAAGACGGAATGGCCCAGGCGCTGGGCGATGCGCGACATACTCTGTCACTGCGGACGCCAACTCTGCTCAATGCGGCCTGGCTGCCGCGTCTTGGATGGGATGGCAAATTTGCGACCTTGGAGAAAGTCTCCGTCGCGCCGATTTTCGCAGATCGCAACATGCACCTGCCGGAAGCAGATCTCATCGCACGGCTATCTGCCGTGCCAGAGTATGTGCGCAGCTTTGCAGCCGCCTTCGACGACGGCGCAATTACCCGCAGCAATGTCGGCATGGCGCTCGCAACCTATGTGCGGTCCATCGTTTCGCCCAACTCGGCTTTCGATCGCTGGATCAGGGGTGACGAGAATGCGATCGATACGTCAGCCAAGCGCGGCTTCGAGATCTTCAACGGCAAGGGACGCTGCGCCGATTGCCATAGCGGATGGGCCTTCACGGACGGGTCCTTCCACGACATCGGAGTCGCTCAAGACGACGATATCGGACGCGGCCGATTATTCCCGACGTCGGTCAAGCTTCGGCACGCCTTCAAGACGCCGACGCTGCGCGATGTGGCGCGGCGCGCACCCTATATGCACGACGGCTCCCTGCCGACCCTTGAAGCCGTCATCGATCTTTATAATCGAGGCGGGATCGAGCGGCCGAGCCGCTCCGAGCTGATTGGACCACTCGGACTTACGAAGCAAGAAAAGGAGGATCTGATCGCCTTCCTCGAGACGCTCACAAGTTCTCCGCAGACCGTCGAACTGCCGACTTTGCCGAGGTGATCAGCAAAATTGCTGTATGGCCGCGCCAAGCAGGGTGAGGCCGGAGACGAGCAGCGTGCCGCCCCATTGTTCGAGTTTCGCGCCGTGTGCGGGCACTCGCGGCGCCGCACATGCCAAACTCGTACCGAGGATCAAGCTCGTCAAACTGAAGGCAAGGACCATCGTTCTCTCGTTTTGAGGATGAACCTGCCTCGACGTTAGAAGTCGACAAATTACCATTCTCTTTCCGCAATCCTCACTAAGAACCTTGGTGCTCGCCATGCGGGCGATTAACCAAAAATTAGGATTACTAAAGACGCTTAATTCAAATTCTAATAATTTACTCCGCATAGGTTGCGGCGGAGTTCTGATATGTTCGGGTATCGGCCATGCTGGCGAATGCCGGCGCTGGGAGGACTTGTCGTAGGTCTGAGCGTGTTTTGTACGCAAGAGGCAAGTGCCCACGTCAAGTGGTTCTGCGCCTTTAATGTTGCCGGACAGCCGCAGGGGCTCGAGAACGTGCTCTGCCCCGACTTCGAATTGCTGATGGCGACAGCAATTTTCATGCTGCTTTGCGGATATCTCATCGAGGGGAGTTTCATCGGCGCCGCATTGCTCGCAGCTCTCAACCGAGTGACAAGCGGGCTGCGCGCCAATACCGATGTTCTGATGCGCGCCGTCTGCGGCTTCTTTTTCGTCGCGCTATGGACAAAGGGGGGCATCATTCTCACCCCCGAACTGACGACCGCGTCGCCGATTGTTCCCTGGGTGCAGCTCGCAATCGCGGCCTGCCTGATCTGGAGACAAACGCTGCCGCTCGCAGGTCTGGGCATAGCGGCGCTTTTCGGCCTTGCGATGTATGAGTATGGCCTCTTTCACCTGATGGATTATCCGATCTTCCTCGGCGTGGCGGTCTATTTCATGTCAACCGGGTTGCAGCGCGACCTTTTCGGAGCGCGGCCGGTCGACATCCTTCGCTGGAGCGCGGCCATCACCTTGATGTGGGCCTCCGTCGAGAAATGGGCCTATCCGCAATGGTCATTCCCCCTGTTCATTACCCATCCGGGGTTGGGGATGGGCTTCACGCCGGATTTCTTCCTGCGTGCAGCAGGGATGGTTGAGTTCACCCTGTCTTTTGCGCTGCTCCTGACGCCTTTGGTGCGGCGAGCGTCTGCGCTTGTCCTGTGCGGGATGTTCGTCAGTGCCGTGCTGGAATTCGGCAAGATCGACGCGATCGGCCATTCTGCGATTGTCGCGGTCCTGTTGGCGATTATCGGCGACGACTTTGCCGGAGCTCGCTTGACCAGTGCGAGCTGGGGTCTGAAGTCAAAACTGGAGAGATTCCATCTGACGCTGTCGAAATGGGATCTTGTCGTGGTCCCGGCCTGCTATTGCGCCACCCTCGCCGGCTTCCTTGTCATCTACTATGTCTTGCACGCGGTGCTGTTCGGAACAAGTATCGCCTGACTGACGGCGCAGTTACTTCACCTCGACGACCAGCTTCATTTTCGGGTGGATTCCACAGAGAACATTGAACTTCCCCGGAACGGAAAAGGTGATGTCAGTCTTGCTGCCTGGCAGCTGGTCGCCGGAATCGAAATTGAAGGCGTCTGACTCGATATAGGCATGATGCAGGAGATCGCCATCGTCATTGACGATCCGAACGGTGTCCCCGCGACTGATGATAAGCTGCCCCGGTTGGAACGCGCGCCCTCTTTGGGACACCAAATAGCGTGGAGTCTGTTGCGCCATCAAGGCGACGCCACTGAGCAAAAACAGGAGAGCAATCGCAATGCTGCCGCCGAACCGCGCGCGCCGAACGAATGCCTTCATGCGCTCACGTTGCATCGTTTTCGCCCGCAGCTGCCCTGACCCGCGACCTTCCCAGCGGAAATGTCGCGGCATTAGGTTAAGCGCAGGTTAAATCGAGATTTATGATTGCGTTAAAGACGCGCTTTAGGAGCGTTTTAACTCGGAGAGGACCAATGCTAGACGGCCCGAAGGAACAAATCCGTCTAAATGCGCAATACGAGGGTTACTTTGCCGCTGGGCGCTGTGCTCGCGAGGCTACGGCCGGCGATCTGCGGCTTGCCCTGCTGACCGGCACGATCCGGGGCCGGATCCTCTGCGCTTTTCTGGTGATGAGCGTGATCACCGCGGCTCTGGGCGGCTATGCCGCTCTGGGCATCCGCGAGCCGGCGTGCTGGTCACCAAGACGTTCGACAAATCTCTGATGTCCATCAATTATGCGCGCGCAGCGTCGGCCGATTTCACCGCAATGCAGGCAGCGTTTGCGCGGCGCTGGAGTGCGCCAAGCCTCGGCTATGCAGGCCAAACTGGATCAGGACATCGCGACCCTCGAGCAGAAGCTCTCGGAAGATCTTGGGATTGCCGCCGAACGGTCGCAGTCGAGCCGAGCCGCGCGCGCCGCCAGCAATGTGCAGCACGCCGTTGATGCCTGGAGCGACAAGCGCCGGCACCTCCCCGCAGATACCAAGCCCAACGCGGCCTGGGAGATGCTTGATCCTTATGCCAACACCGTTTCCCAACAGATCGACCTGCTCATCAACTACACTGCCGGCGATGGCTTCACCTATCGGCAGAGCGCCCGCCAGGCCGTCGACCGTGGCGACGAAACTCGATCTTCTCGGCACCGCCGGCGCATTGGTGCTCTCCGCCCTTGTCGCATGGCTGCTGGCTCAGCGCATTACCGGGCCAGTGGCGGACGCATCGGCGGTGGCGAAACGCATCGCCAGCGGCAAGCTCGATGGCGACATCCCAAAAGGTGGCGCCGACGAACTCGGCGCATTGCTGGCGGCCATGGGCATCATGCGCGACAACATCAGGGCCATGATGGAGCGCGAAGTAGCACAGCGCCGCACGGCGCAGGTGCGGCTTGCCGACGCCCTCGAAAGTTCGCGCGAAGGCATCGTTGTCGTCGATGCCGATCGCCGGATCGCTTTGGCCAATTCTCAGGCTGCCGATTTCTTCGGGGGCGCGACGAAGCTCATGCTCGAATCCGGCAATCCCGCAACCAGGGAAAGCGACCTTGCCAAAACCATGCTGGCCTTCGACGGCAATCTGCCGGCGACCGACGAGGTGCGGCTGGAGGATGGCCGCTGGCTGCGGGTCAGCTGCAGCGCAACGCAAGACGGCGGCTTCATCGCCGTCTACAGCGACATCAGCATATTGAAGGACCAAGAGGCGAAGCTCAAAGCAACCAATCTTCTGCTCGATGCGGCCCTCGACAACATGTCTCAGGGACTCTGCCTTTACGACAGCGAGCATCGACTCAAAGTCGTCAATCGGCGCTTCTGCGAAATCTTCTGGCTTTCGCCAGCGCAATTCAAGCCAGGTATCGTCTTCCGCGACGTCATTGAACTGAGTATCGCCGCCGGCAATCACGTCGGAAAATCCGCGTTCGACCTCTTGGCCGAAGAAGCTCCCCTGTCCAAAAACCGGAGGGTGAACACGCGCTTTCAGGAGTTGAGTCACGATCGCGTCGTCGCGATCACCCGCCAGCCCATCGGAGACGGCGGCTGGGTCGCGACTTATGAGGACGTGACCGAGCGGCGGCGTGCCGAAGAGCGCATCGTCTTTATGGCTCGCCACGACGCTCTCGACCGGCCTACCGAACCGACTCCATTTTGCCGAGCGGATCGACCACGCGATCAGCCAGATCGGCCGTTCCAGTAATGGCTTCGCAATACTCAGTCTCGATCTCGATCACTTCAAGCAGGTGAACGACACGCTCGGCCATCCGGTCGGTGACCAATTGCTGCGCTCGGTGGCGGAGCGGCTGCAATCCTGCGTTCGCGAAGTTGACACCGTAAGCCGGCTCGGCGGCGATGAATTCGCGATCCTGCAATGCGGATTGGAAAGGCCGGAGGAAGCGGCGGGCCTCGCACGGCGAATCGTCGAAATCTTGAGCGCACCTTACGATGTCGAAGGGCAGCGCCTGACCATCAGCGTCAGCATCGGCATCTCGGTTGCCCCTGGCGACGGCACGACCTACGACAAGCTCCTGAAGAACGCCGACGTGGCGCTCTATCTCGCCAAGGCGGACGGTCGCGCCACTTGGCGGTTCTTCGAACCCGAGATGGACGTTCGGCTGCAAGTGCGACGCGCCTTGGAACTCGATCTTCGAGATGCGTTGGCAAACGAAGAGTTCCAGATCTTCTATCAGCCGCTGTTCGACATTGCGGAAAATAGGATCGGCGGTTTCGAAGCGCTCCTGCGCTGGCATCACCCAACGCGCGGGCTGGTCTCTCCGGGCGATTTTATATCCCTCGCTGAAGAGATCGGGCTCATCGTTCCTCTCGGCGAGTGGGTTCTGCGCAACGCCTGCACCGAGGCAAGCACGTGGCCCAAACACGTCAAACTGGCGGTGAACGTTTCCGCCGTCCAATTCAAGAACAAACGCTTCATGCAGACGGTAACCAACGCTCTCGCCATGGCCGGCCTATCGCCACGCCGGCTCGAGCTTGAAATCACCGAGTCCGTCTTGCTCACCAACAACGTGGCGACACTTGCGACGCTCCACGAGCTGCGCAATTTCGGCGTGAGTATCTCGATGGATGACTTCGGGACGGGCTATTCGTCGCTGAGCTATCTTCGCAGTTTCCCATTCGACAAGATCAAGATCGACCAGTCCTTCGTCCGGGCGATGTCGGCAAAGGACGGTTCCCGCGCTATCATCCGCGCGATGGCTGCGCTCGGCAGCAGCCTCGGCATTCGCACCACCGCGGAGGGGGTAGAAACCGAGGATCAGCTTGCTTGGCTGCGCAGCGCCGGGTGCGACGAAGCGCAGGGCTATCTCTTCAGCCCGGCGGTTCCGGCTCGCGAGGTTCCCCGCCTGCTCGCGCAGTGGAGCGGTGTGAAGCGCGCCGCCGTATAGGCTTGGCATTCCGGTGCATCGAAGACATGTCGGGGGAACCGCATCCTTGCCTGGACTTGCGCCGCCGGCTCGTGCTAGAGCGCGTCTCACGAAAAGCAGTTCGACTTTTGGTCGGGCTGCACGTTAACCTGTTGATCTAGAGCATGTTCCTAACGCTACCGAGCGCCCAACTCGGATTGACTCCGTCGGCATCGATCCTGCTCTAGCGCGCAAAGCTCCCGCCAAGGATCTCCAATTCATGCGTCCCCTTGCCATCCTTCCCTCAGTTCTCGCCGCTGATTTGGCCCACATGGGGGAGGCGGTGAAGGATGTCATGGCGGCTGGCGGCGATATCGTCCATATCGATGTTATGGACGGCCATTTCGTGCCGAACATCAGCTTCGGCGCGGACATGGTGAGGGCCATCCGCAAGTTGACCGATCGGCGGCTCGACGTGCACCTTATGATAGCGCCGGTCGATTGCTATATCGACTCTTTTGCCGCAGCCGGCGCTGACGTCATCACCGTTCACCCGGAAGCCGGGCCGCATCTACACAGGTCGCTCGCCTTGATCCGCCAACTCGGCAGGAAGGCCGGCGTCGCGTTGAACCCTGCAACACCCGTGGCGATGATTGAGCATGTACTCGACGATATCGATCTTGTGCTGGTCATGAGCGTCAATCCCGGATTCGGCGGCCAAGCCTTCATCCCGTCGAGCCTTGAGAAGCTCAACATCGTCCGCGCGATGACTGCGGGGCGTGAAATCGAGATTGAGGTCGATGGCGGAATCACCGCCGACACTGCCGGCGCCGCCGCCGCCGCGGGCGCCAATTGGCTCGTCGCCGGCTCGGCCGTATTCAAGGGGGGCGCCGCCGCCTATGCCGGCAATATCGCGGCGATCCGCAAAGCCGCGCAACGCGCGCGCGGCGAATATGTTTGAAATAGAGACATTGCAATGATCCCGCGCTATTCCCGCCGCGAAATGACCGCTCTCTGGGAACCCCAGACGCGGTTTCGCATCTGGTTCGAGATCGAGGCCCATGCCTGCGACGCGCTTGCCGAGATCGGCGTCATTCCGAAAGAGGCAGCAAAGGCGATTTGGGAAAAGGGCGGAAAGCTCACGTTCGACGTCGCCCGCATCGACGAAATCGAGAAAGAAACAAAGCACGATGTCATCGCCTTTCTGACCTATCTCGCGGAGCACATCGGCCCCGAGGCGCGGTTTCTGCATCTGGGCATGACCTCCTCCGACGTACTTGACACCTGCCTCGCCGTGCAGCTTTCCCGCGCGGCGGACATTCTCATCAAGGATATCGACTCCCTGCTGGCGGCGCTCAAACGCCGGGCCTTCGAGCATAAGATGACGCCGACGATCGGCCGGTCGCATGGTATCCACGCGGAGCCCGTGACCTTCGGCCTCAAATTGGCGGAGGCCCATGCCGAGTTTACCCGCAGCCGCGCCAGGCTCGCTGCGGCGAAGAAGGAGATTGCGACCTGCGCGATTTCCGGCGCCGTCGGCACCTTTGCAAATATCGACCCGCGAGTCGAAGCGCATGTTGCGGCAAAACTCGGCCTCAAGCCCGAGCCGGTCTCGACCCAAATCATTCCGCGCGACCGGCATGCGATGTTTTTTGTCACCCTCGCCGTCGTGGCGTCATCGGTGGAACGGCTCGCCGTCGAGATCAGGCATTTGCAGCGCACCGAAGTGCTAGAGGCGGAAGAATATTTTGCGGAGGGGCAGAAGGGCTCATCCGCCATGCCGCACAAACGCAACCCAGTGCTCAGCGAAAATCTCACCGGACTCGCGCGGCTTGTCCGCAGCATGGCGTTGCCGGCGATGGAGGATGTCGCCTTATGGCACGAGCGCGACATCTCGCATTCCTCCGTCGAACGGATGATCGGCCCGGACGCGACGATTACCCTGGACTTCGCGCTCGCCCGCCTCGCCGAAATCATCGAGAATCTCCTCGTCTATCCGGCCAACATGCAAAAGAATCTCGATGCGCTCGGCGGTCTCATTCATTCGCAACGGGTGTTGCTCGCGTTGACGCAGAAGGGAGTGAGCCGCGAGGTGGCCTATAACCTTGTCCAACGCAACGCCATGCCTGTCTGGCGCGGCGAAGGCGATTTTCTGACGTTATTGAAGAAGGACGCCAACGTGAGAAAAGCCTTGAGCGACGCCGAGCTCGAAGAGCTGTTCGATCTCGGCTATCACCTGAAACACGTCGATTTCATCTTCAAACGCGTGTTCGACGAGGCTTGAATGCCTCGAATTAGGAATCATTGATGAAAGCGGATGATCGTCTCAAGGCCGTGATCGACATTGTCGTGCAGGACGATCACCTGCACGCGCGCTGGCTGAACACGTTCTCTTTTCTTGAATATATCGGCTTCCGGAAGATCGTGAAGAGCCAGAGGGCCGAGGTTCTGAACCGATCTCTCTTGATGCACGCGCTTGAGGAAGGTCGGCACGCTCTGCTCTTGAAGAAACTCGCCGTGAAGCTGGCCGGGCCGGCCTTCGATTTCTATACGCCGGAGACGATGCTCTGCACCGACGCAGCCAAGACCTATTTTCAAGAGCTCGATCACGGATGTGACGAAAAATTCGCGGATCGCAGCGATCTGGAGCGGGCGAAGCTCGTCTATCTCTACGTGACCTGGCTCGTCGAACGGCGTGCGCTCGACGTCTATGGGCTCTATCACAAAGTCCTCGGTGATTCGGAGGTCGCGCCGAAACTCCGCGCCTTGCTCGCCGAGGAGGTCGGCCATTTGCGCGCCGTTGAAGCCGGTATTGCAGCCGGCGACCCTGACCATGCGGCGCGGTCGTCGGAATTCGAGGCGCTCGAACACCGCCTCTACGAGACCTTTGTCAGCGCGCTGGCGCATGAGCTTGAACCGCCTCGGGCCGGCGCATGACGCTGCGAAACGGACACGCGTCATTACGAACGCTCTGTTTCGGCCAAGGTTGAACATGCGTACCAACGAAGCAGACATTCTCATCATTCCGGGGCTCGGCGGCTCAGGCCCGGAGCATTGGCAAAGCCGATGGGAAGCGAAGCTTCCGACCGCCCGGCGGATCGAGCAGAAAGATTGGGATCGGCCGCAACTTGAGGACTGGCGCGGACGGATCGTCGCGGAAACCGAGGCGGCCGAGAAGCCGGTCATTCTTGTTGCCCACAGTCTCGGCGCTGTTGCTGTCGCCCATGCCGCCGCAGAACTCAAAGGGAAAGTGCGCGGGGCCTTTCTCGTCGCGCCGCCTTCACCGCGTATGATAGCAAGCCTCGCGCCGATCGATCCCGCTTTCGCCGCCGTGCCGATGACGCCGCTGCCCTTCCCGGCCCTCCTCGTGGCGAGCCGCGACGATTCCTATTCCGACTATGGCGAGGCCGAAGACCTCGCCCGCGCTTGGGGCGCCGAGTTCTCGGACGCGGGGGCTTCCGGTCATATCAACGCAGACAGCGGACACGGGCCCTGGCCGGAAGGGCTGATGCGTTTCGGTGGCTTCCTAAAGAAATTGTAAAGCGATACCGGGCCCGTGCCGGGTTCGGTGCAACCATGTCTTGAGGCCGTTTGGCGATATGGCGCCGCGAAAGTCGCCGGGCGATGCAAATGACACCCCCGGCGGGTTAAGACGATACATGGTTCAGTTGCAATCAAGGGAGTTTCACATGCGTCTTGTCGTCGGCTTTTGCGGCCTCATCGCCTTTTGTGCTTCGCCCGCGCTCGCACAGAATGCGCCGGCAGCGAATGGATTTGAGGTTCGCGTGAGTCTCGAACGTCAGCCTATCCCAGCCGATCGCCGCCGGCGCGGACACGCCCGACAAACAGACGGCTGCACGAAAAACCGTCTACGAGCTTGCCGGCCAGGAATGCAAACTTTTGCTGGATACGATCGCGCGCGAATGCCGTCTGGAATCGCTCAATGTCAATTCGAGCGTGCAGAGCCAAAACTTTCGCGGCGACCCCTCGACCGTTTTCTTGAACACAAACAGCACGGCGGTATTTCGTATTGTGGTGAAACAATAAACGAAAGGCCGCCCCAAGGGCGGCCTTTGCGTCTTCTGTTTCGCGCTCGTTAGCGCGAATAGAACTCGATCACGAGGTTCGGCTCCATCAGAACCGGATAGGGCACTTCGCGCGGCAGCGGGATGCGCATCATTTTTGCCGTCATCTTGTTATGATCGACCTCGAAATAGTCCGGCACGTCGCGTTCGGCGAGGCCGGCCGCCTCGAGAACGAGGATGAGCTGCCGCGAGGCTTCTTTCACCTCGACCACATCGCCGACCTTCACCTGATAAGACGCGACGTTGACGCGTTTGCCATTAACCTTGACGTGGCCGTGGTTGACGAACTGACGGGCGGCGAAGACCGTCGGCACAAATTCGGCGCGGTAGATCACGGCGTCGAGTCGACGCTCCAAAAGGCCGATGAGATTGTCGCCCGAGTCGCCCTTCATGCGGATCGCTTCGGCGTAATATTTGCGGAACTGCTTTTCCGAAATATTTCCGTAATAGCCCTTGAGCTTCTGCTTGGCCTTGAGCTGCGTGCCGAAGTCGGAGAGCTTGCCCTTGCGACGCTGGCCGTGCTGACCCGGGCCATATTCGCGGCGGTTAACGGGGCTCTTCGGGCGGCCCCAGATGTTCTGGCCCATACGACGGTCAATTTTATATTTTGCTTCTGCGCGCTTGGTCATCGCGTCCTCGAAAATTGCGCCGGAAGGACACGACAAGCGCTTGCGCCGGAACCGCGCATAGCCTGACCGCGTTCCCCCGGCTGATGGCGGAGGTACGCGCCCTCCTCTGCAAAGCTCGAAAGCCCTGCCGACAGGTAGTTCGCTCGCGGGCGTGATGCGCCGAGGAACCATCGCGGGTGCGTCATGGCGGTTTGACCCGCCAATGAAGAGCGGGCGCGCTACGAGCGCCCGGAGGGCAGGCTGTAGAAAGGCCGGTGCACAATGTCAAGCGCCGATCCTGAAGCGGCAGGACTCGATCGCGCTTGGTGGGGCGATGCGGTCGATAGACGCTCCAAATATCCCTATCAAGCCTACGGGCTTGATCGTACGATCTGATCGCCGCCACCAAATTTCTTGGCGCGTTTTGATCCAAACAACGAGCGGCTTGCCTAGTGAGCCGATGAAAGTCCCGCGACACTGCGGCTGCACGCGCTTTGAATTATTCCAAAAAAGCCAGCTTCAAACGAACGTCAATTTAGATGGAGGAGCACATGGCGAAGATTATCGTCGTTCTCTATGACGACCCGGTCGACGGCTATCCCAAGACCTACCCGCGCGACAGCATCCCGGAAATCAAGTCCTATCCCGGCGGCCAGACCACGCCGACCCCGCAACGCATCGACTTCAAGCCGGGCGAATTGCTCGGCAGTGTTTCCGGCGCGCTCGGGCTGAAAAAATGGGCGGCCGACAATGGCCATAAGCTCGTCGTCACGTCGGACAAGGAAGGCCCGAACTCGACCTTGGACCGCGAACTGCCGGATGCCGATGTCGTAATCTCGCAGCCTTTCTGGCCGGCCTATATGACGGCGGAGCGCTTCGCCAAGGCGCCGAAGCTGAAGCTGATCATCACGGCCGGAATCGGCTCCGATCACACCGACCTCGAAGCCGCAAACAAGCACGGCGTCACAGTCGCGGAAGTCACCTACTCGAACAGCATAAGCGTGGCTGAGCATGTGGTCATGATGATCCTGAGCCTGGTACGTAATTATATTCCCTCACATGATTGGGTGCGCAAAGGCGGCTGGAACATCGCCGATTGCGTCGAGCGCGCCTATGATCTCGAAGGCATGAATGTCGGAACGGTCGGGGCCGGGCGCATCGGCCTCGCCGTGCTGCGCCGGCTGAAACCCTTCGACGTGAAGCTGCACTACACCGACCGCCATCGGTTGCCGGCAGAAGTCGAAAAGGAACTGGGATTGACGTTCCACAACAACATGGAAAGCCTGCTTAAGGTCTGTGACGTGGTCACGCTCAACACGCCGCTGCATCCGGAGACCGAGCATATGATTAATGACAAAACGCTCGCGATGATGAAACGCGGCGCCTATCTCGTGAACACCGCGCGTGGCAAGCTTTGCGACCGAGACGCCATCGTAAGGGCCTTGGAGAGCGGTCAGCTCGCGGGCTATGCCGGTGATGTCTGGTATCCGCAGCCGGCGCCGCCAAACCATCCTTGGCGCACTATGCCGCACGAAGGCATGACTCCGCATACCTCCGGCACGACCCTCTCCGCGCAGGCGCGTTACGCAGCCGGGACGCGTGAGATTTTGGAATGTTTCTTTGCCGGAAAGCCGATCCGTGACGAATATTTGATCGTTCAGGGCGGCCATTTGGCCGGCACCGGCGCACATTCTTACAGCGTGCGCTGAGCTGTCGATCGAAGATTACGGAGGACGGCATAGGCCGCCCTCCCCTGCCACATGCGAGTTCACGGCGGCGGGAAAGCCTGCTCGCGTGATTTTGAAATGACATTCGCTGGCTGAAGGCTAATTGCAAAGTCCTGCAATCGGCGCCGAATCATGCGCCCCATTTATTGATCAAGCCAGCGACGCGACCTCTTTGCGTCGAAATCGCCGCCTATTGCCAGCAAAGGATTTCTCGATGATCCGCGGCTTCTTTCGGGCAGCGCTCGTCGTCATCGATGTTCTTGGCTGCTCCGCCGGCGTGGCCGCTGATTCTGACATCACGCCGCTTGGTATCGGGCTGGAGGACATCGACTATCCTTATCCGGTCCATTTCTTCGACCTCACGATTGAGGGCCAGCTTTTGCGCATGGCCTATATGGACGTGGCGCCGAGCAGCCCGGCGAATGGCAAAACCGTCGTGCTTCTGCACGGCAAAAATTTCACCAGCGAATATTGGGCGCAAACGATCCGTATGCTTGCCGCAAAGGGTTATCGCGTCATCGCACCGGATCAGATCGGCTTCGGCAAATCGGCGAAGCCGGCGATCGGCTATCATTTCGATCTGCTCGCCGCCAATACCAAAGCGCTGCTCGATCATCTCGGCGTCGAGCGCGCGGCGATCGTCGGCCATTCCTTCGGCGGGATGCTGGCGGTCTATTTCGCCCGCGATTATCCGGATATGACCGCGGTCCTCGCTTTGGAAGATCCGCTCGGTCTCGAAGATTATCGCAGCGCGATTGCGCCGCCGCCGCTCGATACGTTATTCGCCGCGGAGATGGCGCAGACACCGGAAACCTATCGCACGTTCATGCATGCATTTTTCGTCGGCTGGCCACCCATCGCCGAACATTATGTCGATGTATTCGCACGCGTCTTGAGAAGCGCCGAATATCCGCGCCTGGCGATGGCCTCGGCGCTGACCTATGAGATGATCTTCGATGAGCCGATACGGCAGGAGTATCGGCTGCTGAAAATGCCGGTCCTGCTGATTATCGGCCAAAGCGATCATTCGGTCTTCTTTCGCCGCTACGCGAAGGCGGAAGAATTGCCGGCGCTCGGCAACTGGCCCGAACTCGGGCGGCAGGCAGCGAAAGATCTGCTGGACGGCAGGCTCGTCGAGATCCAGGGCGCCGGGCATGTGTCGCACGTCGAAGAGCCCGATGAGTTCGAGGCGGCGTTAGAGAAGTTTCTGCAGGAAAAATACTAGCAGTGCTGTAGGATTTGCGGCCGCCTACTTCCCCGTCAGCAGCACAATCTTCCCGACATGGCTAGACGATTCCATGAGTTCATGCGCCTGCCGCGCGTCTTCGAGCGGGAATGTTGCATGGATGACCGGCTTCACCTTGCCTTGATCGAGCAGCGACCAGATTTTTTCGCGCAGCGCGCTGGCCACCTCGGCTTTCTGGGCGAGCGAGCGCGACCGCAAGGTCGAACCCGTCAAAGTTAGGCGCTTCAGCATCATCGGCATGAAGTTGAATTTTTCAACCTCGCTCGATTGCAGAAACGCAATCTGCACGAGCCGGCCTTCGACCGCGAGGATGGAGAGGTTTTTCTGGATATAACTGCCACCGACCATGTCGAGGATCAGGTCGACGCCACGCTTTGCGGTGATCTTCTTCACCTCTTCGACGAAATCCTGCGTCTTGTAATCGATCGCGTGATCGGCCCCGAGCGTGCGGCAGAAGGCGCATTTTTCCGGCGAGCCGGCCGTAGCGAAGACCGTGGCGCCAAAGATTTTGGCGAGCTGGATCGCCGTTGAGCCTATGCCGCTCGAGCCGCCGTGAATGAGGATCTTCTCGCCCGCCTTCAGCCGGCCGCGGGTGAACACATTGTCGAAGACGGTGAAATAGGTTTCCGGTATTCCGGCGGCCTCGATCAGGCTCAGGCCGTGCGGAACCGGCAGGCAGAGCGCGGCATCGGCCAGCGCATATTCGGCGTAGCCGCCGGAACCGAGGAGAGCACAAACCGCGTCGCCCGTCCGTAGACCAGTCACGCCTTCGCCGAGCGCGATGACAGAACCGGCGACTTCAAGGCCGGGTACGGCGCTTTCGCCGGGCGGGGGCGGATAATGGCCGGCACGCTGAATACAATCCGGCCGATTGATGCCGGCGGCGACGACTTCGATGAGAACTTTGCCTTGCCCCGGCTGCGGGACTGGCGCCTCGGCGATACGGATCACTTCCGGGCCGCCCGCACCGTCAAAAACAACCTGACGCATCGTTTTGGGCACCGGCACGATCATCTCCTTGGTTTCCGCCGACTTTCATGAACCGCGCTCATAAATCAAACCGTGCACAAGAATAAAGCAGTGCACAAAAAATATTGAGCGCTGCGTTGGGCATGCGGCCCTTCTCCTTGCTGGCGGCTCGCAGGCCGGCTATGCGGGTTGTGATATGCCTTTGGAACCATTTAATGGTATCCAGCATGCCAATAGGATGCACCAATAAGGGAAATCTTGACGGAGTGGCATTTGGCATGCCATAAATTGCGAGAGAAAGGGAGGACGCGTGACGACCCAGGCGAACATGCGCATCGCAGCATCGACGAAGCGTTCGGCGGCAGCGGATGACGAGCTTTTTCCGCGTATCCGGACCGAAGAAAGCTTCAAGACGAAAGTCTATGCGGCGCTGAAGGAAGCGATCGTCAAGATGGATGTCTATTCGGCACCCGACCCGGTGATGCTCGACGAGCGCGAACTCTCCGATCGACTCGGCGTCAGCCGCACGCCAATCCGCGAAGCCGTGGCGATGCTCGAACAGGACGGATTTCTCCGTACCGTGCCACGGCGCGGTATCCTTGTCGTGCGCAAGACCAAACGCGAAATCATCGAGATGATTCAGGCCTGGGCCGCGCTGGAGAGCATGGCGGTGCGGCTCATAACGCTGGACCCCAAGTCCGATATCGCGTCCCTGCGCACGATCTTCAAGGAATTCAGCGCCAACTATAAACCGACCGAACATCTCAACGAATATTCGTCGGCCAATATCGCCTTCCATCAGGCGATCATCCGCATGAGCGGATCGCAGGTGCTTTGCGATATAACCGACAATTTGCTGCTGCATGTGCGGGGAATCCGGCAGCTGACGATCGGCAAATTGGACCGCGCCGAACGCTCGATCGAGGATCACCTGGCGATCATCACGGCGATGGAAAAGCGAGATACCGAACTCGCCGCGCGACTGTCGCGCGATCACACGCTCGGTCTCGCGAACTTCATAGAAGAGCACGGCAACGAATTGTTCGGATAGCGGGGCGCGGCCTCGCAGAGCGCGACAACAGAGGGCGCCGGCGCGCGAGTGTCGTGCCCTTTCGAATTTAGCAGGAGCACGGAATGGGTAAGGCTTTGGACGGAGTTCGGATTCTCGATTTCACGCATGTCCAATCCGGCCCTACCTGCACCCAATTGCTGGCTTGGTTCGGGGCCGATGTTATCAAGGTCGAGAAGCCCGGCACTGGCGACATCACACGCGGTCAGCTGCGCGACGTGCCGAACGTGGACAGCCTTTATTTCACGATGCTCAACCACAATAAGCGCTCGATCACGCTCGACACCAAGACTCCGAAGGGCAACGCTGTTCTCGAAGACCTGATCAAATCCTGCGACGTTCTCGTCGAGAATTTCGGGCCCGGCGTGCTTGACCGCATGGGCTTCAAATGGGAGCGCATCAACGAGCTCAATCCGCGGATGATCGTCGCCTCCATCAAGGGCTTTGGGCCCGGTCCCTACGCGGATTGCAAGGTTTACGAGAACGTTGCTCAATGTGCCGGCGGTGTCGGCGTCGACGACGGGGTTTGCCGACGGGCCGCCGGTCGTTACCGGCGCGCAGATCGGCGATTCCGGCACCGGCCTTCATCTTGCCCTCGGCATCGTCACGGCGCTGTTTCAGCGCACCATGACGGGCCGCGGCCAAAGGGTGAGCGTTGCCATGCAGGACGGCGTTCTCAATCTCTGTCGGGTGAAATTGCGCGATCAGCAGCGCCTCGCCCACGGCCCCCTGAAGCGAATACCATCAGTTCGGTGAGGGCAAGCCCTTCGGCGAGGCAGTGCCGCGCGCCGGCAATGCCTCGGGCGGCGGCCAGCCCGGCTGGATCTTGAAATGCAAAGGCTGGGAGACCGATCCGAACGCCTATATTTATTTCATCACCCAGGCACCGGTTTGGGACAAAATCTGCAATGTGATCGGCAAACCGGAATGGATCACCGATCCAGAATTCGCCAAGCCCGAAGCGCGGCTGAACAAATTGTCCTTCATCTTCGATACGGTCGAGGCCTGGACGAAAACCAAGACCAAGTTTGAAGTCATGGACATCTGCAATCCGCTGGACATTCCCTGCGGCCCCATCTTGTCCGATGAAGGAAATCGCCGAGGATCCATCGCTTCGTGCCACCGGTACAGTGGTCGAAGTCGATCACCCGACGCGCGGGCGCTATCTCACGGTCGGCAATCCGGTGAAATTGTCCGACAGCCTGTCCGAGGTCGTGCGCTCGCCGCTGCTCGGCGAACATACAGACGAAATCCTAGCGCAGGTTCTCGGCTATAGCGCCGATAAAATCGCCGAGATCCGCGCTTCCGGCGCTCTCGAGCCGGTGACCCGGCAGGCGGCCGAGTAATCGAACTTTTCGTTTTTTTGTACGCATCAAGCCGCCGATCTTCGGCGGCTTCTTCTTTGCGCTGCACGCAGGCGCCTAAACGTTGCGCCCATAAACCCCTGAGACAAAGAATTAACCCAATTATTGCATGCACAATTATTCGGCGCGAACCGTCGGAAAGGCTTGTGTTATTGTATTTGGTATGCCATATTCCACCAACGAAACAGCGTTGATTATAGGATCTGCCATGTCCAAGACAGCCACCATCGCCCTGCCCTCATCGCACAGTCTCTTCGAGCGAGTGATCGCGGCCCTCTCTCTCTTCCTTGATCGTCTCGCCAGGAACGCGGCACGCACCGGCGAGCCGGACTACTCGGGCCTCTGAGTTCAAGGCTTTCTTCCCGCAGAGGCGGGTGCCTGAGCTGCCCCCCATGCACGGCAGTCTCAATCCTCCCGGCATCGGCCACTTTTTGAAAGCCCCGTTCCCACGGGGCTTTTCTTTTGCCTGCGACGCCCGCCGCGACACCTCGAAGGCGCCGAAGGAATTGCCCTTGGTCACTGGTATGTCATATACCGACTTGCTTACAGCGGCTCTGTGCAGTGGCTGCAATAAAAGGGAGGGAACCCATGTCTGAGATTGCCAAGGCCTCGCCGCCACCCCCGTGGACCCGCTGGGCGCAACTCGTCATGGGCATTCTCTGCATGGCCATGATCGCCAACCTTCAATATGGCTGGACGCTTTTCGTCGACCCGATCGATGCGAAATTTCATTGGGGCCGTGCCGCCATCCAGGGGGCGTTCACCATATTCGTCGTGACGGAGACCTGGCTCGTCCCGGTCGAGGCCTGGTTTGTCGATCGTTATGGACCGCGCATGGTCATTATGTTCGGCGCGGTGATGATTGCGTTGGCATGGATCGTGAATTCCTTCGCCAATTCGATCCCACTCCTTTACCTCGGCGCAGTCTTCGGCGGCATGGGCGCCGGCTCAGTTTATGGCACCTGCGTCGGCAATGCGCTGAAGTGGTTTCCTGACCGGCGCGGCCTTGCAGCCGGAGCGACTGCGGCAGGGTTTGGCGCCGGCGCGGCCCTGACCGTCGTGCCGATTGCCCACGTGATTGCCGCGAGCGGCTACCAAACCGCCTTCCTCTACTTCGGCATAGGCCAAGGGGTGGCCGTGTTCATCCTGGCGTTGTTTTTGCGCGCGCCCGCGCATACCGCGCCGGCGCATAGAAAGCGCTTGAGACTGCCGCAGACCAAGATCGACTTTCTACCGTCCCAAACTCTGCGTCAGCCGATTTTCTGGGTTCTTTATCTCGCCTTCGTCATGGTCGCTGCAGGCGGTCTAATGGCTGCCGCGCAGCTCGCCCCGATCGCCAAGGACTTCAAGATTGCCAGCGTGCCCGTCAGTCTCGGCGGCATCACAATGGCAGCGCTCACATTCGCCATCTCACTCGACCGGATTTTCGATGGCTTCGGCCGACCGTTCTTCGGCTTCGTGTCTGACAATATCGGACGCGAAAATACAATGGCAATCGCCTTTACGATCGGCGCGCTATCGTTGTTTACCGTCAGCACCTACGGACATGACCCGATCGTCTTCGTCTTCGCTACGGCAACGTTCTTCGGCGTCTTCGGCGAGATCTACAGCCTGTTTCCGGCAACCAGCGGCGACACGTTCGGGATCAAATATGCGACGACGAATATCGGGATGCTTTATACCGCGAAGGGAACGGCGTCCTTGCTGGTGCCGTTCGCTAGCGTTTTGGCAAGCGCCCGCGGCTGGTCCGCGGTTTTCGTCGTGGCCGTAAGCCTCAACCTCACCGCGGCGCTGATCGCACTCTTTGTGATCAAGCCCATGCGGCTTGCTTTCATCAACCGCACCGAACCAAGCGCCGACGTGGCGCTTCAGGCGCCAAAGGCCGCCTGAACCGCAGGAATCCGCGCCCTAGTCCTTGCGCGGCCGCACCATGCGAACCCATCGCTTGGCCTGCGCCGATAAAATATGCCGCACGCGCTCGCGTGCGGCGGTGTGAGGATCGCGCAGCCAATTCGGCCTGAACCGCCCGCCTTTTGCCGGCATGCGGCAGATGGCCGTGCCAGGAATTTTCGGTCCGCCGAAAGACGAGCAAAGTTCCACCGACTGGCGCCACTTCGACAACGGGATCGGCCAACCCGTCAGACGAACGCAGAAGCCGTAGGCGGCCGCCTTCGGCAGTCCAATCCTCGTTCAAATACACAAGGACCGTCACGAGCTTCGATTTCGAATCGGTATGCACGCCGCCGTCTTGCAAGCGAACCTCACCTCGCACGGTATAGACAAGCGGAAACGCGGAGAGATCCATTTCGAACTTGCGCTCGACGGCAGCGCGAAAGCGATCCCCGGTGAGTTCATCCATGAGGGCCGCGAAATGGCCCTTAACAAGAAACGTCTCCGGCGGGAACGCCCCCGGTCCCGGCAACACCGGAAAATCGGCAGCGATCCGCGCGACATCCGCCCGCGCAATGAAATTGGGAACCAGCAGATGCACGAAAGGTGCATTTGCAAGGGGCGTATTTTCGAAAGCCGTGTAATTGGGATAGGTCATTCTGCTGTTCTGGGCGATTGCCGCCGCGCGCTCCCCATTGCTCGTCCGCCCAGATGCGGACTTCAGTTCCAGGCTAACCGCACAGCCTAAGGCACACGATCCTTCGCCGATGTGCTGCGCGCCAGCACGGTCTAAGCGGAACAATTGCGGCCATAAGTGGGTTAGGCCGGAAATCAATCTCGGGGCACGAGTCCGAAGCGATGCGGCCCCCAGCGCGAGAGACAACGATGACAAAGCAGCCCAAAGGCTTGAATGATCTCTTCCACGAAACGCTCAAAGATATCTATTTCGCGGAGAAGCAGATTCTGCGCGCGCTGGCTTCTTCTTGCGCGATGTCGGCCTTCCTCTGCGCGATGAGGGTGCCTTTTCGCTTGGCAAGATAAGGAGTCTATGTAAATTTTATTTCGGTTGCGGCGATGCCACGGACCTTTATCTGAATAAAGTGGTTTGTTGTGCGTATTGGGTGGATTCTTTTCACGTCGGGGCTAGCCCTTGCCGCCAGCGCCGCGGGTCCGACCAAAACGTATGCAAGCGCCTTTCTCATGCCCCCGGGTGAAGGCGACATCATAACAGCGACTGCCTTCTCGGGGTCGACCCGCGCTTTCGACCAGAACGGCAAACTCATTCCAATTCCTTGCTACGAAAAGTTCGAGCTCGGCTCCTACATCGAATATGGTCTCACCGACCGCTTGACCTTAGTTGCGCAGCCTTTTTTCGACTCGATCCGTCAAGAATTCGACGCCCTCCGATCCCAACGCTGCCACGGCAGGCGCCGAGATCGGCGCGCGAGTTGGTATTGCCGACTTCGGCTCGACCGTCGTTTCTGTCCAAGGCCTGCTCAACCTCCCTTTTGACGCCAAGCAATTGCCGCAGGTCGGCTTTGACGAGAACCACGTCTATTCTGGCGATCTTCGGCTGCTGCTTGGGCAGACATTCGAAATCGCGGGCGCTGCGGGCTTCCTTGATCTCGAAGGGGCCTATCGCTGGCAGGCAGGCGGCGCGCCGAACGAATGGCATGGCGACGTCACGGTCGGGGTGCGTCCGCAACCGCGGCTGCTCGTCATGTTGCAGACATTCGCGACGCTCGCCAACCACGCGACGGCGATCTGCCAGCGCTATTCCGGTATGATGTAGCAACTGCCATAAGAAATCTGCCGCGTCCGCGCCTACCTTTGGCGCATGGCAGAAATCCGCACCGTCACCACGCTCAGATCCAAGCGAGACGAAATCGTATCCTCGATCCGGCTTTACGAGCGCCAGCTAGAACAATCCCGCTCGGACCTAGCCCACATTAACGCGGTCATTCGCGTGTTTGAGGCCACTGGCGATCCTAAAGAGATGCCCCGTTATGTGGACATCCACCGACTGTTCAAGCGGCATGAGCTTTGGAAACTGGCCCTAAAATCGCTTGCCGGCGGCGCTGAGCTTTCGACCAAGGAAATCGCTTTTCGAGTCATGGCCGCCAAAGGCTTTGACACGTCCGATTCGGTCCTCGGCATCGCAATGGCTCAGAAGCTGGCGCAAGCTCTAAAGCGCCTGTCGAATCGCGGCCAACTCGTTCTGGTCGGCAAGCGCAAGGGAATGTGCGTTTGGCGATTGTTCCGCGAGAATCCGGTTGAAAGAAGTTGAGGTGTGGAAGGAATCCGGTAGTGCAATGAAAATAAAAGAATAACTACCCTTATATGGATGTGAAAATGAATAGGGAACCCATGTATGGCGTGGGGATTCCCTTAGAACTCAAGATATGGTACCTTGAACGGGCTATAGCGCCTGAAGAAACTACCGATGCTAAAAGCGCGACACGGTGAAAATCTGCCAGCCGTAGCCTTGTCTGACCAACATGTGCGCGATGAGAGGTTCTCGGCAGGCCTCTCCGCTTTTGGAATGATAGGCGCTTCTTGGTCGGGAGCGCCTATCTCTTTTCCCGCTGTAAATCAGAGTGCAGGAACTTTTCTTTCTAGCTACCTTTGTCTCGTCAATTCGGTGAAACGTCTGAACCCAGACTTCGCCGCCTCTCCCCGCAGATTTAAGCCCTATCAAATATGACTTTGATGTTTCCTTGTCAGTATACAATATAGTAACGCATAGAGGCCGTGGCGCTTCTTCGTAATAGCTTCCCTCCTTGATTGCGTAGGGCAGGTATTGAAGGTGTGGCACTATTATTTCTTTGTGTTTGCCGGCAATTTTCAATACTTCTTTGTGCCCTAGGTAAACTACAGCAGGATGGCATTTTAGATGTTCGGCAACTGGGCGCGGAAGATCGCCGACTTGGAGCGATCGTAGTTGGCCTGCAACCAACTGCATGAGCATGCTTAACTCAACCGGCATTCCAGAAGTTTAGTCTGTTTGCCGTTTCCGAAGTCAAGCCGCTTTTGCCCTCTGCCAATATCCGCAGAAATCGACGCTCGGCTTATTCTTCGCCACCAGCGCCAGCACGGTCTTGAATTGATCGCCATTTGATTGCCGGCGACGATCTTCGCGGAACGCCGCTTCCTGCGCGTAGCGGTTCAGATATGCGCCGGCGAGATGATGATGATGGCCGATTTCGGCGCGGCGCATGCGGCTGAAAAATTCCTCGGCCGCATTCGTGCATGCACCATCGAAGCTGTATGCCTCTTGATGATTGATCCGTCTCATCGGGTAGCTGAGATTGAGCGCGTCCCATGATGATGCTTCGTCGGCCTGAACCGTGGTGCCGTGTTCAACTCGCGACTTGATGAAATTGAGCGAAGAAGTTTCCGAGCCGAAGGTTGCCGGGATGGTGCGGCCATCCTGTTCGCGGATCACGACCACGACCTTGCGCTTGCCATTTTGATTGATTGCCAAGCGACGGTCGCGGCGGTTCTCGACAAGGTTTGCAGGCTTCACGTAACCGCCAAAATATCCGCCATCAACCGCAACTTCTTTGCCTTCGCCGCCGAGCTTCACGCCACGGCATTCCGAGGCCATCGCTTCGCGCATCTTATGGCCTAGGACGAAAGCGGTTTTGTATTGGACGCCGAGATCGCGAGACAATGCGAGCGCAGACTTGCCCTTCACTTCATTGCAGAAGATCACAACGGCCATGAGGTAGGACCGCAGCGGCATCTTGTGGAAGGCGAACAGCGTACCTGAGGTCAGCGAGAAATCGCCCTCACAGCCCTTGCAGCGCCAGCGGGGCGCACCGTTCGGGCGGCGGCAGTCATAGGCTTCCAGAGAACCGCAATGTGGGCAGACGGGCTTGCCATCGGTCTCGGCCCAACGGATTTTGGCGAAGGTCGTCTCAGCGTCTTGCTCGCTCATCCGCGCGACCTTCCCGACGCTCAGCGTTCGGGCGGCGGCTGAGAGAAGGAAATGCTGAGACATATCTTTTACGCCATGTTTCTAGCGTATAAGATATGATAGGACTATCCACTTGTCAATAGGAAAATATCGTATAAGATAGATTTATGGCCCAAAAGGTACAAGATCGGAAATGGGAAGATCGTGTCCGCCTTTATCTGAAGGCAGAGATCAAACGGGCCGACGTTTCCTATTGGGAATTGGCGGAGCGGCTTACGGCACACGGCATCAATGAGAATGCCGCCTCGATTGCGAACAAACTGGCGAGAGGGACATTCTCGGCGACGTTCTTTATGGCGTGCCTAGCGGCATTAGAGATCCAGGGCGTAAGATTGGAGGATATTTAGTCAACTATTTTTGACTAGTTGGCGGGGGAACCTTGCCTGACTCGAATAATATTTTTCCATTGGGTCCCCTGCTCTTTACATAATAGGATTGTTGAATTTCCCCATTTTCAAAACGCAAACTGAGCCGCTCTACGAACGCGGCGGCCTCGGTTTTTATATCAATTGAGTATTCACCGAATGGGACTGTAACGGCCAATGCGTGATTAAATTCTTTAGCGAACAATGTTCCTATAAAAATTGGGGCCGAATGCATAAGGCTATTCACCGTATCTTCCAAAGTGTCGATTTTGAGTATCGAGATTGTGACGTTTCTCAGGGGCTCATCACCTGGATTCCAAACTATCAATGGAAACACTTTGGCCTGCGGATTATTGTACAGGCCAATAACGAAACAAAAGCCCTCTCCTCCGACGAGTTGTTCCCGCAAATCGGCATTCGCTTCTTCTTGTTTTGCGGCGGTATACCAAGCCATCACCGACAAAACAGCTGCTGCCACGATAAGTGCGCAAAAGAGCTTACCGGAGATCATTTCTTTGATCCCGATAAGCGCCACAGTGACGACAAATATGAACGACATGGCCAGATAGAGCGCTGGCCCTGAGAACCAATGGTCCGGAGCCGGAATCATCCGTTTTCCCGCCTGAGAATGCCCCTTCTAAGGGACAGCATTGCACAGGGGGATACCACGGCAAATCGCTTGTGGCGGTTGCTACAGAATACCGCGCTATTCATGGGTCAAGCTGCAACAAAGCTTGGTCTATGATCTTTCAAGAAGCTGGTCGGTACAGGCGGGAGTTTTCGAAACGGTAGCCGGCATGAATGCCGGACGCGAGCTCGGCCCCCTGATGGCGCTTTGGTTTCGCTTCTGATCGCGCTGCAAAAGGATCTTCGTGCACAAAGGCCGGCACCGATTTCGACCGAAATCGGTGCCGGCACGCCTCTATGCTGGTCGAATCGCGATGGAGCTATTTGCCCTTCAGAGCATTCGCGAATTGGCCCATCAGATAGCCGAGCACACCGCCGCACGCTCCGGAGACGGCAACTAGGATGAGGGGATTGGCGAAGCTTGCGACGGTTAGGCTCTCCATGGCCTTTGCCGCAAGCGTATAGCCAGCCACCATGGCAAAGCCATAGACATTGGCCGGGACGCACGAGAGCACGTCGATCGATGCGACGATGACCAAGAAGAAGACGAGAACGCCGATGACGATCGCGTCCCAAACCGGGCCAACCCAACCCTGAGGCGAGGGACCCTTGGAGATGATCAATAATGTGATCCAAGCGACCACGGCGCCATAGATGATGCCAACGATCGTCCTGACGAGCGCTTTGTTGTCGCCGCCGGCTCCGAAGAAGCAGGCAGCGCCAATGAAGCCTACCCAGACGAGAAGATAACCGGCCGCTGGGCTAAGGCAGATCCACGCCCAAATACCACCCAGAACGGCGACGCTTACCGACAATGCGAGTAATTGCGACATAGGCGTTCTCCCCGTTACGATGCTGTGTTCATTGCTAAGGGCGCGCATTCACCCCCGAATGCGTCCTTCTCCTTGGAAGGGAGCCCGAGACAAAAACGGTTTTAGCACAATGCCCTACCCGCGACTATGGGCCGCAGGCTACAATGCACCGGGTTTTCGCACCTGGGGGATCGCGGTCGCGTCGCAACAGAAAGGCTTACATTTTTAGTGGTTTACGGCATGGGCCACGGGCGTTTTGCCCAGATGTGACCGAGCCGACCCGCCGCGTGACAGGAGAGAAACGCGGCGCCAAAGGAAAGCGTGATGTCAGGCCAAACACATGAGTCGACGTTCGGCATTCTGCTCGCCGGCGGCCGAGCGACGCGGATGGGCGGCGGCGATAAGGCACTGAAAATCCTGGGCGGCACGCCTCTTATCGCCCACGCCATTGCCGCGCTGCAACCGCAATGCGAGGCGCTCCTCATCAATGCCAATGGCATCGCAAATCGCTTCGCTCGCTTCGGCCTTCCTGTCGTAGCCGATACCATCCCTGATTTTGCGGGTCCGCTTGCAGGCGTTCTCGCCGGGCTCGATTACATCGCCACGCAGTGGCCGGAGGTGGGCTTTGCGGTGAGCGTTCCCACCGACACGCCGTTTCTGCCGGCCGACCTTGTGGCGCGCCTGCATACGGCGCGGCATGCCGAGCATGCCGAACTCGCCTCTGCGCGGTCAGGTGAAGTGACTCATCCGGTCATCGCGCTCTGGCCGATCGGGATTAGGGCGGAGCTGCGCCAGGCGCTGGTCGGAGAAGAGCTGCGCAAGGTCGGCCACTTCTTGGCGCGCTATCGGCGGGTGTTTGCGGACTGGCCGCCCGCGCCGTTCGACCCGTTCTTCAACGTCAACGAACCCGGCGACATTGCCGTGGCTGAGCGCATCTTGAAGGAATACGGCGCGCTGCCGGGAGCGGGAGCCATCATGCCGCCCTAATATGGAAGACATGGGCGCCGGCGGTTTCGCAAGCCAGCTCGACTGCGCCGCCCATCTCATGCACGAGATGTGGAATGTCGATCGGCGCCAGCGGATCGGTACATTCTACGACGAGCAGATCGCCGGGGCGCAGGCGCCGCAGTGCCTTGCGGGTACGCAAGACGGGCAACGGGCATTTCAGCCCTTTGAGATCGAGACGCGTCGCCGTGGCAATCGACATGCGCGGCTTATATATCGAACGGGAAGAGCCATGAACAGCCAGCACGCAAACCTCGTCACAGGCCAGTTTGGCCCGCGCGCGGCTGCCTATGTCGCAAGCGAAGTGCATGCGCGCGGCGCCGATCTCGATCAAGCGGTCGCTTTGCTCGGCGGCCATCCCGAGGCTCGCGTCCTTGATCTTGGTTGCGGCGGCGGCCATTTGAGCTTTCACGTCGCGCCGCTCGTCCGCGAGGTCGTCGCCTACGACCTTTCCCCCGACATGCTTGTCGCCGTGGCTGGCGTCGCCTCCGAGCGCGGTCTTGTCAATGTGGCGACAAGGCTCGGCGCCGCGGAAGACCTGCCCTTCCCCAAAAGCAGTTTCGATTTCGTGGTGAGCCGTTACAGCGCGCATCATTGGCACGGCTTTCACGAGGCTTTGACTGAAGCCTGCCGTGTCCTGCGGCCTGGCGGCATTGCCCTCTTCATGGATGCCGTGTCGCCGGGTGTCGGCTTGCTCGATACCTATCTCCAAAGCATCGAATTGCTGCGCGACCCTTCCCATGTCCGCGACTATGCGGTCGCAGAATGGACGCATGCGCTCGCCGCCGCCGGCTTCGTGCCGCATGGCGTGACGATGCGGCGGCTGCGTATTGAATTCGCGGCGTGGGTCGAGCGGATGGCGACCCCACGTCTGCACATCGAGGCGATCCGCGCCCTCCAGGCCCGCATGGCGGAGGATGTTGTAAAATATTTCGAGATTGAGGCGGACGGGAGCTTTACATTCGATACCGCGACGATCGAGGCCTCGCGATGAGGACGCCCCGCCCATGCGCGTGATCGGCCTCGCCGGATGGAGCGGCGCCGGCAAGACAACTTTGATTGTCAAGCTGATCCCGGCGCTGCGGGCGCGGGGCTTCAGCGTCTCGACGATCAAACATGCGCATCATGCCTTCGACATCGACGAGCCTGGCAAAGATTCCTACATGCATCGCGAGGCCGGTGCGACGGAAGTGCTTGTCGCCACGGCCAATCGCTTCGCACTCATGCATGAACTGCGTGGCGCGCCCGAGCCCTCGCTCGCCGAGCTTCTCACTCGTCTCGAAAATGTCGATTTCGTCATCGTCGAAGGCTTCAAGGCAGAAGCGCATGTAAAGCTGGAAGTGCATCGCGTAGCGAACGATAAGCCATACCTCTTTCCGGATGACCCCCACATCAAGGCTTTCTTGAGCGACCTCGCGGATGCAGCTTCGATCCTGCCGGCGAATCTGCGCTATGCGCATCTCGACGATATCGATGAGATCGTGGCCCTGATCTTGAAATTCGCGGCGCCCGTGGACGAGACACAGCGCGCGCTCGCTGAAAAAGCTCGATAGCGTTGACGCGAAGGCTTGTCCGCGCCTATCCGAAGGCCTTCACCGCCTGCTCAATGGCCGGCGCGGCCTTTTGCAGATCTTCGGGGACCATTGCCGGCGTCACCTCGATGCTGGCGTTCAAGGCCAGGAACCATGGCTCGGCAATTCGCGGAATGTCCGACGTTTCTTTCATGTTGATAATGAGAATAGCGGTTCGACGACCACCTTCAGCAATGAAATAGGCCGCCTCAGGCTTTTGCTGTTCGAGGATGGTCCGGATCGACTTGAAGCCATCCTTTTTCGCGGCTGCATTTCCCGCTTCGACCGGGAATGATACTTTCATCAAGAAGCGCATGGATTTGCCTCCCTGTTATTTGCCTGCAACGCAAGCTTGCACCTTCTCCGGCGCTCCGACAAGGTATGCGATTTAGCGCAAACCTTCGCGCCAAGATGCATGCGAAGAATTTCAATGTTCCGGCCTCGACCTTCGACAATACACCGAAGAAGGATCTGTGCCGCGATCATGGGCCATTATATCGAGAATACGGGCAAGGATACGCTACGCTTCCTCGAAGTCTTCGCCGTCATTCAAAATGCTGACCTTTCGTTCACCTCCTGGCCAGCATGCCGAACGAGCTTGTTGCGGCGCACCTGAACATTGACAAATCCATGGTGCGCAACCTCCCGAGGATCAAAACGTCCATCGTTGCGGCATGATGCTTGCGCCACGAGGCCCCCCGACGACCGGCAGGTCTCGCCGCACGGCTGCAACACGACGGAAATGTGACTTTCGTTGCTACGAGGGCCGGCAAAGCAGACCTTCGCCGCGCTCGCGCAATTTTGCGCGTTGGGAACGATATTCTTGCTTTGGCGCGAACCGTTCGACTATAGTCTCGCGACAATAAAAAATCGGGCCGAACGGGCCGAAACAAGGAAACGCCGTTTCGTGTGGCGACGCCAAGCCGCATGTCGATAGGGGGAGTTTGCTGATGTCCTTTCTCGCGAAGGAAAATATTGTCGCGCCGCCGGGCTATAGTCGCTGGCTGATACCGCCGGCAGCGCTCTGCGTTCATCTCTGCATCGGACAGGCCTACGCATTCAGCGTGTTCAACCTCCCGATGACGAAGCTGATCGGCATTACACAGTCGGCACCGGGCGACTGGAAACTCACCGAACTCGGCTGGATTTTCAGTCTGGCAATCTTTTTCCTTGGCACGTCTGCGGCGGTCTTCGGCCGGTGGGTGGAGGAAGGCGGCCCGCGCCGCGCGATGTTCACTGCGGCCCTGTGCTGGGCGGGCGGATTCCTCGTCTCCGCCCTCGGCGTCTATGTGCACAACCTCTGGATTATCTATCTCGGCTATGGCGTTCTCGGCGGTGTCGGGCTTGGTATCGGCTACATCTCGCCGGTCTCGACGTTGATCAAATGGTTCCCGGACCGGCCTGGCATGGCGACTGGCATGGCCATCATGGGATTTGGCGGCGGCGCATTCATAGCCTCGCCGTTGTCCGTTTGGCTGATGCATCGGTTCAGTTCGCCCACGCATATCGGCGTCGCCGAAACATTTATATGCCTCGGCGTGATCTATTTCTGCTTCATGATGGTGGGCGCATGGATCGTGCGCATCCCGGCCCCTGGATGGCAGCCGGAGGGCTATGTTGCGCCGGCGGTTCCGAAGCGGCTCGTAACCAACCGTCACGTCTATGTCTACCAAGCGCTGCGCACGCCGCAGTTCTGGCTGATCTGGTGGGTGCTCTGCCTTAACGTGACGGCCGGCATCGGCGTGCTCGGCCAAGCGTCTGCGATGAGTCAGGAGATGTTCCCTGGCCGCATTACGCCCGTCGCCGCCGCGGGCTTCGTCGGTCTGATGAGCCTGTTCAACATGGGCGGCCGCTTCCTTTGGGCCTCGGCGTCGGACTTTATTGGACGCAAGAACACCTATTTCGTGTTCTTTGTGCTCGGATTCCTGCTCTACTGCACGGTGCCCTACACCGGCGCGATCGGCAGCATCGCCGGCTTCGTTGCCTGCTTCCTGATCATCATCAGCATGTATGGCGGCGGCTTCGCTACCGTGCCAGCCTATCTCAAGGACATGTTCGGCACGCGTTATGTCGGCGCCATTCATGGTTGGTTGATTACAGCTTGGTCGGCGGCGGGAATTTTCGGCCCCACGATCGTCAACTATATGCGGCAATACCAGATCGACCACAACGTGCCGAAGGCCGACGCCTACAACACCACGATGTATGTGATGGCTGGTCTGCTGGTGATCGGGTTCTTCTGCAACTTCTTCATTAAGCCAGTGGACGAGCGCCACTACATGAGTGACGACGCCAAAGATACTGTCGGCGCAAGGGCATAAGGGGGACGCGCAATGGACAATCCAACGACCGGTATGAGCAATACCGTCAAATTGATCTTGGCCTGGGGTTTCGTCGGCATTCCCCTCGCCTGGGGCGTGGTCCAAACCTGCATCAACGCCATGAAGCTGTTCCAATAGGAACCTGCGTGCCGGCCATCCCTCGTCGAAGGGATGGCCGGCAAGATTCCCCTCAAACCTTATCGCCCTTGAGCGAGAAGGTCGCGGCAACCGCTGCGGCTTTTTTGGCTGCGGCACCATCGAGTCTGCCCATCCGTCTTTTCGACGAAGTCGAAAGCCTTGCTGACCCGCGGACCGGCGCCGGCAAGATCGACTGGCGACGTATCGCCGGCCACGGCTATTGCCTTCGCCACGGCTGCGACTTCTTCCCGCGTGCCGCCAAGATCGAGCGCCAGCAATAGGGCAAGCATGGATTTGTGTGCCCATAGTTGCGACCGGGCAATGCGGTAGAGATTGACGAAACGCTTGACCGCCCGTGGCGATCCCCCAGCCAGGGGCGCAAGCGCCGCGAGCAGGCCGGATTCATCGGCAGAGATCGACCAGTCGAGAACTGGGCGCTGCGCTTCCGCGCGCGCCTTCGCAACCGGATCCTCTCCTGCCCCGGCGCGACCGATGGCGTGTTCGACAAGCACGGCATAGTCAGCCGGGGCGGCAGCGCTAACGCGAAACGGCACCTGGATCCATTTTTTGAGAGCGGTGCCGCCGCCCTCCCCCGCCGCCGCGAGCCTGGTCGGATCGGCTGCAATCAATGTGACTACGCCAGCATTGGCGAAGGCCCGATGCGCCGCATCGAGCAGCGCGCGGACTTTGCCTTGCGGCAATGCATCGACATCGTCGAGGGCGACGATCAACCGATGCGGCACCGACATCGCGTCGGCCGGCGCGCCGGCACTGGCTCCGCCACGTTGCACGCCGTCCATGAATGTCCCGAGGGCGGCAAAAAAGCGCTCGGCTTGCGCCCTCAGCGAGGAGTCTTCGAAAGGCGAAGGCTCGGTCTGGGCCCCCAAACGGGCGGGTGTTCCCGCCCGGCGGTCGGCCTCAGCGGCGCGGCGGCTGGCGAGTTCCACATCCGCCTCCAATCCATCAACGCGCCGCATCTGATGCGCATAGAGCGCATCGAGCGCGCGGCGCCGGCTGGCGACATCGGCTTCGAGCAGCCGAACGCCGCGGAACAGCGGCCTCAAGAACCGCACGCCGCGCAAGAAATTGGCGACAAGCGCAAGCGCGGCGCCGACAAAGGCGATCTTTGCGGCAAGCGTCAGCCACATGATATGTGCCGCAATCCAGGTGGAAACCGGCGCGAGCCCCTCGCTGGCGTTGTGCAAACGGCCGAGCCATCTTGCCTGGTCGGCGACGGCGATATCGAGTCCGATGCCCACAAGCACCAGAACCGCGGCGGTGACGAGGAGTCCCGTCTGGCCGTTGAAAGCCCAGAATGCGCGGAGCGCGGCGCCGACACGGGCCGCCGGACCTCCTGACTCGGCGACGTCACGGACCATGGATTTGTAATTCGCGATCGTATCGCCAGTGACGCCGAAACTCTCGAAGCGGCTCTCGATTTTGGCCCGATTGGCGCGCGCATAGGCATCGACCTGCGAGCCGGCGGATTCGAACAGCACAGTTTCGGGGAGCCGTACGCGGCGGCTTTCAATTTCATCGAGGCTTTGACGCTCGGCATCAAGGCGCCGGCGGCCGTCGTCAAGCCGCTCGGCCGCCTCACGAGCCACGATGTGCGGATCGCGTACCGAATGCGCCACTTCGTGAACGAATTCGGGAAAAGCCACGACGAGTTTGTCGTAAATCGCGCCCGCAAGCGCGACGTTCGGTTCGCCGTCGATGCCGGCAGCATCAATGCGAACGGCGACGATCCGACTGAGGAAGGGTCCAGAGCGCCCCTCAGTGCCGACGGCGGCGGCGCTCAAAGCCTCGATCTGGGCGAGAAGCGTCGAAAGCGCAAAGCTTTTGCCTGAACCGGGGGCGCCCAGCAGACCGATCGTTAGCGGTGCCTCGGTGTCGCGGTGAACCGCAAGCTCGGCTAAAGGCCGCAACGTCGGCGCGAGCCCCAAGGCATCCGCGCCGCGCGGCAGATCGGCGGTGAAGATCTTCCCCCGTTTCGTCGCGGGATTGGTCGTAAGTGGCGGAAGGCTCGGGGCGACCGGCTCGGGACGCCCGCCCGCTGCAAGATCGCGCATTCCGATGTCGGTCACGTTGCCGGTCCTTTCGAGAACAACCATGTGAATTCTCGCCCTCGCAATTTTCGATCCCACAGCGGGCTTGCAGGTAGCCATTCGATTGTGACCACCAAAAGACTGGGGCCCGAACAAAAATAAGGCCCTTGCTTCCAACCCGAAGCCGCTGGACCGGAAGCTACGGCACGTTTAGAAAGCCCGCGACTTCATTCCATTTCGAGAAAGAGACGAAGCCTCCATGGCGCGGCAATTCATCTATCATATGCAGGGCCTGACCAAGGTCTATCCCGGCGGCAAGAAGGTCTTGGAAAATATCAATCTCTCCTTCCATCCGGATGCCAAGATCGGAGTGCTTGGCGTCAACGGCTCCGGCAAATCGACGCTTTTGCGCATCATGGCCGGCATCGACAAGGAGTTTTCGGGCGATGGCTTCGTCGCAGAGGGCGCCAAGGTCGGTTATTTGCCGCAGGAGCCGCCGCTCGACGAAAACCTCGACGTGCGCGGCAATGTGATGGTCGGTGTCGCGGCCAAACAGGCGATTTTAGACCGTTACAACGAACTCGCCGCCAATTACTCGGAGGAAACCGCCGACGAGATGACGCGGCTGCAGGACGAGATCGAGGCGCAAGGCCTTTGGGATCTCGACGCGCAGGTCGATCTCGCCATGGACGCGTTGGGGTGCCCACCCGATGACTGGCCGGTGACGCGGCTCTCAGGTGGCGAAAAGCGCCGCGTCGCGCTCTGCAAACTGCTCCTTGAAAAGCCCGAGCTGCTGCTGCTCGACGAACCGACCAACCACCTCGATGCCGAGACAGTGAACTGGCTCGAGGGCCATTTGCGCGCCTATCCGGGCGCGATCCTGATCGTCACCCATGACCGTTATTTCCTCGATAATGTAACCGGCTGGATACTTGAGCTCGATCGCGGCCGCGGCATTCCCTACGAAGGCAATTATTCCTCCTGGCTTGTGCAAAAGCAGAAGCGCTTGCTGCAGGAGGGGCGCGAGGAAGCCGCGCGCGTGCGCCAGCTCGAAGCGGAAGCCGGGTGGATCGCCTCGAGTCCCAAGGCACGGCAAGCAAAATCCAAGGCGCGTATTCAGCGTTACGACGAATTGCTCGAAAAACAGAACGAGCGAGCGCCGACGTCGGGGCAGATCATCATTCCGATCGCCGAACGGCTGGGCGCCAATGTCATCGACGTCAAGCATCTCTCGAAAGGCTTCGGCGAGAAACTGCTGATCGACGATCTGTCGTTCAAATTGCCACCCGGCGGAATCGTCGGCGTGATCGGCCCGAATGGTGCGGGCAAGACTACGCTTTTCCGCATGATCACCGGCCAGGAAAAGTCCGACGGCGGCACAATCAAAATCGGCGATACGGTGCAGCTCGGCTATGTCGATCAGTCGCGCGACATACTCGACGGAAAGAAGACCGTATGGGAGGAAATTTCCGGCGGCAATGATGTGATCACGCTGGGCAAGCGCGAGATGAATTCGCGCGCCTATGTCGGGGCCTTCAATTTCAAAGGCTCAGACCAGCAGAAGAAGGTGGGCCAGCTCTCCGGTGGCGAGCGCAACCGCGTACATCTCGCCAAAATATTGAAGTCGGGCGCCAACGTCCTGCTTCTCGACGAGCCTACAAACGACCTCGATGTCGATACGCTCCGCGCGCTCGAAGAGGCGCTGACCGATTTCGCCGGCTGCGTGCTCGTCACCTCACATGATCGCTTCTTTCTCGACCGTATCGCGACTCACATGCTCGCCTTCGAGGGCGACAGCCATGTCGAGTGGTTCGAAGGCAATTTCGCCGATTATGAAGAAGACAAGAAGCGGCGCCTCGGGATCGACAGCGTGATCCCGCATCGGATCAAATATAAGAAATTCTCGAGGTGAGTGATGACACTCGCTTCGACCCTCGGAGGGCGACGGCGCGTCGCGGGGATGGCGCGGCTGAGTTCAGCCAGCAAACCAATTAGGAGCGCGCCAGTTTGACGGCGAGGCCGGTCACCGAGACACGCTGAAGCAGCGAAGAGCCGGGCGTATCGCCGACATCGGCTTGATCGATCCCATAATCGACTCCGATGATGGCGTCCGCATCGCAATCCTCAGCGGCGTCGATCAGGTTTTCGAGGGCTTTGGCTTTGTAGAAATCCTGCGTCACCGCCGAGCGGGGACCGTGCCAGCTCGAAGCCGCGTGGATTCTGCCGATCGGCACGATCTTGTCGTCCTCGATCTCGCTGTCGAAGATAATTCGCATGTGTTCTTCTCTCTGCCCCCGGCACGCCTTGGGCTGGGAAAAACCCCACACCGCGCAAAAGCGTGCTCTCAGAACTTTGGTTTTCAGAACCTCAGAATGCGGCTGCAATGTCACCACATGTCGCCAGGAGTTACTCACAATGATTCGACGCGACAGCCATAAGCTTTGTATGAGTTCAACGGCGCAATCTTGATGACAATGTGGCTCCGGTCCCCCGAAGCGCGTGAGAGATTATTCGTTCACAATTAATTAAAAGTCCGTTGCAATCCGGCACCAGGATATACTTTCTTCATAGTCGAAACGATGCGCGTTGCATGTCTCAGAGCGCACATCTGCGCACACCGCGTTCTCGAATGTGCTCGCAAAGCGGCTGAAAATCCGAAACTATTTCGTTCCGCGCGTCAGGGCCTTGGCGAGTCTCGGGTAGTCCTGGAGTCGTTCTCCACACCAGCCTCGAAACGAATAAAAAAGATCACATTCGTGCGAGCGGCATCATTCGCGCACTCCCAGCCAAGTCAGTCCCCGAGCTCTTGCGGTCAAAGGCATCCCCGGAGCGCGCCCGGGGTGTCGCGCCGCCGTGTGAAAAGGCCGTCCTCTTTACCACTGCGCGCGGAATTTTCTGATAGCACTTTACAATATAAACATATCTTTATATATTGTGAACTAACTTGTGAGGCTTGCCATGCCCTCAAATCCAAAGACCGCCTCGTTCGACACCCTGCTTGCCGCCCTGGCCGCTGCTGGCGAGCCGACACGGCTGCGCCTGCTCGCCTTGCTTTCCGAGGCCGAGCTGACCGTCACCGAACTCGTCACCATTCTCGGCCAATCGCAGCCGCGGATTTCGCGGCATCTGAAATTGCTCGTTGAGGCCGGTCTTGTGGAGCGCCATCGCGAAGGCGCCTGGGTATTCTTTCTGATCGCTAATGCTGGTCCCGCGGCGGCACTGGCGCGGGACATCCTCGCGCAGCTTTCCGCCGACGATGAAACCCGCGCCGCCGATCGCATTCGGCTCGCCGAAGTGCGTCGCGCCCGGGCCGACCAGGCAGCCCGTTATTTTGCCGCCCACGCCGCAAATTGGGACGAGCTGCGCGCTCTTCACATCCCGGAAGAGCGCGTCGAAGCCGTGATTGGCGAACTCATCGGCCCGAACTCCGGTCAACGCGGTGCTCGATCTCGGCACCGGTACGGGCCGCATGCTTGAACTTCTCGCGCCGCGCGCCAACCGCGCGATCGGCATCGATCAGTCGCCCCAAATGCTCGCGCTCGCCCGTGCGCGGCTCGAAAAGGCCGGCTTGCGCAACGTCCAACTGCGCCAGGGCGATATTTATGCCCTGCCCGTCGAGCGCGATTTCTACGATCTCGTGATCATCCATCAGGTTTTGCATTATCTCGACGATCCGGCCCGCGCGGTACGCGAGGCCGCACGGGCGTTGCGGCCCGCGGGCCGGCTGCTCATCGTCGATTTCGCGCCGCATGAGGAGGAAAGCCTGCGCGAACTGCATGCGCATCGCCGCCTTGGCTTTGCAGGTGACGAGGTTGCCGCGCTGATGCATGATGCCGGGCTCGATTTCGTTGAGCGGCGCGATCTCGTACCGAACAAAAAAGAAGGCGGCAAACTCACCGTTTCGCTGTGGCTCGGCCGCGACCGCCGCATCATGTCCGATCCGCTTCCCCTGACCAGCCGGGAGTTCGCCTGATGGCCTTGGCCTCAGTCTCCGACCCTTTGCCGCGCGCAAGCCACAGCACCTGCTCGGGCATCAATGTCTCGTTCGAATTCTTTCCGCCGCAGACGGAAGAGATGGAGGCGATCCTTTGGTCCTCGATCAAACGGCTCGCGCCCCTTTGCCCCGCCTTTGTCTCGGTGACTTACGGCGCCGGCGGTGCAACGCGCGAACGAACGCACGCGACGGTGGCACGGATCATCAACGAAACACCGATCAAACCGGCCGCGCATCTGACCTGCGTCGGCGCTGATCGCGGCGAGGTCGATGCTGTCGCCCGCGCCTATTGGGACATCGGCGTCCGCCATATCGTCGCGTTACGCGGCGACCCGCAAGGCGGCCCCGGCGCGCATTTTGAGCCGAAGGCACGTGGCTATGCGAATTCGACCGCGCTTGTCGCGGGCCTGAAGAAGCTCGCGGATTTCGACATCACCGTCTCAGCCTATCCCGAGGGTCATCCCGAAAGCGTCTCCGTCGATCAGGATTTGGACGTATTGAAATCCAAGATCGACGCCGGCGCGACGCGCGCCATCACGCAATTCTTCTTCGAGAATGACGTCTATCTGCGCTTTCTCGACAGAGCGCAGGCACATGGAATCAATATCCCAATTCTGCCGGGCATTGTACCGGTGCTGAACTTCAGGCAGACGGCGCATTTCGCCCGCAAGGCCGGCGCATCTGTCCCGCAATGGCTCGCCGATCGCTTCGAAGGATTGGACGACGACCCGACGACGCGCCGTATGATCGCCGCCACGGTGACCGCCGAACAGGTCTTCGACCTAGTGGACGAAGGCATCGACCATTTCCATTTCTACACAATGAACCGCGCCGATCTTGTCTTTGCGATCTGCCATTTGCTCGGTGTGCGGCCGAAACCCGGAAGCGAGACAGAAGCAGCGTGAGCAAGACACACTTGAGCGAACCCGAAACCGCCAAAGCTCTCCGCGCCGCCGGGCGCGAACGCATCCTCGTGCTCGACGGCGCCATGGGCACGATGATCCAGGCGCATAAATTCAGCGAGGCTCAGTTTCGCGGCGAAAGGTTCGCGGACTGGCCGCGCGACCTGCGCGGCAACAATGACCTTTTGGTGTTGACGCAGCCCCACGCAATCCGCGCCATCCACTTCGCCTATGCTCAGGCCGGCGCCGACATCATCGCGACCAACACGTTTTCGTCGACCCGGATCGCTCAGGCGGATTACGGCATGGAAGGTCTGGTGCCGGAACTCAATCGCGAGGCCGCGCGCCTGTGCCGCGAAGCCGTCAAGGAGACGCAGGCAAAAGATGGGCGCCCCCGCTTCGTTGCGGGCGCCATGGGGCCGACCAATCGAACGGCTTCGATCTCGCCCGATGTGAACAATCCCGGCTTTCGTGCGGTCTCCTTCGACGAATTGCGCGGAGCCTATGCCGAAGCAGCGGACGCGCTGATCGAGGGAGGCGCCGACATTCTGCTGATCGAAACGATCTTCGACACGCTGAACGCCAAGGCCGCCTATGCCGGCATCGACGATGTCTTCGAGAAGATCGGCCGCAAGCTGCCGGTGATGATCTCCGGCACGATCACCGATCTCTCCGGCCGTACGCTGTCCGGGCAGACACCGACAGCTTTCTGGCACTCGCTGTGCCATGCCGCACCGCTCTCCATCGGACTTAATTGCGCGCTGGGTGCACGCGAAATGCGGGCGCATCTCGCCGAATTGGCGCGGATCGCAGATACATTGATTTGCGCCTATCCGAACGCCGGGCTCCCGAACGAGTTTGGGCTTTATGACGAAAGCCCTGAATACATGGCGTCGCTGATCGGCGAATTTGCCGACTCCGGTCTCGTCAATATCGTCGGCGGCTGCTGCGGCACGACGCCGGCGCATATCCACGCAATCGCCAAGCGCGTGAATGGCGTCGCGCCGCGCACAATTCCAGAGATCGCGCCTTTGCTGCGCCTGTCGGGTCTGGAGCCCTTCACGCTCACCTCCGACATTCGTTTCGTCAATGTCGGCGAGCGCACCAATGTCACTGGCTCGGCGCGTTTCCGGAAATTGATCAAAGCCGGCGATTTCTCCGCCGCGCTCGATGTCGCGCGCGATCAGGTCGTAGGCGGCGCCCAGATCATCGACGTCAATATGGACGAGGGCCTGCTCGAACTCGGAACAGGCCATGGTGACGTTTCTCAATCTCGTCGCCGCCGAGCCGGACATCGCCCGCGTGCCGATTATGGTCAATTCCTCGAAATTCTCGATCATCGAAGCCGGGCTGAAATGCATTCAGGGCAAGCCGGTCGTGAATTCGATCTCGCTCAAGGAGGGCGAAGAGAAGTTCATCGAACAGGCCAAGACGGTTCATCGCTATGGCGCCGCCGTGGTGGTGATGGCTTTCGATGAGAAGGGCCAGGCCGATACGCTCGAACGCAAGGTCGAAATCTCGGCTCGCGCCTATAACATCTTGACCGAAAAGGTCGGCATCGCGCCCGAAGATATCATCTTCGATCCGAACATATTCGCCATCGCGACTGGCATCGAGGAGCATAATAATTACGGCGTCGACTTCATCGAAGGCGCGCGGGAGATCCGCAAGCGCTTTCCGCTCGTGCACATCTCTGGCGGCGTCTCCAATCTCTCCTTCTCGTTTCGCGGTAACGAGCGCGTCCGCGAAGCCATGCATTCGGTCTTTCTCTATCATGCCATCGCAGCGGGTATGGATATGGGCATCGTCAATGCCGGCCAGCTTGCGATCTATGAAGACATCGAGCCGGAACTGCGCGAGGCCTGTGAAGACGTTGTCCTCAATCGGCGCCCCGATGCGACCGAGCGACTTCTGGCGCTTGCCGAAAGCTACAGAGGCAAGAGCGCCGAGGCGAAGGAGAAGGACCTTGCCTGGCGCGAGCAACCTGTCGAAAAGCGGCTCGAACATGCGCTTGTCGCCGGCATCACCGAATTCATCGATGCCGACACCGAAGAGGCGCGACAGAAGGCGCCCCGCCCGCTCGATGTGATCGAAGGGCCGCTGATGGCCGGCATGAACGTCGTCGGCGACCTCTTCGGCTCCGGCAAGATGTTTCTGCCGCAAGTCGTGAAATCGGCCCGCGTGATGAAACAGGCCGTCGCCTATCTCTTGCCCTTCATGGAGGAGGAAAAGGCCAAGGCCGGCGCCAAGGGCGTCGAAGGCGTGCGCTCGAGCGCCGGCAAGATCCTGATGGCGACCGTCAAGGGCGACGTGCATGACATCGGCAAGAACATTGTTGGCGTCGTTCTCGCCTGCAACAATTACGAAATCATCGATCTCGGCGTTATGGTGCCGGCGGCAAAAATCCTCGAAACCGCGCGAGCCTTGAAGGTCGATGCGATCGGTCTTTCGGGCCTTATCACACCGTCGCTCGAAGAAATGTGCTTTGTCGCTTCGGAGATGGAGCGCGAAGGCTTCGACCTGCCGCTTTTGATCGGCGGCGCGACGACGAGCCGCGTCCATACCGCCGTCAAGATTCATCCGAACTACCATCGCGGCCAGGCGGTCTATGTCACGGACGCGAGCCGTGCGGTCGGCACGGTGCAAGCTCTGCTCTCGCCGGAGGCACGCCAGCCCTACATCGAGAAAGTGCGTGCCGAGTATCGCAAGGTCGCGGATGCGCACGCGCGTGGCGAGCGCGATAAGACGCGTGTGCCGCTGGCGCAGGCCCGCGCCAACGGTCTGAAACTGGATTTTGCATCTTACGAGCCGCCGAAGCCGACCTTCACCGGCACGCGGATCTTTCGCAGCTACGATGTCGAGGAACTTGTCCCCTATATCGATTGGACGCCGTTCTTCCGCACCTGGGAATTACGCGGCCGCTTTCCAGAACTGCTCGACGATCCCGAACAGGGGGCGGCTGCGCGCCAGCTCTATGAAGATGCGCAAGACATGCTCAAACGCATCATTGCTGAACGCTGGTTCGACCCGAAGGCCGTGATCGGTTTCTGGCCCGCCAATTCGGTCGGCGACGATATCCGCGTCTATACCGGCGAGTCGCGCAGCGAGGAGCTGGCGACTTTCTTCACCCTGCGTCAGCAATTGTCGAAGCGCGAGGGGCGGCATAATGTAGCGCTCTCCGACCTCATCGCGCCTGAGACGAGCGGCAAGGCGGATTATATCGGCGCCTTTGTCGTCACCGCCGGCGCACGCGAAGAAAAACTTGCCGAGCGGTTCGCCAAAGCTAACGACGATTATCGCTCAATCCTCGTCAAGGCGTTGGCCGACCGCATCGCCGAGGCCTTCGCCGAGCGCATGCACGAGCGCGTGCGCCGCGAGTTCTGGGCCTATGCGCCCGACGAGACTCTAACCAACGACGAGCGCATCGCTGAAGCCTATCGCGGCATTCGCCCGGCACCGGGCTATCCGGCCCAGCCGGATCACACCGAAAAGGCGACGATCTTCCGTCTGCTCGAAGCCGAGCGGCGGATTGGTGTCGCGCTCACCGAATCTTTTGCGATGTGGCCGGGTTCTTCCATCAGCGGCCTTTATTTCGCGCATCCCGAGGCGCATTATTTCGGCGTCGGCAAAATCGAGCGCGACCAAGTCGAAGACTATGCGCGGCGCAAGGGCATGACGGCCGAAGACGTGGAGCGTTGGCTCGCGCAGATCCTGAATTACGATCGGGTTGGAACGCCGGTTGCGGCGGAATAGGCGACCTATTCGGCCGGCAATCTTGCCAACAGATCCTTCAGCGTCGCGACCGTCGAATGATCCGCCCTGCCGTCGACGCGGGCGGGACGGAAATGGCGTTGGAAGGCGGCGACGATCGCTTCGGTCTTCTCGTCGTAGCGGCTGGTAACGGCAACGGCATAGCCATAGGCGGCGAGCATTCGTTGTAGGTCTTCGACGCTTTTGCCCTCAGCGCCTCGCGCGAGCGGCACGTCGTCACCGATCGGATACGGCGTCACATAATGGCCGACACCGGCCTCAGCGAGCCGCGCCCAGGGAAAATACTCGCCCGGATCGATCTTGCGGCCCGGCGCGACATCGGAATGGGCAAGCACACGCGAGGGCATGATCAAATGTCGGCTCCGGATGTCGCGGCAGAGCGCGATCAGCGCATCGATCTGCGCACCAGAATAGACCGGTGCGCCGAACTCATGCCCGCCGTTCACGAGTTCGATCCCGATTGAAGCGGAATTCATGTCGTCCTCGCCGGCCCAACGCGATTGGCCGGCATGCCAAGCGCGGCGCGCCTCCGGCACGAGCTGGAGAATTTTTCCGTCTTCCTCGATCACGTAATGCGCCGAGACCTCCGACGTCGGATCGCAGAGGCGGGCCAGCGCGGCGGCGCCGGTAGCCATGCCGGTATAATGCAGGATGATCGAATCCGGCGTCCGGCCTCTCCGCGCGCCATGGTTCGGCGATGGACGAACCTTGGCGAGAACGCTGTCGGGTTTAAATCCGGTCATGGGCGAGGCGAGTGCTCGAGGCGCAGGCGCTCCGGCTCAATAGCCGTAATAATTGAGGCAGACCGGATTGCCATAGGGGTCATAGCCCATGCGTGCACAGCGTGGAGGCCCAGGCGGCGGTGGCGGATAATAGCCAGGCGGTGGCGGTGGCGGCGGGGGTGGCGCGGTATTCGCGCCGACGACGGCGCCAGTCGCGGCGCCGAGGATGCCGCCAGCCAATGCCGCGCCAGGGCCGCCGCCTGCCGCGGCGCCAATCGCAGCCCCCGTCGCGCCGCCAAGAGCGGCGCCGGAAGTCGCGCGCTGCTCCGGCGTATAGCCGCAGCCGGCGAGGAAAATAGTGGCGGCCGCCACCGAAACAAAACCGATAATTCTCACGATGCCCCCCGTGCCGACAGTGCCAGATACCGGCTTGCCTAATGATTCTTCGCGCACAAATCCATTAAGATTTTGGTGATTAAGGGGCCTGTGTTGACGCCGCCGGGGCATGCGCCTATCTCGGCACTGCCAGTCGGCCGGATGGCCGCCGCTTTAGTGCGGAGGAAAGTCCGGGCTCCATGGAGATACGGTGCCGGATAACATCCGGCGGGGGCAACCCCAGGGAAAGCGCCACAGAAAAGGAAACCGCCTGCCGGCTTGCCGGCGGCAAGGGTGAAACGGTGCGGTAAGAGCGCACCGCGCGGATGGTAACATGCGCGGCATGGCAAGCCCCACCGGGAGCAAGACCGAATAGGGGCGCGCGCGACTCCCGGAAGGAAGCCGCAGATCCGTCTCCGGATCGTTGCCCGGGTAGGTTGCTTGAGGCGGCCGGCAACGGCCGTCCCAGAGGAATGGCCATCACGCGCGCGGGCTTCCCGCGCGCCATACAAAACCCGGCTTACAGGCCGGCTGGCGTTTTCGCTTCTGTGACAACGAAGGTCATTGCGAGGAGCAAAGAAGCGCAGCAATCCAGAATGATACTGGATTGCTTCGCTTCACTCGAAATGACGATTATGGCCTAACTCGCAAGTCGACCCGCGGCATGGGCCAGCATCGTATAGACCTTGCCGGTCTCCGACGTGAGATAGGTGCGGGTTAAGGTTTCGTCGCGATCGTCGCGGCTGACGTCGGCGAGGAGCCGCTCGAATTCCTGCACATAGCGGTCAACCGTATTGCGGAATTCGAGATCGCCGCGATAGCGCCGGCGGATCTCATCGAAGGTTTGCGGACCGCGACCAATATAAAGCTGGCGCGAAAATGCGTTGGTATCGCCGCGCCGATAAGCATCCCAGGCCTCGGCGATCGCCGCATGATCTACCATCCGCGCGATATCGTGCGAGATCGTCTCCAGCGGCTCCGGTTGCTGCTGGCTACCGCGCGACAATGGCGGCGCAAGCGGCCGTGCCGGCTGTTGCCCATCTTCGCGTGACGCGCGAGCAAGAAGATCGGAAAGCCAACCCGTTCCGCGGTCGCCCGTTACCGGCGGCACTGGCCGCGGCGGCGTGAAAGGCGCGCGCGGCGCCCGCTCTGGGCGGGCAGGTTCGGCGGGAGTCGGCTCTGTGAACCGCGCCGCCGGTTCCGGCCGTGTCGGCTCAAGCCGGCGTGTCGGACCTGCGGTGTCGCTCCGTCCGGAGGTCATCGCCAATGGTTCGGAAAGATCGTAGGAGTGTCCCGACCGTGCGACGATGGCGGTCAATTCATTGAGCGCCTTGATCTGATCGGCGACAACACGCCGCATGGCCGCGGCCTGTTCAGCCTGTCTCTTGCGGCAAGCTCACGGCGTTGCGGCGCAGTTCCTCGCGGGTCGCTTCGAGCTCGCGCTGAATCTCCCGCGACACGCCGCGCATCTCCGCTGCCGCAGATTGGTATCGCGCTGCCGATTGGCCGAAGATACTCTCGATCTCTGCATTTGCCTGCTCATAGGCGGCGCGCAGGATGGCCGCGGTGCGCTCGCGCTCGCTGCCCAAGGAAGAGCGGATCTCGCTGAATTGCCGCTCGACCATTCCCGAGGTGTTCTGCGACGTTTCCGCCAGGAACGAACCGATTTCGCGGGCTCGGGCCTCAACCCTCCGGAAGGATTCGTCGACGAGCGCCGAGAATGACGACATCACGCCGTCGAACTCTTCCCGCTGCGCTTGTACCGAGGCCAGAAGGATTTCGAGTGCCTCACGACGTTCATCCAAGGTTCGATCCAACTCGACCTGCGAACGAGAGAGATCGGCCGCAGCAACGGCAAGCGATTCCTGCTGATGGGCGATTGTTTCGTAAAGTGCGCGGGCGCTGCCGATCGTCGTGCCGGCATTGGCGCCAAGATCTTCGATCTCCTTGGTGATGACGGCGATCGCCGATTCGAATTCCCGGATTCTCGACGCCAGGGCCGTTTCGACCGCCGAGAAGCTCGCGCCGGCGTCGCCGACCATGTGCTGCAAAGCCGTATTTCGCTCGGCGAGCACGCTGAGCGTCGTGAACATCTCTTGTTTCAGCCTATCATTCGTCGCTACGAGTGAATCGACCGAAGCCGCCGCACCAGTGGCCAGCGTGTCGTGCAGATTGGCCGAGGACTGGTCGAGCGCCGTCGTCAATTCCGCCTGCTTTTGCCCGAGATGCGCAAGGAGGTCGCTCCCCTTGGTCTCGAGCACGGCATGTATTTCGTTCGAGCGCGCGCTCAAAGTATCGTTCAGGCTGTGGCTGCCTTCGTCGAGCGCGGATTGCAGCTCGGCCAGGCGGCCTGCCAAAGCCGTCCCTATTTCGTTGACGCGGCCGGCAAGCACGGTGCCGATTTCTCCGATGCGATCGGCAAGTGTCAAATCGAGATCATTGGAGGCCTGCCCAAGAAGCGCTCTGAGCGCATCGGCGCGACCGTTGAGAGCGCGCGCGAGTTCACCCGATTCTTGGTCCAATGCGGCGCTGATATTGCCGGTATGATGAGTGAACGTGGCGTCGATTTCCTGAGCCCGCGCGGCGAGGTTGTCGGAGAGTTCGCGGCCGCGTGCGTCAAGCTCGGTCGAGACCGCATCGAGCCGGCCGACGACCTGGTATTCGAAACGGGCGATCCGTCCATCCAACGTATCAGCAATTTCAGTCGCGCGTCCACCGAGCAGCAGGTTGACTTCGTCAGCCTTGGCGGAAATCGTCTCGGCGATTTCGGCGGCCCGTCCGCTGAGCAGCCGGTTGACTTCCTCGGCCTTGGTGGAAAGTGTATGGGCGATTTCGGCGGCCCGTCCGCCGAGTAGCTCGTTGACCCTCTCCGCGCCGGTGGAGATCGTCTCGGCGATTTCAGTCGCACGGCCGCCGAGCAGCTGGTTGACTTCATCAGCCCTGGTGGAAAGCGTCTCGGCGATTTCGGTCGCCCGTCCGCCGAGCAATAGGTTGGCTCTCTCCGCTCCGGTGGAGAGCGTCTCGGCGATTTCGCTCACCTTCCCGCCCAGGGCTTGATTGATTTCATCGGCCTTGAGGGAAAGCGTCTCGGTGAGCGCTGTCGAACGGGCGATGAGAAGCTCGTCGATCTCGGCGACCCTGGTCTCAAGCGCGTGCGCGACTTCGCGGCCACCTTCGCCAAGAACCTTGGCGATATCGAGCGCGCGCGCCGCCAAAGTTTCGTTGAGCGACCTGGCGCGGCCGTCGAGAGCGGAGTCGACGCGCATGATGAGCGTATCAAGAGACTCCGCGACATCCTGCACCTTCGCCCCAACACGATCTTCGAAAACCTGAGCCTGGAGCGCGAAAGCGTCCGCCGTCTGCTGCGTACGCGCTTCGAGCTTGCGATCGAGTTCGCCACCTTGAATGGTGAGAACCAATTCGATCGCTTCGAATTGTTTGCCGAACATGGTCGTCAACTGTTGGGTATCGTCGCCGAGCCGATCAGCGATCAAATTACCCTGACCGATGATCGATGCCTCGAATTGTTCGAGACGATCGGCAATCGTCTCGTTGACGCGCTCGCCGTGCGTCGCTATCGCGCTGATGGCATCGCCCACCGTTCCGGCTAACCGATCGTTGAGCGTGCTGGCATGGTAGGTGAAGGAGTCGAGCGAACCCTGGGCGGTCAGAGCCAGACGTTCGTTGATCTTGTCTGATTGCGCGCCGAGCGCGGTCGTTGTTTCGCCGAGCACCGCCACGATACGGCCGCTTGCATCGTCGATCCTTTGCACGACATCGGCGACGAGGGCTTCGCCGGTCCCGCGCAAATGCGCATCGATCTCTCCGAGGCGTTGGGCGAGACCTTGCGAGATTTCGTCGCCGGTCTGTCCAAGACCAGCTTCGACGCTCTCCTTCGTCAGCTGCAAACGAGTCAGAATGTCTTCGCCGTGGACGGTCAGATTCTCGATGAGTTGATCGCCGGCTTCGCCAAGTGCGAAGCGGATCTCCTCGGCCTTGGCGCCGAGCGACATGGTGATGCGATTGCCCGCCGCGTTTAAATTTTCTGCGACGCCGGCAGCAGCCGCGTCGAGCTCATGTGAAAACGAATTCCTGCGCGCCGCTGATCGTGCTGCGCATGCGCTCGCTGTTGGCGAGCATCGTTTCGCGCTCAGTCGACAATTCGTCGACCAGCGAGCGAATGCGCCGTTCATTGTCCGAATAGGACCGCTCGAGATTGGAGACTTCCGAACGGACGAGCGTCTCAAGTTCGCCCGCTCGCGCCAATGCCCGCTCGATGCCATCCCCCATCGAGACGATCTCGCGGCGAATCGCCTGCGAAAGCGTGACCATCTGTTCGCTGGCAATCGACTCCGGTTCGGCGAGCCGCATCGCGATCTCGACCATCGAATGGGCCGTCAAGCGCATCTCCTGAGCGCGGCGCGCCAGAATTGCCGTAACGATGAAGAAAATCACCGGCCCGACCGCGATCAGTGCATAAAGCGCGGTCTCCGGCCGCTCGAGGATCGGGCCTTGCCCCAGGAGTGAGGCCCGGTGCGCAACGAAATAAAGCGCCGCGAGCACGATCCAAACCGCTGAGAAAATGCCGGCGAAAACAAACGGCGCCCTGCTCGGCCGCTTATTTAGTGCTCGCAGGATGGCGCCGACGGAATGGCGGTCATCATTGGCCGGCAGAACGGAAGGCGCGACAGACGCACGCTCCCCGACGGGTCCATCAGGCGCTTTGCTACGTTCCGGCCTTCTCGGAGAGAAAAGCGTGTGTTCTTCGACCTCTGGCAAGCGTCGCGACGCGGCGCGCTCAACCTCCGGAGCAGGCGGCACCCTGGCTTCGGGAGATTCAACTGTCGAACCCTCCGGATATCGTTTCATCAACTTCGGCGTCTTGTCGGGATCGGACGCCTTCGGAAAGACAGGCGTCGAAATCTCCGGACCCTTTGCCCCTTCTGTCAATCCGCTCCCCGACAGATTCAAAGCTTCCTCTATCGCCGATAGAGCCGCGGCCGCGGGATCTTGCGCCTTGTTGGACGTGGCCATTGCTTCCTCTTAACTCGCCAAGAACGAAATCTCGGCCCTTACCAATGGGATGGCTTGCTCTCATTAACCAAGGGCACTCTACATCTCCGCTGGGAGGATTGAAACCGCCGGTAAGGGGAGGTTTCAATTCGTCGTTAACGCGACCTTCACCATAAGATCGAAAGATTTTTGCCCCGATTTCGCCATGGTGACCGCGCGCCTGGGCGTGCAAGCAAAAACTGTGCGATGGCAAGCTCTAACCGAGTCAGTTTATGGTCTGCGGCTTGCAATCGCAATCGCGCTTGCGCAGATAGGGTTGGATAACGTCCCCCGCGGTTCGCTTGCGTAAAGTGATTCCTGCATCCGGCAATCGATATGAGCCATTCGGATGATGACCGTGAAGTGCTCGACCTCGCGCATTTCGCGGCCCAAACTGGCGGCGATCTTTTGCTGCAACGCGACCTTTTGGACATTTTCATCGTTCAGGCGGCTGAATTGGTGGCCCAAATTCCCGGGCTTGACCCTGCCGCTCTGCGCGATCTCGCCCATAGGGTCGACGGGTCGGCGCGGGCGATCGGTGCAGTCCGGGTTGCCCGGGCGGCTGCCGAGATCGAGCGCGCATTCGGCGCAGACCTGGGGCGGGCTCCGGTCGAAGACCTTGTCGTCGCACTTGCCGAGGCGCTGACCGCAATCGAAGCCTATATCCCAACTCTGACGCCGCGCTGCGACGCCTAATTCCTGCCACATGCAGCCAAAGCTCGGCTGGGACGGCGTTGCGCGCCGAGAGCCCCAGGAATTCGGCAAAACCCTCCCTCTGCGGCAAAGACAAGGCTGTTAATCTTGAAAACTCTTCAGTAAAGAGGGCGCAAATTCCCGCCTCGCAAACCCCCAGAGACTACATCAATGATCAAAATTACCTTCATCGATTCGTTTGGCGAAAAACGGACGGTCGAGGCGGAAGAGGGCTCGACCGTCATGGAGACGGCGATCCGCAATTCTATTCCTGAAATCACCGCCGAATGTGGTGGCGCTTGCGCCTGTGCGACTTGCCACGTCTATGTCGATGAAGCGTTTTTTCCATTGACCGGAGCGCCGGATCCGAAGGAAGAGGATATGCTCGATTTCGCCTATGGCACGCAGGCCAATTCACGGCTCTCCTGCCAGATCAAGGTGACGCCGGAGCTCGACGGCCTCATCGTCACGACACCGCCGCGCCAAGGCTAAGGCGCGCCGCGCGGCGACTGCATCCGGCTGGCCCCGAAAGACGCGCGACAAAACACCAAGTCGCAGCACTTCGGTCGTTCAAGGAACCGCTGCGTGCGCTTAAAGCAAATGCTTTTCAGGAGCGATGTATGGAAGAAAGCATTCAGACCGATGTCGTCATCGTGGGAGCCGGACCGGCCGCTCTCTTCATGGTCTTCGAACTGGGTCTCCTCGACATCAAGTGCCATCTGGTCGATGTTCTGCCGCGCGCCGGTGGCCAATGCGCCGAACTTTATCCGGAAAAGCCGATCTACGACATTCCCGGCCATCCGATGATTACCGGTGAAGGGCTCGTCGAAAAGCTGTTGGCCCAGATCGAGCCATTTAAGCCGACCTTCCATTTCGAACAAATGGTCACCGAGCTCGACGTGCTCGGCACGTCGCAAGCTCCGGCGTTTCGAGTGAAGACCGACGGCGGCCGCAGCTTCACTTGCAAATCTGTCATCGTGGCCGCGGGCGGTGGTTCGTTCCAGCCGAAGAAGCCGCCGATCGACGGCATTGAAGCCTATGAGCACAAATCCGTGTTCTACGCCGTCCGCAAAATGGAGGAGTTTCGCGACAAGAATGTCGTGATCGTCGGCGGCGGCGATTCTGCGCTCGATTGGACGCTTAACTTGCAGCCGATCGCCAAACACCTGACCCTCGTTCACCGGCGCGACGAGTTCCGAGCTGCGCCGCATTCGGTCAATGCCATGCGTGAACTGGTCAGCGGGGGCAAAATGGATTTGCGGCTTGGGCAGATCGTCGCGCTTTCCGGCGACAATGGCGAGCTTGCTTCAGCTCACTTGAAGAGCGGCAAAGGCGAGATGATCGAGCTGGTTTGCGAAAGGCTCATCCCCTTCTTCGGCCTCACGATGAAGCTTGGCCCGGTCGCCGAATGGGGTCTCAATCTCAACGAAAATCTGATCCCGGTGGACACCGCCCAATTCGAGACCAATGTGCCGGGCATTTTCGCGATCGGTGACATCAACCATTATCCCGGCAAGCTGAAACTCATCCTCTGCGGCTTCCACGAGGGCGCGCTCGCGGCGCAGAAGGTGCATCGCTACGTCTATCCGGACAAGAAGCTGACCTTCCAATATACGACCTCGTCGACCAGCCTGCAGAAGAAGCTGGGAGTCAGTTGAGAGCGCGACGCGCCAAGTTAATTCTTCTTATCGGACCGGAAGAGAAACGGCGCGACGTCGCCGATGCCCGGGGATGGCTCGACGACAAAGGGCATGGGCCGGCAGACCGCCATAGCGGACAGGCCGACCCGAGCCGTGAGCAATCCGTTCAAGACGCCTTCGCCAAGCCGCGCCGAGAGTTTGGCGGCAATCCCGTGTCCCAGAACTTGCTGAATGAGCGAATCTCCGACGGCAACGCCCCCGGTGATGGCAAGATGGGCGCCGACTGAACGAATCAGCTTGAGGAACCCAAAAAATCCCGGCCGTCCGCCATAGATCTCGGAGATCCTCCGGATAAGGCGCAAAGCCTGCGCCGCGACGAAGGCGACATCGATCAATGCGCGCGGCGAGATGGCTGTCACCATCGACACGCGCTTCGCGGCTTGTGCGATCTGGCGCCGTATCTCGATGTCGAGCGGCAGAATGAGATCGCGCTCGGCAATGTCGATGAGATCGCGGCCGTCGATGATCTCGCCGGTCAGTTCGATAAGGTGCGCGCGCACGGCGGCGCTCTGCCGGCGTTTGGCCTGAATGGCGGCGAGCGCGGCGACGAGACGACGCGCCTCTTCGCGATCATCCGCAGCCCTCGCCGCCGCAAAGCCCATATGGATATGCGCGATCTTGCTCTGCCGGATGACGCCGAAGATTTCGCGAAAAGCCAGTATGAGGAGCGAAAACCCCGCAATCGCGACCAGAACCAGCGCGGCGATGCCGAGCACCCGCGATCTTGTGAAGAGATCGGCAATTAGAGCGGTGAGCCAATTGCCGAGGGCGAGCAGAACAAAGCCGCTCGCCGCCGACAGGAAGACGCCGCCCCAGGACAATAAGCGACCGCGCAAGATGCCGCGGCTCTGCGCCTTCTCAACGGCTTCTTCCGCGGCACTCGCTTGAACGCCGGCCGCGGCTTCCGCTTCGAGAAAATCGGGCAGCGGCTCGATCGCAAAAGCCTCACGGCCTGTGGCTTCTCCCGCCGTTGCGCCGGACCAATCCTTCTCCAATCGGAAAGCTTGCGGACGCGGTCTGGCTGCAGACGGCACGGGTCAATCCTTGTTCGGTTCGAGCAAAGATATGGGGTCCGGCTCAGGCGTCCGCCAGCACAACGAATCAAGCGCGGGTTGCCGCCCGCGCTCGACACTCATGCTTGAAGCTCTCTGGCCTCAGTATTTGGCCTTGAGAGCCGGCGCAGGCTTCGGCGCCGTCCAAATCGGGATGATGAGCCGGGCCCAGAACCGCGTATCATAGCCGGTATAATTGTCCTCCGCGACATCACGGGTGACATAGACTTGGCCGATGACCGGGCCGAAATCATAACCGACGAGTCCGCCGAGCGCGATTTGGCTCTGCCGATGAACGCCACCGAACGCATCCGTATTCCAATTGGCGCCGTTCAGATCGGTCGAGGCATAGCCGACCAAGCCGATTTCCCATTTGCCGATATGCTTGGTCGCCGCGAAATCGACATCTCCGGTGTCGGGTTGGTTGTAGAGGCCGGTAATTACATCGTTGCCACTATGACCGTAGAAGAAGTTCGCCGACAAACTCCAGCCATCATGATTATAGGCGATATTGGCCAATTCGATGAAGGTCCAGAAATTGCCTCCGACGCCACCTACTGGGGACCCGAGGTTGCCAATATTGGCGATCTCGGTATTGACCGGGATGAAGCCGCCGACGAAGTCGGACACACTAAAGCCGCCGCCGAGGTCCCATGCCATGCCGACGAGGCCGGCCGGATTATACATTGCCCTAAGCCAGAGCGAGCCAGGGCCCCCCGGATTGACGCCAACGCCAACCTCCGGCGTTGTGGCGATCGCTTCAAGACGGCCGCCCAAGAGCGTGACCGGCGTCGACCAGACGAGCACCGGCAGATTGACGCCCGCATCGATCGTTGGATAGTTGTTGACTGGCGACCGTTCGAAATAAGTCCCCGTATCGATGAAAAAGAGGCCCTCCGGCAGCGGCGCTGCCAGTTGCAAATCGGCCGTCCATCCGTTCGGATTGACGGGTTCTGCCATAGCCACCCCAGTTCCGGCACTAACCGCCGCCGCCGCGAGTACCGCGGATGCGAGCGCTCCCCTCATTTGTCCTGTCATTGGTCTTCCCCCTCATTTTGTGCTTGATGCACGCTTTAAATATTATAGATGATGATAGCAGGCACGTTTTCGCCCGCAGGAGCTCAGTATTATAGATGAGCATAGCATGAATGTTTTTGCCCGCACGCGGTCTCGTTCAATGCGGTGAGGCGTGATGTTGTGGCATTTCGTCGCTGATTTTCGGGTCGCATGGAGTTTTCGCCCGGCGGACGGAAAGAGAATCTCTGGCAAGGATGGAAAGAAGGCGAGATGGCGCCGGGCCAACGCGCAGTTGGCAGGCTCCTCTATTTCAACCGGTCGCCCAGCAGAAACTGCAGCGCACGGTCGAGCCTGATATGCGGCAGAGGCAAGGGCGCACCCGTCACGTCGCGGCCCGCGACCGGCGGTCGGAAGCGGACGAAGCGAAAGTCTTCGCGTGCGAGGGCATCGCCGGTTTCGCCGGAGAAGACAGCGTCCGGATCGCTCGGCAATTGGCCGGGAAAGATCGCGGCTTCGGCGATGCCGTCGAAGACTTCGTCGCCGATACGCTCGCCTTTCATTGGTATGCCGATGACGGCGGGCAGCGCCGCCGCGCCGCGGCCGCCGACATTGGCTTCGCGCGTTGCCCGCACTGCGGCGAGCGCGACGACGTCGATCGCGGCGCCGACATGTTCCGCGCGCGCGATGGCACGCGCCGTCAACCGGCGCAGGATCGCCTCCAGCCGGTCATGACTCACATGGTTCAAATGGTCGGCTTTGGTCGCCGCGAAGAGGATTTTGTCGATCCGCGGCCGCAATAGGGTCGAAAGGATCGAGTTCTTTCCGGTCCGGAACGCAGCAAGGACCTCGGCCAGTGCCAATTCGAGATCGCGGAGCGCCTGTGGGCCGCCGTTCAGGGCGGCAAGAACATCGACTAGCACGATCTGCCGGTCGAGCCGCGCGAAATGATCGCGAAAGAACGGCCGCACAACATGCGCGCGATAGGCCTCGTAGCGCCGCGCCATCATGGCCGCAAGCGATTGCGGCGCCAGCTGCTCGACTTCGAGCGGCAGCGGTGAAAAGGTTAAGAGCGGTGAGCCTTCGAGATCGCCCGGCATCAGAAATCGGCCCGGCGGCAGAGACGAGGCGGCGACAGGCTCCGCGCGGCAGGCCTTGAGATAGGCCGTGAACAATGCGGCCGCACGCTGAGCCACTTCTTCTTCTGCTGCCGCGCGCGCATCCAAGCCGAGTAGGTAACTGCGCCATTCCGCTGCGAGCGGGGCGCGTGCGGCGGAGAGAGACTCCGCGAGCGTGTCGCTTGACCAGCGCTGATAGGATTTTTCCAGAAGCGGCAGATCGAGCAGCCATTCGCCCGGATAATCGACGATATCAATCGAGAGCTCCGCATTCCCCCTGCCGAGGCCGGAGGTACGCTCGAATTCGAGTGTCAGCCGCAGTTCCGATATGCGCTTGGTCGATTGTGGCCAGACCCGGTCAGCGCTGCGACCGCCGGGCCCCGTCAGTGCATCGAGATGTTCTTCATAAGCGAAGCGCGGCACCGCATCGTCGGGCTGCGGTTCGAGCCAACCACGCAGCAGCCGCCCCTCGGCATGCACGCGGAAGACCGGCAGCGGATTTTTCACGCCGAGCGCCGCAAGCCGTGCGGCAAGCGTCAAGTGCTGAACGAGCGAAGTGACGAAGATGGTCTTGCCGGCGCCCGAGAGACCGGTGACGCCGAGCCGCAGCGCCCGGCCGGAGAACATCTCGGCAAGACTCTGCATCGCGACTTGAGCTTCGAAGAGAATATCCGCGAGGGACGGCAAGGTGTCCGGTCCTAAGAGCTGCGAAGGCGGCTCACTTCGCGAGCGCGCCGCGGGTCACGTAATATTCAAGTCGGCCTTCGCCGCGGCGGGCCTTCTTCCAAGACTTGGCGTCGAAATCGATGACGGCCAGACAGGGTGCCGGAAAATGCCCGCGCATGCGGGTGAGTTCGGATTTCCGGCCTTTGCCGGCCAGCGCGTTGGCAAATTCGGCTATGCCGGGATTATGGCCGATGACGAGCAGAAACTTCGCTTCCTTCGGCGCCCCGGCGAGGACATTTTCGAGCGTCGCAAGACTTGCGCTGTAGAGTGCAGGTAGGTAATCCACCGCGAACTTCCGCCCCGCGCCACGCTCAACGGCCTCGAAAGTCTCGCGCGTTCGCTTCGACGGCGAGACAAGGGCAAGATCGGGTTTGAAGCCGGAGTCGCGGAAATAGCAACCCATGCGTTCGGCCATGTCGCGGCCGGAGACGCTCAGCTCCCGATCGGAATCGCCGCCATCGGCAAGCGGAACGGCTTCGGCATGGCGCAGAATCGCGAGACGCAACATGAGGGGGTGACGGTATCAACGAGACAGGCGGTCGCCAGGTCGGCCCGGCCGCCCATTATCATCCGACGACATCCGGTTGGGAAGCCGGCAGCGAAAGCGACGCAATCGGACCCCATTCACGGGTTTCGTGGCACGGTGCTCATCCCTCCCTTCCAGGGAGAGTAGCCGCACAGTGGGGCGAGCGATAGCGCTGCGGTATCAACGAAAACAAGCCTCCGCAGGTAACGCCTCCGTCGCCATCTCGTTGGGAAAGCAGGACTTCCTCAAAATCGCCCGCATTCGACGACGATCGCTTCGCGAACCGCCGTCTGCACTTTTTTCACCGCGTCATGTTCGGCCGAGGCGAACGGCGTCGTGTCGAGGCTGCGGCATGGGGCAATCAATCGCAGGCTGCTTGTCGCAAAGATCGCCTCGGCACGCAAAACCTCTTCGAGGGTGAGCGAGCGTTCGACCGCCTCAAAGCCCAGGCTTCGCGCCTTGGCGAGGACGAAGGCTCGTACCGTGCCGGCGAGCACCCCATCTTCGAGTGGCGGCGTGACGAGCTGGCGACCGAAGACCATGAAGACATTGGCGCTCGAGAGGCACGCGATGCGACCCTGCATATTCGCAAACAAAACGTCGTCGGCGCCGTTTGCCATCGCTTTTTCGAGAGCAAGGATAGGATCGAGATAAGAAAGCGCCTTGATGCGCGCGGCGGGCGAAGTCTCGTTGCGGCGGATCGGCGTTGTCGCAAGTGCGAGCGTGGGAAAGGCAGCGGCTTGCGTCTGCGGCGTCGCGGTGCCGAAGAGGAGAGGCTTGGGATTTTTCGGCAACGCCAGGCCGCGTGCGCCAGGACCGCGGGTCAGCGTAAGGCGCACCGCGCCGTCGCCGACCGCCGAGGCGAGCCCGTCAAGCGCCTTAGCTGCCGCCGCTTCAACGAACGGTATCTTGAGAATTTCGGCCGCCGCCCCCAGCCGGTCGAGATGCGCCTTGCGGCGAAAGGTGCGGCCATTGCGGGCGAGCGAGGTGTCGAAAACCCCATCGCCCAACATCAGCCCGCGATCGGTAAGATCGAAAGGCGCAATGGGTTTGTCGTGAACCGCGCCGTCAAACCAAAACACGTGGCTTTCTTTCGACCGCCAGCCGCAGAAAATTGCCGAAAAGCGCGTGGCCTTTTTCGGTCAAGATCAATTCCGGATGAAACTGCACGCCATAGGTCGGCGCAGAGCGGTGCGAGAGCGCCATGATCTCGCCCTCCTCAGAGACGGCGTCGATCGCCAGTGCCGCTTCAAGCGCCGGCATGCGTTCCACGATCAAGGAATGATAGCGCCCGACGGTAACCGGCTGCGGGAGGCCTTCGAAGAGGCCATGCCCGTTATGCGTGACACGCGAGATGCGGCCATGAAGCGGCCGTTTCGCCGGCCCGACCCGACCGCCGAAGACGGTGCCGATACATTGATGGCCGAGGCACACGCCGAGGATCGGAATTTCGCCGTTCAGTTCTTCGACGACGGCATTGGAGATCCCCGCGTCGCGCGGCGTGCCAGGGCCAGGCGAAATGATGATCGCCGCTGGTGCGCTACGTCGAATGTCATCGATGTCGATCGCATCGTTGCGACGCACGACGACCTCGCGGCCAAGCTCCTCGAAATAGCGGGCGACGTTGAAGACAAAGGAGTCGTAATTATCGATGACGAGGATCGGTGCATTCATTGCGGCGATTCTTCCAGTTTTTTGGCGGCTGCGAAAGCGTCGAAGAGGCGCTTCACCTTGGCCTTGGTCTCAGCATATTCGGCAGCGGGATCGGAGAGGCAGGTGATACCCCCGCCTGCATGCAGGCTGGCCCTACCCTGCTTCAAGACCGCGGTGCGAATTGCGATATTCATATCCATCGTGCCGTCGAACCCGAGATAGAGAATCGCGCCGCAATAATAGCCGCGTGGAAGCCTTTCGATCGAGTCGATGATTTCCATCGATCTTCGCTTCGGTGCGCCGGTCACGGATCCACCCGGAAAGGCCGCGGCGATGAGATCCATCGCATCCTTGCCCAAGGCGAGCTTGCCGGTCACCACGGACACAAGATGATGGACGTTGGCATAGGATTCGAGCCCACAAAGCACCGGAACCTCGACAGAGGTCGGCCGTGAGACGCGCGACAGATCGTTGCGCAGCAGATCGACGATCATGATGTTTTCGGCGCGGTCCTTCTCCGATTTGCTGAGCGCCTCGGCACGCCAGAGGTCTTCGACGGGGTGATCGGAGCGCGTCATTGTCCCCTTGATCGGCCGCGTCTCGACCGCAGCGCCGCGCTTGCGCAACAGCAATTCCGGCGACGAGGAGGCGATCACGGTCTTGCCGCAGGAGAGATAGGCGCCGAATGGCGCCGGATTGGTCGCCCGCAGTCGCTCGTAAAATGCGAAATCGGAGAAATTCGCCGGCAGATCAGCCGTGAACCTCTGGGCGATGTTGGCCTGATAAATATCGCCTTCGAGAATATGGGCCTGTACGCGCTCGATCGCGGCATGGTAGGCGCCAGGCGTGAAATTCGAGGTCCAGCCGGTGACCGCCGGCTGCGATGCGCGCGCGCCGGCAGGCTCTCGTGCGATCAGTCGAAGGGCTTCGTCGAGCCGTGACGCCGCCCGCGCCCGGCGTTTCTCGCCCACTTCGGGCAGCCCGGAGGACAGGATATAGGCACGGCGCTGCAGCTGATCGAAGGCGAAGACGAGATCATAGAAGCCGAGATAGACCGGCTCTTCCTGCTGGATCGTTCAATTCGCGGAGAGCAGACCGTCAAGCTCCCAGCCGAACTCATAGGGAATGGCCCCGATGACGCCGCCCTGGAATGGCGGGAGCGCCGGATCGGCTTCGAGCGAAAAACGGGCCAGCAAATCCCGCAGTCCCGCGAGGGGAGGCACCCACATCGGGGCGCCGTTCCATGCCGCGTGCCCCGCCTTCGCGGTAAAGATGCCGAAAGGCTCGATCCCAATGAAGGAGTAGCGGCCGAGCTTGGGATGAAAGAGCGCGCTGTCGAGAAAAGCGAAACCCGGACGATCGGCAAGCCTTTTGGCAATGTCGAACGGGTCGCACCAGTCGAACTCATATTTCAGCACGCTGTCTTGTTTCGCGAGCACGAATAACTCCCGGCTGCCGGCCATGCCGGATGTAGCATTTCCATCAAAAATCTTGAAATGCGCGGCACTCGCGGCCCGCAGCGCCAATTTCTCGGGCGCACGAAGTGAAGCGCACCGCAATCCAGGTCCAGCACGACAATACGTTGCACGGCTTGCGGGGCGCCGAGCCGCGGATGTAGGAGACATATGTAGGCGTTGGCAGCGTGCCGCAACGGCCGGGCGCCAAAGCTGCCAAAGCGCTCCAAATCACGGTCATTTTGCCGCGGCGGACCTCTAACAAGCGAACCTCCCGATACGAGAGGGCGGCCTATGGCGGGTTGCCTTCTCCCACAGGAGAAGGTTCGCGCGCGATTGATTTGTGCTTTCTTTCTATCCAATCTGCGGTTCCAGCGAGAGGCTCACGTCCCGATGTGGCGCGTTATTTGGCGGCCGGCGCTGCTCTTTCTCTTGCCGTTCCTGGCCTATGCGGTGCTGCTCGTGATGCGCCGCACGACACCCTTCGCCAGCCGGAACTGGAGCCAGGGAACCGTATCCACGCTGACCCTCGCCGGGCTTCTCATCGCCGTCGTGGGCATGTTGCTTTTCGGGGTCTTCGCGGAACGACATCTCGGCGCCTATGTGCCGGCTCATATTGAAAACGGCACACTCGTGCCCGGACGAATGCAATGAGCAAAGTGGGAACAAGGGCGGTGGCAATTGCCGCGCCCGAGCCGGCGAAAGCCTTATTGCAGCGGCGCGACTTGGCTCGCGTTCTGGCGCTTCTCGATGGCGACGGCGAAGAGGCGCGCCTCGTCGGTGGCGCCGTGCGCAATGCGCTGCTCGGACGCCCGGTCGAGGAATTCGATGTTGCGACGACCGCATCGCCGGAAACCGTCATTGCGCGGGCGCAGGCTGCGAAAGTGCGCAGCGTTCCGACCGGCCTCGCGCATGGGACCGTCACGCTTTTGATCGATGGACGTCCGTTTGAAGTGACAAGTTTGCGCGAAGACGTCGAGACGGACGGCCGCCGCGCCAAAGTCCGCTTCAGCCGGGATTTCGAGGCCGATGCGAACCGCCGCGATTTCACCATGAACGCGCTGTCGCTTACGCGCGACGGCACGCTCTATGACTATGTCGGCGGGCTCGCCGACATCGAAGCGCGGCGACTGAGGTTCATCGGCGATCCCGCCGCGCGCATCCGCGAAGATTATCTCCGCATTCTGCGCTTCTTCCGCTTCGCCGCAACTTATGGGCAAGGCCCGCTCGATCCCGCGGCAGTGCTCGCCTCAATGCGCGCCCGGGACGGCCTCGCGCGGCTCTCGCGTGAAAGAATCCGCAACGAAATCCTGAAACTATTGGCGGCAGATCGCGCCGGCGAGATCACACGCGAATTTTGCGCGACCGGATTGCTCGGGCCGCTCCTGGCCTCGGCCCCCAATCCGGCACGGCTCGAAAACTTGTTGCGTTTCACCGCGGACGATCCGCGCGATCCCTTGCTTGGCCTCGCCGCGCTTTGCGTCAACCTGCCGGAAGACGCGCAGAGGCTGCGCGAAAGGCTGCGGCTTTCGAACCCGGAGCATCAGCGGCTCGAACAGGCAGCGCAGGCTTTCATGTCGCTGCATGGCTTGGCGAAGCCACCGCCGGCACAGGGCCTGCTGCGGCTCGTCTTCCGCTATGGGCGCCAAGCCGCCTGCGATGCGCTGGCCCTCGCCGCGGCCGAGAATGCCGCTGATCCTACGGGTCCTTGGCGCGAGGCGCTCATCTATGCGCGTGCCGCCGAGGCGCCGCGCCTGCCCTTTACAGGCGCGGATCTTCTGGCCCATGGCTTTCCCAACGGTAAGGCGATCGGCGAAGCCTTGAAGGACCTGCAGACGCGCTGGATCGAAGCGGGCTTCCCGGAAGATCCGCGGCGGCTCGCGCAATTGCTGGAGGAAGTCGCGGCGGCGGGGGCAGAAAAGAAATGATCACGCCGCCTTCTTCATCGCGATCGCGGCCAGCGTCCGCAAAATGACCCGCGTGCCTTCGAGGCGCGCCGCGGGATCTTCGAAATCGCGGATGAAGACGACGCGCATGTCGGGCCTGACCTTCGCCTCCGAGCCCTGTTCGGTAACGAAGCGCACGAGGCCTTGCGGATTGGCGAACATGTTGTCGCGGAAACTGAGGGTGATGCCTTTCGGGCCAGCCTCCAGCTTCTCCACGTTGGCTTTGCGGCAGAGCGCCTTGATCGCGACGAGCTTCAGCAATTGCTCGACCTCGCGCGGCAGGGGGCCGAACCTATCGATCATTTCAGCCGCAAAAGATTCGATCTCTGCATCGCTCTCCAAGGCCGAGAGCCGGCGATAGAGGCCGAGCCGCAGATCGAGATCGGCCACATAATCTTCCGGGATCGTGACCGCCGTGCCGAGCGTGATCGACGGCGACCAGGCCTCTTCCGCCGGCTCTTCTATGCCTGCCTTCAGCGCGACCACCGCCTCCTGCAGCATCTGCTGATAGAGTTCGTAGCCGACCTCCTTGATATGGCCGGACTGCTGTTCGCCGAGGAGATTGCCGGCGCCGCGGATGTCGAGATCATGGCTCGCGAGCTGGAAGCCGGCCCCGAGCGTATCGAGCGTTTGCAGCACCTTGAGCCGCTTTTCCGCCTGCGGCGTCATGGTGCGATTCGCCGGCACCGTGAAGAGGGCGTATGCGCGGGTCTTTCCGCGCCCGACGCGGCCACGCAATTGATAGAGCTGCGCCAGGCCGAACATATCGGCGCGGTGGACGATCAGCGTATTGGCGCTCGGAATGTCGAGACCGGATTCGACGATGGCCGTCGAGAGGAGGATGTCATATTTGCCGTCATAGAAGGCGGCCATGCGCGCCTCGAGATCGGTCGCCGGCATCTGCCCATGGGCGATGACGAATCGCGCCTCCGGCACATTTTCCCGCAAGAAGGCGGCAGCCTCTCCGATGTTCTCGACGCGCGGACAGACATAAAAGCTCTGGCCGCCGCGATAGCGTTCGCGCAGCAAAGCTTCGCGCACAAGCAGCGAATCGAACGGCGAAACGAAGGTGCGCACCGCGAGGCGGTCGACCGGCGGCGTCGCAATGATCGAGAGTTCGCGCACGCCAGTGAGCGCAAGTTGCAAGGTGCGCGGAATCGGCGTCGCCGACAGCGTCAGAACATGCACCTCGGTGCGCAGCTCCTTCAGCCTTTCCTTATGCTTGACGCCAAAATGCTGCTCCTCGTCGATAATGACGAGGCCAAGGTCCTTGAAAGCGATCGTCTTTCCGAGCACGGCATGCGTACCGACGACGATGTCGATCTCGCCCGCGGCGATGCCGGCCTTTACGAGCTTGGCTTCGGCCGCACTCACCATACGCGACAATTGCGCGACCCTGACCGGCAGGCCGGCGAACCGCGCCGCGAAAACCCTGGCATGCTGGCGAGCGAGAAGTGTCGTCGGCACGACAATGGCGACCTGCTTGCCGTTGATCGCTGCGACGAAAGCGGCACGCAGGGCAACCTCGGTCTTGCCGAAGCCGACATCGCCGCAGACGAGACGATCCATCGGCTTGCCAGAGGCGAGATCATCGAGAACCGACTCGATCGTCGCCGTCTGATCCTCCGTCTCGTCATAGGGAAAGCCGGCGCAAAAGGCCTCGTAAAGACCGGGCGGCGGCACGAGTTTCGGCGCCGCATGCGTCTGCCGCGCGGCGGCGATCTTCATCAGGCCCGCCGCCATTTCGAGAATGCGCTTGCGCATCCGCGCCTTGCGCTTCTGCCAGCCGGCGCCTCCCAACTTGTCGAGCTGAACCTCGGTCTCATCCGAGCCATAGCGCGAGAGAAGCTCGAGATTCTCGACTGGCAGGAAAAGCTTGTCGCCATCGGCATAATGCAGCTCGAGGCAATCATGCGGCGCGCCTGCCGCCTCGATCGCTTGCAACCCGACGAAGCGGCCAATGCCGTGATCGACATGCACGACAAGATCGCCGGCCGAAAGCGACGTGACCTCGGAGAGGAAATCCTGTGCGTGGCGGATCCTCTTGCGACCGCGCAGCAGCCGGTCACCCAAAATGTCCTGCTCGCCGATGACGCCGAGATCGCCTGTCTCGAACCCTTGTTCGAGGCCGATGACGGCGAGCGCCACTGTCGTCTTGGGATGGCGCTCGGCCTCCCTGAGCGAGGAAACGGGTTCGAGATTGTCGAGCCCAAAATCCTTCAGCACATGGCCCAAGCGTTCGCGCGAACCTTCCGACCAGCCGGCGACGACGACGCGCTTGCCCGCGCTCTGCAAAGTCCGCACATGTTCGGCGGCGGCGCGGAAGACATTGGCGCCTTCGTCGGCACGCTCCGGCGCGAAATTGCGGCCGATCTTGCCGGCACAATCGATGACAAGGCTTCCGCCGCCCTCGGGCTGGGCGAAGGGCGTGACGCGCGCAAGCCCGTTCGCGGCAAGCCGCCCGCTCCATTGCACCGAGGAGAGATAGAGCAGTTCCGGTGGCAGCGGTTTATAGGAGGAACGAACGGGATCGGCTTCGTGCGCGCTCTTGCGCGCGTCGTAATAGTCGCGGATCTGGGCAAGCCGCTCACTCGCCGCCTCTTCTGCCAGCGGATCGAGAATCATCGGCGCGGCGCCGGTATATTCGAACAATGTGTCCAGCTTGTCGTAGAACAGCGGCAGCCAATGTTCGATGCCCGGATGCCGTCGGCCCTCGCTCACAGCCTCATAGAGCGTGTCGCCGCGCGTTCCCGCGCCGAACGACGCGATGTAGCCTCGGCGAAAGCGGCGCATCGACTCGGTCGTAAGCTGCACCTCGCTCACCGGCACGAGGTCAAGCGCACGCAAAGGTGCGATCGTGCGTTGCGACTCGGGATCGAAGGTGCGTATCGATTCGAGCGTGTCGCCGAAGAAATCGAGTCGCACCGGCTCAGCCATTGCCGGGGCGAAGAGGTCGAGGATACCGCCGCGCACGGCATATTCGCCCGTATCGCGCACGGTAGACGCGCGCACAAATCCGTTGCTTTCGAGCCAACGGATAAGCGCTTCCATGTCGACCGCATTGCCCGTTGCGGCGGAGAAACTGTCGGCAGCGACCTTTTCCAAAGGCGGCACAAGCTGCAACACTGCGTTAATCGTGGTCGAAAGGATGCGCGGTTGCTCCAGCGCGGTGCGCGAGCGAGCGAGCCGCGAGAGAACCGTCATCCGTCGTGCCGAAATCGCCGCATTCGGCGACACGCGATCGTAGGGCTGACAGTCCCAGGCAGGAAAATCGAGAATCTCGATCTCCGGCGCTGCAAAGGCGAGCGCCTCGTTGAAGGCATGTGCCCGCTGCCCGTCGCGCGCGACGTGGACCAGCACCACCGCGCGCTGCTCTGCCGTGGGGGCTAGGGCGCGCGTGAGGTCTGCGACGCAGAAGGCGTCGAACCCGTCGGGCAACGAAGCAAGGGTCAGCGAGCCGCCCTTGGCAAGCTCGGCAATGGCGCGTTTGAAGTCGGTCACGTGGTTAGTCGTTCATCGGTGTTGCACCTCTCCCCGTGAGTGCAGCGAAACGGGGAGAGCGGCCAGCTCTCACGAAACGGAATCATCAAAGATCAATCGGCCCGGCATGGCTATGGAAGCGCTTCAATTTCCTGAAGACGGCCGTATCATAGGCTGAAGGGACTGCCTTCTCGCCGGTCAGCCAGCCGAAAATGTCTTGGTCCGCAGCCTCCAGCAAGCTCTCGTAGTCGGCGAGTTCGGCCTCGCTCAGATTGGCGATCTCGGCATCGGCAAAACGGCCCATGATGAGATCCGTCTCGCGCATGCCGCGATGCCAGGAACGGAACAGAGTCCGGCGCCTGCGGGCATCGAGGTTTGCACTCGATATCTGCGAACCGGACAAAAGAACTCCTGATAGGCACGACTCGGTCGTCACGACCGCCAGAGCACCTATGGCCATTATATAGCGATCAGGAGAGATGACGAAAAGGCGCAGCCTCCGATGAATGCTCTGGCGGAAATGCTGCGCGCTTCTTAGGCTGATCCCAATGCGCCCCACGCTGCTCAATCCGCTCTTCGCTTCGGTCGCCAGCCTGCCGGGCGTAGGGCCGAAGATCGCCAAGCTCCTCGACCGGCTTGTGGCAGAGGCCGGCGCGGGTGCCCGGATTCTCGACCTTTTGTTCCACCTGCCCTACGCGACGATTGATCGCCGCAACCGTGCCAAGATCGCCGAGGCTCCGCTCGACGCCGTGGTCCTAATCGAGGCCACCGTCGTCGAGCATCGGGCGCCGCCGCCGCGCTCCAAGGCACCCTACAAGGTCCTTGTCGAAGACGAGACCGGCGACGTCCTGCTCGTCTTCTTTCTCGCCAATCACCAATGGATCGAGAAGAGCCTGCCGGTCGGCGAACGGCGCTTTATTTCCGGCAAGCTCGAACTCTGGGACGGACATCGTCAGATCGTCCACCCCGATCGCGTACTCGACGCAGACGGCCTCGCCCATATGCCTGCGGTTGAGCCCGTCTATGGGCTGACTGAAGGGCTGCACGCGCGGATTCTTGCCAAAGCCATCGGCGGGGCGTTGACGCGCCTCCCCGATCTGCCCGACTGGCATGCGCATGGGCTCGCGAAAATGTCTTCGCTGCCGAGCTTCGCCGCGGCGTTGAAGGGAGTGCATCAGCCGGAAGATCCACTAGCGATCGCGCCGACGGCGCCGGCGCGGATGCGGCTCGCCTATGACGAATTGCTGGCGCATCAACTCGCCCTTGCGCTGACGCGCGCGCAAATGCGCCGCTCGGCCGGCCGCGCCAGCCGCGGCGATGGCTCGCGGGCAAAGAAGATCATGGGCGCCCTGCCCTTCACGCTCACGGCGGCACAAAGCCAAGCGCTCGCCGAAATCCGCGTCGGCCTTGCCGCGCCGGCCCGCATGCTGCGGCTGTTGCAAGGCGATGTCGGTTCCGGCAAGACGATTGTCGCGCTCTTCGCCATGGCCGAGGTGGTCGAAGCCGGCCGTCAAGCCGCGCTGATGGCGCCGACCGAACTGCTCGCGCGCCAGCATTACGAGTCCATCGCCAAATATGCTGTCGTGGCGGGACTGAATATCGCCTTGCTGGCCGGCCGTGATAAAAGCGCAGAACGCGCGCGCACGCTCGCCGCGCTCGCCGATGGTACGATCGATATCGTGATCGGCACGCATGCGCTATTTCAGGAAAACGTCGCCTTTCGCGATCTCGGCCTCGCAGTGGTCGATGAGCAGCATCGGTTCGGCGTGCATCAGCGGCTCGCGCTCGGCGCCAAGGGCGACGCGGTTGATATTCTTGTCATGACCGCGACGCCGATACCGCGCACGCTCGTACTCACCTATTTCGGCGACATGGAGGTCTCGACCCTGCGCGAAAAGCCGCCCGGCCGGCAATGCATCGACACGCGTGCTCTGCCGCTGGAACGGATTGGCGAAGTCACCGCGCGGCTGCAACACGCCACCGCCGACGGCGCCCGCGCCTATTGGATCTGTCCGCTCGTCGAAGAGAGCGAAGAACTCGATGTTGCGGCCGCCGAGGCACGATTTGCAGATCTCGTGCAGATTTTCGGCGGCAAAGTCGGTCTCGTGCACGGAAGAATGAAGGGCGAAGACAGGGACCGCGCCATGGCCGCCTTTGCGAGCGGCGAGACTCAAATCCTGGTCGCAACGACTGTGATCGAGGTCGGCGTCGACGTGCCCGAGGCGAATATCATTGTCATCGAACATGCCGAACGCTTCGGCCTCGCGCAATTGCATCAATTGCGCGGGAGAGTCGGGCGCGGCAGCGCCAAGTCGGCCTGCCTCCTGCTCTACAAAGCTCCGCTTGGCGAGACCGCCAAAGCGCGGATCGCCATCATGCGCGAGACCGAGGACGGGTTTCGCATCGCAGAGGAGGATCTGCGCCTACGCGGCGAGGGCGACGTGCTTGGCACCAAGCAATCGGGAATGCCGGGATTCCGGCTCGCGCGGCTCGATGTTCATGGCGATCTGCTGAAGCTTGCGCATGCCCAGGCACGACATATTCTCGCGGCAAATCCGAAGCTCGAAGGCAAAGAGGGCAAGGCCCTGCTTGTCCTGCTCCATCTCTTCGAGCGCGAGGCGGCGGTGAAATTGCTGGGTGCGGGATAAAGGCTTATGACCTAGCCTCAATGTCATTGCGAGCGAAGCGAAGCGCAATCTGCCCTTACCCTGGCGAGCACGCGCAGCGCGCATCTCGAGGGCGAGGGGCGACCGACTGGCCTTCAATAAGCGCCAAACGATAAGCGACATACTTCATGACCAAGTCCGTGGTTTCACCGGATGAAGCCGATTACGCCGCCTCCGCGGCCGAAATCATCGCACCCTTGGTCGCTGCCGATCTCTTCGCCGGCAGTGTATTGGTGGCGAAGAATGGCGACGCGCTGATGCGGCGCGGCTTCGGCCTCGCCAATCGCGAGTGGAATGTGCCACATACGGCAGCGGGAAAATTCCGGCTCGGCTCGCTTACCAAGCAATTTACCGCGACCGCGATCCTGCAACTCATGGAACGCGGCGTCCTTGCGCTCGACGATGCCGTCGCGCGGCATTATCCCGCGGCGCCTACCGCCTGGCGCGACGTGACGCTGATGCATCTTCTGACCCATACGTCAGGGATTCCGAGCTACACATCGATCCCCGGCTTTTTCCTCGGAGCGGCATGCCTCGATCGCAGCCCGAGCGAGATTATCGCGCTGACCGCCGCCGAGCCGCTGGATTTTTCGCCGGGCTCGCAATTCAAATATAACAATGGCGGATATGTCATTCTCGGCCAGATCATCGAACGGCTGAGCGGCGAAACATATGAAGATTATGTGCGCCAGAACATCTTGCTGCTGCTCGGTCTCGCCGACACCGGCTATGAACATGTCGAGACGATCGTTCCGCAGCGCGTCCAAGGCTATCGCTACCGGAATGGCAAGATTGAGAATGCCGCCTTTCTCGCGATGAGCGTACCCTATGCGGCCGGGTCGATTTATTCGACCGTGGACGATCTTCTTGCGTGGCAAAGGGCGCTCGCCGCGGCGAAACCGATCAGCGCGGCCTCAGTCGCTCTCATGTTCTGCGATCACGGCCATGGCTATGGGTTCGGCTGGGGCATCCAGACTCAATTCTCACGCCGACAATTCGTTCATGCCGGCGGCATCAACGGGTTCAGCGTAGTAATCGCCCACTATCCCGATGACGATCTCACGATCATTCTGCTCGCCAATATTCAGGCAGCGCCCGTGCAGAAGCTCGCGCGCGATCTTGCGGCGCTCTGTTTTGGTGCGAGGGAAGAGGAGCCAGACGTCGTTCTCGATCCTGCTCTGCTCGCCGATTATGTCGGCGCCTATCGGCTCGGACCCGATCGCATTGTGCATGTCACCCAAGAGGGCGCGCGGCTTTTTGTCGAAACTGCCGAGCAAAGCAGGCAGGAACTCTTCGCCACAGACGACCACAGTTTCATCTGCAAATTGATCGATTGGCACATCCGTTTCGAAGCCGACGGGGTCGAACAGGCAAGCCGCATGATCCTGCGGCGGAACGGCAAGGAGACGCCAGCCCCGAGGATCGTCGGGGGATGACTGACGCCGGGTGGACAATACCCTTGCGCTTCGAGGCACCCGCGGCGCCGTTCTCAGTGCGGGCGATCAGGTGGACGCGCGGCCTTCAGACCTGTCACTTGCCGTGCAGGTCGGCGCTTTCGTCCTCGTCGTAGGAAAGCTCTTTCAGTTCGCCGAGACCCGCGGATGGCCGCAATTCGCGCGGTAGCGGGAAGAACACGCTTTCGTCCGCCGTCGACACGATCTCGACGTCAAGCTCGAAACGCGCGGCGAACGCATCCATGATCTCTTCAACGAGCACTTCCGGCGCCGAGGCACCAGCCGTGATGCCGACCGATGCGACATCCTTGAAGAGATCCCAAACGACGTCGTCGGCGCGCAGCACGAGACGGGCGAGCTTGCAGCCGGAACGTTCGGCGACTTCCTTCAGCCGCTGCGAATTCGATGAATTCGACGAACCGACGACGATCATCGCATCGACGACCGGAGCGATGCGCTTCACCGCCTCCTGGCGGTTGGTCGTCGCGTAGCAGATGTCCTCCCGGTGCGGGCCGATAATCTCCGGGAAGCGTCGCGTAAGCGCATCGACCATGCTGCGCGTATCGTCGATCGACAGCGTTGTTTGCGTGACATAGGCAAGATTACTCTCGTCGACATTGTCGAGCTTCTCGACGTCTTCCGGTGTCTGGACGAGGAGGATCGAACCTTTCGGCAATTGTCCCAAAGTGCCGACGACTTCCGGATGGCCGGCGTGGCCGACGAGAATGACCTGCCGGCCGCGCTTGTAATGCACCTCGGCCTCGCGATGCACTTTGGTCACGAGTGGGCAGGTCGCGTCGATGGCGAAGATATGTCTCTCCTCGGCGTGGGCATGAATGGATTTTGGTACGCCATGCGCGGAGAAGATAACCGGCTTGGTCGTATCGGGAATTTCGTCAAGCTCCTCGACGAAAATCGCGCCCTTGGCCTTCAGCCCTTCGACGACATATTTGTTATGGACGATTTCGTGGCGGACGTACACGGGCGCGCCGTAGATGCGGAGCGCCTGCTCGACGGCATCTATGGCCCGCACCACACCGGCGCAAAAGCCACGCGGCGCGCAAAGGAAGATACGGAGCTTCGGCTTCCCGTCCATATCCGCAACAATTTCGGATTGTGGAGCGACTTGCATCAAGGCCAATCCGCTTTGTGATTGAACGTCTTTAATTATAACTCTCTGAATTGCACGGCCTTTGGAGCAATTCGACGCACCGCTCGCTAGCGCAACCAGATGATTTCTTGTGGGCTTGGGGCCATCCCAAGTCAAGTAGCGATCCGCGGCCGCAAGGGGTAGTCCGCAAGCGGAATTAAAGGCCTTTCGCCGCATCCGCCGGGGCAATCGCCGGCACCGCACCATTGTTCCAGCAACACCCGTTTATCCCGAATTTGGCCACGGATTCTCTCCGAATCCGGCAAAGCTAAGCTATCGCCTGTCGCAGAAAAAGGCTTGCAGCAGCGCCGCCGCCTCGCTCTCGCGAATGCCGCCATAGGTCTCGGGCACATGATGGCAGGTCGGCTGAGCGAACAGACGTGGACCATGTTCCACCGCCCCGCCTTTCGGGTCGGAGGCGGCCCAATAGAGCCGGCGTAGGCGCGCGAAGGAGATCGCCGCCGCGCACATGGCGCAGGGTTCGAGCGTGACGTAGATGTCGCAGCCAACGAGCCGCTCAGTACCGAGCGCGGCACACGCGGCACGAATCGCCAGAATTTCCGCATGCGCGGTGGGATCTTTGTACTCAAGCGTCCGATTGCCGGCGCGCGCGATGACGACACCGTCGCGCAGGATCACGGCGCCGACCGGGACTTCGCCGCGTTCGCAGGCAGAACCTGCCTCCTCGAAGGCCTCGGCCATAGGATCGGCGTTGCCGCCGACGCCATCAATCATTATCGCACTCCGCAATTCGCCGCCGTGCTGGCGTTCTGTTATCAAGACCCATGCGCAGACCTCAGCAAGAAGACAGACCCCACTCCCAACGGCAAGGCGAACGCATCGCCAAGGTAATGGCCCGCGCCGGCCTCTGCTCGCGCCGCGACGCCGAGGCATGGATTGCCGAAGGTCGCGTCGCGGTCAATGGCACAATTTTATCCACACCGGCCGTGACCGTCGGCCGGAACGATAAGATCAGCGTCGATGGCGAGCCCTTGGCGCAGCGTCAACGCACGCAACTCTTCCTGTTCCATAAGCCGCGCGGCCTTGTCACCACCAACAAGGACCCTCAAGGGCGGCCAACGATCTTCGATTATCTGCAGAGGCACCACGCCGAGGCGCCACGCCTCGTCAGTGTCGGCCGGCTCGATATCAATACGGAGGGGCTGATCCTTCTCACAAATGATGGCGGGCTTGCGCGCGTGCTCGAACTTCCGGCGACCGGCTGGCTTCGGCGCTATCGCGTCCGAGCCAACGGCGAAACGGATCAAGCGAGCCTCAACGGGCTCGCCAAAGGCCTTACGCTCGACGGCATTCATTATACCGGGATCGAGGCGACGCTTGACCGAACGCAGGGCGCCAATTGCTGGCTGACGATGGGCCTGCGTGAGGGCAAGAACCGCGAAATCAAGCGCGTTCTCGAACATCTCGGCCTCACCGTCAATCGCCTCATCCGCATCTCATTCGGGCCCTTTCAGCTCGGCGAGCTTGCCGAGGGCGCATTGGAAGAAGTGCGCACGCGCGTGTTGCGCGATCAACTCGGCACCTCGCTGTTGAGGGAATCCGGCGCCGATCTCGACGCGCCGATCAACTCGCCGCGCGACGAGACAAAGGCCGCGGCGCGGGACGAGACCCCGCGCCACCGCCTTGGCACGCGGCCACGGCCACGGCATGCGGTTCCCGACTCCGAGCCGGACAAGCCGCGCGGCCGGCCGCTGCCCGGCCCACGCAAGCATGTTTCGGCTCTGCGGGCAAAGGATGGCATGTCGCATCATGGGCAAAGGCAGCGGATCGAACGCGGCGAAACCGAAGATCGCAAGGGGCGAACCATTACAGTCGAGCGGCACGTTGCCACTGCGCCGCCACCACGAAAGCCGGCCCGCGCGCAGAAACTACGAAAGCCCCGAGGCAAGCCGCAGGGGGGCGGTCGATCCGGCGGTGCCAGCCGCGGGGGGCAGCCGCCGCCGAAAAGGCGTTGACCTCTCACGCTTCAACCCGTTTGTTGAGCGCCGTTTCGCCCCCCGCCTCCAAGCGCGAGGGCTCTCCGAAAAATCGCAGGACCATGATGCGCATCGTCGGCGGCAGATTGAGGGGACGCGTTCTGCAGGGACCGGCCGATAGCACGATCCGGCCGACCTCCGACCGTCTGCGCGAGACAATCTTCAATATTCTGGCTCACGCCTACGCTGACCCTGCAACGGACACGGCCGTCGTCGATCTCTTCGCCGGCACCGGCGCGATGGGGCTCGAAGCTTTGTCGCGCGGCGCGCGCAAAGCACTCTTCGTCGAAGATGGCAGCAAGGCACGCGCGCTCATCCGCGCCAACATCGATGCGCTCGGCCTAGGTGGCGTGACGCAAATCTTTCGCCGCGATGCGCGGAAGCTCGGCGCCGCGCCACCCGGCGAACGCTTCGGCCTCGCCTTCGTCGATCCGCCTTATGGCCAAGGGCTCGCGACGCCAGCGCTCGCGGCGCTGCGCGACGGTGGATGGCTCGCACCGCAAGCGCTGCTTGTCGTCGAGGAGGCGGCGGAAGCGGCTCTCGACATTCCGAAACGTTTTGCGTTGGTGGAGAGCCGAACCTACGGCGATACGCAGGTAGTGATTTTGAAGGCCGAGTGAATATGAACTCGGAGGATCGTTTGCACCTCTCTCTCCGCACGCTCGAACAGAGGCGGACGCCGAGCCTGACCTTTCTTCAGCGCCTTGCGCCGATGTCGCGGCGGCAGAAGCCACCCGGCCAATCGATCACATCGACGGCCGCATAGGCGCGGGCCCGCGCCTCGGCAATGTCCGCGCCAAGGCCAGTGACGTTCAAAACGCGCCCGCCATCGGCGAGAAGCCGCGTTCCGTCGCGCCGAGTCCCGGCCTGGGTGACGATCACGCCCGGCATTGCCGCCGCCTTCTCAAGATTGCGAATCTCCGTACCTGGCTTCGGCGTGCCAGGATAACCATCGGCGGCGAGAACGACGGTCAGAGCGCTCTGTGGTGAGAAGGTCACTGCGCGTTCCACAAGGCGCCCTTCGGCGCAGGCAAGCATCAAGGCCAGGAGATCGTCTTCAAGCCGCGGCAGGATCGCCTGCGTCTCGGGGTCGCCGAAGCGCACGTTGAATTCGATGAGCTGCGGCCCGTCGCGCGTGATCATCAGCCCGGCGAACAAGACGCCCTTGAACGGTATTCCCATCTCTGCCATGCCGCGCAATGCAGGATCGACGATCTCGGCCATAATGCGCGCCGAAAGTGCGCCGTCCAGGATGGGCGCAGGAGAATAGGCGCCCATGCCGCCGGTATTGGGCCCTGTGTCCCCCTCCCCGACTCGCTTGTGATCCTGTGCCGAAGCGAAGGCGACGGCTTTCGTGCCGTCACAGAGCGCGAAGAAAGAGACTTCCTCGCCCTTGAGATAATCTTCGATGACGATGGAGCGCCCAGCGGCGCCGAATCCCCCTGCGAGCATCATATCCACCGCCGCTTCCGCCTCGCCGAGGCTCGTCGCGACAACGACGCCCTTGCCGGCCGCGAGTCCATCGGCCTTGACGACGATCGGCGCACCATGCGTGCGCAGATAGACTTTCGCCGGTTCGGGTTCGGTGAACCGCGCATAGGCGGCGGTCTGGATGCCAACGCGACGGCATAAATCCTTGGCAAAGCTTTTCGAGCTTTCGAGTTGGGCCGCCGCGCGGCGCGGCCCGAAGGCTTTGATGCCTGCCCCTTCTAGCGTGTCGACGACGCCTGCGACGAGCGGCGCCTCCGGTCCGACAACGACAAGGCCAATGTCCCGTGCCTGGCAAAAATCGACGACCGCTTGCACGTTGCTTGGATCGAGCGCGACGATCTTCGCCACTTCCGCGATGCCGGGATTGCCGGGCGCAGCATAGAGCGCGCCGAGCAAGGGGCTCTTCACCAATTGATTGGCGAGCGCATGTTCGCGTCCGCCGGAGCCGAGAAGGAGAAGGTTCACGTTTAGCCTTTAGAGAATGGGGGCCGCGTACTCACTTGCGCCCGAACAGCCGTTCTATATCGGCAAGTTTCAATTCGACATAGGTTGGGCGGCCGTGATTGCACTGGCCGGCGCCCGGCGTCTGCTCCATCTCGCGCAACAGCGCGTTCATCTCCTCCGGCAAAAGCCGCCGCCCGGCCCGCACCGAGTTGTGGCAGGCGAGCGTCGCGAGCACGTGATCGATCCGCCGCTCCAGCGGCACCGTCGCGCAATCGTCCTCGAGCAGTACATCGGCAAGATCGCGGATGAGCCGGTCGGCGTCGAGGCTTTTCAACAGGCCTGGATGCTCGCGCAACGCCACCGCGCCCGGCCCGAACGGCTCGACGAGAAGCCCAAATTCGGCCAACAGCGGAGTCGCATCGAGGATGCGCGCTACGGCTGCTGCATCCATTTCGACGATGGCCGGAATGAGCAATGTTTGGGTTTCGACGTTGCGAGTGGCACGCGCGGCCTTCAGCCGTTCATAGACGAGCCGCTCATGGGCGGCATGCTGATCGACGATGACGATACCGTCCTGCGTCTGGGCGATAATATAGGTCTCATGGACTTGCGCGCGCGCCGCACCGAGCGGCGCAGCACACGCCGCGGGCTCGCTTTCATGGGCGCGCGTATCCGCGCCCGGCGCAGTGAAGGCCTCGAACCCGGCCTGTTCCTCGGCGAAGCCCGGATTGGCGGGCGACAGATGCGGCGCCCATGCGGCATACTGCGGCCCTGACGGCTGCCAGGTACGAGTGCCATTCGTGCCTTGTCGGCGCGCCATGACATCGATCGCGGCCGCGCCTCCGGACGGCGTCGCCCGGAACAGCGCCCCAGCCAAAGTCTGTTTCAGCGCGCCGACGACGAGGCCGCGCACAAGGCCAGGATTGCGGAACCGTACCTCCGCCTTCGCCGGATGGACGTTGACATCGACCTCGCCGGGATCGCAGGCGACAAACAAGACGAGCGCAGGAAAGCGGCCCGCTGGCAGATGATCGATATAGGCGGCACGGACCGCCCCGGCAAAAAGCTTGTCACGGACCGGCCTTCCGTTGACGAACAGATATTGCGCCGAAGCATTGGCACGATGCCAGGTCGGCAATCCGGCGAAACCGTCGAGGCCGATGCCGTCCCGCATGGCATGGACCGGCAGCGCGTTGGCGCGGAACGCATCACCGAGGATCTGCGTCAGCCGCTGAAGCAGGCCTGCATCATCGGGCGCGCAGGCCAGATAATCGAAACCACTGACATCGGGACCGGAGAGCGTGAAGCGCACATCCGGATGCGCCATGGCGAGGCGTTGCACAACGTCGGCAACGGCATGCGCCTCGGCGCGATCGCTCTTCAGGAATTTGAGCCTGGCCGGAGTGGTGGCGAAGAACTCGCGCACCTCGACCCGCGTGCCTTGCGGCTGCGCCGCCGGCATCAGAGGGCATTTCAAGCCCTGATCGACGCGAATTGCACTGCCATGCGCGGCGGTTGTGCAACGTGTCGCAATGTCCAGCACCGCGACGGATCCGATCGAGGGCAAAGCCTCGCCGCGAAAGCCAAGTGTCGCGATATGGGCAAGGTCGCCGTCAGGCAGTTTCGATGTCGCATGACGTTCGACCGCGAGATCGAGATCAGCGGCGCTCATACCGCCGCCATTGTCGATCACACGGATCAGTTGGCGCCCGCCACCTTCGATCGCGACCTCGATGCGTGTCGCGCCGGCATCGAGTGCATTTTCGACAAGCTCCTTGACCGCCGCGGCCGGCCGCTCGATCACTTCGCCGGCAGCGATGCGATCGACGAGCACGGGATCGAGGCGGCGGACGGGCGTCATTCGCTACGTTTTCCTAGGCGTGAGTGGAATCTCAAACGCCCTCATGCTGAGGAGGCCACAAAGCGGCCATCTCGAGGCATGAGCAACCATGCAGCTGGTCATTTCTGGCGCCCTCGCCCTTCGCGACGCCCACTTCGTGAGCTCCTCAGCGTGAGAGCTTGAGAAATGCAGACATCTAAACCCTACATCCCCTGCGGCCGGCCGACGACCGCGACAAGCAGCGACCCGTCGCCGAACAGCCGCTTTGCGGCGCGTTTGGCATCTTCCAGCGTCACTGCGGCGATGAGCCTGTTGCGCTCATCGAGATAGTCGACGCCATAGCCTTCGGTCTGCAAGCGGGCGAGATGCGCCGCGATCTTGGTCGAGGTGTCGAAACGCAAGGCATAGGAGCCGATCAGATATTTCTTCGCCTTGTCGAGTTCTTCCTCGCTCGGGCCGACCTCGCTCAAATTGCGGATCTCGGCCGCGATCACCTGCATCGATTCGGCAGCGCGCTCGTTCTTGGTCGAGGTGCCGCCCAGTAGCATCGCCGCGTGGTCTTGAGCGACGAGCTGCGAATAGACCGAATAGGCGAGCCCGCGCTTCTCCCGCACCTCGCGGAAAAGCCGCGCCGAAAACACGCCGCCGCCGAGCACATGGTTGACGACCGTCGCCGGGATGAAATCCGCATCCATCCGGCCGATGCCCTGCCGGCCGAAGCGGATCGTCGATTGCGGAACGTCGAGATCGACGATCTGCCGCGTTCCCGCGCCGGCGAAAGCAACATCCGGAACCGGCACGAGCGCCGCCTTCTCCGGCAGGCTGCCGAAGACATCATCGAGGTAGCGACCGAGCGTCGGCGCATCGATCGCGCCGACGACCGCAACGCTCAGCATGTCGCGGGCGAAGGCAGCGGTGCGCATGCCGACGACATCGCCGCGCGCGAGGCTCGGGAGTCTTCGAGATCGCCACGCACGGGCGCGCCATAAGGATGGCCGGGATATGCCGCGGCGCGGAAGGCGCGGCTGGCGACATGATCGGGATCATTGATCTCGCGCTTCAGACCGGCCGCGATCTGGCTTTTCACGCGCTCCAAAGGCTCCGGATCGAGCCGCGCCTCGGCGACCGCGAGGCGCGAGGAATTCGAAGGCCTTCGCCTTGGTACGCGCCAGCGTTTGCATGCGGCCGAAGAGGGAATCGCGGTCGGCGGAGAAGCGAGATTTCGATCGCATGATCCTCGAGAGCGCGATGGAAGGCATCCGAATTGTAGGGCCCTGCGCCTTCGTCAAGCAGCCCGACCAGCAAAGCCGCGACGCCCGGTTTGCCTGGTGGATCCTGCGAGGCGCCGCCCTTGAAAGCGAATTCGACTGCGACCAGCGGCACGGCATAATCTTCTACGAGCCAAGCCTTGATGCCGCCCGGCGAAATGATCTGTCTGCACCCGCGAAGCTTGCGAGCGCGGCGCGCCGTCGCTCGATTCGATCTTGGAATGTGCGGTCATATCCAACTATCCAATAAGGTTAAGCGGCGGCGGCGGGATCGGCCGGCAGAAGAAAGCCGGTGACGCCGGCGCCTGTCGAGCCAGCGCGTCGCCTTGACGACATCTGCGGCCGTCACGGCCTCGATCCGCTCCGGCCAGCTCTGCAATATCCTCGAGCGTGAGGCCGGTGGCGAGCGACGCACCATACCAGTTGCGCCAGCGGCGCCTTGATTGTCCTGCGCATAGATCGCATCGGCGACAAGCCGCGTCTTGGCGCGCGCGAGATCGGCCTCGTCGACGCCTTCCTTCGCCACCGAGGCAACGATTTTCGCGATTTCGCTGTCGAGCGTCTCGAGCGAGACACCGGGCGCCGGCATCCCATAGAGATAAAAGCGCGTCTCATCGAGCGCCGTGCCGGCATAATAGGCGCCGGCGGCAACGGCGATTTTCTTGTCGACGACGAGCGTCTTGAACAGTAGGCTCGCCTGGCCGCCGCCGAGATAATGGGCGAGCACTTCCAGCGCCTCGGCCTCGCCTGGCGCCGCGCCGCGATAGGACGGTACGAGGAAGACAGTCTGATAGGAGGGCTGCTCGACCTTTTCGTCGGCGAGCGTCACCAGCCGATGCGCTGCGGGCTTCGGCTCGCGCGGGCGAAAACGCTTCGGCGCTTCGCCGCGAGCCGGGATCTTGCCATAGGTCGCGGTCGCGAGTGCGATGACAGCGTCGGGCTCGACATCGCCGGCGACGATGAGGATCGCATTTTCCGGCGTGTAGAAGCGATCGTAATAGGCCAGCGCATCGGCGCGGCCGAGACTCGCGATATCATCGGCCCAGCCGATGATCGGCGTGCCATAGGGGTGGCGCGTGAACAGCGCCGCTTGCACCGCCTCGCTCAGCAGATCGGCGGGATCGGAATCGGTCCGCATCCGCCGCTCTTCGAGGACGACATCGCGCTCGGGCGCCACCACCTCGTCGGTCAGGACGAGATTCTGTCATCCGGTCCGCCTCATAGTCCATGCAGATGCGCAGATGTTCTTTCGGCACGCGCTGGAAATAGGCGGTGTAGTCGTTCGAGGTGAAGGCATTCTCCTGGCCGCCGACGTCGGCGATGAGTTCGGAGTATTTGCCCGCCGGGTGGTTCTTCGTGCCCTTGAACATCAAATGTTCGAGAAAATGCGCGATGCCGGATTTGCCGATCGGATCGTCGGCCGAGCCATTGCGATACCAGACCATATGGGTGACGACAGGCGCGCGATGATCCGGGATCACGACGATGTTCGAGCCCGTTGGCGAGCTCGTGTCGACGTGACGGCCGGGCCGGAGGGCGCGGCCTGTGCCGGCGTGGAAGGCGTAAGCGCGGCAGTGCCGGCGGACGGTTTGGCGTGGGACATTTTCTGTCGCTTTCCGGAAAGGCTCAGAATCTCAGGGCGCAGCACGTTCGGCCCGGGCGAGTCTCCGATGAACCTAGCCGGATGCAATATAGGAAGCAATTTCGCGGGGCGCGCAGTTTTGTGGTGATACACCTCTCCCCGCTTGGGGCGAGAGGGGACGAGTCAGCCGTCGCGATAGACGCTTTCGCGCCGTTCGTGGCGTTCCTGCGCCTCGATCGAAAATGTCGCGATCGGCCGCGCATCAAGGCGCTTGAGCGAGATCGGCTCGCCGGTCTCCTCGCAATAGCCGTAGGTGCCGTCATCGAGGCGGCCAAGCGCCGCATCGATCTTGGCAATCAGTTTGCGCTGGCGGTCGCGGGCGCGAAGTTCGATCGCCCGATCGGTCTCCGAAGAGGCGCGATCTGCGAGATCGGGAAGATTCTCGTTTTCGTTTTGCAGGACGACCAGTGTCTCGCGGCTTTCGCGGAAAATGTCTTCCTTCCAAGCGAGCAGCTTGCGGCGAAAATAATCGCGCTGCCGTTCGTTCATGAAAGGCTCGTCTTCGGACGGTCGATAGTCCACATCGATGGTATCGGTCGGCACGTTTCAGAGTCTCCGCAACTCAAACCAAACCGCCGGCCTTATAACGAGATACGCGCTCCCAGACAATCACCTGATAAAAAGGCCGCCAAGACGGCAGCCGGGCGTTGCCGGGGCGCCGGTCGTGTTGGCACGCATCAGGGCTGGTCGGCCTCCTCCATGGCGTTGCGCAAATTCTCGCTGATCTTGTCGAGGAAGCCGGTGGTCGAGAGCCATCTCTGCTCGGCAGCCGACGAGGAGGGCGAGATCCTTGGTCATAAATCCGGCTTCGACCGTGTCGACGCAGACCTTTTCAAGCGTCGCAGCAAAACTCGCCAGCTCCGCATTGTCGTCGAGTTTGGCGCGATGGGAGAGGCCGCGCGTCCAGGCGAAGATCGACGCGATCGAATTGGTCGAGGTCTCCCTGCCCTTCTGATGTTCGCGATAATGCCGCGTCACCGTGCCATGCGCCGCCTCGGCCTCGACCGTCTGCCGTCCGGCGTCAGCAGCACCGAGGTCATCAGGCCGAGCGAGCCGAACCCCTGCGCCACCGTGTCGGACTGCACGTCGCCATCGTAATTCTTGCACGCCCAGACATAGCCGCCCGACCATTTGAGCGCCGAGGCGACCATGTCGTCGATGAGCCGGTGCTCATAGGTGAGCCGGGCGGCCTGATATTGCGCCTTGAACTCCTTCTCGTAGACTCTCCTGGAAGATCTCCTTGAAGCGGCCGTCGTAGGCCTTGAGGATCGTGTTCTTGGTCGAGAGATAGACCGGATATTTGCGCAAGAGGCCGATAATTCAGCGAGGCGCGGGCGAAATCGCGGATCGAATCGTCGAGATTGTACATCGCCATGCGCGACGCCGGCGCCGGGGAAGTTGAAGACCTCCTTCTCGATGACCTTGCCGTCTTCGCCCTCGAATTTGATGCGTGAGCCGGCCCTTGCCCGGGCACTTTGAAATCGGTTGCGCGATATTGATCGCCGAAGGCATGGCGGCCGACGACGATCGGCGCCGTCCAGCCCGGCACGAGGCGCGGCACATTCCTGCAGATGATCGGCTCGCGGAAAATGACGCCGCCCAGGATGTTGCGGATCGTGCCGTTCGGCGATTTCCACATTTCCTTGAGATTGAATTCCTCGACACGCGCCTCGTCTGGGGTGATCGTCGCGCATTTGACGCCGACGCCCGTATTTCTTGATCGCATTGGCGGCATCGACCGTCACCTGATCGTCCGTCGCGTCGCGGTTCTCAATCGAGAGGTCGTAATAGTCGAGATCGATATCGAGATAGGGATGGATGAGCTTCTCGCGGATGAGATGCCAGATGATCCGGGTCATCTCGTCGCCATCGAGTTCGACGACGGGATTTGCGACCTTGATCTTGTTCATGGCTATGTAACCTTTTGGCAGTACGGGCTTCGATCCGCGCCGCCCCTATAGCACCGGGAGTCGGAGGGGCAAAGCGGGCTCTTCGGCGGACACGCGCGGCTCTTGCCCGCGATACGTCATTGCGAGCGAAGCGAAGCAATAGACTTTCCCCTGCTTTCCGGATCGATCACCTAGGCCGACATTTCGCTAGCGAAACCTATGCCGCCCGGCTGTCGCGCCATGCATTGCCTCGAACCAAGTCGCTCTTTTCGTCCGCGCGACTAGCCTATAGATGGTCGATGACCGGCGCCGGCACGAATCATACCAAGCCAAGCCTCGAAGGCGGCCCCGCCATCATTCTCGTGCGGCCGCAGCTCGCCGTGAACATCGGCATGTGCGCCCGCGCCATGGCGAATTTCGGCCTCAGCGATCTGCGTCTCGTCAATCCGCGCGAGGGCTGGCCGCGCACCGGCGCATTGAAGAAGGGCGCCTATGCTGCCGCGGCCGGCGCTGTCCATCTTCTCGAAACAGGCGAAGCTCTTCGACAGCGTCGAAGCGGCCGTCGCCGACCTCAACTGCGTCTTCGCAACGACGGCGCGAGAGCGCGGCCAGTTCAAGCCTGTGCTCGCGCCGGCCGAGGCCATGACCGGAGATGGCGGCGCGGATCGGCGCGGGCGAGAAGCTCGGCATTCTCTTCGGCCCCGAGCGCACCGGCCTCGACAATGAGGAGGTCGCGCTGGCCGACAAGATCATCACCTTTCCGGTCAATCCCGCCTATGCCTCGCTCAATCTCGCCCAGGCGGTGCTTGCTCATCGGCTATGAATGGATGAAGGCGACGCACGGCGGCGCGCACGCCTTTTGCCGCCGGGAACGCTCGCCGGCCGCGCCGCGCGAGATGGTTCTCTCCTTCTTCGACTATCTCGAAGGCGAGTTGGAGCGCGTCGGCTTCTTTCGGCCCGCTGGCCAAGAGGCCGGTGATGCAGAACAATCTGCGCAACATGTTTCACCGCATGCAGCTCACCGAACAGGATGTGCGCAGCCTGCGCGGCATGATCGTGCGGCTTGTCGAAGGTCCGCGCGCGGGAGTGATACGCAAGCGGCCCTCCGAACGCGTGCCGGACGAGAGCTTCAGCGGCGCGCCGACGACAAGGGCTGAGCAACCGACTCGAGCGACTTGCCTTCCGCGGCGACGCCGAAAAGAGCTTCGACGATGGCCGCAAACGAGCATCAGAGCCGCGCCCATAAGATAGCCGAGCATGACGTACTCCGCGTTTTCCCGTCGCGATCAGCGCGCCGAAAAGGGCGGGCGCCGCAACACCGCCAATGGCAGTGCCGAAGGCATAAAAGGCGGCAATGGCCAGCGCGCGGATTTCGACCGGGAAAATCTCGCTCACCGTCAGATAGGCGGCGCTCGCCGCGGCCGAGGCGAAGAAGAAGACGATCATCCAGGCGATCGTCTGTCCTCTCGCGTCGAGCAAGACCCTTGGCGAACAAAAGCGCCGGAGAGCGCGAGCAGCAGCCCGGCGACAGCATAGGTCGCGGCGATCATCGGCTTGCGGCCGATCTTGTCGAACAGCGGCCCGAGCAGCAAGCGGCCCGAGGACATTGCCGAGCGCGAAAGGAAAGATGTACCAGCCGACCTGTTCGATGCGGCACGCCATAAAAACTCGTCAGCACCAGCGCATAGGTGAAGAAGATCGCGTTGTAGAAGAAGGTCTGCGCGGCCATCAGCGCGAGGCCGACCAAGGTGCGCGCTGCCGGAAGGTCACGAACAGCGTCGTTGAAGACTTCGGCGAGCGGTGTGTGGCTACGCGCGCTTCAGCCGCAGCGAGCGAAGCGCTTCCGGTCTTTGAAAGCGTCACGCCACGGTTCGCGAATTCCGCCTCGATATCGTCGACGATCTTTTCGGCTTCATTTTCCCGGCCGTGGATGGCGAGCCAGCGCGGGCTTTCGGGGATGAAAGTCCGCAGGGCGAGGATGCAGAAGGCCAAGAACCGCGCCGATGAAAAAGGCCGCGCGCCAGCCGATATCGGGCGCGAAACGCGCCGGATTGAGCAGAACAGAATCGACGCGGCCGCGCCCAGCGCCCCGCCGATCCAGAACGAGCCGTTGATCGCGATATCGATGCGCCCGCGCAGCCGCGCCGGGCGTGAATTCCTGGATGGTCGAATTGATCGCGCTATATTCGCCGCCAATGCCGGCGCCGGTCAGAAAACGAAACAAGCAGAAGCTTACAAGATCGAAGCTGAAGGCCGTCGCCGCGGTCGCCACCGTATAGAGTCCGAGCGTGATGAAAAAGAGCTTCTTGCGGCCGAAGCGGTCGGTCAGCCCAGCCGAAGACGAGCGCGCCCACGACCGCGCCCGCGAGATAGAAGCTCGAGACGAGCCCGACATCCCAATCGGTGAAGTGAAGGCGCGGACTCGCGATGAAGCGCGCCGGCGAGCGAGCCAGCCAGCGTCACCTCAAGCCCATCGAGAATCCAGGTGATGCCGAGCGCGACGATGACGCGCAGATGGAAAGGGCCGAACGGCAACCGGTCGAGCCGGGCCGGCACGCGCGTCTCGACGGCCTTCGCGTTGCTGCCCGGCTTCTCTCCGTCGCTCATTTGCATCCGCCTACCCAGATTTCAACGCGCGAACGCGAATCAGGTTCGAGGGATCACTGCGTGGCTTGCAATATGTCGCTTTTCGGTCGCAAAGCGCCAAACCCGTGGCGTCTCAATACCTAAGCGCCAAACTCCTGCCGGGTCGATCTTGGCGCCGGAAGGGGCTATGGAACAGAAACTTTCCCTTTCCTTGGTTCTCCCGCTTCGCGCCCATGCCGCAACCACCCAATGTTCTCGTCTTCGATTCCGGCCTCGGCGGTCTGACCGTTCTCGCCGAGGTGATGCGACTGCGGCCTGACGCGGAGTGCCTATACGTGGCCGACGACGCTGGCTTTCCCTATGGCCGCCTCAGCGAAACGGCGCTCGTCGCGCGGGTCGGAAAAGTCATGGCCCGGCTGATCAAGCGTTTTGCGCCCGATGCGATCGTCATCGCCTGCAACACAGCCTCGACGCTTGTCCTGCCCCATCTGCGCGCGGCTTATCCGGAAATCCCGTTCATCGGCACGGTGCCGGCAGTGAAGCCCGCGGCGGAGCGCTCGCGCTCGAAGATGATTTCGGTCCTGGCGACGCCGGGCACCGTGGCGCGCGATTACACGCGCGATCTGGTGCGCACTTATGCCGCCCATTGCGACGTCACGCTCGTCGGCTCGACCCGGCTTGCCGGGATTGCCGAAGCCTTCATGAAGGGCGAGACGCCATCGGACGCGGAGATCTCGAATGAAATTGCCGGTTGCTTCGTCGCAAAGGGCGACGCGCGCACCGATTGCATCGTGCTCGCTTGCACGCATTATCCGCTGCTGCTCAAGCAATTCGAACGGCTCGCGCCCTGGCCGGTTGCGTGGATCGATCCGGCCGAGGCCATCGCGCGTCGCGTCGATTACGTGCTCTGCGACAATCTCGGCGCGATGCCGGCAAGCGGCGCGGCGGCGCCGGAATCGCATTGCGCGCTCTTCACCAGTGGAGCGAAGCCGAGTGCGGCGCTCGAAGCCGCGCTGTCCGAGCGCGGGCTCGGCAAAATATTGCTGGAGCCGATTCCGATGGAGTGAGGCGAATTGCCCAAACTCCTAGGCGCGAGCGAAGCGAGCCTCGAAGGACGTGTGCAATCCAACAAATCCCTGCCGATGGCTCGATTGCGTGCTCCTCGGCATGAGGGATCTGGACCATCCTAGCGTGCTAACATCTCTCTGGCTCTCGCCTCATCACGTCTCATCTGCGCTCTCAAATCATCGACGGAGGCAAATTTCGCCTCGTCGCGAATGAAGCCGACGAAGGCGACTTCGATCGTCTTGCCGTAAAGATCGCCGGAAAAATCGAACACAAAGACTTCGAGCAACGGCGCGCCATTGTCGAAGGTCGGCCGCGTCCCGAAACTCGCGACGCCGCCATAACGTTTGTCACCGATCGCAACCTCGACCGCGTAGATACCATGGTGCAGGCGGACGCTGTGATCGAGCCTGAGATTGGCGGTCGGAAAACCGAGTTTGGCGCCGCGCTTTTCGCCGTGAATGACCTCGCCGATGACGAAATAAGGGTGGCCAAGCAGGTGCCGCGCCCGTTCGACATCGCCGGCTTCGAGAGCTGTTCGCGTCGCGGTGGAAGAGGCAGCCTCGATCGATCCACTCGCATCTGCAGCGATTCGTTCGACGATTTCGACGACGAAACCGTAGCGCGCGCCGGCCTCGACGAGGAATGCAGGCGTGCCCGCACGGTCTTTGCCAAAATGAAAATCATAGCCGGCGACAACGGCGCCGACGTCGAGCCGCCGGACCAGCACGTCGCGCACGAAGTTCTCGGGCGCGAGCGTCGCGAGTGCGGCATCGAACCGCAACACGATCATCCCATCGATGCCGATCCGCGCCAGCGCCGCAGCCTTGGTCTCACAGGGCGTAAGGCGAAAGATCGTATCGGCTCCGAAGAAGAAGTCGCTCGGGTGCGGCTCGAAAGTGAGCACCGCGCAGGGCCGTCCGAGTTTCGCCGCGAGGATTTCGGCACGTTTCAAAACCGCGACGTGGCCGCGATGGACGCCATCGAAATTGCCGATCGCCACCACCGCCCCTTCGAGCCCCGCGGGAGGCGATGGGGGATCGACGGCAACGATGAAAGGTTTTGGCGGCAGGGATGCGGTCAAAATGGCCACTGGAGAATGGAGGACGGGGGGCGCCCCAAAACGGGCGCGAACCTGCCGCGCCGATCAGCCCTCGTCAAGCCACGGCACCTCCAGCCGAACTTTAAACTCGCACAGGTACGCCCCGTTTGTCGGTAGTGACATTAACTGAATAGCAAGCGGGACCCCGTTTAATTCCCCTGGCGGTCATGACGACATTGCGGCAAACCGCACCGGCAGGATCGCTGTTCGTTGGTGCACCTGCCCGTCAGTCACGGCTGGAGACAAAAATGATTGTCGATCCTTCTTTGCCGATTCTCGTCGTCGACGATTATCAGACGATGGTGCGCATTATCCGCAACCTCTTGAAGCAAATTGGCTTCGAGAACATCGATGACGCCTCGAACGGGGCCGAGGCCTTGGCGAAGATCAAGCAACGGCACTACGGCCTCATCATCTCCGACTGGAACATGGAGCCGATGACCGGCTTCCAGCTCCTCCAGAAAGTCCGCGAATGTGAGGACCGGGCCGACATTCCCTTCATCATGGTGACGGCGGAATCGAAGACCGATAATGTCGTTGCCGCCCGCAAAGCCGGCGTCAATCATTATATCGTCAAGCCCTTCAATGCCATGACGCTGAAGGCGAAGATCGATTCGGTGTTCGCGCCCGTCGCGGCCTGACCGGCTTTTATTCGTCACCAGATCAGTTCGGCGATCGCTGCAGTCGGCGCGATGCCGGTTCCCTCGACGAATTGCCGCAGCGCCGCGGCATCGAGCGCGGCATTCTCACCGTGTAATTTCTTCTTATGGACACCGCTGGTTACGAAGAGCGTGGCGAGCCCCTGGCTTTGCGCGCCCTTGATGTCAGTGTGCGCGGAATCGCCGATGGCGAGGATGCGGGCGCGGTTCAATTCGCTGCCGCGCAATGTCGCAGCGAGGCGCAAAGCGCGGTCATAAATGGGCGGATAGGGCTTGCCAGCTTGGACCACTCTGCCGCCCATGGCTGCATAGGCTTCTGCGAGCGCCCCGGCACAATAGACCAACGTGTCGCCAACCTCGACGACAATGTCGGGATTGGCGCAGATGAATTCCGCGTCGCGTGAGCGCATCAGCCGAAGGCGCGAGTCATAATCCGCCGGGGTCTCCTTCTCCGCATCATCGAGCCCGATACAGACGACATACGCCGCCTCTTCAAGACTCGTCATGCGTAACACCATGCCTGCCAAAGTTTCAGCTTCGGCAAAGAGTGAGATGTCATCCGCAGGGCCGATATGGCCGAGCGGCTCATCGGCATGTTCGAGGATCAGCGAGACGGTCACGTCGCCTGACGAGACGAGCCCGTCATAGGCAGCATGCGGCACGCCAATCTGGTCGAGAAAGGCAACAACCTTCCGCCGCGGACGCGGCGCATTGGTGATGAAAATGACGGTGCCGCCGCTGTCCCGAAACCGGATCAGTGCATCGATAGCTTTGCGATAATAAATGACGCCGTTGTGGATCACGCCCCAGACATCGCACAGGATTACGTTGTAGTCCGGCGCAAGTTCGCCCAGCCCGTGCACGAGCTTGGGGGAAGCGGGAAGCACCGGAGTGGCGCTCTCAAATCCTTGTTTCATCGCACGATCTTACCTGAACCGGCGGCGACTTTTGGAGCCGTGCTGCGATGCAATTCGACGCAGTTCACGCGGACTGCCGAAGGAGCTTGGCCGCCCCCCCGTTGCTGTGCCGCGCGCCCCGGCCACGATCATCGCAAATAGCCGTGACTTGATTGCCTGACGCGCCCTAACTTATGTGGTCTGGAGCGGCGAAGGCGCCGGCTGCAGCTCAGGCTTAAGGGAGGCTCTGCAATGTCGGCGCGATTGGGTCCGGAGGATGACGGAGCCTACGCGGTTCATCCTGCCCGCGCCCGCGTGCTGGCCGAGGTCCACGCCCGACCGTTTATGCCGATCGTGCCGCCGCGGCGCATCCTCCATTTCGGCTTCATGACCGACCATTGGGCGGCGGCGAAGGACCGCGCGGCGTTCGAGGCCTTCTGCCTGGCCCGCGCCTGCCCGGCGCCCGCGCCGGAGGCCAAACACCATAGGGTCGACCTCTCGCCAGCCCTCCTGCGCTGGGAACACCACGGCGAATTCACAACCTATACCTGGGAGTATCTGGCTGAGGCGACGCCCGGCGAGGGCCAGACCGCCTTCCGCCCCGATCCAAATGATCTCGCCAATCTCATGAATCTCCTGCCGCAGCCGGGGCCCCTGCTCATCAAGGTCGATCTCCACATTCTGCCGGAAAAGACCGTCGGCGACGGCTTCCGCCATCTGTTCGGGCCGGCGCAGCTTGCCGCATCCGAGGTCGAGGGCGGCGCGGCGCGTGTCGCCACCGACTTCCATCAGGACGCCTTCGGCTTCGTCCGCATTCTCGTGCTCGACCGCAAGCTGACGCCGGAACAGGCAGGCGCGCTCGTTCAGCGGCTGCTCGAGATCGAAACCTATCGCACGCTCGCCCTGCTCGGCCTTCCCGAAGCGCAGGAACTCGGCCCCTCGATCCGTCGGATCGAGACGGAACTGCCGCTTCTCATGAACGAGATGCGCGAGAGCCAAGGTTTCGAGGCCAACAAGCACTTGCTCGACAGATTGACCGCCCTGACGGCCGACCTTGAAGCCGGCGCGGCGCGAAGCCTGTTCAGGTTTGGCGCCACGCGGGCCTACGACGAACTCGTGGGCCTGCGCCTCGCCGCCATCGGCGAGCGCCCGTTCGGCGGTCTGACGACTCTCGCATCATTTCTCTCGCGCCGTCAGACGCCGGCAATCCACACCTGCACAGCGACGCAGGCGCGGCAAGAAAATCTGTCGCGCAAACTGTCCCGCGCCGCGCAGCTTCTGCGTACCCGCATAGAGATCGAGCTCGAAAGCCAGAACGGAGATGTCCTGCGCAAGATGAACGACCGGACGCGGATGCAATTACGCTTGCAGCAGACGGTCGAAGGACTCTCGATCGCCGCGCTGACCTATTATATCACGGCGATTTTCCACACCATCTTTGAGGGCGTGCACACGCGGGCGGATTGGTTCGATCCTACTTTCGCGACGGCAATCATCGTACCCTTCGTCTTCCTCTTCGTCGCCTGGAGCTTGCGGCGGATCCGCAAGCATTATGAAGAAAAATAGGATCCCAAGCGGCGATGGGAACAGGAAAGCTCGCTTCAAGTTGGCCTCGGCGCGATCGAGTCGTGATCGACGGCCGCGTGCTCGTCATGTGGCCGAAGTCAAAGTTATCTCTGTGACAAATCGAAGATCCTCCAAACGTCATCATCGACGCTTCGAGTTCGACCTCCCGAAGCTTCGCCGCGGCGGCTTTGGGCTGCAAGACCTTCCGGTATTCGTCGCGCTTGGCATGGATCGAGGCGATGACGTGGCCCATTGGAATGCCGATGTCGACAAGGACGGCCTCGGAGAGTTGCAGACTCGCCTCGATCGTCTCCGGCACGGCGTCGGTGACGCCGAGCTCATAGAGAAGCGTCGCATGATCGGCGTCGCGCGCCCGTGCGACGATCGTAAGATCGGGATTGAGGCCGCGCGCAGTCTTGACGATCTCTTCGGACGCCGCCGGCTCATCGACCGTGACGACGAGCGCGCGCGCCTTCATGATGCCGCAGCGGATCAGAAAATCGGAGCGCGCTGCATTGCCCCAATGGATCTCGACGCCCTGGCGGCGAAAGCGCCGGACCACCGCGGGGTTGGAGTCCACCGCCAGGAACGCGATTGCATGTGCCGTCAGCATCTCGCCGATAAGCTGGCCGGCGCGGCCGAAGCCGACGATGATTGCTTTGGGCGGGCTGGCATCTTCCTCCGGCAGCTTGATGAGATCGGCCTCCGCCCCGCGGCTCGGCAGACGGACCGCCAGCGCGCCGAGGAACGGAATGGCGAACATCGAGAGAGTCACGCCGACCATAGCGTAGTTGCCAATATCAGCCGGTAATGCATTGCTCGCAATGGCGGCCGTGATCATGACGAAGGCGAATTCGCCTCCAGGCCCCAACATCAGCGCCGCGTCGGTCGCGACGCCGGGAGCCAAGCGCACCGCGCGCGCCGCGACGTAAATCACCGCGAATTTGATCAGGATGATGGCGGCGGCGAGGCCGAGCGTGCGCGCCGGCGCCGAGAAAATCAGCGAGAGATCGAGGCTTGCCCCGACGGAGACGAAAAACAGGCCGAGCAGAAGCCCCTTGAAGGGCTCAATCGTGACTTCGATCTGTCGCCTATATTCGGTTTCGGCGAGGAGCAGTCCGGCGATGAAGGCGCCGAGCCCCATGGAAAGCCCGCTGATTGCCGAAATGAAGCCTGTGCCGATCACGACGAGGAGGCAGGCGGCCATAAAAAATTCCGTCGAGCCGGCGGCGGCAACGAGGTGAAACAAGGGGCGCAGGACAAGGCGGCCAGCCAACACGACGAGGCCAATGCAGGCGAAGGCCGGCAATACGGTGTAAAGGAGCGCGGCACCGGGCGCTTCGTGCAGAGTCCCCAACATCGTGACCACAAACAGCAGCGGCGCGACCATCAGATCCTGAAACAACAGAACGGAAAAGATCGTCCGCCCGGCTGTGGTGCCAAGCCTTTTGTGGTCGGCAAGATCAGGGACGACGATCGCCGTCGAAGACAAGGCGAAGGCGAGGCCGAGGATGATCGAGGAGGCGGGCCCCTGTTTCAGTGCGAAAGCCGCTGCGCCGAGTGCCGCGGCGCAACCCAGGATCTGCACCGCGCCGAAGCCAAAGACGAGCTTGCGCAGCCGAACGAGCCTTTCCCAACTCAGTTCGAGGCCGATCATGAACAGAAGGAAGACGACGCCAAACTCGGCGATCGGCGCGATCTCCGCCACATTGTCGAGCGTCAGCGGCGAAAGCCAAGACGGGATCCAAGAGGGCGTCAACTCGCTTCGCGCCAGAAGCCCGAGCCCATAGGGACCGAGACAGAACCCGGCAGCGAGAAAACCGAGGATCGGACTGAGCCTCAGCCGCCGGAACAGCGGCGCAACGACGCCCGCCGTGCCGAGAAAGAGCAGGATGCTCTTGTAGTGCTCGTAATGTTCCGGCGCGAAACGCGTCATCTATCCCCTTCCGCGTCGACCGCCCCGGCCCCGTATCTGACCGTTTGATCAAATCTCGCGCCGAGCGCAACGGTCTTTCCGTTTCGCCGCCGGAAAGCCGCGAGCAGACCGATGAGTGCGAGGCGGAAGACAGGGACGGAGCACTGTAGCACTCAGCCCTGTCGGCACCCTTGATTGTCGTAATTTGGTGAGCCCACGGAACCAGCTGCATTCCAGATGGCATCGATTAAGGGCTTCACTTCATTCTGCACAATTCCATCGAAACTCTCAAGAACCAGCTCGGGAATGAACAGCGGGTCTCGGTCAAAAACGGCTTGAGAGCTAGTCCACTGAGTTTGAATTCGCCATCCCTTCATTTTGAGCAATGTGATCATGACTACCATTGGCGGCGACACCCCCAGAAACTGAAGGAGCCCCTTTCCTCTGTAAACATGCTCAATAATGGCGTTCTCAAATGCTGGGCAAGGCAAAGACGTTCGCTTATCGGCCTCGTCTGACCAGCCTGCTACCACCTCTACGCAGCCATCACGAAATACCTGAGCATACCGCGTAGCGGGTCTCTGTGGTGAAGCCAGAAGCAAGCCGTCCACATTTAGAATAGGTGTTCCGCCGCCGCGCAAGACTCCAACAACGGTGCTATGATTGCCCCAGAGTTGCTTCACATCAATAACTTGAGGCTGACTGAACGCCGAAAGGGGCAGCAAGTGGACGGCCATTTTGCCACCATCAAGTAGAGCGACAGGCGTCTCCTCGCCGACTATTTTTGCAATTCGATCCACCCTAAAAAGCCTCAGCTTCTCCGCCGCGCTTGCGGATAGCGAAAATATTGAACGCAATTCATCGACGTCAACCTGGTATTTCCCATTCGTATCTCGTCCGTAGAAGCGAAACGCCTTTTGGTATGTTACCTGGTGAGGCGGATTCCAGCTCTTCGGAATATGTAGAATGATCGCGGTGTTGCCATTTGCTAGCGCGATAGCCGCGCTCTGAAGACCGATGATTGGTGGCCGAATTCCGTCTCGCGCCAGCTGCTCGAGACGCAATATCTCCTCGTCCGGCTTTATTCCGTGAAGGCCGATGAGGCAACTCGCAGCGCCGTTTTGTTCGGCCATCCCAAAAATCAAATGGGCGCCACGCGTGTTGGCAAATGATGTCACATCGTAAAGGAATTCCTTCTTATCGCTATCGCTTGTTCCCACTTGTTGACGCTTATATTCGAGAGTTTTTCCTTCCATTTCCGCGTCAACGATCAGTCGCTGCAAATCAGCTTCGGTGATCTGAGCGAGAGTTTTTCCCGAAAACGCCATCAGATGACCTCATATGCCCGGCTGCTTCGAACCTCTGATAGTCCGCACGACGGCTCAAAGTGTAGTCAGGTTAAGTCGCAGAAGGAACCCTTCAAGGATCAGTCGAACACAGCGCCGAAACCGAGAAGTGCCAGACCGATGCTCTCACGGCGCCTCTTCCATTCGGCCGCCATATCCACCATCTTTGTTCCATGTCAGAGCAGTCCACAACCAATGCCCCGGAGTTCACGGTCAGCGAGCTTGCGGGCGCCTTGAAACGAACGATCGAGGAGACGTTCGGCTTCGTCCGACTGCGCGGTGAAATCTCCAACTACCGCGGGCCGCATTCGTCGGGCCATGCCTATTTCTGCCTGAAGGATCAGAATGCCCGGATCGATGCCGTCATCTGGAAAGGTACGTTTGGGCGGCTGAAGACGAAGCCGGAGGAAGGACTTGAGGTCATCGCAACCGGAAAAGTGACGACTTTCCCCGGCAAATCCGCCTATCAGATCGTCATTGAGAGCTTGGAGCCCGCAGGCGTCGGCGCGCTGATGGCGCTGCTCGAAGCCCGTCGGCGGAAGCTCGCGGTCGAAGGCCTCTTCGACGAAGCCCGCAAGCGGGCACTGCCCTTTCTACCCGCAACGATCGGCGTCATCACGTCGCCGACGGGCGCAGTCATCCGCGACATCCTGCATCGGATTAGCGAGCGCTTCCCGCGCCATGTCCTGGTCTGGCCGGTTCGTGTCCAGGGCGAGACTTGCGCCGCCGAAGTCGCCGCCGCGATCGAGGGTTTCAATGCCCTGCCGGAACGGGGCGCGCTAATCCGTCCCGATGTGCTGATCGTCGCGCGAGGCGGCGGTTCACTCGAAGATCTTTGGGGGTTCAACGAGGAAATCGTCGTGCGCGCTGCCGCTGCGGGGCGCGTGCCGCTGATCTCCGCGATTGGCCACGAGACGGACTGGACGCTCCTCGACCTCGTCGCCGACCTGCGTGCGCCGACGCCGACCGGCGCAGCGGAAAAGGCCGTGCCGGTACTGGTCGAACTCGCGGCGACGTTCGCCGATCTCGGCCGACGCCACGCCGGCGCGGCCATGCGCTTCGTCGCGCGGCGGCGGACCGACTGGCGAGCGCTCACGCGCGCCTTGCCGCGGGCCGACGAGATCATCGCCTTGCCGCGGCAAAGGCACGACCGCGCCGGGGCGCAGCTCGCAAGCGTCTTCGCGACTTCGCTCGATCGGCGACGCATTGCGCTCGCCCGTCTTGGCCATCGCCTCGCCCTGCAATCGCCGCAGGCGAAAATGGCCCGCGCCGCGCGACGGCTCGATTTGCTCGCGCACCGGTTCCTTCATTGCCTTGCAATCACCGAGGATCGGCGGCGACAGAGGCTTTCGCAGGCCAGCCTCAGACTTGGTACGGCGCTTGCCGGCCGCAGCCGACTTGAAGCCGAAAGGATTGCAGCCTCACGCCACCGTCTCGAAGGGATCGGCAGCCGGATGCGGCGCGCCCTCGCAGCCGGGCTCGAGCGGCGGAAAAGCGCTCTCTTCACACGCACGCAGCTTCTAGGGTCTCTCGGTTATCGGCAGGTCCTTGCTCGCGGTTTCGCGCTAGTGCGCGACGCGGAAGGCCAACCGTTGCGCCGGGCGGCCGAGGTGGCGGCGGGGGCGCGGCTCGACCTCGAATTCGCCGACGGCCACAGATCGGCGATCGCCGCAGACGCTCCGACACGCGCAGACCAAGCGAAGCCCACGGTCGGCCCGTCCAGCAAAAAGGGCGCGCAGGGTTCTCTATTTTGACGCTCATCGCCATTTTCGCCGACGTTCACGCCAACCGCGAAGCGCTCGACGCCTGTCTTGTCGCGGCCCGCGCGCGAGGAGCGCAACGCTTCGCATTTCTCGGCGATCTCGTCGGCTACGGCGCCGATCCGGCCTATGTAGTCGAGTTGATCGCACAATGCCGCGCGGACGGCGCGATCGTCGTCAAGGGCAATCATGACGCGGCGATCGCCAGGACACGGGAGACGATGAACGCCTATGCGCGTGAATCAATCGACTGGACGCGCGAGAGGCTGAGCAAGGCTCAAAGAGAATTTCTCGCCGAATTGCCATTGACGGCCGAATTGGGCGAGACCCTCTTCGTCCATGCCGAAGCGACACATCCCGGCAACTGGGACTATGTCACCAGCGCCGCGGAGGCGGACCGCTCAATGCGTGCGACCGCCAAGAGGGTGACGATCTGCGGCCATGTCCACCGCCCGCAACTCTATCATAAGGCGGCGCAGAACCTGCCGGTTCGGCGCATTCCGGCGACGGGTCAGCCGGTTCTGCTGGCCGAGAGCCTCAAATGGCTGGCAGTCGTCGGTTCGGTCGGGCAGCCGCGCGATGATATTCCCGCCGCCGCCTTCGCCCTCTATGATGATGAGAAGGGACTCCTGACCTTCGAGCGGGCGCCTTATGACATTGAGGGGGCGGCGCAAAAGATCAGGGGCGCCGGGCTACCGCCGATCTTGTCGACACGCCTCTATTTGGGCCGTTAGGTCCTGGTTTCCGGCCCGGCCGGCGGAGGATTGCGGCAGGGTGGCAAATTGAGCGCGGCTGCGTTATCTTGGGGCGTCGCCTCACCTCTACGCCCGCCGGACCGAAATGAACCGCTACGAACGCCGCCCGTTGTCCGCCGGAGAGGCTGAAGTCGAATATCTCGATGGAGAGATCCGGATTCTGCGGCCCGGCACGTTTGTGCGCTGCGCCGCAACCGGGGAGCCGATCCCAATCGAAGACCTGCGTTACTGGAGCGTCGACATGCAAGAGGCCTATGCCAATCACGAAGCAAAGTTGCTCAGGATGGGCATAAAGCTCGGCAAATAAGCGCTCCGGCGGTGCCGCGCCGCCGCTCATCCATGCCCCGAATTTGGCCCAGATGAGGCTGCGCCGAGCATTGCCGCCAGCAAATTATTCAGAGCCCCGGCATCCGAAAATTTCATCTCGACCGGCACGACCAATGGCGCCGGAAGCTGTGGATCGACGAGATCGCCGCGTCCTTGCAACCGGACAAAATCCTTTTCGGTCGTCACCAAAAGGGCATCCTCGCGTTTGGCGGCGCGCTGGAGGCTCGAGATTTCGGCGGGACGATAGGCGTGGTGGTCGGAAAACTGTGCCATGCCGACGAGTTCGGCGCCAAGCTCGGCGAGGGTGACGAAGAACTTCTCCGGGTTTCCGACCCCGGCGAAGGCATAGATGCGCTGTTTTGCTAGCTTCGCGGCGATCGCCGCATCAACGACAAGCTCGGCGGTCATCACCGACTTGCCTCTTGCGCGCGCCTGCGCAGCGACTTTCGCGCCGGGAGTACCGGGGCCGACGATCACAACCGCGGTCACGAAATCGAGTTGGGCCGCAAACGGCGCGCGCAAGGGGCCGGCCGGCAGGCAGAGGCCATTGCCGATGCCGGTCGCGCCATCGACGATCGCGACGCGAAGATCTTTTTCGAGGGCAGGGTTTTGCAGCCCGTCGTCGAGAACAAGGACGCCCGCCCCTTGATGGAGCGCGAGCTGCCCGGCGGCGACGCGGTCGGCCGAGACGATCGTCGGCGCGACGCGGGCAAGAAGGAGAGCCTCGTCGCCGACCTCCTCCGCTCGATGCCGGGCCGGATCGACCCGGAGCGCTGGCCCGTGTTCTGCCGCGGAGCGATACCCCCGCGACAGGAAAAACACGGTTTTGCCAGCGTCGATGAGCCGCTTTGCCAACGCGATTGCGGCCGGAGTTTTGCCGGCGCCGCCGACGACGAAATTTCCGACGCACAGAACCGGAATCGGCAGCCGCTGGCCACTCTGCGACATCCGTCGGGCGGCGATCTCTCCGTAGAGCGCGCCAAGCGGGGCGAGAAGCTTGGGAGCCAAAAAGTCAGTCGCCCGAAACCCCGCGGCCGGATGCGGCGCATGGTGCCACCAGAACGACGGCGAACGCAGCGATCGAATCATTCCGCCTCGAAAGTGGCTGGAGCATGAGCGCTCCTGCCCCAGGACTCTTTATCTTCGCATGCTCTTTTCGCCATCCCCGTCATTCCGCGAGGCAACGCGACGAAGCCATCCAGAAAACCGGAGTGCTTTGCCGCGCGCGCAATGAGCTTTTGGCACCGCAGGATTCGGGCCCTAAAAGTCTGCACCTTCTCCGGATGATTTTAGGCATTCCATCTGCGTCTTTCGACCATCAGCTGCGCGATATGCGGTTCGATCGCGCCCATGATCGCGTTGGAGGCGCCCGCGAGGCGCTCGACAGTCAAGCCGGCGGCACGCGCCATTTTCCGTAGCTTGCCGGCATCGGCGAGGAGCAGCGCGACGACGCGCGCCAGCGTGTCGGCGTCGGCGACGGTCGCGGCGCCGCGGGCCTCGTCCAAGACCCGGTAGACATCGGCGAAATTATCGACATGGGGTCCATGCAGAACGGCGCAGCCGAGCTTGGCCGCTTCGATAGGGTTTTGGCCACCGCCCTGCCGGATCAGCGATTTCCCGATAAAGGCGATGCCCGCAAGGCGATAGAACAGCCCCAACTCGCCCGTCGTGTCGGCGATGTAGAGATGGGGCAGCGGATCATGCCCGGTTTCGCGCGAACGTTGGAGCGCCGCCAATCGGCGTGCTGCGGCAAGTGCAGCGATTTCGTCGCCACGCCGTGCATGCCGCGGAACGATGATCGTCAACAGATCTGGAAATCGCTGCATCAAAGCCTGATGGACCGCCATCGCGATTTCTTCCTCGCCCCCGTGCGTCGATGCGGCGACCCATACGGGGCGGGAGCCGATCCGGCCGGCGAGAGATGCTAGAGCCCGCCGATCGGCAGGCGGCGCCTTGACGTCATATTTGAGATTACCAACGACCTTGACGTGCCTGATTCCGAGTTTGGCGAAACGTTCGGCATCGGCCTCGCTTTGCGCCAAGCAGAGATCGACGTTTTCGAGCAGCGTCTCGATGAAATAGGGTAACCAGCGCCAGCGCCGAAACGAGCCTTCCGACACCCGTCCGTTGACGAGAATCAATGGAATTTCGCGGCGTTTGATTTCGACGAAAAGATTGGGCCAGATTTCCGATTCCGCTACGAGTGAAAGATCCGGCCGCCAATGGTCGAGAAACCGGGCCAGGAATTGCGGCACGTCAAGCGGCAGGAATTGGTGGAGTGATCCTGCCGGCAGGCGCGGCGCGATAACAGCCGCCGCGCTCGTCGTGCCGGTCGAAACTAGGATGTTGAAGCCGCGCGCGGCGAGCTTTTCGAGCAACGGCAGGAGCGCAAGGCTTTCGCCGACGCTCGCGCCATGCAGCCAAGCGAGCGGTCCCGCCGGCCGTGGCATGCTTGGCCAGCCGAGCTTTTCCCCGATCCGGCCATCTTCCTCGCGCCGCCACTTGCGTCGGCAATAAAGCACTAAAGGGCTCAGCGGCGCAAAACTCGCGCTCACGGCCTGATAGAGAGGCAGAATGGGCAGACCTTTGGTCACGCGGGGACGCCACAGACGGAGGATCGCTAATCCGGAGCACTCCCGAAAAGGCCGCCGCCCGAGCGTGTTCCGAACGCGCCCTGAGCGGTTTCGCCCATCGAAGATGCTCTCATCAATAGTTGAGAGCGTCGACCGCGATCAAGTCGGTGCATCCGCAGTAACGCGATCGCGGTCGCTGGGCCCGCGCGACTTTCGCCACGATCGCTCCAGATTTAAATCCGTTTTGCTGACGAAAAGCGACGGATTAATGACCGCTCGCATGCTTTGCGAGCATCGGCACGTCGCCGATGCGTGACCGTCTTATTTGCCGGGCTCGGCCGGATCGAGCAGGCGATGAAGATGCGCCACGAAATAGCGGACATGGGCATTATCAACCGTCGCGAGAGCCTTGGCCTTCCATGCCTGTTGGGCAGAGGCGTAATCGGGAAACAGCCCGACGATGTCGATGCTGTCGAGATCGCGGAACTGGGTGCCCTCGATGTCGACGAGTTCGCCTCCGAAGACGAGATGAAGAAGTTGTTTGGGACCATTGTTCTGCATGCGGGAAACCCGGTTGGTCTCACGGCGCGGCCGCATCGGGACAAGCCCGCGACCCGCGCCGTCGCTTCGCCGCAGATGCTCTAGCAAAAATCGGGCAAAGGAACCAATGTCACGGCGTTTTTGCGCGCATGGCAGCGGCGGTGATCTCCGCGAGGACGGGCACCGATCCCGCGGCGAGCTCACTGTGGCGTGTCCCCGGGCGATTATAGAGCAGCTGGCGGCCATAAAGGCTTGCAAGACGGCCCCCCGCCTCGTCCACGATGAGATCGGCGGCAGCAATATCCCAGTCATGCGAATTGGCGGAGACCAGTGCCGCGTCGAGGGCGCCTGATGCAACTTTGGCGATGCGCACCGCGAGCGACGAGATTTTCGGCAACAGGTCGAATCCGAGCCCGGCGTCGCGCAGTTCCTGCGCCATGGAGAATGGACCAGCAACAAGCGCGCTGGCATCCAGGCGCTTGCGGTTTGAAACCCGGATCTCGTTGCCGTTCAGGCGCGCGCCACCGTTCTTCACGGCGACATAGGTCTCGCCGAGGGCCGGCGCATTGATGACGCCAATGACCGGACGGTGCCGATAAACGACAGCGACGGCAACGGCCCAAGCTTTCTCTCCCGCCGCGAAGGCGCGCGTTCCATCGATCGGATCGACGATGAAAACGAGGTCTTGATCGAGCCGATCCGGCGCATCCTCCGACTCCTCGGAAAGCCAAGCAGCGTCCGGGAGGATTTCGCGAAGCCTTTCTTCGAGGTAGCGGTTGACCGTGTGATCGGCTTCCGTCACCGGCGAGCCACCGACCTTCTTGCTGATCGCCGCACTGGTTTTCGCGCCGAGCCGAAAGAAATCGAGCGCCAACTCGCCGGCCGCTTGCGTGGCCTCGACAAGCGCACCTACCGCGGCGTCGCAGTGCGACAGCCGCTCCCAATCGAGGTCTCGCCACCCCATTACCACGGAATCAGCCTCGTTCTTCCAGCGCTTTTTGAAAAGCGGCGCATTCATGCCGGATCAACCTCTGATTGGTGCCACAACAAACCCGAAGCATTTTCGCGCAAGCAAGAGACCCGCTCGCCGCCTGAAAATGATTTAATTCAACAAGTTAGGGAACATCCGGACGAAAATCCGGGGTCCATTTCTTCTGAATGCGTTCCGGACGCGGCTTGCGCGCCGCCCTCGTGAGGCTCCAGCACAACCGAACTCAAGAGCGAATCGCATTCTCGATATACGGATCGCGCGCCTGAATTTCCAGGAAAGTCAAGGCAAGTTCCGCGCCTGGCCAGGAAGCGGAGAATCTCGCTGCGGTTCGGAGCTCTTTGAGACATCAGACTCTTTGCCAGCCGATAGCGCGGCCAATCCGCGATCTGCACTTCGGGCATCCTATCCGGCAATGATTAATTCCAGCGAAAAATCCACGCCGATCGAAGTCTCATTTCGCACGGCCTCGTAATCCGTAGTGCGCATGAGGAATGATTGCCGCAGCAGAAATTTCGGCTTTGGGTCGGATATTTTGCGGCAGCCTTTGGCGTGAGGCAGGCCGCCGGCGGGAATTGCTCAAATTTGAATATTTCGGCCAAGGCTCCGGCAGGCATAACAAGCATAAACTGCTGATAAATCATATATTTACTATCTATTCAAACGAACCCGCAGCAAGCTGATGGCAAGTCTCCCCAGGCTAGCCCGATCGAAGTCCGAGCGACGGGTTCAATGCACCGCGCCCAATGGATCGCATCATGTCAAACCTCTACCGCGATATGGAAAACCTGCCTCTCAGCGCACCCGATGCACGCGCGGACGGCGGCATTCGCACCATTCGTCTTGCTCCGCGCAACGTGCGTATCGAACGCGCAGTTTCGGGCGTGAAAATGCGTCTCTCCATCCCGGTCGAGGCCTATCAAGGCGTGGTCTTGACCTGCGAGGACGTGTCTGGTCGACGGCGTTTCCGTGTCACGCTGGCGCATGGCGATCCCGATCTGTCGGTGACTTTGCATCAGGCGACGGACGCGCCGGCCATTTTGATGATCTGGCAGAGCTGGGCGCGGTTCTTTTCGAAGCCCGCGCTCTATGATGAGGGCGGGAACCTGAATGAGCCGGCCTTGCACGCTGCACCGGCGCGCCCACGCCGGCGCAATGCAACCCTCACCAAGCGTCGGCCGCGCATTCTGATGCGGCGCCGGCCTGCGCGCGTGGATCATAATTTGAAGATTTTTGCCGCCGCGCGGGAACTCTTCTCGCGCGAATAGCTGCCCTTCTAAAGCTGCCAATATTCGCGGTGGGCGTACATTAGCGCCTCGGCTTTTGGCGCGATCTCGACGGCTTCCACGGTGCCGATCATCATCAGATGGGTGGACACTTCTTTGGCTTCGACCAGGCGGCAATCGAAGGCCACGAGCGCCGAGGACAGCTTGGGCGCGCCGGTCGCGAGGACCGACCAGTCCGAGGTCGCAAATCTCTCTTCGAGACCATGACCCGTGCGGCCGGCGAAAATATCCGAAAGGGCTCGGTCGGCGCGGCGTAGCGTATTGACGCAAAAGACGCCGTTTTTGATCACGCGCGCGGCGCAGCGCGAGCTTTTGTTGATGCAGAACAGCATCATCGGCGGCTCGACGGTGATCGACGTGACGGCGCTTGCCGTGATGCCGGCCAGCCCCGCCGGGCCGTTCGTGGTCACGATATGGACCGCCGCGCCGACGCGGCTCATCGCCTCGCGGAATCGCGCCGGATCGACGGCCGGAAGCGCGGCAAGACTCGAAGTTCCGGTACGAACGATCCGATTTTCGGCCACTTGGGCTTTCCTGACCCTTGCAAGACCGGCATCCAGCAGGCTTGCTACGTGTTAGATAGCAAGGCAAAGCCGATAAACAAAGCCCGCCGCGGAAAGTCCGCGATCCTCGGCCACCCCATTGCTCAATGTCCTATGCGCGGTTCATCTTCGAACTGGCTTTCGCCGGCCGCGATCATTATTTGATGCGGCCCGCCGAAAGCAGCGGCCAAAGGATCGACGATGAAGTTGACTGTCTTGATCGGTCTTACGGTGGTCTCGCTTGCATCGATGCGGGCTGTCGCGGAGACCAGGATCGGTGTCGGCGCCCCCATTACCGGCACCGACGCAGTTTTTGGCGCCGAGCTGCGCAATGGCGTGGAACAGGCCGTCCGGGACATCAACGTCAAAGGGGGCGTTCTCGGCCAGAGACTGAACCTCTACGTCGGCGATGACGGCGGCGATGTGAAAAAGGGGGTCGCCGTCGCCAACAAATTTCTCGCCAACAAGGTGAGCCTCGTCGTCGGCCATTTCAATTCCAGCGTGACCCTGCAAGCCTCCGAAATCTACGCCGACCATGCCATTCTCGATATCACGCCTGCGTCGACCAATCCGCAGATCACCGAGCGCGGCCTCGACATGATTTTTCGTACCTGCGGCAACGACGACCAGCAAAGCCTCGTCGCGGCGCGGTTTTTGGCAACACAGGCGGGCAAGAAAATCGCCATCGTCCATGACAACACGACCTATGGCAAAGGACTTGCCGACGAGACGCGCAAGCATCTGCTCGACCTCGGCGTCAAGGACGCGCTCTACGACAGCGTCAACAAAGGCGAAAAGGATTATTCCGGCATCGTCGCCAAGATCAAAGCGGCAAGCGCCGATATCGTCTATTGGGGGGGCCTTGCAACTGAGGCCGGTCTCATCCTACGGCAGATGCGCAACCAAGGCGTCGATACGGTGCTGATGGCCAGCGACGGGATCGCCGGAGACGAGTTTGCGGCGACCGGTGGCAACGCGGTCGAGGGCACGTTGATGACCTTTCCTTCGGATCCGCGCAACCGGCCGGAAGCAGCTGAGGTGGTGAAGGAGTTCAAGGCCAGAAGCATCAACCCGGAGACCTATACGCTCTATGCCTATGCCGCCGTGCAAGTCATGCAACAGGCGGCGCAGGCAGCGGGCTCGCTCGATCCAGTGGCGATGGCGAAGGCCATGCATTCCGGCATGCGCTTCAAAACCGTCCTTGGCGACATTTCCTATGATGCGGAGGGCGACGTCACGCCTCCTGATTACACCATTTTCGTCTGGAAGAAGCGACCAGACGGCAAGATGGCTTTTTATGAACGCGACAAGCCATAAGCCTTGGCTTCAGCCGATATTGGCGAGGCCTGGAAACATCTGCAAAAGCCAAAACGAAATATTCTGCATCGCCCCAGTCAAAAATCCTATGCCGGTCGCGACGAGCAGAACGCCGACGACGCGTTCGACGACGCCGAAATGCGCGCGGAATTTCTTGAGAAATCCGAGGAAGGGTTCGAGCGCCGCGGCGGCGAGAAGGAATGGAATGCCGAGGCCGAGCGAATAGATGGCCAGCAGTCCGGCACCGCGCAGGGCCGTTTGCTCCGATGCCGCGATTGCGAGAATGGCCGCCAGGATCGGCCCGATACACGGCGTCCAGCCGAAGGCGAAGGCGAGCCCCATAACGTAGGCGCCCCAGAGACCGAGCGGCTTTGCCACTTCGACGCGCTTTTCGCGATAAAGAAAGGCGAGCCGAAACAGGCCCAGGAAATGCAACCCCATGAGAATGATTGTCAGCCCGGCGACAATCGACAAGGTGGCGATATGGGCGCGGAGAACCTCGCCGAAGAAGGAGGCCGTGGCGCCCAGCGCCACGAAAACCGTCGAAAAGCCGAGGACGAAGAGAATTGCGGCAAGGAAGACGTCTCTCCGCGCCCGGGCAACACGTTCATAGGCGACGTCTTCGATTGTCGTGCCGGCAATGAAGGTGAGATAGGGCGGCACAAGCGGCAAGACGCAAGGGCTCAGAAAGGACAAGAGTCCCGCCGCGGCAGCGGCTGAAAGCGTGACATCGCTCGTCATGCACACCTTCTAAAGCATGATCCGCAACCGTGGAAACTGGTTTTGTGAAAAGCTCGTGCGACAAAGGGTTAATCTCGCTCAGGACACTATCCCCATCAAACTACCGTGACCGCGCCGCCTGCCGGCGCGGGGACCGATATTCGCCATCGGAATAGCTCGGAAGCCGGTTGCAGAGCACCTTGCACTGGCATTTCCCGGCAAGACATTTTTATGAGGACATGGTTTATGGAAGGTCATGTTCAGCCCCGTCCTGATCCCCGCCGGAACGCCGCGCTGCGCTTGGATTGTCGCCCTGGAATCGGCGTGGCTGGCCCCGCCTGATGAGCCGCCGGCATGAGGGTGCTCGCCGCCTATTTCTTCAATATCATCTGTAACTTCGCGATCGGACTTCTGGTCGCGAAATTCCTCGGACCGGCAGAATATGGCCGTTTCGCCCTAGCGCTGGCGATCGCCGTAGCGGTCCAGACCGCCTTTTTCGATTGGCTGCGCCTTGGCGCGACGCGGTTTTATTCGGAACGGGTGCGGACCGAAGATCCAGCGCTGCGGGCAACACTCGATGTCGCCTTCATCGCCATCACACTGGGGATGGCGGTCGCTGCAACGTTACTGCTGTTCTCCGGCGTCAGATTTGCTCTGTCGAACGGATTGATCGCGCTTGCGCTCGTGGCGGCGGTCTCGAACGGCATCTTTGATTACAATACCGCGCTCGTGCGGGCACGATTCCACGATCGGCTCTACACGCGGCTCATCATCGTCAAGAATATTTTCGCGCTTGTATTGACCGGCGGCGGCGCGTTCTGGTTCGGCTCGGCCAAAATGGCGCTGATCGGCAGCATCATCAGCCTATCGGGCTCGGTCATCACGGCACGCGCGTCTCTGCGCGATCATGGCGCTGCGCCGCGCCATGCCAGCAGCGCCATCGCCAAGGCGATCTTGAGCTACAGCCTGCCGATCGTCGCCGCCAACTTGCTTTATCTCGCGATCCCGCTTGCCAATCGCTCGATCGTGGCGGTGCTCTACGGCTTCTCTGAGACGGGGCAATTCTCGCTTGCCTATGACATGGGCAGCAAGGCGGTGCAGGCGATCGGCTCGACTCTCGATGTCGTCCTGTTTCAGATCGCCGTCGCCATGCACGAGCGTGACGGCGCCATGAAGGCCAATGTTCAGGTGGCCCGCAATATGGCCATTGTCATCGCCATCGTTCTGCCGGCCTGCACCGGGATTTGGCTGACGCTTCCTTCGATTGAGCAAGTGATCGTGCCAGTGGCTTTTCGCGGGCCGTTCGGCCAATTGCTGACTTTGATGATGGCCGGCTTCTTCTGCTCCGCCATCATTCAATTCGGCGTCAATCCGATCTTCCAGATCGCCAAAAGAACTGCACCTCTGATCAGCGCCGCTTTGATTGCCTGTCTCGTCGATGCGCTGTTGCTGCTGGTCCTGCCGAGGAGCAAAGACGCCTCGAGCCTCGCCATCGCTCAGACCGGCGCCTATGTTGCGGCCCTCGCCGTGCTCGCCTTCGTCGCCAGTTTCTCGAAGCCGCAATGGCCGCGGCTGCGCGATCTGGTTTTGACGGTGCTCGGAACCGCGGCGATGGCCGCTGCGCTATTGCCGCTGCGGGAAAACGACCCTGGCCTTGCGACCCTCGCCGAACAGATCTCGGCTGGCATCGTGATCTACGGACTCATCGTCATGTGCTGTGACATCGCGCATCTGCGGGCGATGCTGATCGCACGACTGCGACCGATTGTAGCAAGGTTCGTGGCGTCCTAGCGCGTCTGCGGCGAGCAGGTCACAGCTCGAAGAATCCGGGTCGGATGGTTGACGCCGCGCGCCACATCGAGGAGCGCGAGCAGATTGCCCCTGAGCCGACCCCGTCGGTCGATATGAGGCTCGGGCGCGAGCGACTTAACCAAATTGGCGATTAAATTTCTCGTCGCCATCTTCGTTGCTGGCCCTCTACGCATCGTACCTTTGGCAACGAGATAGATCGGATTGGCGATCTGCGAATAGCCGAGCCTTACGCCCGACGTCCGTCCTGTCTTCACACCGAGATGTACGCCGCCGAAGAGGTTGGTGCGAACGACGCGTCCGACCTTGGCGAAATGCGCCGAGAAATCCAGATTTTCGAGCCAGTCGGTAGAGTGGCAGATTCTCGTCGAACCGCGCCTGCGGGAGCGCCGCCATTTTGATCATCATGTTGGCGCCGTGTATGCCGGTGTCATTGCTGAGAATGGGGTTTCCCGGTCCCTTTTTCTCATAGGCCGCGATCGCTGCGTCCGCCTCGGCGAAGGAGAGGCCGGCCGTGAGGATACCATCGGCCAAGATGTGGCCGGAAGCGGCGATCACTTCCGGATGTTCGGTCGCCAGCCGCTCAACTCCCGCAAAGAAATCGCGGGAAGGAAAAAAATCGTCGTCGATGAAGGTGATGATGTCGAAATCCTTCTGAAGGAGATCGAGAGCGTGGTTACGCTGCCTAGTCAAGCCCCTAGAAAATACGGTAAATTTCACTCCGAGCAGCGGACTTGGTCCAGCCGGGAAATCGCTCTCCGACGCGCCAACGACGAGGACGTGATCGGGCGCCCGGGTCTGCCGGTTAAGACGCCGCAGGGTCTCGGCGACCACATTTGGCCGATCCGTCGTGGCGATGGCCAAGGCGATTTTCATCCGGGAACTCCTGCAAGTACCAAATGAGACTGCCATACCACGGGCAAAGCCGGTATTTCGCAATTCTATGGAATTTGGTTATCAACCTGACAGATCTAGGGCTCGGCTGGCGCGCATCGAACAATCTGGTAAATTTGCCGGGCCTGTCGGTCCGGCGCCCTCGAAACGCCGAAGTTTTCCAGCAACTCCTGTTTGTCGGAGATCAAATGAAACGACGCACATTTCTTTTCGGCTCGGCAGGTGTCCTGCTTGATACGGCGTTTTCCGGCGCCGCCTTTGCCAATGTGCCGAAACCCTATTCCTTGGATCTCACGCCCCCGACCAATGCGCGCGAAGCCTTTGTTGCCTGGGCCGTCAAGAACCGCGGCGAAGATCCAGAATTTCTTGGTGAGCGATTTGACAGGTTCAAAATCCTCGTCGCCAACAAGGATGTTTGGAACGACGCCAACAAGCGTGCCTTTCTTCTGACGCCGCGCGAGGAATTCTGTCTCAAGCAAAACCTTGCCCGCGCCTATGACAATGCCTTTCTCGACATCGGCTTTGGCGTGACGATCTCCGGCCCGCATGTGGTCGGCCGCATGACCAGCGCGATCGACGTGAAGCAAGGCGACAAGGTTCTCGAGATCGGCACCGGCTCCGGCTATCAATCGGCCTATCTCTCCAATCTCACCGACAAGGTCTGGACGATCGAGATTATCAAGCCGCTCGCTGAGCGCACCCGCGGCGTCTACGACGCACTCATCAATCGCGGCTATAACGAATTCAAGTCGATCACGACGAAGGACGCCGATGGCTATTACGGCTGGGAAGAGGCGGCGCCATTCGACAAGATCATCGTGACCTGCGGCATTGATCATATTCCGCCGCCCCTTCTGCAGCAGCTGAAGCCGGGCGGGATCATGGTCATTCCGGTCGGGCCTCCGGGCGCGCAGCGTATTTTGAGAGTCGTGAAGGATCAGGCCGCCGACGGCACGATCAACGTCGCGCGTTCCGATATTTATAACGGCCGGATCGTACCCTTCGTGGCTTTCACCAAGCTCGAGGGCGATAAAATCATCGGCACGCACAACAAGTGAGGGCCGCCGAATGACGCGGGCCTTCGCTATTCTCCATCACGGCTCTCGCTGCCGGTGACGCTCGCCATCCTGCCGAAGCGACATGACGGACGGCGGATCGCCGACCTGCCAGTCTATTTCGCCGTCGGGCTCGAAGCTGGCGCTGTCATCGCCTTGCAGATCGCGATCATGCGGATCTTCTCGATCGGTAGCTGGGCGCATTTCGGCTCGCTGGTCGTGAGCCTCGCCATGCTCGGCTTCGGCCTCATGAGCACGATCATGTGCATCGCGAAAGACTGGTTCGCGCGGCATTGGCGCTTTGTCTGCGGTGCTGCACTCTTAAGTTTTGGACCGCTCGCGGTCGCTGCCAATCTCATCGCCCAGCAAATTCCCTTCAACGCGATCTTCCTAGTCTCGGACCCGAACCAGAAGTGGCGGCTCTTTGCCAATTTCCTGCTTTACTTCACGCCATTCCTGGCTGGCGCGGCCTTTCTCGGCAGCGTGTTTCTGCAGGCGGGAGCGCGGTTCAACCGGGCCTATTTTGCTGATCTCGTCGGCTCCGGCCTCTGCGGCCTCATGCTGCTTCTCGCGATGTATGTCTTTGCGCCACAGGATCTGATCTTGGCGCCCCTCGTGCTTTGGCTTGCCGCCTGCGTCTTCTGGTTCATAGCCGTCGAAGGCCGCCGCACTTTGCTCGTCGTCATCGCCGTGGCGATCGCCACCTTCGGCGCGCATCTCTGGCTTGCGCCCGCGCTCGGTATTTCGAAGCTCGCGGTCTCCGACTACAAGGGCGTCGCCTATGCGCGAAAATTCCCGGATTCGCAGCGTGTCTATGCGAAAAACTCGCCGTTCGGCTATCTCGAAGTCTACGCGAGCTCTTACCTCCATTTCGCGCCGGGCCTCTCCGACAATGCCGCTTTCAATCTGAAGACCTTCCCGGCGAATGCATACGAAGGGCTCTATATCGATGGCGATGGGCCGAGCGGCATCATCCGCGCGCTGCCGGCGCAGGAGACGGACTATTTCCGATACCTGCCGATGATCTATCCTTATCTCGTCAGGCCGCTGGCCGAGACCTTCGTCGTGCAGTTCGGCGGCGGCCTTTCGACAGCCGTCGCTTTATCCAAATCGAAGAGCGTCACAGTCGCCGAAAGCAATCCGGCCGTGCTCAGCGCCTTTCTCAATGACGATGGCCTGCGGCACTTCACCGGCGACGTTCTGCATGATCCGCGGGTGAAGGTCGTCCCCTATGACGGACGTCTCTATCTCGCTCATACACGCAAGCGCTATGACGTGATCGATCTAAGCCTCGCCGACTTAACCGGCCTGTCGAATCCCGGCGGCTTCGCTATCGTTGAGAAATTCGCCTATACGCGCGAGGCGATGGAAGCCTATATGCGGGCGCTGAAGCCGGACGGCGTCCTCGCAGTCACTCTGTGGAACAAGGAAGAGCCGCCGAAGTCCGTGCTGAAACTCTATGCCACCATGGTAGGCGCGGCGAATGCCCTCGGCGACAAGGAAGTGGACGGGAGCTTCTTCGTCGTCTCCTGTTATCTCTCGACCACCACGGTCCTCTACAGGAAGGGCGGGTTCAGCGATGCCGAGATCGCCCTGCTCCGCGCCCATACCAAGGCGATGTCCTTCGACGAAGTTTATTATCCTGGCTTCGTCTATGATGAAGCCCAGACAACGAGCGTTCTCGAAAACTATCACAACCAGATCTTCTTCGACGCCTCAAAGCCGCCAGGCGGTGACGATGTCGTCGATCCCGCGGGTGGTGGAGCGCCCGCAGCCGATGCGCCGCCGCCTTCTGCGCCGGACTCTTCCGTCGTTCCGGCGACGACAATGGGGCGGCTTGCGTGGCACGCGCTCATCAGAGGCGACTTCTCCGACATCGCCAAGCGCTACGTCTTCGATGCCCGGCCGCTCACCAACGACCGGCCCTATTTCGCCGCCTATATCAAGCCACTCGACTTGCCACGCATCCTCGACCGTCTGGAACTCGTGCAGGACGAATGGGGCTACCTTCTGCTTTGGGCGACGCTCGCCATTGCGGCGCTCTGCGCCTCGACGCTCATCGTGCTTCCGGTCGCGTTCGGCTGGCAGACGGTCTTCTCGTCCACCCCCGGCAAGCTGCGCACGATCCTTTATTTCGCCTGCCTCGGCGCCGGCTACATCATGGTCGAGGTCGGCCTCATCGCCGAGTTCGTCCAGGCCTTGAGCAATGCAACGGTCTCCGCGGCGACATTGATCACCAGCATGCTCGTCGCTTCCGGCCTCGGCAGCCTGGCAAGCGAACGTTTTCTGACGCGCGCCAGTACGATTTTGCCCAGAGTGCTTGCCTGCATCGGCGCTCTTCTCATCGCTTATGGCCTGTTCATCCATGCGCCGCTCGATTGGATCGGCACATTTCCATATGGGCTGCGACTGTTCTTCTGCTTCCTGCTGATCTTTCCGCCCGCTTTCCTCATGGGCTTTCCGATGCCAACCGCCATGGCGTCGCTCGCCCGCCTCGACAAGGAACACATGTTCCTCTGGGCCTGGGGCATCAACGGTTGCTTCTCGGTAATCGGCGCCGCGCTCGTGCCGCTCGTCGCCACGTCCTTCGGCCTCGCCTCCGTACTTTATCTCAGCGGCGCAGCCTATCTCGTTGCCATTCCTGCTTTTTTCGGCGTTCTCCTGCCTGCAGCCGCCCACCGGAGATGGAAAGCGGCCGCAGGCTGAACGCGGATGCGCGCTTGCACGCGCATCGCAGTAGTAAAGGCATACCGGCGCGAAGTGTCAGCGTCTGCGCTTTGCCGGACGCCGCGGCGAAGAGCGACGCGGCTGCATTCTCCGCATCTTCTTCATCGGCGATTTCTTCGCCGGCGTCCGCTTGGCCTTGCGCGTGGCAGATTTCTTGGCGGCCACTTTCCGCGCCGGCTTCCGTGCGATGGTTTTCTTAGCGGCGCCTCTTCGCGCGGCGGTCTTCTTCACCGCGTGTCTCTTCGCCGTGGGTTTACGCGCCGGCTTTCTTGCAACGGGTTTCTTAGCCGCTGTCCTGCGTGCTGCGGTCTTTTTGGCAGCCGCTTTCTTCGCCGGCCGCTTGCGCTGCGGCATAGCGCGCGCCACGACTGGTTCAGGGGGCGCCTCTGCCGCCTTCTTGGGTGGTTTGGGGGGTGTCGGCCTCTTAACCGGGGGAGCGGCGACAGGCTCCGGCCTCGGTTCGGGCTTCGGCTCGACGACCTCCAGATGTTCTTGCGCAGCCGGCTGCGGCGGTCGACGCGGCGGCCGTGGCTTATGCGGTTTAGGTGGTGCTTCCGTATGTGCCGGCTCCGGAGCTGGCGTTTCGCCGGTCTCAGCAGGTCTATCCGCCTGGCCTGTCAGAAATTCGAGCGCCGCCTGGTTGAATGCCGCGGCCGCTTCGACCGGCGACAGATGCGCGGCCTCAAGCGTCACGAGCTTGGCGCCATTGATCGAGCTTGCGATGAGCGCCCCAACCCCCGGAGGCGTTACCGGATCATGGCGGCCGACGACGACCAGCACCGGATGGGTGATCGAACGCAGCCCGTTACGCAAATCCGCGTCACGGACGGCAGCGCAAGTCGCAGCATATCCTTCCGCCGCTGTTGCAAGCAGGCCTTCTTCAAAACGACGGACTTCTTCCGGATGACGTTCGCGGAACTGGCGGGTGAACCAATTTTCGATTACCGACGGCGCCAGGGCCTCGACGCCTCTTTCGTGCACGAGCCTGATCCTCTCGTTCCAAACCTCCGCACCGCCGATCTGCGCCGCGGTATTGGCGAGAATAGCGCGCTCGATCCGCTCCGGCGCCTTGGTCAGCAACCACTGACCGACCATTCCGCCTTCGGAGAGGCCGATCCAATGGACTTTGTCGAGCCGCAAGGCATCGAGGATTGCGAGCGCATCGTGGCCGAGCTGGCTAATGGAATAAGGCCCGTGGCTCACGACGCTCCCGCCATGGCCGCGCAAATCGTAACGTACAACTCTGAAATGCTGCCTGAGCGCCGGCACTTGCTTATCAAACACATGCAGATTTGTGCCGAGCGCATGCGACAGCACAACTGCGGGAGCATTCGGCTCGCCTTCGACGACAATGTTGAAAGCCTCGCCTGCAATAATCATCTCGGTCATCTCTCACCCCCGAAACGAAATACGATTGCGCATGATCTTATGCCAGCTTGCGTCGTGATTGCTAGCCGCTCTTTCAGGCCGCAAGAAGAGGAAGCCAATAAAGGCCAAATCATGCGTGGCGACGACGGGCGCGACAGTCGCGCCAGCATGTGCGGGCAAAACTCTGCGAAGGTTCAAGCGCCGACCGCAGGCTGGCATACGCCATTCAAGGGCCGTGAAGCTTCCGAGATCATGAATTGAAATCAAATGCTTATAGAGCGCGGTCCAATCTTATTTGCGCGGGGAACCGGCGGGCACATTTTTGGTGAGGTCGTCGAGCCAGGCCTTGCGCATTGCCGTCCGACGGCGCGCGCCAGTCGCTGCGCGGCGACAAGCGAGCCGCCGGCGACGACCTTCGGGCCGTTCGGCAGAGCCGAGCGCTTGAATTGGCTCATGCCGAAGAAACGGCGGATGAAAACGTCGAGCCAGTGCCTGATCTCCGCAAGATCGTAAGCATGACGGCGATCTTTCGGGAAATCTTGCGGCCAATCGCCTTTCGCCGACATCGGCCCACGCGGCAAGTGCGAGAAAGGCGATCTTCGCCGGCCGGAAACCATGCCGCAAAACATAGAAGAGGTTGAAATCCTGGAGTTCATAGGGGCCGATGACCGCCTCGGTGCTCTGCGTCGCGCCATCGGCGCCGGGCGGCACGAGTTCGGGCGAAATTTCCGTCGTGCAGAATAGCCCTAAGCGTCGCCAGTACATCCGGCGCAAATTGCTTTGTCGCGATGCTCCAGCGGATCAAATACTGGATCAAAGTCTTCGGTACGCCCGCATTGACGGCGTAATGGGACATTTGATCGCCGACGCCATAGGTACACCAGCCGAGCGCCAGTTCGGACAGATCGCCGGTGCCGAGAACCATTGCGCCGTGCATATTGGCGAGCCGAAACAGATAATCCGTGCGCAGCCCCGCCTGCACGTTCTCAAACGTCACATCGTAACGTGCTTTCGCCTTTGGCGAAAGGATGGCCGATATCGGCCAGCATCTGCCGCGCGGCGGCCTTGATGTCGAGTTCTTGCGCGGTGACGCCGAGCGCCTCCATCAGCGCGACGCGCATTGGCTTTGGTGGTCTCGCTCGTCGCGAAACCCGGCATCGTATAGGCGAGGATATTGCTGCGCGGCTTGCCGAGCCGATCCATCGCCTTGGCGGCGACGATCAAGGCATGGGTCGAATCGAGGCCGCCGGAAACGCCGATGACGAGCTTTCGAAATGCCCGTCGCAGCAAGGCGCTGCTCAAGCGCCGTCACCTGGATGTTGTAGGCCTCGTAGCAATCCTGCGCCAATTTTTCGCGATTCGACGGCACGAAGGGAAAACGCTCGACGTCACGCTCGAAGCCGATGTCGCCCGGCCGGCGGCGTAAGACGGAAAGCGATCTGACGGAAGGCCTTCGCGGTTACGCCAGCATGGCGGCGATTGTCGTCGAACGTGCCTTGCCGCAGCCGCTCCTGCGCCAGGAGATCGAGATCGACATCGGCGACGACATATTGGCCGCTCTCGGAAAATCTTGCCGATTCCGACAGGATCACGCCATTTTCGACGATCGTGGTCTGCCCATCCCAGGCGAGATCGGTGGTCGATTCGCCTTTGCCCGCCGCCGAATAGAGATAGGCTGCGAGGCACCGCGCTGATTGCGATTGGCACAGAAGCCGGCGCGTCTCGACTCTTGCCGATCGTGATGTTACTCGCCGAAAGATTGACGAGAATAGTCGCGCCCGCGAGCGCAGCCGTCGAGCTTGCGGGTATCGGCACCCAAAGATCTTCGCAGATCTCGGCATGTGACGACGAATCCTTCGACATCTTCCGCCGCAAACAAGAGGTCTGGACCGAACGGAGCGCTTATGCCGCCCGATCACAATCTCTTCGCCTTGCATCGCATCGCCGGAGGCAAAATGCCGGCGCTCGTAGAATTCGCGATAATTCGGCAGGTGGATCTTCGGCACGACACCGAGCGAGTCGGCCGCGATGGATGGCGAGCGCACAATTAAAGAGCCGCCCTGCGTGGCGCAGCGGTGCGCCGACAAGGATGAGCGGCATGAACGCTTCGGAAGCGGCAACGAGGCGATCGACCGCGCGCACAACGCCTTCGAGCAGCGTATCCTGCAAGCAGAAGATCGTCGATCGCATAGCCCGAAAGTGCAAGCTCCGGAAACACGGCGAGAGCCGCCGACTTCTCATGCAGACGTGCCAGCATGGAAACGATCGCCTCCGCATTGGCGAGCGGATCGGCGAGCGGCACGCCGTCGTGCATGCGGCGACGCGGGCAAAGCCGTGTCGGTAGATCGATCGGAAGTTCATCGTTTCCACTTGTCTGCGATCATCTTCGGGGCCTCAAGGCCTATGCGCGTCAATCGAAGCAAACCTTAACATATTTTCAGGTTGGAACCATTTACGGCGGCTGGAACTGCAGATAGATCATGCAATTGATATCTCTGAGGTTTGGCATTTGCGGCGGCGATGTTTGCTTCATCTCCCGTTCATGCAGCGAAAACCTAGCGTTGAATTGTTGCGACTGGGTTTTCGCGTGCATAAGTCCAGAACCGCAATACATGCAATGAAGAAAGCCCTCAGGCCTCCCGCTTTGTGGGGCGTTGATCTTCAAGAAGCTGAGAGGAGACCGACGGTGCGTTTATGTTCTTTCGACCCTGACGGCGGCAACGTTAGCCGCAAGCGCGATGGTATCCTTTGCTGAAGGCGGCGCCGATCGCCAATCAGGCGGCGGTGAGCCAATCGGCTGAGGCCTCAATGCGGTCCGAGAAGACCAGTTCATCTGGGGCGGCCAGAACTATTGCTGGTATGGCAACGGCTGGCGTGGTCCGGGCTGGTATTGGTGCGGCTATGCTTGGCGCTCCGGCTTCGGCTGGGGCGGCGGCTATGGCTGGCACGGCTGGCATGGGGGGCTGGCGTGGCGGCGGTTGGCACGGCGGCGGCTGGCACGGCGGCTGGCACGGCAGCCATCGTCGCTGAGTTCGCATCAGGCCGAAGTGATTGACCGATAACAACCAGCGGCCTTTTCCCGGGAAGGCCGCTGGTGGGTTTTGGAGGTTCGGGTCGAAAGCGCGCTTCGCGGGCGTCAACCGCTCAAAGGCGATCGCGGTGCAGAGCAAATACCCGGTCGAAGACGACGCTGTGCGTATCGATATTGCCACATAAGAGGATTTGCGGCTGAATTCATGCCGGCTTTAAGCATCTCCATTCTCGCGTAAGGCTCCGTTAACCAAAATGGGACGCAATTAACGGATTCGTTGTCGCCGATCGATGGACGGTGCGGTGCCGACGAGCGGACCTTGCAGGGCGGGGTAAGCGACATGACGACGAGACGCGCATCAGGGACTCAGCAGCCCTCCCAGGATTTCGCGAAACAATGGGCGGGCTATGGCCTGACCACCGCGGAGATCCTTTATCGAATGCCGGATCATCCCTGGTTCTTACAGACCTATATCTGGCAAGATTACGATATCGCGCCAGAGTTTCCGACCCTGATGAAGTTCCTGACTTTCTGGCGGGAGAAGCTCGACGGCTCTCTGTACAGCGTGCGCATCGGCCATTCGAGATTGATCAAACCGGCTGAAATCGAGAACTTCGACGCCGAGTTCCGGCTTCACCAATCGGCGAACAAAGAGTTCCCGCCCCTGGAGCGCAGCCTCAGGCCACGGAGCGGACGGAATCGGAAGTCGGTAGCGCGGAATCGTTTTGCTCGGCCAATTTCGCATCGATCCCCGCAACGCCGAGCGGCCCCGAATAAAGGCAGCCCTGCAGCTCGATGGCAACCAAGCGCCTCGAGAAAACGTGCTTGCTCGACCGTTTCTATTCCCTCAGCGGTGACAGTCAGGCCAAGCGAGCGGCCGAGGCCGACAATGGACTCGACAATGATCGCGCTCTCGCCTGTCAACTCCATCGATTCCAAAAATGACGGATCGATCTTGATTTTGTCGAAGGCAAAGCGACGCAGATAGATCAGGCTCGAATAGCCGCTGCCGAAATCGTCGAGGGCCATCGTGACACCAAGCGCACGAAGGTCGATCATCGAGCGTTCGGCAAGATCAGCATCCGAAATGAGGATGCCTTCGGTAAGTTCGAGTTCGACCCGCTGCGGCTCAACTCCCGTCTCGGCGAGAATCTTTTCCACCGTGGCAACGTAATCCTTCTGGCGAAATTGGATCGGCGACACGTTCACCGCGATGTGCAGGCCGGGCCATCGCTTGGCATCGCTGCAAGCGCGGCGCAAGGCCCATTCGCCGAGCGGAACTATGAGGCCACGGTCTTCGGCGATGCCGACGAAGCTGTCGGCGGAAAGCAGTCCCCGGGTCTTGTGTTGCCAGCGTACCAACGCCTCGACGCAGACGATCTTTTCGCCGGAAGCGGAAACAATCGGCTGATAGAGCATCGTAAGCTCATCGTTCTCAATGGCCGCGCGAAGCTCGTCTTCGGCGCATTGGCGCAGCCGCAGATCTTCGCCCATCTTCGCCTCAAAAAATGCAAAGCGGTTGCGGCCGCCCTGCTTGGCGCGATAAAGCGCGAGATCGGCGAGCCGCATAAGCTCCTGCCGCTCGCCGGCGTTTTGCGGGCAAAGCGCAATCCCAATCGAGAGACCCATGAAGACTTGCTGGCCGGCAAGATCGAAAGGCGTGCTCATCGCGTCGAGCATGCGATAGGCGAGCTTGGCGCAATCACGCGGATCGACCACGTCGGTTTGCAGAACCGCGAATTCGTCGCCGCCAAGGCGCGCGAAATGATCGCCGCTGCGCAGCATCATGCCAAGCCGTTCCGCCACGGCCACGATCACGCGGTCCCCCACATCATGGCCGAAAGTGTCATTGGCCTCCTTGAAATGATCGAGGTCGAGATAGAACAACGCGAATTGACAGCGTTTGCGTTTGCACCGCGAAATTTCGGCATCGACAAATTCATTGAACAGAAAGCGATTCGGAAGACCGGAGAGCGCGTCGTGGCCGGCGACCTGTTTCGCCCTCGCCTCGCTCGCCGTCAATTGGCTGATGACTCGATAGGCCTGCACCGCCATGGCGAGACGGAATACCAATGCCAAGACCATCAACAGGATATTCACGCGGTCTTGAAACGCCAACGCAGCAAATTCAGAGGTAAAATATTGGACCGCGTTTTGCGCGGCGGTCGCTCCGAGGCGAATACCGAGGATCAAGATCAATGCCGTAGAAGCACAATAGGCGAAGATCCACAGCGTCACGGAGGGCCAATCGAAACGCCAGCGTTGCGACTTGGATCGTCTTGGAAAGTCAAAACGCCAAAAATCGTTCAATCGCATAGCTCGGCAACCCCCCTGACGCGATGCTCTTGGTGGCAACTTCCGGTGGCGCACATGGCATATCGACCATTTCGCATCACACGCAGTGCGCCCTTCGAATCGCCGGATTGCGAACCGTCCGCCTGCGAACGGCGCTAATTTATCAGCGCTCCGTTAACTTAGTGTTTGAATGCCGCGCTCAGGTGCGCCGCCCAGGTCTCGCGGCCGCGCTTTGATTTGGGGTATTCGTCCATTGCACGCCGCTAATCCAAAAGGTTTTATACAACCTTAACGCGAATAAACTTAGCTTCATCGCAGCGGTAGCGGCGTGGATTAACGGCTTAGCTGAGCAGAGCCCTTTCCGGCTCACGCCCCATAGCGGCCAGCGCAAAGAAGATTGCTCCAACAGGGGGTGCGCTGATAAGGGCCAGGGCGCAGCACGTCGCGATTGAGGACAGAATGAGAATACGACTTGGCTCGCCGATGGCGATCATAGCGAGTGCGTCAACGATGGTCTTCGCATGGACTGCCTGCGCATCTGGCACGCCACGGCAGCTCAATTGCGTCTTGACCGACACAGAGGCCAAGCCTGGGTCGGAAAGCCGACTGATTGTCGTCATATTTGATGAAGACAAGAAGACATTGACGGCCGGGGAAGGCGATCACAGTTACAATTTCACCAAGGTTTCAATTAGCAATGTGTCGGTAAGCGGTGAGGCTGACAGCATCAGCCTCGGCATCGACCGATCCTCATTTAGCATCGTTTGGCAACGATATGGGGCGGACAAGGTGGATGCCGAGTATGGGCATTGCCACCCAGTCCAGCCGCCTATGTGATTTAACGGTAAGTTGGCAGGGCACCGTCGCTGCGCCGAAGAAGGGCTTGCGTGCGATGAGCCGTTGAACTCGCCGAGGCCGCGGCAGAATGCAAGCGAGCTTGCAGTCAATGTACGGCAGAACCTCACTCGTAGCGTAGCGCGTCGATCGGATCGAGGCTTGCTGCCTTGCGCGCAGGGTAAAAACCGAAGAACACGCCGACCGCCGCGGCGAACAGAAACCCGCCGGCAACAGCGGTCAGCGACACCGGCGCGGCCCAGCGGAACAACAAGGAGATTGCCGCAGAAAACGCGATGCCCATGATGATGCCGGCGAGCCCGCCGCTGACGCTGAGAAAGATGGCTTCGGCGAGAAACTGCAGCAGCACGTGCAGCCGACGTGCACCGATCGCCATGCGCAATCCGATCTCGCGCGTGCGTTCGGTCACCGAGACGAGCAGGATGTTCATGATGCCGATGCCGCCGACGATAAGCGAAATCGACGCCACGGCAGCCAGCAGAAGCGCCATGATGCGGCTACTGCCCTCCGCGGTTTCGACGAACTGGCTCAGGTTGCGCACATCGAAGTCGTTGATGGCGCCGGGCTTGATGCGATGGCGGCGAACGAGCGTGTCGGTCGCTTGCCGAATGGCAGTCTGCACCAGAGGTTGGCTCACCGCCTGCACGTAAATCTGATTGGCAAAGCCGGTCAGTCGTGCCTGCAGATTGTACGGATTGGGTGGCGGCAGATAGGGCCAATTCAGTGGCGTTTGCTGCTGAGTTGGCGCGGCGACTCCAAGCACTTTGCGTTCGGCCGTCGTGAACGGCATCATGACAAGATCGTCCTGATCCGTGCCGAAGACGGACTGGCCCTTGGCGATCAGCAAGCCGATCACCTGCAGCGGCATGCTCTTCACCTGGATGACGGCGCCGATCGGGTCTTCGCCGGGACTGAAGAGCTGGTGGTATACGGTTTGCCCGATGACGACGACGAGGTTGGCCTTGCTATCGTCCTCGGCTGTGATGTCCCGCCCGGCGGCAATCCGCCAGTTCGTGATGGATGGATAGACTGCGTTCACGCCTTGGATGCTCGTTGTCCAGTTTTGGTTGCTGTACTGCACCTGCCCCTGCTGGCGGATGAGGTAACCAACTTGCGCGACCGCGGGATCCTCGCAGCGAATTGCGCGGGCATCCGCGACCGTGAGCGTGCTGGCGCTCCCGAAGCCGGCACGGATGCCGCCCGTGGTCAGCGCGCCGGGCAGAATCACGACGACGTTGGTGCCGAGGCTCTCGATCTGCTTGCGGACCGCCTCGCTCGCACCGTTGCCCACGGCGACCATGACGATGAGCGCTCCGACGCCAATGAATACCCCGAGCATGGTGAGCGCCGAACGCATCTTGTTGCGTCCGATCGCCTGCGCCGCTGCGACGAGGATCATCAGCGCGAAAGCCAGGAAGCCGCGGGCCGGGAGCGGGGAGACGCGAAGCTCGGGCGGGTGGAAAAACGCTGAGCGTTCAGCCTCGGAAGCGGCGGCCGGCGCTGCCGGCTTGCTCACCCGCTCGTCGGCGACAATTTTGCCGTCACGCATGGTCACGATGCGGTCGGCATAGGCGGCTATGTCGACCTCATGGGTTACAAGGATAATAGTGACTCCCTGCTCACGATTGAGCGAGCGGAGCGTTTCCATGATCTCGTGCGAGGTTCGCGTATCGAGATTGCCGGTCGGTTCATCGGCGAGAAGAAGGCTCGGTGCATTGATCAAGGCGCGGGCGATGGCGACGCGCTGTTGCTGGCCACCGGAAAGCTGGCCGGGCGTATTGCGCTCGCGCTCGCCTAGGCCGAGAAGGCGCAGCGCCGCCCGCGCCCGCTCGACACGCACCGCGCGGCGCTTCGGCCCCGAGGCCGCGTAGTAGAGCGGCAAGCCGACATTCTCGATCGCACTGGTGCGGGCCAAGAGGTTGAAGCTCTGGAAGACGAAGCCGAGGCGCTCACTGCGGATGCGGGCCAGGTCCGGTTCGCTCAATGCTGCGACGTCGACGCCCTCCAGGAAGTAATGGCCGCTCGTCGGCCGGTCGAGGCAGCCGAGGATATTCATCAGCGTCGATTTGCCCGAGCCCGACGAGCCCATGATGGCGACGAACTCGCCGGACTGAACGGTCAGGCTGATTCCTCGGAGCGCTTCGACTTTGACGTCGCCGACGACGAACGTGCGAGCCACATTCTCGACCTTGATGACCGGTTGCGTCGCTTCAGGGCCTTGGCGCGGCATCACGGCACCATCTCACGGTCGCGGCGGCAGCGAACCGGACTGGCCGCTCGCTTGACCGACGCTTTCGGCGGTAATGACCTGATCGCCCGGGTGGAGATCACCCTTAGCAATCTCTGTAAAGTTGTCGTCGTTAAGACCGGGGACGACGGCGACTGCAGCAGGCTGACCATTGTGCAGTACCCAAACTCGCGGCTGTCTCCCGGCCGGCGTGCGGGCGCCCGGGGCTTCAGCCGCCGAAAGGCCGCCCGGCACATATCGCAGCGCCTGGTTCGGCACGCGAAGCACATCGTTCCGTTGAGCGATGACGATCTGCGTAGACGCGGTCATGCCCGGCATAAGCGCGAGATCGCTGTTATCGACGCCAATTACGACATCGTAGGTCACGACGTTTTGGACCGTCTGCGGCGACTGGCGGACCTGGGTAACTGTGCCTTGAAAGACCCGCTGGGGAAAGGCGTCGACGGTAAAATTCGCCTTGTTGCCTCCCTTGACCCCGCCCATGTCGCCTTCGCTGGTGTTCGTGTCCACCTCCATCTGCTTGAGGTCAGAAGCGATGAGAAACAGCGTCGGCGTCTGGAAGCTGGAGGCGACAGTCTGGCCGCCGGTTACACTGCGAGATACAACCGTGCCGTCCACGGGGGAGATGATGTCAGTATAGTCGAGGTTGTGCTTGGCACCCTCCACATACGCCTGGTCGAGTTTGACGGTCCCTTCATCCTGTTCGACGACGTAGGCTTGGTCCTCGGCCTGTTGGCGCGCGATCGAGTTCTGGGCAGCGAGTTGCTGATAGCGCGAGAGATCAATGCGGTCCTTGTTGAGCACCGCCTGATCGCGCAGAAGCTGGCCGGAATATTGGTCGAAAGTCGCCTGATACGGGCGTGGATCGATCTTGGCGCAGACCTGCCCCGCCCTCACCTGCGTGTTGTAGTCGCAGTAAATGTTCTGAATCACACCGAAATCGTAGGCTCCGACAATGATCGTCAGCACCGGGTTGAGGGTTCCGGTTGCGGTTACTACGCGCGTAATCGCGCCGCGCGCAACCAGCGCGGTGACGTACCGCACGGGGGTGGTGCGATGCGTGCCCCACCATGCCAAACCGCCGGCGGCGGCAAGAACAAGCAAAGCCCCGACCGCTACCCAGCGGCTACGGATGGCGATCCAGCGCAAAGGTGATTTCGCGACCGTCGGTGGCGATGAAACCTGCAGCAAGAAGCGCCTCGTTTCGACGTACTCGGCTCGGAGCGCAGGCGTGCCACAAAGGATGCCGCGCCGCGTTGATGTAGCTCAACCCACCGTGCCCTGCCGAAGCACTAGTCCCCTGCGTGGGCGTCGGCCGATCAAATCAGTCTGTAGACCCTTGAAACTCGCAAATCCGTCGCGGCCGATGATGAGATGATCATGCACGGCTACATTGAGCGACTTGCCGAGGGCGACAATCTGATTGGTGACCAGCGCATCTACAAAAATGTCGAAACAAATCATATATATATCAATCACTTACATCGTTATCGTTTGTCATCATTAGAACTACATGGCCGCGCCGCTCCTTCCCATCCTTGATTTCGATGCCATTGTCCGAGTATTGGCGCCCTTGGATGCTCAGTCGAGATGAGCTAAGCGAGCTAGAAAAGTTAGGAGCCAGGCGCTTCTGACGTCGATCGATCTCGGCCGGCGCCATCTTCGTCGCCGAGAACGGCGAAGGGCCACGGGTGAGGCTGAGGAAGAAGCAATTACTGGACAATTCGTTGCGTAAGCATACGGTCGATTTCATGGAAGCTAACCTCAAACTCGAAGCTCTCTCTCTGTTGATTGCGGACGCTAAGCTATTCCTTCAAGTCGCCAGCAAGCGCCAAACGCACATGCCCTCGCCGAGCATGAGCGATTGGCCGCGCCCGGACAGGACTTTAAAGGTGTGGGCGAGCTTTTGAGTAATGGCGATGGCCAAGACCGAATCAGCCGCCCCCTTTCGGCATGGGCACGCATGATCTGCTCGCCATTCCGCTCCTAAAAGGAGGAAGAAATGTTAATCGCGGCGTTACTTGTGCTGATTTTTCTAGCGATACTTTTCCCAAAAACGCTAAGATCTTTGCTTGGAATTTTATTAGCGCTAGCAGCAGTCCTCATCTTGTGCGCCATTACCGGTGCTAGCACCGCAGTAGGCTTAGCTGTGCTTGGCCTGTTTGTTTTCGCAATAGTTGTCCACGTTGCCATGAAGAGCTATGAGCGGCATCAAATTGAGCCCTAATCTGTGCCGAGATAGGTATTGTCGCCTGGCCCCAAGCCCAGCCAGCCCGATCGGAATAGCAGTCGTGCCGAGGCTGGCGGCGACGCACCACATATCCATGTACCAAGGCTGATTGTGGCGCGTGTCGCCGTTATATTACGTTGGTAGCGGAACTCGATGAGTCCTGTTTGGTCGTCGAGGATGGCTGGAATATCGCGCCGCCTCTTTAGACCCTTGCGTTTTCGTTCTGCGCTCGGAGGCCGACGCTCCAAAGTTACCGCGAGCCTTACAACCTCCTCCTTGCGCTAGGCCCAGGACAGAAGCTATTTAATAGGGAGAGAACAAAGGCGGGCAGAAATTGAAGCTCGCAGCGCCCACGTTCGCCATTTTCTGCATCATTGCGCCGGCTCTTGCTCAGACGCCGCCCGTGCCGAAGTTCGACCAGTTCCCGTCGCCGGCCTACCGCGGCCCCGTCGGCCATTTGGACCTCTCATCGCCAGATGCCTACTCATATCGGACGAGGCTGCGAAATGGCGCGCAGCAACCGGTAAACTTTGCTGGGCATTACCAGCTCATTCAATGGGGCTGCGGAACCACATGCAGCACGGGAGCGGTCATAGACGCGCTTACCGGACGAGTGACTTTTTTGCCGGCCGTGATGACGCAGGGAATGCAGGCGTCGATGGATGCCAATTTCAACTCCATCGAGTTCCGCGTCAATAGCCGCCTCATCGTGTTCTCCGGGCAGCTCAACGAAACCGGCGTCTTAGGGACGCACTTTTATTTGTGGAACGGATCGGCACTGCAGCATGTTGCGACAATTTCTTTTGTTCCGCCCACGACCGTGAAGCAAGCACCGCAACAGCCCAGCGTCGTCGCAGCTCAGGCTGTCCCGCCCGCGCCAAAATCACCCGACATCACGAGCCCTGGTGCTGATCATAGCGGATGCTGGTCGATCTCGGATGCAGTTCAGCGATTGGCCTGCTACGATAAAGAGACAGCAAACGTCAGCCCACCACCAGCCGCTGCGCCTTCACTCTCGGGAGTCCCCAACGGCGGGGCTGTCCCTCCAGTCGAATCCCAACCGCCAGCGCCCGCTGCGCCCGCATCGGCACCGGCTGCCTCGCCCGCAGAGGCAGCCATGAATTCGAAAGTGCCTACCTATCCTTACGACGATTGTAACTCACCAGATCCACCCTTCACGCAAGGCGAGTGTTTGGCCTCCGAACAAGACATTCAGCACTTTTTAGCTCAAGCATGGCCAGCAGCCTCACCAGATGTGCGGCGCCAGTGTCTAGAAGAACTGGGCGATAATCACATTGAAGCTAACACCTTTCTCGCTTTCTGCCTCTCTGCGCTCATGCCGCCGCCATATAAGGACTGGACATCGCAAGATATTGCCGAGGTCCGTGCTGGCTGTTTCCTGATCGCCGACGTTGAGATGCGCAACGAATGTGTTCGCAGCGCCGCCGCCGCCAAGAAAATGTCAAACGATGCTGCGATCGAGGCGGCTGGCTGCTATTCGATTACTGATGACGCACAGCAGGGAGAGTGCTGGGCGCAAGCCGCGAGAGACAACGCCGGGATTATATCACCCCAAGCGCCAGCCCCCCGGCGCACGTCAATTTCACTACGACCGCGTCCTCAAACCTATTTACTGACGCAAGCAAGCGCTGGTATCTTCAGCATTTTTACAAGGAGACGTGCGTCCCGCTTGATGATGTGGACTTTGTCGCTGGCAGACGTGGCGCTGGCGACCTGCGCACGCCGCAAGACGTTAAAGAAGCTTTAGAGCGTTTGGGCGGCAGCGTTGAGATGCGATATGATGCAGGATTTGTGAAGGTACGAGTGCGAAGCGGCCCGCTCGCCGGCAGCGACATATTGATGTTCAAGAGTGCGGCTGACTGTCAGAGTTTCATGAGCCTGCCCGCGATCGTCGATGAGTTTTGCAAGACCGCACGGTCCGCGCCCGCACTTGCCGCCGCTATAGCGCCATTGAGCGTCGCGATTTGCACGAGCGTTGGCAGCGGCGGCGCTGCACCTACACCTGCACCGGCTGCCAAGCCTGCACCTGCGCTGGCGAACAATTCGGAAGGCCAAGGTCCGACACTAGGACCACTACCTTCGGAACCCTGTCCTTCATACTTGCCCCGAAAATACAAGAATGGAGGGTTCATCGGCAAGTCCGCAGTAATCGGCGACATAGCAAAATGTGCCCATTCGTCAGCAGCCAATGTCTGGGCTTTTATTCAGGCCTACAGCGCTACGACCGGCGATCCCACTGGCGAAGAGGCGGTTCAGGTGCTGATCAAGTTCTCCGGTGCGATAATCATCAATCCTCCTGCAGCCGAATCGTGTTTTAACGCTCTTGGCGTGCAGCCAAAAGATAAGCAGGGCAACTGGCGAGACTCGGTCGATCTGCTTACGGCGTTTGTTCAGGCTGCTCCGGCTGTCAAGAACCAGATGCATACAGCATGCTACGGCAGCATAGATTAGAACTGATACCACGCGGGCCGGTATCGGCTCGGGTCGTGGACTTCAATGGCCAGGGCGTGCCGCAGGGCTACGTCCTCGTACATTTGTGGCTCAACTTGTCGGCGGCGCAGGGCCTTAAAGGTGCAACAGAAGTACGAGACGATCTCGCACAGCACATGACCCCAGAGCAGATAGCCGAAGCGCAGAAACTCGCACGCGAGTGGAAGACGACTTGGCAGCCGACGAAATGGATTACACCCGATGATGCCCGCACCGCCGACGATTGCGCACCTCAAGGGCCACGGCCTCGACGGTCTGTTCGCCACCTGCGCGAATGCCGCATGCCTGCACTCTGCACCCGCGTTAGAGCCACCTGAGCATCGTGCGATGGGGCCCAGCGTGCTACATCTCAAATCACAGCTTCGCTTGCGATCGAAACGAAGGGAGGTTGGCAATGCCAAAATATCTTGGACACGGGAGCTATACGACCGAAGGCTGGAGAGGGCTCCAAAGAGAATCCGCCACTAGCCGCCGCGACTCCATCGCTAATTTATTGGCTTCGGTTGGCGGCGAGCTGGAGCGCTTTTATTTTGCTTTCGGCGAGCACGATTTCGTCTGGATCGCCGACTTTCCGGACAACGTCACGGCTGCGGCGGTGGCGGTCGCGGTGGCGGCCAGCGGAATGGTCAGAAGCCAAGCGACTCTGCTGCTTACGGTCGAAGAAATGGATGCGGCGCTGAAAAAAGATGTTGACTATCAACCGCCGGGCAGCGGCCAAGCAGGCGCGCAACCGACTTCCTCCGAAAAGCTATAGGAATGCCTAAAGGCCCCAACGTTTAATGGTCCGCCGGCGGCGAGAACAGCCACGGTGCCAGCCGCTCCGCGGCGGTAATCGATAGCCGCGACAGGCGCAGAAGCCGCCGCGCAAGCCAAAGCGGCAGCCGCGATAGAATGTCGGCGCGCGCTAGATGCACGCGCTGATTGATGATGGCGAGGCCGAAACTACATAGTTAGAGCGAACAATGAGTGATGAGCTGAAATGCAAAACAGGCCCGCTTGGGCCTGAGAAGTTTGAGAATGATCCGCCGCTGCTTTCGCGCGAGGATCTGGCGAAGCTTTATTCGCCAGAAGAGTTGAAGAAAGACGACGAGCTAATTGAGGCGATCAGGGCGTCGGTAAAGGAGGACAAATGAAATACACCCCGATTGAAACGATGCGCGCAGCCCTAAAGACCATCGCCAAGTTTGCGAAGTCCTTTGAGCCTCACGATGTCGAGCGGGCCAAGGCAGCCCTGTTCGTCATCGAGCAAACCGCTGAGGATGCTTTGGCCGAGGCTGAGGCGCAGGCGCCGATTGATCGGCCTTCGCCAACGAGATCGGCCGAGGCGGACAAAGAGCTAGACGATTATCTTGACGAAGGTTCTCGCTAAGGCTCGCCGAGACGATCATCCGACATGAGAGCCCCCGCGAGCACTGGCGAACTCAGGATAGACGCGATGCAGGCCGCTTGCGTCTCGTACTCCAGAAGGTCGTCGAGATTGAAGACATAGGTGAGCATGGCGCGAATGCCGCCGACGGTGAGGGGAATTGTCTCGACGCCCGTGCCTCCGTTTTCTCCGCCGACCGTAGGGGCCTAGATGACTCAGCAGCGGCCGCTGGCGAGGTTTGCACGCCTGCGGCGGCTCCGAGTACCGCGGGCGGCTGCCGGAACGGTTGGGTTCGGCATGGCGGGCCTCGCTTGTTCTGAAATCGTAACTATGCTACGATAACATAATCGAGTCAGCGGTCAAGGTAAGTCGTAACGTGGTTATGAAATTTCTGCCCATTCACTCTAAAATGGCGCGAGCGGCTCTGGGCATTGGCGTCCGCGAACTTGCGGAACTCGCAAAGGTCTCGCCGGAGACGATAGCCCGTCTTGAACGAGGCGAAGAGCTAAGGGATCGAACGATCGAAGCGGTTCAAAACGCCCTCAAGGCCGCCGGCGTTGAGTTCACAAATGGCGGTCGGCCGGGAGCGCGCTTAAAGCGGCGGGAGGACACCGCCGCGGACCTCAACCTGCAAATCGATCATATGCAGACGCGAGTGTCTTTCGACGAACCCACGGGGCCCGCGAGTCCCAAAAGGGGCATGCAGCAGTTGAGGGGCGCAAAAAGCAAAAACGAATTGGTGAAGCTCAAAAATCGCCGCACAAGGCTGGAGCGTCGCGAGAAGAAGTGACGCTGTCTTCGTCGCTGAGAATGGCGAGGGCCAAGGGTGAGGCTGAGGAAGAAGGGGAGATGAGCCCATTTCCGAGCATTTCGCGCATTGCGTTCACACTGCTCAGGTTGATTCTTTAGAGTTGAGGACTATCTACTTGGAACTCGGATCGTTACCCCCCGTATGATCCGAGGCCGACAATTCGGGACCGGCCCAACAAGGTCGGCTCTCGGCCCCGGTCTTAGGACCGGGGCTTTTTTTTCCGAGGCCTAGCCGCTCGCGCCACCTTTTGATCGTGCCGGACCGGTCGATTTTAGGGTGTTTTGGTTTCGCTGATAGCGGTTCCAGCCATCGCGCCACCCGCTTTGATGGCGATCTTAACGGCACCTTCCATCGGATCTTTGAAGGGCACCTCGATTCGGAGCAGTCCGTGCTCGTAGGTCGCTTCGGCTTTGCCAGGGTTCACTGGCCAACTTAAGGCCAGCGCCGAAACATACTCGATGTCCCTTGTTGGCGCTGAGAGGTGGATGCTGTCTTCCAGCATTGTCACATCGATGGTTTCCGTTGGCGCTCCTGGGATGGCAAACTCCACTACTAGCTTGCCGCTGTCACCATACACCACTGTATTGGGCGCAACCCTAATCCGATCTTCCGGCATCTTGGCACCTTACGGACAGAATGATTCCGAAATTTCCCATTTCGACATTCGGAAGTATACACTCAGAAGCCTGCATGGCGACCGCATTTTCGCAACTTGTCGGCGGCGCAGGGCGTTTCTTGTGGGCTGCATTAAAACTAGGCACTAGCCGTAAGTCGATGTGCGGACGCTTCACCCAACATTACACGTGGCAACAGGTCCACGAGTTCTTGAGCGTGTTCGGCGCGCCGCAAAATCTGCAGGCCCGATATAACATCGCGCCGACAACTCTCGTTGATATAGTGAGACACGACGCCGAAGGCCGGGCGCGAACTCGTCCGTGGCGTGCGCTGGGGCCTCATTCCGAACTGGTGGAAAAAGCCGCTGAGGGATCTTCCAGCCACGTTCAATGCCCGGCTCGAGAGGGTCGCGGATAAACCCATGTTCCGAGGCGCCTATAGAAGCCGGCGCTGCGTCGTGCCTGCATCGGGCTTTTATGAATGGACGGGGCCAAAGGGCGAAAAGCAACCCCATATCTTCGTCGATGCGGCCGGCCAGCCGATTCTTGCGCTCGCCGGCCTATGGGAACGCTGGCGCGATCCGCAGTCGGGCGAAGTCGTTTTGTCCTGCACGCTGATCGTCACAGAGCCAACCAAGTGGATGCTGCCCTACCATGATCGGATGCCGGTATTGCTGCAGCAAGCAGAGATCGATCGATGGCTTTCCGGCAACATGTCGGCCGACGAGCTGCATCCGGCCTCGGAATCGGCCCTGCGCGAATGGCCGATCGATCGGCGCGTCAATAAGACAGGTGCAGGCGATGACGATCCGACGCTGTTGGAGCCGATAGAGTCGGGGCTGCTCTGAGGGGCGGCATGCGATCCAGATCCGCCCCCCAGGGGCAAGGCTGCCCCCTCATCGCATGCCGCCGAGCGCCCACGGCGCCAGCCATACGGCCACGTCCGCCACGAGCCCCGCCAGCCGCACCAGGCGCACCGCGAGCCAATACCTGAGACGCATTTCGGTTTGGGTCATCACTCGACTCTGCCGTATTGCTCTATAGCGCCGTCGAGGTCGCCGAGGCTGCCGATGAGCGTGCTCAGCCGACACAAAGCGATCAGCGCGTTTCGGCAAAGGCACAGTCCGCGGCGATGCACAAGCGTACGCATGCGCACTCCATGAACTCGACGGCGGCTTTCAGAAGGTCCAAATTGTTCTCCAATCCTGCGAGCATTTTGCCGAATTCGTCGGGATCAAGTTTGCCGATTCTTTCCTCAGCCGTTGCGCGGTCGCAATTACAAACTGCCAGGGCGATTTGGACGCTGGTGTAAGCGGACTCCCACCTCCGGGCTTGCCCTTTGGGATTGATCTTAATGTTCAGACTTTTGAAATCGACTTTATCGACGGCATTAGGCCGGCGGAATGCGACATGCCTTGGACATCGGCAACGACAACTGCGCCGATGTCTCGTGCGGAGAGGATTTCCGCGACTTCCTTCAACGTCCTGTGCGGTTGCGCGGCGTCCCGTGCAAGATCGTGTCGTTGAGAAATTCAACATCGCCGTCACGGATCGCGTCATGCACAAATTGTTCGACGAGATCGAGCCGCCCTATCTCTTTGCCTTCGCCAAGGTGGCGGCGGCAGGACCGCGACGGATCGGTGGAGCAAGTCCTCGCTGGTGCCTTTCCTGCACCCGTCAAAAGCCGGCGCTTGCCGGGGGCTTTCAGCCGGGCGATGTGGCGGGTGATTATGTAAGGTTTCCGTCGCGTCCATGATGCGCGGCGGAATGCGCGCGGGTTTGCTCCTTGGCCATGGCGCGCGCGAGCCGGCGGATTAGCGGCAACTCTCTGCCGGCGGGCGCCGCCCTGCTTTTCCTTTCGGGCGGGGCGGCGCACGGCACACGCGAAAGCGACGATTGATAATGACGATGACCACCTTTGCGTCGCCTGCGCCCGTGTGGGGACATGTCATTCCCAACACCGCCGGCTGGAAGTGTCGCTGCCGAAATTTTACGCTGCGGTCGAAAGCGCCGTGGTGAAGAGGCGCAGGACATCAGCGTCGCTCATGCTCAGTTGTCCTTTTCTTGCAATTGACCGGCGGAACATCAAAATTGACGCCATCATTCTGCGCTGGCAAGCTAACCAATTCTGGCGTTTGATCTGTCACACGAAAGGCGTGCTGCGCTATGCTCATGATTGGAGACATTAGATGCCGATCGGCACCGTAAAATGGTTCGACAGCACTAAGGGTTTTGGCTTCATCGCCCCAGACAATGGCGGCGCCGACGACACATCTCTGCTGTCGAGCGCGCGGGCTTGAGTGGTCTGAAAGACGGTCAGAAAGTTTCGTTCGACGAAGAGCGGGACCCAAGAAGGGAAAAACTTCTGCTGTCAACCTCAAGGTGATTTAGGACAGCGTTCGTTTTTGGAGTGATTGGCTCACGTCATCTGGCGCAGGACCGGTAGCCCTCGCGGCGCCCGTCCCGCGGCGTTTCTTTTCGATGAGCACCGGACCAGGTCGCGGCGGCGTCTTCAGGTGCTTACGTCGCTCCCGCCCTCTTTTACCGTGCGCTGCTCCCTATCGCTCACACGAACCGCCAATATTGGAAAAGCCTCCGATATCCTCCGAGCTTCGTTCTCGGCCGCCCCACGGCTATCAAAGCTGCTCTTTGATTGGTGATCGACGGACACCACGTAGCGAGCGAGCTGAACCTGTTTGGCTCGTTGGCGCGGCGGATCTTGGTCGTTTGGCATTATTCCATTTCCCTTTCCAGGGGGCATCATTCCAAGTGGCCAGTAAAAGGTGATCCAGGCCTCCGAGGAGGTTATCCCATATCGACCGATGGCGAGGTCAGAAAGGCGACATTGCCGTCAAACTCGATCGATGGTTTAAAAAACGATCAGGCCGTAGGGGCCAACTGGGCTTTCCCTGAATTCGGCTCTTCAAGAAATCGAACTCGCTGCTGTGCTGAATTAATGCCCTGTTCTGCCCGGAGGGAATTCTGCGCCTAGATCATGATTTCAGAGGGAGTTCCGCACAGACAAATTTGGCGGTGGCCGAGATTCTCGAAAACTCCCTGTATTTCTCCCCGTTAGCACCCCGCGATGGCGCTTCGGCCGGCGGGGTGAGGAGAAGGGCCTCCTTGAGGACCTAGCTTCTTCATAACGGACAGTCGGCGTCAAACTGGCTCCATGACGAGTAAAACTTGCCAACGTGACAATGCCAACGCGCGGGCCCCTGGATTCGCGAGGTCAATCGTGGAATCGGCGGTGGCGCCGCCCCGTTGCGGAAGCGGCGGAAGCTATTATCTTGGGCCTAACGCTGGTGGGCACTCCCACCTTTGATTTGATTTCGGCCCTGTGAAACCGAGAAAGACCTGTCATGTACGACCGTGATCCGCTCGAAATCCACGCCAACTACCTGATCCCTCAGGTCATCGAGAACACCAGCCGCGGTGAGCGCGGGTTCGATATCTATTCGCGCCTTCTGCGCGAGCGGATCGTCTTCCTCACCGGGCCGGTCGACGATCATGTCGCCTCGGTAATCGTGGCGCAATTGCTCTTTCTTGAGGCGGAAAACCCGAAGAAAGAGATCTCCATGTACATCAATTCGCCGGGTGGCGTCGTCACGTCGGGCCTCGCGATCTACGACACGATGCAGTTCATCCGTCCGAAAATATCGACGCTCTGCATAGGGCAAGCGGCCTCGATGGGCTCGCTGCTTCTCGCCGCTGGCGAAGCAGGCATGCGCTATGCGCTGCCAAACGCGCAAATCATGGCGCATCAGCCTTCCGGCGGGTTCCAAGGGCAGGCCTCGGATATCCTGCGCCATGCCGAGGACATCATGAAGATCAAACGTCGGCTCAATGAAATCTATGTGCGGCATACCGGCCGCGATTATGATTTGATCGAAGGCACGCTTGACCGTGACCATTTCATGTCGGCGGAAGAATCTCGGGATTTCGGGATCATCGATCGGGTGATCGACAAGCGTCCGGACGAGCCGGCGGCGGGCAAGGCTGCCGCGTAAGGACAGCGACTTCGGAAAAAAAGCAACTCCCGGGCATTGACACGTTAACGAGCGGGCCACAAGAAGCCTGACCGCTGAGGCCTCCATTTATGCGACGGCAGCTGTCGCATCGCTCCAAGAATTTTGCGCTGCGGTTCGAAACTGTCGATGTGTCGGACGGCTGACTAAATGCCGTTGCGCGTTGAATGTGTTGTAAACGGCCGCGCGGACGGAAACAAACCGCTGAGCCGATTTGGCTGATTATCGCTTCGCTACCCAATATGAACTGCAGAGATCGATCGATCGAACCGATTATGTGAACGGTTATCGAGACAGTGCACGTAGAGCATCTCGTCTGGTGTCATGCGCTCGTAGTGGGCTTCGCACTCGCTGAAATCGACAAGGTTCTTGTCTAGGAACTCCTCAATGAAGAGCCGGCGTGGGGAGGATGCATCGCCGTCGCTCACGGTGGCATGTCCAGCCTATCGAAGAGCGTGGCACGATAGAACTTCCCGGGAGCCCTTGATTCCTTAGCGCCAAGCATTACATGATGGCGATGCCGCGATGTCGACTCAGCTCTACAGCGGATGTTTACATACAGAGAAGCATGGCGTCGCATCCGACATAGCCCCGGCCACAGATTGACCGGGGTTTCATTATTTTCCGCCCTTGACGCTCGCCCGCTGGCCCGATTGCCCGGCAAACCGCACTGCCGGTTGCTGCGACATCCCAACCTTCAAATTGAGTAGAAGTACTCAGCTCCTCAAAAGTGGATTAAAGGCGCGCGCCGGCCGGCACTCACCACCCGTGCGCTGCCGACGCGGCAGTGGTCAAGGTCGTCGGCGCCCAAGCCGGCAAGCTGAGCGCCGCAATGCCTGCGCCGACCGCGCAGTCTGACGTTGCGGAGCAATTTGTGCACGACGCGGTCCACGACAGTGCCATGCTCGCGGTCGAATTTCTCGACGGCACAAGCTTGCGCGGAACACCGATCGCGATCAGCACTTATGCGCTGCGCCTACGCTACGACGACAAAAGCGAGACGTGCCAGATCGAGCCGCCCGTCGGGCCCTACTCGGCATTCTACCTTGCCGGCGGAGTAGCGGCGATGCTGGCGCAAGTCGCAGCCGATCCCCGATCTACAGTTCCCAATCTGGGTGCGAGCGGAGCGATCGCCGCTGGTAATGGGTGCTTTTTTTGGTCACCTACCCGCGCGATCAACTTGACTTAGGCGGTTCCCCAAACGCGTCAATAATTGTGACACTGGCCCCCATCAGATAATACCCATGTTGGGCAATTGCCTTTTTTGCATCCGTAGCAAATTTGAATTTGTTTTCGTCAATTGACCGAAAATCAGTCCAATAACCATTTGGCGAAAGTGCCGGCAACGCGCCGGGGTTAACCTTGTCTAAGATGCCGAAAATCGAACCTGCCTTCGCGCTATCATTACTGCTAACCCATGCCAGAACCGCGAATTGCATCGGTTTCTCCTGCTTTGATGTTCGGTCAACCAATTCCTCCAGCGACCATAGCCGATTATCCACTCTCGCCGCCATAGCCGGCGTCATCCGCCTGGGCGATGCCGATCGTGCGGATGAACAGGTCCATCCGATCCTTCTGCTCGGCGAAGATATGCTCGACCTTGGAGCAGATTTTCGATTTGGCAGGATTCGCCCCCGTATCCAAGATCTTCGTTCTTGATATTGAGGATGACGGCTTGACTCGCCGGAACATGGATCTCGGACGGCGAGAAGCGATGGTCGTTGATCGTCACGTCAATTGTCGTCTGCGCGACGGCGGGCGATGCCGCATCCAACGACGCACCGACCAACACGAGGAACGCGAGCGCGGCATACCGCACGGCGCAAATGGGCGATGTGTATTAGCCCTTCTGCTTGCTTGGATAGGTGAAGGTCCAGTGCAAACTGATCGGCTTTCACCAGGCGTGGACACCCGTTGCTTCGTCGACATGGCGAATGAAGCCATTCGAAGAACGCGGCAGAATCTCGTAGGTGAGCCGGTAGGTGCCGGGGCCCGCCATGCGAACGTTGCTCGCGTAGTGCGGTCCATCGCCTGCGTTCATCGGCACGAGCTTGCCGGTCTTCTTGAACTTGCTCCCGTCTTCAGTCAGCGTGTGGCGGATGGTCAGATAAGCAATCCATGCATCTTCAGGAAAGCCATGCTTTTCGTTCTTGGTCGCATGCACGTCGGCCTCGAGGTGGATGGTGTCGGCGCCCATCTCCATCCCGGGCGGCCGGTCCATCTCGATCCCAACCAGATAGTTTGGGACGATCTGCCCGTCGTCCTGCTCGACGGGCTCGCCGAGCGTTATCGCCGACGCTCGGCAACGGCGCCGTTCAGCGAGCGTGAGAGCGGAGACAATACATTTCCTCGAAGAGCGGGCGAACGGTGGAACCAAGTCTTGCCGCCCCTCCTTGATGTCCTTGCTCGTTACGTGTCAATGCCGTCAGATGATATTGATGTCGTTCTCGACGTCAGTTACGCCGGGCGCAGCCCAGGCGATCCTCGCTGCCACTTGCCGATCATGCGGCGAGTGAACAGTTCCGGTGAGCCAGACTTTTCCGCCCTGCGCACTCACACTGATTTGATTCGGATCGAATAACCATGAGCGGTGCAGAGCAAGTGTGATATCACTCATGATATTCGATGCGTTCACTCTTGGCTTGATTGTAATCTGGTTGGTCACGCCGACGACGCCAAAAAGCCGACGCATATCCTGGTCGGCCGCATTTTTCTGGTAATACCAATCAACTTCTCCCGTTAAGGTAACCCACCCTTTCTCGATCCTCACCTTGACAGCGTCACGGGGAACGGAAACGTCCCACGCGAGGCGCTCTACTGCTGCTGCACCTATTTCATCGTCGCTCCACTTTACCTCGAAGGGCAGTCGGACCTCGATCTCCTCGGCCACTGCCTTGACACCCTTGACTCGGCGCACCGCCGCCTCGGCCGCCCTTTTCTCCGCGAAGCTTTCGACGTGACCCGTGAGAGTCACGACGCCGTCCTTCGCAATGACGCCGATATGAGCGGCATTCACACTCGGCTCCCAGCTTAATTCTTCGAGAACGGCTTTTTGCAGCTGACTGTCCTGAGACATAGGAAGCCTCCAAACTATCGGGAGCGTCTATATGATATCACACGCTCCAATTCCAAACGAACGCTGCCCATCTCACGCGCCAACTGCCTTGACATGGATCAAGCCGAGGACCGCTGGCATTGACACGTTAACGAGCGGGCCCCACCGCCGTCTCGACCCCGAGACAATCATGCTTCGCGCGGTTCTAATAGGTGACATAACCGCGTTCCAGGACATTGCAAGAGCCGGGACCCCTGTGATGATACAAGTTCGCAACGCCGTGACAATCCCGCATAACATCGCGTCCCACTGGTGATAGCGGCTCGACATGTGCATTTCTTGGGACGATGAGGTGTGCCGCGCACTACTCTGACACCAACGATCTGCGCCTCGACGACGATGTCAAGCTGTTTTTCGTCGTCAGCAATGCGATCTTCGACGCCTCAATTGCGGCGTGGGATTCCAAATATCACTACGACTATGTCCGTCCAATCACCGCCATTCGCGCGCTCGGTAACGCGCTAGTGACGACTTGGCGGCCGCGAACCCTGACGGCTGCGTTGGCCTATTCGACCCCGCTCGCCGCCGCCGACGCTGCCAAAAATCCAGACGCCGTTCCTGCTGGGGCCGCAGACTGGGAGCCTTACTTGCCAACGCCGTCATTCCCATCTTACGTCTCAGGCCACAGCGCTTTCACCGCCGCCTGGGCAAGGGCGATGGAGCTTGCGACTGGGAAGCCGATTTTGGCTGCCTCGCCGGCTCGCTCGATCATCCTGGCAACGCCGGCCCTGTTAAATGGGCCGCCGCGCTCACTCACGAAGATGTAGGCTGATTTTGGCTCTTGCTCTTTCTGCAGCCGTTTGAGCCCTGCCAGTTCATCCCGTTCGAGATAATGCGTACTGTCGTGAGAGCCTTTGAGCCGTCTGACTTAGCGCCAATCGGGCAGAATTCCAATTGCAAAGGACTTCATAGTGTTTCACCTCTTCTCGAAAACCTACATGGATTGCCGGGGTTCGTTCGCGGGCCAGCCGCGCAGAGAGCGTCCGCTTGTGGCGCAAAGCTCCCGCTGCTTGATGGACCCGCTACAGCCACTGCCCGGCCGGTGATCGTGCATTCACTCACATCACTCACATGAAAAGACGTTGACGGCACGGCCAGGAAACTTGATGCCTATCTGCTACGCAACTGGGACCAATCAGGCGCGAGGTTCAGGGAGGAAATGTGCCATGACAACTTACATCATGCTCGCAAATCTCACCGATGCTGGAGCCAAGAGTGTTAAGGAATCACCTAGTCGTCTCGACACTGCGAAGCGCCTCCTGAAAGACATGGGCGGCGATTTCAGATCATTTTTCTTAACGATGGGCGAGTACGACTTCGTCGCGGTCTACGAGGCGCCAGACGATGCAATCGCAGCGCGGTTCACACTGCAACTCGGGAGCCTCGGCAACGTGCGCACTAAAACGCTCAAGGCTTTCCCCGAAACCGCCTACCGGGAAATTGTGAGATCTCTCGGCTGAAGGCACGCGTGGCGGCCGTCTTCGAAGCTGGCGGATCAGGTCAACTGAGGTCGATGATCGCGTCGACAATATGATTGAGCGGCGCGTTCTCGGCCGTAAGAGTTCATGCGCAACTTCAGTTTGTCGCCCTCGACCTTGCCCTCGCGAACGACGCGCTCAATCTCGCGTTGTGATGTGACGCCGACTTCGAAGACGGCCGCCACGCGAAGCGATTTGTAAATAGGTATCCATTTGTATCAGACGGCACGGGTCGAAGCGGCCGGCTCGAGATCGGATGAAGAGACCTTCGCGCGCTAGCCGCTGTGCGGCGCTTCGCGTTAGGCCGAATAGGTCGGCAAGCTCGAGCGCACAGTTGATTTGCGTGACGCTGCAACCGCCGCCGAGCATAAAAAGATAGCGCTCGGCGAAACCTTGCTAGGGGGCAAGGCTGCTGCGTCTCAGCCAGCAACGAGACGGAGTTCGGAAACGTGCGCCTCATTCCGAAGAATGGTAGCCCGGAAACCCGGTCTTCGCGGAAGGACCATAACGGTCCGGCAGGGGCAAAATGGGAGCGCCGATATGAGACTGGGCAAAGATTACCGCCGTGGCGATTGGACTCTTGATTGCTTCGAGTGCCTATGCCGTCAACGTCCAGGAAGTTGTCCGGATGATCACCCACACGGATCTGATGATGCAAGACGGCACGAAGATGCACGCCGACATCGTCAAGATGCACGGTCACATGTACGTAATGATCCGAGTGGATGATCTCCCTGACTATCTGCATCAGCAGGTCTTGAAAGTGATGCATTAGTAGACCGTCGGGACGATATTCTAGACTGCTTCTGCCGATCGCTGTACGAGCGAGCTGTTCTTGAACTCGCTCGTTTGCGTGTCGCCATCTGTTAGGCGTTTGAATTAGGACACCCCTCTCGTGGCAATTTAGGACACTCACCCTCAGCTTAGGACAGCACCAGATCTGTGTGGGCTGCGCCCGGCGTAACTGACGTCGCCTCGAGCCAGCCTTGAACCGCGTGGCCTTCGCGACGGCCTTGCCGCTCTTACAGTTCATAAGCGCGCTGGGCGATCTGCGGTGTCGCATCGACCGGTTTCTTGGCCAATAGGGGCGCGGCAGTTGGATCAAAAATCCGATAGGCGAGCAGTTTCACTCGGTCATTCACGAGGAACCAAGCCAGAGCATAACCCCAAACAAACAATGCCCAACCCCAACCGAGGGGTGTCATAAACAGCCCATAAACAGCAATCAGAGTCGCCAGGGTTTGGGTGCCGAACACCGCCAGCAGCAAAATCCGCGCGGGGCGTATGGACCAGAACGGGCCGCGGGTGCGCGTCAGAAAAATCGTCAGATGTCCGGCCACAGAAAGCTTCAGGTACATCAGTGTCTGGATATGCGCACGATCGAGATGAAAGACTCGCTCGCCAAGGTAGAACAGGCCAAACGCCGCAGCGACCCCGATGAGACCCAGCACCGTGGAAACCCCCAGCACCAGGCGCATGTTCCAGGCCTCGGGCTTGTCCTTGTAATGAACATTGTCATAGGCAATGGACAGAATGGCGCCATCGTTGAGCAACACCAGCATCACGATCATCACCGCCGTCAATGGATAGAAGTTGAAGACCAGGATCGCGAGCGTCATGAAGAAGAGGACGCGCAGTGTCTCGGCGATGCGGTAGATCGCGTAGCTGTTCATCCGCTGGAAGATTTTCCGGCTCTCCTTCATAGCGTCGATGATCACCGATAGGCCGGGCGTCAGCAGCACGATGGACGCCGCAGCGCGCGCCGCATCCGTCGCGCTCGAAACGGCGATTCCGCAGTCGGCCTTCTTCAGCGCGGGGGCGTCGTTCACCCCGTCGCCCGTCATGCCGACGATATGGCCGTGCTTTTGTAAATCATCCACAATATGGAACTTGTGTTCGGGGAACACTTGGGCGAAACCATCCGCTTTCTCGATGGCTTCGGCCGCCGCGGCGCTCTCCTGATGCTTCACGTCGCCCAGGCTGCCGGCATCGAGAATATTTGTGCCCATCCCTAATTTCTTGGCGGTTTCCACGGCGATGGCCAGCGCGTCGCCGGTCACCATCTTGACCTTCACGCCCATATGTTCCGCGGTCGCGATGGTTGCTTTCGCATCGTCCCGTGGCGGATCGAACAGTGGCAACACACCCTGAAACTGCCATTTGCCATCTCCCTGGGCCCGCGCCACGCCCAATGAACGAAAGCCGCGCGCCGCGAACTCGTTGACCGCCTTGTCGACGGCGGCCTTCACCTGCCCGGCGTTGGCCGACAATGCTAAGATCACCTGCGGCGCGCCCTTGGCCACCTTGAATGCCTTTCCGTCCGGGCCCGTGACGGCGGCCTCAGTGCGCTTATGCACCGGGTCGAAGGGCTGGAAATGGCCCACCTTGTAGCCTTTCAAGGCCTGATCATTTTTCAGGCCACCGAGGATGGCCAGATCAATGGTATCGTTATCGTCAGCGCGTGAAGCGAGCGCCGCGCAGAGGATCACTTGCTTGCCGGTGACATTATTCACGCTGAACGGATCGCCCAGTGTCAGCTTGTTCTGGGTCAGAGTGCCGGTCTTGTCCGCGCACAGCACGTCTACACCGGCCAATTCCTCGATTGCCGCTAACCGGGTCACAATTGCCTGTTTCCCGGCGAGCAGGCGCGCGCCGACCGCCATGGTCACAGATAGCACCGTGGGCATCGCCACGGGAATCGCGGCCACGGTCAACACCAAGGCGAACTGCAACGTGGTAAGGATCGGGTCGCCGCGAAAGAGCGCGACAGTAATAATCACCACCACCAGCGTTACGGCGAGGATGATCAGATAATCGCCGATCTTGAGTACCGCGCGTTGAAAGTGGCTGACGGTGTGCGCCTCCTGCACCAGTTGCGCCGTCTTGCCGAAGTAGGTGTTCACACCCGTGGCATAGACCAGGGCGCCGATTTCCCCCTGACGAATTATCGAACCCGAGAACACTGCCTCGCCGGACTTGCGCGTGGCGGGCAACAACTCTCCCGTGAGCGCCGACTGATCCACTTCTATCGGATCGCCCTCCAGCAGGCGGGCATCCGCCGGCACGATGTCGCCCAGGCGCACACGGATGACATCGCCTGGTACCAAATCACGCGCCGCCGGGTTGATCCACTTTCCATCACGTTTTACCCTGGCCTTGATCGCGAGCTTCGCCTTCAGGGCAGCGATCGCGTTGCCGGCTTGGTGTTCTTCCCAGAATCCGACCACGGCGTTGGCCAGAAGCAGAAGGAGGATGATGCCGAAGTCCGGCCAATGCCGGGCCACGGCCGAAAGGATGACGGCGGCTTCGATCATCCACGGGATGGGCCCCCAGAAATAGCTGAGGAATTTCAGGAGCAAATTGGTTTTCTTTTCTTCGATCTCGTTCGGCCCATATTGGATCAGCCGTTTCTGCGCCTCGGCTTGAGTGAGGCCGTCCGGCGAGGAGCCCAGTTTTTTCTCCACCTCCGGCAGGGGCAGGGATTTCAAATCGTCCTTCGCACTGAGCTTTGATCCCGGCTTGGATGCGGGAGCCTTGGGCGAATCGGCTTTTGGTTCCATGACGGATGTCCTCCAAGGTCCAGCTAAGGACGAACGAGCGCCAGCGTGTGCTGCGCGATCATCAATTCCTCGTTCGTGGGGATGACCCAGACCGACACGCCGCTGTCCGGGGCGGAAATGCGCGGTCCGCCGGAAGCGTTTGCTTGCTTGTCCAGCTTCACGCCGAGCCACGCCAGCTTGCTGCACAGCGCCGCACGCACGGGGACAGAGTGCTCACCGATGCCGGCGGTGAAGACGAGCGCATCGAGGCCCCCCAGCACAGAAGCGTAGGCGCCCGCATATTTCGTCATGGCATAGACGAAGAATGCGATCGCTGCGGCGGAGCGCGGATCATCGCTTGCCTGCAACACCCGCATGTCGCCGCTAATGCCGGACAGGCCGAGCAGGCCCGCGCGCTCGTACAGCATCTTCTCCAGCGACGCGTCGTCGAACAGCTTGCGACGCAGCAGGTAGAACAACGCGCCCGGCGGCACGTCGCCCGAGCGCTTCGCCATCGGCAGGCCCGACACGCCAGCGAAGCCCATCGTGGTCTCGACGCTGCGCCCATCCAGCATGGCGCACATGCTGGCGCCGCCGCCGAGATGCGCGGCGATCACTCGTCGCGCCTCAGGCGCGTACTTCGGTACCTGCCGGCTGATGTAGTCGTAGGAGATGCCGTGGTAGCCCCAGTGGCGCACACCAGCATCGCGCACGTCCTGGGGGAGCGCGTAGGTCTGCGCCACCTCCGGCATCGTCCGGTGGAACGAGGTGTCGAAACAAGCCACCTGCGGCAGGCCGGGGAAGGCCGTAGCCAGCGCGCGGGCGCCGCGCACATTGTAGGGCTGGTGCGACGGCTCCATCACCACCAGCGAGTCGAGATAGGCCAGGACATCGGCGTCGATCAACACCGGCGTTTCGAACCTGGTGCCGCCGAGCACCACACGGTGGCCGGCCGCAACCACCTTCATGCCCGCGATGTTTTTCTCGAGCCAAGTGATGACGAAGTGCAGCGCGGTCTTGTGGTCGATCGCGTGACCATTGCCAAATTTATGCCCCTCCAGCTTTTTGCCTGCCGAGCTTTTCGCAATGAACTGCGGGTCGGTCTCCATGTCGCTCACCTCGCCCTGACTGATCAAGGTCAGAGCCCGCTGTCCGTCTATCGCATAGGCAGCGAACTTCACGCTGGTGGAGCCTGCATTGATGACGAGGATGGCCTCGCTCATGGCCGATCACTCCGCAGTTTCGGGCGAGAGGATCGTGGGATCGAGCGCCAGCGCGGCGGCGTAGAGCGCGGCGGCGGCGGCCGAGAAGCGGCGCGCTGCGGCGGTATCGGCCCGGCTGGTCAGGATCACCGGCACCCGCGCACCGACGACAAGGCCCGCGACCTGCGCATCGGCCATGAAGGCGAGGTTCTTGTAGACCATGTTGCCGGCTTCGATGTTTGGCACGATCAGTACATCGGCGACGCCCGCGACCGGCGACGCGATATGCTTGATCCGCGCCGCTTCGGCGTCCACCGCGGCGTCGAGATCGAGCGGCCCGTCGACGATACCGCCGACGATCTGACCACGGTCGGCCATCTTCGCGAGGATCGCACCGTCGAGAGTCGCCGGCATTTTGGTCCGCACCATTTCCACTGCCGCCAGCGCGGCCACTTTCGGCAGGTCGATGCCGAGCGCGCGCGCGAAGCCGATCGCGTTCTGGCAAATGTCGCGCTTCTGGTCGGTGTCCGGTGCGATATTCAGCGCAACGTCGCTGATGACGATGCGGCGCGCATAGGTCGGCACCGACATCATGACACAGTGGCTGACCAATCGCCCGCTACGCAGTTTCGCTTCCTTCTGCATGACCGCGTGCAAGAGCACGTCGGTATGCAGGCTGCCCTTCATCAGCGCCGCGACCTCACCCGCGCCGGCGGCCATGGCAGCCTTTTGCGCCGAGTCCTCGGCACTCTCCGTGGCTACGATCCGGCATTTGGCGATGTCCAGATGCGCCTGATCCGCGATCTGCCGGATCTCGGCCTCGGGGCCGAAAAGCACGGGCACGATCAGGCCGGCAGCCGCGGCGTCCACCGCGCCGGCCAGCGCCTCGGCGCTGCACGGGTGCACCACGCCGGTCAGCATCGGCTTGAGATCGTGACAGCGCTCGATCAGCCCATCGAGCAGATGCTCCGCCAATTGGCGTTGCTGTCGCGTCGTCGGGGCCAGAACCTCCAGGATCGCGGTTGCGACGAGCTGACCCGCCGGGTCGGTGCATCTCCCGTCCAGCACGACGATCCCTTGATCCGACCGCTTCTCCCGCACGACGAGCCGCGCCGTCATCACCACGCCGATCGGCAGGGCACCCTTGATCTGCACCGAAGTCGTGCGGATCGCGCTCCCGGGTCCTGGGAGAGCCGAACCGACCAGCGCCGTCAGGATAGAAGTGACGATGCCGGTCGCCGACTGGCTTTCGCCGGGACCGGCGAGCATGTCCGGATCGCCGAAGGCGGCGTCCCAGGCGCGCACGTCACCGGCCTGCAATCTGCGCTGAACCGATGCAGAGTCGCCGGGGACAATCTCTTCGAACGTCTTGTTTACGATGGTCCGCATTGCTGCAATTCCGTGGCGCGCTATGGGGTCGCCCGCGTGGGGGAGATTCGGTCCGACGTCGCAAAAGTCGCCGGCTGTTCAAGCGGCACCGCCAGCACCTGTGCTAGTCGGTCCAGGCGCTCGCGCTCGGCGGCGATGGGGGGACCGCCCGCGCCGACGATCGCGCGAACCTGTTTCAAGAGCTCCTTCCGCGCGTCGGCCGCCGGCACCAGGGACGCAAGCGCCTCCACCGCGCGGTCGCGGTCGAGCTGCAGCACGAAGGTCTGGTCTCGCACCAGCGCCTTGAATTCGGCGAGCGAGAGATGCATGAGCTTCTGGCGAGCGACGTTCAATGCGAAGGCGCAGCGCTGTTCGAGCATTTGCTCAGCCGCGTTGACGTACAGCACCGCTCGGGTCAGCGCTTCATCGATTCCGCCGGTCAGCAGCTTCGCCGCGTAGGCGCCCGCCCGAGCCTGGCGTGCCGCCAGCTTTTCGGGCGAAATGCCAGGAAACGGCCGGACTTCGCTTTGGTCGTTGAGGCCGAGAAGCGCCTGCACGAATGGAGAGCCATAGAAGCCAAAGAACATCGCCTCAGCAAGTTGGTCACGCGTGACACGGTAGCGATCCAGGGCGGCAGTGATCTGATCTGAGACTTGCGTCTGCAACGCAAGGAAAGGGTTGTCGGCCGCCACGGGCTGGCGGACCGTTGCCACGTCGGCGGCCAGCTTCTGTACGCCCTTTATCCAGGGGTTGCTGTCGGCGAAGATCGTGTAGCTGAGCCTGAGCGGGTTCAGCGCGTGGGCCAGGTCCGCCGCTGACTGATTCGCGAACGCGCGCACCAAGGGCTGCATGAACATACGGTAGATTGAGAGGTTCACTTCCGACAGCCTAGCCACAGCGGCGAAGGCGCGATCGTCCGCGGGGCTGTTGCGCCCGAGCGCGCGGATGTCGTCGAGCGTGCGGGCCTCGAAGCGGGCGAACCAGTCGCCGGTGGCAAAGCCGCCCGGGGGCTCGTCGGCCGGCCGCGGAGAAATGACCATCTCATAGAGACCGGGCGGCAGGCAGTCGATGACGTCCATCAGCTGCACGAACTCCTCGTCCTGCTTCGCGCCCACCTTGGAGGAGACGAAGAGGGCGAGATGCCCGATCTTCTGGTTCAAGGAGTACACGATCGTCCGCCCGGTGGCGCGGATATCGTCGACGTCCTGATAGAGATCGAGGATCCAGCCGAGCGACTGCGGCGGCGGACTGATATTGTCCGCCGACGAGGTGAACACGATGATTGGCGAGGTGACGTTGCGAACATCGAAGGTCGTGCCATCGCGCGACTGCAGCTGGTTGCGAGTCAGCTTGTCGCCGATGAAGAGGTTATCCACCAGGAACTGCAGCTCGTCACCGTTCAGCTCAATGAAGTCGCCCCACCATTTCTCGAACTTGAGAAAGCGCTCTGCTCCGGTGTCAATGTTGCTATAGACCTCGTACTGCTTGCCCCACAGCCAATTGGCCGGGTTCAGGCTGTCGAAGTTCAGGATCAGCCAAGTCCCATCGAACTTCCCATTGCCGAGGTCGCTGGTCATTGCGGTGAGCCAGCTGCCGCCGAGCAGGCCGCCGGAATAGCGCATCGGGTTCTTTCCGTGTACGCCTTGCCAGTACGACATTGGCGAGCCGGCGACCAAGCAGGGCCCGAACAGGTCCGGCCGCAACATGGCCACCATCAGCGTCTGATAGCCCGCCTGGCAATTGCCGATGGCAAACGGACGCGGTGCGTCGGGATGGAGTTCGACCACACGCTCGAAGAACTTCACCTGCCCCTCGACGACGTCGAGGAACTGCTGGCCCGGCGCCGGCGTCGCCCCGAAGCCGATGAAATAAACCGGATGGCCAGTATTCAGAGCGTCGCCGATTTCGCTGTCCGCTTTGAAGCCGCCGATGCCCGGCCCCTGGCCGGCGCGCGGATCTATCACTACGACCGGCCGCTTGCGCGGGTCGGTCGCCACTCCTCCCGGCGGCACGATGCGCGACAGCGCGTAGTTCATCGGCCGTGGCAACGACCGGCCATCCATCAGCACCTCACGGTCGAAGCGCAGCACGGTCGCCATCGGCCGCGAGGTGATCTCGATCTCCTCGTTGCCACGTTCGCGCAGCAGGTCAAGGAAGAGCACGCTGCGCTGGAGCGCATCGACCATGTATTCTGGCCAAGCCGTCATAATGTTGCCGGGCGCAGCCGCGAAGGGATTCGGAAAACTGGGCAACGTAAGGCCAAACGAGTTCATTGTCGACGCCGCCTTTGCCATTGATTCGTCCGTCATCTTCATGGAGTTGTCCCTTCACATTCGATTGGTCGACGCGCAACTCGGCCAGTATCGATTGGATCGCCGGATGGCTCATTGAGAAGGATCAATCCTCCGCGAGCCGACGATGAGTGGGTTAGCTTTGGCGGCGCGCTGCTTCAGTTGGAGAAGAGTGGCTTTCGTCCAGGCGATCACGTCGCATCATGCCCTCCCACGTCCCCGCACCAACCCCTGACGAATGTTTCAAGCAAATCGCCGCAGCGATTTGGTCACCGGCTCGAACATCCCTTCGATCTGGGACATGCCGGTTAACGTTCCCTTCAAAGAACCGGCGCGGTAGCTCTAAGGAGCAAGACACGTTTACAACTTGGTCTTGAAGATCAGGCGTCAAACCTCGTTAGGGCTGGTCTCTTGGCGACCCACCTGATGCCGTAATATGTAAGGAATGTTTCATCATAGGCCTGATCGACCGTTATGGATGCATCGTATGCCGGACTGTCTTTCACCCTTTGACGATCGACGTCGAGGTTCACAAGTTTATTGGTCCAATCGATCTCTCGTGCCGACAGTGGCGAGATCAGGACCTCCCGGGCCACCAGTTCTTCGTATTGACGACGAGGTAATGGATGCTCCAATCGGCATCGTCCACGAGGAAATCCTCGATGTGTCCGATCTCACCGTCGCTGGCATGGATATGGTACCCGGTGACCGTTTCGATACTGCGGAGATGCGGATCGTCGTCGCTTCGCTCCGTATCGGCGATAGCCTCCTCGCGCTGCCAAGATCCCCAGGGGCGGCATAGATCCCTAGATGCCAGGGGCTGCCTAGATCCTAGCGAAGGTGCCACCGCCACAGCATCGCCAATATAGTCGTAACTGTCTGTGAAGAGACCGTTACCCCAATACGGACTCCAGCCGTAGTAATCGTAAATGTTGGTTTCGATCTGCCGCGACACCGGCCGATCGGTGTCGATATCCGGGCTGTCCTTGACCTGCTGCATGGTCAATTCAACCGAGAATTCGCGGTGCTTTGGACCCGCGCCCTCTGCCGACCGCCCGATGCGCTCGGCAGTCCGGCATGACTCCCAAGCAGAATAGCCGAGGCGCAGAAGCTCGCACGCGAATGGAAAGCCGACCACGCAGCCGACGAAATAGGTTACACCCGATGACGCCGAACCCCCGACCATCGCGCATCTCGAAGGCCACGGCCTCGACGGTCTGTTCGTCACCTGTGGAAATGCCGCATGTCTGCATTCGGCGCCGTTCAGCTTTGCAGCGCTCAGCCTCGCCGACGATGTGGAATTTCCGTCGATCGCGCGGTGCCGTCACTTCGTTTGCACGCAATGCGGCGCCAGGGCCGTGAACGTCATGCCGGACTGGCGCAGGCATCGCGCGGTCGGCAGAGGGCGATAGGGTCACGCACTCGCTCTGCCAAAGGCCGGCGACTTGAAGACCAGCGGTCGGTTTGTTGATCGCCGCCGTGGGGTTTATCGCGCGAGAGCGAAGGCAGTCAAAGCCTCCGCCGCAACCATCACTTGGGCTTCATCGTATCGTGGTGCATCATGTGGTGGTGATGCGTCATCATGTGGTGGGGATGCGTCATCGGCTTGCCTTGCGTATCGGTGGCCTGTGCAACCGTCGAGGTAAAGGCGAGTGCCGAAACCAAAAGCGTCGCCACCCATATCTTCTTCAACATTTGAGATGACCCTTGTCTGTAGACGAGAGCTGCTGAAAACGTCGCAACTCGCGACGCGACAATAAGAGGCAGACCATTAACCTCACCTGAACGGGAGCTTAAGCGATATTTTCGCGGGGCACTGGCTCCCGGCTTAAAACCCCTTGGGCCGACATCAATCTGGAGTGGCAGCAATGACTGAGAAAGAGGATTTTAAATACTCAATCTGGGAAAAAGCACATCGTGAGCGTGAGGCGCGTCAAAAATTCTGCGATGTATTGGAAAAGAAATACCCGCCCGATCACGTGTTGGTAAAAGCCGCGAGACGAAAGTTGGAAGAGGCGATTGCCGAATATGATCGAAGAGTTGCTGACCTTTAAGCCGCGTCAGTTGGCGACCTCTTTGGTGTCTCGATTCTCCCAAAATCGGCATAGGTGAGGAGCCCAGGGAACCATGACCAGAGCCGTAAGTTAATTGAACGGGACGAGCTGGGAGGGCCGCATGACGACAATCCTAATCATCATCGTACTGATTCTGCTTCTCGGCGGTGGCGGCGGATTCTATGGCTACAGGCGCTACGGAGGGTCCGGGCTGGGTGGCGCGCTGGGGCTTGTTATTCTCGTTATCATCGTAATTTGGCTGGTCCGCGGCATTCACACATAGCAAGTGGCGCGCGAATTCAGTGTTCATGGCACTAGCACCCTCGACCATCGCGCATCTCAGAAGCCACGGCCTCGAAGGCATATTCGTAAACATGCACGAATGCTGCTTACCTGCACTCGCCGCCCTTCATGTTCGCGGACCTCGGCCTAGCGAACGAATCAAAGACTCAAGCTCGTCTCGCTTGCTGCGCAGTGGTAACAATTTGGGGATCGACCATGAAGAAATGGTCTTTGCCAATCGGAGCGGCACTGACTTGCGCAGGAATCCTAATCGGATTTGATCTGCCGGTCCTGGTAGGTCACTGGGGCGCCCCCGTGGAAATCGGTCAGGAACAGTTGACGCAGATGAGAGTGATCATCGTAAGCGTCCTAGTCCTGCTCGGAGCAGTCTTGCAAATTTATGGATCGTGGCCGGATCAAAGGGAATGAGGATTTAGGTGAATTTGCTACCGCGTCGCCAGCCGCCTCACGCGGGCGGGAACCCCAGTCACGCAGCGGCGCGTTTGGCGCTGGGCGCAGGCTGACGGACGCGCTCGACGAGCCGGTCGCGCAGCGCGTCTACCACCGCACCTGGCAGGAAGCGCGGCCGCCACTCGCGCCAATGTGTCGGGCGAACAGGCCACCGAAGGGCATTGCGTCACACTCAGCGGCCGTGCATGAATGTAGTGTGTCGATTGTTGCAAGCCCGATCATTCTCACGATTTTTGGAGATTTGAAAATGGTTCTCAAAGTCGATCACATCGCGCCGATCGTCGCTCTTCTCGCCGGGATTTTGATCCTGATCGTGCCGAGCCTGTTGAATTACGTCGTCGCCTTCTACCTCATCCTGGTAGGGTTGATCGGGCTCAACGAAATCTACCACTTCGTAAAGTAGTGATATCATTGTGGCGCGATCTTTGACGCCACTCTCAACGCCGTTCTATTGCTGCTCGCCTTAAGTGCCATGCGGAGGATAACTCGATGCGCACGCTGATCGTCCTGTTAGTGATTATCTATCTTGTCGGCGTTGGTGTCGTGCTAGCGCCCACGATCAAAGCAAACTGGAGCACCGCCTCCGCGTCGCAACTCATCGGAAGTGTTGCAACGGAACTGCCGAGAGCGTTGTCTTGGCCGGCAACGATATATCGCAGCATTGCACAGAAGCCCAGTGCTCCGGAGAAGCCTAGCACTCCCGAGAAGCCCAGCGCTCCCGAGTAGCGTGAAACAAGAGTCAGGCTTCTACCTTGGGCAGATTGAAAAGGTGGCGACCCACAGGCGTCTAACGCACGCATCGATCCGGACGATCGGGACGGGGCGATGAAGTCCTGGCCGCCCCGGTGCAAATCGGCAGTTCAAATCGCTTCTCAAGGTTCGCGAGCAAATGGGACAACTTTTCCGGCGTGAAAAGCGTGCGCAGAGGAACCGGCATGTTTGAAAAGATCTTGGCTAACGCCATTTTCATTTGGTTTTTATGGGCCTGTTCATGGGCATGGGCTGAGCCAGCGGCGCCTGGATTATGGGCCGCCTGCTGGCCCTGTCTATTCGTACCGGAACATTTAAGCGCAGCCGAGTTTTAGATGAACCGGTTCTGATAGCGCTAAGGTTTGGCTCTCTGTAGCCTCGATATTTGCTTCAACTCCCGTTCATGCAGCCAAATCTAGCTTAGGACTTGTGTGATCAGGCTTCGGAGCACCCCGGATTGCAATGCATGAATCCCCTCAGGCCATCGTGCCTTGGGATCACGCTCTTCCGAGGCTAGAGGAGACCCAAGATGCGTCTTTTTCTTTCAACTCTTGCGGCGGCGACTTTAGCCGCGAGTTCGATGATCCCTATCGCCGAGGCGGCACCGATCGCCAACGAGATGGCTGTAAGCCAGTCTGCCACGGACCTTAACGGCATCCAGAAAACGCAATTCGTGTGGGGCGGCCAGAACTATTGCTGGTACGACGATGGCTGGCAGGGTCCGGGCTGGTATTGGTGCGGCTATGCCTGGCGTTCTGGGCTAGGCTGGGGCGGCGGCTATGGTTGGCACGGCTGGCGCGGCGGCTTCCGTGGCCGCGGCCATGTCGGCGTTCACCCCGGCGTCCGTGGCGGCGGCCATGTCGGCGGCCATGTCGGCGTTCAGCCCAGCTTCCGTGGCGGCGGAGGCGGCGGCCGTGGCGGCGGAGGCGGCGGTCGTGGCGGCGGAAACGGCGGGGGCGGCAAGAAGTAGCGACGAGGACTTCGCCCGGTCGGTCTTCGACAAGCTTATTGTCTGATGGGGAGACCTGGTTTGCCGCTGTCGATAGCACGCAGCCGCAACTCGTCGCGAGCGAGATCGACGGCTACTGCGGGATGAGCCAAGCCGATCTAGCCTCCCGCTCAAATATCTCTGTGCCGACACTAAAGAGGATGGAAGGTAGCGATGGCGCGGCGACTGGCCTCGCAAACAACGTCGCCGCCGTTGGCTCCGCCCTTCGAGAGCCGCCGGCGTCGAGTTCACCAATGGCGGCCAGCCGGGGGTGAGGTTGAAAGGAAAATAATGAGCGATCGACCGACGCTTTCGGATCTCTTGCTTCGGTTTGTAGAGGCTAACCCAGATCAGCTGGACCGGGACGAAACTGCGCAGCAATGGGTAAACTCGATGTGGGCGAGGAAGAATCCTGCAGCGAAGTTGAAGAAGGCACTGGAAGAATTTTTGGCAGTTTTTGAAAGCTTCGACGGTGCCGCGGTCATCGAGCTGCGCGACGCGGTTGAGCCTCTGACCAGATGATGCAAGCGTCATTTTCGTCGCGGAGAACGGCGACGGAACGACTTGAACTCAGACGTCCCGAATTTCTCCGCGGTCATGAGCAAAAAGGGTTCGCCATGTCCTAAATCGGCGCGACCGCCTGAAGGAGCCGGCTCTGCCATTGCCGGAACAAAAGCGCCGAGGCCGAGTCGCTATGCGCGCCGTTACACATCAAAGCGGCCAGGAACACTCAAGGAGACGGTCATGGCAACCACTCACTCCCATCACAAGTCCGCAGCTGATCATCACGAAAAAGCAGCGCAACATCATCGGGAAGCAGCGAAATTTCATGAGGCTGGAAATCATGAAAAAGGTGGCCATCATGCGCAGATGGCTCACGGTCGCTGCGTCCAGGCCGTGGAGCATGGTAAGGAAGCCAGCAAGTCCCTCATAGAGAGCCACGGCACCAAAAAATAGGAATTGCGCCCCTCCGACTTTATCAACCTGAGAAACTCTACGTGGAGAAATAACATCGAGTTCGGCCTCTATCGGCCAGCAACCCACTGAAAACAATTAGGACATGCAGGAAAGCCGTCCGCATCGGGCCAAAGCGGCCCGACCGCGATCGAGCCCGCACCCCGTGCTGGCGCGCGGCCCTCCTCGCGGCCCCGGGGACTTTCTTCCGGAGTACAACGTCGGTCAAAATATAAAATCGTCCTGGAAACGACGACCTTGGAAAAAGAAATCAAGATCAAATGGCTAAGCGAACCGAAGAAACATGATTATCTGGCGGCCGAATCATATCTGAGTCTGACGCTGGAACCACAGGCGGCAAAGAATGCTGCCGACGAATTGCGCCATGCGGACTTATCGGAATTTGCGGCGAAGGACGTTTTTAGAGCTTCCGGGCTATCGCTACTCGGTGTCAGCAATAGCAGCGCAGAGACCGCGCCGGGCTCATGCCCTCGCGCGCTCAGATCCCTACCAGCTTTCAGGCGATGGCAAGATTAGCTGCACGGTAGTACCCCGGCTGTCGCTCTTCCGCTCGACCTGGCCGCCGAGCTGTTTGGCGAAGCCGTCGACCAGTCGGCCGCCAAGCCCGGAATCGGCCCGTTTAGGATCGAGCAGCCCTTGGCCGTCGTCGGTGACCGTCAGGCGAAGCTCTCCGGGCATCCGCTTTAGCGTCACCATGACCGTGCCCTTTGCCCCGCTCGGAAAAGCATACTTGACGGCATTCGTGACGAGCTCATTCACAATGAGCCCGATCGGAATTGCCCGATCAGTCGGCAGGAGCTCGCTCTCGATGTCGGTCTTGAGCAAGATGGATGTGTCGCCTTCCTTTTGTACTGATCCTATCAGGTCGCGGCATAAATCATCCAGATAGGTCGCCGCATCGACCGCCTCAACGGAGTCGGCTTTGCTTAGCTTTGAATAGAGCTGCCCGAGGGCTGTGATGCGATGCGAGACCCTCTCAAGCGCTGCTTTGCCCTCTCGGCTCTTCTGGCTCCGCGCTTCAATCCAGACCATCGCAGCGATTAACTGCAGGCTGTTCTTGACCCGGTGTGTCAGCTCTTGCAGCAGTATGCCGATACGCTCGTGCGCGGCCGCGTGCTCGCGCTCTAGCCTCGTGCGCTCGGTGACGTCTTCGATCGCCAGGAGGATCTGTTGTATCTGGTTACCGAGGCCGGTAAACCTTGCGCGCGTTGAGCACCATTATGCGCCGGCCGATTGACGGGAAGAAATACTCGACTTCAAGGGCCTCGATGGTTTTTCGGCCAGAAATGATGGTCTCGAGCGAGGTGCGGAGCTTGGGAATGTCCCACTGTCCGTTGCCGATCTCATAGAGCTTCCGCCCGACTGTATGCTCTGGCGCAACTGCGAATGTGTGGCAGAAGGAACGGTTCGCAAAGCGGATGGTCAGATCGGGATCGAGCACGAGGATGCCTTCACGGATCGTCTCCACGAGATCCAGTGGATTGACTTCGCGCATGGCAGCGGCTCCTGTGCACCTTCTGGCGACGGGACTCATCCTCGACAGCAAGAATACGATCTTGCTAGAAGGCTTACGTCAGCCTCCCACCAGTCTTGATTGTGAGCTCGTTGAGGGGGTGTTGTCGGTAATGTACATTACCGAGTTCGGTGAGGCTCGCTTTTTAGGCGTATGTTTTGGGAAGATGAGAAGCCACGCGCGCTCGGACCAACTGATAACATTCACAAGATGCCTCCATGAGGCCCTGCCGATCAAGTATCGTGACTTGCCGCCGGCCGCGCGCAATCAAACCGGCACGTTCCAACTCCCGGGCAGCATTCGTGATGGTTGGCCTCTGGACACCCAGCATTTCGGCGAGCAGGCTCTGAGTGATCGGCAGTGTATCATCGTCACCGCGGTCACGCATCATGAGCAGCCAACGCGCTAGCCGCTGCTGGAGACTGTGCGCACCGTTGCACGCTACTGATACCATGACCTGCTCGAGAAAGGCTTGGACGTAAGCATACATGAGACTTCGGAAGGACGGCATCGACCCTATGGCCCGCGTGAACGCCGCGCGCGACATCTTTGCGGCGCTCCCCGGGATTTGGACGAGAAGCTGGACTGAGGAGCGCTTGGCACCGAAGATGGCTTGTACATCGGTGCAGCCCTCCCTTCCGATCGTTGCCATCTCAATGATACTGCCGTCCGCATAAACCGCCACCACCGAGACGACACCGCTGTCGGGGAAGAATACATAGTCGAGCGAACTATCCGCGTCCATTAGGACCTGCCCGCGTTGGCAGCGGATGTGTTCAAGCTCCGGCATAAGCCGCTTGAGATTGGAGGATGGCAGGGCGAGTAAAAGGCGATTGCGCGGCCAATTTGGTGGAGCACTCATATGCTCTCAATGGTACCTGGTTCGCTCTGATTCCAAAAGGAACCTCATTGTGACGCCATTCTAATGGTTGGCCAGTTCAGCACTAACACCCTGGAATGTGTTGCGAAGGCGCTGGCGCGCGGCTGAGGAAGGGCAGGAAAAAGTGAGCCGGCGATGCGGACGGCATGTGAACTAACCGTCATCCCCACATCCGGAACTCCGGCAACGGCGGGACGTCTGCAGGCGCGCATTGCCGCTGATGCCGCCGGACAAGCGCTGCCCGTGCCTCTTCGGGCGTCGAGCCCCAGCCGGCTGCGCTGATGAGAAGGTCCTCGAACTTGGGCCCTACGGCGCACCACGCGTGGCCGTCGCGGACGACGTGCCAACCTGAGGCTACGTCGGAACATTGAAGGGGCATATTTTTTAGCATGTCCATTAACTTTAGCATGCCTGATAACGCGCGGGGGCAATAATAGTTCGATGCCAAATCCCGTGTCAGGCCATCGCAAGGCCATCGTCGAGATGGAGGATTGGGATGGGCCGGATTATCAAGGTTGCGTGGATGCATCGAACGTCTGCAAGAAGTTTGAAACACGGCGCCGCTTGGATTTGTCTTTCAACCATCACCGAGAGGTCGCGCCCTTCCGCCAGCCGAAGCCGATGCGCTGCTCAATTCGTTACTTGATTTCACGTCGGCCGCCAGACCGGTTTCGGCGGAGCGACCTATGCTGGCTGCGATGAGCATCCAGGCGAAGGAGGTTCCATCCGCCTTCCGTTGCCGGTTGGATGCGCCCGCAACTTATTCGCCTGGCACCGCTTGCATTAATCTTCCCCGGGAGCACACCGGCCAACAGTTCTCTCGCGCTATTCTTGAGGCCGCCGCCAATTCCGTTGTCGTCGTGCCTAACGGCGCGGATAATAACCAAAAATAGTTAATCGTCATGCCCGCAATCGGGACCGCCTGCGCCCAGTAAGCGTCGAGTATCCCGGCTGCGGCCGCGCCTACCAAGACAAACGCGCCAGCGAAGACGAGGAGCTTGTGTTTCATAGACGTAATCCTGTGCGGCCTTGGGTGCGCTGGAATCCATACATTCCAAGTCCAACAGGCGGTGACCGCGCGAAGGGTCGGTGTCAGCTGGTCCGGCGGCGCTGCTGGTCAGACATCGCAGTGATGATTTGCAAAATAATCGGCGGCGAAACGGGGATGATAACTCGGAAACTTCTCAGATACGCCGGGGGAGATTGAGCTGGCCGTCGCACCGCTTAGTCGGAGGTCCGACGACGGCGCTTGGCAGCGAATGCTTTGTTTTGCTTTTTTGGGCTATCCCGGCCACAAGTTCGCATCGACTGGCGTTACTAACGAGGACACGCTCACCTCCGGGATGGAGAACTTGCCATGGTTCCTGTCTTAACACCGCCGCAGGGCCCTTCTTTGGCGCCGGTCGAAGACGCTTGTCCGCCGGAGCCGGATGCCGGGCTCGCGGAAGCCGCCGAAGAGACAGAGATGCCGTTGCCGTCCAATCCGCGAACATTCTTTCTCGGCGGCCTTTTTACGCTGGCCATCTTGGTGGCGATCTACTTGGCAAGCTCGATCATCCTCCCGGTCGTGCTCGCTTTCGTGTTGAAGCTCCTTCTGCAACCCGCTGTGCGTCTCTTGGAGCGCATGCATTTACCCAGGGCCATCGGAGCGCTCCTGCCCATCTTGCTGGTTATTGGAACGCTTGTGGGTCTCGTGGCGGCCTTATCGGGACCCGCCGAAACGTGGGGGAAGAGATTGCCGGAAGGCATACCACGCCTTGAAGCCCACCTGGTGGTTCTACAAGGCCCAATACAAGCATTGCAAAAGGTCATCCAACAGGCCGAGGAGGTCGCGGACAATCCCGGACAGCAAGGCTACACCATTGCAGTTCGTCGCGATCTCGGTCTAACCGGCGCGCTGGTCGCGGGGACGCGCGCGATTCTCGATGGCCTGTTTACGACCGTCCTGGTGCTCTACTTTCTGTTGGTGTCGGGCGACATCTTCCTTCGACGCATCGTCGAAGTCCTGCCGAAGTTCAGCTACAAGCGGCAAGCCGTCGACATCTCTCAGCAGATCGAGCAGGACGTCTCCACCTATCTGGTGACGATCACCGCCATGAATGTCGCGGTGGGACTAGCGACCGCGGCCGCGATGTATTTTTGCGGGCTTGGAGATCCCTTGTTGTGGGGGGCAACAGCCTTCCTCCTCAACTATGTTCCAATTCTGGGGCCGCTGTTCGGGATTGGCATCTTTCTCCTCGCCGGAATGCTCAGCTTCGATAATTTGTGGTGGGCTTTGCTGCCGCCGGCGCTCTATTTCGGCATCCACCTCATTGAGGGAGAAACCTTGACGCCCATGCTGCTTGCGCGACGGTTCACACTGAACCCCGTGCTGGTCATCTTGTCGCTGGTGTTCTGGTTCTGGATGTGGGGCGTGCCTGGCGCGATCTTGGCCGTTCCAATGCTGGCCATTCTAAAGATCGTCTGTGATCGGCTGCACCCGTTCAAGGCTCTGGGGCACTTCCTCGAAGGATAATAGCGGTATTGCCGTCGTGCTTACGGCGCCTGACAAACGTTGCTGTGAATCGCACGAAATGGAATGGAATGCTGAAACTCCTGCCGCCGTAGGTGGCGGAGAAAGACACAGGTGATAGCGACCAAACCTCCGGGAAAATCGCGAAGCCTGTCGTGCGCGCGCCAGTCCGGCATGACGTTCACGGCCCTGGCGCCGCATTGCGTGCAAACGAAGTGACGGCACCGCGCGATCGACGGAAATTCCACATCGTCATCGAGGCCGAGCGCCGTGAACGTGAACGGCTTCGAGTGCAGGCAACGCGCGTTCGCGCATGTGACGAACAGGACCTTCGAGTCCGTGGCCTTTTGAGATGCGCGATCGTGGGCGGTTCTATGTGGCCCATCTCGCTTTGATGCCTTGATACAGCACTCGATAGATGCTGTCCGGCCCGTGGCCAATGATGTGAAGCTCGTTATCGACTTCCGTCTCGCAAAAAGCAACACCGGAAAGCGCTGTTTGAATGGGCGATCCGTCGGCCTCAAAATACATCTTCCAAAGACCGCCGCCACTTGTGCCTCTATAGCTCATGGGCAAAACGAAACTATCCTTCGGCCTCGCTGCGGTCGTCGTAGCTGCGCAACGTCAAGCGATCGTCGCCAGCAATCGAGACCATTCCGCCGCCGGATTTGGGCTGGCCGGGAAATGCTGGCGGCCCTTCCTCGTCCATTGACTGCGACTGCGATTTCAGTGCCGCCAGTGCGTCGATCAACTCGTCAAGTTCTTCCGGAGCCAAATTGATCGCGGCCCAATCGCATATGGCCTGCGTGTTGCCGCCAGGGCCAACGAGACTGTCGGGCTCGTCATCCCGACGGATAGCATCGAATGCCATGCCTGGATTGCGAGGGCCGCGGCCTTTCAAGACATAGAGGCGCTCGAAGTTTGTGCCGTTAGGCGATGGCATTGCGACAATTGAAGTCATTGCATTTCCTTCCATACGTTATCGAAATGAGACCGGGGGATAATACGAAGACGCGTAATCGTCGCGCCGATATGGATCCGGCATTTCGCGTCGATAGGGGACTGCGAACCTGGCCAACGCCGCATCGGGAATTCGGAAATCAACATGGCTCGAGGCAAGCCAGACCGCACCCGCCACGGCGTTCGCCCAATCGTCATGATCTCCGGGCTGATGATCGATCTTGGTGCCGCGCATGACGAGCGTGAGCAACTGCTCTTGCAGTTTCGGCACGTCGAGCAACTCAATTTCGCCAGCGTTCAGCCGCGGCTCAAAATGCTCGTAAAGCTCACTTCGGCTCAGCGTGCTTGACTTATAGGTGATACCGTCAGCCGCGAAGTCTGCCGGGAAAGTTTGGCCTGCGTATAGGTCGCCTGTCACCGAGGCAATTCTGTATTCATTTTTGACAATCGCGGCGAACTTCGCGACTGCCTGCCTCGGGTTGAACGGCGGCTTTCCGGCTTGGTTCACCACAAGATCGACGATGATGCGCCGACCATCCTTGTGGGCGATGGCAAGCGTGGCGTCGTCGCTGCTCCGGCCCGACATATCGACGAAGGCGTGATAGCGAATACCTGGCTGCGGCGGCAGGTTATGCCGGCCAGCGACAATAGCCGCAAGCACCGCGCCCTGATCCAAAAACGCACCATCCGGTGCGCCGGGAAGATTGAGATGCAGCCGCCGGTATTTGTGCGTCGGCAGCCGGCACTTCTGCTGCGCGAGATAGCCTGTGTTGCCCCATGATGCCATTGAAGGATTGGCGCGGACTTCCGGCGTCGCATCCTCCGGCACACCCGCATCTGTCGTGAAGTCGCCCGCGTACCAACTGAAGTACATCCGCTCATCATCGCCACGCTTGCCGGCTTCCATGTAGTCGAAAATGGGAATGCCCGGCGCATGTCGAAGGGCGGCGTAGCTCGTCACCCAAACCAGCGCATCATGCCGTGTCGGATCGGGCGCCAGAGCTTCAAACAAATCATGATTGCGAAAGCCGTGGATCTCATCGAAGCCCAAGAAGACGTAGGTTTTGCCGTGCGCGCCGATGGCATCGCGGGCTGGGAGGATCTTGAGCGACCCGCAGCCGTCGATGCGAACCAGCTCTTTGGCGTAAACGCCGATCTCCTGCGCAAGCGGCGGGTTGACCGCGACCAACTTCTTGGCAAGGCTCAGATCATCGTTTGCCTGGCCTTCATCGTTCGCCAAAATGTAGGCGTCATTCCCTTGTGGCGAACTCCATGCAAGGAAGCGATACAGCGCGGCCAATATTAAGTCGCTGGTTTTCCAATTCTTTTTGCCTCTGCCGCAGAGCGCGAAATTGTATTGCGGCCAACCATCGGCTCCGGCCGTGGCGAGCACATCCATGAGGATCTTCTGCCGATAGGGCTCGATCGTGTCGAGAAGCGGCCGGCCGTCGAGCCAGACGAGGCGCGAGTAGAAGTCTATCGGATTGGGCTGGCCGGTGACCATGCGCGCCCCGCAAAAGGACAGGCGGCAAGTGCCGCGCGCAGTGTATCGGTGGCATTGCGCAAATAGTTTCGCCAGCGGCGGCGCTGCTCTAACTTTTCGCGATCGAGCGGGTGGCCTGCACGCCTAACACGAAGGCCCTGGGCCTTTGTCCAGTGAGCAGTGATGCGCCGCCAGTAAGCCAACTCGCGTCGTGCTTCGACATAGGCGTCAATAGCCCTAGCAAGCTCGCTGGCGGCCGTCAGTTGCTCGGGCGGCGCATCTGCCGACCAGTCAGTCAAATCCTGTTCTGGAGCTTCCAGGGCGCTGTTCATGCCCATTCGCCCATAAGCGTTTCGCGGAGCGTCGGCGTCTTCGGCGCGGTAGCCCGGATGCCGAGCTTGCGCACCTTCCGATCAGCCAGGTTTTGAAGCCGAACGAGCTGTTCAAGATCGCACCCGCCGGGCATGCCGAGCGCTTCAGTGCGCTTCCGCTCCACAAGTGCGACGAGTTCGGCCGCGGCGACTACATCGGACTGAATCCCCGCGTCATCGGGGTTGCCAAGAGCGCGAAGATAGCAGCGAACCAAATCGCCTATGCGCCGGCCGTGTGCAGTGTGCAGATCGACGTCGGCGAGCGGATCATTCGTGCGCCTGGCGCGTTGCCTTTTCGGCACATCGCCGCTGCGCGAGCGAACAGGCGAAGCCGAATTGACGGCCGTACCACGAAGCGCAATCGAATCCATGTTCGAAATAACCCCCGCGTGATTTCACCCGGCTCTATACCCGAGCGTTACCCGCGCCATTATGTGCGCGGTTGCATTACTCTACAATACTGACAATTCAAGACTTTCTCGGACAGGACGCCTGATCGCTAAGCTGGATATCGACCCCGGATGGCGCCGGGTCACCGGATGGGTGGTTGTGGATGAGGATGAGCGCCGTCGCGTTGAGCTCGAGGGCGCGGCGCATCATCTCGCGCGGGTAGACGGGCGCGTGGTCGACGGTCCCGACGCTTTGGACTTCGTCTGCAATCAAGGCATTCTTCTTGTCGAGGAACATGATGCGGAACTCCTCGCGATCGAGGAAGGCCATCGCTGTGCGGCAGTAATTGAGAACCGCCGAGAAGCTTCCCATGTTCGGACGCTTCTCCATCTTGACTTTAGCGAAGCGTTGCGCAGCTTCGGCAACGATCTTTAACTCGGTGATCGCGGCATCGCTCAACCCGTCTATTTCTTTCAGGCGTTCCGGCCTTGCCGCGACGACCTCGGCGAACGATCCGAACCGCGCGAGCAGTGCCTTGGCGAGCGGCTTGACATCGCGCCGTGGAATCGCGCGGAAGAGAACGAGCTCAAGCAATTCATAGTCTGTGAGGGCGCCCCCGCCGGACTTACGGAAGCGCTCGCGCAGACGTTCGCGATGTCCAAGATAATGCGGATCGCCGGTAACTTCGGAACCGGGAGCCGATGACTTCGTCATTTTGCCGCCTCGGTATAGGGCGGACGGTGCAGCTCTTTCGGAGAAAGGGTGAAGATTTCGTGGCCGGTCTCGGTGACGCCGATCGTGTGCTCGAACTGTGCCGACATCGAGCGATCGCGCGTCACGGCGGTCCAGCCGTCGGAAAGAATTTTCACGTGGGGCCGACCGAGATTGATCATCGGCTCGATCGTGAAGAACATGCCCGGCTTCAACGCAACGCCTTCGCCGCGCCGGCCATAATGAAGAATGTTTGGCTCGTCATGAAAGAGGCGGCCGACGCCATGACCGCAGAAGTCGCGCACGACCGAGCAGCGTTCCGATTCGGCATAGGCCTGGATCGCCGCGCCGATATCGCCCGTGGTCGCACCGGGCCTGACCACGGCTATGCCGCGCATCAGAGCTTCGTAGGTGACTTCGACGAGGCGTTGCGCCCGTCGCGATACGTCACCGACGAGATACATACGGCTCGAAATCGCCGTGCCAGCCGTCGAGGATCAAAGTAACGTCGACATTGACGATGTCGCCGTCGCGCAGCGGTTTGCGGTCGGGAATTCCGTGGCAAACAACATGATTGATCGAGGTGCAGATCGATTTGCGATAGCCACGATAATTGAGAGGCGCGGGAAACGCACCATGCGCGATCGCGAAATCAAAAATGAGATTGTCGAGAAACTCTGTCGTGACACCGGGCCTAACATGCTCGACCAACAGGTCGAGCGCTTCCGCCGTCAGACGGCCGGCCCTGCGCATACTCTCGAAAGCCGCGGCACCATGCAACTTGATCTGCCCGGTCTTACGGCCGGGAACGTCAAAGGCGTCAACAAATGTCATCTTCGGTCGTCGGAACTGTCCGCATTTCACTTTGGGATTTTCATAATTTAAGCGTTCGGCGCGATGACGCAAGGCCGTTGCGTAGCGTTGTTTGCCAAACGCGGGCGGCAGTGATGGTCGTCGCAAAGGAAGCACTGCCAACCATTGCCGGCGACCCATGCGGGCGATCCGGCACAGACAACCGTGCATTCCTTGAGAGCCGCGCGCCTTCGTGCCCTGGTACCGACCGCAATTCGCCGGTAACGGTGCCGGAACTCCGAGGTTGCCGTTCGTGAGCACGGGCGTTTGCCCGCCCCAGTAACGCACCAAAGCCTCATTTGCGTGGCCTTTATAATGTCAAACTCGATGCGGGGGATGACAATCCGCAATGAGCGGCGGGATCTGGCCAGGGCGGAGTCGCGCCACTACAATACCATCTTCAATTGCTACCCGCGGGAACGCACTGGAGAAAGACCCTGTCGACCGAGGACTCGGACAAGACGCGGCTGAAAGAACCTTTCGCCCCTTCGGTCACGCCCGAACGCAAGCTGCACCCTCTGGCCTATGGCATCGAGCGGATAGGTCTCGTTTCCTTGCGGTTCCCCTATGCGGTTGCGATCGTAATCGTGATCGCTTCGATCCTCGCCGCATTTGGCGTCGATCGGATCAAGGTCGATGACTCGCTCAGCCAATTGTTCCGCTCGAACACACCCGAGTTCAAGCAATACGAAGACGTAACGCAGCGATTTCCTTCGAGCGAGTTTGACGTTCTCGTCGTCATCGAAGGCAAGACCCTTCTGGAAAGGGACTCGCTAGATAAGCTGCGCAATCTCGTCACCGATCTCCAGCTGATCGACGGCACACGCGGGATCATTTCCCTGTTTTCGGCGCGCCAGCCGCCGGAAGGCGACCATCTTCCCGAACCGCTTTTCCCGGAGGATCTGCCAAAAGGCGCCGCCTACGACGAGCTCGTGAAGAAAGTCTCGAGCAACGAAATCATTCGCGGCAAGCTTCTCTCGGAGGACGGCAGCCTTGCGCTCGTGGTTCTCTCGCTCGATCCCGATGTCGTCGAGAGCAACAAGCTCGGCGGTGTCGTCGGCCAGATCCGCAAAGTTATGGCTGAGGATCTTGCCGGCTCCGAACTGTCGGGCGAACTCTCCGGCGTCCCGGTAATGCAGCTCGAAATCCGCAACGCGGTCGAGCGCGACAGAGTCGTTTACAATGCTTTGGGCTTTCTCGGCGGCTGCCTGATCGCCATTCTGTTCTTCCGCCGCATATCCTACATGATCATCGCGGCCGCGCCGCCCCTGCTTGCCATTCTGCTGGCCCTCGGCACGCTCGGCTGGCTCGATTTCCGGCTCAACATGTTTTTGAACGTGATGACGCCGCTGATTATGGTCATCAGCTTTTCGGACAGCATGCAGCTGACGTTCGCGACGCGCGACCGCGTGCTCGCCGGCCTCAGCACGGCTGAGGCCTTGCGTGGGGCCATTTATGTCGTCGGCCCGGCATGCGTGCTGACGCATGCGACCGCAGGGCTCTCTTTCGTTGCTCTCACCTTCTCCGATTCGGATCTGATCCGAAGCTTTGGCGAGGCTGGGATCATCGCAACCCTCATCGCGCTCGTCTCGGTCCTGACCGTCATTCCGCTTCTCGGCATCCTGCTGCTACGCAGGGAAGCGGCCTTTGTCGCACGCATCAAGGGCGCTGACGTTGCCGTTGACGCCCTGCGCAGATTCTGCGGCTGGATCGCCGCCCGCATGGTGAGCCGGCCCGGCTTCTACAGCCTGCTGAGTCTCGTTATCGTCATCGGTCTTGGATCCATCTATGCCAACCTTCAGCCGCGTTATCATCTCGCCGACCAGGTGCCCGACCATCAGAAGGCGATCGCAGCAAGCCGATTGCTCGACAAGGAGCTCACCGGTGCCCAACCGATCGACGTCCTGATCGAATTTCCGAAGGGCGAGTCGCTTTATTCGCCAGAAACCTTGGCGACCATCGCCGCCGTCCATGCCATCGTCGAGAAACAGGCGGGCGTCGGCAATGTCTGGTCGCTTGAGACGCTGCGCCGGTGGCTCGCTGAAAAAGCCGGAAAGTCGGACGTCGCGACGCTGAAACAATACGTCAAGATGCTGCCGGAATATCTGACCCGCCGGTTCATTTCGGCAAATCAGGACGCCGTCGTCGTCGAGGGACGGATCCCCGACGTCAATTCGAGCCAGCTGCTGCCCGTCATCAATTCACTCGACAAAAGCCTGGGCACGGTGCGGGCGGAGCATCCGGGCTATGAAATCGCCGTCACCGGCCTCGCTGTCATCGCGGCGCGCAACAGCGCTCACATGATCGAGAAGTTAAATCGTGGGCTCACGATCGAGATCATCTTCGTCGCGGCCTTCATAGGCGCCGCATTTCGATCGCCCTGGGTAATGCTCGCTGCCATCATGCCGGCAATCTTCCCGGTCTTCGTCGCCGGCACCGTGCTGTGGATTCTTGGTCAAGGGCTGCAGTTCGCCAGCGTGGTCGCGCTGACCGTGTCGTTCGGCCTGGGCTTGAGCGCCACAATCCACTTCCTCAACCGCCTGCGGCTCGAGGACAGACCCGGCGAGGCTCCGGCGATTGGCGTCGAACGCGCGACCGTTCTCGTCGGACCCGCATTGATTCTCACTTCCGTCGTGCTGGCCTGTGGTCTCGCAATGACGGTCTTTTCGCAATTGCCGTCACTGCGGCTCTTCGGCTGGCTCAGTTCCTTTGCCATGCTCACCGCACTGATCGCCGATCTCTTCATCCTGCGGCCGACGATCATGCTCCTGCTGCGCTGGCGCAGGGGCACAAGATGGACCTGACGGCCTCTACGTCTCGGCGAATACTCAATAAAAAAAGCCCCCGTGCTAAGGAGCGGCCCCTTTGGGGACGCGCCTCGAAGCACGAGGGCTCATCAATTTGTTAGCAAATGCGCCGAACTCGGGCGTGCCCGGGTTCATCTCGTCGAATGACGCGATCATTCCCTGCGGAGATTGACCGTCACGTCGACGACATCGGTGCCGCCCGACGGCCTGATGGACACCGCCTGCGTCCTGCCGCGCGTGACCAGCGATAAATCCGCCGTAAAGCCGACGCCATTGACAGTCGCTCGAATCACCGACCCGTCGATGCGGCCGCTTACGCTGCCGGTGGCATTCCGGGTCGTTTCGCTCCAGTTGCCGCTGATGACCCCGCCTTCCTCGCTTTCATCGCTAAGGACGTTGAACCTGTAGCTGTCGCTCGCACACAGCAGCTTTTGGTTGATGGCCGTCCCGGCGGGCGAGACCGCATAGGTTGCGCGACAACGAATTCTCTCACGCGTGCCGCTCTTCATCGCGATCGTGCCGCTGCCTATCCAGTTCCCTTCTAAGGACGTGAATGGGCCATCCGCGGCGCGCGCATCAACCGCCTGAAGCGAGAGGACCGCCAAAACTGCCGCAGCAAGCGCATGCGGCCTAAATTTTGATGATTGAACCGGCATGAATGTCTCGACCCTCCTGATGTAGTTCGCTTTTTGCATGACGCACGCAAACCTGTTCTCGTTCAATTCTTTCTCGCAATTCGATCATGCGCTCAAGATAAGAGCGGCGCATGACCGACCACCGCCGCAGACCGGCGGCAAATTCTATCCCACCCGCCATCGATCGCAAGATTGCGATCGCAGTCGCGGTCTCGCATCAGAACTCTTTCATCACGGCCGCGATGTGACTTTACGCATCTTGCAATCGCGCCAACGCCACGCGCCAAATTTCTAAATAGTGCGTTCATTCAAAGCCCTATGCGATATGGCGCACCAATTTCTCGAATCAAGCGGATGGGCCGCCGCCGCTCTTATCCTTCGGAAAATCGTCCCGTCCCGAATCGAAGAGGGCGTTGATCCGCTTCACCAAACCGTCACGAACCCCGCGGTAGGCGTCGAGAATGCGCTCCCGCGAGCCTTCGACGAGAGTCGGATCGATCGTCGGCCAATAAACCACCTCGGTCGCCAAGGCGTGGGCGAATTCCAGGGCGTGGTGATGGGCCTCGGGCGAAAGGCTGACGATGAGGTCGAAGCTTTCATCTTCGAGATCCTCAAATGTTTGCGGCTGGTGCTTGGCCATCTCGATCCCAAGTTCGTCCATCACCGGGACAACGAAAGGATCGGCCTCGCCGCGCCTGATTCCGGCCGAGGCAAAGTAAGTGCTGCCACCGAAATAATGGCGCGCCAGGGCCTCGGCCATCGGCGAACGCACGCTATTTTCCGAACAGACGAAGAGGACGGACTGAGGATGCCGTTTCCGCGCCGAGAGCTTTTGAAGAGCATCGCCTTCCACTGCTCGACCGTCAGCCTTTCCAGTGCAAGGCCGTTACAAGTGTGAAGATGCGCCGCGCGGTGTCGATGTCGCAGTCGACTTTGCCTTTCAGCCGCTCCTTTAGAAGCATCGCCGCTTCATCGTGCAGCGCCCGCCGCCCCATGTCGATGGCTTCGATCTGGGCCCGCGTCGCGGAACGAATCGCCGCGTAGTAGCTCTCGCAGATGAAAAAATAATCTTTGAGGAGACTGCGGAACGGCGTCAGCGACAGAATATGAACGCAGATCGTGTCGCCGGTTTCGGTGCAGATTTCCAGAGCGAGCTTCGCGTCATGAAGCGCGATTTTGAGCCCGTAGGGCCCATTGTCCTTATCCGGCAGGCCGAAATCGTTTTCTTCGATCAGATCATAGATGGCGATCTGCCGCTCATGCTCTTGATCCGATGTGCCACGGCCGATCGAAGCCTCGTCGAGAGTCACCGACACGAGACGGTTGCGCCGGCTTGGCTCGCTTGCGTTCATGACGTCGATTGACCGAGTCGCAACGCGACGGACCGCGCGTGGGCGTCGAGCCCCTCAGCCTTGGCGAGCGCCACCGCGGGTGGCCCTAGCGCGGCGAGACTCGCAGCGGAGCATTTCAAGACCGAGGTCCGTTTCATGAAATCTAGAACGCTGAGACCGGAAGAAAACCGTGCCGAACGCGCAGTCGGGAGAACGTGATTCGATCCCCCGACATAATCGCCGATCGCCTCCGGCGTGTAGCCGCCGATGAAAATCGCGCCGGCATTACGGACGCGGCGGGACAGATCCTCGGGGTCGTGCGTCATGATTTCAAGATGTTCTGGCGCAAGCCGATCGACGAGCGGCAGGGCGTCGGCCATCGCTTCGACGCGAATGACGGTGCCGAAGTCGCGCCAGCTCGCGCCAGCAATGTCTTTGCGCGGCAGCGATGCCAATTGCCGTTCGAGCGACGCTTCGACAGCGGCCGCCAGTTCTGCGCTGTCGGTGATCAAAATGGATTGAGCGGCACGATCATGTTCGGCCTGAGCGAGAAGATCGGCCGCAATCCAATCGGGATTGCCCGTCGCATCGGCGATGATCAGCACTTCCGAAGGTCCGGCGATCATGTCGATACCGACGGCGCCAAACACCCGCCGCTTCGCCGCCGCCACATAGGCATTGCCAGGACCGACGATCTTGGCCACGGGGGCGATGCTCGCGGTCCCGTAAGCAAGCGCCGCGATCGCCTGAGCGCCGCCAACGCGATAGATCTCGTCGACGCCGGCAAGCTCCGCCGCCGCCAGGACGAGGGGATCGATATGCCCATCCGGCGCCGGAACCACCATGACCAAGCGCCTGACACCCGCCACTTTGGCGGGCACCGCGTTCATGAGAACAGACGACGGATAGCTCGCCGTGCCGCCAGGCACGTAAAGACCGACGGCATCGACCGGCTGCCAGCGCCAGCCGAGTTCGACGCCGAGCGGATCGGTAAAGATGAGATCGCCCGGCCGCTGCTTCTCGTGAAAGACGGTGATTCGCTGATGCGCCAGGCGCAATGCCGCCAGCGCCTCGGGCGCGACAGACGACTTCGCCGCGGCAATGTCCTTCGCTGAAACAGAAAGGCCCAGAGTCTCAAGATCGACGCGATCGAACCTGCGCGAATAATCGACCAGGGACGCATCGCCGCGCGCGATCACGTCGGCGATGATCTTCTGGACCGCCTGGTCGACGTCCTCCGCGGCCTCCCTTTTCATCGCGAGAAGGGCTGCAAAAGCCGTTTCGAAATCCTGGCTCCGGCTGTCGAGCCTTAGCGGCATCGTTCGTTTCCTTTCGGCGAGGCGTCGCTTCCTGTAACTTTGGCGGAGCCGAGTGGCAATCGGGGCTTGTTCGGCGCGGCCGTATGGGCCGCCGGTTCGTGGCTAAAGCAGACGCTCAATCTCCGGTTCGATCTCGGAAGGCTTTGTCGTCGGCGCGAACCTTGCCGTCACATGGCCCTGCCGATCGACAAGAAACTTGGTAAAATTCCACTTGATCGGCGTGGTTCCGGCCACGCCCTTCTGTTCGCTTTTAAGAAATTGGAAGAGCGGATGGGCGTGTGCGCCATTGACCTCGACCTTGCCGAACATGGGAAAGGTGACATCATAGGTCAGCGAACAGAACTGGCCGATTTCGGCCGCGTCGCCCGGCTCCTGCGCACCGAACTGATTGCAGGGAAAGCCAAGGACCGCCAAGCCTTGCTGGCCGTACTTACGATGGAGGTCTTCGAGCCCCCTATACTGAGGCGTGAAGCCGCATCTGCTCGCCGTATTGACGATGAGCATGACCTTGCCGCGAAAATCGCCGAGAGACTTCTCTTCGCCATTCAAAGTCTTTGCGGAAAAGTCGTAGATGACGCTCATGATCTTTCTCTGCCGCACTGCCGGCTTGTTGCAAATCTATACTGCTGTAATGCGAAATCGACTTATTTCGCAAGCGCGAAAGCACCCTGCGACGGCGCCCGCATGGTCGGCCGCGCCCTTATGTCGTCAGGGGGTTAGCGGAATCAAAAAAGGCCCCCGCCCCGGAGATTCGGGACAGGGGCGCGGGAGGAAGAGGCGGAAGGGGAAATTCAGCTCGCGGGTCGCAGCTCCGCGGAGTTTGCGCCGGTCTCTTTCAGATCGGCTTTGAGTACGTCGATTTTGGCTTCGAGCTGGCTGATATGATCGCGGAGATCCTGAATGGTTCTTTCGTAGATATCGAACTTGTCTTCGAGCCTGCCGATCTCGGCGCGTAATTCGCCGATTGTGTTCTCATAGATTTGCATCAGTACCGAAATTCGCGAATCGATCACCGCAGCTAGCGTTGGCTGACGGCCGATAACGGCCGCAAGGACCGTTGCAATCGAACCGATCAAAGTACCGAAAAGGCCGGCAATGAGTGTAATCCAAACTCCGTCAGACATGATCGCGTCTCCGCCGCGGGTTTTGGGGCGAAACGAGGGATGGCGCGCCGTGCAGCTCTCGGCTCACAAATGCCGATGCTGGATTTGCTCACTGCATTTCACCCGGACGACAACCGCGCGCCATTCGCCGTTGATGGGCGCCTGAGCCCGATAGGAGCGAAGATGACAGGCGGCAGGCTCGACGCGAAATTGCTGCAACGTGCACTGCGCCGGAGCTGCCTGGAGGCAGATCGAGAGAATGGCGGCGATCAAGGGATCACCGCGGCCGGACCCGCCACCCCGCCGAGAGCGGCACAAACCGTTGCCGATGTCACATAGACCTTGCCGTCGGTACCGATCATCGACTGGCCGGCGCCAGCCCCGGCTTCGATTTGCGCGGCAATTGCGCTGACATTGGCGACGGCGCAACTGAACGCTGTGGCGCCGGATTTGAGCGAGCCAAGCGCCTGCTGCGTCTTAGCCGAATCGATCCACGCGACCGCGCCGTTGACCGCAGTGTCGAATTCGGCGCAGCCGCCGAGGCAAAGGGCGAGCACCATCGTGCCCGCAATGGCTTGCAGGGTTTTCATCATCTTCATCCTCAGGTTTTGGACTAGCTTCGCTCGAACGCTTCGCTGGTCGATGCCTCGAAAGGCTGTTCGAACCGCTCGTCAATCGTCTGTTCGAGGTTGGAAGTGGATGGCGGGACCTTGCCATTCGCAAATTGCAGCAAGATCTTGAAGCCGCCGATGGCGGCATCGAGGTCATTCGCGGCGACCGCAACAGGCGGCACGAAGACGCCGATGACTTTCAATGCCTCATCGACCGTCGTGATCTCCCCGATGAGGTCGGCAGTCTCGAAGGCCTTCGCGGCGTCGGCAAAGTTAATGGCCGATGCATATTTGATGGCCGTCGCGACCTTGGCCACGTCAGCATCGAGGCCGCTGAGATCCAGGCTCATGACGCCACGGCCTCTTTTTTCAAAGCGGCTTGAGGATCGAGCTCGAGATTTGCCGCGCTCGCGCTTGCCGGCAATGCGCCAGCCGCGGAGAGCCGCGCGACGAGCATAGGTCCGAGATTATCGCCAAGTTCCTTGAACAGATCAGGAGCTTGATCGATGAGATATTGTGCCGCCTTTCGAATCACTTTGTTGGCGACCTGGATTTCGAGCACTTTGCCTTTCTCCGCGCCATCGACGAGCGCAAAACCGGCATCTATCGCGCGCGAAATGACCTGATCGACGTGCGCGGCATGCAGCGCCTTGGCCACGTCCGGCCCAAGCTTGGCCATGAGCCAGGTGACCGTCGCACCAACGAGCGACAGGACCAGGGGCTGGAGAACCGCAGAGACTCTGGGCAACGAGATTGCCGACTGGCACGGCCACCGTATCGCCATCAGCATATGCGGCCGACGAGACAAGCGTCATCGTCGCCGCAACAAGAATGCGCGCGCGCATGGAATTTCCTCTTTGGAGATGCCGGCAGACCCCCGGGGGCACAGAACTCCGCGAAACCAAATGCCGAACTTACTCGTGCGGCACTGCTTCCGCGCTATAGGTCGCGCCCAGTCCATCTTCACGACGGCGACGATAATATGAGACGGCCTTCGTATCCTGATTGATGCAGACGATGGAGACGTAGACGCTCTGCTTATCTTCCGTCGGATTGTAGCCGAGCACGGATGCCGGATTGATCGTCTCGGTGCAGACGCATTCGCCTTTGCCTTGGCAAATGAAGCTGTCTTCCGCGTGAGCAGAAGCCAGGGAGCTCGCGAAAAGCGCGGCTAGCAATATTGGGCGCATGGGTATCATTCTCCGCTGCGAGTTCGACATGGCGGATCGACGATCCGGCCTCATGAATCGTTGGCATGCAAACTCAACTCATCCATCTTGGCCAACACCCGTGCGACGACATCCTCTTTGCGTACGTTTCTCCCCGGACAATCATGATGGTCGCGCGTGCACTCTTTATGGAAGTGGAGTCCACGCACACCTATTTGATATTGATCCGGCCGCAGCCCAAGCTTGCGATGCAGGATCGCCATCGCGGCGACTGCATTGTCGCGAACTTGTGCTCCAGGACCGGCGTCAAACGCCTCCGTTGCGTAATCGCCAATCATCTCGATGCCCAACGTGAGATGATTCCAACACGAGACAGAAACGCCGTCTTGCGTCAGGTCGCATAAATTCCAAATCAAATTCGGTGCCACAAACAAGTGAACACCTGAATGCCAGTGCAAAATGTCCCGTTCGTATTGCTTTTGTGCAACAATGCGCCGTTCGGCCGCATATTTCGAAATCAAGCCAGGTCGCGAGACTCGGAATCCCCATATTATGCAGCGTAATGAACTTCGGACGCCAGTTATTCCATGCGAGACCGTCGACGAAAGCTGCAAAATCTCCCGCGGTGTAGCTTTTCGGTTCGGCTAGAAAACTCATCGCATGCGCGCCGCTAAGGCGATCACACGGCCGTAGCGCGTGCAGATTGATCCGCGCCATGTGCCGCGATTGTAGGCGCTAGCCACGGCGCACCACCCGGCGCGGGCGTGCATCATCATAGCGACCCGAAGATAGCGAAGGCCGGCCTCGATCCCAGTCGCGCAATCATAGAGATTGCCCATTACGCCGACCAAACGGGCAGTCTGCGGAAGCACCTGCATGGCGCCGCGCTCACCTGCATGACCCCGCATGCCGCAGCGGCCGCCGGATTCATAGTTCGTTACGGCGAGCGCGAGTTGGATCGGCACGCCAAGCGCCTGTGCTTTGACCCGCACGATCGCCGCAACTCTTCCCCGCAAGATTTCTGTTGCCGTGTGGGGGTGGCTCTTGACGGCAATTCCAAGGAAGCGGCGAACCTTGGCCTACTCGTCGATGGAACAGCGCAGGAAGGATTATTGGGTAATATTACCTTCAAGTCAACGGTAAAATTACTCAATGCATAATTTCCGCTAGCCGGTCAATCTACCGGCATGGAGCTCGAAGATATTCTCGCCCGTGTGGAAAGCCGGCTGAATGCGCTCGGCCTTTCGGCGCATGCGGCCTCGCTTGCGGCAAAAAAGCCGGATGCGATCCGTAATCTGAAGCGCGCGGTTAAGAACGGCGAGCGGCGCGGGATCACCACCGAAACCCTTGTCGCGCTCGCGCCTGTCCTGAAGACGACCGCCGCATGGCTGCTCGAGGGCGTCGGCGATTCAAGTACGGGCAATCTCGTCAAAGTCGTGGGTAAGATTGGCGCCGGCGCAGAGATCCTCCCCGAATTCGAGCAAATTCCGGCGGATGGCCTGTTTGAGATCACGGTGCCCTTCCCGATTCCGGAGGATTCGATCGCCTTCGAAGTCGAAGGCGAGAGCATGTGGCCGCGCTATGATTCTGGCGATGTCATCATTTGTTGGAAGCAAAGCGAAGATGCAGAAAGCGTCGTCGGCCGCGAAGCCGCCGTCCGCACAAGCGACGGCCGGCGCTATCTGAAACGCGTGCGTCGCGGCGCCGTCGCCGGCACATTCGATCTCGAAAGCCATAATGCAGCGCCGATCCGCGGCGTCGAGATCGCCTGGGCGGCGGCCATCCAAGCAGTCGTGCGCTCCGGCCAATGGCAGCGCATTGGACCGTCAAAGCCCGAAACCATGTAAGGTATTATTACCTTTATAGAGGTATTATTACCTGATACAAAAAGCATCTCCCTTCTTGGAGATGCTCATGGCTCCTCCCCTCGAACACCCGCGCAACGCCAGTGATGCGCTGCGCGCCCAAGCTCGTCGCACCGCCGCCCGCATGGTCAAATGCCGGGCGCGGGATTATGCGCGCCGGCCGATGGCGCTCGAAACGCTCTATCCCGGTCTTGCCGCGGCAAAGCCCGAGGCCCTGATCGCGGTCGCCGAACATTTGTTGGAGATCGAGCGCCAGAATCCGCGGCGCTGGTTCGGTTTTGGCGGCGAAGTGAAGGCGCTCAATGCGAAAGCCGCACTGCTGCTCGGCCGAGCATTGCGGCGAGCAGAGCAAGCCAGATGAAGAGGGAGAGAGATCGTATCTAGCGAAATCTACGTCTTCGGTGCATCGAGATCGCGCTTGCCGTCCTGCTTACGCTGCAAACGCACGACGATATCCACTTTCGCAATCTCGTAGCCTTCCGGCGGTTCGAAATAATCGGCAAACTTCGCGCCTTTGGCCACGATGTCTCTCACTTCACCGCTGTCTTCGAAATAGAAATGGCAATGGTCGGTCGTATTCGTGTCGAAGATCGTCTTGCCCCCCTCGACCGTGAAGCTGCGAACGAGGCCGACCTCGGCAAAAAGGTTAAGCACGTTATAGACGGTGGCGAGCGAGGCGAATATGCGGGCGGCATGAGCTTCCGCCGCAAGCGCATCGGCCGTGATGTGCCGGTCGCCTTTGCTGAAGAGAAGCGTCGCCAAGCCAAGGCGCTGCCGCGTCGCGCGCAGGCCGAATTTCTCCAAGAGTGGCCGGATCTGGGACGCTACCGGAGCCCCCGAGATCGGATCGTGCATGAGGTTCGACATGAATCAGAACTGCCTTTCAAACATGAATGCAAATTACCACAATTGACGCGCCACGCAATAAATCGGCCTACAACGCGGAAATATGTCGCGTTTCGCGATCTATCAAGAAGCACGAACAGGCTTTTTGTGGCTTCTTAGAGCACTATCAAACTGGCTCGATCACCAGCGCGACGGCAAAGCCGTCATAGCCCTTCCGCCCGACGGTCTGGACGGCCGTGGCATCGACGCGTGGCTCGGCAGCGATCGCCTCATAGAAGCGGCGCGTGCCGATCACCATGGAATCGCGGCTTGCGGCGTCGACGACTTTGCCGTCGCGCACGACATTGTCGACGATGATCACGCTGCCACGGCGCGATAGTTTGAGTGCCCAACGGAAATAGTCCGCGTTGTTCTCTTTGTCGGCGTCGATGAAGACCAGATCGAAAGAACCCTCAAGCCGCGGTAACGTATCGAGCGCTGGCCCAAGGCGAAGATCGACCACGGACGCAAGTCCGGCACGGGCGATGTTGGCGCGAGCGACTTCGGCATGTTTGGCATTGGCTTCGAGTGTAATGAGTTGCCCGCCGGCCGGCAGTGCCCGCGCCAGCCAGATCGTGCTGTAGCCGCCGAGCGTGCCGATCTCGAGGATCTTCCGCGCGCCCTGAATGCGGGCGAGAAGATTGAGGAGCTTGCCGATGTTCGCCGTCACCGCGATCGACGGCAGGCCGGCGGCTTCGCTCGTCGCCAGCGCCGCGTCAAGCACCGGATCTTCGGCGAGGAGCTGGCCGCAAATATAATCGTCGACAGCAAACCATTCGGCTTCGCTCATGGGCTGTCTTTCCGACTGGGCAAGATTCTTCTCTCACAAGCGGCAGAGGGATGCGCTGTATTGCCGTTTAAGGCTCCCGCAGGCCGCGTTCAATCACTTTGAGCTGCTCGGCAACGGGCAACTCGATCATGGGGATCGACGAGTCATCGAAGTAGCAGGCGCCGAGGAAGCGTGCGCCGGCAAAGCCGGGCTTTTCACGGAAGGTAGATTTTTCGAAATCGGGCGCGGCGGTTGAACGAGGCGCGCGCGAACGAGACCTTGCCCGAAAACGTGCTTTGCTCGAACCCTGCATTGTCGCGAAACTCGACGTGGGAAAAATCAACGTCCTGCGCATAAAGGCAATTACCGAACCCAGCTTCGCCGCCAATTCGCGCCTTCGAAAAATCAAGCGGGCCGAAGAACTGAGAATAGCGGAACCAGGCATCCCTGCAGAACTCGGCGTCGCGAAACGTCATGCCACGGTGCGCATATGACGACGTGAAGCGCGCCGATTGCAGGAAGACCACGTCGCGGAAATCTGCCCCGCCCGCGAAACGACTGCTCTCGAAAGACGCCGCACAGAGAAATCTGGTGCCGCAGAAATCTACCCGTCCGCCGAAGTTCACGTCCGAAAACCAAGCATCGCCCGCGAACGTGGTCCGCGCGAAGGACCCGCCGCCGGGAAGCTCCAGCGTGCCGAAATCGATCAATTCCGCGAAGGAATGATCGGAGAAATCGGCATATGCGAGCCACGACAGAAGGCGGTCCGCGCCGGGATCGCGATGAAAACGCGCACGCAAGGCGACGATTGCGGCGCTCCATTGCCGCCACGCCTCGGGGCCGGCGCCCCAGCACGTGAGGGTAGCCGCGCGCCGCGCCGCTTGGAGCCCGTGGATCGCCGAGCATGGCTCGCCATCGGTTGATGCCCCGAAGCCGGACCGATCCGCCAATAGATGCCGCAGCGGTTCGCGATAGGGAAGAATCCACGGCACGGCGCTGCCGATCTCATCGACAACGTGGGCAGCGCTTTTGAAGACATGGCGCATCTTCCCGCGGCCCCGCTCCGATCCTGACTTGGAAAACCGATATCACGTCCAGTGACTTAGCGGAAGTTGAGCGCGGCTGAGGTGGCCTGCGAATGACATAAAGACTTGCTTATATCTTTATTGCCCGCCGCTTGGGCGCCTGATATAGACGGGCAGTCTGCGAGGAGCGCTCATGACTCATCCCTTTTCTGATTATGCCGTGGCCGATATTGGGCTGGCCGCCTGGGGCCGCAAGGAAATTGCCATCGCCGAGACGGAGATGCCCGGCCTGATGGCGACGCGCGCCGAATTCGGTCCGTCGCAGCCGCTCAAAGGCGCCCGCATTGCCGGCTCGCTGCACATGACCGTGCAGACCGCTGTGCTGATCGAGACTTTGCGGTCGCTGGGCGCCGATGTCCGCTGGGCCTCCTGCAACATCTATTCGACGCAGGATCATGCCGCGGCGGCGATGGCCGAAGCTGGCATCCCGGTCTTCGCCCGCAAGGGTGAAAGCCTCGTCGATTATTGGGACTATACGCACAAGATTTTCGAATGGGGCGACGGCGGCGCGCCGAATTTGATCCTTGATGACGGCGGCGACGCGACACTTCTGATCCACCTCGGCGTTCGCGCCGAAGGCGGCGACACCGCCTTCCTGGCCAAGCCCACGAGCGAGGAAGAGGAAGTGCTTTTCGCCGCGATCCAGCGACGGCTAAAGGAAAATCCCGGCTGGTATGGGCGCTGCGCCGCAGCGATCAGGGGCGTGACCGAGGAGACGACAACCGGTGTCCATCGACTCTATGTGATGCAGAAGGAAGGCAGGCTTCTTTGGCCGGCCATCAACGTGAACAACTCCGTCACCAAGTCCAAGTTCGACAATCTGTACGGCTGCCGCGAATCGCTCGTCGATGGCATTCGCCGCGGCACGGATGTGATGATGGCCGGAAAGGTAGCGATGGTTGCTGGATTCGGCGATGTCGGGAAAGGCTCGGCCGCGTCGCTACGCAACGCCGGCTGCCGCGTCGCGATAGCAGAGGTCGATCCGATCTGTGCTTTGCAGGCCGCGATGGAAGGCTACGAAGTCACCACAATGGAGGACGCCGCGCCGCGCGCCGATATTTTCGTGACCTGCACCGGCAATATCGACGTCATTACGGTCGAGCACATGCGGCAGATGAAGGACCGCGCCATCGTCTGCAACATCGGCCATTTCGATTCGGAAATCCAAGTCGCCGCGCTACGCAACTTCAAATGGCAGAATGTGAAGCCGCAGGTCGACGAGATCGAGTTCCCGGACGGCAAGCGGATCATCCTTCTCTCCGAAGGCCGGCTCGTCAATCTCGGCAATGCGATGGGCCATCCCTCCTTTGTGATGTCAGCCTCCTTCACCAACCAGTGCATGGCGCAGATGGAACTCTGGACGAAGCAGGGCCACTACGGCCGTGAAGTCTATACGCTGCCGAAACATCTCGACGAGAAGGTCGCGGCACTTCACCTCGCCAAGGTCGGCGCGAAATTAACCAAGCTCACGCCTGAACAGGCCCGGTACATCGGCGTGCCCGAAACAGGGCCGTTCAAGCCAGATCTTTACCGCTATTGAACGTCGCGCCGCGCGGCATTCCCAGCGCCGCGGGCGTGCCTTCCGCTGACGAAAATCGAACGTGATTGCGCCTGGGCCACGGCCATTCATCCGAACATGCTGTACATAAGCGATTCGCGCCGGGTGACAGCGATTCGACCTTATCGCATCATAGGCGCCTGCGAGGGGTCGGAATGGGCGAAGGAGCGCGGCGGCGCCAGGACGACAACTTGGTCGGAAACCGCCGGCGGCAGGCTTTGCCCCGCCGGCGAAGCCAGCCTGTTCGCGGCCCGGCAAGCCTTGCGCGCGGCAGTGCTCTTCTCGCTCGCTGCCGTGGCGCCCGCCTCGGCGCAGCCGGAATATCCGCTGCTCATGGTCGAGAAGCTGCGGGAGAACCAAGACGTCGTCATCGGACTTTCGCTGATTGTCGGCCTCGTTCTGTTCTCGACAATCACCGCGCTTCTGCATCTGCGGGAACATCGGCGCTGGACCAAGGCCGAAGCGGCCTTCTCGCTGGAACTCAACAACTTGCGCGCCAAGCTCGACCGTGCCGAAGTGTTTCTTTCGGCCGAGCCGCAGATCATCATTGCTTGGGGCGGGCCTAACGGCGAGGCCGAAATCGAAGGCGATTTGAGCCTCGTCATCGATACGCCGATCTCGCGCCGCATTCTCGGCTTCGGGTCCTGGCTCCCGCCGTCCCCGGCGCAGCAACTCGATGCCTGCGTCGAAAAATTGCGCTCACGCGGCGAAAGCTTTCACTTCGCGGTCGAGAGCCTCGGCGGGCGTACGCTTGAAATCGACGGCCGCGCCGTCAGCGGCCGCGCCGTCATGCGCATCAGGGACGTTTCTGGAGATCGCCTCGAAACGGTGCGGCTGCGTGAGCGGCTTGTCCGGGTCATTACCGAGCTTGACGCCTTGCGGGCCATGCTTGACGCTATCGTCGATCCGGCTTGGGTGCGGGGCAAGGACGGCAAGCTTCTTTGGGTCAACACAGCCTATGTGCGTGCCGTCGAAGCCAAGGATGGCGCCGATGCCCTCTTGCACGGCACGGAGTTGCTCGAGCGAACAAGTCGTGACGCTGCCGCCCAGGCGCGCAGCACCGGTACGATCTGGCGCGGCCGTGCGCCGGCAGTGGCAGCCGGCCAAAGGCGCCTGCTCGAGATCATCGATGTGCCGGTGACGATGGGTTCGGTCGGCATTGCGACCGATATCTCCAAACTCGAGGCAATGCGGGCCGATCTCGATCGCCAGATGAAGGCCCATGCCAGCACGCTCGATCAGCTTTCGACTGCCGTGGCAATATTCGACCGCCGAAAACAACTCGTCTTTCATAATTCGGCCTATCGCCAGCTCTGGTCGCTCGACCAGGCTTTCGTCGATCAACGCCCGAGCGATTCGGAGATCCTCGACAAATTGCGTGCTGCGGGCCTGCTGCCGGAACAGGCTGATTTTCGTGGCTGGAAAGAGACGCTCTTTAGCGCCTACCAGGCGATCGATGCGACCGACCATATCTGGTATCTGCCCGACGGCCGAACGCTGCGAGTCGTCATCAATCCCAACCCGCAAGGCGGCGTGACCTATCTTTTCGACGATGTCACCGAACGCTTCAACCTCGAATCGCAGTTCAACGCGTTGACGCGCGTGCAAAGCGAGACCCTCGACACGTTGAAGGAAGGCGTCGCCGTGTTCGGCACCGATGGCCGGCTCAAATTCTTCAACCCCGCCTTCGCGCGGCTCTTGAAACTCGACGCCAATCAGCTCAACGACAAGCCGCACATCGACCGCGTCGCCGCGCTTTGTACTTTGTTCGGGAATGACGAGACGGCTTACGACGAAATCAGAGCCATTGTCGTCGGCCTCAACGATCAAAGAACCGGCTTCGAAAGCCGCATCGCCTGCCGCGACGGGTCGGTGCTTGATTGCACCGCGCAGCCGCTGCCGGACGGCGCGACCCTGCTGACCTTCACCGACACGACAGCGAGCGTCAACGTCGAACGTGCGTTGACCGAACGCAATCAGGCGTTGATGCAGGCCGAGAAGCTGCGCAACGACTTCGTCCATCACGTTTCCTACGAATTGCGATCGCCGCTCACCAACATCATTGGCTTCATCGAACTCTTGAGCGACAGCTCGGCGGGGTCTCTCAACGGAAAGCAACGCCAATATGCCGGCTATGTGATGTCCTCTTCGGCGGCATTGCTGGCGATCATCGATGATATTCTCGACCTCGCCTCGATCGATGCCGATGCGCTCGAATTGACGCTCGAGAACGTCGATATCGAAAAGACCATGCATCTTGCCGCCGAGGGCGTGCAGGACCGCCTGGCCGAAGCCTCGATCCGTCTTCAGGTTGTCGCGATGGATGAACTCGGCACGTTCATTGCCGATGGCCGGCGCATTCGCCAGGTCCTCTACAACCTCCTATCCAACGCAATTAAGTTTTCTGCGCAGGGCCAGATGGTGGTACTGGCGGCGCTTCGCCGCGACGACGAGATCATCTTCAAGGTGAGCGATCAGGGAAGTGGGATCCCAGCCGACATGCTCGATCAAGTCTTCGAACGGTTCAAGACGCACACGACCGGTTCGCGCCATCGCGGTGTCGGCCTTGGCCTGTCGATCGTCCGTTCGCTCGTCGAATTGCATGGGGGGCGCGTGTTGATCAATTCGGCGCAAGGTGAAGGAACGACTGTCACCTGCATCTTTCCGGCGCAAGCCGCAACGGTGGACAAAGCGAAGGCGGAGCCTTATCGGCTCTCTTAGAAAGCGGAGCCGGCTACATTATCTAGCTTACGGGCTTTCCGCGCCGGGGAGCCGGCCCGGTTTGCGTTTACGCAACGAGGAGAATGCAACACATGGCGGCTCGCGCCCCGCTGCAAAAGGGTCACGCGGCCAGCTGGCGGATCGACCTTCCCGACCAGGCGGCAACGATGTCACTCGCCGCCAACGTTGCCCAATGGCTGACGCCCGGAGATCTTCTCTCGCTTTCGGGGGAACTCGGCACCGGCAAGACGACCTTTGCGCGGGCGCTGATACGCATCCTCACGCGCGAAGGCGATCTTGAAGTGCCGAGTCCGACCTTCACGCTAATGCAAATCTACGAGGGCGGCGAGTTTCCAATCGTCCATGCCGACCTCTATCGCATCAAGCAAGCTGACGAACTTACCGAGCTCGGCTGGGAGGAGGCCGCGGAAGGCGCGCTTGTCATTGTCGAATGGCCGGAGCGTGCAGGCGACTCTCTTCCCGCCGACCGGTTCAATATTGCATTCGAGATCGATGTTCAGCGCGGCCCAGATTATCGCGCCGCGACGTTGACCGGCAGCGGTGCATTCGCGGCGCGCCTCGACCTCGCCCACGCGATCCATGACATTCTCGCCGCGTCCGGCTGGTCCGCGGCCACACGGCACTTCATGCAGGGCGATGCCTCGACGCGCGCCTATGAGCGGCTCGTGAAGCCGGACGGAACGACGGCAGTCTTGATGATTTCGCCGCAGCGCCCGGACGGCCCGGCGGTACGCTTCGGCAAGTCCTATAGCGCGCTGGCGCGGCTTGCCGAAAATATCCGGCCCTTCGTCGCCATCGACAAAGGCCTGCGCGCCGAGGGATTTTCCGCCCCCGAGATCCTGGCCTTCGATCTCGACGCCGGGCTCGCCATCCTTGAAGACTTCGGCGACGAACCCTTCGTCGGCACGGACGGTATCATCATCGAGCGCTATGCCGAAGCCGTCGCGGCGCTGGCCCGGCTGCACCAATTGACGCTGCCCGATACGCTGCCGATCGACGCGGGTGCGACCTACCGCATCCCACCTTATGATACCGATGCGCTTGCCATCGAAATCGAATTGCTGCTCGATTGGTATGCACCGCATGTCGCCAAGGCCGTGCTGCCCTCAGGCGCCAAAGTGAGTTTCGTCAATCTCTGGCGGCATGTGCTGCGCGATATCACCTCGGCGCGACCGAGCTGGACCCTGCGCGATTACCATTCGCCCAACCTGATCTGGCTGCCGCAGCGCGAAGGCATCGCGCGCGTCGGAATCGTTGATTTTCAGGATTGCGTGCTCGGCCATACGGCCTATGACGTCGTTTCGCTGCTTCAGGATGCACGGGTCGACATGCCCGACGATATGGAGCTGAAGCTGCTGGGCCATTATGCTCAATTGCGGCGAGCCGCTGACGCAAGCTTCGATATGGCCGCCTTCGCGCGCGCCTATGCTGTGCTTGGCGCGCAGCGAGCTACTAAAATTCTCGGGATTTTTGCGCGGCTCGACAAGCGCGATCATAAGCCGCAGTACCTCAAGCATCTTCCGCGCATCGAAAAATATCTAGCGAAAGACCTCGCCCATCCCCTGTTGTCGGCAATCAAGGGCTGGTATGAGACGCACCTGCCGCGGGTCTTGAACAAAGTCCGTGACTTATGATGTCGCATTCCCGCCGTTCCGCATCTCCATGACTCTCTTCATGCCCGATAAGGCCATGGTCTTTGCCGCAGGACTCGGCATGAGAATGCGGCCGCTCACCGACAAGATTCCTAAGCCGCTCATCAAGGTGGGCGGCAAGGCCATGATTGATCATGTGCTCGACCGCTTCGCCGCGGCCGGCGTGAGCGAGGCGATCGTCAATGTGCACCGACATGCCGATCAGATTGAGACGCATCTTGCACGCCGCAGCGCGCCGAAGATCATCATCTCCGACGAGCGCGCAAAACTCCTCGATCAAGGCGGCGGCATTAAGAAGGCGCTGCCGCATCTCGGCAACGCGCCGTTCTTTCTGTGCAATACGGATTCATTCTGGATCGAAGGGCCAAAAGCCAATTTGAGTCGCCTCGCCGCTGCTTGGAATCCAGACCATATGGATATTTTGCTCCTTGTCGCGGGAACGGCGGCAAGCGTCGGCGTCGATTGGCTCGGCGATTTCACCATGGACTCGGAAGGCAGGTTGCAAAAACGCGAGGAGCGCAGGGTCGCGCCTTTCGTCTACACGGGCGTCGGGATCATCAAGCCCGAGCTTTTCGCCGAGGCTTCCGAAGACGTGTTCAGGCTCGCTCCTTATTTCTTTCAGGCCGCCGAAGCCGGACGACTTTACGGCGTCAGACTCGATGGAGTCTGGCTCCATATCGGCAGGCCGCAGGCGATCGAAGAAGCCGAACGCCTGATCTCGCGCTCAGTGCTGTAAGCGAGCGGTTTTTCGAAAACGACTTTCATCGCCCTCGCTCTGGCCAAGGCTGAGGAACGGCCCGAAGGGGCCGCATCTCGAACAGCGAGGGCGTCATCGTCATCTCACGTCTCCGGCTTTTTCCGCGTCGCTTGCGTGATCCAATCGAAGTAGTCTGCGGAGCCCTGTGCGATGGGCAGAGCGACGATCTGCGGTGTTTCGTAGTCATGCAGCGCGAGGATCGATTTCTCAACCTCCTCATAATCTTCGCTCTTGATCTTGAACAGCAACAAGATTTCCCCCGCCTCCTCGATCTCTTCCTGCCACCTGTAGACGCTGGCGATCGGCAGCATCTGGACACAGGCGGTTAGGCGCCGTTCGACGAGCGCCCTGGCCATCGACTGTGCCGCATCGCGATCGGCGCAGGTCGTCACGACGACGGAATAGGCAGCCATTGTTTCACCCCGGGAGCTTCACGCCGCGCTTCGGTCACCAGCGCACCGCAACTTGATACCTGCACCCCCCGGCACGAAATTCAAGTCGAACGAGGCCACGCACGGCAGCCTGTCGCCTTTGCGATTTCGAGCGGGTATAGTGATGAGATGAGGCTTTCACCCTTGCCGCACAGGCGGCCGAAACCACCGAAGGACGCCGCCAAAGGCGCGCTGGCGACGGCGGAGGACCGCTGCCGGGAGGAAGGCGCGAAACTTACACCCTCCCGCCGCCGCATCCTCGAAATCCTGGCCGCCGAGGGACGCCCGCTCGGCGCCTATGACATGATCGAGAAGGTTGCGGCGGCGACCGGCAAGCATCCCGCACCCATTTCGATCTATAGGGCACTCGATTTTCTGCTCGACAACGGCCTCGTGCATCGTCTGGCCTCGCGCAACGCCTATCTCGCCTGCGCCCACGGGCACAAGCACCACGAACCCGTGGTGTTTCTCATTTGCGATCATTGCGGCGCGGTCACCGAAGCCACATCGAAAGCGGTACATCGCGAACTCGCGGCCCTCGCTGCGGAGGTCGAATTTTCGCCGCGTGCACAAGTTATGGAGATCGCCGGCCTCTGCCGCGAATGCAGCACCTAGCTCTTCGAACAAATCGCATGGCGCTTCTGCAGCGCCATGCTAACATCATCGCGCAGTCTCAGTACGCCGGAAGGGAAGGCGACGACGCAGACGACGTGGCAGTTCAAATCGCAATCTCGAAGTGCGTCAGTCGCAACTCAGTGGGAGGATTGTGAAATGGCAAAGGCACGCAGAACAGGATTGGACCGCCGCCATGTTGATCGCAGCGGCGCGATCAGCAAGAAACGCGGAAATACGAAGGTCGCTACGTTGCGCAAAACCTACGGCGAGCATTTCGCGGCCGGCCGTCGCGGCGACATGCATCTCAAGACTCTCCTCAAGGAGACGGGATCAGAGTCGCTGCACGAATATCTGCGGCACCACCACAAAGGATAAGACGGATCTCCCGGGGAGCAATGAGCGCGGCGGCAATCGTCGCCGCGGCTCACACTGAGTCGCCCATATCGTCGCACTGTTCACTGCCCACCGAGGCGGCGACGGCGCTTGCGTATTTCACTGTTGCCATCATCCTTATCTTGGCGCCCAACCAGTTCGCGTGCCATCACGTGCTGAATGGTGAGAACGCAGAGTGAACATAGTCGACCTGATTGACCGCTGCCGGGATTTTTCACCACAACTCGATGAGGGTACCCGTCATAATGGCTTCATCCTGGCGGGTTTCTTGACCTCTCAGCCAATCCACGCCATGTGAAGGTCATGCCAACCCCCCTTTCCCCCTGCCTTCCCCAATCCGCCGTGCCTGAGACGGGACCTTTGCCCCGCCATCGCTCCGTCGGTGTGCGGGTCGGGAGCGGCAAAGGCGCAGTGATGGTCGGCGGTGGGGCCCCGATCGTCGTTCAGTCGATGACTAATACGGATACAGCCGACGTCGCCTCGACGGTTGCCCAAGTCGCAGCCTTGGCCCGCGCCGGCTCCGAACTCGTGCGTATCACGGTCGATCGGGACGAGGCCGCGGCCGCCGTGCCGCATGTCCGTGAGAAACTCGACAGGATCGGCTGCGACGTGCCGCTCATCGGCGATTTTCATTATATCGGCCATAAGCTTCTTGCCGAGCACCCGGCCTGCGCTGAGGCCCTGGCCAAATATCGCATCAATCCCGGCAATGTCGGCTTCAAGGATAAGAAAGACACGCAGTTCGCTTCCATGGTGGAATGCGCGATCAGGAATGGCAAGGCGGTGCGCATCGGCGCCAATTGGGGCTCCCTCGACCAGGATTTGCTGACGCGCCTGATGGACGACAACGCCAAATCGCCCGCGCCGCTCGATGCCCGCGCAGTGACGCGTGAAGCCATGGTGCAGTCGGCCCTGCTCTCCGCCGCGCGGGCGGAGGAAATCGGCCTCGGCCGTGACCGCATTATCCTCTCCGCCAAGGTCTCCAACGTGCAGGACCTGATCGCGGTCTATCAAACGCTGGTACTGCGTAGCGATTATGCAATCCATCTCGGCCTCACCGAGGCTGGCATGGGTTCGAAAGGGATCGTCGCCTCGGCGGCGGCGATGGGCATCTTGCTTCAAGGCGGGATCGGCGACACGATCCGTGTCTCGCTGACGCCGGAACCGGGCGGCGACCGCACGCTCGAAGTCAAAGTCGGGCAGGAAATCCTGCAGACCATGGGCTTCCGCACCTTCGTGCCGCTCGTCGCTGCTTGCCCCGGCTGCGGGCGCACGACCTCAACCGTGTTTCAGGAACTGGCGCGCGACATCCAGAGCTATATCCGCGACGAGATGCCAAACTGGAAGACGCGCTATCCCGGCGTCGAGACGCTCAATGTCGCGGTCATGGGCTGCATCGTCAACGGGCCTGGCGAATCGAAACATGCCGATATCGGCATCTCCTTGCCCGGCACCGGCGAGACGCCGGCCGCACCGGTCTTCATCGACGGCAAGAAGGCCATCACTTTGCGCGGCGAGGGCATCGCCGCCGAATTCAAGGTGCTGGTGCAGAATTATATCGAACGGCGGTTCGGCGCGAAAAACGCGGCGGAGTAGATCTCCGCGTTACTGAATTAGAAATTAATCAAATATCGCGAAATTTTGAGCAGGTGTTCGTCCCTTCGCCGGGTCGATTGCGCCCGCCAGCAGTGGAACTGCGGCAACATATATCCCATATTAGGGGTGAGGCGCTTACAAAGCGCTATGATCTGGAGAAAGCACATGCGTCGCGGCTGGACGGCATTGGTTCTGGCGAGCGTCACGATGTTCGCATTTGTCTGGGCCGCGGCCACCGCGCAAGCGGCATCGCGGTCCGCGGGAACACACCATCACAAGTACGTTAGCGGCGGTTACGTCGGCGCCATAAAGCCTGGCGTCGTCTACACGTCGCGCGGGCACTATGTGGCCCTGGTCGGCGATCCCGGCAGTGGGCTGGGCTTTTATCCGCTGCCACTCAAGTATCGCATTGGCGCCTGGCGCTATCGCGTGGCCCACGCGCCGCCGCCATGGGCAGTACCGCCGGTCATCGCCGCGGCGCAGGCCCAAGCGGTGCGCTACTATGGCTGGGGCGATCCCACGCCTGCCGAGGCCTATCACTACGGCGTCTACAACCCGATCGACGGCGTCGGAACGCCGTTCTTCGCCGGCTTTTATGGCCCAGCCGGTGACGAGGACGATAAGTCATCGTTCCCCTTCGGCCGGCCCTACACCCATTGATGCTGATCAATTCAGCCTATCCGCCCTGCTGCTCGCAATGCAGCCGGCGGGAATGCGCGTGCTCCGCGCGACGGAGCCGAGAAAGCCATGGAAGATTTGCGCAGCTAAGAGCGCCGCTTTCTGGCCTAGCGGGCGCACCAGCGCCTGCGAAATGAGCGTCGCCCGGCCCACCTGCCGTGCAAGGTCGCTCGCAAGCCTTTCCTGAAATACCGCCACCGAACTGCCCGAAAGATAATGGCGCGCGGCCAATTGCGCGGAATGCAGCGCTATGGCCATGCCGTCGCCGGAGAAAGAGGCGATGACGGCGGCTTGGTCGCCGAGGCGCCATGGCCCGCTGTCGCCGGTCTGCTCGAAGCCATAGGGAATCGAGGCCGTCGCCAGCGGGCGCTTCCAGCACGGATCGGCATCGCTGCGCGGCCTTCTGCACGAGCTCGGCGTGGTCCGTCTCCTGAAGATGCAGGGTGCAGAGTTCGAGGCAGACGACGAGAACCTGTGCTTCCGGGCACGAGCGAACGATGTGGCGCGAAAGCTTCAATGCGTTGATCGCCGCATGGCAGCCCATGAAACCGACGACGGTACGCTCGACGGAGGGATCGAGACCGCAGCGTTCCACCAGCTCGAGGTCGACGCCCGGCGCCGAAAAGCCGGTACAGGATGCGACGATGAGATGCGTGATTTTGCGCGTCGTGGCCTGGTCGAGATCGAGGCGACCCACGGCCTTGGCGCCCAGCGTAGGAGCCTCAGCCTCATAGCGGCTCATGCGCTGGGCGGTCGATGGAAATTGACCGCGAATGTAGAAGTGGTCGCCGTCGAGCGCTTCATTGCAGCCGGCCCTCGGCGGCGTTAGGCAGGTCCAGCGCCGCTCGATCTGCGACCGATCCACCATTCGGTCGAAGAGCAGGCGCGCGCCGCAGTCTGGCAACATCTCCCCCGCGAAGCGGATGAAAGTGTCGTGTGCTTGATGCTCGGGGACCGCAATGGCCACGCGATTGATGTAGGCTGTGGTCATCCGAACTCCCGGCAGGGATATCCTATTCCGCGGGGGATATAGGGCTCAGGCTCCGCCTCTAGTAGCAGAGCCATATCCATCGCCAACCGAAGCGCGTCCATACGCGCTGATAACACGTATCGTCAAAGCCGTAGTCATAGCCGTAGTCATAGCCGTAATCATCGTAGGCGAAGGGCGCGCCGACGAAGAAGAATCGGCTGCGGAACCGATTGTGAAACGCAAACGGACGCCCATGGATTCCCATTGCGCCCATATGGCCCCATCCACCCATATGGCCCCATCCACCCATATGACCCATGCCCATTCCGCCCATATGACCCATCCCGCCCATGCCGCCACGGGCCGAAGCCGCCAATGTCGAGCCCAGGGTCAGGATTGCAACGGCTGCTATGGCGATTGCTGTCTTGCGCGTCATGATGCTTTCTCCATTGCTAGCGAACAGCACCCCCGCCGGTATAAGTCTCGCTGCGTTGAAAATCGTGTCGGCGCGTCGCGCAGGATCGCAGCGATGATGACCTGCTGCGAGATTGGATAAGCACTCGGTCGAAATACACAAATGACGAATGAGATAATTTCTGACGCATATGTCAGTTTTCGGCGTTCCGATTTGTGATACCGTCGAATGCCCAATGACAAAGGGCGGGAGACCGCCGGAATGGTGTATAGCCGCCGTCGCATACTTGTGATCGAAGACGACCGTGAGACCGCGGAGCAAATCGTCGAATTCCTCACGACGAGCGGTTATCAGGTCGATCTCGCCATGAACGGCGATGACGGATTTGAGCGCGGACGTTCGGCGGAATATGCTGTGATGGCCATCGACCGCATGCTGCCTGGCATCGATGGGATCGCAATCATCCGGCGCCTCCGGGAAGCGGGAATCGTCACGCCGGCCCTGATTATCAGCGCGCTTGGCGAGGTCGATGACCGTGTGCGCGGCCTACGCGCCGGCGGCGACGACTATCTCGTCAAGCCCTTTGTCTTCACGGAACTTTTGGCGCGTCTTGAAGCACTCGCCCGCCGCAGCGTCAACGTCGTCAAGGAGACGGTGCTCCGCGTCGGCGATCTCACGCTCGACCTCGTGTCACGGACAGTGACGCGCGGCAACCGGGAAATCGAATTGCTGCCGCGCGAATTCCAGGTGCTGGAATATCTTGTACGCAACGAAGGCCATGTCGTTCCCCGCGCAATGCTGTTGCAGCATGTATGGGATCTGCATTTTGACCCTACGACCAATATTCTTGACGTTTATGTTGGACGCGTCCGCCGCAAGGTCGACAGTATCCAGGAGTATCCTCTCATCCACACCGTGCGCGGCGTAGGATTTTGTGTTCGTGCTCCTAGCTAAAACTCTCCGCTCTTCGACATTCAAACTGGCGTTGATCTCGATCGGCGTCTTCGGCGCGATCGTCCTTGTTCTTCTCGCCTACGTTTATTGGTCGACGGCATCCTATGTATTGAGCCGTTCGGATCGCGCGATCGAGACCGAACAGGTGATGTTGCGGCAGGCCTACGACAAAGCCGGTCGTGAAGGACTCGTCGCTCTCATCAAACAGCGTCTCGCCGACAAAGCCTTCGACAGCGGCGCTTATCTTCTCGCCGACCCCTCTTTCGCGCCGGTCGCCGGCAATCTTGCAACATGGCCGGCCGCATCGGTAAACAAGAAAGGCTGGGGCAATTTCAGCAGTCAGAATCCGGACGCTCGTGCGGGCGGACGCCCGGTGCTGCGCGCGATCTTCACGACGCTGCCTGATGGCTCGCATCTGCTCGTCGGAAAGAACATCGACGACCTCGATCACTTTGCCATGCAGATCGGCATGGCGCTGGCGTTGGGGATCTTGTTGATCGTGGTCCTCGCCGCGGTCGCCAGCATATTCGTGACGCGGCGCACGGTCGGCCGGATCGAAGCCATCAATGCCACCAGCCGCGACATTATGGTGAGCGGTCTCGACCGGCGAATACCGCTGCGCGGCACGAAAGACGAATGGGATCAGCTCGCCGGCAATCTCAATTTGATGCTCGATCGTATCGAAACGCTGATGCATGAGGTGCGGCAGATCACCGACAATGTTGCGCATGATCTGCGCACGCCGCTCGCGCATATGCGCGGTCGGTTGGAGAAGGCAGTCAACAAGCCGCGCGAGCACGCGTACGACCAAGCATTGATCAGCAACATGATCGCCGATCTCGACGACGTGTTGCGTATCTTTTCCTCCTTGATGCGGATCTCGCAGATCGAAGCGAGCGATCGCATGGCCGCGTTCGGCACGGTAAACCTGGCTGAGATCGCACAGGAAGTCGTAGAACTTTTCGATGCCGCGGCCGAAGTCAAAGGCATGCATCTTACCATTGCCGGCGATCCGCATGCTTTTGTCACGGGTGATCGCGATCTTCTGTTCGATGCAATGGCCAATCTCATCGACAATGCCATCAAACATGGAAACAACGCCGGCCATGTAACTGTGACGATCGCCGCAAGCCATGACGGCGCCACGGTCGCAGTCGCCGATGACGGGCCGGGAATTCCACCGGATGAATTCCCGCACGTATTCAAGCGGTTCTATCGGCTGGAGCGGAGCCGCTGCAGCCCTGGAAACGGCCTGGGCCTTAGTCTTGTCGCCGCCGTCGCGCATCTGCATAGCGCGCACATCGAGATGGAAGACAATCGGCCGGGACTTCTCTTTCGGCTCCGGGTTCCGTGGACGACGAAAGCTGCGGTCGAAAGCGAACCTATGTCAGCCCCGCCGCTATATTGATCGTCAGCGCCAGCACAGCGGTGTTAAAGAAAAACGCGAGCACGCAATGGACGAGCGCGGTGCGCCGAATTGATTGCGACGTGATGTTCACGTCGGCGGTCGCACAGGCGACGCCGATCACGAATGAAAAATAGAAGAAATCGAGATAATCCGGCTCGCCGGTTCCAGGGAATCTGAGACCACCGCGTCCCTTTGCGGCAGGGGTCGTCTTCGTGTCGCGTTCGACAAAACATTCATGCGCATAGTGCAACGCGAACATCACATGGATGAAGGCCCAGGCGCTGACGACCGTCGCCGCGGTAAGACCGATGTGAAGCGCCCGCGCCAGTCCGTGCGCGTCCTTCACGATCGTCAATTCGGCAAAAATCGCGCCGAAGGCGGCAAACGCCGCGAGCGTCGCGAGGATCAGTATAGTGAAACGCCCGTCGTCCTGGAACGCCGATCTGCGCGTCATCGACTCGTTCGAGGCAGTCGCGATCATGGCGCCTACGAGGACGAAATAGAGCCAGAGGCCGGCATTCCAGCCGATGAGCAGGCGTGTGGCCAGCCGTATCTCCGCCGGTAGGAGAAGACCCACTACGATTCCGCAGGCGACACTGATGAACAGCCGTGGCCGTGCTCGCACGACCCGGAACGGCCAATATGCGAGTCGTCGGCGCGGGCGCGCGGTAGCCGATTGCGCATTCAACTCTTGCGCGCGACGACAAAACGCGCCGCCTCCTTCAAGATCGCGGCCTTCGCGCCAAAGACGTCGAGGGCGGCAATGGCGTCCTGCGCGAGCTTGTCGCGGCGTTCACGCGCCGCCTCGAGCCCTAGCGCCGCCACCAGCGTCGCCTTATTGCGCTCGGCATCCTTGCCGGCGCGCTTGCCGAGCGCCGCCTCGTCGGCTTCGACGTCGAGAATATCGTCGGCGACCTGAAAGGCCGCGCCGAGCGCTTGACCATATCGCGACAGCGCCGCTTTGGCCGTCGCGTCGGCGCGCGCGAAGATCGCCCCTGCTTCCACCGCATAGCGCAAAAGCGCTCCGGTCTTCATCGACTGCAATCTGATGACCGCCTCGGCCGTATGATGCTCGGCCGTGGCTTCGGCCTCGAGATCGAGGACCTGGCCGCCCACCATCCCGCCGAGCCCGGCGGCACGCGCCAATGCCAGAACGAGAGCAGCACGAATGGCCGGGTCTGGATCGGTCTGCGGATCGGCTGTCACATCGAATGCGTAGGTCAACAAGCCGTCGCCAACGAGAATGGCCGTCGCCTCGTCATAGGCCCTATGCGTCGTCGGCCGGCCGCGGCGCAGATCATCATTGTCGAGCGCCGGCAAATCGTCATGCACGAGCGAATAGCAATGGATCATTTCGACGGCCGCGGCGGCGCGCAGCACGCCGACGCCCTCAATGCCGAAAAGCCGCGCGGTCTCAACCATCAAAAACGGCCGCAGCCTTTTGCCGCCGCCGAGGCTGGCATAGCGCATGGCTGCGACAAACCGCTCCGGCCGGAACGTTTCACCCGGCAAAGGCGTAGTGGATAGCAGGCTGTCAAGCATAGTTTCGGTCGCATCCGCGACGACCGTCAGCCGAGCCTGGAAATCCTCTCCCCCGTCAGCCTTCATGCCCCTGCCCGTCCTTCCTCGTCCTGTCGCCGTCCCGCTTGCCCGATCGCGGAAGATCGGTCAAGGCTCGACCATGGCTGAAAGGTCCAGGATTTTCGGCGTCTTCGGCGCGATCTCGCGATGGATTCTGCGCCTTTTTCTGGCAATCGCCGTGCTGCTCGCGGGGCTTATCATCGCCTACCGCTTCATGCCGCCGATCTCGACCTTGATGATGGCGCGCATGCTCCTGCACGAAACTGTCATGCAGCACTTCGTGCCGCTCGACAGCATGTCGCCGCATCTTCTCGCCGCCGTCGTCATGTCCGAAGATGCGCATTTCTGCCGCCACCACGGCGTCGATTGGGGCGCCATGCGGGAGGTGATCGACGAGGCCGGCATCGATGGCCCGTCCCGCGGCGCCTCGACCATTACGATGCAGACGGCGAAGAATCTGTTCCTGTGGCCAGGGCGTTCCTATGTCCGCAAGGGCCTCGAGATTCCGCTGGCACTTCTCGTCGAATTGGCCTGGCCTAAGCATCGCATTCTCGAGCTCTATCTGAACATCGCAGAATGGGGCGATGGCATATTCGGCGCGGAAGCCGCGGCAAACAAGTATTTCAACGAGAGCGCCGCCGATCTCGACCTGCGCGAGGCAGCGCTGCTTGCTGCCGTGCTGCCCGATCCGCATCGCCGCAACGTACTGCGCCCGAGCCGGCACGTCGCGATCCATGCGCGCATCGTCACCAAACGCGTCGAGGCAGCGGGCGATTTTCTGAGTTGTTTGAAGTGATGCCTTTGCCGGCCTCCAAAACCAACGTTCAATCTTGAGCCGGAACGTCGAGCGATGTGAATGGACCGTCCATGGTCTGGTCTTGCGGCAAAGACGTAAATAACTGAAATCTAATTCAGTTATATGATTGGGCCCAGCGCTGGTGCGAGCCGCCGTGCATGGGGGGTAGCCAGAGCCGCTGTTCCGGTGTATCAGCCGGCTCGATCAAAACCGCCCCGGCACCTGCGCCGGGATCGTTGCCTTTGGAGCTGACATGGCCGTCCCGAAACGAAAAACCTCTCCGATGAAACGGGGCTTCCGCCGCTCCGCGGATGCGCTAAAGGCGCCGACCTATGTCGAGGATAAGGATTCGGGCGAACTGCGCCGGCCGCATCACATCGACCTCAAGACCGGCATGTATCGCGGCCGACAGGTGCTGAAGCCGAAGAACGCGCAGGATTGAGACCGGCCGGCGTCCTTGGCGCCGCCGTCACGCTCCTTCAGACCATCAGCTGGCCGCCGTTGGCGGTCAGCGTCGAGCCGGTGATGAAACCCGCATCCTCCGCGACGAGGAAGATTACACAGCGCGCGACCTCCTCTGCTGTGCCCAGACGGCGTACCGGGATTTGCGGGATGACCGACTTCTCCAAAATCTCTTTCGGCACGGCCATCACCATTTCTGTTGCAATATAGCCTGGGCAGACCGCATTGACGGTGATGCCCTTGCTCGCATTCTCCTGCGCCAGCGACTTGGTGAAGCCGATGTCGCCGGCCTTCGAGGCCGAGTAATTGGTCTGGCCCATCTGGCCCTTCTGGCCATTGATCGAAGAAATATTCACGATGCGGCCGAAGCCGCGGCTGCGCATGCCCTCGATAACTGGGCGTGTCATGTTGAAGAGCGAATTCAAATTGGTGTTGACGACAGCATACCACTGCTCCGGCGTCATTTTATGCAGCATACAATCGCGTGTGATGCCCGCATTGTTGACGAGGATTTCGATCGGCCCGAGGTCGGCGCTGACTTTGCCGAGGCCCTCGACGCAGGCCGCGTAGTCGGACACGTCCCATTTGAAGACGGGAATGGCGGTCTCCGCTCTGAACTTGGCAGCCGCCTCGTCATTGCCGTGATAGACCGCCGCGACCTTGTAGCCCGATGCCGCCAAAGCCTTGCAGATGGCCGCACCGATTCCGCGCGTGCCACCACTCACTACCGCCACGCGAGCCATGTGTTTCCTTCCCTACCGCTTCGCTACTGCCGAGCGATCTAATTTACGCATCCGATGCGATCGGCGGAACCTTATGCTTGGTACCGAAGCGCTTTCGAATCTCTCTATCCCGGTGCTCCATTCCTCGATTCTCCTCAGCCATCATGCGATCACATACGGTTTGGCGCAACCCGATTGATCCCGAAACGTCAGCGTTCGACCGCGAGAGCAATCCCCATGCCGCCGCCAATGCAGAGCGTCGCAAGGCCTTTGCTGGCGCCGCGCCGCCGCATCTCGTAGAGCAGGGTCACGAGGATACGGGCACCGGAAGCACCGATCGGATGACCTATGGCAATGGCGCCACCATTGACGTTCACGAGGGCCGGATCCCAGCCCATGTCCTTGTTTACCGCGAGCGCTTGGGCGGCGAAGGCTTCATTGGCCTCGATAAGCTCGAGGTCCTTGACCTTCCACCCGGCCTTGTCGAGCGCCTTGCGCGACGCCGGAATGGGGCCGCTGCCCATGACGGCGGGATCGACACCCGCCGTCGCCCATGAGACGATCCGGCCGAGAGGCGTGAGGCCGCGCGCCCTGGCGTCATCGGCGCTCATCAAGACGACGGCGGCGGCGCCGTCGTTGATACCGGAAGCGTTGCCGGCAGTGACGGTGCCGTCCTTGGAGAATGCCGGTTTCAGCTTGGCGAGCGCTTCAAGCGTCGTGCCGGCGCGGATATATTCATCGCTGTCGACCACGATGTCGCCCTTGCGCGTTTGAATTGTGAAGGGGACAATCTCCTCGGCGAATTTGCCGGCCTTTTGCGCTGCCTCGGCCTTGTTCTGCGAGCCGAGCGCAAACTTGTCCTGCTCGTCGCGGCTGATCTGCCATTTCGTGGCGACGTTTTCCGCCGTCGTGCCCATGTGATAGCCTTGAAAGGCATCGATGAGGCCGTCGCGCAGCATCAAATCCACGAATTTGATGTCGCCCATTTTCGTGCCGGCGCGCATATGCGCGGCATGAGGCGCCTGGGACATGCTTTCCTGACCGCCGGCTACGATGACCTTGGCGTCGCCATTGGCGATCTGCTGCAGCCCGAGCGCGACCGCGCGCAGACCCGAACCACATACCTGATTGAGGCTCCAGGCCGTCTTGCCTTGCGGAATGCCGGCCTTCATCGCTGCCTGACGGGCGGGATTCTGGCCCTCCCCCGCCGTCAGGATCTGGCCCAAAATGACCTCGTCAACTTCGCTCGTCGCAACCTTGGCCCGCTGCAACGCCGCCGTGATCGCGACGGCACCAAGCTCATGCGCCGTCGTATTGGCAAAGGCCCCATTGAAAGATCCGACGGCAGTACGTGCCGCCCCGACGATGACGATATCACGCGACATTCAATTTCTCCTGCACAAACACGGGGCCCGGATGCGCCTTGCGTCGGTTCATCAATATCCGCCATTCTGAGCATTTCTGACTGGCGGCGGTCAAGCAGTGCGAGACGAGGCCCTCCCGGCGCCGCTAGAATTTCGGTTTTCGCACGCCAATAAAACGCTTATGGTCTTTTGTGGAAGTTCCGTTCCCGAACGGCCGTTGGAGCTTGCCTCAGAGGAAGGGTATTGATCGACCATGGCCAACGATAAGCAACCTGTAACGATCAAGAAGTATGCCAATCGGCGTCTCTATAATACCGGCACCAGCGCCTATGTGACGCTCGAAGACCTTGCCGCTATGGTAAAGAAGGGCGAGGACTTTGTCGTTTACGACGCCAAAACTGGCGAAGAGATCACTCGCTCGGTGTTGACCCAGATCATCTTCGAGCAGGAGGGCAAGAACGGCCAAAGCTTGCTGCCGATTACATTTCTACGGCAACTTATCCGCTTTTATGGCGACAGTATGCAAATGCTGGTGCCGAGCTATCTGGAATTCACGATCGACAAGCTTACTAACGACCAGCAGAAATTCCGCGACCAATTCGCGAGCGCATTCGGCGCAAGCCAAGTGTTCGGTTCGCTGGAAGAGCAGGCCCGCAAGAACATGGCAATCTTCAGCCAGGCCTTGTCGATGTTCTCGCCGTTCGGCTCGCCCTTGGCGACTCCGGCCGCGGAAAAGCCGCAGGAGAATTTGAGTGAGGCCGGGGCAAAATCCGATCTCGATGAGATGAAACGTCAACTCGATGAATTGCAGAAAAGGCTTGAGGGGCTGACACCGAAGGAATGACGCCTTTGGGCCGACTCCGCCGTCGGGGTCGTCATGCAACTCCGTCCGGCGTCTGCGGCTGTCCAAAATAAAAGCCTTGCAGATAATCGACCCCCCAATCGGTGAGGATCGCGGCCGATTTCGGCATCTTCGACCCATTCCCCGACGGTCGGAATTTCAAGGTGGCGTGCAAGATGGACGAGGGTGCGGACGAAGAAGCGATCGTCCTCGGACCGGGCCAAGTTTTGAATGAAGGCACCATCGATCTTCAAGAGATCGAAGCGCAGATTGCGCAAATTACGGAACGACGTATGGCCGGCGCCGAAATCGTCCATCGCCACCTTTACTCCGCATGATTGCATGGCCGCGATCGCCCGCCGCGTCGCTTCAAGGTCGGCGATCACGCAAGTCTCGGTGATCTCTATGGTCAACCGCGCCGCGACGTTGTCGTGAAGGGCGCAGACCGCTCTCAATCTTTCAGGCCAATGGATGTCGAGGACCGTCGCTTCCGATGCGTTGATCGCAATGTGAAGCTGCGGGTCCTTGGCGAGCTCGGCTACCGCAAGTTCGAACATGCGATGGTCGATCAGCCGGACGAGCCCGGTCTTCTCCGCCACCGGGAAGATATTGGCTGGTAGAATGGACTTTCCGTCGGCAACGGCAAAGCGCGCAAGCGCTTCGTAAAAGGCGATTTCACCTGTTTTGGCTGAAACGATCGGCTGTAGTGCCAGCACGATGCGCGATTGAGTGAGCGCGGCGACAATCTCGTCTGCAATGTGCAATACATGCTGGCGCGTATCTTCGCGGACGAGGCTCGGCGCATAGGCGACGAACGAGGTGGCACCCGACCGGCGCGTCGCTTCTAGTGCTTCCTCCGCATTACGGAGAGCGGCCTGGACGCTGCGGCCCTGCTGCGGGGTGATGATGCCGCCGATGCGAACCGACGCCGTGATCTGCCTTGTTGTGGTGACGAGCGGAGCCGCCTCGACAGCACCAAGGAAGCGAGCGGCTGCCGTCTGCATCTGTTCGCTGTTGCAGGCGTCGAGGAGCAACGCGAACTTATTGCCGGCGTAGCGCGCTATGAGATCGGTGGCGCGCATCTCGCCGCGCAGCCGCGCCGCTGTCGCCGCGATCAGCTCGTCGCCGACCTCATAACCATAGACCTCGTTGAGCACGGCGAGATTGTCGAGCGCGATCAGAAGGATGGCGAAGGACCCACCCTTGCGCACGCAATCCGGAAGCAGCGTTGAAACATGGTCGATGAAATGCGCACGATTGAGCGCACCGGTCAAAGCATCACAGCGCGATTGACGGGCAAGCTGGCGTTCGGCCTCGTAGCGATCGGTGACGATGCGAATGAGGCCATGGGCACGGGCGGGACGGTTGTCCGGCCCCACAAACGCACGGCCGTTGTCCTCAACCCAAACAGTTTTCAGCCGATCGTTACGGTGGATTGTTTTGCTGACGAGTCCGTAGATGACTCGATAGGGAACACCGCGGCCGGTGTCGCAGCCAGCGGACGCCATGACCGCCTCGAAACGCGAGCCCGGACTTTCCTGCGCGAGACATTCGGCGTAGGCGCGGCCGGAGGTAATTTCGGCAAATTCGGCGAAATCGGCGATCTCCGCCGCATTAGGCCCGAAGACGAGCTGATCGGTGACGATATCCCAATCGTAGATCACTTCGCCGATCGAATTCAGGATGGCGCGCGGATCGGGTTCCGGCGTTGCAGTCGTCTTCGATCGCGACGCATCGGCATTTCCTTCCCCCAGATGCGCCATGGTCTCGCGGCCTTTGTCGATAGATTTTTTCGGCACTGGCGCTTCAACCACGATCCGATCCAGAAGACGAGACCTATCAGCGTCGCGTTAAGAACCTGTAATGATTGCGTATCGGGTCGAAGAAGGTGCTGCTTCAGAACCTGTTCTTGCGCTCCCGCAAAGCCGCGAAGACTTGCGCTGGATCGGCGCCCCAAAGCCCGAGGCTCGCCTGAATTTCTGACTGTGCGACGCGCAGGAAGGGATTCGTCGCGCGTTCGAGCGCCATTTGGGTCGGCAGCGTCAATCGGCCGGCTGCGCGTTGCGTCGCGACTGCCTCGGCGCGCTGCCGCAGAGCCTCGTTGCCGGGATCAACCGTGCGGGCGAAGCGCGCATTGGCGAGCGTATATTCGTGGCCGCAGTAGATCTGCGTATGATCCGGCAGCGCCGCCAGCTTTATCAAAGACTGGTAGAGGACCGCCGGTGATGCCTCGAAACAGCGGCCGCAGCCCATGGCGAACAGCGTGTCGCCAGCAAACAGCAGCGCGTCCTTTTCGAACCAATAGGCAATATGCCCGCGGGTGTGGCCGGGCACGGCGATGATTTTGGCTTCGTGCGTTCCGACGAAGACGCTATCGCCTTCGTCGACCAGCTGATCGAGCGTGCCAATCTTCGCCGCCTCCTGCGCGGGGCCGATGACGCGCGCATCCGGAAAGGCGGCTTTGAGGCCGGCTATTCCCTGTACGTGATCGGCATGATGGTGCGTGACGAGAATATCGGTGAGCCACCAATTTTCTGCGGCGAGCGCGGCGAGTATGGGGGGCGCCTCCGGCGCATCGATCGCCGCGGTCGCGCCGCTCTCGGGCACATGGACGAGGACGCCGATATTGTCTGTAAGACAGATGAACTGGCGGATTTCGAGGGTCATGGGGGCGGCTTGTCTCCTCCTCCTGGAGGAAGGTGGCAGCGCCGCGCGACGCCGCCGGCGAATGGGTTCGTGTCCCACAATAGCCCAGCCGGCGGCGGCGCGGCCACCCTCCTCGTGCCGGGGAGGGACGGGCGCCAAGCCAGGCCACTGCGCAGAAAATATTTCCGCGCCGCCGCCGAACGTGCGAGGAAACCGGAATGTCGCTCGATATCGTCGACCTTCGCAGCTTCTACGGCTCTCCTTTGGGAAAGGTGGCCGAGCGATTCCTCGGCCAGGCGATTCGCGCGCGCTTCGACAATTGCGTCGGCCAATCGATCATGGGCATCGGCTACGCCCCGCCCTATCTCGACCGATTCCGCGGCGAGGCATTGCGCGTGCTCGCCTTCATGCCGGCGACGCAGGGCATCGTGAACTGGCCTGCGTCCGGCCTCTCTGCTTCGGCGCTCGTCGAGCCGACGACGATGCCGCTGCCGGATTCCTGCATCGATCGGGTTGTCGTGATCCATGCCCTCGAAATCGCCGAACATCCGCGTGAGCTTCTGGCGGAGATCTGGCGTATCCTCACGCCGGGGGGCCGGATGATCGCGATCGTTCCGCGGCGGGCCGGGCTTTGGGCGCGCTTCGATACGACGCCCTTCGGCAACGGCCAGCCCTATTCGCGCAGTCAGATACGCGACCTGATGCGCGAGGCTTTGTTCTCGCCGACCCACTGGGCCGAAGCGCTTTATGTGCCGCCGTTCGAGGGGCAGATTTTTCTGCGCTCGGCCGCGCTCGTCGAAAAGATCGGGGCGAAGTTAGCTTTGCCAGGTGCTGGCGTCCTCATCGTCGAAGCGACGAAGCAGCTTTATCGGCCGGTCGGCGTGCGGCGCGTCAATCAAGGCTTGCAGCAGTTGCAGCCGGCGCTCGGGCCGCGCCCGGCCGGCATTGCGCCGAGCTAGCAGTTGGATGAGAGGATGCCCGCCGCGCGCTCCTCAACCTTAGCGCCTCTGCACCTTCAGCCGAAAAGATTGAGCCAGGAAGAGCCCACCATGCATGAGGCCGCCGCCATCAATCCCGTGGCCGACGCCAAGAGAAAGGTGCCATTCGCACGGGATGCCCGCCTTCGCCAATTCCTCCGCCGAAACGAACAGAGCTTCGGCCGGAATGAGATCGTCCTGATCGCCGTGCACAAGAAGGACGGGTGGCGGCCGCCCTTGCGCATTGCGCACGGCGCCGAGACGTTCGGGACCGACAAGCATGCCCGAATAGCCGACGATCGCAGCGGCGCGCTTGCGGCGCAGGCCGACATGCAGCGCTATCATCGTGCCTTGGCTGAAGCCGACGAGGGCAAGCCTCTCGTCACCCAGTCGATAGCGCGCCAATTCCGCATCGAGGAAGGCACTGAGCACCGGCTCGGCCTGGCTGACGCCGCGCCAGAGTTCCTCGGCATCGCGCAAGTTCAATGCAAACCATTGCCTCCCCACAGGCGCCTGGGCGCAAGGCTCGGGGGCATGCGGCGCGATGAAGACCGTGTCCGGCAGCAAGGACTGCCACTGCTGGGCAATGGCGATGAGATCGTTGCCGTCGGCGCCATAGCCGTGGAGAAAGACGACGAGCTGTTTCGCGGTGCGGCCTCTCGGCGCGATGCGAGGGCCGTCGAGACTCGAAACCATTCTGGAATCCATGCGTTGCAAAGCCGATGGTGAGGAATCCTGTTTTGGTCCAAAGGTCAAGGCGCGGGGACCGGATACAGTCCCTACGACATTTGGCAATCTCAAGAGATGCCAACTCGGGCGCTTGCCTGGCGGCCGTGCCGCGCGTTGGATACATCAGCATGCGCCGGCGACGCATTTTGGCTGAAATTCAGCGCCGGTTCGCGGGTAGGTTCGCATCATCGTGCGATCGTAAGCACGTCATGAGGATTTTCTAGACTTCATCGCGATCCGCGCCTTAACCTGTCAGGGCATTCTTGATTGCAACTCAAAAGGCGTTTCGATCGATCGTTTCAGGCTGACAAATGACCAGGTCCTATATTTCCCACGTGTTCCGCTTCGCGCCATCGCCAAACGGATATTTGCACCTCGGACATGCATTCTCGGCGCTGATCAATCACCGCATGGCGCTCGCCACCGGTGGCAGTCTCCTGCTGCGCATCGAGGACATCGACGTCGAGCGGTGCCGACCCGAGTTCGAACAGGCGATTTACGAGGATCTTGCCTGGCTCGGCATTTCTTGGGAGGCGCCGGTGCGTCGCCAGTCCAAGCATTTCGACGCGTATGCCGACGCGCTGGCGAGCCTCGAAAGGCGTCGGCTCGTCTATCCCTGCTTCTGTTCACGCAGCGATGTGGTGAATGCGGTGGCCGACCGGCCCGACTGGCCGCGCGATCCCGATGGCTCGCCGCTCTATCCGGGCACCTGCAAGCATCTCTCCTCAGCAGAACGGCAGGAAAGGCTCCGCGCCGGCCAGCCTGCCGCGCTCCGCCTCGATATGGCGGCCGCTTTGGCGCAACTGCGGCAGAAAATCGCTTGGCGCGAATATGGCAGCGGCGCCGAGCGGCGCGACATTCTCGGCGATCCGACCCTGTGGGGCGATGCGGTGCTCTCACGTAAGGATATTCCGGCGAGCTACCATATTGCCGTCGTGGTCGATGACGCGCTCCAAGGCGTCACCGATGTCGTGCGCGGCGAAGACCTTTACATGGCGACGAGTCTGCACCGCCTGCTGCAAATTCTGCTTGACCTGCCGGCCCCCGACTATCACCACCACGAGCTTCTGCGCGACACCGCCGGCCGGAAACTTTCGAAGAGTCTGCGTGCCAAGTCTTTACGGACTTTGCGCCGCGAGGGCCTCTCGCTCGCCGATATCAATGAGCAGTTAGGCATCGCGCGGCGCACGTTTGCATTCGTTTCATGACGTATGACGCGGCGTCCCGTCACTGAGGCTGGCGATTATCACCGACTGGCCCGACGCGTGCTCAGATCGACAGAAACGCGCAAGCGCCGCGAAACCAGGCTACCGGCTCGCCTGCGCCAAGCCCGCATCCGCAAGTGCTGATGGAAAACACCTGATCTCCGACCTTGCTGCGATAAGTTTGCTTCACCGCCAAGATCGCGCCCTGCAACCGGTTTTGCTATATGGAAGCGACCGAGATAGGGCTTTTGCGATCACGGTCCCGTTCCCCCATATTAAAAGCGCGGGCAAGACGCGACTCTAAGGGCTCCTAGAAGATGACATTTCACTATTCTCCGCTTTTCCCTGCCGCTGCGGACACGACGCCCTATCGCAAGCTCACCGACAAGGGCGTGCGCATCGAGAAATTCGGTGCCCGCGACATGCTCGTCGTCGAACCCGAGGCGCTGCGGCTTCTCGCCGAGGAGGCATTCAGCGACATCAACCATCTACTGCGCCCCAGTCATCTCGCGCAACTCGCTGCCATCCTCGGAGATTCCGAGGCGACGGAGAACGACCGGTTCGTCGCCTATGATCTCTTGAAGAATGCCAATATCGCCGCGGGCGGCGTGTTGCCCATGTGTCAGGACACGGGCACCGCGATCGTCGTGGCCAAGAAAGGCCGGCGCGTCTTCACGGAAGGCGGCGACGAGGCGGCGCTCGCCGAAGGCATCTGGAACGCCTACGAGAAGAAGAATCTGCGCTATTCTCAGTTGGCACCCCTCTCGATGTTCGAGGAGAAGAATACCAAGACCAATCTGCCGGCGCAGATCGAGATCTATAGCGAAGGCGAGGACACTTATAAATTTCTCTTCATCGCCAAGGGGGGAGGCTCGGCCAACAAGACCTTCCTCTACCAAGGCACGCCCTCGCTCTTGACGCACGACCGGCTCGTAGAATTCCTGCGTGAGAAAATCCTGACGCTCGGCACCGCCGCCTGCCCGCCCTATCATCTCGTCATCGTCATCGGCGGCACGTCCGCCGAACTTACCCTCAAGACAGTCAAACTCGCCTCCACGCGCTATTACGACGATCTGCCGACGGCGGGCGGCGAGGACGCACATGCCTTCCGCGATCTCGCGCTCGAAGCCGAAATCCACAAGCTCACGCAGGACCTCGGTGTCGGGGCGCAATTCGGCGGCAAATATTTCTGCCACGACGTGCGCGTGATCCGCCTGCCGCGGCACGGCGCCTCGCTGCCGATCGGAATCGGCGTCTCCTGCTCGGCCGATCGCCAAGCGCTCGGCAAGATCACCAAGGATGGAATCTTTCTCGAAGAGCTGGAGCGCGACCCGGCAAAATATCTGCCGTCGGTTGCGGCCGAACTTGGCGGCACGGTCGTGAATATCGATCTCAACCGGCCGATGCCAGAGATCCTCGCAGCCCTGTCGCGCCATCCTATCAAGACGCGGCTTTCGCTCACGGGTCCGATGATCGTCGCGCGCGATCTCGCCCACGCAAAGATTCGCGATCTTCTCGACCGCGGCGAGCCCATGCCCAACTGTTTCAAGGATCACCCGATTTATTATGCCGGCCCGGCGAAGACGCCGACTGGTTATGCGTCCGGCTCCTTCGGACCGACGACGGCGGGGCGGATCGATTCCTATGTCGAGCAGTTCCAAGCGTCCGGCGGTTCACTCGTCATGCTCGCCAAAGGCAACCGCTCGCCGCAGGTGCGCGAAGCCTGCGCCAAGCATCGCGGCTTCTATCTCGGCTCGATCGGCGGCTCGGCCGCGCGCTTCGCGCAGGATTGCATCACCAAGGTCGAGGTTCTCGCCTATCCCGAGCTCGGGATGGAGGCAATCTGGCAGATCGAGGTGAAGGATTTCCCCGCTTTCATCGTCATCGACGACAAGGGCAATGATTTTTTCAATGAATTGAATTTTGGCTGACAAATCAATATCTTGTCAGCATGTGTGTGAGATTGACGGTTCTGCGCAAGCATGCTTCGATGAAAGCATAGACATAGCAGTGGGGAGGAAAATATGCGTCGCTTGAATGTCTCGCTCATGGCCGCGAGTGCCCTCGTCGTGGGTGCGCTCATCGCCAGCACCCCCGCCCAAGCCCAATATGGCGTCGATGTCCTCGGCGCCGCGGCGGCTGCGGCGGCAGGAGCCGCCGCAGGCGCCTACTTCTTTGGGGGACATCAATATTGCTGGTACGACGACGGCTGGCAGGGTCCGGGCTGGTACTGGTGCGGCTATGGTGATCGCTACGGCTACGGTTGGGGTGGTGGCGTTGGCTGGCACGGCTGGGGGCGCGGGCATGGCAACGGCTGGCACGGCGGTGGCGGCGGCGGTCATTGGCACGGCGGCGGTGGCGGCAAAGGCGGCGGCGGCGGCAAAGGCGGCGGCAAGTAATCTGCCCGTCGGATGAATGGGGAGCAGGTTCTTCGCAAGCTTTCTTTCATGGCCGGGTTCGTCCCGGGCATGATCATTTGTCGAACGTGCGCACTAGCCATTGCCCGAGCGAAGGCGACGAAGCAGCCCGGAAACGGAGCCGAACTCGGGATCGCTTCGCTTCGCAACGACGTCGTCAGTATTTTATCTTCACGACTTCGATGCGCTCGACACCTTTGGGTGTGCGCACCTCGATGACATCGCCTTCTTCGGCCTTTAACAATGCCTTCGCGATCGGCGAAATCCAGCTGACCTCGTTCAACTCGGAGCGCGCTTCGTCGATGCCGACGATGCGGATCGTCTTCTCCTCGCCGTCGCCGCTGAGATACGTGACTGTCGCGCCGAAGAAGATCCGCCCCTTGTTCTTCTGCTGCGCCGGGTCGACGACTTCGGCGATTTCGATGCGTTTCATGAGAAAGCGCATGCGGCGGTCGATCTCTCGCAATCTCCGCTTGCCGTAAATATAATCGCCGTTTTCGGAGCGATCGCCATTGCCTGCGGCCCAAGAAACAGTCTCCACGACTTTCGGCCGCTCGTCCTGCCGCAACAGACGAAACTCATCGTGCAATCGTTTCAGGCCTTCGGGCGTGATGTAATTCTTGACCCTAGGCGGCAGTTCCGCGATCTCTTCGTCGAGATCGGTCTCGATATCGCTTTCGGATTCCTTGGTAAAGGCTTTGCTCATATAGCCATAGTTGGCACTTTGGCCGAAGATGACAAGAGCACGCAAATGCCCCAGCGGTGCTTTCTAGACATCGATGCCAGCGCATGGCAAAAGCAGCCTCAATTGACCACACGATACCGGCCCATGTCCGATCTCACGCAACTCGAACACGACACGCTCGCCGCAATCAATTCCGCCGCCGACGAGGCGACGCTCGAAACCGTGCGCATTGGTGCGCTCGGCAAGAAAGGCACGATCTCGGCGCTTTTGGCGAGCCTCGGCAAGATGCCGCCGGAAGAGCGCAAGACACACGGCGCCCTAATCAACGACGTGAAGGACAGAGTGACTGCGGCGCTCGCCTCCCGTCGCGCTGTGCTGAAGGCGGCCTCGCTCGAGACGCGTCTTGCGACTGAGACTTTGGATGTCACCCTGCCCGCCCGCACCAGCCCGCTCGACATGGGCCGCATCCATCCGATCTCGCAGGTTATGGACGAACTCGCGGCGATTTTCGCCGATCTCGGGTTCTCGATCGCCGAAGGGCCGGACATCGAGAACGACGATTATAATTTCGGCAAGCTGAATTTTCAGCCGGATCATCCTGCACGCGACATGCACGACACATTCTTTCTGAAGCCTGACGCGACAGGCGAGCGAAAATTGCTGCGTACCCATACGAGCCCGGTGCAGGTGCGCACCATGCTAACGCAGAAGCCGCCGATCCGCGTGATCTGCCCCGGTCGCGCTTATCGCTGCGATTCCGACCAGACCCACACGCCGATGTTCCACCAGGTCGAAGGGCTCGTCATCGACAAACAGGCCCATCTCGGCCATCTGAAATGGACCCTGCAGGAATTCTGCAAGGCCTTCTTCGAAGTAGCGGAGGTGAAGATGCGTTTTCGCCCAAGCTACTTTCCCTTCACCGAACCGTCGATGGAAGTCGACATTCAATGCTCACGCAAGGCTGGCGAAATCCGGTTCGGTGAAGGCGAGGATTGGCTCGAAATCCTTGGCTGCGGCATGGTGCATCCCAATGTACTGCGCAATTGCGGGCTCGACCCCGATGTCTACCAAGGCTTTGCTTGGGGCATAGGCGTCGACCGCATCGCCATGCTCAAATATGGGATGCCGGATCTCCGCGCATTTTTCGACGCCGATGTCCGCTGGCTCAAGCATTACGGTTTCAGGCCGCTCGACATCCCGACGCTCTTAGCCGGCTTGAGCAGCTAGAAAAACTTCACGCGAACTTGACCGCTGCCTGAAGCGCCCGAGGGCCGAATACGGTGGCAAAGGGTCAGAAATCGCTGGCAATCCCCTTCACCTCCCAGTCGCCGTAGCGCACCGGATCGGGACCTTTGCGGCCGCCGACTTCCGGCGGGCGTTCGGTGGCCTCAGCCGCGAGACGACGGCGTTCCTCCGCCTCGGCGAGCGCGCGTTGCGCCGCTGGGCTCAGCTTCCGCGGCGAAGCTTCCGTCTCGCCGTGGCGCCTCTGTTCCGTGTGTTTCATTGAAACTCTCTTCCATGATGCCCCTGCGCTCGTCATAACCTCGCCAAAGCGGCAGAAGCTTGACGCGGGTCTTGCTTATTTTGGGCCCATTTCCTTCATGAGCCGTGTCAATGTTAAGCTTCAACTCGAATCATTACGGCGCGAAGGATGCGGACGACATGCCGTTTTGCCGCGGAGCGTTCATACGATGAAACCGCCGCGCGTTGCCGCCGCTGAAGTCTTGAGACAGGAATCGATGACGGTGCCTGGTCTCGCGGCGCGGGTTGCGGCGGTAGCGATCCTGCGCGACGTCCTCGTCAATGGGCATATGCTCGATGATCTCTTCGCTGCGGGTGCAGGCTTCTCGCGGCTTGCCGGCTTGGCTCCGCGCGACGTCGCACTGACGCGTTCGATCGTCACCGTGGCGCTGCGCCGCCTTGGCACAATCAGACAAGCTTTGGCGGCGCTCCTCGAAACCGGGCTGCCACGCGCCGCCGCGACACAGATTGAAATGTGCCTGACGGTCGCCGCGGCGCAGATCCTGTTTCTCGATGTGCCCGACCACGCCGCCGTCGATCTCGCCGTACGGACGATGCGCCTCGATCAGAAAACTGTCCCCTTTACCGCACTTGTCAATGGCGTCTTGCGCAATCTCGTCCGCCGGCGGGAGTGTTTTCTCGCCGAGACATCGCCGCTCGATCAGGATACGCCGGCTTGGCTCGCGGCACGCTGGCGCAAGACCTATGGTGAGGCCATGGCACGTGCGATCGCCGCTGCCAATGACCTCGAACCGACGCTCGACATCAGCGTCAAATCCGATCCCGAACTCTGGGCGCAAAAGCTCGGCGCGACGGTGCTGCCGACTGGCTCTCTTCGGCTCTCGACGCATCAGCCGATTGCCGAACTGCCCGGCTATGATGAAGGTGCGTGGTGGGTTCAAGATGCGGCCGCCGCGCTGCCGGCGCAACTCCTCCACGTCGTGCCTGGCATGAAGATTGGCGATCTCTGCTCCGCACCAGGCGGAAAGGCGGCACAGCTCGCGGCGCGCGGCGCACGGGTTTTCGCGGTCGACCGCTCGGCCGAAAGGCTGAAGCTTCTGGCCGCCAATTTTGCGAGATTGCGGCTCGAACCCGAGATCGTGGTTGCCGACGTCGTCGCGCTTAGCGGATTCTCTTTCGACGCCGTGCTTCTTGATGCGCCGTGTTCGGGAACCGGGACAATCCGCCGCCACCCTGACATCGCCTGGACGAAGAAGCCGAGCGACATTACCAAGCTCGCCGCGATTCAAACTCGCATGCTCGACAAGGCCTTCGAACTCGTCAAACCTGGGGGCACAATCATCTATTGCGTCTGCTCGATTGAACCTGAAGAAGGCGAACAGCAAGTCGCCGCCCTGCTGCGCCGTAATCCCGACGTGATACGCTCGCCGATCTTGCCGGAAGAGGTGGGCGGGATTCAGGAACTGGTGAATATCAAGGGAGAATTGCGAACTCTGCCGGCGCATCTTCCGGCGGAAGATTCGCGTAAGGCCGGCCTCGACGGATTCTTCGCGGCAAGACTCGTGCGTCAGGATCAGCAAGCCGCTAGAGGACGATTTGCGGACAATTCCACAGGCAACGTTCCGGCTTAGCGTTGCGCGCCACTGCAATTTGGCCGACAGTCCATTTTTTTTAGGCTATTCGAATAGCAAAAACTCGGAGGCTGGGGCCTGAACCGCGGGAAAATAAAGGACGAACTGCACATCATCGGCCGCATCGCTACGCGCGCCGGGGGTCGCTTGCGTCGTCTCGCAACTCTGCCGTCCGCCATTTTGACGAGTTTCCGCATGAGCGCGCCCGAACGTCTCCTGATCGCGCCGCAAGACATACGCACCACCAATTCATCGATCGCCGGCGAAATCTATTCCGGCTATTTCGCCCTGGCCGGGAAATTCGTGAACTTGCATGGAAGCTCGCCTTTCGAAGTCGAACCGCCCTCCCCTGGTTGGGCGCGGGCCCTGAACAGTTTTGGCTGGCTGCGTCATTTGCGAGCCGCAGATACTGCGCTTGCGCGCGCCAATGCCCGCGCCCTTGTCGATGATTTCCTCACGACGGCCGAAAAGCCGAACAAGACCGCCGCCTGGGAGCCGCGCGTCGTCGTTCGCCGGACGCTCTCGTTCCTGTCGCAATCACCGATCATCCTCGAAAGCGCCGACCGCGCCTTCTACCGGCGCTTCATGCGCAGTCTGACGCGCGCGCAGCACTTTCTCGAACGCGAGATCGCAACCGGCAGCATCGTCGGCGAAGAGCGCCTCTTGGCGGCGATCGGCCTCGCCGAACTCGGCCTCTGTATGCAAGGCAGCGCCAGTTTCCAACGTCGCAGCACGAGACTGCTCGCCGAAGAACTTGACCGGCAAATCTGGCCGGACGGCGGTCACATCAGCCGCAATCCGGATGCGCTGGTCCAAATCCTGCTCGATCTCCTGCCGCTGCGCCAGGCCTATGCGGCGCGGGGGGTCCATCCGCCGCCGCAATTGCTGAACGGCATCGACCGCATGCTACCGATGCTGCGCCTGCTACGTCACGGCGATGGCACGCTCGCCCTGTTCAATGGCATGGGAGTGACCGCACCTGACGTGCTCGCCACCGTCCTCGCCTACGATGACGCCCGGGCGAAAGCCTCGGTCAATGCGCCACATTCCGGCTATCAGCGCGTTGAAGCAGGAGCGAGCTTGTTGATCGTCGATGCCGGACGGCCACCCCCGGCCGAGTTTTCGACGATGGCGCACGCCGGCTGCCTCTCTTTCGAATTTTCTGTCGGAACGCAGAAGCTTGTCACCAACTGCGGGGCGCCCGATGCCAACCGCACCGCCGCGCGCCAGCCGGCGCGAATGACCGCCGCTCATTCGACGCTCGTCGTCGATGACACCTCGTCCTGTCGTTTCGCCGCCCGGCGTGGCCTCGAGAAATGGCTTGGCGAGGAGATCATCTCGGGCCCAGAGCAGGTCGCCGTCGAGCGGCAAAACCTGCCGATGAAGACCCGCCTGTTAGTCTCGCACGACGGATACCGCACGCGCTTTGAACTGATCCACGAGCGCAGGCTGACGCTAAGCATCGACGGTGCGCGCCTTGAAGGCGAAGACAGGTTGAAACCCGCATCGCCAAAGAGCGGCATGAAGGCGACCCCCTATGCGCTGCGGTTCCATATCTATCCGACGGTCGGTCTGCAGCGGGTGATCGCAGGCCGCGCCGTGATGCTGCATTTACCCGATGGCACCCGCTGGGTCTTCAACACGAAGGACATGCCTATCGAGATCGAAGAGAGCATCTTCTTCGCCGCCGCCGACGGCCCGCGAGCCTGCGAGCAGATCGTCATTTATGGCACCACCGATCACACGACGCAGATTGCCTGGGCATTTCGACGCGTCGAAGAAAAGGATGTCGTCGCCGCAACTCGGGAGGAGGCGCGGGTCGAGCCCTGATGAACGAGCCAATTCGCGGGGTGTGGACGGCGGATCACGCAAACGGCCGCGGCGGCACCTTTGCCGGCAGTCGAGGGATTGTTTAAGCCCCGCAAGCATCGCTGTGGACGTGCGCCGATCTTCGCGTGGCCTTCACCCAGGCGCGTGTGCGCCCGTCTGGATCGGCATTCAGCGTGATGTCCGTGACGACAGAAACAATGTCCGCTCCTGCTTCGAACACGCCCTGCGCCCGCTCCAGACTGATTCCGCCGATTGCGACCAGCGGAACCGAGCCGATCTTGCGTTTCCATGCGCCGACCCGGGCAAGGCCCTGTGGCGCGAAAGCCATCTTTTTCAGGATCGTCGGATAGATCGGACCGAGCGCGACGTAATCCGGCGCTGTTTCAAGCGCACGGGCGAGCTCTGCCTCGTCATGCGTCGAAAGACCGAGCTTGATGCCGGCGCGGCGGATCGCGGCAAGATCGGCTTTGTTGAGATCGCCTTGGCCGAGATGAATGAAATCGCAGCCGAGATCGATCGCCTGACCCCAATAATCATTGACGATGAGCTGCGCGCCGGCCTTTGTGCAAAGCGCCTGCGCCTTTGCGATCTCGCCGCGAACGTCTGCAGCCGGCCGGTCCTTGATACGCAATTGCACGAGTCGAACGCCGCAAAGCAGCAACCGGGCAATCCACTCCGCGCTATCGACGATCGGATAAAAAGGATCAAGCACGCGAAAGGTCCGCAAAGGCGCGGCCGAGCTGCGGCGTCGAGGGTTCGGCCATGTCGCGCGGCAAAATCGGATCGGCGCCGTAAGCCAGGCGCCCCGCCTCGACCGCGAGCGCGAAAGCCTGCGCCATGGCGACGGGATCGCCTGCCTTGGCGATAGCCGTATTGAGCAGCACGCCATCATAGCCGAGTTCCATCGCCGCCGCGGCATGAGCGGGCGTGCCGATGCCGGCATCGACGATAAGCGGTACGGCGGGAAAATGTTTGCGCAACGCCTGCAGCGCGAACACATTGTTGAGACCCCGTCCGGAGCCGATCGGCGCGCCCCACGGCATCAACACTTCGCAGCCCGCGCCAAGCAGCTTTTCGGCGACGACGAGGTCTTCGGTCATATATGGAAAGACGTTGAAGCCGTCGCGCACGAGAATTGTCGCCGCTTCGACAAGACCGAATACATCCGGCTGCAAGAGGTCGTCATCGGCAATGACTTCGAGCTTGATCCACGACGTTGCAAAAACTTCGCGCGCCATCTGCGCCGTCGTCACCGCCTCCTTCACGCTGCGGCAGCCGGCAGTGTTCGGCAGAACCTTGACGCCGAGGTCACGGATGAGAGTCCAAAAACTTTCGCCAGCGCGGCCGCCGCCCGCCTCCCGCCGCAGCGAAACGGTGACCACTTCCGTGCCTGACGCTTTGATCGCTGCCGCGAGGATGGCCGGCGAAGGATATTGCGCCGTACCAATAAGCAAGCGCGAAGAGAGCGTCGTGCCGTAGAGGGTGAGCGGCGGGTTCTCCATCGTGATCTCCCTGAAACTCCGATTCAGCCGCCTTGCCGCGGCACAAGGATTTCGACCGCGTCGCCGGCTTGTAGCACCACTTTCGGGCGATCGACCGCGCGCACGAAAGCCTGGTTCAGAGCGGTTGCGACCACTGCGTCCTCATAGCCGAGCTCCATGAGCAAAGCGGCGAGCGTCGTTGCGCCGACGTCATGCTCTTTGCCGTTCACCTGGATCTGCATCCATGACCTCCGGAAAATGAGCGCCGTGCAACACGACGGCGGCGACGCGGCGCGCCAGCGCGGGCGCGAGCAAGAAACCGTGCCGGTAAAGCCCGTTCACATGGATCACGCGGTCCATTCGACGGATACGCGGCAGATTGTCGGGAAAAGCCGGCCTGAGATCAGCGCCCGTCTCGATGATCTCGGCCTCGCCAAAGGCGGGATGAACCGCGTAGGCTGCGCTCAAGAGTTCGAGAACAGACCGCGCTGTGACGCGCGCCTTCTCCTCATTCTCGATCGCCGTCGCGCCGACCATAAAGCGCCCGTCGCCGCGGGGGACGATATAGACCGGATGGCGCGGATGCAGCAGCCGAACCGGCCGCGCGAGGGAGATCTCCCGCGTCGCCAGCACGAGCATTTCGCCTTTGACGCCGCGCAAATCCGTGAGCGTGTCGCGCGCGGCAAAGCCGCGGCAATCGATTGTCCAATCGGCAGGCTCGGAGGTGTCTCCCGCCGACGCATTGAAGCGAAAGGCAACGTTTTCGAATTCGCGCGAGGCGCGCGGCAAGCATCGCCAGCGCGCGGCGCGGATCGAGGTGCGCCTCGCCCGGAAAGAACAAGCGCTTGGTCGAAACGGCCGGCAAAATCGGGCTCGCGTTCTGCGAGCCCTGCCGCATCGAGCCATTCGAACCCGGATGTGAGACGGGAGAAGCGGATGAGGTCCGGACGATCTCGCGCGGGCGCGACGACGAGGCTGCCGCTCGCTGCCGCAGCGGGTATGACCTTCGTCCAATAGGCGAGAGCCTCGCGGCCCCATTCGAGTACGAGCGGCTCGGCGCTCTCAATCTCGCACCAGGGCGCAAGCATGCCGCCGGCAAAATACGAACAGCCGAGGCCGGGCCCGGCCGCGCGCTCGACAATCTCGACCGACTGCCCAGCCAAGGCGAATTCATGCGCTACGGTGAGGCCGGCGACGCCGGCGCCGATGACGCGGATTTGCATGCGCCTATCCGTTCGATGCGTCCGAAGCTGGCGGGAAAGGATTGAAACGGAGGCGGAGCAGAAGGCTCGGGCCGGTCACCATCCCTACGCCAGTGCGAACTGGATCAGGTTCGAAGGGTCGCCGGGCCGCTCTTGAGCGCTGCCAGCCTCTCAGCCCCCTGACGGGGATCCCCTAGGTATGCAACTTAGATAGGCTTCGGTGGCAGGTGTCGTCAAGGACGGCCGCGAAGCTCAAGCCGCAGCCAGGCTCTCGAACATCGCCCGCCCGTCGGTACCGCCGACGAGCGGATCGATGAGATTTTCGGGGTGCGGCATCAGCCCGAGCACGTTGAATTTCTCCGAATAGATGCCGGCGATGTCGTGGACCGAGCCGTTCGGATTGGCGGCGCCGCCGACGCGCGCCCGATGCATCGCAATAGCGGAAGGCGACGCGGCCTTCGCCTTCAAGCCGCGCGAGCGTCTCGGCATCGGCGTATAATTGCCCTCGCCATGCGCGATCGCGACTTTGATGACCTGATGCTTTTGATAGTGCGAGGTGAAGGCGGTGTCGTCGCGCTCGACGCGCAAATGCTGCATGTGGCAGACGAAGCGCAAATTGCTTGTTGCGCATCAGCACGCCCGGCAGAAGGCCGCTTCGCAAAGGATCTGGAAGCCGTTGCAGATGCCGAGCACGAGGCCGCCGCGCGCAGCATGCGCGCGCACCGCATCCATGATCGGCGCGCGCGCCGCGATGGCGCCGCAGCGCAGATAATCGCCATAGGAAAAGCCGCCGGGCAGACACGACGAGATCGGTGCCTTGCGGCAAGTCATGCTCGCCATGCCAGACGATGACGGGCTTTTGCCCGGTCACGCTGGCGAGCGCGCGAAACACGTCGCCTTCGCGATTGGAGCCAGGAAAGAGAATGATCGGCGGCGCGCAAGTGTCGGCCTCAGGCGAGTTCGATGCGGTAATTTTCGACGATCGTATTGGCGAGCAATTTCTCGCAGGCCGCCTTCAGCAGCGCCTGCGCCTTGGCGCGATCGCTGACCGCGAGCTCGACCTCGAAAATCTTGCCCTGGCGAACGCTTTCGACGCCGGCGAAATCGAGCGACTTCAGCGCGCCTTCGATCGCCTTGCCTTGCGGATCGAGCAGGCCATTCTTCAAAGTGACGATGATGTTGGCTTTCATGTCTTTCGATCCAGCTGCGTATCGTGAGAGATGAGCGGTGAGCATTATCTCACCGCGGTTGCATGAAACAAAACCCGCCGCTTCAGTCGACGGGGTCTTGTTTAGCCAGGTGCGATCTTAGGACTGGACGAGCTTCGGCCCGATCGCGCGCGGCTGCTCGTTCTCCTGCAGGATGCCGAGCCGGCGCGCCACTTCCGTATAGGCCTCGACCAAGCCCGCCCATGTCGCGGCGGAACCGGTCCTTGTCGAGCTTGTCGTTCGACTTGATGTCCCACAGCCGGCAGGAATCGGGGGAGATCTCGTCGGCGACGACGATGCGCATCGATGTCGCCTTCCCAAAGCCGCCCGCATTCCATCTTGAAATCGACGAGACGGATGCCGACGCCGAGGAAAAGGCCGGTCAGGAAATCGTTGACGCGGATGGCCAGCGCCATGATGTCGTCGATCTCCTGCGGCGTCGCCCAGCCGAAGGCGGTGATGTGCTCTTCCGACACCATCGGATCGTTGAGTTCGTCGTTCTTGTAATAGAACTCGATGATCGAGCGCGGCAGTTGCGTGCCTTCCTCAAGGCCGAGGCGGGTCGAGAGCGAGCCGGCCGCGACATTGCGCACGACGACTTCGAGCGGCACGATCTCGACTTCGCGGATCAATTGCTCGCGCATGTTGAGCCGGCGGATGAAATGCGTCGGAACGCCGATATCGTTCAGATTTTGAAAGACGAATTCGGAAATCCGGTTGTTGAGCACGCCCTTTCCGTCGATCACCTCGTGCTTCTTGGCGTTGAACGCGGTCGCATCGTCCTTGAAATGCTGGATAAGCGTGCCCGGTTCGGGTCCCTCATAGAGGACCTTTGCCTTGCCTTCGTAAATGCGGCGGCGGCGATTCATGGGGATTAACCGTGGCTTGAGGTGGATCCATGGGGTGGCCCTGGCTCCTTTTAGAGTGTCCCGAGGCGGCATGCGAACGGATTCGCGAGGCCGGGGCAGGCATAAGTGAGGCGTTTCGGCGCCGTGGGTCGTGCAACGGTCGTAGCTTTTTCCGGTCAGGGACACAAGCCGTCAGGCCGACCCTATCGGAAAGGCAACTGCCGAACAACGACGCTGCCGATGTCTAGATTAATTAATATTTCCATCGGCTTAGCAATTCCATCCCGCACTCCCGGATTAGCAGATGCGGCATCAGCGCATAGCTTGAACTTGGCCATGCCCTGCTCGCCGCCCCGAGCTGCCTCTTTACCGTGCAATATGGGGATTGTCGGTTCAGGGGGAAGACCGGCCCCGCGCGCCTGCAAACCTTGGCCTGCACCCGGCGACCGGTGGCGCGATTTCCCTGCCGTCGATACCGTGGCTAAGATCTCTTTTCCAAGCTAAAGCATCTTGAGCGGATTTGATCAGGCGAGGTTCCGATGACCACGTTCGACGAGCGCGAAAAGCTATGAGGCCAAGCTCGCGCATGACGAAGAGCTCAAGTTCAGGGCCAATGTCCGGCGCAACAAATGGCTCGGACTGTGGGCGGCTGAGAAGCTGGGCAAATCCAGGCAAGGCCGCCGAGGATTACGCCAGCAGCCTGATCACCGCGCAGCTTGAGGGCAATGGCGACGAAGCCGTGTTCCGCAAGGTCCGCGCCGATTTCGATGCCGCCGGCATCGCACAATCTGACCACCAGATCCGCCGCGAGATGGTCGCCTTGCTGACCAAAGCGATGCGGGAGATCGTCACCGGCACAGCCAAGCCGAATTAAGCTTCGTGATATGGGTGGCGGCCTGCGTTGTTTCCGGCTTCCGGTGGCCGGATACGCCGCAACGCTTCCTTTAGGCCTGCGGCGGCATCCTGAGCCAGAACAAGATCATGTCATCTTCGCCGGCAAGGGACACACAAAGCGGCCTCACATTCGGCGGCGCCGATCTGCAGCTCGCTGCGGCGGCACAAGATTGGCTTTCGCATCTTGCCGGCGAGCGTCGCGTTTCGGTCCATACGCTCGCCGCCTATCGCCGCGACCTCAGCCAGTTTTTTCACTTTCTGTCGCGTGCATTTCGGCGAAGCGCCGAGCCTATTGCTCATCGCGACGAATCGCGCCGGCGGACCTGCGCAGTTTTCTCGCCGCCGGCGCAGGGATGGAGCCGGCAGCCGCTCGCTGCTGCGCCAGCTCTCCGGGCTTCGCTCCTTCGCGCGCCATATCGAGCGCAACGGCCTCTGCAAGGTCGCGGCCTTCTCCACCCTGCGCAGCCCGAAACTCGCCCGCCGTCTGCCGAAAGCCCTGACCGCCAGTGCCGCGCGCGCCGTGGTCGATGCGGAATCGCGGGCCGGCGACTTCGCGGCCGGAATGGATTCTCGCCCGCGACGCCGCCGTGCTCGGGCTTCTCTACGGCGCCGGGCTGCGCATTTCCGAGGCTCTGTCGATCAAGCGCAAGGACGCGCCGATCGACCGGGTCGATTTCGTGTCGGTCATCGGCAAGGGTGGCAAGAATCGCGGCGTGCCGGTCATCGCTCCAGTCCAGAAGGCGATTGCGACCTATCTCGACCTCTGCCCCTATCCGCTGCCTTCCGACGGACCGCTATTCGTCGGTGCGAAAGGCGGCCCGCTCTCGCCGCGAATCATCCAGCTTGCGGTCGAAAGGTTGCGCGGCGCGCTCGGTTTGCCGGAGACGGCGACACCGCATGCGCTGCGCCATTCCTTTGCGACACATCTTCTGGGACGCGGCGGCGATCTGCGCACGATCCAGGAACTGCTGGGCCACGCCTCGCTGTCGACGACGCAGATTTATACGGCCATCGACAGCGATCGGCTTCTCGAAGCCTATCGCGGCGCGCATCCCCGCGCGCGGTGAATAATGGCCGCGCACACGCCGTTTCAGTTCCCCATAGATTGACGGACGGCCGCTTCGACATCGACCTTCTGCTTGGGCGTGAGCTTATTCAAGACATCGTCGAGCCAAGCATCTTTTTCCCCGGCAGCGCGGGCGAGGAGATGCCATTTCATGCCTTCGATCACATCCTTGCGGATACCGCGCCCGGTGACGAAAAGGCGCGCCACGCGGTCTTGCGCGACCGGGTTCTGATGAGCGGCCGCCTTCAGGAAAAGGTTCGCGGCCGCCGTCTCGTCCTTGTCAACGCCGATGCCGTTGAACAGCATGATCGCATATTCGGTTTCGGCGGCTACCTGATCTTCATTGGCGGCGCGCTCCATCCATTGGGCTGCAAGCTTGTCATCCTTTGGAACGCCCTCGCCGTCGCGATAGCAAAGCGCGAGCGCATAGGCCGCGTCGGGGTAACCGAGCTCCGCCGAACGCCTGAAGAAGTCCGTGGCCTTGGCGAAGTCCGGCACGACGCCGTTATTCTCGACCGCCATGACGCCGAGATTATAGAGCGCGCCGGATTGGTTCAGCGCCGCTGCCTTCTGGAAGAGGGCGGCGGCGGCGGCGCGATCTTTTGGCACGCCTTTGCCGGTCAATTTGGCAAGACCGAGCGCGAACATCGCCTCCCGGTCGCCGCGGTCGGCGGCAAGCGCAAACCAATGCGCGGCATCGGTAGGGTTTTTTTTGACCCCGAGACCTTGGTCGTAAAGTTCACCAAGGAGCGTCATCGCCGCCGCGTCATTCGAATTTGCGTCGAGCCGCTTCATCGCCTCGCGCATCGCGGTGACGTAATAGCCGCGCTGGAAGGCGCCATAAGCGAGGTCGGGCGTGTTGTTCGCCGCCGCCGTTGGCCGCGGCGCGGGAGTGCTCGCGGCGGGAGCATCGGCAAGCTGAGCAGCCTGAGCCAACGCTGCGCTCCCCGAACCCGCCAGAGCAGCAAGACAGAGCAAAACGCTAAAGCGCGTCATACGGCAGGCTCGCGCGCGACGGCAAGTGCATGTGCCGCCGCGATGGCTGCAGCGGCGCCGCGCGGATCTTCCCATATGGCACCGCAGAGTGCGACGAAATCGGCGCCGACGCGGGCAAGTTCCGCGACCTCCTCAAGTTGCCGCGCATAGGCGACGCACGCAGGATTAAAGATCTCCGCCCACCACGCCACGCGATCGCGGATCTCGGCAAAGCCCGCTTTCTCTCCTGGACCGCCAAACATCAGATAATCAACGCCTAATTCGCCCGCCCGCATGGCATCGTCGCGGCCTGTCAGCCCGCCGACCCCGACGATGCGGTCAGGCTTCATGGCGGCAAGCGCAGCTTCGAGTGCTGGCCCCGCGCCATTGACGTGGACCCCGTCGACATCGGTCTTCGCTGCGAGGTGCAGATCCTCGATGAGGCAGGCGGCGCCACGCCGCTGCGCCAAAGGTGCGAGTTGCCGGACGATCGCAGCCGCGTCGTTCGGATCGGCCGCGTCGAGCCGCAACAACACGCAAGCTATGTCGCCGGCGTCGAGGGCCGACTCGAACGCGGCGACAAAGCCCGCGGCGTCGGCGATGCGCGGCGTGATCAGATAAAGGCGCGGAGCATCCTCGGACATTGCGCGCGGCGGCCTTTGGCGAGATGGAAGGTCTGGGGCACGAGGCGCGAACCGCTGCGCGGCTTCGCCGTCACTGCAAAGACTGGTCGCCGAAAATTGGGGCGAAAGAGCGGTTGCGCCGGCGTCCAAAAGCCGCCCTACTCAAGCCGCAGCCTTTTCAAGATTTTCAGACCATTGGCCCAGGGCGGCGAGACCATTCATCCGCGCCCGGTGGGCAAAGGCCGCCTGCGCGGCTGGAACATTCCCCGGCTTGCCGGCCCAAGCCTTCTGCGGCGCCGCCTGCAAGGCGCGTCCGTAAGAGAAGGTAACGGCCCAAGGCAGAGGGCCAAGGCGATTGATCGCATCGAGATTGGCGGTCGCCATGATGTCGGACTGGCCGCCGGAGAGAAATGCGATGCCCGGAACCGCGAGGGGTACGCAATTTTTGAACAGGCGCAAAGTCGCCGCCGCAACTTCTTCAGGGCTTGCCTTTGGCGCCCTCATCCCCGGAATAACCATGTTCGGCTTCAGGACAATGCCTTCGAGAAGACGCGCAGCTCGTAAAGCTCGGCGAAAACGGTTTGCAGCACCTCTTCAGTCACCTCGTAGCAGCGGGCGAGCGAATGGTCGCCGTCCATCAGCACTTCCGGCTCGACGATCGGCACAATATCGGCCTCCTGGCAGAGCGCCGCATAGCGCGCGAGCGCCTGCGCATTGGCTTTGATCGCACCAACCGTCGGGATGCTGGCATCGATATCGATCACCGCGCGCCATTTCGCGAAGCGGGCGCCGAGTGCGTAATAGTCCTTCAAGCGGCCGGCAAGCCCGTCCAGCCCCTCGGTGATCGTCTCGCCGGGAAAACCCGGCAGAGGCTTGGCGCCGGCATCGACCTTGATACCGGGAATGGAGCCGGAGCCTTCGATCAACGCGACGAGCGGCGTTCCGTCCGCCGCCTGCTGCCGGATGGTTTCGTCATACAGGATGACGCCGGAAATATGTCGCTGCATCGCCGCTTGCGACCGGAACAGCAACTCGCGATAATCGCGGCGGCTGTCCGCGGTCGATTCGACGCCGATCGCATCGAAGCGCTTCTTGATTGTCGCCGAGCTTTCGTCGGCGGCCAAGATGCCCTTGCCAGGGGCGACGAGGGCTTGCGCGGTTCGCGCCAGTCCAGCCTCATTCACGCGCTCGATCCTACCTGATAAGACCGTTCATGAGGGTGCGGATCATAGCTGGCGAAAGCCGGCCCGCAAAGCCTCGACGCCAGGCAGGCGCTTGCCTTCCAGCCATTCGAGAAACGCGCCGCCGGCGGTCGAGATATAGGTGAATTCCTTCGCTGCATCTGCCTTGTTCAGCGCCGCAATCGTGTCGCCGCCTCCGGCAATCGACTCGAGCTCGCCGGCCCTGGTGAGCCGCGCCGCATCGCGCGCAACCGTCAAGGTCCCGGCATCAAAGGGGGAAATTTCGAACGCACCGAACGGCCCGTTCCAGACCAGCGTGCGGGCGCGGCCGAGCAGAGATTCGATCCGCGCCACCGACTTCGGCCCGATGTCGAGGATCATGTCGTCGGGACCGACCTCATCTAGGGCAACGACACGGGAGGGAGCACCAGGGGCCAGCTTGGACGCCACGACGACATCCGTCGGCAAGACCACTTCGCAGCGCTCGTTCACGGCATCGGCGACGATCTGCCGGGCAACATCCGCAAGCTCCATTTCGCAGATCGATTTGCCGATCGACTTGCCTTGCGCGGCCAGGAACGTGTTCGCCATGCCGCCGCCGATGACCAGCATTTCGACGCGCCGCATCAGATTGCCCAAGAGCTCGAGCTTGGTCGAAACCTTGGCGCCGCCGACGATCGCCATCACCGGCCGCGCCGGGTTTGAGAGTAGATTGGTGAGAATTTCGAGCTCGACCTGCATCGAACGGCCGGCGAAGGACGGCAGCCTATGCGCCAGTCCCTCCGTCGAGGCATGCGCGCGGTGCGCGGTCGCGAAAGCATCGTTGACATAGACATCGCCGAGTTCGGCGAGTGCCGCGGTGAACTTCTCGTCGTTCTTCTCTTCGCCGGCGTGGAAACGGGTGTTTTCGAGCAGCAGATAATCGCCATCGTGCATCGCCGCGACGGCCTCCTTGGCGGCGTCGCCGATGCAATCTTCGGCGAAAGCAACCGGCTTGCCGAGCCGCGCTTCGAGTTCCGGCACGACCGGGCGCAGCGAATATTTCGCATTGGGCCGACCTTTCGGGCGCCCGAGATGCGAAAGGATGATGACTTTGGCGCCTCTGGCGGCGATTTCGTGCAGATTGGGCAGGATCCGGTCGATACGGGTCGTATCGGTAACCTTGCCCTCTTCCATCGGCACATTGAGATCGACGCGGATCAGCACCCGCTTCCCGGCGAGCTGGGCATCGTCGAGAGTAGGAAATGGCGCCATGGGCGCAGTTCTTGTCATCCGAGCTTCCCCATCGCGACCGCGGTATCCGCCATCCGATTCGAGAAGCCCCATTCATTGTCGTACCAGGAAACGACACGAACGAAAGTGCCGTCCATCACCCGCGTCTGATCGACATGGAAGATCGACGAATGCGGATCGTGATTGAAATCGATCGAGACATTCGGGCTTTCGGTGAAGCCGAGAATGCCTTTCAACTGCTGCTCCGACGCCCGCTTGATGGCATCCGTGATCTCATCCGGCGTCGTCGCGCGCTTGGCGACGAATTTGAAATCGACCAGCGAGACGTTCGGCGTCGGCACGCGGATTGCCGAGCCGTCGAGCTTGCCCTTAAGCTCGGGGAGGACGAGACCCACGGCCTTGGCCGCGCCTGTCGAGGTCGGGATCATCGACAGTGCCGCGGCGCGGGCGCGATAGAGATCCTTGTGCAACGTATCGAGCGTCGGCTGGTCGCCGGTATAGGAATGGATCGTCGTCATGAAGCCGTGTTCGATGCCGATCGTGTCGTTGAGCACCTTGGCGACCGGTGCCAGGCAATTGGTCGTGCAGGAGGCATTCGAGACGACAAGATGATCGCGCGTCAGCTTGTCGTGATTGACGCCATAGACGACGGTGAGATCGGCTCCATCGGCCGGCGCCGAGACAAGGACGCGCTTGGCGCCGGCCTTGAGATGGGCGGAGGCCTTGGCCTTAGAGGTGAAGATGCCCGAACATTCAAGCGCAATATCGACGCCGAGCGCGGCATGTGGCAGTTCGGCCGGGTCGCGCAGCGCCGTCACCTTGATCGGTCCGCGGCCGACGTCGATCGTGTCGCCCTCGACCTTCACCTCACCCGGGAAACGGCCATGAACCGAGTCGAAACGCAAAAGATGCGCATTGGTTTCGACCGGACCGAGATCGTTGATGGCGACGACGTTGATGTCTCGACGTCCCGATTCAACGATGGCGCGCAAGACATTGCGCCCGATGCGTCCAAAGCCGTTGATCGCGACATTCACCGCCATAGTCTCGTGCTCCCACTCTCGCGCGGACGGAACCGCATAGCTTTGCCTCGACGCTTATGAGCCAAATTTTCCGCAAATTTGAAGGAGAATTCAGCGCTGCGGTTTCGGGCCTGACCTGAGGGAAACCCCGCCGCGGCGGGGGCGCCCCTGCATGCTCGACAAATAAGCGTTCAAAATCAAAATCCTAGGGGAGTGAGATGGATCCTCGGATTGAATAGTCCATCAACCGCGGCGTTGCTCCCTTGCAAGCCGCAGCGCCCCGTTCGCGCCTCGCCGATTCTTTCGCTCGCGAGTTTTTCCGACCGGCCGGGTATCGATTCTGCGCCGCGCGAACTCCGCCCAACGACCGCACCTGAAAACCGACGATCCGAAATTTGCGCGTCCTTGTTGCGTCCCTCTTCTTCGTCTTGAGCCCATTGAGGGCCCCTTTGTTTTGCATGAGAAAAAAGTCCACGCAAGACGCCGCCGGCCGCCATAATGTCGCAAGCCAGCGCAGCGACTAATATTTTTGGAATCGGTCGTGCGCATAGCTCGTCGGTCAATGCGCGCCTATTGTAGTCGCGGCAAGCCCAAGAGCGTTGCACGCACGCTCTTGGGTTCGTTCTTGGCGGCTTTCCTTTTGCAGCGCGACGGCGAACGAACGTGCGTTGGCCTCTTTCGTTCCATATGGTCCATCAGTTTGGCATAAGAGCCGCCACTGATGAGAAAGGCGAATGATTTTTCGGCATACCGCGTAAGGCGATGTCTTGTAAATTGACTGTGGATAGTGGATTCCGACGTTGACGGCTAAGCCGAACAGGCGCCTAATGAAATGGTTCTGGATCACCATGGAAATGAGAACTCCAGATCGATTGGAGTCTGCGCTCAAAGGTCTTGTTGCCGCGCTCGATCAACTAGAGGCGGCGTCCGAGCGCCGTTTGAAGGCCGAGGCTGAGCGCAGCGACATGGAAGAAGAATTCGCGGTGTTGCAGGACGATCGGGCGCGGCTGGCGGTCGAGCTCGACGGCGCGGTCGCCCGCTCGCAATCGCTGGAATTGGCGAACAACGAGGTTGCCCGCCGGCTCGCCAAGGCGCGGGAGGCGATCGAAGAGATGATGTCGCACGTAGTGATGTAGCGTTGAGGGGAGGTCCGCGCCATGGCGCAAGTGACAGTCACCATCGCCAATCACGTCTATCGCGTCGCCTGTGGCGAGGGCGAAGAAGCGCATCTGCGGGGCCTTGCCCGGCAGCTCGACCAGCGGATCGAAAAGCTGAAAAGCGACTTCGGCGAGATCGGCGATCAGCGGCTGACGATCATGGCGGCCATCACGGTCGCCGACGAACTGGCCGAGGCCCGCCGGCGCATCGCCGAACTTGAGGTCGAGATCGTCAATCTCAACTCGAAAGAGACCAATCTGGCGAGCGAGCAGGACGAATGGGCCGACAAGCTTGCCGATACGCTCGGCGAGGCGGCGGCGCGGATCGAGCGCGTCGCCCAGAATCTCAACGGCGTCAGTCGCGGCTAGACTAGTTTCGGGCTGAAGCCGTGCCCCTCGAGGTTCGCTCTGCGCTTACCTCGTGTTGAAAGCTGAAATCATCGCCCTCCGGCGAAAACTCGGCTGGATCCTTTTCTAGCGCATGATCTTCGCGCAAAACGGTTTCGGCGCCGATCATGCTCAGCGCCATGCCCCCAAAAAACGTCTTCACCATCGCGCCCGGCGCGCCTTTTCTAAGGATTTCGTCGCCGCGCTGCTCGACGGCCGCGTCGTCGAAGGTTTTTCGCGCGCGATCGCGGCCGCTCGACATGGCGGACGCGACGATCTATGTGCCGACGCAGCGCGCGGCGCGCGCGCTTGCCGAGGAATTCGCCCGCGCGCTCGGCCGGCCGGCGACCCTGCTGCCGCGCATCCTGCCGCTCGGCGGCCTCGAGGCGACGGAGACGGGCCTGCTCTTCGACGAACCGGCCTCGGCACGCCGCTCGCCGAAGGCATGCCGCAGGCAGCGGGCGACATCTGGCGGCGGATGCAGCTTGCCCGTCTCGTCCAACACTGGGCGAAGGCTCTGCGCCGCGCCATCGTCTCGATCGGCGCAGGACGGCAGCCCGTCACCGATCCGCGCGAGCCCTGCCTCGTCGGCACATCGGCGGCCGATGCCTGGCATCTGGCCGGCGAGCTTGCCGATCTCATCGACGAATTGATCATCGAGGATGTGGCCTGGGAAAAGCTCGATCCGCTGGTTCTGCCGGAGTTCGATCGCTATTGGCGCATCACGCTCGATTTCCTCAATATCGCCATCGCGCAATGGCCGGCGATTCTCGCCAAGCGCATCATCTCGTCGATGCGGCGCGGCGCCGGGTTCTGCTCGTCGAAGCGCAGATCGCGCGGATCGCGGCAGGGCGCAGCGCGGGCCCGGTCATCGCCATCGGCTCGACCGGCACCAATCGCGCGACGGCGCGGCTGCTTGCGGCGATCGCCGGCGCGCCGCATGGCGCCGTCGTGCTGCCTGGCCTCGATCTCGATCTCGACGAACGACGCCTGGCGGCGGATCGGCAATAATCACGACGATGCGGACGATCCCGGCTTCGGCCATCCGCAGGCGGCGCTGTGCCGGCTGCTGCCGATCCTTGGCGTCACGCGCGACGAGGTGATGGAACTCGGCGACGCTGCCCGCAATGCCCGCGCCGCGCGCGACGTTCGTTTCCGAGGCCCTGCGTCCGGCCGACACGACGGAGAATTGGCGCGCCTATCGCGACACACGGCGCACGCGCGAGATCGACGCGGCGCTCGACGGATGTCGACCTTGATCGAGGCGGCCGACGAGCGCGAGGAGGCGCTGGCGCTCGCCATCGCCCTGCGCGAGGTTCTGGAGACGCCCGCGCGCAACGGCGGCGCTGGTGACGCCCGATCGCGACCTCGCCCGCCGCGTCGGCGCGGAACTGGCGCGCTTCGGCATCGCGATCGACGATTCGGCCGGCGAGCCCTTGAGCGCCAGCCGCCGCCGGCACGCTGGCGCGGCTCGTTGCACATGCGCCGCCGGCGCGATGTGCGGCCAAGGCATGTCGTCGCGCTTGCTCGCGCATCCCGTGGCCCGTCTCGGGCTGCCGCGCGCGGAAGTCGAGCGGCTGGCGCCGCTTTTCGAAATCGGCGTGTTGCGCCAGGACCGGCGCCTCGCCGACCTTCGCGACGGCCGCCGCGGCGATCGCCGCCGGGCGCAGCGCGGCCGAAGGCCATTTCGCCCATCCGGCGCAAAAGCGGATCGGCGAAAGCGATTGGGCGAAGATCGAAGATCTGCTCGACCGCGCCTCGAATCGGCGCTGGCGCCGCTCGCGCGGCTCGCCGGCACGCATGAGCTTCGGACATGGATCGCGGCGCATCGCGCCGCGCTCGAACATGTGGCGCAAGGCGAGGGCGACGGACTGCGCGGCGACGATGACGAAGCGCTCGACGAGCTCTTCGACGAACTACACCGCTGCGCCCTCGCCGGACTTGCACTTCGATGCGGAAAGCTATGGGCTCTTTCTTGCGCAGGTCGCGGCCGAGACGATCCTGCGGCGCGCCGCGACGCACGCATCCGCGCCTGAAGATTTTCGGCCTTCTCGAAGCCCGCCTCATGGATGCCGATGTGATGCTGCTGGGCGGCCTCGACGAAACCGTCTGGCCGCCGCAGGCGCAGAGCGATGCCTTTCTCAACCGGCCGATGCGCGCGGCGCTGGGCCTGACGCCGCCGGAGCGCAAGATCGGCCAGACCGCGCATGATTTCGTCGCCGGCATGGGCATGAGCGCGGTCATCCTGAGCCGCGCCGCCAAGCGCGACGGCACGCCGATGGTCGCGTCGCGTTTCGTGCAGCGGCTCGCGGCGGTCGGCGGGCAATGCCTTCGAAGCCTGCCGCGCGCGCGGGCGGGTCTTCCTCGATCTCGCGCGCGCCATCGATCGGCCGAAGAGCAGCGCCGATCGCAAGCAAACGGCCGATGCCAAGCCCGCCGCTCGATCTGCGCCCGCAGCGCCTCAGCGTGACGCGGATCGAGACGCTGCGGCGCGATCCTTATGCGATTTACGCCGAGTTCATTCTTGGGCTCATGCGAGCTTCCGCTTCCCGCCGAGATCGAGCGACCGGCGGATCATGGGCAATGTGATCCATGGCGCTTTGCTGAATTCGGCACGCGCTTTTCCGCTGGCCCGCTGCCGCCCGATGCGGCGGCGACACTATGCACGATCGTGGAAGCCGCATTCAAGGACGACCGCGACGATCCCGAGTTCGCGATCTTTCACCTGGCCGCGCATCGAGACGCGCCATGGCCTTCTATCTCGACTTCGAGGCCCGCCGCCGCCGCGCGGATTTGATAAGGATCGATGTCGAAATCCGCGGCGGCGATCGATATCCCGCTCGCTGACGGCACGACATTCACGCTTTCGGCCACGGCCGACCGGCTCGAACATCGCGCCGGCGACGCCGTGACGCTCGTCGATTACAAGACGGGGACGCCGCCGGGCAACCGACGAAGTCCTCGTCGGCTTTGCGCCGCAATTGACGCTCGAAGCGGCGATGGCGGAACGCGGCGCCTTCGGCCTGCCGCCGAACGCGAAGGTCGCCGAGGCAATTTATGTGAAGCTGCTGGGCAAGGACGGCGGCGAGGAAAGGCCGCTCGATTTCAAGAAGGACGATCAAACGATCGCGCGAAGTCGCGGAGAGGCATTTCAGCGAATTGGTCCGGCTCCTCAATCAGTTCCGCGATCCGGCGACGCCTATCCGCCGCGGCCCTTCCCGAAATTCGCGGCGCGCTACAACGCCTACGATCATCTCGCCCGCGTCAAGGAATGGTCGCTCGGCCGCGACGACGGAGATGGCGCATGAGCGGCCTCCACGAAATTCCGGCGCATATCCGCAGCCAACAGCGCCAAGGCTTCAAATCCCGAAAACTCGGTCTGGGTTTCGGCCAATGCCGGATCGGGCAAGACGCATGTGCTGGCGCAGCGCGTCCTGCGGCTTCTGCTTGCTGGCGTGCCGCCGGCGAAAATCCTCTGCCTCACCTTCACCAAGGCGGCGGCCGCCAATATGGCGGACGCGGTCTTCGATGCGCTTTCGCAATGGACGGAGCTCGATGATGACGGGCTCGCCCAAGCGATCATCGAGATCGGCGCGCCGAAGCCCGATGCCCGAGACGCTGACTTTCGCGCGACGCCTCTTCGCCCGCACGGTCGAAACGCCGGGCGGCCTCAAGATCCACACGATCCACGGCTTTTGCGAACGGCTGCTGCATCTCTTTCCGTTCGAGGCCAATGTGCCGGCGCGTTTCGAGGTGCTCGACGATCATCGGCGAGGCCGAACTCTTGAACGAGGCGCGGCGACAGGCTTTGGCCGCGGCGGGACCGGATCAAGGCGCGCTCGGCCGAGCGGTCCAACGCTCGCCGCCGAAACGTCCGGCAGGAGATTTCGACGACGCTGATCAAGGAGGCGACGAGCCATCGCGCGCTGTTGTGGCATCATTCGAGCGAGGATGCCGCCCTGCGATCTCGGCTGCGCCCTGGGCGTGGCCGCCGACAGCGACGGTCGCCAAGATCGAAGCCGAGATGATCGAAGGCGGGCATCGGCCCCGCGCGCTGGCGCGAATTCGCCGATTTTTTCGACACGGGTTCGAAGACGGATCGGGATAAGGCCGCTCTGTTGCGCGCCGCCGCGGAAACTTACGTGATGCCTGGCGGCGAAACCGACGCAACAGCGTCGCGCCCGGCCTGCCTGACTTCCTACCTCGAGATTTTCTTCACCAAGGACGGCGGCAGGCGCAAGAACTTGGCGACGAATACGCTAGCCCTCCGCAACGCCCCGCTCTCGTCGACAACTTTACCGTGAGCAGGAACTCCTCGACGGTCTGCGCGAATTGCGCAAAGCCGCCGAATGTTTCGAACGCTCGCTTGCTTTGACGATTCGTGGCGGCCGAAGTCTTCGCCCGCTACGAGACGCCAAGGGCGCGCGAGGGCAGCTCGATTTCGACGACTGATCGCGCGCACGCTGGCGCTGCTCGAACGCTCGGACGCGCGCTGGGTGCTCTACAAGCTCGATTCCGGCATCGACCATATTCTCGTCGACGAGGCGCAGGACACGAGCCCGGCGCAATGGAGGATTCTCGAAGAGCTCGCGAGCGAGTTTTTCGCCGGGGCGGGCAGCCGGCAATGCGCGCACCTTCTTCGCCGTCGGCGACGAGAAGCAGTCGATCTTCTCCTTCCAGGGCGCGGCGCCGCATATGTTCCACGAGATGCGGACGCGCTTCGCCGCATCGTTCCGGAGCGGCGGCGAGGCCTTCGAGCATGTGATGCTGAAGACTTCGTTTCGCTCGGTGCCCGCCGTGCTCACGATGGTCGACGGGTCTTCGCGAACGCCGAACATCAAAGAGGCCTCGTCTCAGCCGACGTCTGGATGGGCCACGACGCCTTGAAGCAGACTCTGCCGGGGCTGATCGAAATTTGGCCGCTGGTTCCGGCCCCCGAGCGCAAGGATCCGAGCAGATTGGCAATTGCCGCTCGATTTGTTCGACGAAGGACGATCCCGAGGTCGTTCTGGCCGAGCGCATCGCCGATAAGATCGGCGCGCTCATCGCGCCAGACGCAGGCGAATATGTCTATGATGGCGACGAACGGCGTTTTCGTCCGATCACGGCCGGCGACATCCTGATCCTCGTGCGTACACGCGGGCGCTTTTTTCGATGCCATGATCCGCGCTTTGAAGCAGCATGACATTGCCGGTCGCGGGCGCTGACCGGCTCGACCTCTTGAGCCATATCGCGGTGATGGATCTCATCGCCGCCGGACGGACGGCGCTTCTCCCGCAAGATGATCTGACTCTGGCGAGCGTGCTGAAATCGCCGCTCATCGGCTTCGATGACGACGATCTCCTCGATATCGCGCCGCGCCGCCCAAGTTCGCTCTTCGATGCGCTCGCCGCCTCGCCGGAAGCGCGGCATCAAGCGGCGTATGGCCACCGTTCTGCGGTGGCGCAGCCGCGCCGCGCTCTCGCCCTTCGGCTTCTATGCGCCGCTCTTGAGCGAGGACGGCGGCCGCCGCGCCATGGAGACGCGACTGGGGCCCGAAGCCTGCGATGCCATGGACGAATTTCTCCGCCTCGCGCTGCGCGCCGAAAAGGACGGCATGCTCTCGCTGCCTGCCTTTCTCGCCGATATCGAAGGCGTCGATCTGTCGATCAAGCGCGACATGGAGGCGTCCGGTGCCTGCGTCCGCGTCATGACCATTCATGCCGCCAAGGGGCTTGAGGCGAAGATCGTCTTTCTGCCTGACACATGCAGCGCGCCCAGCGGCCGGCATGACCACAAGATCCACATCTTGAAGGGACGCACGGAGGGTTCGCGGGTGCTCGCCTGGTCGCCGCGCAAGGACGAGGACCCCGCGGCGGTGGCTGCTGCGCGACAGGCGGCGCGCGAGGAGGCCGAGGACGAACATCGCCGCCTTCTCTATGTCGCGATGACCCGCGCCGAGGAGCGGCTCTATATCAGCGGGTTTCATGGCGCCAGGAAGCCGGGCGATCTCGCCTGGAGCACGATGATCGCGGCCTCGCTTGGCGGGGACTTCGTCGAGCTCCCGGCCTTTCGTGAAGGCGAAAAGCCGATCTTGCGGCGCGTTTCGCCGGGGACGATTGAGCCCGAACGCGCTGCGGCTTTGAATGCGCCGGCTCCGCGGCAACCCGATCTGCCGGCGTTCCTCATGCGCCCGGCGCGACGCGAGACGACGCCCCCGCCGCCGCTCAAACCTTCGACGGCGCTCGCCGCGGCCGAGACGACCTATGACGACACAGCGGCCCCCCTGCCCCGCGCGGCGCTGGAGCGCGGCCGGCTGATGCATATGCTGCTGCAATATCTGCCGGACGTTGCACCGGAGGCCCGGCGCAAGACGGCCGAGGTTTTCCTCGCGGCCCGTGCCAACGAACTCGATGCCGCTGCGCGCGAAGCATTGATTCGACGAGTTCATGGCCGTGCTCGAAACTCCGGCTCTGGCCGATCTTTTCGGTCCCGCGCGCGCGCGCCGAAGTCGCGGTCGCCGGGCGGATCATCGGCGCGGACGGGCGCCTCCGCGAGGTCAGCGGCCAGATCGACCGGATCGTCGAGACCGAGCACGAAGTGATCATCGCCGATTACAAGACCGGCATGCCCTGTATCGCGGCGGCGACGCCGCGAGCCTATCTCACGCAGATGGCGCTTTATCGCGCCGTTCTCGCCCCGCTCTGGCCGGGAAAGCGCCTGCGCATGCTGCTGATCTGGACGGCGGGGCCGAAGGTGGCGGAGCTCGGTGATGCGCAGCTTGACGCGGCGCTGGGCGCACTGCTTTAGGCGAAATGGCCATCCTTCGTCATTGCGAGCGCAGCGAAGCTGGATTGCGTCACCTTCGGCTCGCAATGACCCCTCCGTCTTCAACTTGACGCGACGCAGCCCGCTTCCTACCTTTGGTGGCGAAAGCGTGGGAAGTTGGTCCCGCGCGAGATTCAAGAGGCGCCCATGGCCACCGTTAAAGTCACCGATGCCACGTTCAAGACCGAGGTCGAGGGCGCGAGCGGGCCCGTCGTCGTCGATTTCTGGGCGGAATGGTGCGGCCCTTGCAAGATGATCGGCCCCTCGCTCGAAGAAATCGCCGACGAATTGCAAGGGCAAGGTCACGATCGCCAAGCTCAATGTCGATGAGAACCCCGGCGTCGCCGGCGCTTTCGGCATTCGCAGCATCCCGACCCTGCTTCTCTTCAAGGACGGCAAGATGGCCTCGCCGAAGGTCGGCGCCGCGCCGAAGGGCGAATTGAAGAAATGGATCGCCGCCGCGATCTGACGCCGCGCGGCGCACTTCCGGCTTGGCAAAGGACCTCGCGAGAGGTCCTTTTTGCTTCGGAGCGAGCGCGCATGAGCTACGCGGTCAAGGAGATCTACCACACACTGCAGGGCGAAGGCGCGCAGAGCGGCCGCGCCGCCGTCTTCTGCCGCTTTGCCGGCTGCAATCTCTGGTCCGGCCGCGAGGCCGATCGGGCAAAGCGCGGAATGCGACTTCTGCGATACGGATTTCGTCGGCACCGACGGGCCGGGCGGCGGCGCGTTTCGAGAATGCCGAGGCGCTTGCCGAAGCGATTGCGCGTGAATGGGATGGACCGCGCGACCGCGCCTTCGTGGTCTTCACCGGCGGCGAGCCGCTGCTGCAGCTCGACGCGGACCTGATCGCCGCGGTCCATGCGCGGGGCTTCAGCCTGCGCGGTCGAGACCAACGGCACGCTCATGCCGCCCGAGGGCCTCGACTGGATTTGCGTCAGCCCGAAGGCGGGCGCGCCGCTGGTCCTCGCGCCGGCGACGAGTTGAAGCTCGTCTTTCCGCAAGCGGGACTCGACCCGGAAGACCTCGCCAGGCTTGCTTTCGAGCATTTCTTCCTGCAACCGATGGACGGGCCGGACGCGCCGCCAACACCGCGGAGGCGGCGGCCTATTGCCTGGCGCATCCGCGCTGGCGGCTCAGCCTGCAGACCCACAAGCTCATCGGCTTGCCATAAGATCCATGAAGATCACCCAGGCCTTTTCCTTCGAGGCCGCGCATTTCCTGCCCAACGTCGCGCCGACGCATCGCTGCCGCGACATGCACGGCCATTCCTATCGCGTCGAACTCAAGCTCGAAGGACCGGTCGATCCGACGACCGGCTTCGTCGTCGATTTCTTCGCGATCGAAAAGGCGTTCGGGCCGCTGCTCGCGCAGCTCGATCATCATTGCCTGAACGAGATCGCCGGCCTCGAAAATCCGACGGCGGAGAACATCGCCGTTTGGATTTACGAGCGGATCAAGCCGGCCCTTGCCGCAGCTCTCCTGCGTCATCGTCTACGAGACGAAGGAGTGTTGCGCGGAATACGACGGCACTTGAGCATGATGCCTGTTACAGACTGAATGGCCAACTCTCGCCTCTGGCGCGTTTATCCTTTTTGCAAAACGGACAGAAGACCCTCCCTGAAAGGGCATTTGAACCTAGGAGGGGATGTCTATTATTCTGGAAAAGCTGCTTCCGTCAGCGCAACTCTCGTCGGCTTCCGCCTGTTCTAAAAATGGTCATTCGCATTTGATCCCCGAGATAAAATCGAACAATTCGATAATAACGCGAATTCATTCCGGATTGGGCAATCAAATGTTCCAATATGCCGCCGGCTTGGCGCTCGCCACACATCACAAGGCCGAACATCTTTTGGATATATCGAGCTATGAGGAGGACAAATGGCGGTCGTTCATGCTCGATTGCTTCAATCTGTCGGAACCAAAAGTTTTGGTTGCTCATGGCGCCGCGAATTTGGATGAAACTGTCGCTGGTACCTGAACGCTGGAGCCTTTTGGATTTGGTGCCGGAAGGATGGATCCTCATCTGATCGATCGTCGCGCCAGTTATATCGCGTGGCCCGCCTCTCGGCCGAAAGAGTTCGCCCGCATGTCGTTCAGGCAATCGTATCCACCACGCCCCCGTCGACCCTGAGCACTGCTCCCGTCGTCGCCGACGACTGGGGCGACGCGACATAGACCACCATATTGGCGACTTCCTCGACGCTGGCTGCGCGCTGAATGATCGAACTTGGCCGATGCTCCTTCACGAACTTAACCGCAGTCTCCTCGACTGGCGCGCCCTTGGCCGCCGGCATCTTCTTCAGCATGTCGATGACGCCTTCCGACAAGGTCGGACCGGGCAGAACCGCGTTGACCGTGACGCCAGTGCCGGCGACGCGTTTGGCGAGCCCGCGCGAGATCGACAATTGTGCCGTCTTGGTGAAACCGTAGTGGATCATCTCGGTCGGAATGTTCAGCGCCGACTCGGAGGAGATGAATACCACCCTTCCACACTTGCGCTTGATCATCCCGGGAAGATAGGCGCGCGACAGACGCACGCCGGACATTACGTTGACCTCGAAGAACCGTGTCCATTCTTTATCCGGAATTTCAAAGAAATCCTCCGGATTGAAGATGCCCATGTTGTTGATGAGAATGTCCGGCGAGGGCGCGGCCTCGATCAGCGCGGCGCAGCCCGCGGCGGTGCCGAGATCGGCGGCGACGCCTTTGACCTCCACGTTCGGCACGGCCTTTTTCAAGGCGGCGACCGCTTTGCCGACCGCAGCCTCGGTGCGGCCGTTGACGATGACATGCGCGCCGGATTCGGCGAGGCCCTTGGCGATCGCGAAGCCTATGCCCCGCGTCGAGCCGGTGACGATGGCAACCTTGTTGGAAAGATCGATGAGCATGAGAGTTCCCTTCGGATGAAATGGCGACGCGCGGCGCTCGGCCGACACATTGGGCGTCGCCGGCAGCAAATCGAGAGGCCAGCTTCAATGTGCCGCGTCAGAAGTCCTGGCTAGCCCGACCGCTGTCACCTGGGGCGCCGCTGATGTAGAATGGGGCGAAAGGCACTTTCGCCAATGCGGCAAGGCCCTTAACAGGGTAAAAGTATCCTTGCGCGCTCCACATCCTTCGAGACGTGCGCTGGGCGCTCATCAGACCAAAACCGAAGCCCAGTTGAATTACGGGATGATAGATACGGATGAGTGACGCCAGCCAAGACATGGAGCACCCGCCCATGCAGGGCCTCGCGAGCCTGCCAGTCTTTTTCGATCTGGCCGGCAAACGCACCCTGCTCGCTGGCGGCGCGCCCGCGGCCGCGTGGAAGGCGGAACTGCTGCACGCGGCGGGCGCACGCGTCGACGTCTATAGCGCCTCACCTTCCTCCGACATGCTGGCACTTTCGACACGCGCGGAAAGGATCACGCTCGTGAACCGCGCGTGGCGGGACGAGGACTTCGCGGGCGCCACACTCGCGATCGGAGATTTTTCTTCGAGCGACGAGGCGGCCGCATTTCGCGTCGCCGCGCATCGCGCGGGCGTGCCGGTCAATGTCGTCGATAAGCCGGAGTTCAGCGACTTTCAGTTCGGCAGCATCATCGACCGCTCGCCGCTTGTGATTGCCATCTCGACCAAAGGCGCGGCGCCGATCTTTGCCGTCGCGCTCCGTGGCCGGCTCGAAGCGTTCCTGCCGCAAGCCGCGAAGCTTTGGGCGGAAGCGGCGCAATCTTGGCGTCCGGGATTGAAGAAGGCAACGCCTGCGCGGCGGCGGCGCTTCTGGGAAATTTTCGTTGGCAAAGCACTCGCGCCGCATCCGCCGCGCGCCGAGGATTTCGACGAGATCCTTGCGGCGAGTGCTACATCGGATGACGTCGCCGCGAAAGGCTCGGTCGCGCTCGTTGGTGCCGGGCCCGGCGATCCCGAACTCATCACCTTGAAGGGCCTGCGCCTTCTGCAAGGCGCGGATGTCGTTTTGTTCGACGACCTCGTGTCGCCCACGATTCTCGACATGGCACGGCGCGAGGCGGTCAAGATCGGCGTCGGCAAGCGTGGCTATCAGCCGTCCTGTCGACAGGACGACATCATTGAGCGCCTCATTGCGCACGCGAAGGAAGGCAAGCGCGTCGTCCGGCTGAAGGGCGGCGATCCCTCGATCTTCGCCCGCGCCCACGAGGAAATCGCCGCGCTGAACGCTGCCGGCATCGATGTCGAGATCGTGCCCGGAGTCACCGCTGCCTTGGGCGCCGCGGCCTCGCTCAAACTCTCCTTAACGGAACGCGACCGCGCGCGGCGGCTGCAATGCATCACGGCGCATGCACGTGACGGCGAACTGCCAGAGAACCTTGATTGGAATGCGATCTGCGACCCGGGCGCGACGACGGCCGTCTATATGGGCGTGCGGACCTTGCCGGCTTTGGCGAAGCGCTTGCTCGACCACGGCATCGATCCGCAAATGCCAGCCCTGCTCGTCGAAAGGGCGACTTGGCCGAACGAGCGGCGGATCCACGGCACCATCTCGAGCCTGCCGGAGCAAGTCGCGATAGCGCATCCGACCGGCCCCTGCCTCGTGCTGATCGGCCAAGTGTTCGGCGATGCTGCTGCTCCAACCCCCATGGCCGATGGAGAACCGGCGCCGCGCCTCAAAACGCCAAGCGGACAGGCATGAAATGGGGCAAGCGCTTGGCTCACCGGCGCCCACGAGATCTGCGCCCCGCCCCTGGCCGGTGCTGCGGTCTTTCCGCGGCTATCGGCTAAGCTTCCTCGGCGCCGATCTCGTCGCTGGCCTAGCGCTCGCGGCCATAGCGATCCCATCGCAAATGGCAACTGCGGATCTCGGCGGGTTTCCGCCGCAGATCGGTTTCTTGGCCTTTCTTACCGGCACGCTCGGCTTCGCGATCTTCGGTGACAACCGCTATCTATGCAGCGGTGCCGACTCGACGATCATGCCGATTTTCGCCGGAAGTCTTGCGCTCCTAACCGCCGCGAGCGGGAAAGACTATGCCGTCCTCGCCGCCGCGCTCGCGCTCATGGTCGGTGTCATGCTTATTGCCGCCGGACTCTTTCGACTCGGCAGGATCGCCGATCTTCTCTCGATCCCGGTGACCATTGGCTTTCTCGTCGGGATCGCGGCGCATATTCTAATCTCGCAATTGCCCGACGTGCTGGGCCTGGCGCCGCGGCAAGGATCCATCCCGGGACAAGCCATAGATATCGTCAGCAATATCGGCGGGGCCAATCCATTCACGTCGGCGATTGGAATCGGCATCCTCGCTTTTCTCCTAGTGTCGGAAAAAATCAACCAGCGCATTCCGGCAGCGCTGATCGGCCTCGTCGGGGCGATCTTGTCGGTGGTTCTGTTCGGCCTCGAAGCGCGCGGCGTCCCAGTTCTGGGCAATGTTCCGAGCGTGCTGCCGACGCCGGCGATTCCGCTGCCCTCCAGCGCCAATCTTGCACAGCTCGTTCCGCTAAGCTTGATCATCGCGATCATCGTGATGGTGCAGAGCGCGGCGACCACACGTTCCTTCCCTTCCGTCCCCGATGAACCGCCGGATGTCGACCGCGATTTCGTCGGTGTCGGCGTCGGCAGCGTGCTTGCCGGCCTCTTCGGCGCATTTCCAGTCGACGCCAGCCCGCCGTCTACCGAAATCGCCTCCGCAACGGGCGCGCGCTCGCAGCTCGCCTCGCTCATTGCCGCGGCAGTCATTCTCATGCTGCTGCTTTTCGGGGCCGCGCTGCTGCGACATGTTCCCCGTGCGGCGCTCGCCGGCGTGTTGCTGTTCGTTGCGGTCAAAATCATCCGAGCAGATCAGATCGTGACGATCTATCGCCAAACCCTTCCGGAATTTCTGCTGATCGTTGCGACCGCGGCGGCAATCATTCTCTTGCCGATCAGCGAGGGAGCCGCGATTGGCATCGGACTTTCGCTCATGCACGGCATCTGGAGCATGACGAGCGCCAGGGTCGTTGTCTTCGATCGCATGCCGGGCACGTCGATCTGGTGGCCGTCGACGCCGGGCCAAACTGGCGAAAGGATACCGGGCGTGGCTGTGCTCGGGTTCGGCGCACCGCTGTCGTTTCTCAACGCCGCGAATTTCCGCCGCGATATCGCCAGCATCCTGCAAGATGTGCCGGTCACCCTGGTGGTCCTGGAGGCAACCAGCATTTCGCAGATCGACTTCACCGGCGCCGCGACGCTTCACGCGATCATTCGCTCGTGCCATGCGCGGAACATCGATTTCGCGGTCGCGCGGCTCGAATCCGTGCGTGCCCAAGAGGCGATACGACGATTCGGGATCGACGTTGCATTGGGACCCGCCCACATCTTCCGCAGTGTGGCCGAAGCCATCTCGGCACTTGCCGGAGATGGCGAAATGAAGGTGGCCGCGCCCCACTGATTCCCTATCGGCGCCGCAAAGCGTTGGAAAAAACAGCACGAAATCGATGCCGCCCTTAACGGAGCCTTCATTACGTTTTTCGTAAAATTCGCTCTGGGCTGGTAAGGATAAGGATCGTCTTTGAGTTATTTGGTACCGCCGCCTGATCCAGCGCCGGTCGTCGTCGTAAGAGACGTTGGCGGCCTGGTCAGTGACTATCAGGCCCAGACCGCACTCTACCGGGCCTCGGACCGCGAGGTGCGGCTGCACGAGTGTCATTCCGCCTGCACGATGGCGCTCAGCCTGCCGAACGTCTGCGTTTATCCAGACAGCATCCTGAAGTTCCACCAAGCTTATAATCTGCGAAATCGGCAGACCGATTTCGGCATCTCGCAGCAATTATTCGACTCCTATCCGGCGGCAGTGCGCGCCCGGCTAGGCACATTGACACGGAATTTCAAGGTATTGACGGGTACCGAGCTGATCGGTCTCGGCATCCGCAACTGCGAAGAACCGCGCACCATGCTGGCGGCAAACACAGCGAAGCCGGCCGAACAACCGAGCGCTGTATCCGGCGTGCTGTCGAGCGTCCTGTCGGTGTTCGGTTCAAAGGCGAGCGAGGGAAACGCGGCACCGCGGCTTGCGGCCATCGTGGCGACGCGGCCGCAGACCGAAACGGAGAAGATCGCTTCCTCTGAAATGGTCTTCTCCTCGGTGCCGCTGCCGCCACCACGCCCGGCATCGGAAGATGGACTGGACAGCGGCATGACCGACGCACCCATGCCGCCGCAAAGGCCAACATCGCTCAGCGTTGCCCTTACGCAGGAATTCGCGCCCGCCTTGCCGAAAGTGATTACCGGGGCACAGCCCATCCTGCCGCCGACCTTCCTGGCCTATGCAGAAATTGCGCGGCTGACTGAATAAGATTGCATGATCGCCTGAGGCGCCCACAAAGCTGGCATCCCTTTGGGGAGCGCCAAGAACATATCTGCCAACAGCTACACGTCGGTGAGGCGCGTGCGGCGTTTTCGCTCAACGATCACGGTGCGACCAACGCCTTCGCGGCCCGCGGCGGTGACAACCCGCGCCTCATGCCGCGGCGATACGGTCTTCAAGATCTCGGCACGCACTATGTCGACTGGTAGATCCATGAAGCCGGCGGCGATCTCGATCTGCTCGCTCAATTGATCGGAGAGACCTTGCGCAGCAACGATCGCCTCTTCGAGCGTCGGCGGATCATGCCGCACGCGGCGCGATCCATATTTTGTATCCCAACTATCCGCCATCTCGGCTCGCTCAGCGCCGCTGTGAGACATCATTATTGCCGGATAATTACATCGCAGCAAGTGCCGCGCCCCGCGACAATTGGCGCATGCGCGCGTGCGCTAGAGATAGCATCGCGCAAAGGCCTGGAATGCGCGCGCGCGATGCGACAATGCGGCCGAACCATCGGCAGGGATTGCCTGTTTTTCAGCCATCATCATCTCGCCGAATGTACGCGTAAGCCCCTCGGGCAAAAAGATCGGGTCGTAGCCGAAGCCGAGTTTCCCGCGCGGCGGGAAGACGAGCGTGCCGAAGACTTTGCCCTCGAAGATTTCGATCTGGCCATCAGGCCAGGCGAGCGCGATGACCGATACAAAATGAGCATGAAACGGGGGCCTCGCGCCGGCCTCGTGTAATGCGGATTCGACCTTTGCGATCGCGGCAGCGAAATCGCGCAGGCCTCCCGGCGTCGTTTGGGCCCAGCGAGCGGAGTGAATTCCCGGCGCGCCGCCAAGCGCATCGACGCAAAGACCGAAATCATCGGCAAGCGCCGGCAGATTGGCCCCACGCGCCGCGCAACGCGCTTTCAATTCGGCATTCGCCAAAAAGCTCGCGCCGGTTTCTTCCGGCTCCGGCAGACCGAGATCGCCGGCAGAAACGGCCTCGATGTCATGCGGCGCTAGCAGTGCGCGCATCTCCCACAGCTTGCCGGAATTATGCGTGGCGATGACGAGCCGGCCGCTGAGACGTTGACCCATTCACGCGATCGCCTGTTTCTGCAACTCGATGAGCCGGGCAATGCCGGTGCGCGCGAGCCTCAGCATCGCGTTGAACTCCGCTTCGCTGAAGACCGCGGCTTCCGCCGTTGCCTGCATTTCGACCAGCGAACCGGCGCCGGTGATGACGAAATTGGCATCGGTCTGCGCCGCCACATCCTCGGCATAATCGAGATCAAGAACGGCCTCGCCGTTCGACATGCCGCATGAGACCGCGGCGACATGATCGCGCAGCGGAATATCCTTGATGATCGAGCGCCCGTGCATCCAATTCATGCAATCGCGTAAGGCGACCCAGGCGCCGGTAATCGACGCGGTTCTTGTGCCGCCATCGGCCTGCAGCACATCGCAATCGATTGTGATCTGCCTTTCGCCGAGCGCCTGGAGATCGGTGACGGCGCGCAGGCTGCGGCCGATGAGCCGCTGGATCTCCTGCGTGCGGCCGGATTGTTTGCCGGCTGTGACCTCGCGCCGGCTGCGCGTATGGGTCGCGCGCGGTAGCATCGCATATTCCGCCGTCACCCAGCCGCGGCCTTGGCCGCGCAGCCATTGCGGCGGCTTGTCTTCGAGTGAGGCCGTGCACAACACATGGGTTTCGCCGAATTTGACCAGACACGATCCTTCCGCGTAACGGGCGACGTTACGATCGAGCACAACCGCCCGTAGTTCATCCGGTGCGCGTTTCGAAGGACGCATTAAGACCCCGCACCACCATGCCGCGCTTGCCGCGCGCATAATGCCGTGAAAACGTTGTAACGCAAAAACGCGGGCGGCCGGGCCAAGCCGGCCGTGACGATCCAGTCGTCGCCGCGTCGCGTCGGGTTATTAGGCGCTTGGCGATCGCGATGCAACCCGCCTGTCTTCCCGGTTTGCAGCAGCCGATTATGGCCAATCGACGCCGGTGAGTTCGACGCTCTTTTGCCAAAGCTGCGCGGCGAGCACGTCGTCTCGGGCTGCGCGCGCGGGCGTGGACGGGCGGCACTTGTAGAAATATTTGCCGCTCGTCCTCGCAACATCCGGCGATGTAGCGAGATAGACGATCGTTCCGGCACCCTTCTCCGGCGAAATCGCGAAATATTTTGCAGGCCCGATGACGAATTGGATAAGACCGCCGCTGGCGTCGCCGAAACGTGTCGCGACGAATCCGGGATGCAGCGCGTTGGCGGTCACGCCTGTGCCTTGCAGGCGTCGCGCGAGTTCGCGCGTGAAGAGGATGTTGGCAAGTTTCGAGCTGGCATAGGTCTGAAGCCCGTTGTATTTTCTCCTGGCGGATTGCAAGTCGTCGATGTCGAGGCGGGCGCCTTTATGGGCATCTGACGAAGTGTTGACGATCCTTGCCGACCCGGCAGCCAAAAGCGGCGCGCGCAGGCCCGCCGTCATGACGAAATAGGAGAGATGGTTAGTCGCGAATGTACGTTCGAACCCCTCGCTTGTCAGCTGCCGCTGAGCGAACATTGCACCGGCATTGTTGATCAAGACATCGATGCGCGGCTCGGCCGCCGCGATTTCGGCGGCGACGCGCTTCATCTCTGCGACCTGCGAAAGATCACCATAATAGACTTTGTGACCAAGCCCAGGCGCCTTGGCATTGAGTTTCGCGAGCGTCGCCTCGCCGCGCTGCCTGCTGCGCGCGACCGGGACGATTTTTGCGCCCATACCGGCAAGCTCTAAAGCCGCGACCTCGCCAATACCCGAAGTCGCACCGGTGACGACGATCGTTTTGCCCTGCATCATCCGACCCTCAAGAGGACAGAAGAATGCTAGGGCCAATCGAAGATGATGTCACTCTGCCGGCGCAGGCGTCTTCAGCGTGCGGTAGACGTAATCCGGCTCGCCGGACTTCTCGTCTATGTCATCAAACGTCGCCGCGATGGCCGCTACTTTGTCATGATGAGGCGAGAGATGGCAGATTGGATCGGCCTCGCGCGCGTCGCCGGTAAGAGCCAACGCCTGGCAGCGGCAGCCGCCGTAGTCTATCGTCTTGCGCGGACAGGAGCGGCAAGGCTCACGCATCCAATCCGTGCCACGATAGGCATTGAAGGCGGGCGAATTCGTCCAGATATCGCCAAGCGAATGATCGCGCACGTTCCAAAACTCGAGGCCAGGAATGGTTTCGGCGGCATGGCAGGGCAGAACCTTGCCGTGCGGTGTGACATTCAGCGTGCGCTTGCCCCATCCCCCCATGCAGGCCTTGGGATAGCGCGCATAATAATCCGGAATGACGTGATCGATCACGATCGTGCCCGCATAGACCTCGCGCAGACCCTCGACTTCGGCGACCGCCTTCTCGATCTGCGTGCGCGACGGCATCAACGCCCGCCGATTTTTCAAGGCCCACGCATAATATTGGGTATGCGCGATTTCGACCCGGCGGGCGCCAAGTTCGACCGCAAATGTGACCATACGCCCAGCATGGGCGATATTGGCGCGATGCATGACCGCGTTGACGGTGAGCGGAATGCCTACCTCATTGACCCATTTCGCGACTTCCATCTTGCGCGCGAACGCGCCCTTGTAGCCGGCGATCTTGTCCGCCGAGGCGGCCTCACTGTCCTGGATCGACAGTTGAACGTGATCGAGGCCCGCGTTCGCCAATTGGCGCATCCGATCTTGGGTCAAACCGATGCCGGAAGTGATGAGATTGGTGTAGAGCCCGCTCTTCGCGCAATGGGCGACGATCTCGACGAGATCGCGCCGCGACGCCGGTTCGCCGCCGGAAAGGTGAACGTGAAGAATGCCGACAGCCGCCGCCTCGGAGAACACACGCAGCCATGTCTCGGTATCGAGTTCTCCCGCGCGGGACTCAAGCTCGACCGGATTGGAGCAATAGGGGCAGCCGAGCGGGCAGCGATGCGTCAGTTCGGCGAGAATGCCGACCGGAGCTGCAATAGGCGTCGGCGTGGTCTGGGGCGCATTCATAGGTCCACCATACGTTTGGCGGCGAGATCGCCGAGAAGCAACCGGACATCCGTATCGATCCGCGTGCGCTCGGCCTTGAACTGTGCGGTGAGATCATCGATGATCTCACCCAATGTGGCAACGCCATCGCAGCGCTTCAAGATCTCCATCGCGATGGCATTGATCTTCAGAACCCGTTCCGGCGCCATGAGCAGCCATTCGCCGCGCGTGTCGTCATGCTTCAAATGCATGCCGCGCGGCAGCCGGGGCTTCGATTCGGCGCTGATGGCAGCCGGCGCGTTCATGCCGCTTGACCGCGGATAGATGCCTTCGTGCCCGGCACCCAGGCATCCGGCGGCAACGCCTTATCGACATAGGCGCTCCACAGAGCGTCGAGCTGGGCCCAGAGCACGTTGCATTTGAATTCGAGCGCCTTGATCACCGCCTGCTGTTCGGCGGGCGTCTTGGCATGCGTCTTGACGAAATCGAGCGCCCAATCGGAATCGCGCTTGGCCTGCGTCGGCCTCTGCGAAAAATAGGCGAGTGTCTCCTTGCTTACGAAATCATAATTCGCCAGCATGCCACTCATTCGCTCGCTGATGATATTCGGCGAGAATAATTCGGTCAGCGACGAGGCGACGGCCTCAAGCGGGCTGCGCGTGCGGCAGAATTCGACATAGGCATCGACGGCAAAGCGTGTCGCCGGCAGAATACCCTCGGTCGACAACACGTAATCGCGCGGGAAGCCGAGGCTATCGGTCAGCTTCAGCCAACGCTCGATGCCTCCGTCGCCGGGCCGCAGGCCGTCGTGATCCTCGATCCGCTTGCGCCACTGCCGCCTGTCCTCGCTGTCGGTGAGGCGGGTCAAAACAGTCGCGTCCTTGATCGGAATCATCGACTGATAATAGTAGCGGTTGAGCGCCCAGGCCTGGATTTCCTCGTAAGTGCACTGGCCGCCATATTGGCGGGCGTGGAAGCGGTGGCGATTGTGATAGCGTTGGGCGCCCACATTACGCAACGCAGTCTCCAACTCCTCCGGACTCATCAAACTCGTGCGGGTGCTCATAACACCACCTCCATGCCGTCATGGGATACGTCCCATCCCGCCGCTGCAACCTTCGCGCGCTCTGGCGAATCCTCGATCAGGACGGGGTTGGTGTTGTTGATGTGAACATAGATCTTGCGGGCAATATCGAGATCGGCCAAGCGCCGCATCGAGCCCTTCTCGCCGCTCATGGGGACATGGCCCATGCGCCACGCGGTCTTCGTGGAGAGGCCGAGCCGAACCATTTCATCGTCGGTAAAGGTCGTGCCGTCGAAGAACAGGAGATCGGCGTTCCGCAATTTCTGTTGCAGCCGCGGCGTCACCTCAGCGCACCCTGGAATGTAGAAGAAGGTCTTAGCGCCATCGCTGATTTCGAGCCCGAGCGTCTCTTCGCCCTCGCCACCTATCGTAACGGCGCCAGCTTCAAGATAAAGCGGCACCTTCCCCGGCACTGAGAAGGGCGTGACCGTCAGACCAAGCCCGGTATCGAGCGCGCGATCCAGGGCCACCTCGTCAAAATGCACCAGATCCCTGTTCAGGACGCCAAAAATATGGGCGCCCGTGACCTCCGCCAAGGTCGTTTTGCTGCCGTGGAGCGTGAAGCTCTGTTGTTCGCGCAAGGTGAGAAGCCCAGTTAAGTGATCGACGTCGCCATTGGTGACAAAGACAGCGGCGATTGGCGATTGCCTGCTCGCGCCGCGCGGATGCAATTGCGGCGAGGCGATGATCTGCTGCCGGAGATCAGGCGATGCATTCAATAACAGCCAACGTTCGCCATCGCTGCTGACCGCCAGGCTCGACTGTGTCCTGGGTTTTACGCGTTTGTCGCCGCTCCATGCGAGTTGGCAGACAGGGCAGAGGCAGTTCCATTGCGGGAACCCTCCCCCAGCTGCCGATCCGAGGACGATGATACGCAACTAAGGTACGTCCATTTCTTTGCTGAAGAAAAACCAGTCCAGGTTTTTCAGGCCGATTAGATCTCGGCCAACTCGTAGCTGGTGACTTCCATGCCGACGCAGACTTCAACGGCAGTCGGAACTGTCCAGACCATAATTTCCTCCATTCACACATTTAACAGGGCAGAGATACTGTCCAGTATCAATGCTCTCATAAAATAGGAGGTGTCGCCACGGGAAGTTAGAGCATCCTAGTCTTTCTTACATATGTTTTACAATCAACCGCTTACGCTGAGATTGGAACGCCGTGCCGATGCCTGTTTTCGGCAGATTTCTATATCTTCGTTACAGGCAAATTACGCATTTCTGACAGACCGCAGCGGCACGGATGAAGAGCATCGCAATGCTTTCACACTGCGCAAAGCTCCGATTCGCAGCGTCAGAGAGGCAGTGTGCCGTTGAGGCGCAGAACCTCGCCGGCGAGGTAAAGACTGCCGGCGATCAGGATGCGCGGCGGCACGGCCCATTCGCGCACCGCAAGGAACCGCACGGCGGATTCAATGCTTTCGCAGGCGACGGCAGGAATGCCTTCGGCATTGGCAAGCGCGGCGATTTCGGCCGCTGCGCGGCCTGCATGTTCGCCGGTGACGGGAACCGCGAGAATCTCCTGTGCAAGCCCTTTGAAGGCGCGCAGAAAGGCGGCGGTATCTTTGCTCGCAAGCGTGCCGCAGATGATCACGAGCGGCCGCGGCGCCCTGTCCTCGCAGTCGGCCATGGCTTGGGCGAGCACGCGCGCGCCATCCTCGTTATGGGCACCGTCGAGCCAAATCTCGGCGGCCTCCGGCGCTAGCGCCACCACGTTCCCTTTCTTCAGGCGCTGAAGCCGCGCCGGCCATTTGGCTGTGGCGACGCCAATCTCCACTGCCGAAGGCGAAAGATAAGGTTCGATTGCGCGCAGCGTGGCGATTGCACCAGCGGCGTTGTGATGTTGATGGCGGCCGACGAGGCGCGGCAGCGGCAAATCGAGAAGGCCGCGCTCATCCTCAAAAATGAGCCGGCCATGCTCTTCACGCATGAGAAAATCCTGGCCCGCCACGCGCAGCCGCGCGCCCACCTTCATCGCCTGCCGTTCAAGAACCTCAAACGCCGCCTGATGCTGCGGGCCGAGGATCGCCGGGACTGCAGGCTTCAAAATCCCCGCCTTTTCGAAAGCGATGTCGGCAATCGTAGTGCCGAGAAATTCGGGATGATCAATCGAGACCGGCGTGACGAGGGTCGCCGCGGGGCGCGCGACCACATTCGTCGCGTCGAACCTGCCGCCAAGCCCGACTTCAAGCAGAAGATAATCAGCCGGATACTGGCTGAAGAGCTTGAACGCCGCGGCGGTGGTGATCTCGAAGAAGGTGATCGGCGCGCCGGCATTCACCTTTTCGCAGAGCCTGAGCGCCGTCGCGAGTTCGGCGTCGCCGACGAGCCGGCCGCCGCCCTTGCGGCCAAGCCTGATCCGCTCATGGAAGCGTACGAGATGCGGCGAGGTGTAGACGTGGACACTCTTGCCCGCGGCCTCCAGGATCGCTCGCATGAAGGCGATGCTCGACCCTTTGCCGTTTGTGCCGGCAACATGAATGACCGGCGGCAGATGATCTTGCGGATTGCCGAGCGCATCGAGCAGGCGGGTGACGCGGCCGAGCGAAAGATCGATCTTCTTTGGATGCAGATCGAGCAGGCGCTTCAGGATCGCGTCCCATTCGTCCATTGTGCTTTCGAGCGGAACGACGGTCATGCCGCATCATGCTCCAGAGCCGGCGTATGCATCAGCAGGGCGCAGAGCCGCGCAAGTGTCGCGCGTATGTCGTGGCGGCGCACGACCATGTCGACCATGCCGTGCGCTTGCAGATATTCGGCGCGCTGGAAGCCTTCCGGCAGACGTTCGCGAATGGTCTGCTCGATCACTCGAGCTCCGGCGAAGCCGATCACGGCGCCAGGCTCGGCGATATGGACGTCGCCCAGCATCGCATAGGACGCCGTGACTCCGCCTGTCGTCGGATTGGTCAGGACGACGATATAGGGCAGTTTCGCCGCGCGCAGCCGCTGCACGGCGACCGTGGTACGCGGCATCTGCATCAAAGAGAACATGCCTTCCTGCATGCGCGCGCCGCCCGAGGCCGTGAAAATGATGAAGGGCGTGCGACGCTCGACGGCATGCATCATGCCAGTGATGATCGCCTCGCCTGCCGCCATGCCGAGCGAGCCGCCGAGAAACTCGAAATCCTGGATCGCGACCGTGACCGCCATGCCTTCCAGCCGGCCGGCGCAGACCCGCACTGCGTCATTCGCGCCGGTTTTCTGGCGATATTCCTTCAGCCGGTCGGTGTAGCGTTTGACGTCGCGGAACTTCAGCGGATCGAGCGGAACTTCCGGCGTAGGCAGGTTGTCGTAAGTCGCATCGTCGAACAGCATCTCGCACCGCGCCTTGGCCGGCATCCGCATGTGATAACCGGAACCTGGCACGACATAGAGATTGGTTTCGAGATCCTTGTGGAAGATGAGTTCGCCGCTATCCGGACATTTGACCCAGAGATTTTCGGGCGTCTCCCGACGCAGAAAGGAGCGGATCTTCGGAGGGACGACATTGGCGATCCAGTTCATGGGAGCCCTTTGAAACGACGATGGCGGAACAGTTTTGCCAACGAAATGCGGCTTGGCGCCGCGCATGGCGCGCCAGTCTATTCGCTTGGGGCGGCAGGCGCAAAGCCGCGTCCAGGCTGGCATACGGGATGCCGAATGCACGCCTTGGGCGATGTCGCGGACGAGATCGGCGACGGCGACGACGCTCGCTTGCGTCGCCTTGCCGCTTTGATCGAGCGACGTGCGCAGGGCCTCGACAAGAGCCGAACCGACGACGACGCCATCGGCGACGGCAGCGATCGCGGCGGCGCTCGCGGCGTTCTTGACACCAAAGCCGACCGCGACCGGCAGATGCGTGTGCTCCTTGAGGCGGCCGACTGCCGCGGCGACTTTCGTATAGTCCGGCGCCGCCGCGCCGGTAATGCCCGTGATCGAAACGTAATAGACGAAGCCCGAGGTGTTCGCGAGCACGGCCGGCAGACGCGCCGCGTCCGTCGTCGGCGTCGCGAGTCGAATGAAAGCAAGCCCGGCATCAAGTGCTGGCAGGCAAAGTTCGGCATCTTCCTCGGGCGGCAGGTCGACGACGATCACGCCATCGACGCCCGCTTTCTGCGCGTCGGCGAGGAAGCGCGCGACGCCATAGACATAGATCGGATTGTAATAGCCCATCAGCACGAGCGGCGTCGTTTGATCGTCCTGCCGGAACTTGGCGGCCAGCGCCAGCGTCTTCGCGAGCGTCGTGCCGGCGGCGAGTGCGCGCAGGCCCGCCGCTTGGATCGCCGGCCCATCGGCCATCGGATCGGTGAAGGGCATCCCCAGCTCGATAACGTCGGCACCGGCCGAGGGCAGCGCTTTCAGGATTGCGAGTGAGGTCGCAAGATCAGGATCGCCGGCCATGACAAAAGTCACGAGACCGGCGCGGCCTTGGCGGGCGAGTTCGGAGAAACATGTGTCGATGCGGCTGCTCATTTCGGTTCGCTAGCACGAAGAGGAAAGGGTTGAAAGTTGCAGCCGTCGACGCGTCCTACATCCCACCAAGATGGTCGGCGACGGTGAAAATATCCTTGTCGCCGCGGCCAGACATATTCAGGACCATGAGATGATCGCGAGGTTTTTGCGGCGCGATCTCCATGACCTTGGCGAGCGCATGCGCGGGCTCGAGCGCCGGAATGATGCCCTCCTGTTTAGCGCAGAGCTGGAAGGCCGCGAGTGCTTCCGTATCCGTGGCGGAGAGATAGGTGACGCGGCCGCTCTCCTTGAGCCAGGCATGTTCGGGGCCGATGCCGGGATAGTCGAGGCCCGCCGAGATCGAATGGCCCTCTTCGATCTGCCCATCTTGATCCATCAAAAGATAGGTGCGGTTGCCGTGCAACACGCCGGGCCTCCCGCCCGCGAGCGATGCGGCGTGCTTCTTGTCGAGTCCATAGCCTGCGGCCTCGACCCCATAGATCTCGATCGCGCGATCGTCGAGGAAGGGATGGAACAAGCCGATCGCGTTCGAGCCACCACCAATGCAAGCGAAAAGAGAATCAGGCAAACGCCCCTCCGCCGCCAGCATCTGCGTGCGAGTCTCTTCGCCGATGACGCATTGAAAATCGCGCACCATCGCGGGGTAAGGATGCGGGCCGGCCGCCGTGCCGATGCAATAGAACGTGTTCTCGACATTGGTTACCCAGTCGCGCAGCGCTTCGTTCATCGCATCCTTGAGCGTGCGCGCGCCCGACATGACGGGTACGACCTTCGCGCCGAGCATGTTCATCCGAAACACATTCGGCTTTTGCCGCTCGACATCGACGGCGCCCATATAGACGACGCAGTCGAGGCCGAAGCGCGCGCAGGCGGTAGCGGTCGCAACGCCATGCTGGCCGGCGCCGGTCTCGGCGATGATCCGCATCTTACCCATCCGCCGCGCCAGTAAGATCTGCCCAAGCACATTGTTGATCTTATGCGCGCCGGTATGGTTCAGCTCCTCACGCTTGAAGTAGATCTTCGCGCCATATGCAGCGCCCGCCGCCCTATCGCGCGCATATTCCGTCAAGCGCTCGGCGAAATAGAGCGGGCTCGGGCGCCCTACATAATGGGTGAGAAGGCCATCGAGCTCGGCCTTGAATGTGGGGTCCTTCTTCGCTGCCTCATAATGGCGTTCGAGATCGAGGATCAGCGGCATCAAGGTCTCGGCGACGAAACGGCCGCCGAAGGAGCCGAAATGGCCGCGCTCGTCGGGCCCTGTACGGAAGGAATTGGGAGTTTCCAGCTTCACGTGCGTCTCTATCTTTCCGTCATTGCGAGCGAAGCGAAGCAACCCACTCTCTGATAATCTTGATTGCTCCTTCGCTTTGCTCCTCTCAATAACGATCTAGCCGCTCTCGACGGCGGAACCAAGTTTTTCCGTTGCGCGGGCGTTGGCGATGAAGGCGGCGATTTTTGCCACATCCTTTGCGCCGCGAGCGCTCTCGACGCCTGAGGATACGTCAACGCCGGGCGCGCCCGTCGCAGCCAGCGCGGCGCCGACATTGCCGGGCGTGAGGCCCCCGGCGAGCAACCAGGGTCTCCGCACCTTCAAATTCTTGAGTAGGGACCATTCGAAGACCATACCCGTGCCGCCCGGCAATGCCGCCGGCTCCGTCGGCATCGAATCGAGCAGAAGCATGTCGGCGACATCTTCATAGGATGCGATCTGCGCCAAGTCGGCTGGTCCGCCGATCGCGATCGCCTTCATGACCGGCAAGCCGAAACGGGCTCGCAGCGCGGCAACGCGCGCCGGCGTCTCCTGCCCGTGCAATTGCAGGATATGCGGCTCCAGCGCTTCGATCGCCTCGGCGAGCGCGGAATCCTCGGCATCGACCATCAGCAGCACTTTGCGCGCCTGCTGGCCAACTTGCCGGCCGAGGCTCTGCGCGGTCTCAAGCGAAATATGGCGAGGACTTTTCGCGCAGCGGACAAAGCCTAGCATGTCGGCGCCCGCCGCCAGCGCGGCGGCGACCGTCTCCGGCGTCGAAAGCCCGCAAATCTTCACGGCAATATCCATGCTTTGCATTCTCTACAAGTCGCGCCCACCACGCCTAAGTGGCGTTTCCCGATCTGAAATGAAATGGGCCGAGAGTGGCGCCTGGCATTCCGACCGCCCGGTCACACCTTCAAATGCCCGGCGTCGCTGCGCAAACGCGTTGCCCGCTCGTCGCGTAAGGCGCGGCGGTATTTGCCCTGCGCGAACCAAGTGGCGATGCTGCCGAGCAGGACGCCGATCATCACCGCAAAGATAAGGATGATGAAGAGCGGCGCTTGGACGTCGCCCGCCCTATCGGCGGAAAATGGGTCGAATGAAATAATAACCGCGTGCCGGTTGGCGACCGCCACGGCGAGAGCGACTACAGCCAGCGGCAAAAGGACGATGAGTTGCAAGGCCCGTTTCATCGGCAATTCTCGCAAGCTTCGTCGGCGATGCCGGCTTCAGCCCTGATAGCCTTCGTTGAGACGCTCGCGCATTTCCTTGCCCGTCTTGAAGAAGGGCACGGCCTTCTCATCGACGGCAACGTGCGCGCCGGTGCGCGGATTGCGGCCGAGCCGGGCGTCACGGCGCTTCACCGAAAACGCGCCGAAGCCACGCAATTCGACGCGATCACCCCGCGACAGCGCATTGGTGATCTCGTCGAGGATGGCGTTGACGATCTTTTCGACGTCGCGCAAATAGAGATGCGGGTTGCGATCGGCAATCCGCTGCACGAGTTCCGACTTGATCATATCACGCCCCCGCCGCTCCGCTACACAAGCCGAAGCCTCTAAATTTGCCCGGCGCGCAACATGCGCGGGGCAGCGTGTTTCAGCCCCCTGAGATCACGCAGCATTTCCCGCCGATTAGATTTATTAAAGCTTTCCGGTCTTGGCGCAAAGCGCCCGCCGGCTTCAATCGGCATTCCCAACCTGCCAAATCGATACGAGACCGTCAAGTAATCGTGCTTCCACATAGGTTTGGCCGCGATCAAGAATGTGCGAGAGGCCCGTGAGGCCCAAGGCGTCTGCGACCCCGGCGGCGCCGCTCAAGATCCCCAGCCGTTCGAGGCCGCTTGGCGTCTTCCAATCGCGGATCGGAAGATTGTGCGGCACGTCTTTGGTGTGCTCCATCCAGGCGATCGCCTCGCGCTCGCCGCCGATCTCATCGACCAATTTCAAGCCAAGGCCCTGGCGTCCGGTGAAGACGCGGCCGTCATCTACTGCCGCGAGTTGCGTGTCGGTCATGCCGCGCCTGTCCTTCACGAGCGACTTGAACCAGTCGTAGCTGTCGGCGACCAGTGAGGCCAGAGCCGCCCGAACCTCCGGCGTCGTCGGCTCATAGCCGCTCGGTTCGGCCTTCAGGGGTGACGACTTCACCGAGTCCATCTTGACCCCGATCTTGTCCAACAAAGTCGCAACATTCGGATATTGGAAGAGGACGCCGATTGAGCCGACCAAGGAATTGCCGCGAGAGACAATGTGGTCGGTACCGATCGCAGCGATATAGGCGCCGGAGGCCGCCATAGTACCAACGACTGCGACGGTCGGCTTTTTCGCCGCCAGCCGCCGGATGGCCTCGTAAAGCCGTTCCGCGCCAGTGGTCGTGCCGCCGGGGCTTTCGATCGAGAGAATGACGCCCTTGGCGCCGGATTTCGCGACATCGTCGATGAGTTTCAAGGTGGCGCGATCGCCGGTGATCAAGCCAGTGATCGACAGCCGTGCGATGTGAGGCGAGAAGCTCGCGGTTCCAGCGCCGCCGGAAAGGCGCAGGCCGATGATGCCGAGAGCGACGGTCAGCAGCAAAATCGCCACGACGCGCCAGAACGAAAGCTTACGCTGCAGCAAGCGACGATCGACAATGTAATCGGCAGAGGAAGAGTTTGACATCGCAACCGAAATCCCGGGCCGTTGAGGAAGCGCTGCAACCTAGGCCGCTGGCCAAGCCGACGCAAGTAAGCGGCCCGGAGTTAAGGCGGCAGCTTAACTGACGATACTCTGGCGAACACTCTCAATAATCTATCAAATCCGAGCAAAAGAAAACCGCGCGGGGGTGCCGCGCGGGTTGATCCTGGCAAAACCGCAGCCGAACTTATTCGTCGCTGCTTTTTTTCTTCTTTGTGGCTTTCTTGCCATCAGAATCGCGCGCCTTCAGCGCCGCACCGAGAATATCGCCGAGCACGGCGCCCGAATCGGCTGAGCCGAATTGGGCGATCGCTTCCTTCTCCTCGGCGACTTCGAGCGCCTTGATCGAAACCGCAACTTTCCGCGCGCGACGGTCGAACTGAGTGATGCGTGCATCGACCTTTTCGCCGACGGCGAAACGGTCCGGCCGCTGATCGGCGCGGTCACGGGCAAGTTCGGCGCGCTTGATGAAGGCGACGAGATCGGTGCCGGCGATCTTGACGTCGATGCCGCCTTCCTTCACGTCGATCACCTCGCAAGTCACGATCGCGCCCTTCTTGAAGTCGGGCGCGCCTTCTTCGGTTGGCTTGGCGGCAAAGGGATCGGGCGAAAGCTGCTTGATGCCGAGCGAGATGCGCTCCTTCTCCTGATCGACGTCGAGGACCTTGGCGCGGACGATGTCGCCCTTCTTGTAATCCTCGATGACCTGCTCGCCCGGCTTGTTCCAGTCGAGATCGGAAAGATGGACCATGCCGTCGACATCGCCTTCGAGCCCGATGAACAGGCCGAACTCGGTCTTGTTCTTGACCTCGCCCTCGACTTCGCTGCCGACAGGATGTTGCTCGGCAAAGGCCTGCCAAGGATTGGTCAGCGTCTGCTTGAGGCCAAGCGAAATGCGGCGCTTGACCGGATCGACTTCCAGCACCTGAACGTCGACTTCCTGGCTCGTCGCGACGATCTTGCCGGGATGGACGTTCTTCTTCGTCCACGACATTTCCGAGACGTGGATCAGGCCTTCGATGCCGGGTTCGAGTTCGACGAAGGCGCCATAGTCGGTGATGTTGGTCACGCGGCCATGGAAGCGTGCATTGACCGGATATTTGGCCTCGATCCCCTGCCACGGATCGTCGAGCAATTGCTTCATGCCGAGCGATATGCGGTGGGTCTCGTGGTTGATCTTGATGATCTTCACCTTCACCGTCTGGCCGATCGTCAGGACTTCGCTCGGATGATTGACGCGGCGCCAGGCAATGTCGGTGACATGCAGCAGGCCGTCGATGCCGCCGAGATCGACGAAGGCGCCGTAATCGGTGATGTTCTTGACGACACCGTCGATGATTTGACCTTCTTCGAGATTGGCGACGATCTCATGGCGCTGCTCGGCGCGGCATCTCTTCCAGCACGGTGCGGCGCGAGACGACGATATTGCCGCGGCGGCGATCCATTTTGAGGATCTGGAACGGCTGCGGCACCTGCATCAGAGGGGTTACATCGCGGATCGGCCGGATATCGACCTGGCTGCGCGGCAGGAAGGCGACGGCGCCGTCGAGATCGACCGTGAAGCCACCCTTCACCTGATTGAAGATCACGCCTTCGACCTTTTCCTGCTTTTCGAAGGCGCTTTCGAGCCGGATCCAGCTCTCTTCGCGGCGCGCCTTATCGCGCGAGATGACGGCCTCGCCGAGCGCATTTTCGATCCGCTCGAGATAGACTTCGACCTCGTCGCCGACTTTCAGCGTGCCTTCGCGGCCGGGCCCTTGAAATTCCTTGAGGGCGACGCGGCCTTCGGTCTTCAGTCCGACGTCGATAATGGCGACGTCCTTTTCGATGGCGACGACGATGCCCTTGATAACGGCGCCTTCCAAGGCCTCGTTCTGGCCATAGCTCTCGTCGAGAAGGGCGGCAAAATCCTCGCGCGAGGGCGCGTAGGTGGAGGTAGACGTCATTTGTTCTCCTGAAATGCCCGAATCGGGCCGCGCCGGCGGTTGTTAAAGCGTGGGTGGCGCTCCTGGCCTACCGGTGTCCGTCGGCTTTGCGACAGGACACCCGCCTCAAAGGCGGGCCGGCGCGGGACGGCAGGAGGGAGCGGGTTCGGGCGGCTATGTAGCAAGGCCGCGCCCCAGCGGCAAGGGGGCGAACCCTTCCCCGCGCTTGCGGGAGAAGGGGCCGTGCGCCCAGCATTCCTTGATCAGCCCGGCAGCAGCACCGTGTTGATCACATGGATCACGCCATTGCTCTGATTGACGTCGGAGATGGTTACCCAGGCCTTGTCTCCCTTGGCGTCGATGAGTTCCAGCTTGCCATCATGTTCTTCGATGGTCAGCGGCTCGCCTTCGACGGTCTTCAGTCGGCTTTCCCCCCGCCCATCTTCACCTTGTTCATGAGATCGGCAGCCGAATAATGGCCCGGCACGACATGATAGGTGAGCACTTTCGTGAGCATCTCCTTGTTTTCGGGCTTGAGGAGATTGGCGACGGTGCCGGTGGGCAGTTTCTTGAACGCCTCATTGGTCGGCGCGAAGACAGTGAACGGGCCGGGGCCTTCGAGCGTATCGACAAGCCCGGCGGCCTTGACCGCCGCGACGAAGGTCGTGTGATCCTTCGAATTGATGGCATTTTGGATGATGTTCTTCGACGGATACATCGCCGCGCCGCCGACCATCGGGTCATTGCGGCGAACGCCGGAGCCACCGCGGCGAGGGAAGCGATGCCGGAAATTCCGGCAAGACCCAGGACAGCGGCGACGGCGGTCGTTTTGAGAAGGTTCATAGCGGTCTCCTTTTGCAAATATGACGAGACAACAAAGCCGCGCTTTGACGTCATCCTCGTCAGCCGCATCTACGGAGGCCGCCGAAAGAAAGTTTCGATGCCGACGAGAATTTCGTAAGGTGTTGGAATTTCAGGAGCCGGACTTGGATTGCATGTCGCAACCTTGGCGAATTGGAGCCGGCAGTTCGGGCGGGAGACGAGCGCATTGACGTTGACCGGACACTCGCGAACTCGTCAGCTCTCCTCGCCGCTGTCGGCCCGAGGGACCGCGCCGCCTTCAGAGAGCTTTATCAGCGCACTGCGCCGAAACTTTTCGCGATTCTGCTGCGTATCCTGCGCAGAGGGCGCTGCGGAAGACGCCTCCAGGACGTCTTCTTGAGGATTTGGCAGAATGCGGGAAGCTTTTCGCCCGAGGCCGGACCTGCGATGGGGTGGCTGATCTCTATCGCCCGCAATCGCGCGATCGATATTCTGCGCGCGAAGAATCCGGCGGCACCGGCGCCTGAGATGACGCAGCGGATCTGTTTGCGAAGATTGCCGATCTCGAGCGATCGCGAGGCGCGAAATGATCGATACTCGCCGCTTTGCGGCATTGTCTCGGGACGATCGAAGAACCGGCGCGCTCTTGTCATTCTCCTCGCCTATTATGAAGGCTATTCGCGCGAAGAACTCGCGCGCCGTTTCGACCGGCCGGTCGAACACGATCAAGACCTGGCTGCATCGCAGCCTGGCGTCGCTGAAATCCTGTCTGGAAGCCTCGACATGACCGACGAGACCGACATGCAGGCAGCCGAATATGTGCTGGGCACGCTTCCGGCGGAGGAGCGCGCCGCATTCGAAGCGTTGCTTGCGCACGACCAAGCGCGGCGCGGCGGCGGTGAAGCTTGGGAGCGGCGGCTTGCGCCGCTCAGGCGACGTCGATCGGCGACGTCGAGCCGCCCGCGCCATTGTCTGGCAGCGATCGAAGGGCCGCTGCCGAGGCCGGTTGCCCAGCGCCCGATCCGACGACGCGACCTGCTCGGTCGCTGCTCGGCGTGCGCTTTTGCGTCGCTCACGCGATCGCTGGCGCAGGGCGACTTATGCGCTCGGCGCGCTTGCTGCCGGGTTGCAGCCTTGTCGGCGTGGAGAAGTCTTGTTCACGCGCCGCGGAAAGCTGCAGGGCAGCCTATGTCGCCGTGGTCAATCGCGGCGGCGATCAGCCCGCGCTCATCATCCGCGTCGATCTCGCAACCCGCACCGTTTTCGTGCGCCCGGTCGCGGCCGAGGTGCCGCAAGGCCACAGCCTCGAACTCTGGTACATCGGGCAAGGCAAGCCGCCGAAATCCATGGGCCTCGTCGATAAGGCGAGCGAAACGATGCGACTGCCAGCCGGCGCGCGTTTCGAGAAGGCGAATTTCGCGGTCACCGTCGAGCCCGAAGGCGGCTCGCCGACCGGCAGCGCCGACGGGTCCGATCGTCTATTCCGGTCAATTGCTCAAGGAGTGAGGCGGCTGGCAAGGCGCGCGTCGACGATAGCCACGCGCGGCCCTAACGCCGCCTCGATATCGAGCTTCGTCGTGTCGAGAACGACGGCATCTTCCGCCGCGCGCAGCGGCGCAACTGCGCGATTGGCATCGCGCGCATCGCGCGGCGGATATCGTCGAGGACGGCCGCGTAATCGACCTTCTCGCCCTGGCCTTTGAGTTCGAGCGCGCGCCGCTTGCGCGCGTTTCCGGCGTCGCGGTGACAAGAATCTTCACGTCGGCCTCCGGACAGATGACAGTGCCGATGTCGCGCCCGTCGAGCACCGCGCCGCCCGGGCGCCTGGCGAAGCTGCGCTGCATATCGACGAGCGCTTGGCGCACCTCCGGGATCGCGGCGACGATCGAGGCCGCCTCGCCCATCTCGCGACCGCGGAGCAATTGTGACATCGAAGTCGAGCAAAGCCAGGCCGCGCGCCGCCGCGACTGCGGCGGCGCACGTCTCCAAGATCATGCCCTTGGTCCAGAAGCGCGCGCGCCGTCGCGCGATAGAGCAGGCCGGTATCGAGATGCGGCAGGTTCAGGTCCTGCGCCAGACGGCGCGCCAACGTGCCTTTGCCGGAAGCGGCCGGCCCGTCGATCGCCACGATCATGAGAAGAGCGCCCCCAAGCTGCGCCATCGCAGCCCTGAAGGTCGGGAAAGCTCGTCGCGATCATGGCCGCATCGTCGATCGCCATGCTTCCGGCGCGCCGCAAGCCCGAGGCAGAGGAAGCTCATGGCGATGCGATGATCGAGATGCGTCGCGGCGATGCCGCCGCCCGGCACCTCGCCGCCGCGGCCCACGACGATGAGATCGTCGCCCTCGATTGTCGCAATCGACGCCGGCCGCCCGCAAGTCCCGCTGCGATCGCGGCAAGGCGATCGGATTCCTTGACCCGCAATTCGCTCAAGCCGCGCATCCGCGTCTCGCCTGCGGCAAAGGCGGCGGCGACGGCGAGGATCGGATATTCGTCGATCATCGACGGCGCGCGCTCCGCCGGCACATCGACGCCACGCAGGGCTGAGCCGCGCACGCGCAAGATCGGCGACGCGTTTCGCCGCCCTCCTCGCGCTGGTCGAGCACGTCGAAGTGCGCGCCCATTTCGCGCAAGCGTCTGCAGAAGGCCGATGCGCAGCGGATTCATCATCATGCCTTCGATGACGATGTCCGAGCCCGGGACGATGAGCGCGGCAACCATCGGAAAGGCGGCCGACGACGGATCGGCCGGCACGAGGATGCGCGACGGGTGCAGCTCGGGCCGGCCTTCGAGCGTGATCTTGCGGCCATGTGGCGCCGAACGGCTCGCTCGCGATCGCCGCGCCGAAATAGCGCCAGCATTTTTTCGGTATGGTCGCGGCTCGCCTGCGGCTCGATCAGCACGGTGCGGCCGGGCGAATTGAGCCCGGCGAGCAATACCGCCGATTTGATCTGCGCCGAGGCGACTTTGGTCTGGTATTCGATCGGCAGCGGCTCCGGCGTGCCCTTGAGCAGGATCGGGCAGCGGCCGCCCGCGGCCTGCGCCAGAACCTCCGCGCCCATGAACGTAAGCGGATCGAGCACGCGGCGCATCGGCCGCTTGCGCAACGAGGCATCGCCGTCGAAATCGCGCCGTGATGCCATGGCCGCCGACAACGCCCATCATCAGCCGCGCGCCGGTGCCGGCATTGCCGAAATCGAGTGTCCGTCGCGCGGCGCCAGCAGCGAGCCGATGCCCATGCCATCGACCTGCCAGACGCCCTCGCCGCGGCGTTCGATCTTGCGCCCCAAGAGCGCGGCAGGCGGCGCCCGTATGCAGCACATCCTCGCCTTCGAGCAGGCCCAGTGATCTCGGTCCGCCCGACGTCAGCAGGCCGAGGATAAAGGCGCGGTGCGAAATGGACTTGTCGCCGGGCGGCCGCAGCCGGCCACTCAGCGGGCCGCTTGGCTCGCCGCTGAGCGGCGCGGAGTGCGGCGAAACCCTTGTCGAAACGGTCAAAGCCCCTCCACAACACGGCAAAAAGCCAATGTCCTGCTGGTAACATGCGGTCGTGGGCGGTGTCATGAGCCAATCATGGCAGCCGTCTTCCGGCACAGATTTGCCTCGGCGCCGGGGAACACCCGTAAGTTCCAATTGACACGCGCGTTCGGGCTTACTAACGGGAGCCCCTGGAGCGACCGTGCCGCGTGCCGGGCCTCTACGGGGCAATTCGAATTCGCGCGCCAATTCGAATTGCGCCGCATGTGAGACACGAGAATACGAATGTGAGCCGTACGGTGCGGGCCGGGCCGGTCCCAGCGATCCCAGAGGCCAAACCGTGGCGAAACCCGAGCTCGGCAACAAGCATCAATGCCAGCAATGCGGCACGAAATTCTTCGATCTGAATAAGAACCCGGTCATCTGCCCGAAGTGCGGCGCAGTTCAGCAGATCGTGTCGGCACGGGCTGCCCGCGCTGTCGCGGCCGAAAAGGAAGAACCCGAGGCGGATAGTGGCGTGGAAATGGTTTCGCTCGATGAGGTCGAGGCGGCCGAAGCAACCTTGGACGCTGGCGCTGACGACGATGTCGAAATCGAAGACGAGCCCGCCGACGACACCTTCCTCGAAGAGGAAGAGGAAGACTCCGACGACGTCTCCGGCCTGATCGACGGCGATATCGCGCCCGACGAAGAGCCGTAAGATCAAGCCCAGCGGCTTGCCGTCGTCGTGCTTGTGAAGCTGGAATATTGCGTCTATATAGCCGCTCCGCAGACGCTGAAGTTGCGCAAGCGAAGAACATATAAACGCGCGGCTTCGCTTGGCCGAAGCCAAGTCCACCCCAAATGGACCTGGCGCGCAAAGGCGTGGGGTCATAGCTCAGTTGGGAGAGCGCTTCAATGGCATTGAAGAGGTCGGCGGTTCGATTCCGCCTGGCTCCACCACGCGGCTTCCTGCTTTAGGCTCGAACCTTAAAGCCTTCGCGCCGTCTCGCCGATCGTTCTCACATCGGGCCGGAGAGACCTTCGCGCGCGACGGGTGCGAGCGCGGCGAACAGCGCGTCGTCCTCCGGCACCGCCGCGTTCGGCGTCGTCAGCAAAGTCTCGCCGTAGAAGATCGAATTGGCGCCGGCGACCATGCAAAGGATTTGCGCTTCCCGGCTGAGGCTCGCGCGGCCGGCCGAAAGCCGGACCTTCGCTACCCGGCAGGACGATGCGCGCCGTCGCGATCATCCGCACGAACACGAGCGGATCGATTTGTTCCCGCCCGCCCAAGCGGCGTGCCCGGAACCGCGACGAGCGCATTGATCGGCACGCTTTCCGGATGCGGATCGAATTCCGCCAGGACATGCAGCATGGCGGCGCGGTCGCGCACGCTTTCGCCCATGCCGATGATGCCGCCGCAGCACATTTCGATGCCGGCCGCGCGCACCGCTCTGCAAGGTCTCGAGCCGGTCCTCATAAGTGCGCGTCGAGATGATCTTGCGAATAATAATCCGGCCCGGTGTCGAGGTTGTGGTTATAGGCGGTGAGGCCCGCCTCTTTGAGCCGCTCGGCCTGGTTCTGCGTCAACATGCCGAGCGTCACGCAGGCCTCCATGCCGAGCGCGCGCACGCCGCGCACCATATCGAGCACCGCATCGAATTCGGCGCCGTCGCGCACCTGCCGCCAGGCGGCACCCATGCAGAACCGATCGGCCCCGGCGTCGCGCGCGCGTTTCGCGAGCGTCAAGCACCTCGGCGACCGGCATCAGCGGCGATTTGTCGAGATTGACCTCATGATGCGCCGATTGCGGGCAATAGGCGCAATCTTCCGGGCAGCCGCCCGTCTTGACGCTGAGCAGGCTTGCCTTCTGCACATAATTCGGCGGCTGATAGGCGCCGATGAAGGCGGTTCGCCTCGCCGATCAGATTCGAGTAAGGGACGATCATGCACGGCGACGATTTCATCAACCGTCCAATCGTGGCGAATATCTCGCGAAGGGGGAGAGTGCTGCATGACTGGTCTCTTCCTTCTTCGCCTCGTCCTTCGGGACGCGCGCTGCGCGCTCCTCAGGGTGAGGGGTGTTGTGGCGTTCCATGAAGCCCTCATGCTAAGCGGCCGCTAAGCGGTCGTCTCGAAGCACGGGGGCTTCACGGAAGGGTTTCCCTGCCTGCTAGTACGGTTCCGGACTTTCCCTTGGCAAGAGAATTTCAAAACCGGATGGTCGCAAGCCCCAATCTCATGCAAGCCCTGGGACTTATTGCTGCAAAGCCCAATCTTATCCACTACCCTCCGAAAGCCCCCCAATGATCCTCGCCGACGCCTTTGCCGCCGCTCAGCAGATCTTCACGCCGCCGTTCCGCCGCGTCTTCATCAAGACGCTCGGGCTGACGCTGCTGCTGCTTGTCTTCGTCTTCGTCGCGGCTGAAAAGCTGCTCGCCATTTCCTCGTGCTGCCCTATCCTGGCTGACGACGGGCGTGACCCTCCTCGCCGTTGTCGTCCTCTTGGTCGGCTTCGCCTTCGCGATCACGCCGGTCTCGTTTCTCGTCGCCGGCTTTTTCTTCGACGAGCTCGCCGCGATCGTCGAAGCCGAGATCGACCGCGATCATCCCGGCGCGACACCGCCGCTTCGGCGAACAGGCGCTCCGGTCGCGGCGAAATTCGCGGCCCTCGCGCTGGTCGCTCAATATCGTCGCGCTGGTGCTCCTGCTGGTGCCCGGCGTCAACGCGGTGATCTTCCTTGCCGTCAACGCCTATCTGCTCGGCCGCGGCTATTTCGAATTTGCGGCGCTGCGCTACCGCGGCATCGAGGATGTCGGCGCGTGCGCCGGGCGCATGAATTGCAGATTTTCCTCGCCGGGCTGTTCATCGCGGCGCTTGCGGCCGTGCCGATCGCCAATCTGTTGACGCCGCTCTTCGGCGCCGCGCTGATGGTGCGCGTGCACAATAGATTCGGAGCGAAGACCCTTCGGCCCTAAGCTCGTCAATCTGTTTCGACAGACGCGGTGAGGTGTGCTTCGAGCATCGCGGCATCGCCGGCGAGATGCAAGATCTTCACCCGGCTCGTCGCCCCCGATTCGAGACGCACGGCGCTGGCCGGGACGCGAGAGACTTGGCGAGAAGGCGAATCAGCGCCGCGTTGGCCGCGCCTGCTTCCGGCACGGCGCGGACGCGCACTTTCAGAACGGCGCGGCCGTCCGCGAGCTGGTCTATCCCGTCGATCTCATCGCGCGACAGATTTGGGCGTGAGCCGCACCGTCAACGCAAGGCCGTCATTCCGCGCGACTCCAGGGCCGCGTCATCCGAGGTCTAGAAGACGTTAGGATAGATATAGCGCTCGATGATGTCCTGGAGCAGAAAGATCAGCAGAAGCAGGATCACCGGCGAAATATCGAGGCCGCCGAAACTGGGCAGGGCCTGCCGGATCGGGCGCAGCAGCGGCTCGGTCATGGCATTCAGCGCGTTCCAGATCGAGCGCACGAAATCGTTGTAAACATTGATGACATTGAAGGCGATCAGCCAGGACAGGATCGCCACGATGATGATGACGTAAGTATAGAGCTGCAGAACGAGCAGAAGAATGTCGAGAATCGCGCGCATGACAGCTCCGGAACCCGGCAAGGATCGACTCGTTTACCGGGCTAAGCGAACCGGCAAGATCGCTCAAGGGGGAAAACCCGCTGGAAGCTTAACAAGCGACCGCGCCATGGCCTACATTGACAGCCGCGCGCGGGCGGACGTAAACAGCGCGCCTGGCCGGGGCTGTAGCTCAGATGGGAGAGCGCTGCAATCGCACTGCAGAGGTCGTGAGTTCGAATCTCATCAGCTCCACCAGCAAAATCGACGATCCCCCATCCCGTTTGCCAATCGTGCCCTAAAGGCTCCCGCGTCCGACGCTCACATAGGTGAACCCCTGCCGCTCGACCTCGCCGGGCGCGTAAATGTTGCGCAGATCGACGAGGACGGGCGCCGCGAGCAGCGCCTTGACTCGTTCGAGATCGAGCGCTCGGAACGCGTCCCATTCGGTGATGATGACGAGTGCCGCAGCGCCCTTGCAGCAGGCATAGGGATCGCCGCAAAAGGTGAGATCGTCGACATAAAGGCGGGCCTGCTCCATCCCTTCCGGGTCGAACGCGTTGATTCGGGCGCCGGCGTCCTGAAGCGCGGTAATGACCGAAATGGCCGGAGAATCGCGCATGTCGTCGGTGTTGGGCTTGAAAGTGAGGCCGAGCACCGCAATCGTCTTGCCGCGCACCGAGCCGCCGCAGGCAGCGAGCACTTTGCGCGCCATGGCCCTCTTGCGTTGATCGTTCACCGCCGCGACGGTCTCGACGATGCGGACCGGCGCGCCGTGATCCTGCGCCGTCTTGATCAGGGCCTGTGTATCCTTCGGAAAGCAGGAGCCGCCGTACCCTGGCCCCGCGTGCAGGAATTTCGCGCCGATCCGATTGTCCAGGCCGATGCCGCGCGCGACCTCCTGAACATCGGCGCCAACCTCTTCGCAGAGATTGGCGATTTCGTTGATGAAGGTAATCTTCGTCGCGAGAAAGGCGTTCGCAGCGTACTTGGTGAGTTCCGAGGTGCGGCGATTGGTGACCAGAATGGGCGCCTGGTTGAGATAGAGCGGCCGGTAGATCTCGCGCATGACTTTTTCCGCGCGCTCGTCTTCGAGCCCGATCAGGATCCGGTCCGGCCGTTTGAAATCCGAAATCGCCGCGCCTTCGCGCAGGAATTCGGGATTGGAGACGACCGCGACATCGATGCCCGGCCTTGTCTCGCGGATGATTCGCTCGACCTCGTCGCCGGTTCCGACCGGCACCGTGGATTTTGTCACGACCACCGTGAATCCGGCGATTTCCGCGGCGATTTCGCGAGCCGCCTGATAGACATAGGAGAGATCGGCGTGGCCGTCACCGCGCCGCGACGGCGTTCCGACCGCGATGAAAACCGCCTCCGCTTCGCCGACCGCAGCAAGATCGTCGGCAAAGGAAAGCCGTTTCTGCCGCACGTTGTTCATGACGAGTTCGGCAAGCCCCGGCTCGTAAATCGGCATTTTCCCGGCTTTCAAGGCCGCGATTCTGCCGGCATCCTTGTCGATGCAACAGACTTTATGTCCGAAATCCGCGAAACAGGCTCCGGAGACGAGACCGACGTACCCCGAACCGACCATGGCGATTTGCATAATCTACCCCCGAGCACCGCGCCCACGAAGAGGGTTGCGGTCGAAACGCTGCCGGTGCCATCGTCGACATGGATAAGTCAACATGGGCGCGTCGATATCGGCAAGCCCGCAGCGGCGAGTTCGACCCAGAATGTCGCGAGAGTTGGTCAGCCTGCGCCACGGAAGTCTACAAGCCTTTGATGAGGCGGGTAAAATGGAATTTGTGAGAGGCCCGCGCCGAAGCGACGCGGGCCGCCTCTCCGCCTGCCATATCGGAACAAATCCATGACGGAAATATTACGGCCCGATCTCTGCGTTCTTGGTGGCGGCGCCGGCGGACTTGCTGCCGCGCGCACCGCGGCCGGCTTGGGCGCTGAGGTAGTCCTCATCGAAAAGCGGGCGCTCGGCGGCGCTTATCTCGGGGAGGCGTTGCCGGCGCAAGCCTTTTGCGCCGCTGCGGCGCAGGCTGCCGTGACAAGCCACGCCGGGAAAATCGGCGCCGCGACCGGCGAAGCGCGAGTCGATCTCGCAAAGCTGCGCGCCCATTTGCAAGCTGCCGTAAAGCGCCTCGCAGTCGAGGATTTGCCGGCACGGCTTGCCGCCATGAATATCCGGCTCATTCGTGCGGCGGGATTTTTCACGCGTCAGTCGCGGATTGAAGCCGGCGGCTTCGCAATCGACGCGAAAGATTTCATCATCGCCACCGGCGCAACGCGGGCGCTGCCCGCCATCTCCGGATTGGAGCAGGTTCGCCTGCTGACCCCCGAGTCCCTGCCTTTTCTCGAAGAGCTGCCGAAAGATCTCATCATCATCGGCAGCAGCTTTCACGGGCTTGCGCTGGCACAGGCATTTGTGCGCCTCGGCACGCGTGTCACGCTCCTCGAATTCGGGCGCGATTTTGCCGGCTGAAGATCAGGAGCTTGTCGCGCCGGTCCTGACCCGGCTTGCCGGCGAAGGCTTGGTACTTCACCAAAATGTCGAGGTCGCCAGCGTCGAATTGCAGCGGACGGGCGTCCACGTCACCCTCGGGCGCGGCGCACCTGCGACCGCACTCGATGCATCGCATCTGATGCTGGCGACGGCGCCGCTGCCGTGCGTCGAAGGCTTCGGCCTCAAAGCCGCTCGCGTTGCTTACAGCAAAGACGGGATCAAGGTGGATGCCGCCGGGCGCACGAGCAATCGCCATGTCTACGCAATCGGCGCGGTGGTGGGCGGCGCCGATTCCGCCATGACGGCGCAGCACCAGGGCGAGCATGTCGCTGCCGCGCTTTTTGGGCCGCAGCGGCGCGCGACGCCAGTCGCGCGGGTTTTGACCACCGATCCGGAACTTGCCGTTGTCGGCCTTTCGGAGGCAGCGGCCCGGGCCCGGGTGAAGTCGATCCGCGTGCTCCGCGCCCCCTTCAGCGAAAATCCGCGCGCGCGGATTGCGTTCGCGCCGGATGGCCATGTCAAGATCGTGACCGATTCAAATGGCATTATTCTTGGCGCAGGGATTGTCGGGTCGCATGCCCGCGAATTGATCGGGATTTTCAGCCTTGCTATTGCCCAGCGGCTGAGTGCGGCAGATCTCGACGCGGTCGTTGCGACCGCCTCAACCTTGACACAGGCTTGTCGTACCGCCGCGCTTGCATCGCCGGCGCAAGTCGGCAAAGCTTGGCGTTGGCCGCTGCGCCGTCTTCGATAGGACCATGTATGCGGGATTTCGTGACCGTCGATAAAAAGCGCCTTACTGAGGAAGGTGCGGCGGACATTTCCCGCGGCTCGGCGAAGCGGCGGCATTTCGGCTTGGCAAGCCGCACCCTCCTGCTCGTCGTCGCCTTCGTGATGGCCGCGGAAATCACGGTCTATGTGCCGATCGTCGCGAACTATCGCGACAATTGGCTGCGCAATCGCTTGAGCGCCGCCTATACGGCAAGCTTGGTCCTGGAAGCGGCGCCGCGTGCGATGGTTTCCGACCAATTGTCGCACGAATTGCTCGACAGCGTCGGGGCGCGGATCATCGTCCTCAAGACCCATGGCACGCGGCAGATTCTCGCCGCCGCAACGCTCCCGCCGCAAGTCGATGAAACCTACGATCTGCGTCATCCGAGCTTTTTGCAGCAGCTAGCGTCCGCCTTTCGCACCTATACGGCCGCCGACAGCCGCGTCATCACGATCTTAGGTGCGGCGCCGATGGGCGGTGACGCGATCGAAGTGACGATGGATGAAGGCCCAGCTAAGGCGGCATTGCATACCGTCGCGAGCCGCATTCTGATGATATCGCTCGCCATTTCGGCAATCGTCGCGGGCCTAGCGGTGACTGCGATCAATTTCATGGTCCTGCGGCCCGTGCGTCGGCTCACGACCAATCTTACCGAATTCGGCGCTGAACCGGAAAACGCCGCCCGGATCATCGTGCCGTCAGGCAACGCGCATGAGATCGGCCGCGCCGAAGACGCGCTCGCAACGATGCAGGATACGCTCGTGCGCGAGCTGACCCAGAAAAAACATCTCGCCGCGCTCGGTCTCGCAGTCGCCAAGATCAATCACGATCTGCGCAATATGCTCGCATCCGCGCAATTGTTGTCCGATCGGCTCGCCAATGTGACCGATCCACTGGCGCAGAGGCTGGCGCCAAAGCTAGTCGGGACGCTCGATCGGGCGATCCGCTTTTGTCAGGCGACCCTGACCTATGGTCGCGCCGCTGACGAGGCGGCAAAGCCGCGCCTCGTCGCCTTGCGGTCGAGCGTCGCAGAGGCCGCCGAATTGGTTGGATCGGTGCGCGTTGAAATCGTCAATGAAGTCGCGGAGGATTTCGAGATCTGGGCCGATCCCGAACAAATGTTCCGCGTGCTGATGAATTTGATGCGCAACGGAGTCGAGGCTCTCGACCGCGCCGGGCCTTCGCGCGGCCGCCCGGCGCGGGTCACCGTCAGTGCCAGCCAAAGCGGCGAGAACGCGGTGATCGAAATCGCCGACACCGGCCCGGGCGTACCGCCTAGTGTCCGGGCACAGCTCTTCACGCCTTTTTCGAGTTCGACCCGGCTCGGCGGCTCCGGCCTCGGGCTGGCAATCGCCGCCGATCTCGTCCGCGCACAAGGCGGCAACATCGCCCTCGTTACGGATGACGAGGACGAGGACGCGGGGGCAAGATTCCGTATCATCCTGCCGCCGCGCCCTGCGAATGGCCGATCCTAAAGCGAAGACTTGCGGACTCGAACTTGCGGGCCAGACTTCCCTTTCCTCGATGCGGAGCGCCCGGTTGCCAGGATGCCGGCGAGCCGCTAAAGGGAGAATCGATCCGTCATCTGAGACCGATCCTCCTTCCGGTCATCGCGAAGCACCTCGGCTTGGCACGTCGAAACCGGAGTAGCGCGCCCGTAGCTCAGCTGGATAGAGCACTAGACTACGAATTTAGGGGTCGGGAGTTCGAATCTCTCCGGGCGCGCCAATTAAATCAATGAGTTGGATCGTGCACGGAGTTATGTCGCTTCCCAGAAATATCGATTGGGAAGCACATGGGAAACACTCAGAAGGGTTTCGCCGTTCCTTGTGCTCGATGTTCCCGCCAATTGGGTCGAACGTCAGACGGCCTCGCGCCGCATACCGTGCACTTCAGCCATTCGCGCGTCGCCGAAACACCGACCTCGGCCAAGGCGTGCCGCAGGACTTTGCCGAGGCGGCGAAATGGTATCGTAAGGCTGCCGACCAAGGTAACGCCCACGCCCAGAATATTCTCGGGCACATGTACACAAGCGGCCGAGGCGTGCGGAAGGACCTTGCCGAAGCGGTGAAGTGGTATCGACTTGCTGCCGACCAAGGGGACGAGGAAGCTCAGCATTTGCTCGGGTTCTTGTATAGCCTCAGCGCGGGCGTGCCGGTGGACGAAGCCGAAGCGGCGAAATGGTATCGTAAGGCTGCCGACCAAGGAGACGCTGGCGCCCAGGCATTTCTCGGGTACACGTACGAAGAAGGCATGGGCGTGCCGAAGGACTACGTTCTCGCATACATGTGGCTCAATTTGGCGGCGGCGCAAGGCAATAAAGATGAGCGAGACGATCTCGCACAGCACATGACCCCAGAGCAGATAGCCGAAGCGCAGAAGCTCGCGCGCGAGTGGAAGCCGACCACGCAGCCGACGAAATAGGTCGTCGTGCGGTCGATGCCAGAACCGACAGCATCGGCGCGACCGGCGCTTCGCCATCACTGACGATGCGCGACGCCAGGATCACCAGGTTGCCGGTGATGTGAGCGGTGAACAGGCCACCAAGCCAGAGGAAGCTGATGACGTCCACGCTTCCGGCGGTCATGCTGAGCACGGTTGGAAGCAGCTTCATGCCGAGCGAAGCATCCACCGAAGGCGCTAAGACCTGGGCCGTCATGCCCTCAGCACCCAGCGCCCACCGGTGCCCCGTCATTTGACAACGGTCGGCAGCAGAGTTTCTAGAACTTGAGTTATCATACCATTCCCCGCTCCAACCACCTCCTGTTACTGTGGGCGGTACCCCCGCCGTCCACATTTTGTGCGGCGCCGAGTCTGCACTCAGACGAGCTTCTTATACTCCGGCTTGTAGACGTGCTGGCGGATGAACGCCACCATGTCGGCCGGACGAGCTACTCTAGCCAGGCCGGAGTCGAAGACGAGCTTCGCCACTCGCGCGGCAGTCTGGATCTCGGCCTCAAGAATATTCGACTGCAGCGGATACAGAAGACCCTGCTTGAGCAACTCGGACGGCACCTGATCCGCCACCGCCTGCCCAGCCTCGATGAACATCTCGTCTGTGACACGTTTCGCCTGCGTGGCGAAGATCGCCATACCAACCGCCGGGAATATGTAGAAGTTGTTCGCCTGTCCCGGCAGAAACGTCTGGCCGTTGTAATGGACCGGTGCGAACTGCACGCCGGCGGCATAGATCGCCTTGCCCTTCGACCAGTTGTAGGCTTGCTCGGGCGTGCATTCGGCATGCTCGGTCGGGTTCGAAAGCGCAAGAATCACAGGGCGCTCGTTGATGCGCGACATGGTCTCAATGACCTTCTGAGTGAAAGCGCCGCCAATGGTGCTGACGCCGATGATGGTGGTGGGCTTGATGCTCTCGATGGCAGCGACGAAATCTCGCGTCGGCGCGTGCTGGTGCGCATACGGCTTCTGGAAGTCGACAAGGTCCTTGCGGGTCGACTCCAGCAGGCCGTTGATGTCGAACATGTAAACCCGGGACTGTGCTTCTTTGAGCGTCATGCCTTGCGCAACGAGCGCAGAACAGAGCAGGTTGGCAAGGCCAATGCCGGCCGAGCCCGCGCCGAGGAACAGGTACTTTTCGTCCTTCAGTTTCGTGCCCTTGAGCTTGGCCGCATTGATCATGCCTGCAAGCACGATGCCGGCCGTGCCTTGTACGTCGTCGTTATAGACGCAGTACTTGTCGCGGTAGCGCTGGAGCAGGTGCACCGCGTCCGTCACCCGTCCAATCCTCGAAGTGGATGCAGCACTTCGGAAACACCTCCTGCACCGCCTCGACGAACTCGTCGACAAACGAGAAAAGGTCCTCGGTCGACGGGCGGGTTTTGCGCAGCCCCAGATACAAGGGATCGTTCAGGTACTGCTCGTTGTTGGTGCCCGCGTCGAGGTACATGGGCAGCAGGTATTGCGGCGGCACACCGGCGCAGGCGGTGTAGAGCTGCAGCTTGCCGATGGGGATGCCCGCGCCGTTTGCGCCGAGGTCGCCAAGGCCGAGGATCCGGCCGCCGTCAGTGACGCAGATGAACCGAACGTCTTTCTGCGGCCAGTTTTTCAAAATGTCCTTCACCTTGCCGCGGCGCGTGATCGAGAGATACATGCCCCGCGCCTGGCGGTAGATGTGGCCGAACTTCAGGCATGCCTCGCCGATGGTCGGGTCTGTAAACAATCGGCAGAAACCGCGCCGGGTCCGACATGACGGTTCGGTAGAAGAGTGTTTCGTTGTGGTCGAGCAGATTGATGAGGTAGATATAGCGATCGAGGTCCGTGTCCTTCTGTGCCGAGCTGCAGCATCACGCGGCGCAGCTGCAGGTCCTCGGTCTCGGTGACGTCCGGTACGAGGCCAACAAGGCCAAGCGCCTGCTTTTCGGCCTCTGTGAAACGCGGTCGACTTGTTGAGCGATGGGTCATGGAGCAACTCCGATTCCGTGCTTGGCGGCGATCGTCATGGTGATTGCCTCTCTTCGGTGCTTTTATGGCTTCGAGTTCGCGCTCCCGCTACTTGCCGGTCGCGACGTACGGTTTGACCATCTTCGCTGGATCGACGATGCGATCGAAGTCGTCCTCCGTCACAAGCCGAGTTGCAACGCGGCGGCCTTCAGCGTGAGGTCGTTGTCCATCGCATAGTGTGCAATCTTCGACGCCTGTCGTAGCCAATGACCGGCGCGAGCGCTGTCACAAGCATCAGAGAGAGTTCGATTTCTTGAAGAGCCGAATTCAGGGAAAGCCCAGTTGGCGCCTACGGCCTGATCGTTTTTTAAACCATCGATCGAGTTTGACGGCAATGTCGCCTTTCTGACCCCGCCAGCGGTCGATATGGGATAACCTCCTCGGAGGCCTGGATCACCTTTTACTGGCCACTTGGAATGATGCCCCCTCTGGAAAGGGAAATGGAATAATGCCAAACGACCAAGATCCGCCGCGCCAACGTGCCAAACGGGTTCAGCTGGCTCGCTACGTGGTGTCCGTCGATCACCAACCAAAGAGCAGCTTTGATAGCCGTGAGGCGGCCGAGAACGAAGCTCGGAGGATATCGGAGGCTTTTCCAATATTGGCGGTTCGTGTGACCGATACGGAGCAGCGCACGGTAAAAGAGGTCGGGAGCGACGTAAGCACCTGAAGACGCCGCCGCGACCTGGTCCGGTGCTCATCGAAAAGAAACGCCGGGGACGGGCGCCGCGAGGGCTACCGGTCCTGCGCCAGATGACGTGAGCCAATCACTCCAAAAACGAACGCTGTCCTAAATCACCTTGAGGTTGACAGCAGAAGTTTTTCCCTTCTTGGGGTCCCGCTCTTCATCGAACGAAACTTTCTGACCGTCTTTCAGACCACTCAAGCCCGCGCGCTCGACAGCAGAGATGTGCACAAAGACGTCGGAGCCGCCATTGTCTCGGGCGATGAAGCCGAAACCCTTAGTGCTGTCGAACCATTTTACAGTGCCGATCGGCATCTAATGTCTCCAATCATAAGCATAGCGCAGCACGCCTTTCGTGTGACAGATCAAACGCCAGAATTGGTTAGCTTGTCAGCGCAGAATGATGGCGTCAATCTTGATGTTCCGCCGGTCAATTGCAAGAAAAGGACAACTGGGCATGAGCGACGCTGATGTCCTGCGCCTCTTCACCACGGCGCTTTCGACCGCAGCGTAAAATTTCGGCAGCGACACTTCCAGCCGGCGGTATTGGGAATGACATGTCCGCCGTGGCGCGCGCATTTCGCCGCGTCCATGATTGCCGCTGCCGTCGCGATGGTCGGGTTGACGATTGGCGTCCATGCGTCGCCGCGCGGGTGGCCGGCCGGCTCTGGCGAACCACAGCGCCGCGTCCGGCACCATCCGCTCGAAAATCGGACGGATGAAGTCGTCGGGCGCGAATTCCAGCAACGGGTGGAGAAGCTCGCTTGCAAACGTAAGCCGCATTTGCATCGGCATCGCCGCGGGGCGCGGACATGTGCAATCGTATAGATTTCGTGGTGCTCGTCCCTTGGTGGCAGTATTGCACCGCTGCGGACGAGGGCCGCAATCAAAAACCCAGCGCTCTCATGGAGCGACCGCATCATTTCTTTCGTCTATAAAAAAGCCCACTCCCACCCCGATGTGGCTAGCGACGCTTGCGCGTGGTTCTGAAGTAGGAGCTGGTTCCGCGAAAATCGACGTCCGATTTTATGCTACCAATGTCGTGATTTTCTTTCCTTTTTTGCCCCGTACTTCACCCTCCTCGCATGATCAAGCCTTCGATTGTCTCGGTTTCTCTTCCGGACGGTTCCAGTTCCACGCGGTGCCGTAAAACCTTTCGGCGGCGGCATAGACTGAGAGATGGTTGGCGGTCGCCATGACGGCGATCGCACGGGCGTCTTTCGGGTCACGCAACCGCAAGAGGCGGTGCGCGTCTTTCTCGGCAAGTTTGGTGTCGGACATAGCGTTTGCTCCCTTTGAGTTTTCACCCGGCTCGTGTTAGGCGGGCGCCGGATCATAAGTCCTTCTTCTCTTTCGGAATACGAATTCTTAATACAGGCGAAGGGCTGGCCCTAATCCAACAATCCAGGGAGAATGTCATGCCCACGACCAAGCATCCAAGACGGCGGATGTGGTGCGGCTGCTGCTAGAAAGGCAAAGGCGGCATATTTCATTTAAATCTCACCCCGAAGAATGCGGTCTCCGCAACGTTGCCCCCGATCTTGGCGAGAAAGAGCGGTTGCGCACGATGGTCGGGGCTCTGGCGTCATTGGGAGGGAGGCAAACGGCTTAGCGGAATGGCAGACATTTCGACGCGATATATCCATCGCGCGAACCAGTTCATTGGAGCATAGCAGAAGGGATCACGCTCCAAACTCGGCTCCGTAACCTCAGAGACGAATTTGTCGTAATCCCAATTAGAATAGAATTTATCATGATATGCGCGCAGTAATCGATCGCGCGGCCATTGTTTATAGGCCGGGAAATCGTCAAGAAAGTGATCAAGTTCCGAGACGTGCTCGCATTTCTTATTGGTAAAGTTGTCCTCGTATCCGTGCGCCATCATGCATGTTGATGTGTAGCGTGGTTCGTCATCGTGATAGATATGTTGTTGTTGGGCATCTAATTCGCATTGTGCGAGTTGCTGCTTCTGATCATTGAAACAGGCAGCTAAGGGTAGCATCAATAGCGGGACGGCTAAGTACTTCATTTGGGACGCGCGATTGTCGGCGGCTACGGCTTCATGCTCCACGCTCTTTTTGTGCTTTCTGAAAGCTGCCCTTGATCGGAGCCGGCTCGGGAGGCGCAATGCGTTCGATGGCATACTTGGAAGCGCGCGCCGGAAGCGGTCTTCAGTGTGACTATTTTTTCGCTGTGGTCTACCGCGATCAGCTTGAGAGCGCGTGGATGAAAGTTATCGTCGGTGCCAACCATGATTCCTTCTCCTCCGCGGCATGAACGTCACGGGCGATGCTCAGGACTTCGCCATGCACTCGCTCCGCTCATTTCATGAGCAGCATGAAACCAATGAGGCCGCCGAAAACGATGAGCGAAATCACTGTGGTCCACAACGCCTTGAGGAGAAGCTGCGGCTTGACCGGCGCGCCGGGATCGGTCCCGGGAACATAATCGCCCACCTCATGCTGCGAGCGGACTCCAAACGGCAAGACCGCGAACAAGACCACGAACCAAATCATGAGAAAGATAACTATAGCCAATGGTATCGGCAAAGGCATGTTCGCGCTCTGATCTGTCGCAATTCACTATATACCGATTCCACTATTCATCTTTGCCTCGTTTATTTGGCTGTCTTCCTTTCTTTTGCGAGCGGGGAAAGAGCGCGTTCAGCATCGGCTGGCGGCAGAATATCGGCGATCCGTCTCTCGGGATAGCGAGCGCGGCCATCTGGAAGGTGAGTATCGGAGTCTTCCGAAGATCAGATCCATTAGGTCGGGTAAGGAGTAAGGGCATAAGGGGAGCATTTGCTGTAGTCGATATGCTCGCCTTACGGTGCCTACATAGAGTCCAGCCCAGCGCTGCTAACTCGGGGAAACGCCGGGGGCGGATTGCCCAACACTACGGGCTTCTTAACAGGTTTGGCCGCGACGGGCTTCTTGCCCCGTTCCTTGCGTGGCGGCTCGCGGTCGCTCGCTTCGCCCGTGGCGATATCGACCATGTGCTTGGCCCATTGTTGGTTTAGGTCGCGGGGTCGCTTGGGGTCCCTTGTCATGCCTTCATTGAGCCATCGAGAGAAGACTTGCGCACCGTCGGTTTGGAGATGGGTCATAGGTGCATAACGCGCCAGATCGCGCAGAGTTTCTATGTTTCGTCAATATTGCTGCCTTATTCAAACTGATCCACTACCCCAACTCGGGGAAACACCGGGGGCGGAATCGCGTCCAAAAAATTTTTGGATCGCATCCGAAAACCGCGAGCAATTTTTGAAATTCAGCGGGGACCGTGTGCCATCATGCTAGAGCGCATACTCATAAATCGAGGTTGATCGGCAGCGACTAGTCAACGTTCGAACTCAAGTCAGACATCGCAACTAGTCCGAAAAGCGCCAGGAGCGGTCATCTGACCGACGTCGATTGAATGGCTCAAGCCGACCCTTAGCTGACCTTCGGGTCGGGGTGTCCGCCCAGCTCGTCCGGCGATGAATAGAGGAATTTGGCTATGACGCCTAGCGAATGGAAAAAGATTTGCGACAGGGTGACTGACGCAATGAGGTGCTACACGCGGCCGTTCGCGACGCCGCTATCGACCAGTGACGATGAGAACGTTCGGCTAGTCGGAAGCGGATCATACGTTACAGTGCACGGCCGCCGCATCCTGCTTACATGTGAGCATGTCGCGCGCACAACTCCGATGGAATATCGGTTCTATGGTTCCGAACGGGTTTTCCGGTTGCCGGGGCCATTCACGAAGGAGCCCCATCCGATTGACGCCGCCTTCGCGCCAATCACTGATGTCGAGTGGTGGGACAGGGTACAGCACCACGGAGCCTCAGTTCCCTACGAGCGGTTTGCCCCGGAGCATCACGTGGCTGACCAAACCGAGATTCTATTCTTCCGCGGCTACGCTTTCGAGAACTCTCACTACGGCTTCGGCGTTCACGAAGCGAATGGCAGTGGCTATTGCTCTCAGGAGAAGGTCGTAAGTCAACCCGATCCGCAGATATTCGAGATGTTCTGGGAACCTGAGAAAACGGAATTTACAGAAGGAGCTCCAGCAGAGGTTCGTGAGAACGTGAAATATAATAATCCGGAGGGGTTCAGCGGATCGCTTGTTTGGAATACGCGCCTTATGGAGGTGGAAGCCGCTGGCCGACGGTGGAGCCCCGACGACGCGGTCGTGACAGGTCTCCTTCGTCGCTGGGATCCTAACACCAAGACATTGTTGGTGTTACGGATTGAGCATCTACGCACTTGGATCGAGGCGCAGATCGGCCAATGAACCGACCCGCCGGAAAGTCCGCCCTCCACCCCACTCGGCCGTTCCCATCTGTGAACCGCGGACCGCGATGGGTCAGCAAGTGCGTTTTCCGTCGAACGACTGCCACGCGCCACGAAGAGACATGGCGCCCAGCGGAGAAAACGCTATGGTCAATCTCAGTGCCCACTTACAAGGCAGGGCTACAGCAACCGCCACCCTTTCGACGCTCGCCCATTTTGCCCTCCATCATCTCTTCGCTGCCTGCCGCTTCGCGGCGCGAATCGAGGAGGTTGAGCGTGAGAACTCTGGTCAACCATTCGGCGCTTTTTGGGAAGAAAGCGCATGAGCCGGTTGCAGGACCAAAGTGGGCACTGTTACCCGCGGGGTAGTGGGTCCGTTTGAAATCCGGCGGGGTTGACGTTGGCGGAGGCCCCTCGGCATGGTAGTTCCCAACTCGCATAGCTAAGGTGAACTACAATGCCACTCAAAGTCGGCGACACGGTGAAACTCAAATCGGGCGGTCCGCTTATGACGGTAGAGGAGTTCAACTCCGCCAAGGTCCGTTGGATTTGCGTTTGGTTTGACAATGCCGAGCAGAAACGCGGCGAATACCTTGAAGCTACCCTTGAGCCGGCTACGAAGCCGGGAGCCGCTTTCGTCGCGTCGTTGCGTCGCCGATGACCGAGCGCCCCAAACGTCCGCGCGATCCAGCCCAATTGGCAAAGCTCATGGTCGATATCGCGACGCGACCTTAGCTCGCAATTTGACTTTGTTGGGCCGTTCGCTGATTGACGTAGATCAAGCATTGGCTCCATGCGAATTGTGCGCAACACCCGAAATCAAAGGGCAACCGTCCGCTTTGCCGCACCCCGTATGCCGTGACGAAGGGTTCCCGCATGACTGCGTTCGTGTCAGCGATGGTTCGCCGTTGATCGCGTCACCCCGGCCGTGATTCAAGCCCCTAACTCAGGCTTGCTTGATGAGCGACAATATTCCGGATCAGCCAAGCGACTGCGAGTTTTGTGGTTATGCGCTGGCGCGCCGAGCAGAAGCAGCTTCTCGCGCAGGCAAAGGCTAGGTCGGGTAAGGAGTAACGGCATAAGGAGAGCATTTGCTGTAGCCGATAAATGCTCACCCTTACGGTGCCTATATAGAGTCTATGTGCGGACGAATTATTCAGGTGTCCGGTCCCCTTACCAGGTTGTCGATGGACTGGACATACCCGACGGTCGGTCTTGAACATCCCGCTGCGCTATAACGGCGCCCCGGCTCAGTGAATTAGGACGCATTCATCTACTGGATAGGAAAACAAGCGCGCTGCAGATCACGTTCGTGTCGACTGACCCATCTTAGCTGAACGGCCATGACGGCACCCTTACGGCTCTAGCAGGTTTCGCCACGAGTGAGAACTCTCTTGCGAATCCAGCGGAGAAGTATTCCAAATCAGCCCTGCCATATCCGAAAGATGGAATAATCCGTCGCTCCGTGCGCCCATACCCGCTGCGCTAAAAATCTCACGGAAAGACCAGCGAGCATACTTGTGTCGAGGCAATGGCGCCGCGCCTGCAAGGCTCTTCAGGCTATTTATAGCTGTCCAAACCTTAAGTAAACTAACTCCAGAGTACACATTCATTGCCTCACGTAGCACGCGGACTTGTATTTTTTTGAACGTTGACTCGCACGCTGATTGGAATCCTCCAGGATCAAATGAATCTGAATATGGGGGCAACCCTGGGGCGCTCCCAACTTTAATTTCCCAATCTTTTATAGAACTGAAACCAGAGAATGGCTCGACCGCACCCGCTATCACATTTATGCTGCTCAAGAACATTTCATATTTACCAGGGTCTGTACTATTTCCGCCCTTTATGAAGCGTTCTGAAAATCCGCCTTGGATACCACGCGTGAAGTCGCCCTCGAGCGACACTTGCCAAGGCGGGGGCCCAGGCAATAGTTTCGTGATGCTTCCGTAGACACCGATATTTTGATCGCTTGTACCGGATACTCCGTAACCCTTCGATCCCTTTGGAGCGGAATTGTGCCCCCACACTCCACTATCGTTCGGGCTAGCGGATTCGCCGTGAACACCATTCTTGCCACCCTGCCCATAGACACCGTCACTGTTGCTACTCTGGCCGCCTACTCCGCAACCTGCGGTCCCTCCTGCTGCAGCGGAATTGTGGCCATACACTGCACAATCGTTCGGGCTAGCGGTTTCGCCGTGAACACCATTCTTGCCACCCTGTCCGAAGACGCCGTCGCCTGATGCGCTGCTTCCCCATACACCGTATCCACTTGAGAGGTTTTGCCCTGATACGCCTGCCACCATGAGACCTGGTCCACCGGCTATCGCCGCACCGGATCCGCTAGTTTGCCCATACACGCCGACGCCCGAGGTGCTCTGTCCCTCGACGCCCAAGCCGCCCGCATCATTATTAGCTGACACGCCGGCGTACTGCGAAGAGTGACTGATTCCGTATACGCCATTAGCATTTTGGCTCTCGCCCCACACACCTGCGTTGCTGGTGGCTTGCGGGGTCGCCGCGCTATCGTTGAACCCCTTCACGCCCGCTCCCGTGCCGCTGCTGACGCCGGACACTCCAATTCCGTTGAAGCCCCCCTCACCCAACACACCGATGCCCGTTGCAAACGCGCTTACCCCGTGGACACCATTCATCCCCACGCCATAGACGCCGTCATTAGCAGCGCCAGTCTGACCGGGAATTGGACCAAAGCTCTGCCCGAGAACGCCTGGCCCGGTTTGCGAATTACCCATCACGCCGACCCCGGTCGGGCTCGTTCCAGTGAGGGGTGCCTGGGGGAGAGGTCCTACTCCAGGCGGAGGGGGAGGTGGTTCAGCCATATGGGTTCTCCTTCAAGCTGCCCCGGTTTCGTCAATTTACCGCAGGCGATGACGGCCTCATGGCCGCCGACCAGGATGCGCGCACAAAAAAACTGCGCAGCGAGTGTAGAACCCCCCCCCCCCCCGCGAACTCCCACCCATCCAATATAACTTCCAATGTAAGTTCCAGGTGCAGCTAAAGCATGCATATTTAACTTTTTTGTCTGCAAGAGATCTCAGGATTATGACGTGGTCTTGACGAACCAGCCTAAGCAGTGAAGGGGGAATGAATCCCGGGCCGATACGCTCTGGTCGACGCAACATAATTTATTGCGGCCACTGCCTCGACCAGCTTCACAAACTTCAAGTGCCTCAATCGACCGCGCAATTACGAAGTATTTTGACGGGAGACTAAAGAGAAGGGTGCACTGGATTGGCGATCGTATTGCCGCGGGAAGGTTGGGCCAAGATTAAGCAACGACGGGATTTCTCAAGACCGGGCGTGTACATCCTTGTCGGGTACATCAGCGATGACGATCTGCCAACTCTCTATATTGGACAAGGTGACATAGTTAGCGCTCGCCTCGATAGCCACGCTCAAAACAAGGACTTCTGGAGTGAGGCAGTTGTGTTCGTCTCTAACGCAGCAAGTGGCGGTCTCAACCGGGGGCGCACGCGACCTGGTTAGAGCATGCTCTTATACGTCGAGCCCTGGCAGCACAGCGAAGCCATCTCGAAAATGGCACTGAACCGCAAGAGCCTGCTTTATCGGAAGCCGAAAAAGCGGATATGCAAGCATTCTTGCGAGAGATGCTCCAAATCCTGCTGCTCGCGGCCTTCCCTACGCCATCGATTTGAACGCGCAGACCGCAGTCACTTGGCGCAAGCACCGTCGGCGCTTTGGAGGTGCTCGCGGAAAATCTGAATCTTGCGCTCATATGTCAGCTTGGTTTCTGCTGAACACTCCAGGCACCTAAACCGGCGAACCGAAATGAGCCAAGTACCTTCTTTCGTCACCTCTGCCTTGCAGTGTGGGCAGATGACCCGAACAACTTCATTGCGGAGATCGCGCAGATTGTGAACGTCCGATGGACTCTGACTTAAATTGGAACGGTCGTACGTCATAACTGAACAAGCCCTGATTACGCTGCGTGGAGATTCCCGATATCGATTGAGCAAAGCATAGGCGGTGCACAGCGCGGCGCTCGGTACACCCGAGCACGCGCGTTGAGGAGTTCGTCTGATCAAGCGAGGATTCGGCCCCCACAGCCGAAATTGGCGCGAACGACCCAGCAACAAGAGAGGCTAATTCGACCGGAATTAAATAGGTGATTGAGCACGAGCCCCCGCCCAAACTGCCCAAGCGATTACTATAGCCCAGTACGGCCGACTTGGCTGTGATATTTCCCCAACACCGCGATTAGTATTTCTATCCCCACAGCGCATGGTCTCTTCCCTAGGCACGTCGTAATCGTCCGCATGTTAGGCGGCGAATAGCCGGGCCCCGGCTATCGAAATATGGCGCCCTGGTCGGGTGCTCGCCGGGCGTGGGCGGCGATCGACGTCTTAAAACGTCGGCAATAGCGAAGGCAGCCTTGTGAACGCTATCGCCGAGCTGTTGCAACTGCCGCCCGTTTTGATGAAGTCGTTTGTCTTGTCGAACTGCGGCGCCGCGAGCACAAAAGCTGCGCCGAGCGCTATGAGACCACCGATCGGCCAGCCGCCGTGCCGACGGCCGCTATGACAACAGTACCGACGGCCGTGCCTGGCGACTTTCGCGTCCGTCTAGGGCTTGGAAGTTCGAATCCCTCCGGGCGCGTCATAATTAACACTGGCTTACCTTAAAATCCCGGTTTGCGCAGCCCTCGGTCATACTTGCGCGACGCCGAGGAATTTTTTGTGCCGATCGTCATAGCCGAAAAGCTCGGCATAACGCCCCCAGTCGATCACGACACGCAAGGATTCTCTCGGCTTCGGCGCGGGTCAGATGATCTTCAAGTTCCACCTCGAAACGTTGGCGCGGCGCGCTGTGTCCCGCGCGCTCGTCGAGGATGCGTTTTATGTGGGCGGCGAGCGGGACAAAATTCAGCAGATGCTCCTTGAAGACTCGTTTGCGCTCCTCGGTGTCGGCCTCGGCAAAGACACGGCCCGCGGCCGTAAGTTTCAGCCTATTCTCCTTCAATTCGGCAAATTCGAGAATGTGAAGCGCCTCAGCCGCAGCGAGAAGCTCGTCGAGCTGCAGATTGAGCGTGTGTGCGAGCTTGGGGAGTTCCGCAGTGCCACCACAGGGAGGTTTCGCCAGAGTTCTCGGTGAGACCGCTGATTCGACCGGCGGCGGCGCGTGGCAACGGCCGAACGATCGCGCCGTGCTTGTCTTTTTGGGCGCCGATCGCGGCGAGCGAACGCGAAACCAAGATCGCATAGAGCTCATCAGCAATGTCCTGAAAGCTCGAATCGAGACGATTGCGCGGATGCGGCAAGGTGACGGGAAGCTCAGCGGTTACATGGCCCGGATTTGGGGAAAGCACGAGAATGCGGTCGCACATCAGCACCGCTTCCTCGATGTTATGGGTGACCAGCAGCACTGATTTCGTCGGCAATCGGCGGCTTGTCCACAGATCGAGAAAATCGGTTCGCAGAGTCTCCGCGGTCAAGACGTCGAGCGCCGAGAAGGGCTCGTCCATCAGCAAGAGGAAGGGGTTGATGACGAAGGCCCGGGCGAAGCCTACGCGCTGGCGCATGCCGCCGGAAAGTTCGCGCGGATAGGCCTCCTGAAACCCGTCGAGACCGATGAGATCGATCGCCGCTTGGGCACGACTGCGCGCCTCCTCCCTGCCGAGGCCGAGAGCATCGAGACCCGCCTCGACATTTTCCAGCACGCTGAGCCACGGGAACAGCGCAAAAGTTTGGAAGACGACAGCAATTCCCTCATGCGGGCCCTCGAGCCGCTCGTCGCGATAGAGGACTTCCCCGGAGGCTGGGTGGCATGAGCCCCGCGGCGATCCGCAGCAGCGTCGATTTACCGGAGCCCGAGCGGCCAAGAAGACCGAGGATCTCGCCGTCTTTGAGCGCCAGGTTGATGTCGGCGAGGACCGGCAGAGGCGCGCCCGAGGGTTTGGGGAAGGCTTTGCAGACGTCGACCAAGGTGAGGACGGGATTTTGCGCGTGGCTCATTCGAACCTCTCAATCGAGCCGCGTGCGGCGCTCAGCATAGGCATAAAGCGGCCGCCAGATGAGCCGATTCATCGTAACGACCATGGCGGACATCATCGCAATCCCGAGCGCGATACGCGGAAAATCCCCGGCCACTGTCATATGCGCGATATAGGCGCCAAGCCCGCCGGCATCGAGCTTCGTATTGCCCCAGCTCACGACTTCGGCCACAATGCTCGCATTCCAGGCACCGCCCGCCGCCGTGATCGCACCGGTGACATAATAAGGAAATATGCCGGGCAGCATCACATCGCGCCACCAGCGCCAACCATGGATGCGGAAGGTCGCCGCGGCTTCCTTGAAGTCGCTCGGATAGGCCGTGGTGCCGGCAATCACATTGAAGAGAATGTACCACTGGGTGCCGAGGATCATCAGCGGTGGCAGCCAGATCGCCGGGTTGGCAGCGAAATGGACGATGAGGACGACAGCCACAGGGAAGAGGAGATTGGCTGGGAAGGCGGCAAGAAATTGCGCCACAGGCTGGATTTTTTCCGCCAGCTTCGGCCGTAGGCCCACTTGCACGCCGATCGGCACCCAGATCAAGGTCGCAAGGATGATGAGAACCACCACCCGAAGCAGCGTCAAGAATCCATTGCCGGCGACAATCCGGACATCATGCCAGGTCAATGTCGGCGCCATGAAATGCACTAGCAGCAAAATGACATAAATTGTGGCGGCAGCGATGCATGCGAACCAAACTATATCCCCGGCGCGCTGCGGCAGAAGGGGATGGCTCGGGCGCGGAACCCACGCAAAAGGCGTGAGACGTTGCCGCATGAGGAAGTCCAGTCCGGAGCCTATCGGCGCGCCGAGGCGGCGCATGAACGCGGCGCGCTGAAAGAGATTGAGCACCAGGCTCTTCGGAACGATCTGCGCGGCCGTTTGCTCGTAACGGAATTTATCCGCCCAGGCGACGAGCGGACGAAACAGCAGTTGATCATAGATGAGAATGGCGATTGTCATGGCGACGATGGCATAGAAGACCGCATGAAGGTCGCGCTCGGCGATGGCCTTGGCGACATAGGAGCCGACACCCGGCAGGGCATAACTGATGTTGCCGACGGAAATTGCCTCCGAGGCGACCACGAAGAACCAGCCGCCCGACATCGACATCATCATGTTCCAGATGAGGCCCGGCATGGCGAACGGCACTTCGAGCCGCCAGAATCTCTGCCAGGCGGAAAAACGAAAGGCACGGCTCGCCTCGTCGATATCGAGCGGAACGGTGCGGAGCGTCTGATAGAAGCTGAAGGCCATGTTCCAGGCCTGGCTCGTGAAAATGGCAAAGATCGCGGCGAATTCCGGCCCGAGGACGGAGCCCGGAAACAGCGAGACGAAAAAAACGACCGTGAACGAGAGATAGCCGAGGACCGGCACGGATTGCAGCACGTCCAGAAGCGGAATGAGCACCATTTCGGCGCGCCGACTCTTCGCCGCCAAAGTCGCATAAGTGAATGTGAAAAGAAGCGAGGCGAAAAGCGCGATGAACATGCGCAAAGTCGTGCGCAGGGTATAGGCGGGCAGAGCCCACGGCGACAGCGATATGTTCTGCGGCATTGCGGAGGCGACAGGCGCCATCATCTGCCGCAAGCCGAGGCCGAGAAGAACAAGAAGAGCAAACACCACGAGGGCCACGACGAAATCGCGCCAGGACAGCGCGCGCCGGGCAAAAACGCCGTACCTATAAAGATCCACGCGGTGCTGCACAAAGGCTCCTGCCGATTTTCGTTCTCAAATGGGGCGAGCCGGGAAGCTCGGCATTGAGATAGCTCAAGCCGCGCTTCGTCTCGAAGAACGGAGGCAAGCTGTCGCCGGGTTCATTTTTGCAAGAAGCTCAGCGGGTGCCGCGCACGCGAGACTTCGAGTAGAAACCGCCGGAAAGCACTTAACCGACGTCCGCCGGATGCCGCCCCGCCAGAACTGAGATTGTTGCATAGCAGCCATGCCTGGCGACCTTCGCGCCCGTCGGGGGCCGGGAGTCCGAACCTCTCTGGGCGCGCCAAATTCGCGACAATCAGTGATCGTCGGATCAGTTCCACGACCCCGGTCAGGATGCGGGTCGGCCGCAATGGGCCTCGATCCGGTAGCCATCCGGATCCACGACGAAGGCGGCATAGTAGTCGGCGCCATAATCGGCGCGCAGGCCGGGCTTTCCATTGTCGCGCCCGCCCGCACCGATCGCCGCGGCGTGGAATAAGTCCACGCTTTTGCGATTCGGAGCGGAAAAGCAGAAGTGCAGGCCCGATTTCCCGTCCGGCGGGACTGGATGTTCTGCTGCGCTGATCCAGAGCGCGATGGCGTCGCTCCCATAGCCGAGCGAGCCATGCCCATCGCTCAGGCACGCGTAGCCAAGGGGCTTCAGGGCTGCATCGTAGAACCGCTTCGCTCTTGCGATATCGTGGACGCCGATTGAGACGTGATCGATCATCGACTTTCTCCTGCTCTGTACGGTCATCGCTGTAAACAACGGCGCCCATCGTCCAGTTCCCGGTCAAACAGCCATAAAGCGCAGAGACCACGCTCGGACTTGTCGCTTGCTGAGGGTGCTCGATGCGCGCCGCACACTGGTCCGCCCGCGCTGCACGCGGCACTTCCGCCACCTCGCGTTCACGTATAAGCCTTGCGCCGAAAGCGCGGCGGCGAAATTTCGGCGCGCGATGCGGGACATTCGTCACATGCCTGAATTGCCGGAAGTCGAAACTGTGCGCCGCGGCCTCGTTCCCGCCATGGTCGGCGCGCGGTTCGTGGGCGTCGATCTACGACGGCCGGATCTGCGCTTTCCGTTTCCGAAGGATTTCGCCGCGCGGCTCACCGGGCGGCGGATCAAAGCGCTGGGGCGACGCGCGAAATACCTGCTCGCCGAACTCGACAATGACGAGATTCTCGTCATGCATCTCGGCATGTCCGGCTCCTTCCGCATCGAACACGAGACGGCTGCAAAGACGCCCGGCGCTTTTCATTATGCCCGCTCGAAAGATGCTGCCCATGATCATGTCGTATTTCATCTCTCCAACGGCGCGCGCGTCATCTATAACGATCCGCGCCGCTTCGGCCTCATGCAGATCATTGGCCGCAAAGAACTCGCCGATCACGCGTTGTTTCGCAACGTCGGAATCGAGCCGCTCGCCGACGAACTGGACGGCGCGGCGCTCGCGCGGCTCTTTGCCGGCAAGACGACGTCTCTGAAGGCGGCGCTTTCAGATCAGCGACTGATCGCGGGGCTGGGCAATATCTATGTCAGCGAAGTACTGCATCGCGCTGGCCTTTCACCGCGCCGAGCGGCCGGTTCGCTTGCACGCAAGGACGGCACGCCGACCGAGCGCGCGCATCGTTTGGCCCGTGCCATCCGCGAAGTTCTGGAAGAGGCGGTCGCGGCTGGCGGCTCGTCGCTGCGCGATCACCGCCAGACCAACGGCGAACTCGGCTATTTCCAGCACAATTTCCGAGCCTATGACCGTGCCGGCCAAGCCTGCCCCCGGCCGGGCTGCGGCGGCACGGTGAAGCGCATCGTGCAATTGGGCCGCGCGACGTTCTTCTGTCCGACGTGCCAGCGGTAGACGGCTTCACGCCGCCAGCACTTGGCCCGGCACGACCTTCAGCATCATCGCGCGGCCTTCGAGCCTGGCAAAAGCCGCGGCATCTGCGCCGGTCAGGAAAACTTGCGCGTTGAGCGCTGCCAATTTTTCATAAAGCGCATTGCGCCGCAGCTGCATCGAAATGGGCACCGATCTCATCGAGCAGGATGAAAGGATTGATGCCGGAGAGATCGGCGACGAAGCGCGCGTGCGCCAGCACGAGGCCGACGAGCAACGCCTTTTGTTCGCCGGTCGAGGAACGCGCGGCGTCCGCTTGTTTCACGCCGTGGCGGACGAGCAGATCGGCGGCATGCGGGCCGATCAAAGTGCGACCTGCGGCGGCGTCGCGGCGGCGGTTCCGCCGCAACATTCCGCGGTAGATGTCTTCGACTTCGAGAGCGGGCCGGCTTGCGATCAGGGTTTCGATATCGCCCGTCAAGGTGAGTTCGGCGAAGGGGAAAGGCGAGGCCGCGTCCTTCGTCGCGGCGATGACGCCGGAAAGATGTGCGATCGTCTGCTGCCGCGCAGCCGCGACCGCAACGCCAAGCTCGGCGACTTCATGTTCCGCGGCGTCGAGCCAATGGCGGTCGCCCATGTCCTCGAGCAACCGGTTGCGGTTGCGCAAGGCCCGTTCAAGCGCATTCACGCGGCTGCCGTGTTCCGCATCGACCGCCAGCACGAGACGATCGAGAAAGCGCCGTCGTTCGCCGGCGGACCCCGCGAAAAGCCCGTCCATCGCCGGCGTCAGCCAGACGACGCGGACATGGTCGGCAAAGCGGCGCACGGATGGGAGAGGCTCGCGATTCAGCCGATAGCGGCGCAGCAGCGTGCCGTCGGCCTGCGCTTCGATCCCAGTGCCGAGTTGGATCAACCCGTCTTTGGTCGCAATTTCGGCGGAAACTGCCCATGTGCCAGGGCCACCGATGCGGGCGCATTCGGCAAGTTCGGCCCTACGCAGCCCGCGTCCGGCGGAGAGAAAGGAAATTGCCTCGATGAGATTGGTCTTGCCGGCGCCGTTCTCGCCGGTGAGGATGACAAGGCCAGGATTCTAGGCCGAGATCGAGCGCCGGATAGGTGCGAAAATCGGCGAGCACGAGGCGGCGAATTGCCGGAGCAAGGCATTGCTTGGTCGAAGGCGCCGTGGTGTCGTTCATCCCCGGTTCTTAGAGGACATGACGCGCCAGGGGAATTGCGAAGCGGACGATCATGACAGGCGACCAGCTGGAAGCGCTGGCCTTTCGGCTGGCGCAACGCGGTGATGATCTCGAACCTCTCGCCGATCTCTGGGTGGCGAGCTGGCAAGCCGTCCTGCCCGGCATCGACTTCGTGGCGCGCCGGATCTGGTTTTGCGCCAATGTCAGAGACATCGAGGCGCACGGCGGATCGACGATCTGCGCCTTCGACGGTGAAGACCGATTGGCCGGTTTCATTCTGCTGGAGTCCCGGGAGCGGCTTTCTCGAGCAGATCGCTGTTTGGCCGACGCTGTTCGGCTGCGGCGTTGCTTCTCTGCTGTTGGACGAAGCCAAGCGCCGCTGCCCCACGGGCCTCAGTCTCGACGTCAATGCCGACAACCCCCGTGCCCTACGTTTTTACGAAAAAACCGGCTTCGAGCGCTTGGAAGCCGGCATCAACCCGACGTCCGGCCTGATGACCTGGCGGATGCGCTGGCGGCCCGCAGCCGGCTGAATTTGTCGGCGCGTCGCAATGACACTGGCAATCGCCGGCAAGCGGCTCTAGATTGGCTGGGCGGAGCTGCGGGGTGCGTGCGGATCGTATTCCCCGGGGCCTTATCGATCTCGACGGGAGCTGTCCCTGACCTTGCCCCTGGGCTTGGACACACGGCGCCCACCTACTTTGTAGGTTCCCGGGATCGGAATCCTACGGCCATCGCGGCCCCGCGCTCATCCCTCCCGCCATGTTTCTCCTCAGCCATTATGAATGCTGTTTCCGCCAAAGCCGCCTTGCGCACGGAAGTCTTGGCGCGGCGCGGTCTAGTATCACAGACCGAAGCCCGCGCCTTCGCGTCAGCGTCTTGCCGATGTCGGCGCTGCCTTCGCGGCCGAAAAGGCCGCGACGGTCGTCTCTGCCTTCTGGTCGATCAATGATGAGGCCTCGACCTTTCCGCTGCTCGATAAGCTGCAGGCGCAAGGCGTGGCGACGGCGCTGCCGGTGATGCTGGGGTTCGGCAAACCGCTCAGCTTCCGGTTGTGGAAAAAGGGCGAGCCGCTCGGCGAGGCCAAATGGGGCATCAAGGAGCCCTTGCCGGCGCCAGAGGTGTTTCCCGATCTTCTCTTCATGCCGCTCGTCGGCTTCGACCGTACCGGCAACCGCCTCGGCTATGGCGCCGGCTTTTACGACAGGACGCTCGCCCGGTTGCGGGCGATGAAACCTATCATCACCGTCGGCGTCGCTTATGCGATTCAGGAACTGCCCGCAATTCCGAGCGAATCCTACGATCAAAAGCTCGATTACGTACTCACCGATCGCGCGTGGATCGTCTGCGGGTAGGCAAAACGCGCTTACGGCAGGCGTGAGGGCTTTAGCGACAGACTAAGCTAGGACGCTTCGATGCGGCTTCTCTTTATCGGGGACATCGTCGGCCGTGCCGGACGCAAGGTTCTTGCCGAGGAATTGCCGCGATTGCGGCAAGCGTGGCGGCTCGATTGCGTCATCGTCAATGGCGAGAATGCGGCCGGCGGGTTTGGCATCACCGAACAGATCCTCGCCGACTTCCTCGCCGCCGGCGCCGATTGCGTCACGCTCGGCAATCACGCCTTCGACCAACGCGAGGCGCTGACCTTCATCGCGCATCAACCACGGCTGATCCGGCCGCTCAATTATCCGCGCGGCACGCCCGGCGGCGGTGCCGGCCTCATCGAGACGGCAAAGGGCGAACGCGTTCTCGTCGTCAATCTGCTCGGGCGGATTTTCATGGACGCGATGGATGATCCTTTCGCCGTCGCCGAAGATGAGATCGGCGCCTGCCCATTGGGGGAAGCCTGCGATGCAGCAGTGGTCGATTTCCACGCTGAGGCGTCTAGTGAAAAACAGGCCTTCGCGCATTTCGTCGACGGCAAAGTCTCGCTCGTGGTTGGCACGCACACGCATGTTCCGACCGCCGACCACCAGATCCTACCGCAAGGCACAGCCTTCATCACCGATGTCGGCATGACCGGCGATTACAATTCGATCATCGGTATGGAGAAGGAGGAGCCGATCCGCCGCTTCTTACATAAAGTACCGGGCGGCAGGCTGGAGCCGGCGGCGGGAGACGCGACGCTCTGCGGCATTGCTGTCGAGACCAGCGCGGGTGGACTTGCGACCAAAATTGCACCATTGCGGATCGGCGGCAGGCTTTCTCCGGCACAGCCGGATTTTTGGGACTGATGAATCTTTGCCGACGAGGATCGCGATGAAGAAGTCTCTGATCTTCCCAATCGCGTTGCTTGCGTCTGCGATGACGGCCGGCCTTGCGCAAGCGTGTGAGCCATGCTTCGTTGCGCCGACCCAATTCGACGGCGCCGGCATGTTGCCCACGCCGCCCGCGAGCGACAGCCAAGCAGGCAAAGCGGATCTCGCTGAGCTTCACCAGATCGAAGCTCTTCGTACCGAAAGCGACATCGCCCATGCGCGGGCCGATGAGGCCGAACGAGATATTTTCGTTTTCAAAAGCGTGCTCGGCGAGGGCTTCAACGCCGCGGCCTTGCCGCTGACAGCCGCTCTCTCCGCCGATGTCGAAGAGGACGAAACCGCCGACGCCGAGCCGATCAAGCGCCCGTTCCATAGGATGCGACGATATAATTTCGACAAGAGCCTGCATCCGGTTTGCCACACGACGGACAAGGATAATTCCTACCCGAGCGGACACGCGATGACAGGCTATCTGCAGGCGCTCGTGCTCGCCTCGATGCTGCCGGAGAAGAAGGATGCCATCTTCGCCCGGGCCGCCGACTATGCACATGACCGCCTCGTCTGCGGCGTCCATTATCCGAGCGATGTCGAGGCGGGCAAAACGATTGCTTATGCGCTCTTCGCCGTGATCGCCGATGAGCCGGGTTTCAAGGCAGAACGCGCGGGCGCGGAAGCGGAATTACGCAAGGCGCTCGGCTTGGCCGCGCGCCCTGAATGAGTCTCTAGCGTGGAGCGCACTGAGGTGACGAACACGGGTGAGACGTCCGATCCGCGTCTCTTCGCGGCGTTGCGGCTGGTTGTCGGCCTGAACCTCGCCTATTTCTGCGTCGAGATCGTTGTCGCGCTGACGATCGGTTCCGTCGCGCTCATTGCCGACAGCGTCGATTTCCTCGAAGACATGGCTCTGAACAGCCTCGTCCTTGCGGCTCTGCGGCTCTCTCCACTCTGGCGCGCCAGGCTCGGCATGGGCCTCGCCGGGCTGCTGATTCTACCCGCTTGCGCCGGCGCTCTGACTCTGCTGCATAAGCTCGCCGTGCCGGTGCCGCCGGCGGCCGTCCCGCTGACCTTGACCGGGCTTGGAGCGCTCGCCGTCAATAGCAGCTGCGCGCTCATCCTCGCCCGCGTCCGCAATCATGCCGGCAGCCTGACGCGGGCGGCATTTCTCTCCGCGCGAAACGATGCCGTCGCCAATCTCGCGATCATCGCGGCCGGTGGCGTCACCGCGCTTTGGCCGAGCATCTGGCCCGATATTGCCGTCGGCCTGGGCATTGCGGTGCTCAATGCCGATGCCGCCCGGGACATTTGGACGGCAGCGCGGCAGGAACATCGTGCCGCTGCCAAGTGACGCCGCGACAGGGCTTTCTTTATTTCCGCCAAGAGCCGGCTTATAGACCATCCGGGAAAGGGGCGCCGATGTTGCGCCGGCATGACTCGAGGACGGAATGGCCGGACATAGTCAGTTCAAGAATATCATGCATAAGAAGGGGCGGCAGGACGCGATCCGGTCCAAGCTCTTCTCCAAACTCGCGCGCGAAATTACCGTCGCCGCCAAACTCGGCCTGCCCGATCCCGGCATGAATGCGCGGCTGCGCGCCGCTATCCTCGCCGCACGGGCGGAAAATATGTCGAAGGACAATATCGAGCGCGCGATCAAGAAGGCCACGGGCGCCGACGCCGAGAATTATGACGAGGTGCGCTACGAAGGCTATGCGCCCGGCGGCGTCGCGGTGATCGTCGAGGCCTTGACCGATAATCGCAACCGTACCGCTGGCGAAGTCCGCTCCTATTTCACCAAGGCCGGCGGCTCACTCGCCGAGACCGGCGCCGTGTCCTTCATGTTCGACCATGTCGGGATAATCGAATTCGACGCCAAGGTCGGTTCTGAAGATGAAATGCTCGAAGCGGCGGTTGATGCCGGCGCCGACGATGTCGTCTCGGGCGAGGACGGCCACGAGATCACGACCTCGCTCGAAATGATGCGCGACGTCGCGCAAGCGCTCGAAGCAAAATTCGGCGAGCCACGGAAGGTGGGCTTCGTCTGGAAGCCGCAGAACACGATCGCGGTCGATGACGAGGTCGGCGAAAAGATCCTGCGCCTCGTCGATTCGCTCGAAGACAATGACGACGTGCAGTACGTCTATGCGAACTTTGAGATTTCCGACGAGTTGATGGCGAAGCTCGGCGGCTAGAGCACAATCCGCAAAGCTGGAAACTGGCGCGCGGTCGAGCCGCGGCGAAGAGGCCGATTACGCTTTGGCGGGCGCCGGCGCCTTGAAGGCAATCCCCTTCTCCGTCAAGGCGGCGGCGAGTTCGCCGGACTGGAACATTTCGCGGACGATGTCGCAGCCGCCGATGAACTCGCCCTTGAGATAAACCTGCGGCAGCGTCGGCCAGTTCGAAAACTCTTTGATACCTTGGCGGAGTTCGTCGCTCTCGAGGCAATTCACGCCTTTATAATCGACGCCGAGGTAATTGAGGATCTGCACCACTTGGCCGGAGAAGCCGCATTGCGGAAAGGCCGGCGTGCCTTTCATGAAGAGGACGACGTCGTTGGCGTCGACGATCGACTGGAATTGATCGTGGGTGTCAGACATGAGTTTGTCCTTTCTTGAACGTATGGGGACGCCGCCGAACGGGCGCTATTTAGGTGCGAAGGTTTGCAGCTGGAGCGCATGCAACGCGTCGCCCATGTGGGCGCCTAAAGCCTTGTAGACGAGCTGATGCTGCTGCAGCTTAGACTTGCCGACGAAGGCTGAGGAGACGACCACCGCCGCATAATGGTTGCTATCGCCGGCGAGATCGGTGATCTCGACCTGCGCATCCGGAAGCGATTGCTTGATCATCCGCTCAATTTCAACCGCAGGCATCGGCATCAAGAATTCTCCAAGAACGCGGAAACATAGGACTTTTCAGGATCATGCGTTAACCGGGGCGCCGCCCGCCATGAAGTCGGGCAGCCAGCCTTCATGCCGGCGCCGCAAATCGTCCACGAATATGGCGATCCCCCCGGAGATGGTCAACGCATCGCCCCCGGTCACGCCGATGATGTCGCAGGCAATACCGTTGGCGCGAGCGGCCTCGCGGATCGTCTCAGCAACCTTCGGAGGCGCGGTCAAGAGATAGCGTGCCTGATCCTCGCCGAAGAGATAGGCATGGAGGGGGATAGAGGGCTCGACTGTAAGCGTCGCGCCGAGGGTGCCGGCCATCGCCATTTCCGCAAGCCCAATGGCGAGCCCGCCTTCGGAAAGGTCATGCGCGGCATTGACAGTCTGCGCGCAGACAAGGCCACGGACGAGTTCGCCGGTCTTCCGTTCGAGAGCGAGATCGACCGGAGGCGGAGCGCCGTCTTCACGGCCGCAGATCTCGCGCAAATAGGCCGATTGCCCAAGCCAGCCCGCTGTTTCGCCGAGGAGCAGGATCGCGTCGCCGGGTCGTTTGAAGGCGATCGTCGCCGTCTTACTGACATCGTCGAGAAGGCCGACGCCGCCGATCGCCGGTGTCGGCAGGATCGCGCCTTCAGGACTTTCGTTGTAGAAGGAGACATTCCCCGAGACGATCGGAAAATCGAGCGCCTGACAGGCAGCCGCCAAGCCTTCGACGGCGCCGACAAGCTGGCCCATCACCGCGGGCTTTTCAGGATTGCCGAAATTGAGATTGTCGGTGAGCGCCATCGGCTTTGCCCCGACCGCGCAGAGGTTGCGCCAAGCTTCGGCGACTGCCTGCTTGCCCCCCTCGAACGGATCGGCCTCGCAATAGGTCTCGTTCACGTCGGTCGTCAGCGCGAGGCCCTTCGGCCCGTCGCCGATGCGGATGACAGCCGCGTCTCCACCCGGCGCCTGCACCGTATTGCCAAGGATCAAATGATCGTATTGCTCATAGACCCAGCGTTTGGATGACAGGTTCGCGGAGCCGAGAAGGCGCAGCAGCGCATCGGCATTGCTGTTCGGCGCCGGGACCTCTTCGGGCCGGATGACGGCCGGCTTCGGCGTCGGCACGTGCGGCCGATCGTAGAGCGGCGCTTGGTCGCCGAGCTCCTTGATCGGCAGGTCGGCTTTGACCAAGCCATGATGTTTGACGATGAAGCGCAGATTATCCGTCGTCTTGCCGATGATCGCGAAATCGAGGCCCCATTTGCGGAAGATCGCTTCCGCCACCGCCTCTTTGCCCGGCGCGAGCACCATGAGCATGCGCTCCTGGCTCTCGGAGAGCAGCATTTCATAGGCGGTCATGCCCGGCTCGCGGCACGGCACGCGATCGAGATCGAGTTCGACGCCGAGATTGCCCTTGGCACCCATCTCGACCGCCGACGAGGTAAGCCCAGCGGCGCCCATGTCTTGAATGGCGACGACGGCCCCCGTCCGCATCAATTCGAGGCAGGCTTCGAGAAGCAGCTTTTCGGCGAAAGGATCGCCGATCTGAACAGCCGGGCGCTTTTCTTGCGAATCCTCATCGAAGGCCGAGGACGCCATGGTTGCGCCATGGATGCCGTCGCGGCCCGTCTTCGAGCCGAGATAGACGATGGGGTTCCCGACGCCGGTAGCCTTGGCATAGAAGATCGCGTCCTTGTCGGCGATGCCGACAGCCATGGCATTGACCAGGATATTGCCGTCATAGCGGCGATGAAAGCGCGTCGATCCACCGACCGTCGGGACGCCGAAGCTATTGCCGTAGCTGCCGATGCCGGCGACGACCCCGCCCACGAGATGGCGCGTCAAGGGATGCTCCGGCGCGCCAAAACGCAGAACATCGAGGCAGGCGACCGGACGCGCGCCCATTGTAAAGACATCGCGCAAAATGCCGCCGACACCCGTCGCCGCGCCTTGAAAGGGCTCGATATAGGAAGGGTGGTTGTGGCTCTCCATCTTGAAGACGCAGGCAAGCCCATCGCCGATATCGATCACGCCAGCGTTCTCGCCCGGCCCTTGGATCACATGAGGGCCTTTGGTCGGCAATTTGCGCAGATGAAGGCGCGAAGACTTGTAGGAACAATGCTCGTTCCACATGGCCGAAAAGATGCCGAGTTCGGTGAAGGTCGGCGCCCGGCCGATGAGGTCGAGAATACGCTGATATTCGTCCGGCTTCAGCCCGTGCGCGGCGACGACTTCGGGCGTGATTACGGGATCTTCGTTCATGCTGGAGCCCATGGGCCGGTTCATAAAGGTCGCCTGAAGGCAAGGCAATGAGGTTAGGCAACAAGTGCGCCGCGGTTGCGCTTAGGGCGATTCGTCGGACTCCAAGCCAGCCGACTTCATCGCGAGAAAAATCTTGTTCTGAAAGCTCACGTCTGCGCCCTCGGCCAAGAACCCGGCATTGGCGGCGATCGCGTCCAACATGGCCTCGACCCAGGCGATCTCGGCCTTGGCGAAATTGCTCAGAACATAATCATGGACGCGATCCTTGTCGCCGGGATGGCCGATGCCGATCCGCACCCGCCGATAATCATTGCCGATGTACTCGGTGATTGAGCGCAGCCCATTATGGCCGGCGTTGCCGCCGCCGATCTTCACCCGCAGCCGGCCGGGTTCGAGATCGAGTTCGTCGTGGAAGATGATGATTTCCGGCAAGTCGATCTTGTAATAGCGCGCGGCCTCGCCGACGGAGCGGCCGGACTCGTTCATATAAGTTTCCGGCTTGAGCAGGATCACGCGTTCGCCGCCGATCGTACCTTCGCTGGCGTGGCCCTGGAAACGGGTGCGGAACGGCGCGAACCGGTGCAGGCGGGCGATGGCATCGACCGCCATGAAGCCAACGTTATGGCGATTTCCGGCATAGGCGCGGCCGGGATTGCCGAGGCCGACGAAGAGCTTCATCCAAAAGGGCCTGCAGCAGAGGGCGGCGTCGAAACCGCACGCGAAAGAGGACGCTTGGCTTCAGCGATTTTAGCCCGCTTTTACGGCGAGCGGAACGCGGAAGCACGATCCGCAAAAGTGGGAATCATCCGATAACATGAGAGTCGGGCGGAATCGATTCCGCGAAAACGATCCCGCTCGCGAGCTATTTCTTGGGCTTGCCCTTCGCGGCTGGCTCGGCGGCGGCAGCCGGCGCCGGTGTCGCCGCGGCCGTGGCGCCGGCGGCAGCGGCAGGAGCAGCCGCCGCAGCAGCGGCAGCGGCAGGAGCCGGAGTCTCGACCGCAGCAACAGGTGGCGCGATCGTCGCCACCGTAAAATCGCGATTTGTGACCGTCGGTTTGCAGCCTTCCGGAAGGGTGATCGCCGAAATATGCAAGGACTCGGCAATGTCGAGCTTGCTCAAATCCGCCGTAATCCCATCGGGGATGGAATCGGCCGGCACTTTCAGCTCGATGGAATGAAGCACGACGTTGAGCGAGCCGCCCTTTTTGAGGCCGGGGCAGATGTCCTGGTTGATGAAATGCACTGGCACGTTGACGCGCAGCGTCGAGCCTTGCTTGAGGCGCAGGAAATCGACATGGACCGGATGATCCTCGATCCGGTCAAGCTGGTAGTCACGCGGGATGACGCGCTCTTTCGTGCCACCCACATCGATCTCGAAGATCGTCGTCAGAAAATGCCCGGCATAGATGAGCTTGTTGACCTCGCGATAATCGAGCGAGATCGGCTGGGCAGGGTCGCCAGCGCCATAGATAACTGCTGGAATGCGGCCTTCACGGCGAACGTTGCGGCAGGCCCCCTTGCCTGTTCCGCCCCGCACCGTAGCCACGAGCTTTTTGGTCTCGGCCATTTCGGTGTCCCTTACTGGAAAATGCGGCCCTCGCCTCCAGGGGTGTCGGAAACTGGCCGCCGCGGCCTTATAGATGCGGGAGCGCCGTTGGACAATCCCGCAGCGCGGGGAACATTGACCAGGCGCCTAATTTTCTTTCCGTGGTTTGAACGGGTCAGGAACAGACGGCCTTCCCACATTTCCTGACATTGTCGATCTTGGCCTTCAACTCATCATAGCCGACGGCGCCGACCGCGACTTCGTCGCCGATCACGTAAGACGGCGTGCCGTTCAGGGCGAGAGCGCTACCAAGCTGAAGCGATTCGTCGATCCCTTCCTTGACGCTCGGCGCCGCGGCCTCCTTGGCGATCTTGTCCATGTCGGCGCCGAGCTCCTGGGCGAATGCGAGTGCCTGAGCCTTGCCAACCAGACCGCGCGAACCGAGCAGCTTCTGATGAAATTCCCAGAATTTCTCGCCCTTGAACTGATTGCGGACCGCCGCAGCGACCTGCGCGGCTGCGACGGAAGCATCGGAAAGAACGGGATAGTCCCGCAAAATGACGCGCAGATCCGGATTATCCTTGATGAGACGGGCAATATCCGGCAGCATCTTTTTGCAATAGCCGCAATTGTAGTCGAAGAATTCGACGAGCGTGACCTTGCCATCCGGGTTGCCGACGACAGCTTCATTGGGCGAGGCGTAGAGCGGCCCTTGCAAATTGCCGATAAGCTTGTCGCGTGCCTCGGCCTCCATGGCCTTTTCGCGGTCTCGAAGCTCGGTTATCGCATCGCGCAGGACCTCCGGATTTTTCAGGATGTAATTCTTGATGATCGTCTCGATCTCGCCTTTCTGCGACGCGGAGAATTCGGCGGCGGCGAGCGGCGTGCTGACGATGAAGGCGGCCGTAAGGGAGATGGCAAGGCTTTGTGAGAGGGCGCTGAAACGGGCCATCTTCTTACTCCTTCAAGGGGCTATCGAATTCACGGCAGCTCGATCGAAACTTGAGTAGCGCGGTCTCGCCGTTCGGGCGGAACGCAGCGGCCGTTCTGCCCCTTTTTGCTTGAGCGGCACTGCCTTCCAGGCAAAAATGAACCCCTCGTGCGCCAGGCCGCTCACGATTCCTTCAGCTGTGTAATTTTAAGGACGCCGCGCCGCTCGCTCGCCGCGCGGCGGCCTCTCTCCGTGGTCACGGCACGATGTCGAAGGTCTTGCTGTCGAAGTTGTAGCGTGGGATCTGAACGTAACTGCCGTTCATGAAGACCGGAACCTTGTGAACTTTGACGTTGGTCACCGTCATTTTTCCGGTCTTGGTGTCGAGCCAAAAATCAATGTCATAGAACTGGTCCTTGGTGCCGGCCTTGCGGAAATCGGTGCAGGCAAAAAATTGCCCGTTCTCCTTGAGACGGCGAACCGGTTGATGAACATCAACGAATTGCAACGGAATCATCTCCCCGGTCTTGTCATCCTTGAGAGTAAGCACCCCATTCTGAGCAGTGGTCTCGATGTAGCCGTCGATCGCCGACATGATTTCCCAGCTGCGCTTCTGCTCGGTATGGCCGGGATGTTCGGAGGCCGGAATCCACCACCAGGGCTTGGGCTGACGCTGCATCATGCTCCAGGTGTCGCCTTCCTTTTCCGGCGTTTCATAGATGCGGGTTTCGAGGACCGCGAGCTTGTCGTCCTTTGGCGCGACCCAAAAGTCGACGAGATATTTCTCGGCCGGATCGTCCTTGGCATGGAAAATCACGTCAGGGAAAAAGCCGTAGCCCTCGAGCGTCCGGGTGAAGTCCACCTTTTCATAGACGAGAGGGATTGACGTGTCGGTCACCGGGTCGTCGACGACGAAGACGCCACTGTTCTTGGCAGATTGGTCCTTGATCAATCCATCGACATAAGTCTGCGCATCGTCGGCCGTGAATTTGTCCATTCCGCCGGCAATTTGTTCGATTTCATTGGCCGCGTAATTGTCGGTGGCTTTACTGATGTTCTCCTCAGGCGCTTTTAAGAACTCGGTCTTCGCGTCGTCGTTCGAGAAGCAGTAGAGTTTGCCCTCTTTGCTGGTCCAATTGATTTTGCAATTGGTCTTTATCAGATGATGTTCGACGAGCCCCTCGGCGCAGTAACCGCCGAATTCGGGTTCCACCGCAAGCGCATAACCGGGAAGAATGAGCGCGAACAGGAGCAGGCACGGTAAGAGCCATCCGCGCTTGCCATACGGGGCTAGTCTTTTGAATTGTGAGTCAGCTTTCGGGGTGAGTGTCTGGCGCAGCATGATGTCCTCCGCGTCCGATCGAACCCGGTTGCGGGCACCGAAACTCGGATCGTGGCAGGGCGGGTCAATTCCCGCATCGCCACCGGTCCAACGGAGTCCACCGCGGACATTCTACTGTTGAAAACTATACGACTCTCGCGCTGGGCGGTCCAGCAAAACGTCCCATCGGCAGTCCCTGCGTTTGGCTTGTTCGTGACCGTGGACCACATGATCGCAACGCAGTAATTTCTTCACCTTTCCCTCGGTTTGGCCCTCGTGGTCGGGGACGCCTTCGCCGGATCGTCTGGCCAGACATGGCGCGGATAGCGCCCCTTCATTTCGGCCTTCACCGCCGCCCAGGAGCCGCGCCAGAAGCCCGGCAGATCGCGGGTGATCTGGATCGGCCGATGCGCCGGCGACAGAAGCTCCAAGGTCAGGGCCACCCTGCCCTTGGCGAGTGCGGGATGGGTGGCGAGCCCGTAAAGCTCTTGCACGCGCACGGAAAGGAGCGGACCCCCTTCCGCCGCATAGTCGAGCGCGATGCGGGACCCAGCCGGCGTCTCGAAATGCGTCGGCGCTTCAGTGTCGAGCCTTCGCTGCATCTCGTAAGGCAGAAACGCCTTCAATGCCGCTTCGAGGTCCCCGGCCGTGATTTCGGCGAGGCTCGTCTTACTTTCGATGAAAGGAGCAAGCCATGTGCCGGCGTTTGCGCGCAATGCTTCGTCCGAGAGGTCGGGCCAAGCCGCGTCATTTTCGCTTGCGCGCAAAAAACTCACGCGGTCGCGCCATTGCTGCGAGGCCTTGGTCCAAGGCAGGCGATCGAGGCTCGATTTGGCGATGCCTTCGGCAAGGATAGTGGCCACGTTGCCAGCTTGCGTCGCGCTCAAATTCTGTTCCGAAAGGACGAGCGCGCCGAGCCTTCGCTGCCGGCGCGCTTGCATCTGGCCGCGCGCGGGCTCGAACGTTACGTCTTCCCGGGTGTGGATCTCGTCACCCGCGAGAGCCTCGATTTCCGCGAGACTTATGGGCGCGGCGAGCAGAATGCGTGCTGCGGCAGCGCGACCGGCGATTTCGCCGATCGCCAGATAGGGCTCGCGCGCGAGCGGATCATGCGGTTCGAGTGCGGCCGCACGCCCGTTCGTCATCAAAAATTCACCCGGCTTGCCCCGCGCCTTGGCGATGCGATCTGGAAAGGCCGCAGCGAGATGGCGGCCGCAATTATGCGCGTCGTCAGCCTTTGTGGTGGCGGAAGCGCCAGCCTGTTTCAAGAAAGTCTTGACGAGGCGGCGCGCATCCTCGGCGCGCGGCGAGCGGTCCCGGCGAAATTTTTCGATCCGCAGCGCGAGGTCGGCGCCGTCACCGCCCAGACCGCGTTCGGCCATCACCACCGCGACTTCTGCCGCAAGCGCAGCCTCGCCACGCGCTTTCGCAGCGACAATCATACGCGCCAGCCGCGGTGGCAACGCCAGGGAACGCATCGCGCGCCCGGCCTCAGTTAGAGCGCCCCCACCATCGAGCGCGCCGATCGCGACGAGCAGCGCCCGCGCCTCGTTGATCGCAGGCAGAGGCGGCGGATCGAGAAAGCGCAAGTCGCGCGCCGGGTCGCGCGCGCCCCAGGCGATGCAATCGAGCAGAAGACCCGATAAATCGGTGTTGAGGATTTCCGGCGGTGCAAATGCTTCGAGTGCGCCGTTGGCCGCCGCCTCCCAGAGCCTGTAGCAAATGCCCGGCCCTGTGCGCCCTGCCCGGCCGCGGCGCTGGTCTGCGGCGGCGCGCGAGACCCGCATCGTCTCAAGCCGAGTCAGGCCGCGATCCGGTTCATAGCGCGGCACCCGCGCGAGCCCGGAATCGATGACGACGCGCACGCCTTCGATCGTCAGCGAAGTTTCGGCAATCGATGTCGCGAGCACGATCTTGCGCTTGCCCGGCATACACGGCGCAATGGCTTTGTCCTGCGCGGCGCGATCGAGCGCCGCATAAAGCGGGGCAATCTCGATTGCAGGATCGCGGATCGTCTCTGCGAGCAAAGCCGCGAGCCGCGTGATCTCGCCCTGGCCGGGTAGAAAGACGAGCAGTGAGCCGGGATCCGCCGCTATGGCTTTGCGGACGGCGCGGAGCAACGCCGTTTCGATCCGCTCTTGCGTGTCGCGGCCGAGGTAGATCGTCTCGACCGGAAATGCCCGTCCCTGCGCTTCGATCACAGGCACCGCATCGCCGACGAGACGCGCAACGCGCGCACCATCGAGCGTCGCCGACATGACTACAAGCCGCAGATCCGGGCGCAGATTAGCTTGAACATCGAGCGCGAGCGCCAAGCCGAAATCCCCATCGAACGAACGCTCGTGAAATTCGTCGAACAGGACCGCGGCGACGCCCTCGAGCGCTGGATCATCGAGGATCATGCGTGCGAAGACGCCTTCGGTGACGACTTCGATCCGCGTCTTCGCCGAGACGCGTGATGTGAGACGCATGCGAAGCCCGACAGTATCGCCGACGGCTTCGCCGAGCGTCGCCGCCATGCGTTCGGCCGCAGCGCGTGCCGCAAGCCGGCGCGGCTCAAGGAGGATGATTTTGCCGCCCTGCGTCCAGCCCTCGTCGTGAAGCGCAAGCGGGACGACAGTGGTCTTGCCGGCGCCGGGGGGCGCCACGATGACGGCACACGGACTGACGTTAAGGGTGGCGCGGATTTGCGGCAGCACCGTGTGGATCGGTAACTCTACGCGAAAGCTTTGCATGAAGGTGACATGGCAGGTCGCCCCTCAGCGGGCAAGCGCGTCGGCGCCCAGGCGAAGCGCGAGATGATTGACACTCCCCGCTGCGAGAGCAGCGCAGCAAGCCCCTTCTCCCGGGCGAGGGAAAGCGCTATATGCCGCCGCGACCGAAATCAACCAGCCGGTCACTCCTGAAGTTTTCCAATCCGGACTTGCCTTCATCGGTGAACTCGGCGGCAAGATTTCAGGACCAAAGGACCTTTCGAATGGCGCGGACCGCGCAAGACAATGCCGCCTCTGCGGTCGCCAACGGGCCAATCGTTCCACAAAACGGACTATCAGATAGAAAGGCCGGCTTGGCGCCTTGGCGCTTGGCTCGGTCGGAGTCGTTTACGGCGACATCGGAACGAGCCCGCTCTATGCGCTGCGCGAATCGCTGGTTCACACCCGCGCGGCAGGGGTCACGGGGCAGAGTGTGATTGGCACGGTCTCGCTTCTGCTTTGGGCGCTTTTCTTCACCGTAACTGCGAAATACGTGCTGTTTCTCATGCGGGCCGACAACAAGGGCGAAGGCGGAACGCTTTCGTTGATGGCTTTGGCGCAATCGGCATTCGGCCGTCGCGCCGCACCGATCTTCTTTCTCGGCGTGGCCGGCGCCGCACTTTTTTCGGGCGATGCGATCATAACGCCCGCGATTTCTGTCCTTTCGGCGCTGGAAGGCTTGCAAGTCGCGACGCCGGTTTTCGGCGATTACGTTCTCCTCTGACCATTGTCCTTCTGGTTTCGCTCTTTGCAGTCCAACGCCACGGAACCACGCGGGTCGCAACCTTCTTCGGGCCGATCATGGCGATGTTCTTCATTGTCATCGGTTTGCTGGGCGCCATTCATATTCCTGACGCGCCGCGCATGCTGCTCGCCTTCAATCCTCTCTACGGCATCGAATTTCTGTTCGGCCATGGTCTTCTCGGCTTCATCGTTCTCGGCTCGGTCTTCCTCGCCGTGACCGGCGCAGAAGCGCTTTATGCCGACATGGGCCATTTTGGCCGGCTGCCGATCCAAATGGCGTGGCTTTTCTTCATACTACCGGCGCTCACATTGAATTACCTTGGCCAGGGCGCGCTCGTCCTTGCGCATCCCTCGACGATCACAAATCCGTTCTTTCTTCTTGCGCCGGCATGGGCGCTTCTGCCGCTTGTCCTGCTCGCGACGATTGCTACCGTCATTGCCAGCCAGGCGGTGATCACCGGCGCCTATTCGCTCACCCGGCAGGCCATCCAGCTCGGCCTTTTGCCGCGCATGGAGATCCAGCACAAGTCGGAGACGCAGGAAGGTCAGATCTTCATTCCCAAGGTCAACCGGCTTCTGCTCATCGGCGTGCTTCTCCTTGTTCTTTTGTTCAAGAATTCGAGTGCGCTTGCCTCCGCTTATGGCGTTGCCGTGTCGGGAACGATGGTAGTGACGACGGCACTCGCTTTCGTCGTCGTGTGGAAGAAATGGAACTGGCCGTTTTGGGCCTCGGCAGGGTTCGTCTCGGTGTTTCTGTTGATCGACGGCGCGTTCTTTGCCGCCAATCTCATGAAGGTCTTCGAAGGCGGCTGGGTGCCGCTCCTGTTCGCCTGCTGCTCGATGATCGTGATGTGGACCTTCGTGCGCGGCAATGCGCTGCTCTCGCAGAAGATGCAGCGCAATTCCATTCCTTTGAAAGACCTGATCCGCATGCTCGAGAAGTCGAAGCCGACGCGCGTTCCTGGCACCGCGATCTTTCTCACCAATCAGCTCGATTCCGCGCCTTCCGCGCTTATGCACAACATCAAGCACAATAAGGTTTTGCACGAGCATGTCTGGATAATGTCCGTGCGCACCGAGGACACGCCGCGCGTGCCCGTCGCGAACCGCTACGAAATCCAGAAGCTCTCGCCGGACTTCACGTGCATCACCTTGCATTATGGCTACATGGAAAGCCCGCGTATGCCCGACGCGCTCGCGCTTCTGCGCAAATCCGGCCACAAGTTCGACATTATGACGACTTCGTTCTTCCTCGGCCGACGTACGATCAAGCCCGCCCCGAACTCGGGCATGCCGGCCTGGCAGGACGGGCTCTTCATCGCCCTCTCCAAACAGGCGACCGATGCAACGGAGTTTTTCGCAATTCCGTCCGACCGAGTGGTGGAGCTTGGCGCGCAGGTCGCGATTTGACGCCGAGCGGCCGCGTCAGGCGTGCTGACCATCTGGCTGCTCGGGCAGGATTTCTTCCCCTCTTCTCGGCTCTGTCCACACGCTTTTTAGCGTCCCGTGCATCAACACGTCGCCTTTGCTAAGGTCGCGCCATGCGAAAACGCGGTGACCCGCCGTTGCCCAACCCAGACCTTTCCGGCGACAGCGCGGACGGCGCCGAAGTGGTGGGCAAGATCACCCCGATGATGGCGCAATATATCGAGATCAAGGCGGCCAATCCCGACTGCCTCCTGTTCTATCGCATGGGCGATTTCTATGAGCTGTTCTTCGCCGATGCGGAAATCGCGTCGCGCGCGCTCGGCATCGTTCTGACCAAGCGCGGCAAGCACTTCGGCCGTGACATCCCGATGTGCGGCGTGCCGATCGAGCGCGCCGACGACTACCTCTCGCGTCTTATCGCGCTCGGCCATCGCGTCGCGGTCTGCGAACAGATCGAAGATCCGGCGGAAGCTAGGAAACGAGGCAGCCAGTCCCTCGTCAAACGCGACGTCGTGCGGCTGGTGACGCCCGGAACGATTACCGAAGAACGGCTGCTCGACCCAGCGAGGGCCAATTCTCTTCTAGCTATGGTCCGGCTGCGGCGCTCGGAAAGCGAGGCCGTCTATGGGCTGGCCGCCGTCGATATCTCGACTGGCGCCTTCAACGTGACGGAAGTGGCGGAAGCGGCGCTCGGCGCCGAGATCGCCCGCATCGAAGCCGCGGAGATCGTCGCCTCGGAGGCGCTATGTACCGATCAGAGTTTTACGCGGCTCGTCGGCGACATGCGCATTCCGCTCTCTCCGGTGGGGCGCGAGATGGGTGATCTTGCGGCCGCGGAGCGCCGTCTTCTTGATTATTTCGGGCTCGCGACGCTCGACGGTCTCGGAGGTTTCTCGCGCGCTGAGAGCGCCGCCGCGGCGCTCGCGATATTCTACATCGAACGTACACAGCGCGGTGCGCGTCCTGCGCTCAGCCTGCCGGCGCGCATGCGGTTCGATGCGCATATGGAGATCGACGCCGCGACGCGCGCCAATCTCGAATTGACGCGCACCCTGGCGGGCACACGCGACGGCTCCTTGCTCGCGGCCATCGATCTCACGGTCACGCCGGGCGGCGGCCGACTTCTTGCCGAGCGGCTCGCAGGGCCTCTTACGGGCGAAGACAAAATCGCGCGCCGACTCGATGCCGTCGACTTTCTCCACGAGGACCGGGGCCTGCGCACCGATTTGCGTGCGTCCCTCAAGGGGGCACCGGATCTCGCAAGGCCTTTGTCGCGCCTCGCTCTGCAAAGGAGCGGACCGCGCGATCTCGCGGCGCTGCGCGACGGACTTTTCGCCGCCGGCGCGATTGCCGCACGGCTTGGCGTGATCGCGGATCTGCCCGCCGATCTCGTTGCTGCGGCGAAGCAGGCGGGGGCCGTCGATCCCTCGATCGCTTCCGTGCTCGCCGATGCGCTCGCCAAGGATTTGCCGCTGAAGACGCCGCGACGGCAATTTCGTCCGCGCGGGATATGATGCGGGGCTCGACGAGGTCCGGCGCGCTGCGCGACGAGAGCCGTCGCGTCATCGCCGAATTGCAAGCGCGTTATTGCGACCTCGCGGAGACGCGCCAGCTCAAACTCAAGCACAATAATTTTCTCGGCTTCTTCATTGAGGTGCCGCAGGCGCAAGGCGAGAAGCTCCTGAAGGCCCCGCTCAATGCGACGTTCGTGCATCGCCAGACGATGGCGGACGCAATGCGCTTCTCGACCGCCGAACTCGCCGCGCTCGAAGCCAAGATCGCGTCCGCCGCAGAATCGGCACTCGCCCACGAGTACGAAATCTTCGATCAGCTGGCGCGACGCATTCTTGCGGCCGAGCCTGCGATCAAGGCGGCAGCGAACGCGCTCGCTGAGATCGACGTCGCTGCGGCGCTCGCCGAACTCGCCGAGCCGCGAAATTGGACACGCCCCGTAGTCGATGGCTCGCTCGCCTTCGTCATCGAAGCCGGCCGCCATCCGGTGGTCGAGGCGGCACTCGCAGCCGATGGCAAGCCGTTCGTTGCCAATGATTGCGATCTCTCCGGGACAAACGGCTGCTCGGGCCGCATCGCCATCGTCACCGGCCCGAACATGGCCGGTAAATCGACCTATCTGCGGCAGAACGCGCTGATCGTCGTACTGGCGCAGATGGGCTCCTTCGTGCCGGCGGCGGCCTGCCGCATCGGCATCGTCGACCGCCTCTTCTCGCGCGTCGGCGCGGCCGACGATCTCGCCCGCGGCCGCTCGACCTTCATGGTCGAAATGGTCGAGACCGCGGCGATTCTCAACCAGGCGACGGAGCGATCGTTCGTCATCCTCGACGAGATCGGCCGCGGCACCGCGACCTTCGACGGGCTCGCGATTGCCTGGGCAGTGATGGAACATCTACATGAGAAAAATCGCACACGGGCGCTCTTCGCGACGCATTTCCACGAACTGACCCATCTTGCCAAACACCTGCACCGCATTGTCAATCTGACAATGCGCGTCGCGGATTGGAAGGGCGATGTGGTTTTCCTGCATGAGATCGTGGCGGGCGTGGCCGACCGCTCCTATGGCATCCAGGTGGCAAAGCTCGCCGGCCTTCCCGCCGCTGTGGTTGGGCGCGCGCAAACATTGCTCGCTGAATTCGAAGCCGGCGATCGGAAGCAAGCCCGTCGAAAGCCCGTCGCAGACTTGCCGCTCTTTGCGGCCGCGTCCGTGCCGCCGGAACCGAAGACCGCGAGCAGATTGGCCGAAGCATTCGATACGATCGACCCGACCAATTGACGCCCCGCAAAGCGATGGACGCGCTCTATAAGTTGAAGGCGTTGCGGGCGACGGAGAAATGAGCCACGCTAGCGTCCGTGTACCAGGCTGCCGACGAGTTTCGAGGTGTAATCGACCATCGGCACGATGCGCGCATAATTCAGCCGCGTCGGGCCGATGACGCCGAGCACGCCGACTATCGCTTTGCTGCTCGTCATGGAAGGGCGCCGCGATCATCGATGAACCGGAGAGCGAGAAGAGCTTGTTCTCCGAGCCGATGAAGATGCGCACACCTTCGCCGCCTTCGGCGCGGCTCAAAAGGTCGATCACATCCTTCTGCGTTTCGAGATCGGCGAAGAGCAGCCGGATGCGCTCCAGGTCTTCGAGCGCGGTGAGATTTTCGAGCAGATTGGCCTGGCCGCGGACGATGAGCTGCTGGCCTTGGCTCGAGTTGTCGACCCAGCTTGCAAGCCCCGCCGCGACGAGCCGCGCGGTCAATTCGCCGAGTTCCGCCTCGGCAGCCGCAAGAGTCGCTTCGATCGCCAGTCTTCGCCTCGGCGATCGTGCGACCGGCGATGCGGACATTGAGATAATTGCCGGCTTCGACCAGCGCCGAAGCCGGCAGATCGCGCGGCGTCTGCACGATGCGATTTTCGACCGAGCCATCGGCGGCGACGAGAACCGCGAGCGCTCGCTCCGGATCGAGACGGACGAATTCGATATGTTTGAGTCGCGCGTTCTCCTTGGTCGTCACGACGACGCCGGCGCTGCGCGTGAGGCCGGACAGCATGCTCATGGCCTCGCTCAGCACAGTCTCGAAGAGTATGTTCCTTCGACGAGCCTTGACCTGCGCCTCGATCTTGGCGCGCTCCTCCTCGCCGATGTCGCCGATTTCGAGCATGGCATCGACGAAGAAGCGCAGGCCACGTTCGGTCGGCAGACGGCCGGCGCTGGTATGCGGTGCGTAGATCAAGCCCAGTTCCTCAAGATCCTGCATGACATTGCGGACGGAGGCCGGCGACAAAGTCATGGGCAGCAGGCGCGCCAGATGTCGCGAGCCAACGGGGTCCCCGAAGGCGAGATAGGATTCGACGATGTGTCGGAAAATCTCGCGCGGCCGCTCGTTGAGCCGGCTCAACGCACTCATGTCCAATTGCGCGGCTCGATGCGGATACTCGAAGGGTTCTGTCACGTCGGCTCATCCCACGGCGCGGCGGGCGCCTGCCCTGCACTCGGCGGAGCCCAAAACAAGGGAATTTCCGCCCGGGCCTCCAATAAGATGGCGGCGGGCCTCGCTGAACGCAAGCTGGCCCTTGCCGCGACGACCTCCAGGCCCGCGAAAGATTCCTGGGCTTCACTAAGCCGCGACGATCCAATGAGAGCTATCGCCGCCGTCCGGCCTAGCACAGGAATTCATCATGAAATTCGAATTGGCCGAGAGACAGCCGGAAGTCGCCGAATCGCGCGAGACAAACGGCCACGACAAGGCTCTGCTTCAGGTGGCGGTCGCAGAAGCTCTCGACTGCCTGAACGCGGGAAAAACGGCAAAGGCCCGCGCGCTTCTGGACGAAGTGCACGAACTCTCGGCCAGGAGTGATGCCGCCAGTTACCTCTGCGGCTTGTTTTATCTCAACACCGGCGATTGGAAGCTCGCGCTTCAATGGTTCGAACGCGCCCTCACTTTGAGGCCGACGTTTGTGGAAGCGCGCACGGGTTGCGCGGTCGCTTTGCAGAAGCTCGGCCGCCCACTTGAGGCTCTTGCTGCATTCAAGGCGATCCTGCGCGCTTAACCCGCGTGACCATGAAGCGCTGCACATGAGCGGCGTCATTCTGCAAAGTCTCAGTCAGCCGGAAGAAGCACTCGCAGCCTACGAAACCGCGCTGCAGATCAAATTAGATTATTGGGAGGCCTTGCTCAATCGCGGCGCGCTGCTGGAACAGGCTCGGCCGGCTCGAGGAGGCGCTCACGAGCTTCAATGCCGTCGTCGCGCTGCGACCAGCCGATGCGACCAGTCATTTCAACCGCGGTTGCGTCCTTCAAAAGCTCAATCGCTACGACGCGGCGCTCGCGGCTTATGAAGCGGCAGCCCGTTCCGGCGCTGCGCAGCCGGAGAACGAACTCAATCGCGGCAATGTCCTGCAAAAGCTCAACCGCTATGCAGAAGCAGTCGCCTGTTACGACGCCGTCTTGTGGCTGCGGCCGGATTATCCGCAGGCGCATTATAACCGCGGGATCGCGCTGCAACAACTCGGCCGGTTCGTCGAAGCGATCGCCGATTTCGACGCAGCACTGGCGCAGAAGCCCTCCTATGCCGAAGCGCTCTGCAATCGCGGCAATGTTCTCTGCGAGCTCAATCGTCTAAGCGAGGCGCTCGCTTCCTATGACGGCGCGTTGACATTGCGGCCCGAGTTTCGTCAGGCGCAGATCAATCGTGCCAATGTTTTGTTTGCGCAAGGGCGTCCGGACCTCGCGCTCGCTGCCGCCTCTGCAATCTTGAGCGAGGATCCGGGCCATCCGCAGGCGCTCTGCATCTGTGGGGCCTCGTTGCAGCGGCTTGGACACCTCGACGAGGCGCTTGTCCATCTCGATGCCGCTTTGCGGGCGCGACCCGCTTATCCGGAAGCCTGGCTCAATCACGGCAATGTTCTGCAGGAGCTCGGCCGGCCCGAAGACGCGCTCCAAAGCTATGATAAGGCTCTGGCACTTCGCCCACTTTATCCAGAAGTCCTGTCGAGTCGCGGCGTCGCCTTAAAGGAGCTTGGCCGCCTCGATGAGGCGCTCGCTGCGTTCTATGCCGCATTGAATCTCAAGTCCGATTATCCCGACGCCCGCAACAATCTCTCCGGCGCACTTCTGCTCGGCGGCGAGTTGCGGCAAGGCTTTGACGCCTTCGAGAGCCGCTGGGCGCGCAGGAATGCGCCGCGCAAGACGTTGATTTCGACGTTGCCGACGTGGAACGGTGAACCGCTCGAGGGGCGCCGCATTCTCGTTTGGGACGAGCAAGGACTGGGGGATCTCATCCAATTCTGTCGCTACATTCCGCTCGTCATCGATCGCGGCGCCGACGTGACCTTGCTTGGCCGCGCATCCATGTTGCGTTTGCTCAAGACGATGCCGGCAGTACCGCACTTCGTCCAGGCCATGGAACGCGACGCCGATTATGATTATCAAATCGCCTTGATGAGCCTGCCCAGTGCATTCGGCACATCGCTCGAAACCGTGCCAGCAAATGTGCCCTATCTCCATGCCGAGCCGCAGCGCGTCGAATTGTGGGCTGACCGCATCGGCCGACATGGGTTCCGTATCGGCATTTGCCGTCGCGGCAATCCGACGATCAATCTGCAACGAACAGTGCCCTGGTCCTGCTTCGCGCAGCTCGCAGCGATCAAGGGCGTCCGTCTTATTAGCCTTGCGAAAGAGGGCGTCGCGCCGGAGGCCGACCCAGGCTTCAAGATCGAAACGCTCGGCACCGCCTTCGACAGCGGCCCGGACGCCTTTATCGACGCCGCGGCCGTGATGGCCAATCTCGATCTCATCGTGACATCGGACACTTCGATTCCGCATCTCGCAGGCGCGCTCGGCCGGCCGGTCTTTCTGGCGCTGAAACACGTGCCCGACTGGCGCTGGCTCGCCAGGGGCGAGCATTCGCCGTGGTATCCGACGATGCGGCTCTTCCGGCAGAAGCAACGCGGCGATTGGGAGCCGGTCTTCGCCGAGATCGCCGCCGCAGTCAGGGCGCGCATGAGCTCTCCGAACCGCTAGCCTATCCCGAAAGGACGCTGACCTTCCGGATGAGATCATGCCCAGAGGTCAGCCGGAGGCATATTGCTGCGGTGGCGCCAGCAGCGCCTTGATCTTTTGAGCAAGCTCTGCGCGCGCGAAGGGCTTGGCGATGAGCAAGATCCCGCGCTCGAAGCGGCAGCGATCCATGAGCGTATCCTGCGCATAGCCCGTGGTGAGAAGAACCTTCAACCGCGGCCGCAGCCGCAAGGCCTCGTCGACGAGTTCGGGTCCGTTCATCCCGGGTAACCCGATATCACTAAACAGAAGCGCGAAGTCGGCGCTCTCCTGCAAAATGTCGAGAGCCGTCTTGGCATTCGCCGCTTCGCGCACGCGATAGCCAAGGTCACGCAAAATGTCGGCCGAATAAGCGCGAACGTCGGCATCGTCTTCAACAACCAATATGGTGCCCATCCCTTGGCCGGCCGGCCTTTCCTCTGTCTCCGCCGAGGCCGCCACATCGCTCTTGTCGACATGTGCGCGCGGCAGATAGAGTTTAACCGTCGTGCCTTTCCGCGGCATGCTGTCAATCTTGACGTGGCCGCCCGTCTCTTTGACGAAGCCATAGACTTGGCTCAGGCCGAGGCCGGTGCCCTGCCCAACCGGCTTGGTGGAGAAAAAAGGCTCAAAGACCCGGTCGAGCACGTCTTGCTCGATTCCCTTTCCGGTATCGGCAATCGACAGAAGCACATATTGACCAGGTCCTATTTCCGGATCGCGCGCATCGTGCGGCTCGTCCACTTGGCAATTGCTTGCGAAGATCGTCAACTGGCCGCGCCCGTCCATGGCATCGCGGGCATTGATCGCGATATTGAGGATCGCATTGTCGAGCTGGTTCAGATCGGCGAAGGGCTGCCAAAGACCCGGCGCGACATGGGTCGTGATTTCGATGTTCTCGCCAAGCGTGCGGCTGAGCAGATCCGACATCGAGGCCAGCATGGTCGCAAGATCGGCGGCGCGCGGTTCGAGCGGTTGGCGCCGTGAAAAGACGAGCAATCTCTGCGTCAGCACGGCGCCCCGGTTCGCGGCATCGAAGCCGTTGCTGGCCCAGCGGTGAAGCCGCTCATCGCCGTTTTGCGTATATTTCTTCAGGAGTTCGAGGTTGCCGAGAACGGCGGTGAGGAGATTGTTGAAATCATGCGCGATGCCGCCGGTAAGTTGGCCTATGGATTCGAGCTTCTGAGCTTGCCGCAACTGCGCTTGGGCCTGTTCGCGCTCCGCAACCGCCTCGCTGCGCTCCCGGTCAGCAATAGCGAGTGCCTCATAGGCACTGAACTGGCGCACCAGCAGCCAGATGACAAAACACAAGGCGACGACGCAGGCTATTGCGCCGGCCGCGATGAAGACGGCGACCTGACGCCAATCGGCAAGGACTTGGTCCGTCCCTTTTGAAATGTTGACGACGAGCGGGAATCGCTTGACGGGCATGGTCGCGACGATCCGCTGCTGGCCATCGATTGAGTTTGCAACTTCATAGGTGACGGGCCGATCCGGCCGCAGAATTCCTTTAAAGGACTTTATATCGAAAACGTGGCCGACGCTCGGCAAGCTCGGGTAACGCGCCATCAATGTTCCATCGCGCAGCCACAGACTCACCGCGCCGCCGCTATCGATCCGGAGTGTTTTGTAGAAATTCTCGAAGTAAGCGAGATCGATGGTCCCGACGACGAGGCCGAGGAATTTTCCCGACGGATTCTCGACGCGCCGTGCGAGATAAATGGTCCAGGCCCCGGTATCCTTGTTTTGAACCGGCTGACCGAGATAGAAGCCGGCGCCTGGCGCATCCTTCAGCGATTTGAAATAGTCGCTGTCAGCCACGTTGATGTCGGGCGGCGGATACACCTTTGAAGAATTGATGAGCCGCCCATCGAAGCCGATCATGCTGACAGCACTGAGCTGCGGAGTACCGACGATGCGCGACTTCATCAGCACATATGTACTGACGCCGGATTGCGTGCGAATGAAGTCCTGCGCGGTCGTAGCCCCGCCGAGAACGAGATCCTCCTGTAGGCTCGTGAGCGCGAGGTCGGCCCCTTGCAAGGTTCGTTCGGTCTCTTCCGCAAGCAGAAGATCGAGCGCCATGAGTTCGCGCTTAGCGTCGTTTATATCGCGCAGACGCAATTCGCGGATGGCCAGGGCCGCCCCGAAGCACACCAGCAAAATGACCAAGACGCCGAAGCCGATGATGATTGGTTTGGGCTGTAGAAGCGAACGGCGCGAATCGTCTCGACGCGAGCTGCCACCTGGAAGCAAAGGTTTTTTCCTCTCCTTTGACCCCACGATTCCGCACGAGGCGAGATCAGGCCCAAGATTACCAGGAGTGGAACGGTAAAGGAAATGGAAAGCTTGACCTCGCCAGCGTGCAGGCCCGGAACAATCCGCCCGCGACGCTGCGGTCGAATTACCAGCGCAGCAGCGCGCTCCCCCAAGCCATGCCCGCGCCGATCGCCATCATGGCAATGAGATCGCCCTGCTTCAGTCTTCCTGCCCGATTGGCTTCATCGAGTGAGATCGGCAGCGAGGCGCTCGACGTATTGCCGTAGCGATCGATATTGAGCCAGCATCTGTCGCGCGGGATACCAAGCCGATCGACGACAGATTCGACGATTCGCACATTGGCTTGGTGCGAGATGAGATGATCTATCGCGCCGGGTTTCAGACCATTGGCCAAGAGCGCTTCCAGAATGGCGTCGGGAAGCACTCGGAGCGCGAATTTGTAGACCTCGCGGCCGTTCATCGCGATTTTGTGCATGTTCTTGGCGAGCACTTCTTTTGACGGCGGAATCCTGCTGCCGCCGCCTGGAATCGACAACATGCCTGCGGCGGTACCGTCGGAATGAAGATGCGTCGAAAGCAGCCCGCGCGCCGGATCTGGAGTGGGACCGAGGACAAGCGCCCCCGCGCCATCGCCGAAGAGCACGCAGGTGCTGCGATCGGACCAATCTACAAGACGGCTCAGGAGCTCGGCGCCGACGACGAGCACGCGTTTAGCCTGACCACTGCGGATGAATTGGTCAGCTATGCTGATGCCATAAAGCGAGCCGGCGCAGGCGGCGGAGACATCGAAGGCGAATGCGCGCGTTGCGCCGAGCTTCGCCTGCACGATCACCGCGCAGGAAGGCATCTGCATGTCAGGCGAGATCGTGCCGACGATGATCATGTCAAGTGCGGCAGCATCGGTCTTTGCCGCGGTCAGCGCGCGCCTTGCCGCTTCAACCGCCATATCGGAAGTCGCCTCATGATCGGCGGCGACGCGGCGCTCCTTGATACCCGTTCGCTCTCTGATCCAAGTATCCGACGTATCGATTATTTTTTCGAGATCGTGATTGGTGAGGATGCGCGATGGGGCATAGGAGCCTGTCCCCAGGATGTGGGAATACGTCAAGGTTATCGTCCCTCTCGCTGCCGCGTCCGCGCCAGCAGAAACGGCATAGGCCGAAATGGACGACATCGCAAATGCGCACGGCCCGCGCTCGGCGCCGTCGCGTAAAAAATCAAAAACCCGTGATTCCAGTGCGACAGTTCGCACCGCAAACCCAGCCTGCCTTGAAGTTACTCCACTCCGTTCTCCACTTTCTCGGCCGATGTCTCGCTGACACTCAGCTGGTAAGAACGGCGAAGCTGATCGATGGCGCCGCGGGCGCCCCGCAGGGCCGCATTGTGCACGCGCGGCCGAAACCCGGCCAACGTCCAATTGCTGCCGCCGCTCGGCGTAGGTCGGGGCTGGATGAGTATTTCGTCGACACGCTCGAAGCCCTCGCAGGACTTCAGAGCTTGCAGACATATCTCGCGTAACTCCGAATGCGATCTATATTGACCCGGCATATGATGATTCCTCGCGCGTTGAGACGGGTTCTCTCGCAGCCTGTAGTCCGAGGCGCTAACGCTCGAACACGGCATATGTTCCGCTGCCTCATCGAGCACGACCGCAGCAATATTCGTCATTGATACGTAACCTCTGCACGAAAATTTGTTTGCACCGGTCCCGATCTCAAATAGATGATGCAGTGATTTGGTTCGGCGCGGCAGAGTTGTGCGGCGCGGATCTCGCTCAACGCTTCGCCGGGACGCGCGGATGACGCCGGAAGAGATGCAAGCGCGGCTTCTTTATCGCGACGGTTTGCTGCTTGTGATCGACAAGCCGGCAGGCATCGCCGTGCATAGAGGCCCGAAGGGCGGCGACAACCTCGAGAGCGGCTTTGCTGCCTTGCGCTTCGGCCTGCCGCGAGATCCGGCGCTGGCCCATCGGCTCGACCGCGAGACGTCGGGGTGTCTGGTTCTAGGGCGCCATCATAAGGCGCTGGAGCGCCTCGGCCTTCTTTTCAAGCAAGGCAAGGTTGGCAAAACCTATTGGGCTGTCGTCGAAGGCGCGCCGACGGACGAGGAAGGATTGATCGATCTTCCGCTCGCGCGGCTCGACGCATCGCGCGGCTGGTGGATGAAGGTCGATCCCTTGGGTCTAAAGGCACAAACGCAGTGGAAGGTTCTCGGCAGAGACGAAAAGCTTGCCCTGCTTGCGCTGACGCCGTTGACCGGCCGCACGCATCAATTGCGTGTCCACTGCGCCGCCATAGGCTTTCCGATCCTCGGCGACCGGATCTACGGCACGCGCGGCGAGCAGGTTGCTCCATTGCATCTCCACGCCCGCGCCGTCGAAATCCCGCTCTACAAAAACAAAGAGTCGGTACGGGTCGAAGCGCCGGTGCCGCCGCATATGCGCGAACAGGTCGCCGCGCTGAACTCGACGCCGAACTTGCCGAAGATGGAAACGGCGGGTGTTACGTAAGGCCACGCAGGCGACGCGCCCGCGCCCGCAGAAGCGCCAGCCTGCGGCCCCATCTGCCGTGCGGCGCAAAGGACGCCAGCATCGCTTTAAACTGCTCTCTGAAGGGTGCGATCGCCTCGCGAATCCGCTGCTTGTAGGGTTCGAGGAATTCGTGTGCACGCTGGCGAATTTCCATGACCCATTCATAGAAGCGCGCGAACCACTGCATGGAGAGCAATTTTTCCCGTGTCACGTCGAACAGAAAGGCGACGACGCCAAGTCCGAAGAACTTGGCGGCAACAAATGCCAGCGCGCCTAAAATGATGCGGTGATGTGCAATGAGCCAAAGGCCCACGATTTTGAACGGCTCGATCACTCCTATGGGGATGAGGAAGACCAGCAAGACAACCGGCGGCGGCAGCTTGTCGAGGCCGCGTACGAGAGCTTGCTTTAAGGCCGCCAGGGGAATGGCGGCGACAAGCCGCTTGAGCAATCCACCGAGCTTGTCCCAGGCCCAGACTTCGAACAGAAAGAGGGCAGCAAAAACAAACCAGAACGGTTTGCCGATCTTCCTGATTATATCGTGACGCATGGTTCACCTTTCGCCGGCGGTCCGCTCTTCAAGATCGGGTCACGACCGGCCGCGCGCAAGGCCGGCACGCAGGCTTCCGCCGCGTTACAGCATCTCTGCGCGGCGATATTGGGTTAATGCAAATCCGCCCCGACTATTGCGAGGTCATTTCGAAGGCAGCGATCTCCTTGGTTCGTTTTGACGTCGCAGCGGCGCGGTGATCCTTGGCGATCGCCACATAGACTGCCGGCAGAACGAACAACGTAAACAAAGTGCCAATTGACATGCCTGCGACGACGACAAGGCCAATGGAAAACCGGCTCGCCGCGCCTGCGCCCGTGGCCAAGAGCAATGGAATAAGCCCCGTCACCATGGCGGCCGTCGTCATGAGAATCGGCCGCAGCCGCACGCGCGCCGCCATCTCGATCGCCGCGCGGCGATCAAGGCCTTCGTTGATTTGCAGATCTCTGGCGAACGCAACCATCAGAATGCCGTGCTTGCTGATGAGCCCGATCAAGGTCACGAGTCCGACCTGCGTGTAAATATTGATCGTCGCGACGCCAAAGAAAAGTGGAAGAAGCGCGCCGCTGATCGCCATGGGCACACTGATCATGATAACGAGCGGGTCGCGCAGGCTCTCGAACTGCGCCGCCAGAACGAGGAAGATAATGATCAGCGCGAAGAAGAAGGTAATCGCGAGCCTGATTGCCCTCCTGCACGAATTGGCGGGAATCGGCGAGATAATCATGGCTGAAACCGGCCGGCAGAAGCTTCGCCTGCCTTTCCAGGAAGTCGACGGCCTGCCCTACCGTCACGCCCGGCATCGGCACTGCCTGCAACGTCGCCGAATTCAACTGGTTGTAATGGGTCAGCGCATTCGGATCGGTGGCGGTCTGGATCGACACCACAGTCGACAGCGGAAGCTGCCGGCCGCCGAGCGACGGCACATAATAGGTCGACAACAGCTCGGGCGTCAGACGGAAGCTACGCGGCACCTGCGGAATCACCTCATAGGACCGGCCTTGCAGGTTGAACCAATTGACATAATTGCCGCCAAGCATCAGCGCCAAAGTATTGCCGATCTGCTGCATTGTGAGGCCGAGATCATTCGCTTTGTTGCGATCGATCTTCAAGCGAACGACAGGTTGGTTGAAGGCAAGATCGCTATCGACGACGATGAAAAGGCCACTCTTGCGCGCCGCATTCTTGATCTTTGTCATCTCGTTAAAGACCGATTCAAACCCGTTGGTCGAACTGATGACCAACTGAACCGGCAGACCCCCGGGTCCGCCCGGCAAAGGCGGCAGGTTGAACGCAAAAGCGTTTACCCCTTCGATCTTGGAGAGCTGCGCCTGAACCAAAGGCTTTAAGACAAGAGACGAGCGTTTGCGCTCATTCCACGGCTTCAATAGCATGCCGCTGATGCCCTGATTTGGACCCATGGTGCCATTGAGGACGAAGCGCAGGTCCGTCTCAGGAAACGACTTGAAGACTTCGTCGAGCTTGGCGCCGTAGTAATCGGCATAGTCGATATTGGCATATTGCGGCGTCTTCATCAGTGCGAAGACGATGCCTTGATCTTCTTCGGGCGCAAGCTCCTTGCTGCTGTGGTTGTAGAGAAACACGACCAGCCCGAGGATTGTGAGAGCGAAAAGCCCGGTGGCAGCACGATAGTTGAGAGAGCGATCGAGCCGTCGGCCATACCAGCGCGTGATGGCGCCGAATGCCTTGTCGATGATCCGCGAGAGACGCCCCTGCGAGCCCGTATGCGAGAGCAGAACCGAGCACATCATCGGTGACAAGGTGAGCGCGATGACGCCGGAGACGATCACCGCGCCGGCGAGCGTGAAAGCGAATTCACGAAAGAGCGAACCGGTCAGGCCACCAAGGAGCCCGATCGGCGCATAGACCGCGGCAAGCGTGATCGTCATCGCGATGACCGGGCCGACAATCTCGCGCGCGCCCTGCAGTGCAGCCTGCACCGGAGTCTTGCCTTCCTCGAGATGGCGATGAATATTTTCGACCACCACGATCGCATCGTCCACGACGAGTCCGATCGCCAGGACCATGGCGAGGAGTGTCAGCAGATTGAGGCTGAACCCCATGGCCAGCATCATCGTGCAGGCGCCCACGAGCGACAGCGGAATCGTCACGATGGGAATGAGGATCGACCGGAACGATCCCAAGAAAAGGAAGATGACGACGACGACGATGGCGATCGCCTTGATCAGAGTCAATTCCACCTCGTTGATCGAGGACTGGATGAACTTGGTGGAATCATAAGCCACCTGCATCTTAAGCGATGGCGGCAGGTTGCGTTCGATCGTCGGAAACAGGGCGCGCACGCCCTTGACGATCGCCAGCGGATTGCCTTGCGGCGTCGCCTGCACGCCGATGAAGATCGCATGCTGCCCGTTGAACGCGACGCTGGCATCGGCGCTTTGTGCGCCGAGTTCGACCGTCGCGATATCCTCGATGCGGACGAGGCCCCCGTCTTTCGCCTTTACGATCATCCGTTTGAACTGATCGATGTCGGTCAAGTCAGCGTTCGTAGTGACGTTGGAAACGATGTAATAGCCTTTCGCCTGCCCGGCCGCGGCTTGGAAATTGTTGGCCTGGATGGCGGCGACCACGTCGGCAGCGGAGACGCCACGCCCGGCCATCCGGATCGGATCGAGCCAGAGCCGCATGGCGAACGTCTGACCGCCGAGAATGTCGGCGGAGGCGACACCGTCCACCGTCGACATGAGAGGCTGGATGACGCGAGTCAGATAGTCGGAGATCGCCGAGCCGGTGAGTTGCGCGCTGGAAAATCCAATATACATCACCGCCGTGGTCTGGCCGGTGGATTTCAGGATGACCGGATCGTTCGCCTCTTTCGGGATTTGGTATTTGACCTGGTTGACCTTCGCCATCACCTCGGTCAGCGCCTGGTTGGGGTCCGAGTTAAGCTTCATATAGACGGAGATCGTGCTCGTTCCCTGCACCGAATAGGACGTCATGTAATCGATGCCTTCGGCCGAAGCCACCGCCTGTTCGATCGGCGTCGTGATGAAGCCCTGCATCAATTCCGGCGATGCGCCGGGATAGGTTGTCGTCACGGTGACGACCGTGTTCGACAGCTTCGGATATTGCCGGATCGGCAGACTTGTGCCGGCCTTAAACCCGATCAGCAGGATCAGGAGGCTGACGACCAGCGACAGGACCGGACGCTTGATGAAAATATCGGTAAGGGCCATGTGCCGAAGCTCCGCAACTCAATATGGGCTCGGCTGAGCCGGAATAGGCGGCGGCGGATCGTTCGAGACCGCGACGGCCGTGCCGGATTGCAGTTTGAGCTGTCCGACGGCGACGACCTTGTCACCCGGCTTCACGTCGCCGGTGATGACCACGCGTCCGTTGATGCGGGCACCGGTCTTCACGAAGGTACGCACCGCCGTCAATTTGGTCTTGCCGTCGTTGTCCTTGTCTTCCTTGATCAGAAAGACGGAGTCGCCATAGAGCGTGTAGTCGGCCGCGGTTTCCGGCACGGTGAGGACCGGCGCCTGCGGCGGCAGGACCACCGTCGTCGTCGCGAACATGCCGGGCTTCAACGCATGATCCTTGTTATCTAATGTCGCCTGAACGCGCACGTTGCGCGTATCGGTGCTGATCTGCGGCTCGATCGTCGTGATCTTCCCCTCAAAGGTCCGACCAGGATAGGCATCGACGACGACGCGGACGGTCTGGCCCGTTTGTAGGACCGCGCGGTCCTTCTCCGTCACGGTGAAGTTTACATAGACTTGCGACAAGTTGGTGAGCGTCACGATCTGCGTGCCAGCGCTCAAGAACTGCCCAAGCTCGACATGCCGCATGCCCAGTTCGCCATCGAACGGCGCCTTGATGAGCTTTTGCGAGATAATCGCCTCTGTCTTGGCAATGCCGGCCACGGCCTGGTCATAGGTCGACTGCGTCTGATCGACCGTCGCCTGCGGGCCGAACTGACGTCCGGCAAGCTCCTTGGCGCGCTGAAGCGCAAGTTGCGCGCCGCGGGCTTGCGCCTGATAGCTTGCGAGGTCGCCGAGATCGGGCTCGTCGAACAATTGAACGAGCGGCTCACCCGCTGTCACGTGCGTGCCGGGCTCGAACATTATCTTCGTGACCCGGCCGCTGACATCAGTGGTCACGTCGACCTGGTGCACGGCAACGACGTCGCCGATGCCGGTCAACAGATGCGGAAGCACTTCCGACTTGACTTCGGCAACCGTGACCAAAGTCGGTGGCGGCCGATTGTTGGCGAAAAACTGCGCGATCATGTGGTCGCGAAAGTTATTGAACCACCACATCCCGCCTACCAGCAGCGCCAGCAGCAAAGCCACGATCGAGAACCAGAGCTTGCTGCGGAGGGGCCGCGAGGAGGTGGCCCTAAAGGCGGCTCTCGACGACAGGTCGGTCTCACTCGAAATCGTCATCTCACAGACTTTCCACAGGAGAGATATCAAAAAATTCATGCGGCACACAATCGGCGTGCGCCGCGATTGCCGCGTCAGTCAGCCCGATCCCGCGCAGAATGAACTCGCTCGTCTCGCGTTCGAGTTCGGCGATCGGCGGATAGGACAAGGGCGCCACCCGAGGCAGCCGCGTTGCCGCGAGCATGCAGACCGTATGATGCGCGAGCCAGAAGAGGTCTCGCGCGCTCGCCTCGCTTGGTTTCGCGTCGCCGGCCGCAACCGCACTCGCCAATGAGGCGACGAAGACGGGGGCGACAAGCTGCTCGACCTTATCGAACAGGATCTGCGCGAATTCTCCGTCTTCAAGATGGCTAGAAAGCGTCAGCCGCAGCTTTTGATCCTGCGCCGGAGCGTCGGCAGAATAGAGAAAGCGATTGACCATGCCGCGCACGAACAGGACGAGAGTCTCGGTCGAGGGCGGCAAGGCGCGCAGCCGCATGAGGCCCGGATCGGCCGTGCAGACATCGGCGAGAATGGCCGCATAGACTGCAGATTTGGTTGGAAAATGCTTGAAAAGCAACGCCTCCGAGATGCCCGCGGCATCTGCTATGCTCTTTGTCGTCGTCCGCGCGAATCCGTTCCGTGCGAACAATGGCAAGGCATTGTCGAGGATCTGTTGGCGACGCGTGTCGCGAGAAAGCCGGGGTGCATTCATCCCTGTAAGTGATCACTCACTTACCGAAAAGTCAAGGCCTAAAGGATGGGAGAGGTCGCGCCTTTCCATCCGATTCATACGAGCTAAAGCGATGGTTTGGAGCCCGAAGGAAGCGTGGGATGGTCAGGGACCCGTCCCGCCGCGACGCGCTTCACAATTTACGTTTAGGTGCTTGTATAGGCCGCGTCACGCCGACGCTTCGCCTTACCTTTCCTTCCCCGCGCGTGCCTGCTATCCCGCCGCGCATGACCAGTGTTGAAAATATCCGCAATTTCGCAATCATCGCCCATATCGATCATGGCAAATCCACCCTCGCCGACCGGCTGATCCAGATGACGGGCGGATTGCCGGAGCGCGAAATGGTGGAACAGGTGCTCGATTCGATGGACATCGAGCGCGAACGCGGCATCACCATCAAGGCGCAGACGGTCCGCCTCGAATATCGGGCGCAGGACGGCAAGACCTATATCCTCAACCTGATGGATACGCCCGGCCACGTCGATTTCGCTTACGAAGTGTCGCGTTCGCTCGCCGCCTGCGAGGGCTCGCTCCTTGTCGTCGATGCGAGCCAGGGCGTCGAGGCGCAAACGCTGGCCAACGTCTATCATGCGCTCGATGCCGGGCATGAGATCGTGCCGGTGCTGAACAAGATCGACCTGCCAGCCGCGGAGCCGGAGCGGATCAAACAGCAGATCGAGGATGTGATCGGCCTCGATGCATCAGGTGCGGTGCTGATTTCGGCCAAGACCGGGCTTGGCGTCGATCAGGTGCTCGAAGCGATCGTCCATCGTCTGCCGCCGCCCAAAGGCGACGCAGCCGCGCCCTTGAAAGCGCTGCTCGTCGATTCCTGGTATGACGCCTATCTTGGCGTCGTCGTGCTCGTCCGCGTCATCGACGGCACGCTCAAGAAGCACCAGAAGATCCTGATGATGGGCACGGACGCCCATTACGAGATCGACCGAATCGGCGTCTTCCGGCCAAAGATGCAGGATGTCGATGTGCTCGGCCCCGGCGAAATCGGCTTCATCACGGCGCAGATCAAGCAAGTAGCCGACACCCGCGTGGGCGATACGATCACCGACGAGAAGCGGCCCTGCGCCGCCGCCCTGCCCGGCTTCAAGCCGGCGCAGCCCGTGGTGTTTTGCGGGTTGTTTCCCGTCGATGCCGCCGATTTCGACGATCTACGCGCCGCCATGGGCAAGCTGCGCCTCAACGACGCGAGCTTTTCTTATGAGATGGAAAGCTCGGCCGCGCTTGGCTTCGGCTTCCGCTGCGGCTTTCTCGGCCTGCTCCACCTCGAAATCATTCAGGAGCGGCTGGAGCGCGAGTTCAACCTCGATCTCATCGCCACCGCGCCCTCCGTCATCTATCGGATCAACCTTCGTTCGGGCGAGGTGATCTCGCTGCATAATCCGGTCGACATGCCCGACCCGACAAAGATCGAATCAATCGAGGAGCCGTGGATTCGTGCGACGATCCTGACGCCCGACGATTATCTCGGCGCGGTCCTCAAGCTCTGTCAGGAACGGCGGGGCGTGCAGGTCGATCTCAATTATGTCGGCTCGCGGGCCATGGCGATTTATGATCTGCCACTCAACGAAGTCGTCTTCGACTTCTACGACAGGCTGAAGTCGATCTCGAAGGGCTATGCGAGCTTTGACTATGCGATCACCGATTATCGCGAAGGCGACCTCGTGAAAATGTCGATCCTCGTCAATGCGGAGCCGGTTGACGCGCTCTCCATGCTGGTGCATCGCGACCGGGCCGAGATGCGCGGCCGCGCCATGGTGGAGAAGCTCAAGGAGCTGATCCCCCCGCATCTGTTCCAGATCCCGATCCAGGCGGCGATCGGCGGCAAGATCATCGCCCGCGAGACGGTACGCGCTCTGCGCAAGGATGTGACCGCAAAATGCTACGGCGGCGACGCCACGCGCAAGCGCAAGCTTCTCGAAAAGCAAAAGGCCGGCAAGAAGCGCATGCGCCAGTTCGGAAAGGTCGAGATCCCGCAAGAGGCCTTCATCGCAGCGCTGAAAATGGATTCGTGACAATCGGGCGGCAACGCCGCTAGACTAATACGGCTTCGGGCCTGAAGCGGAGCTAGGCTGCGCGAGGGACCATGTACATCATCGCCCGCAACATCCATGGCCCGCTGCGCGGCCGGCATTTGCGCTGCGAAGCCCTCATGGTCGATAAGAAGACCTATACGCCCTGGCCGCCGACGACCGAGGACGGCTGGCGCCGCGCCTACAAATTCCGCGACAAGCTGATGGCCGAGGTCGTCCGCCTCGAACTTGACCCGATGGGCGACCATCTCAAGGTGATCGAGGCGGTGTATATTCCCTGAGCATGATGAGGATTGCCCTTGCCTTCGAGATGGCTGCTGAAGCGGCCGTCTCGAAGCATGAGGGCTGCAAGCGCTTGGCCCCCATGCTGAGGGGGCCGCTTCAGCAGTCTCGAAGCATGAGCGCGTCATTTAGGAAGGACGCGTCCCTCAATCGGGCGTGAAATTCATCGCCACGCCGTTGATGCAATAGCGCTGATGCGTCGGCGGTGGGCCGTCGGGAAAGACATGGCCAAGATGGCTGCCGCAGCGGCTGCAATGTACCTCGGTGCGGGTCATCCCATGGCTGCGGTCGATCGTGGACTCGACGGCGCCCTGAACAGGATCGTTGAAGCTCGGCCAGCCAGTGCCGCTCTCGAATTTCTTGTTCGAGACGAAAAGCTGCTGGCCGCAACCGGCGCAGGTGAAGGTGCCTGCGCGCTTCTCGTAGTTCAGCGCACAACTGCCGGGCCGCTCGGTGCCGTGGCCGCGCATGATGTCATATTGTTCCGGCGTCAGCAGCGCCCGCCATTCGGCATCGGTGTGGGTCACAGGAAATTGCTTTGTGTCCATGATTGATTCTCCGATCGGTGCGCAAGCCATCCGCTCAGTCAAGGCGTGAGAGTTGCCTCGAATCTGGCGAGCAAAAGTAAGGAGTCAATTGTTGGCTTGGCGCCCACCTGGCAGCCCCAACGTAGTGGCTAATACGGGCGCCTGTTCGGCCTATGTTCTTTGCGCTACCGCCACTTCAATCCGCGATCAGCTCGTGGGGCGGCATGACGATCCCAGACGCCCTCAATTCGATACGCTTACTCAGTTGGGACCTTTTTTCGAGAACCTGTATCCTCTCCTATGGAAGGTGCTGTAGCTCGGAGCCGCCTTTAACTCGCGCCTGCGGGCGTGAAGGATCCGTTCCGTGTAGCCATTGGGTTGTTCCCGTCCCTTGAAAATCAGTTCCATCGCCGCATGGAAGGCCGGACCGTCGAAGCCCGGTGCCATCGGCCGGTATGGCGGATCGTCGGCATTTTGCCGATCCACGAGTTCGGCCATCCGACGTAGCGTGTCGATCACCTGCTCGCGTGTTACGACTCCATGCCGCAGCCAATTGGCGATGTGCTGGCTTGAGATGCGCAAAGTGGCGCGATCTTCCATGAGACCGATGCCATGAATGTCCGGTACTTTTGAACAGCCTATTCCTTGATCGACCCAGCGCACGACATAACCCAAAATGCCCTGGCAATTGTTATCGAGTTCCTGTTGCACCTCCTCCGGTGTGAAACGCGGCTCGCAAACTGGTATCGTGAGCATGTCGGAAAGACGCGCGGGCGGTCGCAGGCGAAGCTCCTGCTGACGCCTTGTGACATCGACCTGGTGGTAATGCACGGCGTGCAGTGTCGCAGCGGTCGGCGAGGGCACCCACGCCGTATTCGCGCCGGCCAAAGGATGCGCGATCTTTTGCGCGACCATGTCTGCTATCCGGTCGGAGGCGGTCCACATGCCTTTGCCGATCTGCGCCCGGCCGGGCAGGCCGCAGGAAATGCCAATGTCGACGTTTGCGTCCTCGTAGGCTGCAATCCAGGTGGAATCCTTCATCGCTTGTTTGCGGATCATCGGACCTGCTTCCATCGAAGTATGGATCTCGTCGCCGGTGCGATCGAGAAAGCCCGTGTTGATAAAAAAGACGCGATCCGCCGCGGCTTCGATGCAGCTCCTGAGATTTCACGCTCGTGCGCCGCTCCTCGTCCATGATCCCCATTTTCAAAGTGTGCCGCGGCAAGCCGAGAATATCCTCGACCGCGCCGAAAAGTTCGTTGGCGAGTGCAACTTCCGCCGACCCATGTAGCTTCGGCTTTACGATGTAAACCGACCCCATTCGGCTGTTGCGCGGCTCTTCGGTGCGCTTCAAGTCGTGAATGGCGATCAGAGTTGTGACCGCGGCGTCCAGAATTGTTTCAGGTATGACTTCTCCTCGGGCATCGAGTACCACGTCGGTCATCATGTGATGCCCAACATTGCGCACCAGCAGCAGGCTGCGCCCGTGCAAGGTCATCATATCCCCGTTCGGTGAGACATAGTGGCGATCACCAGCGAGCCGCCGTTCGATAACGTCTCCATTCTTTTCGAAGCACGCCGTCAAGGTCGCTTGCATCAGGCCGAGCCAGTTACGATAGAGGCCGATCTTATCCTCCGCATCGACCGCAGCGACGCTGTCCTCGAAATCAATGATTGTGGTCAGGGCGGATTCAAGAATGACATCAGCCACTCCGGCCTTGTCGTCGCGCCCGACGAAATGATCGCGATCAATGTGAACTTCGATATGCAAGCCATTTTGGCGCAAAAGAGCGACAAACGAGTTGGCCCCGGTTTTTCGGCTGCCGGCAAACCGGCCCGGATACCTCAGGTGCGTTTCCACGCCATTATCGAGCTTTGCCAGGAACGCGCCGCCTTCGACGCGATAGGCTAAGACGTCCTTGTGGCTGCCTTCCGCAAGCGGTACCGCTGTGTCGAGAAAATTGCGAACCCACTCGATGACACGCGCGCCACGCATTTCATTATAATGCTTGCCACGCTGCGCACCGTCGCTCTCCGGGATCACATCGGTGCCATAAAGCGCGTCATAGAGACTGCCCCAGCGTGCATTTGCTGCATTGAGGGCGTAGCGAGCATTGGATCCTGGAACTACGAGCTGCGGTCCGGAGACTCGCGCGACTTCCAGGACATTTTCGGTGCGGATGGTGAAATCGGCGGGCTGCGGGAGAAGATAGCCGATCGTGCGGAGAAAAGCTTCGTAGTCTTGAGGATCGAAGAGGCGACCTGCGTGCGCGACATGATAGGCGTCGATCTTCGCTTGAAGTTCACCACGAAACTGCAATTGCGCGGCAATCTTCGGTGCGAATTCGGCCACAAGCGTGCCAAGCCCGGCCCAGAAACTCTTGCCGGCGATGGCGGTGCCTGGCAGGACCTCGGTTTCGATGAAGTCGTGAAGGACAGCGGCAATCTTTAGACCACCAATTTCCTTGTATTCGCTCATCTGAATCGATCCCTGATTTTTGCGAGCCAACAGACAAACCACATTTATTGCTGTCCAGCTTTTGTCCTCGGGCTCAACTGAATAAAGAACCATCCCGATCTGCGGCAGCGACGCCGACCGCCGCCGCCCGAACCGCCGCGGGCACCTTGTCAGCGAGGCTCATAAAGTTCTCCTCGAACAAGCTGACGAGTTTTTTTGCCTTGGTCGCGTATTCAGATTGGTTAGGCCATGAACGCGCGGGATCGAGTACCTCGTCCGGCACGCCAGGCACGCCGCATGGGACACTGAGGCCGAAATAAGGGTCCGTTCGAAATGCGGCGCGATCGAGTTGGGCGCCAAGAGCCGCCCCCAGGAGCGCTCGCGTGTGAGCAATTGTGATACGGCGCCCGACACCATATGGACCGCCGATCCAGCCTGTGTTGATCAGCCAGCAGGTTGCTTTTTGCTCTGTCAAATAGCGCATCAGTAACGCGCCATAGACCTCCGGCGGCCGGGGCAGGAAGGGTGCGCCGAAGCAGCTGCTGAAGGCAGCTTTTGGCTCGGCACCCAAACCCTTCTCCGTTCCGGCAATGCGGGCGGTGTAGCCTGAGAGGAAATGGTACATGGCCTGCGCCGGCGTCACGCGAGCGATTGGCGGCAGTACGCCAAATGCGTCGGCGGTGAGCATGATCACGTTGCGTGGCGGTGCACCCATGCCGTCTCGTTGCGCATTCGAAATGAAATCCAGCGGGTAGCAGGAGCGGGTGTTGACCGTCAGTGAATTATCAGCGAGGTCGAGCCGGCCGTTATGATCGACGGCGACATTTTCGAGTACCGTGCCGAAGCGGTGCGAGGCGTTCCAGATGTCTGGCTCCGCGTCGCGTTCAAGATTGATGACCTTTGCGTAGCAGCCGCCTTCAAAATTGAAGACGCCTTCCGTTGACCAGCCATGCTCGTCGTCGCCAATGAGTTGCCGCTGCGGATCGGACGACAAGGTTGTCTTGCCGGTACCGGAGAGGCCGAAAAAAATCGCCGTGTCACCGGCCTTTCCTATGTTCGCGGAGCAGTGCATCGGCAGCACGCCTTTGCCGGGCAGAATCCAGTTCATGACCGTGAAGATCGACTTCTTGATCTCCCCGGCGTAATGGGTTCCGGCGATGACGATCAGCTTCTGCGCGAAAGACAGCGCGATTGCGATTTCCGTCCGCACGCCGCAGCTTACGGGATCGACGGTGAAATTCGGTGCATGCAGGATCACATAGTCCGGTTCGAAATCTTTGAGATCTTCAGCGGCCGGGCGGATGAACATATTGCGGGCAAACAGCGCGTGCCACGCATTCGTCGTGACGAGGCGAACGCGAATGCGGTGCTCCGGCGCTGCACCGGCATAAAGGTCTTGAGTGAAGAGAACCTGACCCTGCAAATAACCGCGCACACCATCTGTCAAACGACTAAACCCCGCGGACGTCAGTTTCTGGTTGACGTAACCCCACCAGATTTCAGCGCTCGTTTCCGGTTCGTCGACGATAAACTTGTCTTGAAAAGAGCGGCCAGTATGTGCGCCAGTGCGCACGACCAAAGCGCCATCTTCCGACAGGCACCCTTCGTTGCGCTGTAATGCAAGGCTAACAAGCGGCGCAGCATGAAGGTTAGCATGCACCTTGCGTAAGCCGGACAGCCCCGTCCCGGCCAAAGATGCGGCAACAAAATCTTCATTCATGTTCATCAACGCTGCCTTCTCAACTATTTCGACCAATCCCCAAGTCAGAATCAAAACTGCTCAGATCTCTTTGGGGTGGTGCCGCACTTCTTCTCAAAAGGGAATTCGAGTTTGTGGCGAAGACTTCGCAACATGCGTTGTCGTGATTCATCGCGGAACCCAGACACACGAGAACTCGGAACCGCCGCATTTTCCGACTGGGACGCCGGATTCAGTTCATCGCGAGCACCAAATTGCGGATCACTGGATAAATCTCCCCGCTCCATCGCTTGCCGCTAAACGTTCCGTAATGGCCGACGCCGACCTGGAAATGATGGCGCTTGAGATGCGGACGCAGGCCATTGCACAGGATATGCGCCGCCGCCGTTTGACCGATCGAGCAGATGTCGTCGCGCTCTCCTTCTACCGTGAGCAGCGCGGTGCGCCGGATGGCGCGGGGGTCCACTTTTCGGCCGCGATAGGTCAGTTGACCCTTCGCCAGCAATGCTTCCTGGAAAACAACTTTGACGGTCTCGATGTAGAATTCAGCCGGCAGATCGAGCACTGCAAAATACTCGTCATAGAATGTCATGATCACTTGAGCGTCTTCGTCCCTGCCATTGCTGAGATGATGGTAGAGATCACGATGCGCCTTGACATGCCGTTCCATATTCATCGACATGAACGCAAAGAGCTGCACGAAGCCGGGATAGACTTCGCGCCCAGCGCCAGGCAGCCGAAACGGTACGCGCGAGATCAGGTTCTTCTCGAACCATTCGATTGGCTGCGATGAAGCGAGTGCATTGACTTTCGTCGGGTTCACTCTGGTGTCGATCGGCCCCGCCATGAGCGTCATGCTGCGCGGTTCGGCGGGATTGCGTTCCTCCGCCATTAGCGCGACGGCGGCGAGCGCCTGGACGCAAGGTTGACAGACTGCAAGGACATGCGCGCCCGGACCGATCTTTTCGAGGCATGCGATGATGTAATCGACATAATCCTCGAAACCGAACGGCCCTTCGGACAAAGGCACGTCACGGGCGTTTTTCCAGTCGGTGATAAAGACTTCGTGATCGCCTAACAGCGTTCTCACCGTCTCGCGCAGCAAGGTCGCGAAATGGCCGGAGAGCGGCGCGACAATCAGCATTTTCGGCTGTGGCGCCGCGACCTCCTTGGCAAAGTGGACGAGATCGCAAAAGGGCAACGAAAGTAGCGTCTCTTCCCGCACGGCAACGTCGTGGCCGTCGATCGTGATGCTGTCGACGCCGTAGGAAGGCCGCGTATGGGTCAGCCGGCTTCGCGCGATCAACTGCAACAGCGCCAACAGGTTCTGGGGAAAACCCATTTCATTGATGCTGTTCAGGAGCTTTCCTATGCTGACTCCGGCTCGTGCCATCGCGCGCAGCGGGTCGGATGCGTCGGCGTAGGTCTGGTAGACGCGGTACAGCATTTCTCTTCGCGTGTGGTCTGAGGTTCAACAAATCGTAGTGTCTTTTATGCTGCGCTGCAATATCATTGGATTCCTTAGGGAAGAGATCCCCATCTGTTCCGATGAGGAGTGGCCATGACCCGTCCCGTGCTCACCATTTCTAGCAAGAACTACTCCTCGTGGTCGCTCCGTGGCTGGCTGCTTTGCCAGCTCGCCGGGCTGGACGTCGAAGAACAGCCTGTTTCCATCGACGACCCAGCCAACCGGGCCGAACTGCTGCTGCTTGCCCCGTCTGTGCTGGTGCCTCGGCTGAGCCAGGACGGCGTCAGCGTGTGGGATACCCTCGCTATTGCCGAATATTTGGCTGAGCTTTATCCCAAGGCGGGCATGCTGCCTAAAGATCGGGCGGCGCGGGCCCATTGTCGCTCCATTTCGGGCGAAATTCATTCGGGCTTTTACAACCTGCGTTCGGCGCTTCCGATGAACTTGAAAGCGCGGCATGAGAACTTCAAGATCTTTGCCGGCGCTCAGCCCGATATCGATCGCGTGCAGACGATTTGGGGAGAATGTCTCGAGCGGTGGGGCGGCCCGTTTCTATACGGAGCAAAGCCGACGATCGCGGACGCCATGTACGCACCGGTCTGCACGCGCTTTCTGACCTATGACGTGCCGATGACCCATGCAGCGAAAGCCTATTGCGAGACGATCATGAGCTGGCCACCGATGATGCAATGGATCGAGGCGGCAAAAAAGGAACCCGAAGAGATCGAGGAGCTCGACGTCGAATTCTAAAGGGCCTTGGACAGGGGATTTGATTTTCTGGGTTATCGCTTCGGCGCAATTGTTCTGAAACTGTCCACATCTCTGCAGCAACCAAAAAAAGCCAACCTGCGACTTCGACACGGTCTTCTATCCGGGCGGCCATGGCCCGATGTGGGATCTCGCCGAAGGCAAGAACTCCATTGAGCTGATCAAGTCTTTCCTCGCCGCCGGCAAACCGATCGGCGTCGTATGCCATTCCACGGGGGCGCTGCATCACGTGAAGACACCAGCCGGCAAGCTTCTGGTGGAAGGCAAGGAAGTTACCGGCTTTACCAACGGCGAGGAGGAAGAAATGGGCTTGACGAAGGTAGTCCCCTTCCTCGTCGAGGACGAACTGATGAGCCTCGGCGCGACCTTTTCCAAGGTTAAGAACTGGGGCGTTCACACGGTGACCGACGGCCAGTTGATCACCGGGCAAAATCCGGCCTCCTCCGGGCCGACCGCGAAGACGCTGATGGCAGCGGTAAAGCAAAAGACCGGACCGGCTGCTACCGCTCGAGCTTCGTAGAACGGAGATCCATCGAGCGACTGCTGATTTTCTATGGATGCGGTCGCGGCTTGCCGTTGGAGAGGCGCCTTCGATGGGCGCGTCTCCAACGGCATCGACCTGATATTCACGTTGAAGGAGCTAGAGGTCTGTTCGAATCTCGTCGGGCTCCCGCCCCTGAAGAACCACCTACAATCGCATTGGGTGAGCCGATCAAGCGGCCGTACCGCCGCGCCTGTAGGTCGGCCCGGTGAGTGCCCGCAATCTTTCTTCTTGGACGGGGCTTTGTGTTTTTAGCTGTAAGTCACAGTTCATTGCGAAAGCACACTGACCGACGTATTCTGGCGAACGGCGAAATACCATACCGAATGGGAGTCGTCTATGAACCAAGTCCAAGTCGAGCAGAAAAGCTATCAGATGCCGCCGCAGGATGGGTTTACCGTCGCACACTTTCTCACCGTCGCCGACATCGAACGATCGGCTCGATTTTACGAAAAGGTCTTCGGAGGTCGCATTCTAAGCAGAGGCGACAGCAGCGGCGCGCCAGGGTACATCCAAATCGCGAACACGTGGCTCATTGTCAACGTCGGGGGCGGTCCGACACCCGACAAACCATCGGTAACGCTCAGCGTCCCCCCCGACCCCGATTCAGTTAGCAGCTTTATGAATATCCGCGTTGCAGATATTCAAGCGTGCTATGAACTATGGCGAAATCGAGGAGCCGAGTTTATCACAGAGCCAAAGGACAAGTACGGCGAGACGCGCTGCTACATCCGCGATCCCGATGGTTACATTATAGAAGTCGGACAAAGCAAGCCGGGCTTCACTTACGGCTAAACGTCACGACGCATGAAAGCATCTGTGGTGACCGCGTATACTCCGGCAACGTGAGGTTCCGGAGGACGGATCTCATCTGCCGCCGCGGTCGGCGAGGGCGCCCAAGTCGTGGCAGCGCTGCACACCTACTTGGCTGGCACAGACAAAATCCGGAATCGGTCCCGCAATCCCACCCAAAACCCGTTCAGATCAAGGCTATCGAATAGCGCCCCTTTGGTCCGCCCGTCGATGAGGGGCAACTGAAGCAAACGGAAGTCAGAGAGGAGCTTATGATGTCCGAGAGGGATGGTATCAACCCGGCGGCCAAGCCAAGCGGAACAGGTTGCGTCGAATGCTTGGCTCTGGGCAGATGGTGGCTGCATCTTCGCAGATGCGCCGAATGCGGTCACATCGGCTGCTGTGATAGTTCACCAAATCAGCATGCATCGAAACATAACGCCGCTACGGGTCACCCGATAATCACGAGCTTCGAGCCGGGCGAGCAGTGGTTTTATGACTATCGTACTCAAGAATTCTTCACCGGCCCGAAGCTTCATGCTCCTCACTCGCATCCGTTGGATCAACCGGTGCCGGGGCCGGCCGGCGCGGTGCCTTCAAACTGGCAAACGCTGCTTCACGAATAGAGGCAGATTTAAATCGTCCGCTGGTTCATAGTCGCAACGGCAAGAAAGCAGGGAGCGACGGTAGCGTTATGATAAACGACATCAACGATGAGGTCATTCTCGCGGCGCGTCTTTTTCTCGCGGCACTCTTTCTGATCTTCGGCTGGAGAAAGGTGAGGGACTATTCGGGCACGGTAAGTCAGATGGTGCAGGATGGCATTCCGACGCCGGTACTGGCTACTGCCGTAGCGATCTTCATGGAGCTTCCAGTTGCATTCGCGGTCGCTGTTGGCGCATTCACACGTCCTTCGGCTGTACTCTTGGCTTTTTACACGCTGGGGACTTCGCTTGTTGAGCATCACTATTGGACAATGACAGACGCGGATCAACTCGCCAGCATGGAAAACTTTTACAAAAACCTCAGCATTATGGGAGGCTTCTTGCTGTTGTCCATTACTGGTGCGGGAAAATATTCGATCGATGCATTGTTCAGCATCGCCGCGCCATGACGACATCGAAGGAGACATCGAATGAGATGGATTGTGATGGATTTGCTGTTCGTTGGTGTCGGGTGGACCGACCTCGCGATGACCCTGAACCGGATCGCGGTTGGGGCATTCTTTATGCTGTCGGGATATCACAAGCTGTTCAACGCAGAGCGCCACCGTTCATTCGTCGATGAACTCAAGGCGCTCGGCGTTCCAGCAGTGGGCTTCAATCAATGGCGGGTGCCGTTGGTCGAGTTCACCGCCGGCGGCGCCGTCCTTATCGGGCTCTTAGCCCCACTCGCCGCGCTTGGCCTGCTTGTCATCATCCTCGTCGCCAGCGCCACGTCCGGGCGGCAGCGAATCAAACTCTACAAGCCGATTGATGAAGCCGATCGCATCGACGATTGGCTCTATTTACCGGAGACGCTTTATGCCTTTATGTTGATCATGGTCGTCTCGGCCGGCGCCGGGCCGTACAGCCTCGATGCCCTGATCCTGGGTCTGATGAATAAGCACGTCGCGTGACACCGCGTCCTCACCGGTTATCTTCTTCCGATGCCGCAGCAGGCCGGCAAACCGCCGCCATCATGAGTGGTCCGCCGTGATTGTCACGACTTTTCCAAAAACTCTGCGTGTTATCGAGCACACGTTGATACCGTTGAAAGACGGTACGATGCTGGCGGCCCCCATCTGGTCGCCCGACGATGCCGAACAGTACCCAGTTCCTGCGATCCTGGAGTATCTCCCATATCGCAAGCGCGACGGGACGTACGAGCGGGACGCGCTGACTCATCCCTATGAGCTCGTTAGAATTCAAATCTGCTCGCCATTAATCTGAACAGAAATGTTTTGCCGAGTCATGTAGCGATAAGCGACTGCGCAAGCGATGGCGATCGGACCCGCAATCACAAAGGCCGTCACGAAAGAACCGGTGGCCTGAACAAGTGCGCCGGTTACAAACGGTGCAAGCGCGCCGCCTATCGAGCCGCCGACATTCTGGACCGCTTCGAGCGTGGCGACTGTGTTGGCCGGCGCGATGACAGCAGCGAGCGCCCAGCCACAGCTCGACGAGACATTCGCCGCGAATAGGCCGCACGCCATGAGGCCGACGGCAATGTAAACGTTGCCGACGAAAGCTGCAGCAACAGTGAAGCTGCCGGCTGCGATCAATCCCCAAATGGTCGGAATTCTGCAAGCCGCGGCGGCGTCCGTTCCAGCGCGACCTAGGCGATCGGAAATGAATCCTCCCGAGAGGGCACCTAGAAAACCCGCAGCGAGCGGGAGCGCGGCCCAAAATCCGGCGCTTATGATGCTCAAGTGCCGGGCTTGTTCAAGGTAGCCGGGCAGCCAAGTCGCATAAAGCCACGAGATATAGACAACTCCGGAAAAGCCCAGGAGCATGCCCCAAGCTGTCCGAAACCGAAGCAACCAGAATACTTGGTCCCACCCGACATGTTCGCTGTTTTCGCTGTCCTGGCGAAGAATCTCAACAATGTCGGCTGGCGGAACGTCGGCACTCAGCGGAGAGCGATAGAAGACGAACCAGAGTACCGCGATGGCAAAGCCAGCCAGTCCCGAGATGAGAAACATCACGCGCCAGCCGAAGGCTACCATGAGCCAGGTCAGCAGAGGCGGCGCGAAAGCCGGTGCAAGCGCGGACGACGAATTGAAGATCGCTATGGGCAGAGCTCGGTCCTTGAGAGCGAACCAATCCGCACAGACACGGGTCCCGCCGACATACATGGGCGACTCCCCCAGTCCCAACGCGACACGTGCAGTAATGAATTGTGCAAACGACCCTACGAAAGATGCCGCGGTCTGGGCGAGCGACCATAGGATCAGGCCGCTTCCCAATATCCGGCGCGGCCCGAAACGATCGATTAGGGTGCCGGCGGGGATTTGCGCTAAGCCGTAACTCCAGGCAAACGCGGAGAGCAACAGGCCCATTTTGCTGTAGGAAAGCCCAAGCGCTTGGCGGATTTCAGGCTCCCCGACAGCTAGCGCGGCGCGATCGAGGTAATTCACGCATCCCGCCACGACCAGCAGAACGACTGCGATCGTTCGGAGCCTGCGTGTGCGAGGCGAGAAGCCAAATGTTTTGCGCTGGAAATTGGTCAATTCTGTTTCAACGCGAGCGAAAAGATAAGGCTATCGCTGCCACGACGACATGTATAGCGGAGACAATTCATGCCAGATCGAGTGCTCGTCCTCTACGGATCGTATCGTTCTGAGCGATTAGGGATTCGGCTCGTGAACTATGTAGCGGCCGGACTTAAGGCGCGCGGCGCCGACCCGGAGATCATTGATGCAAAGCAGATCGCGCTGCCCATCCTCGATCGAATGTACAAGGAGTACCCAAAAGGTTCTGCGCCACAGAAAATGGAGGAACTGGCGCAGAAGATTCGCTCTGCAGATGGCTTCGTCTTTGTCACTGGCGAATACAATTGGGGACCGCAACCTGGCTTAAAAAATCTCACGGACTATTATTTGGAGGAATGGTTCTGGCGGCCGGCGGCTATCGCCAGTTATTCAGCCGGACGCCTCGCCGGAGCGCGTGCGAATACGATCTGGCATGGCATTTTGTCGGAGATGGGGATGGTGGTCATTTCAAGCACGCTGACAGTCGCCTCCATCGCCCAAACGCTTACCGCTGACTCGTTGCCTTCTGGCACGGCCGGCGAAGCCCTCAACCATGACTTTGATCGTTTTTCCAAAGATCTAGCTTGGTGGATCGAGGCCGCAAGAGAACAACGGGCGCGCCGAGCTCCGCCTTATTGATTAGGCCTTGGCACAATTCTCAAATATCGGCACTGAGCGCAAACACGGCGAAGGGATTTCCGGCGTCCACCCAGATCGGGCCCACGCGCCATCCCGCGAGCTTCACGGGATCGCAAAAGCCTCAAGATCGTATTTTCGAGAGCTTTGAGCGATTGCGTCCGCATTCGTCGTTGCGGTCCAGCGAGCGGTCTGCGAATTAGGCCATCAATGGCCTTCAGCATTTCGGGCGTAGCGCATTAGCCGCAGGATGGTGTTTCCCGTCAAAACGCTTACCATGTCGCGACCTCCGACCTAAACGTCGAGCTCAAGCTCGGTGACGGAGCTGGCCTGTACCTGGCTCCCATGTAGCGGACTAGATCATGGCGACGCTGCTTATCAACGGACAGGTCCAAAAGGTCGACGTTCCGGACGATATGCCGTTGCTCTGGGTGCTACGCGACGTTCTTGGAATGACTGGCACAAAATTCGGGTGCGGCATGGCGTTATGTGGCGCCTGCACGGTTCATCTCGACGGCGAGCCCGTCCGATCCTGCCTATTGACGGTTAGCAATATTGGAAATCGCCATATCACGACCATCGAGGCTATCGGTGCGACGCCGGCAGGCAAAAAGGTGCAGCAGGCCTGGCTCGATTTGGAGGTGATCCAATGCGGCTATTGCCAATCGGGTCAAATCATGTCGGCGGCGGCACTGCTCACCAAAAATCCTCATCCCGATGACTCCGATATTGACGCCGCCATGGCGGGAAATATTTGCCGCTGCGGCACCTATGTACGCATCCGCGAAGCTATCAAGCGCGCTGCGAGCGAGGCATAAGAGGCAGCAATGAGCGCTCTCGACAATCTCGCGCTGTCTCCCTCGCGTCGCGGGCTTTTGACTGCGGGGTTGGCTGGGGGATTCGTTCTTGCCTTTCGCCTTCCTGTCCAAGCCGCAAACGAACCGGAACAGTCTCCTGACACTGCAGCAAACCAATTCGCACCCAACGCTTTTATCCGCGTTGACCACTCGGGCAAAACGACGCTCGTCATGCCCCAGGTGGAGATGGGGCAAGGAGTTTACACGGCAATTTCGATGATTCTTGCCGAGGAACTCGATGCTGATTTCTCGAAGGTCACGTTCGAGCACGCGCCGGCCAGCGACAAGCTTTATGGCAATCCGCTCTTTCGTATTCAAGTTACAGGCAATTCCAACTCCATACGCGCTTTCTGGGAGCCGCTTCGCCGCGCCGGCGCGGCTGCCCGGGCTATGCTCGTTCAGGCCGCTGCGCGACAATGGCACGTTGAACCCGCAAGCTGCTCTGCGTCCAACAGCAAGGTCTTTCATGCCCCCAGCGGGCAAACGCTCGCTTATGGCGAGCTGATCGATGCTGCCGTCCTACTTCCCGTACCACAAGACCCGCCGCTCAAAAATCCGAAAGACTTTGTATTGATCGGCAAGCCTGTGAAGCGGCTCGATACGCCTGGCAAGACAGATGGCCAAGTTATCTACGGCATCGACGCGATGCTGCCAGGAATGAAATTCGCGACGCTTGCCGCTTGTCCCGTCTTTGGCGGCAAGGTTGGTCATGTCGATGACTCGGGGGCCAAGGGGGTACCCGGCGTACGGCAAGTCGTCGTGCTCGATGATCTGGTCGCGGTTGTAGGCGATCACATGTGGGCTGCAAAGAAGGGTCTTTCTACCCTCGACATCAAATGGGACGAAGGGCCGAATGCCGGCGTTAGCTCGCAGGGCATCTGGGAGGATTTGCGCGCCGCAAGCAAGAAAGAGGGCGTGGTCGCAAAGTCGCGCGGCGATATCGCCAAGGGCCTCTCACAGGGAGAGGTCTACGAGGCCGAATACGAACTGCCGTTCTTGGCGCATGCTGCGATGGAGCCTTTGAACTGCACCGTTCGGCTTACTCCCGGCGCCTGCGAAATATGGACCGGCACGCAGGTCATGACGCGCGTACAAGCGGCGGCGGCGAAGGCCGCCGGCGTTCCGATCGATAAAGTAACCGTGCACAATCATTTGCTTGGCGGCGGTTTTGGCCGGCGGCTCGAAGCCGACATGGTCGAAACCGCTGTACGTATCGCGCGGCATGTCAACACGCCGATCAAGGTCCTGTGGACGCGCGAAGAGGACATTCAGCATGATATCTACCGTCCCGCTTATCGCGACGTGGTTTCAGCTAGTTTGCTGAATGGAAAGATCGTCGCATGGAAATATCGCGTCACCGGCTCTTCTGTAATGGCGCGTTGGTTGCCACCGGCATTTCACAACGGCATCGACATCGATGCAGTCGATAGCGCCGTCGATCTACCTTACGACATCCCAAACCTGCACGTCGAATATGTGCGTGCCGAGCCGCCCGTGCCGACTGGATTTTGGCGGGGCGTCGGACCGAACAACAATGTTTTTGCCATTGAATGTTTCATCGACGAATTGGCGCGCAAAGCCGGCATGGATCCGATCGCCTTCCGGCGCGGCATGCTCGGCAATAACCCGCGGCTTATCGCTGCGCTTGATCTGGTCGCGGAAAAATCTGATTGGGGTAAGCCACTTCCGCCGCGAACTGGGCGCGGCGTTTGTGCTCAGCCATCGTTTGCGAGCTTCATCGCCACCGTGGTCGAGGTTGAAGTCGACGAAGACGGCGAGGTGTATCTACGCCGCGTAACATCGGCGGTGGACACCGGCATAGCTGTCAATCCAGATACAATCGTCGCGCAACTGCAAGGCGGACTAGTCTTCGGCCTTACCGCTGGACTCTATGGCGAGGTCACGATCGAAAGCGGTCGCGTGCAACAGTCCAACTTCAACAATTATCGCATGTTGCGCATGGACCAAGTGCCGAACGTTGATGTGCATGTAATTAAGAGTGGCGAACACCCCGGAGGTATCGGCGAAACCGGCACGACAGCGTCCCTGCCCGCGCTACGTAATGCGATCTACGCGGCGACAGGCGTCGCCTTGCGACGAATGCCGGTAGACCGCGCTGCCTTGGCTGTCAAAAACGGGACCTAGCCTTATGCGCGCCAGCCGGACCAATTTTGCCGCTGTCGCGATCATCGTTTTGATCGGCTTAGGCCTATGGGCTTGGCATATGTTCGTTCCGGGACCGATGGCCTTCGCGGGAGGCTCTACGGTCGCGTTATCAGATTATCACGGGCCCGATCCAACGGGCGTTCCCGTTATCCTGAAGGATGCCGATATTGTTAAGCGCGGCGAATATCTCGCGCGCGCCGCTGATTGCCTAGTCTGCCACACCGCGCTGCATGGCGAGGCCTACGCCGGCGGACTAGCCATTCCTCTGCCCTTCGGAACGCTCTATTCGACCAATATCACGCCCGACAAGGAGACGGGCATCGGCGACTACAGCGATGCGGATTTCCTCAACGCCGTGCGACGCGGCGTCCGCCGTGACGGGGCGCGACTTTATCCGGCCATGCCCTTCACGTCTTACACCTCTCTTACCGATGCCGACGTGTTGGCGATCAAGGCCTATTTGTTCGGCCTCCCGCCCGTTCATGCTGCCAACCGCGCCAACACGCTGACCTTCCCGTTCAATCAGCGCTGGTCGCTCTTCTTCTGGTCGCTGTTGTTCAATCCGGATAACGGGTTTGCGCCCAACACGGCGCAAAGTCCCGAATGGAACAGAGGCGCCTATCTCGCGGAAGCTTTGGCGCATTGCGGTGAATGCCACACGCCACGCAATCTCGGCTTTGCACTTGACAATCGCCGGAAGTTTGCCGGCGCGATTACAGCGGGCTGGCATGCGTTCGACATCACATCGGACAAGGGCTCGGGCGTCGGCGGCTGGAGCGACGACGATTTATTCGTTTATCTCTCGACCGGCCACTCATGGGTCCATGGCACGGCGGCCGGCCCGATGGGCGAGGCCGTGGACTGTAGTTTCGGCAAGATGACGCCGGATGATATCCACGCGCTGATCGCCTACCTGCGCAGCATTCCGCCGATCGCATCGCCCGATTTGCCGGCGAAGCTTGCGGCTGCGGCGCCTCCTTCGCCCAAAGAAGGCGGCCCTTTTGCAGACGTTATGGGTAGACGAGTTTTCGAGGGCGCCTGCGTCAGTTGTCATAACTGGACGGGCGTAAGCCTGATAACGCCCTTTGCTACGATTGCAGGCGCACGCGCTGTGAACGATCGGACGGCTGTCAATGTTGCTCAGATCGTAATCTCGGGCACCTTTCGGTCGACGCCGGATGGAATCGTGTCGATGCCGGCCTTTGGCAGAGCCTATTCCGACATTGAAATAGCGGCAGTCGCCAACTACGTAACGGGGCGCTTCGGCAGCGCGCAATCCGATGTCACGGCAAAGGGCGTAGCCCAGCTACGCGAACAAACATCTCATTGAGAACTGGAAGCGCGTGTTCCAAATGGAATGGCGAGAATGATCGGATCGGAGAACGACGACTTCTGCTCAAGGCGCAAGATGCGCGCGATACGGGCCGACAGATTGCGCTGGCGACCGTCATCAAGGCCAAGGGGAGGCGAGAGGGCGTAAATGTATTGCGATCTGGCTCGGTAAGCGGCCAGCGCATCCAAATAGGAGGAGCACAATGGTTCGATCCCACCAGCCGGGCGAAGCGGCTTTCAAATCCATTCTTCCGGAAGATATTAACTGGAATCCGTTCCCGGCGTTTCCGCCGTCGGCCCGACTGGCTGTGCTTGTTGGTGAGCCTACTCAAGCCGGACCTTACCTGATCAGGGTCAAAGTGCCCTCAGGCGTGAAACTAATGCCGCATAAGCATCCGGAAGATCGCATTTACACGGTCATGTCAGGCGTCTTTTACATCGGACTCGGCGAGACGTTCGACGGTGACAAGGTGCAGGCATATCCTCCGGGTAGCGTCATCGTTCTGCCTGGCGAGACCTGGCATTTCCACTGGGCAAAATCCGGTGAGTACGTCACCCAGGTATCGGCCATCGGCCCGTTGGGCCTCGAATACTTGAATCCCGGCGATGATCCGCGTCAGAAAAAATCGACAAGACCCGGTTCGTAATCCCTCAAGTCTCCGCGACGCTCATTGAAGTGAGCCTGCGCATGCCAACAGCTGCTAGGACGTTCCTGTTGACCACCTTTTTTGTTTTGACACCCGCCATGAAGGAAAATGTCATGGCGGAGCCAAACATCTCCGAGCATGCCATAAAGATCGAGCACGTCAAGATTACGTCGACGAAAACATTTGCCGATGTCGAGGCGACGCTGGAACGGTCAATTCCGCAAATCGATCCAGCGATCATGGAGGCATTGGCGAAGGGCGATAGCAAACGCGCCAATGAGCTTGCACACGGCTCGGAGCTCTTTATTTTCGAGAAACGTGACCACGGAATCTTGCTGCGCAGCGCCGCACAGACCCGCAAAGCATTGCAGTATGAAATTGGAAATCCAATCACCGCGGCTTCGATGACCCAGTACCAATTGCCGGCCGCGCTCTACGCGCCTCTCCGCGTCGTTCTCTATGAGGATGCCTCTGGAGCGGCGACATTCGAATACGATCTTCCTTCCACGCTTTTCGGTCAATTCGGCGACGAGAGAGTCACGGCCGTCGGGCTAAAGCTGGACGCTGAGCTTGAACGCGCCCTGCGTCACGCCGCGGATTAGGTCCGAATGTCGCGATCTTGCCGCTGGCGGTTGGACTTGCGCTAGGTCTTGGATGTGTCGCTCGAGAACGTAAAGGAATGGCATCTTATGCTCGTATCCGACGACGACGTTCTTCGCAAAGCGCAGGAATGGCTGGCAGCCGGCGCGAAGATTGCCATTGCGACGGTGATCGAGACGTGGGGCTCAGCGCCCTGTCCGGTTGGGAGCCATCTTATCATCGACAGTGACGGCCGGTTTATCGGATCGGTGTCGGGCGGCTGTATCGAGGCAGAGGTGGTCAACGAAGCCTTGGATATTATCGCGGCGGGTAAGCCGCGCTTGCTCGAATTTGGTGTCCTCGATGAGATCGCATGGCGTGCCGGCCTTTCCTGCGGCGGCAACATCAAGGTCTATGTCGAAAGAGTCAATTTAACGCGAAGCAAGCTTCTCGCCGCGCTTAATGCCGAACGCACTGCCCGCCGTCCCGCGCTCCTGATAACCGATCTCACGAGCGGCGCGCAGAGATTGGTGCGCGCAGCTGATGTCGCTCGTGATCCGCTCGGCGAGGCGCTCGAACAGCAGTTGCAACTCGGCAAGAGCGGTACGATGCAAGCGGCGGGCGGTACAATGTTCGTTTCGGTGCAGTTGCCACCAGTCCGTCTCGTCATCATAGGCGCCGGCCACATTGCGCAAGCCTTGGCGCCAATGGCAAAGTTCGCCGGCTTCGATGTGGTCATTATCGATCCGCGTACGGCCTTTGCTACGCCGGAGAGATTTCCCGATTGCGAAGTGATCGCCGATTGGCCGCAAGAGATTCTACCACAGCACGCTTTCGACCATGACACAGCGATAGTTGTGCTCTCTCATGAGCCGCGTATTGACGATCCAGGCATCGCCTTGGCTCTCGCGGCACGATGCTTTTACGTTGGGGCGCTCGGTTCGCGTAAAACACACGCAAAGAGACTCGAGCGTCTGCGGGCCGCGGGGATGGCCGACGCAACGCTCGCTACGATCCATGCTCCTATCGGATTGGACATCGCGGCTGTGAGTCCTGCCGAAATCGCGATAGCTATCCTCGCCGAAATAGTCGCGACACGGCGCCAAAAGCCCTTGCGCTCGGAACAAGCGGCATGAGCGAGATTGCTGCCATCGTCTTGGGGGCTGGACGAGCTACACGGTTTGACGCTGGACCGTCGGAGACGAAGGTTGTTGCGGAGATTGCTGGAAAACCGCTCATCCGCATAGTTTCCGAGGCGGCGCTCGCTTCGCGCGCGCATCCTGTGGTGGTGGTCGTCGGACACGCCGCCGAAAAGACTGCAGCGGTGCTCGATGGACTCGGTGTACAAATTATCTGTGCCCTCGATTTCCGGGCTGGACTTTCTCGGTCATTGCAAGCTGGCGTCGCCGCAGTACCAGAAGGGGCCGCAGGTGCGGTCGTCTTGCTGGCCGACATGCCTTTTGTCTCTGCTCGACTGATCGATCAGTTGATCGACGCCTTCACAACGGCGACTGAGCCGCTCGCAGTGGTCCCGACATATGCTGGCCGGCGCGGCAATCCTATCCTCATCGGTCGCAAGCATTTTGCGGCGGTCAATGCGCTCGACGGCGATCGCGGGGCTAAGCAAATCCTCGCGGCAGGGGAAATCATCGAGTGCCCTGTCGATGATACCTCAATTTTCGTCGATATCGACACGCGAGAGGATTTAGAATCGGCAAGGTCCGGCTTGGGCGCCAACATGCCTGCGCCGCAGAGAGTTGACAGCGCGGTTCTTCGAACGCCAGTCGGCTGGCAGGAACTCATGAATGATGATGAGGGCAACTCTTGACGGCTCCTTCCCGGACGGGTCGGAATTCAAACTCACGGGACTGACGGTTTTCTCGGAGCTGAACGGCCCGACGTCGCGCAGGGACGCGACCAGGGTTTGTGCGAAGAATAACGGCACGCTCGCGCCATCCTTCAGCACACGGTTCATGACGGCCTTGCCGCCCTTGGGCGCATCAGGCGCCCAGTTCAATACGGTTTCCGGGACTTTCCGGTTGCTCTCGGGATTCAACATTCTCATCTCCAGTGTCTGTGACGCCGTGCACTGACGGCGTCGGGGAGAAGGTGATGGTGCCTTCATAATGGAGGAGATGGAAACGAACAGACGTTACAGGGGCTGATGATGATTTTTGCGGAGAAGATGATTGCTCCACCTCTCCGAGAATTCCAAAGTATAGCGCGATCAACTTCCGCTACTGGTGCATCCCGGAAGTGAACCACTTTCCGCTTCTTCGGACGCAGCTATTGGGTTCTCGCTCGAGGCTATCTAGTTCTCTCCGGACTTTCTTCCCGGAAAGTTCTCCTTTTTCATGGTCTGTCCACTGGCGTTGGCGCGGAAAGCAACTACGGCGCCGCTGCCTCGTAAGGGGCGACTATTAGGTTCTCCGGAGGTTGTTATTTGGTTCTTTTTTGAGGGTTTTTAGTTCTCTCCAGAGATGTCTCATTACTTGTCAGTCTGGTCCACCGGAGTCTGCTTTCATCGTTATTTGAGTCTGACTACGGCCTTCCAGAGTCAACATATTCTGTTACGCGACATCTGTTTTGTTACACGTCCAAATTGGCGACGTTCAGCGCGTTCTCCTGGATGAATTCGCGGCGCGGCTCGACGACGTCGCCCATCAGCTTGACGAAAATATCGTCGGCTTCGTCGCCTTCCTTGATCTTCACCTGCAAAAGCGAGCGCGCGTCGCGGTCAAGCGTCGTCTCCCACAGCTGTTCGGCGTTCATTTCGCCGAGGCCTTTGTAGCGCTGGATGTGCGAAATGCCCTTCTGGCCTGCCGCCAACACGACGTCGACGAGCTGCGCTGGGCCGGAGACCTGTTTCTCCTCGCCCTTGCGGATGAAGCGGGCAGGACGCGCATAGACCTCTCGCAAGGAAGGCGCGTGGTCGTTGAGGCGGCGCGCCTCGGCCGAGGCGAGCAGCCCCGGATCGAGCGTGGACGCCTGCCGCACGCCGCGCACGTCCCGCGTCAAAATATAGGCGCCGGCTTCGACACGGCCATTCCAGCCGCGCTCCAACTCGTCCGCAAGGCGATCGAGCCGCTCGGCGATCTCACGGGCATGCGTTTCCGCTTCCTGGTCCTGGCCGGAGACTGGCTTGAGACCGCCGGCAATCGCCGCCTGTTCGACGACCGTGCGGTCATACCGCGAGTGAAGGCCGCCGAGGATTTGGCGCACAAGCCGCGCCTCTTCTACGAGGGCGCGCAGATCTTGACCGCCGCGCTCCTCGCCCGTCGCGAGCCTCAGCACCGCGCCGTCGAGCCCATTGTCGATCAGATAGTCCTCCCGCGCCCGCTCGTCCTTCAAATATTGCTCCGAATTGCCGCGCTTGACCTTGTAGAGCGGCGGCTGGGCGATGAAGAGATGGCCGCGTTCGATCAATTCGCGCATCTGGCGGAAGAAGAAGGTCAGGAGCAAGGTGCGGATATGCGAGCCGTCGACGTCCGCGTCGGTCATGATGATGATCTTGTGGTAGCGTAGCTTGTTGGGATTGAAGTCGTCACGGCCGATGCCCGTGCCGAGCGCGGTGATCAGCGTACCGATCTCCTGGCTGGACAACATCTTGTCGAAGCGTGCGCGCTCGACGTTGAGGATCTTGCCGCGCAACGGTAGCACGGCCTGATACTCGCGGTTGCGGCCTTGTTTCGCCGAGCCGCCGGCGGAATCGCCCTCGACCAGGAAGAGCTCGGACTTCGCCGGGTCGCGTTCCTGGCAATCGGCGAGCTTGCCCGGCAGATTGGCGACGTCGAGCGCGCCTTTGCGGCGGGTGAGCTCGCGCGCCTTGCGCGCCGCTTCGCGCGCCTGGGCGGCTTCCACCACCTTGCCGACGATGACCTTTGCGTCCTGCGGATGCTCCTCGAACCAATGGTCGAGCATTTCATTGACGAAGCTTTCGACCGCCGGCCTCACTTCCGAGGAAACGAGCTTGTCCTTCGTCTGCGAGGAGAATTTCGGGTCCGGCACTTTCACCGAGAGCACGCAGGTGAGGCCCTCGCGGCAATCGTCGCCGCTGAGATCGACCTTTTCGCGTTTGGTGAGGCCAGAGCGCTCGGCATAGCCCGTGACCTGGCGGGTCAGTGCGGCGCGTAACCCGGCGAGATGAGTGCCGCCGTCGCGCTGGGGAATGTTGTTGGTGAAAGCGAGTACATGCTCGTGGTAGGAATCGTTCCACCACAGCGCGACCTCGATGGTGATGCGGTCACGCTCGCCCTTGATGAGGATCGGCGTCGTGACGAGCGGCGTCTTGGCGCGATCGAGATAGCGCACGAAGGCTTCGAGACCACCTTGGTAAAACAGCTCCTCATGCTTGATTTCCGGGCTGCGCGCGTCAGTCAGCGCGATCCGTACGCCCGAATTCAGGAACGCCAGTTCACGCAGGCGATGTTCGATCGTCGCGAAGTCGAACTCGACCATGGAGAATGTCTTCGCTGAGGGTTGGAAGGTGACTTCCGTCCCGCGCTTCACTTTGCCGTCTTCGAGCGGCGCCGGGCCGACGACGACGAGCGGTGCAACGACATCGCCATTGGCGAAATTGACCAAATGCTCCTTGCCGTCGCGCCAGATGCGCAATCGCAAGAACTCCGACAGGGCATTGACGACGGAGACGCCGACGCCATGGAGGCCGCCGGAGACTTTGTAAGAATTCTGGTCGAATTTTCCGCCCGCATGCAGCTGGGTCATGATGACCTCTGCGGCGGACACACCCTCTTCGGCATGAATGTCGGTGGGGATGCCGCGGCCGTCGTCAGTGACGGTTACGGAGCCGTCGGGATTGAGCGTCACTGCCACCTTCGTCGCATAGCCGGCAAGCACCTCGTCGATCGCATTGTCGACGACCTCGTAGACCATGTGATGGAGGCCCGAGCCGTCGTCCGTGTCGCCGATATACATGCCGGGGCGCTTGCGCACGGCATCGAGACCGCGGAGCACTTTAATCGAGTCGGCGCCGTAGGAATCCTGCTCCGGCGTCACATCTCTCGCTCGATCGGGCATCGCATTCGACCTGGCGGGAGCGGGTTGAGACATGAGTATGGGGACTTTCTTTGAATGCTGATTTTGAAGCGCGGCAAGGGTTCATCCGGACTATCAAATATATAGTCCGAATCCCCGCCAAATGCATGGTTTCCGGACGCGTTTTCCGCAATTACGACGGATATTTCCGTGCTTCCCTGGGGCCTCGAAAGAGGCCGCTCAGAGGGCCCCGAAACAGCCGAATCGGTGGACCCCGCAAGAGCGCTTTTTTGCCGCGGAAATACGCCTTTTCTGCAACTCGCAAGGCATTGCGGACGCCATGCGCGCTTCACGCGATTCCGGCTGTTTCAGCAAGCCGTCCGGCCGCTCGAATATGGGACAAAATGGCCGGCCAAGTGCGCGATGCCCGGCCCAAACAGGGCCTCAGGCGATCTTCGTCTTGCCTTTGCCCTGCCCGCCGGATTTGCTGGAGTCGATGATAAGGCCGTGGGGGCCGACACAGATCGTCACCGTCGTGCCATCATGAATCTCGCCGGCCAAGACCTTCTCGGCCAGCGGGTCCTGCAAAGCCTTCTGAATGACCCGCTTCAAAGGTCGCGCCCCATAGGCAGGATCATAGCCCTTATCCGCGAGCCACGCGCGCGCTTCCGGCGTCAGATCAAGAGTAATCTTGCGGTCTTCAAGCAGGCGCGAGAGTCGCCCGATCTGGATATCGACAATCGCTGCCATATCCTCGCGGCGTAGGCGGTGGAACAGGATGATCTCGTCGATCCGGTTCAAAAACTCCGGCCGGAAATGCGCGCGCACGATCTGCATCACTTCATCGCGCACCGCTGCCGAGTCCTCGCCCTCTCGCTGGTTGACGAGAATTTCAGAGCCAAGATTGGAGGTCATGATGATAAGCGTATTGCGGAAATCGACGGTGCGGCCCTGCCCGTCGGTGAGCCTTCCGTCGTCGAGCACCTGAAGCAGTACATTGAAGACGTCGGGATGCGCCTTTTCGATCTCGTCGAAGAGGACGACTTGATAGGGGCGCCGCCGAACCGCCTCGGTCAGCGCTCCGCCTTCCTCATAGCCGACATAGCCAGGTGGCGCGCCGATGAGCCGGGCGACGGAATGTTTCTCCATATATTCCGACATGTCGATGCGGATAAGCGCCGTCTCGTCGTCGAACAGGAAGGCAGCGAGCGCTTTGGTCAACTCGGTCTTGCCGACACCCGTTGGCCCGAGAAACATGAACGAACCAATCGGCCGATGAGGATCCTGCAGACCCGCCCGAGCACGACGCACGGCGGTTGAAACCGCGGCCACCGCTTCGGCTTGGCCGACGACGCGCTTGGCAAGCTCTTCTTCCATGCGCAGAAGCTTCCCGCGCTCACCCTCCAGCATCTTATCGACAGGGATGCCGGTCCAGCGCGAGACGACTTGCGCGATATGGTCGGCCGTTACCGCCTCGTCGACGAGAATGTCGCCGCCTTTGGCCTCCGTCTCGGCGAGCTTTCTCTCGAGATCGGGAATGATGCTGTAGGTGAGTTCGCCGGCGCGCTGATATTCGCCGCGACGCTGCGCCTGCAACAGCTCGTTGCGGGCATTTTCGAGTTGTTCCTTCAGCTTTTGCGCTGCGCCGAGCTTGTCCTTCTCGGCCTTCCAGCGCGACGTTAATGCCGCGGACTTCTCTTCCGCTTCGGCAAGTTCGCCCTCAAGTTTGCGGAGCCTATCACGGGAAGCACTGTCCGTTTCCTTCTTCAATGCTTCCTGTTCAATCTTCAGTTGAATGATTCGACGGTCAATCTCGTCAAGTTCCTCCGGCTTCGAATCGACCTGCATGCGCAGCCGCGCCGCCGCCTCGTCGACGAGGTCGATCGCTTTGTCGGGAAGAAAACGATCGGCGATGTAGCGGTTCGACAGGGTCGCGGCGGCGACCAGCGCCGAATCGGTGATCCGCACGCCATGGTGGAGTTCGTATTTCTCTTTCAAACCGCGCAGGATCGAAATCGTATCCTCGACGGTGGGTTCTGAGACGAAGACGGGCTGGAAGCGGCGGGCGAGCGCAGCGTCCTTTTCGACATGTTTGCGATATTCGTCGAGCGTCGTCGCGCCGATGCAATGCAATTCGCCGCGCGCCAGCGCCGGCTTCAGGAGGTTCGACGCATCCATCGCACCGTCCGCCCTGCCGGCGCCAATGAGCGTATGCATCTCGTCGATGAACAGGATGATTCGGCCTTCGGCGGCTGTGATCTCGTTTAAGACGGCCTTCAGCCTCTCCTCGAATTCGCCACGATATTTGGCCCCGGCGATCAAGGCGCCGAGATCGAGAGCGAGCAGGCTCTTATCGCGCAAGCTTTCAGGCACGTCGCCGTTGACGATGCGCAAGGCGAGACCTTCGACGATGGCAGTCTTGCCGACGCCGGGTTCGCCAATAAGGACGGGATTGTTCTTGGTCCGCCGCGAAAGAACCTGGATGGTGCGGCGAATCTCTTCGTCGCGGCCAATCACAGGATCGAGCTTGCCCGCGCGCGCCGCCTCGGTCAGATCGCGGGCATATTTCTTCAACGCGTCATAGGCATTCTCGGCGGTCGGACTATCGGCCGTGCGGCCTTTGCGCAGATCCTCGATAGCGGCATTGAGGACCTGTGGCGTGACGCCCGCCTGCGCCAAAATCTTCGCCGAATTCGATCCCTTTCTCCATCGCCAGCGCGAGAAGAAGCCGCTCGACGGTGACATAGGAATCGCCCGCCTTCTCAGCGATCTTTTCGGCGTTGTCGAAGACCCGCGCCATAGCCGGAGCGATATAGAGTTGGCCGGCGCCGGACCCCTGGACCTTCGGCAATTTTGAAAGCGCCAGTTCGGTCTGGACCAAGGCCTCGCGCGCATTGCCCCCGGCTTTGTTGATCAAGGCGCTCGCCAAGCCCTCCGGGTCGTCGAGCAAAACTTTAAGCAGATGCTCCGGGGCGAATTGCTGGTTTCCCTCGCGGACGGCCAGCGACTGCGCGCTTTGCACAAACCCCTTCGCGCGCTCCGTATATTTTTCAAAATTCATTGATGACCTCCCAGACCGGCGGCAAGGCCCAGAACCGCTCTCCATTTGCGGCAAATTCCGACTCGGGGCATCCGACGCCGGACCTCGATGAAAATGTAGGGAAGCTGCGCGGGATTGTTAAGGCGTGCGATCCCGACAAGCCGGGACCCCTCTGCCTAGGACAATCGGATTCGATCGGTCATTCCCCACGCCGGTCGGACAGGAAGCGTCACTCGCCGAAGGGATCTTTCACCGGTGGGCTCTCAGCCTCGCCGAACTCGCCTTTGCCGCGCCGGCGCCGGCGTGGGCGCAGATGGAAACCGGTCGCCTCATTCTCGGTGTCCGGCCTTTGCATGACCTCGGACCCGAAGGTTTGCTCCTCGGAAATTGGCTGGGTGGTCTCAGGCTGCAGCCGGACGGGCGCGGTGATGAATGCCGGCAGACCGTTGCCGCTGCCATCACCGGGGTGCACGCGGGGCTCATGACGCTCGTAGCGTGGCGCAGCGTCGGCGCGAAAATCGCGTGGGCCGCGTCCGCGCCCGCCGCGTTGGTCCGCCTCTCGACTGGGCTGGCCGGGCCTTTCGGAGAACCCGCCTCTGTCCTGGAAGCCGCGCTCCTGACGATTGCTCCGATCCTGCCGCTCATAATTGGGCCGCTCGCTACTGCCGAAGGACGGCCGTTCGCGCTCTTGATAGCTCGGGTGGCCGTTATGCTGGGGCTGCGGTGGCGTATAAGGCTGGGGCTGAGGTTGGGGTTGCTGTTGCGGCTGCGCGCTCACGCGCTCGATCGGAGATGCGAACCGATCCGGAAGGCTGGCGAAATCCTCTTCTTCTTCGAGCTCTTCGGGCTCCGGCTCGCCAGCTTGGCGATTATAACCGAAGGATGCCTGCTGCGCCTGCTGGGCTGCCGCGATCAAGCGGAAATAATGCTCAGCATGTTGCAGATAGCTCTCCGCCATCACCGGATCGCCGGACGACTGAGCATCCCGCGCCAGTTGCAAATATTTTTCGCCGATATGGTGGGCAGTGCCCCTGATCTTCACATCGGGTCCGTTCAATTCATAGGAACGGGAAAGTGGATTCGGCCCTTTGCGATTGTTATTACGGCCGCGCATGCGCTTGTTGTTCTGATTCGGTCTCATCGATGTTCCTTGCGTAGCATCGCCACCCCGATGCTCGGCGTCGCCGAGTCGGTGCGTCCTCCACTGGGTCCAAGGGCGCAAGAATAAGCTGGCACCGGTTCTCCAGCTGCTAACATAAACTCGCGGCAGAGCCGCCGAGCAAGGCCGACCCCGCAGCTCTCGGGGGTCTCAGACTTTGGGGACAATTACCTTGATCGCGCTGAGCACATCTGGCTCACCGGAAGCGGAAATCATTCCAACCCTAAAAACATCTTCACGGGAGGGAGGATCTCAACGCTGCCGCAATGCTACATCAATCGCGAAAGGCAACCTTTGACACGGAAAGTATTCGCTTTCCTCCCAAACGCCAAGAGCTTTTGTGAAATATTTCCGCTCCGGGCAATCTATGTGGCAGATATGCCACGTGGATTTGTCGCATTTTGCAAGTTCTTGATCATACATTCAAACCAGGAATGCAACGGGCCATAACCACCCGTTCATGGCCGGCGAGATCGCAGTGCATTCCGATATTTGCGAAACCATTCGAATCCAGAATACGCGCCGAGTCGAAAGCCTGACCTGCGCCGATCTCGAGCGCGACGATGGCATCAGGCGCGAGTAGATCTGCCAAGCTTGGGATGATCTCGCGGTAGGCTGCTAAGCCGTCTTCGCCGCCGTCAAGCGCCAAGACCGGATCATGATCGCGCACCTCCGGCGCCAAAGTCTGGATCACACCGCGCGCAACATAAGGTGGATTTGCGACAATCGCATCGAAAGCGCCACGCAAAGACCTCGCCCAATCGCCGCACAGGACAGCGCTCCGCGGCGCGAGGCCGAGGCTTTCAAGGTTGCTTCTCGCGACCCGACAGGCCGCTTCTGAAATGTCGATGCCGATCCCGAACGTCTGCGGCAATCGCATTAAGAGCGCGGCGAGAATGGCACCTGTACCCGTGCCGAGATCGAGGATGCGCAAAGGATCGTCGCGCCGCATCGCCAAGGCGCCGAGCACCGCCTCAATCAAGATTTCCGTGTCCGGGCGCGGATCGAGAACGGCTGGGTTGAGGACAAAATCGAGGCCACAGAATTCTCTGCGGCCGAGAATGCGCGACAAGGGCTCGCGAACCAGCCGCCGACTTGCCAACGCAGCCATTTTCTCTGCAGAAATGCCGATCGGCTGATCGGGATCACGCACGAGCGCCGCGTGGTCGACACCAAGGGCTGCGCAGAGAATGAGCCGCGCGTCGAGCGCGGCTGATTCCACTCCGGCCGCGATGAGCATTTGTGTAAGTAGCCGCTGCGCCTTGTTCCGCGACAAGCTCGGATCGAAACAAAGCTCTTCCCAGATCATGCCTTCGGCTCGGCCACGGCCTTCAAAAGAATTCGCGTGAGCCGCCCAGCGAAGCTCGCGGCATCGGTGGGCTTTTCGCCGTCCATCAACCGCGCCTCGTCGAAAATGAGCCAGATGACGTCGGCGAGCGTATCCTTGTCGGCATGCCCGACCTCTGCGGCGAGCGCACCGATGAGCGGATGCGTCGGATTGATTTCGAGCACCGGCTTCGAAACCGATTGCAATTGACCATGCTCGGCCAGCATGCGCTCGAGCCGACGATCGAAGCCGTGGTCGGCGGCGATAAGACAAGCTGGACTTTCGGACAAGCGATTTGAGGCACGCACATCCGCAGCCACCTCTGCCAGCACCTGTTTCATCAAGGCGAATAGCGTCGCAAGCGCGGCTGAAGGCGGCTCGGCCTTGGGCGCTTCCGCGCCCGTTTTTAGCGGGATCAATGCGATATCCGCGGCCCCTTGCGACACCGACTTGAACGGTTTGCCGTCGTAACCGGCGGCCGTCGAAACCCAAAAAGCGTCGATCGGATCGGGCAGAAGCAGGACTTCGATGCCGCGTGCACGAAAGCCCTCAAGCTGCGGGCTGGCGTTGAGCCGCTTGATGTCGTCGCCGCTGAGATAATAGATCGCCGTCTGGTTTGGCCGGAGCGCCGCGACGTAATCCGCAAGGCTGCGCTTGCCGTCGAGATCGGCGGTCGTCGCAAAACGGACGAGCTTGAACAAAGCGTCGCGCCGTTCGGGCTCTTCGTAAAGCCCTTCCTTGATGACGGCGCCAAAATTCGCCCAGACCTTGCCGAAGGTCTCCGCGTCGCTTTCCTGAAGCTTGGTGAGGTCCTGCACCACCCGATTGGCGACGCCCTTCTTGATGGCGGTGTAGACCAGGCTCTGTTGGATCAACTCGCGCGAAACATTGAGCGGCAGATCGGCCGAGTCGACGACGAGGCGCACGAACCTGAGCCAGCTCGGCAGAATTTCCGCGTCCTGATCGATCAGCACATGGCGGACATAGAGCTTACCGTGGCCCTTGCGCGCCGAATCGAAACAGGTCGAAGGGGCGCGAGCCCGGCACAAAGGCGAGAACCGTATATTCATGTCTGCCTTCGGCGCGCCAGTGCAGGGTGAGCGCGGGTTCGTCGAACTGGCCGCAGAGATTGCGATAGAACTCGGCGTAATCCCCCTTGCTGATCGCGCTCTTCGGCTTCGTCCAAAGGGCCGACCCGTCGGTCAAGCGGCGCGGTTCCTGGCCCGGCGCATCGATGATGGCGATGGGCACTGCGATCGCGCTCGAATGCTCCCGCAGGATCTGCTCGACCCGAGCAGGTTCGAGATATTCGCTCGCGCTCTCCTGCAGATGGAGAATGACTCTGCGTGCCGCGCGGCGGCGCCGCTTCGAGCGACAGCGGCGCGATCGAAAAAGTTCCCTTGCCGTCTGAACTCCAAAGATAGGCCTCATTCGCCCCTGCGCGCCGGGTCTCGACGTCGATTTTCTCGGCGACCATGAAGGCTGAATAGAAGCCGATGCCGAATTGGCCGATCAGGTCCCTGCCGATCGAAGAATCGTCCTTCGCTCTGCCCTCCAGACTGTCGAGAAAGGCGCGGGTGCCGGAGCGGGCGATCGTGCCGAGCGACTGGGTGAGGTCCTCCTTGGACATGCCGATGCCGTTGTCGCCAACGGTCAGCGTGCGCGCCTCCTTATCCAGGCTGACGGTGATGAGAAAGTTGGCGTCGCGCTCGGTGAGCGAGGGATCGGCGAGCGCCTCATAGCGCAGCTTCTCGCAGGCATCGGCACCATTCGAGACGAGCTCGCGCAGAAAAATATCGCGGTCGGAATAGACCGAATGGACCATGAGATCGAGAAGCCGCGCCACATCGGCTTGAAACGCATGGGATTGGCCATCCGCCGCCAACATTTCTGACACCTCCAAATCGCTAAATCGGAAAGCTGCCGCGCTCGAGTTTGGCGCGCACAGTCGAGATATTGCCTCGGCAAAAGGGGAATTCAAGCACCCGTCACGACCGGCCCTGTTCCGGACATGGCGCGCTTGCGGAGCGAGGCGGATAAAAAGGAGCCGGCTGAAGCGGCGCTTCAGACCGGCTCTATAATGTCGCCCGCATCTAGCTCGACGTGGGCCCGACCTCTGAATCCCCCGGGGGGCTGGGGGGCTGACGAGTCCGCGAGAATCAAATCAGGGCCCAAAGGCGACTGCCCAAGATCTCCCGCCGTATCGCGGCGCACACTGGGCTGTAAAAGGGCAAAACTGTGATTTCGCCCGCTATCCACATTGTCGCACAAAATTTAGAAAAGATGTTTATTTTCATACATTTGCATAACTCGACCGGAAACGTTTGCGAACCCGCTCGGGCGAAAATGCGGGTGTCGCCGACGATTTCTTAGGGCGTCACCTCTGCGTCATTGAAAGACTTGCCGCCCCTGTCGCTTTCCGCAATCATGACCGCGGAGGCGCCGAATGAGCGTGGAGACGACGGAAGAAATTCAGACCGCGGCGAGCGTCGTTCCGCTCGTCGCGGGAAAAGTCTCGGGACCCACGTGGCCAAATCGGTCCGCCATCGCGGCGAATGTCGTCAATGTCTCGTTCGACCGGCAGGAACTGCGCGACATTTTCGATCTTTATGGCCGTAAGGTCGCTGCCGGCGAATGGCGCGATTACGCGATCGCCTTCACCGGCCAGAAGGCGGTGTTTTCGATCTATCGGCGCGCCGCCGAATTCCCGCTCTACCGGATCGAGAAGAACTCCGAAAGCGGCGCGCAAGCCGGCGCCTATAGCGTCATCGCCGCGACCGGCCTGATCCTGAAGCGCGGCCATGATCTCAAGCGCGTCATCAACGTGCTCGAGAAGAAGTTGAGCCTCGTTCCGGGGTAAATGGCTATGAAAAAGCCCCGCCGAAGCGGGGCTTCTCCGCTTTCGTGGCGAGGACTTGTTGTTCAGTTGTTGCGCGAGCCGGTGAGCTGAAGCAGCGACTGGAAGATATTGATGAAATCGAGATAGAGCCGCAGCGCGCCATTGACCGACTTCTTCGTCGCGGTCTCAAAATCGTCGGACGCCGTAATACATTTCCTTGATCGCCTGCGTATCCCAGGCGGTGAGGCCGGCGAAAGATCATCACCGACAGGATGCACAGGGCGAACTGGAAGCCCGTGCTGTGCAGGAAGATATTGACGACGCTCGCGATGATGAGGCCGAACAGGCCCATGATCATGAACGAGCCCATCGCCGACAGCGAGCGCGGCGTCGTGTAGCCATAGAGGCTCAGAGCGCCGAAGGCAGCCGCGGTGATGAAGAAGGCGCGGGCGATCGAGTTGCCTGTATAAACGAGCACCAGGGTCGACAGCGACAGGCCCATCGCCGCCGCAGAAGACGAAGAACAAGCGCGCGCGCCGTCGAGGCCGCCATGTGGTTGATGCGGAACGAGAAGAAAGGACACAAGCGCCAGCGGCGCGAAGATCACGAGCCATATCAGCGGGCTGAAATAGAGCGCCTGGCCGAACGGCGTGAGCATAGATGTGCTGCCGATGCGGGCGACCGCCTGCGACGGATCGGTCGTCACCGCGAGCATGTTGGCGCCATAGGCGCAACGAGCCCGGTGATGGCGAGGCCGATCACCATGTTGTTGTAGACGCCGAGCATATAGGAGCGAAGGCCCTGGTCGATCTGGGCGCGGCCGGCCTGGGGACAGTCTGTCCCCAGCGGGCGGCGTTGCGGTCGAAGTCGGACATTGTTTCCTCATGGGTTAGGAGGCTTGATCGCCTCCGGCCGCCGCGCCTTTCGCCAGACGGGAACATCGCCGATAATATGGCCCAGCGGCCAGAATCAGGTACAAGGGCCGCAGCATGGCTTCGGCATGCGGCGAAACCTATAAATTTCGTAAGGATTGGCCGGGTTTACGCCCAAAATCCGCCATGTGCCGATAAGCCCGAGAGCAATCGCGGCGACAAAGCGCGGCGGCCGCCGCAGCCAAGCGCCTGCGGCCAGAGCCAGACGAAATCGAGCTTCATGACCAGCCGCACGACGGCAAGCGCGGCGGCGCTGCCGGCAACGACGCCGAAGAGCGCCGTCGCAGCGCCGATGAGGCCGAATTCGCAGATCAGAGGAGACGAGAAGCCGCCAGCGCGGGTCGCGCCGAGCACTTTCAGCACCACGACGTCGTAAAGCCGCGCCCGCTGCCCCGCCGCGAGCGCCCCGGCCGAGAACCAGGGTCGCGGCGATCAGCGCGACGCCGCCGCGCCGCGCACCGCCAGCGGCCAATTCGATCGACAACGTTGCTGCACCGCCTCGAGCGCATCTTTGACGCGCAGGCTTACGACATCAGGAAAGGCCTTCGCAACGTCGCGCACCAGCGCCGCGTCCATGCTCCGGTGGCGGCGTCGGCGAAGGTGAGCGTCGCGAGGTCGCAATAGGGCGCGCCGGCAAAAGTATTCGGCGAAAAGACGAGGACGAAATTGATGCCGAGGTTGCGCCAATCGACTTTGCGCAGATTGGCGATGCGCGCCGCGATCTCGCGGCCGAGCACATTGACGGTGATGTCGTCGCCGAGACCTAGGCCGAGCCCATCGGCGACTTCGGCTGCCAGCGAAACCAGCGGCGGCCCGGCATAATCCTTGCGGCCACCAGCTTCCTGCGACGAGCTTCGAGCCCGCAGGCAGCGTCTCGGCAAAGGTGATGCCGCGATCGCCTTGCAGCGCCCAGGCAGCATCTCGCTTGACCTTCACGGTTTCGGCCGGGCGGCCCTTCAGTTCGACGATCCGCCCGCGCAGCATCGGCACGAGTTCGATTTCTGCCGCTGCGTGACGCGCAAGGAGATTGCGGAAGTCCGGCAGCCTGCGGCTTGCTCGACGCCGAGAAAGAAGAAGATCCGGCGTCTTCCCCGCGCGCGGCCGCGATTGAAGAGCGCTGATGGAGATTGCCGTCGATCAGCGCGAACGCCACAACCAGTGTGAGCCCGAGCCCGAGCGAGAAGACGATGAGCGGCGTCAGCGCGCCGGGCCGATGAAGATTGGCGATCGCGAGCCGCAGTTCGACGTCCGCGGCGCGCGGAAACTTCTTCGCGGCAGCCATGATGAGCGCCGCGGCGCCGCGCAACAGGGCGAAAGCCGCCAAGCGACGCGGCGATGATAGATCAGTGCGAGTTTGCGGTCGGCCGTGAGCATGACGACGGCCAGAGCAAGGCCGCTCGCCGCGAGCGCAGCAACATGACGAGATAGCGACGCTTCGGCCGCGGTCGTTGCCGGCGCGATCTCGTCGCGAAGAGTGCGGAGACCGGCACATCATGCGCGCGGCCGAGCGGCAGCCAGCGAGAAGGCCAGCGACCGTCAGCATGCCATAGAGGAGGCCCGCGCCGATTTCGCGCGGAAAGATCGCCGGCGCGAAGGGAAACGGCAGTAAAGCCGCAAAGGCCGCATCAAGCCCGAAGGGCAGCGCGACGCCGAGCGCGATGCCGGCCGCCATGCCGATCCCGGCCATCGACCATGACTTCGGTCAGCATCACGCAGAAGACGAAGACGCCCGAGCGCGCCGAGCGCCTTCAAGCGTCGCGATGGTCGCTCGTCTTGCGATCGACGAAGCTCGCGACCGCATTGGCGACGCCGACGCCGCCGATGAGCAGAGCACTGAGGCCGACAAGGATCAGGAATTGGCTGAACCGGTCGAGGTCGCGCGAAAATTCCGGCGAGACATTTTTCCAAGTTCGGATTTCGAAGCCGGCGGACGGAAGCGCGGCCCGCACCTCCTTCATAAGCGACGCGACGGTCTTCGCCCGGCGCGCAGCGACAGGCGATAGAGCCAGTGACCAGCGCGCCCGGCTGGAGCAGCTCCGTCGCCCGCAGCGCGTCTTCCGACATCAGCACGCGCGGGCCGAAGCCGATGCCGGCGGCAAGCTTGTCGGGCTCGCTCGTCAGGATGGCGCGCAGAGCGAAGCTCGCGGCGCCGATTTTGAAGACGCTCGCCCGTCTTGAGATCAAGCCGGGCGGCGAGGGTCGCATCGGCGGCGACGCCATAGGCGCCATCGCGCACGGCCAATGCGGCCGCAAGATTTTGCGGCGGGCTCCAGCCCCACCGCGCCCGCGGCCGGATAGCTGGCATCGACCGCCTTGATCTCGACGAGCGCCGCCTGCGCCGTCGGTTCGCCGGGCCATGGCGCGCATCAGCGCGACGCCGATGAGCCGGCCGTGCGCGGCCAAGAACGGCGTTCTGCCGCGCGTCGCCTCGCGCTGAACGAGATCGAAGGACATATCGCCGCCGAGAATGATGCGGCCCTTTTCGACGAGGCCTTGCGGCAAGCGAACGCGTGATCGAGCCGACGCCAGTGATCGCCAGCAACCCGAGCGCAAGGCAGGCGAGGAAGATCAGAAGCCGCCGAGGCCGCCGCGAAAATCGCGCAGCGCCAGGCGCAAAGCAAATGGCACGATCGCGCGACGAGGAAGTGAAGAACGGCCGAACGCGGGAGTCATCGCCAAGCCGTGTCATTCGAGTGTGGCGAAGTGGGGTCAGCCGCAATGGCTTTCGTCAGACGAAGGTCAAGCGCTCGTTCAGTTCTTCGAGCATTGCGTCGAATTCAACGGTAAATCCGGTTTCGAAACTGCGCAGGACCGTTGCACGGTAGCTTGGCTTCTGGCCAAGGATCAGGCGCGTTCCCGGACGCTGGATGCGGGCCGTCCGCAGCGTCGCGATCTTGTGCGAGAGCATCGCGATCTTGGCGCGATAGGTCACATTGTCCAACTCGATTAGGCGATAGATGCAGTCCGGATTGAGCAAAGTTATTCTGGTTGTTTGGCGATCCAGATTAGCTTTCTCGTCCTCGACGAGCATCGCCGCCGCATGAAGCTCGGCGAGCTTGTTGGCGACCAGGTCGCGGTAGGCGGTCTCCGGCGCAATCGAGAATCCCTCGCTGCGCTTGCTGAGCAGCGCGCCATGGATCAGCCCGAAAAAGTCAATGTCGAGCCCGATGCGCGTGTTGAGCAGCAGCGCCTCGAAGTTTGGATCCTTGTTGGCATATATGAGGTCGATCCGATCGGGCTGAACTCTGGTCGTCGTGCACGAAAGCCTTACGTTGCCAGGAAGAACGCATCTGCCTTTGAACGGGCGTGCCGTCGTGCGGATATAGGCGCTGCCGGCCAACCTGCGTTGAGCGTCATTGAACGGGCGTGGCGGCGGCGCGGGCTGGCTGGCCGCGCCGGGACTGCCGAGGGTGGCATCGGTCTTGGCTATTGCCGGCTTGCGCCCCGGAGAATCCGCCAGACTCCAGATATTGAACTTATGCTGCGACTTGGGAGCTTCCATCTTCGATCTCAGGAGCCCCTCAGATACGGGCTTTTGAACCCTAGCCCTGAATTTGTGAGTATTTGGTTATCCATTCTCGTCCGGATGGCGCGATCATTTATCCTGCGATGATTTGTCCGCATGGCAAACGCTGCCCTATGCCAAACCGGAACCCCGAAAGAGACCCTGCTGGCGCGGCGGCGCCTCATCGCCTCAGCCGGCGTCGCGCGATCGCAGCGCGTTCGCGCGCCCATCGCGCTCCGGCTCGGGCGCCGCTTCGATCCGGCCCGAACTCAGCGCGATCACGCGGTCGCATTTGGCGGCCAGCGCGGCATCATGGGTGACGAGCACCAGCGTCGCGCCGCGCGCACGCTGCAGCGCGAACATAAGGTCGATGACGCGCCTGCCGGTTTCTTCGTCGAGATTGCCGGTCGGCTCGTCGGCGATGAGGATCGACGGGTCGGGCGCCAGAGCGCGCGCGAGCGCGACGCGTTGCTGTTCGCCGCCGGAAAGCTCTGCCGGATAATGGTTCAGACGATGTTCGAGGCCGACTGCGGAGAGTTCCGCCGCAGCCCGCGTAAAGGCGTCGCCGACACCGGCGAGTTCGAGCGGAACGGCGACATTTTCGAGCGCCGTCATGGTCGGGATCAGATGAAAGGACTGGAAGACGATGCCGATCCGGGCGCCGCGAAACCGCGCCAGCGCATCTTCATTCATGGTCGTGAGAGCGGCACCATCGATCTGGATCGTCCGCCGGAATCGGGCCGTTCCAAACCCGCCATCGCCATCAGAAGCGTCGATTTGCCCGAGCCCGAGGGCCCCGTGAGGCCGATCGCCGAGCCATGCTTTATCGTCAATGAGATTCTGTTTCAAGATATGGACACGCGCCGCACCGCGGCCGAGGCTCAGATCGACATTTTCGAAGATGATCGCCGCTTCATCCATGATTTCGTCCATGCTCGGCTATCATCTGCGCCATCGCGTGGCCTATAGAAGATTCGCCGAAGCTGGGCTAAGGCGCGCTGCGCGACGCCTTGTCGTGAGCTGCGCCGCACTTGCGCTTTCAATTCCGGCGGTTTTCGGGCTTGGCTCCGGCGTTCCGGCTTACGCTGCGCTGACCGTTCAAGCTCGTCGCCTTCGGCGACAGTCTCACGGCAGGCTATATGCTGCCGGCCGACGCCGCTTTTCCGGCCGTCCTCGAAAGGGCTTTGCGCCGCGACGGCTATGATGTCAGCGTCGTCAATGCCGGCGTCTCCGGCGACACGGCCGCGGAAGGATTGGCGCGGCTCGATTGGGCGCTGCACGACGGCGCCGATGGCGTCATTCTCGAACTCGGCGCCAATGACATGTTGCGCGGGCTCGATCCCGCCCACACTCGCGAGGTGCTCGATAGGATCCTCGCCAAGCTGACGGCGCGCCATATCAAGGTGCTGATCGCCGGCATGCGGGCGACACCGAGCCTCGGCGCGGAATATCAACAGGCTTTCGACAAAATCTACCTCGACTTGGCGGAAAAATACTCAGCGCCGCTCTATCCCTTCTTTCTGCAAGGAGTCGCCGGCGACAGGAGCCTCAGCTCACCGACGGCCTGCATCCGAACCGCGCCGGCGTCGAGACGATCGTCGCCGGAATCCTGCCCGACGTCGAAGCCTTCCTAAAGACCTTGACGCACGGAAGTTGAATTTCGCTGCGGTCTTTCTCCGAAATCCAATTCGGTCCAAAATGCCTGTAGTCAGGTTTTGATTCGCCGACTGCTGATGCGCCCTTTACGTGATCTGGTGCGCGTTCTGCCGGCGAGGAATAGTTGAGGAGGGAACCATGCCCCGTTTGTTCACGGGCCTCGAGATTCCCTCCGATCTTGCCTTCGATCTCGCCATGCTGCGAGGCGGGATTTCGGGCGCGCGGTGGATCGATACCGAGAATTATCATCTCACTTTGCGCTTCATCGGCGATATCGACGACGCCACGGCGCGTGACGTCTTCGGTGCTCTCGAAGGTATTCGCCGCTCGCCTTTCACGGTGAGATCGAAGGGCTTGACTCCTTCGGGGGCGGCAGGCCGCGGGCCATCATCGCCAAGGCTAAACCTGCCCCGCCGCTCGTCGAACTCCAGGCCGAGCAGGAACGGTTGATGCGCCGCATCGGCATTCCGCCGGAACCGCGCAAGTTCACGCCGCACGTCACGTTGGCGCGGTTGCGCGACGCCTCGGCAGCAGCCGTCGCCGCCTATCTGACGACGCGCGGATTCTTCCTCTCCCGCAGGTTCGAAGCGACGCGATTCGTTCTGTTCTCGTCCCGCGCCTCGACGGGCGGCGGCCCTTATTTGGTCGAGGCGGCCTATCCGCTCGGATAAACCATCTGGCTTCCGGCCGCGGACGCATTATCTTGGAGTCGGGCGCATGCGGGAGTCGTGGCATGAATGCCAGGAGCAGAACACCATCCGATGTCGCGCGCCGGCTTGGCGAGCGGGTGGCAAGACCTGCGCGGACGGATAGCGCGTGGCGGCGCGAAACCTACACATTGCCGCGCGGCGAAGCTCGCGACAAAGCCCGCGAATGGTTCGCGCAATTTCCCAAGGCCGCCTACATGACGGAGATCGAAGTCTGGCGCGAACTCGCGGACGGCCGCATCGAATTCACAATTCGCCGGCTGCCAAGCGCCGATTGAGAGTCAGCCCGGTTTCTTATCCACCCAGACGCCCGGCGTTTCCCCGCCAAGTTGCTGGCCCATGTCAATAGCGATCCTCTGCCCCGTCACGCTGCGTGCTTCGGCGAGATAAAGAACGGCCTCAGCAATCTCGGCCACACCGCGCGCGCGGTTTGCGGCCGCCCTGGGCGACGGCCCCGACCAGACCGCATTGACCCTGATTTGCAGCGGGCCGAAGGCCTGCGCCATGGTGCGCGTCGCCCGCCAGAGGCCCGACTTGCTCAAACTATATGAGAAGAACTGCGGCGTCGCCCGCGAGATCCGTTGATCGATGACGTTGATGATCGCAGCGTTGTGCCCTTGCGGCACTTGGCGGACGAATTCCTGCGCCAGCAGCAGCGACGCCCGAAGATTCACCGCAAATATTCTGTCCCAGCGCGCAGGATCGATCGCCAGAGCATCGTCTTCCTCGAAGATCGCCGCAGTGTTGACGAGTAGGCAGAGCGGCCCCAGCGCTTCGTTCGCCGCAGCGACAATGCGCGCCGGCGCGGTGGGTTCTATGAGATCCGCGGCGACGACGAAAGTCGCAATACCGCCGTGCGCCAGACGAGCCGCCACTTCTTTCGCCTCCGCGCGCGAGGTCTCTACGCAATGGAGCGCGAGATGGTAGCCCTGCGCGGCGAGCCGTTCGGCGATCTTGCGGCCGATCCCTCGCGCCGCGCCGATTATGAGAGCCGCTTTTCGCGCCATGCCGCACCCCGCCCCCGGTTCAAGAGCTCAAACCGCCAGCTTTAGGCAAATTCGCGCGCCGGCAAAACCGGGCGCCATCAGTCAAAAGGCCACGCCTGTCGGATATGCATCTTGCATGGGAGCGCATTTAGACTTTATTAACCAACAAGTATTTCAAAGCGAGTTAGAATAACCGAGATCAAGCTTTCCATTCACAACTGATTAATCATAAAATATTCATCTCGATAACTATTTATGATTAACGGCATTTTATCAGATTTCACATTCATTTTACGATTATTTTATTTAATTCATAAGTAACCAGGTAAGGTTAAACCTTGCCGCAGAGCGATCTCATCAGCGACGAGGTTTTCGAAATGAAACGGTGTCTCCTGGCCATTTTAGCTTCGACGGCTGCGGCCTTCCCGGCATTCGCGGCCGATCTGCCACCGCAATCGGGAGCCCCCTATTATATTCCGCCGCCGTCTTTCACGTGGAGCGGCTTTTATCTCGGTGCGAATGCGGCCTTCGCCTTCGGCCAATATACGTACGGTGGCGAATCCTTTTTCGGCAACGCCGACGGCGGCCTCTTCGGCATTACAGCCGGTTATAATTATCAGTCCGGCCCGCTCGTCGCCGGCGTCGAGGGCGACATCGCCTTCGGCAGCGTCAGCGGCACTGGCAATCCCTACGAAGGAGTCAATGCGACGGGCAGCATCACTGCCGAAGGCTCGCTGCGCGCGCGCTTCGGTTATGCGTTCAACCATACGCTCCTTTATGTTACCGGCGGCTACACCGGCGCCAATCTGAAAGGCTCACTCTCCGACTTTTCCTCGAACCCGAACCTTTTCGTTAGCCAATCAGCCTATCTGAACGGCTTTGTAATCGGCACGGGCATCGAATTCGCGGTGACGAGGAATATTTCGGTGAAGGCTGAATATCTCTTCAGCGACTATGCCAGCAGCAGCCTGTTCAATGGTACGATCGATAGTATCAACGCCGGCTTGCATGTTTCCACGCTCCGCGCCGGCATCAACTATCATTTCTGAGACGGGTGGCTTCCCAGGTCGGGGATCGTGCCGAGGGCGTTTTGTTAATGCCGCCGATCCTTCGAATTGATCGAATTCGGCCGCCAGGTCTCGATCTCACCTCGCAGAGACTAGAAGGAAGCTACGATCCTCACCTCGCGCCAGAGGGGCGAACGCAGGCGACGCATGCGAAATCGTCATGCCCGGAAATTCCCGGCGCGGCACGGCTGCGTGGCCGGAGACCACCGGCACGTCTCGATAAAGGGAAGTGCCGCGAATGGGTCCGATGGCGAATGGCCGCCTAAACGACGTGAAGATCGACGGCCTTCGGTCCTTTGCCCTTCTTGTCCGGCTCGGTTTCGAAACTCACCCGTTGACCTTCGTTCAACGTGGTGAGACCGGCGCGCTCGACGGCAGTGATATGAAGGAATATGTCAGGCCCGCCGCCATCCGGCGTGATAAAGCCAAAACCTTTGTTGGTGTTAAAAAACTTCACCGTTCCCGTCTGTGGCATAAGGCATTCCTCCTGGTATCCCGGGCGCGCGGACATTCGAAGGCCGGCGTCTCTCTTTATTTCTCGGCGCGGACAGAATGACGTGTCGGCTGCCTTTGGCAAGTCATTCTCGCGATTTTAATCGCGTATGAGCCAAGCGATATCGGCGCCGCTGTCACTCGCGATCGCCATGCTGCGCGCAAGATAAGGCAAAAGTGCGCGCGCTTCCACTTCGAGTGGGAATGGCGGGTTGAGGATTACGAGGCCATTTGCGGCAAGCGGTCCATCGGGACGCGGCACATCGACCTGAAGCTCGAGATGCAGGACCTTCGTTACACCAGCGTGCTCCATCGTCGAAACGAGGGCGGCAAGAAACCCGTCCACCCTGGCGCGATCCTTTATCGGAAACCAGACCATATAGATGCCAGTTGGCCATTTGTGCGCTGCCGTCCCGAGCGCGCCAGCAAGTCTGTCGAATTCCGTTGCCATCTCGTAGGGGGGATCGATCAACACCACGCCGCGCCGCTCGACCGGTGGCAGGAAGGCGTTGAGCGCGACGTAGCCGTCAATTCCAGCGATCTTGACGCGACGATCACGGCTGAACTCGGGCCGCGCGCGAAGCGCTGCGACGACCTCGGAACGCGCATCGCAGAAGATCATGCGATCCTGCCGCCGCAACAAACGACAAGCAAGTGCCGGCGAGCCGGGATAGGACGGCACCTCGGCCGCGAGATACGGCGCGACAACGGCGAGATAAGGTGCAAGAAGAGCTTGTATCTTCGGGGGCGCATCCGCCCCGACGAGCCGGCCGATGCCGTTTCGCCATTCCAAGGTTTTTTCCGCTGCCGCTGCAGAAAGGTCATAGATCCCCTCCCCGGCATGCGTGTCGATCATCCGGAAGGCGGCATCCTTGCGCGCCAGATAGACCAGGATGCGCGTCAGGATCACATGTTTGAACACGTCGGCGAAGTTGCCGGCATGGAACGCGTGGCGGTAGTTCATCCGCGCATGTCCGCACTGGAGCGGCTTAGGTTCGGTGGAATCGATCCTGCTCCAGAATCCAGCGCTATCCCATGATCTTTTCGCAAAATCAATTCCAACTCTTGCGGATCGCGCTCTAACGCATCGGCGGCACGGAGATTTGCCGCGTATAGCAGAAGTGCCGGCTGACTTCGGGACAGGGGACGAAGTTGCGCAGATCCTTGGAAAAGCAGAATTCGGACTTCCTCCAATTCGCCTCTGTTACACTCGACCGCGAGCATGCCCGGCCGCAACCGCGGATTGGCGGCGATGAAGGCGCGCTCGATATCGATCGGCGTCCAGTTTTGCGTTTCATGCGCCGCACGGAAGGGCGGTGGAATGGTGACCGCGTCACGCGCCCTGCGCACATCGGCAAAATAGCCGGTCGGGCTCTTGCCGGAGCAATTGCCGTGCTTGCGCCATTCGTAACGTGCAAGACCTTCGTCTGGGTAAAGCCCCTTCGCACTCTGCAAGGCCAGTCTGCGACGGCGACGTGACGCCGCTGCAATCCGAGGGGAAGCCGACGTTATATTGCGGCCAGAGGCCATGCACGACGAAGCCGAGATTGGCGCCGCTCGCGCATTGCGCATGTGCCTTCGAGGCGCCGCCGGTGTCACAAAATCCCGGAGACCACGACAAGGCGAGCACGTAAAAGTCAAAATCGCCAGGCGCGCTGGCGCCACTTGGCTGTGGACCGCTTCGCATCGTGTTTTGCGAGCTGGCGGCGGGCTGCGGAAGCGGCTTCTTGTCGGCGCAATTGTCGAGGATGCAGTCCTTGCTCTGCGCGCCGTCTTGTGCCGCGCTGCCGCTTGCGAGGCCGGCGAGGCAGAACGCAGCAAATCCGGCGATCGCCATGGCGCGATGGGCTCGGAAAGATTGGACAGCACGACGCATAAATGGCGATCCCCGCAAAGCGCCTCGATCAAGGCCGCGCTATTTTGCAATTCGGCTCATAGGCATAGTTGCGATCGAGCCCCTGGATGCACCATTCGACATCAAAACCCCAGCCAATGATGCCGAGATCCTGCTCAATGGAATAGGAGACCTCGCGGACCGCTTTATCGTTCATGATCGCCTTGGCAACGCAATAGCGGCGAGGAATATAGTCGAGACCGTTTGAGCGAAAGCCGATCTCCTGCGGTTGATCGAGGCGCACGATTTCGAGACCCGACTTCCAGAACTCCGATTCGCGGGCCTGGAACCGCGTCCGAATCCGCTCTGAGACCCAGAAATCAGCGCAACCCGGCAATTCCCCGCTGTAGGAATCATAGCGCTTCTCGGCAGGGACCTGGGGCCGATCCATCGCGGCAAGGGCCGCAGAGCAGCCGGCGATGACAACGACGGCCGTCGCAGCTGTGCACAAGGCCCGTTTCCGGAAGGCCGGAATCGCGTCAGGACATCTGCTCATGTCTTGCCTCTTCAAGCTTTGGGGCGCCAGACGATGCTTCGGCACACCGGAGGCGTCAAGGGCGCCGACGCGCGATTGGGCCACCCCGTCATCACAATCCTGCTGGTTCTGCCGACCTCGGCGGCTCTGCCGGCCGAGCGGGCATGCCCATTGCTGCCGAGCTGACAAGGGGGTGGGACGGCCCGCAATGCGTGTCATTCGGGCCCGCCGCTGTGCCTTTTTGGAACCTTGCTCCGTCAAGCTTTTCTTGGAGTAGTTAGAATGTCTCGTGTCGAGACAACGGTAGGCTCGTCGCGAGCTTTCGCCCAGGCCAACTGGGCGGCTGCACTGCCGCGGAAGAATATGGCTCTGCTTCGCGGCGGCTTTTCAATTCTCGCCTCACTCGTCGATTTTGTCGCGATCATGGGAAGCGGTGCGCTGGCCGGATTTTTCTACGGGGCCGCCGAAGCCAACATCGCCACTATAGCCTATGTTCACATCCGGGTCGCCCTATTGGTCGCGGTTCTCTTTACCTTCATGAACGCAATGCGCGGCGAATATGCGATCACGAAATATCTGACGTTCGAAGGACAGGTCGGCCGTTCCATCTTGCCTTGGGGCATGGCGGTCGTCGGCGCGTTCGTGCTTTCGGTCTCGGTTAAGCCGTTCGACGGTTACAGGCCTCTGGCGCTCGCGACAATCTTCGTCGGCGGCTTCGGCGCCATGAACCTCGCGCGCCTTTGCCTTGCCTATAGCGTCCGAACCCGGGCCAGACAGGGCCGGCTGACGGCGCGCCGCATCTTTCTCCTCGGCTACGAGGAGGACCTCGAAATCTTCACAAATCGCTATGAGCCTTGGCTCTTCGGCACAAACATCGTCGCCGCCGCGGCGCTGCGCGGGGCGCAAAGTCTCGAAGAGGATCTCGCCCTGGCGCTCGCCTCGGCGCGTATTCTCAAACCCGACGATGTCTTTATCCTGGTACCCTGGTCGCATAAGGCGGTGATCGACGAGGCGATCCACGCTTTCCTGCGCATCCCCGCATCGATCCATCTGGGCCCCGAGCGCGTGCTCGACCGTTTCTCCGACGCCCGCATTGCGCGGATCGGAGGCGTCTCAAGCCTCCATCTCGTGCGTGACCCTTTGGCGCCGTCGGAGGTCTTAGCCAAACGCTTGTTCGACATCGTTTTTGCGTCGGCCGGCCTGGTTTTGCTGCTGCCTTTGCTCATCATCGTCGCAATCGCGATCAAGCTCGACAGTCCAGGGCCGATCATCTTTCGGCAGCGCCGATATGGCTTCAACCAGCAGCCATTCCAAATCTTCAAATTTCGCTCTATGAGCACGCTTGAAGACAATTCGAAACTCGTCCTCGTCAGCAAGGACGATGCGCGGGTGACGCGCGTCGGGGATTTCATCCGGCGCCACAATATCGATGAGTTGCCGCAACTCTTAAATGTCGTGCGCGGAGACATGTCGCTTGTGGGTCCGCGGCCGCACGCGCTGTCAATCGATCAGATGTTCGAGCGCAGGATCGCGCTTTACGCCCGCCGCCACAACATGAAGCCGGGCATTACCGGCTGGGCTCAGATCAACGGGTTTCGCGGCGGCATGAGCGAAGAAAGAATGCGCGCGCGGGTGGAACACGACCTATATTACATTGATAACTGGTCGATGTGGTTCGACATCGAGATTCTCTGGATGACGCTCACCTCGAAGAAAGCCTATACCAACGCCCTTTGAGGACGTTTCCCGGGCTCGGCCACCTTCTGATAATCCTTCACATCGGAAAAGCTGATCTCCGGCCATTTCTCCTGCTCGTAGCGCAGATCCCAGGCTGAGGCAGCGAGATAGACCGGCGCATGATCGAGATCGACCGCCATCGAGGCGGGATAGGCGCGCGCGAATTTGTCGAGCTCCGCTTGGCTCGCCGCGGCGACCCAGCGGGCGAGTTCGAACCGCGAAGTCTCGAAACTGACGTCCAGTCCGTATTCGGCCGTAAGCCGCTCAGCGAGCACGTCGAGCTGCAGCGCGCCGACGACGCCGACCACCGCGCTCGACCCGTCATACGGCAAGAAAAGCTGAACGACGCCTTCTTCGGCCATCTGTTGCAAGGCTTCGCGCAATTTCTTGGCCCGCATTGCGTCCGAAATCCTGACTCGGCGCAGGATTTCCGGCGCGAAGCTCGGCACGCCCCGAAAAACCAGGTCCTCGCCTTCGGTCAGCGTATCGCCGATGCGCAAGGTGCCGTGATTGGGAATGCCGACCACATCGCCGGCATAGGCTTCTTCGGCAAGCTGGCGATCCTGTGCAAAAAAGAATTGCGGCGCATTGAGCGCGAGGTTCTTGCCCGTGCGCACCAGCTTCGCCTTCATGCCGCGGCTGAGCTTGCCGGAGCAGACACGCATGAAGGCAATGCGATCGCGGTGGTTGGGGTCCATGTTTGCCTGGATCTTGAAGACGAAGCCCGTCATCTTTGGCTCGCGCGCATCGACATGACGCGAGGCGGCTTCGAGCCCGCGCGGCGGCGGCGCGAATTCAGCCAAGGCGTCGATGAGATCGCGTACGCCGAAATTGCGCAAGGCGCTGCCGAAGAAGACCGGCGTCAGATGGCCTTCGAGAAAAGCTTGGCGGTCGAAAGGTTTCAGGGCCGCACGTGCAAGCTCGATCTGATCACGCGTCGCAGCGAATACGGCAGGCGGCAGGAGCGCGGCGATATGGGAATCGGCGGGGCCATCGACGGCGAGCGGCGCGTCGTCGGCGTCAAGCCTGCGCACGATATTGCGGCCTAGATCATAAGTGCCGGCAAAATCGCGACCGCTGCCGAGCGGCCATGTCATCGGCGCGACGTCGAGCGCCAATGTCTTTTCGATCTCGTCGAGGAGATCGAATGGATCGCGGCTTTCGCGGTCGAGCTTATTGATGAAGGTGATGATCGGAATGTCGCGCAACCGGCAGACCTCGAACAATTTGCGGGTGCGCGCCTCAATACCCTTCGCCGCATCGATCACCATGATTGCCGAATCGACTGCGGTTAGGGTGCGATAAGTGTCCTCGGAAAAATCCTCGTGGCCGGGCGTATCGAGAAGATTGTAGACGCAGGCACCATATTCGAAAGTCATCACCGAGGTAACAACCGAAATCCCGCGCTCGCGCTCGATCCCCATCCAGTCGGAGCGCGTCCGGCGGCGGTTGGCTTTGGCGCGCACCTCGCCGGCAAGTGTAATTGCGCCCCCGAATAGCAGGAGCTTTTCGGTGAGCGTCGTCTTGCCCGCGTCGGGGTGGGAGATGATAGCGAAGGTCCGCCGCCGGCCGACCGGATCAGGTGTCGTCATTGTGCTCATTGGCTGGTGAGAAGGGAGGAAGTGGCGCTGGATTGCACCGATGTCAATCGCCCGCAATGGCGCGGCATCAAGTGAGCCCCCGCAAATGCCGAAACACGATGATCCGCGAGACGAGCCCAGTGATGACGGCCATCGCGCAGGCGATGAGGCCGATCGCGCCATAGCCTTTCGGGCTCAGAGCGAAATTGCCGAACATGGCTTGGATCTGATCGCCGCCAGGCGTTGCGCGCATTAACGCCGACAGCGAGCCGGAAAGAATGAACACCAGGATCGCGGCGCCACCGCCGATCAGGCCGCCGCGCAGACCGAGGCGGAAGAAATGCCTTTGGAACTGTCGCGAAATATAGCTGTCGGCGGCGCCGACGAGATGCAAAACCTCGATGATCTCGCGATTGCCCGCCATCGCGCCGCGTGTCGCGAAGCCGACCGCCAATACCATCGCAATCATCACCAGGACAAAGATCACGGTCGCGATGACCACGACCGTTCCTGCCATGACGGAGAGTCGCTCGAGCCAAAGGCGATGATCGTCGATCATCGCGTTGGGAACCTGATCTGTGACCGCTTGGCGGAGGCCATCGACGTCAAGCTTGGCATCGCGGGCGAGCTTGACGACGATGAGGCGCGGCACCGGCAGCTCGGAAAGATCAAGGCCGCTGCCGAGCCATGGCTGCAGCAGCTGCTCCGATTGCGCTTTTGTGTAGGCATAGACGTCGGCGACGCCTGCAATGCCGCGCGCAGCCTCAACGGCTTTGGCGGTATCGGCGTCGAGATCGCGGCCGGCGATAGGGCGGACCTGGATGGTCATTTCCCGAGAGATCCCGTCGCGCCAACCCTGGGCGGAATGGGCGATCAGCATGGCGGTGCCGGCCGTCAGCGAGGCGAGGAAAGTCATGATCGCGATGACCGTGACGAGCGCGCGACCGGCAATGGAGGCCGCCGGCACCAGCGGCACTCCCCTGCGCAAAGTGATGGATGCCTCGTCCGCCATCCATTCTGCGCCGTCGCGCCGTTCCGACCGGGCCAGGATCATTCCAGCCTCACTCAAAGACATGCAGGCGGCTGTCGCCGAGAACGAGGCGGCGCGCGGTCTCGAATTGATCCATCAGCGCGAGATCATGGGTGGCGATGACGACGGCCGTCCCGGACTTGTGCAATTCCGCGAAGAGTCGCAGAAGCCGGCGCGCCAAGGTCGGATCGACATTGCCAGTCGGCTCGTCGGCAAGCAGAAGCTCAGGCCGCACGATGAGAGCGCGCGCAATCGCCGCGCGCTGCTTTTCGCCGCCCGAGAGAACCGGCGGCAGGACATGCATATGCTCGCCAAGCCCGACCCAGCGCAATAGTTCGACGACCTCAGCGCGGTAGGAACTCTCGTCGCGGCCCTGCACGCGCAAGGGCAGAGCGACATTTTCATATGTCGTCAAGTGATCGAGCAAGCGAAAATCCTGGAAGACGACACCGATGCGGCGGCGCAGATCGGTGATCGAATCCTTGTCGAGGTGTGCCGCGTCGGCATCGAACAGCGAGATGAGGCCGCGAGTCGGCTTCAGCGACAAGAGGATGAGCCGCAGCAGAGTCGTCTTTCCGGCGCCCGAGGGGCCGGTGAGGAACTGGAATGACTGTGGCTCAATCTCAAAGCTGATATCCTTGAGGATCTCGCCGCCCATTCCATATCTCAGGCCGACATTTTCGAAGCGGACCAAGTGAACCCTCGCCTCTCGTGCCTTGACTCGGCCGGCCAGCGCGTTTGGACGCAAAATCGGGCCGTTTTTGGCTCTCTGCGTGCCAACGAATCGGCTCTTTAACGCCGCTTTAACCATAGCAGCCGACCATTCCGACCCACCATGCGGGATTTGCGTCGTCCCGTCTTTTCACGAGAGCGCCGACGGATTCATGCTGATCGATTGCCCCGGCTGCGCCAAATCCTATCATATAATCAGAGCGGCGCTCGGTCCGACGGGCCGCCGGGTCGCCTGCCCGCGCTGCGATACGATTTGGTTCGTCGCGACAGGCGGCGAAACCGGCCGGCTCGCGACGCAGGATTTGGCGCCGATGCCTGGAGGGTTCGAAATTTCGACCCAGGATGTCGGTTTCGAAGCTTTCCGTGGAGCGCCGAGTACCGCCGCCCCTGCCCCAGTTCGCGTCTCTCGCCGGATCCCGTCCTTCATCAAAAATCTCGCTGCCAGCGCGGCTCTGCTCGGGCTCGCCATGGCGCTCATCGGTTTTCGCGCCGAGATCGTGCGGCTGTGGCCCCCTGCCAGCAACGCCTATGCGGCGCTGGGCATGCCGGTCAACCTCTTCGGGCTGGAGCTGCGCAATCTCCATACGGTGACGACCCGCAACGGCACCGAGGCCGTTCTCGGCATCGAGGGCGAGATCGTCAACATACGGCAGGACGAGACGCGAGTGCCGCCGGTCGATCTCGCAATCCGCGACCAGGACGGACACGTCCTCTATTCTTGGACCGTGGCGTCACAGAAACGCGTGCTCGCGGCCGGCGAAAGCTTCCAGTTCCGGGCGAGACTCGCCGAACCGCCCGCCGGCGGCCGCGAAGTCCTGGCGCGCTTTGCCTCCGAAGCGCCGGAAACGCTCGCCGCACGGTGAAATCGCCGCGCGCACCGATTTGATCAAGCTCGCGAAGAATCGTTGCGTGCAGGGCTGCCGGCCTAGCGGGCACCAGCATGAAACGCCGAGCAATTTCCTGATTGTGCGCGGGACGCCTATAACCCTACACGCGCGAAAGAGCGTGGTACGCCGAATTGAGGATTTGAGCATTGCCGGACGGTAACAAGCTGGAGGGGCAAAAGACCTCCTTCTTCAAGCGGCTTCTCGGACAATTGGGCGAGGCCACACCGCCTCCGGAGGAGCAGGCGTCGGTGGCACAAGCCCCCGCCAAAGAGAGTTGGTGGACGCGGTTGAGCCTTGGCCTGTCGCGTTCGTCATCGGCAATTGGCAGCGGCCTTACCGAGATCTTCTCGAAGCGCAGGCTCGACGCCGCCATGCTTCAGGATCTGGAAGACGTGTTGATCCGCGCCGATCTCGGCGTCGCGGCAGCGACCAGGATCAGAGACGAAGTCGGGCGCGGTCGTTACGACAAGGAGGTCGGCGTCGAGGAGGTGAAAAACGTCCTCGCGGCTGAGGTCGAACGCGTACTCGCGCCGGTCGCCACGCCGCTTGAAATCGATCCGACCCGCAAACCTTTCGTCATACTGGTCGTCGGCGTCAACGGCTCCGGCAAGACCACCACGATCGGCAAGCTCGCCGCCAAATTCAGCCGCGAGGGACGTCGCGTCGTTCTCGCTGCGGGCGACACGTTCCGCGCCGCCGCGATCGCGCAATTGCGGATTTGGGGCGAGCGGCTCGGCTGCCAGGTCATCGCCCGCGAGAGCGGAAGTGACGCCGCCGGGCTCGGCTATGATGCGCTGAAGGCCGCGCGGGAGGGTGATGCCGATATCCTCATCATGGACACGGCGGGACGGCTGCAGAACAGAACGGAACTGATGGCCGAGCTGGAAAAGATCATCCGGGTTATGAAGAAGCTCGATTCAGGCGCCCCCCATGCCGTGCTTCTGGTACTCGACGCGACTGTCGGCCAGAATGCCATGAGCCAGGTCGATTTGTTCGGCCGCACCGCCGGCGTTACCGGACTCGTGATGACAAAGCTCGACGGCACGGCGCGCGGCGGCATCCTCGTTGCCATCGCCGAGAAATATCGATTGCCTATCCATTTCATTGGTGTCGGCGAAAGCGCCGACGATCTGGAGTCCTTCGCCGCGCATGACTTCGCCCGCGCAATTGCCGGTCTCGGCGAATGATTACTTGCGCCTCGCCGCTGCCTGGTGCAGTTAGGGCGACTTTCGACGGGGCGCTCTTCAAGGAGAGGCAATGACCGAAACCGCCGACCAGGACGGCGCCGCGAGCGAACGGGTTCCGGCGCCTTGGCTGAAGCTGACGCTCGAACTCGGGCCGCTCATCCTCTTCTTCTTCGCCAATGCGCGGCCGAAGCTTTTCGCGCCTTTTGCCGAACGCGTTCTGCCGGCACAACTGCTGGCGGGAGAAAATGCCGGCCTCTTCACCGCAACCGCCGTGCTGATTCCGGCCGTCGTCATCGCACTCGTTGTTTCCTATCTGCGCACGAAGCGCCTGCCAATGATGCCGCTAGTGACGGCTATGCTTGTCGTCATCTTCGGCGCGCTGACCCTCTATTTCCAGGATCCGCGCTTCATCAAGATGAAGCCGACGATCCTCTATTGCGCGTTCGGCGCGGCGCTCATCGGCGGCCTCGTCTTCAACAAGCCGATGCTGCCGGTCATGCTCGACAATGCCATGAACCTGACCGCGCGCGGCTGGCGCATCCTGACTTTGCGGTGGGGAGCCTTCTTCTTCGTGTTGGCGCTCTTAAACGAGATCGTCTGGCGCACGCAATCGAACAACGTTTGGGTCGCGTTCAAATTCCCCGGTACGGTGATCATCATCTTTCTCTTCACGATCTCGCAAGTGCCGCTGATGATGCGGCATGAGTTGAAGGAAGAGAACGCGGAGTGACGTCATGGCCGCACTTGTCTCCGGCTATGACGTATCGAAGCTGGCGCGTGCCCCCTTACCTGAAAAATAACAGCGTCACCAAAATGAAGATCGGCACGAGAATCGCGCCGGACCAGGCCATATAGCCGAAGAACCCCGGCATCGGCACGCGCGCGCGCCGCGCCAGCGCATAGATCATGAAATTCGGCGCGTTGCCGATATAGGTCAACGCGCCCATGAAGACGGCGCCGAGCGAAATCGCCGCCAGCGTCTTGGCGAGCGGCCCCATCAGCGTCGCAGGATCGCCGCCGGCCAAGCCGAGGAAGACGAGATAGGTCGGCGCATTGTCGAGGAAAGACGACAAAAGCCCCGACGCCCAGAAATAGGCGGCGTTGTTCGGCGTGCCGTCATGACTCGACAACAGGCCGATGACCGGCGCGAAGGGTCCATGCGCATGCGCTGCGAGCATGGCCATGACCGGAATAATGCAAATGAAGATCGCAGCAAAGAGCTTCGCGACTTCTTCCAGCGGCTCCCAGGCGAAATGATTGGCGTTGCGATCAGCTTGCGGCGTGATCGCGAGCGACACGAGACCTATCGCGAGCGTCGCCGCGTCGCGCAGCAGGTTTTGAAGTTCGATCTGCGTGCCAAGAAATTTGAATGCGACTCCCGGCCGCCAAAGGGCGCTGGCGAGGATGGCCGCGACGATCGCCGCGGTGAGCGCCAAATTCCTCAGGCCCCGAATCTCGAGGCGAGTCTCATTGTCTGCGGCTGTTCTCGCCATCGCTTTGTTTTCGCTCCTGAAGAGATAACTATCGATCAGAAAGAAGATGAAGAGAACCAGCCCGGTGGTCAGCAGACGGCTGGCCAAAGGCTGCGCAACGGCCAGAAGAAGTCGACGCCGTGCAAGAATCCGAAAAACAGTGGCGGATTGCCGAGCGGGCTGAGGGCGCCGCCGATGTTGGAGACGAGAAAGATGAAGAAGATCACGACATGGAATTGGTGGCTTCGCTCCGCATTGGCTTGCAGAAGCGGGCGGATAAGGATCATCGACGCGCCCGTCGCGCCGATGAGGCTTGCGATCAGAGTGCCCGCGCAAGCAGAGCTGTATTGGTCAGGGGCGTCGCGCGGTCGAAATCAGAGACGACGATGCCGCCCGCCGTCGTATAGAGCGCAAACAGCATGAGGATGAAGGGCAGATAGTCGGCGAGCATACTGTGGACGAGAGCCGCCAGCGTCGTCGCGAATCCTTCGGTCGATATGAGCAGGACGAGCGCAAGCACCGCCCAAAGCGCCGCGGCCTTGCCGTAATGCACATGCCAAAGCCGCGTGACGAAGATCGGCCCGAGCGCGATCGTCAGCAGCAGGCCCGCGAAAGGTAGCCCAAGCCAGAGCGGCAGTTGCGCGCCGTCGAGAAAATCTGCGCTCAATGCGCCTCGTCCCAGTTCTGCGCCGCCTTGGCATCGACCTGCAAGGGCACGGAGAGTTGTGCCGCTGGATGCGGCGCATCGACCATGACCTTGCGCACCAGCGCGATCGTCGCTTCGACTTCGTCGTCCGGCACTTCGAAGACGAGTTCGTCATGCACCTGCAGCAGCATTTGCGCGGAAAGCCCGGCCTTCTCCAGCGCCGCGTCCATCCGCACCATGGCGCGGCGGATGATGTCGGCGGCCGAGCCCTGGATCGGCGCATTGATCGCCGCGCGTTCGTTGAAGGCGCGCTCCGATGGGTTCGAGGCATTGATGCGCGGATAATGGCATTTGCGGCCGAAGATCGTCGTCACATAGCCCTTGTTCGCGAGCAGTCTTCTTCGTCTCGTCGATATAGGCGCGGATGCCCGGGAAGCGCTCGAAATATTTCTTGATATAGGCGCCGGCTTCCTCGCGCGGAATGCCGAGCTGATTGGCGAGGCCGAAGGACGAAATGCCGTAGATGATGCCGAAGTTGATCGCCTTGGCGCGGCGGCGCACGTCGGCCGGCATGCCTTCGACCGGCACGCCGAACATTTCCGACGCCGTCATCGCGTGAATGTCGAGCCCGTCGGCGAAGGCCTGGCGTCAATTGCGGAATGTCGGCGATATGGGCGAGAAGGCGCAACTCGATCTGCGAATAATCGGCCGAGACGAGCTTATGGCCCGGCGTCGCGATGAAGGCGCGGCGGATTTTGCGGCCCGCCTCGGTGCGCACCGGAATATTTTGCAAATTCGGCTCGGAGGACGAGAGCCGCCCCGTCGTCGTCGCGGCGAGCGCATAGGACGTATGCACGCGATGCGTCGACGGATTGACGTAGTCGGGCAGCGCATCGGTATAGGTCGATTTGAGCTTTGCGACTTGCCGCCAATCGAGAATGCGCCTGGCGAATTCGTTGCCTTCCTCGGCCAGATCTTCGAGCACGCCCGCCGCTGTCGACCAGGCGCCGGTCGCGGTCTTCCTGGCGCCGGGCAGGCCCATCTTGCCGAACAGAATGTCGCCCAATTGCTTCGGCGAGCCGAGATTGAAGCTCTCGCCCGCAAGCGAAAAGATTTCCGCTTCGAGCCGCGCCATGTCCTGCGCGAATTCGCCGGAAAGGCGCGAGAGAATTGCGCGGTCGATGGAAATGCCGCGCGCTTCCATCCGCGCCAATGTCTCGACCATCGGCCGTTCCAGCGTCTCATAGACATTGGTCATGCGCTCGGCCGGCAGGCGCGGCTTCAAGCACGTTCCAGAGCCGCAACGTCACGTCGGCGTCCTCGGCTGAATATTCCGTCGCCTTGTCGATCGGCACACGCGCGAAGCCGATGAAAGTGCGGCCCGAGCCCGCGACCTCGCCGAAGGCAAGCGGCTTATGGTTGAGATGCTTTTCGCTGAGCACATCCATGCCGTGGTCGGTGAGGCCGGCATCGAGCACATAGGAGAGCAGCAGCGTGTCGTCGATCGGCCGCACCGCGATGCCATGCTGCTTGAAGACGAGCATGTCGAATTTCGCGTTATGCGCGATCTTCAAGACGCTGTCGGATTCGAGCAGCGGCTTCAGGCGCGCGAGTACGTCCTGCGCCGGCAATTGGCCGGCAGCAAGCTCGTCGCCGCCGAAAAGATCGCCCGCGCCCTCGCCGCGATGGCGCAGCGGGATGTAGCAGGCCCTGCCCGGCGCGACGCAGAGCGAGATGCCGATGAGTTCCGCCTGCATCGGATCGAGCGACGAGGTCTCGGTATCGATCGCGATCGCGCCGGCCTCGAAGGCCGCGGCGATGATGGCGTCGAGCTGATCGAAGGTCGTGATCGTGGCATAAGCCGCTGCGGTCGAACGGCGGACGAGCGCCACCGCCGCGGCGCGCGCGGCGGCGAGTTCGGCCGGGCCCGTCGCGCAAGGCTTGTCTCTGCGCCGCCTCGCCATAGCGCGCGTTTCTGCGCGGCACCGACGCTGCGGCGGCGGCTGCTTGGGTCTTCGATGGTCGCCTCGACAGCCGCGACAGGAGCGGCGGTCTCGCCATTGCGGTCGCGCCAGCCGGCGGCGCCGACGAAGGCTAGGTCCGGCTCGATCGACTCTGCCGCGACGCCATAAGTCTCGGCGGCGCGGCTGCGTGATCGTCGTGAATTCCATCGCCTTCAAGAAGGCGACGAGCGTCTCGCGTCCGGCGGGTCCAAGCCGAGATCGTCGAGCGGCACTTCGACCGCGACATCGCGAACGAGCGTGACGAGCTGTTTCGAGACTTTGATGAGCGCGACGCTTTCCGGCGTCGGTCAAGGATCTCGCGGCGCTTCGGCTGCTTGATCTCGCCGGCGCGCGCAAGCAGCGTATCGAGATCGCCATATTCGTTGATGAGCTGCGCGGCCGTCTTGACGCCGATGCCGCGCGCGCCCGGCACATTGTCGGTCGAATCGCCGGCGAGCGCCTGCACGTCGATCACCTTTTCCGGCGGCACGCCGAAATAGGCCAGCACTTCGGCTTCGCCGATCTTGCGCTCCTCGCGCGCGCCCTTCGCTCCCGCCTCGCCCGAAGCCGGATCGTACATGGCGACGCCCTCGCCGATGAGCTGCATCAGATCCTTGTCGGCGGAAATGATCAGCACGTCGGCACCGCGCTCGCGCGCTTGGCGCGCATAGGTCGCGATGAGATCGTCGGCCTCGTAGCGGTCCTGCTCGATCGGCACGAGACCGAAGGCGCGCACGGCAGCCCGCATCAGCGGGAATTGCGGGATGAGATCTTCCGGCGGCTCGGAGCGATTGGCTTTGTAGGGCGGGTAGATTTCCCGGCGGAACGAATTCTCCGATTTATCGAAGATGATGCGCGAGATGCGTCGGCTTGATCCCGGCCGCGCCCTCGCGCACGAACTGGAAAAGCTTGGTGCAGAACAGCCGCACCGCGCCGGTCGGCAGCTGGTCTGACCGGTAATTGTATTTCGCGTCCTGGCGGATCGACTGGAAATAGGCGCGGAAAACGAACGACGACCCGTCGACGAGAAAGACATGATCTCCGGCTTGCACCGGGCGATGGTGTCAGCGGCATGGCGGCTTTCTGCCTGATGGGGAGAGTTGGCGCCAGCATAAAGCGCGGCGGCACATGACGCTATGCGAAGCGGTGCGAGCTAACGCCCTCCGCAATCGAACAGCTTTCAAACGAATGTCATGCTGCGCTGCGACAGATCGTCGCCAAACCAAGCTGAAATTGCACAAAATTTTCTCACTTAACGTTGTCTAAATCCACATAAATTTGAAGACCCCTGCCCTGTCGAAGTCTATATTGCGATGCACTATATAAGCTCTCGCCGGGGCCTGTTTGCCAGACTGTTTGGCAACATCGGCCCGATCGGTCAGGAGCGAAGCATGCAGATGCTGGAGACTATGGGACGCCGGGTGGAAGCGGCGCTCGGCCGCCGCGTGTCGGACTGGCCGCCGCCGCGCCTGTCGCTGGCTTTGCAGGGCGGCGGCTCTTTCGGCGCCTTCACCTGGGGCGTGCTCGACCGCCTGCTCGAAGAGCCGAGTATCACATTTGATACGGTGAGCGGCACCTCGGCGGGCGCGATCAACGCGGTTTTGCTCGCGGACGGACTGGCCGCAGGCGGACCCCGCGTGGCGCGCGCCAAGCTCGCGCATTTCTGGGAGCGACTGAGCCGGACCGCCGCTTTCGGCCCGTTTGGCGCCGCTGCCGGATTCGCGCCGGGCGCGGCGGCCGGCACCTTTTCCTTTTGGACGCGACTGCTCTCGCCCTATCAATACAATCCGCTCGATCTCAATCCTCTGCGCGCGCTCCTCAACGAGGAAGTGGATTTCGAGCGGCTGCGGCATACCGCGCCTATCGGCCTGTTGATCGCCGCGACGCGCGTCTGCGACGGCCGCGCGCGCATCTTCAGCAATGCCGAGATCAACGCCGACGCGGTGCTCGCCTCGGCAAGCCTGCCGCTTTACCACCACGCGGTGACGATCGACGACGTCGCCTATTGGGACGGCGGCTATTCCGCCAATCCGCCGCTTCTCGATCTCGTCGCCGCGAGCCAGGCGCCGGATGTTGCTCGTCGTGCAAATCACGCCGATGCGTAGCGCCGAGACGCCGACGACCTCGCGCGAGATCATGCGCCGGCTTGACCAGATCACCTTCAATGCCTCCTTGCAGACCGAAATCGAGGTGCTCGCCTGGCATGCGAACCGAAGCCGCCGGCTCTCGGGCTTGCTTTCGCGCGAAGGGCGCAAGTTGCGCCGCCTCAGCGTCCACCACATCGCAGCCGAGGAAGAGTTCACAGGGCTTTCCGATGCGAGCGCCAGCAATCTCAATTGGAATTTTCTGTCGAAGCTCAATGCGCACGGCCGCGCCGCGGCGGAAGCTTGGCTCGTGGAAAAAAGGCCCAGCCGGCCCCGCACGCTCCGAGGCTACTTGAAGACCTCTTTCGCCCCATGACAATTCGCGCCGGGAAAAGTTTGCTCCCTATGACTATATGCGGGACAGCACCGGGGCGATCCTCGGAACGGCAGATATGACGCGTAGACACGAAAGAGATCAATGCCCAAGGACTATCCGCAAGTTCTGCTTTTGATCGATGGCGCATGGCGGCCCGGCGCCTCCGGCAAGACGATCGACGTCATCGATCCGGCGACCGAAGAGACGATCGGCACGGTCGCGCGGGCGGAGACGGCGGATCTCGATCTGGCGCTCGCCGCGGCGAAGAAAGGCTTCGCCCAATGGCGGCATGTCCCGGCCTTCGAGCGTTCGAAAGTCCTTCGCCGCGCCGGCGATCTTCTGCGCGAACGCGCCGATGATATCGCGCACTTGATGACGCGCGAGCAAGGCAAGCCGCTCATCGAATCTCGAAGTCGAAATCCTTGCGGCGGCCGACACGCTCGATTGGTTCGCGGAGGAAGCGCGGCGCACCTATGGCCGCGTCGTGCCCGCGCGCGCGCGAGAACGTCACCAATCTCGTGGTCAAGGAGCCGGTCGGCCCCGTCGCGGCCTTCACGCCATGGAATTTCCCGATCAACCAGATCGTGCGCAAGCTTGGCGCGGCGCTTGCGGCCGGCTGCTCGATCATCATCAAGGCGCCGGAGGAAACGCCAGCTTCACCCGCGGAACTCATCCGCGCCGTCGTCGATGCCGGCGTGCCGGAAGGCGTCGTCAATCTCGTCTACGGCGTGCCGGCGGAGATTTCCGCAATATCTCATTCCGCACGAGATCATCCGCAAGATTTCCTTCACTGGCTCGACCGCGGTCGGCAAACAACTGGCGGCGCTCGCCGGCGCATACATGAAACGCGCGACAATGGAACTCGGCGGCCATGCGCCGGCCATCATTTTCGACGACGCCGATCTCGACGCGGCGGTGAAACAGCTTTCCGCCGCGAAGTTCCGCAACGCCGGCCAAGCCTGTATCGCGCCGACACGCTTTCTCGTGCAGAAGAAAGTCTACGAGGACTTCCTCGATCGGTTTGTCGTCGCGGCAAAATCGCTGAAGATCGGCGATGGTTTGGCAGCAGGCACGCAGATTGGGCCGCTCGCCAATCGCCGACGCGTCGAAGCCATGGAAACATTCATCGCCGACGCCACGGCGCAAGGCGCCGAAGTCATGGCCGGTGGCAAGCGCGTCGGCAACAAGGGCTATTTCTTCGCGCCGACCGTGCTCGCGAATGTGCCGGTCACGGCGCGGGCGATGAACGAGGAGCCGTTCGGCCCCGTCGCGCTCATCAACCCGTTCGATGATTACGGAGAAGCAGTAGCGGAGGCCAATCGGCTGGCCTATGGGCTTGCCTCCTATGCCTATACCCGCTCGATGCGAACCGCGACGGCGATCGCCGGCGCGATCGAAGCTGGCATGTTGGCGATCAACCATACCCGTCTCAGCCGGCCGGAATTGCCCTTCGGCGGCGTCAAGGATAGCGGCTATGGCAGCGAAGGCGGACCAGAGGCAGTCGAGGCCTATCTCGTGACCAAGCTCGTGACTCAGGCAGGCGGCTAGGCGCCAGCCGCGCACCTGTCACTCGGCAGTTGCCACAGCGCAGCTATGATCGAGCAGGTCTTCGCCATGAGCGGGATGACCAGGTTGATCAGCGCGCGCCAGAAGAACGAAGCCATTCTGTCCAGATGCGAACATGACGCCGGCAACGACGAGAGTTTCGCGGGCCATGTCTTGCGCGGTGTCTGTCAGACTGGCTGCCAGCAGTTTGAACGGATCTTCAGACGCGAGATCCGCGGCATCGAGCCGTCGCGCAGAATAACGATCGCCGTGGAGATCGAAGCCGAGTTCGGCCCAGCTCGTACCGATCTCACCGACATGTTTTTGCAGCAGATCGCGGACATCCGGCTGAACGCAATCGATGTGGATGTGCAATTGGTCCTGGCTTCGCGCCATCGCGGAGTTGATCGCCATACCGATCCTGTCCCAGCCGAGATCGTTCTTTGCCGCCGTCGCGACGAAGGTCCGGTTTTGCCAAGCGTCGGACCAGTAATTCGGAGCGTTGGGCAATAATAGGTCGGGGCTCTCGATTCCGGAGATGCGTCGCGTGGCAATCAGCAGAAACTGCGCAACGCCGACACGATCCTTCAGAACCGCATAGCCGTCATTGAGACCGCGCGTGAGGTCGACGCGCGCGCAGGGCGCGGGGTCGTTGTAGGCTTGCTGGCCCGGCACGCATTCGCCATGAACGATGCTCCACAAGGCGTTGCGGTCTTCGGAGTAAGCGAAAGAAACGAGCGCTGCGAGCAGGAGCCCGACAACGCGCAGCACCGATCCGAAGCGCCCTCGAAGCGATCGACCTTCCCGCCAAGGAAACATGAATCACCGCCGATGGATGATGCTGTTCCGCGTCAGGCGCGCCTGCCAGCCGTGCCGTTCGAGCTCGGGATCAAGGTGCTCCTCCTCCGGCCAACCGATGCAAAGATAGGCGACGAGCTGCCATTCCGCCGGCACATCGAGGCACGCCGCGATTTCGCCCGGATCGAGGATCGACACCCAGCCGACGCCGAGGCCGCGAGCGCGGGCCGCGAGCGCGAGATTCTGAATGGCGGCAACAACGGAATAACACAGCATCTCTGGCATAGTCATGCGGCCCAACCCGCGGCCAGAATCAGTCGCGGTGTCGCAGAAGACTGCGAGATGGACCGGCGCTTCGCAGAGGCCGGCCAATTTGAGCCGTGCGTAGAGGGCCGCGTCATCGCCCTGGCAGGCGGCGAGCGCAGCGGCGTTGCAGCGGTTGAAATTGGCGATGACGGCCTCCCGCCTCTCCTGCGTCTCGACGGCCACAAAACGCCAGGGCTGGCTATGGCCAACCGAAGGCGCCAGCGTCGCCAGCGCGACCAGTTCTTCGATGACGTTGCTGCCGACAGGCGCGGCACGGAAGCGGCGGACGTCGCGACGCCAGCGGAAAAGGTCCGTGAGCAGGTCTGCGAAAGCCGAGTTGAAACGCGGCGGCTGCGGCACGGCGGCGCGCTCGTCGCTCGAGCGGGTCATGGGCTACCGCAAAGCGCGGAGATTGGCGGGCGCCGCACTATTGTCGTTTGCCTTGGCCTTCTCCAACCAGCGTCGCGCTTCCGCATAGTCCTGACCATGCCGCGTCCTTTCGCATAAGCGGACGCCGCGGGCATTCTGCGCGTCGGCGCTCCCTATTGTCGGCACCCTTCCGGTACCACTGGAAGGCCTGCACAAGATCGGCGGCGGTGGCAAGGCCCTGATCAGACATTTGGCCGAGATAGAATTGCGCCCGCCGTTGCCCGTCTGGACCGTCTCCCGAAACAGGTTGAAGGCTTCGGCAGCTCGCGCAAGCCGATTGCAGAGTCACAATCCAACCGACCACCCCGCCGCCTTACCGCAGCGCCCGCAGATTGGAGGCGGCCAAGCTGCTGCCATTGGCTTTTGCCTTTTCCAACCAGAGTTGCGCTTGGGCATAGTCCTGGCCGATACCGCGTCCTTTCGCATAAGCGACGCCGAGGGCGTTCTGCGCGTCCGCGCTGCCGTTGTCGGCGCCCTTCTGGTACCACTGGACGGCCTGGACGGGATCGGCGGTCGTGGCGAGGCCCTGATCGTACATTTCGCCGAGATAGAATTGCGCCTGCGCGTTGCCGCTCTGGGCAGATTGCTGCAACAAATTGAACGCTCTCGGCAGATCGCGCTGTATGCCGTTACCGAGAAGAAGGGCGGCGCCGAGCCGCTCCTGTCCAAAAGCGTCGCCATGATCCGCGGCTTTGGCAAACCAGCTCAGCGCCGCCTCAGCATTGCGCCGGTAGCCGTTCCCACTCTCGAAAGCGAGGCCGATCTCCGCCTCGCTGTAGCCGTCGTTCTGTCGCGCTGCCTTCTCATACCATCCCAGGCTCTGGGCGCGATCGATCGGCACGCCGGTCCCATCTCGATAGGCGATGCCCAATTGGCGCTGCGCATAGGAGTTGTTTTGCGCCGCCGCCTTTTCGAACCACGCGATGGCCGTGGCCTGATTGAGCGGATAGATCTTGCCGGACATGTAGGCGGTACCGACTTCAGCTTCCGCATAAGACTTGCCTGCATCGGCCGCCTTCTGGAACCATTGCAACGCAACCTTGCCGTCGGCCGCTACGCCAGTGCCGTCGCGATAGTGAATACCCAAATTGCGCGCTGCAAAGACATCTCCTTGTACGGCCGCTTTCTGCAGCCATGCAACGGCCTGCGCCTGATCGGCCGGGAGACCGCCCGCACCCCTTTCATAAGCAGCGCCCACCTCGGCCTGAGCATAGGCGTCGCCCTTATCGGCGGCGGCGCGAAACAGGCGGATGGCATGCGTTTCGTCCTTGGGAACGCCGGTTCCGTCTCTGTAGAGAATGGCAAGCTCCCGTTCAGCAACCGCGAAGCCTGCCGCAGCCGATTTTTCGTACCAGAGGAGAGTGGTCACGAGGTTTTGGGGAATGCCATATTTGCCTTCCTTATACATTCGGCCGACATCGAACTGTGCAACGCTATGACCTTGCTGGGCGGCCTTCATGTACCAGGATAGAGCCACATTCGCGTCCGGCGCGACGAGCTTGCTCAAATGGAACTCCGGATCATAAAGTGTTGCGAGCGAGAACTGGGCGAACGAATTGCCTTGCGCGGCCGTCGCTTTCAATTTGTCGAATTCGGCGGGATCGGATGCGGCACGATTGCGTAGCGCATCCATGTCTTTGGCGCTCGTCTGCTGCTCCGCCGGTTCCTGCTGCTCCGGCGCCCAGGGCGCCTCGCTGACCGGACGCGTAAGCGGCGAATGGAAGATGAGCCAGCCCGCGGCGAGCAGCGAAGCGGCTTGCGGCCAAGCAAACCAAGAGCGTCGATACCAGGGATCAGAGTCCCAAAGCATGCCATGCACGGCTGCGAGCTTCTGCATGCGTCCGGTCATCGCCTAAGCCTCACATCGTTCAACTTTCGCATCGCGGGTGAACCGCGCCTGTTCAGTGGCGCACCGGCTTCGAGCCGCTGAACGAAGCCTCGATCACCGTCTCTTCGCTCGCGATCCCCAAAGCGTTCTCGAAATCCGTAAGTTCGAGTTTTTCGAGATCGGCGTAAGGATCGTTGGCGATGCGCATCGCTTGACACTCCCGTGCCTTTTCCAGAATCGAGCGCATTTCGCGCGCGTTGCCCCAGTCTTCCTGCTTCATGTGGTCGGCGAGCCAAGGACCAAGTTTCGCGTCGAGATTGTCCGGCAGATCGAAGTTCTGCTGGCGCGCCATCACGTGAAGAATCTGCAGCAAATCTTCCTTGTCATATGAGGGGAATTCAATCGTCTTGGTGAACCGGCTCGCCAGACCGGGGTTGGAACTGATGAAGCGCCGCATCTCCGTCGGATAGCCGGCGACGATAACGGCGATCCGGTCGCGGTTGTCTTCCATGAACTTCAAGAGAGCATCGATCGCTTCCCGGCCAAAGTCCCAGCTCGCTTCGGCTTGGCTCGATAATGTATAAGCCTCGTCGATGAAGAGAATGCCGTCGAGCGCGTCCTTGCATTTTTCGAGGGTTTTCGCAGCCGTTTGTCCGACATAGCCGGCGACAAGGTCGGAGCGTGTCACTTCGATGAAATGGCCTTTGCGCAAGGCGCCGACACCTTTGTAAATCGCGCCCAGCGCCCGCGCGACCTCGGTCTTGCCCACCCCGGGCGGCCCGGTGAAGACCATGTGCAAGCCCATGGGTACGACGTTGAGCCCTTGCTGGCGCCGTCGCTTGTCGGTCTGGAGCCGGGAGATCAGCTTGTTGACCTCTTCCTTGACGGGGTTGAGACCGATCATCGCTTGCAGCTTCTCCATCGCGACGTCGGTCGTGCTCACCTGCTTGTCTTCCCGCGGCTCGACCTTCAGCCGCTTGATCTGCGGCGTTTCAACGTTCGCTCCGCCGCGTCGCTGTTGTGTGAAGCCAAGCAGCTTCTCAAAGTCGACAAGCTCGAACCGCATCATCTTTTCCCGGTCCGCGTTCGGATCCTGAGCGAGACGCGAAGCCTGCGCCTTGCGGGCTTGTTCGAGAAGCGTGCGCATTTCGCGCGCATTGCTCCAGCCTTCGCGTTTCGAATTCTGCGCGACCCAGGTCTTGAGCTTTTCGTCGAGCCCCTCTGGCAATTGGAAGGATTGTTTCTTGGCCAGCATGTACAGAATTTCGACCATTTCGTCGGGGTCATAGGCGGGGAATTCGATTGTCTTGGTGAAGCGGCCGGCGAGCCCGGGATTGGTGCCGAGGAACCGCCGCATGTCGCCAGGGTAACCGGCGACGATGACGATGATCCGATCGCGATTGTCCTCCATATATTTGAGCAAAGTGTCGATCGCCTCGCGGCCGAAGTCGCCTTCGGTCGTGCCGGCAAGCGTGTAGGCCTCGTCGATGAAGAGGATGCCATCGAGCGCGTCCTTGCATTTCTCGAGAGTTCTTCGGTGCCGTCTGGCCGATGAAACTTGCGACGAGGTCGGCGCGCTGCACTTCAACAAGATGACCTCTGCGCAGAACGCCGAGACCGCGGTAGATATTGCCGAGGGCACGCGCAACCTCTGTCTTGCCGACGCCGGGCGGCCCGGTGAAGACCATGTGTAGACTCATCGGCGCGACGGGCAGGCCCTGTTGCCGCCGCCTCTGCTCGATCGCCAACGTGTCCATCATGTCGTTGACTTCGCGCTTGACAGGGGCAAGGCCGATCATCGCTTCAAGCGAATCGAGCGCGTCTTCGACGGAAACGAGATTCGCGCCAGCCTTGTCTTTCACCATCAACCGGCGCGCACCGATCGCCACCGCGCCGCCCGAGGCAAAGGCGGCGGCGCTGCCGTATTGCGCAAAGCGCAGCGCGATATAGGTGATGCCGGCGCCGGCAATGATGACCGCGACGACGCTGAGGATCTTGAGAATCCCCGCCGTCCCGGATGTCGTGAGCCCAGACACCCAGCCGAACGGCCCCGCCTGCGGATTAAGCACCCAGGCGCTCACCACCGCCGCGCCGACGCCGACAATGAAAAAGCCGAGCATCGGTTTGTCTTGGAAGAACTGCTTCATCGCATTTCTCTCCGTTCAGCAAGGCTTCTTCGGCGTCCACACCACGTTGTGGATGATGGCTCCATGCAACGCATCGACCCGCCACGTCGGATAGAGGGAAACCAAAGCGCCGTTCGCAGTGCCCTCGATGCTGATTTGGCCACGCCCTGTCTGATAAGGCGCTGGATAGGGGATGGCGACACGCTGCGGCGCCGCCGTCAGCTTCAACGGCGGCGAGAGATAGGACCCCGACCTGATCTGGACCGTCCCTTCGCCTCCTGTGCTGGCAAGGGTGACATAGGCGATCGGAACGGTGCAGCTCTTTGCCTGTTCGACCATGGCCGGTCTGACATTCGGCGTAAGAGTCGCGGCAGCCGCAACGATCTCGCCTGGCAGCACGAAGGAAAGCACAGGATCGCTGGAAGTGACCGAAGCGGTGTGGAGCATGCCGACCACGACCGCTGTCGTCAGCAGGCCGCCTAAGCCGGCGACCAAAACGGTTCTCAGGCCGCCCGAGCCCTCGACGCCCGGGTCCTTTTTTGCCTCTGGAGTGCCTTGCGTAGCCCCAGCCATTCCCCCGCCCTCCAACCGCGAGGGCGCTGCCCATAGATCCGGGTCGCAATCCTTTTCCCCGATCTTTGGCGCGCGGCGCATTCCCGCGTAGCAGTCGAAGAGTATGAATAAGGTAGCGTGACAATCGGGAGTGTGCGCTGGCACACAGTCTCCTGTGCATGTCCGGGAGGCGCAAGCAATTTTTGCATCAGCACGGCTGCTTTGGCCAAAGCGCAGTTCACGGCTGGCTTCGTCACCCGTCGCGAAACCTCACTTGCCCGCCGGAAAGCCGAAAATATCGTCCGTATAGCTTTCATCGACCTCGGAAATGGGAGTCCCGTCGGCCGCATAAAGGACGGCATGGTGCTCGAAGAGCAGCGGCGGAACGGTCAATTCGGAATCAGGATGATCGGCAGGCGCCGGCGCCATCTCCCACCCTTCGGCGAGCGGATGCCACAAAACCGTGACGGCAAAAGTCTGCCGGTGCGGGTGCAAACCCTCGACCGCCCGGCCGAAGGGAATGTCGGTCGCCGCGAGGGCGCTGTCCATGGCCGGCGTAAGGCGGCGCGGCACATACCAATTGTCGGCCTGCGACAGAATATGATCGCCGCACGTGAGTTCGACGCGGCGATAGATCACCGGCTCGTCGGGGCCTATGTCGAGCCGGCGGCGCTGTTCGGCGGAAATCGGCTTTTGCACGTCGCGCAGAAGATGTGCATGGATCTTCGCATCTGCCGCCATGTGATGGGCTGCACACCAATCTTCGAGCGTCTTGGTGGCGCTGTTGCTGGCGAGCAGCGTCGCGTTGAGCGTTTCCATCAGCGCCAGGGCTTCGAGCCGGCTGCGAAACGTGTCGGGCCAGACAGACCCGGCAGCAGCCGGAGCGGCGAATGCGGTGACGCCAAGCGCCGCGAAAACGAATGGCCGCCTTTTCACCATTGACTCCTCGCCACCTTGCCTCGCGCCTTCGCACGCGTAAAATGGAAACGTAGCTGGAGGCGCCAAATCGGCAAGCCTCTCCGTATCTCGGCATATTGGGATAGCAAGTTGCGTAGCGGGTTCCGCCGGTTCCCGGGCTTGCAAAAGCGGCGCCTATGCTTGCCAAGCCAAATATCGGAAATGTCGATCCAGTCCGAAATTTCAACCAATATTCGAGGGGACGATGCCGAACCTGCAAGACTTCCTGACCTTCGACCGCTACCTCACGCCGTCGATCATTCGCATCTTTTATTTGCTGCAAGTGGCGCTCATCGGCCTTTTCGGGCTGGTCAACGTCTTGGCCGCCTTCGCGGCGATGGCCTATTCCGTCTTAACTGGGCTCGCCTGGCTTTTGAGCGCTGTAATCGGTACGGCAGTCGGCCTCTTGGCGGCGCGGATCATCACCGAGATCGTGATGGTCGTGTTTCAGAACAATGAAAACCTGACCGCGATAAGGGCACGGGCGGAAGGGCGGTGAGCCTCACGTTGCGGATCGGAAAGGCATCACGTCTGCGCCGTCGGTGACGATGTGACCGTTGCCTTCCAGTCGGAACGTGGCCGCCTCGCGCGCGGCGGCCTTGGCGATGTACGGTCGCAAATCACGGACCGTTTTCGTAGCGGAATTTTGAAACTGGAAGGCCCTCAAAAAGAACAAGTTCAGTTTGGTTCAAAATTCATGCACGTGCCGCCACGTCTGAACGCACTTCAAAGTGGCCGGTCTGCGACTCTGTCAGGACCCCCGCGGAAAACTCTTCGAACGCAGCAACTGCGTTGGCAGCATACATCAGCGAGGGGCCGCCACCCATATAAACGGCCATTCCCAATGTTTCCTCGATTTCTGCCTTCGACGCTTTCAGTTTCACCAACGCCTGGACGTGAAAGCCGATGCAGGCGTCGCAACGAGCCGCCACGCCCAAAGCGAGGGCAATCAATTCTTTGGTCTTCTTGTCCAGCGCGCCATCCTGGGTTGCCGCGCGCGCTAATTCACTAAAACCCTTCATGACTTCGGGCAGATCCGCGCGCAGGGCGACGAGATTTTTTGAAACTCCTTGGGTGAGCGCGTGGTAGGGCGCGGCGGAAAAACTCATGCTTAAATACTCCTGGTCAGCGATTGCGGGTTGGGCATGTGCTAAAGCCAACCAGCCGATAGGCTGGGCAAAAGCCGATAGCTGCGGTCGCGAGGGGAGCAATCCCGATCCATCCCCAAGGCCCGATGATATTCGCGAGCATTGCGGCGATCAGTGCCGCCCCAATCACAAACCGAACGCTCCGGTCGACTATCCCGACATTCGCAATCATGCCCCTGCTCCTTCAGGGGATGGCCACGGCGCCACCCAAAGACAGGATACTTGAGTATATTATATCTTGCAATATAATATTTTGATATGAATGGACAGGAAGCCATGGACAACGCGCCCCCAGCCCTCGACGTCGTTCAGATGAGGGAGTCCGCCCGCAACGTTACAGCCTTGTTGCGCGCCCTCGCCAACGAGGACCGACTCATGCTGCTTTGCCAGATGACCCAGGGCGAACGCTCGGTGGGCGAGCTGGAAGCGCAGCTGGATATCCGCCAACCTACGTTGTCCCAACAGCTGGGGATATTGCGTACGGAAGGCTTGGTTGCCACGCGGCGCGAGGGGAAGCGAATCTACTATACCGTTGCGGACCCGAAAGTTTTGGCTCTCCTAAGCACGCTCTACACGTTATTTTGCCCAGCAAAATAGGGAGATGTTTTTTGTCGATCGACTGGGCTCATTTCACTCCAGCCTCGGCTTTTATCGGTGGACTGCTGATCGGCTTGGCGGCGGCCGGCTTGATCCTGTTCACCGGAAGGATTGCCGGCATTAGTGGTATTCTGGGCGGTCTTCTTCGGCCGGTTTCAGGAGAGATCGGCTGGCGCATCGCTTTCCTGGGTGGCTTGGTCGCCGCGCCTACCCTCTATCAAGTCTTTGCGCCCTTGCCCGATTTCCAGATCGGGGCTGGATGGCAGGCATTCCCGCGGGGCTGCTGGTGGGGGTGGGCACGCGCTACGGCGGAGGGTGTACCAGCGGTCATGGCGTGTGCGGGTTGTCGCGGATGTCATTACGCTCCCTGGCCGCCGTGTTGACCTTCGTGACGACGGGGTTTCTGACGGTTTTCGTCACACGCCACGTGCTGGGAAACTAAAGCACCATGCAGCTTCTGCTTTCCCTTAGCGCTGGACTGATCTTCGGAATCGGACTGATCGTTGCCGGAATGGCCAACCCGGCCAAGATACTGGGCTTTCTCGATCTTTCGGGCACTTGGGATCCATCTCTGGCTCCAGTGATGGCGGGCGCTGTCCTGGTGGCCCTCGGCGCCTTTGCATTAACAAAACATTGGAAGCGATCGCTTCTTGGCCTGCCAATGCGTTTGCCAACGGTCCAACGATTGGATCGACGCTTGATAGTCGGGAGCGGCGTTTTTGGAGTCGGTTGGGGTTTGAGCGGAATTTGTCCGGGGCCAGCGCTGGTACTGATGGGAGCCGGCGCCGCAAAAGGATGGATATTTGGCATCGCGATGAACGCAGGCATGGCGCTGTTCGAGCTATTGGCGTCTCGGCCATCGCCGCCCTAGTTCGCAAACCTGAAATGCATCACGTCGCCGTCGGCGACGACATAATCCTTGCCTTCGAGCCGGAACTTGCCCGCCTCGCGCGCGCCGGCTTCGCCATTCGCCGCGACATAATCACGAAAGGCGATCGTCTCGGCGCGAATGAAGCCCTTTTCGAAATCGGTATGGATCACGCCCGCGGCCTGCGGCGCCTTGGTGCCGACCGGAATCGTCCAGGCGCGCGTCTCCTTGGGGCCGGCGGTGAAATAGGTGATGAGATGCAGAAGTCCGTAGCCGGCGCGGATGACGCGATTGAGCCCCGGCTCCGTCAGGCCGACGGCTTCGAGATAATCCTTCTGCTCCTCCGCCGGCAGCAGCGCGATCTCGCTCTCGATCAGCGCTGAGACCACGACCGAAGCCGCGCCTTCCTCGGCCGCGCGCTTGGCGACTTCGTCGGAGAAGCGATTGCCGCGGTCGGCCGACGCCTCGTCGACATTGCAGACATAGAGCACGGGTTTGGCACTGAGCAGGCCGAGTGCGTTGAAGCTTTTGCGCTCTTCCGGCTTCACTTCGACGACGCGCGCCGGCTTGCCCTCGCGCAGCGCGTCGAGGCAGCGCTGCATCAAGCCAAAGGTCTCCTTCGCCTCCTTGTCGCCGCCCTTCGCCTTTTTCTCCAAAGCCACAATGCGCTTTTCCAGGCTTTCGAGATCGGCGAGCATCAGCTCCGTCTCGATCGTCTCGATATCGTCGAGCGGCGCGATCTTGCCGGCGACATGGGTGATGTCGTCATCCTCGAAACAGCGCACGACATGGGCGATGGCGTCGCATTCGCGGATATTGGCGAGGAATTGATTGCCGAGCCCTTCGCCTTTCGAGGCGCCGCGCACAAGCCCGGCGATATCGACGAAGGTCAACCGCGTCGGGATGATCTCCTTCGAATGCGCGATCGCGGCGAGCGTTTCGAGCCGCGGGTCGGGCACGGCCACGTCGCCTACGTTCGGCTCGATGGTGCAAAAGGGATAATTTGCCGCCTGCGCCGCTGCCGTCTGCGTCAGCGCGTTGAAGAGGGTCGATTTGCCGACATTCGGCAGCCCGACGATGCCACATTTGAAGCCCATGGGATCGTCTATTCCGCCGCGCTGCGGTCGCTCTGCAGGGCGACGGCGCCCGATTCGAATTGCAGCCGCGCGAGCCTGGCGTAAAGCCCATCCTTGACGACGAGCGAGGCATGCGTGCCTTCCTCGACGATCCGGCCGTCCTCCATGACGACGATCCGGTCGGCCGAGAGAACCGTCGCCAGCCGATGCGCGATGACGAGCGTGGTGCGGCCGGCTTTCAATTCTTCGAGCGCGCCCTGAATGAGAATTTCGTTCTCTGCGTCAAGCGCCGACGTCGCTTCGTCGAGCAGCAGAACCGGCGCCGAACGCAAGATCGCGCGGGCGAAAGCAAGACG